>CAVVOC010000008.1:0-38929 GCA_963749855.1 uncultured Alphaproteobacteria bacterium | reverse complement strand
GGTGGGTTTACCGCGTTTACCGGCCCGGTGGCGGCGCGCCTTGGATTCGACGAGCATCGTGCGAATACTCTTCTTCTCGAGGATGGGTGCCTGACCGGAACCGTTGCCGAACCGATCCTGGGCCGCGCCGCAAAAATACAGGCGCTGGAAGAGATCACCGCGACGCTCGGGCTCACCGAGGATGCATGTGCTTGCGGTCGGCGACGGTGCGAACGAGCCGGGATGCTGGCGCGGGCGGGGGCCGGCGTCGCGCTTGCACGCCAAGCCGACCGTTGCCGCGCAGTGCGATCTGCGCGTGAACCACGGCGACCTGACGGCGCTGCTCTACCTGCAGGGCTACGACGGGAGGAGTTCGTAACGCCGTGAGCGGCCCGGTACTTCTCAGAACGGTGTAGAGCGGGGACGTGAAGCTTGGCACTCCTCGCCCGTCCCCGGATGGCGGAAGCCAGCGTTTCGGCGTGCAGCATCAGGCGCGGATGCCGGCGGCCTCGCCGCTGGCATAGAGCGGATCGCCAAGGATCGGGTGGCCCAGTCTCGGCCATGTGGACCCGCAGCTGATGGCTCCGGCCGGTCCGGGGCATCAGGTGACCCGCGTCTCGCCCGCCCCATACGCCGTCACCCGCCAGTCGGTCACGGCCGGCCGGCCCGTTTCGTGGTTCACATGCTGGCGCGGACGGTTCGGCCAGTCGACGATCAGCGGCAGGTCCACCCGACCTCGGCCGGCTCCAGACGCCCCAGAGGCGGGCCGCGTAGACCTTCTCGACCGTCCGCGCCTCGAACTGTCGGCCGAGATTGCCCTGCGCCGCCCTTGTCAGCGCAAAAACCATCACGCCCGACGTATCCAGATCCAGCCGGTGGACAGCAACACGCCGGGGAACCGCTTGCGAAGCCGCCGATCAGGCAATCGGCCCGGTCCTCACCCCGTCCGGGAACCGAAAGCAGACCTGCGGGTTTGTCCGGCCACGACTCGCGATCATGGTGAACACGTGAAGCGGAACATCTGGCGGCGCGTAAATGAACTCAGTCATGAATGCCGCTTATCCCAGCGCGCCAGGTCAAGCCGGATCACATCAGCTGTTGGGCTCGTTTCAGAAACAATCAAATCGCCAATCGGCGGTGCCGCACCGACCTCGCAACACTTGCTGCAGCCGCAAGAACAACCGAGCGTGCGGCCGTTTCCGCATCGTTACCGCGAAAGAATCAGTTTGAGGCAAATTTGCCCCAATTTTGGCTCTCTGGCGTATCGCACTGCGGTCGCGCAGGAATCTCCCGCAGTTGCCCCGTTTTCGATCATCATGGTTACCGCCCGCCAGATCGTGCTGCAACGCGGAAAGTTGTCGCCTTCTCCTGGCGCGACAGGGTAAACTCTGTATGGGGCGGAGTTGAATGGAGACGGCGATGATGACATACTTCGCCCTCTGCGCTACCTTGAAATGCCGGGTTTTTCGGCCACACATTTTACATTGAAGAAAACGAACCTTTGGTACTCTGACGTCGAATTGTTTAGGAGACGCATACAATGACGATGAACTTCCCCCAGTTTCCTCCGTCGCTTGCGTCGCCGGTCCAGCCGTCGGTCTCGGCCGAATCCTGGATGATCGCCGCATCGTCCCTCCGGGCCGTATCGCATGGTCCTGAAGCGCGTCTTCGACGTGACGGCCGTTCTGGCGGCCGCGCCGGTCGTGGTCCCGCTGGTCGCGGTCCTGGCGCTCGGCGTGGCGCTGGACGGCGGCACGCCATTCTACGGACAGGAGCGGGTGGGCAAGGATCGCCGCGTCTTCCGGATGTGGAAACTGCGCAGCATGGTCACCGACGCCGACGCCCGGATGGAGGCCTGCCTTGCCGCCAATCCCGAAATGCGCCGCGAATGGAATGAAACGCAGAAGCTGAAGTGCGATCCTCGCATCACCCGGTTCGGTCGGGTGCTCCGCAAGTGCTCGCTCGATGAACTGCCCCAGCTTTGGAACGTGCTGAAGGGCGACATGAGCCTTGTCGGGCCGCGCCCGATGATGGTGTCGCAGCAGGCGCTCTACCCGTCGACCGTCTATTACCGGATGCGCCCGGGGATCACCGGCTACTGGCAGACATCGGCCCGCAACGACACGTCCTTTGCGGCGCGTGCGGAGTTCGACGCCGACTATGACCGCGATCTGTCGCTCACGACCGACCTCAAGCTGCTCGCGCGCACGGTCAAGACGGTGATTCGCGGGACAGGCTACTGATCAGGCGGCCTCGGCCGGGCGGCGGATCGCTGCCGCCGCTTCCAGCACCAGCGGCCGCAGCCCCGCGCCGCCGGCATCGATCACTTCGAACAACTGCCGCCGCATCCGCGGCTCCCAGTAGGCGTTGATATGGGCGGCGACGCCCGCCACGCCTTCGGCATGGGGCTTCGATTCGAAGAAGGTGGCGATCTGGTTGGCCATGTAGATCAGCTTGTCATGCGACATGGGCGGCCTCGTCGGGATGGATGCGGTCGGGATGGGTGAAGACCTCGAACCGGTCTGGCCGGGCCAGCGCGATCAGGGTGATCCCGGCCGCCTCGGCCAGTCTCGACGGCATGGGCGGTGGGGGCGGATACCGCGATCAGCACCGGCACGCCCATCGCCGCACATTTCTGCACCATGTCGATCGAGACGCGGCTGGTCAGGACCACGGCCCCCTCCGGCCCGATCCGGCCGCGCAGCAGCGCGCCGGCCAGCTTGTCGAGCGCATTGTGCCGCCCGACATCCTCGCGCGCGGCGACGATGCCGTCCGAGGGCGTCCAGAAGGCCGCCGCATGGACGGCGCGCGTCGCGTCGTGCAGCGGCTGATGCGCGGGCAGGGCGGCGACGGCCGCGCAGATCTGCGACGGCGTCATCGACAGCGTGGCGGTCACAGGCGGCAACGCCCGCATCGCCTCTTCCAGCCTGTCGATCCCGCACAGACCGCAGCCCACCGGCCCCGCCATCGTGCGCCGCCGCTTCGCCAGCCGCGCCTCGGCCTCGGGCACCAGCCAGATCTGCACGTCGATCCCGCGTGCGGTCTCGACCACCTCGATGCTCTCGATCTCGTCCGGCGCGCGCGATGCCCTCGGTCAGCGAAAAGCCGTAGGCGAAATCCTCCAGATCGCGTCGGGCGTCGCCATCATCACCGCCTGCGTCGAGCCGTTGTAGCTCAGCGCCACCGCCACCTCCTCGGGCAGCATCCGCTGCCCCTGCTCGATCCGCAGGGGGCCGAAGACCATCCGGGGCAGGGGGCGCTTCGTCTCCATCACTCCGCCGCCGGCAGGATGCGGCGCGACTGCTCGGCCTGTGCGTGATAATCCTCCTGCCATTCGGTCGGCCCGTTCGACGGGGCGACCTGCACCGCCGTCACCTTGTATTCCGGGCAGTTGGTGGCCCAATCCGAATAATCGGTCGTGATCACGTTGGCCTGCGTGTCGGGGTGGTGGAAGGTCGTATAGACCACGCCCGGCGACACCCGGTCGGTGATCTTCGCCCGCAGCGAGGTCTCGCCCGACCGGGAGGCCAGCCGCACCCATCGCCCTTCGTGCACGCCGCGCACCTCGGCGTCGTGCGGATGGATTTCCAGCACATCCTCGGCATGCCAGACCACGTTCGCCGTGCGCCGCGTCTGCGCGCCGACGTTGTACTGGCTCAGGATGCGCCCCGTGGTCAGCAGCAGCGGGAAGCGCGGCCCGGTCTTTTCGTCCGTCGCCACATATTCGGTGCGGATGAACTTGCCCCTTGCCGCGCACGAAGCCGTCGACATGCATCAGCGGCGTGCCTTCCGGCGCCTTCTCGTTGCAGGGCCACTGGACCGAGCCCATCGTCCTCCAGCTTCTCATAGCTCACGCCGGCGAAAGACGGGCGTGGTCAGCGCGATCTCGTCCATGATCTGGCTGGGATGGGTGTAGGTCCAGTCCGCGCCCATCGCATTGGCCAGCATCTGGGTGACCTCCCAGTCGGCATAGCCGTTGCGCGGGGCCATCACCTTGCGCACGCGGTTGATGCGCCGCTCGGCATTGGTGAAGGTGCCGTCCTTTTCGAGGAAGGTCGAGCCCGGCAGGAAGACATGCGCGTAATTCGCCGTCTCGTTCAGGAACAGGTCGTGGACGATGACGCAATCCATCGCCGCCAGACCCGCCGCGACGTGCTTGCGTGTCGGGGTCGGATTGCAGGATGTCCTCGCCCTGGCAGTAGAGGCCCTTGAACGTGCCCTCGACCGCCGCGTCCAGCATGTTGGGGATGCGCAGGCCCGGCTCGTTGTCGATCTTCACGCCCCAGAGGCTTTCGAACACGTCGCGCACCTGCGTCGTTCGAGACATGGCGATAGCCCGGCAGCTCGTGCGGGAACGACCCCATGTCGCAGGAGCCCTGCACGTTGTTCTGCCCGCGCAGCGGGTTCACGCCCACGCCGGGCCGCCCGATATTGCCGGTCAGCATGGCAAGGTTGGCGATGGCGATGACGGTGGTGGAGCCCTGGCTGAATGCTCGGTCACGCCCAGGCCGTAATAGATCGCGCCGTTGCCGCCCGTGGCGAACAGCCGCGCCGCCGCGCGCAACTCGGCGCTCGGCACGCCGGTCAGCAGCTCGGTCGCCTCGGGCGAATGGCGCGGGTCGGACACGAACTCGGCGTAGTCCTGGAATTCGTCCCAGTCGCAGCGGGTGCGGATGAAGGCCTCGTCGAACAGCCCCTCGGTCACGATCACATGCGCCAGCGCCGTCACCACGGCCACGTTGGTGCCGGGCCGCAGCGGCAGGTGATGCGCCGCCTTGATATGCGGCGACTTCACCAGGTCGATCCGGCGCGGGTCGATGACGATCAGCTTCGCCCCCTTGCGCAGCCGCTTCTTCAGGCGGCTGGCAAAGACCGGGTGGCCGTCGGTCGGGTTCGCGCCGATCACGATGACCACATCGGTCTGCTCGACCGAGTCGAAATCCTGCGTGCCCGCGCTGGTGCCGAAGGTCTGGCCCAGGCCATAGCCGGTGGGCGAATGGCAGACCCGCGCGCAGGTGTCGGTGTTGTTGTTCAGGAACACCGCGCGGGTCAGCTTCTGGACCAGATAGGTTTCCTCGTTCGTGCAGCGGCTGGAGGTGATGACCCCGACCGACTGCCGCCCGTGCTTCGCCTGGATCGCCTTCATCCGCGTCGGCGGCAAAGCCCAGCGCCTCGTCCCACGACACTTCCCGCCACGGCTCGTCGATGCTCTCGCGGATCATCGGGTTCAGGATGCGGTCCGTGTGGCTGGCATAGCCATAGGCGAAGCGGCCCTTGACGCAGGAATGGCCCCGGTTGGCCTTGCCGTGCTTGTAGGGCACCATCCGCACCAGCTCGTCGCCGCGCATCTCGGCCTTGAAGGTGCAGCCCACGCCGCAATAGGCGCAGGTGGTGATGACCGACCGTTCGGGCGTGCCGATCTCGATGATCGACTTTTCCTGCAGCGTCGCCGTCGGGCAGGCCTGCACGCAGGCCCCGCAGGACACGCAATCCGAGGTCAGCGCGGTATCCGTCTTGGCCCCGAAGGACACCCGGCTGTCCCAGCCGCGCCCCTCGATGGTCAGCGCGAAGGTGCCCTGCACTTCCTCGCAGGCCCGCACGCAGCGCGAGCAGACGATGCATTTCGCCGGGTCATAGGTGAAATAGGGGTTGCTGTCGTCCTTGGGCATCCATTGCGGATTGGCCTCGCCGCTGGTGTTCTTCGGCGCGGAAATGGGTGTCGACCGCCTCATAGCGCACGTCGCGCAGGCCGACGGCGCCCGCCATGTCCTGCAACTCGCAATCGCCATTGGCCGAGCAGGTCAGGCAATCCAGCGGGTGGTCGCGAGATGTAAAGCTCCATCACCCCGCGCCGCAGCTGCTTCAGCTTGCCGGTCTGGGTGTGCACCTTCATCCCGGCCGCCACCGGCGTGGTGCAGGAGGCGGGCGTGCCCGCCCGCCCCTCGATCTCGACCAGACACAGGCGGCAGGAGCCGAAGGCATCGACGCGAGTCCGTCGCGCAGAGCTTCGGCACGGAGATCCCCGCCTCGGCCGCCGCGCGCATGACGCTGGTGCCCTTCGGGCACCGTCACGTCGAAGCCGTCGACGTTCAGCGTGACCATCACCTTCGACTTGGCCGCGGGCGTGCCGAAATCGCGGTCGGGGATGATGAAGTCCTTCATTCGGCGGCCTCCTTCAGGGGGGCGAAATCGTCGGGGAAATGGGTCAGCGCGGTCATCACCGGATAGGGGGTGAAGCCGCCGAGCGCGCAGAGCGAGCCGGCCTTCATCGTCTCGCACAGATCGGTCAGCAGCGGGATCGCGCTCGCATCGCCGCGCGCGATGCGGTCCACCGTCTCGACCCCGCGCACGGCGCCGATCCGGCAGGGCGTGCACTTGCCGCAGCTTTCGATGGCGCAGAACTCCATCGCGAAGCGCGCCTGCCGCAGCATGTCGGCGCGGTCGTCGAACACCACGATCCCGGCATGGCCGATCAGCCCGTCCTGTCCCGCATATTCCTCATAGCCGAAGGGCGTGTCGAACAGCGCGCGCGGGAAATAGGCGCCCAGCGGCCCGCCCACCTGCACCGCCTTGACCGGCCGACCCGTGGCCGTGCCGCCCGCGATGTCGTCCACGATCTCGCCCAGGCGTCAGGCCGAAGGCCGTCTCGAACAGCCCGCCATGCTTCACGTTCCCGGCGATCTGCAACGGGATCGTGCCCGCGCGACCGGCCAAGGCCGAAGTCCTTGTAGAAGGCCGCGCCCTTTTCGAAGATCACCGGCACGGTGGCCAGCGAGATCACGTTGTTCACCACCGTCGGGCGGCCCAGGAAGCCTTCCAGCGCGGGCAGCGGCGGCTTGGCGCGCACCACGCCGCGCTTGCCCTCGAGCGAGTTCAGCAGCGAGGTTTCCTCGCCGCAGACATAGGCCCCGGCGCCGACGCGCACCTCGATGTCGAAGGCGCGGCCCGAGCCCAGCACCGACGCGCCCAGCACGCCCGCGCCGGCGGGCGAGCAGCACGGCGGCCTCCATCACCTCGATGGCATCGGGATATTCCGAGCGGATATAGACATAGCCCTTCGTCGCGCCGACGCCGAGGCCCGCAATCGCCATCCCCTCGATCAGGGTGAAGGGGTCGCCCTCCATCAGCATCCGGTCGGCGAAGGTGCCGCTGTCGCCCTCGTCGGCGTTGCAGACGATGTATTTCTGCGCGGCCACCGCCCCGGCCACGGTCTTCCACTTGATGCCCGGTGGGAAAGCCCGCCCCGCCCCGCCCGCGCAGGCCCGAACTCGGTGACCTCGGCCACGATGGCCTCGGGCGTCATCGCCAGCGCGCGGCGCAGACCCGCCAGCCCGCCATGCGCCTCGTAGTCCGCCAGCGACAGCGGGTCGATCACGCCCACGCGCGCAAAGGTCAGGCGTGTCTGCCGCTTCATCCAGGGCAGGTCCTCGGTCCGGCCCAGCGCCAGGGGATGCTCGTGGAACCCCGCCTCGAACAGCGCCGGCACATCCTTGGCGCAGACCGGGCCGAAGGCCAAGCGCCCCGTCGCCGTCTCCACCTCGACCAGCGGCTCCAGCCAGACCATCCCGCGCGAGCCGTTGCGCACCACGGTCACGTCCAGCCCGCGCCGCGCGGCCTCGGCCGCCACCGCCGCCGCCACCGCATCGGCCCCGAGCGCCTTGGCCGCCGCATCGCGGGGAACGAAAATCTTCATGCCGTCACCTCGGCGATCAGCGTCTCGACCCGCGCCTCGTCGACCCGGCCCACCACCCGGCCATCCACCAGCGCCGCCGGGCCGCAGGCGCAAAGGCCCAGGCAGAACACCGGCTCCAGCGTCACCGCGCCGTCGGCGGTCGTCTCGTGCCAGTCCACCCCCAGCCGCGCCTTGGCATGGTCCGCCACGCTGTCGGCCGCCCATCGCCTGACAGGCCTCGGCCCGGCAGAGCTTCAGCACATGGCGGCCGGCAGGGGCTTCGCGGAAATCGTGGTAGAAGCTGATCACGCCATGCACCTCGGCCCGGCTGATGTTCAGCCCCGAGGCGATGACCGGCAGCGCCGCCTGCGGCACATGGCCATAGCTCGCCTGGATCGCATGCAGGATGGGCAGCAGCGGCCCCTCCATGCCCTCATGCGCGCGCAGGATATCTCCCACCCGCGCCGCGATCTCTGCGGCCTCTGTCGTCATGGCTGCCCTCCGGTTGGCTGCACACCATTGTGCACAGCACGATAGGCAGATCAATATCGACAACCCGTCAAACGATAGACGCCGTCTATCAAGCGCCCAGCCGCGCCGCCTCGGCCAGAAGCGCCGCCAGCACCGGCGTCAGCGGGTCGCGCCGCGCCGTCGACCAGCCCGACCACATGCTCCGCCTCCGGCTCCACGATCGGCACCGCAACCAGCCCGCCCGCCAGCAGCAGACCCGCGAGTTTCGTCGGCACCACGCTCGCCCATTTGCCCGTCCGCACATGCGCGATCAGCGCGATGGTGGAATTGCTTTCCACCTGCGGCATTACCGACGCCCCCGCCTCGGCCAGATGCTGGTTCACGATGCGGCGGTTCTGCATGTCCGAGGTCAGCAGGCACAGCGGCTGTTCGGCCACCTCGGCCCAGGTCACCCGCTCGCGCGCGGCAAGCGGCGTGCCCGGCGCGCAGAGCAGGCGGTAGAACTCGGTATAAAGCGGCACCTGCGCCACGCGGCCCAGCGGCTCGTTGTCCAGATAGGTGATGCCAGCATCCAGCTCCAGGCTCTCGATCTGCGCGAGAATCTCGACCGAGGTGCGCGACAGGATCGAAACCCGCACGTTCGGATGCCGTTCCAGGAAGGGCGCCGTCAGGTCGGTCACCATCGGCAGCGCGGTGGGGATCACGCCCAGCCGCAGGGTGCCCGACAGGCCCGACCGCACCGCCTTCATCTCGGCCTTCAGCGCGCGCATGTCGCTGACCATCCGGCGCGCCCAGTCCAGCACCCGCGTGCCCTCGGGCGTCAGCCCCTGAAAGCGCGAGCCGCGATAGACAAGCTGCACGCCCAGCTGGTCCTCCAGCTGCCGGATCGCCGAAGAGAGCGTGGGCTGCGTCACGCCGCAGACCTCGGCCGCGCGGCCGAAATGCCGCTCGTTCGCCAGCGCGATGAACATCTCCAGCTTGTCGATCATGCGCCGACCGTCGCAGCAATTGCGCCCTGCGGCAATCTCCGCCGCGCTTGGCGCTTGTTGCCTGCGCCCGGCCTGCCCTAAGTCCGGGGCATGAGACGCTTCATCCCCTTCCTCAAGAAACCGCCCGTGGTGCCGGTTGATCCGCCTGCAGGGCACCATCGCCGCGGGCGGTCGCACCGGCGTTGGCCTCAACGATGCAGCCCTCGCGCCGCTGATCGAAAAGGCCTTCACCAGGGGCAAGCCCAAGGCCGTCGCCCTTGTCATCAACTCGCCCGGCGGCTCGGCCGTGCAATCCTCGCTGATCGCCGCCCGCATCCGCCGTCTCGCCGCCGAGAACGGGGTCGAGGTGCATGCCTTCGTCGAGGATGTCGCGGCCTCGGGCGGCTACTGGCTGGCCTGTGCGGGCGACCGCATCTGGGTGGATGACAGTTCCATCGTCGGCTCCATCGGCGTGATCTTTGCGAGCTTCGGCTTCGACAAGTTGATGGCGAAGAAGGGCATCGACCGGCGCGTGGTCACGGCGGGCCGGTCGAAAAGCCTGGCCGACCCCTTCCAGCCCGAAAAGCCCGAGGATGTGGAGCGGCTGAAGGCGCTGCAGGAGCCGATCCATCAGGCCTTCATCGCGCATGTGAAGGCCCGGCGGGGCGACCGGCTCGACCCGTCGGCGGACCTCTTCAACGCCGATATCTGGGTGGGTCGTGCCTCGGTCGATGTCGGCCTGACCGATGGCGTGGGCCACCTCGTGCCGAAGATGAAGGAGCTTTACGGCGACAAGGTGCGTCTCGTTCCCTACGGCCAACGCCGCTCGCTGGCGCAGCGCCTGGGGATGCAACTGGGGGGCGCGATCCTGTCCGAGGTTGAAGACAGGGCGCTTTGGGCGCGCTACGGTCTCTGAGATGCTGGTCAAGACCGTCTTCGTCTTTCTGCTGGGCATGGTGCTGGTCGCCATGATCGGCCGTGCCCTTTTCCCGGCGAAGTTCAAGGCGATGGTCGCGCGCCGCGCGCCGGGCACCTGTCCGCGCTGCGGGCGTTACCAGATCGGCAAGGGCGATTGCGCCTGTGGTGCCAAGCGAAAGGCTTGATGACATGGCTGACCCCGCCCCGAAACGCGCCCTCGTCACCGGCGCGGCGCGTCGGATCGGACGTGCACTCGCCCTGTCTCTGGCCGAGCGCGGCTTCGACGTGGCCGTCCACTATTCCGGTTCGCAGGCCGAAGCCGATGAGGTTGTCGCCGCGATCCGCGCGATGGGTCGCAAAGCCGGGGCCCTGCAGGCCGACCTGCTGGACGAAGATCAGACCGCCGCGCTGGTGGGCCGCGGCGACCGAGATTCTGGGCGGACCGCTGACGGTCCTCGTCAACAACGCCTCGATCTTTGAATACGACACGATCCAGACCGTCACGAAGCGCAGCTGGGACCGCGCCATCGGGTCCAACCTGCGTGCGCCGGTCATCCTCACGCAGGCCTTCGCCGCACAGGCCCCTGCCGTGCTGACCGACGACGCGGGCGAACCGCTGGCGCAGGCGCTGGTGGTCAACATGATCGACCAGCGCGTCAACAAGCTGACGCCCGAATTCATGAGCTACACTCTGGCCAAGATGGGCCTCTGGGCCTTCACGCGCACGGCGGCGCAGGCGCTTGCCCCGGCGATCCGCGTCAATGCGATCGGCCCCGGGCCAACCCTGATCGGTGCGCGCCAGTCACCGAGAACATTTCGCCGCACAACGCGCCTCGACCATTCTGGCCGCGGTGCGGACCCGTCGGACATCGCGGCGGCCCTGGGCTACTTTCTGGAGGCAAGGGCCGTGACGGGGCAGATCGTCTGCGTTGACGGAGGCGAGCATCTGCTCTGGCGGACCGAGGATATCCTGGGCGTTGAGTGAACGGACGTTAGGTTTTTCAATGCCCCCAAGGACTTCGCCCGACAAAAGTTTTCCACTTCCGGCCCTTGTGCCGCAATCGTGTCGCAAATCCTTCATGCTTTTCAGGGATTTGCCAGTCAAATCAGAAATAAATGTCAACTATTCCAGATGCTTAGAAAAGCGCCTAAAAAATAGGCAAAGTAACGAACTGGTCAGAATTCAAGGAGAATTCGCCCATCCCGGAATGTTTTGCGCAGAGTTATCCACAGAAAAAGTGGACAGCTTTCTTCTTGCCCCCGCGCGCATATCATTGCAGCCAGACGGGGAATCGAACGGAGGAGGCGCGCGGTGGACACGGGCACCGGCCGGGCTGACAAGCCGCCGACCGGCCATGCGGTGATCCAGGGATATCTGAAGTCGCTTGACGCCTCGCCGGGCGTCTATCGCATGCTCGATACGCAGGGCCAGGTCCTCTATGTCGGCAAGGCGCGCAACCTGAAGGCGCGCGTCTCGAACTATGCGCGGCCCTCTGGGCCATTCCGGCCGCATCGCCCGGATGATCCACGAGACAGCCTCGATGATGTTCCTGACCACGCGCACCGAGACCGAGGCGCTGCTGCTGGAGCAGAACCTGATCAAGCAGCTGAAGCCGCGCTACAACGTGCTTCTGCGCGACGACAAGAGCTTTCCGAACATCCTGATCGCCAAGGATCACCCCTTTCCGCAGATCAGCAAGCATCGCGGGAAACGGTCCGAGAAGGGCAGCTACTTCGGTCCCTTCGCCAGCGCGGGAGCCGTGAACCGCACCCTGAACCAGTTGCAGAAGGTCTTCCTTCTGCGCAACTGCACCGACGCGATGTTCGAAAGCCGCACGCGGCCCTGCCTGCTTTACCAGATCAAGCGCTGCTCCGCCCCCTGCGTCGGCAAGATCTCGGAGGCCGACTACGAGGCGCTGATCGCCGATGCGGAAGCTTTCCTGCAGGGCAAGACCACCGCCGTGCAGGCCGACCTCGCCGAGGCCATGGCGAAGGCCTCGGACGACATGGAGTTCGAACGTGCGGCCGCGCTGCGCGACCGCATCCGGGCGCTGACGCAGGTGCAAAGCACGCAAGGCATCAACCCGCGCGGCGTGGCCGAGGCCGACGTGATCGCGCTGCATCTGGAGGGCGGGCAGGCCTGCGTCCAGGTGTTCTTCATCCGCGCCAACCAGAGCTGGGGCAACGCCGACTTCTATCCCCGGACCGGCGCAGGGGCCGAGGCCCCGGAGATCCTCGAGGCGTTCCTCGCGCAGTTCTACGACGACAAGGACCCGCCGCGGCTGATCCTTCTGTCGCACGCCGTCGAGAACGAGGATCTGGTCACCCAGCTACTGTCCGACCGCGCGGGCCGCCGGGTGGAACTTGCCGTGCCCCAGCGGGGCGAGAAGGCCGAACTGGTCGAGAACGCCGCCCGCAACGCGCGTGAAAGCCTGGCGCGCAAGATGGCCGAGGGGGCGACGCAGAACAAGCTGCTGACCGGCCTTGCCGAGGCCTTTGGCCTCGACGCGCCGCCGAAGCGCATCGAGGTCTATGACAACTCGCATATCCAGGGGACCAACGCGGTCGGGCGGCATGATCGTGGCCGGGCCGGACGGTTTCCTGAAGTCGCAGTATCGCAAGTTCAACATCCGGTCCGAGGCGGGCGCGAACAGCGACGACTTCGGCATGATGAAGGAGGTGCTGACCCGCCGCTTCGAGCGTCTGCTCAAGGAAGATCCGGATCGGACGTCGGACGCATGGCCGGACCTGCTGCTGATCGACGGCGGCGCGGGGCAGGTCAGTGCGGTCGCGAGCATCATGGCCGAGCTGGGGGTGGACGACATCGCGATGGTGGGCGTCGCCAAGGGCGTGGACCGCGACGCGGGGAAGGAGGAATTCCACCGCCCCGGCCAGCCGCCCTTCGCCCTGCCGCACAGCCATCCGGTGCTCTACTTCGTCCAGCGGCTGCGCGACGAGGCGCACCGCTGGGCGATCGGGGCGCATCGCGCCAAGCGTGCCAAGACCGTCAGCGCCACGCCGCTCGACGACATTCCCGGTGTGGGGGCCACCCGCAAGCGCGCGCTGCTCGCCCATTTCGGCAGCGCCAAGGCCGTGGCGCGCGCCGGTGTCGACGACCTGAAGGCCGTCGACGGCATTTCGGCGGCCATGGCGCAGGCGGTCTACGACTATTTCCACAACCGCGGCTGACCGTCCTCCACCGCCGCCGACAGCTGGGGCCGGATCTCGCGATCGAGCTTGCGGATGATCGCCGCGCCGAAGGCGCTGAAATCCTCTGCCTCGACCACGAACGACCCCGGCCCGGTGATCAGCTGGTTCTGGTAGTACTCGGCCAGAGACGGCTCTGCGTTCAGGATCGCGAGGGCATTGATGGTCACCCCCATCGCTTCGGCCCGCTCGCGTGCCGCGGCCACCGAGACAGAGTGCGCTCTGCGCGACGCGTTCGAGGCGCGACCGTCGCCCGAAAGGTTCACCAGTGCGCGGGCGCTGCACCGTCCCGGCGCATCGAGCAGGTCGAGCGCATCCATGAGCCCGCGACCGATATCGGTGTCGCCGAACACGCCACGCTGCACCGACAGGAAGCTGTCGGCCAGCGCCGCCGCATCCTCTGCGCCGGTCAGGCGATGCCACGGGATCACCACGGGCGGCGTCGCTGCATCTGCCCAGAACACCGCCGCGACATCGACGGTCCCGGCCTCCTGCAAGGCGCGCAGCACGGTCGGATCCCTGAAGGCGGCCGCATAGCCGGTTGCCTGCATCCGGAACTCGTCCTTGTCGACGCTGCTGGAACTGTCGACCGCCAGGACCAGGGACAGGTCGGCGCAATCGGCCATCGCCGCCGTCGGACCGAATGCCAAGAGTACCGAGGTGATCGAGGAAAAAACCAGTCTTCTCATCTATCTCTCCTGCAAATCCGGTCGCACGCGAGGGGCAGGCCCTGGCTCGCCCGTCAGCGACCGGCACATGTTTCACAAAGGCCGTAAGCGCGTTTTGCCCGAAGCGGAGTGACGCGACTGTGAACTAGGCGTGAAAGCAGCGCAAAAAGCTGACGTAGCGGAAACCGCACGTGATCATCCGGCCAAAGCCCGTCCGCCGCACATTGGTGCGGCAGGGCGGGCATTGCCTGTGGCCACAGGCTGTGAGATGACGCGCCGCACCAGAAGGATGGGCGTGCGCCTTGGCATCGAGTTCGTCACATCACAGATACGGCTTGCTGCTGATGGTCGCGGGCGCGGCGGTGGACTCGACCTCGGGCCTGTTCACCCGTCTTCTGGCGCTGGATGGTTTCACGATGGTCGCGGGGCGGGGCTTCGCGGCCTTTGTCTTTCTCGCGGCCATCCTGCTTGTGACCAGCGGACGTCAGACTGTGCCGCGGCTTCTGGGAATCGGAGTCTGCCGGTCTTCTCTTCGTCGGGCTCAACTCGCTGGGGATGCTGATGAACATCCTGTCGCTCAGCCTGACCTCGGTTGCGAACTTCTTCATGATCTTCGCGACCGCCCCCTTCGTTGCGGCTCTCGCGGCCCGCGCGGTGCTGGGCGAGAGGCTGGACGTGGCGACGCTGCTGGCCGCGCTTGCCGGTTTCGCCGGGATCGCGGTGATGATGTTCGCAGGCGCGCGGTCGGGCGGGCTTCTGGGCGATCTTCTGGCGCTTGGCTGCGTGCTGACCTATGCCGCGCTGGTGCTGATCATGCGGCATCACCGCACGCTGGACATCCTGCCGACGATTGCCCTGACGGTGCTGGCAAGCGCCCTTCTGGCGCTGCCCTTTGCCGACTTCTCTCAGGTGGGGGCACCCGAGCTGGGCCTGCTTGCGCTGTTCGGCTTCTTCCAGCTGGCCATCGGCAACCTGCTGATCTTTTCTGCCGCAAGCCGGATACCGGCTGCGCAATCCGGGCTGCTCGGCATCCTGAACGCGGGATTCGCGCCGCTCTGGGTGTTTCTGTTCCTGGGAGAGGTGCCGCCGGTGTCGACCCTCGTCGGCGGTGCGATCATCCTCGGCGCCGCCGTCGCGCATCTTGTCTGGACGCTGACGCGCGGCACGGCCCAGCCCGAGGGACAGCCGGTCCTCTAGACCGGCTGGAGCATCGCAGCCCCCGCGCGGCGATCCCCCTTTGCCCCCGCCGCCCGGATGGGCTATCCAGCGCCATGACCTGGACGATCCCGAACACGCTGACGGTCCTCCGTCTTCTGGCCGCGCCGGGCGTCGCGGTGATGTTCCTGTATTTCCACCGTCCCTGGGCCGACTGGTTCGCGCTGACGCTCTTCGTCGGCGCGGCGATCACCGACTACTTCGACGGCTACCTCGCCCGCCTCTGGAAGCAGGAGTCGAAGTTCGGCACCATGCTCGACCCCATCGCCGACAAGGCGATGGTGGTGATCGCGCTGCTCATCATCACCGGCTATTCCGGCATGAACCCCTGGCTGATCCTGCCCGCGACGGCGATCCTGTTCCGCGAGGTCTTCGTCTCGGGCCTGCGCGAGTATCTCGGCGGCAAGACCCCGCACCTGAAGGTCTCGCAACTCGCCAAGTGGAAGACGACGGCGCAGATGGTCGCCATAGCCGTGCTGTTCCTCGGCACCGGGCTGGAACATCTGGAGGGGATCGCGCGGCAGGGCATGACCCCCGACGAATATGCCGATGGCGGTCTCGGCCGGGCTGGCCGATCCGATCCGGTCCTGCGGCGCGCGCGGCTGTTCCTCCTATGCCACGCTGGTCGGCCTTGTGCTGATCTGGATCGCGGCCGCGCTGACGCTGATCACCGGATGGGAATACTTCCGCAAGTCGCTGCCCTACCTGCGGGACGACCGATGATCGACGTGCTCTACTTCGCCTGGGTGCGCGAGCGCATCGGCCTGCCGCGCGAGCGGGTCGAGACCCGGCGGCGACCGTGGCCGATCTGGTGGCCGAGCTGTCCGCGCGGGAAGAGCGCTATGCCGCCGCCTTTTCCGACCTCGCCGCCCTCCGCGTGGCGCTGGACCAGGAACTGTCGAGTTTCGATGCCCCCCTCGCCGGAGTGCGCGAGGTCGCGTTCTTTCCCCCGATGACGGGTGGCTGAGATGCAGGTCCGCGTGCAGTCCGAGCCCTTCGACATGGGCGCCGAGGCGAATGCCTTTGCCCGCGCGCTTCGCGGGGCGGGCGCGGTCGTGACCTTCACCGGCATTGTCCGCGACCTGGCGGGCGATCTGTCCGCGATGGAGATCGAGCATTATCCGGGGATGACCGAGCGCGCGATCACCGGCATCGCGACCGAGGCCATCGCGCGCTGGTCGCTGACCGACGCGCTCGTGATCCACCGTCATGGCCGCCTGTCGGTGGGCGAGCCGATCATGATGGTCGCCACCGCCGCCCCGCACCGCGGCGATGCCTTTGCGGCGGCGGAGTTCCTGATGGACTACCTCAAGTCCCGCGCGCCCTTCTGGAAGAAGGAAATCACCGCCTCGGGCGCCGACTGGGTCGCCGCGCGGGACGAGGACGAGGCCGCGCTGAAGCGCTGGTGATCAGCGCGGGCCGTGCCGCGTGACCCAGGCCGGCTGCAGTCGCCCTTCATCGCTTCGGCCAGATAGACGGCGCGCGCGATGGCCCTTGCAACGCAGCAGGCCGCCGCATGGCCCAGAAGGAAGGCGTCGGCTGCGGGATCGGGCAAGCGGCCGGTCGGCGGTTGCCACAGCGAAGACGAGGTCGCCGTCGAAGGGCGTGTGCGCGGGCACGATAGCCCGCGCGATCCCGTCTTGCGCCGCCGTCGCCATGCGCAGCGCCTGCGCCTGCGTCAGAGGTCCGCATCGGTCGCCACGATGGCCAGCGTCGTCGCCTCGCCCATCCGCTTGCGCGGCACAGGCTCGTCTGATGGCGTCGAACCGCGTCGCCGGACCGCGCCCGCCAAACTCGCCGTTCAATTCCCAGGGCGCGGCCCAGAACTGACCCCGATCCCCGACCGTGACCGAGCCCAGAGCGGTTCACGGCGACAAGCGCGCCGACGGTCAGCCCGTTCGCGAGAACGGCCGAGGCCGACCCGAGGCCGCCCTTCCAGTTCGCCGTCATCGCGCCGAAGCCGGCCCCGACCGAGCCGAGGGCAAAGGGTGCAGACGCCGCAAGAAGCGCCGCGCGCCCCAGTCCGGGATAGGGGTTCTCTGCCCAATCCTTATGCCGCCGTTCAGCAGGTCGAACAGGATCGCGCCCGGCACGATGGGGGCGCGGACAGGTCCGACCGCGAACCCGCGCCCAAGCGCGCGCAGCGCGTCGGTGACACCGGACGCGGCGGCGAGGCCAAAGACCGACCCGCCCGCAAGGACAAGAGCATCGACGTGCTGCACCAGCTTGTCGGGGGCCAGCAGGTCGGTCTCGCGTGTTCCGGGCGCACCGCCCATGACGCTGACGGCGGCGGTGAAGGGGCGATCCGCCGTCAGGACGGTGACGCCCGAGCGCAGGTGCGGATCATGGGCGTTGCCGACCCGGAGGCCGGGAACATCGGTGACAAGGTTCAGCGGGCCGGGCTTCATCGGTGCAGGGTCGCCCGGCCACGGGGCGGGGTCAAGGCTTGCGGTCGGGTGGGGGAAGTGCGACCGATGTGGGCAAAGGCGGAGGGCATCATGGTCAAGGTGGCGGTCATCACGGCAGGCGGAAGCGGCATGGGCGCGGCTGCGGCGCGCAGGCTGGCGGAGGACGGGTTCCAGGTGGCGATCCTCTCTTCCTCGGGCAAGGGCGAAGCGCTGGCGCAGTCGCTGGGGGGCGTGGGCGTGACGGGCTCGAACCAGGTGCAGGCCGATGTGGACCGGCTGGTGGCGGCGACGCTGGACAAATGGGGACGGATCGACGTGCTCGTGAACTCGGCAGGCCACGGGCCGCGCGCCCCGGTGCTGGAGCTGACGGACGAGCAGTGGCATCAGGGGATGGAGGTCTACTTCCTCTCCGCCCTGCGCCCGACGCGGGCCGTGACACCGATCATGGTGCGGCAGAAGGCGGGGGTGATCATCAACATATCTACCTTCGCGACCTTCGAGCCCGATCCGCTCTTTCCCACCTCGGGCGTGTTCCGGGCGGGGCTGGCCGCCTTCACCAAGCTGTTCGCGGACCGCTATGCGGCAGACAACATCCGGATGAACAACATCCTGCCCGGCTTCATCGACAGCCTGCCGGAGAAGGAGGAGTTCCGCGCGAGGATTCCGATGGGGCGCTACGGGAAGGTCGCCGAGATCGCCGGGAGTGATCAGCTTCCTCGCCTCGGACGCGGCAGGCTACATCACGGGACAGAACCTGCGCGTCGACGGGGGCGTCACCCGGTCGGTCTAGGCCCTTCGGCGGCGGCCGGGTTGGTGCCGATCCGGTCCTGACGGGCCGATGGACAGCCATCCTACCGATCCGGCGGGACGCCCCCGGAGTGGACGCCAAAAGAATCCGGTCCTCGGTTCGTTGCGCCATGGTAGGCTGTCGGCATTCAGCGTCAGCCATGGGGGATGGGGCGATGACATATTTCAATCTTGGGGCATTTCAGCGCGCCGTCGTGACGGCAACGCCCGAGGCGCGCGTCTGGTTCGACCGCGGCCTGACCTGGCTCTACGGGTTCAACCACGAAGAGGCGATCGTCTGTTTCGAAAAGGCGGTGGCCGCCGATCCGGGCTGCGTGCTGGCGCATTGGGGCATCGCCCACGCGATCGGGCCGAACTACAACAAGATGTGGGAGGTGTTCACCCCCGAGGAGAAGGTGGCGGCACTGGCGCGCGCGCACCGGGCGCTGGCCGAGGCGAAGGCTGCGCTGGCGGGCGCCACACCTGCCGAACGGGCGCTGGTCGAGGCATTGGCGCACCGTTTTCCCGACGATCCGACGGTCGAGGATTATGGCCCGTGGAACGACGCCTTCTCGGCCTCGATGCGCAAGGTGCACGAGGCGTTCCCCGACGACCTCGACGTGGCGGCGATCTTTGCCGAGGCGCTGATGAACCGCACGCCCTGGAAGCTCTGGGACCTGCCCGGGCGCAAGCCCGCCGAGGGCGCCTCGACGGCCGAGGCACAGCGGGTTCTGGAGCGCGGCCTTCTCCGCGCCAGCCCGCAGCCTGGGACCATCCGGGCCTGCTGCACATGTACATCCACCTGATGGAAATGTCGCCCACGCCGGAAAAGGCGCTTCCGCATGGCGACCGCCTGGTGGACCTCGTGCCCGACTTCGGGCCATCTCGTGCACATGGCCACGCATATCGACGTGCTCTGCGGCGACTACCAGAACGTCGTCTGGCGCAACCACCGCGCGGCACAGGTGGACGCGAAGTATTTCGACCATGCGGGGGGCGAGAACTTCTACACGATCTACCGCATCCACAACCTGCATTTCGAGATGTACGGGGCGATGTTCCTCGCCCGACCCACGCAGGCGCTCGCAGCCGCCGAGGCGCTGCGCGAGGCGCTGCCCGAGCCGGTGGTGCGCTATCTGCCGCAGTACTTCGAGGCTTTCGTCGCGATGCGCACGCATGTCCTGGTGCGCTTCGGGCGCTGGACGGAGATCCTGGACGAGCCGTTCCCGGCGGATGCCGAGCTTTACAGCTATACGACTGCGATGCTGCGCTATGCGCGGGTCGTGGCGCTGGCGAACCTTGGCCGGATCGCCGAGGCCGAGGCGGAGCGCGATCAGTTCTATGCGGCGTGGAAGCGCGGTGCAGGACGACCGCTTCATGTTCAACAATCCCGGCGCCGAGGTGCTGAAGGTGGCCGAGCAGATGATGCTGGGCGAACTGGCCTACAAGGCGGGGCGGGTCGACGAGGGGCTGGCGCATCTGCGGCGCGCCGTCGAGCTGGACGACACGCTGCTCTACGACGAGCCGTGGGGCTGGATGCAGCCCACACGCCACGCGCTCGGGGCGCTGCTTGATGGATGCCGGGCGGTTCGACGAGGCCGAGGCGGTCTATCGCGCCGATCTCGGGCTGGACGACACGCTGCCACGCCCCTGCCAGCATCCGAGGAATGTCTGGAGCCTGCACGGGCTCGACGAATGCCTGCGGCGGCGGGGCGAGACGGTGGAGCGGCGGCACGTGGCGCTGCTGCTCGACCAGGCGCTGGCGCGGGCCGAAGTGCCGATCCGCGCCTCGTGCTATTGCCGGTCGAAGGCGAAGGCGGCGTGACGCCGCCCTGACGGGCGAGACCGCTCAGAAGTCGAACAGCTCGCCCAGGAAGCTTTCGCGGCGCTTCTTCTTGTAGCCATAGCGATAGTCGTCATCGTCGTCGTACTTGTAGGGCCGACCCTGTGGGGCATGGTGCTGCGGCGGCGTCTGGTAATGCGGGCGGCTGCGGGGCGTGCTGCTGCGGGACGGGCGGCGGAGCGGGCGGGGCCGCGGGGGCCGAAGCCGGCGTGCTGGCTGCGGCGGCACGCTCGATGATCTTGTCGAGCTCACCCCGGTCCAGCCAGACGCCCCGGCACTTGGGGCAATAGTCGATCTCGACGCCGCCACGGTCGGCCATGACGAGGGTTTCATTGTCGACGGGGCATTTCATCGGGCATCTCCTGTTGTTCGCCCGCCCGAGATGGGGGCGCGCTTCGCCAGCGCAAGTGGCGGGGTGATAACAGTTTTATCAGCTCCATGTCGGTGGCGGATCGTTGCCGGTCGCCACTGGCTTGCAAGCCGCGCGATCCGCGCGCATTCTGCTGCCCAAGCCGTGGCGATGGCGTCGCCACAGGGCCGCATGGCCCGCCGCTTGGCGGAACCCCCGCCTGTCGTCCTGTACGCCGGGACCTTTCGGGGTTCCGCGCGGCGCGAGACCCCTTCGGATGAGGTCTGAGATGACGCTGGAACGCCCCGAACAGTACCGCTTTCACAACGGCACCAAGGCGGTGCTGCCCTTTGGCCCCGAGGAATACGAGGACCGCCTGGCGGGCCTGCGCGACATCATGGAGATGCACTCGCTGGATGCCGTCGTGCTGACCTCGATGCACAACGTGGCCTATTACTCGGGCTTTCTCTATTGCTCGTTCGGGCGGCCCTATGCCTGCGTGGTGACGAAGGACGACTGCATCACCGTCAGCGCGGGGATCGACGCGGGCCAGCCCTGGCGGCGGAGCCATGGCGACAACATCACCTATACCGACTGGACAGCGCGACAACTTCTGGCGCGTGGTTGCGGGGATCGTGGGCACGGGCAAGGCGGTGGGATGCGAGGCGGATCACCTGACGCTGCTGCAATCCGAGAAGCTGAACCATTTCCTGCGGCCCAAGCGCGGCGTCGATGTGGCGCCTGCGACGATGCAGCAGCGGATGGTCAAGAGCCCGGCCGAGGTGGCGCTGATCCGGCAGGGCTGCCAGGTGGCCGACGTGGGCGGCTATGCGATCAGGGAGGCGGTGCGCGCAGGCGTGCGCGAGATCGACGTGGCGATGGCCGGGCGCGACGCGATGGAGGTAGAGATCGCGAAACGCTTTCCGGATGCGGAGTATCGCGACACCTGGGTCTGGTTCCAGTCGGGGCTGAACACCGACGGGGCGCACAACCCGGTGACGGCGCGCGTGTTGCAACGGGGCGATATCCTGTCGCTGAACTGCTTTCCGATGATCTCGGGCTACTACACCGCGCTGGAGCGGACGATGTTCGTGGGCGAGGTCGATCCGGCCAGCCTGAAGGTCTGGGAGGCGAACATCGCCGCGCATGAATACGGCATGACGCTGCTCAAGCCGGGCAAGAGCTGCGCCGAGATCACGGCGGCGATCAACGACTTCCTCGCCGAGCGGCAGATGCTGCAATACCGGACCTTCGGTTATGGCCATTCCTTCGGCATCCTGTCGCATTACTACGGGCGCGAGGCGGGGCTGGAACTGCGCGAGGACATCGACACGGTGCTGGAGCCGGGCATGGTGATCTCGATGGAGCCGATGCTGACCATCCCCGAGGGCCAGCCGGGCGCGGGCGGTTATCGCGAGCATGACATCTTCCTGATCACCGAGGACGGGAACGAAGACCTGACCGGCTATCCCTACGGACCTGCCTTCAACGTGGTCGGCTGAGTCCGGTTTAACAAAACCGTCACGCGGCTGTCACAAGGCGGTAACGGACCGCGGCCATTCCCCGAGGCAATGCATTCAACTGGGGGAATGGCTTCATGACCATCAAGCTTGCCGGACTGACATCGGCGCTCGCCATCGCGGCGGCGCTGCCTGCTGCGGCCGAGATGACCTTCAACCGCGTGTCGAGCTTTGCTACGCCGCTGAACATGGCCGAGGGCGAGGACACGACCCGCGCGTCGAGCGCCGAGATCATCACCGCGTCGGAAGACGGAATGACGCTGGTCTATACCGACAGCCCACTGGGCGTGATCGGTCTGGTCGACATCACCGACCCGGCAGCCCCGAAGCCGCTCGGCAACATCGAGATGGGCGGCGAGCCGACGACGGCGCATATCCTGGGCGGCAAGGCCTTTGCGGCGGTGAACACGTCGGAAAGCTTCACCAACCCCTCGGGCAAGCTGGTCACGGTGGACCTCGCGACCAAAGCGGTCGTGGCCGAATGCGATCTGGGCGGCCAGCCGGATTCGGTGGCCGTGGCGAAGGACGGCTCGTTCCTGGCGGTAGCGATCGAGAACGAGCGGGACGAGGACGTGAACGACGGCGCGATCCCGCAGATGCCTGCGGGCTTCGTGGTGAAGCTGCCGGTCAAGGACGGCGCGGTGGATTGCGCGGCCTTGCAGAAGATCGAGGTGACGGGCCTTGCCGAGGTGGCGGGCGACGACCCCGAGCCGGAATTCATCGACATCAATGCAGCCGGCGAGATCGTCGTCACGTTGCAGGAGAACAACCATATCGTCGTCATCGGCGCCGACGGGACTGTGGCAAGCCACTTCTCGGCAGGGGCGGTGGATCTGGAGGGAATCGACACCGCGCGCGATGGCAAGCTGGCCTTCACCGAGGCGAAACAAGGCGTCCTGCGTGAGCCGGATGCGGTGAAATGGCTGGACGCCGATCATTTCGCCGTCGCCAACGAGGGCGACTACGAAGGCGGGTCGCGGAGCTGGACGATCTTCCGCAAGGACGGGACCGTGGTCTTCGAATCGGGCGCGAGCCTGGAGCGGGCAATTGCCGAAATCGGACACTATCCAGAGCATCGGTCGCGGTCGAAGGGCGTGGAACTCGAATCGATCGAAATCGCGACCTTCGGCAGCACGCCGATGGCCTTTGTCGCGTCCGAACGTGGGTCGGTCGTAGGAGTCTATGATCTGACCGATCCGGCCAACCCGGTGCTGAAGCAGCTTCTGCCCTCGGGCGTCAGCCCCGAGGGCATGGTGGCGATCCCGGAGCGTAACCTCTTCGCCACGGCGAACGAAGTGGACCTGCGCGAGGATGGCCTCGCCCCGGCGCATGTCATGGTCTACGCCCTGGCCGAGGGACCGGCAGCCTATCCGATGATCACCTCGGCGGGCAGCGAGGGACCTATCGGCTGGGGTGCGCTGTCGGGGCTGGTGGCGGATGCCGAGACACCCGGAACCCTTTATGCCGTGTCTGACAGCGTCTATGGCGGGGCTGGCACGATCTTTACCATCGACGCCACGCAGAAACCTGCGCGGATCACCGACGCGCTGACCGTGACGCGCAATGGCGACGCGGCGCAGAAGCTGGACCTCGAAGGCATCGCGCTGGATGGCGAGGGCGGCTTCTGGCTCGCCTCGGAGGGACGCAGCGACCGCCTGATCCCGCATGCGCTGTACCGTGTCGACGAAGAGGGCGTGATCGCCGAGGAGATCGCATTGCCGGAAGAGCTTCTGGCGAACGAGACGCGCTTTGGTTTCGAAGGCATCACCAAGGTCGGTGACGTGCTGTGGATGGCGGTGCAACTGCCCTGGAAGGACGACCCCGAAGGGATGGTCAAGCTCGTGGCCTATAACACCGCCGACGAAAGCTGGGGCGCCGTTCACTATCCGCTCGACAAGGCGGCGGGCGAAGGCTGGGTCGGACTGTCCGAGATCACCGCGCATGGCGACTGGGTCTATGTCATCGAGCGGGACAACCAGATTGCGGCCAATGCGGCGATCAAGAAGCTGTACCGCGTCCCGCTGAGTGCGATGGCTCCGGCGAAACTGGGCGAGGCGTTGCCGGTGGTGACCAAGGAACTGGTGCGCGACCTGCTGCCCGATCTGGCTGTCCTGAACGGCTATGCGGTGGACAAGATCGAGGGCTTCGCCATCGATTCGGCGGGCACCGGTTTCGTGGTGACAGACAATGACGGCGTGGACGACAGCTCGGGCGAAACGCTGTTCTGGTCGGTCGGCGCGCTGAAGTAAGCGGAGCGGTTCCGCCGATGACCCCCTGCGGCGACCGCCCGCAGGGGGTTTTTGCATGATCGTGAACCAGTAAGGGGTTGACCTTGGGGGGGAAGGCATGGCCGAAGAGAGGTAACATTGCTCTCGAAAAGGCCTGGGTCCCACCGTGCTTCAGATCGTCCAACGTGCTGCGCTTCTGGTCGTCCTTGCCCTGCTTGCCGCCTGCGGGCCGCAGCCAAGCACCGTCAACCGGGCCAGCCTTCCCGAATACGACAGCATCCAGGACGGGGAATACTTCATTCCGGCGGTCCCGGCCCGCTACCTCGTGTCCACCAATATCCGCCAGGAAGTGCCCTATACCGGCCCCGACGCGCCGGGCACGATCGTTGTCGATGTGTATTCCCGCAGGCTGTATCACGTGCATGAGGGCGGCATGGCCACGCGCTATGCCATCGCCGTGGGCCGCGAGGGGCTGTCCTTCAAGGGCAACGGGACCATCCAGCGCAAGGCGGAATGGCCCTCGTGGCAGCCGACGCGGAACATGATCCGGACGCGCCCCGACCTTTATGCCGAATATGCGAACGGCCTGCCGGGGGGCCTCGACAACCCGCTTGGCGCGCGGGCGCTCTACCTCTATCGCGGCGGGCGCGACACGCTGTTCCGCATCCACGGCACCATCGACCCGGCCTCGATCGGACGGGCGACCTCGGCCGGCTGCATCCGGTTGTTCAACCAGGATGCCATCCACCTGTTCAACAACACCGAGATCGGAACGCCGGTCAACGTCCGCACCTACGAGGAATCGCTGGCGCTGGAAGGCGCATGGATCGACGACGAATACGGCCGGATCGTGAAGGTGCCCGAGGGCATGACGGTGGCCGAGGCGCAGCGTCATGTGGCGGAACGCGCGGCCAAGCTGCCGCCGATCTCGGCGCAGGAACTGTCCGATCCCCTGGGCGCGGACCGCCGCGCCTTCGAGCAGGGCGCGCCCCCGGTCGAGCCGCGCGCCTGACGCCGCCGTCAGACGCGGATCACATAGTCCTTCAGCGTGGTCTCCACGACCTCCCAGATACCGTGAAACCCTGGGCGGATCACATAGCTGTCGCCCTTGCGCAGGGTGACAGGAGGCTGGCCGTCTTCGTGCAGGATCGAGACCCCGTCGAGGATGTGGACATATTCCCATTCCGAATAGTCCACCCGCCAGGCCCCCGGCGTCGATTGCCAGAGGCCGCAGTAAAGCCCCTCGCGATCCTCGAGGTTCCAGGTGGTATGGACCGGGTCGCCCGAGACGACTTTCGCGGCATCGGGGCGGGTCGTCTCGAACGGGATGGCATCGCGGTCGAGGCGGATCAGATGGGACATGGGCGCACCTTGAAGCAGACGGGACGCGCCCTTGGTAGCCGGAACCCGGCGGCGTTGCGAGGGGTGGTGGCCATTCCGGGTGGAGCGGGCTATGAAACCAACGGGTTCCCTGCCGGAGATCGCAACATGAGCGCGACTGCCCCCGCCTCCCGCCGCCTCTCGCCGCCGGATATCCTTGCCCGCAAGGGCGGCACGCCGCTGGTGGTGCTGACGGCCTATACCGCCCCGATCGCCCGCATCGCCGATCCGCATTGCGACATCCTGCTGGTGGGCGACAGCCTCGGCATGGTGGTGCACGGCCTGCCATCCACGCTCGGGGTGACGCTGGAGATGATGATCCTGCATGGCCGCGCCGTGGTCAGGGGATCGTCGCGGGCGCTTCGTGGTGATCGACATGCCCTTCGGCAGCTATGAAGAGGGACCGGAGCAGGCCTTTCGCAACGCCGCGCGGGTGATCGTCGAGACGGGGGCGGCGGCGGTGAAGCTGGAAGGCGGGCAGCACATGGCCGAAACGATCGCCTTCCTCGTCGCGCGCGGCATTCCCGTGATGGGCATGTGGGGCTGACCCCGCAGGCGGTGAACACCTTTGGCGGCTACAAGGTGCAGGGCCGGGCCGAGGACGGCGCGCGTGTGCGGGCGGATGCCGAGGCCGTGGCGCGGGCGGGCGCGTTCAGCATGGTGATCGAGAAGGTGCCCGACAGCCTGGGCCGCGCGATCACCGAAGAGGTGGCCATTCCCACCATCGGCATCGGCGCCTCGGCGGCCTGCGACGGGCAGGTGCTGGTGGTGGACGACATGCTGGGGCTGTTCACCGAGTTTCGTCCGAAATTCGCCAAGCGCTATGCCGAGCTGGCCCGTTCGGTGGACGAGGCGGTGGCGGCCTATGCCGCCGAGGTCCGTGCGCGGAGCTTTCCGGGACCGGAGCATGTCTTTCCCGACGCGATGCCGGAGGCCAAGGGGTGAGCCCGGAAATCCTCCGCAGCGTCGCCGACCTGCGCGACCGCGTGCAGGCCTGGAAGGCGGCGGGTCAGCGGGTGGGCGTGGTGCCCACGATGGGCGCGCTGCATGACGGGCATCTGAGCCTGGTGCGTGCGGCGCAACGGGATTGCGCAGCGGGTGATCGTGACGATCTTCGTCAACCCCACGCAGTTCGACAACCCGGACGATCTGGCGAAATACCCCCGCACCGAGGCCACCGATGCGGCGCTGCTGGCCCCGCTGGGTATCGACGTGGTCTTCGCGCCGCCGCCGCACGAGGTCTATCCCGAAGGTTTCGCCACAACCGTACGGGTCACAGGCATCAGCGAGCGGCTGGAAGGTCTGCACCGCCCCGGCCACTTCGATGGCGTGGCGACGGTGGTGGCGAAGCTGTTCGGCATGACCATGGCCGACCGGGCCTATTTCGGCGAGAAGGACTGGCAACAGCTTGCAGGTCGTCCGCCGGATGGCCACCGACCTGAACATCCCCGTCGAGGTTGTCGGCTGTCCCACGATCCGCGAGGCTGACGGTCTGGCGCGCTCGTCCCGCAACATGCGTCTGTCGGCCGAGGCGCGCGCTGTGGCGGCAGCTTTGCCGCGCGAGATGGCGGCGGTCGCAGCGGCGCTGCGCAGCGGGGCCGAGGTGGCCGCGACGCTGGCAGCGGCAAGGGCAGCATTGCTGCGGGCCGGATTCGAGGCGGTCGAATACATCGACCTCTGCGATGCCGGGACGCTGATGTGGATCGACCGTCTCGACGGCCCCGCCCGGCTTCTGGCCGCCGCCCGCGTGGGCGGCGTCCGGCTGATCGACAATATTGCGGTCTGACGTTCAGGCGGCCTTTGTGGCAAGGATGTCGCGGACCATCGGGATGACGCGCTCGCCATAGAGGCGGATGCTCTCCATCATCTGGCCATGCGGCATCGCGCCATTCGAGTACTTCATGTCGAACCGGCCGAGGCCGAGCGCGCCGACGGTTCCGGCGATCTTCCGGGCGACCGTCTCGGGCGATCCGCAATAGAGCGAACCGCGCGCCACCTCGTTCAGGAAGTTCTCCTTCGTCGTGGGCGGCCAGCCGCGCTCGCCGCCGATGCGGTCATGCATCTTGCGGTAATGCGGCCAGAGCTGTTCCTGCGCCAGCTCGTCCGTCGCGGCGACATGGCCGGGGGAGTGGACGCCAAGCGGGCGGATCGGCCGCTCCATCTGCTTGGCCGCGCGCTTGTAGAGATCGACGTAAGGCAGGAAACGGCGCGGATCGCCGCCGATGATGGCCAGCATCATGGGCAGGTCATATTGCACCGCGCGCACGACCGACTCCGGACTGCCGCCCACGCCGATGGAGACGGCGAGACCCTCTGGCGCGAGGGTGGGAAAGACGCGCTGGTTCTTCAGGGCCGAGCGGGTCTGCCCGCTCCACGTCACGGCCTCGTCGCGGATCAGGTGGGTAAAGAGGTCCAGCTTCTCCTGGAAGAGCAGCTCGTAATCCTGCAACTCGTAGCCGAAGAGCGGGAAGCTTTCGGTGAACGACCCGCGACCCAGGATCACCTCGGCCCGCCCGTTGGAAATGGCGTTGAGGGTGGAGAAACGCTGGAACACGCGCACCGGATCGTCGGAGGACAGCACGGTGACGGCAGAGCCGAGGCGGATGCGGCTGGTCTTGGCGGCGATGGCGGCCAGCACGATTTCGGGGGCGGACACCGCGAAGTCGTCGCGGTGATGCTCGCCCACGCCAAGGAAGTCGATGTTCAGGCTGTCGGCCAGAGTGCCCTGATCGACGAGGTCGCGCAGCACCTGGTCATGGGGAAGAAGCGTCCCGTCCGCGCCGAGCGTGACGTCGCCGAAAGTGTCGAGGCCGAGGGAGAGGGACATGGGATGCCTCCGGAATGGGTTGGCGAGAAGGTAAGGAGCCGGGCGCGCTGTCGCAACCCGGCCGTCTGTGCGCTGGATGCCCAAGGTCTGTGCGAGGCTGAGAGCGCCCGGGGGTTTTCCGCCCCGGAGGATTTTTCCGAACAGAAGAATGGAGGCGTCTCATCCGTTCTCGCGCAGAACCTGACCGGCGAGGTAGAGCGAGCCGCAGATGAGAACGCGCGCCTGCGGATCGGTCAGGGCGATGGCGCGGAGGGCGTCGAGAACGCTGTCGGCGGTGGTGGCGGGCAGGCCGACCGCGCGCGGCGGCGGCCTGTGTCTCTTCGGCGGGAAGCGTGTTCTTCTCGCCGGGGATCGAGACGGCGTGCAGGCTGGCGCGCATGGGCGCGCAAGCGGGCGGCAGGTAGCCCGCGATGTCCTTGGTGTTGAGCATCCCGCAGATCAGATGGGTCGGGCGCGCCGGCATCCGCGCAAGGGTCGCGGCCAGCGCCTCGCCCCCCGCCGGGTTGTGGCCGCCGTCGAGCCAGAGTTCGACCTGCGGCGCGGCTTCGACCAGCGGGCCGTGGCGCAGGCGCTGCATCCGGGCGGGCCAGTGGGCGCGGGTCACGGCGGCCTCGCAGGCGTCCGGCGCCGTAGCCGAGGTGGCGCAGGGCGGCGAGGGCGGCGCCGGCGTTCTGGATCTGGTGCGGGCCGGGCAGGTTGGGCAGGGGCAGGTCCAGCAGCCCGGTCTCGTCCTGATAGACCAGGCGGCCGCGTTCCTCGGGCACGTGCCAGTGCTGGCCATGGGCCAGCAGCGGCGCGCCAAGGCGGGCGGCCGTCGCCTCGATCACCGCCAGCCCCTCATCCGTCTGCGGGCCGACGACGCAGGGCACGCCGCGCTTGAGGATGCCGGCCTTTTCGGCGGCGATCAGCGGCGACGGTGTCGCCCAGATACTGCTGGTGGTCGAGGCTGACGGGCGTGATGATGGTCAGGCGCGGGCCGGTCGATCACGTTGGTCGCATCGAGCCGGCCGCCAAGGCCGACCTCGAGCAGGGTCCAGTCGGCGGGGGTGCGGGCGAAGGCGAGGAAGGCGGCGCAGGTGGTGATCTCGAAGAAGGTGATCGGGTCGGGGCCGTTCGCGGTCACGCATTCGTCGAGCAGCGCGGTCAGCGCGGGTTCGGAGATCAGCTCGCCCGCCAGCCGGATGCGTTCGTGGAACCGGGCGAGGTGGGGCGAGGTATAGGCGTGGACGCGTCTCGCCCGCCGCCTCCAGCCCCGCGCGGATCATCGCCTGGGTGGAGCCCTTGCCGTTGGTGCCGGCGATATGGATCACCGGCGGAATGGCGCCGTTCGGGGTGGCCGAGCGCTGCCAGCAGCCGGTGCACGCGGTCCAGCGTCAGGTCGATGACCTTGGGGTGAAGCGTCATCATCCGGTCGAGCAGGGCGTCGGAAGACGTGGTGTCACTTGGCGGCGACGGGCTCGGGCAGGCTCGACGACCTGGCCGGGGGCGGGCAGGTCGCCCTTGACGGCGGGGGGCTGGCGCGGTCAGCATGCGGATGATGCGTGATCAGTTCGTCGCGCAGCGCCTTGCGGTGGGTGACGCGGTCGAGCATGCCGTGGTCCAGCAGATACTCGGCGCGCTGGAAGCCCTCGGGCAGCTTCTCGCGGATCGTCTGTTCGATCACCCGCGGGCCGGCAAAGCAGATCAGCGCGTTCGGCTCGGCGATCTGCACGTCGCCCAGCATGGCGTAGGAGGCGGTGACGCCGCCCGTCGTCGGATGGGTCAGCACGACGATATAGGGCAGGCCCGCCTCTTTCAGCATCTGCACGGCGACGGTGGTGCGGGGCATCTGCATCAGGCTGACAGGATCCCCTCCTGCATCCGCGCGCCGCCGGCGGCGGAGAACAGGATCAGCGGGCGCTTCAGCTTCACCGCCCGTTCGGCGGCGGCGATGATGGCGTTGCCGACATACATGCCCATGCGACCCGGCCATGAAGGCGAAGTCCTGCGCGGCGGCGACGACGGGCGTGCGGCCGATCTCGCCCTCGGCCACCAGCATCGCCTCCTTGCTCGCCCGTTGACTTTCTGCGCGGCCTTCAGCCGCTCGGGGTATTTCTTCTGGTCGCGGAACTGCAGCGGGTCGGTCACCGGTTCGGGCACCTTCACCTCGACGAAGACGCCGCCGTCGAACAGCGCCGCGAAGCGGTCGCGCGGGCGTGATCGCCATGTGGTGATCGCAGTTGGTGCAGACGTTCAGGTTGTCCGCCAGCTCGCGGTGGAACAGCATCGTCCCGCATTCGGGGCACTTGGTCCACAGGTTCTCGGGCACCTCGCGGCGCGAGAACAGCGAGTTGATCTTGGGGCGGACGTAGTTGGAGATCCAGTTCATCGCGGGCGGCCCTTCGGTCGCTGCGGGTCAGGCCCGAGATATGCCGGGGGGGCGGGAAATGCAATTCCGCTGCGTATGGAACCCGTAGGATAACCGTATGGCTTTCGTATGCAGACAGAAACGCTCGGGCTTTGCGGCCGACTCAGGCCGTCCGCGCCGTGGCCGTCGCCACCCCCGCCCCGATCAGGAGCGTGCCGCCCACCCGGTTGACGGTGCCGATGACGCGCGGGCTGCGGACCATGCGCCGCGCGCGCGAGGCGATCAGGCCGTAGCCGAGCGCGTTGAGGAAGGCGAGGACAAGGAACGTCGCCTCGAACACCAGCATCTGCGTCCAGAAACTTTCGGAGTGGTCGAGGAACTGGGGCAGGAAGGCCACGAAGAAGGTGATGCTCTTGGGGTTCAGCGCCGTCACCAGCCAGGCATGGGCCACCATGCGCCCCGGCCGCGTGACCTCGGTGATGGGTTGCGCATCGAGCGTGCCGCCCGCGCGCCAGAGCTTCACCCCCAGCCAGATCAGGTAGGCGGCGCCCGCGAGCTTGAGGATCGTGAAGAGCGTGGCGGAGGCCGCCAGCAGCGCCCCGATGCCCAGCATCGACAGCGTCATCGCCGTGAAGTCGCCCAGCGCCACGCCGATGGCGGTGGGCAGGGCGGCGCGCCAGCCCTGGCCGAGGGCGTAGGACACGACGAGCAGGATCGTCGGGCCGGGGATGACGAGGAGGACGGAGGAGGCGGCGACGAAGGCGAGCCAGGTTTCGAGGGTCATGGGGGTGCGCTCCGGGGGGGTGGGGGAGTGAAGCGCGGGGGAGGGGGTGGTGTAAAGGGCCCGAAATGAAGTTGCAATCGCGGAACGTTCGATGTAAGCATCTTCGCTTGTTTATCGTTGTCCGTTCCGGATTTCAAACCTTCATTTACCTCGCAACCTCTTATTGAGTTTCGGAGTACGCAGCGTCGGTTGTGATGAAAGTCATCCAGAGTTCAGTCGTAGGCGTTTGGCGGCTTTTGCTAGTCTCTGAATAAGCGGCAATACGGCGGCTGTTTCTTCCATTTCGAGCGCCTCACTGGTATTGATCGCAATGTTCATGCTCGATTCTCGGTCGAAGCAAGATGTCGTGACAACTTCTGCGAAGGCTCTGGAACAAGTTCGCGAAGGCTGTCGTTCGGTGCATTGCGAGGAGAAATGTTAAGCCCACCAATGAGCTCGAAATGCCGTTGCGATACGTCAAGGAAAGTGTCGACCTTGTGAACTCGAATTCGGTACATTTCAATCGTTCTTCAGTTGAAGCCCGTTGTTCAAGCGATCGTAAGGTAATAGCTCAATTCAGCAGATCAATTCTTTTCCGGTCAAGCGTATTTGCACACGACATCCAAACGTTGAACGCAAATTCATTGCATGCTTTGACCAGGCGTCGCGCTTTGTCGATGCATATCGAGCTCGTTACAAGACGTGATGATACGCGACAGTTCCTTGCCTCGGCATTCATGCGTTGGCAGGTCTGGCAGGCATGATGACACTTCTTTCTGAATCTCATGCCTTCTTTGACGATAAAGCCAGACAACATTCTGATCGTGCCTGTGGGCGCCGCTTCGTTCAGACTTTGTCGACTGGTGCAGAACTAATTGCGTGCGCAGATGACCGTCTTACGTAAAGATGATTTCCCCTTGCCACACTTGCAAGGCCTTGACGAACTTTTGACAGCCAGTTTGGCCTTTCTTCTGACGCAGCTAGCAATCCGAACCGAGTTTCTGAATAGCATAGGTCTCGCGACCTATGGTGTCAAGAATTCAGAACTTCAATGACCGCGCCAAGTTTCAGATGATCTTCGAGTGGGTTCAGTCTTACTCCTGACCGATCGTCGATTTTTACCGTCAGGCTCAATCGACGCTAAGAAATGTATCTACGAAGATGTGGTGCTGAGCGGGCCAGAGGTTTCAATCTGCGATCAAGAAGCTGGAGACAAGGTTCGCCCCTCGCCCCCGATTGGTGGCAAGTGGCTCGCATTGGCGCGTCTTACCATGCCCATCCCGAAAAAAAGGTTTGAAAACCAAATGAAGACGCGATCGCTATGAACTCGTGTAACCCAGCCCTGCTATCATCTAACGGGGAGCTAGTGCGCTCAGTTGTCGTTACGCCTGCAAAGTCGCAGATAAACGGACTCGCGATCGGCAGAAAGATGTTCGCCCATTCAAGTCCCAAGTCAACTGGCCAGAACACGATGTTATTTCAAGCTTATCGCGTTCTACGAAGACTGCGCACAGCACCAAAAGTCTCCAAGATTGCTTCGGTTTCCATAACCCTGTATCAGCTTCCCGATGGTGCAAGGTCGGTCACCTACAGATCGCCTAAGTGATACTCGGTGCCATCCTGTCCGATGGTCTTCGCTGCCCGTCAGATAAACCATCCACCCGAGCTTGCCCGAGCCGTCCTCGCCATAGAGCCCAAGCACAAACTTCTTGACGTTCACGTTCTGCGCTATGCGAGCCAAGCCGCCCTCCGTTCGGCCGGGGCCTTCATGCTGCGCCCGCTGAATCGTCTGATCAGTGATAACCTCGCCGAGCTGGCCCAACCCATGACCCCCCTCCAGCACACCGCCTCCACCCTCATCCAGGCGTCGCTCTCGCCGGTGTTCCTGCTCACCGCCGTGGCGGCGACGCTGTCGGTGATCGACACGCGGCAGAACCGGATCGTGGACCGGGCGCGGATGCTGGAACGCATCTGCGGGCGGGGACGTGGGAAGGCCGAGGCGAGGCGGCAGATTGCCTTTTACGTTGAGCGCGCGCCGGATCGGCTTGGCGCGGCGGCGACGAGGCGGGATGTGCGTGGCGCTCCGGTCGTGAGTCTCGACGCGCGGTGACGGCCTGCGCCGGGGAGCGCGCGCCGTGGCCACGTGCGTCGCCGGACGGCGGGTGACGCAGCGGGGCGGAACTGTGCCCGCCCCGCCCTCGGCCCCTTTATCTGGCGAAGTCAGCCAGATCCTCGGGAGGACCGCATGACCAACCAGCGTTTCGACAAGTCGAAGCTGCCCAGCCGCCATGTGACCGAAGGCCCGGCGCGCGCGCCGCACCGCAGCTATTTCTACGCGATGGGGATCACCGAGGAAGAGATCCACCAGCCCTGGGTCGGCGTCGCGACCTGCTGGAACGAGGCCGCGCCCTGCAACATCGCGCTGAACCGTCAGGCGCAGATCGTGAAGCACGGGGTGAAGAAGGGCGGCGGCACGCCGCGCGAGTTCACCACGATCACCGTGACCGACGGGATCGCGATGGGGCATGAGGGGATGCGGTCCTCGCTCGCCTCGCGCGATGCGATTGCCGATACGGTGGAGCTGACGATGCGCGGGCATTGCTATGACGCGCTGGTGGGCCTTGCGGGCTGCGACAAGTCCCTGCCGGGGATGATGATGGCGATGGTGCGGCTGAACGTGCCGTCGGTCTTCATCTATGGCGGGTCGATCCTGCCGGGCCGGCTGCAACGGCAAGGACGTGACCGTGCAGGACATGTTCGAGGCGGTGGGCAAGCACCAGGCCGGGAACCTGTCGGACGCCGAGCTGGAGATCCTGGAGCGGGTGGCCTGCCCGTCCTCGGGCGCCTGCGGCGCGCAGTATACGGCCAACACGATGGCCTGCGTGTCCGAGGCGATCGGGCTGGCGCTGCTGAACTCGTCCGGCGCGCCCGCGCCCTACGAGAGCCGCGACCAGTATGGCGAGGCGTCGGGCGTGGCGGTGATGCACCTGATCGAGAAGAACATCCGCGCGCGCGACATCGTGACGCTGAAGTCGCTGGAGAACGCGGCGCGGGTGGTGGCCTGCACCGGGCGGCTCGACCAACGCGGCGCTGCACCTGCCGGCGATTGCGAATGAGGCGGGGATCGACTTCGACCTGTTCGACGTGGCCGCGATCATGAGCGACACGCCCTATTTCGTCGACCTGCGGCCGGGCGGGAAATACGTGGCCAAGGACCTGTACGAGGTCGGCGGCGTGCCGGTGGTGATGAAGGAACTGCGCAAGAGCGGGCTGCTGCACGAGGACTGCATCACCGCCTCGGGCCGGACGCTGGGCGAGGAGCTGGACGAGATCACGGGCGAGGCGGATGGCCGGGTGATCTATCCGGCGGCGACGCCCGATCACCAAGACGGGCGGCGTGGTCGGCCTGAAGGGCAACCTCGCGCCCGACGGGGCCATCGTGAAGGTCGCGGGCATGACCGAGGCCGAGCAGGTCTTCACCGGCCCGGCGCGGGTGTTCGAATGCGAGGAAGACGCCTTCGCCGCCGTCAAGGCGCGGCGAATACAAGGAAGGCGAGGTCATCGTCATCCGCAACGAAGGCCCGGCGGGCGGGCCGGGGATGCGCGAGATGCTGTCGACCACGGCGGCGCTGTCCGGTCAGGGCATGGGCAAGAAGGTGGCGCTGATCACCGACGGCCGGTTCTCGGGCGCGACGCGCGGGCTTCTGCGTGGGCCATGTCGGGCCGGAGGCGGCGCATGGCGGGCCGATTGCGCTGCTGAAGAACGGCGACGTCATCACGCTGAACGCGCTGACGGGCGAGCTGTCGGTGGCGCTGTCGGATGAGGAACTGGCCAAGCGCAAGGCCGAATGGAAAGGGCCGCGCAAGACGGCATACGAGACGGGCGCGATCTGGAAGTTCGCCAAGCTGGTGCGGCGGCGCGCGCTGGGGGGCGGTGACGCATCCGGGCGCGAAGGCGAGAGCGCACGTCTACATGGACCAGTGACGGCGGTCCTTGATGCAGAAGACGGCGCCCTTCGGGGCGCCGTTTGCTTTCGGGCCGGCAGTCGGGAACTGCAGTTCTCTCAATGCCGCACAGATTGTGATATCCTATCCCTCTTCATCTGGGGGGGAGAAGATCATGCCATTGACCGTGATCGGGTCCGGCTTCGGCCGGACGGGGACGAAATCGCTGAAGGCCGCGCTGGAACGGCTGGGCTTCGGCCCCTGCCATCACATGCACGAGGTGATGACATCGGCCCGAGACGGTGCCGCTGTGGCTCGACGCCTTTGCGCGGGGGACTGCCGACTGGGAACAGATGTTCGACGGCTACTGCGTCACAGGTCGACTGGCCGGGCGCGCATTTCTGGCGCGACCTGGTCGAGAGCTTTTCCCGAGGCCAAGGTGATCCATTCGGTGCGGCCCGAGGACAAATGGTGGGCCAGCTACGAGAAGACCATCGGCAAGCTGTCATCGACCTATGCCGACATGCCGACCCCGCCGCATGTGCGCGACATGCTCGAGGCGACGTTCGGCGCGGTGCGGCAGACCATCGGCGGCGATGCGCCGAACCGGGACGGCGCGCTGGCCGCCTTTCGTCGCCGCACTGCGGAGGTGACCGAGGCGCTGCCGCCGGAACGGGTGCTGGTGTTCGATGTCGCCGAGGGTTGGGGGCCGCTCTGTCGCCTTCCTGAACGTCGATGTGCCGGACGAGCCGTTCCCGCATCACAACCTGCGCGCCGATTTCTGGGAGGCGCTGGGCGGCGAGCCTCCGGACCGCGCGACGGCCTGAGCGGGTCGCGAACTGCGCGTCGATGTCGCTGTGTGCCCGGCATGGCGCGGGAGCGGCGGCTAGACTTGACCGTGGGCAAGGGCGAGGGGACCGGCGCGATGGACAGCTACAGGAATTCGGACACCGGCCCCGCCGATCATGGAAGGATCGCCGCCGCCCCCCGAATGGCGTCTGCCGCGGCTCGACTGGGACCGGCCGCCATGGAACCGCTGGGCGTTCCAGCGGGTGCGCGAGATCCTGCCCACCGCCCCCATCCGGCGCGGGCCGCGCGTCTCGCCCCTGCCCGATGACGCGGGGCGGCTGGACGATCTGCGCCTTCGAGGGGCCGGAGGGGCCCACGACCTTCGGCGCGATGCTGGACGCGACCTATACCGACGGGATGTTCGTCTGGAAGGACGGGCGCATCCTGCACGAAAGCTATCACAACGGGATGGACCGCCGGTCGGTTCACCTGCTGCAATCGGTGTCGAAGTCGATCACGGCGACGGCGGGCGCGAGCCTGATCGCCGAAGGGCTGCTCGACCCTGCGGCGCCGGTCACCGACGTGCTGCCGGAACTGGCGCGGACGGCCTGGAAGGGCGCCACGTTGCAACAGGTCCTCGACATGACCAGGGCGTGCGGTTCGACGAGACCTATCACCAGCGCGACAGCGACGTGGGCAAGATGGACTATGCCGCCGGCTGGAAGCCCGCGCCGGAGGGCGATGATGTCTCGGACTGGCCGACCTGCATCTGGGAACAGATGATGGGCCTGACGGTGGCCGAGGCCGAGCATGGCGCACGGTTCAATTACCGCTCGATCGAGACCGACGTGCTGGCCCATGCGATGGAACGGGTCACGGGCCAGCGCCTGCCGCAGATCATCTCGGACCGGCTCTGGGCGCCGCTGGGCTGCGAGGAGGATGCCGAGCATCACCGTGGACAGCGCGGGCTATGGCCTGGCCTGCGGCGGGATCAGCGCGACCCTGCGCGACATGGCGCGGTTCGGGATCGCGCTCCTGAACGACGGGATGATGGAGGGGCGGCAGGTCATCCCGCGCGCCTTCATCGAGGATACGCGGCACGGCGCGCATGGGCTGTTCGACGACGAAAGCCGGATCACGCTGCCCGACGGCACCTATCGGAACCAGTTCTGGGTCGAGGACAGCCGGCTGGGCCGTTTCATGTGCCGGGGCGTGTTCGGCCAGATGGTCTATGTCGCGCCCGATGCGGGGCTGGTGGCGGTGAAGCTGTCGACCTATCCCGAATTCCTGAACCGGGGCTTCTTCCTTCAGACGCTGTCGGCGCTTCACGCGGTGGCGCGGCTGTAGGGCCTGCGGCGTATTCAACCTCCGGTAGCGGATGGGGGTGGAACCCACGGGAATGACGCGATAACGTCGAATCGATGCGCGTTTCGGCAGACGTGCCGCGAAGGGGAAGATGGCAAGGCGATCGACAGGTTCCTCGACCGGTTCTGGAACCGGGGCGCGGTCAGGCGCTGGTACCCGGCTGGCGGAGCGTGCCGGCGCGATGGAGCTGGACGACTTGCGCCTGCGCGCGGGCGCGGGCCTGGGGACTGCGGCGGCAGCTCGACCGGGTGCTGCACGAGGCCGAGGGGCGGCTGGCGCTGCCGGTGATCGGGTCGAACGCGATCCTGCGACCGATGGGAACGGACTGGGCCTGGCGGCCGCCGCTGTGGCGCGGGGCGATCGCCGTGCCGGGCGTGGCCTCGGTCCCCGGCAAGGCGGTGATCGACGAGGGGCGCGACGCTGTTCCACGACTGCCTGCGCAGCGAGCTGACGGTGCGCCAGATCCGGAACACGCGGCCGAGGAGACCTTGCCCCGTTCGGCCTGCGGATGGATGTGTTCCGCTTCGACGGCAGCTTCCTGTCGCTGGCGATCGACCTGCCGGACGACGCGGTGCAGGGGCTGAAGCTGCGCCACCTGATCCGGCTGACGATGATCGTCGAGATGGAAAAGCCGCTGGAGATCTTCGCGCGGCTGAACGTGAAGCACGGCCCGAACCTGGAACAGATCGTGCGGGAATTGCCGCTGGCCGATCAGGAGGTGATGGTGGAATTCGACCTCGCCTATACCAGGATGAACGAAAAGCGCGTCGAAAAGCTGTGGATCGACCTGATCTTCGAGGGGCCGGAGATGAACCAGATCATCCTGCGCGACGTGACGCTGACGCGCCGCCCGCGCGCGGAACTGTAGGGGGAGGCGCGATGAGCGGAAGCGGTTCTGGAAGGCGGGCGGATCCGCGCGGGGATCTGGCAGGGCCTCCTGCGGGCGGCAGGCGCCCCAGGTCGAGGTGCTGCATGGCAAGGTCAGCCTGCAGGGGCTGACGGTGACGCCCGCCGCGGGCGGCTTCGCGATCCGCGTGCCGATCCCGATGGAGCTGGTGTCGGACGGGGTGCAGACCTTCCTGGTGCGCGACAGGGCGGCAGATGCAGGTGCTGGGGCACTTTACCCTGATCGCGGGCGTGGCGATGGAAGACGACATCCGGGCAGAGCTTGACCTGCTGCGGGCCGAGATCGACCTGCTGAAACGCGCCTTCCGCCGCCATTGCGTGGAGACGCAGGGCTGACGCGCCGCCTGCGCTTCTCTTTCGGCCGAAATACCCCCG
>CAVVOC010000007.1:0-90551 GCA_963749855.1 uncultured Alphaproteobacteria bacterium | reverse complement strand
GCCGAGAGTGCAAGCGCCCAGAGCGCGATCAGTTCCCCCGCCTGCGCGCCGACGATGCCCGCGCCCACCGGGCGGCCCCCGACGACCATGACCTTCACGAGGCCCGCCGTCTTGCCCTCGGCCTGCGCCCGGTCGTTGTCGTGATAGGGAAAGCGCAGCACTGTCAGGCTGTCACCATGCGCCTTGCGGGCCTCGTCCTCGGTCAGGCCGACCTGCGCCAGTTCGGGGTCGGTGTAGGTGGCGCGGGGGATGTGGGCCATGCTGGCCTTGGCGGGCAGGCCGAACATGATCTGCCGGATCACCACGCCCGCGTGATAGCCGGCAAGATGGGTGAACTGCGCGCCGCCCGCCGCGTCGCCCACCGCATAGACCCGGCGGTTGGTCGGGGATCGCAGGTTGGCCCCGACCGTCACGCCCCGCTTGTCATGCGCGATCCGGCCCGCCTCGAGGTCCAGCCGCTCCAGCGCGACCTGCCGACCGGCGGCGACCAGCAGGTGCGAGCCGGTCACGCGGCGCCCGTCGGCCAGGGTCACCGTGACGCCGCCCTCGGCCGAGACGCCCGCCGCCTGCGTGCCCGCGATGAATTCGACCCCCTCGGCACGCAGGGCGTCCAGCACGACGGCGGCCAGCTCGGGGTCCTCGCGCCCCAGCACGCCCGAGCCCTTCGATCACCGTCACCTTGCAGCCCAGGCGGCGGTGTGCCTGCGCCATCTCCATCCCGATGGGGCCGCCGCCCAGGATGACCAGGTGCGAGGGTTTCTCGCGCAGGGGAAAGATCGTCTCGTTGGTCAGGTAGGGCACGCTCTCGATGCCGGGAATCGGCGGCACCACGGGGCGCGAGCCGGTGGCGATGACGAAGCGGCGGGCGCGGATGGCGAACCCGCCCGCCTGCACCTCGTCGGGCGAGGTGAAGCGCGCCCAGGCGCGGATCACGCGGACGCCGAGCCCCTCGAACCGCTCCTGGCTGTCGATGGGGGCGATGGTCTCGATGGTGCGGGCGACGTGGTCCTTGACCGCGGCCGAAGTCGATCTCGGGGACGACCGGCGTGATCCCGAAGCGCGCCCCTGCCGTCATCGCATGCGCCGCCTTGGCCGCCGCCAGCAGCGCCTTCGACGGCACGCAGCCATGGTTCAGGCAGTCGCCCCCCATCTCGGCCCCTTCGATCAGCACCACGCGCGCGCCCATCTGCGCCGCACCTGCCGCGACCGACAGCCCGCCCGATCCTGCGCCGATCACGCAGACATCCGTCTCGATCCGCTCCATCTCAGATATCCTTCTCGGCGCAGGGCGCGGATCACGATGGGCAGTGCGGCCAGCGCGCAGAGGCCGAGGATCGGGCCGAGGATCTGCGGCTCGAACAGAAGCCCCAGGTTCGGTGTCTCTCCCCGCTCGAACACCTCGCCCAGGCCGGCGCCGACCCAGGTGTAGACGAGCGCGCCGGGCATGATCCCGAAGAAGGTGGTGACGGCGAAGCGCGCAAGGCCGACGCCCAAAGCGGCGGGGATCAGGTTGGCCAGAAAGAAGGGAACGGCGGGGACGAGGCGCATCAGGAACAGCACCGAAAGCTCGTTCTCGCGCAGGCCCGCCATCAGCCGCGCCGCCGCACCGCCACCGCCGGCGATGCGGGCGTTCAACTCGGCCCCGAACCCTGCCCGCGCGGCCAGAAACACGGCAATCGCCCCGAGCGTCGCGCCGGTCACGTTGAACAGCACGCCGGGAAACAGCCCGAACAGGAAGCCGCCCGTCAGCGTGGCCAGCAGCGCACCGGGCAGGCTGAGGGCCACCAGCACCGCATAGGCCGCCACGAACAGAAGGGCCGCCGCCAGGATAATGCGCATCGCGGAATGCCAGCAGCGCCTCGCGATGCTCGGCCAGCGCCTGGAAGCCGAGCGAGTCGCGCAGCGTCACCGCCCCGACCGCCGCCACGGCGAGGATGACGAGGATCGGCAGCCGCCGACGCAGGCCGGATCGGACGGGTGCGGGGTCGTCAGGGTGGGTCATGTCGCTCACAGGGGAAAGCTCCTCGGGGGTCTGGTGGTCACCATGCCGGTTGTCGGACCTTGCCGACACCCCCCTCACGCCGCCTTGATCGCGCCGGGTCCGGGCCCGCTCGAAACTGAAACATTCGGCGGGCAGGCGGCGTCGGGGCGCGCGAAATGTTGCAAGAAAAACGGATCGGGCGAATTGACTTGGTCGGGCGGCGACCGTAAAGGACGGGCTTCGAACAAGGGTCGCGCTCGAATCCCGTCCGGGGACGCGCGGCCGCATGTGATGGAGAGCCGCTATGAAGCGCACGTTTCAACCCTCGAACCTGGTTCGCGCGCGCCGCCACGGGTTCCGCGCCCGCATGGCGACCAAAGGCGGCCGTCTCGTGCTGGCCGCCCGCCGCGCCAAGGGCCGCAAGAAGCTGTCGGCCTGATCGGGCCGCACGTCCCCTCGGGGATGTCTGACATGACACCGCCGGTGGCCGGGACGACAGGCAGCGATGCCGACGCGCCCCTGCCCCCGGCGGTTTCCGTTTGTCTGGAGGTCATGGCCAAGCGCGCCGATTTCCTGCGCGCGGCGCAGGCCCGGCGTCAGGCGACGCCCGCCTTCACGCTTCAGGCACGCCGCCGGGGAGACGACAGCGCGGCGATCCGCGTGGGCTACACCTGCTCGAAGAAGGTCGGCAACGCCGTGACCCGCAACCGCGCCAAGCGCCGCTTGCGCGAGGTGGCACGCGCCGTTCTGCCGCGCGCGGCGCAGCCGGGCTGGGACTATGTGCTGGTCGGCCGCCCCGGCGCGACGGTCGATCGGGACTTCGCGCTGATGCTGGACGATCTGGCGACGGCCCTCGCCCGCATCCACGCGCCGCGCGCGCCCCGATGACTCCCCTCGCGCATCTCGTGGCGCTGCCCGTCCGCGCCTACCGGCTGGTCCTCAGCCCCTGGGTCGGGCACGGCTGCCGCTTCCAGCCCACCTGCTCGGCCTATGCGCTCGAGGCGCTGGAGGTGCATGGCGGCGATCAAGGGCACGCTGGCTGACCGTGCACCGGATCTGCCGCTGCCATCCCTGGGGCGGCTCGGGCTATGACCCGGTGCCGCCGAAGCGCTGGATCATTCCCTCTCGAAGAAGATCACCACCTGCCCGATCCGCACCCCGCCCTTGCGCATGTAGGCGATGTTCAGCAGCCGATCCTCGGTCAAGAGCCACATCCAGTCGTCGAACCCCACGCGCAGCGTGCCGTCGGGCACCGGCAGGTCGATGCGATATTGCCAGTTGAAGGTATCGCCCCGCTCCACGCCCGAGGCGGTTCCCAGCACGCCGGGCGCGCTGCCCGTCCATGTGTCGGGGCCGGTCTTGGTCAGCGTCCACTTGCGGTTTTCCTTGGAGCCGTCTTCGTAGACGAAGTTCTCGTCCAGCGTCAGAACCTTGCCGTCCCAGTCGCCGTCGATGGTCACGACGAAGCGGCGCCGGACCTCGCCGAACACGTCCTGGAACTGACCGTGCGCGATGGTGCGGCCCTCGAAGAACTCTTCGATGTTCAGCTTGCGGTCGCTCAGCAGCGGATCGGTCGGCCCCGGTCTGCCCGCGCAGGCCGCAAGCAACAAGACCACCCCAAGCATCATCCAGCGCATCGTGCTTTCCCCATCACCTGACCTGCCGTATACGCAGGCCGATCCCTGCCGGATGCGCCCGAGGCCCCGATGTTCGACGAAACCGACGACCTTCCCCCGATCCTGCGCGGCGCGCCGGACACGACCGAGTTCAAGAAGCTGCGCAAGCGGCTGGTGCGCGAGGTTCGCGAGGCGATCGAGACCTACGGGATGGTGGAGCGCGGGGCGCGCTGGCTGGTCTGCCTGTCGGGGGGCAAGGACAGCTACACCCTGCTCGCCGTCTTGCAGGAATTGCAGTGGCGCGGGCTGCTGCCGGTTGACCTTCTGGCCTGCAACCTGGATCAGGGCCAGCCCGGCTTTCCGGCGACCGTCCTGCCCGAGTTCCTGACGCGGATGGAGGTGCCCCACCGGATCGAATATGCTGACACCTATTCGGTGGTGATGGACAAGATCCCGCAGGGACGGACCTTCTGTTCGCTCTGCTCGCGCCTGCGGCGCGGCAACCTCTACCGGGTCGCGCGCGAGGAAGGATGCTCGGCGGTCGTGCTGGGCCATCACCGCGACGACATCCTCGAGACCTTCTTCATGAACCTCTTTCACGGCGGGCGGCTGGCCACCATGCCGCCGAAGCTCGTGAACGAGGAGGGCGATCTGTTCCTCTACCGCCCGCTGGCCTTCGTGGCCGAGGCGGATTGCGAACGCTTTGCCAAGGCGATGAACTTCCCCATCATCCCCTGCGATCTCTGCGGGTCGCAGGACGGCTTGCAGCGCCAGCAGGTGAAGACAGATCCTCGACGGGTGGGAGGCGCGCAGCCCCGGGCGGCGGCAGGTGATGTTCCGCGCGCTGATGAATGCCCGCCCCTCGCATCTGCTGGACCCGGCGCTGTTCGATTTCGCCGGGCTGGCGCTGTCCGGGGAGGCAATTGCGGAAAATGCGACTGCAACTGTCGGGCGACAGTTAACGAAGCCATCAACCTGATTCCCTAGGCTGCGCGCAGTCGGGGCCTCTTGCTGCCCCAGGGTTCAGGGAGGCATGGCATGCGGTTTGCTCCGATCGGACTGGCGCGCCGGATGATGCAACTGGGTGCGCTGCTGCGGCGGCCCGAGGTTCTGGTGTTCCTGCCCGCGCTCACGCTCGCCTCGTTCTGGCTGGGCGGGGAAGAGATGCTGACGATCGCCGCACTCGGCCTGCCGCTGGTCTTCGTCCTGACCGGCGCATTCAGCACCGACGATCCGCCGCCGGTCGACGTCTCGTCCGAACCCGGGCTGACAGTCCGGCCCACCCTGACGGGACGGATCGAGAAGGTGATGCGCGTCGCGGACGAAACCGGCAGGTCCACGGGATGCCTCGTCGTGCTGTTCGACGAGGCCGAGCGCCTGCTGGACCGGCACGGACGCGCCGCGCAGGCCGAGGCCTTGCAGCGGTCGGGCGAAAGGTTGCTGGGCGCCCTGCGCCAGGGCGACGTGGTCGCACGGCTGGAAGGTGGCGGCTTCGCCGTCGTGCTGGCACCCGTTCGCCGCCTCGACCTCGAGATCATGGTGCAGCTTGCGGCGCGCATCCAGGCCGCGATCAGCCCCCCGCTGTCGCTCGATGGGGCGCAGGTCTACGTCACCTGCTCGGTCGGGTTCTGCCTGTCCAGCCGCGTGCCCGAGCGGACCGGCCGCGCCCTGCTCGATGCGGCCCAGATCGCCGCGGACGAGGCGCTGCGCCACGGTCCCGGCGCGATCCGCAGCTATGCCCCCGACATGGCGCGCACGCGCGCCGACCGCGACGCGCAACGCTCGGAACTGGAGGCCGCGCTGGACGAAGGCCAGATCCGTCCGCACTTCCAGCCCCAGATTTCCACCGATACCGGCGAGATCAGCGGGTTCGAGGCACTGGCGCGCTGGCATCATCCCGTCCGGGGGCTAGTCTCTCCGTCCGAGTTCCTGCCTGTGCTCGAGGATTCGGGACTGTCGGAGCGTCTGAGCGAGGTCATGCTGTTCCAGGCGCTCACGGCGCTCGCGCGATGGGACAAGGCGGGGATGCACATCCCCAGCGTCTCGGTCAACTTCTCGGAAGGGGAATTGCGCAATCCCAGACTGCCCGAGAAGCTGAAATGGGAACTGGATCGCTTCGCCCTCGACCCGTCGCGGCTGACGATCGAAATTCTCGAAACGGTGGTGGCGCAGACCGACGATGACGTGATCGTGCGCAACGTCGCGGCGCTGGCGGCGCTCGGTTGCGGCGTCGACCTGGACGATTACGGGGCCGGCCACGCCTCGATCACCAACATCCGGCGCTTCGACCTGCGCCGCCTGAAGATCGACCGCAGCTTCGTTTCGCGCGTCGACGAGGATCGCGACCAGCAGAAGGGTCCTCTCGGCCATCCTTTCGATGGCCGAGAGGCTGGGCCTCGGCACGCTGGCCGAAGGCGTCGAGACCCCCGGCGAGCATGCCATGTTGTCGCAACTCGGCTGCGGCCATGTGCAGGGGTTCGGCATCGGGCGGCCGATGCCCTTCGAGGAAACCGCCGACTGGATCCTGCGCCACCGCGCCCGGCTGGCCGCCACCCCGCAGATCGGCAATCGGGCGGGCTGACGCGCTACACGGGTGCATTTTCCAGCCTTGTGACGCGCGTGAAGCCTGTTGCGCGGCAGGACGTTGCCCGGCCCCCGCGCCCAAGGCGAGGCGACCGACCGGCCGATGGGTCGGCAGGGCGGCGCGCAAGGCCCCTGCCCCCGGCGTCACCCTTGCCCCTGCTGGCCCGGGCGAAGGGATGCCGTGTCCCGCCCGTTCCCGGGAATCCGCTTGACCTTTCCCGCCCACCTCTGTTGAAGCACCGCTTGACCCTTTCAGGAACGGCGGTGGTCCATATGGACGATCAGAACAAGAAAATCTTCTTCTCGCGACGGGCCTCAGCTTCGTGGTGATCCTGGTCTGGTTCATCCTGTTCCCGCCACCCGAACCCGTTCCCGCGCCCGCGACCCCCGCCGTCACCGCGACGACCGAAGCGGCAACCCCGCCGACCGCAGGCGAAACCGTTGCCACCGACGCAACCCCCGCACCCGAGGCCGCGCCCGAAGCCCCCCGCCTCGCCATCGACACGCCGCGGATCGAGGGCACGATCTCGCTCTCGGGCGGGCGGATCGACGACCTGAAGCTCAAGGACTACCGCGTCACGCTGGAGCCGACGTCGGACCTCGTGCGTCTGCTCAGCCCGGTGGGGCAGCAGGGTGCCTACTACGCCCTCTACGGCTGGGCCCCCGGCGGCGATCTGGGATACGAAGATGTTCCCGGCCCGAACACCGAATGGACCCTCGCCTCGGGCAGCACGCTTGCGCCCGGCCAGCCCGTCACTCTGCGGTGGGACAATGGCAAGGGCCTGATCTTCTCGCGCACGATGGAGATCGACGAGAACTACATGTTCACCGTCACGCAGGCGGTCGAGAATACCGGGCCGAGCGAGGTGCGCATGGCCCCCTATGGCATCGTCGCGCGCCACGGCGAGCCGACCGATCTTCAGAACTTCTTCGTGCTGCATGAAGGCGTCGTCGGGCGCACCGACGGCACGCTGCAGGAGATCACCTATTCCGACATGATGGACCTGCAGGTGGTCGAGCGCGAGGGCGCGCAGGCCGAGGTGATCGACGCCACCACGGATGGATGGATCGGCTTCACCGACAAGTACTGGATGACCACGCTGATCCCCGAGCAGGGCCAGCCGTTTACATCTGTCACCAAGTATGTCGCCTCGACCGACGTCTTCCAGGTCGAGACCCGCCAGCCCGTCGTCACCGTGGCCCCCGGCAGCACCGCCGCCTCGACCAGCCGCCTGTTCGCAGGGGCCAAGGAATGGGAAACGATCCGCGCCTACCAGAACGAGGGCGGCGTCGCCGGGCTTCGTCGACTCGATCGACTGGGGCTGGTTCTATTTCCTGACCAAGCCGATCTTCATGGTCCTGCACTGGCTGAACGCCGTCATCGGCAACATGGGTCTTGCGATCATCGCGCTGACCTTCTTCCTCAAGATCATCGTGCTTCCGCTGGCCTACAAATCCTATGTCTCGATGGCCCGGATGAAGGAGCTTCAGCCCGAGATGGAGGCGCTGAAAGAGCGCGCGGGCGAGGACAAGCAGAAGCTGCAGAAAGAGATGATGCAGCTTTACAAGGACAAGAAGGTGAACCCGGCGGCGGGCTGCCTGCCGATCCTGATCCAGATCCCGATCTTCTTCGCGCTCTACAAGGTGATCTTCGTCACGATCGAACTGCGCCATGCCCCGTTCTTCGGCTGGTTGCGCGACCTGTCCGCGCCCGATCCGTCCTCGCTCTTCAACCTGTTCGGGCTGCTGCCCTGGGCCGCGCCCGCGCCCGGCACGCTGCTGGCGCTGATCTTCATCGGCGTCCTGCCGATCCTGCTCGGCATCACCATGTGGCTGCAGCAGAAACTGAACCCGGCACCGACCGACCCCGCGCAGGCGATGATCTTTGCCTGGATGCCCTGGGTGTTCATGTTCATGCTGGGCGGCTTCGCGAGCGGCCTGGTTGTCTACTGGATCGCGAACAACATCATCACCTTCGCCCAGCAATACATGATCATGCGAAGTCACGGCCACAAGCCGGACCTCTTCGGCAACATCAAGGCCGGGGTAAAGAAGAAACCGGTTGAGCCGAAGGCGGCGAATGCGCCCGGCAAGCCCGCGGCGAAACCCGCGAAGGCCGCAGCGAAGACCACGCCCGAGAAGAAATGACGGCGACCCTCGCCCATATCTGCCGCCATCCGATCAAGGGGCACGGGCGGGAAGAGCTTGGGTCTGTCCTGCTGTCCGCAGGTGCCTGCCTGCCCTTCGACCGGCATTGGGCCGTGGCGCATGAGGCGGCAAAGCTGACCGGCGGCTGGGTGCCCTGCGCGAACTTCGCGCGCGGCGCGAAGGCGCCCACGCTGATGGCGATCACCTCGACGCTCGACGAGGCGACGCGGACCGTGACCCTGCGCCACCCCGACCGCCCCGACCTGACCTTTCGCCCCGATGACACAGCCGACCTGCCTGCCTTCCTCGACTGGATCGCCCCGCTCGCCCCGCCCGACCGGGCGCAGCCTGCGCGCATCGTCAGTGTCGGGCGCGGGCATGACCGACAGCGACTTTCCCTCGGTCGCGATCCTGTCCCTCGCCTCGCTGCGCGACCTGTCGGCGCGGATGGGGCACGAGCTGTCGATCCACCGCTGGCGCGGCAACCTCTGGCTCGACGGGCTGGAGCCTTGGGAGGAATGGGGCTGGATCGGCCGGACCCTCCGCATCGGCGAGGCCGAACTCAGGATCGAGGAACGCATCACCCGCTGCCGGGCGACCTCGGCCGATCCGCGAGACGGGCGTGATCGACGCCGACACGCTCGGCGGGCTGCAATCGGCCTACGGCCATCAGGATTTCGGCGTCTACGCCACCGTCACCCGGGGCGGGACGATCGCCACCGGCGACAGGGCCGAACTGCTGTGACGACACTCCCCTTCCCACTCGCGCCCGACCCCGACGAGGCCGCGCGCGAGGCCGGTCGCCTGATGTTCGCGGGCCCGGTCGATTTCGTGAAGGGCGTCGTCGCCATGCCCGGCCTGCCGCCCGCCGACCGGCTGGAGGTCTGCTTCGCGGGCCGGTCCAACGTGGGCAAGTCGAGCCTGATCAACGCGCTGACGGGCCGCAAGGCGCTCGCCCGCGCCTCGAACACGCCGGGACGCACGCAAGAGATCAACTTCTTCGCGCTCGGCGACACCCGCTATCTGGTGGACCTGCCGGGCTATGGCTATGCCGAGGCCCCGAAACCCATCGTCGAGAAATGGCAGCGCCTGCTCAAGGACTACCTCTCGGGCCGCCAGACGCTCCGCCGGGCCTTCGTGCTGATCGACACCCGTCACGGGATCAAGGCGGTGGACGAGGAAATCCTGACGCTCCTCGACCGCTCCGCCGTCACCTTCCAGGCCGTGCTGACCAAGGCCGACAAGGTGTCGAAGGCCGAACGCGAGGCCACGCTGGCCCAGGTGCGCGGCGCGCTGGCCAAGCACCCGGCCGCCTATCCCGAGATCGTCGTCACCTCGTCGGAAAAGGGCGACGGGATCGAGACGCTGCGCGCCATCATCGCGACGCTGGAATAGGGCGGCGCAAAATCCTCCGAAGGATTTTGCCAAGGCTTCTCGAAAAGCCTTGGTCCCCGCTCAGACGTGCTGCGCGCCGTTCACCTCGATCTCGGCCCCCGAAATGTAGCTCGACTGGTCCGAGCACAGGAACCAGACCGCGTCGGCCACCTCCTTCGGCTGCCCCAGCCGCCGCATCGGCAGCGTCTCCACGATCTTGTCCGTCCCGGGCGAAAGGATCGCCGTCTCCACCTCGCCCGGCGCGATTGCATTCACCCGCACGCCGAGCGGCCCGAAATCATGCGCCATCTCCCGCGTCAGTGCGGCCAGCGCCGCCTTCGACGTGGCATAGGCAGCCCCGGCAAAGGGGTGCACGCGCGACCCGGCGATGGAGGTGACGTTCACGATCGACCCTTGCGCCGCCGCCAGTTCGTCCTTCAATCCCCGCGCCAGCACCACGCAGGAGAAGAAGTTGACGTGGAACACATGCCCCCAGGTGCGCAGGTCCGTCTCCAGCGTATTCAGCCGCTTGCCCCCCTCGCCCTTCGGACTGATGCCCGCATTGTTCACCAGCGCGTGCAGCCGCCCGTTGATCTTGCCCTTGATCACCTCGATGGCCGCGATGGTCTTGTTCGGGTCGGCCAGGTCGATCTGGATGTGGTTTTCCTCGCCCCCCGGCCAGGGGCAGCGGGCATCGAAGGGCTGGCGCGAGCAGGTCAGCACGCGCCACCCTTCGGCCGAAAAGCGCTTCACCGTCGCATGCCCGATCCCGCGGCTTGCGCCTGTCAGAACCAGCGTCTTCTGTTCACTCATCGCCGCACTCCTGCCTCGCGGAAAACCCTACTCCTTTACTAAGGAATTGCAAGGCAGCCGCCTTGGCAGGTGCGGCCAAAGGGGCTACCACGCATGCGTGAATCAGGGGCATGCCCAATGAGAAAGCAGACCGCCACGATGTCCAACTCCATCGCAACCGCCCGCATCCTGTCCGAAGCCCTGCCCTACCTGCAGCGTTACTCGGGCGCGGTCGTGGTGGTGAAGTTCGGTGGCAACGCCATGGGCGATGACGCCGCGATGGCCGAGTTCGCGCGCGACGTGGTGCTGATGCGGCAGGTCGGCGTGAACCCGGTCGTGGTGCATGGCGGCGGCCCGATGATCAACGAGATGCTGGGCAAGCTCGGCATCAAGTCCGAGTTCGTGCGCGGCAAGCGCGTGACCGACAAGGCGACCGTCGAGGTGGTCGAGATGATCCTGTCGGGCCTTGTCAACAAGCGCATCGTGCAGGCGATCAACGATCAGGGCGGGCGCGCCGTGGGCATCTCGGGCAAGGACGACGACCTGATGGTCTGCGTCGCCGACGACCCCGAGCTTGGCTTCGTGGGCCGCCCGGTCGAGATGAACGTGCAGGTCCTGCGCGACCTTTACGGCGCGGGGATCATTCCCGTGGTCGCCCCCGTCGCCACGGGGATGGAGGACAACGAGACGTTCAACGTCAACGGCGACACCGCCGCAGGGGCCATCGCCGGCGCGCTCAAGGCGGACCGGCTGCTGCTGCTGACCGACGTCTCGGGCGTCAAGAACGCGGCGGGCGAGGTCATGACCCAGATCAGCCCCGACGAGATTCGCGCGATGATGGCCGAGGGCACGATCTCGGGCGGGATGATCCCCAAGACCGAAACCGCGCTCGCCGCCATCGAGCAGGGCGTGCGCGCGGTGACCATCCTCGACGGACGCACGCCCAATGCCTGCATCCTGGAGCTCTTCACCGACCACGGCGCGGGCAGCCAGATCCGCTCCACCGAGCCGCGGGTGAAGCCGCACCGGCGATGATTCCTGACGGGGTGCTCGCCCCGCATGCGCTGACCGTCCTTGGCGGTTTCCACCCCACACCCGATGACGATGTGCCGAAGGGCACGGCGACCCTCCTCCTGCTCGGCCCGCGGCAACCCGGCTTCTGGCCGCATTTCATCACCCAGCCGGAATGGCGCGACGGCGCGCCCGACCCGATGGACCGCTGGTCGCGCCGCGTGATCGGGCGCATCGCCTGCGACCTCGGGGCCAAGGCGCTCTTCCCCTTCGGCGGCCCGCCCCACCGGCCCTTCTACAGCTGGGCGCTGCGCACGGGCCGCGTGCACGCCTCGCCGGTCCGCCTGCTGGTGCATGACGAGGCGGGGCTGATGGTCTCGTTCCGGGGCGCGCTCGCGCTGAAGGAGCGGCTCGACCTGCCCCCGGCGCCGCCCTCGCCCTGCGATGACCTGCGTCACCAAACCCTGCCTCACCGCCTGCCCCGTTGGCGCGCTGACCGGCGCGGGATACGACCTGCCCGCCTGCCACGCCTTCCTCGACACCGCCCCGGGGCAGGCCTGCATGAGCCAGGGCTGCGCCGTGCGCCGCGCTTGCCCGGTGTCGGCCAGCCATGCAAGGATGCCGGAACAGTCGGCCTACCACATGGGGCAGTTCCACAGATGACCAAGCGCCTGATCCTGACGCGCCACGCCAAATCCAGCTGGGACGACCCCCTCACCCCCGATCACGACCGCCCGCTGAACGAGCGCGGCAAGGCCGCCGCCGCCGACCTGGGCGACTGGCTCGCCTCGCGCGGCTACGTTCCCGACGAGGTGCTGTGTTCGGACGCGCTGCGCACCCGCAAGACCTGGTCCGGCATCGCCCCCGCCCTGCCCGGCACGCCGATCCTGGAACTGAAGCCCGCGCTCTACCACGCCGGGCCCGACGTGATGCTGGCCGTGCTGCGCCATGCCAAGGGCGAGACGGTGATGATGATCGGCCACAATCCCGGCATCGCCGAATTTGCGCATCGCCTCGTCACCCGCGCGCCGCTGAGTGCCGATTTCACGAAATACCCCACCGGCGCCACGCTCGTCGTCGAATTCGCCATCGACCGCTGGGAAGATGCAGCCTTCGGCACCGCCGCCACGCTCGACTTCACGGTGCCGCGCGAACTCGCCGCATAGATTTTCTGTTCACAAATATCCCACGGGGGTCCGGGGGTGTGAAACCCCCGGCGCGCCGTGCAGGGTTCAGTGCCCGAGGATCTGGCTGAGGAACAGCTTCGTCCGGTCGGACTTCGGGTTGTTGAAGAACTCCTTCGGCTCGTTCTGTTCGACGATCTGGCCCTGGTCCATGAAGATCACCCGGTTCGCCACCGCCTGGGCAAAGCCCATCTCGTGCGTGACGCAGAGCATCGTCATGCCTTCTTCGGCCAGCTGGATCATCGTATCCAGCACTTCCTTGATCATCTCGGGGTCAAGGGCCGAGGTCGGCTCGTCGAACAGCATGATCCGCGGCTTCATGCAGAGCGACCGCGCGATGGCCACGCGCTGCTGCTGGCCGCCCGAAAGCTGGCCGGGATACTTCTGCGCCTGCTCGGGGATCTTCACCTTCTCCAGGAAGTACATCGCCGTCTCTTCCGCCTCGCGCTTCGGGATCTTGCGGACCCAGATCGGCGCGAGCGTGCAGGTTTTCCAGGATCGTCAGGTGCGGGAACAGGTTGAAGTGCTGGAACACCATCCCGACCTCGGAGCGCACCTTGTCGATGTTCTTCAGGTCGTTGGTCAGTTCGGTGCCGTCCACGATGATCTGGCCCTGCTGGTGTTCCTCCAGCCGGTTGATGCAGCGGATCAGCGTCGACTTGCCCGACCCCGACGGCCCGCAGATCACGATCCGCTCGCCCCGCTGCACGGTCAGGTTGATGTCGCGCAGCACGTGGAACGTGCCGTACCACTTGTTCATCTGCACGATCTGGATCGCGATCTCGTCGGTGACCTGCATCGCGCGGCGGTCGGCGGCGGTCTGTGTCGTGGACATGGGCGTCTCCTTACCGGTGGTCGGTCTTGAGCTTCTGTTCGAGGTACATCGAGTACCGCGACATGCCGAAGCAGATGACGAAGAAGATGGCGCCGACAAAGATGTAGGGCTCCCAGTAGATGCCCTTCCAGTTGATGTCGGCGCGGACGATCTGGGTGACGCCCTTCAGCGGGTCCATCAGGCCCACGAAGGCCACCAGCGTGGTGTCCTTGAACAGCCCGATGAAGGTCGACACGATGCCCGGAATCGAGATCTTCAGCGCCTGCGGCAGGATGATCAGCCGCTGCGCCCGCCAGTAGTCGAGGCCCAGCGCATCGGCCGCCTCGTACTGGCCGCGCGGCAGGGCGGCGAGGCCGCCCCGGATCACCTCGGCGATATAGGCGGCGGCGAACAGCGTCACCAGGATGATGACGCGCAGGATCAGGTCGAAGTTCGTGCTCGGCGGCAGGAAGTACTGCAGCAGAAGCGACGCCGTGAACAGGAGCGTGATCAGCGGCACGCCCCGGATGAACTCGATGAAGCCGACCGACAGCGTCTTGACGAGGAACATGTCCGACTGCCGCCCCAGCGCCAGCAGGATGCCGATCGGCAGCGAGAAGGTGATCGCCGTCACGCCGATGATGATCGCCAGAAGGAAGCCGCCGAACTGGTCGGAGGCGACGACATCGAGGCCGATCGGCAGGATGGACGTCAGCAGGTTCGCAAGCGGCACATCGACCAGCGCCCACCACAGGACCATCAGGACCACGCCGATCCGCGGCAGACCGATGCGGCCAGCGCCCAGCCGGTCCGACCAGCACGCCGATAGGCCAGCACCAGCACCACGAAGCCAAGCATCGCGGTGACCGGCTGTCCAGATCGATCCCGCCCCAGAGCAGACCAAGAACGCCAGCGCCGGGATAGATCAGCGGTGAACCAGAGCATCTTGCGTGGCAGCTGCTGGAACAGCACCGGCGCGATGGCCACGAACAGCAGAACGAAGGCCAGTGATCGGACGCCAGTACTGGTCCGGCGGGTAGAAGCCGAAGAGGAACTGGTGCCAGCGCTCGCGGATCATCGCCCAGCAGGCGCCCGATGGCGCCCTCGCCCGCGCGCTCGGCCACGATGGCCCGGCATTCCGGCAGCGACGAGGCATTCCAGACCCCGTTCAGGAACCAGGGCAGCGCTGCGGAAAACAGGCTCCAGATGATCCACAGGCCGAGCAGGGTCAGGATCGATGTTGAACCAGCCCGAGAACAGGTTCTCGCGCAGCCACTTGACCGCGCCCGTCTCGGTCAGCGGCGGTTCCTTCGCCGGAAGCATCGCGTTGCGGACGAAGGCGTGCGAGGTGTCGGTCATCTCAGCGCTCCTTCAGCTTGACGGAGGTGTTGTAGATGTTCATCACCGACGAGATGATCAGGCTGATCGTCAGGTAGATCGCCATCATCAGCAGCATGCATTCCAGCTCTCGCCCGGTCTGGTTCAGCGTGATGCCGCCCAGCGTGCCGCGCAGGTCCAGGTAGCTGACCGCGATGGCAAGCGAGGTGTTCTTGGTCAGGTTCAGGTACTGGCTGATCAGCGGCGGGATGATGACCCGCAGCGCCTGCGGCAGGATGATCAGGCTCATCGTCCGGCCCGGACGCAGGCCAAGCGCAAAGGCGGCCTCGGTCTGGCCCCTGCGAGATGGCCATGGATGCCCGCCCGCACGATCTCGGCGATGAAGGCGGCGGTATAGAGCGACAGCGCGATCAGCAGCGCGGTGAAGCTGTGCGCACCAGGATGCCCGCCCGTGAAGTTGAAGCCCGTGAGCTCGGGGTACTTCGAGGTGGAAGCCCAGCGCGAGCAGCAGCGCGATGACCGGCGCGAACAGGATCAGCGAGGCTCTTCCACCAGGTCACCGGCCGGACGCCCGTCGCCTCCTGCACGGCCGTGGCACGCGCCAGAAGGCGGCGGTTGACAAAGACCGACGCCGCGATCACCGCGATGATCGCCAGCAGGGTCAGCGTTCAGCTGGAATTCGCCCAGGTCGATGCGTGCCAAGGCCTCGTGTCGAACAGCGGCGCGGGAATGTTGGTCCCGCGGTTGGTGACCGCCACGGACTGGTCGAAGAACATGCATCGCGGCGGCGGCTGCCTCGCCCGCGGCGATCATCTCGTCGGTGACGCGGAAATCGCGGGGCGGGGCGTCGTCTCGGACAGGATCACGTAGGACAAGCAGGATCCACAGCAGGAGCGGCACGTTGCGGAACATCTCGACATAGACCGTCATCAGCCGGCCGACGAGCCAGTTCTTCGACAGGCGCAGCACGCCGATCAGACACGCCCAGGATGGTGGCGAAGATGCAGCCGAAGAAGGCCACGAGCAGCGTGTTGAGCAGCCCGACCAGCAGCGCCCGGAAATGGGTGCTGTCGTTGGTATAGGGGATCAGCTGTCTGGTCGATGTCATAGCCGGCGCGCTGCCACAGGAAGCCGAAGTTGAAGCTCCTGTCCTTGCGCGCGCAAGGTTCTGGATCGTGTTGTTCAGCAAGCCAGGACAACGAACAGGGCGAACAGGATCAGCACGATGACCTGGATGGTGCAGCGACCGGTACCGCGTATCGTAGATGAGCATGCGCGAGCCGAAAGCCGTCTTTCGGCGCGTCGCGCGTTGGCCATTGCATAGTACCCCCTGATCCCGCACGCTGGCCCGGATTTTCCGGTGGCCGGCGAAGTCTGACGCTTCGACTGTGCGGGCTAACCCCGAATGGACAACGGGCGCGCCCGATGGCGCGCCCGTCGGTGGTTCAGATCAACGGAAGGGCGGTGCGTACTGCAGGCCGCCCTGGGTCCACAGCGCGTTCAGGCCGCGGGCCAGGTCGATCGGGGTGCCTTCGCCGATGTTGCGCGCGAAGATCTCGCCATAGTTGCCGACGGCAGCGATGGCGCGCTTGAAGCCCAGTCCGTTGTCGAGGCCCATCATCGCGCCCATGTCGCCCGCGGCGCCCAGAAGACGCTTGATCTCGGGGTTGGTCGTGCTCGCCGCGATCTCGTTCACGTTGGCCGAGGTGATGCCCTTTTCTTCCGCCGCGACCAGCGCGTAGTAGGTCCAGCGGACCACGTCGCCCCAGTTGTTGTCGCCATGACGGACGACCGGGCCGAGCGGCTCCTTCGAGATGATCTCGGGCAGGATGATGTGGTTTTCGGCATCCGGCAGGGTCGCGCGGCTGGCGGCCAGACCCGAGGCGTCGGTGGTGTAGGCGTCGCAGGCACCGGCGAGATACTGGCGCTGCGCTTCGCTGTCGTCGGCCACGGTCACCGGCTGTGTAGCTGATGTTGTTCGCTTGAAGAAGTCGGCCAGGTTCAGCTCGGTCGTGGTGCCGGTCTGGATGCAGACGGTCGCGCCGTCCAGTTCCTTGGCCGAGGACACGCCCAGGTCCTTCTTCACCATGAAGCCCTGGCCGTCGTAGTAGTTCACGGCCGACGAAATCGAACTTGAGGTCGGTATCGCGCGAGAAGGTCCAGGTCGAGTTGCGGACCAGCAGGTCGACCTCGCCCGAGGCGCAGCGCGGTGAAGCGGGTTTCGCCGGTCGTGGGGACGAACTTGCACCTTGGTCGCATCGCCCAGCACGGCGGCCGCGACGGCGCGGCACAGATCGCACGTCAAAGCCCTGGTCCAGTTGCCGTTCGCGTCCGGGGCGCCAAAGCCGGTCAGACCGGTGTTCGACCCGCAGATCAGCTCGCCACGCGCCTTGACGTCGTCCAGCGTGGCGGCGGACGCCAACCCGGCGAGCGTGCCGGCAGCGACCAGCGTGCCGAAGAATACGGATTTTTTCATTCTTACCTCTTCCTGAGTCAGCGGCCCGGTTTCAGGCCGGTTTTTTTGTGCAACCCATCGGGGTCAGGTGGAACTGACGGAGGGTGCCTCCCCAGTACCGGTCAAGTTTCGGCCGAAGCGATTTGAAAGGTCAAGACGTCTGGCCCGGCACGGGAAAATCAGGAAAATCGCCACTTTTGACGCCGCGCTTGCACAGCAATTGGGCAACTGCGCGCCACGAGGCAAAGAGCATGTCAGCCGCACAATCCGATAGAATCGGTCCGCCTGCAGGAAGGCCGCATGGCGGACCGCCTCGGCCCGGCCGCTTCCTCGTCATGCGCCCCACAGCTCGGTCTGCCAGTCTCGTCGATCCGCGACAGGGTCCAGGCCTCCTCTGCCGGCAAGCCGCCCGTCGATCACCGCCAGCGCCAGGACCAGCGAGCCCGAGATCGCCACAAGGTCGTGGAACGCCGTCAGCTGGAACAGCGCCAAGCGCCGCCACCCGCGCCTGTCAGCCGTGCGAGGCTGCTGCGGGTCCTGCGCGACATGCATGACGCCCTGCGTCACCCGCAACGGCGCGTCCAGCGCCGTCGCCGCCCAGTCCAGCAGCGGGTCCCACCCCGCCGCCTGCCGCGCGATCAGCTCTGCGGGACCGAGCGGCGCGGTAGCACAGAAGGTCGGACCCGCCATAGGCGGCGAGCAGGCCCGACCACCTCGTCGAACTGCGGCGTCACCTTGTCGATGGCCGAATTCGCCGCCCGCGTGACCGGCATCGTGCCGGGGTCGACCTTGCCCTGCTGCGCCTCCCATTCGGCCGCGATCGCCTCGGCCATGCGCCTGCGTCGGCAGCACCAGCGGGCCTTCGGCGGGCGTCTTCACCGGGCGCGCGTCCAGCGTGACCGTGAAGCCGCCCTCGCCAGGCTCGACCCGCGCCTCCGTCCAGAACCGCTTCGCCGCCCAGCCGCTCACCGGATCGCCTCGAACGGATCGGCGGGCACGTCGGTTTCCTTCCAGTCCAGCAGCTTCCAGGTCCGCGCCATGTGCTCGGGCAGCGGTGCGGTGAAGGTCATCACCGCCTTGGTGATCGGATGCTCGCACCGTCAGGCTGCGCGCATGCAGGTGCAGCTTCTTCGGCTGAGTCGCCCCCCGCCCCCGCACCCCAGCCGTCGCCCACATTCTCGGACTCCGACCCGCCATACTTGCCGTCGCCCAGGATCGGATGCCCGATCTCGGCCATATGCGCGCGCAACTGGTGCGTGCGCCCCGTCACCGGCTCCAGCGCCATCCAGGACAGGCGGTTGCCCAGGAACCAGAGCGTGAAGTAATCGGTCTGCGCCCGCTTGGCACCCTCGGTGCTCGGCCACCTTGGCCGGATGGACGCAAAGCATCTTCTCGCCCTCGCCGCCCCGCCCGCGGCCCGGGGCCTTGACCAGCCCGAACTTGATCGAGCCCTGCCGGGGATGCGGCACGCCCGCGACGACGGCCCAGTAGATCTTGCGCGCCTCGCGGTGGCGCAGCGCCTCGGACAGCGCCCGCGCCACCCGGTCGGTGCGGGCCAGCAGCAGGACGCCGGAGGTGTCCTTGTCCAGCCGGTGCACCAGCTTGGGCTTTTCCTTGTAGCCGAACTTCAGCGCCTCGGTCAGCCCGTCGACATGCCGGTCGCCCTGCCCCGACCCGCCCTGCGAGGGCAGGCCGGCGGGCTTGTTCAGCACGATCATATGCTCGTCCTTCCACAGGACCGCCTCCTGGATCATCTCGGCATCGCTGCGAACGCCACCCGCGCCTCGGCGCGCGGCGCCTCGCCCTCGGGCAGGGGCGGCACGCGGATCTCCATGCCCGGCGCCACGCGGTCCGAGGCCTTGGCCCGGCCGCTGTCGACGCGCACCTGGCCCGTGCGGCACAGCTTCTCGACCGCCCCTTGGGTCACCTGCGGAAAGCGGCGCTTGAACCAGCGGTCCAGCCGCTGCTCGCCCTCGTCCTCGCTCCACGGTCAGCAGCTGCACGGCACTCATGCCAAGACCCCTCGCGTCAGCGCCACCCGGCAAAGAGCGCGGCCAGCGAGACCAGCGACCGAGCCGAGCACATAGGCAAGCGCCGGGCCGGTCGCGCCGCGTTCCCACAGCTGTCAGCGTATCCAGCGAGAAGGCCGAGAAGGTGGTGAACCCGCCCAGAATCCCGGTCATCAGGAACGGCGCAAGACGGGTCAGCGCCCTTTTCGGCCAGCCAGACCGCCAGAACCCCGATCGCGAATGACCCCAGCACGTTGACGGTCACCGTGCCCCACGGAAACCCGGGGCCGACAGCCGCATCGCCGAGACATTGGTCAGGTAGCGCAGCACGGAGCCGAGAGCGCCGCCGAGCGCGACTTGAAGGAGTGTTCCGAACATGCCGCCTCTCTCGTTCCGGTCGCCGCCGTTGTCAACCGCGATGCGCCATCGAATTTTCTACGAAAATTCCCTGCCCGGCGATGATTTTTCGCAGAAAAATCGCCCCTCACCCGCCCTGCCGCTTCGCGCGCAGCTTGGCGAAGTATTCCACCCGCTTCTTCAACTCGCGCTCGAAGCCGCGCTCGGGCGGCAGATACCAGACCGGGCGCTTCATGCCCTCGGGGAAGTAGTCCTGCCCCGAAAAGCCGTCCTCGGCGTCGTGGTCATAGGCATAGCCCGCGCCATAGCCGATTTCCTTCATCAGCTTCGTCGGCGCGTTCAGGATGTGCAGCGGCGGCGGTTCGCTGCCCGTCTCGCGCGCCGCCGCCCGCGCCGCCTTGTAGGCCACGTAGACCGCGTTCGACTTCGGCGCGAGCGCCAGGTAGACCACCGCCTGCGCCAGCGCCAGCTCGCCCTCGGGCGACCCCAGCCGCTCGTAGGTCTGCCAGCCCTGCAGGCAGACCGCCTGCGCCTGCGGATCGGCCAGGCCGATATCCTCGACCGCCATCCGGGTGATGCGCCGGGCGAGGAAACGCGGGTCCTCGCCCCCCTCCAGCATCCGCGCGAACCAGTAGAGCGCCGCGTCGGGGTCCGACCCGCGCACCGATTTGTGCAGGGCCGAGATCAGGTTGTAATGCTCCTCGCCCGACTTGTCGTATTTCGCCGCCCGCCGCATCAGCCGGGTGGCGAGCGCCTCGCGGTCCAGCGGCTTGTCGAGTCTTCCAGGCGGCCACCTGCTCGATCAGGTTCAACAGCGCGCGGCCGTCGCCATCGGCCATCTCCAGCAGCGCCTCGCGCGCCTCGCCCGTCAGGGGCAGCGCGCGGCCCAGCTCCTGCTCGGCCCGCTGCGCGAGGCGTTCCAGGTCGGCCAGCGTCAAGCCGCTCCAGCACGATGACCTGCGCGCGGCTGACAGCAGCGCCGCGTTCAGCTCGAACGAGGGGTTCTCGGTGGTGGCGCCGACCAGAAGGATCGTCCCGTCCTCCATATGCGGCAGGAAGCCGTCCTGCTGCGCCTTGTTGAAGCGGTGGATCTCGTCCACGAACAGCAGCGTCCCCTGCCCGTTCTGCCGCCGGATCTTCGCCGCCTCGAACACCTTGCGCAGCTCCGGCACGCCGGTGAAGATCGCGCTGATCTGCACGAAGGCGAGGTCGGTCTCCGCCGCCAGAAGCCGCGCGATGGTGGTCTTGCCCACGCCCGGCGGCCCCCAGAGGATCAGCGAGGACAGGCTACCTCGCCGTCAGCATCGCCCCCAGCGGGCCTTCGGGCGACAGCACCTTCTCCTGCCCGATGACCTCGGACAGCGCCTTGGGCCGCAGCCGGTCGGCCAGCGGGCGGGGCGCGTCCGGGACGGGCGAAGCGGGCGTGTCGAAGAGATCGGCCATGGGCCGAACCTAGGCCCTCCCGCATCGCTTTGGTAGGGCGCGCGTCAGCCGGCGGCGGGGGAAATCGGCGGGATCACGTCGGTGAAGAGCAACCGGACCTTTGGCGCGCGGGGGCGAAAAGCGGCGGGTATCGTCGAAAGGTATGGTCTTGTTCAGTTGCATCGTGCCGGCCTGATGGTCGATCAGGATCGTCGCGCTGTCTTCGGTGCGATGCGGATCACTCCTGTCGCGGATCAGGTCGTGGCAGGCTTGCGCAGCACCAGCGCGATGCCGAGGGCGGTGCAAAGCGCCCCCACGGCCAGGCCCTGCGGCACCGCCTCGCCCAGCAGAAGGACGGCCAGCGGCACGCCGATGCAGGCCGCGACCGACCCCATCAGGCTGAGCAGGACAGGGCCACCGCGGCGTTGCAGAACGAAGTAAAGCAGGTACTGCACGGTGAAGGTCGCGACCTGCGCCGCAACCAGCCAGGGCGCACCGCCCGTCATCGGCACCGCCATCGGCACCCCGGCGGCGAACCCGCCCGCCAGCAGCATCGCGCCCGCTGCCGCCATCATGCCGGGGGCCAGCGCATCGGGCTGCGCACCCGGCGGCCAGTCGAGCGTGCGATAGATGTTCCCCGCCGCCAGAAGCAGCGGCACCGCCAGCACCGCCACCACCCAGAGCGACGGCGCAGCAGGGGCCGACAGCTTCCACCAGGCCAGCCAGCACGCCCCCGCCAGCGCAATCGTCACGCCCGCCGCGCGCGCGGCCGAGAACCGCTCGATGCCCAGGGCGAGTGCCCCGAGGTAGGTGAAGAGCGGCGGGAAGGCCACCGACAGCGCCGCAAACCCCGCCCCGACACGCGGGATCGCGGCGAAGAGCAGCAGGTTGGGCGCGGCCATCGTCAGGATGGCCGCGATGACGAAGTATCGCAGCCGCCGCGCGTCGAGCGTGTTGCGGTGCCCCTGCGCGACTGCCACCGCGACCAGCGCCACCGCCGCACCCGAGACGGACCAGCCGAGGAAGGGAAGCGCCGAAAGACCGGCGGCAGAGGCAAGCTTTGCGAGCGTCGTCGACAGTCCCAGCAATCCGCCGACGACCAGAAGCAGACCGAGGCTGATCCAGTCCACGGATCGGGCCGGTCGTTCCGCACTGTTCATGGCCCGCCTCCGCCGGTCTCTCCGGCGACAAAGGCTAGGCCGCCTACACCGACAGTGCTAGCAGCGCGGCGCGCTTCGCCGCAAGATCGGTTCCGGATACCTTGTTCCGGCGCGATGGCAGTACCGGGATGGCGGGACCGCAAATCCGATCACTGTTGAACCCCACCCCTTTGGTCCACCACCCCGGCCAGCGCAGACTAAACGCTCCCGTCCCGCACAGATACCGGCGTGGCGTGAACTGGCCGTGAATTCGCGCGACAGGTATCGCGCGCGGCCAGTCTCGTCCGGTCAATCCTGCGCCCGCAGCACCTGTGCGGGCCGTGCGCCCAGCGGACGCCAGGCAAAGGCAAGCCCCGCCAGCAGCGTGGCGATCACGCCGCCGAGGACGATGGCCAGCGCCGACACGGCTCGAACACGATAGTCGCCCTCCATGACGAAGCGCATCACCGCCCAGCCCGCCAGCGCCCCGGCGACGATGGCCACCAGCCCCGCCGCCGCCCCAAGCAGCGCCGAGCGCAGCGCGAAGCTGCGCCAGGATGCGCGCCGCGCGTCGCGCCAAGCGTCTTCAGCACCGCCGCCTCGTAGACCCGCGCCCGCTCGCCCGCCGCCGCCGCGCCGATCAGCACGACGAAGCCGGTCAGCAGCGTCGCCGCCGCCGCCCAGGCCGTCGCCTGCGCGATGGCCGCCAAGCGCCTCGCTCACCCGGTCGATGGCGTCGCGCACGCGGATCGCGGTGATGTTGGGATAGGCCGTCGCCAGGTCGCGCAGGATCGGCCCCTCGGCCTCGGGCGCCGCATAGACCGTGGCGATGAAGGTATGCGGCGCGCCTGCCAGCGCCGCGGGGTTCATCGACATGACGAAGCCCATGCCGGCGGTCGAAAAGTCCACCTCGCCGGAAGCTCGTGATCTCGGCCTCGATGTCGCGGCCCAGGATGTTGACCGTCAGACGGTCGCCCAGCTTCAGCCCCATCTCCTCGGCCTCCTCGGCCGCGAAGCTGACCTGCGGCGGCCCGCCATAACCCTCGGGCCACCAGGCCCCTGCCGTCACCGTCGTGCCGTCGGGCGGGGTCTCGGAATAGGTGACGCCCCGGTCGCCGCTGCAGCACCCAGTGATCGCCCGCGACCTCGCGCGCGGGGCGCCCGTTGATCTGCGTGATGACGCCCGCGCAGCATCGGCGCGCTCTCGACCGCGCTCACCGCGGGTCGTCGGCGAGCGCGCTCGCGGAAGCCGTCGATCTGGTCGTTCTGGATGTCGACGAAGAAATAGGACGGCGCCCTGGCGGGCAGGTCGCGCTCGATGGCGCCGCGCAGGTTGGCGTCGATCTGCCCCACCGCCGCCAGCACGCTGAGGCCCAGCCCCAGCGACAGGATGACCGAGGTCGCCTCGTCCCGCGGCCCGCCGATCGCGGCCAGCGCCAGCCGCAGCGCCCGCGCGCCCGCGCACCCACAGGCCCCGCGCGCGCCGCCCGCGCGCCGCGCCGAACGGCCCAGGCGGCCAGGCGCCAGCACGACGAGTGCGCCGACGACCCCGCCGACCGTGCCACAGTGCCAGCTCGCCACACGCCCGAGAACCATACCGCCCCGCCGATCAGCAGCGCCGCCAGCCGCAACCAGCGCCACCACATAGGGCCAGCGCGGCCAGGCCGTCCGCCCCGTGACGCCCCGGTAAAGCGCCGCGGCCCGCACCTGCTCGGTCCGCGCCAAGCGGCCAGAGCGTGAACAGCAGCGCCGTCAGCACCCCGTAGAAGGCCGCCTCGGCCAGCGGCCCGGGATAGAGCGCGAATTCGCACGGGAAAGGGCAGCCGCGCCTCGATCACGGCCCGAGAACAGCATCGGCACGCCCGCCCCAAGCACCAGCCCCAGCGACCACGCCCAGCACCGTCAGCGCCCCGATCTGCATCAGGTAGATGCAGGAAGATCACCCGCCCCTCGGCCCCCAGCGTCTTCAGCGTGGCGATGGTCGGCACCTTCCCCTCCAGATAGGCGCGCACCGCCGCCGAGACGCCCACGCCGCCCACGGCCAGCCCCGCGAGGCCCACCAGCACGAGGAACGATCCGATCCGGTCCACGAAGCGTTCCACCCCGGGCGCGGCCCGGCGGCTGTCGGACCAGCGCATCCCCTTGTCCCGGAACGCCGCTTCCGCCGTCGTCTCCAGCGCGGCGAGGTCCGTGCCCTCGGGCAGGTCCAGCCGGTACTCCGTCTCATACAGCGTCCCCGGCTCCAGAAGGCCCGATCCCGCCAGCCCCGCCGTCGTCACGATGGTCCGCGGGCCGAGAGCGAAGCCCCCCGCAGCCGCAGTCCGGCTCGCGCAGCAGGACCGCGCCCAGACGGAAGTCCTGCACGCCCAGACGGAAGCGTGTCGCCCACCGCCAGCCCCAGCCGGTCCACCAGCACCCGGTCCATCACCGCGCCGGGCAGGCCATCCTGCCCCCGCCAGCGCCTCGGCCAGCGGCATGGGCGGGTCGAGCACCACCGCGCCGGTCAGCGGATAGAGCCCGTCCACCCCCTTCACCTGCGTCAGCGCCCGTTCGGCCGCCTCGCCCTCGCCCACCACCGCCATGGAGCGGAAGTCGACGACCTCCGACACCGCGCTCGGCCCGCGCTTCCATCCAGGCCCGCTCCTCGGGCGTCGGCGAAGCGGTAGGTGAACTCCATCTGCGCGTCGCCGCCCAGCAGCACCGCGCCCTGATCGCTGCAACCCCCGCTCGATCGCCGCCCGCACGAGTGCCCACGGCGGCGATCGCCGCCACGCCCAGCGTCAGGCAGGCGAGGAACACGCGGAACCCCGCGAGGCCGCCGCGCAACTCGCGCCGCGCGATGCGCGCCGCCACGCCCGCGTCGAAACGCAGGCTCATGCCGCCCTCCGCTCGCTGCCCGCCACCTGTCCGTCGGCCAGCCGCACCACCCGGTCGCAGCGCGCGGCAAGTTCGGGCGCATGGGTCACCAGCACCAGCGTCGCCCCATGCCGGTCGCGCAGCCCGAAGAGCAGGTCCATGATCGCCGGCCCCGTTCGCCCCGTCGAGGTTCCCCGTCGGCTCGTCGGCCAGAAGGATCGCGGGCCGCGGCGCGGCGGCGCGCGCCAGCGCGACGCGCTGCTGCTCGCCCCCCGACATCTGGCGGGGATAATGGTCGATCCGCGCACCCAGTCCCACCGCGCGCAATTCGGCCTCGGCCCGCGCGAAAGCGTCGCCCACCCCGGCCAGTTCCAGCGGCACCGCGACGTTCTCCAGCGCGGTCATCGTCGGAATCAGGTGGAAGGACTGGAACACCACCCCCATATTCCCCCGGCGGAACCGCGCGAGCGCGTCCTCGTCCATCGCCGTCAGGTCCTGCCCCAGCGCGGTCACCTGCCCGCCGGTGGCCCGCTCCAGCCCGCCCATCAGCATCAGGAGCGACGACTTGCCCGACCCCGACGGCCCGACCAGCCCCAGCGTCTCGCCCTTCGCCACATCCAGCGTGATTCCCCGCAGGATCTCCACCGGCCCGGCATTGCCGGCCAGCGTCAGGCGCACGTCGCGCAAGCTCAGGATCGGATCGGTCATGCTCTCTGCCTTTTCGTCTCTGCCCAGGTTGCCATATGGCGCGCTGCGAACCTTGCGCAACCTCACCTTCGCGTGTGTGCTGGCCTCGCCCGCCCTGGCCGCAGCCCGCCACCATCGTGGCGCTCGGCGACAGCCTGACCGCAGGCTACGGCCTGCCCGAAGGCGATGGCCTCGTGCCGCAGCTTCAGGCGTGGCTCAGGGCGCGCGGCGCATGACGTGACGATCCTGAACGCGGGCGTCTCGGGCGATACCACGGCGGGCGGCCTCGCGCGGCTCGACTGGTCGCTGACGCCCGAGACGGACGCGCTGATCGTCGCGCTCGGCGGCAACGACATGCTGCGCGGCCTCGCACCGTCAGAGGCGAAGGCGAACCTCGACCAGATCCTGCAACGCGCCAGCGCCAAGGGCCTGCCGATCCTGCTCGTGGGCCTCGCCGCGCCTCGCAACTACGGCCCCGACTACAAGGCCGAGTTCGACGCGATCTATCCCGACCTCGCCCAGACCTACGGCACGCTGCTGGACCGCAACCTCTTCGCGCCCCTCGTGGCGAACGGCGCCGACCCCGCCGCCGTCGCCCCCTATTTCCAGACCGACGGCATCCACCCCAACAAACAGGGCGTGGCGATGATCGTCGAGGCGCTCGGGCCGCAGGTCGAAGAGCTCTTGACCCGGGTCGCCAGGTAACCCCCCGCGAGCGCGCGCGCCCCGGGCTTCTTTTCGGCCGAAATACCCCGGGGTCCGGGGCGGCGCCCCGGCGCTCTCCTCCGGGCACGCGGGCGGAAATGTCAGCCCTGCCTCACCAGCGGATGCCAAAGCGCAGCGCGTCGTAGATGCCCGCATGGATATTGCGCGAGGCCACCGCGTCGCCGATCCGGTAGAGCGTGAAGGCCCCATCCGCGTTCGCCTGCGGGAACAGGTCCCCCTCGCCCACCAGCGCCGCGTAATCGACTGCCCCGAGGTTCCGGCTCTGCGGTTTCAGGGCGAAGTAAAGCTCCTCCATCGGCGCGGTCCCGTGCTCGACCACGACCTGGTCCACCCGCCGCTCCTCGCGCCACCCCGGCGCGTAGTCCGACCCCAGTGTGGCGACCAGCCCGTTGCCCTCGCGCCGTACCTCCGTCACGCGGGTGTTGATCGTCACCCGCAGGCCCGTTTCATGAAAGGCGCGCATATAGGGGACATGGTTCATCCCCCCCATCTCGGGCGCGAAGAACCGCTCGGGGCTGACCAGTTCCACCGCCGCCCCGCCGCGCGCCATCACCTCGGCGGCGCTCATCCCCGGATGCGCGCCATTGTCGTCATAGACCAGCACGCGCTCCGCCGCCTTCACGCTGCCTGACAGGATGTCCCAGCTGCTGAACGGTAAGCTCTACGCCCGCCATCTCCGGCGCCTGCGGCAACCCGCCCGTGGCGATCACCACCACATCCGGTGCCTCGGCCAGCACGTCGGCGGCATCCGCAAACAGGTTGTAGCGAACCTCCACCCCCAGCCGCTCCAGCTCGGCCAGCCGCCAGTCCACGATCCCGATCATCTCGCGCCGCCGCGGATTGGCGACCAGCAGGTTCACCTGCCCCCCCGCCCGGTCCGCCGCCTCCATCACCGTCACGCGATGCCCGCGCTCGCCCGCCACCCGCGCCGCCTCCAGCCCCGCCGGACCTGCGCCGACGATCACGACCCGCTTCTGCTGGTCCGAAGGCCGGATCACATGCGGCATCGTCGCCTCGCGCCCCGTCGCCGCGTTGTGGATGCACAGCGCCTCGCCCCCCTCGTAGATGCGGTCCAGGCAATAGGTCGCGCCCACACAGGGCCGGATGCGCGCCTCCTCCCCCGCCTGCACCTTCGCCACGATATGCGGGTCCGCCAGATGCGCCCGCGTCATGCCCACCATGTCCAGCTTTCCCGCCGCAATCGCGTGCCGCGCCGTCGCCACGTCGGGAATGCGCGCGGCATGGAACACCGGAAACCCCGTCGCCGCCCGCACCTCGCCCGCGAAATCCAGATGCGGGGCCGAGCGCATGCCCTGCACCGGGATCACCGTCGTCAGCGCCGCGTCACTGTCGATATGGCCCTTGATGAGGTTCAGGAAATCCACCTTCCCCGACCGCGCCATCCGCTGCGCGATCTCCACCCCCTCGGCCTTAGACAGCCCCTTGTCCCAGTCCTCGTCGGCCACCATCCTGAGCCCCACGAGGAAGTCCGGCCCCACCGCCGCGCGCACCGCGTCCAGCACCCGGTGGGTGAAGCGCAGCCGGTTGTCGAGCGACCCGCCGTAGTCGTCCGTCCGCCGGTTCGTCGCGGGCGACCAGAAGCCGTCCATGAAATGCCCGTAGGCCTCGAACTCGATCCCATCCAGTCCCGCGGCCTGCATCCGCTGTGCCGCCGCCGCGTAATCGGCCACGATCCGGTCGAGGTCCCAGTCCTCGGCCTCCTTCGGGAAGGCCCGGTGCGCCGGCTCGCGCACCGGCGAGGGGGCCAGCACCGGCAGCCAGTCGCCCTTGTTCCACCCCGTCCGCCGCCCGAGGTGGGTGAGCTGGATCATCACCGCCGACCCGAGCTCGTGGCATTCGTCGGCCAGTTCCGCCAGCCACGGCACAATGGCGTCGTCCCAGGCATGGAGGTTGCCGAAGGCCTGCGGGCTGTCGCGGCTGACCACCGCCGAGCCCGCCGTCATCGTCAGCGCCACGCCCCCCCGCGCCTTCTCGGCATGGTAAAGGCGGTAGCGCGCCTTGGGCATCCCGTCCTCGGAATAGGCCGGTTCATGCGCCGTCGACATCACCCGGTTGCGCAGCGTCAGGTGCTTCAGGCGGTAGGGCTGCAACAGCGGATCGGAAGACATCGGCACGACCTTTCAGCGCGAAACGGGCCGCCGTGGGCGGACGCCATGCGCCACCGTAACAGCCGGTGCGAAATCCCCTCTGGTCAGGAAGCGGCAGATTTGAAATCACGGGGGGCGAAATTCGACGGGGCCCGGGGAGGGGCGGTCAAGATGGACCTGATCGCAGAGCTGAGCGACATCGTCGGCCCGGCCCATGTGCTGACGGGCGCGGACATGGCGCGCTATGCCGAGGACTGGACCGGGCGCTACCATGCGCGCCCGCTCGCGGCCGTTCGTCCGGCCTCGACGGCCGAAGTCGCAGCCGTCGTCACCGCTGCAGGCCGCGCCCGGCGTCCCGGTCGTCGCCAGTGGCGGGCGCACCGGCCTCGTGGGCGGGCGGATGACCGAGGGCGGGCTGATCCTGTCGCTGGAGCGGATGAACCGCATCCGCGAGATCAACCCCGAGGCGCGGCTTGCGGTGGTCGAGGCGGGCGTGGTGCTGACCTCGCTGCACGAGGCCGCGGATGCGCTCGGCCTGAACTTCCCGCTCTGGTTCGGCGCGCGCGGCTCGGCGATGATCGGGGGCGTGCTGTCGACCAATGCGGGCGGCTCGAACGTGCTGCGCTACGGCTCGACCCGGTCGCTCTGCCTGGGGCTGGAGGTGGTTCTGGCCGACGGGCGGGTGCTGAACCTGATGAGCCAGCTGCACAAGGACAACTCCGGCTACGACCTGAAGGACCTGTTCATCGGGGCCGAGGGCACGCTGGGCATCATCACGGCGGCGGTGATGAAGCTGGTGCCCGCGACCCGCGCCCATGCCACGGCCACGCTCGCCGTCCGCAGCCTGCCCGACGCGCTGACGCTGCTCAACCGGCTGCAAGAGGCGACCGGTGGGCTGGTGGAGGCCTTCGAATACATGCCCCGCACCTATATGGACCGGATGGCGGAAGCTGCGCCCCGATCTGGGCCAGCCCTTCGCCACGATCCACGACACGACCATCCTCGTCGAACTCGGTGCGACCGCCCCGCGCGATGCAACGCCCGCGCCCGATGGCAGCCTGCCGCTCGTCACGCTCTTGGAAACCACGCTGGCGCGGATGATGGAGGATGGCATGATCCTCGACGCGGTGATCGCCCAGACCGAGGCGCAGCGCCGTCTGATGTGGACGCGCCGCGAAGCCGCGGCCGAACTGATGCAGGGCGTCCATCCCAGCCTCGACACCGACGTGGCCGTGCCGCTGACTGCGGTCGATGCGTTCATGACCGGGGCGCTGGCCGGCGTGGCGGCCCTCGATCCGGGGGCGAAAAGCCTGACCGTGGCCCATCTGGGCGACGGCAACCTGCACTTCACGGTCTACCCGACGCGCGAGGACGAGGCGCTGTCGGACGCCATCATGGCGGCGGTCGAGGATGTGGTCGAGGGTCTGGGCGGCAGCTTTTCGGCCGAACATGGCGTGGGCCTGTCCAAGCGCGCCTCGATGGCCCGGCGCAAGGACCCGGTCGCGCTGGACGTGATGCGCGCTGTCAAGGCGGCGCTCGATCCCGCAGGGCTGCTCAATCCCGGCAAGATCCTGCCCTGATGAGCACGCTTCGCCTGATCTTCGTCGACCCGTCACTGCGGCTGGTCGCCCTGCTGCTGATGGGCTTCGGCATCGTCAACGCCTCGCTCTTTCCCTATCAGTCCCTGATCGCGGTCGGGCGTGTGGGCCTGTCCGACGGGGCCTATGCGCTGGTGCTGCTGCTCGCCTCGGGCGTGGCGGTAACGGCATCGCTTGGTTCGGGCATCGTGACGGACCAGCGCGCAAACCGTCGGGCGGTCGCGCTTGTGACATCGGCCTCGCTGGTGATGGGGCCGCTTGCGATGCTGCTCGCCCCTGGGCCGGTGGCGCTGGTGATCTGCCACGGGCTGATGCTGCCGGTCTCGGCCAGCCTTTACGTGCAAGGCTTCGCGCTGGCGCGGCTGGCCTGCGCCGACCGGCCCGAGGCGCGCGACGGCGTCGTCTCGGTGCTGCGCGCGATGCTGTCGCTCACCTTCCTTCTGGCGCTGCTTCTGTGGTCGCTCGCCTTCAGCCGCGGCATCGACGTGATGGCCATCTACACTGTGGCGACCGCGTTCGGCCTGGGGATCCTCCTGCTCGTCCTGTGGCTCTGGCCGCGCGACGGCATGACGCGCTGGACCGATCCGCCTTCGGGCCTGGGCCTTGGGGCCTCGCTGGCCGAGATCCTGCACGGGCCGGTGATGCGCCCGCTTGCCTGCCTCGGCGCGATCACGGCGGCCCCGGCGCTTTACATGGTGCTGATCTCGCTGGTGTTCGAGGATCAGGCGGGGCGCGACGCGTCGGATGTGGCGCTGTTCGTGGGCCTCGTGGGCGGGTTCGAGGTGCCGTTCATGCTGTTGCTGCCGTTCGCCCTGCGCCACGCCCGACGCCTGACGCTGATCGCCGCCGGGGCCGTTGTCTACGCGGCCTTCCTGATGCTGATCCCGGCCCTTGCGCCCACGCCCTTCGTCTGGCTTCTGCCCGCGCTGGCGGGGCTGGGCGGGGCTGCGATCCTGTCGCTGCCCATTGCCTATCTGCAGGACCGCATGGCGAACCGGCCCGGCACGGGATCGTCGCTGATCGCGCTGCAGAAGGTGGTGTCCGATACGCTCTGTGCGCTGGCCTTCGCGGTGGGGATGTCGCTCGGCGGGCTTGGCATGGCGGCGCTGATCGGCGGGCTGATCGCGGTTCTGGGGGCGATGCTTCTGTTCGCGGACGACCAGGCGCTTCAACAGCGCGACGTGGCGCCGGTCACCTGAACCGCGCGAAGTAGTCCAGCGTCGGACGCACCGCCGCAAGGTCGCGCGCCCGGGGCTTGCGGCGGCGCACCAGATCGGCGAGGGGGCCCAACCATCCCATCCCTTTCGCGATCCTTGCCGCACGGCGCAACTCGGCCTCGCCGGCAACCTCGCGATAAGCCGTGATCGTCAGGTCGAGGTCGGCCATCGCCGCCCCGTCGGCCAGCGCCGAATGGGCAAGGATCACCACGTCCAGGGCGCGGTATCCGGGCGTCCCGTGCCGCGGGGAAAACCGCTCGAGGTCGATGAAGACAACCTCCTCGCCCGTCCAGCACATGTCACGCAGGGCAGGACGCCCGTGACTGTAGCCCGACCGGTGCATCTGCCCAAGCGCCCGTCCCGCCGCCGCAAAGGCCGCCGCGCGTTCGTCCGCATCGGCCCAGCCTTCGCGCACCAGCGCCGAAAGCGTGGGGCCGAGATGCGGCGTGGCATAGAAATCCGCGCCTTCCACCACAATCGGCGCGACCGGCAGCCCTGCATCGTGCAGCAGATGCAGCCCCTCGAGGTCCTGGCGGAAGCGTTTGACCGGGTCACCCTTCTGCAACCGCCAGCGCAGCGACAGCGGCTCGATCCGCTTCAGCCACAGCTGCCCTGCCGGGGTCTCGATCCGCTGGATGCGCGCCGTGGTCTGGGACAAGGCATCCCGGATCGCGTCGGCGATCTGGGTCTGGAAGGCGGAGGGGGATGCAAGGGTGCCTGACATGAATGCGCGCCTGAAAACCGATGGCGCACAGGGTAAACATTATGACGTTCAGGTAAAGAGTATGCGACGGTTCGATGAATGCTGCGTTACCGCTTCGCAACTATGCCGTCCAGGCGAAGAAGCCTTTCGGGGCCTGAGACAGAAGCCGCCGCGCAAGTGTCTCGCCCAGTGCGCCCGCCTCGCCCGCCGGTCCACGCAGCTCGTCCTGAATGGCCTCGCTGCCATCGGGCCGCAGGATTTCGCCCCGCAGCCAAAGCTCGCCCCCGTCCAGCACCGCCAGCCCCGCAATGGGTGTCTCGCACGATCCGTCCAGCACCGCGCAGATAGGCCCGTTCCGCCGCAAGCCGCACCCCCGTCGGCCCGTCATGGATCGCGGCGAGCAACCCCGCGACCCGGTCGTCTGCCACCCGCCGCTCCACCCCGATCGCGCCCTGCGCGACCGCCGGAAGCATCTCGTCCACTTCGATGGCCGACCGGGCCACATGCGCCATGCCCAGTCGGTTCAGCCCCGCCATGGCAAGGAAGGTCGCCATCGCCACGCCCTCGTCCAGCTTGCGCATCCGGGTCTGCACGTTCCCCCGGAACTCCACCAGCTTCAGGTCCGGCCGCCGGAGCGCCAGCTGCGCCCGCCGCCGCAGCGAGGACGAGCCCACCGTCGCGCCCTCCGGCAGGTCCGCCAGACGCGCCACGGCAGGCGACACGAAGGCATCGCGCACATCCTCGCGCGGCAGATAGCAGTCCAGCATCAGCCCCTCGGGCTGCACCGTCGGCATGTCCTTCATCGAATGCACGGCGATGTCGATGCCGCCGTCCAGCAGCGCCTCCTCGATCTCGCGCGTGAACAGGCCCTTGCCGCCGATCTCTTTCAGCGCCCGGTCCTGAATCTGGTCGCCCGTCACCTTGATCACGACCATCTCGAACGCCTCCTCGGGCAGGTCGAAGGCCGCCATCAGGCAGCGCCGCACCTCATGCGCCTGCCACAGGGCAAGCGGCGATCCACGGGTTCCGATCTTCGAGGGGCTGGGCGGGGCTGGGCAGGGCTTGTGTCATGCGCCAAGGCTTACCGATGTCAACCGAAGCTGACAACTCGGTATTGACAACCCCGCTGCGCCAGTCGGACCCATCGCAAAAATTCCAAGGTGACGACATGACCGAAAAGACCATCCTGCGTGCGCTCAAGGGCGAGACGCTTCCGACGCCGCCCGATCTGGATGATGCGCCAGGCGGGCCGCTACCTGCCCGAATACCGCGCCACGCGCGCCAGGCGGGCGATTTCCTGAAGCTCTGCTACACCCCCGATCTTGCGGCCGAAGTCACGCTGCAACCGATCCGCCGCTATGGCTTCGACGCGGCGATCCTCTTTGCCGACATCCTGCTTCTGCCGCAGGCGCTCGGGGCCGATCTGTGGTTCGCGCAACGGCGAGGGGCCGCGCCTGTCGACCATCGCCACGCATGCACGATGTCGAGGCGCTGAAGCCGGTCGATGCGATCCACGACACGCTCGCCCCGGTCTACGAGACCGTCCGCATCCTGTCGCGCGAGCTGCCGAGGGAAACGACGCTGATCGGCTTTGCCGGCGCACCCTGGACAGTGGCCACCTACATGATCGCGGGACGCGGGACGCCCGACCAGGCCCCCGCCCATGCGCTGAAGCGCGACGACCGCGCCACCTTCCAGGCTCTGATCGACCGCATCACCGAAGGCACCATCGAATACCTCTCGATGCAGGTGCAGGCCGGGGCCGAGGTGGTGAAGCTGTTCGACAGCTGGGCCGGCTCGCTGAAGGGACAGGACTTCGAGGATTTCGCCGTTGCCCCCGCGAAGCGCATCATCGCTGCGCTGAAGGCGCGCCATCCCGGCCTGCCGATCATCGCCTTTCCGCGCGAGGCGGGCGAAGGGCTATGTCGGCTTTGCCCGTCGCGACCGGGGCCGATTGCGTCGCGCTGGACAATTCCGTGACACCGGAATGGGCGGCGGCGAACGTGCAGAAGGACGGCTGCGTGCAGGGCAACCTCGCGCCCGAGCATATGGTGACGGGCGGCGCGGCGCTGGACGAGGCGACGCGCCATGTCGTGCGCGCCTTCTCGAAGGGCCCGCATATCTTCAACCTCGGCCACGGCATCACCCCCGATGCCGACCCCGAGAACGTGGCGCGGATGATCGCGGTGGTGCGCGGCGGCTGAGCGCCTCAGCGCGCCGGGGTGCCGGGCGGCGGCAGAAGCCAGACGAGCGCCGCCAGCACGAGGAAGGTCGCGACGTTGTAAAGAACGGCCCGCGACAGGGCGAGGCCGAACTCGGCATGGCTCGCCACCCCCGCGCCCAGGTCCGACCCCAGCGAGGCGAAGAAGATCTCGCCCATGATCGCGAGGCCCACCACCGATCCCATCTGCTGGAACGCCTGCAACCCGCCCGAGGCCGCCCCGGTATCGCGTCCGCCGACATGCGCGAGGATCGTCTGGAACAGCGGCGAGATTGCCGTGCCAAGGCCCAGTCCACCCGCAAGCAGAGCGGGGGCGAGCGCCAGCCGGTCCATCTCCTCGCCCATCCCCTGCGCCTGCCAGCGCAAGGCGATCATCGCCCCCGCCAGCAGCATCGCCCCCGCCGTGATGCGCGGACGCAGCCAGCGCGGCCCGAGCCGCCCCGAGATGAACGAGGCCGCAAAGACGCCCAGCGAGAAGGGAACCGTGGTCATGCCGGACTGCAACGGGCTGAGGCCGTAGCCGGTCTGGAGATACAGCGCGAAGACGAGGAAGAAGCCGGGCACGCCCGAGAACAGCATGGCCGACAGGATGGTGCCCAGCACGAAGTTGCGGTTGGCGAACAGGCTCCACGGGATGACCTGCGCCCGTCCCTGCGTGGCCCGGTGCCGCAGCCAGCGAAAGAAGATCACCGCCAGCGGCAGCGCCGCCGCAATCATCGCAAAGCACCACCAGGGCCAGCCGACCTGCCGCCCCTCGATCAGCGGAAAGATCACGCAGAAAAGCGTGATCCCCGCCAGGGCCGTGCCCACAAGGTCCAGCGCCGCCCCGGGATGTCCGGGCACCCTGGGCAGGAAGCGCAAGGCGAGCAGCACGGCGACGATCCCCACCGGAATGTTCACCAGGAAGATCGGTCGCCAGCCGAGGCCCCAGATGTTCGCCTCGATCAGCCACCCGCCCAGGATCGGCCCCGCCACCGCCGCCATCCCCGCCGTCAGCCCGGTCAGCGCGAAGGCCGCGCCCCGGTCCTTGGGCGCGAAGATCACCGGAATGATCGCCAGCGTCTGCGGCGTCATCGAGGCCGCGCCGAGGGCCTGAAAGACGCGCGCGGCAACCAACCCCTCGATCGAACCGGCCAGCCCGCACAGTGCCGAACCCAGCGTGAACAGCGTGACCCCGATCAGGAACATCCGTCGCCGCCCCAGGATGTCGCCCAGCCGTCCCGCCGGAAGCAGCAGCAGCGCGAAGGACAGGATATAGACCGCGACCACCCATTCGATCTGGCTCGAGGTCGCGCCGAACGCCTCTTGCAGGCTGGGCAGCGCGACGTTGACGATGGTCACGTCGATCAGGTTCATGAAGTTCGCGACCAGCAGGATCGACATGGCGATCCAGCGCCCCGCGACGGGCGGGGCCTCCGCACTCGGCGCGACGGGTGTGGGCGGGGTCATCGAAGGGTCCGACTGCTTGAGGCTGGGTGCATCTGCACGATGCGCCAGCATCTCGCGCGGCCCACGCCGATTCAACCCGATTTGATCGGGAAGTCGCCGATCCCGGCCGAGAGCGGTTGAACCCGCACCCGGGGCGCAGGATAGTGGCAGCCTGCCCCGATGGATGGACCGATGCGCTTTCTTCCCTTCCTTGTTCTGGTTGCCGCGCTCCTTGTCGCCCGGCATGCCGCCGCCGATGAGGTCGCCTGCCTCACCTCGATCAACGGCGAGCGGCGCCCGCTGGTCTACGACCCCGACGAGCCGAACGTGAAGGCCAATATCTCGTTGCGCGAAAAGACCTTCGGCGGGCCGAAAGGGATCGAGTGCCCCGGCTTCGTGACGCTGAACGCGATCCTGCGCGACATGACGTCCGAGATCACCTATGCCCAGTCCGAGCCCTTTTGCCTGGTCTATGACGAGGCACGCCAGACCTACACGGGCGTGGCGGTCGGCCGCCGCAATGCGCGGCTTTTGTGCCGCGAGCCTCGCCCCACCGTCTGCGAGAGGGTGAACGCCACCAAGGACGCCGCGCTGTCGGTGGCCGAATTCGGGACGGGCGTGCTCAAGGGCGTCGATACGGCGGCCACGGCGGCAGGCGTGACAGCGGCCGCGACGGGATCGGGCGCGGTCGTGCTGTCGGGTCCCGCCGCCTACATCTCCAGCGCGCTGACCTCGCTCGGGGCGGGGGCCACGGCGGTGCTGACCGCACCTGCCACGCTGACCGCCACGGCGATCACCGTCGTGGCCGTGGGCGGCGCGGTCTACGCCTGCAGCGAGTGATCCCGCGCGCCGCCCGTAGGGTGCGTGCTTGCACGCACCGTCCCGCGGACGCTCACGCGCGCTTGCGCTCTTCCACCCCAAGCGCCGCCATCGCTTCGGCCGCAATCTTGAAGGACCGCAGGCGTTTCGCATGGTCATGGATCTGACCGGTCAGGATCACCTCGTCCGGCCGGTAGCGCCCGATCAGTGCGCCCAACTCACGACGCACCGTGTCCGGCCCGCCGGTCGCCGATACCGCCAGCGCCTGGTCCACCATCCGCCGCAGCATCGGGTCCAGCACCGCGTCGATCTCCTCGACCGGGCGCGGCAGCTTGCCGGGTCGTCCGGTGCGCAGGTTGGCAAAGGCCTGCTGCATCGACGTCTTCAGATAGCGCCCCTCGGCATCGTCCTCGCCCGCAAAGACGTTCACCGCCAGCATGAATCTCGGGGCGGCCAGATGCTCCGAAGGACGGAACGTCCCGCGATAGACCTCCACCGCGCGGTCCAGCTCGCCCGGCGCGAAATGCGAGGCGAAGGCGTAGGGCAGGCCGAAATGCGCGGCCAATTGCGCCCCGTAAAGGCTCGACCCCAGCACCCAGACCGGCACCTGCGTGCCCTGCCCGGGAATGGCCCGCACTGTCCCCTCGGCGTCGCCGAAATACCCGATCAGCTCCTGCACGTCCGCCGGAAAGGTGTCGGCCTGATCCATCCCGCGGCGCAGCGCGCGCGCCGTCAGCCCGTCCGTCCCCGGCGCGCGACCGATACCCAGGTCGATCCGGCCCGGAAACAGCGTGGCGAGGGTCCCGAACTGCTCGGCCACCACAAGGGGCGCATGGTTGGGCAGCATGATCCCGCCCGCGCCGACGCGGATCGTCCTTGTTCCGGCGGCGACATGGCCGATCACCACCGCCGTCGCGGCACTGGCAATGCCGGGGAAATTGTGATGCTCGGCCAGCCAGTAGCGGCTGTAGCCCCAGCCCTCGGCATGACGCGCAAGGTCGAGCGTATTGGCCAGCGCGTCTGCGACCGTCGCGCCCTCGGGCACAGGCGACAGGTCGAGCACGGAATAGGGGATCATGTCAGCTCTCCTTTCCGGTCTAGATAGGCGCTCGGTCGCCCTGGCGAAAGCCGTCACTCCCAGCTTCGGTCCTGGAAATAGGTTCGCGCCGCCCGGACGAAGGCCACGACATTTGCCGAGGCCCGCCGGTCTGCGGGATAGACGAGGCTTACCGGCACCTCGGGCGGCTCCTCCTCGCGCAGGATACGCACAAGGCGACCCTCGGCCAGCGCCGCCTCGGCCTGATAGGACAGCACGCGCGCGATCCCCAGCCCCCGCGCCGCCGCATCCACCGTGGCCTCGGCGCTGTTCACGCTGAACCGGGGGGCCAGCGACACGCCGGTGCGACCGTCGCCGAAACGCCATTCGCGGGTGGACCCCACGCCTTCGAAGGCGACGATCCGATGCGCCTTCAGCTCGGCGGGCGTCTCGGGGCGGCCGTGGGCGGCCAGATAGCCCGGACTCGCCACCACGATCCGCCGGACCCGCGTCAGGGGCACGCCGATCAGCGCGCTGTCCGGCAGATCGCCGATCCGCACCGCGATGTCGAAGCCCTCTTCCACCAGATGCACCACCCGGTCCACGAGCGTCAGGCGCAGCGACAGGTCGGGATGCCCGATCATCATCGCCTCGACGATGGGTGCGACATGCAACCGGCCAAAGAGCACCGGCGCGGTGATGGAGAGTTGTCCCATCGGCTCGGCATCCTCGCCCCGCACCTCGGCGCGCGCGTCGTCCAGATCCTGAAGGATAGCGCGGCACCGTTCGGCATAGAGCGCGCCGCGTTCGGTCAGACGCACCGACCGGGTCGTGCGATGCAGAAGACGCAACCCGAGATCGCCCTCCAGTTGCGCAACCGCCCGGGTCACCGCGGCCGCCGAAAACCCGAGCGTCCGGGCGGCCTCGGTGAAACTCTCGCGGTCGACCACCGCCAGGAAGGTGCGCATCGCGTCGAGGCGGTCCATACAATTTCACCCAATGAAATAATACGCTTCAGTTTACGACGATTATCATCGTCCCGCAAAAGGTCCATGTCTGCCGGGCAGCGAGTCAGACAAAGGACACAAGGCCAACACCCGCCGTTCGGTTCCAACCACAGCGGCACTGCTTTGCAAAAGCTCGGATACTGCCCGCCAGACCACACATTTGGGGCCAGCCACCCCGCGAAATCACGGAGACCAGGATGTCCAACCGCTTTCTCGACATTGCCACGACCCCCTCGGTCAAGGCAGCCCAGGCCGAACAGGGCAGCCGCAGCATCTATGCCCGGAACGAGGGCGGCCCGGTGGAGCACGACACGCTGTCGTCCGCCGAGGCCGCCTTCATCGCGGCGCGGGACAGCTTCTACCTCGCAACCGTGTCCGAGACAGGCTGGCCCTACATCCAGCATCGCGGCGGACCGCGCGGGTTCCTCAAGGTGCTTGACCCGCACAGCCTTGGCTTCGCCGATTTCCGGGGCAACCGGCAATACCTGACGCTGGGCAACCTGTCGGTGGATGCGCGGGTGTCGCTGTTCCTCATGGATTATCCGAACAAGCGGCGGCTGAAGATCTTCGGCCGGATGTCGGTCGTGGAGGCGGATGCGGCCGGGGACCTGTCGGCGCGGCTTGTCGACGCCGACTATCCGGGCCGACCCGAACGGCTGTTCACAATCGCGGTCGAGGCTTTCGACTGGAACTGCCCGCAACACATCACGCCCCGCTTCAGCGAGGCCGAGTTGCACCACGCCCTCGACCCCGTGCGCCAGCGGATCGCGGAACTTACCGCCGAGAATTGCAGGCTCACGACCCGGCTGGAGGATCTGGAAAAGGCATCCTGACCGCCCGGCGCGAGGGATCGGGATGGCATGATTGCATTCGATTGCAAAAAACACTTGCGCCGAATCGTCGGCCCCGGCAAGCCTGATGACAACGTATGCACGGCGCGGGGCGGCAGGGACGCATGGCGGAAATCCAACTCAGGTCGGTCTCCAAGCGGTGGGGGACATTCACCGGCGTCGACGATTTCAACCTGACCATCGCGGACCGCGAGTTCCTGGTCCTTCTCGGCCCCTCGGGCTGCGGCAAGACCACGACCATGCGCATGATCGCGGGGCTGGAGGATGCGACCGAAGGCGATATCCTGATCGGCGGGCGGCGGGTGAACGACCTCGATCCCAAGGACCGCGACATCGCCATGGTGTTCCAGAGCTACGCGCTCTACCCGAACCTCAACGTCTACGAAAACATCCGCTTCCCGCTGAAGGTCCGCAAGATCCCGCAGTCCGAGCATGACGCCCGCGTGCGCCGGGCGGCGGCGATGGTGGAGCTTGGCGACTTCCTGCACCGCAAGCCCTCGGAACTGTCCGGCGGCCAGCGCCAGCGCGTGGCGCTGGCCCGCGCCATCGTGCGGCAACCGGCGGTCTTCCTGATGGACGAGCCGCTGTCGAACCTCGACGCGAAGCTCCGCGTCTCGACCCGGGCGCAGATCAAGAACCTGAGCCACGAGCTTGAAGGTCACGACGATCTACGTCACCCATGACCAGATCGAGGCGATGACGCTGGCCGACCGCGTGGTGGTCATGCGCAAGGGCCTGATCCAGCAGGTCGGCACGCCCACCGAGATCTACGACCGCCCCGCCAACACCTTCGTCGCGGGCTTCATCGGCAACCCCGCGATGAACCTGATCCCCGGCACGCTTGCACGCGGCACCTTCACCTCGCCCGGCGTCTCCATCGGCGGCCTCACCGGCCCCGACGGCCCCGTGACGCTGGGCTTCCGGGCCGAGGATGCCGCTGTCGCCGCGACGGGCCAGATCAGCGCCCCCGCCTATACGGTGGAGCTTCTGGGCGACAGCACGATGGTCACCGTCCGCTCGGGCGAGGCGCTCGTCGCCGTCAAGGCCCCCAAGGATTACCGCGCCGAGATCGGCGAGACGGTGGCGATCAGCGTTCCGACCGCCGCCTGCCACCTTTTCGATGCCGAGACCGGCACCCGCCTGTCCGCCTGACCCGGGCGAGACCGGACCCGCGACCAGAAACGGAGACCTGACATGGCGATCACCTGGCTGAAACGCGGCAAGTCCGACGCCGACCGCGCGGAAGACGATGCCAAGGTCCGCGCCACGGTCGAACAGGTGCTGGCCGACATCGCGGCACGCGGCGATGCCGCCGTGCGCGAGCTGTCGGTGAAGTTCGACCGCTACGACCCGCCCGCCTTCCGCCTCACCCCGTCCGAGATCGAGGCCGCGATCCAGAAGGTCGGCGCGCGGGACATGGAGGATATCCGCTTCGCCCAGGCCCAGATCCGCCGCTTCGCCGAAGCGCAGCGCGCCAGCATGACGGATATCGAGGTGGAAACGCTGCCCGGCGTGATCCTCGGCCACCGCAACATCCCGGTGCAATCGGTCGGCTGCTACGTGCCGGGCGGCAAGTTCCCGATGGTGGCCTCGGCCCATATGTCGGTCCTGACCGCCGCCGTCGCGGGCGTGCCGCGCATCGTGGCCTCCGCCCCCCCGGTCAAGGGCGCGCCGCACCCCGCCATCGTCGCCGCCATGCATCTGGGCGGCGCGCACGAGATCTACGTCCTGGGCGGGATGCAGGCCGTCGGCGCGATGGCGCTCGGCACCGAGACCATCGCGCCCGTCGACATGCTCGTCGGCCCCGGCAACGCCTATGTGGCCGAGGCCAAGCGCCAGCTTTACGGCCGCGTCGGCATCGACCTCTTCGCCGGTCCGACCGAAACCATGGTCATCGCCGACGACACCGTGGATGCCGAACTGTGCGCGACCGACCTCCTGGGCCAGGCCGAGCACGGCTACAACTCGCCCGCCGTCCTGCTCACCACCTCCCGCCAGCTCGCCGAGGCGACGCTGGCCGAGGTCGACCGCCTGCTGGCGATCCTGCCCACCGCCGACACGGCGGCGGTCGAGCTGGCGCGACTATGGCGAGGTGATCCTCTGCGACACGCATGACGAGATGCTGGCGCAGGCGCCAACGACATCGCCTCCGAACATGTGCAGGTGATGACCGACCGCGACGACTGGTATCTGGAGAACATGCACAGCTACGGCGCGCTGTTCCTCGGCCCCCGCACCAACGTCGCCAACGGCGACAAGGTGATCGGCACCAACCACACGCTGCCCACCAGCAAGGCGGGCCGCTACACCGGCGGCCTCTGGGTCGGCAAGTTCCTGAAAACCCACAGCTATCAGCGCATCGTCACGGACGAGGCGGCCGCGCTGATCGGCGACTACGGCTCGCGCCTCTGCATGCTCGAAGGCTTCGTCGGCCATGCCGAGCAATGCAACATCCGCGTCCGCCGCTACGGCGGCCGCAACGTGCCCTACGGGGCGGCGGCCGAATGACCCTGCCCGTCACCCCCTCCTTCCGGCTCGACGGCAAGCGGCGCGCTCGTGACCGGGGCCTCGTCGGGCATCGGCCTCGCGGCAGCGGCGGCGCTCGCGCAGGCGGGGGCGGCGGTCACGCTGGTGCGCGCGGCGGGAAGGCGAACTCGCGGCGGTACGCGGATGCGATACGAGCGGGCAGGCGGCACAGCCGAGGCGCATCCCCTCGACATCACCGACCTGCCGCCACCGCCGCCATGGTCGCGGCGCATGGCCCCTTCGACATCCTGGTGAACGCCGCGGGCCTGGCCCGCCACGCCCCCGCGCTCGACACCGACGCCCGCCGACTACGACGCGGCCATGGCGCTCAACCTGCGCGCCGCCTATTTCCTGACGCGCGAGGTGGCGCGCGGCCTGATCGCCGCGGGCCAGCCCGGCAGCCTCATCAACATCTCCAGCCAGATGGGCCATGTCGGCGGCCCCGACCGCGCGGTCTACTGCCGCCACCAAGCACGCGGCTGGAGGGCATGACCAAGGCCATGGCCATCGAATGGGGGCCGCACGGCATCCGCGTCAACACGCTCTGCCCCACCTTCATCCGCACGCCGCTGGCCGAGCAGACGCTGGCCAACCCCGACCGCCGCGCCTGGATCGCCGCGAAGATCAAGCTCGGCCGCGTGGGCGAGGTCGAGGACATCATGGGCCCGGTCGTCTTCCTCGCCTCCGACGCCTCGGCGCTGGTCACCGGCACGCGCGCTGATGGTCGACGGCGGCTGGACGGCGGAGTGAGATCATGAAGGACACGCCCGCCAGACCCGCCGAGAAAGTCACCGCGCAGGACGTGGCCCGCCTTGCGGGCGTCAGCCAGTCCGCCGTCAGCCGCGTCTTCACCCCCGGCGCCTCGGCCTCGAATGCGACGGCGGCCAAGGTCCGCGCCGCCGCCGAGCAGCTGGGCTACCGGCCCAACATCCTGGCCCGCTCGCTGATCACCGGGCGGACCCGGATGATCGGCCTCGTCGTGGCCTATCTCGACAACCAGTTCTACCCGGTCGCGCTGGAGCTTCTGTCGCGCGCCCTTCAGGCGCGCGGCTATCACATCCTCGTCTTCATGGCCGAGAACGAGACCAAGCGCGTGGCCGAGGTGATGGAGGAACTGCTCGACTATCAGGTCGACGGCATCGTGACCGCCTCGGTCGCCATGACCAACGACCTGACCGCGCGCTGCGACGCCGCCGGCATCCCCGTCGTCATGTTCAACCGCAGCCAGGACGATCCGCGCCTGTCTGCCGTCACCTCGGACAACATCGCGGGCGGGCGGCGCGCGACCGAGTACCTGATCCGCAGCCGGCCACCGGCGCATCGCGCATGTCATGGGCTGGCAGGGGGCCTCGACGGGCCGCGACCGCGCCGAGGGGTTCCGGCAGGCGATGGCAGAGGCGGGCCTCGTGCCGCACGCGATGATCGACGGCATGTACGACCGCGACACGGCGGCGCAGGCCGCGCGCGACCTTTTCGCCGCCACCACCCCGCCCGACGCGATCTTCGTCGGCAACGATCACATGGCCTTCGCCGTGATGGACACGCTGCGGACGGAACTGGGCCTGTCGATCCCCGCGCGATGTCTCGGTCATCGGCTATGACGACGTGCCCATCGCGGCCTGGCCCGGCTATGACCTGACGACCATCCGCCAGCCGGTCCGGCGCATGGTCGAGGCCACGGTCGACGCGCTTCTCCACCAGATCGAGGGCGACCGTGCCCCCCGCCGCATCGTGATCGACGGACCGCTCATGGTCCGTGGCTCGACCCGACCCCAGCAGGACTGAAACGCCGACATCCGCCAGAAAGGTTCCCCATGAGCAGCCCCGCACCCAGCATCGTCCGCTATGGCGAATTGATCCCCTGCAAGACCGCCTTCATCGACGCCCATACGCCGGGCAGCGACCGGAAGGAAAACTTCACCATCATCGGCGGCGGCGTCAGCGAAAGCCCCGACCAGCATGTCCACATCCGCGACACGCCCGGCTTCAACATCGGCGCGGCGGGCCAGCCACCCAAATGCCGCAACTCGCTGCACTCGCACCGCACCGCCGAGGTGTTCTTCGTGCTCAAAGGCCGCTGGCGCTTCTTCTGGGGCCGCTGGGGCACGGCCGGAGAGGTCGTGCTGGAAGAGGGCGACATCTTCAACATCCCCACCGGCATCTTCCGGGGATTCGAGAACATCGGCACCGATTACGGGATGATCATGGCGATCCTCGGTGGCGACGATGCGGGCGGTGGCGTGATCTGGGCCCCGCAGGTGATCGAGGATGCCACGCGACCACGGTCTGGTCCTGGGCGCGAACGGCAAGCTCTATGACAGCAAGAAGGGCCAGCACCTGCCCGACGGCATCGGCCCGATGCCGCTGCTGACCGAAGACGAGCTGAAAACCTTCCCCGAACCGACCACCGCGCAGGTCGTGCCGAACCACGTCGCCCGCTACTGGGACCTGATGGCGCTGTCCGACCGCCACCCGGTAACGGTGATCGGGGCGACAGGCATGTTGCGCGACCGCCCCGGTTTCGAGGTGGCCTTCGTCTCGCGCGGCTCGGCCAGCGAAGCGATGCACCAGCATGACCGCCCGAGCGTGCTGATGCCCGTGCGCGGGCACTGGCGTCTGACCTGGTCGGGCGGCGAAAGCGTGCTGAACCCCGGCGACACCGCGCTCGTGCCCGCCAACCTGCCCCACGCCGCCGTGCCGTCGATGACGGGCGAGGCGAGCCTCTATCACGTCGTGGGCACGGACGACCCCGCAGGACCGACCTGGCGCGCCTGAGGCCGCCCGATCCTGAGAGAAACGCTCTACATACGAAAACCATACGCAGACCATATGGAAGTCATATCGGGGAAAACCCATGCCGCTGCTCTCCACCCATGTCGGATCGCTGCCCCGCAGCCAGCCGGTCGTCGACTTCCTCTTCGCCCGCGAACGCGGCGAGGCCTACGATCAGGCCGCCTTCGACGCCTGCATGGCCAGCGCCGTGTCCGAGGTCGTCCGCCGCCAGCGCGAGGCCGGAATCGACATCGTAAGCGACGGGGAAACCTCGAAAATCTCCTACGCCACCTACGTCAAGGACCGCTATACGGGGTTCGAGGGCGACAGCCCCCGCAACGCGCCCGCCGATCTGAAGCTGTTTCCGACATTTCTCGAGCGGCTCGCGAAACAGGGCGGCACCCCGAAATACGCCCGCCCCCAATGCACCGGCCCCGTCACGTCGCGCGGCCAGGACGAATTGCTCAAGGATATCAGCAACCTGAAGGCGGCGATGGCAGAGCATGGCGCATCCCGCGCCTTCATGAACGCGGCCTCGCCGGGGGTGATCTCGCTCTTCCTGCCGAACGCTCACTATCCCTCGCGCGAGGAATATCTGGCCGCCCTCGCCTCGGCCATGCGCGACGAATACCGCACGATCCTCGACGCCGGCCTCGACCTTCAGATCGACTGCCCCGACCTCGCACTCTCGCGTCACATGCTGTTTACCGATCTCGATGACGATGCCTTCGTCCGGGTGGCCGAGCAGCATGTCGAGGCGCTGAACGACGCACTCGCAGGACTGCCGCAAGAGAATATCCGCATCCATATCTGCTGGGGGAACTACGAAGGCCCGCATGTCTGCGACATCGACATGGCCAAGGTGCTGCCAACGCTGATGAAGGCCCGCGCCCGCTATGTCCTGTTCGAGACGTCGAACCCCCGTCACGGCCACGAATGGGCCACCTTCCGCGACCATGCCCGTCGAGATCCCCGAGGATCGCATCCTCGTTCCGGGGGTGGTGGACACCACGACGAACTTTGTCGAGCATCCCGAACTTGTCCGCCAACGCCTTGAAAGATTTACAGAAATCTTCGGGACAGACCGTGTTATCCGCAGGCTCCGACTGCGGTTTCGGCACCTTCGCGGGGTTCGGCGCGGTCGACCCCGAGATCGCCTGGGCCAAGCTCGCCACCCTCTCCGAAGGCGCGCGCCGCGTCGCGGGATGACCCCCCTCGTCCTCATCCCCGGCATGATGTGCGACGCCCGGATGTGGGGGCCGCTGCCCGGCAGCCTTGGCCGCCGCACCGTCATCCACGCCGCCGCGACAGAGGCCGACACGATGGCGGCGCTGGCCGCCCGCATCCTGTCCGACGCACCGCCGCGCTTTGCCCTCGCAGGCCTCTCGATGGGCGGGATCGTCGCGATGGAGATGCTGACGCAAGCCCCTGATCGCATTGAGCGATTGGCGCTTCTGGACACAAACCCGCTGGCCGAGGCACCGCAGGTCGCCGCCCGCCGCCCCGCCCAGATTGCCCGCGCCCTGTCCGGCGATCTTGCGGGCGTCATGCGCGACGAGATGAAGCCCAACTACCTCGTTCCCGGCCCCGGCCAGCGCCCCGTTCTGGACCTTTGCATGGACATGGCGCTGGCGCTTGGCGCGCAGGTTTTCGCCAACCAGTCCAGGGCCTTGGCCGCCCGCCCCGACCAGCAGGCCACGCTGGCCCGCTTCACCGGACCTGCACTCGTCCTGATGGGCGCGCAGGACCGCCTCTGCCCGCGCGACCGCCACGACCTGATGCACCGGCTGATGCCGCAGTCGCGCCTCGTGCTGATCGAGGGCGCGGCGCATCTGCCCACGCTGGAGAAACCCCTTGAAACCACGGCGGAACTTCTCCGCTGGCTGGAGGACTAACGATGGACGACGCCCTGCTTGCCCTGCTCCGATCGGTGGACACACCCACCGTCTGCAACGCGATCGAACTGGTGCAGGGCCGACGCGGCTTCGACGCCTTCACGCGCGGCACGATGGTCTGCACGGACCCCGCAACGCCCATCGTCGGCTACGCCGTTACCGCCCGCATCAGTGCCACCGCCCCGCCGACCGAGGACGCGGCGATCATCCGCACCCGCCGGATGGCCTATTACAAGGCGATGCACGACGCGCCGAAGCCTTCTGTCGCGGTGATCGAGGACCTCGACCATCCCCATAGCATCGGGGCCTTCTGGGGCGAGCTGAACGCCACCATCCACAAGGCCTTCGGCCTGTCGGGCACGCTGACCAACGGCGTGGTCCGCGATCTGGGCGATCTGCCCGAGGGGTATCCGATCCTTGCGGGCAGCCTCGGCCCCAGCCATGCCTTCGTCCATGTGCGCGAGATCGGCACGCCGGTGCGGATCCACGGCCTTGCCATCTCGCCCGGCGACCTGATCCATGCCGACCGGCATGGCGCGCTGGTCATTCCGCCGGATGTCCTGCCCGCGCTGTCCGAGGCGATCCCGCGTCTGCAATCCATCGAGGCCATCGTCCTTGCCCCCGCCCGCCGCCCCGGCTTCGATTTCGCGGCCTTCACCGAGGCCTGGGCCGCCTTCGAGCGCGCCAGGGTCTGATTTGGCCAATCCCCTGTTGACCACGGCCCCTGACTCGGTTTGACCTGCGACGACGCTTTTTGCGGCACGCTGCCGCCCGAATGATTGGAGAGCCCTGGCGTCATGCGCAAGCCGTCGGTCACGTCCATCGACGTCGCACGCCACGCGGGCGTCTCGCAATCGACCGTCAGCCGGACCTTCGCCCCAGCCCCCGGCGCCTCCCGCGTGTCCGATGAGGTTCGCCAGCGCGTCCTGCAGGCGGCAGAAGAGCTGGGATACCGGCCGAACGCGCTGGCGCGATCCCTGATCACCCGCCGCTCGCGCATGGTGGCGGTGCTGTTCAGCTATCTCGACAACGCCTTCTATGCGACCGCTCTGGAGCAGCTTTGCCTTGCGCTTCAGAAGAACGGCTACCATGCCGTGGTCTTCATGATGCCCGACACGCTCGCGGACGTGGATCGCACGGTCAGCGAACTGCTGGAATATCAGGTGGATGGCGTGATCACCGCCTCGGTGGAGCTGTCCTCGGCGGTCTGCGCGCGCTGCATCGCACAGCAGGTGCCGGTGGTGATGTTCAACCGCATCCAGGACGACGACCGCCTGTCGGGCGTGACGACGGACAACGTGATGGGCGGGCGGCTTGCGGCGCGCCACCTGATCGGCATCGGGGCGCGGCGGATCGGCCTGATCGGCGGATGGTCCGGGGCCTCGACCAACCGCGACCGCGAGTTCGGTTTCCGGTCCGAGCTCGAGGCGCAGGGGGCGAGCCTCGCGGCCTATGGGTCCGGGCAATTCGACCTCGCGGCGACCGAGGCGGCCACGCGCGCGATGTTCAGCCCGACCGACCGGCCCGACGCCGTGTTCATCACCAACGACTACATGGCGGTGCGCGCGCTCGACGTGATGCGCTTCGAACTGGGCCTGCGGGTGCCGCAGGACGTGGCCGTGATCGGCTTCGACGACATCCCCGTCGCGGCGCAGCCGTCCTACGACCTGACGACCCTGCGCCAGCCCATCACGCAGATGGTCGAGTCCACAGTGCGCATCCTGTTCGACCAGATCGCGGGAAAATCCCGCGAGCCAGAGCATGTCAGTCTTGGCGCGCGCCTGATCGAGCGCGGCTCTACCCGCCGCTAGGCCCGCCCTTGCCCATCCGGGCCATGAGGTCGATGCCCAGTTGCAGGAAGAGGTGCGGCATGTCGATGAAGATCCAGTTCTCGATCAGCTTGTCGCCCTTGCGGCGGTAGAAATCCATCACCCGGATGTCCACGGGCGCGTTCGGGTTCGGCAGCCCAAGGAAATCGCCGCGGACCGTGGCGCGGATCGACGGCCAGCCGGTGAACGAACAGTAATGCCCGTCGCCGAAGCGTGTGACGTGCTTATCCTCTTTCGTGGGGGTCGGACCGCGCGGGGCGATGGCGTCTTCCCACGGATGTTCGTGGAACTTGTAGAAGGCGTCATAGCCCATCGTCGCGCCGATCAGGCCGGGGCCGTACCACATCATGTCCTCGTGCCAGTACTGGATCAGGCTGGAGGCGTCCGACCGTCCGTCCGCCGTCACCAGCCCCTCGAAGATCATCCGGTCCACGAGGTCGAGCGAGCGGCGCGACTCCTCGGGGTCCTGCGCCGTCAGCAGAACGCCATCGCGCGAGGCGGGGCCGGGCATCAGCCCCTCGACTCCCCGCCCCTTATGCCAGCAAGGCACACCCGCCTGCCGCATCAGGTCGGGCAGGTCGAAGATCAGGTGGCTCTGCACGATCCGCCCATTCTCCAGCCGGTGAAACTCGCCAAAGCGCAGCGCGATCCAGTTGCCGGTCGGCGGAATGCCCAGGTAGGGCGCGCGGAAGACACCATGAAGGTAGCCGGTCGACGAGATCCAGTCGCGGCCCTGGAAGCTGCCGCCGGTGAAGAGATCATCCGCCCGACGCAAATGGGCGAAGGATCGGGCCAGCGGTTCCCAGATCGCGGCGGCGATGGCTTTCGGCCCGTCGGCGCGGTTCACCGGGTGGTGGGCGTGGAACACCGCGTCGGGCGCGAACAGGTCCCCGACGAGGGCCAGGACATCGGCCTCGCCGGCCGCCGCCAGCGCGGTGAAGCCCGCGTGGATGCGCTGCTTGGTGGCGGCGGGATCGTGGTGAAGCATGCTATCCTCCGGCATTTTCTGCATATGTATGGCGCATCCGGCTTTGTCTTCCGTCGCGAAATCCGCGCAAACAGGCTGATTTCACGGGTCCATCCAAAAATGATGCGCCGCGTTCACATGAGTGTTGCGCGAATCTCTGCAATACGCAAGCATACGTATGCAAGCACTGAGTCGAGGAGCCGCGACATGGCCGAACCGCAAGAAGACAGGGCACCCGTGGTGCGCGATCTGCCGCCGCCGCCCCGCAAGGCCCCGGCCGCCGAAACGGCGCCCGACCTGCCTGGACGGGTCCGGTTCGAGGCGCTCTCGGCCGAGCACATGCCGCGCGATTTCTCGATCTCGCTCGACGCTTACCGTCGGGGCGGCACCGACAAGTTCCTGACCCGCGCGCCCGAAGGGCTGGTCCAGCAGAAGATGCGCGGGTTCGAGCCGACCTATGTGAACATCATCGACTACATCGTCCGCATCACCCACCGCATCTGGGAAGAGAAGGACATCGGCTACATCTACGACACCTACAGCCACGACTGCACGGTGTGGGACGATCTCGGCCTGCAATACGGGCGCGACAAGATCGTGGCCGACACGGTCCATACCAACAACGCCTTCCCGGATATCCGCCTGGTCGCGGACGAGGTCGTCTGGGCGGGGAACGAGGTGGTGGGCTTCCACACCAGCCACCGCACCAAGATCCTTGGCACCAACACCGGCTACAGCCGTTTCGGGCCGCCCACCGGCAAGCGCATCCAGTTGTGGTGCATGGCCAATTGCGTGGCGCGCGACAACGAGATCTTCCACGAGCACGTGCTCTACGACACCGCCGGCCTGTTGCAGCAGCTTGGTTTCGACGTGGCCGAGACGGCGGCGCGGATGGCGGCCCTGCGCACCGCGGCACCCCAGCTTGGCAACTTCATGGCGGGCGAGCCAAAGCGCATGACCGGGCAGGGCAAGCCGGACAGCCATCCCATCCCCACCGACCGCGAGGATATCGACGGCTTCGTGCGCGCGGCCTTCCACACCATCTGGAACCGGCGCAACTTCGGCGCGATCGACCGCGTCTACAGCCCCGGCATCGTCACCCAGGCGACCGCAGGCCGCGTCTATCGCGGGCAGGGACAGGTGCGGTCCTTTATCCTGTCGCTGGTCGCAATGTTCCCGGACATGACGGTGACCGTCGACGACCTCTACTGGATGGGCAACCCCAAGGACGGCTACGTCGCCTCGATCCGCTGGAGCGCGCAGGGCACGCATCGCGGCAACGGCATCTATGGCGAGCCGACCGGCAAGCAGGTGCATATCTGGGGCATCAGCCAATGGGCCATCGAGGACGGTGTCGTCGTCAAGGAATGGGCCATGTTCAACGAATTCGGCATCCTGATGCAGCTCGCGCGCTGATCCGGCAGCCTGATCCTTCAGCGCCGCCGGGCAACGCCCCTGCCCCGCGGTGCATCCAGAAGAACGGGGCGCAGGGAGTTTGCACATGACGAAACTTGGACTGATCCTTGCCTCCGCCGCTGTCGCGCTGGCCCCCCACGTCGCGCTTGCCGACTGTGCCGTTCAGGGCACGGGCGAGGTGAACGTGCTGATGAACTTCTTCCCGACCACGCAGGTGCTGGACGAGGCGATGAAAGCCTGCGCCAAGGACGGGATCGTCGTCAGCAACAAGCTGTCACCCGACCACAAGGTGGAGCTGCTTCAGGCCTTCGGCGCCTCGTCCTCGCCCTTCGACGCGGCCCATGTCACCAACAGCTCGGTCACGCAGCTTCAGGCCAAGGGTCTACTCACACCGCTGAACGCCTTCGTCGACAAGTACCGCGATACCTACCAGATCGAGCCGGCGATGGAGATCAAGTTCGGCGACGACATCATCGCCATCGCCTTCATGGCCAACGCGCAGGTGTTCTACTATCGCAAGGACCTGTTCGAGAAGCACGGCATCGCCGTTCCCAAGACCTATGACGACATTCTCGCTGCGGCCGAGAAACTCAAGGGCGACCCCGAGATCGCCTTTCCCTTCGGCGCGGCTTATGCCAGCGGCTGGGAACTGGGCAACGATTTCGTCGACATCCTGATCGGCAAGGGCGGCCAGCTGGCCGATCCGATGACGGGCGAGCCGGCCTTTGCCGGGCCCGAGGGCCTTGCCACGCTCGAGACGATGAAGGCGCTGTCGGCCTACATGTCGCCAAACGCGCTCTCGATCGACTTCGGCGGCGTGAAGCAGCAGTTGCAGCAGGGACAGGTTGCCATGGCCTTCCTCTGGGGCGACCTCGCCGCATCCATGGACGATCCGAAGGAAAGCAAGGTGGTGGACAAGATCGGCTTCGCCCCCGCCCCGGCCGCGGTCGAGGGTGGCCCGGCTGCCACGCTGTTCTGGTGGGACGGCTTCGCGATCCCCAAGAACCTCGACGGCGACCCCGAACTGACCTTCCAGGTCCTGATGGAGTCGCTGCGCCCCGAAGTGGTCGAGGCGAACAACGACGTGACACTCTGGCTGCGCTCCAACTACAAGCCCAGCACCTACGCCGCCCCGATCACCGAGTCGGTCGAGGCCGGCGCACCGCCCTACCCGATGACCACCGCCGCCGAGCTGGCCCATGCCGCGATCGGCGAGAGCATCGGCAACTTCATCGCCGGCAAGACCGGCGCGCAAGAGGCGCTCGATGCCGCTGCGGCCTCTTACCGGCAGGCCGCTATGGACGCGGGTCTTCTGAAGTGACAATCCGGGCGGCGGCCCTCGTGGCCGCCGCCTTCACATCCCCGGAGCCGCTGGAATGAAGACGCGCACCTTCCTCGCCTTCGTCGCGCCCTCGGTCCTGGCGATGGTGACGCTGATCTTCCTGCCCCTTGCTGGGCGTGGTCTGGATCGCGCTCCACAACTCCTATGTCGAACGCACGATGGTCGAGGTGACGACCGAAGTTCCGCTCTTCGGCGGCAAGACCCGCATCGAGACACAATTGCAGCCCCAGCCGGTGCTGGATGATCAGGGACGGCCGGTGATCCGCTGGGAATATGTCGGGCTGGACAAGCTCGCCAGCGCTGCCGAGCTTCCCGCCGTCGAGACCGCGCTGAGCAAGGACCGCAGCGGCGTGCCGTTCTGGCAGGCGGTGCGCGACATGTATACCGAGGTCACGAACCTGTCCTTCTGGGGCGCGCTGGAATTCACGCTGCTCTACACGCTGATCACGACGCCCTTCGTGCTGGTCTTCGGCTTCGGCCTGGCGCTCGCGGTGAACCGGGTGACGAAGGCGCTGCGCGGCACGCTGATCTTCATCACGCTCTTGCCCATGATCATCACCCCGATCATCGCCGCGCTGTCGATCTACTGGCTGTTCATCGACAATGCGGTGGTCTCGGCCCTGCTGCGCCAGATGGGGTTCGGCCAGTTCTACTTCCTGCAAAGCGCCTTCTCGATCCGCGCGCTGATCATCGCCTTCGGCATCTGGAACGCGACGCCCTTCGCCTTCATCGTGCTCTATGCCGGGTTGCAGACCGTGCCGCAGGACACCATCGAGGCCGCGCGGATCGACGGGGCCGGGCGGTGGCAGACGATCCGCCTTGTCGTGATCCCGCATCTCGCGCCGCTGTTCGCGCTGATCACGCTGATCCACCTGATGGACAGCTACCGCGTCTTCGACCCGATCTTCGTCTTCGGCTCGTCGGTCTTCGCGAATTCGCTGCAATACCTCACCTGGTACACGCTGGCCTGGGAGGACAACATCCACAAGGCCGCCGCCTATGCGCTGCTGACCGTGCTGGGGATCTTCCTGCTGCTGATACCCGTCCTGCGCCGGACCTGGCGCGAACAAAGGGTCCAACACTGATGCGTCCGCTTTCGCCTGCCATCTGGGTGGCCATCACCGCCGCGCTGGCGCTCTGGGCCTTCGTCGCGCTCTTCCCCTTCCTGTGGATGACGCTGATGTCGCTGCGCGTGCCGGTCGATGCCTTCTCGGTGCCGCCGAAGCTCTTCGCGCCGGTGACCTTCGACAACTTCTACCAGCTGTGGGTGGTCGAGGGGTTCTGGCGCTATGGCATCAACACCGCCATCGTCACCGTCTGCACCGTCACCGTCTCGCTGACCATCGGCTGCCTCGCGGGCTATGCTCTGGCGCGCTATCGCGGCTCGCTGGGGTTCTGGCTGCTGGTCACGGCGCTGGTGTTCCGCGCCATGCCGCAGGTCGTGCTGCTGACCTCCTACCGCCCCGCCTTCTTCGAGCTGGGCATCTGGAGCCGGTACGAGACGCTCGTGTTGGTGCTGGTCGCCGTGAACCAGCCCTTCACGATCTGGATGCTCCGGTCGTTCTTCCTCAACATTCCGCACGAGCTGGACGAGGCCGCGATGGTCGACGGCTGCTCGCGCTTCGGGGCGTTCCGGCGGGTGATCGTGCCGGTCATGTGGCCGGGCATCATCACCGCCGCGCTGTTCTCGTTCCTTCTGGCCTACAACGACTTCCTCATCACCAGCTCGCTGATGAACGGCGACATGGCGACGATGACATCGGCGCTCGGCAACTACATGGGCCAGTCGACGCGTCTGGATCGCCTGATGCTGGGCATCGCCGGGGCGGTGTCGGTCGTGATCCCGATCATCGTCCTGGTCCTCGTCTTCCAGCGCCACATCGTCGCCGGGATGACCGCGGGCGCAGTCAAGGGCTGACATCCCCGCAGCGACCGGGACCGTCGACCCGTCGCGCGGGTGCCGACAGGCTCGCGATAGCGTCGGAAGGTGATTTGTGTTATGAGTCCGACACCGTCGAAGATTTTTTACCTCCAATTTGAGTATCATTATGTCGCCGGATCGGTGCCTGCATGGGGGTGGCCTCAAACTCGTTGCCGACAGACCGGCAACAGGCGAGCCGGTATCTGCCACACTCTTCGGATTTGGCGACAAACCCTATCGCGGGAACACCATCGTCCGATCAGAGGATAACATTACGGTCATTCTCGGCGATGATGTCCTGAGCGACCTTGTCCAATTCTTGCCGGCCGGCGGATCAAGCGTCGTTCTGACCAACTATGCGCGCCTCGCAGCGGCGGAGCAGGACGATCGGGACGACCTGATCGCGGCACTCGCAGGGGCCATTGCACGGGCGCCAAGGCCCGACTGGCCGGACGGCGTCCAGCGCACTCCTTCGATCTTCGTCTATTTCGGCCAGTTCGTGGCCCACGATCTTTCCCGCCTGTATTCCGTATCGGCGAACAAGGTGATCAATCTGAACAGCGGCATGCTCGATCTGAACACGGTGTTCTGGTCAACGCGCCAACCCCCGCCCGCGGACCTTGCGGCGTCCTATGCGAATGCCGAGGTGGAAAGCCAGGACGACATCGCTGTTGGGCGGACCTCGGCATTCGAGCGCGAGTATGCCGACCTTCCCCGCAGGCCCGACGGCTCTCCCCTGATGCCCGATTGCCGGTCCGACGCGAACGTTTTCCTTGCGCAACTGCATGTGGCGCTGAACCGGCGCTACATCCGTCTCAGCCGCAGCGGAGCGCCCGATGTCGCTTCCACGATGTTGCGCGACATTCACGAGATCACGCTTTACGACTTCCTGCCGCGCATCGTGGATCGCGACACCTGGAACGACGTCGTCGCCCACGGGCGCAAGATCGTGTTCCCGGGCAGCGGGGCGCCCGCAAGCTTCGAGGTGCCGATCGAATTCGCCGCGGCCCTCTTCCGGTTCGGGCACCCGATGGTGCAGGACAGCTACCTCTGGAGCCGGACGGGCCCCGGACAAAAGCAGGTGGCGCGCCTGCTGGCCAATACCGGGGCCGGTGACAGTCTGGTTCAGACCGGTCCGCATCGTCACCTTGTGCTCGCCTACGACTGGCCCGCGACATGGAGCGACTCGGACCGACCCGATGCTGCGAACGTCGCCTCGCCCATAGCCGCAGCCCTCGCACCCGACCTCACGCGGATCGATCCGGCGCATGTCACCGGCGCAACGGAACCGTCGAACCTCGCTCTCCTGACACTCTTGCGTGGCAAGCAGGTGGAACTGCCATCGGCGCAATCCCTGTGGAATGCGCATAGTGCCGCGCTGCCTGGCGCACCGCTGACCCAGGCACAACTCACCGCCGGGCTGCCGGACGAGATGATCCGGATCCTGCTTGAGCCACATCCCAACGGCGCGCTCTGGGAACGGACGCCCCTGTGGTTCTACACGTTGCGTGAAGCGCAGGTCTTCCATCAGGGCACGAGGCTCGGGCCGCTTGCGGGACGGATCGTGATGGAGACATTGCACGCCGCCATCATGGCGGCCAGCTGCGGCGGGATGCCGGAGCAGACCGGCATGACGCTTGCCGGGCTTCTGGCCGAGGATGGTCCGCTTACCGCGAATGCGACCACGGCTTTCAACGAGGGGAGAGAGTGACAGATGCCAGCCATTGTTTTCTATGCCAATCCCACCCAGCAGGACGGCCCATCCCGGATCGCGGGGATGGCGGCAGCCGGGAAGCGGATCCGGACCGGCGCACCGACGGTCACGAACGCCAACGGCGCGACCCTTCTCGTGACTGGCATTGTCCATGACTCCCTTCCCGGGGGCACGACGAACGGACAGGTGCGACTTCAGACGAGCGGTGGCGACTTCAAGGTCGTGTCGGAAGTAGCCCAGGGTCACTACACGCTCGACAACACCAAGAAGCTGCGGCTCCGGGGCGACGTCGACGAGCAGTCCGCCGCCAACTTCAAGATGGTCAGCGTTGTGCCGGCCGGTGCCACGGGCGGTGCATGGGCGTATCTCACCGACACAGTCGTCCCGGATGTCCTGACCCTCGCAAGCGGGGTTCTCTCGGGGACGGTGCAGCCGGAGCACCTCCAGAACTACCTGATCGCGACCTTCACCTTCACCCGCTGCCGCTGATCTGGCCGCGTCCTCCGACCCGCGGGCCGGTATGTCCTGATCGTACCGGTTCGAGACCCGGTAGCCATGGGCTTGACACACGCCGGGCAAACCGGCACCGGCCACATGCCAGCTCGGGAAGCCCTCCGGCGGCAAGCGCACTGGGGCTACGCCGGATCTTCGGGTGTGGGGGTCGTTGGTGGCGAGGGGGGGAACTTCGAACCCCCGACCCCACGATTATGAGTTGTGTGCTCTAACCAGCTGAGCTACCTCGCCAAGGTGCGCGGGGTGTAGTCAGGCCCCCCGCAGAGGTCAAGCGCAAAAACTCAGCGGGCGATGCGGGGGCGGCCGCTGGCGGTGGCGCTGAGCGTGGCCTCGATGAACATCGCGCGCCCCTCGACCTCGGCCTCGCGGATCTCGCGCGTGACGCTGACCGTCACATCGGCGGCCCCCGCCTCGCGGGCGCGGTCGGTCGCCTCGGCGATCAGGGCCGCCTCGAGCGCCGCGAGCGCCGCGTCGCGGTCGGCGAACACCGTCAAACCCTCGGGCAGGTGCGCGGTGAAGCGACCCTCGCCGGGGCTGGTCACAAGGCCCGTCGCGCGCTGCGCCACCTGTCCCACGACCGCGCCGATGGCATTGGCCACCCCGGCATGTTCCGGCAGGATCATCCGCGCGCCAAGTCTTTCCCCCACCGCGCCATAGTAGGACGGCGCCGAGGCGCCCAGCCCGATCACCGGCACGCCGAGGCGCAGCGAGGTCTCGACCACGCCACGATGGCCGTCCAGCCCGGCCTGCGTCAGCGGATGGCGCGCCAGCGCCTCGGGCGGCTGGCCCGCAAAGGCCGCGTCCTCGCCGAAGGCCGCCTCCAGCAGACAGTCCACCGTCTGCGCCGTCAGCTGGTCCACGATGGCCTGTGCCAGCGCCGCGCCGTCGGGAGCGATCCGCTCGCCTCGCCCGTTGCGCCGCTTGGCCAGCAGCCGCAGCGCCTTCTCCGCCGCCGCCGCGTCCCAGGCGTCGAGCCGACCGAGCACATGGCTCGCATCCGAGGGCGTGACGCCCGACAGCATCACCAACCCGCGCGCCACCAGCCGCTCCATCGCCGCGACCTCCAGCCGCGAGGTCAGCGCGGCGGGCAGCGGCATGGGGCGGTCCAGCCGCGACAGCACAGCGGCCTCGCGTGGCGTCAGGCCGCCCGCCTGCCCGCCCATCGGGATCGCGAAACGCCCGTCCATCTCGCCCACGGCATCGGTCGACAGCCACCGGTCCAGCGCCTCGTGCACCATCGCCCCATGGTCCACGGCCAGCAGCGACACCGGCACCAGGCGACGCGGACCAAGGCGCAGCCCGCCCTCCAGCCCCTCGGTCACCAGATGCACCTCGCTGTCGCCGCCAAGGCCCGTCGTGCGCATCGCCACCGCCTCGACCATGGTGCGGTAGGGGCCGACGCGCGCGCCCTGCGGGTCGATCTCGGGCAGCCCCCCGCGCAACAGCGCCACGTCGGTCGTCGTGCCGCCGATGTCCGAGACCAGCGCATCGGCCTCGCCCGTCAGCCAGCGCGCGCCCACGATGCTGGCGGCGGGGCCGGAGAGGATCGTCTCGATCGGCCGCTCTCGCACCATCGCGGCCGAGATCAGCGCACCATCGCCGCGCACCACCATCAGCGGTGCATCCACGCCAATCACCGCCAGATGCCGCTCGCAGGCGGCCACCAGCCGGTCGATCATCCCGATGAGCCGCGCATTCAGCACTGCCGTCAGCGCCCGCTTCGGTCCGTTCAGTTGCGCCGACAGCTCGTGAGAGCAGGTCACGGGCCGACCGGTGACCCGGCGGATGACCTCGCGCGCGGCCACCTCATGCGCGGGGTTGCGGGTGGCAAAGCGGGCAGCCACGGCAAAGCCCATCACCTCGTCACGCAGGCCCGCCACTGCCGTCTCGAGTGCGGCGAGGTCCAGCGCGGCCACCTCCTGCCCCGCATGGCCATGGCCGCCCGCCAGACGGATCACCGGATCGCCCTTGAGCGCCTCGGTCAGCCCCCCGCGTTCGAGATCGCCCTCGTCGAAGCCGATGAAGACCAGCGCCACGCGCCCGCCCTGCCCCTCGACCAGCGCATTGGTGGCCAGCGTTGTGGACAGCGACACCAGCCGCACGTCGGACGCCCGCACCCCGGCTCCCGCCAGCGCCGCATCGACCGCCCGCCCGATCCCGAGCGCGAGGTCGCCGCGCGTCGTCAGCGACTTGGCACCGCCGATCACGCGGTCCGCCGCCTCGTCGACGATCACCGCATCGGTATAGGTGCCGCCCGTGTCGACGCCGAGGAAAACCGCCATGTCCGCTCCGTTGGCGCGCGCTGCACCTCACCCGGACCTAGAGCGAAGTCGCGCCGGGGTCACCCCCGGAAACGACCTGATGCGGACCCGAAAGCGGCAGGATCACCGCCTGCGGCTGCGCCGGCGGATGCCTGCGGTGGGAATCCGCAAGAGCTCGCGATACTTGGCCACGGTCCGGCGCGCGACCTGCCGACCCTCGGCTTGCAGCGCCTCGGTCAGCTCGCCATCCGTCAGGGGGGCCTTCGGGTCTTCGGCGGCGACCAGCCGCGCGATCCGGTCGCGCAACGCGGCAGCCGAACTGTCGCCCACCTTCGGCGCGAAAAGGCTGCGCAGTCGCCAGGTGCCCTGCGGCGTGGCGACGCTCACCCCCGCCACGACGCGGCTGACCGTGCTTTCGTGCAGGTCGAGCGCCAGCGCCACCTCCGCCTGCGTCAGCGGCACAAGCCGGCCCAACCCGCCTTCCAGCGCCCCGACCTGCTGCGCCAGAACCTCGCGCGCGACGGACAGGAGCGTGGCGTTGCGCCGCTCGAGCATCTGGCGAAGCCCGATCGCTGCGGAAAGCGCGGCGCGGTCAGCCTCGGCCTGCGGCTTCGTACCCGGGTGGCGCACCGACAGGGAAGGCAGCGCCGAGCGGTTCAGCTGCACGTCCCAGCCGGTCTCGGTGCGCGTCACCACAAGGTCCGGCTCGCGCGCGTCGACCGCACCGGGGTCGAACTGCGCGCCGGGCTTTGGGTCGAAGCTGCGGATCACCCGCAGCCGGGCGAGGATGTCGGCCTCGGTCACGTCGCACATCCGGGCGAGCTGCCCGATCTGCCCCGCCGCCAGAAGGTCGAGATGCTCCAGCAGGCATTCCATCACCCCGTCGAGGCGACCGGCCTCGGCCGCCTGAAGGCGCAGGCATTCGGCCAGCCCGCGCGCAAAGAGGCCGGTGGGCTCGATCCCCTGCAACCGCGCCAGCACCGCCTCGGCATCGCCCAGGGCGCAGCCTGCCTGCCGCGCCAGCAGGTCGAGCGGCTGGCCCAGCCAGCCCGAAGGCTCCAGCGCCTCGGCCAGCACCAGCGCGATCTGCCGCTCGCGCGGCGAGCGGGTGACCGTCTCGATCTCGGCCAGGACATGGGCCATCAGGCTGGGGGCGGCTGCGGCAGTGTCGGGCATCTCGCCACCACCCCGCGCCTCGGCGAAGGCGGCACTCCAGCGCGGCAGCCAGGCCGTGGGGGCAACCGGTGGCTGGTCCAGCGCGAGGAAGGGGTTCTTCGCCGCCTGCTCTTCCAGGAAGCGCGTCAGCCCGCCTGCATCCATGCGCAGCATGTCGATTGCCAGGTGCAGGCTGGTGTTGAGCTGCAGCGTCTGGGTCTGGCTGAGGCTGATGCGTTGGCGGGCCATGGGCCGCAGCCTAGAAAGTGCCGGGGCCTTTGTCATCCGCCGAGCGCCGCGATAGTCTGTCCGCCCGCGGGCCGAGAGCGCCGGGGGCCGCCTGCCCCCGGACCCCCGGGGATACTTGTGAACAGAAAATGCAGGCGCGCGCCGCGCCCGGAGAGACGATGGACCGCCTGCCCGCCACCCGCGACCTCGTGCTGATCGGTGGCGGGCATGCCCATGCGCTGGTCTTGCGGATGTGGGGGATGAACCCGCTTCCGGGCGCGCGGCTGACGCTGATCAGCCCCGATCCGGTGACGCCCTATACGGGGATGCTGCCCGGCCATGTCGCGGGCCATTACCGGCGGGACGAGATGATGATCGATCTCGTGCGGCTCGCGCGCCATGCCGGGGCGCGGCTGATCCTGGGGGCGGCGACGGGCATCGACCTTGCCGCACGACGGGTGATCGTGCCGGGACGGCCGGGGGTGGCCTATGACATCGCCTCGCTGGACGTGGGGGCGGTCGCGGCAATGCCGGAGCTTCCCGGCTTTGCAGAGCATGGCGTCGCCGTGCGCCCTCTGGGCGGCTTCGCCACGCGGTGGGACAGCTTTGTGTCCGGGACCACGCCGGAGCCGCATGTGGTGCTGATCGGGGCGGGTGTGGGGGGCGTCGAACTGGCGCTGGCCATGGCGCATCGCCTCGCACCGCGCCGCCCGAAGATCACGCTGCTGGAGCGGGGCGCCCAGGCGCTGCCGGGGATCGGCGCGGGCGCGCGGGCCGCTCTGCTTGCGCACCTGGCGCGGGCGGGCGTGACGCTGCGGACCGGGGCCGAGGTGGCACGGGTGGAGGCGGACGCAGTGGTGCTGGCGGACGGGCAGAGGCTGCGCGCGGACCTGACGCTGGCCGTGGCAGGGGCGCGGGCGCAGGGCTGGCTGGCGGAGACGGGACTCGCCCTGACCGACGGGTTCGTGACGGTGGGACCGACGCTGCGCGCGTCCGACCCCGCGATCTTCGCTTCCGGGGATTGCGCCCATATGGCCGAGACGCCGCGCCCCAAGGCCGGGGTCTTTGCCGTGCGGCAGGCGCCGGTGCTGTTCCATAACTTGCGCGTCGCGCTTGGGGCAAAGGGGTCGATGCGCGCCTACCGACCGCAGCGCGACTATCTGAAGCTGATCTCGACCGGCGGACAGGGCGCGGTGGCCGACAAATGGGGGCTGCGGCTGGACGGCCCGTGGCTCTGGCGCTGGAAGGATCGGATCGACCGCGCCTTCATGGAGCGTCTCGAGGACCTGCCCGCGATGCCCGTGCCCGCCCTTCCCGCCGAGCGGGCGGCCGGGGTGGATGAGGCTTTGGGGGCCAAGCCGCTGTGCGGCGGGTGCGGGGCGAAGGTGGCGGCGGCGGACCTGTCGGCGGCACTTGCCGCTCTGCCCGCGCCGCGCAACCCGGACGTGCTCTCCGGTCCCGGCGATGATGCCGCGATCCTTCGGCAGGGCGCGGGGGTGCAGGTGATGACGACGGATCACCTGCGCGCCTTTACCGAGGACCCCTATGTCCTGGCCGAGATCACGGCGATCCATGCCCTTGGTGACATCTGGGCGATGGGGGCCGCGCCGCAGGCAGCGCTCGCGCAGGTGGTGCTGCCGCGCGCGTCCCCGGCACTACAGTCGGCGATGCTGGCCGAGATCATGGCGGCGGCCTCGGCGGTGTTCGGGGCGGCGGGGGCCGATATCGTGGGCGGCCACACCTCGATCGGTGCGGAACTGACGGTGGGATTCACCGTGACCGGGTTGGCGGACCGTGCCATCACCAAGGCGGGGGCGCAGCCCGGCTCGGCGCTGATCCTGACGAAGCCCCTCGGCACGGGCACCATCCTTGCCGCCGAGATGGCCCGCGCCCGCCTGCCCGGCGCGTTGCTGGGCGAGGCGGTGGCGGGCGCGCTGGCGTCCATGCGCCGCCCGCTGGGGCCCGCCAGCCGCATCCTCGCGCCCCATGCGCTCGCCATGACCGACGTGACCGGCTTTGGCCTCGCCGGGCACCTGCTGGAGATGCTCGATGCCTCGGGCTGCGGCGGCCGGATCGACCTTGCCGCCGTGCCGGTCCTGCCGGGGGCCGAGGCGCTGGCGGCGGCGGGGCATGCCTCGTCGCTCGCCCCGGCCAATCGCACCGTGGCGGCGCGGATGTGGTTCACCGAAAGCCCCCGCGCGGCGCTGCTCTTCGATCCGCAGACGGCGGGGGGGCTGCTCGCCGCCGTGCCCGCCGGGCGGGCGGAAGACTTGCTGGCCGCGCTGCGCGCCGAGGGCGAGATGGCGGCGATCATCGGCGAGATCACGAACGGCCCGCCGCACCTGACGGTGGACTGACCCTTCCTTCGCCCGTGGCTTTCGGGCAGAACGGGTTTCTGACGCAAAGGACCGCCCATGGCCGAAGACCGCTCTCCCCGCCTCGCCGTGCTGATCGACGCCGACAACGTGCCCGCCGGCTATGCCGAGGCGATCTTCGAGGAGATCGCGGGGCTGGGCGAGGCCTCGGTGCGCCGCATCTATGGCGACTGGTCGGCGCAGCGGCTGGCGGGCTGGGCCAAGAAAGTGGCGGCGCTCGGCCTTGTCGCGGACCAGCAGTTTTCCAACACCAAGGGCAAGAACGCCTCCGACATCGGCCTTGTCATTGCGGCGATGGATTTCCTGCATTCGGGCCTGTTCGACGGCTTCGTGCTGGTCTCGTCGGACAGCGACTTCACGCGCCTCGCCGCGCGCATCCGCGAACAGGGGCTGGACGTCTACGGCATCGGCGAGAAGAAGACGCCCGAAGCCTTCCGCATGGCCTGCAAGCGCTTCATCTATGTCGAGAACCTCGGCACATCACCCGAGGCCCCGGCGCGGCCCGAGCCCATGCCGGGCACACCCGAGCCGCAGGCCCGCCCCGGCGGGAAAGAGCCGCCCGCAAGCGCCATCCCGCTCATCATCGCCGCCATGCGCGCCATCGACCCGGAGGGCGAGTGGTATTCGCTCGGCCAGATCGGGCAGTTCATCACGCAAGGCGCGCCCGATTTCGACACACGCACCTATGGCAGCGCGAAGCTCAGTGACCTGATCAAGAAGATCAGCCGGTTCGAGGTGAAGCCGGGGCCGGGCGGACAGCTTCTGGCGCGCGACCGCGCCTGAAACAGTCGCGCAACACTGTTGCCAATTGCCGGACAGACGCCCGCATCCGGCCCTGTTGTCGCCTCATTCCCGCAAGACGCTGCGCAGAACGGGCAGGAGTGGGCAGATGATACAGGAATGGATCCGGTACGCAGCCGAAGCAAAGCCAAAGGGCGGCGTCGCTCTCTTGATTGACGCAGCGCAGATCAATCAACGCGACTCTGACCGTGTGCTGCAAATGGCGATGCGCCTCGGCAACGTCGCCATCCGCCGGACTTACGGGCGCCCCGGTGCCCTTCGTGTTGGCTGGGAGGCCGACCATCGTTTTGCACGGGTGCTCACCGAATCGGACGGCGCGGCGAGCATTCGCCTAACGATCGACGCGATGGAGCTTGCTCAGGAAGGCAGCGCGTCGGTCTTTGTCATCGCCTCGCAAAGCGGGGACATGGCGCCGCTGGCCGTGCGTCTGCGCGAACTTGGCGCTACCGTCATGGGTTTTGGACCGTCGCACACCGACGATGCCTTTCGCGACGCTTGCTGCGAGTTTCGCACTCTGGGCTAATCTATTGACTAACCGTTCACTCCATACCGCGCCAGGAACATCTCCACCGCACCGTCGATAATCCGCTTGCGGTCGGCAGGCGTGACCTTGCCGCCGATGCCGAAGATCAGGCGGGGGAAGAGGTCGGCCTTGCACAGCTCGGCGAACTGGTCGGCGGCAAGTTCCTTGTCCGCGATCTTCAGCACGCCCCGCGCCTCGGCGGCGTGGAAATACTCGACCAGCCGGGCGCGCGCGAGAGCCGGGCCGTTGGCGTAGAATTCGCGCCCCAGTTCCGGGAAGCGGTCGCTTTCGGCCACGCAGATGCGGAACACGCGCTGGCCGAAATCGGACAGGAAGAAATCCACCATTCGCGTGCCCGCGACCGTCAGTGCCTCGCGCGGGGGGATGTCCGAGGTGATCATGCAGATCAACTCGTCGGCCTGCCGGCAGCACTCACCCTTCGCCACTTCCATGAACAGAAGGCGCTTGTCGCTGAAATAGCTGTAGAGCGTGGCCTTGGACACGCCCGCCTCGCGCGCGATGTCGTCGACGCTTGCGCCCTCGAACCCGTCGCGCATGAAGACATGCCGCGCGCCGTCCAGCACCTGGCCGAACTTCCGCCCGCGCTTGATCACCGGTTCCGCAATGCCCATGGCCGTTCTCCCGCTCGTTCCATGGTAGACCCGCGCCGACCCGGCTAGCAAGCAAAGCCACGTTCAGCAAGTCCGGTTTGTCATGGAACCATTCCAGACCTGCGCTTTCGGGGGCGCAGTTTCAACCACCGGACCATGAATTGACGCAAGGGTGCAGCCGGGCGTTTCTTCCTTGCCCCGCACGCCGCCTCGGCTACATTAGAATCATTCCAGATTGCTCGAGGCCTCATGCTCCCCTCCCTGACGTCGCGCCGCCGCTTTTCGGACCTCAGCGAGCAGGAGGTGCTGGCGCTCGCCATCTCGGCGGAAGAGGATGACGCGCGCATCTACCGCAGCTATGCCGAGCGCCTGCGCAGCGACTATCCCGCCTCGGCCGCCGTGTTCGACGGCATGGCGGCCGAGGAGGACGGCCACCGCCGCCGCCTGATCGACCTGCACGAGGCGCGGTTCGGCGAGGTGATCCCGCTGATCCGGCGCGAGCATGTCGCGGGCTTCTATGCGCGCAAGCCCGGTCTGGCTGGCCGAAAACCTCGGCCTCGACCAGATCCGGGCCGAGGCGCACGAGATGGAGCGGCAGGCGCGCGCCTTCTACGACACCGCCGCCGCCGCCACGACAGACGCGGCCACGCGCAAACTGCTGGGCGATCTCGCCGCCGCCGAGGCCGGGCACGAGACGGCGGCCGAGCACCTGGAGGACCGCCACCTCGACGCCGACGCCCGCGCGACCGAGGATGCAGGTGCGCGGCGGCAGTTCATCCTGACCTGGGTGCAGCCGGGGCTGGCCGGGCTGATGGACGGCTCGGTCTCCACCCTCGCGCCGATCTTCGCCACCGCCTTCGCCACGCAGGATACCTGGACGACGTTCCTCGTCGGCAGCGCCGCCGCCGTCGGCGCGGGCATCTCGATGGGCTTCACCGAGGCCGCGCATGACGACGGCGTGCTGTCGGGGCGCGGCTCGCCGCTGAAGCGCGGCATCGCCTCGGGCGTGATGACGACCATCGGCGGGCATGGGCCACGCGCTGCCCTATCTCATCCCGGATTTCTGGACGGCCACCGCCATCGCCATCGCCGTCGTCTTCGTCGAGCTCTGGGCCATCGCCTGGATCCAGAACCGCTACATGGAGACGCCCTTCCTGCGCGCGGCGTTTCAGGTCGTGCGTGGGCGGCGCGCTGGTCTTTGCGGCAGGGGTGCTGATCGGGGGCGGATGACAGGACGGGGACCGCGCCCTTGCATCCCCTGCCCCCGCATGAAACTTTCAGGCCACACGCCGAAAGTTGCCGATGCTGCCGATCCTCCTGAAGACCCTTCCCTTCTTTGCGCTGATCGGCCTCGGCTACCTCGCTGGCCGAACCCGCTTCTTTCCGCCCGAGGCGACCGCCTATCTGACGAAGTTCGTCTTCTACTTCGCGCTCTCGGCCATGCTGTTCCGCTTCGCCGCGAACCTGTCGCTTGCCGAAATCTATTCGACGCGCTTCGTGCTGGCCTACCTGACGGGGTGTATCGCGATCTACGCACTGGCGGTCGCCGTCGCCCTGTTCCGGCGCGTCTCCGTCCCCGAGGCCGCCATCGAGGCGCAATGCGCCGTGATCGGGAATACGGGCTTTCTCGGCGTGCCGATGCTGGTGGTCCTGCTCGGCCCCGACGCCGCCGGGCCGGTCCTGATGATCCTTGCGATCGACCTGATCGTCTTCTCCTCGGTCATCACCCTTGTCATCACCGGCGCGCGCGAGGGGCGGATGTCCTGGGGCATCCTGCGCATCCTAGGCCTGGGCCTGCTTGCCAACCCGATGATCGTCTCGATGGTCGCGGGGCTTGGCTGGTCGGCCACCGGCCTGGCCGTGCCTGCGACCGTGAACGAATTCCTGGCCCTGCTGGGCGGGGCCGCGACGCCCTGTGCGCTCTTCGCGATCGGCGCCTCGCTTGCCACCAAATCCGCCGAGCGTGTCGCGGTCGCCGCCTGGCTCAGCTTCTGCAAGCTGGTGCTGCATCCCGCCGCGGTCGCCGTCTCGGCGCTGCTGATCTTCCATGTGCCGATGCCGGAGGCGGGGGTGATGATCGCCGCTGCCTCGCTTCCGGTGGCGGGCAACATCTATATCCTTGCCCAGCATTACGGGGTCGCCCCACAGCGGGTGTCGGCCTCGATCCTGATCTCGACTGCGGCAAGCATCCTGACGGTCACCTATGTGATCGCCCGGATCACCGCCGCCTGAAAGGAAACCGCATGAAGACACTTTCCGAGAACCGGGCCTTCGGGGGCGTGCAGGGCGTCTACAGCCACCCCTCCGCCGCCTGCGCCTGCGACATGACTTTTGCGTTGTTCCTGCCCGAAGAGGCCGAGCGCGATCCGGTGCCCGTGCTGTGGTATCTCTCGGGCCTGACCTGCACGCATGAGAATGCGATGGTGAAGGCGGGGGCGCAGAAATGGGCGGCCGAGGCGGGCGTGGCCGTGGTCTTTCCCGACACCAGCCCGCGCGGCGAGGGCGTGGCAAATCATGCCGACTACGATCTGGGGCAAGGCGCGGGCTTTTACGTGAACGCCACGCAGAAGCCCTGGGCCTCGCATTTCCGCATGTGGGACTACGTGACCGAGGAATTGCCGCACCTGATCTTCAGCGCCTTCCCCGTGGCCGAAGACCGCCAGGCCATCACCGGCCATTCCATGGGCGGGCATGGCGCGCTGACCATCGCGATGAGCTTTCCGGGCCGCTTCCGCTCTGCCTCGGCCTTCGCGCCGATCGCCCATCCCTCGGCCAGCGACTGGGGCCGCAAGCAGTTCATGGCCTATCTGGGCGGAGACGAGGCGAAATGGGCGCCCCATGACGCGACGCTTCTGATGCGCAAGCGCGGCTTCGACGGGCCGATCCTGATCGACCAGGGCACCGCAGGACCCCTATCTCGAGCTGCTGATGCCCGAGGTCCTGGCCGAGGCGATGGCCGCCCGGCGGCAAGAGGGCAGTTTCCGGATGCAGCGCGGCTATGACCACAGCTACTTCTTCGTGGCGAGCCTGATGGAGGAACACATGGGGTTCCACGCCCGCGCGCTTTATGACTGAGACGCGGCTCTTCATCGACGCCGACGCCTGCCCGGTCAAGGCCGAGGCCGAGCGCGTGGCCCTGCGTCATGGCATCCGGATGTTCGTCGTGTCGAACGGGGGGATCCGTCCCTCGGCCCATCCGCTGGTCACATCGGTCTTCGTGCCCGACGGCCCGGACGAGGCCGACAAGTGGATCGCCGAGCGCGCAGGGCCTGCGGATGTGGTCGTCACCGGCGACATCCCGCTGGCGGCGCGCTGCATCGCGAACGGGGCGCGGGTGGTGAAGCACAGCGGCGAGGTGCTGACCGCGGCCAACATCGGCATGGTGCTGGCCAGCCGCGATCTGGCCGCCGACCTGCGTGCGGCCGACCCGTTCCGGCAGGGGGGCGGGCGCGCCTTTTCAAAGGCCGACCGCTCGCGCTTCCTCGACACGCTCGACCGGGTGATCCGGGCGGCGCGGGCAGGCTGATCGCTGTCGCAGGCAGGACAGACCTCGCCCGCCGACCGCGCTTGTCTGGCCCCGTGACCACCGACATCTCCCCTCCCCGCCGCCTCGCACTGATCGGCATCCTGTCTGCCATCGGCGGGTCGCTGGTGTTCTCGGTCAACGACGTGGCGATCAAGTTCCTCAGCGGCTCCTACGCGCTGCACGAGGTGGTGCTGATCCGGTCCTCCATCGGCCTGATGGTCATGATCTGCTGCGTCCTGCCCTTTCAGGGCGGCTTTCCTGCGCTCAGGACGCGCCGCCTCGGCACGCACCTTCTGCGGGCGCTCTGCGTCGTGGCCTCGAACCTCTTCTACTTCCTCGGCCTCGCGGCCATGCCGCTGGCCGATGCGGTGGCGGTATTCTTTGTGGCGCCGCTGCTGATCACCGCCCTGTCCGTGCCGCTCCTGAAAGAGAAGGTCGGCCCGCGCCGCTGGCTCGCCGTGGGCATCGGGCTGGCCGGGGTGATCGTCATGCTGCGGCCCGGACCCGGGACCTTCCACTGGGTCGCGCTGCTGCCACTCGCCTCGGCCTTCTGCTACGCGCTCATGCACATGTTCACCCGCCACATGGGCGTCAGCGAAAAGGCCGTGACGATGGCCTTCTACGTGCAACTCTCGCTTCATCGCCGTCTGCCTCGTCATGGGTGCGGTGGTGGGCGACGGCCGGTTCGCCCAGCAGGCCGACCCGTCGCTCGCCTTCCTCTTTCGCGGCTGGACCTGGCCCGACGCGGGCGACTGGCCGATCTTCGTCGCCTCGGGCACGGCTTCGGCGCTCGGCGGGCTTCTGATCGCGCAGGCCTACCGGCTGTGCGAGGCGGGGCTGGTCGCGCCTTTCGAATATGTCTCGATGCCCATGGCGATCTTCTGGGGCGCGACCGTCTTTCACCAATGGCCCGACCGCACGGCCTGGATCGGCATCACGCTGATCTGCGGCGGCGGGCTCTACATGCTGTGGCGCGAGGCCACCGTGAACCGGAGACGCCCATGACCCGACCAGAGGCCGTGATCTTCGACATCGGCAATGTCCTGATCGAATGGAACCCCGAGCGCTACTACGACAGCCAGCTGGGCGAGGACGCGCGCCGCCGCCTGTTCGCCGAGGTTGCCTCTGATCCAGATGAACCTGGACATCGACGCAGGTGCCCTGTTCCGCGAGACGATCTACGAGATGGCCGAGCGCCACCCGGCCTGGGCAGAGCCGATCCGCTGGTGGCACGACCGCTGGATCCACATGGCCTCGCCCCGGATCGAGCCGTCCATCACGCTGATGCGGACACTGCGGGCCAAGCGCATCCCGGTCTTCGCGCTGACCAACTTCGGGACCCACAGCTTCGCCTATGCCGAGACGCAGTACGACTTCTTCACCGAGTTCGACCGCCGCTACATCTCGGGCGAGCTTGGCGTCATCAAGCCCGACCCGCGCGATCTATGCGGCGGTCGAATCCGATTGCGGCCTGCCGCCAGAGGCGCTTCTCTTCACCGACGACAAGCCCGAGAATGTCGAGGCGGCGGCCGCCCGCGGCTGGCAGACGCATCTGTTCGACGGGCCGGAGGGCTGGGCGCGGCGGCTGGTGGCCGCCGGGCTTCTGACGGAACGGGAGGCAGGATTGTGAGCATCGACATCATCGGGCCCGAGGCCGAGAAACTTCTGTCCTGGGACGGCCTCGTGCAGGCGCTGATCGCCGGGCACGCGCGCCCGCGCGCCGAGATTACCGACAGCTTCCTCTACCGGCGCGAGGATACGCTGCTGAACCGCTCGGCCTGGATCGACGGGCTGGGGCAACTGGTGAAGGTCGCCACCATCTTTCCGGGCAACGTGGCCAGCGGCACGCCGACCGTGAACGGCGCGGTCACGCTGTTTTCCGACCGGACGGGAGAGCTGGAGGCGGTGGTCGATTTCCACCTTGTCACCAAGTGGAAGACGGCCGGCGACAGCCTGCTCTGCGCGCGCCAGCTGGCCCGGCCGGACAGCCGCAACATCCTGCTCGTCGGCGCAGGCACCGTCGCCCGCTCGATGGTCGCGGCCTATCGCAGCGCATTTCCCGACGCCGCCTTCACCGTCTGGAACCGCAGCGCCGCCGGCGCCGAGGCGGCGGCGAAGGCGACAGGTGCGCAGGTGGCGACCGACCTCGAGGCAGCGGTGCGCGAGGCGGACATCATCTGCACCGCCACCATGTCGCACGAGCCGCTGATCGAGGGGGAGTGGCTGCGCCCCGGACAGCACCTCGACCTGATCGGGGCCTACCGCCCCGACATGCGCGAGGTCGACGACGAGGCCCTGCAACGCGCCCGCATCTTCGTCGACAGCCGCGAAACGACCGTTCACCACATCGGCGAGCTGAAGGACCCCATCGCCCGCGGCGTGATCAGCGAGGGCGATATCGTCGCCGATTTCTACGACATCGCGAAGGGCAGCTTCGACCGCCGCGACCCGTCCGAGATCACGCTGGCCAAGAACGGCGGCGGCGCGCATCTGGACCTGATGACGGCGGCCTACATCGTGGGGGCGTGGCGGGGGCGGTGAATGGCGGATCAGCTGAGGCCAAGGCAGAGCCACATTTGTCTGCAAGCCTGATTGAATGCGGCAAAAGGTTATCCCCATCCCGAGAAAACGGCTGCGGTCCGTCAGCGAAGAGCGGTTGATCGAACGCCCGCTCCGCCACCGTCACCTTCGTCTCACGCGGCTCGTGTCTCGGAAACGACCCGGCCGACTTATCTGGCCTGCAGCGATAGCACTCGTCGCCGCACTGTTCCTGTCGGCCGCGAGACCGACCGCTCACCGTGCCAACGGCAGGTGTCTCGATTGTGATCTTCGGGGAAATTGGTCGGAGCGAGAGGATTCGAACCTCCGACCCCCTGCTCCCGAAGCAGGTGCGCTACCAGGCTGCGCTACGCTCCGACCGTGGCGCGAGGGGTTAGACCGAAGGGCCTCCGATTGCAAGGCCCCTATTCGACCGAATCCCGCGCGGCGAGGCGGCTGAGCATGACGCTGATGCGCGGCATGGTCCCGGTCTCGGGGCGGGTGCGGGATTCGATCACGGGGCGGTTGGTGGCGACCTTGCCGCCGCCCTCGCGCAGGACGATGTAGATGCCGCTGACGCCATGATCACCGCCGTCCCGACCAGCGTGTAGAGGTCCGGCTGTCTCGTCGAAGAAGATCGCGCCATAGATCGCGGCCCAGATGATCTGCGAATACTGCATGGGTGCCACGATCACCGCCTCGGCGCTGCGATAGGCGGCGATCACCAGCAGCGTGGCGACAAAGCCGAAGGCGGCGATGATGCCCAGCATCCCCAGATGCTCGATCGGCATGGGGCGGTAGACGAAGGGCAGCGCCAGCCCCAGCACCAGGAAGTTCGCCACCATCGGGTACAGCACCAGCACCACGCTGCGCTCCTCCTGCCCGATCTTGCGCACGATGACAGAGGCCAGCGAGGCGAAGACCGCCGCCGTCACCCCGGCAATATGGCCCAGTTGCAGATCCGCCTGACCGGGGCGCAGCACGATCAGCACGCCCAGGAGGCCCACCACCACCGCAAGCCCCCGGCGGATGCCCACCTTTTCGCCCAGCACCGGGATGGCCAGCAGCGTGATCAGCAGCGGCGTGGCAAAGAAGCAGCGCGTAGGTCTGTGCCAGCGGCAGGACCGAAAAGGCATAGAAGGCCGACAGGCCCGTGATCACTGCCGAGACGGTGCGGATCAGCGTCCACCAAGGATGGCGCGGGCGCAGGTTGCCGTCGGTCCGGTCGTTCATCAGCATCAGCGTGACGAGCGGAAAGCCCAAGAGAACGCTGAAGAAGATCGATCTGCACGGGCGAGTAGAGGCCGCCCAGGAACTTCACCACCACGTCATGCGTGGCCCAGATGGCGAAGGCCAGAAGCGCCAGCAGCGCGCCGCGCAGGTTCGATTTCATGAAAGGCGGTCCTGATGCCCTGTCCGGGCAAAATCCGCCCGGTTCCGTTACCGCAACCAGTCTCACCGTGCCGGGAAAGTTTCAAGGCGGCCCGATGCAAAAGGGCGGCAAAGTGATCCCTCGCCGCCCCCTGTAACGATCCGTGAAGCCCTCAGAGGCTCGCGTCCATCGCAGCGAGGATCGCCGCCCCCATCTCGCGCGTGCTGACCGGGCGTGCCGCCCTCCGGGCCCATCAGGTCGGCGGTGCGCACGCCATCGGCCAGCACCTTCTCCACCGCGCGCTCGATCCGCGCCGCCTCGTCGCCCTGGTCGAAGGAATAGCGCAGCGCCATCGCGAAGCTCAGGATGCAGGCGATCGGGTTGGCCTTGCCCGTGCCCGCGATGTCGGGGGCCGAGCCGTGCACGGGTTCATACAGCGCGCGTCGGCCGGCCGTTCGCCATCGGCGCGCCAAGGCTGGCCGAGGGCAGCATGCCCAGCGACCCGGTCAGCATCGCCGCGCAATCCGACAGCACGTCGCCGAACAGGTTGTCGGTCACGATCACGTCGAACTGCTTGGGCCAGCGCACCAGCTGCATCGCGCCGTTGTCGGCATACATGTGGCGACAGCGCGACATCGGGGTATTCGTTGTCATGCACCCACTGCACCTCTTCGCGCCAGAGGATGCCTGACTCCATCACGTTGGCCTTCTCCATCGAGCAGACCTTGTTGCCGCGCCGCCGGGCCAGTTCGAAGGCCGAGCGTGCCACGCGCGCGGATCTCGTTCGTGGTGTAGCGCTGGGTGTTGATGCCGACGCGCCCGCCCTCGTTGTCGGGGAAGATGCCGCGCGGCTCGCCGAAATAGACCCCGCCCGTCAGCTCGCGCACGATGACGATGTCGAGGCCCGCGACGACCTCTTGCTTCAGCGACGAGAAATCGGCCAGCGCGTCGAAGCACTGCGCCGGGCGCAGGTTGGAAAACAGGTCCATCTCCTTGCGCAGCCGCAGCAGGCCGCGTTCGGGCTTCACGCTGAAATCGAGCACGTCGTATTTCGGCCCGCCCACGGCGCCCAGCAGCACCGCATCCACCGCCAGCGCCTGTTCCATCGTCGCGTCCGACAGCGGCACGCCGTGCACGTCATAGGCGGCGCCGCCGACCAGCCCCTCGCTCACGTCGAAGCGGATGCCGCGCTTGGCGGCCAGCCAGTCGATCACGTGGCGCACTTCGGCCATCACCTCGGGGCCGATGCCGTCGCCGGGCAGGATGAGCAGGGAAGGATTGGCCAAGATGCGCCCCTTTATGCGTGGGTTTCCGTTGCGCCAAGGCCCTAGCCAACCGCGCCCCAAGGGTCAAGGCGCGGCGGGCAGCTCCACATCCACCCAGACCAGCCGGTGGCGCGAGGCCGCCTCGGCCACCGCGCGCAGCGGATCGCCCGGCGCGGGCCAGATCACGCCCGCGGTGGTCACCTGCAAGGCACGGGACGGCAGCACGTAATCCACGCGCATCTCTCCCGGCCCATCCCTCGCCGTGAAATCCGCCGTCGCCGCCCCCGCGCTGCCTTGCGGCACGACATCCTGCACACGGGCATGCGCCAGCAGCGCCCGCAGCGCCTCGGGCCGCCCCTCGTCCCGCGCCGGATCGAGATTCGCGTCTCCGAGCAGCACAAAGCGATCCGGAACCTGCGGTCCAAGCGCCCCGTCCAGACGCCGGAGCCAGAACGCCGCCTCGTCATGGTTGCGCCGCCCGTTCCGATCCTCGGGTCCGTCGAAGACCGGCGGCGTCGCGTGCCATGCGAGCAGCCACAGCGGCCCGCCAGGCAAATCCACCGGAACCTCCCAGAAGCCGGTCGTTGCCAGCCGCTGCACCTCTGCCACCTCGGGTGTCATCCCCTCGGGCGGGATGGCGCGGGGAAGGTCGCGCCAGAGGAAGTCCGAGAAGTCGCGCGCCTCGCCAAGGGGCAGGCGCGACAGCAGGGCCATCCCGCCCTGACCGGCGAAGCGCCCGTAACCTTGTGCATCGCGCGCTTCGCCCGTCCGTCCGTTGCCGTCGAGGTCCAGCCCGGTCGCCATGCCGGTGTTGGGCCGCAGCGCCAGGCGGTGGGGATAGGGCTTGCCCTGCGCCGCAAGCCTGTCTGCCAGCGCGCCAAGGGCTTTCTGCTCCAGATCGAAGTCGATGCCCAGCAGCAGGATGACATCGGGGTCGGCTGCCGCGATGACCTGCGCCACCGCCTCGACCTGCGCATCTGCGCCTCCCGCGATGTCGCGCAGCAGAAGGCCGGGGCCCCGTCGCGACAACTCTGTGTGGTAGGTGGCAATGCGGATCGTCTCGGCCTGGACCGGCCCTGCCAGCAGCAGGGCAAGCAGGATCAGGCCGCGATATAGCCCTCGGCGCTGCTGATTCCGTTCAGTCGGCGCTTCTCGCGGATCATGTCGGCGATGCGACCCATCGCGATGCCGCGCATGAAGAGGGATGCGGGAAGGAAGGACCATGCGGCCATCGTCCAGATCAGGGTCTGCGGCGAGGTGAAAGTCAGCGGCTCGAAGCCCGTGGTTCCCGCCTTGACCACGGCCGGGATCAGGAATGGCAGCAGAAACCCTAACGCAATGTTAATGCGTGCGTCGCGGTCGAGCCGGTCGACCACGTCGCCCCCCGCCGTCGGGTCGAACGTCGGCAGGTTGACCCAGACGTTGAACGCCCCGCCGCGCGACGGCCAGCCGTAGAACTTCAGCAGGATCACGAACACTGCCAGCGAGATCAGCGAGATGAGATAGCTCATTCCCGCCGCGATCCGCACCAGCCCAACCTGCCCGTTGGTGGCGCTTTCGCCGATGACAAGGGTGGCCAGCCGCACCGGGCTGTAGGGGAAATCCATCGCCGTCCCGATCAGACCTCCGACCGATGTCACGAAGATGGTCAGCGTCGTCGGCTGCTCTGCGCCGCGCGCGATGATCGTCAGCAGGAACACCGTGGCGAACAGCATGCAGAAGCGGACACGGTTGAAGGGCGGTGCGTCGCGGAACTCGATCAGGCCGGGATAGGCGGAGTTGTATTCGATGAAGGTCAGAAAGGCAGCGAACAGGGCGACGAGGGCCACCATCTCTTTCCCGTCCGCGCCGACGCCTGGCAGCAGCGTCGAAGGAGTCGCGACCAGAAGCATGACAAGCACGGCGCGCAAGGCCGCGCCGGTAAGCCGATTGATCACTGCTCGTCCACCCTCATGACGGACGGACCCGATGCTCTGCCGGGCCCTTGTTCCAAGTAGCTCCCGCCAATTGCGGCGGACTGCCTTAATCTTGCCCAATTTGTGCCTTCTTTCCCCAAGTCCAGCAACGACTTCTTGATAAGGGTCGGGAAATGTGGCGCTTTCGCGGAAAATCTGTCGCGACTTTGCATCAATTGCCGGAAAGAAAAAGGGCCGCCCAAAGGGCGACCCCACATCTTGCGATGGCGCTTCCGTCAGACCCAAGGACGCAGGGCTGATGCCTTCTTCTCGTAGCTGTCGATTGCGGCAGCCTTCTCCAGCGTCAGGCCGATATCGTCCAACCCGTTCAGCATGCAGTGCTTGCGGAAGGGATCGACCTCGAAGGGAAACACCTGTCCGTCCGACGAGGTCACGGTCTGCGCCTCGAGGTCGATGGTCATGCGGGCATTCGCGCCCTTCTTCGCATCCTCCATCAGCGCCTCCACCTGGTCGGCGGGAAGCACGATCGGCAGAATGCCGTTCTTGAAGCAGTTGTTGTAGAAGATGTCCGCGAAGCTGGTCGAGATCACGGCGCGGATGCCGAAATCCAGCAGCGCCCAGGGCGCATGCTCGCGGCTGGAGCCGCAGCCGAAATTGTCGCCCGCGACAAGGATCTCGGCCTTGCGGTAGGCGGGCTGGTTCAGCACGAAATCCGGGACCTCAGCCCCATCCTGCGTGTAGCGCATCTCGTCGAACAGGTTCACCCCAAGCCCCGACCGCTTGATGGTCTTCAGGAACTGCTTCGGAATGATCATGTCGGTGTCGATGTTGACCAGCGGCATGGGCGCCGCAATGCCGGTCAGGGTCGTGAAGGGTGTCATCGGCGTCGGTCTCTTCTGCATGGCGCGAAACGGGTTCGAGGCGATGAATACATCACCCCACGGAAAAGAAAAACCCGCGCCGTGGCGCGGGTGATCCGTGTCGCGATGGTGTCGGCGATCAGGCCTTGCGGCGTCGCGCTAGCGCGCCGAGCCCGCCGATGGCGCCGAGCAGCAGGAAACCTGCCGCGGGCAAGCGGGATCGCTGCGATGTCGACCCGCATCACCAGGTCGTCAAAGTCACGATCACCGGCAGCGATATCGTCAAACAGCACGATGAACGATGTGTCGGTACAGCTTCCTGAACGCGATTGCGTAGTCGACTCGACGCCGGCAACGCAAAACCATTGTTCGCGATAACCCAATCGCACTTGCCGGTGCCTATCGTACCAAGGCTGAACTCGAGCAGACCCGCGGCAAGCTGCGTCACGACATGGGTCGCACCTGCGATACTTGCTGTCGTGAAGAACTCCACGTCATCTGCGGAAGCATAGTTCGTGTTCCCCGCCTCTTTCCCGATGTAGGTGTAGGTCACCGTCGCCGGTCCACTCAGGTACAGCCCATTCTCGTCGTCCTTCAAGTCACCCGAGATGAAGTCGAGCGTCCCGTTGTGGCCAAAGTCGTTGCCCGAGACAGCATCATCCGTGCCGAAGGTCCCAACCAGTGACAGCGTGGCCGCCGATGCCGCCCCGGTCACAAGCGTCGCCGCGATGGCGGCGGCAGCAATTCCAGTAAACTTCATCGCAAACTCCTCGTTCAATCACGGGTGTCACCCGACCTCGCAGTTGCAGAAACATAGCATTATTCACGCCCCGATCACAATCAAGCTCGTCGAAAAAAAGGCGATAGAGCCATAATCGTTGGAATAAGTCTGCTTACTGGCGGAAGTGTGGCAGCATTCTGTCGCAATGTTGCCATACGAGGGACAGTCAGGGTGAAATCAAAAAATTGTCCGGAAAATCAGGATGGTTGAACAAGCACGCTTTGTTTGTGATTCAGCACTTTGTGGCGCCAAGAAGCCGCATGTGCCTACCCCGGCAGCTTCATCTGAGGGTTGTAGCCCTATGCGCGTGCCACTTCGGTGGTCAACTGATTCGTCCGCAATATCTGCGCTACCGACTGATTGAGTATGCCGCAGCGCAGCGGTAAACTACTCCGTTACGCTACGACCATTTGCATTTCCAACGTCAACTCTCGGTTGTTGGTTGACCAGCGAAATTCGGACGAACAGAGAGCGGTCCGAATTTCTTCCACCTGCATCTGTCAGGTGGCTTCGCCCATCATCTCGCGCACGTCCGTCAGCCGCCCCGTCACCGCCGCCGCCGCAGCCATCGCGGGGCTGAGCAGATGCGTGCGCCCGCCCCGCCCCTGCCGCCCCTCGAAGTTGCGGTTGGACGTTGCCGCGCAGCGTTCGCCGGGGCTGAAGTTGGTCCGGGTTCATCGCCAGGCACATCGAACACCCCGCAAGTCGCCACTCAAAGCCCGCGTCGATGAAGATCTGCGCCAGACCCTCTTCCTCGGCCTGCGCCCGCACGAGGCCGGAGCCCGGCACGACCATCGCGCGCTTGACCGCGATCTTCTTGCCCTTCAGCACCGCCGCCGCCGCGCGCAGGTCCTCGATCCGCCCGTTCGTGCAGGACCCGATGAAGACCGTGTCGATGGCGATCTCGCTCAGCTTCTGGCCGGGCGTCAGCCCCATGTAGTCCAGGCTGCGCTTCGCCGCCTCGACCTTGCCGCCCGATGAAGCTCTCGGGGTCGGGGACCACGCCGGTGATCGGCAGCACGTCTTCGGGGCTGGTGCCCCAGGTCACGACCGGCGCGATATCCTCGCCGCGCAGCGTCACCACCTTGTCGAAATGCGCGCCCTCGTCGGTGTAGAGCGTCTTCCACCAGGCCAGCGCCGCCTCCCACGCCGCCCCTTTCGGCGCATGCGGTCGGCCCATGACATAGGCGAATGTCTTCTCGTCCGGCGCGATCAGCCCGGCCCGCGCGCCGCCCTCGATCGCCATGTTGCAGACGGTCATCCGGCCTTCCATCGAAAGGTCGCGGATCGCCTCGCCGCAGTATTCGATCACATGGCCGTTGCCGCCCGCCGTCCCGGTCGCGCCGATCACCGACAGGGTGATGTCCTTGGCGGTGACACCGGGGCGCAGCTTGCCGGTGATCTCGACCTTCATGTTCTTCGACTTCTGCTGGATCAGCGTCTGCGTGGCCAGCACATGCTCCACCTCGGACGTGCCGATCCCATGCGCCAGCGCGCCGAAAGCGCCATGCGTGGCCGTGTGCGAATCGCCGCACACCACTGTCATGCCCGGCAGCGTCCAGCCCTGCTCGGGGCCGACGATATGCACGATGCCCTGCCGGATGTCCGACACCGGGTAATAGTTGATCCCGAAGTCCTTGGCGTTCTTGTCCAGCGCCTCGACCTGGATGCGGCTTTCTTCGTTGTCGATCTTCTTGTCGCGCCCCGCCGTCGTCGGCACGTTATGGTCCGGCACGGCGATGGTCTTCTCGGGGGCACGCACCGTCCGCCCGGTCATCCGCAGCCCCTCGAAGGCCTGCGGGCTGGTCACCTCGTGGACCAGGTGGCGGTCGATATAGAGCAGGCAGGTGCCGTCGTCGGCCTCGTGCACGACATGGGCATCCCAGATCTTGTCATAGAGTGTTTTCGGAGACATGGGCTCTCTCTCGGGTCAAAAGATGGCAAGGGAACGGGGCGGGCGGGGGCCAGCCTCAGCCGCGCGCAAGCACCGAGACGGTGGCACCATGAAAGCGCCAGGGCAGGCGCACGCGGTCGTCCATGTCGAAGAAGCGCATCATGCGCGACCAATTACGCGCATCCCCCCAACAATTCAAGGCGCGCCGCGTCCGGACTGCGCCCGTGGACGGGGACTCGACCCGCCTCACCAACCCGTGTAGGGGCAACGGCTGGCCCGGGCCGGGCGATCGTTGAGATTCGCGACCCGCGATGTTACCTTAGCTGTACGCCTTGCGCCGGGGCGGGATCGGCGCGCAACCCAGGAGGACGATGTCCTGTCACATTCCGACCCGTCGACCGGGCTTCCGGTCGGACCGCGGGCACCGCGCATGAGCGACGCCCAGACCAAGGACCATGCTGCCGAGCTGACGAGCGACGCCCTGCTGGCCGCGATCCTGTCCTCCCTCGATGACGACAAGGCCGAAGAGGTCGTGACGATCGACCTGCGCGGTCGCTCGGACATGGCCGACTACATGGTCATCTGTTCGGGACGGTCCTCGCGTCAGGTCGCCTCGATCTCGGAAAAGCTCGTGGACCGGCTGAAGCAGGACCACAAGCGCGCCTCGAAGATCGAGGGCAAGGACACGGGCGACTGGGTGCTGATCGACACGGGCGATGTCATCGTCCATGTCTTCCGCCCCGAGGTGCGCGAGTTCTACCAGCTCGAGAAGATGTGGATGCCCACCGGCGCCCGGATGCCCGCGGGCGCCTGATGCGCCTCGCCCTCTGCGCCGTGGGCCGGTTGCGCACCGGTCCGGAACGGGCGCTGGCCGACGACTACATTGCCCGCTTCAACCGCACCGGGCGTCCGCTTGGCCTTGGTCCGCTGGCCGAGCACGAGGTCGAGGATCGCAAGGGCGGCGGGATGCAGGCCGAGGCCGACCTTCTGATCCGCGCCTCCCGCAGGGGGCTGTCGTGGTGGCGCTGGACGAGCGCGGGCAGATGCTGACCTCGCCCGATCTGGCCCGGCAGCTTGCGCAATGGCGCGACGAGGGGCGGCAGGACGCGGCCTTCGTCATCGGCGGTGCCGACGGCCTTGCGCCTGCGCTTCGCGACCGCGCCGACCTGCTTCTGTCCTTCGGGCGCATGGTCTGGCCGCACATGCTGGTGCGCGTGATGCTGGCAGAGCAGCTTTACCGCGCGGCCACGATCCTGTCGGGCGGACCGTATCACCGGGAATAACGGGCAAAGAGGCGCCAGAGGATCGACCGGAAACGCTCCTGTGGAGCGTTTCCGCGATCCGATTGCCAGCGGTCGCAAGACCGCAGGCAAGGGGCTTTCCACACACCTGACGCTGCCAATCCGTCCGCGCCTGACTGGGGTAGGCGCGGCAACGCGCCTGCCCAAGGGCAGGCAGGCGCGGACGGATTTGTCGCGGGACAAATCCGTCAAGAGAAAACGCCTCGGTCACTTCATCTAGAAGGCCCTCCGCCACACCCCACGGTTGCCCCGCCCCCCGTCCCCGCGTAGAACCGCCGCAGAGCGAACCCGAGGCCCCGCGATGACCGTTCCCAAACCCGTTGTCCTGTGCATCCTCGACGGCTGGGGGCTGCGCGAGACGCGCGAGGCGAATGCCCCGGCCCTTGCCTCGGTCCCGAACTTCAACCGCATCTGGGCCGAGTGCCCGCATTCCACCCTGACCACCTTCGGCCCGGACGTGGGCTTGCCGCGCGGGCAGATGGGGAACTCCGAGGTCGGCCACACCAATATCGGGGCGGGCCGCGTGGTGGCGATGGACCTCGGCGCGATCGACCTTGCCATCGACGACGGCACCTTCTTTCGGAACCCCGGCCTGCTGAACTTCATCGACCGCCTGAAGGCCTCGGGCGGCACGGCGCATCTGATGGGCGTCGTGTCGGACGGCGGCGTGCACGGCCACATCCTGCACCTCCTCGCCGCCATCCGCGCCCTGCGCCAGGCGGGCCTGCCCGTCACCGTTCACGCCGTCACCGACGGGCGCGACGTGCCGCCCTCCTCGGCCGCGGGCTTCATCGAGCAGCTCATGGCGGGGATGCCCGAGGGCGCGCGGGTCGGCACGGTCTGCGGGCGCTACTATGCGATGGACCGCGACAACCGGTGGGAGCGTGTGGCCCGCGCCTACCAGGCCATCGTCAACGCGGAAGGGGCCGAGGCCGCCTCGGCCCCCGAGGCCGTGGCCGCCGCCTATGGGCGCGGCGAGACGGACGAATTCATCGCCCCCACCGTGATCGACGGCTACACCGGCGCGCGCGACGGCGACGGGTTCTTCTGCCTCAACTTCCGGGCCGACCGGGCGCGAGAAATTCTCGCGGCCCTCGGCGCCCCTGGCTTTGCCGAGTTCGACACCGGCCCCCGCCCCGCCTGGGCCGCCATGCTGGGGATGGTCGACTATTCCACCGCGCACGACGCCTACATGACCACCGCCTATCCCAAGCAGGACATCCGCAACACTCTGGGCGAATGGGTGTCCGCCCACGGGCGGACCCAGTTCCGCGTGGCGGAGACCGAGAAGTATCCGCATGTCACCTTCTTTCTGAACGGCGGCAAGGAGGCTACCTTTCCCGGCGAGGACCGCTACATGGCGCCCTCGCCCAAGGTCGCGACCTATGACCTGAAGCCCGAGATGTCGGCGGAAGAGGTCTCCGATCATCTCGTCGCCGCGATCCGCAAGGGCTACGACCTGATCGTCGTGAACTTCGCCAACCCCGACATGGTCGGCCATACCGGCGACCTGGACGCCGCCATCGCCGCCTGCGAGGCGGTGGACAAGGGCCTCGGTCGGGCGCTCGGCGCGCTCGAGGCGGCGGGGGGCGCGATGATCGTCACCGCGGACCATGGAAACTGCGAAACGATGGTCGATCCGGTGACGGGCGAACCTCATACCGCCCATACCACCAACCCGGTGCCGGTGATCCTCGTCGGCGGCCCGCCCGGTGCGCATCTGCGCGATGGCGGGCGGCTGGCGGACCTCGCGCCGACGCTGCTCGAGCTGATGGGCCTGCCGCAGCCGCCCGAGATGACCGGAAAGAGCCTGATCGCCAGATGATCCGGCGCCTTCTCCTTCTGTTTCTGCTGCTGCCCTCGTCCGGCTGGGCGCAGGATGTCGCGGGGGATGCAAGCTCTGCCGCCGCCGACCTGCAGGCGGCCATCGCCGCGATGCAGGACGCGACCGGCGCGCGCGACCGCGTGGCGGCGCTGACCCGCACCATCCGCGCCTACGAGGAAGGCCTCGACGCCCTGCGCGAAGGGCTGCGGCAGGCCACGATCCGCGAAACCGCCCTGTCGCTGAGCTTCGAGGCCAAGCGCGACCGCGTCGCGCAACTGGTGGGCGTGCTCGGATCCCTGCCCACCGATCCCGGCCCGCTGTTGCTGCTCCATCCCTCCGGGCCGCTTGGCACCGCCCGCTCGGGCATGATGCTGGCCGAGGTGACCCCCGCCCTCCAGGCCGAAGCCGAGGCACTTCGCCGCGAGTTGCAGGAGATCCGCGACCTGCGCACCGTCCAGCAGGCCTCGGCCGAGACTCTGGCCCGGGGCCTTGCCGCCGCGCAGGATGCGCGCACTGCGCTCAGCCAGGCGATCTCGGACCGGACGGACCTGCCGAAGCGCTTCATCGACGACCCCGAGGCGCTGAAGACTCTGCTCGAAAGTGCCGACACCCTCGATGCCGTGGCGTCGGGGCTGACGCTCGACACGGCAACGGCCGAAGGGCTGGCCGACGTGACCTCGATGCAGGGAACCCTGCCGCTGCCGGTCCTGGGCACCGTCCTGCGCCGCCCGGGCGAGGCCGATGCCGCCGGCATCCGCCGCCCCGGCCTGCTGCTGGCCACCCGTCCGCGCGCGCTTGTGACTGCACCCTGGCCTGCGACGATCCGCTATCGCGGGCCGCTGCTGGACTACGGAAATGTGATGATCCTTGACCTCGGAAGCGGCTATCTCCTGATACTCGCGGGACTCGAGACGGTCTATGGTGACACCGGGGACGTGGTCCCCGCCGGGGCGGCGCTTGGCCTGATGGGCGGCCCCGAGGCGGTGGCGCAAGAGTTTCTGGTGGCTTCGCAAGATGGTGGTGGCGCAGGCGGCTCCGAGTCGCTTTACTTGGAATTGAGGCAGGGCTCCGATCCGGTCGATCCGACCGCGTGGTTTGCCGGCACAACGGAATAGGACGAGACGGAATGAGAAAATTCGTTATGGCGGCGCTTGGCGGCACGGTGGCGGGGGCGCTGCTGACGACCCAGCTGGCAGGTCCGCTGGTGGCGCAGGAGGCCGAGAAGTCGAGCTCGGTCTACGAACAGCTCGACCTGTTCGGGGACATCTTCGAACGCATCCGCGCGCAATATGTGGAGCAGGTCCAGCCCAAGGATCTGGTCGAGGCCGCGATCAACGGCATGCTGACCTCGCTCGATCCGCATTCGAGCTACCTGCCGCCGGAAGACTTCGACGACATGCAGGTGCAGACCCGAGGCGAGTTCGGGGGCCTCGGTATCGAGGTGACGCAAGAGAACGGCTTTGTGAAGGTCGTCTCGCCGATGGACGATACACCCGCCGCCGCCGCGGGCATCCAGTCGGGCGACTTCATCACCCAGGTCGACGGCAAGAGCCTGTCAGGCCTGCTGCTGGACGAGGCGGTGGACATGATGCGCGGCCCCGTCGGGTCGGAAATCGTGCTGACCATCGTGCGCGAAGGCACGGCCGACCCGTTCGACGTCTCGATCGTCCGCGACACGATCAAGGTCACGGCCGTGCGCGGCCGGGTCGAAGGCGACGCCGTGGTGCTGCGGGTCACGACCTTCAACGACCAGACCTACCCGAACCTCGAGGAAAGCCTGAAGAAGGGGATCGAGGACCTGGGCGGGATCGACAATGTCTCGGGCTTCGTGCTTGACCTGCGCAACAACCCGGGCGGCCTGCTGAACCAGGCGATCATGGTGTCGGACGCCTTCCTCGACAAGGGCGAGATCGTCTCGACCCGCGGGCGAAACCCCGAGGACGGCGAGCGCTTCAACGCCGAACCGGGCGACCTTGCCCAGGGCAAGCCGATCGTCGTGCTGATCAACGGCGGCTCGGCCTCGGCCTCGGAAATCGTGGCGGGCGCGTTGCAGGACCATCACCGCGCGGTGGTCGTGGGCACCAAGAGCTTCGGCAAGGGCTCGGTCCAGACGCTGATCCCGCTGAAGGGCGACGGCGCGATGCGCCTGACCACGGCGCGCTACTACACGCCCTCGGGCCGCTCGATCCAGGCGCTTGGCGTGTCACCCGACATCGTCGTCAACCAGCCGGTCAAGCCTCCGGTCGCCGAAGGCGAGACGCCGGACACCCCGGCGGCGGAACAGGACACGCGGTCCGAGGCCGACCTGCGCGGCGTGCTGTCGAACGACTCGATGACCGAGGACGAAAAGAAGGTCTACCAGGAAGAACAGGCGAAAGCCGAACAGGCCGCGAAGCTGCGCGACGAGGATTACCAGCTGGCCTATGCCGTGGACATCCTGAAGGGCCTGCTCGTCATCGGCACCGATCCACAGGAGTAAGGCGCGCGGGGCCGGGCGACCGGCCCCCGCCACGCATCATGGCCGATCCCGCCAAGCTTCCCTATCGCCCCTGCGTCGGTGTCGTGCTGGTCAACCCGGCCGGCCTCGTCTTTGCCGGGCAGCGGCGCGACAACAATCCCGAGGCCTGGCAGATGCCGCAGGGCGGCATCGACGAGGGCGAGACGCCCCGCCAGGCCGCGCTGCGCGAGTTGCAGGAGGAAACCGGGATCACGCCGGATCTGGTAGAGGTCATGGCCAAGACCCATCACTGGATCACCTACGACCTGCCGCCCGAGCTTCTGGGCAAGGTCTGGGGCGGCAAGTATCGCGGCCAGCGCCAGAAATGGTTCCTGATGGCCTATCGCGGCACCGACGCGCAGGTGCGGATCGACACCGGATCACCCCGAATTCTCGGCCTGGAAATGGATCGACGCCGATACGCTGACGGCGGGGATCGTTCCCTTCAAGCGGGCCGTCTACGAGCAGGTGGTGAAATCCTTCCGCGCCTATCTGGCCTGACGCGCGCCCGGCCCCGGGAAGGGCAGATGGCCCCTGCGACAATGCAGGGGCCATCCGTTTCCAAGCAAGCAACCCGGCGCCACGAGCTGGGTGGGGGCTAAACATCCCGCGACACCGGGTCTTCGTCGCTTGCTACATGATCCTTGTGACCCCGCTTTGCGGCGAGGACGCGGAGGGGGCGCGGAATTTCGCGGGTCATTCCAAGGCGCAATTCGGGCAGCGGGCTTGATTTGCCCCTGATCGTGCGTAAGCTTCGTACATGACGGTCCAGACGCCGACGCCCTTCCCCCTTTCGTCCCGCCTGTCCGAGGAGGTCTCGTTCGACCGTCGCGAGCTGGGCCTGATCCTCGCGCTCTACGGCCGCATGGTGGCTGCGGGCGAGTGGCGGGACTACGGCATCTCGCACCTGCGCGACGTGGCGGTCTTCTCGGTCTTCCGCCGCACGGCCGAACATCCGCTCTACCGGATCGAGAAGCGCCCGAAGCTGCGCGCGAAGCAGCAGCTTTACGCCGTCGTCGCGATGGACGGCACCACCCTGCGCCGCGGGCCCGAGCTGGCCCCGGTGCTGAAGGTGCTGGAACGCAAGCTGATCCGCCCGATCGACTGACCCCCGCGATCCGGCGGCGGCCCGTTCCGGGCCATTCCCTTTGCCTCGCCCGGCGCGCTGGCGCGCTTCGGGCTCAGGGGCCTCCGGCGGGGGTATTTCGGGCCGAAAAGAAGCATTCGCGTCAGCCCTGTGTTTCCACGCAATGCCGCCGGAAGGCGCGCTTGAGCAGGTCGAGCTCGGCCCGAAGCAGGTCAAGCTCGGCGCGGATATCGTCGTCCACGGCGACGCCCGCGATCACGGTGAAATGGCCCAGGACCTGATCCGCCGTCCTGTCGCGCACGAGGAAGGTCTGCACGCCGTCCGACACCAGCTCCATCGGGATCGGCACGCGCAGCGCAAATCCGCCCTCGGCAGGCGTCAGCGTCAGGCCCTGCAGGCTGACCTTGCCATGCAGCACCTCGACCTGGGGCGGGCTTTTCGCCCGCAGCAAGGCCTGCCAGACGCCCGCGCGTATCCGTCCGCCTTCCAGCACGGGCTGGCTCATGCGCGTCCCCCTAAAGTTCCGCGCGCGGGCGGCGCGTCAGCGTCACGTCGCGCAGGATGATCTGGTTCATCTCCGGCCCCTCGAAGATCAGGTCGATCCACAGCTTCTCGACCCGCTTCTCGTTCATCTTCGTATAGGCGAGGTCGAATTCGACCATCACCTCCCCCTCCGTCAGCGGCAGTTCGCGCACGATCTGCTCCAGGTTTGGCCCGTGCCTGACGTTCAGCCGCGCGAAGATCTCCAGCGGCCTTTCCATCTCGACGATGGCCGTCAGCCGGATCAGGTGGCGCAGCTTCAGGCCCTGCACCGCCTCGTCCGGCAGGTCGATGACCAGCGACAGGAAGCTGCCGTCGAAGCGGAACACATCCATCCTGAGGCCGAAGGGCGCAAGGTCGGCCTCGCGCGCGTTGCGGACCTGGCGCAGGGTCAGCTCGCTGCGCCGGCAGTCGTGGAACACCGTCAGTCCTTCTGCGATCTGCGCCTTGCCGGGGACCGAGGCCATGCCCGGCACCGCGACCAGGCCGCGCCACAACGGCGGTCGCCAGGCCCAGTCGGTGCCCATCGGGCGCAGGATCGCGTTCGTGCCGATGACCGGCAGCGCCAGACGGCCCTCGGCCTCGTGCAGCACCCGGTCGAGCTGGCGGCGCAGGCCCCAGGCCCGCCCCCGCACCAGTTGCAGATCGTCAAGCCCCATCGACCCGGCGCGCTCGGCCAGCCGGGTCCAGCGGCGCAGCGCACCACGGTGCCAGAACCGGTCGAGAAGCCTGTCGATCGCCTGTGCCATCGTCCCCTTCGCCGCGCGATCGTTTCGCAAAGCGCAACGATTCGACTTATTGCGTCATTCCCGTGAAGGTTCTACCCCCAACCCCTACCGGAAGTTGAATATGTCGCGTCGCTAAAGCCGCGCCAATGCATGAAACGCTGCGAGCGCCTGCAGGAAGTAGCCCCGGTTGAGAAACTCCGGATAGGTCGACAGCTTCACCGCCACCAGCCCCGCGTCGGGCGCGATGTAGACGAGTTGCCCGAACACGCCCCGGCACATGAAGCGGCCAAGCTGGCTGTCCTCGACCCAGAACTGGTTGCGATAGGTGCCCTTGGGCAGGGTGATGCGGCTTTCGTCATCGAACAGCCCATGCGCCCCATGTTTCGTATCCTCGACGAAGGCGCGGGGGATGACCTGCCGCCCCTCGACCCTCCCGTCGTTCAAGAGCGCGATCCCGAAGCGGGCCATGTCGCGCAGGCTGGCGCTGATCCCGCCGCAGGCAAGGCCGTAACCCGCGCGGTCCACGGTGATGTTCGCATCCTCTTCGCAGCCAAGCGGCGCCCAGAGACGCTCCGAGATGATCTGCGGCAGCCGCTGGCCCGTCACCCGTTCCATCGCATGGGCCAGCACGTCGGTCTCGATGGAGCGGTAGTGGAACCGCGCGCCGTGGTCCGCCTCTGCAACCGTCAGTCCCAGCATCTGGTCCCAGATGCAGGTCGGCCAGTCCGAGGTGTCGATCCCCTCGGGTGCGGGTTTCCAGCCCGCCGCATAGTCCATCCTGCCTGCGTCGCTGTCGCGCTTGTGGTAGGTCTCGTCAAAGGCCACGCCGGTGGTCATGTCGAGCACCTGTTGCAGCGTGGCCCCGTTCCAGGCCGTGCGCGCGAGTTCGGGCAGGTAGCGCGTTACCGGCGCGTCCGGGTCCAGCAGCCCCTCGGCGATCAGGCTCGCGCCCGCCGCCGCCGTGATCGACTTCGACACCGATTGCAGCAGGTGCACCGACCGGCGGTCCATCCCGTTGTGATAGCTTTCGTGCAGGATGCGCCCGTCCTTCCAGACGAACATCGCGTCGGTATAGGTCGCCTCCAGCATCGCGGCGAAGGTCGTGGGTCCCTCCGGCCCGTCGTAGCGCAGGTCGTCCAGCCGCCCGGCCTCGTCCGGGCAAGGGCGAGACGCGCGACCCGCGCCGGATTGCTGCGGTTGGCACGATCTCGCGCACCCGCTGGAAGGCCCAGCGGTTCCACGGTGGCCGGTCCCAGTCGAGACGCGGCAGCCGCCATTCGGGCGGCGGCGGCGCGCCTTCCATGATCGGCGGGACGGTGTCGGAGTTTCGGTAACTGTCCATCGCGCCGTGCCCCTCGCCTTGCCCCTCGGCCGAAGTCTAGCCGCCGGCTGCCGTGCATGGGCAGGCAGCGACATCGGCGCCGCGTTCGCGACCCGTCCGGGATTCGCAGGCGGTCTTGCGGCGCCCCCTGTCGGGCAAACAGCGACATCGACGCCGCATTCGCGACCCGATCAGGCCATTGCGCGATCTGGGGGCTCTCCGCCCAGAACCTCCCAGAAATCGGCGCGAAGGTTATGGTGCGGGAAGGGCTCGTCTGGCACCTCGGTGCCGAGGAAACGACAGAGCGGGCCCCAGCCCTCGGCGACATCGAACACCAGGACGCGGTCGGGCGGCAGCGCCTGCGTCACTTCCGCCGTGCGCCGGCGATAGGCGGCCAGCGCCCCATCGCGGTTCAGCGCATCGCCGCCGAAGGTCTGCCGTACCGCACCGAAGGTCGCGTCCAGAATATCGCGCACATGCAGAGGCACGGGCATGTCGCGATAGGTCGATCCCAGCTTGCCGATGGTCTTTTCGTAGCTTGCCCACCATTTTTCCTCGGGCCGCACCGAATGGATCACCTTCGAGTCGGGAAAGGTCTCGGCCAGCTCGCGCCAGAAATGCGCGCCGGGCCAATCGACCTGCGCCGAGAAGCCGTCGAACACATGTTCCCAGTCGGCAGTGCCCTGCGCGAAGGCGTCGACCCAGAGCGGAACCGTCTCCGGCCGAGTCACAACCTCGTGCATGTGGTGACAGGGGCCGAAGCCCAGCCGTTCCAGGGCCGCCTTCAACGATTTCGTTCCCGTCCGGCCAAACCCGGACCCGATGACCTGCAATGGCATTTTCTTCCCCCTCCCAGATGAAGACGGGACAGGATAGCACATTTCCAGCGGCCTTACGGAGAACTGCATTCCAGACGCCCAAAAGCAAACGGCGGCCCTCGAGGGACCGCCGCCTTCTCGCCCCTATCCCCTCGCCTACTGGTCCATGTAGACGTGCCGCTCCAGCTTCGCGCCCGGATGGGTCACCGCGCCCCAGCGGGCGCCGCCCACGAGCTTGGCGAACTTCCAGATCGCGCCGGTCTCGTAGACCGTGCGGCGCGGGCCGGTCCAGGCGGCCTTGCGCGCGGCCAGCTCCGCGTCGCTCAGCGCCACCGACAGCTCGCCCGTCAGCGCGTTCAGCGTGATCATGTCGCCGTCCTTCAACAGCGCGATCGGCCCGCCATGGGCGGCCTCCGGCCCCACATGGCCCACGCAGAAGCCGCGCGTCGCGCCACTGAAGCGGCCGTCGGTGATCAGCGCCACCTTCTTGCCCATGCCCTGACCGCTCAGCGCCGCCGTGGTCGCCAGCATCTCGCGCATCCCCGGGCCGCCCGCCGGGCCCTCGTTGCGGATGACGATGACCTCGCCCTCCTTGTACTGCCGCGCCTTGACGGCGGCGAAGGCATCCTCCTCGCACTCGAAGACGCGGGCCGGGCCGGTGAAGACCTGCTCGGCCTCGGTCATCCCCGCCACCTTCACGATGGCCCCGTCGGGGCAGAGGTTGCCCTTCAGCCCCACGACGCCGCCCGTCTTGGTGATCGGGGTCGCCGCCGGATGGATCACGCGGCCATCGGCCTCGCCCTCGATCCGGTCCAGCTCCTCGCCCAGCGTCCGGCCCGAGGCCGTGATGCAATCCTCGTGCAGCAGCCCGATCTTGCGCAGCTCCTTCATCACCACCGGCACGCCGCCCACCTCATACAGGTCCTTGGCCACGTATTTCCCGCCCGGCCGCAGGTCCACGAAATAGGGCGTGTCGCGCATGATCGCGGCCACGTCGAACAGGTCGAAGTCGATCCCCGCCTCATGCGCAATCGCCGGCAGGTGCAGCGCGGCATTCGTGCTGCCCCCGGTGCAGGCCACCACCCGCGCCGCGTTCTCCAGCGACTTCCGCGTCACCACGTCGCGCGCGCGGATGTTCTTCTCGATCAGGTGCATCACCGCCACGCCCGAGGCCTCGCCATACTGGTCGCGGCTCTCATAGGGCGCAGGCGCACCCGACGGAGTTCAGCAGCGCGAGGCCAATCGCCTCCGACACGCAGGCCATCGTGTTCGCCGTATACTGCGCCCCGCAGGCGCCCGAGGACGGGCAGGCCACCCGCTCCAGGATCTCCAGCTCCGCATCCGCTCATCGCCCCGGCCTGGTGCTTGCCCACCGCCTCGAACACGTCCTGCACGGTCACGTCCTTGCCGTTCAGCCGCCCCGGCAGGATCGAGCCGCCATAGATGAAGACCGAGGGCACGTTCAGCCGCACCATCGCCATCATCATCCCCGGCAGGGACTTGTCGCAGCCCGCAAGGCCCACCAGCGCGTCATAGCAATGCCCGCGCATCGTCAGCTCCACCGTGTCCGCAATCGCATCGCGCGAGGCGAGGGACGAGCGCATCCCCTCATGCCCCATCGCGATCCCGTCCGTCACCGTGATCGTCGTGAACTCGCGCGGCGTCCCCCCGCCCTTCTTCACCCCGTGCTTCACGATCTGCGCCTGCCGGTTCAGCGCGATGTTGCAGGGCGCGGCCTCGTTCCAGCAGGTCGCAACGCCCACCCAGGGCTGGTGGATCTCCTCCTCGGTGATCCCCATCGCGTAGAAATAGCTCCGGTGCGGCGCGCGCGCCGGGCCTTCCGTCACATGGCGGCTGGGCAGCTTGGACTTGTCGAAACGCTGGTTGGTCATGCGGTCCTCCCGAGGATCTGGCTGACTTCGCCAGATAAAGGGGCGAGGCGGGGCGGGCAAG
>CAVVOC010000006.1:0-885399 GCA_963749855.1 uncultured Alphaproteobacteria bacterium | reverse complement strand
CCTGGAGATAGCTGGTTCTCCGCGAAAGCTATTTAGGTAGCGCCTCGGACGAATACCCACGGGGGTAGAGCACTGCATGGGTGATGGGGGCCCACAGCCTTACTGAGCCTAAGCAAACTCCGAATACCGTGGAGTACTATCCGGGAGACACACATCGGGTGCTAACGTCCGGTGTGAAGAGGGAAACAACCCTGACCTGCAGCTAAGGCCCCTAATTCGTGGCTAAGTGGGAAAGCATGTGGGACGGCCAAAACAACCAGGAGGTTGGCTTAGAAGCAGCCATCCTTTAAAGATAGCGTAACAGCTCACTGGTCTAGATAAGCTGTCCTGCGGCGAAGATGTAACGGGGCTCAAGCCACGAGCCGAAGCTCAGGATGTGCAGCAATGCACGTGGTAGCGGAGCGTTCCGTGATATAGCTCATCATGTCTTACGTCCTTCGGGGCGGACGGACATGGAGAGCTTTCTGTGAAGCCGGGCCGTAAGGCATCCGGTGGAGAGATCGGAAGCGAGAATGTTGACATGAGTAGCGACAAAGGGGGTGAGAGACCCCCTCGCCGTAAGTCCAAGGGTTCCTGCTTAAAGCTAATCTGAGCAGGGTAAGCCGGCCCCTAAGGCGAGGCCGAAAGGCGTAGTCGATGGGAACCAGGTTAATATTCCTGGGCCAGTGGGATGTGACGGATCGCAGAGGTTGTTCGCCCTTATCGGATTGGGCGGGCCGCTGAGCGGTTCCTGGAAATAGCCCCACATCAGACCGTACCCTAAACCGACACAGGTGGACTGGTAGAGTATACCAAGGCGCTTGAGAGAACCACATCAAAGGAACTCGGCAAAATGCCTCCGTAAGTTCGCGAGAAGGAGGCCCCACTTTTACGCAAGTAGAGGTGGGGGGCACAAACTAGGGGGTGGCGACTGTTTACTTAAAACACAGGGCTCTGCGAAGCCGCAAGGCGACGTATAGGGTCTGACGCCTGCCCGGTGCTGGAAGGTTAAAGGGAGGGGTGCAAGCTCTGAACTGAAGCCCCAGTAAACGGCGGCCGTAACTATAACGGTCCTAAGGTAGCGAAATTCCTTGTCGGGTAAGTTCCGACCTGCACGAATGGCGTAACGATCTCCCCGCTGTCTCTGATGTGGACTCAGCGAAATTGAACTGTGTGTCAAGATGCACACTACCCGCGGTTAGACGGAAAGACCCCATGCACCTTTACTCTAGCTTCGCATTGGCAACAGGATTGCGATGTGCAGGATAGGTGGTAGGCATCGAAGCGGGGACGCCAGTTCTCGTGGAGCCTCCCTTGAGATACCACCCTTCGCACTCTTGTTGTCTAACCGCGGTCCCTTATCGGGATCCGGGACCCTGCGTGGTGGGGAGTTTGACTGGGGCGGTCGCCTCCCAAATCGTAACGGAGGCGCGCGAAGGTAGGCTCAGAGCGGTCGGAAATCGCTCGTTGAGTGCAATGGCAGAAGCCTGCCTGACTGCAAGACTGACAAGTCGAGCAGAGACGAAAGTCGGTCATAGTGATCCGGTGGTCCCAAGTGGGAGGGCCATCGCTCAACGGATAAAAGGTACGCTGGGGATAACAGGCTGATGATGCCCAAGAGTCCATATCGACGGCATCGTTTGGCACCTCGATGTCGGCTCATCTCATCCTGGGGCTGGAGCAGGTCCCAAGGGTATGGCTGTTCGCCATTTAAAGAGGTACGTGAGCTGGGTTTAGAACGTCGTGAGACAGTTCGGTCCCTATCTGCCGTGGGTGTAGGAGACTTGAGAAGAGTTGCCCCTAGTACGAGAGGACCGGGGTGAACGCTCCACTGGTGGACCAGTTGTCGTGCCAACGGCAGTGCTGGGTAGCTATGAGCGGACAGGATAACCGCTGAAGGCATCTAAGCGGGAAGCCCCCTTCAAAACAAGGTCTCCCTTGAGAGCCGTGGAAGACCACCACGTCGATAGGCCGGAGGTGTAAGTGCGGCAACGCATTCAGCTGACCGGTACTAATTGCTCGATAGGCTTGATTTGATCCAGTAACAGCAAGGCAATACCAGCCAAGCGCGTTCCCGGAAAAACTCGAAAGCAAACCAGACTTGGAACAAGCGCCAGAGGTGGCGCACTGATGAACCCGACGCCAAGGCAAAACGAGGTCCCGGATCACATCCGCGACACCCGAGAAGCCACGGCATCGGGGTGCGTCTTCTTCGGTTTGGTGGTCATAGCACGAGCAAAACACCCGATCCCATCCCGAACTCGGCCGTTAAGTGCCGTCGCGCCAATGGTACTGCGTCTCAAGACGTGGGAGAGTAGGTCACCGCCAAACCTAAAAAGACGCACACATCCCCGTATCTCCCTCAACGATCCCTCAAATACCTCCCCGACCAGTTGGCCGAGGGAACCCGGCGCGGGGTGGAGCAGCCCGGTAGCTCGTCAGGCTCATAACCTGAAGGCCGCAGGTTCAAATCCTGCCCCCGCAACCAGTTTTATACAATAAACTCAAGAGATTACTGGCCGCCCTCTCGGGCGGTTTTCTGCTGTCCAAACGGCGGGTCAACAATAGCGCGGATTCCGCGATCAGTTCACTGCAGTCACGCGCCATGTTGGCTTAACAGTTGACCTGCTCCCCTAAAACGTCCGCACTTTGGAGTTAGTCTGTTCTCCAGCGAAGGAGACGGACATGAAGCGCAGCAGGTTCACGGAAGAGCAGATCATCGGCATCCTGAAGGAGCATCAGGCTGGAATGAGCGCGTCAGAGCTGTGCCGTAAACACGGGATCAGCGACGCGACGTTTTACAACTGGCGCTCGAAATACGGCGGCATGGAGGTCAGCGAGGCCAAGCGGCTGAAGCAGCTTGAGGACGAGAACGCGAAGCTGAAGCGGCTGTTGGCCGAACAGATGATGGATGTCGCGACACTGCGCGAGATGCTCGGAAAAAACTTCTGAGGCCCAGTTCAAGGAGATCCGCCGTGACCTGGGCCATGACCGAGAAAGGCTATTCACAGCGCCGCGCCTGCCGTCTGGTGGGCATCGACCCGCGTGTCCATCGCTACCGATCCAGCCGCCCGGACGATGCAGGGCTGCGAACGCGCTTGCGGGAACTGTCCGGTGAGCGACGCCGGTTCGGCTATCGTCGCCTGCACATTCTGCTCGAGCGAGAGGGCTGGGACGTTAACTGCCGAACGAGCCGAACCTCGTCATAGACCGCCCGGCGGGCCTTTGTCGTTCTGCGCCTGTCCGATCATCGCCGTCAGCGCGCCCTCCAGCTGAAGCGTGATCCCGTCCGCGCCGTCACGCCGTGACCCGCCTGAAAGATCACCTGATGGTGGAGTGACAACGTGCACAGCATTCCGCGATCAGTTCACTGCAGGCACGCGCCATGTTGGCTTAACCGGCTGTCCACGAAACCGGCAGAAGGCCTGTCTGCACATACACGGCCTCGCTCCGGTCGCCCTCCAGCTTCGACCCGCCAGTCTCGCCACGAGCAGCGTCACAGGGTGATCCGGCCGCTGTCCCGGCCGGCGTCGTGGGTCTGTGGCACGCCGAGCCCATGACGCAAGACGGTGACAAGAAAGATGACCATCGACAGCGTGGTGAGCATCGCGCCCGCGGCGGCCAGGGCAGGGGCCCCCGTCGAAATCGCGACCGCAATGCCCGGAACCATGACCAGAACCCCAAGGATCGCTGTCCAGAGGTGCACCTTCGCCAGGCGGGTTTCAGCGGCCTGCGGGGTCAGGCGATAGTAGAGCCCGAACAGCGCCATCGTCGTCCAGCCGACCAGATTGAGATGCGCATGCGCACCGCCCAGAAGGTGGTCGTGACTGATCGCCATCTGGATGCCCCAAGCCATTCCCACCAGGACACAGAGCACCGCCGCAAGAAAGAAGACAAAGGCAACGTCACGCATGGTGCACCGCTTGCTGGGCCAGGCCAGGTCCGAGGAGATGCGAGCCGTAGGACGCCGCGATGGCTGTGACGGCAGCCAGGTCCTGCGGCATCCGGAACCCGCCCTGGGCCATCTCGGCAAAGAAGCCCTCGAAGCCGCCGGGTGTCAGCACCGTAAGGCAGCGCGCGCCCTTCGCCCCGGTCATGAAGCTGTGCGGCGTACCGCGCGGGAGGAAGGCCGTTCCCATCGGCCCGCGCGAGAAGCGCCGACCATCGACCTCGAACACGACCTCGCCGTCCAGCACGATGAAGATCTCGTCCTCACGCTCGTGCACATGGGTGGGCGGACCGTTGAACGGGTCGGCCTCGCCATAGATGATGGACAGGGCACCACCCGTTTCGGCGGTGCCAAGGATGGTCCGGTAGCGCGTACCGCTCCAGTGGTGCACAGGGTTCAAGTCAGACATTTCTTATCTCCAATCGCTTTCGACGCATGACGGCGTCTGCCTGCGCCATATCCCCGGTCAGGACGTATCTGTGAAATTGATTGTTTGTATGATAAGAATTGACGCCATGAATTTGCAGAGCTTCGATCTGAACCTCCTCAAAGTGCTCGATGCCCTTTTGCGCGAGGCATCGACCACCCGCGCGGGCGAACGGGTCGGCCTGTCGCAACCGGCCGTTTCGGCGGCACTGGGACGGCTCAGGGCGGCTTTTGACGATCCGCTGCTGGTGCGCGACGGACAGTCGCTGCGACCGACGGAATTTGCACTCTCGCTGGTCACACCGCTGCAACATCTGCTCGAGGATGCGGGCCAGTTGTTGAAGCGGCCAGCCTTCGATCCCGCGACGGCGACCGACGTGTTTCGCCTGTCGGCGGCGGACTTCTTTACCGAGATGCTGCTGCCCGACCTGACGGCGCGACTGGAGCGCGACGCTCCTGGGGTAACGCTCCGCTATACCGACGCGATCAGCGCAAGGACGATGGACGATGTTCGCGAGGGGCGACTTGATCTGATGATCTTGCCCGTCCAGTCCCTCGCGCCGTGGCTGGACTCCGAGCTGCTCTTCCGGGCCGATTTCTGCATCGTGGCACGCCGGGGCCATCCGGAGTTGGCGCGCCACGGTGTTACCCCCGGCCAGCCGATGCCGATCGATCTCTACTGCCAATTGCGCCACGCCACCTTCCGCGTGGTCGAGGACCAGCCCGAGGTCGAGGACCGCTTCTTCGCCAGGACAGGGCGCACCTTGCAGGTCGCCCTGAGCGTCCCGAGCTTCACTGCCGTCTGGCGCGCCGTGGCGGCGACCGACCTGCTTGGAATGATCCCGCGCCGGCTGGCCGAGCGGGTCGCCGGTCCCGGCGGGCTCGAGGTCTATCCGATGCCCTTTACGGTGCCTCGCGCCGAAATGTGCCAGGCCTGGCACCGCAGAAACTCGACGGCACGGGGCCTGATCTGGTTCCGGGCCCAGGTGGCCGAAATCCTGGGTAAACTCGATGACGGACCCAATCCGGCGTAGGGCGCTGATGCAGAGAGGTGCGGGCTTCGAGAATCGGATCGACACGCGAGGCGATGGTCAGGCGTTGTCAGGCCGGGCAGGATTGCCTGGCCCGACCGTTTGGGTTGTCAGCCGTCCTGACCGCTGCGCGGTGCCGACCGGCATCAACCGGGGCATCGCGTCGGACAATGAGCACGCCGCCTTGGCGCGACGGTTGGGTTTTCGGCTCGCTGGCACACTCGCGCGGATACTCGGCCCGAAAGGTCATCACTGGCGACGCGGTCCTTACGGAGGGGCAGAAAGAACCGGCGTCCATTGGACCCACACCCCATCCCGCCGTCGCCATCCTCGATACCCCCTCTTGCCAATCCTCCCCCCATACCCCATCACTCGCCCCGACCACACCCACGAGGGGCGCGCCATGACCCAGCAGATCGCCATCCTTGGTGCCTCCGGCTATACCGGGGCCGAGCTGGTGCGCCTGCTCGCGACGCATCCCTCGATGCGGATTGCGGCCCTGTCCGCCGACCGCAAGGCGGGGCTGACGATGGATCAGGTGTTTCCCTTCCTGCGCCACCTTGACCTGCCGATGCTGCGGAAGATCGAGGAGATCGACTTCTCCGGCATCGACCTGTGCTTCTGCGCGCTGCCCCATGCCACCACGCAGGCGGTCGTTGCCGCCCTGCCGCGCGACCTGAAGATCGTGGACCTGTCCGCCGACTTCCGCCTGCGCGACCCGGCCGCCTATGAGAAGTGGTATGGCCAGCCCCATGCCCAGCCCGAGTTGCAGAAGGAGGCGGTCTACGGCCTGACCGAGTTCTACCGGCCCGAGATCGCCGCCGCCCGCCTCGTTGCCGGGACGGGCTGCAACGCGGCGACCGGGCAATATGCCGTCCGGCCGCTGATCGAGGCCGGGGTGATCGACCTCGACCAGATCGTGATCGACCTCAAGGCGGGGGTCAGCGGGGCGGGGCGGTCGCTGAAGGAGAACCTGCTTCATGCCGAACTGTCCGAGGGCACCCATGCCTATTCCGCCGGCGGCAAGCACCGGCATCTGGGCGAGTTCGACCAGGAATTCTCCGAAGCTGGCCGGGCCGCCCCGTCCACGTCCAGTTCACCCCGCATCTGCTGCCGATGAACCGGGGCATCCTCGCCACCGTCTATCTCGACGGCGATCCGCGGCCGCGATCCACGCCGACGCTTGCCGCCCGCTATGCCGACGAGCCGTTCCTGAAGGTGCTTCCTTTCGGCGCACTCCCCTCGACACGCGACATCCGCGGCTCCAACTATGTGCCATATCGGGGTCACGGGCGACCGGATGCCGGGCCGCGCCATCGTGGTGGCGGTGCTCGACAACCTGACCAAGGGGTCGTCGGGGCAGGCGATCCAGAACGCGAACCTGATGCTGGGGATCGAGGAAACGGCGGGGCTGATGCTGGCGCCGGTTTTCCCGTGAGGGGATCATGAAGGGCCTGAAGAAGAAACGCCGCATCCAGATCATCGTGCTGGCCTTCGCCGCGCTGGCGCTGTCGACCGGCCTGATCGGCTATGCGATGCGGACGGGATCAACTTTTTCCGCACGCCCACCCAGGTGGCCGAGACCCCGCCGCAGCCGACCGAGACGTTCCGCATCGGCGGGCTTGTCGTCGAAGGCTCGATCCTGCGCGGGCAGGGCGAGACGGTGACCTTCGCGCGTGACCGATACCAAGTCCACCATCCCCGTCAGCTACACCGGCGTGCTGCCCGACCTTTTCGGCGAGGGGCAGGGCATGGTCGGCACCGGGCGCTATGTCGATGGCGTGTTTCAGGCGACCGAGATCCTCGCCAAGCATGACGAGACCTACATGCCGAAAGAGGTCGTCGACGCCCTGAAGGAACAGGGTGTCTACGTCGATCCGAACGCCGGCACCGAACGGCTGATTGGCCGCGACGTTAACCTGCACCTGCACCTTCCTGACGCCACGGGGCAATCGGCCCCTGTCAGGAGGCATGCATGAAGACCGTCCAGGAACTGGCCGAGGACATCGTCGCCCGCGAGGGCGGCTTTGTGAACGACCCCGACGATCCGGGCGGGGCCACCAACCACGGCGTCACGCATCGCACACGCTGCGGCGTCTGGGGCTCGACGTGACGGGCGACGGCAAGGTGACCGAGGCGCGACGTGCGCGCTCTGACGCGCAGCGCAGGCGATCGAGATCTTCGTCCAGCACTACTTCACCCGCCCCGGCCTCGGCGCTTTGCCGGAGACCCTGCAGCCGTCGGTCTTCGACATGTATGTGAACGCCGGGTCGCAACGCGGTGAAGGTGCTGCAACGGCTGCTGACCGCGATGGGATTTCCCTGCACCGATGACGGGGCGGTCGGGCCGCAGACGATCCGCGCGGCGCAGCAGGCGGCTGAAGCCGCGCCCACGCATCTGGCCGACGCCTATGCCATCGCGCGGCGCAACTACTACTACGCGCTGGCCGATGCCCGCCCCGCCAGTCGCAAATTCGCGCGGCGGCGCGACGGCGGCAAGGGCGGCTGGATCCTGCGGGCCGAAAGCTTCATGGACGCGCCGCTATCGGCTGACCGAGGCGCAGCACAGGGCGCGGGTGGCGGCATGGGTGTGATCGGGAAAATCCTTGGCTCCTCGGGGGCCGTCACGGCGATCGGCGACACGGTCAAGGGCGTGTCCGAGGTGTTCACCGCCAACGCCACCCGGCGGATGGAGCTGTCGGCCGAGGCGCAGCAGGCGGCACTGGCCGAGCATGGGGCCGAATTCGCCTCGGCGGGCGAGGGGCGCTTTGACCGGGCGATCAACGGGCTTGAACCGCCTGCCGCGCCCGATGCTGGCCTTCGGCACGCTGGGGCTCTTTACCTATGCGATGGTCGATCCACCCGGTTTCGGGCTGCGCATGGTGGGGCTGAACCAGGTGCCCGAGCCGCTTTGGTGGCTGCTGGGGGCCATCGTCAGCTTCTATTTCGGCGCGCGCGAGGCCTATTACTTCCGGAACCGCACGGCCCCCGCGCCGGTCGCCTCTGCCCCACGCGACGCGCCTGAGGATGACAATGCGGCGCTCGACGAGTGGCGGCGCGAGAAGGGGTAATGCAGCGCGCCTGCCGTCCTTGACAGGCGCGACGCTTTCTCAGTTCCCCAGGATCCCGGGCAGGCGCAGTCCCTGCTCGCGCGCGCAGTCGAGCGCGATGTCATATCCCGCATCGGCATGGCGCATCACCCCCGTCGCCGGGTCGTTCCACAGCACGTTCGACAGGCGGCGGGCCGCATCAGCCGTGCCGTCGGCCACCACCACCATGCCGGAATGCTGGCTGAACCCCATGCCGACCCCGCCACCGTGGTGCAGGCTGACCCAGGTCGCTCCGCTCGCGGTGTTCAGAAGCGCGTTCAAGAGCGGCCAGTCCGACACGGCGTCGGAGCCGTCCTTCATGGCTTCCGTCTCGCGATTGGGCGAGGCGACGGACCCCGAGTCCAGATGGTCGCGCCCGATGACGATGGGGGCCTTTAGCTCTCCGCTCGCCACCATCTCGTTGAACATGAGGCCCGGCGCGGTGCCGGTCACCGAGCCCGATCCAGCAGATGCGTGCAGGCAGGCCCTGGAAGGCGATCCGCTCCTGCGCCATGTCGAGCCAGCGGTGCAGGTGGAGGTTCTCGGGGAAGAGCTTCTTCATCGCGGCATCGGTCTTGTGGATGTCCGACGGATCGCCCGACAACGCGCACCAGCGGAAGGGGCCGATGCCGCGGCAGAACAGCGGGCGGATATAGGCGGGGACGAAGCCCGGGAAGGCGAAGGCGTTTTCCAGCCCCTCGTCCTGCGCGACCTGGCGGATGTTGTTGCCGTAGTCGAGCGTCGGCACGCCCGCGTTCCAGAAATCGACCATCGCCGCGACATGGGTGCGCATGCTGGCCCGCGCGGCCTTCTCCACCGCCTTGGGATCGCTTTCCTGTTTCGCCCGCCACTCGGCCACGCTCCAGCCCTGCGGCAGGTAGCCATGGAGGGGGTCATGGGCGCTGGTCTGGTCGGTCACGATGTCGGGGCGATGGCCGCCTGCCTTCATGCGGGCCACGAGTTCGGGGAAGATATCGGCGGCATTGCCGAGCAGGCCCACGGATTTCGCCTCGCCCTTGGCGGTCCAGTCGTCGATCAGAGCCAGGGCTTCATCCAGCGTATGCGCCTTGGCGTCCAGGTATCTGGTGCGAATACGGAAATCGATCCGCGTCTCGTCGCATTCGACGGCCAGGCAGCAGGCCCCGGCCATCACGGCGGCCAAGGGCTGTGCGCCGCCCATGCCGCCGAGGCCCCCGGTCAGGATCCATTTGCCCGTGAGGTTCCCGCCATAGTGCTGGCGTCCTGCTTCTGCGAAGGTCTCGTAGGTTCCTTGCACAATCCCTTGCGTTCCAATGTAAATCCACGATCCCGCCGTCATCTGCCCGTACATGGCGAGGCCCTTGCGGTCGAGTTCGTTGAAATGATCCCAGGTCGCCCAATGCGGCACGAGGTTGGAATTCGCGATCAGCACGCGTGGCGCGTCCTTGTGGGTGCGGAAGACGCCCACCGGCTTGCCGGACTGCACCAGCAGCGTCTCATCCTCGTTCAGCGTCTTGAGGGTGGCGACGATGCGGTCGAAATCCTCCCACGTCCGCGCCGCGCGGCCGATGCCGCCATAGACCACGAGTTCGTGCGGGTTCTCGGCCACGTCGGGGTGGAGGTTGTTCATCAGCATCCGCATTGGCGCCTCGGTCAGCCAGCTTTTCGCGGTGATCTCGGTGCCGGTGGCGGGGAAGACGTCGCGGAGGTTGTGGCGGGTGTTCATGGGCGGACTCCGGGTTTTGCGGAGAGCGCCGGGGGGTTTCACACCCCCCGGACCCCCCGTGGGGTATTTCAGCCGAAAAGAAGCGGCAGCGGGAGGTTGGCTGAGGCGGCAAGCTCGCCGCTCGCGATCAGGCGGGCGGCGGCCTCGATGTCGGGGGCGAGGTAGCGGTCCTCGCCCAAGGTGGCGACGTCCTGCCGCAGGCGGAACAGGACGCGGGCGAGGGGGGCGGACGTGGCGAGGGGGGCGCGGAACTCGACGCCTTGCGCTGCGCACATCGCCTCGACCCCCAGGATGCGGGCGAGGTTCGCGTTCATCTGGCGCAGGCGGCGCGCGCCATGCGCGGCCATGCTGACGTGATCCTCCTGGTTGGCGGAGGTGGGCGTGCTGTCGGTCACGGTCGGATGGGCGAGGTGCTTGTTCTCGCTCATCAGCGCCGCCGTCGTGACCTCGGCGATCATCAGGCCAGAGTTGAGGCCGGGGTTCGGCGTGAGGAACGGCGGCAGGTCGAAGCTGAGCGTCGGGTCCACCATCAGCGCCACGCGGCGCTGCGCGATGGCGCCGATCTCGGAGATTGCCAGCGCGATCATGTCGGCGGCGAAGCCCACGGGTTCGGCGTGGAAGTTGCCGCCCGAGACGATGCCATCCTCCAGCACCAGCGGGTTGTCGGTGGCGGCGTTCGCCTCGGTCTGAAGCGTGCGGGCCGCCATGCGCAGCACGTCCATCGCGGCGCCCGTGACCTGCGGCTGGCAGCGGATGCAATAGGGGTCCTGCACGCGCGTGTCGCCTTCGCGGTGGCTTTCGCGGATCTCGGAGCCTTCGAGGAGCGCCCGCATCGTGGCCGCCGCCTCGATCTGCCCCGCATGACCGCGCAACGCGTGGATCTGGGGGTGGAGCGGCGCTGTGGAGCCCATGATGGCGTCGGTCGACAGCGCCGATGTGACGAGGGACGCCTGAGCCATCCGCCAGGCATCGAAAAGGCCCGCGAGCGCATAGGCGGTGGAGAACTGCGTGCCGTTGATCAGCGCCAGTCCCTCTTTCGGGCCAAGGGTCACAGGCGAAAGACCCGCCATGGCGAGGGCCTCATGCGCGGGAAGGTGGAGACCGTCGAGCATCGCCTCGCCATGTCCCAGCATGGCGGCGGTCATGTGAGCAAGGGGCGCGAGGTCGCCCGAGGCCCCGACCGACCCTTGGGCCGGGATCACCGGCGTGATGCCCTTCTCCAACATCTGTTCCAGCAAATGCACGATCTCCCATCGGACGCCCGACGCGCCGCGGCCAAGGGAGAGGAGTTTCAGTGCCATCATCAGGCGGGCAACGGGGCGGGGCATCGGTTCGCCCACGCCGCAGCAATGCGACAGGATCAGGTTGCGCTGGAGGGTGGCCGTGTCCTTCGCCTCGATCTTCAGCGAGGCGAGTTTGCCGAAGCCGGTGTTGACTCCATAGACAGGTGCCGTGCCCGCGGCGGCGGCGGCGATGCGGGCGGCTGCGGCCTCGACGCCCGCGCGGGCCTCGGGGGCGAGTTTCGCCGGCAGTTCAAGCCGGTAGATGCGCTCAAGCTGGGCAAGCGTGGTGGCGCCGGGGGTGAGGATCTCAGACAAACGCGCCTCCGTGGATGCGGGCGTGAAGGGGAGTTGCGCCGATGCGGTACGAGAGTTCGGCGGGGTGGTGTGCGTCCCAGATCGCAAGGTCGGCGCGCTGGCCGGGGGCGATGGTGCCGCGGTCGGTCAGCTGGAGCGCGCGGGCGGCATGGGCGGTGGTGCCAAGCAGCGCTTCCTCGGGCGTCAGGCGGAACAGGGTGCAGGCCATGTTCATCGCGAGCGTGAGCGAGGTCATCGGCGAGGAGCCGGGGTTGCAATCGGTCGCGACCGCCATGGGGACGCCGTGCTGGCGCAGGAGGGCGATGGGCGGGACCTGCGTCTCGCGCAAAGTGTAGAAGGCGCCGGGCAGGATGACGGCGACGGTTCCGGCGGCGGCCATCGCGCGGACGCCGTCCTCGTCGAGATACTCGAGATGGTCGGCGGAGAGTGCACCGTGGCGGGCGGCGAGTGCCGCGCCGTGAAGGTTGGAGAGTTGCTCGGCATGCAGCTTGACCGGCAGGCCGAGGCGGCGGGCCTCGGTGAAGAGGCGCTCGACCTGCGCGGGCGAGAAGGCGATGCCTTCGCAGAAGGCGTCGACGGCATCGACGAGGCCCTCGGCATGGGCGGCGCGGAGGGCGGGGAAGACCCGTTCGGTCAGGTAGTCGTCGGGGCGGCCCTTGTATTCGGGAGGAACGGCATGCGCACCAAGGAAGGTGGTTTTCACCGTGACGGGGCGGGCGTGGCCCAGGCGTCGCGCGACCCGGAGCATGCGCAGTTCGGTCTCGATATCAAGGCCATAGCCGGACTTCACCTCGACCGTGCCCGCGCCGCCCGCGAGGATCGCGTCGAGGCGGGGGAGGGATTGGGCGAAGAGCTCATCCTCGGAGGCGGCGCGGGTGGCGGTGACGGTGGAGAGGATGCCGCCGCCGGCGCGGGCGACCTCTTCGTAGCTGGCCCCTTGCAGGCGCATCTCGAACTCGCGCGCGCGGTCGCCGCCGAAGACGATGTGGGTGTGGCAGTCGATCAAGGCGGGGGTGACGAGGCGGCTGCGCATGTCGTGCATCGGCAGGTCGCTGCGCGGCAGGTCGGCAGCGGGGCCGACCCAGGCGATCCGGTCGCCCTCGAGAATCACCGCGCCGTCGGGGACCAGGCCATAGCCGCCTGTCATCGTGGCGAGGGTCGCGTGGGTCAGAATCATCGCCATCAGGCTTGCCTTATGTCTGCGCTTGATACTATTATGTCTGCACATAATGCGCCCTGTCAAGCGAGGCTGGAATGACCGTCCTTTCTGCGAAGACCGCTCTCTTGCCCCAAGGCTGGGCGCGGGATGTGGAGGTAGAGATTGTGGACGGCAGGATAGCACGGGTGTCGGAGGGGTTGCCGGATGACCGTGCGCTCGGCTGCCTTCTGCCTGCACCGGTGAACCTGCACAGCCACGCCTTCCAGCGTGCGATGGCGGGGATGACCGAGCGGCGCAGCGCGGGGCAGGACAGCTTCTGGACCTGGCGCGACCTGATGTACCGCTTCCTCGACCGCCTGACGCCCGAGGATGTGGAGGCGATCGCGGCCTTCGTGCAGATGGAGATGGCGGAGGCCGGCTATGCGGCGGTGGCGGAGTTCCATTACCTGCATCACGGTGTAGGCGGGGTGCCCTACACCGACCGGGCCGAGATGTCGGCGCGGATCGCCGCCGGTGCGGCGGAAAGCGGGCTGGGGCTGACGCTGCTGCCGGTGCTCTATGCGCAGGGCGGCTGCGACGGGCGGGCGCTGACGGCGGGGCAGCGGCGCTTCGGGAACGATGTGGAGGGCTATCTGGCGCTTTGGGAGGGCGCGGCGCGGGCGCTGGCGCATCTGCCGGGGGATGCGGTTCTGGGCGTCGCGCCGCATTCGCTGCGGGCGGTGAGCCGGGACCAGCTGGCCGAGGCGGTGGCGATTGCGCGGGACGCGCCGCTGCACATCCACCTGGCTGAGCAGGTGGCGGAGGTGCGCGAGGTCGAGGCCGCCTATGGCGCGCGGCCCGTGGAATGGCTGCTGGCGAACCATGCGGTCGACGGGCGCTGGTGCCCGATCCATTGCACGCAGATGGAGCCGGGCGAGACGGTGGCGCTGGCGGCAACGGGGGCGGTAGCGGGGCTGTGCCCGATCACCGAGGCGAACCTGGGCGACGGCATCTTCGACGGGGTTCGTTTTGCGGGGGCGGGGGGCCGCTGGGGCGTGGGGTCGGACAGCAATGTGCGCATCTCGCTGAGCGAGGAATTGCGTCTGCTGGAATACTCGCAGCGCCTGCGTGACCGGGGCCGGGCGATGCTGGCCACGGAAGAAAAGTCAACAGGCCGCGATGCTTTACGAGAGTGCGGTCGCAGGTGGGGCGCAGGCGGCGGGCCGCGCCTCGGGTGCGATCCGGGTGGGGGACTGGGCCGACCTTCTGGCGCTGGACATGGACGCGGTGGACCTTGCGGGGCGGGCGGGGGATGCGATCCTCGACGCCTGGATCTTTGCGGGCGACGACCGCATGGTGGCCGAGGTCTGGTCGGCGGGGCGGCATATCGTGAGCGGCGGACGTCATGTGCGCCGGGACGCGATCACGCAGGCCTATCGCCGCGTGATGGCGGGCCTGAGGGACGCGCTCTGATGACCGGATGGGAGACGGTGCGCGACGAGGTGATGGGCCGCATCCGGGCCGGTGTCTGGGCGCCGGGTTCGATGATCCCGGGCGAGGAGGCGCTGGCGGTGGAGTTCGGCTGCGCCCGGGCGACGGTGAACCGGGCGCTGCGCGACCTGGCCGAGGCGGGGGTGCTGGAACGGCGGCGCAAGGCGGGCACGCGCGTGGCGCTGAGCCCGGTGCGGCGCGCGACGCTGGAAATCCCGGTGACGCGGCAGGAGATCGAGGGGCGCGGGCTGCGCTATGCCTATTCGCTGATCGAGGATGTGACCGAGGCCGCGCCCGTGGCGGTGGCCTCGGCGCTCGGCCTGCCGCCGGGGGCGCGGATGCGGCGGCTCGTCTGCCTGCATTTCGCGGATCGCAAGCCGTTCCTGTACGAGGAACGCTGGCTGAACCCGGCGGTCCTGGGTGATGCGGTGCCCGACTTTTCGACCGTGTCGGCCAACGAGTGGCTGGTTGCGAACATTCCCTATTCCAGTGGCGACATCACCTTTTCGGCGGCGGGCGCGAGCGGCGACGAGGCGTTGGTGTTCGGCGTGCCCGAGGGGACGGCGCTGTTCATCGTGGAACGCACGACATGGACAGCGGAAGCGCCGATCACCTCGGTCCGGCTGGCGCATGCGCCGGGCTATCGGCTGCATGCGATGGTCTGAACGGCCGGTTTCGAGGATATGATTTGCATATGATTTCCGTATGGCAACCATATGCAGATAGAAACACTCGTGAACCTTGCCGCCATCACCCGCTGCGGGCGTTGCAGGGGGGCGTTCCGCCCCCCTCGGGCCCGAACGGGCCCTCACCCCCCTGAGGGTATTTAGGCCGAAAAGAAGCCGGGTGGGTCAGCGACGGTTGAGCTGGCGCTCGACGATCTTCAGCAGGCGGCGGTGGAGCGCAGAGGTGCGGTGGCGCAGGTGGGTGGCCGCGAAGACCGGCTGGGTGATCGCGGGCACGTCGGCGACGGGGCGGAACCCCTGCGCCGCGAGGGCGGTCGCCGTGTCGTCGAGCACGAAGGCCGCGCCGCCAAGTGCCGTGAGCAGGCCCGCGACAGCCGCGTTCTGGCCCGCCGCGAGCGGGGTGGCCGATAGGTCGGGCAGGAGCGCCGCGTGGGCCGTCTCGAAGGCAGGGGAATAGTTGGCGCGGATATAGCGCTCGGGCCGAGAGCTGCGCGCGGGTCGTCCCGTCGGAGGAGACGAGGCGATAGGTGACGTGCCCCACGGAGGTGAAGTGCAGGTCAGGGACGGCGCGGGGCGAATAGAGCACGGCGAAGTCGAGATGTCCGGTGCCGAGATCGGCGCACATCTGCGCGGAATAGTCGGGCTCGATGTAGAAGGCCGTCTCGGGCAGGGCACGGCGGAAGCCCGCGATCCAGTCGCCGATATGGCCCGCCGCAAGGTCGTTCTGGATGCCGATGCGCAGCGTGACGGCGGCAAGGCCCGAGGGGGTGACGGCGCGGCGCGCCTCGGCCATGGCATGGCGCAGCATGCGGGCGTGCGGCTCGAACTTCAGCCCTTCGGTGGTGAGCTGCGTGCCGGCGCGCGAGCGGATGAAGAGCTTGGCGTCAAGCGTTGTCTCAAGCGCCTGGACGCGGGCCGAGACCGTGGACTGGGTAAGCCCCAGCCGCTCGGCCGAGCGGTGGAAGCTGCGCGTCTCGATCAGGTCGAGGAAGGTGTCGAGAAGCTCGGGGGTCATCGCCACATCTGATCGGGTTTTCCGATCAATAAGCGGGGCCGTGCCGAATTGAAAGCCCGCGCGCGCGGGCGGATACTGGCGGCGCATTTGGCGGAGGCAGGACGTGGCGGATTTTCCGGGGCAGGCGCGGGTGGTCATCATCGGGGGCGGGGCGGTCGGGGCCTCGGCGCTCTACCATCTGGCGAAGGCCGGGTGGACGGATGCGGTGCTTCTGGAGAAGAACGAGCTGACGGCCGGATCGACCTGGCATGCGGCGGGGAACGTGCCGACCTTCTCGTCAAGCTGGTCGATCATGAACATGCAGCGCTATTCGGCCAGCCTCTACCGGGGCCTGGGCGAGGCGGTGGACTATCCGATGAACTATCACGTCACCGGGTCGGTGCGGCTGGGGCACTCGGTGGAGCGGCTGCGCGAGTTCCAGCGCGTCGTCGGGATGGGGCGGTATCAGGGGATGGACCTGAACATCCTCGGGCCGGACGAGGTGCGCTCGCGCTATCCGTTCCTTGAGACGCATGATCTGGCGGGCGCGCTCTACGACCCCTACGACGGCGACATCGACCCGGCGCAGCTGACCCAGGCGCTGGCCAAGGGCGCGCGCGCGATGGGGGCGCGGATCGAGCGGTTCTGCCCGGCGACGGGCGTGCGGCGCGAGGGGGGCGAGTGGATCGTCGAGACGCCCAAGGGCGAGATCCGCTGCGAGATCGTGGTGAACGCCGCCGGCTACTACGCCCGCGAAGTGGGCAAGTGGTTCGGGCGCGACGTGCCGATGATGGTGATGAGCCACCAGTACATGCTGTTCGACACCATCCCCGAACTCGCCGCCTGGACGGCCGAGGTCGGCCACAAGCTGCCGCTGCTGCGCGATGTGGACAGCAGCTACTACCTGCGGCAGGAGAAGATGGGCTTCAACCTCGGACCCTATGAGCGGAACTGCCGCGCGCATTGGGTGACGCCGGACGATCCCTTCCCCGAGGATTTCAGCTTCCAGCTGTTCCCCGACGATCTGGAGCGGCTGGAGTGGTACATCGGCGACGCGATGGCCCGCGTGCCGCTTCTCGAGCAGGCGGCGCTGACCAAGGTCATCAACGGGCCGATCCCCTATACGCCGGACGGCAACCCGCTGATCGGGCCGATGCCGGGCGTGCCCAATGCCTTCGAGGCCTGCGTCTTCACCTTCGGCATCTGCCAGGCGGGCGGTGCGGGCAAGGTGCTGGCGGAATGGGTGACGGAGGGGGCGACGGAATGGGACATGTGGTCCTGCGATCCGCGCCGCTTCACCGGGTGGGAGGATCGCGACTATTGCGTCGCCAAGGGGATGGAGGTCTATGGCCACGAATACGCCATCCACTTCCCGCACCACGCCTGGCCTGCGGCGCGCGGACCGGAAGCTGTCGGCGGTGCATGACCGGACGAAGGCGCTGGGCGCGGTCTATGGCGCCTATAACGGCTGGGAGCGGGCGCTGTGGTATGCGCGGCCCGGCGACGACACCTCGGAAGAGGGCACGCAGACCTGGGTCCGCGAGGGGCCGTGGTTCGGTGCGGTGCGCGAGGAATGCCTCGCGGTGCGCGATGCGGCGGGAATTCTCGACCTGCCGGGCTTCTCGCGCTTCCGCGTCTCGGGGCCGGGTGTAGCGGAGTGGCTGGCGCGGCAGATCACCGGCAAGGTGCCGCGGCGTCGGGCGGCTGGGCCTGGGCTATTTCGCCGACGACAAGGGGCGGATCGTCACCGAGATGTCGGTGGCGCGGATGGCCGAGGACGAGGTGCTGCTGATCACGGCGGCCACGGCGCAGGCGCATGACCGGGAATGGCTGCTGAAGCATCTCGATCGCCGGGCTGACGCTGGTCGAGGAAACCGACGCTCTGGTCGACGCAGATCCTGACCGGGCCCGCCGTCGCGCGCCATCCTGGCCGAGGTCACGAAGGCCGACCTGACGAAGCCCTGGCTCACCTGGCAGTGGGCGACCATCGGCGGGGCCGAGGTGCTGCTGATGCGCGTCTCCTTCGCGGGCGAACTGGGCTGGGAGATCCATTCCCGCACCGAGGATACGCCTGCGGTCTGGGACATCGTGATGCGGGCGGGCAAGGGCCACGGGCTGCGGCCGTTCGGGATGTTCGCGCTCAACAGCCTGCGCGTCGAAAAGGGCTACCGCGCCTGGAAGGGCGACCTTTCCACCGACTACACGATCCTGCAAGGCGGGCTGGAGCGCTTCGTCGACTGGACCAAGGACGACTTCCGCGGCAAGGCGGCGCTTGCGGCCGAGAAGCAGGCGGGCGTGACGAAGCGCTTCGTCGCGCTGACGGCAGAAGTGGGCGAGTGCGACCCGCCCTACATGTCGACCCTCTGGCAGAACGGCACCGTGGTGGGCGAGACGACCAGCGCCTATTGGGGCCACCGGGTCGGGGCCTGCGTGGCGCTCGGCATGCTGCGCGCCGATCTGGCGGAGCCCGGTACGGCGGCTGGAGATCGAGGTCTTCGGCACCCGCTACCCGGCCGTGGTGCAGGGCGATGGCGCGATCTGGGACCCGAAGAACGAAAGGATCAGGGCGTGACGCCATTCGCTCCATTTTCTGTTCACAAATATCCCACGGGGGTGCGGGGGTGTGAAACCCCCGCGCGCGGCCGATGACGGGGGCTGCCATCACCCTGCTTGACGGGGGCATGGGGCAGGAGCTGCTCGCGCGGTCGGGCGACGGGCCGACGCCGCTTTGGGCGACGCAGGTGATGATCGACCATCCCGGCCTCGTGCAGGCGATCCATGCCGATTACTTCGCCGCCGGGGCCACGGTCGCCACGACGAACACCTATGCGATCCACCATGACCGGCTGCGGGACTTCGGCCTCGACGAACAGTTCGCGGCGCTGCACCTTCAGGCGCTGGCCGAGGCGCGGGCGGCGCGGGATGCGGTGGGGCGGGGGCGCATCGCGGGCTCCATCGGGCCGCTCGGCGCGTCCTACCGGACCGATGTGGGACCGGAGCATGCCCAGGCGGTGGCGCTCTATGGCGAAGTGGCGCAGGTGATCGCGCCGCAGGTGGACGTGATCCTCGGCGAGACCATCGCGACGCTCGCGCAGGCGCGCGCGCTGCTGGACGGAGCGCTGCCCACGGGGCGGCCCGTCTGGCTGTCGGTCACGGTGGACGACCATGACGGATCGCGCCTGCGCTCGGGCGAGCCTGTGGCAGAGCTTGCGGCCATCGCGCGGGACGGGGCCGCGGCTGTGCTCGCCAACTGCTCGGCACCCGAGGCGATGGCGGCGGCCATCGATGCGCTGTCGGCCGCAGGCCTGCCCTATGGCTGCTATGCCAACGGCTTCCAGCAGATCACCGACGATTTCCTCAAGGACAGCCCGACGGTCGATGCGCTCCACGCGCGGCCCGAAATGGTGCCGGAGCTTTACGCCGACTTCGCCGAGCACTGGGTCGGGGCAGGGTGCCACGATCATCGGCGGCTGCTGCGAGACGACGCCCGCGCATATCGCGGCGATTGCCGGGCGGTTGCGCGAGAAGGGATATGTGCTGGACATGATGCGGGATGGTCAGGGGCGAGAGGCCGAATTTTCTGCGAAAATTCTGATTTTTCGTAGAAAAATCGGTGGGCCGTGTGGGGGAGAATGGCTGTGAGCGCGGTTCCCACTCGGGCGCGGGCCGTGGTCATCGGCGGCGGCATCTCGGGCTGTTCGGTGGCCTATCACCTGGCCAAGGCGGGCTGGACGGACGTCGTGCTGCTGGAGCGCAAGCAGCTGACCTGCGGCACGACCTGGCATGCGGCGGGGCTGATCGGGCAGTTGCGCGGCAGCGCGAACATGACGCGGCTCGCCAAGTATTCGGCCGACCTCTACGTGAAGCTCGAGGCCGAGACGGGGGTGGCCACGGGGATGCGGCAGGTGGGCAGCATCTCGGTGGCGCTGACGGCGGCGCGGCATGAGGAGCTGCTGCGGCAGGCGACGGTGGCGCGGATCTTCGATGTCGAGGTGCACGAGATCTCGCCCGCCGAGGTGAAGGCGCGTTATCCGCATCTGAACGTCTCGGACGTGGTGGGGGCGGTGGCGCTGCCGCTCGACGGCCAGTGCGACCCGGCCAACATCGCGATGGCGCTGGCCAAGGGCGCGCGGATGCGGGGCGCGCAGATCTTCGAGGGGGTCAAGGTCACGGGCGTGACCGAGGCGGGGCGGCGCGTGACAGGCGTGGACTATGTGCGCCGACGGCGTGCCGGGGCATATCGCGGCGGATGTGGTCATCAACTGCGGCGGCATGTGGGGGCGCGATCTGGCCGCGCAGAACGGCGTCACGCTGCCGCTTGCATGCCTGCGAGCACTTCTACCTCGTGACCGAACCCATCGAGGGGCTGGGCCACCTGCCGGTGCTGCGGGTGCCCGACGAATGCGCCTATTACAAGCAGGATGCGGGCAAGATGATGCTGGGCGCCTTCGAGCCCAAGGCCAAGCCCTGGGGCATGGAGGGCATCCGCGAGGATTTCTGCTTCGACACGCTGCCCGAGGATTTCGACCATTTCCAGCCGATCCTGGAAGCGGCGATGAACCGGATGCCGCTGTTCCAGAGCGCGGGCATCCACACCTTCTTCAACGGGCCGGAAAGCTTCACGCCGGACGACCGCTACTACCTCGGCCCCGCGCCGGAACTGGCGCGGCTACTGGATCGCGGCCGGCTACAACTCGGTCGGCATCGTGTCGTCGGGCGGCGCGGGGATGGCGCTGGCGCATTGGATCACCGAAGGCGAGGCGCCGTTCGACCTGTGGGAGGTCGACATCCGCCGCGCCCAGCCGTTCCAGAAGAACCGCCGCTATCTGAAGGAGCGGGTGACCGAGACGCTGGGGCTGCTCTATGCCGACCATTTCCCCTATCGCCAGGTGGAGACCGCGCGCGGCGTGCGGCGTTCGCCGCTGCACGCGCATCTGGCAGACGCGCGGCGCGGTCTTTGGCGAGGTGGCGGGCTGGGAGCGGGCGAACTGGTTCGCGCGACCGGGGCAGGAGCGGGAATACCGCTATTCCTGGGGGCGGCAGAACTGGTTCGAGAACCAGCGGGCCGAGCACATGGCGGTGCGGACGGGCGTGGGGCTGTTCGACATGACGTCCTTCGGGAAGATCCGGGTCGAGGGGCGCGATGCCTGCGCCTTCCTCAACCGCCTCTGCTCGGCCGAGATGGACGTGGCGCCGGGGCGGATCGTCTACACCATGTTCCTGAACGACCGCGGCGGGATCGAGGCCGACCTGACGGTGACGCGGCTGTCGGAGACGGCCTATCTTGCTGTGGTGCCGGGCGCGACGCTTGCAGCGCAACCTCGCCTGGATGCGGGCGCATCTGGGCGAGGACTTCGCCGTGATCACCGACGTGACGGCGGCGGAATCGGTGCTCTGCGTCATGGGGCCGAAAGCCGCGAGACCTGATGCAGGCGGTCAGCCCGAACGACTTCTCGAACGCGGCCCATCCCTTCGGCACGACGCGCGAGATCGAGGTGGGCATGGGCCTCGCCCGGGCGCACCGGGTGACCTATGTGGGCGAGCTGGGCTGGGAGCTTTACGTCTCGTCCGACCAGACCGCGCATGTCTTCGAGGCGCTGGAGGAGGCGGGGGCGGGGCTGGGCCTGACGCTGTGCGGGCTGCACACGCTGGACAGTTGCCGGATCGAGAAGGCCTATCGCCACTGGGGCCATGACATCACCGACGAGGACCATGTGCTGGAGGCGGGTCTGGGCTTTGCCGTCAGCCGCAAGAAGGCGGCCTTACATCGGGCGCGAGGCGGTGCTGCGCAAGGAGCAGGCGGGGCTCGACGCGGCGGCTGGTGCAGTTCCGGCTGACCGACCCCGCGCCGCTTGATGTTCCACAACGAGGCGGTGGTGCGCGACGGGCGGATCGTGGGGCCGGTGACGAGCGGGAACTACGGCCATTTCCTCGGCGGGGCGGTGGGGCTGGGCTATGTGCCCTGCGCGGGCGAGAGCGCCGAGGAGGTGCTGGGCTCGCGCTACGAGATCGAGATCGCGGGGGTGCGGCATGAGGCGGTGGCCTCGCTGGTGCCGATGCACGATCCGAAATCCGAACGGGTGCGCGCGTGACGGGCGGGCAGAGCGGGGGCCAGCCCCCGCACCCCCGGGGTATTTGGGCCGAAAAGAAGCAGGGTTCGGGGATGAGACTGGCGGAGCGGCATGAGCGGTTCGCGGAGCTGCACCGGAGCGGGTGCTTCGTCATCCCCAATCCGTGGGATGCAGGCTCGGCGCGGATGATGGCGGCGCTGGGGGCGGTGGCGCTGGCGACCTCGTCGGCGGCGCATGCGTTTACCCTGGGGCGGGCCGACATGGGCGGTGTGAGCCGGGACGAGGCGCTGGCCCATGCCGAGGCGATCGTGGCGGCGACGGGCCTGCCGGTGTCGGGCGATTTCGAGAACGGCTTCGGCGATGCGCCCGAGGTGGTGGCCGAGACGGTGCGGCTGGCGGCGGAGGCCGGGCTGTCGGGCTGTTCGGTGGAGGATACGACGGTCGCAGGCGGGCCTGCGGGCCTATGGCTTCGATGAGGCGGTGGAGCGCGTGCGGGCCGGGGTCGCGGCGGCGCGGGCGCTGGGGCGGCCCTTCGTCTTTTGCGCGCGGGCGGATGGGGTGATGAACGGGGTCTATGACCTCGACGAGGGGATCCGGCGGCTGCAGGGCCTTCGAGGCGGCGGGGGCGGATCTGCTCTATCTGCCGGTGCCGCCGGGGCGGGCGGAACTGGCGCGGGTGCTGGCCTCGGTTTCAGCGCGCCGGTCAACGCGCTGGCGGCGGGGCCCTTGCGCGACCTGAGCGTGGCGGAGCTGGCGGCGATGGGGGTGCGGCGCATCTCGACCGGCAGCCAGATTGCGCGGGTGACGCATGCGGCCATCCGCGAGGCGGTGGCGGCGATGCTGGGTGAGGGGTCCTTCGCGCCGCTGAAGCGGGCGGCGCCCGGCGGAGAGATCGACGAATTGCTCGCGCGCGGCGCGGGTGGATAGGGCGGACCGGGGGGTTCACGCCCCCGGGCCCCCGTGGGGTGTTTTCGCCGACAAGAAGCGGGAAGGGAGCGGGCGATGAGCGACGTGGGAGAAGTTTGCGAGCCGGCACGGGCGCGGCGGTCGGGCGGGCGGGCGTCGCGGGTGGCGGAGCGGTCGGCGCCGCTGGCCGAGAACCTGCGCCCGGTGCGGGCGGGGTTGCCGGGCGGGCACTACAAGCCGCTGACCGAGGCGGGCATGGCGAAGATCCATGCCAGCGCGCTGGAGGCGCTGGAGGTGATCGGGCTGAGCCAGGCGCCCGCCCTCGGGCGTGGAACTGCTGACCGGGGCGGGGGCGGTGCAGGGCGATGACGGGCGCATCCGGTTTCCGCGCGCGCTGGTCGAGGACATGCTGGCGATCGCCGCGCGCGACATCACGCTGCATGCGCGCGACCCGAAGTATCGACCTGCATCTGACCGGGAACCAATGTGCATTTCGGCACGGCGGGGGCGGCGGTGCATATCGTCGATCCGGTCACGCTGGAGTATCGCGACTCGACCGCGCAGGACCTGTATGACGCGGCGCGGCTCACGCAGAACCTCGACAACGTGCACTTCTTCCAGCGGGCCATGGTCTGCCGCGATGTCGTGGACAATTACGACATGGACATCAACACGCTATACGCCTGTCTTGTCGGGAACGACGAAGCATGTGGGCACCATCCTTCAGCGACCCCGCGCCATGTCGAGGGCTGCTTCGACCTGCTGCACATGGTGGCGGGGGGCGAGGAGGCCTGGCGCGCGCGGCCTTTCGTGAGCAATTCCAACTGCTTCGTCGTGCCGCCGATGAAATTCGCCGAGGAAAGCTGCATCACGATGGAGAAGTGCATCCGCGCCGGGATGCCGATGCTGCTGCTCGAGCGCGGGGCAGGCGGGGGCGACCGCGCCCGCGCCGATTGCGCTGGCCATCGTGCAGGCGATGGCGGAGTGTCTGGCGGGCGTGGTCTATGTCAACGCGATCCGGCCCGGCGCGCCCGCGATCTTCGGCACCTGGCCCTTCGTGAGCGACCTGCGGACGGGGGCCATGTCGGGCGGGTCAGCGCCGAGCAGGCGCTGCTGACCGCCGGTTGCGCGCAGATGCACCGGTTCTACAACCTGCCGGGCGGTGCGGCCTCGGGCATCTCCGACAGCAAGCTGCCGGACATGCAGGCGGGCTGGGAGCAGATGGTGACCAACGTGCTGGCCGGGCTGTCGGGGCTGAACATGTGCTACGAGGCGGTGGGGATGCATGCCTCGCTGCTGGGGTTCTGCCTGGAGAGCCTGGTGCTGGGCGATGACATCCTGGGGCAGGTGCTGCGCTGCGTGCGGGGCATCGACGTGACCGAGGATTCGACCAGCATCGAGGCGATGAAGCAGGTCTGCCTGGGCGGGCCGGGGCATTACCTTGGCTCGGAGCAGACGCTGGCGCTGATGCAGACGGAATACATCTATCCGACCGTCGGCAACCGGATGAGCCCGAAGGAATGGGTCGAGGCCGGGCAAGCCGCAGTTGCTTGACAGGGCGATTGCGCGGAAGAACAGTATCCTCGCCAAGGCGGGGAGCCAGATCGAGCCGGAGATCGACGCGGCGATCCGGGCTGCCTACAACATCCACTTCAAGTGAGAACACCATGATATCGAAGCATCTTTCGCAGTTCTACATCAACGGGGAGTGGGTTGCGCCGCTCGGCGGCTCGAAGATGGGCGTCGAGAATCCGGCGAACGAGGAGATCATCGCCGAGGTCGCGCTCGGGTCGGTCGCGGATGCGGACCGGGCGATCGCGGCGGCGCGGGCGGCCTTCCTCGGCTACACCGTGACGCCGGTGGCGGAGCGGATCGCGCTGCTGAAGCGCGTGCTCGAGATCTACAACAAGCGCGAGGACGATTTCGTCGAGGCGATGAGCCTCGAGATGGGCGCGCCGCTGGCCTGGGCGCGCGAGGCGCAGTTCTGGGCGGGGCAGGTGCATATCGAAAGCACGATCAAGGCCGCCGAGACCTTCCACTGGGAAGAGATGCGGGGCGAGACGCGGATGGTGCGCGAGGGGATCGGCGTCTGCGCGCTGATCACGCCGTGGAACTGGCCGATGAACCAGATCGCCTGCAAGGTCGCCCCGGCGCTGGTGGCGGGCTGCACGATGATCCTGAAGCCGTCCGAAATCGCGCCGCTGTCGGGTGCGCTGTTCGCCGAGGTGATGCATGAGGCGGGGGTGCCGAAGGGCGTGTTCAACCTTGTGAACGGGACCGGGGCCGAGGTGGGCGCGCGGATCTCGTCGCATCCCGAGGTGGACATGGTGTCCTTCACCGGATCGACCCGGGCGGGCATCCTCGTGGCGCAGGCGGCGGCCCCGACGGTGAAGCGGGTGGCGCAGGAACTGGGCGGCAAGTCGCCCAACATCATCCTGCCGTCGGCCGATTTCGCGGCGGCCGTGGCGGGCGGCGTCGAGGGCTGCTTCGGCAACTCGGGCCAGAGCTGCGATGCGCCGACGCGGATGTTCGTGCCGCGCGCGCGGCATGACGAGGCGCTGGCGATTGCCAAGGCCAAGGCCGAGGAGTTCGTGACGGGCGATCCGCGCGACGAGGCGACGACGCTTGGGCCCGGTGGTGAGCGGGGTGCATTACGAGAAGATCCAGGGGCTTATCAAGAAGGGCATCGACGAGGGGGCGACGCTGGTGACGGGGGGCCTTGGCCGGCCGGCGGGGCTGAACCGGGGGCATTTCGTCAAGCCCACGATCTTTGGCAATGTGACCAACGACATGACCATCGCGCGCGAGGAAATCTTCGGCCCGGTGCTGTCGATCCTGTCCTATGACAGCGTCGACGATGCGGTGGAGATGGCGAACGACACGGTCTATGGCCTTGCCGCCTATATCGCGGGCCGGTCGAGGAGGCGCGCCCGGTGGCGCGGCGGCTGCGGGCGGGGACGGTGAACCTGAACTACCCGGCCTGGGACACGTTCTCGCGCCTTCGGCGGCTACAAGCAGTCGGGCAACGGGCGCGAATATGCCGACTGGGGCATCCACGATTTCTGCGAGGTCAAGAGCATCGTGGGCTGGGGGGCGTGATCACCTACGGCTATGTGGGTCTGGGCAACCTTGGCGGCCATCTGGCCGCCAGCCTGATCCGGGCGGGGTTTCCGGTCGTGGTGTATGACCGCGACCCGGCGCTGTCGGCGCGGCATCGCGCGATGGGGGCGGTCGTGGCGACCAGCGCGGGCGATCTGGCGGGGCAGGTGGATCACGTGATCACCTGCCTGCCGTCGCCGGCGGTGTCCGAGGCGGTGCTGCGCGAGATGCTGCCGCGGATGAAGCCGGGGGCGACCTGGGTCGAGAACTCCACGCTGGGGCGCGACGACATCCTGCGGCTGGGGGCGCTGGCGGCGGAGCATGGCGTGCGGCTGATGGAGGCGCCGGTGACGGGCGGCGTCCATCTGGCGGCGCGGGGCGAGATCACGGTGCTGGCGGGGGGCGATCGCGACCTGTTCGACCTGCACCGCCCGGCGCTGGAGGCGATCGGGAACCGCATCTTCCACATGGGTCCGCTGGGGTCGGCGGCGGTGATCAAGGTGATCACCAACATGCTGGCCTTCATCCATCTGGTCGCGGATGGCGAGGCGCTGATGCTGGCCAAGCGCGGCGGGCTGGACCTGAAGGTGGCGTGGGAGGCGATCGCGGCCTCGTCGGGCACCAGTTTCGTGCACGAGACCGAGGGGCAGCTGATCCTGAACGGCAGCTACGACATCGCCTTTACCAACGATCTGGCGCTGAAGGATCTGGGCTTTGCGCTCGGCTTCGGGCGCGAGTTCGGGGTGCCGCTGGCGCTGGCGGGGATGGTGGAGCAGACGTTCGTGGCGGCGAAGGCGGCCTATGGCGGCGGCGCGCAGTCGACGCAGGTGGTGAAGCTTCTGGAGGACGTGCTGGGCACGGACCTGCGGGCGGACGGGTTTCCGGCGCGGCTGGAGTAGGCCGTTCAGCCGGTCTTCCAGGCCAGTTTGGGCAGCTTGACGGATTTGTCCCGCGACAAATCCGTCCGCGCCTGCTGCCCGTGGCAGGCGCGTTTCCGCGCCCGCCCAGTCAGGCGCGGACGGATTGGCAGCGCTCTACGCCTGCGGCAGACCCCTTGCCAACGCGCTTGCGCGCTCTGGCAACGGCCCGGGCAACGCTCCACCGGAGAGTTGCCTGATCGGGCCGGGCGCACCGCGTGGGTCATTCCGTGCCAGTGAACACTGGTCAGACAGTGCTGCACTTGACTCACATACCAACCAGTCGGTATGTTCTTGTCATGACCCAAGCCGCTCGCCCCTCGGCCCGCACCAGGCTTCTCGAAGCCGCACGCACGCTGATCCGTCAGAAGGGGTTCGCGGCGACCAGCGTCGATGATCTTTGTCAGGCGGCAGGCGTCACGAAGGGCGCGTTCTTCCACCATTTCGACAGCAAGGAGGCGCTCGGCGTCGCCGCGGCGGAGTTCTGGCTGGAAACCACGGGCGCGCTTTTCGCGAGTGCCGACTATCACCGCCCGGCCGATCCGCTGGACCGCATCATCGCCTATCTCGACCTGCGCGAGGCGCTGCTGACCGGCGGCGTGCCCGACTTCACCTGCCTTGCGGGCACGCTGCTGCAAGAGGTCCACCAGACCTCGCCCGCGATCACCGAGGCCGCCTATCGGGCGGTTTCCAGCCATGCGGGCACGCTCGAGGCGGACTTTGCCGAAGCCATCGCGCGCTATCGCCCCGCGAATGCGCCCGATCCCCTGCGCCTTGCGCTTTACACTCAGGTGGTCCTGCAGGGGGCCTTCATCCTGGCAAAGGGGCAGGGCGGGGCCGAGGTGGTGCGCGAGAGCATCGGCTTGCTGCGACAGTATCTGGAGCTGCTGTTTCAACCCGGGAGGAGAGAGGGAGATGACCGAACAGCCTGACTTTGCACGCCTGATGCAGGGGGTGATCCCCTATCTGGCGATCGACGGTGCCGAACGCGCGGCCGAGTTCTACAGCCGCGCCTTCGGCGCCATCCAGCATGGCGACATCGCCAAGGACGAGCAGGGCCGGGTGATGAACCTGACGCTTGAGATCAACGGCGGCATGCTGATGCTGATGGACACCTTTCCCGAGTTCTGCCACGGCGAGGGCGAGGCGGCGACCTCGCGCGGCTCGACGCTGCAACTGGTGACCCGAGAGGGCGATCTGTGGTGGACGCGCGCGGTCGAGGCAGGGTGCGAGGTCACGAGGCCCTTCGTGCAAGAGTTCTGGGGCGACCGGTATGGGCGGCTGCGCGACCCGTTCGGCCTCGCCTGGGCCATCAACGAGCCGGGGGCGGGCAAATGAACCAGGCAATCACTGGCCAGCCCGTGGTGGATGCCTCCGCCTGGAACGACGCGCGCGCGCGGCTTCTGGCCGAGGAAAAGGCGCTGACCCTCGCCGCGGATCGGGTGGCGGCGCTTCGGCGTGAGATGCCCTGGGAGAGTGTGCTGAAACCCTACCGTTTCGTCACGCCGCGGGGCGAGACGGGGCTGAGCGATCTGTTCGAGGGGCGGACGCAGCTGATCGTCTATCACCACATGCTGCGGGCCGATGACCCTGCACCCTGTCCGGGGTGCTGCATGGTCGCCGACCAGCTGCCGGCACTCGCGCATCTCCACGCGCGGGACACGACCCTGGTCCTTGCCTCGCACGCCGCCGATGGCACAGATCCTTGCCTTTCGCGACCGCATGGGATGGACCTTGCCCTGGGTCGAGGCCGAGGCGCAGTTCGGCGAGGATATGGGGCACGGGGCCCATGGGCCGGGTTTCTCGGTCTTCTTCCGCAAGGGTGACGAGGTCTTCCACACCTATGGCTGCACCGCGCGCGAGACCGAGCGGGCGACGACCGTCTGGGGGCTGCTCGACATGACGCCGATGGGACGGCAGGAGACATGGCAAGAGGCCCCGGCCTGGGTTCCGCAGGGGCCGCCCTATCGCTGGTGGCGGCTGCACGATGCCTATACGGGCGGGACGGCTACGGACTGAGACCCTTGGCGGCAGGCGGGCGGATGCGGCCCGACGGGCCGCCTGCCGTCTGCGCCCCGGTCACCAGCAAACCCGGGGATGACAGGCCATCCCCGGGCAACGACGCGAGGTAGGGGTACCTTACGTCGCTGGCTGGCTACTCATTACCAGTGCGCACTTGGCATGACCGACCATGCGGTCCTGCGACCCGTCTTGTCTGTGATGCGGATCACGCTTGATCGGCAGACTTGGAAGCACCTGGGGACGATGCCTCGGGCGGCCGATCTCAGAACGCAGGGAACCAGCCGCGCGCCGGGTGATTGAACCCGCTGGGACCAGACGAGGAGGCCGCGCCATCGCCAACTTCATGTTCTGCACCGGTATCGAAAACAGCTACCCCACCATCGACCAGGGCCGGACCCGCGTCGACCAGATGGACAGCTGCCTGCATTACGCGCGGTGGCGCGACGACTTCGCGCTCGTGGCCGAGCTCGGGGTGCATTACCTGCGCTATGGCCCGCCGATCCATCTGACCTTTATCGGCCCGGATCGCTTCGATTGGCATTTCGCCGATGAGACCTTCGCCGAGCTTCGGCGGCGGCGCATCACGCCGATCGTGGATCTGTGCCATTTCGGAGTGCCCGACTGGCTGGGCAATTTCCAGAACCCGGATTTTCCCGCCCAGTTTGCCCGCTACGCCCGAGCCTTTGCCGAACGCTTTCCCTGGGTGCAACTTTACACGCCCGTGAACGAGATGATCGTCTGCGCCACCTTCTCGGCCCGCTACGGGTGGTGGAACGAGCAGTTGAGCGACGACCGGTCCTTCGTCACGGCGCTGAAGCATCTCGTGAAGGCCAATGTCATGGCGATGCAGGAGATCCTGGAGGTCAGGCCCGACGCGCTGTTCGTGCAAAGCGAGTCGAGCGAGTACTATCATGCGGCAAGCCCGGCCGCGATAAAGCCGGCCGAGGTGTACAATGCGCAGCGGTTCCTGTCGCTGGACCTGAATTACGGGCGGCGGGTGAACTCGGAAATGTACGAGTTCCTGCTGGGAAACGGCATGACGCGCGACGAGTACGCCTGGTTCCTGACGCACCGGCTGAAGCAGCACTGCATCATGGGCAACGACTATTACGTGACGAACGAGCATCGCGTCGCCCCGGATGGCAGCACCACCTCGTCGGGCGAGGTGTTCGGCTACGCCGAGATCACGCGGCAATATCACCAGCGCTACAAGCTGCCGATCATGCATACCGAGACGAACCTCGCCGAGGGGCCGGGTGGCAACGAGGCGGTGGATTGGCTCTGCAAGCAATGGGCGAACGTGCTGAGGCTGCGCAACGACGGTATCCCGGTGGTGGGGTTCACCTGGTATTCACTGACCGATCAGATGGACTGGGATACGGCGCTGCGCGAGAAGAACGAACGGGTGAATCCGCTGGGTCTGTTCGACCTCGATCGCAACATCCGGCCCGTTGGGCGGGCGTTCAAGCAACTGATCGAGGATTGGCGCGACGTTCTGCCGACGCAGAGCCTTTGCCTGATCGTGCCGGTCGTGCCGCCCGAGGATTGGGCGCGCGCGGCGACGCGCCGGGTCAGAGCAGGCTGACGAGACGCTCGGCCTCGTCGCGCGGGTCGGCAAGGCGGCTGCGATCCTCGCCGGGGAAGAAGCGGGCGCGGGTGGCGGTGGGCATCGGGGCGGGCGTTTCCACCAGCACGCGCGGTCCGGTGCGCAGCGTCTCGGCCTGCCAGCTGCGGGCCAGCGCGATCTGGGCGGCCTTGGTGGCACCGTAACTGCCAAAGAACTTCTCGCCCGCGCGCGGATCGTCGAGGAACAGCGCGGTGCCGTGGGGGGCCGCGCGGAGAAGCGGCTCCACCATCGGGATCAGGCTGCCCGTGGCGCGGACGTTGGTGGCGATGGATTTCTCCCAGTCGCGGATGTCGATATGTCCTGCGGGCGCAAGAGGGGCCGCGTGGATCGCCGGTATGCACCCAGAGGTCGGCATGGCCCCAGCGGTCATGCACCGAAAGGCACAGGTGGCGCATTGCGTCGTCGTTGGTCACGTCCATCGGCGCAAGCGTCGCCTCGCCGCCGCCTGGCTGGCGATTTGCCTTGATGCGGTCGTCCAGCTCCTCCAGCCCGCCCACGGTGCGGGCGACGGCAACGACATGCCAGCCGCGCGAGGCGAGTTCATGGGCCAGGGCCGCGCCGAGGCCGCGCGAGGCGCCGGTGATGAGGGCGATCTTCTGGGTCATGCGGGCCTTCTTGTGGCGAACGCCGGGGGTTTCACACCCCCGGACCCCCGTGGGATATTTGTGAACAGAAAATGAAGCAGGGTCGGGTGGTTACTGCGCGGCCTTCATCTGGAAGCCTTCCTCGATCTTGTCGGAGGGCGCGACGGGATACTCGCCCGAGAAACAGGCGTCGCAATACTGCGGGGCGTCGGGATTGCGACCCGCCGCCTCGCCTGCCGCGCGGTAGAGGCCGTCGAGCGTGATGAACTTCAGGCTGTCGACCCCGATCCAGTCGCGCATCTCGTCTTCGGACATGGTGGCGGCCAGCAGCTTGGCGCGCTCGGGCGTGTCGACGCCGTAGAAGCAGGGCCAGGCGGTGGGGGGCGAGGCGATGCGGAAGTGGACCTCGGCCGCGCCGGCCTCCAGGATCATGTCCTTGATCTTGCGGCTGGTGGTGCCGCGCACGATGGAGTCGTCGACCAGGATCACCCGCTTGCCCTTGATCAGCGCGCGGTTGACGTTCAGCTTCAGCCGCACGCCCATGTTGCGGATGTGCTCGGTCGGCTCGATGAAGGTGCGGCCCATGTACTGGTTGCGGATGATCCCCATCGCATAGGGGATGCCGCGATTCCTGGCTGTAGCCGATGGCGGCGGGCGTGCCGCTGTCGGGCACCGGGCAGACGAGGTCGGCCTCGACCGGGGCCTCGCGCGCCAGTTCCACGCCGATCTGGCGGCGGGTCTCATAGACCGAGCGGCCGCCGAGGATGCTGTCGGGGCGGCTGAAATAGACGTGCTCGAAGATGCAGAAGCGCGAGGCGCGGCGTTCGAAGGGGCGGAAGCTTTCGACCTTGCCATGCTCGATCACCACCATCTCGCCCGGTTCGATCTCGCGGATGAACTCGGCCCCGATGATGTCGAGGCCGCAGGTCTCCGACGACAGCACCCAGCCGTCGTCGCCGATCCGGCCCAGCACCAGCGGGCGCACGCCCGAGCGCGTCGCGCACGCCGATCAGCTTGGTGCGGGTCATGGCGACGACGCAGAACGCGCCCTCGACCCGGCGCAGCGCGTCCTTGATCCGTTCCGAGATGTTCTTCTGGATCGAGCGCGCCATCAGGTGGATGATGCATTCGCTGTCCGAGGAGGACTGGAAGATCGAGCCGCGCTCGATCAGTTCGCGGCGCAGGGCGGCGGCATTGGTGAGGTTGCCGTTATGGGCGATGGCGGCGCCGCCCATCGAGAATTCGCCGAAGAAGGGCTGCACGTCGCGGATCGCGGTCGCGCCCTTCGATCCGGCGGTGGAATAGCGGACATGGCCGATGGCCAGCGTGCCGGGCAGGGTGTCCATCACGTCGGCGTTGGTGAAGTTGTCGCGGACATAGCCGAAGCGGCGGGCCGAGTTGAAGCCGTGCTCGGGGTGGTAGGCGACGATCCCGCCCGCCTCCTGCCCGCGATGCTGCAGCGCGTGCATGCCGAGCGCCACGAAGTTCGCGGCATCGGCCATGCCGATCACGCCGAAGACGCCGCATTCTTCCTTGCAGCTTGTCGTCGTCGAAGGGGTGGGCGAGGAAGGGGCGCATCGGGGCGTCTCCGAATCCGGGGCTGGCACCTGCACCATGTAGTGTGACAGTGAAGCGAAGTCACGGGGGTCCGTGGCGCACCGGGCCTGTGCGGGGGATCACAGGCGGCGGCGGATCAATTCCCGGGCGTTGCGGCAGGTTCGGCCGGGGCGGGTTCGGCCGGAACGGGCGCGGCGGGTGCACCGCAGCTGGCTGTCAGCGCTTCATAGCGGCCGACGATCCAGCCCGGCGCATCCTCGGGGATCGTCTCGTTCAGGCTGCCCTGGAACGAGGCGAAGACCTTGGCCGAGCGCGAGTTGTCGACCATCGGCGATCGTGTCGGCCGCGACGGCGCGGTCATAGACGATGAAGGCCACCGCCACCAGCAGCACGCCGCGCACCACGCCGAACAGGAAGCCGAGCGCCTGGTCGAGCCCGCCGAGGACCGAGCGCTGCACCGCCGACGAGAACAGCGGGGTGAACAGCGACATGACCACAAGGCCGAGCGCGAAGACCGCCGCGAAGGAGGCGATGATGCTGACGCTCGCAGCTGTCCTGCAGGAAATCGCCCACCACCGGCAGTTCCGCGCACCAGCGGCTCGGCCTGCGGCGCGAAGATGTAGGCCAGCGACCGCCGCGCCGACCCAGCCCGCGATCGCCATCGCCTCGCGCACGAGGCCGCGCGAATAGGCGAGGATCGCCGACAGCACGATGACCGCTGCCACGATGGCATCGATGAGGGTAAAGCCTTCCATTCGCCTGCTCCCGCGGGGCTTATCCTGCCCCGAACATTTCGCCCGACGAAGGCCGTCAGGTCGGGCATCTGCCGCACCGTCATGCCCTCGGCGCCGCCGAGTCTTCGACCCGGCTGGCAGCGTCGCCTGTGAAAAACCAAGTTTCGAGGCTTCTTTCAACCGGTTTTCGGTCTGCCCGACGGGACGCAGCGCGCCCGACAGGCTGATCTCGCCGAAAAGCACCATCTCTGGCGGAATTGCCACATCTTCGCGCGCCGACAGCAGCGCGCCCGCGACGGCGAGGTCGGCGGCGGGTTCGCTGACGCGCATGCCGCCCGCGACGTTCAGGAACACGTCGAGCCCGGTGAAGGGGATGCCGCAGCGCGCCTCGAGCACGGCAAGGATGGTGGAGAGCCGCCCGGAGTCGACGCCCACCACGGTGCGGCGCGGGCGTGCCGAGGGGCGAGGGCGCGACGAGCGCCTGGATTTCGGTCAGGACGGGGCGCGTGCCCTCGATCCCGGCGAAGACCGACCGAGCCGGGGGCGGGGCGGTCGCGGTCGGACAGGAACAGCGCCGAGGGGTTGGCGACCTGCGGCCAGGCCGCCGCCCGTCATCTCGAACACGCCGATCTCGTCCGCCGGGCCGAAGCGGTTCTTGACCGCGCGCAGGATGCGGAACTGGTGGCCGCGCTCGCCCTCGAAGTAAAGCACGGTATCGACCATGTGCTCGACCACGCGGGGCCCGGCGATCTGGCCGTCCTTGGTGACATGGCCGACCAGGATCACCGCCACGCCGCGCCGCTTGGCGAAGGTGACAAGCTCATGCGCCGCCGCGCGGACCTGGCGACCGAGCCGGGGGCGCTTTCGACGGTGTCGAGCCACATCGTCTGGATCGAATTGATGACCGCCAGCGCCGGGCGTTCGGCGTCGAGCGTGGTCAGGATGTCGCGCAGGTTGGTCTCGGCCCCCAGCGTGCACCGGCGCATCGGCCAGGCCCAGGCGCTGCGCGCGCATCCGGACCTGTGCCGCGGCTTCCTCGCCCGAGATGTAGAGGCAGTTCAGTGCCCGGCGCGGGCGAAGCTGGCGGCGGCCTGCAACAGCAGCGTCGACTTGCCGATGCCGGGATCGCCGCCGACAAGGATGGCCGAGGCGGGCACGAGGCCGCCGCCCAGCACGCGGTCCAGCTCGTCAATGCCCGACGAGGCGCGGGGCGGCGGGCGCTTCCTCGGTCGCAAGGTCGGTCAGGGTGATGGTGCGGCCCTTGGCCCCCAGCGATTTCGGCGCGACCGACAGCGGCGCTTCCTCGACGATGGAGTTCCAGGCCCCGCAGGCGTCGCAGCGCCCGGCCCATTTGCGATGGACGGCACCGCAGGCGGTGCAGGTGAACTGTGGGGCGGGCTTGGCCATGACCCTCCTTGCCCGATGCCGCAGGCGGGCATCAAGCCTTGGCGAGTTCGCGCTCGGTGGCCCAGGCAAGAGCCATCGAGGCGAGGATGCAGGCGGTGAAGAGGTAGAGGCCCCAGGCGACCTCGACATGGGCCAGGCCCGACGCCCTTCACCACCACGATGTAGAGCGCGATCAGGAAGACGTCGGCCATGGCGAGGCGGCCCAGAACGTGCAGCGCGGGAAGCGTCCGGGGCGAGAGCAGGCCGAATTGCAGCAGGGCGAGGCCGAGCGTCTTGGCGAAGGGCGCGAAGATGGCGAGGAAGGTCACCAGAAGCGCGAGCGGGATGTCGCGTTTCCCACAGCGATTGCAGCCCCGTGATGACCGAGATCTCCGACAGGCCGAAGAGCGGCAGCAAGCCCGGCGCGCAGCAGCGGTGCGAACCAGGCGACGGGGAACAGGCGATCAGCAGGCCGAGGTTTGCAAGCCGCAGCATGTGACGCGACATAGCGCAGCACCATGTGCCGCGCCGATAGTCCGTCACGCCTGTATCAGACCGCGTAGCGCCGCCGCCGGCGCCGGACGAGCACAGACAAGGCGACCGCCCCCCACAGGCAGAGCCAGGACAGAGCCGAGGCGATGTCAGGTGCAGCCCGCTCAGGATGTCCGACAAGGCGGCGCTGCTGGCTTCGGGGGCGAAGAAAGTGGACACGATCAGGTTGAACAGCAGCGCACCCGCCGGCAAAGGCGATGGCGCAGTGGTAGGCCGTCCGATGCTCGGGGCGCGAGCAACGGGTAACGGCGCAGCAGCATGTGCAAGGCTATGCAAGGCGGAACGCACAACAGCCAGGATCATCACGGCGAAGACGAGTACGGAGACCAGTGTTTCAACCATGAGGACCTCCATTCATTCACGATTCGAATAAAATCTGTCAGGTCTATGGCAAATTCTAGGCGTGCCGGGCGACGATCCCAGTGCGCGCGATGCCGCGGCTGATCACAAGGCGGAGAGTTGCCTAGCGAACGGCCTCGATCGGCCCTTCGGCGCTGCCGTGGATGAACTGCTGGACGAAAGGGTCACCGCTGCGGTCCAGTTCGCGCCACCGGCCCGGTCCATTGGATCACCCCGGCATGCAGCATCGCCACCCGGTCGGCGATGGCGCGGACCGAGGACATGTCATGCGTGATCGTCATCGCGGTCGCGCCCATCTCGGTCACGATCTCGCGGATCAGGTCGTTGATGACGCCGGCCATGATCGGGTCGAGGCCGGTCGTCGGCTCGTCGAAGAAGATGATCTCGGGCTCGGCGGCGATGGCGCGGGCCAGGCCCACGCGCTTCTGCATCCCGCCCGACAGCTCGGCCGGGAAGAGGTCGGCCACGGCGGGCGTCAGGCCGACGCGGCGCAGCTTCTCGATGGCGATCTCGCGCGCCTCGGCCTTGGGCGGCGCTTGCGCGCCGCGCAGCAGGCGGAAGGCCACGTTCTCCCAGACCCGCATGCGAATCGAACAGCGCGCCGCCCTGGAACAGCATCCCGAACCGGGCGAGGAAGGCGTCGCGCTCGACCTTCGTCACGTCCTGCCCGTCGAGCGTGATCGTGCCGCCGTCGGGGCGCACGAGGCCGAGGATGCATTTCAGCAGCACCGACTTGCCGGTGCCCGAGCCGCCGATGATGACCATGCTCTGTGCCCGACGGCGATGGTCAGGTTCACCCCGCGCAGCACCGCGGTTCGGCCCGAAGGCCTTGGTGACGCCGCGAGAGCTCGATCATGAGGTGAAGAACACCTCCGTCAGCAGGTAGTTCGAGGCGAGGATCAGGACCGAGGCCGCGACGACCGCGCGCCTTTGTCGCCTGCCCCACGCCCTGCGCGCCGCGGCCCGAGTTCATGCCGTGGTAGCAGCCCATCAGCGCCACGATGAAGCCGAAGACCGCGCCCTTCAGCAGGCCCGAGCCGACATCCCAGACCTCGAGGAAATCGACGGTGTGTCTTGCAGGTAGGTGGCCGGTTGAAGCCCAGCCGGTTGACGCCCACGAGCCAGCCGCCCATGATGCCGATGGCGTCGCCCACGCGCCACCAGCACCGGCACGGTCAGGGTCGCCGCCAGCACGCGCGGCACGGCCAGGTACTTCATCGGGTTGGTCGACAGGGTCACCAGCGCGTCGATCTGCTCGGTCACCTTCATCGTGCCGATCTCGGCCGCGATGGAGGAGGCGACGCGGGCGGCGACCATCAGGCCGCCCAGGACCGGGCCCAAGCTCGCGCACCATGCCGATGGCGACGATGTTGGGCACGACGGCCTCGGCGTTGAAGCGCGCGCCGCCGGAATAGATCTGCAAGCGCCAGCGCCCCGCCGGTGAAGATCGCGGTCAGGCCGACGACCGGCAGGCTGAACCAGCCGATCTGCAGCACGCGCATGGCCGAATTCGCGCAGGTAGAAGGGCGGGCGCACGAGGTGGCCACGACCTGTCCGGCAAAGAGCGTGACCCGGCCGATGCCGGCCAGCGCCGCCAGCACGGCGCGGCCAAGGCGCGCGACGGGGACAGCAGGCTCATGCGCCGATCCCGATGTAGCGGCGGGTGTAGCGGGGCGAGAGGCGGTCAGCACCTCGTAGCCGATGGTGCCCGCGATGTCGGCCAGATCGTCGACGGTCTGGATCGGGCCGATGATGTCGAGCGCCTGCGGGCATCTCGTCGCAGATGGGTGATGTCGACGGTGATCAGGTCCATCGAGACGCGGCCGACCAGCGGGCAGGGCGTGTCGCCATGCCAGAGCACGGCCGTGTTCGACAGCGTCCGGCAAAGCCCGTCGGCATAGCCGCCGCGAGACGGTGGCGATCGCGCGTGGGCGCGTCGGCCGTCCAGCTGCCGCCATAGCCCACCGATCTCGCCCGGGGCGACCTCGCGGAGTCTGGATCACCGGCAGCGACAGGGTCACCACCGGCTGGCCTGCATCGAAGGGCAGCCCGCCGTAAAGGCCGATGCCGGGGCGCGTCAGGTCGAAATGATAGTCGCGGACCGAGCAGGATGCCGCCGGTGGCCGCGAAGGAGCGCGGCACGCCGGTGCCATCGGTCATCGCGTGGAATTCGGCCAGCTGCGCGGCGTTCATCGGATGGTCGGGCTCGTCGGCGCAGGCGAGGTGGCTGAGCAGAAGCTCCGGACCGGCCTCGAGCAGGATCGGCGCCACCGCCTCCCATTCGCCGCGCCTCCATCCCCAGGCGGTTCAGCCCGGTGTCGAGCTGCACGCCGAAGGGATGGCCCGGCAGCGCTTCCAGATGCCGGGTGACCTGGTCGATGGAGTTCAGCATCGGCGTCAGGTCGAGATCCTGCATCATCTCGGTATCGCCCGGCATGTGGCCGGCCAGCACGCAGATCTGCGGGCCGGGACCGAGGATCTGGCGCAGCGCCGCGCCTTCCTCGGCCATGGCCACGAAGAACCGCCGCGCCCCGGCATGGGCCAGCGCGCGCGCGACCCGGTCGACGCCCAGGCCATAGGCATCGGCCTTGACCACCGCCGCCGTCTGCGTCTCGCGGCCCCGACAGCCGGTCGAGCGCGCGCCAGTTGGCCGCGATCGCGTCGAGGTCGATGGAAAGGACTGCCTGCGCCATGGTTGGTGCCGTGTTTTGACTGGCGGGTCGGCAGAGGTCAAGCGGAAACCCGTGACGGGCGCCGCCCTCGGGGGCATCGAGCCCCCTCGGGCGGGCTGCCGCGGAGGAAACGGGCAGGGTGGCGCGGGTTGCGGGTGCGGGAGCCTCCGGCGGGGGTATTTCGGGCCGAAAAGCAAGCCCGATGAGGGCGCGGTCAGAACCCGTCGGCGCTGCCCTGCTGCCAGGGCTTCACGAGGTTGCCGAAGCGGGTGAAGCGACCCTCGAAGCTGAGTTCGACCGTGCCGATGGGGCCGTGGCGCTGCTTGCCGATGATGACCTCGGCCTTGCCGTGGACCTGTTCCATCGTCTGCTGCCACTGCGCCATCTTTTCCAGCTCGTGATCGCCGGGCTTCTCGCGTTCGTGGTAGTATTCGTCGCGGTAGACGAACATGACCACGTCGGCGTCCTGCTCGATCGAGCCGGATTCGCGCAGGTCGGACAGTTGCGGGCGCTTGTCGTCGCGGTTCTCGACCTGGCGCGAGAGCTGCGAGAGGGCGATCACGGGGATGTCGAGCTCCTTGGCGATGGCCTTGAGGCCTTGCGTGATCTCGGACACCTCCTGCACGCGGTTTTCCTTGGACGAGCCCTTGAGGAGTTGCAGGTAGTCGACCATCAGCACGTCGAGCCCGTGGGTGCGCTTCAGCCGCCGGGCGCGGGCGGCGACCTGGCTGATCGGCAGGGCGGGCGTGTCGTCGATGTAGAGCGGGCAGGCTTCGAGCGCCTTCGCGGCCTCGACGAAGCGGCGGAACTCGGCCTCGGTCATGTCGCCGCGGCGGATCTGTTCGGAGGGCACCTCGGAGGCCTCGGACAGGATGCGGGCGGCGAGCTGTTCGGCCGACATCTCGAGCGAGAAGAAGCCCGACGACGCCGCCCTCGACCGCGCCTTCGGTGCCGTCGGGCAGGCGGCCGCGCTTGTAGGCCTTGGCGATGTTGAAGGCGATGTTGGTGGCGAGCGAGGTCTTGCCCATCGACGGGCGCCCGGCGAGGATCAGAAGGTCCGAGGGGTGCAGCCCGCCCAGCTTCTTGTCGAGGTCGATCAGGCCGGTGGAGATGCCGGCCAGGCCGCCGTCGCGCTGGTAGGCGGCGTTGGCGACATTCACCGCGTCGGTCACGGCCTTGAGAAAGCTCTGGAAGCCGCGTTCGGCGACGCCCTGTTCGCCCAGCTTGTAGAGCCGCTGTTCGGCCTCGATGATCTGTTCGCGCGGCTCGCTGTCGACCTCGACCTTGGCGGCCTTGGCCGAGATGTCGCGGCCGAGCGCGATCAGTTCGCGCCGCACGGCGAGGTCGTAGATCATCTGGGCATAGTCGCGCGCGGCATAGGCCGAGATCGCGGCCCCGGCGAGGCGGGCGAGATAGGCGGGGCCGCCCAGTTCCTTCAGCCCCGCATCATCCTCGAGAAAGGCCTTGAGCGTGACCGGCGAGGCGAGCGCGTTCTTCTGGATGCGGGCGGCGGCGATCTCGAAGATGCGGGCGTGGACGGGATCGTAGAAATGCTCGGCGCGGACCAGCGAGGAGATGCGGTCATAGACGTCGTTGTTGGTCAGGATCACGCCCAGAAGCTGCTGTTCGGCCTCGATATTGTGCGGCAGAGCCTCGGCGTCCGGGACGGTCGCCGGGCACCGTGACGCGCAAGGCCGCAACTTCGTTCATGACTGCCCCCCGAGATTGTCTTGCCCGGTCTGCCGCCGGTGCCGCCGGTCATGCCTGTTCGGCGGGGCCGAGGCAAGCGCCTGATATGCCTGTGAGGGACCCGCCCTGAAGGCTGAGGATAACCTTGTGGAGCGATTCTGGCCACCAGATATGGGGCACATGTTGCGGAAGGCCGCCATCCCCGGTGGTGCGCTTCGATTCGCGCGGGCGGCGGTGGATAAACCGGTGCTCGCCCCGTCGGCTGCTTCATGCCCTGGCGCGGGCCGCCTGCCAGGCGCGGGGATCGTGCAGGAAGGTCTCCACCTCGGCCAGCGTCGCCTGCATCGAAGGCCGCCGTGGCGCGCGCCTCGGCCAGCACGTCCCACCAGGTGCAGAGGTGGTGCAGCGCCACGCCATGATCGGCCAGGCGCTGCGTCGGTCTCGGGGAAGATGCCGTAGTAGAAGATCACCGCCGTATGGGCGCAGGTCGCCCCGGTCTCGCGGATCGCATCGACGAAGCTGAGCTTCGAGCCGCCGTCGGTCGTCAGGTCCTCGACCAGCAGCACGCGCTGGCCCTCGGTCATCGCGCCCTCGATCCGGGCGTTGCGGCCATAGCCCTTGGGCTTCTTGCGCACATAGGTCATCGGCAGGGCCAGCCGCTCGGCCACCAGCGCGGCGAAGGGGATGCCCGCCGTCTCGCCGCCCGCGATGTTGTCGAAGGCCTCGAAGCCTGCGTCGCGCATCACGGTGACGGTCAGGAAATCCATCAGGGTGGAGCGGATGCGCGGGTAGGAGATCAGCTTGCGGCAGTCGATATAGGTGGGCGAGGGCAGGCCGGAGGCCAGCGTGAAGGGCGTCTCGGCGTTGAAATGCACCGCCTTGATTTCCAGCAGCATCGCGGGCGGAGAGGCGGGCGATTTCGTCCTTGGGGGGGAAGCTGGAGGGGATCATGGGGTGTCCTTGGTGGGGGGAACGCGCAGCGTCGGCAGTCTCGTCGGCGTCCGCGCGGGCCGTTCCGCGCAGCCGCGGCGTCGAGGACGCGGTCAGGCCTCGACGTGCCAGTGCAGGGGAAGCCGGGATCGAAGACGGTGACGGGGCCGGCGCCGGTGACGATCTTGGCGGGGTAGGTTGGCGGGCGCCTTCTCGCAGCGTCAGGCGTGCCCTCGTTCGGCGGCAGGCGGTAGAAGGCGGCGCCGTTCAGGCTGGTGAAGCCCTCGAGCCGGTCCAGCGCGCCCTCCTCCTCGAACACCTGCGCGAGGATCGACAGCGTGTTGGTCGCGGTGAAGCAGCCCGCGCAGCCGCAGGCATGTTCCTTGAGCGCGTCGACATGCGGCGCGCTGTCGGTGCCGAGGAAGAAGCGCGCCTCGCCGCTGGTCGCGGCCTGCCGCAGCGCGAGCCGGTGCATTTCGCGCTTGGCCACCGGCAGGCAGTAGTAATGCGGCCGGATGCCGCCGGCGAGGATGTGGTTGCGGTTGATGACGAGGTGATGCGTGGTGATCGTGGCGGCGAGGTCGGCAGCCGCCTGCGCGCGCATAGGCCACGCCTTCGGCGGTGGTGATATGCTCCATCACCACGCGCAGGCCGGGGGTGCGGCGGCGGATGGGGTCGAGCACGCGGTCGATGAACACCGCCTCGCGGTCGAAGATGTCGACCTCCGGGTCCGTCACCTCGCCATGCACGCAAAGCGGCAGGCCGATCTCGGCCATCCGCTCCAGCACGCCGCGCACCTGGTCGAAGTCGCGCACGCCCGACTGCGAGTTGGTGGTGGCCCCGGCGGGGTAGAGCTTCACCGCCTTCACGAGCCCGCTGGCATGGGCGCGGGCCACGTCGTCGGGGTCGGTGCCTTCGGTCAGGTAGAGCGTCATCAGCGGCTCGAACGTCATCCCCTCGGGCAGGGCGGCGAGGATGCGGTCGCGGTAGGCGGCGGCCTGCGCGGCGGTCACGACCGGGGGCACGAGGTTCGGCATGACGATGGCGCGGGCGAAATGGCGCGCGCTTTCGGGCAGGACGCCTGCCAGCATCGCGCCGTCGCGCAGGTGCAGGTGCATGTCGTCGGGGCGGCGGAGGATCAGGCGGTCGGTCATCTGTCCGGGCTAGCCGATCGGTCTGGCATTTCCAGAGGGGAAAGCGGAGAGGGACTTTTCACATCGCCTGTTTACTAGGCGGCTCTGCGCGGAAAACAGGCGGAGTGGCGTCGTCTGGACGAGCGGCGCGGGTGGCGTGCCGGGGCAGGTTGAGGCGGGTCGGTGGCCTGCCTAGGCTCAGGGCGAAAGCGGGGGAGCGATGCCGGAAGATGGCTGGTTCACGGATGCGGCCCAGACCCGGTTGCAGCGCGCGACGGGGCTGGCCGAGGTGAGCCTGTCATGGCGCGGTGGCGCGACCTGCCTTGACCGTCTGCACCAGGCAGGGGTCGGCCAAGGCGTTTCTGCCGCGGATCCACGGCCCGGTGCCCGAGATCGTGTTCCTGAATACCGCGGGCGGGCTGACGGGGGGCGATCGGCTGGGCTTCTCGCTGGATGTGGGGGACGACGCGAAAGCCACCGGCACCACCCAGACGGCGGAACGCGCCTATGCCAGCCGGGCCGGGCGGGCCGAGATGGACGTGCGCCTGACCGTTGGGTCAGCGTGCCGCGCTGGACTGGCTGCCGCAGGAGACGATCCTGTTCGACCGATCCACGCTTCAGCGACGGACCCGCGCGGCGCTTGCGGGGGATGCCCGCCTGGTTCTGGCCGAGATGGTGGTGCTGGGGCGCGCGGCGATGGGAGAACGCCTTGCGGCGCTGCGCCTTGACGATCTGCGCGAGGTGACGCGGCAGGGCCTGCCCGTGCTGGTCGAGCCGCTGCGCCTGACCGAGGCGACGCTGGCGCGCAGGTGCCGCGGCGCTTGGCGGGCGGCGGGCCATCGCCACGGTCGCGCTGGTGGCGCAGGGGGCCGAGGACGCGCTGGCCGCCGTCCGGGCGGTTCTGGGCGGTCCGGTCGAGGCGGCGGCGAGTCGGCGTGGAACGGCAAGCTGGTGGTGCGCCTGGCCGGGGCGGACCTGCGCCCGGTGAAGCAGATGGTCGCCGCGCGTGCTGCACGTGCTGCGGGGGCGGCCCTTGCCCCGCGTCTGGCAGATATGAGGATCGCATGAACCTGACCCCGCGCGAAAAGGACAAGCTTCTGATCAGCCTTGCCGCCATGGTCGCGCGCGGGCGACTGGCGCGCGGCGTCAAGCTGAACCACCCCGAGGCCATCGCGCTGATCACCGATTTCGTGGTCGAGGGCGCGCGCGACGGGCGCTCGGTGGCCGATCTGATGACGGCGGGCGCGCATGTGATCACGGCGCGAGCAATGCATGGAGGGGATCGCCGAGATGATCCACGACGTGCAGGTCGAGGCGACCTTTCCCGACGGGACAAAGCTTGTCACCGTCCACCATCCCATCCGCTGACGGAGGCCAGCATGATCCCCGGTGAGGTTTTCCCGGCTGAAGGCGAGATCGAGATCAACGCAGGCTTGCCGGTGGTGACGATGCTGGTCGCCAATACCGGAGACCGCCCGATCCAGGTGGGCAGCCACTATCATTTCGCCGAGACGAACGCGGCGCTGGCCTTTGACCGGCCCGAGGCGGACGGCATGCGCCTCGACCTGCCCGCGGGCACCGCGATGCGGTTCGAGCCGGGGCAGATGCGCGAGGTGCGGCTGGTGCCGTTTCGTGGGCTGCGGCGCGTCTACGGGTTCAACCAGGCGGTCATGGGGCCGCTCGATGCGAGAAAGCCATGACGGGCGACCTGGGCAACCGGACCGGCCTTCGGCACGTTGGGGTAGACATGCCCTTGACAGGAACCCGTCCATGACCCGCTTTCCCACACCGTTCGACTTCTACCGGCCTACGCTGATGATGGGGCAGATGATGCTCGAGGCGCAGATCGTGATCGCCATCCGCCTGATGGGCATGGCGGGGGTGCTGCCCGCCGCGAGCGGCGAGAATGCCCGCATGGTCAGCGAGAAGACCTCGGCGATCCAGGAGGCTGGCTTTGCCGCCTCGCGCGCCATGCTGGCCGGGGCGGCGATGCCGGCCATCGCGTTGGCCGCGATGAAACCGGTGCGCCGCCGCACGCGCGCGAATGTGCGCAGGCTCATGAAACCGCCGGTGCCGCGCCGTGGCTGACAGGGGTGCCACGTCTGTCCGCCGGCATCCGACCTCGGTCGCGTCGGCGGCTCGTATCGTTAGTCGTCCATAAGGAGGAACTCCATGTGCAATGCCTGTGTCATCGAGGACGTGAAGCGGTCCATGCTCTCGCGCCGATCCCTGTTCACCTCGGCCGCCGCGGCGGGGATCGCGAGCGTGGCCGCGGCGGGCGTCGCGGCCCGGCCTGCGCTCGCCCAGTCGTCGGGCAAGGTGGTGGACCTGACCCACGCCTATGATGGCAGCTTCCCGACCTTCGACGGGAACCCCGGCATCCTTTATGAAACCGCCGTGGATTTCGCGACGAACGGCTACCAGCTCTGGAAGCTGACGATCTTCGAACACACCGGCACGCATGTCGATGCGCCGCTGCACTTCAGCGCCGACGGCACCTCGGTGGCGGACCTCGCCCCGGAAAGCCTGATGTGCCCGCTCTGCGTCATCGACATCAAGGCCAAGGCGGCGGACGATGCCAATGCCATGGTCGAGACGGCGGATATCGAGGCCTGGGTCTCGGCCAACGGCGCGATCCCGGCGGGGGCCTGCGTCGCGATGAATTCGGGCTGGGCCGCGAAGGTGGGCGATCCGCTCTATCGCAACACGCCCGACGGCAAGTTCGCCTTCCCCGGCTTCTCCAAGGGTGCGACCGACATGCTGGCCGAGATGGGGGCGGCGGCGATCGGGGTGGACACGCTGTCGCTCGACCCCGGCAATTCCGCCGATTTCGCGGTGCATTTCAGCTGGCTTCCGGGCGGGCGCTACGGGATCGAGAACCTCGCCAATCTCGATGCTCTTCCGCCCGCCGGGGCCACGATCTTCGTCGGCGCGCCGAAGCACAAGACCGGCACCGGCGGCCCGGCCCGCGTGATGGCGGTGATCTGATGGGAACGGTGCCGCTGCTGTCGGATGCGGAGGCCGCTCCGGCGGCCCGCGCCGTGTTCGACGACATCCGCGCCAAACGCGGCACCGATTACGTCAACAACTTCTGGCGCGCCCTGGCCGCTGACCCGGCGCTTCTGGCGCAGACCTGGGACCGGGTGCAGGCGGTCATGGCGCCCGGCGCGCTCGATCCGCTGACGAAGGAGCTGATCTATGTCGCGGTGTCCGTGGCGAACGGGTGCAGCTACTGCATCCATTCCCACACCGCCGCCGCCCGCGCCAAGGGGATGACCGAGGCGCAGCATGGCGAATTGCTGGCGGTGATCGCGATGGCCAGCCAGACGAACGCGCTGGCCACCGCGCTTCAGGTGGACCCCGACGAGAGGTTCCTCGCGTGACCCGTGACGATCCTCCGCTGCGCTCAGCCCGCGTCCGGCAGGGGCGGCAGGCTGCGCAGATAGAGGATGACCGCCTTCAGGTCGTCGGGCGTGAAGGCCGAGAGATAGCCATAGGGCATCGGTGGCAGCATCGGACTGCCATCGGGCCGGACCCCCTTGGTGATCATCGCCGCGATCTCGTCGTCGCTGTAGGTGGCCAGACCGTCGGGATGGCTCGTCAGGTTCGGCGCGACCGAGACGCCCCAGGGCCCGTGGAACTCGAACCCGCCCTGGCCGAGACTGGTTTCGAGCATCGGCCCCTGCGGCCCCATCGGCGTGTGGCACTCCATGCAATGCGCGACCGGACCGGCGAGGTAGGCGCCGTATTCGACCGTGACCCCCTGTGGAATCGCCGCGACGCTTGTCACCGGCGGGCCGTAGGCCGGGGGCAGGGGGATGCGGTAGGTGGATTTCGGGATGTCCGAGGCGACCGGCGGGCAGCGTGCGCAGGAAGGCCACGACCGAAGCCAGGTCATCGTCCGAAAGCCCGCGATACATGGCGAAGGGCATCGGCGGTCCGATCAGGCTGCCATCGGGCCGGATCCCCTCGCGGATCGCGCGGGCAAGGTCGGCATCGCTCCAGGCCGCGATCTCGCCCGACGGGCGTGATGTTGGGCGCATAGGCCGTGAAGGCCGGGTTGTCGTCGACCAGCCGCCCGGTCAGTTCCTTGTCCATCTCGAACCCGGCAGGTCCGATCGGCGTGTGGCAGTTCCCGCAGCCCATCGGGCCGCGCACCAGATACTCTCCCCGCGCCAGGCTGACTTCGGCCAGAGCGCCGGAACCAAAGCAGAGGGCGGCGGCCAAGGCCGCGCCCACGGTCAATCTGTTCGCATTCTTCTCTCTCCCTCGCGACGTCTGTGCGCCGGACGTCCGGGTTGGCCCGGACCGCCTGCCGTGATTTCGGCCCGCCCAGATTGCGCTCGCCCGCCCCCAAGTCAATTGTCGACTGACACCCCGGAGACGCCCATGCCCGCCTTCATCCCCCGCGCGACCTATGCCGACATGTATGGCCCGACGACCGGCGACCGGGTGCGCCTGGGCGACACCGAGCTTGTCATCGAGGTTGAGACGAGACCTGACAACCTACGGGGAAGAGGTGAAATTCGGTGGCGGCAAGGTGATCCGCGACGGGATGGGCCAAAGCCAGATCAGCCGCGGCGGGCGGGGCGGCGGACACGGTCATCACCAATGCGCTGATCGTCGATCACTCGGGCATCTACAAGGCCGATGTCGGCCTGCGCGACGGGCGCATCGCCAAGATCGGCAAGGCGGGCAACCCCGACACCCAGCCGGGCGTCGACATCATCATCGGACCGGGGACCGAGATCATCGCGGGCGAGGGGCGCATCCTGACCGCGGGCGGCATGGACGCGCATATCCACTTCATCTGCCCGCAGCAGATCGACGACGCGCTTTACTCCGGGCCTGACCACGATGCTGGGCGGCGGCACCGGCCCCGCGCATGGCACGCTCGCCACCACCTGCACGCCGGGGCCGTGGCACCTGATGCGGATGATGCAGGCGGCGGATGCCTTTCCGATGAACCTCGCCTTCGCGGGCAAGGGCAACGCCTCGCTTGCCCGAGGCGCTGGAGGAACAGGTGCGCGCCGGGGCCTGCGCGCTGAAGCTGCACGAGGACTGGGGCACGACGCCCGGCGCCATCGACTGCTGCCTGACGGTGGCCGATGCGATGGACGTGCAGGTGATGATCCACACCGACACGCTGAACGAAAGCGGCTTCGTCGAGAACACGCTGAAGGCCATCGCGGGCCGCACGATCCACGCCTTCCACACCGAAGGCGCGGGCGGCGGCCATGCGCCCGACATCATCAAGGTCGTGGCCAGCCAGAACGTCATGCCCGTCCTCGACCAACCCGACGATGCCCTACACGGTGAACACGCTGGAAGAGCATCTGGACATGCTGATGGTCTGCCACCACCTCGACAAGTCGATCCCCGAGGATGTGGCCTTCGCCGAAAGCCGCATCCGGCGCGAAACCATCGCGGCCGAAGACATCCTGCACGACCTGGGCGCGTTCTCGATCCTGTCCTCGGACAGCCAGGCGATGGGCCGGGTGGGCGAGGTCATCACCCGCACCTGGCAGACCGCGCACAAGATGAAGGTCCAGCGCGGGCGGCTGGCCGAGGAGACGGGGGCGAACGACAACGTGCGCGTGAAGCGCTATGTCGCCAAGTACACGATCAACCCCGCCATCGCGCATGGCCTGTCGCAGCACATCGGCTCGGTCGAGGAGGGCAAGCGCGCCGACCTCGTGCTGTGGTCGCCCGCCTTCTTCGGCGCCAAGCCCGACATGGTGCTGATCGGCGGCACCATCGTCTGCGCCCAGATGGGCGACCCGAATGCCAGCATCCCCACGCCGCAGCCGGTCTACACCCGGCCGATGTTCGGCGCCTTCGGCCGGTCGGTCGAGCGGTCGGCCGTGGTCTTCGTCAGCAGGGCCGCGCAGGAGGACGACGTGCGCGGGCGCTACGGGCTGGCCAAGGACACGCTGGCCGTCGAGGGCACGCGCGGCATCGGCAAGTCCGACATGATCCACAACAGCGCCACGCCGCAGATCGAGGTGAACCCCGAAACCTACGAGGTGCGCGCCGACGGCGTCCTTCTGACCTGCGAGCCGGCGAGGGAATTGCCGCTGGCGCAGCGGTACTTCATGTTCTGATGCTGATGCGCTGCGCCTGTCCGCTCTGGTTCTTGACGGATTTGTCGCGTCGGCATGCGTCCGCGCATGCCTGCACCTTGGGAAGTTGTGCTCACCGAGCCAGCGCGGTCTCGCGCGACCGCAGGCGGGCGATTTCAGCCCGGATCGCGGCCATTGCACCGCAGGCAAGCGGAGCGTACGTCCACAGGAGCGTTTCCGGTCGATCCTCTGACGCCACTGTCCCTTGAAAGTCCGCATAATGCCTGACCTGCCCCCCGCCCATGCCCTTCTCCGCCGCGCGGACCGCCTTGCCGTGGTCCTGCCCGCCGACCGCGTGACGCTGGGCTATGACGCCCGCTTCCTGCGCCGCAAGCGGCTGAAGACGGACTGCGGGGCGACGCTTCCTGGTCGATCTTGCCGGAAACGGTCAGCGTCAATGCAGGCGACTGTTTCGTACTCGACGACGGTCGCCTGATCGAGATCGCCGCCGCCGAGGAGCCCGTCCTCGTCATCACCGGCGACCTCGCGCGTCTCGCCTGGCATATCGGAAACCGCCACACGCCCTGCCAGATCGAGGCCGACCGCCTGCTGATCCGCCGCGATCACGTGCTCGAGGCGATGCTGCGCCAGCTTGGGCGCGACGGTCGTCGAGGCGCACCGAACCCTTCACGCCCGAAGGCGGGGCCTATGGCCATGGCCGCACGATGGGCCATGACCACGACCCACCCGCACGACCACAGCCACCCCCATGACCACGACCATCCCCACCCCTACATGCCCGGTTCGGTCGCGTGACCGAGGCGGGGCTTCTGACCCTCGTCCAGTGGCTCTCGCCCGCCTTTCCCGTGGGGAGTTTCGCCTATTCGCACGGGCTGGAATGGGCGATCGCTGCCGGACGAGGTCACGTCCGTCTGCCTCGGCGCAGGACTGGATCGCCGTGATCCTTTCCGAGGGTGCAGGGCGGACGGACGCCATCCTGCTGGTCCAGGCGCTCGATCCCGGCCAGGACGCCTGCCGCCCTTGGCGCCTATGCCGAGGCGCTGGCCGCAAGCCGTGAACGCTGGATCGAGACGATGGAGCAGGGCCGTGCGCTGGCCCGGACCGTCGGTGCGCTGACCGGGCGCGACATTCCCGGCCGTTGCCCTATCCGGTGGCGCTTGGCCTTGCGGCGCGGGGGCTGGGTGTTGGCCGCCGAACAGGTCGCGGCGCTGTACCTGCACGCCTTCGCCGACCACGCTTGTGCTTGCCGCGGTGCGCTTCGTCCCGCTCGGCCAGACCGAAGGGCAGGCGATCCTCGCGGACCTGCAGCCGCTGATCCGGCAGGTCGCCGCCGGGGCGGCCTTGGCGGACCTCGACGATCTCGGCTCGGGCGCGATCCGGGGCGATCTGGCGGCGATGCGGCACGAGACGATGGAGGTAAGGATCTTCCGGACATGACCTCTCCCAACGGCCCCCTGCGCGTCGGCATCGGCGGCCCCGTCGGCGCGGGCAAGACCACGCTGACCGAGGCGCTGTGCCGCGCGCTGCGCGACGACTATTCGGTCGCGGTCATCACCAACGACATCTACACGCGCGAGGATGCCGAGTTCCTGATGCGCGCGCAGGCCCTGCCGCTGGAGCGCATCCGGGGGGTCGAGACGGGCGGCTGCCCGCACACCGCGATCCGCGAGGATGCCAGCATCAACCTTGCCGCCGTGGCCGACCTGAACCGCGCCTTCCCCGACCTCGACCTGATCCTGATCGAAAGCGGCGGTGACAATCTGGCCGCAACCTTCAGCCCGGAACTGGCCGACCTCAGCCTCTACGTGATCGACACGGCGGCGGGGCAGGACATTCCGCGCAAGAAGGGGCCGGGGGTCACGCGCTCGGACCTTCTCGTGATCAACAAGGTCGACCTCGCGCCCTATGTCGGCGTCGACCCGGCGCTGCTGGAAAGCGACGCGCAGCGTTGCCCGGGGCGCGCGCCCCTTCGTGATGGCAAGCCTGAAGGCCGGGCGGGGCGTGGACGAGGTGGTGGAGTTCCTCAAGCGGGAAGGCGGGCTGTAAGCCCCTTCAGGCCCCCCGCGCCAGCGCCGCCACCCCGGTGCGCGCGATCTCGCGCAGGCCGAGCGGGCGCATCAGGTCGGCGAAGGCGTCGATCTTCTCGGGCGTGCCCGTCATCTCGAAGACGAAGCTCTCCAGCGTCGAATCCACCACGTTTGCGCGGAAGATCTCGGCCAGCCGCAACGCTTCGATCCGCTGCTCGCCCTTGCCCGCCACCTTGAAGAGCGCGAGTTCCCGCTGCACGGACGGCCCGTCCACCGTCAGGTCGTGCACCTCGTGCACCGGCACCATGCGCGCGAGTTGCGCCTTGATCTGCTCGATCACCTGCGGCGTGCCCGTCGTCACCACCGTGATGCGCGAGCGGTGGCCCTGATGGTCCACCTCGGCCACGGTCAGGCTCTCGATGTTGTAGCCGCGCCCCGAAAAGAGGCCGATGACCCGCGCGAGCACACCGCTCTCGTTGTCCACCAGCACCGCCAGCGTATGCGTCTCGTTCACGACCGCGTTCGGGTCGCGCAGATCGTAGGCGGAGTGGCTCGACGAGCCTTTCTTGATGTTCAGGGCGGACATGGGTGTTCCTTATTCTGCCGCGTCGCGGGCCGCGCGCCGGGCGTGTTCGTCCAGCTTGTCGGCGAGCCACATCTTGATCAGCGCCTGGCGCGTCACGCCGCGCGCCCTCGCAACGGCGTCGAGGTCGCGCACCATCGACGGAGGGAAGTCGACGTTCACGCGCTGCGCCTTGGGGTAGACCATCTTTCCCTTGGACCAGTCGATAAAGTCGTCGATTTCATCGCTACCGTCGTCGAACATCTTGTCGAACTCTTCGACGGTGATCGACTTGGTCCGATCATGGCTCCAAATCCGCTCCGGTTCCGCGCTTGATGTGTCGGTCATAGTCCAGTTTCTCCTCTGTCCGCGCTCTCCGTACCGAGATTAGGCGAATAACCACACCTCGTAGCGTGTAAACCGCTGTCCAAGCCCTGCCATCGAATTCGCCGGTTCGTAGCCGCCTCGGCTCGCTTACGAAAGGCGAAGCCCGGTCAAAAGCAACAACATTCCACAATTCCTGAGCTTCGACGAAATCAACGCCATGCTTTTCTCGGTTCGCGGCACTCTTGGTCGGGTCAAACTCGAACTCATCCATTATGGTTGCAAAACCATACCATTTCAACCCTTACACCAACACCGCCCCCTTCGCGCCGATCACGCCCTGCGTGTCCGCATCGCCCAGCAGCATCTCGTTATGCGGCTTGCCGGAGGGGATCATCGGGAAGCAGTTCTCGTGCTTTTCGACCAGGCAGTCGAAGATCACCGGGCCGTCGTAGCGGATCATCTCCATGATCGCGTCGTCGAGGTCCTTGGGGTCCTTGCACTGGATGCCCTTGCAGCCGAAGGCCTCGGCCAGCTTCACGAAATCGGGCAGGCTTTCCGACCAGCTTTGCGAATAGCGCTCGCCGTGCAGCAGTTCCTGCCACTGGCGCACCATGCCGAGGCGTTCGTTGTTCAGGATGAACTGCTTGACCGGCGCGCGGAACTGCATCGCCGTGCCCATTTCCTGCATGTTCATCAGCCACGACGCCTCGCCCGCCACGTTGATCACCAGCGCCTCGGGGTGGGCGATCTGCACGCCGATCGAGGCGGGCAGGCCGTAGCCCATCGTGCCCAGGCCGCCGGAGGTCATCCAGCGGTTCGGGCTCCTCGAAGCCGAGGTACTGCGCGGCCCACATCTGGTGCTGGCCGACCTCGGTCGTGATGTAGCGGTCCATGCCCTTGGTCAGTGCCTCGAGCCGCTGCAGCGCGTATTGCGGCTTGATCGTCTTGTCCGAGTTGCGTGAAGGTCAGGCAGTTCACCGCGCGCCATTCGGCGATCTGGCGCCACCACTTGGCCAGCCCCTCGCGGTTCACCTTGCGCCCGCGCGCCTTCCACAGCGCCAGCACCTCGGCCAGCACGTCGCCCACGTCGCCGATGATCGGCACCTCGACGCGGATGACCTTGTTGATCGACGACGGGTCGATGTCGATATGCGCCTTGCGGCGAGTGCGGGCGAGAAATCCTTGACCCGGCCCGTGATCCGGTCGTCGAAGCGCGCGCCGACGTTGATCATCAGGTCGCAGCCATGCATGGCGAGGTTGGCCTCGTAAAGCCCGTGCATCCCCAGCATCCCGAGCCAGGCCTTGCCGCTCGCCGGATAGGCCCCCAGTCCCATCAGGGTGGAGGTGATCGGGAAGCCCGTCGCCTCGACCAGTTCGCGCAGCAGTTCGGCTGGCCTCGGGGCCGGAGTTGATGACGCCGCCGCCGGTGTAGAAGACCGGCCGCTCGGCCGTCTCCATCATCTCGACCAGGCGCGCGATCTGCTCGGGGTCGCCGTGGACGCGCGGCTGGTAATGGGCGGTGCGGGTCGCCTCCATCGGCGTGTAGGTCGCCGGTCGCGAACTGCACGTCCTTGGGGATGTCGATCAGCACCGGGCCGGGACGGCCATGGGTCGCGACGTGGAAGGCCTGGTGGATGATCTCGGACAGCTTCTCGGTGTCCTTCACCAGCCAGTTGTGCTTGGTGCAGGGCCGGGTGATGCCGACGGTGTCGGCCTCCTGGAAGCCGTCGGTGCCGATCATGAAGGTCGGGACCTGGCCCGGTCAGGACGACGAGCGGGATCGAATCCATCAGCGCATCGATCAGGCCGGTGACCGCGTTGGTCGCGCCGGGGCCGCGAGGTCACCAGCACGACGCCGGGCTTGCCGGTCGAGCGGGCATAGCCTTCGGCCATGTGGACCGCGCCCTGTTCGTGGCGCACAAGGATGTGGCGGATGTCGTTCTGCTGGAAGATCTCGTCATAGATCGGCAGCACCGCGCCGCCCGGATAGCCGAAGACCACCTCGACGCCCTGATCCTTCAGCGCCTGAACCACCATCCGCGCGCCGGTCATCGTGCCGGCCTGTGCCTTGCTCATCGTCTTTTCCTCTGCCGCCGCCGAAGCGGTCTGCCGCGCAACAAAAAGCCCCCGGGTTTCAATCGGGGGCGCATGGGAACCGTGATGGTCAACCGTTACCGGCCCATGCGCGTCGTCCTACAAGTACCAGAATGCCGGACATGCCCGCCTCTCCATTGTGATCGCGGAACCTAGGGGTCATGAAGGGCGAAAGGGAGGCGTCAACGTCGCAGATCCACCTGCGAACAATACCTACGTGTCGCACGGGAGTGCGCGAAAGCGTCGACGAGTTTCATTTCGCCTTGACGCAGGCGCGCACCTGCGCGGACGCGCTCGAGGTGATCCGCGCGCTCGATGCCGTCACGGGCATCCTGAACCAGCCGGACGTGGCGCATCGCCTGATGGCGGGCGATGATGTCGCCTTCGCCGACCTCGACCTCGACAGCCTTTCTACGCTGGAGATGATCATGCAGATCGAGGATCGCTTTGGCGTGGAACTCGACGTCGACATGGTCTCGCAGCAGGTTTCGGTTGACGGGCTCGTGGGCTGGCTGGAACGCAATGTCGCCCCAGCCGCCTCCTGACGGGGCGCAGGACGCGCGGCGACAGCTGATTGCGCTGGAAAACACGCTGGCGGGCCCCGCTTTCCTGGACCGGATGCGGCAGGAACGTCGGGCCCGGACGCCGCTGTGGCTGGCGATGCGCGACAGCCCGGTCGGGCGAGAACTGTGGACGGCGCGCGCGATCCAGCCTTTCCGCGCGCACTCCATGGCCGAGGGTGCAATACTATACTCGGGAACAGGGCGGCATCGCCGGTCGCTTCTGGTGGCGTTCACCGGGCGTGCGTCGCGCATGATGTTGCCCCTGGCCGCTTTCCTGCAATGCGTTCCCGCCCGCGATTGGGATGTCCTGCTGCTGGCGGACCGGACATATCAACACTACCGCTTCGGCTGTGGCAGCTTCGCGACCAGCTTTCCCGGCATTGTCGCCGCCGTGCAAAGGATGTCGGGCGAATACGCACGCGTCATGGCGATGGGAACGAGCATGGGCGGTCTGCCTGCCGCGCGGTTTGGCCTTCAGACAGGCCGACCTGCCGTAGCCTTCGGGGCCAGGCCTCCCTCGGATATTGCGCGGCTCTTCGGGCGCCGCGCCGCGCCGCCCGCCTTCGATCCGTTCTGCGCCTGCCTGCCGCAACGAGCGCGCGACCTGATCTTCGTCCATTCCGCGGGGCATGCCGATGACAGCGCGACAGCCCGCCGGATTGCCGAGCGTGCCGGCGGGGCCAGCCTGAGCGTGGACGGATGCGACGGTCACGCCGTGCTCGGGCAGCTTTGGGGGCAGGACCGTCTCGGGCCGTTCCTGAGCGCGCTTCTGGCCGATGGTCCGCGAGACGCCCGGTGGGCCAATGCGCAAAAGGCGCTCCGCGCGCCTGCCCTGACACCTCGTCCCGCCAGCCCCGCGCGCATCTTGCTGCGCCGGATCGGCCTGACGTGAGCTACTCCGGCCGCTCGATCAGGTCCCAGCGGTTGCCGAAGGGATCGCGCCAGACGGCCACTGTGCCATAGGGCTCGTGGCGGGGCTCTTCCTCGAACAGGATCCCGGCGGCGGTCATGCGGGCATGGTCGCGGGCGAAATCGTCGGTCTCGAGGAACAGGAAGACCCGGCCCGCCGGCCTGGTTGCCGATGGCCGCGCGCTGTGCCTCGTCCCTCGGCCTGTGCCAGCACAAGCTGCGCACCGCCGCCGGGCGGCTCCACCGTGACCCAGCGCTTGCGTGCCCTGGTCGATGTCGGCGGTCAGGCGGAAGCCCATCACGCCGACGAAGAAGAAGATTGCCGCGTCGTAGTCGGGCACCACCAGCGCCACCGCGCCGAGGTGCGCGGCGCTCATTCCGGCGCGTTGTCGCGGCTGTCGGGCAGGGTGATGCGCGCCACCTGTTCGGCGATCGGGTCGACCGACAGGGGATGCAGTTCGGCCTTGTGGCTCGCCGGGTCGCCGATGTCCTGCCACTGGCCGCCCTTGTAGATCTCGAGCGCGCCGAACTTGGCCTTGTAGCCCATCTTGCGGCTGCCCGGCACCCAGTAGCCAAGGTAGACATAGGGCAGCCCCGCCTCGCGCGCGATGGCGATATGGTCGAGCACCACATAGGTGCCCAGGCTCTGCGCCCATCAGGTCGGGGTCGTAGAAGCGAATAGACCATGCTCAGCCCGTCATCGAGCAGGTCGGTCAGGCAGACGGCGGCCAGCGGGCGGCCGTCCTCGCCGCCTGTGGCCCGGGCGGCTGTATTCGATCACCCGGCTGCGGATCGGCGTCTCCTCGATCATCGCGGCGAATTCGAAGATGTCCATGTCGGCCATCCCGCCATCGGCGTGGCGCGTGTCGAGGTAGCGACGGAACAACCCGTACTGGTCCTCGGTCGCCCAGGGGCTGGTCGGGTTGCGGCGCAGGGCGGCGTTCGCGCGCATGACCCGCTTCTGCGTGCGCGACGGCGCGAAATCCGCGACCCGGATGCGGGCCGAGATGCAGGCCGAACATTCGGCGCAGGAGGGGCGGTAAAGCACGTTCTGCGACCGCCGGAACCCCTGCTTGGACAGCGTGTCGTTCAGCTTCTGCGCATGTTCGCCCTGCAGCGCGGTGAACAACTTCCTCTCCATCCGCCCGTCGAGATACGGGCAGGGCTGCGGGGCCGTCACGTAGAACTGGGGCGCGATGGGAAGGGTATGACGCATGGCCGACAGGTTCCGGAACAGCGTGACGTTAGCAAGGCCCGCACCTGTCGCCAAGCGTCGAGTTTGGTCACATCGGTGCGGGCCGGTTGATCGCCACGGTGCCGAGAACGAGGTCGGTCAGCCCCTGGCGCGCGCGCCGTGGTCAGCATCAGGCCGACCGACAGCAGCTGCGGCAGCAGCGTGGCGATGGTCAGCGTGTAGCCCAGGGTGTGCAGGAACGCGGTGCCGAGGTCGAACCTGCGCCCGGTGCGGTCGCGGAACTCTATCGCCATCAGCCGCATTCCCGGCGTGGCCGAACGCGAGGCCAGCGCCCAGACCCGGTAGGTGAAGCTGACCATCAGGAACAGCACCGGCAGGAAGAACAGCGCCGTGAAGGCCGTGAAGGGCACGATCAACGCCGTCACGAGGACGATCAGGATCATGTCCACCACCCAGGCCAGCCCGCGCTTCAGCGGCACGTCGGCATAGAACTCGGCCTGGTGGTCGGGGTCGGGCAGCATGGCGGGGGTGTCCATGGAGGTCATCGTCTCGCTCTCGTGTGGATGGGACGCGCGGCCCGTGCAAGGGCCGCGCGGCAAAGGTCAGGCCCGGCCTGCGTCAGGCTGGTCGGCCGCCGGGGGCGTCTGCGCCGCGCGGGCGCGGTCCTCCATGAAGTCGTCGAACTCCTGCTTGTCCTTGGCGTCGCGCAGACGCTGCAGGAAGCTCTCGAACGCCTTGCTGTTCGTCCTCGAGGCGGCGCAGCGTCTCGGCCTTGTAGGCGTCGAAGGCGCTGTTGCCCGACGAGGCATAGGCCCCGGCGTAGCGATCCATGCGGTGCATGCGGTGGCCGCCGCAGGAGTGGGAACGGTTGAACATGCGTTTGCTCCAGATCGCGTAGGCCAGAAGGGCAAGGCCCACCGGCCAGAAGAAGATGAAACCGAGGACCGTCGCGGCGATCCAGGCGGGCTTTCCGCGCTCGTCCAGCCAGGCCTGCGCCTGGGCTGGCCAACCGAGGATGCCGTTACTCGTCAGTGTCGTCATGGGCGGATCTCCCGTTGGATGGTATGTGAAGCGTTTTCACATGAGGGTATGTGGGATAGTCCGACCGGCCCTGCAAGAGGTGATGTAAAACATTTTCACATCGAGCGGCGCATCTCTGCCGCCGAGGCGATCCGGCGCGGCGGGCCGGTCGCCATGGTTGACGCCCCCGTCCGGCGCATCCAGTGTCAGGCCATGGATTTCGCCTGCCGCATGACCCGCCAGCCCATCCCCCACGATGTCGGGGCGGGGGAGGAGGCGGCGTTGCCCTTCGCGGGCCTCGGCCCGCAGATTGGAAGCCTTCTTGTCGGGGCGGCGGGGTGCAGCCCCTACCTGCGCGACCTGATGCGGCGCGAGGAGGGCTGGCTGCGCGAGGCGCTTGCCGGACCGCCGGAGGAGAGCCTGGCGCGCCTGATCGAGCGACGCCTGCCGGCGTCGAGCCGGCGCGCCTGCCCGAAGCGCTGCGCGAGGCCAAGCGCCGCGTGGCGCTGCTGGCGGCGCTGGCCGATCTGGGCGGGGTCTGGCCGCTGGACGAGGTGACCGGGGCGCTGACACGGCTTGCCGATCGCGCCGTCCAGTCCTGCATCACCGCGCTCGTTGCCGACGAGATCCGCCGCGACCGCCTGCCCGGTGCCGCGCCGACGATGCCGCGACGCGCGGGCGGGATGGTGGTGCTGGCGATGGGCAAGATGGGGGCGGGCGAGCTGAACTATTCCTCGGACATCGACCTGATCTGCCTGTTCGACGATGACGCGTTATCGCGGGTGCAGTGGCCGGAGGCGCGCGCGGCCTTCATCCGGGTCACCCGCACGATGACGGCGATCCTGTCGGACGTGACGCGCGACGGCTACGTGTTCCGCACCGACCTGCGCCTGCGCCCCGATGCCGCGTCACGCCCGTCTGCCTGTCGATGTCCGCGGCCGAGGCCTATTACGAGGCGCAGGGCCGCACCTGGGAACGCGCGGCCTACATCAAGGCGCGGCCCTGCGCGGGCGACCTTGCGGCGGGCGAGCGGTTCCTGAAGGCGCTGACCCCCTTCGTCTGGCGCAAGCATCTCGACTTCGCCGCGATCCAGGACGCGCATGACATGCGCCTGCGCATCCGCGACCACCGCGGCCTGCACGGGCCGCTCGCAGGTCGAGGGGCACAACCTGAAGCTGGGGCAGGGCGGCATCCGCGAGATCGAGTTCTTCACCCAGACCCGCCAGCTGATCGCCGGGGGCCGCGACCCCTCGCTGCGCGACCGCACCACGGTCGGGCGGCCTTGCCGCGCTGGCGGCGCAAGGGCTGGATCCCGGCCGAGGTGGCCGAGGAGCTGACCGAGCACTACCGCGCCTACCGCGAGATCGAGCACCGGCTTGCAGATGGTGAGCGACGCGCAGACCCACAGCGCTGCCGACAACCGCCGAAGGCGTGGCCCGCATCGCGCACTTCCTGGGCCAGACCGATGTCGCGGCCTTCCGCGCGGCCTGCTGGACCGCCTGACGCGGGTCGAGCGAGCTGACCGAGGGCTTCTTCGCGCCCGGCCGAAGCCGAAGGCGGGCCCGAGCTGTCCGCCACAGGCGCGCGAGATCGTCGCCGGGCTGGGCCGAGCTATCCCGCGCTGCGGTCGGACCGGGCGCACGGCGATCTTCCGTCGCCTGCGCCCGACGTTGCTGCGCGAGCCTCGCCCGGGCCGCGAACCCCGACGAGGCGCTGGTGGCGCTGGACGGCTTCCTGGCCGGGCTGCCCGCCGGGGTGCAGCTCTTTTCGCTGTTCGAGGCAGAACCCGCCGCTGGTCGATCTGATCGTCGACATCGCCGCGACCTCGCCGGCGCTTGCGCGCTACCTGTCGCGCAACGCGGCCGTGCTCGACGCGGTGATCGGCGGCAGCTTCTTGGCGCGCCTGGCCGGGCGCGGCAGGCTCTGACGCGCCGAGCTGACCGCGCGGCTGGCAGCGGCGGCGCGACTACGAGGCGCAGCCTGGATGCGGCGCGGCGCTGGATGAAGGAATGGCACTTCCGCATCGGCGTGCACCACCTGCGCGGGCTGATCGACGGGTTCGAGGCGGGCAAGCGCAGTATGCCGATCTTGCCGAGGCCGTGGTGCGCGCGCTCTGGCCCGTGGTGGCGGCGCGAGTTCGCGCGCCAGCACGGGCCGCATGCCGGGGCGCGGCGCGGTGGTGGTCGGCATGGGCAGCCTGGGCGCGGCGCGGCTGAACGCGGCCTCGGACCTCGACCTGATCGTGATCTACGATGCCGACGGGGATGGAGACCTCGGACGGGCCGCGTCCGCTTGCGACGCGGCCCTACTATCGCCCGCCTCACGCAGGCGCTGGTCACGGCGCTGACCGCGCCGATGGCGGAGGGGCGGCTTTACGAGGTCGACATGCGCCTGCGCCCCTCGGGGCGGCAGGGGCCGGTCGCGACCTCCCTGCGACGCTTTCCGCGCCTATCAGCAGACCGAGGCCTGGACCTGGGAGCATCTGGCGCTGACCCGCGCGCGGCGCGCTGGCCGGCGATCCGGCGCTGCGGGACGAGATCGAGGCCTTCCGCCGCGAGCCTGCTTGCCGCGAAAGGGCAGGGCGCAGCGGTGCTGCCCGATGTCGCCGCGATGCGCGCGCGCCTGCACGCGGCCCGCCCCGCGCGCGCGGCGTGGGAGGCGAAGAACGGCCCCGGCCGCCTGATGGACATCGAACTTGCTGGCACAGACCGTCGCACTCGTCGCCGGCCTCGCCCGAGCGGGGTTCGGACGCGCAGCTCGACGCGGGTATTGCAAGTGGCTTCCTGACGGAGCCCGAGGGCGCTAGGCTGGCCGAGGCGCTGGCGCTGTGCCGCAAGGTGCAGGCGGCGGGGCGGCTTCTGACCGACGGCCCGCTCGATCCGGCAGGGCTGGGCGAGGGCGGTCGCGCCTTCGTCCTGCGCGAGACGGGCGAGGCGGACGCAGGCGCGCTCGAGGCGCACCTGGCGGACGTGACGGCGACGGCGGCGGGGGTGATCGCCGCGAAACTGGGCGCCCCTGCGCCCGAGGGGGGAGTGCGAGGATGCAGGTGACAGACGCTGATCCCAAGGGGCTGATCCGCGAAAGCTACCGGATCGAGGGCATCACGCTTGGCGAATGCCGGTCGATCTTCATCGACTGGGCGCTCAGCCTGCCGCCATCGGCGGACCTGGCCAGCGCGATCCACAGCCTGCTCGACGCCTATGACCGGAACGAGCCGGACCATCCGATGGGCCAGGTGCTGCGCGAGGGCTTGACCGAACCGTCGCCGCCCAAGCGGCGCGGCGGCCGGGCCGGGCGCGTGGGGGTCTAGCGAGAACGAGAGCGTCAGCGCAGCCGGGCGGCCTCGGCGGCGAGCGCGGTGATCGCGGCCCAATCGCCCTTCTGCATCGCCTCCTTCGGCGCGACCCAGCTTCCGCCGACGCAGAGGACGTTCGGCAGCGACAGGTAGTCCGGCGCGTTCTTCAGGCTGATGCCGCCGGTCGGGCAGAACGTGACCTGCGGGATCGGCGGGCCGATGGCCTTCAGCGCGGGCGCGCCGCCATTCGCCTCGGCGGGAAAGAACTTCTGGATCGTGATAGCCCTTTTCCAGAAGGATCATCACCTCGGTCGCGGTGGCGGCCCCGGGCAGAAGCGGCAGCCCCTCGTCCTCGCAGGCCGCGATCAGCCGGTCGGTCGCGCCGGGCGAGACGCCGAACGTCGCCCCCGCCGCCTTGGCCGCCTTCACATCGGCGGGCGTCAGCAGCGTGCCCGCGCCGACGACCCCGCCCGGCACCTCGGCCATCGCGCGGATCACGTCGAGCGCCGCCGGGGTGCGCAGCGTCACCTCCAGCGCGGGAAGCCCGCCCGCCACCAGCGCCTCGGCCAGCGGGCGGCCATGGGCCGCATCCTCGATCACCAGCACCGGGATGACCGGGGCGAGGCGGCAGATCTCGGCGGCGGCGCGGCTTTGCTCGGCGGGGGTCATGGGCAGGCTCCTTCTTGGGGCGGCGGGGGCATGGGCGGCGTCAGACAACCAGAGCCGCCCCCTCGGTGGCAAGGCCCGCATGCTGGCGGAAGGCCGCGAACAGCTCGCGCCCGATCCCGAACTCGTTGGCGGACAGATCGGCGACCACCGGCGTCGCGTGTCTCGAAATCCGCGGCCAGCACCGTGAGCGTTCCGGCGACGGCATCGAGCCGCACGATGTCGCCATCGCGCAGCTGCGCCAGCGGCCCGCCCATCGCCGCCTCGGGGCAGACATGGATCGCCGCCGGCACCTTGCCGGAGGCCCCCGACATCCGCCCGTCGGTCACCAGCGCCACCTTGCAGCCCGCGGTCCTGCAGGACCGACAGCGTCGGCGTCAGCGAATGCAGCTCCGGCATCCCGTTCGCGCTGCGGCCCCTGGAAGCGGACGACGACGATCGGTGTCCGAGGTGAACTCGCCCGCCTTGAAGGCGCGCCTTCACCGCGTCCTGGTCGTGGAAGATGCGCGCCGGCGCCTCGATCACATGCCGCTCGGGGGCGACGGCCGAGACCTTGATGACCCCGCGCCCGAGGTTGCCCGTCAGCTGCTTCAGCCCGCCCGTGCGGCTGGAACGGGTCGGAGGCCGGGCGCAGGATCTTGTCGTTCAGCGTGGTCGCGGCGCCGTCGCGCCAGGTCAGCCTGCCGTCGATCAGCTTCGGTTCCTGCCGGTAGAGCGTCAAGCCCGTCGCCGGCGATGGTCTTGGCATCGGCGTGCAGAAGGCCCGCGTCCAGCAGCTGCCCGATCATGTAGCCGCAGCCCGCCCGCGGCGTGGAAATGGTTCACGTCGGCCAGGCCGTTGGGATAGACCTTGGCCATCAGCGGCACCACGTCGGAAATCTCGGCGAAATCCTGCAGGTCGAGCAGCACGCCCGCGGCCCGCGCCATCGCGGGCAGGTGCAGCACCAGGTTGGTCGAGCCGCCCGTCGCCATCAGCCCGACGATGCCGTTCACGAAGGCGCGCTCGTCCAGGATCTCGCCCACCGGGCGGAAGTCGTTGCCCAGCGCGGTGATCGCGGCCGCGCGTTCGACCGCCGCGATCGGTCAGCGCCTCGCGCAGCGGCGTGCCGGGGTTGACGAAGCTCGCGCCGGGCAGGTGCAGCCCCATGAACTCCATCAGCATCTGGTTGGTGTTGGCGGTGCCGTAGAAGGTGCAGGTGCCGGGGCCGTGATAGCTGGCCATCTCGGCCGCCATCAGCTCGTCGCGGCCGGCCTTGCCCTTCGGCATAGGCGTTGCGGACCTTGGACTTCTCGTCGTTCGGCAGGCCGGTGGTCATCGGCCCGGCGGGCACGAAGACCGCCGGGACATGGCCGAAGGTCGCCGCCGCCATGATGAGGCCCGGCACGATCTTGTCGCAGACGCCGAGATAGAGCGCCGCGTCGAAGCAGTTGTGGCTCAGCGCCACCCCGGCGGCCAGCGCGATCACGTCGCGCGAGAAGAGCGACAGCTCCATCCCCGGCTGGCCCTGCGTGACGCCGTCGCACATCGCCGGCACGCCGCCCGCGACCTGCGCCGTGGCGCCCGCCCGGCGCGCGGCCGCGCGGATCAGGTCGGGATAGCGCCTCGAACGGCTGATGGGCCGAGAGCATGTCGTTATAGGCCGTGACGATCCCGATGTTCGGCGCGCGGTCGGCGGCGAGTGCCGCCTTGTCCTCGCCCATCGCGGCATAGGCATGGGCCTGGTTGCCGCAGGCCAGATGCGCGCGGGCCGGACCTTGCGCCACCGCCCGCGCCATCCGGTCCAGATAGGCGCCGCGCGCCGTTGCCGACCGGGCGCGGATGCGGTCGGTCACGCGGGCGATGGTCGGGTGAAGCGTCATGGCGGTTCCTCCGGTAGCGGCTGCGCAGCGTGTTTAGCAGGAATTGTTAGCGCTAACAACCCATGCCGCCCGAGTCGGCCCGCGCATCAGAGGTGAAGAATAGCACGGGGATCGGAAGGTTCCGCACCCGTCGGCGTGAACCGCCTCACAGGACGCTTCCTTCGTCCGCGCGAACGCAGTAGGTGGTGCGCATGAACACCGACCCCGACGCCAGCCCCGGCTGGTCCCGCCCCACCGTCCGCCTGAAACCCAAGGCCGAGGCCCGCGCGATCCGCCACGGCTTTCCCTGGGTCTATGCCGACGAACTGGTGACCGACCGCCGCACGCAAGCACTCGCCCCCGGCGCGCTTGCGGTGCTGGAGGATGGCGAGCGGCGGCCGCTTGGGTCTGGTCACCGTCAACACCCGCATCCAAGATCATCGCGCGGATGCTGGACCGCGACCCCGAGGCGCAGATCGACCGTGGCGTGGTTCGCCGCGCCGCCTCGCCACGGCGCTGGCGCTGCGCGAGCGGCTGTTCGACGCGCCCTTCTACCGGCTGGTCCATGCCGAGGCCGACGGCCTGCCGGGCGTCGTCATCGACCGCTTCGGCGAGGCTGCCGTGATCCAGCCGAATGCGGCCTGGGCCGAGGCGCAGCTGACCGCACTGGTCGAGGCGCTGGTCGAGGTCACGGGGGTGACCGACCATCGTCAAGAACGGCACGGGCCGGTCGCGCGCGCTGGAAGGGCTGCCCGAGGAAACGGTGCTGGTACAGGGCAGCCTCGCCGGTCCGGTGCCGGTGCCGATGAACGGGGCCACCTACATGGCCGACCTGCTGGGCGGGCAGAAGACCGGCCTCTTCTTCGACCAGCGTCCGAACCACGCCTTTGCCGCAGCGCCTGGCGCGAGGGCGCGCGCGTGCTCGACGTGTTCACCCATGTCGGCGGCTTCGGCCTTGCGGCGCTGGCCGGCGGGGCGACGCAGGCGCTGGCCGTCGATGCCTCGGCCGCCGGCGCTGGCGCTGGCCGAGGCGGGGGCGCGGGCCAGCGGGCGTCGCCGACCGCTTCGCGACGCGGCAGGGCGATGCCTTCGACGTGCTGGAGACGCTCGGCGCCGACAGGCGCGCCGTTTCGATCTGGTGATCTGCGATCCGCCCGCCTTTGCGCCCGCCGAAACCGGCGCTCGAGGCGGGCCTGCGCGCCTACGAACGGATCGCCCGGCTGGCCGCGCCCGCTGGTCGCGCCGGGCGGCTATCTGGTGCTGTGTTCCTGCTCGCATGCCGCCGACCTGACCGCCTTCCGCAACGCCAGCGCGCGCGGGATCGGGCGGGGCGGGCGGCGGGCGCAGCTGCTGCACACCGGCTTTGCCGGGCCGGACCATCCGATGCTGCCGCAACTGGCCGAAACGGCCTATCTCAAGGCGCTGTTCTTCCGGCTGGACGGATGAAGGTGGTCCTCGACGCCTGCGTGCTCTATCCCACGGTGCTGCGCGAAATCCTGCTCGGCGCGTGGCGCGCGCGGGCCTCTTCACGCCGCTCTGGTCCGACCGCATCCTCGAGGAATGGGCGCGCGCCACCGCGCAAGCTCGGCCCCGCCGCCGAGGCGCAGGCGCGGGGCGAGATCGCGCTGGCCTGCGCGCGCCTTTCCCCGCGCGGCCGATCCGCCGCGCGCCCCGACATCGAGGCGCGGCTGCGTGCTGCCGGACCCGAACGACATGCATGTGCTGGCCACCGCCATCGCCGGCGGGGCCGACGCGATCCTGACCTTCAACGCCGCAGGACTTTCCCGCGCCATGTCCTTGCCGACGAAGGCATCGCGCGCCGCGATCCCGACGGCTTCCTGTGGGAACTGCTGGTCGCACCACCCCGAAACCGTTGCCGCCGCCATCGAACCCGTCCGGGCCGAGGCCGAGCGCCTCTCGGGTCAGCCGCAACCGCTGCGGGCGCTGCTGAAGCGCGCCAAGCTGCCCCGGCTGGCCAAGGCGCTCGCCGCCGCCTGATCCGGCCAAACAGCGGCCATCGGGCTTCTTTTCGGAGAAAATACCCCACGGGGGTGTGGGGGTGTGAAACCCCCACCTCGCCCGCCGTCCACGAGCCCCTAGTCAGTGGAAAGCCACCGCGCCTCGCGCGCCTCGATCGCGCGGATGCGCTCTTCGGTCGTGGGGTGGCTCATCAGCCAGGCGGGCACGCCCGACGCCCCCGATCCGGTCAGCGCCCCCAGCTTGCGGAACAGCGACTTCTGCGGCTCGGTCCCGATCCCCGCCTTGACCAGCAGGGCCGAGGCATAGGCGTCCGCCTCGTGCTCGTCGCCGCGCGACAGGTGCGCGGCCAGCGCGCGGGTGATCGCCTGGGCGATGAAGACGCCGAAGCCGGGGATCAGGCGCGACAGGAAAGTGGCCAGCACCATCATCACCGCGTTCTGCCCGGTGAAGTCGATCATCCGCCGCCGCGAATGCCCAAGCGCCACGTGACCCAGTTCATGCGCGATGACGCTTGCCATCTCCTCGGCGCTGACCTCGCCCGCGCGGTACTTCTGCACGAACCCGCGTGTCAGGAAGATCCGCCCGTCCGGCGCGGCCAGCCCGTTCACCGGATCGACGTCGAAGACGTGCACCTTGATTTCGGGCAGGTCCAGCGCGCGCGCCATCCGGTCGGTCAGCGCGGTGATCCCCGGCTCGTTCAGGGGGCGCGACTGCGCATCGAGCGTCTTCAGCGTCCGCCAGACCGAGAAGCGGTACATGGCGAAGCCGTAGGCGATCATCAGGAGGAGCGGCAGGAACTTCAGCATGGGCCAGATATGGGGCGCAGGCGTCGCGCTGCAATGAGGTCAGGCATGGTGCCGCACCCACAGCATCCGGCCCAGCATCCAGGCCAGGCCGAGGCAGACCACGGCGGCAAGGATCGAGGTCAGGCTGGTGCCAAGCGCCTTCACCCTGTCGGCGAAGAACGCGCCCCCGATCAGGTAGACGCCGACCCAGACCGCATCGCCCGCAAGTACCCCCAGCGAAAACCGGTCCCAGGGCACGCGCGTCGCGCCCGCCGCGAGGTTGATCCACGGGCCGAGGGCCGACAGGGGAAAGCGGCTGACCAGCACCGCAACCAGCGCGCGGCGGCCGAGCTCCGCCTGCGCCCGGTCCATCGTCGGGCGCAGCGAAGGGCGGGCGCGGAACTTCTCCCACAACGGCTCGCCGCGAAACCGCCCGGCGAAGAACCCGATCTGGTCGCCCAGCACCGCCCCGATCAGGGTGGCCGCGACGACCGGCCACAGCGCGAGGTCGCCCGAGGCCACGAAGGCCCCGGCGGCCAGCATCATCGCCGAGGTGGGGATCGGCACCCCCGCGCAGGACAGCAGCGCCGCGACGAACAGCACGGATGCCCCATGGCGCGGGATCAGGGCATAGGCTTCGTGGATCAGCTGTTCCATCAGGGGCCGTCCCCCAGAGCATCCACTTGAGCCTGCACGCCGGCAACCAGCGCCTCGGGCGTCTCGCCGCGCGTCGCGGCAAGGTCGCGCAGCGTGCCCGGCGGCAGGGCCTGACCTGCCGTTCCGCCCACCAGCGGCGCAAGCTGGTCGGCGGGCAATCCGAAGACGTTCACAACATGCCGGGCGGTCATCCAGTCTTCCACCCGGGCCTCGGTCCCGTGCTGAATGTGGCGGACCATCCTCCAGGCGGCGTCTGCCGCAAAACAAAGGCCGAGGACGAGGGCCAGCGCAAAGGCCGCGATCGCCCATGGGCTGCGCCGTCGCCTGCCATCCATCCCTGACCTCCCCGCATCGGGAACCCGTACCCCGGCCGTGCCGCCCAGCTTCCCGCGGCGCGGGACGCGGCGCAAGACCGCATGACGTCAGCCCTGCCGTCGCCGCCAGAGCCTGCGCCCCAGCCAGAGCGCGACCGCCGCCGCCAGGATGGCCCCGAAGGCCGACGAGACGCTTGCCCCGACCGCCTCCAGATGCGCGGCAAAGGCATAGCCCAGTCCGACGTAAAGGCCGACCCAGAGGAGCTTGCCAAGCAGCGCGGGCAACGTGAAGGGAAACCACCGCACCCCGGCCGCGCCGGCCGCGAGGTTGACATAGGGCCCGAGTGCCGCGAGCAGCCAGCGGCTGAGGAAGACCGTCGGGCCTGGACGGGCCGCCAGCCGCTCTTCCGCGCGCAGGATCCAGCCCGCAAGGCGGGGCCGGCGCGACAGTTGCCGCAAGACCCACGGCCCGCCGACCCGCCCGATCGCATAGCCTGTCTGGTCCCCCAGCACCGCCCCGCCGAGCGCCGCGAACACCACGGTCGCGGCCCAGAGATCGCCCGAGGCCACGAAGGCCCCCGCCGCCAGCATGGCGAGCGAGGCCGGGATGGGCAGGGCGAGGCAGGCGAGGAAGGTGACGGCGAACACCACCCAGGCACCATGGACCGAGACCAGCGCATAGAGCGTCTCGCTCACCCGCCAGCCCCCCGCGCCCGGACCGCGCGCTGGACCCTGTCCACGAGCACTCGCGACCGGAACCCCCCGCGCCTCGGCGACCTCGGCCAGCGTCCTGCCCTCCACCGCATCGGGATCGAGATCGAGGATCGCCGCAAGCTCGAAGAGACCGATGCCATAGCTCTTGTCGATCAGGCCCGGTGTCATCCACGCCTCGACCGGTGCGGGCGCATCGGCCACGGAAAGCACCGTCCAGACCGCATGCGCCGCAAACCCCGCCGCCGCCGTCAGCGCGACCAGGAAGCCCAGGATCAGGCCGCGCCGCCCGGTCACCGCGACAACTCCCGCACGCCGCGCGCGATGCCCTCCAGCGTCATCGGCACCATCCGGTTCTCGAAGATGCCCCGGATCAGGCGGATCGAGGCGCTGTGCTCCCAGAACCGTCTCGGCCACCGGGTTGATCCACAGGCTGTGCGGCCATTGCGCCCGCGCGCGCTCCAGCCAGACCTGCCCCGATTCCTCGTTCCAGTGTTCGTTCGCGCCGCCCGGATGGAGGATCTCGTAGGGACTCATCGAGGCGTCGCCCACGAAGATGCAGCGGTAGTCGGGGCCATAGGTGCGCAGCACGTCCCAGGTCGGCGTCTGCTCGGTCCAGCCGCCGCGCGTTGTCGGTCCAGACGGCCTCGTAGAGGCAGTTGTGAAAGTAGAACACCTTCAGATGCTTGAACTCCGATCTTGCGGCGCTGAACAGCTCTTCCAAGACCCGCACATAGGGGTCCATCGACCCGCCCACGTCGAGGAACAGCAGCACCTTCACCGCATTGCGCCGCTCGGGGCGCACCTGCACGTCCAGCCAGCCATGCTCGGCCGTGGCGCGGATCGTGCCGTCCAGGTCCAGCTCCTCCGCCGCCCCGTCGCGCGCCCATTTGCGCAGGCGGCGCAGCGCGACCTTGATGTTGCGGGTGCCGAGCTCCACCGTGTCGTCGAGGTTGCGGAACTCGCGCCGGTCCCAGACCTTGACCGCGCGCTGGTGGCGGCTTTCGTCCTGCCCGATGCGCACGCCTTCGGGGTTGTAGCCATAGGCGCCGAACGGGCTGGTGCCGGCGGTGCCGACCCATTTCGACCCGCCCTGATGGCGGCCCTTCTGTTCCTCCAGCCGCTTGCGCAGCGTGTCCATCAGCGCGTCGAACCCGCCAAGCGCCTCGATCGCCGCGCGTTCCTCGGCGCTCAGGTGCTTTTCCGCCAGCTTCTCCAGCCAGTCGCGGGGCAGGTCCACCGCCTCCAGCACCTGTTCGGGCGTGATCGCCTCCAGCCCGGCGAAGCTTTCGGCAAAGGCGCGGTCGAAGCGGTCGAGATGGCGCTCGTCCTTCACCATCGCGGTGCGCGCCAGATAGTAGAACCCCTCGGCGTCGTAGGTGACAAGGCCAGCGGCCATCCCTTCCAGGAACGCCAGATACTCCCGCAGCGAGACCGGAACGCCGGTGCGTCTCAGCGCCTCGAAGAAGGGCGCGAACATCGAACCTAGCCCGGCGCGGAGGACGAAGATCGTGACGAACACCCCGACGAGCGCCCAGGCGATGCCATAGCCGGCCGCATATTGCAGCTGGTCCAGCCCCCGGCCGCCGCGCCTGCGCGCGACACCCCAGCCCATCAGCGCGCCAAACACCAGCGCCGCCAGAATGATCATCCGATCCGCCTTTCCCCGCGCATTCGCTGCACCTCGGCGCCGTCAGCTTCGGCGGCGACGAGCACCGTGATCTCGGTCAGCCGCGCCTGCACCTCCGCCTCGGCGCCGAAGCCATAGCGCGCCCAGCCGATGCTGTCGAGCAGCAGCGCCTGCGCCTCCACCGTGTCGCCCAGCATGTCGCAGCGCCTCGGCCTTGATCATCATCAGGCTGGCCAGAAGTGCTGCATTCTCGGCCCGGTAGACCGCAGGCTTGGCGCGCTCGATCAGCCGGATCGCGTCGTCCGGCTGGCCCGCGGACAGGGCGAAGGCGGCCATCTGCATGTCGACATGCGCGAGGTGGATCGCCGCGCCCGGCAGGGTGCGATAGACCTGCGCCGCCTCGGCCAGCGCGATCACCGCAAGGTCCATCTCGTCGGCCATGGCCAGCCGTGCCAAGCGCGAACCAGCTGAACCCGAGGCGCGCATCCCGCCAGCCCGGCGGCGCGGGCGATGTCCAGCGCCTGCTGCGCGGCCATGCGCCGGTCGACCGGGCGCGTGCCGGGGCCGAGCGCCGTCTCGATCGCGTCGATCCAGGCGCGGGGGGTCGGCTCGGTCGTCGGCCCCACCCGGGAACTGGCCCTGCGGGTTCAGCCGCGCGAGCAGGGCGGGCAGCCGGGCCGCGACCTCGGCCCGGGTCATGCCGTTCGCAAGCTCGGGCGCGTAATGCACGCGCAGCGCCAGCATGTCGAAGCCGGTCAGGACGGTGTGGAAGTTGTCGTCGTTGAACACCGAATCCGACAGCTCGTAGAGGTCGTTCAGCGGCCCCATCGCCTGCGCCAGTTCCTCATGCAGGCAGTCGCGCACCTCCTGCGGCGAGGTATCGCCGGGCACGAAGATCGCGACCTTCTCGCGCCGTTCGAGCGTCACCCAGTCCACCCGGTCGGTGCGGCGCGGCCGCGCGATACTCGGACCAGCTCGACACGCGCGGCACCACGAAGCAGGCCGCCTGCGGCACCAGCGCCTGCATCCGCTTGCGCGGCAGGAACTCGATGGTGATCGAGGCCGGGCCGCGCGGCACGGCGGTGACATCCAGCCCCGCCTCGGCCCGGAACCGCCCGATCACGCGGGCAAGGTCGTTCGGCGCTGTCGGCGGCACCTGGCCCGTCAGCGCAATCGTGATCGGCCCCTCGAAGCGGGTCATGACGGGCAGTTCGCGCCCGCTTTCCATCTGGAACTCCAGCGCGAGGATGTCGCGGGCCATCGCCGCATTGCTGCGCGTCGGCGGGTCAGCCGCGGCGGGCGGGAAGAGCCGTTCATCGCCGGGGCGGGCCTCGACCGCGATCACCCGGCGTCTGCGGCACTTCGGTCATCGACGCGCCGCAGCCCGCGAGAGGCCGCAATCAATCCGAGAAGTGCACGCTGCGCGCATCAAGAGGGCCTGTCGTATTCGATGAAGGGCGTCAGCACCCCGATCCGGTCGTAAAGCTGCCGCGCCGTCGTGTTGAAGCGACTGCGTCAGCCAGTAGACGGCCGGCGCGCCCGCCGCATCCGCCCGGTCATAGACCGCGCCGATCAGCGCCCGCCCCAGATGCCGCCCCCGGATCTCGGGCCGCACGAACAGGTCCTGCAGATAGGTCACCCGCTCGTCCTTCCAGCAGGTCCGGTGCATGCACGTAATGCACCAGACCCGCCGCGTGCCCGTCCACCTCCAGCAGCAGCCCGCGCATCGTCAGCGGATCGTCCGAGGTGATCCGGGCGAAGGTCGCGGCCGTCACCGCCTCGGGCAGCTCCGCCTCGTAGAACGTCAGGTAGCCCTGCCACAAGCTCGCGCCACGCCGCCTCGTCCGCCGCCGCGACGGGCCGGATCGTCACGCCCGGGCCCGGCGCGCCCGTCTCGCCCGCGCGGCGGTTGTAGCGGATGAAGGGCGTGGCCACGCCGATCCGGTCGTAAAGCCGCCGCGCCGTCGCGTTGAAATCCTGCGTGAACCAGTAGACGGAGGCGTGCCGTTCGCGTCCGCCTCGGCATAGACCGCCTCGATCAGCGCCCGCCCCACGCCCGTGCCCCGCACCGACGGGTCGGCGTAGAGGTCTTGCAGATAGCAGACCTCGCGCTCCACCCAGGAACTCGGGTGAAAGACGAAATGCACCAGCCCCACGGGCCGCCCGTCCAGCACCGCCAGCCGCCCCCGGAACTCCCCCGGCCCACCGGCCAGCAGCCGGGCGAAGGTCGTGGCATAGATCGTCCTCGGGCAGCATCGTTTCGTAATAGTCGAGATACCCCCGCCACAGCCGCCGCCACTCCGCCTCGTCCGGCAGCGGTCGAGCGGGCGGATCGCAAGGGCAGGGTTTCGGTCATGGCGACCATCCCGGCAGCGGCGAGTCGCCTCGCACGGGCAAGGCAAACGCAACCCCATGTCGGGCCTGCAGGCCAAGCCGAGTCAATCCCGCGCCCGCCGCTCAGCCGCCCCGCCCGCGCCATGAAGGCCAGCCGCTCGAACAGGTGCAGGTCCTGTTCGGTCTTCAGAAGCGCGCCGTGCAGCTTGGGCAGGGCGTTCTTGCCCTCGCGCCGCAGGTCCTCGGGCGCCAGATCCTCGGCCAGGATCAGCTTCAGCCAGTCCAGCACCTCGCTGGTCGAGGGCTTCTTCTTCAGCCCCGGCGTCTCGCGCACCTCGTAGAACTGGGTCAGCGCGGTGGTCAGCAGCGCCTCCTTGATGCCGGGGAAATGCACCTCGACGATGGCGCGTCATCGTCTCGGCATCGGGAAAGCGGATGTAGTGGAAGAAGCAGCGGCGCAGGAAGGCGTCGGGCAGCTCCTTCTCGTTGTTCGAGGTGATGATGACCACCGGGCGATGCTGCGCCCGCACGGTCTCGCCGGTCTCGTAGACGTGGAACTCCATCCGGTCGAGTTCCTGCAACAGGTCGTTGGGAAACTCGATGTCCGCCTTGTCGATCTCGTCGATCAGCAGCACCACGCGGCCGTCGGCGCGGTCGAAGGCCTGCCACAGCTTGCCGCGTGCGGATGTAGTTGCGCCACGTCATTCACCCGCGCATCGCCCAGCTGGCTGTCGCGCAAGCGGCTGACGGCATCGTATTCGTAAAGGCCCTGCTGCGCCTTGGTGGTGCTTTTCACGTGCCATTCCAGGATCGGCAGCCCCAGCGAGGCCGCCACCTGCCGCGCAAGTTCGGTCTTGCCCGTGCCCGGTTCGCCCTTCACCAGCAAGGGCCGCTCCAGCGTCACGGCGGCATTGACCGCCACGGTCAGGTCGGCGGCGCGATATAGCGGTCGGTCGAGGAAAAACTCATTGTCCACCAGGGTTGACAATCGCAGCGCAGGCGGCCTTGCACAAACCCTACCGCCGCCCCAATTCGCCGCAACCGCGCCCTAGTGACAATCCCGCGGCCTTGCGCTATGGCGTCGCCAGAAGGGGTGCCGGATGACAGATGACCACCTGTCGAGTGCGATCCGGCCTGCAGGAGAGAGCAGTCGATGAAGGCCGAAATCTTTCTTCCAGACGACTACCGTCCCGCCGAGGACGAGCCGTTCATGAACGAGCGTCAGCTCGAATATTTCCGCCGCAAGCTGCTGATCTGGAAGCAGGAACTGATGGACCAGAGCGCCGAGACGATCGACAGCGCTGCAGGACAGCGGCCGCAACGTGCCCGACATCGCCGACCGCGCCTCCGAAGAAACCGACCGCGCGCTGGAACTGCGCACCCGCGACCGCCAGCGCAAGCTGGTGTCCAAGATCGACGCGGCGCTGCGGCGGATCGAGAACGGCGAATACGGCTATTGCGAAGTGTCGGGCGAGCCGATCTCGCTGCAAGCGCCTCGACGCCCGCCCGATCGCCACGATGACGCTCGAAGCGCAGGAAAAGCACGAACGCCGCGAGCGCGTCCACCGCGACGACTGACCGCCTCGCCACGGCGACGGATCAGTTGGGCGCCGGGGCATCTGCCTGCGGCGCCTTTTTCATCGGAGGGGCGCGCATGAGCCTGATCGGCCAATCCGTCACTGTCCTCGGCGCGGGGATCGCGGGCCTGGCCGTGGCGCGCGCGCTGGCGCTGCGCGGCGCGGCGGTGACCGTGCTGGAACAGGCCGACGCGATCCGCGAGGTGGGGGCGGGCATCCAGATCTCGCCCAACGGCGCGCGGCGTGCTGCGGGCGCTCGGGCTTGGCGGGGCGCTCGATGCGGCGGGGACGGCGGCGCGAGGCGGTGGAGCTGATCGACGGGCCGACGGGCGACGGCGTGATGCGGCTTGACCTGGCGCGGGCGGCGACTACCGCTATCTGCACCGCGCCGACCTGATCGCGCTTCTGCTGGACGGGGCGCGCGAGGCGGGGGTGGAGCTGCGGCTCCTGCACCGGGTCGAGGCGGTCGACCTGTCCGGCCCGCGCCCCGCGGCTTGTCACCGCGCAGGGCGGTCGAGCATCGAGGCCGACCTGCTGATCGGGGCCGATGGCCTGCATTCCCGCGTCCGCGCTGCGCTGAACGGCCCGGCAGCGCCGTTCTTCACCGGTCAGGTCGCCTGGCGCGCGCTGATCCCTGCGCACGCCCGGCGATCCGCCGGTGGCCGAGGTGCACATGGGGCCGGGCCGGCACCTCGTCAGCTACCCGCTGCGCGGCGGCACCCTGCGCAACATCGTCGCGGTCGAGGAGCGCGACCGATGGGCCGAGGAAAGCTGGTCCCTGCGCGACGATCCGATGGAGCTGCGTCTGGCCTTCGAGGGGTTCGCGCCCCGCGTCCGGGGCTGGCTGGACCGGGTGGAGGATGTCTGCCTCTGGGGCCTCTTCCGCCACCCGGTGGCGCGCGCGCTGGCACGGCCGGGCGGCGCCGCGATCCTGGGCGATGCGGCGCATCCGACGCTGCCCTTCCTCGCGCAGGGGGCGAACATGGCGCTGGAGGATGCCTGGGTGCTGGCGGACGGCGCTCGCCACCCACGACACGCCGGAAGCGGCCTTCGCCGCCTACCAGCAGGCCCGCGCACCCCGCTGCGCCCGGATCGTCGAGGCGAGCAGCCGCAATGCCCGCGCCTATCACCTGCACAGCCCGTGGCGCGAGGCGGCGCATGCCGCGCTGCGCCTCGGCTCACGGGTTGCGCCCGATGCTGCCCTGAAGCGGTTCGACTGGCTTTACCGCCATGACGTGACCGCGGGGTAGGGCGGGGCATGGTGGAGAGAGGCCCCGGCCTTCGCCGGGGCGCGTCGGGAATGGGGCGCGGTCAGAGCGCGGCCAGCGCCTCGCGCACGACCTCGGCCATCGGCGTCGTGGGTCGTCCGATCAGGCGCGACAGCGTCTTGCTGTCGTCGAAGAGCGCGCCCTGCGCGGCCTGCACGTCGGAATCCGCCAGGACATGGGCAAAGCCTTCGGGCAGGCCGAAGCTGGTCAGGATACCCGCATAGGCTTCTGCGGGCAGGTCGTTGTAGGGAATGGTCTTTCCCGTCTGCTTCGAAACCTCTGCGGCCAGTTCGTCCATCGTGAAGGCGGTATCGCCCGCCAGTTCATAGGCCTTCCCGTCATGCCCGCCCTGCGTCGCGACCACCGCGATGGCCTCGGCGAAGTCCTTGCGCGCCGCGGCCGAGAAGCGGCCCGCGCCCGACGACCCGATCAGCGCGCCCGCCGCGATGGCCCCGCCGAGCGCGCCCGTCTTGTTCTCGATGTACCACCCGTTCCGCAACACCGTGTGCGGCACCCCCGACGCGCGCAGCGCCGCCTCGGTCTCGATATGGTCCTGCGAGATCAGCATGGGCGAAGCCTCGCCCTTGAGGATGCCGGTATAGACGATCCGCCCCACGCCCGCCGCCTTGGCCGCATCGATCACCTTGCGGTGCTGTCCGGCCCGGTCGTCGAAGCTGCTGGACGAGATCAGGACCAGCACGTCGAGACCCCTCAGCGCCGACACGTCCGGCGCGGTGTAGTCGAAGGCCCGCACGGCCACGCCAAGGTCCGCGGCCTTCGCCGGATCGCGCACCAGCGCCACGATCTGCGCCGCCGGAACGCGCGCCGTCAGTGCCGCCACGGCCAGACGCCCAAGCTGGCCCGTCGCCCCAGTAATGCCGATTGTCATGTGAGTCGCTCCTGTTCCCGGTGTTGACGCGCAACAGATAGACCCATACTTACAAAACGGAAGTACGCACAAAAAGGTTAGCGCATTGGACGGACCGCTTCACCATCCGCCACCCAGCCTGCTGGCGGCCGCCCGGCGGCGCGGCGACGTGATGACGCGCGAGTGTCCCTCGCGTCTGGTTCTGAACCACCTGACCAGCCGCTGGGGCGTGCTCGTGCTGATCGCGCTGGAAACCGGCACGCAGCGGTTCAGCGAATTGCGCCGGAGCATCGGCGGGGTCAGCGAGCGGATGCTGGCGCAAACCCTGCAACAACTCGAATCCGACGGCCTCGTCCGGCGCCACGCGCATCGGGTCGTTCCCCCGCATGTGGACTATTGCCTGACGCCGCTGGGGCAGGGCGCGGCACAGAAGGTGCGCGAGCTGACCGACTGGCTTGAACTCAACATCGGCGAGATCATCGAATACCGGCGCAGCGCGGCTGCTTCGGAAGGCTGACGCGCACCCGCTGTCCGACGGGAGGACGCCTCCGGAAAGCCGTTGTCTTGTCGCCGGATCATTGCCGCCAAGCGCGACACCGGCACCGGCGATCCTGCGTTACTCCGCCAGTTCCACCCAGACCGGCACATGGTCCGAGGGCTTCTCGCCGCCCCGCAGGCTTTTCTCGATGCCAGCCTCCACCAGCAGGTCCGCCGCCTGCGGGCTGAGCAGCACATGGTCGATCCGGATGCCGTTGTTCCGCTCCCACGCGCCCGCCTGATAGTCCCAGAAGGTGTAGCCGGGCTTCGGATTGCGGGCCAGCAACGCGTCGGTGAAGCCCGAGGTTCAAGAGCCGCCGGAACGCGGCGCGGCTTTCCGGCAGGAACAGCGCATCGGTCACCCAGGCCTCGGGCTTGGCCGCGTCCTCGGCCTGCGGGATCACGTTGTAGTCGCCCAGACAGGACCACCGGCTCCTCGGTCGCGAGCAGTTCCAGCGCGCGGAGGCGCAGCCGCTCCATCCAGGCGAGCTTGTAGTCGTATTTCGGCCCCGGCGCGGGGTTGCCGTTGGGCAGGTAGAGGCCGCAGACCCGCACCGCCCGCGCGCCGATCACCGTCGCCTCGATCCAGCGGGTCTGTTCGTCGCCCGTGATCGCCCGGCAGCCCGCGCGTCACATCCTCCAGCGGCAGCTTCGACAGGATCGCGACGCCGTTGAAGCCCTTCTGTCCGTGCGTTTCGACCCGGTAGCCGAGGTCCTCGAACACCTCGCGCGGGAAGGCCTCGTCGACCGACTTGATCTCCTGCAGCACCGCCACGTCGGGTTGGCTCGCCTGCAGCCAGAGCGGAACCGTCTCGATCCGCGCCTTGATGCCGTTGATGTTGAAGGTTGCGATCTTCATGGCCCGCCTTTCGCTTTGCCCCGACTGTAGGGGGAAGCGTCGGCGAAGGGAACGCGGCGCGGATCGCCCGGATCAGATCGAGAAGCTTGTCCCGCAGCCGCAGGACGAGGTTGCGTTCGGGTTCTGCACCACGAAGCGCGCGCCGATCAGTTCGTCGGAGAAGTCGATCACCGCGTTTTCCAGGAAGGGCAGGGACACGGCATCGACCAGCACCTTCACGCCCGTCCTTTTCCAGCACCAGATCGTCGGCGCAGGGGATCGTCCAGCTTGATGTCGTACTGGAAGCCCGAACAGCCGCCGCCCTCCACCGCCACGCGCAGCGGCCGGGCGTCGCCCGTCGCCGCCGCGATCTCGGCCAGGCGGGCAAAGGCGCGGTCGGTCACCTTGGGGGGCAGGGTCAGCGTGAGCATCGGATTTCGCCGTGTCCATTTCCGCGTGACTTGCAATATAGGCTCGACGCCGGACCATCACAAGCCAAGGCCGCCCATGCTCGCCCCCTATGCCTGCCAGCCCGATGCCAGCCGCGGGCCGTCTCTGGCCCGAGCGGATGTCGCACCTTCCGCTCGCCCTTCCAGCGCGACCGCGACCGGATCATCCATTCCTCGGCCTTCCGCCGCCTGAAGCACAAGACGCAGGTCTTCGTCGAACATGAGGGCGACTATTACCGCACCCGCCTGACCCACACGATCGAGGTGGCGCAGGTCGCCCGCACCATCGCGGGCGTGCTGGGCCTGAACACCGACCTCGCCGAGGCGATCGCGCTGGCCCATGACCTTGGCCACACCCCCTTCGGCCACACCGGCGAGGACGCGATGGAGGCGGCTGATGGCGCCCTATGGCGGCTTCGACCACAACGCGCAGGCGCTGCGGATCGTCACCCGGCTGGAACGGCACTATGCCGATTTCGACGGGCTGAACCTGACCTGGGAAACGCTGGAAGGCATCGCCAAGCACAACGGCCCGGTGGAGCCGCGCCGCTGCCCTATGCGCTGGCCGAGGTCAACGCCCAATGGGATCTTGAGCTTCACACCTATCGCCAGCGCCGAGGCGCAGGTCGCGGCCATCGCCGATGACGTGGCCTATTCGCACCACGACCTGCACGACGGCCTGCGCTCGGGTCTTTTCACCGAGGACGACCTGATGGAGCTGCCCGTGACCGGCCCCGCCTTCGCCGAGGTGGACGCGACCTATCCCGGCCTCGATCCGATGCGCCGCCGCCACGAGGCGCTGCGCCGCGTCTTCGGCCGGATGGTCGAGGACGTGATCGCCGTCGCGAAGAACCGGCTCGACGCGGCGCAGCCCCGGTCGGTCGAGGAGATCCGCGCGATGGGGGCGACGGTGATCCGCTTCTCCAAGCCGCTCTATCAGGAACTCAAGGCGATCCGGTCCTTCCTGTTCCACCGCATGTACCGTGCGCCCTCGGTGATGGAGGAGCGGGCCGAAGGTCACGCAGGTGGTCAACGACCTGTTCCCGCTGTTCATGGCGCAGCCCGACCTGCTGCCCGCCGAATGGCAGGCCGACATCGCCGCCGCCGCGGACGAGACGGCACTCGCCCGCATCGTCGCCGATTACGTCGCGGGCATGACCGACCGCTTCGCCTTGCAGGAGCATCAGCGCCTCTGCGGCTGAGGCCGGACCCTGTCAGGATTGACGCGACCCAAGCCCTCTGGCAGAGGCTGTGGCAACAGACAGGACCGGAAGATGAACCTCTTCGCCGATATCCGCGCGCTCGTGGTGGACGCGCTGACCGCAGATGACCGCCGCCGGCGAACTGCCGGCGGGCCTCGACTTCACCGCGTGGCGGTCGAGCCGCCGCGCGATGCGGCCCATGGCGACATGGCGACCAATGCGGCGATGGTGCTGGCCAAGCCCGCCGGGCATGCAGCCCGCGCGCGATTGCCGAGGCGCTGGCCGCGCGGCTGCTGGACCGATCCGCGCGTGGCGGAGGCCGAGGTGGCGGGGCCGGGCTTCCTGAACCTGCGGCTGGCGCCCGCCGTCTGGCAGGGCGTGGTGCGGGCGGCGCTGGCGGAGGGGACGGCGTATCGGCCGGTCGACCCTGGGGCAGGGGCAGAAGGTCAACGTCGAGTTCGTCTCGGCCAACCCGACCGGGCCGATGCATGTGGGCCATGTGCGCGGCGCGGTCTTCGGCGATGCGCTGGCGCGCGCTTCTGGCCTTTGCCGGGCTATCGACGTGACGCGGGAATACTACATCAACGACGGCGGCGCGCAGGTCGATGTGCTGGCCCGCTCCGCCTATGAGCGCTACCGCGAGGCGCAACGGCCTGGAGCCCGAGATCCGCGAGGGGCTTTATCCCGGCGACTACCTGATCCCGGTGGGCGAGGCGCTGAAGGAGAAGTACGGCGACAGCCTGCTGGACAAGCCGGAAAGCGTACTGGCTGGCCGACGTCCGCAACTTCGCGACCGAGCAGATGATGGAGATGATCCGCGACGATCTGGCGCTGCTGGGCGTGAAGATGGATGTCTATTCGTCGGAAAAGGCGCTCTACGGCACCGGCCAGATCGAGGCGGCGATCGAGCGGCTGCGCGGCATGGGCCTGATCTACGAAGGCGTGCTGGAGCCGCCGAAGGGCAAGACGCCCGAGGACTGGGAGCCGCGCGAGCAGACGCTGTTCCGCTCCACCGCGCATGGCGACGACGTGGACCGGCCGGTGAAGAAATCGGACGGCAGCTGGACCTATTTCGCCCCCGACATCGCCTATCACTACGACAAGGTGCAGCGCGGCTTCGACGCGCTGATCGACATCTTCGGCGCCGATCACGGCGGCTATGTCAAGCGGATGAAGGCCGTTGTCGCGCGCGCTGTCGGAAGGCCGGGTGCCGCTGGACATCAAGCTGATCCAGCTGGTGAAGCTGTGGAAGAACGGCGAGCCGTTCAAGATGTCGCAAGCGGGCGGGCACCTTCGTGACCCTGCGCGACGTGGTCGAACAGGCGGGGCCGGATGTGACGCGCTTCGTCATGCTGACCCGCAAGAACGACGTGGCGCTGGACTTCGACTTCGACAAGGTGCTGGAGCAGTCGAAGGACAACCCGGTCTTCTACGTGCAATACGCCAATGCCCGGGTGAACTCGGTCCTGCGCAAGGCGCGCGAGGCGGGGATCGACTGTCGACGATGCCGTCGCTGGCGGCGGCGCGACCTGGCGCATCTGGCGCATCGAGGCCGAGCTGGAGATGGTCCGCAAGATCGCCGAATGGCCGCGTCTGGTCGAAATCGCCGCGCGCGGCAACGAGCCGCACCGGGTGGCCTTCTACCTCTACGAACTGGCCTCGGACTTCCACGGATTGTGGAACCGGGGCAATGACGACCACAGCTCTGCGGTTCATTCAGGACGATACCGGCCATATCGCAGGCGAAAATCGCCCTCGCGCGGGCCGTGGGCGTTGTCATTTCCGCAGGTCTTGGTATCCTTGGCGTCACTCCGGTCGAGGAAATGCGCTGACTACAGGCGCCGCTGCCCGAGTGAACAGGCAAGACAAGCCCGGCGGCGACAAGCCGGGCCAGTGGGGCAGAGCATGGCAGACGTGGACGACAGGGATATGCGAGGGCATGGCCCCGGCGTCGCCAAGCGGCGGAACGGGTCCAGTGGTTCATCAACGTGGCGGGGGCGGTCACCTCGGTCGCGCTGGTGATCGGGGTGGGCGTCTGGGGCTACAAGCTGGCCGTGCGCGACGTGACGGGCATTCCGGTGGTGCGCGCGCTGGAAGGCCCGATGCGGATCGCCCCGCAGGATCCGGGCGGCGAGATTGCCGCGAATCACCGGGCTTGTCGGTGAACGAGGTTGCCGCCGAGGGCGCGGCGGCCGACCTGCCCGAACAGATGGTCCTTGCGCCGCGACCCGATCGACCTGACGGAGGAAGACCGGCCCGCAGCCGGCCTCGCGGCGATCGCCGCGGCGCCCGAAACGACGACACTCGTCTCGCTGGAAGCCGCTACGCTCGCGCCTGCCGTCGCAGTCCCGGCCGATCCGGGTCTGCCCGTCCTCGCCCCCGGCGAGTTGACCGAGACCGCAAGCCTCGCCCCGGTCGAGGCGACGACGCTGGCCGATGCCGCGCCCGGGTCTGACGCCGGCGCTGGCGGCGGAACCGCAGGACGCGCTGGAATCCTCGATCGACGCCGCCCTGGCCGAGGCGCTCGGCACGGATGTTGCGGCGGTCGAGGCTGCCGATACCGAGGCCGCCCCTGCCGGGAGCCATGACCCGCTCGCCCCGTCCCGCGCGACGGCCCGAAGGAGATGCGCTCGCCCGAGACGTCCCGACGCGCGTGGCAAGCGGACACGGGGGCACTGGAAGCGCCGGGCGAGGTCGACATCGCCGCCGCTGACACCGGGCACGCGGCTGGTGCAGCTGGGCGCCTTCGACGACGAGGCCGGGGCGCGCGCGGAATGGGCGTCGCTTCAGGTGCGGTTTGGCGATCTGATCGCCGGCGAAGGCGCTGGTGCTGCAGGCGGCGCAGAGCGGCGGGCGCACCTTCGTTCGGCTGCGCGCCCAGGGTTCGAGGATGAGGACGACGCGCGCCGCTTCTGTTCGGCCCTGCTGGCCGAGAACGCGACCTGCATCCCGGTGACCCACCGTGCCATGAGCCCGGCGCGACGATCTTCGGCTGCGCTGGGCCCGGCTGCTCGCCCGTCCGAACGGGCCTTCTTTCGCGACGCGGACCCCTGGGGGTTCATCCTGTTCGCCCGCAACGTCGAGACCCCGGACCAGCTTCGCCGCCTGACCGCGGACCTGCGCGACGCCGTGGGGCGCGATGCGCCGGTCTTCGTCGATCAGGAAGGCGGGCGCGTGCAGCGCCTGCGCGCACCGCACTGGCGCGAATGGGCGCCGCCGCTGGACACGGTGCGCGCGGCCGGCGCCGGACGCGCCGCGCGCGATGCGGCTGCGCGTCCCGCCTGATCGCGGCGGAACTGCGCGCCGTCGGGATCGACGGCAACTGCGCGCCGACGCGTGGATATCGCCACGCGACCTGACGCATCCCTTCCTGAGGAACCGCTGCTATGGCAAGGATGTGGAGACGGTCGTTGCGGTCGCGCGTGAAGTGGCGGCAGGGCCTGCTGGACGGGGGCGTCCTGCCGGTGATGAAGCACATGCCGGGGCATGGCCGGGCCACGATGGACACGCATCATGACCTGCCCCGGGTCGACGGACGCCGCCGAAGAGCTTGCCGCCACCGATTTCGCGGCCGTTCCGCGCGCTGGCCGACCTGCCGCTGGCGATGACGGCGCATATCGTCTTTCGCCGCCTTTGACGACGGCACCTGCCACCCTGTCGCCCCGCGATGATCCGGGTGATCCGCGAGGAGATCGGCTTTGACGGCCTGCTGATGACCGACGATCTGTCGATGCAGGCGCTGTGCGGGACGCTTGGCCGACGCGGGCGGACACGCGCGCGGGCGGCGGGTTGCGACATCGTCCTGCACTGCAACGGACAAGCCGGACGAGATGGTGGCGGTGGCTGCGGCCGCGGGGCGGTTGGATGCGGCGGGACAGGCGCGCGCCGATGCCGCGCTTGGCGTGGCGTCACGATCGCCGGACCATTGCGATCTTGCGGCAATCGACGCAGAATTGGCGGCGATGACGCAGGGGGACCGGGTTGGCGGATGACTGGGGCGAGGCGGACCGTGACGAGCGCGCGGATCGCGGCAGAGGCGCTGATCGTCGATGTCGACGGCTTCGAGGGGCCGCTCGACCTGCTGCTGATGCTGTCGCGCACGCAGAAGGTGGACCTGCGCCGGATCTCGGTCCTGCAACTGGCCGAGCAGTATCTGGGTTTCGTCGAACCAGGCCAAGGCCTTGCGGATCGAACTTGCGGCGGATTATCTGGTGATGGCGGCCTGGCTCGCCTATCCTGAAGTCGCGCCTGCTGCTGCCGCCCGATCCGACCGAGGAGGGCCCGAGCGCCGAGGATCTGGCCGCGCATCTGGCCTTCCAGCTGGAACGGCTTGCAGGCGATGCGCGAGGCGGCGGCGCGGCTGATGGCGCGCGACCAGAAGGGGCGCGACTTCTTCGCGCGCGGCATCCCCGAGGATGTGACCCGCATCCGCCACGTCCGCTATACCGCGACGCTGCTGGACCTGATGCAGGCCTATGCCCGCATCCGCACGCGGGACGAGTTCCGCCCCTTCGTGATGGACCGCGACCATGTCTTCACGATGGAACAGGCGCTGGACCGGATGCGCGGGCTGATCGGCTATGCCGGCGACTGGACCGACCTGGCCAGCTATCCTGCCCGACGGCTGGGACGGCGCACCCGCATGCGCCGCCGCTCGGCCACGGCGGCGCATTTCGCCGCCGTGCTGGAACTGGCCAAGCGCGGCCAGATCGAGCTGCGCCAGGGCGAGACCTTTGCGCCCGATCCAGATCCGGCGGAGGGAGGCGATGACCGAGACCGAGCGAAGAAGAGCCTGTTCGACGCCCCGCCCATGGCCGAGCAGGAGCGGATGGTCGAGGCGATCCTCTTTGCCACTGCCGAGCCGGTGACGCTGGCCGAACTGGCCGCGCGCCTGCCGCATGGCTGCGACGCCGGCCGAGGCGCTGGCGCATCTGCGCCGCCGCTATGAGGGGCGGGGGGTGCACCTGGTGCGGGTGGGCGATGCCTATGCCTTCCGCACCGCGCCCGACCTTGGCTACCTGATGCAGAAGGAAACGGTCGAGACAGCGCAAGCTGTCGCGCGCGGCCATCGAGACGCTGGCGATCGTCGCCTATCACCAGCCCGTCACGCGCGCCGAGATCGAGGAAATCCGCGGCGTCGCGGTCAGCCGGGGCACCATCGACCAGTTGCTGGAACTGGACTGGATCCGCTTCGGACGCCGCCGGATGACGCCGGGCCGGCCGGTGACCTTCGTGGTGACCGAAGCCTTCCTCGATCACTTCGGCCTGGAATCCGCGCGCGACCTGCCGGGGCTGAAGGAACTGCGCCAGGCCGGGCTGCTGGACAACCGCCCCCTGCCGGGCAGCTGCCGAGGCGACGAGCGACGGACGAGCGAGGAAGCGAGGCTGACCTGTCGCATGCGGCTGCAGTACGGAGCTGTTTCGAGGACTGATCAGCGTCATGCGGAATGCTTCGACAGCTTCAGGCCCTGGCCCTGATAGTTCGAGCGCCAGCCCCGCGCCGTAAAGCGATGTCGGGCACCGGTCCGGCCATCCGCTCGTAGACCAGCCGCCCGACGACCTGGCCATGTTCCAGCACGAAGGGCGCCTCGTGGCAGCGCACCTCCAGCACCCCGCGCGACCTGCTGCCGCGCGCGCTGCGGTGGCCGAAGCCCGGGTCGAAGAAGCCGGCGTAATGCACGCGGAACTCGCCCACCATCGCCAGGTAGGGGGCCATCTCGGCGGCATGGTCGGGCGGGATCGTCACCGCCTCGCGGCTGACGAGGATGTAGAAGGCGCCGGGATCGAGGATGATGCGGCCGTCGCGGCGTGCGGACCTCTTCCCAGAACTCGGCGGCGGTCGTAGTGCGCCGATGCGGTCAAGGTCGATCACCCCGGTATGGGGCTTGGCGCGGTAGCCCACCAGATCGCCCTGCGCGGGCGCAGATCGACCGAAAAGCCCAGACCCTTCCGAGATCACCGGCTGCGCCGTCCACCAGCGGATCGCGGGCGTGCAGGGCGGCCAGTTCGGCATCCGACAGGACGGCCTGGCCGCTGCGGAAGCGGATCTGGTTCAGCCGCATGCCCGGCCGGACCAGCACCGAAAAGCTGCGCGGGCAGACCTCGGCATAGAGCGGGCCGTGTAGCCCGCGGGAATGCGGTCGAATTCCACCCCGCCATCGGTGATCGTGCGGGTCAGCAGGTCGAGCCGCCCGGTGGAGCTTTTCGCATTGGCCACCGCCGTGATGCCGGCGGGCAGGGCCAGCCGTTCCATCAGCGGGATGACGTAGACGCAGCCCTTTTCCAGCACCGCGCCCGGCGTCAGGTCCACCTGGTGCATGCCGAATTCCGTCGATCCGGTCGAGCACCCGGCGGCCGTGCCCGGCGAGGAACGAGGCGCGCACCCGGTAGGCGACCGGGCCCAGCCGCAGATCGAGGCTGGCGGGCTGGATCTGGGCGGGCAGGACCGGCGCGGCGGACAGGATCGCGCCCTGCGCGATCATCGCGCGCAGGGTCTGCGAGGGAAGGACGCCGGTGGTCATGCTTCGCTCCGCGCCGCCAGAAACGAAACCGCCCGCACCCTTCCGGGCGCGGGCGGCTTCGTGTTGGTCGGGCCGGCGAGATTCGAACTCGCGACCTTCCGCCCCCCAGACGGACGCGCTAACCAGGCTGCGCTACGGCCCGACGGGGCGGATACATACCGGGATTCTCGGGCGGGGCAAGCGGGAAAGCTCATCCCGGGCGCGTCAGTCGACCGCGCTTCGGCCGCATCGGCCTGCATGCGGTCGCGCAGCGCGGCCAGACGCTCCGCCACGGCGGCCAGAGCGGCGCGGTTGGCGCGCGCCGTTTCGGGCGAAAGCGCGCGCAGCAAGGTCGGCCACCAGAGCACCGGCGCCGGTCATCATCCTCGGCGCAAGGCCGTCTCGGGGGCGACTGTTCGGCCGCGTCGGTGTCGTCCGAGAACAGAGGCAACGCCTCGGCGCTGTCCGCAAACAGCGGCAGCTCTTCGGCGGGCTCGGGTGCCGCAGGGCAGCTTGCGCGGAGTGCCGCAGCGATCAGGACGTCGGCGGGCGGACGCTGTCGGCGCAGCGGCTTCGGCGATGCCGGGGCAGGTTGCGTCGCTGCCACGATGGGCCGGCCTCGGCCACCGATCGTCGCATCGGCCATCGCCATGACATGACGGACGCCCTGCTCGCGCAGCATCTTCTGCACGCCGCGGATCGTCAGGCCGTCGTCGTGCAGCAGCCGCTTGATGCCGGACAGCAGCGCCACGTCCGTGGGGCGGTAGTAGCGCCGCCCGCCGGCGCGCTTGACCGGGCGGACCTGCGGAAACCGGCTTTCCCAGAAGCGCAGCACATGGGCGGGCGTATCGAGAAGCTCGGCGACCTCGCTGATGGTGCGGAAGGCGTCGGCGCGACTTTTCCATGCCGCTGCCGCCCCGTCAGCGCTTGCTTGCCGGCGGCGACGCGATCCTTCATCAGATGCGACGGGCGGAAGGTCAGCACGCGGCGCGGGCTGATCGGAACCTCGTCGCCGGTCTTGGGGTTGCGGCCGACGCGGGCCGACTTGTCGCGGACCGAGAAGGTGCCGAAGGACGAGATCTTGACCGTCTCGCCCGGCGACCAGCGCGTCGGACATGTGCTGCAGCACCGACTTCGACCAGCTGTGCGGATTCGTTGCGGCTGAGGCCCACCTCGCGAAACACGGCCTCGCTCAGGTCCATCCGCGTCAAAGTCTTTTCGCTCATCCAGTCCCCCCGGTTTTCAGGCGAGGATTGGGCGCGTTGAATTTCCGAGTCAATATCAACCACTTGGGAAGCGGCCAATTCAGACGCTGCTTACCAGCGCAGGACGACCGATCCCCAGGCAAGGCCGCCGCCGATCGCCTCGGTCACGACCAGATCGCCGCGGCTTGATCTGCCCGCGCTGCCTGCCGACCGACAGCGCAAGGGGATCGAGGCGGCCGAGGTGTTGCCGTGGTCCTGCACCGTGACGACCACCCGGTCCATCGGCACCTGCATGCGCTGGGCCGTGCCGTGATGATGCGCAGGTTGGCCTGATGCGGCACGATCCAGTCGACGTCCGCGGCGGTCAGCCCGGCCTTGTCCAGCGCGGTGTGGGCGGTTTCGGCCAGCTTTTCGACGGCATGGCGGAAGACTTCCTTGCCCTGCATCCGCAGATGGCCGGTGGTGCCGGTCGAGACGCCGCCATCGACATAGAGGAGGTCCTTGAAGCGCCCGTCCGAATGCAGGTCGGCGGACAGGATGCCCCGGTCGGCGCCGGTGCCCGCGCCCTCGGCCGCTTCCAGCACCAGCGCGCCCGCGCCGTCGCCGAACAGGACGCAGGTCGACGCGGTCGGTCCAGTCCATCAGGCGCGAGAAGGTCTCGGCCCCGATCACCAGCACCCGCTGTGCCTGGCCCGAGACGATCAGCGCATTGGCATTGGCCAGCGCAAAGACGAAGCCGGCGCAGACCGCCTGCACGTCGAAGGCAAAGCCGCGCGTCATGCCAAGCGCGCGCCTGCACCATCGTCGCGCGGACGGGAAGGTCAGGTCGGGGGTCGAGGTGGCGACGATGATCGCGTCGATCGTCGTCGGCGTCGATCCCGGCATCGGCCAGCGCGGCGCGGGCCGCGCGGGTGGCAAGGTCGGAGGTCGTCTGGCCGTCGGCCGCGAAATGCCGCCGCTCGATGCCCGAGCGCGAGCGGATCCATTCGTCGGTGGTATCGAGCGATGGCTTCGAACTCGGAGTTCGGCACCACGCGGTCGGGCAGATAGTGCCCGACGCCCTTCACCACGGCGCGTATTGTCATTCAGCCTTACCGGTTATGGAGCCATCCGCGGCGGCATCCTGCCCCGCACGGCCGGCCGATGCAACCCGCGCCGCAAGCCGTTCCTGAAAGCCCGGACTGCGCCAGTTGGAAGGCCAGCTTGATCGCCGCCGAGACCCCGGTGGCATCGGCCGAGCCATGCGATTTCACGACCGTGCCGTTCAGCCCCAGGAACACGCCGCCATTCACCCGGCGCGGGTCGATCCGCTTCTGCAGGCGCTTCAGCGAGCGTCAGCGCCAGCAGCGCCGCGATCTTGGACAGGAAGGTGGCGTTGAACGCCTCGCTGCAGGAAATCCGAGATCAGCTTGGCCGTGCCTTCGCCGGTCTTCAGCGCGATGTTGCCGGTGAAGCCGTCGGTCACGATCACATCGACGCGGTTGCCGGGAATGTCGCCGCCTTCGACGAAGCCGACGAAGTCGAAATCGCCGGCGTTGGCGGCGGCGGCCATCTGGTCATGCGCCAGCTTCAGCTCGGCCCGGCCCTTGTGCTCTTCGGTGCCGACGTTCAGCAGGCCGACGCGCGGGCGTTCCAGGTTCAGGCCGTTGCGGGCATAGGACGCGCCCATCGTGGCGATATTGCAGCAGGTCCTCGGCATCGGCCTTGATGTCGGCGCCCACGTCCAGCATCAGGTTGAAGCCGCCGGGATTGCGCGAGGGCCAGAGGCAGGCGATGGCCGGGCGGTTCACGCCGGGCAGCTTGCGCAGGCGGATCATCGACAGCGCCATCAGCGCGCCGGTATTGCCGCAGGAGACGGCCACCGTCGCCTCGCCCTGGCTGCACGCGTTCGATGGCAGGACCACATCGACGTGCCCTCGCCATGCCGCATGACCTGGCTGGGCTTGTCGCTCATCGTGACGATGCGGGGGGCGTGGCGGATCTCGCAGCGCCCGGCCAAGCGCCTTGCGCCGGTCGACGAGGCGCGCAAGTTCGGCCTCGTCGCCATGGACGATGAAGGCCACGTCGGGGTTCTTGGCGGCAGAATCGAGCAAGGCCCGCGACGACAGCCGCCGGCCCGCGGTCGCCGCCCATGGCGTCAACGGAAATGACGATGCGCTTGCCGCCAGCGGTCGGAGATGTCGGGTCCGTTCGCCATGGCTCGGCAGCGCGCGAGGGCGCGGCTTACGCCGCGTCCTCGTCCAGATCGACTTCCTTGCGTCAGCGCAACGACTTCGCGGGCATCGTAATGGCCGCAGGCGCCGCAGACGTGGTGCGGACGCTTCAGCTCGCCGCAGTTCGGGCATTCGGCCGGATTGCCGGCAACCAGCGCATCATGGGCGCGGCGCATGTTGCGCCGCGACTTGGTGGTTCGGTTCTGAGGGACAGCCATGTCTCAACCTCGGGTAGTGGGGACAGGCCCCTGATTTTCAATAAGAATCCAGACATGCCACAGTACGACCGGCGGCACTGGCCCGATCCCATAAACGAGGCGCGGAACATAGCGGGATTCTGGCGGGGCGCAAGCCCTTTCTGAGCCTTGCGCGTTTTCAGCGACGCGGGCCTCAGGTCTCGCCATTTCCGCCGCTCCCCGATCCGCCGCCCGACAGCTTCTCGGCCAGCGAGGCGAGGCCCGCGAAGGGGCGCAGATCCGCGTCGCGCAGCGGCGCGACGCCGGGTTCGGCATGCACGTCTTCACCCAGTTTCGGCCTTCGGCGCGCGGGGATAGTCGGGCAGCGCCAGGGCCAGCGCCTCGAACATCACGGCGCCCGGGTCGATCACCTCGGGCAGCGGTTCGGCGGTGTCGTCCTCGGGCATTTCGGCCTCGTCGTCCGTCGGGCATCGCATGGTCGGCCAGGTAGCGGCGCAGGACGGGTTCGTCGATGTCGCGTCGTCACCGGGTCGAGCGTGACGACGCAGGGCTGCACCACGGTCGCCTGCAGCTGCCCCGTCAAGCTCGAAATCGGACCGCCCGACAGGCCGGATCGCACCCTTGAACGACAGCCGGTCGCACCGCAGTGATCCCGAGGAGGCGCGCGACCTCGGCCCGCGCCGCGGCGTCGGGTTCCAGCGAGAAGTGCGTGGGCTTGCGCGGCGACAGGGCGCCGATGCGAAACGGGTGGGCCGACGGGAAGCGGATCGGCCATGGCGGTTCCTTTCCAGGTGTCCGGCGCGGCGCGTTCCTTTCTTGAACCGGGCCGCGTCCTTCTGTAAGCCGGTCTGAACGTCGGATAAGGGGCACAAGCCGCTGTGACAAGAGGCGGCAGGAGGCAAAGCATGGCATCGAGCACGATCGGCCGGTCAACGGGTCTGGCAGGTTTGCTCTTTCGGCCGGTGCAGGTCGCACTGATCGTGCTGCTGATCGCTGCCACGGCCTGCCAGCCCCTTTACCGCAATCACGGCTATGCGCCGACCGATGCCGAGTTGGCGGCCGTCGTCGTGGGCAAGGACAACCGCGAGACCGTGACACAGGCCGTGGGTCGCCCAAGCGCCTCGGGCCTCTGAACGATGACCAGTGGTTCTACGTGCAAAGCCGCTTCCAGCAGCGCGGGCCGAAGGAGCCGGTCGAGATCGATCGTCAGGTCGTGGTGATCACCTTCAATTCCGCCGGCACGGTCGACAACATCGAGCGGTTCGGGCTGGAGGACGGTCAGGTCGTCGCCCTGTCGCGGCGTGTGACCGAGTCGAACATCCAGGGCGTGACCTTCCTTGGCCAGCTGTTCAGCAACTTCGGCCGCTTCGACGCCAGCCAGTTCCTGGGGTCGTCGCCCGCGAACTGACCGGGGGCAGGGCAGGGGCGCGCGCCCCTGCCGCCGTGGTCAGGCTTCCGGCTCGAACGTCAGCGCCACGCCGTTCATGCAGTAGCGCAGGCCCGTCGGGGCCGGGCCATCGGGAAAGACATGGCCCAGATGTGCGTCGCAGCGGGCGCAATGCACCTCGGTCCGGCGCATGAAGAAGCTGCGGTCGACCGTCTCGCCCACCACCTCGGGCGACGAGGGGGGCATAGAAACTGGGCCAGCCGGTGCCGCTGTCGAACTTCGTCGCCTGGTCGAACAGCGGCGCGCCGCAGCACACGCACATGATAGGTGCCCGGCTCCTTCGGGAAATCGTCGTGGGTGAAGGCGCGCTCGGTGCCGTGCTTGCGCGTCACCTTGTAGGCCAGATCCGAAAGCTGCGCCCGCCATTCGGCGTCGGTCTTGACGACCTTGTCCATGTTCATTCCCTTCGCTGGAACAACCGGCTTCGTCATCCCGTTACCGGATGCATGATAAGACCAGTGCGCTATATGTAGAGGTCAGGACCCCCGTCGCAAGACGGAAGGAGGGAACGATGCGCGCGCTTCTCAAAGGTCGCTACGCGGCCCGGCTTGCGGAAACCGATGCGGACATCCGCCGGGCGCAGGAATTGCGCTTCCTCGCCTTCATCGCCGGAACGGGTGCGGCGCGCGACGGCCTGCGCGAGGAGGGCCGCGATGCCGACGACTTCGACATGCGGCTGCCAGCATGTCCTGGTCGAAGAGACGCGGACCGGCACGCTGGTGGCCTGTTTCCGCATGTTGCCGCTGTCGAACGGGGCCGAGATCGGCGCGAGCTATTCGGCGCAATACTACAACCTTCGGCTCTCGCCGATTTCCAGGGGCCGATGGTCGAGATGGGGCGCTTCTGCATCCATCCCGACTGGCACGACCCCGACATCCTGCGCGTCGCCTGGGGGGCCATGACCCGCTTTGTGGACGACGAGGGGGTGGAGATGCTGTTCGGCTGCTCGTCCTTCCACGGGACGGAGGCCGAGGCCTATCTCGATGCCTTCGCCGTGCTGCGGGAACGCCACCTTGCCCCGAAGCGCTGGCTGCCCCGGGTGAAGGCGCCGAACGTCTTTCGCTTCGCACGCGCGCTGCGCCGCTTCCGCCCCGACGCCAAGCGGGCGATGCAGGCGATGCCGCCCTTGCTGCGGACCTATCTGCTGATGGGCGGGTGGGTCAGCGATCATGCGGTGGTGGACCGCGACCTGAACACGCTGCATGTCTTCACCGGGCTGGAGATCCGGGCGATCCCGCCCGCCCGGGCCCGGCTTCTGCGGGGTGTCGCGGGCTAGGGGCGTGCCGGGCGTTGACCTTTTCCCGGCGCGCGATTAGCTCCGCCCGATGGCACGCGCACCCCTTCTCCAGCTTTCCGACATCTCGCTGACCTTCGGCGGCGATCCGATCTTCGACGACCTCTCGCTTGTGGTCCAGCCGGGCGACCGCGTGGCGCTGGTCGGGCGCAACGGGTCGGGCAAGTCGACGCTGATGAAGGTGATGGCGGGGCTGGTCGAGCCGGACCGGGGCGAGCGCGTCGTGCCCGCCGGGCGTGCATGTCGGCTACATGGAGCAGGACCCCGACCTGTCGGGCTTCGCCACCCTGGGCGACTACGCGGCGAGCGGGCTGGACGAGGGCGAGGACTACCGCGTCGAGATGGCGGCCGAGGGGCTGAAGTTCCGCCCCGACACGCCCGTCGCCTCGGCCTCGGGCGGCGAGAAGCGCCGCGCGGCGCTGGCCAAGCTGATGGCCGAGGCGCCGGAACTCATGCTGCTGGACGAGCCGACCAACCACCTCGACATCGAGGCGATCGAATGGCTGGAAGGCGCAGCTGCGCGACACCCGCACGGCCTTTGTCCTGATCAGCCACGACCGCGCCTTCCTGCGCGCGCTGTCCAAGGCGACGCTCTGGATCGACCGGGGCGCAGGTGCGGCGGCGCGAGGCGGGGTTCGACGGGTTCGAGGACTGGCGCGAGACGGTCTGGGCCGAAGAGGACGAGGCGCGCCACAAGCTGGACCGCAAGATCAAGGCCGAGGCGCGGTGGGCGGTCGAGGGCATCAGCGCCCGGCGCAAGCGCAACCAGGGCCGCGTCCGCGCGCTTGGCCGCGTTGCGCGCGGAACGCGCGTCGCAGATCCGCCGCCAGGGCACGGCGGCGATGGAGTTCGAGGCGGGCCCGACCTCCGGCAAGCGGGTGATCGAGGCGAAGGGCCTGACCAAGCGCTTCGGCGACACGGCGATCGTGCAGGATTTCGACCTGCGCGTGCTGCGCGGCGACCGGGTCGCCTTCGTCGGGCCGAACGGCGTCGGCAAGACCACGCTTCTGAAGATGCTGACGGGCGAGATCGCGCCCGATGCGGGCACGGTCACGCTTGGGCACCAATCTGGAGATCGCGGTCTTCGACCAGACGCGCGCGCAGCTCGATCCCGATGCGAGCCTGTGGGACAACCTGACCGGCGATCCCGGCGATGCGCGTCTCGGGCCAGTCCGATCAGGTGATGGTGCGGGGCACGCCGCGCCATGTCGTGGGCTATCTCAAGGACTTCCTGTTCGACGAGGCGCAGGCCCGCGCGCCCGGTCCGCTCGCTGTCGGGCGGCGAGAAGGCGCGGCTGCTGCTGGCGCGGATCATGGCGCGCGAATCGAACCTGCTGATCCTGGACGAACCGACCAACGATCTGGATGTCGAGACGCTGGACCTGCTTGCAGGACATGCTGGGCGACTATGACGGCACGGTTCTGCTGGTCAGCCACGACCGCGATTTCATCGACCGGGTGGCCACGGCGACGGTCGCGCTGGAAGGCGGCGGGCGGGCCACGGTCTATCCCGGCGGCTGGTCGGACTATGCCGCGCAGCGCGGCGTGGTGCAGGCCGAGCGCGATGCCCGCCCGCACACGACCCCCGCCGCATCGCCGAGGCCGACCCAGGCGCGCGCCGCGTCGCCCCTGACCTTCACCGAGCGCAAGCGGCTGGACGACCTGCCGGGCCAGATCGCGCGGATCGAGGCCGAGATCGCGAAGCTGGCGGACCTGCTGGCCGACGAGACGCTGTTCTCGCGCGAGCCGCAGAAGTTCCGCAAGGCGTCCGAGATGATGGCCGAACGGCAGGCCGCCCTTGCGGCCGCCGAGGAGGAATGGCTCGCGCTGGAGGAGAAGGCCTCGGCCTGATCGCGGCCTTGCGCTTTGGCGAAGCCTCGCCGACGGCGGGAACAATCCCCCTGTCCGGTCGTTCCCCAGTCCCGGCCGAGGCGCCGGGATGACCCCAGCAAGAGGGTCCGGAACAAAGGATGCAAAGATGAACAAGATCGTATTGGCCGCCCTCGGTGCCGGCCTTTTCGCCCCTCTGCCGGCTGTCGCCGGGGGGATGGTGACACCGGTGGCAGAGCCGGTGCTGGCCGCGCCCGTGATGGTGACGCCGCGCGTGAACTGGACTGGCCCCTATGCCGGTGTCTCGCTCGGCTATGGCGACGTGAATGCCACGGGCGATGTGCTGGACGGCAACGGTGCCATCGGCGGGGCGTTCGTGGGCTACCGGCAAGACTTCGGCACCTGGGTCGGCGGTATCGAGGGCGACTGGGACGCGACGGATATCAGCCTGGGCGAAGATGCCGGGGACCTCGACTCGGTCGCGCGGCTCAAGCTTCAGGCGGGTGGGGCGATGGGGCGGGCCTTCCTCTATGCCACCGCCGGTGCCGCCTATGCGGATGCGAGCGCGCTTGGGACCGACTACAGCGACTGGGGTTACTTCGTGGGCGTGGGCATGGACTATGAGGTTGCGCCCCAGTGGACGGTGGGCGGCGAAATCCTGGCCCACAAGTTCGACGGGTTCGACGACACCGACCTCGATCTCGACGCGACCACGGTGAAGGCGCGTCTGGCCTACCGCTTCTGAGCGGACGGGGCGCGCGAGGGCGCGCCCCTTTTGCCAAAAAACGGAAGGTGCATTCCCCGCTGTCTTGCGCTAGGCAAGGCCAGCCCCAACGAAGCGGGGTCGCAGCGGGGGGTGCATCATGGTCTTGTCGCGACGGGCGGGCGGTTTCGCGATCTTAGCAGCGCTTCTGTTCCTTGCCGGATGCGCGGGCACGTTCCGGACCTACTATGCAAACCCGGTGTCCCCGGACGTGTCGCGCGACTGGCGCGTGACCGACGTGCGGGTCACCGTGCCCGAGACGCTCAGCATCAGCGAAGCGCGGACGCTCTTGCCCGAGGCGGATATCGTCTGGCGCGAGGATCCGCCCGGCGACCGCCGCGCACAGGTCGGCGCGATCGTGGAGGCGGCGGCGCGACAAGCCGGAGCCAAGCTGCGCGGGTCCCGTGCCGTGCGGCTGGAAATCACCGTCTCGCGCTTTCACGCGCTGACGCTGGAGGCCGAGCGCAACCTGACAAACGCGGGCGTGCACAACATCGACTTCACCATCCAGGTCGTCGATGCCCGGACGGGCGCCATCCTCGCGGGGCCGGAGCCCGATCGAGGCCGCTCTGCCCGCCTTGTCCGGTGCCGAGATGGCGGTGGCGCGCAACGCAGGGCCAGACGCAGAAATCGCAGATCACCGCGCATCTGCGGGCCACCATCGCGGGCTGGCTGGGCGCGGGACCGGACGCGCGCGCCACGTTCCAGCGTCTGGGCAACTGAAACCGCGCAGTTCGCACTTGGCCGGGGCCGCGCCGCGCGCTACAAGGCGGCCCATGACGACCAGGGGCATCATCTGCATCTGCTGCATTTCCCGCTGACACAAGGTCAGGCGGGCCCGGTCTTCTGTTTCCAGTCATGGACGAAGTTGGTAAGCCCGCCCCGGGGAATGCGTCTGCGCAAGGGGACGGACCATGACGACGATCAGGCTGCACAACACGCAGGACCCGCCGGAAGGAAGACTTCGTTCCGATCGATCCCGCGAACGTGCGGATGTATGTCTGCGGCCCCACCGTCTATGACCGCGCCCATATCGGCAATGCCCGCCCGGTGGTGGTGTTCGACGTGCTCTACCGCCTGCTGCGCCATGTCTACGGCGCGGATCACGTGACCTACGTGCGCAACTTCACCGACGTGGACGACAAGATCAACGCCGAGGCGCTGCGCCGCCAGAAGGCGGGCGCGCCGGGCACGCTGGAGGAGCTGATCCACGAGCGCACCGAGGAGACCATCGCGCTGGTATCACGCCGACATGGACGCGCTTGGGGCGCTGCGCCCGACGCATGAGCCGCGCGCGACCGAGTACATCGGCGCAGATGATCGCGATGATCGAGACGCTGATCGCCGAGGGTCATGCCTATGCGGCGGATGGGCATGTCCTGTTCCGCGTGCGGTCCTACAAGGACTACGGCAAGCTGTCGGGCCGCTCGGTCGACGACATGATCGCCGGCGCGCGGGTCGAGGTCGCGCCCTTCAAGGAAGACCCGATGGACTTCGTCCTCTGGAAGCCCTCGGACGCGACGCAGCCGGGCTGGGACAGCCCCTGGGGCCGGGGTCGGCCCGGCTGGCACATCGAATGCTCGGCCATGGCGCATGAGCTGCTGGGCGAGAGCTTCGACATCCACGGCGGCGGCATCGACCTGCAATTCCCCCACCACGAGAACGAGATCGCCCAAAGCGCCTGCGCCCACCCGCACGGCGACTTCGCCCGCTACTGGATGCACAACGAGATGCTGCAGGTCGAGGGCAAGAAGATGTCCAAGTCGCTCGGCAACTTCTTCACGGTGCGGGATTTGCTGGAGCAGGGCTGTGCCGGGCGAGGTGATCCGGTTCGTCTATCTCGATGACGCATTACTCGCAAGCCGATGGACTGGACGGAGGAGAAGGCGCGGCAGGCGGAGGACGACGTTGCGCAAGTGGCGTCGGTCTGACCGATGGGGATCAACGCTGCGGCGAAGCCGTTGCACCGACGATGTTCGTCGATGCACTTGGCGATGATCTGAACACGCGCTGGCGCTATCGCCGAACTCGCACAGCTGTTGCGGACGATGCGCGATGCAGCCGAGCTGCTTGCGTCGGCTGGATCTTGCTTGGGCTCTTGAGCCCGATCTGGACGGATGGCTCGAACGCGTGAGTTCGGCCGGCAGACGAACTTGCCGTAGTCGCTGGCAGACTCGAGGCACAGCTCGAAACGCGCGACTGCCATGGCATCGAAAGACTTCTCCGCCGTCGACGCCCTGAAATCCGCCCTGATCGCAGCAGGCGTCGAGGTCCGCATGTCCAAGGCAGGCGTCGAACTCGTGCCCGGGCCCGACTTCGACCCCGCCAAACTGGAGGCGCTGCAGTGACCGTCCGCAAGACTCGCGCCAGAGGCTTGCATCCGACATGCGTGGAGGCGCATTTGCGCCCGCGCCCGAGGGTGCGGGTCGGACGCTAACGCCGGCCTGACAGCGCAATCCTGGCAACGAATGAAGTCGACCATGTGACCAGCGGTGGACACCGCCATGACCCGCGACCGCCTCTTCCTCTTCGACACCACCCTCCGCGACGGGCAGCAGACGCAGGGCGTGCAGTTCTCGGCCGCCGAGAAGCTCCAGATCGCCGCGCGCCCTCGATGCGCTCGGGGTCGACTACATCGAGGGCGGCTGGCCGGGCGCGAACCCGACCGACAGCGAGTTCTTTCGCCGCCGCGCCCGCAGACCCGCGCCACGATGACCGCCTTCGGGATGACCAAGCGCGTGGGGCGGTCGGCCGAGAATGACGATGTGCTGGCCGCCGTCCTGGATGCCGGCACCCCCGCCGTCTGTCTCGTCGGCAAGACCCATGACTTCCACGTCACCACCGCGCTCGGCGTGACGCTGGACGAGAACCTCGAGGCCATCGCCGCCTCGCATCGCGCCATCTCGTCGCCAAGGGGCGCGAGGCGCTGTTCGACGCCGAGCATTTCTTCGACGGCTACCGCGCCAATCCCGCCTATGCGCTGTCCTGCCTGCGCGCCGCGCTCGACGCCGGCGCGCGCTGGGTCGTGCTCTGCGACACCAACGGCGGCACGCTGCCGGCCGAGGTGGGCCGCGTCACCGCCGAGGTGATCGCCGCGGGCATCCCCGGCGACCGGCTCGGCATCCACTGCCATGACGACACCGGCAATGCCGTGGCCAACTCGCTCGCCGCGGTCGACGCGGGCGCGCGGCAGATGCAGGGCACGCTGAACGGGCTGGGCGAGCGCTGCGGCAATGCGAACCTGACGACGCTGATCCCGACGCTGCTGCTGAAGGAACCCTATCGCGAGCCGCTTCGAGACCGGTGTCTCGCCCGAGGCGCTGGCGGGGCTGACGCGGACCAGCCGGATGCTGGACGACATCCTGAACCGCGTGCCGCTGCGCGTCGGCGCCCTACGTCGGCGCCTCGGCCTTTGCCCACAAGGCGGGGCTGCATGCCAGCGCGATCCTGAAGGACCCCGACGACCTACGAACACATCGACCCCGAGCTGGTCGGCAACGAGCGGGTCATCCCGATGTCGCAACCAGGCGGGCCAGTCGAACCTGCGCGCGCGGCTGCGCGCCGCCGGGATCGAGGTCGACCCGAAGGACCCGCGCCTTGGCCGCATCCTCGAGATCGTGAAGGAGCGCGAGGATCAGGGCTATGCCTATGACGGCGCGCAGGCCAGCTTCGAACTGGTCGCGCGGCGCGGAGCTGGGCCTGCTGCCCGGAGTTCTTCGAGGTGAAGCGCTACCGGGTGACGGTGGAGCGGCGGAAGAACAAGTACGACCGCATGGTCAGCCTGTCCGAGGCGGTGGTGGTGGTGAAGATCGGCGAGCGCAAGATGCTGTCGGTCAGCGAAAGCATGGACGAGGCAGGGCACGGACCGCGGCCCGGTCAACGCGCTGGCGAAGGCGCTGGCCAAGGACCTTGGGCCCTATCAGGCCTGCATCGACGACATGAAGCTGGTCGATTTCAAGGTGCGCATCACCCAAGGCGGGACCGAGGCCGTGACCCGCGTCATCATCGACAGCGAGGACGGGCAGGGGCGGCGCTGGTCCACCGTGGGGGTCAGCGCCAACATCGTGGACGCCTGCTTCGAGGCGCTGCTGGATGCGATCGTCTGGAAGCTGATCCGCGACGTGGGCCAGCCGGTGGCGGTGCCGTGAGCCTTGCCGCCTGCGCGGCGCTGGTCGAACGCGGCGATCCGGACCGGTTCCTTGCGGTGATGGCTGCGCCCGCCTGGGCGCGGGCGCGGCTGTTCCCGCTCTATGCCTTCAACCTGGAAGTCGCGCGCGCGCCCTGGGTCACGGAGGAGCCGATGATCGCCGAGATGCGCCTGCAATGGTGGCGCGACGTGGTGGAGAGTGCTGGCCGGCGACGGGCCGGCGCGGGCGCATGAGGTGGCGGGGCCGCTGCACGAGCTGATCCGCGGGCAGCGGCCTGCCGCTTGACGTGATGGACCGCCTGATCGCGGCGCGGCGCTGGGACATCTACCGCGACCCGCTTCGCGGATCAGGCGGCGCTGGACGGCCTATCTGGACGATACCGGGGCGGGGCTGATGTGGCTGGCCGCCAGGCGCTCGGCGCGCCGGCGCGGAGGTCGAAGGCCCGGTGCGGGACTGTCGGCTGGGCGGCGGCGGCTCGCCGCCTTCCTGCGCGCGGTGCCGGAGCTGGTGGCGCGGGGTCGGGTGCCGCTGGTCGACGGGCGGGCGCAGGCGGTGGCGGACCTGGCGCGGCGGGGGCTGGAGCGGCTGGCGCAGGCGCGGGCGGCACGGGTGCCGCGTGTCGGCCCGCCCCGCGCTTCTGGCCGGGCTGGCAGGCGGACGGCCTCTTGCGGCATGGCCGCGCGTGATCCGGGGCGGGTGCGCAGAGGGGCGGCTGGCGCTGTCGGATTTCCGGCGCAGGGGCGGTCTGCTCTGCGGCGCGCTCACGCGGGCGCTGGTCTGAACTCCGCGCTCAGCGCACCTGCATTTCCTTCGGTCGCAGCCCCAGCCAGATCAGCGCGCCGCCGGCCAGGACGAGGAAGGGCAGCATGGCGAGGTTGACCATGCTGCCAGCCCGCCTGCGCCGAGCCGCCCGAGCAGTTCATCAGCCCGCCGGACGAGAGCGAGGCCAGCGTGACGCCGCCGAAGACGATGAGGTCGTTCATGCCCTGCACCGCGACCGCGTTCCTCGGGCGCATGGGCGGCGGTCAGCATCGTCGTCGCGCCGATGAAGCCGAAGTTCCAGCCGAGGCCCAGCAGCATCAGCGCGCCGAAGAAATTCGTCAAGCGCGACCCCGGCCATGGCGACCGCCCCGGCGCCGGCCAGGATGGCCAGGCCGAGCGCCATGATCCGCTCGGCCCCGAAGCGGGCGATCAGGTGGCCGGTGAAGAACGAGGGCGCATACATCGCCAGCACATGCGCGGTCACGATGTCGGCCGCATTCGCCTGGTCTGAAGCCGCAGCCGACGACGGCCAGCGGCGACGAGGTCATCACCAGGTTCATCAGCGCGTAGGAGACGGTGGCGCAGATCATCGCGACCGCGATGCGGGGTTGCGCGAGCAGCTCGCCCCGGCTGCGGCCCGCGGGCGGCGCCGCGGCGGGGCGCTGCGGGGCTTCGGGATGTCGCAGCAAGGCGAACAGGAACACGCCCACGAGCGTTCAGCACGATCACCGCAAGGTAGGTGCCGAGGAAGGGCACGACCATCGCGTCGGCCGTGACCTTGACCAGTTGCGGGCCGACGATGGCCGACAGAAGCCCCCCCGCCATGACCCAGGAGATCGCCTTGGGGCGGAACGCGTCGGAGGCGGTGTCGGCGGCGGCGAAGCGGTAGAACCCTTGCGCCGACATGTAGATGCCGGTCAGAAGCGCGCCGAGCAGGAACAGCAGGAAGGACGCCGGTCGACAGGCCCCAGGCCCCGATGGCCGCGCCCGAGCAGCCCGCCCGCGGCGCCGACGAAGAAGCCCGCGCGGCGGCCGAAGCGCTGCATCAGCGCCGAGAGCGGCGTTGGCGGTCAGCATCGAGCCGATGACCATCATCGTGATCGGCAGCGTGGCCCAGCAGGGGTTCGGGGCTAGCGTCTTGCCCGGCCAGACCCGCGATGGTGAAGATCATCGGCATCTGCGCGCCAAGGATCGCCTGCGCGGCGACAAGGACGAGGACGTTGCGGCGGGCGAGGGCGTCGGGATCGGATTGTGCGAGTGATCGGTCATGCGCATGGGTAGTGCCGGCGTGCCGGTGCGGGACAAGCGCGAAACGTCGCGGATTGCGCGGTTGCCGGCGGTGCGCGGGTGCTGGTCGCACGGGACGAGGGGCGGGCATGGTGGGACGGATCATCGAGACGCGAGGCCTGCGTGGCCGAAGGCGCGGCCTGGCTCGCCGCGCGCGAGCCGCGCTTTGCCGCGCGCGCTGGACGCTGACCGGGCCGCTGCCGCTGCGGCGCAAGGCGGACGGGTTCGCGGCGCTGCTGCGATGCGATCGTCAGCCAGCAGGTCAGTCGTCGCCTCGGCCAACGCGATCTGGGCGCGGCTGGAGGCGGCGGGGCTGACCGAGCCGGCGGCGATGGCGGCGGCGCGGATGACGAGCGCTGCGGGCGGTCGGGCCTGTCGCGGCAGAAGATGCGCTATGGCCGGGCGCTGGCGCAGGCGGGGCTGGATTTCGACGCGCTGCGGCGCGGCCCCGAATCGACGAGGTGATCGCGACGCTGGTCGCGCTGCCGGGGATCGGGGTCTGGACGGCAGAGATCTATGCGATGTTCTCGCTGGGGCGGGCGGATGTGTTTGCGCCCGGCGATCTGGCCTTGCAGGAGGCCGCGCGGATGCTGTTCGGGCTGGAGGCGCGGCCGTCGGAAAAGGCGCTGCGGGCGATGGCCGAGGCCTGGTCGCCCTGGCGGGCGTTGCGGCGCGACTGCTCTGGGCCTACTACCGCGTCGCCAAGGGGCGCGAGGGCATCACGGACCTCGCCGGGAACAAATGAGAGCGTGGCTGGTCTTTGCCCTGGAGAGCAACGGAGAGACGCATGGCTACGGCAGAACGGACGCGCGACCACGACACCATCCGCGCCTGGGTCGAGGCGCGGGGCGGATATCCGGCGAAGGTCGAGACCGGCGAGGAGGGTGGCCTGCTGCGGATCGACTTCGATCCTCCGGATGACACGCTGGTACGGATCGAGTGGGACGAATTCTTCGCCATCTTCGACAAGCGTGACATCGACTTTCTTCATGGCGAGGGGAAGGACAGCCGCTTCAACAAGTTCGTCACCGCCTCGGGCTGACGCTTGACGGCACGCGCGAGGCCCCGCATCGTCCGCCCAAACGCGGGGCAGGTCGGGGGTGACGGTGGTACGCAAGCTGGATTTCGCGCGGCGAGACAGCGTATCGGGGCAGGTGAAGAGCCTTGTGGTCTTCCTTCACGGCTATGGCGCGGATGGTGCGGACTTGCTGGGGCTGGCCGACGTGCTTGGGCCCGCATCTTCCCGACACGGCCTTTGTCGCGCCCGATGCGCCCGAGCCCTGTGCGGGCAATCCCTTTGGCTATCAGTGGTTTCCGATCCCCTGGCTCGACGGCTCGACCGAGGCGCAGGCGGCGGCGGGGCTGGCCGCCGCGACCGACGACCTGAATGCCTTCCTTGACGCGCGGCTGGCGGACGAGGGGCTGGACGCCGGCGGCAATGGCGCTGGTCGGCTTCTCGCAGGGCTCGATGATGAGCCTGCATGTCGCCCCGCGCCGACCGGTCGCGGTCGCAGGCGGTGGTCGCGTTTTCGGGGCGGCTTCTGGTGCCCGAGCGGCTGGCGGCAGAGACGCGTGGTCAAGCCGCCGGTGCTGCTGATCCACGGCGACCAGGACCAGATGGTGCCGTTCGAGCGACATGGGCCTGGCGGGCGACGCGCTGATCCGCGCGGGGTTCGAGACCTATGGCCACGTGATGAAGGGCACCGGGCACGGCATCGCGCCCGACGGGCTGTCGGTGGCGCTGGCCTTTCTGCAGGACCGCCTGCCGCGAGTGATGTCACGGCGCTGTCACCGCCGCGGGGTTATGGCTCTTCACGGGCGATCACCCCTGCGACACCACTACACATCGCGGGGCTTGTCAGGGGGGATGCGCCATATATAGTTTCCTGTCAGCCGCTGCGGGCGATCGTCGCCCTGGAGCCGCGGCAGGCAGGCAGGGCGAAGACGGAGACGCGGCGCATGGACGGCGATTTCAGAACTTCCTTCGTGCGCGATCCGGCGGCGCTGAAGCACTACCCGGCGCTGGTCCTGAACGCCGATTACCGGCCGCTGTCCTACTACCCGCTGTCGCTCTGGCCCTGGCAAGAGGCGATCAAGGCCGCCGTACCTCGACCGGGTGCAGATCGTGGCCGAATACGACCAGGTGGTGCGAAGCCAGAGGCAGGAGTTCCGAATACCCTCGGTCGTCGTGCTGAAAGATTATGTCAAACCCCAGAAGCGCGTGGCATTCACGCGCTTCAATCTTTTTCTGCGGGACGAATTCTGCTGCCAGTATTGCGGCGCCAAGGGCGACCTGACCTTCGACCATGTCCTGCCCCGGTCGCGCGGCGGGATCACCAGCTGGGAAAACGTCGTCGCCGCCTGCTCGCCCTGCAACCTGCGCAAGGGGAACAAGACGCTGAAGCCAGTCCGGCCTGCGCCTGCACCGCCCGCCGCGCCAGCCCTCGGCCGAAGAGATGCAGAACGCCAGGCCGCCGCTTCCCGCCGAACCACCTGCACGACAGCTGGATCGACTACCTCTACTGGGATGCCGAGCTTGACGCGTGACCGACGGGACGCGCTTCGCCTAGGGTGCGGGCGTGAACGAGGATCTGGAATACATCGCGCTGAACATGCTGGCCGCGGTCCTGTGCGGGGCGCTGATCGGCACCGAGCGGCAGTTGCGCCACCGCATGGCCGGGGTGCGCACCAATGCGCTGGTGGCGCTTGGGCGCGGCAAGCTTCGTCATCTTCGCCAGCTCTTTCCCGGGCGACGTCAAGCCCGACGCGGGTTGCGGCGCAGATCGTGTCCGGCATCGGCTTTCTCGGGGCCGGCATCATCTTTCGCGACGGGTTGACGGTGTTCGGGCTGAACACCGCGGCGACGCTGTGGTGTTCGGCCGGCGGTCGGGATGATGTGCGGCGCGGGCGCTGTGACATCTGGCCGCGCTCCTGACCGCGATCGTGCTGGTCCTCAACCTTGGCCTGCGCCCGCTGGTGAACTGGCTGGACGCCACCTGATTTCGGGGCTGCAATCCCGCACCGCGCTCTACCGGCTCGAGGTCAGCGGTCCGCAGACCAGGAGGCGCATCTGCGCGCGTCGCTTCTGCACAAGCTGAAGCTGGCCGGTCTGCCGTTTCGGTCGAAATCGAGATTCGCATCTGTCCGAGGATGGTGCAGCGGATCGAACTTGTCCTGTCCTCGGCTGATCGGCGAAGGGGTCACGCGATGCGCTGCTGGAAAAGGCGGTTGCCCTGCTGGCCGTGGAGCCGGGCGCTGCAGCAAGGTCGATGTGGCACAGGTCGAGGAGAGCTGACGGCGCCCGGCGCAGCAATCGCTTGTCCGTATGCCACGGGATGCTAGACTTGGCCCAGTCGCGCCGCTAGAAGGCTTGGCCGTTAGCGCTAACAGATCCAGCCGGATGCCTCAGCGAGGAGAGCCCATGGTTTCGCGTGTCATTCCGGTCGATGCCTTCGACCTGGTCATCTTCGGGGCGACCGGCGATCTGGCGCGGCGCAAGATCCTGCCGGGCCTCTACCGCCGCTTCCTCGCGGGCCAGATGCCGGCGGACAGCCGCATCATCGGTGCCGCGCGGGCCGACATGACGCGAAGCCGCCTTCCGGCGACAGGTCCGCGCGGCGATCGAGGAGTTCGTCAGCAAGGACAAGCGCGACGCGGCGGCGATCGACGAGTTCCTCGCGCCAGATCGGCTATGTCGCCATCGACGCGACCGGCAAGCGGCGGCTGGGCCACGCTGAAGGCGCGAGATGCGCGACGGACGTGGTCCACGCCTTCTACTTCTCGGTCGCGCCCGCGCTGTTCGGCGATCTGGCGCGAGCGTCTGCACGACCACGGGATCGCCGACGCCCGAAGCCGGATCGTGGTGGAAAAGCCCTTCGGGCGCGACCTTGCCTCGGCCACGGCGCTGAACGCGATGCTGGCCGCAGCATTTCACCGAAAGCGCAGATCTACCGGATCGACCACTACCTGGGCAAGGAGACCGTCCAGAACCTGATGGCGGTGCGCTTTGCCAACATCCTGTTCGAGCCGCTGTGGAAGGCCGCAATACATCGACCACGTCCAGATCACCGTGGCCGAAACGGTGGGCGTCGACGGGCGCGGCGGCCTATTACGACAAGTCGGGCGCGATGCGCGACATGGTGCAGAACCACATGATGCAGCTTCTGTGCCTGATCGCGATGGAGCCGCCCTATCACTTCGACCCCGACGCCGTGCGGGACGAAAAGCTGAAGGTGATCCGCGCGCTGGAGCCGGTGCAGCCCGACGACATCGTGCGCGGCCAGTATGCGCCGGGCGAACGGCGAGCCCGGGCTATGTCGACGCATGCCGAGAACCCGGCCTCGAAGACCGAAAGCTACATCGCGCTGAAGGTCGGCATGTCTCGAACTGGCGCTGGAAGGGCATGCCCTTCTACCTGCGCACCGGCAAGAAGCTGCGGGCGCGCGCGTCGCGAAATCGCGATCACCTTCAAGGAGCCGCCGCATTCGATCTTCGACGATGCCGCGGGCTGGCACGAAAACGTGCTGGTCATCCGGTTGCAGCCGAACGAGGGCATGAACCTGATGGTGATGATCAAGGAACCGGGGCCGGGCGGCATGCGCCTGATGCAGGTGCCGCTGGACATGTCCTTTGCCGATGCGCTTGGGCGACGAGGGGCCGAGGATATGCCCGATGCCTATGAGCGGCTGATCATGGACGTGATCCGCGGCAACCAGACCCTGTTCATGCGCGGCGACGAGGTCGAGGCCGCCTGGGCCTGGACCGACCCGATCATCGACGGCTGGGAGGCGCGGGGCGACAAGCCGCAGACCTATGACCCGGGCTCCTCGCGGCCCCGAGGATGCGCTGATGCTGATGCACCGCGACGGGCGGCGCTGGCGGGAGATCGCGCGAATGAAGTTCGTCGAAGCTATCCCGACCGCGAACTGATGATGCTGGCGCTGGCGAACAGCATCGCCGGGCAACTGGCGCGATTTCCTGCGCCGCGAGGGCCGGGCGAGCTTCTGGTGCCGGGCGGCACGACGCCGGGGCCGATCTTCGACACGCTGTCGGGCGTGGACCTCGACTGGGCCAATGTCGCGGTGTTCCTGAACGACGAACGCTGGGTGCCCGAGGACAGCCCCCGGTCGAACACCCGCCTTCTGCGCGAGCGGCTGTCTGGGGGCCGGGCGGCGCGGCGCGGCTGGTGCCGCTTTATGCCGCTGGCCGACACGCCGGAAGAGATGCTGGACGCGCTGGCCGAGGGCATTGCGCCCGCATCTGCCGATCTCGGTCCTGCTGCTGGGCATGGGGGCCGACATGCACACCGCCAGCCTCTTTCCCGGCGCCGACCGGCTGGACGAGGCGCTGTCCGACACTGCGCCCGATCCTGCTGCCGATGCGGGCCGAGGCGGCGGGCGAGCCGCGCGTCACCCTGACCGCGCCGGTGCTGAAGGGGGCGATGTCGATCCACATCCTGATCACCGGGGCGGAAAAGCGCGCGGCGCTGGAGCGCGCGCAGACGCTGACGCCCGCTGGAGGCGCCGGTCGGGCGGTTCTGGACAACGCAACCGTGCATTGGGCGGAGTAGAGCGCATGACGAACTGGGCAGAGCTGGCGAGCCATCACGCGGCCGATCAAGGACCGCCATATCCTTGATCTGTTCGACGAAGACCGCGCGCGGCGGCCTTCTCGGTCCGGCTCGACGGACATGCTGTTCGACTATTCCAAGACGAACATCGACGCGCAGGCACTTGATCTGCTTGTGGAACTGGCCGAAGGCGTCGGGCGTCGCCGCAAAGCGCGACGGCGATGTTCGCGGGCGAGAAGATCAACGAGACCGAAGGCCGCGCGGTGCTGCACATGGCGCTGCGCGAACCTGGATGACGCCGGTGATCATGGTCGATGGCAAGGATGTGATGCCCGAGGTGCGCGCGCACCCATGCCCGGATGCAGGCCTTTGCCGCGCGACGTGCGCGACGGGGCGGTTCAAGGGGCAGGGCGGGCAGATCACCGATGTGGTGAACATCGGCATCGGCGGGTCCGACCTTGGCCCGGCGATGGCGACGCTGGCGCTGGCGCCCTATGCCGACGGGCCGCGCTGCCATTTCGTCTCGAACGTCGACGGCGCGCATATCCATGACATGCTGCGAGGGCTGAACCCGGAAACGACGCTGGTGATCGTCGCGTCCAAGACCTTCACCACCATCGAGACGATGACCAATGCCGACACCGCCAAGCGCTGGATGGCGGCCAAGGTGGCGAACCCGGCGGCGCAGTTCGCCGCCGTGTCGCACCGCCGGCGACAAGACCGCGGCCTATCGGCATTGATCCCGCGCGCGTCTTCGGGTTCGAGGACTGGGTCGGCGGGCGCTATTCGATGTGGGGGCCGATCGGGCTGTGCGCTGATGATCGCCGATCGGGCCCGAGGATTTCGACCGACTTCCTTGCCGGCGGCGCGGCGATGGACCACCATTTCCGCGACGGCGCCGCTTCGCGCAGAACCTGCCCGTGCTGCTGGCGCTGGTCGGCATCTGGCACAACCAGATCTGCGGCCATGCGCACGCGCGCCGTGCTGCCCTATGACCAGCGGCCTGCTGCGCCTGCCTGCCTACCTGCAGCAGCTGGAGATGGAGAGCAACGGCAAGCGCGTCGCGATGGACGGCAGCGACCTGACGATGAACTCCGGCCCGGTGGTCTGGGGCGAGCCGGGCACCAACGGCCAGCACGCCTTCTACCAGCTGATCCATCAGGGCACCCGGGTCATCCCCTGCGAATTCCTCGTTGCCCGGCAAGGGCATGAGCCCGACCTGGCGCATCAGCACCTGCTGCTGGTCGTCGAACTGCCTCGCGCAGTCCGAGGCGCTGATGCGCGGCCGCTCGCCTGGACGAGGCGACGGCGATCATGGCGAAGAAAGGGCCTGACCGGGGCGGAGCTGGACCGGCAGGCCCGCCACCGGGTCTTTCCGGGCAACCGGCCGTCGACCACGCTGGCCTACCGACTGCTGACGCCCTTCACGCTGGGCCAGATCATCGCGCTTTACGAGCACCGGGTGTTTGTCGAAGGCGTGATCCTGGGCATCAACTGCTTCGACCAGTGGGGGGTGGAACTGGGCAAGGAACTGGCGCTGGCGCTTGCAGCCGATCCTCGAAGGGAAAGAAGGCGCCGCGGGCAAGGACGGCTCCACCGCGGCAGCTCGTCGACTTACCTGCAAGAGCTGAGCGTAAGTCCTATCTTCTGTTCACAAATATCCCACGGGGGTGCGGGGGTGTGAAACCCCCGCTCCGACGGCTCAGTTCTGCGCCGCGGTCACGATGATCTCGACCTTGTAGTCCGGCGTCGCCAGCTTCGACTCACCCGTCGCGCGGGCCGGGGTGTGGCCCTGCGGCACCCAGGCATCCCAGACGGCGTTCATCTGGGCGAAGGTCGAGATGTCGGCCAGCCAGATCTGCGCCATCAGGATGCGGGTCTTGTCCGAGCCGGCCAGCGCCAGCAGGCGGTCGATCTCGGCCAGGATGGTGCGGGTCTGCGTCGCCACGTCGTCGCCGGGTTCGCCGACCTGACCGGCGAGGTAGACGGTGCCGTTGTGGATGACGGCATTCGACATGCGCTTGCCGGGCTCGATGCGGGTGATGGCGGACATGGACGTTCCTTTCCGTTGCTGACCGCGCTTGGCTAGCGGGTCCGGCGGGGAAGGGAAAGGGGCGGACGAAAACGAAAGCTCGCGGCACGAGGCGGAGAAGTTGGAGCGGGTGAAGGGAATCGAACCCTCGTATTCAGCTTGGGAAGCTGCTGCTCTACCATTGAGCTACACCCGCGTGGTGCCGCCGGGCAGGCCGCGGCACCGCTGATTTAACCGTCGGCGCGCGCCGAGGCAACCCCCGTGGCGGTCAGTTCGAGGGGGCGTGGTCGTGATCGTGGGCTGCGCCGTGCGCCTCGACCTTGAACTCCACCTCGACCGCCCCGGCCTTTTCGAAGGTGAGCGTGGCGGGCAGCATCGTGCCTTCCGCAAGCGGCTCGGACAAGGCCCATGAACATGACGTGCAGCCCGCCTGGCTTCAGGGTCACGGTCTCGCCGGGGCCGATGGGCAGCGCCTCGATATGGGTCATGCGGGCGACGCCCGAGGCATCGACGGTCAATTCGTGCAGCATGACGGACTTGGCGAAGCCCGCGCTGGCGGAGAGCAGCGTGTCGCCCTCCGTCCCCCGGTTCACGATCTCGAGGTAGCCACCTGCGGTTGCCGAGGCGGTCGCGGGGATGTGGGGATGGAGGATTTCGAGCGTGCCAACCGTGTAGTCGTGGGCGGCGGCGGCGGTGCCGGAGGCGAGGGCGCAGGACGAAAAGGAGGGGTCTGATCATGGAGTAGGTCCGATATGGGCCGGGCGCGGCGCGCCGGGCGAAGAGAAGGAGAACTGCGGCGGCGGTGCGATCAGGCCAGCGGCGGCGCGCGGCCCGACCAGGCGGGGTGGCGCGGCGGCCTTGCCAGCAGGTCGAGCGCAGGGCGCGCCACCGTGACGAGGGAGACGAGCCGTGGCAGAGGCATGACGGACGGCGTGGCGGGCAGCCAGGCGCCCATGCCGGCGGGGCAGAGGCCGCAGACCCCGTGATCGTGGAGCGGGCTGTCGCCTGCGCCCCCGCAGAGATCGGTCACATTGCCGCCCGCCGCGAGGAAAGCGCCAAGCCGCGCGTCCTCGGCGGGCGAGGTCGCGTCCTTCGCCCAGCCGACCGTCGCCATCGCGCAACGCGATGATCAGGACGAGCAGAAGGGACAGGGGCGATGAGCGGCTCTTCGACATGGTCCAAGGCTAGCAGACGCCGCAGTCAGCGCCAAGGCGCGGGCCTCAGCCCTTGTGCGACCATCCGGCGCGGCGGGGCACGCGCACGGCGAGCAGCGGCTTCATCAGGGCGAGGCGGAAGCGGTCGAGGTCGAGCGCCTCGTGCATGCCCACGGTTTCCTCGCCGTTGCAGCCGGGTGCGGACGAGGCTGCGGTTGTAGAACGGCGCCTCGAACAGCCGCATGGCCTGGCGGGGGCGATAGCCCGCATCGGCGCGGGTCTGGCGGGCGACAAGGAAGGGCGTGCGGGGCAGGCGGGCCATCGGGGGCGCCTCGATCACCGTGGGGGTGCCGTCGGTTGCGATGTGCAGGGCCAGCGACAGGTCGGTGCCGTCGCGGCGGCGCGCGTCGTAGAGGCAGATCGCGCCGTCCGAGACGGGGAAACGCCCCCAGGTCCAGGTGCTGAAGTCGGTCTCCAGCGCGCGGGTGCCGAAGTTCGCGTCGAAATAGCCGTGGCCCTGCCAGCGGACGCCGCCGTTGAGTTGCGACGTCGATGCGGGCCGTGGGGGCGAAGGGGCGCCAGAGATGGCGGTTGTCGGGGGTCAGCGCGACCTCGACCTCGGTGACGGCGGCCGGGGTCAGCGTGACGCGACCGCGCACCGGCGTGACGAGGGGCAGCGCGCCCCATTCATCGATGTCGATCACCAGCTCGGTCCCGGTCCAGCGCACCTGGCTCGGTCCGATGGTCAGGCTGTGGGCATCGCGGCGCAGCGCGGCACGGCCCCGGTCGGTCATCGTGAAGCGCCCGCCGGGGCCATAGGTGGCGACGTTCAGGCAGACGTGGTTCTCGGGGTCGCGTCGGCCCGACCAGCGATACCACGGCGAGAAGACCGAGCCTATGAAGGCGATGATCGAGATCGCGTGGCGGCCGTCGTCGGAGACGCCATCGACATACCACCAGGCATAGCCGTCGGGGCCGACCGGAAGGTCGAAGCGCGGTCCTGCATGATCGCCTCGGCCGCGTGCCGTCCGGACAGTGTCGCCATCGGAATCCCCGCCCCCGGATGCACCCCGCCCCCCGCGAGATAGAGGCCCGGCAGGTCCGTGCGCGCCCCCGGACGCCGGAAGGCCGCCGTCAGCCCGTGCGGGCTGAGGCCGTAGATCGAGCCCCGGCTGGCCGGGAACATCCGCGCGAAGCGGGAGGGACCGGTCAGCGCGGTCGGCCTCGGGGGTCGGGTCGAAGGTCAGCCCGAAGCGCTGAAGCGTCTGGAACGTGCGGCTGCGGCATAGGCGATCCTCTTCCTCGGGGTTCATCGACCCGTCGGGGGAGACCGGCGGGGCGTTGAGGATGATCTCAAAGCGTTCGTCGGCCCGTGGGGGCTCTGCGGCGCGGTCCTGCGCGCAGATGTAGAGCGTGGGGTCGGTGGGCATGTCGCCGTGCGCGATCTGGGCGAATTCGCAGCGCGGGATCGGCGGCGAACATCACGTTGTGATAGGCGAGCGGCAGGCCGTGCGGTGTGGGCGGCAAAGGCCCAGACCCAGGCGGAATGGCTGCGCGGGTGGACGGCCTTGCGCGGAACGGCTGCCGCGCAGGGCCGAGCCGAGCAGGCCGTCCGTCAGCGCCGCAGGATCGCCCGCATGGACGACACTGGGCGCAGGGCAGGGTGTCGGCCATCGGCCAGCGTCACGCCGGTCACGCGGCCCCAGGTCTCGACGATGCGCGTGGCCTGGGCGTTGCGCAGGATCGTGGCGCCGCCCTGCGTGGCCAGTGTCTCCAGCGCGGCGGCAAGGCGGGCCATGCCGCCCTCGACCGCCCAGACGCCCCGCGCCTCGGCCTCCCAGATCAGGGCGAGGACGGCGGGGCTTCGGGCGGGGCTGCCGCCGACATAGGTGGCGTAGCGGCCGAAGAGCTGGCGCAGGCGCGGGTCGGCGAAGCTGCGGGCCAGTGCCTGTGCCAGCGTGACGCCGGGCATGAGCCAGGGGCATCAGGCCGGGGCTGCGCAGCAGCGCGTGGCGATGCCCGCGGGGTCGGGCTTCGGGCGCTGCATCACGGGCGCGTCGAAGGCGCGGAAGAGCGCCGCGGCGGTGGCGGAGAAGCGGCGGAACTGCGTCTCGGCCTTCGGTCCGGCGAAGGCGCGGATGGCTGCGGCGCTGGCGTCGGGGTCGGCGTGGAGGTCGAGCGTGCGACCCGTCGGGCCACCAGTGCCGCGCCAGGACGGCAAGCGGAACAAGGCGCAGATGCGCCTCGACGCGTGGTGCCTGCGGCGGCGAAGAGATCGTCGAAGACGGGCTTCAGGGTCAGCACGGTCGGTCCCGCATCGACCGGGCCCGCGGGCGAGGGCATCGTGCGCATCTTGCCGCCGGGGTCGCGGGTGCGTCTCGACCAGCGTCACGTCCATCCCGGCATGGGCGAGGCGGATGGTTGCGGCAAGGCCGCCCATTCCGGCGCCGATCACCACCACCTTGTCTGCATCCCGTCCCATGCGAGGATTGTTGACTTGCGGCCGCCGACTGTCCAGTATGATTTACAGTGTCATGTCATTTTGATCTGACATCTGCCGGCAGGAGGGCCGCCCATGAAGCTGGACGCCGGATCGAGGCCGCCATCGGCGGCGGCCATCGCGCACGGCGCAGGGCGGGGTGGCACCGCCGCGGCTCGCCGCGGCGCTGGAATACGCGGTGACGCCGGGCGGCGCGCGGATCCGGCCGACGATCCTGCTGTCGGTGGCGCTTGCCTGCGGCGACGACCGACCCGGCCTGGCCGATGCGGCGGCGGCGGCGCTGGAGCTGATGCATTGCGCAAGCCTCGTGCATGACGACCTGCCCTGCTTCGACGACGCGCCGCTGCGCCGGGGGAAACCCACGGTGCACCTGGCCTATTCCGAGCCGCTGGCCGTGCTGACCGGCGACAGCCTGATCATCCTGGCCTTCGACATCCTCGCGCGCGCGGCGGGCGACAAGCCGGGCCGGGCGCTGGAACTGGTGCGGCTGCTTGGCCGCCAGTCGGGCATGCCCTTCGGCATCTGCGCGGGGCAGGGGTGGGAGAGCGAGGCGAAGGTCGATCTGTCCGCCTATCACCAGGCCAAGACGGGCGCGCTGTTCATCGCGGCGACCCAGATGGGCGCCGTCGCCGCGGGGCAGGAGGCCGAGCCATGGTTCGAGCTGGGCGCCCGGATCGGCGAGGCGTTCCAGGTGGCCGACGATCTGCGCGATGCGCTGTATGACGAGGTGACGCTGGGCAAGCCGGCCGGGCAGGACGCGGCCCATGCCCGGCCCTCGGCGGTGGCGGAACTGGGCGTGCAGGGCGCGATCCGGCGGCTGAGCGACATTCTGGCGGGCGCGATTTCGTCGATCCCGTCCTGTCCCGGGCGAGGCGATGCTGGCCGACCTGGTGCGGCGCACGGCCGAGCGGATGACCCCGGTCGCGCCGGTCCGCGTGTGACATGACCGACCTGCCCGAGCGCGGCTTCACCCCGGCGCGTCCAGCGCGCGGGGGCGTGATGACGCGGCTCTGGATGAACCCCCGGTTGCAGGCGCTGGCGGCGCGCTTGCCGCTGGTCGGACGGATTGCGCGGGCCGAGGGCGCGGCGATGTTCGGCCTGGTCGGCGGCTTCGTGAACTCGCAGATCCTGCTGGCGCTGGTGGAGTTGCGCGTGCTGGAGGCGCTGGTGCCGGGGCCGCTGACCGTGGCCGGCGCTGGCGCGGCAGGCGGGGCTGGCCGAGGACCGGATGGCGATCCTGCTTGCAGGGTGGCGCGGCGCTCGGGCTGCTGAAGCGGCGGCGCGACGGGCGCTTTGCGCTGGCGCGGCAGGGCGCGGTGCTTGCTGGGCGTGCCGGGGCTGGCCGGCGATGATCCGCCATCATGCTGTTTTCTATCGCGATCTGGCCGATCCGGTGGCCCTGCTGCGCGGCGGGGCCGAGACGGAGCTGGCGCGGTTCTGGCCCTATGTCTTCGGCGCGAGCGGGCCGATCGACCCCGAGGTGGCCGCGACCTATTCGGGCTTGATGGCCGACACCCAGGCGATGGTGGCCGAGGATACGCTGCGGCTGGTAGAGCCTTTCGGGCGTGTCGCACCTGATGGATGTGGGCGGCGGGACGGGCGCGTTCCTTGCTGGCTGCGGGCAAGGCCGCGCCGGACCTGCGGCTGACGCTGTTCGATCTGCCCGCCGTGGTTCCCGCGGCGCGGGCGCGCTTCGCTGCGGCGGGGCTGGGCGAACGGGTGACGATCGTTCCGGGCAGTTTCCGCGCACGATCCGCTGCCGCGGGGCGCCGATGCGATCAGCCTGGTCCGGGTGCTGTACGACCATGCCGACGAGACGGTGCTGGCGCTGCTGCGCGCGGTGCATGCCGCGCTGCCCGAGGGTGGCCGGCTGATCGTGTCCGAGCCGATGTCGGGCGGGGCGCGGCCCGATCCGATCACCGACACCTACTTCGCCTTCTACACGCTGGCGATGGGCACCGGGCGCACACGATCGGCCGCGCGGATCGCCGAACTGATGGACGAGGCGGGGTTCGCCGGCAATCCGCAGCCATCCCGGCACGCGCCCCTACATCACGAGCGTCGTGACCGCGCGGCGGCGCTGAGCAAACTGTCCAGTTTAATTGACAGTGTATGTGTCAATTAGCGATTGACATAAATCCGCTCACCTCTACAGTTGAGGACATGGGAGATCGCTTCGATCGCCCGAGTCTCGCAAGATCCTCGCGGGACCGCATTGGGAGGGGACCTCGTGCAGACCGCAGCCGTCATCCTGTCCGGACCAAGGTCGCTGGCGCTTGGCCGGCTTGACCTTTCGGCACCGGTTGCGGGCGATGTCGTGGTCGAGGTCAGCCATTCCGGCATCTCCACCGGCACCGAAAAACTGTTCTGGGACGGGCGGATGCCGCCGTTTCCCGGCATGGGCTATCCGCTGGTGCCGGGCTACGAGGCGGCGGGCGAGGTGGTCGAGGCGCCGCCGGGATCGCAGCTGAAGGTCGGGCGACCGCGTGTTCGTGCCGGGTGCGACCTGCTTTGGCCCGGTGAAGGGCCTGTTCGGGGCCGCTGCGCCGCCATATCGTGACGCCTGCCGCGCGGGTCACGAAGATCGACGCGGGCCTCGGGGCCGAGGGGGCGCTGCTGGCGCTGGCTGCGACCGCGCGCCACGCGCTGGCCGAACCGGGGCACGCCGTTGCCCGACCTGATCGTGGGTCATGGGGTTCTGGGTCGCCTGCTGGCGCGCCTGACCGATCGCCGCGGGCGCACCCGCGCCGACGGTGTGGGAGACGAACCCCCGGCGCCAGACGGGGGCCGATCGGCTATGAGGTCATCCACCCCGACGCCGACCCGCGCCGCGACTACGAGGCGATCTTCGACGCCTCGGGCGACGAAGGGCTGATCGACGCGCTGATCGGCCGCCTGAAGAAGGGCGGCGAGGTGGTGCTGGCCGGGTTCTACACCGCACCCATCAGCTTTGGTTTCACCATGGCCTTCCTGAAGGAGGCGCGCCTGCGCGTCGCCGCCGAATGGAACGCCGCCGACATGGCCGCGACGAAGGGCCTGATCGAACAGGGGGCGCTGTCGCATGGCGGGCCTGATCACCCATCGCGCCGCGGCCGCCGGATGCGCCGGAGGCCTACGAGACGGCCTTCACCGATCCGGACTGCCTGAAGATGATCCTCGACTGGAAGGGCACTGCATGACGCTCGACGTTCCGAACCTGAAGGCCTTCGACGCGCGGTTGCGCGAGGAAGCGCATGAGGAACCGACGCTGGAGGTGCCGCACGCGCCACCAACGAAGAAGACCCAGATCATCGCGATCTACGGCAAGGGCGGCATCGGCAAGTCCTTCACGCTGGCCAACCTCAGCCACATGATGGCCGAGATGGGCAAGCGCGTGCTGCTGATCGGCTGCGACCCGAAATCCGACACGACCTCGCTTGCTGTTCGGCGGCAAGGCCTGCCCGACGATCATCGAGACCTCGACCCGCAAGAAGCTGGCGGGGGAAGAGGTGAAGATCGGCGACGTCTGCTTCAAGCGCGGCGGCGTCTTCGCGATGGAGCTTGGCGGGCCGGAAGTGGGCCGCGGCTGCGGCGGGCGCGGGATCATCCACGGGTTCGAGCTGCTCGAGAAGCTGGGGTTCCACGACTGGGATTTCGACTATGTTCTCCTCGACTTCCTGGGCGATGTCGTGTGCGGCGGGTTCGGCCTGCCGATCGCGCGGGACATGGCGCAGAAGGTGATCCTCGTCGCCTCGAACGACCTGCAGTCGCTCTATGTCGCCAACAACGTCTGCTCGGCGGTGGAGTACTTCCGCAAGCTGGGCGGGAACGTCGGCATCGCGGGGCTGGTCATCAACAAGGATGACGGCACGGGCGAGGCGGCGGCCTTCGCCAAGTCGGTGAACATCCCGGTGCTGTCGGCGATCCCGCAGGACGACGACCTGCGCAAGAAGTCGGCGAACTACCAGATCGTCGGCAGCTGGGAAAGCCAGTGGGGCCCGCTGTTCGCCGAACTGGCCGAGGCTGTGGCCATTGCCCCGCCGGTGCGCCCCGCGCCGCTGACGCAGGACGGGCTTCTGAACCTTTTCTCTGCGGAAACAACGGGAAAGGACTTTGTCCTTACCCCCGCGACCGATGCCGACATGCGCGGCAAGGATGCCGTTCTGAAGAAATCCCTCGAAGTGGTGTACGACAATGCTTGACCTCGAGACCCTTGCGCGGCTTGACCGCGAACTCGCCCGGCTTGCCGCCCGCACGGGAGGCAAATGAGCGTGGAAGCCCGCTACGACGCCCCCGATACCGCGCCCCTGACCGACGCATCGGCAGCGCCGCTGCCGGGTGATGGCGCGGCGCTGGCCGGTGGCGACGGCGTCGGGTGCCATGCGCCTGCGGGCGAGATGGAACGGGCTGCGCGCGCGGCGGGCAAGTCGGAGATCCTCGACCAGTACGCGGCGGACTATCCGCAGGGTCCGCATGACAAGCCGCAATCGATGTGCCCGGCCTTCGGCTCGCTGCGCGTGGGCCTGCAGGATGCGGCGCGTGGCGACGGTGCTGTCCGGCTCGGCCTGCTGCGTCTATGGGCTGACCTTCGTGAGCCACTTCTACGGCGCGCGGCGGAGCGTGGGCTATGTGCCCTTCAACTCCGAAACATTGGTCACCGGCAAGCTCTTCGAAGACATTCGTGATGCGGTGCATGAACTGGCCGATCCCGACCGCTACGACGCGGTGGTGGTGACGAACCTCTGCGTGCCGACCGCCTCGCGGCGTGCCGCTGAAGCTGCTGCCGTCCGAGATCAACGGCGTTCGGATCGTCGGGATCGACGTGCCGGGCTTCGGCATCCCGACCCATGCCGAAGCCAAGGACGTGCTGGCGGGCGCGATGCTGAAATACGCCCGCGCCGAGATCGAGGCGGGGCCGGTGCAGGCGCCCGAGCGCGGGCGGTCGGACCGCCCGACCGTGGCGCTTCTGGGCGAGATGTTCCCGGCCGACCCGATGATGATCGGCGCGATGCTGTCGCCGATGGGGCTGGCCGCCGGGCCGGTGGTGCCGTGCCGCGAGTGGCGCGAGCTCTATGCGGCGCTCGATTGCGGCGTCTGCGCCGCGATCCACCCGTTCTACACGGCGGCGGTGCGCGAATTCCAGGCGGCGGGGCGACCCGTGGTGGGCTCGGCCCCGGTGGGGCATGACGGCACTGCGCTTTGGCTGAAGAACATCGGCGAAGCCTTTGGTGTCTCGGCGGAAAAGATAGCGGCCGCGCAGAACGCCTTCCTGCCTGCGATCAAGGGCGCGCTGGCCGCGACGCCGATCAAGGGCACGATCACGCTGTCGGGCTATGAGGGGTCGGAGCTGCTCGTTGCCCGCCTGCTGATCGAGAGCGGGGCGGAGGTGCCTTACGTCGGCACGGCCTGCGCGCGCACCGTCTGGTCGGATGCGGATCGCGAGTGGCTCGAGGCGCGCGGCGTCAAGGTGAAGTTCCGCGCCTCGCTGGAGGATGATCTTGCGGCGATGGAGGCGATCAGGCCGGACCTTGCCATCGGCACAACGCCGGTTGTCCAGAAGGCGAAAGAGAAAGCAATTCCATCGCTTTACTTCACGAACCTCATCTCGGCACGGCCCCTGATGGGGCCGGCGGGGGCGGGAAGTCTGGCGCAGGTGGTGAATGCGGCCATCGCGGGGCGCGAGCGGATGGACGGGATGAAGGCCTTCTTCGAGGGCGTCGGCACGGGCGATACGGCAGGCATCTGGGAAGGCGCGCCGAACCTGCGCCCCGATTTCCGCGCCGCGCATCAGAAGAAGCTCGACAAGGCCGCGAAAGCCGCCAAGGCCGAGGAGATGATCTGATGCTGATCCAGGATCATGACCGGGCGGGCGGCTACTGGGGGGCGGTCTATGCCTTCTGTGCCGTCAAGGGCCTGCAGGTCGTGATCGACGGTCCGGTGGGCTGCGAGAACCTGCCGGTGACGAGCGTGCTGCACTACACCGACGCGCTGCCGCCGCACGAGCTGCCCATCGTGGTGACGGGTCTGGGCGAGGAAGAACTGGGCCGCGACGGCACCGAGGGCGCGATGCGCCGGGCCTGGAAGACGCTCGACCCGGCGCTGCCAGCGGTGGTCGTCACCGGCTCCATCGCCGAGATGATCGGCGGCGGCGTGACGCCGATGGGCACCAACATCCAGCGCTTCCTGCCGCGCACCATCGACGAGGACCAGTGGCAGGCGGCGGACCGGGCGATGACCTGGATCTTCACCGAGTTCGGGATGACCAAGGGCCGGATGCCGCCCGAGACGGCGCGGCCCGAAGGATCGAAGCCGCGGGTGAACATCCTTGGGCCCGATGTACGGCGTCTTCAACATGGCGTCGGACCTGCACGAGATGCGCCGCCTGATCGAGGGGATCGGGGCCGAGGTCCACATGGTGCTGCCGCTGGGCGCCCATCTGGCCGAGATGCGCAACCTCGTGAATGCCGACGTGAACGTGGTGATGTACCGCGAGTTCGGGCGCGGCCTCGCCGAGGTTCTGGGCAAGCCCTATCTGCAGGCGCCCATCGGGCTGGAGTCGACCACGCTGTTCCTGCGCAAGCTGGGCGAGCTGCTGGGCCTCGACCCCGAGCCGTTCATCGAGCGCGAGAAGCATTCGACGCTGAAGCCGGTCTGGGACCTGTGGCGCTCGGTCACGCAGGATTTCTTTGCCACGGCGAGTTTCGCCATCGTCGCGAACGAGACCTATGCGCGCGGCGTGCGGAAGTACCTCGAGGACGATCTGGGTCTGCCCTGCGCCTTTGCCGTGGCCCGCAAGCCCGGGCAGAAGACCGATGGCGAGAAGGTGCGCGGCCTGATGCGCCAGCACCGCCCGCTGATCGTCATGGGGTCGATCAACGAGAAGATGTACCTGGCCGAGATGAAGGGCGGGCACGGGCCGCAGCCCGTCTTCCTCGCCGCAAGCTTTCCGGGCGCCGCGATCCGCCGCGCCGTGGGCACGCCGGTCATGGGATATTCCGGCTGCGTCTGGCTGCTTGCAGGAGGTGTGCAACGGCCTCTTCGACGCGCTGTTCCACATCCTGCCGCTGGCGTCCGAGATGGACAGCGCGGCGGCCACCCCCACCACGCTGCGCCGCGACTTCCCCTGGGATGCCGAGGCGCAGGCGGCACTCGACCGGATCGTGAACCGGCACCCGGTGCTGACACGGATCAGTGCGGCGCGCACCCTGCGCGACGCGGCCGAGAAGGCCGCGCTCGATGCAGGGCAGGAGCGGGTCGTGAAGGAAACCGTCGAGGCCCTGTCGGGCTTCGACGCGGCGTTTGACAAGGGAGACAGGCATGAGCGACCAGATGGCGAACGGCCCCGGCCACGGCACCACAAGGTGCCGAAGCTGGAATACCGCATCTACTTCGCGGCGATCTTCGTCGCGGCCTTGCCCTTCACCTTCGTGGCCGACCGTGGCCGACCTCGCCACCGGACGCGACACCAAGGATCCGGTCCGCCGTGCGCTGGCCGAGGCGAGGGCGATCACGCCCCACATCTTTTCGGCCTGAGAGGGCCGGAGGCGAGCTTCGGTCCGGGAAACCGGGCCGAGGAGAAACGTCTGCCGCCCCGTGACGGGACGACAGTCGGTCGGGCGGGCCCGTCAGCCCGTTCGGAACCCCGCAGCGGGGAGCGCTGCGTCAGTCTGACGATCCGGAGGATAGTATGGCTGATAAATCCGACCTGAGCTTTACAGGTCTCACCGACCAGCAGGCGCAGGAACTGCATTCCGTCTACATGAGCGGGCTCTGGCTGTTCACAGCCATTGCCGTCGTCGCTCACCTGGCGGTCTACATCTGGCGTCCGTGGTTCTGAGGGGGAACGAAACATGAGCAAGTTCTACAAGATCTGGCTGATCTTCGATCCCCGTCGCGTCTTCGTGGCACAGGGCGTCTTCCTGTTCCTGCTGGCCGCGATGATCCACCTCGTTCTGCTGAGCACGCCGAGCTACAACTGGCTCGACATCGCCGCGGCCAAGTACGGTCGCGTCGAAGCCGTTGCAACCGAGTAACGGCACTGCCCACTGTTGCGGGCGGCCAAACGCCGCCCGCGACCACCACCGATAGACACCTTGGCAACGACGGACCCGCGCCCCTGCGCCTGGCCGACTGCCCGTGAGCGGAGAGGGAAGCATGGCACTGCTCAGCTTCGAACGAAAATACCGCGTGCCGGGCGGCACGCTGGTCGGCGGGAACCTGTTCGACTTCTGGGTCGGCCCTTTCTACGTCGGCTTCTTTGGGGTCACGACCTTCTTCTTCGCGGCCCTCGGCACCATCCTGATCTTCTACGGGACGGCGATGGAGGGGGTCTGGAACCCGTGGCTGATCTCGATCGACCCGCCGCCGCATCGAACTGGGCCTTGCCGCCGCGCCGCTGCTGAACGGCGGGCTGTGGCAGCTGATCACGATCTGCGCCATCGGCGCCTTCGTGAGCTGGGCGCTGCGCGAGGTGGAAATCTGCCGCAAGCTGGGCATCGGACTGCCATGTGCCCTTCGCCTTCGGCGTCGCGATCTTTGCCTACATCACGCTGGTCGTGATCCGGCCGATCCTGATGGGGGCCTGGGGCTATGCCTTTCCCTACGGCATCTTCAGCCACCTCGATTGGGTCAGCAACACGGGCTACGCCTACGGCAACTTCCACTACAACCCGGCGCACATGCTGGCGGTGAGCTTCTTCTTCACCACCTGTCTGGCGCTGGCGCTGCACGGATCGCTGATCCTGTCGGCCGTCAACCCGTCGAAGGGCAAGGAAATCCGCAGCCCGGACCACGAGGACACCTTCTTCCGCGACCTGATCGGCTATTCGATCGGCACGCTGGGGATCCACCGTCTGGGCCTGCTTCTGGCGCTGAACGCCGGGTTCTGGAGTGCGGTCTGCATCGTGATCTCGGGCACCATCTGGTTCGACCAATGGGTCGACTGGTGGAACTGGTATCTGGAACTGCCCTGGTGGGCGAACATTCCGGGAGGCGTGAATGGCTGAGTATCAGAACATCTTCACCCAGGTTCAGGTGCGCGCCGCACCTGAGATGGGGATGGTCGAGGATGTCGACCTCGGCAACCGGACGAGTCGGGCGCGGGCTTCTCGAACCTGCTCGGCTGGTTCGGAAACGCGCAGCTGGGTCCGATCTACCTCGGCACCTTCGGCGTGATCTCGCTGGCCACCGGCGCGATCTGGTTCATGCTCGTGCGGGGCCTGGTTCTGGCACCTGGCGGGCTACAACCCGGCGGTGTTCATGCGCGACCTGTTCTACATGGCGCTGGAGCCGCCGGCACCGGAGTACGGCCTTGGCTTCGCCCCCCTGGGCGAGGGCGGGCTGTGGCTGATCGCCAGCTTCTTCCTGCTGATCTCGGTGCATGACCTGGTGGGTCCGGACCTATCTGCGGGCCGAGGCGCTCGGCATGGGCAAGCATGTGAGCTATGCCTTCGCCAGCGCGATCTGGCTGTTCCTCGTGCTCGGCCTGTTCCGGCCGATCCTGATGGGCAGCTGGTCCGAGGCGGTGCCCTACGGCATCTTCCCGCACCTCGACTGGACGAACCTCTTCTCGCTGACCTACGGCAACCTGTTCTACAACCCGTTCCACGCGCTGAGCATCGCCTTCCTCTACGGATCGGCCCTGCTCTTCGCGATGCACGGGGCGACGATCCTGGCCGTCAGCCGCTTCGGCGGCGACCGCGAGATCGAGCAGATCGTGGACCGCGGGACGGCATCCGAACGCGCCGCCCTGTTCTGGCGCTGGACGATGGGCTTCAACGCCACGATGGAGGGGATCCACCGCTGGGCCTGGTGGTTCGCCGTGCTGACGACGCTGACCGGCGGCATCGGCATCCTGCTGACGGGCACCGTCGTCGACAACTGGTACGTCTGGGCGCAGGACCACGGCTACGCGCCGCTGAACTGAGCCGAAAGGAGAACGTGATGTCCGAGAAACCCTACTACGCCCACACCGAGCGAGCGGCAGCACCTGCGCCACTGGATCTTCGGCCAGATGATGTCGGGGGCGGGCAAGGCGGCGCTGTTCGTCGTTCTGCATCGGGGTGCTCCTCTACGCGATCTACGGGCTGAGCCTTCTGCTGCCCGAGGAGAGCAAGCAGGCCCCGTCGCCGCAGCAGCAGGGCGCGATCGAAGCGCCGCTGGAGCTTGACCCGCACGGCATGACCTTGGGGGCGGCCCGCATTGGGCCGCCCTCCGCCATTCGGGCCGCAACTGCCTGGCCCGATCCCGGGGCCTTCTGGCCCGGTTCCCTTCCTGCTGGCGACAGGTGACTGGGTGCCGTGCATCAAGGCCGCACGGCACCCCTTTTCTTCCCCTCGACCATCGGAGGCCGACCATGACCCGCCCCGTAACCCCGCTTCTCGACCGCATCTCGGGCCCTGCCGACCTGAAGGTGCTGACCGATCGCCGAACTGGCGCGGCTGGCCGACGAGGTGCGCGCCGAGGTGATCTCGGCCGTGTCCGAGACGGGCGGGCACCTGGGCTCGTCGCTGGGGGTGGTGGAGCTGACGGTGGCGATCCATGCCGTCTTCAACACGCCCGCCGACAAGCTGATCTTCGACGTGGGCCACCAGTGCTATCCGCACAAGGTGCTGACCGGGCGGCGCGACCGCATCCGGACCCTGCGGCAGGAGGGCGGGCTTTCGGGCTTCACCAAGCGGTCGGAAAGCGTGTTCGATCCGTTCGGCGCCGCGCATTCCTCGACCTCGATCAGCGCGGCGCTCGGCTTCGCCATGGGGCGCGAGATGGGGATGGCCACGGGCGACGCGATCGCCGTGATCGGCGACGGTGCGATCAGCGCAGGCATGGCCTATGAGGCGATGAACCACGCGGGCGACCTGGGCAAGCGGCTGTTCGTGATCCTGAACGACAACGAGATGAGCATCGCCCCGCCGGTGGGCGCGATGTCGAAATATCTCAGCGGCCTCAACCCGCTGATGCCCTTCGCGAAATTCGCCGAAGGGATGGAGCAGGCGCTGCCCGGACCGCTGCGCGAGGGCGCGCGGCGGGCGCGGGCGCTGGTGACGGGGATGCAGGACAAGGCGACGCTGTTCGAGCAGCTGGGCTTCTCCTACATCGGCCCGGTCGACGGGCATGACATGGGCGAGTTGCTGGCGGTGCTGCGCGCGGCCCGGGTGCGCGCCTCGGGTCCGGTGCTGATCCACGCGATCACGAAGAAGGGCAAGGGCTATGCCCCGGCCGAAAGCTCGGCCGACAAGTATCACGGCGTCGCCAAGTTCGACGTCGCCTCGGGCGAGCAGAAGGCCACGAAATCCAACGCGCCGAGCTATACCAAGGTCTTCGGGCAGGCGCTGGCGCAAGAGGCGCTGCACGACAGCCGGATCGTGGCGATCACCGCCGCGATGCCGTCGGGCACCGGGCGTGGATATCCTGGCGCGACAGATGCCGAACCGGGTGTTCGACGTGGGCATCGCCGAGCAGCACGCGGTGACGATGGCGGCGGGCATGGCGGCCTCGGGCCTGAAGCCCGTTCTGCGCGATCTATTCGACCTTCCTGCAGCGCGCCTATGACCAGGTGGTGCATGACGTGGCGCTTGCAGGGGCTGCCCGTGCGCTTTGCCATCGACCGGGCGGGGCTGGTGGGCGCGGACGGCGCGACCCATGCGGGGGCGTTCGACGTGGCGTACCTGTCGAACCTGCCGGGCTTCACGGTGATGGCGGCCGCGGACGAGGCGGAACTGATGGACATGGTGGCGACCGCTGCGGCCTTCGACGACGGCCCGATCGCCTTCCGCTATCCGCGGGGCGATGGCGTGGGCGTCGAGATGCCCGAGCGCGGGCGGCTGCTTGGAGATCGGCAAGGGGCGCGTGATGCGCGAAGGGACAGACGTTGCGCTGCTGTCTCTTGGCGCGCATCTGTCCGAATGCCTTGCGGCGGCCGAGGAGCTGGAGGCCGAGGGCGTCAGCGTGACCGTGGCCGACGCGCGTTTCGCCAAGCCGCTGGACACGGGCGCTGATCGACCAGCTCGTGCGCCATCACGGCGTCGTCGTGACGGTCGAGCAGGGCGCGCAGGGCGGCTTCGGCGCGATGGTGCTGCACTACCTCGCCAATTCCGGGCAGCTCGACGGCGGCGTGGCGCTGCGCACCATGACGCTTGCCGGACCGCTTCATCGACCACGCAAGCCCCGACGCGATGTACCGCGATGCGGGCCTGACGCGCGCCGACATCCTGCGCACTGTGCGCGAGACGGTGGCGCAGCGCGCGGGCCGCGTCGTGCGGCTGGTGCCACGCGGCGCCTGACCGGGTGGCGACGCTTCCCGTCTTCCTCCTTGCGGCACTGGCCGAGATTGCCGGATGCTTCGCGTTCTGGACCTGGGCGCGGCAGGGCGCAAGCCGCGCTGTGGCTTTTGCCGGGGATGGCGAGCCTCGCGCTCTTCGCCTGGCTGCTGACGCGCAGCGATTCTGCCTTTGCCGGGCGCAGCTATGCGGCCTATGGCGGGGTCTACATCGCCGCGTCCCTGGTCTGGCTCTGGCTGGCCGAGGGGCAGCGTCCTGACCGATGGGATCTGATCGGCGGCGCGATCTGCCTGCTGGGGGCGGCGGTCATCGTCCTGGGGCCGCGCGCGGGCTGATCAAATCGAAAAGGGCCGCCCCGAAAGGACGGCCCCGTTTCCACAATGTCGCGGCGATCAGTTGGTCGCTTCGCCTTCGGCCGGAGCAGCCTCGCCCTCGGCCGGGGCGGCACCCGTGGCGGGCGAGACGCTGGCGAGGAAGGCCGCGACGTTGGCCGCATCCTCGGGCTTCTTCAGCTTGAACGCCATCTTGCTTTTCAGCTTCGGATCGCCCGGTGAACTCGTCGAGGAACTTGGTCGGGTCCTGGACGTAGACCGTCGAGGTTCGCTTCATCCCAGACGAGACCCTTGGCCGCCGCGGCCTCGATGATGCCCTCGCCGTACTTGAAGCCCTCGACCGAGGCGGCGGGACGGCCGATGATGCCGTAAAGGTTCGGGCCGATCTTGGCGTTCTTGCCCGCCAGCACCTCGCCGTCCGGAGTCGGCGACGACGTGGCAGGTCTGGCACTGGTTGAACACCTTCTTGCCGGCCTCGGCATCGCCGGCGGCAAGTGCCATGCCCGACGACGCGGCCAGGATGGACAGGGCAGTCAGGGTAGATTTCATAAGCTGTAGCCTCCCGTTACACCGAGTATGCATGCGCATACGGTTCGTGTGCTTCATATTATGGTTCACGCCACCGCATGGGCAAGGGCGCAATGACGCCAGAGTGATGCCAGAGCGGTCACAAGGTGGTCAATATCCGCGTCGCTGTGATGCGGGCCGGGGGTCAGGCGCAACCGCTCGGTGCCCTTGGGCACGGTCGGGTAGTTGATCGGCTGCACGTAGATGCCCCAGTCGTCCATCAGGATGTCGCGAGATCATGCGGCATTTCACCGGATCGCCGATGACGACCGGGCACGATGTGGCTGTCGTTCGTCATGTGCGGGATGCCGTGGCGATCCAACGCCGCGCGCAGGCGTGCGACCTGCTGTCGCTGGTGCTCGCGCTCGGTCTGGCTGGTCTTCAGGTGCCGGATCGAGGCGGTCGCGGCGGCGGCGACGGCCGGGGGCAGGGCGGTGGTGAAGATGAAGCCCGCTGGCGAAGCTGCGGATGAAGTCGCAAAGCGCGGCCGAGCCGGTGATGTAGCCGCCGACGCACGCCGATAGGCCTTGCCGAGCGTCCCCTCGATCAGGGTGATCCGGTCGGCCAGCCCCTCGCGTTCGGTCACGCCGCCGCCGCGGTCGCCGTACATGCCGACTGCGTGGACCTCGTCGATATAGGTCATGGCGCCGTGCGCCTCGGCCACCTCGACGATCTCGCGGATCGGGCGCGATGTCGCCGTCCATCGAATAGACGCTCTCGAAGGCCACGATCTTGGGCCGGTCGCCCACGGCGTGCAGCTTGCGGTCGAGGTCGCGCCAGTCGTTGTGCTTCCAGATCACCTTGTCGGCGCGGGAATGGCGCACGCCCTCGATCATGCTGGCGTGGTTGCCCGCGTCCGACAGGATCACCGCGTTCGGGATGCGCGCGCCGAGGGTCGACAGGGCGGCCCAGTTCGACACATAGCCCGAGGTGAAGAGCAGCGCCGATTCCTTGCCGTGCAGGTCGGCCAGTTCCGCCTCCAGCGCGCAGGTGGTGGACGGCGTTGCCCGAGATGTTGCGCGTGCCGCCCGCGCCGGTGCCGCAGGCCTGCACGGCGTCGACCATCGCGGTCACCACGGTGGGGTGATGGCGCCATGCCGAGGTAGTCGTTCGAGCACCAGACCGTGACCTCGCGCGGGGTGCCGCGATGGTTCACCGCCCGGGTCTGGGTGCCGCATTGCCGTTGCAGGTTGGCATAGATGCGGTAGTTGCCCTCGGCCTTCAGCGCGGTCGAGCTGGTCGGTGAAGATCTGGTCAAAGTCCATTGGTCGTCTCCTTCAGTCCCGCAGCGGGCGGGGCCTGGTGTCTTGGGCGCGGGCGGGTCGATCATCCAGCGCCAGAGTTTCTGATCGGGCAGCGGCAGCACCATGAACCAGTGCTCCAGCAGGGCGAGAAGGGTCAGGGCGGTCAGCAGGGCAAAGCCCGCTTCGGCGCCCGGTGTGGTGGCGGCGGCCAGCCGTTCCATCCAGCAGCCTGCCGCGAAGGTCAGCAGCGTGACCGAGACCGGGAAGAAGCCGTTCATCGGGCGGCGGCGGAAATGGCTGGGCAGGTGCGACGAGGGTGGAGGGCAGGAATTCGGTGTTGATGTTGGCCACGCCGAAGAACAGGTTCAGCTTGGCCGAGATGCGGGCGACGAACAGCACCGCGAAGGTCAGCGCGCCGAAGTGGTTCGGCTGCGTTCCATGGCAAGCGCCAGCATCAGCACGGTCGTGACGGCCAGCAGGATCTCGTGATAGGCGATGGTGCCGAAGGCGCGGATGAACCGCTCCCATCCCGGGGCATGCGCCGGGCAGGGATAGGTGTTCGGGCCGGTGATGATGCCTGACAGGAAGGCAAGCTCGATCCAGCCCCAGATGGCCAGCGCCGAAAGGAAGGCGATGTAGACGCCCGCTGGGCGAGGCGTCGTCCAGCGTCTGGTGGAAGCCCGAGCACGCCAAGCCCCAGCAGGAACAGGCCCAGAAGCACCGACCAGAGGTGATCGTCCGGCCCGCCATTGTCGGCGCGGCGCACGCGCCACAGGATGATGCCGGTGGAGAACCACCAGAGAAACAGGGCCATGAGGGCGGCGATCCAGGGATTTCCTGTCATCGCCGCCCCCCCGCAAGCCCCGGGCGCCCCCGGGCGCGGCAGTTCCATATGATCGGTTCAGGATCAATAGGATGGCTCCAGCCGGACATCCGCAGGGAGGTCGTGGCGGATGATCGGGATGGTGTAGAGGCTGACAAAGGCCGCGCATCGCGCGCGCGCTGGCCGCCCAGCCCGCGACCTTGCCCGCGATGCCGCCCTTCCGCTTCGCCGCATCCATCGCGAGGAAGGCGCGGTTCATCCGCTTCAGCGTCGGGATCCAGCGCGGGTGGTCGATGTCGATCTCGATCGGGAAGATCTGCCGCGCGATGGTCGAGGTCTTGCGGAACACCTCCTGGTCATACCAGTCGATGTCGACGCCGAGCGCCTTGTGGAACTCGGGCCGCGCATGGTCGCGCACCCACATCGTCGAGTAGACGGCGGTCAGGAAGAACTTGATCCACAGCTTGTTGACGAAGCTTTCCGTCAGCTTCGGGTCGGTCTTCATCAGCAGGGCGAAGGCCTCGCCATGGCTGAACTCGTCGTTGCACCATTCCTTGAACCACTTGAAGATCGGGTGGAACCGCTGCTCGGGGTGCGCCTCGAGGTGGCGATAGATGGTGATGTAGCGGGCGTAGCCGATCTTCTCGGACAGGTAGGTGGCGTAGTAGATGAACTTGGGCCGGAAGTAGGTGTACTTCTTGGCCTTGGTCAGGAAGCCCAGGTTCACCGCCACGCCCGCCTCGCGCAGCGCGTCGTTGATGAAGCCCGCATGGCGCGCCTCGTCGCGCGGCCATGTAGCTGAAGAGCTCGCAGATGTCGGGGTTGTTGCCGCGCCGCTTCATTTCCTTGTAAAGCACGCAGCCCGAGAACTCGGCGGTGCAGGAGGACACGAGGAAGTCGATGAACTCGCGCTTCAGCGGCGGGTCCATCCCGTCCCAGTCGACCTTGTCCCAGTCGGCGGTCTTCTTGAAATGGCCCTTGTTCGGGTCGGACTTCATCTGGGCGATCAGCTTGTCCCATTCGCGCGCGGACCGGGGTGACGTCGATGCGGTCCATCTCGTCGAAGTCGGTGGTGTAGAAGCGCGGGTTGAGCAGCGTCGTCTCGGTCGCCATCGCGGTCGTGTCGGGCAGTCCCTCGGGCAGGATTCCGGCGAGGTTCGGGGTAAAGGTCCATGGGTGTGGCGTTCATAGCGTCACCTCGTCGGAGAAGGAGAATTCGCACAGTTCCATGAACGCCGAGATCGCCGGTCATCCGGGTCCAGAGCCGTTCGATGGGCGGTGGCGCGGGTGATGGTGGCGATGCGGTCCTCGACGATGACCTCGCCATAGGCGGCCATGATCGGGCGCGCCGTGGACCAGCGACCTCGTCGCCGGGATAGACGACGGCGCCGTTGTCGAAGCGGACATGGGCGTGCAGGCATTCGAAGCGGTGGCTGACCTCGACGGTGCAGGGCACCTCTTCGGTGCGGCGTGTGAACAGCGGCATGTCGGTGGCTCCTTTCACTGTTGGGGAAGCAGGGCCGCGAAGGCCGCTTCGTTGTCGGATCCGAAGGCGGTCAGCTCCACGCTCCAGCCGGTGGCGGGATCGGTGATCGTCAGCCGGCCGTTCTGATGGCGCGCGAGCGTCACCGGCGCGTCCTCGCCCACGCGGTGCGACGGTGCGCGCCCGGTCGAGGCCGCTTCCGATGACGGTGACGAAGCCGCCATGATCCAGATGGGTCAGCAGTGTCGCCATTCGTGTCGTAAAGCGTCACGGCCTTGGCGCCGCCCGTCCTGATGACGAGCTGGCGTTCCTGTGTGACAGGGCTGGCCTTGGGCTGGCCGGTCGGGGGCGCGTCCGGTCCAGACGGCGAAGGAGACGATGGTCAGGCTGGCGATCACGAGCGCCAGCATCATGCGCAGAAGCGGTTTCGGGATCATCTCCCGGTCACGCTCGCGCAGTAGTTCATGCGATGCGTTTGTCATTTCGGTTCATCCTGTGGCGAGGGCGTAGTCCTGGTCGTAGTCGGGCTGCGCGGTGTTCCGCGTCAGCACGGGTATGGCCTGCCGCGCTTCGGCGGCTTCGGCCAGGATCCGGGCCACATGCGCGGCCTCGGGGATGCAACGGAGCGCCGGTTCGGTATGGCGCATCCGCCAGGGCCGCACATGCGGCCAGCAGACGAGGTAGGACAGCTTGGTGTCCTCGGGCGTCGTGAAGGCGATGGTGCCGGTGCCGTTGCGGCGCAGGTCGAGGCTGGCCGACAGGATCTGGCGATGCGGCAGGTTCAGCGTGATGGTCAGTACCGCCGATCCGCATGGCCACGCGGGCCGTGGTCATGGTGTAGAGCGTCGAGCGCGCCTGGATCAGCGCGATGCAGATAGATCACCCCGCAGGCCAGCAGGCCGAGCGCGAGGTAGGGCAGCGCGACCGCCGCCGCCTGGGCTGCCGGCAGGTCGGCGCTGGCCGCGATCGACGCGCCAGAGCGCGAGCAGCACGAAGTAGCCCGCGACCCAGCTCAGCCCGAGCGCTTCGCGCGCGAGGGCCAGCGTATCGGGGCGGCCCTGCCAAAGGATCGCCTCGTCCGGCGGGCGGGCGTTCCGGCAGGCCGGGAACGGGATCGAAGTCGAAGTCCTTGTCATGGCGTGACATGGTGGGTCTCCCCTGGCGTGGCGATGGTGGCCTCCCCGGTCATTTGCGCCGGGGATGGCCGTTGTCAGGCAGGGATCAGAGCGAGTCCCAGCGGCTCTTCTTGCGGTCCGCCGCAAAGAGCGTGCCGCCCGCGTAGAAGGCGGTAATCTTGTCTTCCTCGAGCAGAGTGACCTCGGTCGTCGACCGTGTCGACGGGACCGAGCCGAACAGATCGGAGGGCAGCGATTCGACCTTCACGCGATCGGACTGGATCTTGGCCATCGGCATCGGGATCAGCCGCTTGCCGCCCGAGTTGAGCGTCGACCTCGAGATAGCGCACCAGCTGTTCCGGCGCGTCGACCCACATGTCCGAGATGCGGCCGACAACCTGGTGGTCGCTGGCCTGCACCGGCAGCCCGCGCGGGTCGCGGCCGGCCGAGACGGCAAAGCCCGGCGGCACTGGACAGCGGCACGATCTTGTTGTGGCCATGGCCGTCAAGTTCCGGGATGTTGCGGCGCGGCGCCCAGGAGGCGGGGCCGACGCCATCGAGCATCGGGTCGCCGGTCGGCGCATGCGGGAAGCCCTCGGACACGGCGGTGCGGGCAAGGGCCACTTCGCGGGCCTCGCGCTCGCCGTTCGGCACGGTCACCTCGCCCCGGCCATCGCGCAGCAGGAAGGTCTTCTGCTTGGGCAGCGGGAAGGGGCCCTGGTTCGGGGCGGTCGCGCCGTCCTCGGTTTCAAGCGGGTAGCCTTCCCGCATGTTCTCGGTCTGCAGGTAGTAGACGAGGGCGGCGAAGAAGCCCCAGAAGAGCCAGATCGACAGGCTCGCCAGGTCGAAGTCGCCAAAGAAAGTTACACCTACCATGTGAGGGTCCTCCGGGGTCAGGTGGGGAATTCGGCGAGGCCGAAGCGGGCCTTGCCTTGTTCGGTTGTCGGGGATGCAGGATGCGCGTCCGGACCAGCGGTCCGAGCGCGACGAGGGTCAGGAAGAGAAGTCCGATCTCGAGGTGGTAGACGAAGCTGTAGCCGGTCGATGGCGTGGCGAGGCGCCTGGCCAAGTGCGCCGGACATGGCGAGGTGGCCGATGCCGTCGCGCAGCAGGCCGCCGATGGCGACCGCCAGCCCGCCGCGGTCGCCTGCGCCGCGCCCCAGGCCCCCAGCACAAGGCCCGCGGCCCGCCAGGCCACGCTCGGGCAGGTTCATCGCCGCCGTCAGCGTGGCGACCGCGAAAAGCCCGCCGCCAAGGCCGATGCCGACGGCGCCGAGATAGAACAGCACCGGCGAGTCCAGCGGTGCGGCAAAGATCACCGCCGAGAAGGCGGCGATGCCCGATCAGCGGTCCGCGCGCGGCCATGCGGAACGGGTCCATGCCCGCGCCCGAGCCAGCGCGCCGCCAGCCAGAAGCCCACCAGCGCGCCCATGGCCGAACTGGCCGTCAGCAGCGTCGTGGCCGAGACCGACAGCCCCAGGATCTCGCCGCCATAGGGCTCCAGCAGCACGTCCTGCATGTTGAAGCCAAGCGTGCCGAGTGCCACGACCAGCATCAGGCGCATCGCGTCGGGGACGGCCCTCAGGTCGGCCAGGCCTCGCGGAACTTCGGGCGCGGCGCGGCGATCTCGTCCGCGCGTCATCGGGCGGACCTTTTCCTGCTTCCACAGCGCGATCAGGTTCAGGACCAGCGTGGCCAGCGCCGCAGCCCTGCACCACGCGCACCAGCGTGAGCGGGTCGAAGTCGCGCAAGAGCGAGCCGACGATCGATCGACGAGATCGCCATGCCGATCAGGAACATCACGTAGAGCAGCGCCACGACGCGTGGGCGCGTCTCCTCGGTCGCGCGGTCGGCGGCAAGGGCCAGCGCCCGCCGTCTGCGTCATGTGCATGCCGAGGCCCGTCATCAGGAAGGCGAGCGCCGCCAGCACCTCGCCCGCCCAGGCGGGGCCATGCACCTGGTCGCCCGACAGCACGATCAGCGCGAAGGGCATGACGGCAAGGCCCGCCCATCTGCCAGAGCGAGCCGAACCAGAGATAGGGGATGCGCTTCCAGCCGAGGGACGAGCGGTGGGTGTCGGACCGGAAGCCAAGCAGCGCGCGGAAGCGGTGCCATCAGCACCGGCAGCGCGATCATCACGCGCGACGACCGATGGCGGGCACGCCAAGCTCGACGATCATCACCCGGTTCAGCGTGCCCGAGCAGCAGCACCGTGCGCCATGCCGACCGAGACCTGGAACAGCGACAGGCGCAGCAGCTGCGCGCAGCGGCAACCCTTCCGAGGCCGCGTCCGCGAAGGGCAGCCAGCGACAGCGACAAGCTGCTTGACGTGCTTGCGCCGCAGGATCATGGCCGGAACTCCAGACATTCCGAGATGTAGAAGCCGCGCGACGACCCGCTCGATCGTGGTCAGGCGCTGCCCGTGGCGCGCGTCAGGCGGTCGAAGGCGTGCGGGACCATGGTGGGCGAGCGGTCGGAGCGCGGGAAAAGCTTGCCCATCGTACCAGAAGGCCATCAGGAACGGTGTGCGCGGGGCGACGGTGAAGACGATGCTCGTGATCGGTGCGCGCGCCCAGGCCGTCGAGCGCACGGGCGATGTCGGCCTCGCGATAGTAGATCAGGCTGTCCATCGCGACGACATGGTCGAAGCGGCCGAGGGCGGGTCGACAGCATGTCGCCGCTGGCGAAGGTCGACGCGGGCCGCATGTTCGGCGGGCAGGCGGTGCGCGGGCGATCTCGACCAGCGCGGGCGAGATGTCGACGGCGGTCACATCCGCGCCCCGCGCGCGCCAGTTCCGCCGTCATCTGCCCCGCGCCGCAGCCGGCATCGAGCACCCGCACCCCGGCAAGATCGGCGGGCAGGCGCGACAGCATCGTCGCGCGCATCCGGTCGCGCCCCTCGCGCACCGTCTGGCGGATGCGGCTGACCGGCGCGTCCGAGGTCAGACGCTCCCACACCTTGGTGGCGGTGCGGTCGAAGTAGTGTCTCGACCCGGTCAGCGTGGTGGAGTAGTCGGTCATGGTCAGTCGAACCCCAGAAGCTCGAAGATCTCGCGGTCGGGCAGCGGGGCGGGGGACGACCCTTCGCCACCGACCGAGCGCCACAGCGTGTCGGCCAGCCGCATGTATTCGGCGCGCGCCTGCACGATGTCCTCGCTCGTCATCCATCTCGAACAGCGTCTTCTTCTTCAGCCGCGAGCGGCGGATGGCGTCGATGTCGGGCATGTGCGCGAGGCGGTTGAAGCCGACCTTCGCGCAGTAGCGGTCGACCTCGTCCGTCTCGCGCGAGCGGTTGGCGACGCAGCCCGCAAGCCGCACCTTGTAGCTGCCCGACTTGGCCTGCACGGCGGCGATGATGCGGTTCATCGCATAGATGCTGTCGAAGTCGTTGGCGGTCACGATCACCGCGCGGTCGGCATGCTGGAGGGGGGCCGCGAAGCCGCCGCAGACCACGTCGCCCAGCACGTCGAAGATCACCACGTCGGTGTCTTCCAGCAGGTGGTGCTGCTTCAGAAGCTTCACCGTCTGCCCCACGACATAGCCGCCGCAGCCGGTGCCTGCGGGCGGGCCGCCCGCCTCGACGCATTTCACGCCGTTGAAGCCGGTGGCGACGTAATCCTCGGGCCGCAGTTCCTCGGCGTGGAAATCGACCTCCTTCAGGATGTCGATCACCGTCGGCTGCAGCCGGCCGGTCAGGGTGAAGGTCGAGTCATGTTTCGGATCGCAGCCGATCTGCAGCACGCGCTTGCCCATCATCGAGAAGGCGGCCGAGAGGTTCGACGAGGTGGTCGACTTGCCGATCCCGCCCTTGCCGTAGACCGAGAACACCTTGGCCCCCTCGATCTTCATGCTCGGCGTCCTGGTGGACCTGCACCGAGCCGTCTCCGTCCAGGCCCCGCAGGTTCGGAATTTCGTCGCGCGGGCTCATGGGGTTGCCTCCTCGACGCGGACTGTGCCGTCGCCGTTCATTTTCTGTTCAGAAATATCCCGGGGGCGCGGGGGCTGGCCCCCCGCTCTGCCGGTCGAGTAGGGCGCGCTGTCCGGTCATTCCGCCGCGATCCCTTCCAGCCGGTCTTCCAGTTCGTCCGCCGCCCCTTGCAGCGCGGCCAGCGTCGCCGGCATCGGGTTGCCAGTAGTTGCGGTCGCTCGCCTCGAGCAGGCGGTTCGCCATGCCGGCGCGATGGCCTGCGGGTTCAGCGTCGGCCAGCCGCTGGCGCATCGCCTCGTCCAGCACGAAGGTCTCGCGACAGGCGCTGGTAGACCCAGGGGTCGACCGCCTGCGTCGTGGCCGACCAGCCGAGCGTGTTGGTCACATGCGCCTCGATCTGGCGCACGCCTTCGGAGCCGTGCTTCAGCAGGCCCTCGTAGAACTTCGGGTTCAGGCTGCGCGAGCGGCTTTCCAGCGCGATCTGGTCGCGCAGCGTGCGCACCTTGCCGGCGCCGCGCGTCTGGTCGCCGATATAGACCGGGGTCTCGTCCTTGCCGCCGCGCGCACGGCGGACGGCGCGGGCGATGCCGCCGAGCGTGTCGAAGTAATGGTCGACCGAGGTCACGCCCAGTTCGACCGATTCGAGGTTCTGATAGGCGAGGTCCACGTCCTTCAGCGCCTTTTGCAGCAGCGCCGCGTTCTTCACCGGCCTTGCCGTCGCGGCCATAGGCAAAGGACTTGCGCGCCTCGTAGGCATCGGCCAGCTCGTCCTCGTCGCCGAAGGCCGACGATCCGACCAGCGTGTTGACGTTCGAGCCATAGGCCCCTTCGGCGTTCGAGAAGACGCGCAGCGCGGCGGTCTCCATGTCCACGCCCATCTGCTGCGGCATAGGCCAGCGCATGGGCGCGGATGAAGTTCAGCTGCGCCGGCTCGTCGGCGGTCGCGGCCTTCCAGGCGGCCTCGGCCAGCATCCGGGTCTGCAAGCGGCAGCAGGTCGCGGAAGATGCCCGACAGCGTCATCACCACGTCGATCCGCGGGCGCCCGAGTTCGGCAAGCGGGATCAGGTCGGCGCCCGACAGGCGGCCGTAGCTGTCGAACCGCGGCCGCGCGCCCATCAGCGCCAGCGCCTGCGCGATCGGGCCGCCGTCGGACTTGATGTTGTCCGACCCCCACAGCACCAGCGCGACCGAGCGCGGCAGGGTCGGGTGTGCGTCGAGCAGCCGCTGCGCCTGCTTCGCGCCGTCGCGCAGGGCGAATTCGGTGGGCATGCGGAACGGGTCGAAGGCATGGATGTTGCGGCCCGTCGGCAGGATCTCGGGGCTGCGGATCAGGTCGCCCCCCGGCACGGGCGCGATGAAGTGGCCGCCAAGGGCGCGCAGCAGCGCCGGGATCTCGGTCTGCTCGTGCCAGGCTGTTCGCGTAGAGCCGCGCGCTTGTCGGCGTCATCGCCGGCGCGAGGATGTCGAGGTAGTCCGCCATCGCGGCGTCGCTGATGGGCCGACCCAGAACATGCAGCCCGTCCGGGATCAGCGCATCCTCGGTTTCCAGCAGCTTGATCCAGAGCGTTGCAGGCGCGTGCCCGCCCAGGTCCACCGCCGCCGCCTGTTCGGCGATCAGCGCCTCCAGCTCGGCCCGTTCCGGCGCTGCCGGGTCGGTCGCGCGCCAGCGTTTCAGGCTGTCCTTCAGCTCCAGCAGGCCCTTGTAGAGCCCGGCCTGCGCCAGCGGCGGCGTCAGGTGCGTGACCGTGATCGCGTTCGAGCGGCGCTTGGCCAGCGACGCCTCGGACGGGTTGTTGGCGGCGTAGAGGTAGATGTTGGGCAGCCCGCCGATCAGCCGGTCGGGCCAGCAGGCCGGCCCCATGCCCGCCTGCTTGCCCGGCATGAACTCCAGCGCGCCGTGCATCCCGAAGTGCAGAAGCGCATCGGCCGCGAAATCCTCGCGCAGCCAGCGGTAGAAGGTGGTGAAGGCATGGGTCGGGGCAAAGCCCCGCTCGAACAGAAGGCGCATCGGGTCGCCTTCGTAGCCGAACACGCGGCTGGACGCCGACGAAGACCTTGCCGAACTGGGCGCCCAGCACGAAGACGCCGCGCCCGTCGGACTGCGCGCGGCCCGGGGCGGGGCCCCAGACGGCCTCGATCTCGGCCAGCCAGGGGGTCTTGCGCGCACGATGTCGTCGGCCGAGACATGGGCCATCACATTGGCGGGCTGGCCGAACTGGGCGGCATTGCCCTGCAGCACGGCCGCGCGCAGGTCCTCGACCGTGGCGGGCGGTGTCAGGTCGTAGCCCTGCCGCCGCCATCGCATGCAGCGTGTTGTGGAGGCTACTCGAAGACGCTGAGATAGGCCGCCGTGCCGACCGCGCCCGCATTCGGCGGGAAGCCGTAGAGCACGATCCCCACCTTGCGCTCGGCAACCTGCGAGCGGCGCAGCGCGGCAAGGCGCGCGACCTTGTCGGCCAGCGCGCCGATCCGCTCGGGGCAGGGAGCCATCGCACGCACGTCCGAGGTGCCGTTGCAGCGCCGGGCGCAGCCGGTGCAGGTCTCGGTCCCATGGCGGCCGGCAAAGACCGTCGGGTTGGTCGCGCCGTCGATCTCGGGCAGGGCGATCAGCATGGTCGTCTCGACCGGGCCAAGACCGCCGGCCGAGGCCGCCCATTGCGACAGCGTCTGGAACTCCAGCGGATGGGCGGCGATGTAGGGCACGTCGAGCGCCGACAGCGCCGCGACCGCCGCCGGGCTGTCGTTGTAGGCCGGGCCGCCGACCAGGCTGAAGCCGGTCAGCGAGACCAGCGCGTCGACCGTGGGTCCGTGCGGACCGTGGAAGAAGGCGTCGATCGCGGGCCGACCGTCCAGGCCACCGGCGAAGGCGGGCACGACGGCCAGCCCCTGCGCCTCGAAGGCCGCGATGACGGCATCGTAATGCGCGCGGTCGTCGGCCAGGACGTAGGACTGCGCAGCATCAGGAGGCCCACGGTGGCCTTCGCACCCGCCGGGCGCGGCAGGTCGGCGAGGTCGGTGGTGATGCGCTCGGGCAGGCGACGGGTGATAGAGGCCGACATCGGGGTAATCGACGGGGGCCTTGGCCGTCGCCCGGCGCCAGTCGGCGCGCGTCGCATAGCGCGAGACGAGGAAGCGCATCATCTGTTCGATGTTGTCGTCCGACCCGCCCAGCCAGTACTGCATCAACAGGAACCAGGCGCGCAGGTCCTGCGCCTTGCCGGGGATGAAGCGCAGGATCTTCGGCAGGCGGCGCAGCATCGCCATCTGCTTCTCGCCCGACGACGCCGAAGGCGAGCCCTTGCTGCCGCGCAGCTTCTTCAGCAGCTGCATCGCCGCCGAGGCGGGCTTGCGACATGTCGAGATCGCCCATCTTCGTCAGCTTCACGATCTGGCCGTCGGCGATGATGCCGACGAAGGCATCGGCGCGGTCGCGGGCGGCGATCAGGTCGGGCAGGATCGGCGGCGACGTGCTCCTCGAGGAACAGAAGGTTCGCGACGACGATGTCGGCCTCGCGCAGCGCCATCTGGCAGTCGGCCAGGGCCGCCGGGTTCGTCGCCCCATTCGGCGGCGGCGTGGACCTCGACCGAGATGCCGGGGAAATCGGCCTGCAAGGCGCGGGGTCACGCGGGCGGCGGGACCGGCGGCGTGCCGGTCGAGCGTCAGGATCACGACGCGATAGGCGCTCATGTGGCGGTCATCGCGCATAATGGGCCTTTGCCTCGTAAAGCGTGTCGATGCTGATCTGGTTCAGGCCCTTCGTCAGCGGCGAAGGTCTCGGTGTTGCGCCGGCCTTGCCGCGCACGAAGAAGGGGATCTTCTTCAACTCGCGCTCGGCATCCGACAGCCAGACGATGCCGTCGGGCAGGGGGGCGTCCGCGCCGGGCATCGAGCCCGCCGCGTCCGCGGCCGCAGGGGCGGCCCCGGTGCCCGGATCGGTGGCTCCGGGCATGGCGCGCGGCGCGTGGCCGCCGTGATGCGTGGGGCCGGCGGCGTCGTGGAACTCGAAATCCTCGCGGAACATGTGTCAGAAGGTGCTCTTCCAGCCCCATGACCAGCGGATGCACCCAGGTGTCGAAGATCACGTTCGCGCCTTCGAACCCCATCTGGGGCGAGTGGCGGGCGGGGAAGTCCTGCACATGGACGGGGGCCGAGATCACGGCGCAGGGGATGCCGAGGCGCTTGCCGATGTGGCGCTCCATCTGCGTGCCGAGGATCAGCTCGGGTTGCAGCGCGGCGATGGCGGCCTCGACCTCGAGGTAATCGTCGGTGATCAGCGCCTCGAGCCCATAGTCCTTGGCCGCGGCGCGCAGCGGGCGGGCCTGTTCGCGGTTGTAGCAGCCCATGCCCACCACCTCGAACCCGATCTCCTTCGCGGCGATGCGGGCGGCGGCGATGACATGGGTGGCGTCGCCGAAGAGGAAGACGCGCTTGCCGGTCAGGTAGGTGCGAGTCGACCGAGGCCGCCCACCAGGGCTGGCGCAGGCCGGCTCTCGTCGGGGCGGAGCGTGGTCCTGGCCAGCGCCGCCACTTCCTCGACGAAGTCGCGGGTGGCGGCGACGCCGATGGGGACGGTCGGGTCCAGGGCTGGCCGAAGGCCGTCTCGCAATGCCGCGCGGCCTGTTCGGCGGTTTCCGGGTAGAGCAGCACGTTGAAATGCGCGGCCCCCATGCGGGCGATGTCCGAGCGGGCGCGCGCCCATCGGGCGCGGCCATGTTCACGTCGATGCCCATCTCTTCCAGCAGTGCGCGTGATCTCGGCCAGGTCGTCGCGGTGGCGGAAGCCAAGCGCGGTGGGGCCGAGGATGTTGCAGCTGACGCGCTCGGTGCGGGGCAGGGGCTTGGCCAGGTGGCGGACGATCTGGAGGAAGGTCTCGTCCGCGCCGAAGTTTTCCTTGCGCTGGTAGGAGGGCAGGTCCAGCGCGATCACCGGGCAGGGCAGGCCAAGCGCCTCGGCCAGGCCGCCGGGGTCGTCCTGGATCAGCTCGGCGGTGCAGGAGGCGCCGACGATCATCGCCTCGGGGCGGAAGCGGTCATAGGCGTCGCGGGCCGACGTCGCGGAAGAGGTTCGCGGTGTCGGCGCCAAGGTCGCGGGCCTGGAAGGTGGTGTAGGTGACGGGCGGGCGCTTGCTGCGCCGCTCGATCATCGTGAAGAGGAGGTCGGCATAGGTGTCGCCCTGCGGGGCGTGCAGGACGTAGTGCAGCCCTTCCATCCCGGTCGCGACGCGCATCGCGCCGACATGGGGCGGGCCTTCATATGTCCAGACGGTCAGCTTCATTCGGCCGCCTCCAGCCGTTGCCCCGGCGCGAGCAGCGCGCGGCGGCGCAGCGGGCGTGCAAAGAGGCCTGCGAGATCGCCCGCCTGTTCGTAGAAATGGACCGGGCGTGAAGACGAGCTCGATGGCCCATTTGGTGGCCAGCCCCTCGGCCTCCAGCGGGTTGGCGAGGCCAAGGCCGCAGACCGTCAGGTCGGGGCGCTGCGCGCGGGCGCGGTCGAGCTGGCGGTCGACATCCTGCCCTTCGGAGAGGACAGGCACGGTCGGGCAGCAGGTCGAGCTCGGGGCCAAGGATATCGCGGTGCAGATAGGGCGTGCCGACCTCGAGCGGGCGCATGCCGCATTCGCGGGCGAGGAAGCGGGCGAGGGGGACTTCCAGCTGGCTGTCGGGGAAGAGGAACAGCGTGCGGTCGCGCAGCGTCTCGGCCTGCGCGGCGACGGCCTTGCGGGCACGGGCGCGGGGGGCGGCGGTCGCGGCCTCGAACACGGCGTCGCGGCACGCCGAACTCGGCGGCGACGGCGCTGCAGCCAGAGCGTCGTGCCCTCTTCGCCGAAGGGGAAGGGGGCGGGGATGTGGCGCGCGCCCCGGCGGATCAGCGCCTCGGCGCGTGTCGGCGAGGAAGGGCTGGGTCAGCGCGAAGACGGTGTTCGGGCCGACGGCCGGCGCGTCGCCCGAGCGGCGGGCGGGCAGCACGCGCACCGGGCCGATGCCGAGGGCGGCCAGCAGCGCCAGCGCCTGATCCTCGACCACGTCGGGCAGGGCGCCGACCAGCAAGCAGTTCCCGCGCCTGCGTTGCGGGCAGGACGGGGACCATCGCGGCAAGGCAGGCATCCTCGCCTTGCGTGAAGGTCGTCTCGATCCCGGAGCCGGAGAAGTTCAGCACGCGCACATGCGGGGCGTGCTTCGCGCTCAGCCGTTCGGCGGCCTTGGACAGGTCCAGCTTGATGACCTCGGACGGGCAGGAGCCGACAAGGAAGAGCTGGCGGATGTCGGGACGGCGGGCCAGCAGGCGGTCGACCTCGCGGTCCAGTTCGGCCTGGGCATCGGCGAGACCGGCAAGATCCTTCTCCTCGAGGATCGCGGTGCCGAAGCGCGGTTCGGCGAAGATCATCACCCCGGCGGCGGATTGCAGGAGGTGGGCGCAGGTGCGGCTGCCGACGACGAGGAAGAAGGCATCCTGCATCTTGCGGTGCAGCCAGATGATTCCGGTCAGGCCGCAGAACACCTCGCGCTGGCCACGTTCGCGCAGCACGGGAAGGTCGCGGCAGCCTGCGGCGGGCGTCGGTCATGCGCGCAACCTGCCCGCCCAGCCGGGCCTGGCGCAGCTTGCAGAGGAACTGGCCCGCATTCACGACATAGGTCGCATAGGCCGCCAGCGCGAGGACCAGCAGCGCCTCGGGGGCGCAGCGCGCCCGTCCAAAGCGCCGCCAGATAGGCGGTGTGCAGCGCGATCACGACGAAGCTGAAGACGTCTTCCCAGAAGAAGGCGGGCGCGAAGAGGTACTGGCCGAAGACCTCTTTCTCCCAGATCGCGCCGGTGACCATGATCGTATAGAGCAGCGCCGTCTTGACCACGATCGAGACGGTCGCGGCCATCGTAGCCCTCGCCGGTCGACGAGGCAGCGCAGCACGAGCACGAGCGAGACGGCAAAGGCCAGGAACTGGATCGGGGCGAGGATGCCCTGCACGAGTCGTCCAGGGCGATGCATCGCGGCGGGCACGTTCGGCGGCCGTATAGAGAGCGCCTTGCGGTCTGGCCTGCGTTGCAACTGTCACCGGCGCCTCCCCTCCAGCGTCTTTCCTTGCCTGAACTTGCTCTGCTGCTCCATGGGTGTCAACTAAAACTTACACTTGCATCACTTACAGTCAGCAGGCCCTTACATGCCTGCCCGCTGATGGAAAATCCAGCAAAACCTGCATAACTTACCAATGGAACAGGGACTTGGAGAGCCGGAAATCGATGACCTGAGCGAGAGTGTCAATTTTCTTTGACAATGTTTCGTCGATGTCAGACTGTAAATCCGTGCGCAGTTTGGCGGGATGGGCGGATCGAAAGCTCCGCATCGGCGCGAGGGGGTCATCGTGAGTGACACTCAGGTCAGGGACGACGGGCCTCGCCTCTCGCAAGGGGGCGATCCGATGACCTCTTTTGCCGAACGGGTGCTGGATGTCCTGGTCGACCGCAATCGTCGCTCGTCGGTTTCCCTGCGGCAGAACCTGGTCGTCGCGCTGGCCGAGGGGATGTTGCATCCGGACGACAACCGAATTGAAGGCCCGCTGCGCGAGTTCCGCCGCGCCTGCATCTCTCCCGCCGCGATGGCCGAGGTCTATGTTCCGGCGGCGGCCCGGCTTCTGGGGCGTGAATGGGCCGAGGATGGTCTGTGCTTTGCCGATGTGACAATTGCCTCGGCCCGGCTTCAGGCCCTGGTGCGGGCCATCGGGACCCGCTGGGGCGGGGACATGACGCATGGCCCGGGCGGGCCGTCGATTCTGATGCTTGTGCCTGAAGGCGAGGATCACACTCTGGGTGCTGTCGTGGCGACGGGCCAGTTGCGGCGGATGGGGGTCTCGGTCTGCCTTCGGCTTGGCATGGACCACCGGGCGCTGTCGCAACTGCTGCGCAGCCGGGTCTTCGATGCGGCAATGGTCTCGGTGGGAACGAATGAGCGGCTCGACGGTTCCAGAAGGCTGGTCGACACCCTGCGCGCCCTGGGCCCCCGGGGGATGCCTGTCATCGCGGGCGGCGGCACGGTACTGGACAAGGACGCGCTTCGGGCGCGGTCTGGCGCGGATTTTGTTACCTGTGACCTGGGCGAGGCCCTGGCGTTTTGCGGCTTTGGTGCGATCCATCCGGTGGATGGAGCGGCGTTGCTGGCCATATCTGAACATCGGACATGAAGATGGCCCCGACCTGTTTCGGGTCGGCGGTGAAAGGTAAGTTGAATTCGTGAAAGCCCTGGATCGCGACAGCACCGCCGGTGGATCCCTCGCATCCATCCCCCCCGATCTCATGGGTCAGATCATCGCGACCGCGTCGGATCATCGCGCTGATCGTGTCGGGCGATGGAATCATCGGAACGGTGCTCGTCAACCCGCATCACCGGGGTTTCGGTCAGCTGACGCATTGGGAAGGCCAGCCCCTGCGCACCGTGCTGACGACCGAAAGCGTCGCCAAGTTCAACGCCCGCGAGCAGGAGCTGATCGCACAGGGCGGGACGCGGGCCGTCGAGCTGAACCATGTGGACGACCATACGCCGGAGTTTCCGGTCAGGTATGCGCTGCACCGGGTCGAGGGGGACGGGTCGATCCTGATGCTGGGGCGCGACCTGCGCCCGATTGCCGAGATGCAGCAGCAACTGGTCAAGGCGCAGCTGGCGCTGGAGCGGGACTACGAGACGCAGCGCGAGATCGACACGCGCTATCGCGTGCTGATGGAGACGACACGCGACGCGATCCTGGTCACCTCGATGACGACGGGCCGGATCGTCGATCTGAACGTGGCGGCGGCGGTCATGCTGGGCGGCTCGCGGCAAGAGATGATCGGCGCGGCCGTCGCGCAGGAGTTCGAGGGGCGACGACGGGGCGAGTTCCTGGAAAGCCTCGCCAGCCTCGCCGTGGCCGATTCCTCGGCCCCGCTCGAGTTGCAGGCGCGGCGGTCGCACAAGCGCCTGCTGGTGGTGCCCACCGTGTTTCGGGCGGCGGGAGAGCGGCTTCTGATGTGCCGGCTCGAAGTGTCCGAGATGGGCGACACGACGCGGGACGAGCTGACCGAGAACCTGTTCGGGCTCTATCACGAAGGGGCCGACGGGGTGGTCTTTGCCGACATGGACGGGGTCGTCCGCAATGCGAACGAGGCCTTCCTGAACCTGAGCGACGCCGCCTCGCTCGCCGCGGTCAAGGGGCGGTCGTTCAGCGAGTTCCTGGCGCGCGGGGTGGTGGACCTGCGCGTGCTGATCGACAATGCCAAGCGCGTGGGCCAGATGCGGATGTACGCGACCAAGATCAACACCGCCTATGACGGGCAGGTTTCGGTCGAGATTGCGGCCACTTACCTGAACGACCGCCCGCAACCCTTCTTCGTCTTCGTGGTCCGCGACACGAGCCGCGCCGAGGCGTTGCGGCGCCCCGGGCTGAACGTGACCGAGGATGGCGGGCGGTCGATCATGGAACTCGTGGGGTCGTCCACCCTCAAGGATATCGTGGCCGAGACGACGGACGTGGTCGAGAAGATGTGCATCGAGACGGCAGTGGAACTGACCCGGAACAACCGGGTCGCGGCGGCCGAGATGCTGGGGCTGTCGCGGCAGTCGCTTTACGTCAAGCTGCGCAAGTACGGGCTGGTCGGGAACGACAGCGAGTAGTTGGGCGCCGATCTCGAAACGATATGATTTCCATGCAGCGCCCGTATGCCTGCTCGTTTCGCGTCGGGAATTTGCGCGGCGGCGGGGCGGCTTCGGCGGTCCGGGCGACGCGCATCGCAGCGCCTTGCGGCAAACTGTCAGGCCGAAGTGACAGCGTTTCCTTGCCAGACTCGCACTGTCATGTTTAATTGACAGTATGAGCGTCCAGGAAAACATACAGATCGCCCGCGCGCCCCATCCGAGGGTTGTGCTCGAACTGCTCAAGCCGGTCACCTGGTTCCCGCCGATGTGGGCCTATCTCTGCGGCATCGTCTCGGCCGGGCCGATGCCCGCGGGCTACTGGCCGCTCGCGCTGCTCGGGCGTGATCCTTGCCGGGCCGGTGGTCTGCGGGATGAGCCAGGCGGCGAACGACTGGTGCGACCGGCATGTGGATGCGATCAACGAGCCGGATCGCCCGATCCCCTCGGGCCGCATGCCGGGGCGGTGGGGGCTGTGGGTGGCGCTGGCCATGTCGGGGCTGGCGCTGGCGATGGGCTGGGTGCTGGGCCCCTGGGGCTTTGGCGCGACGGTGGTGGGCGTGCTCGCCGCCTGGGCCTATTCGGCCGAGCCGGTCCGCCTGAAGCGGTCGGGCTGGTGGGGGCCGGGGCTGGTGGGCCTGTGCTACGAGGGGCTGCCCTGGTTCACCGGCGCGGCGGTGATCGCGCAGGCGGCACCACGGGCCGAGATCACCATCCTCGCGATCCTCTACGCGCTTGGTGCGCACGGGATCATGACGCTGAACGATTTCAAGGCGCTGGAGGGCGACCGGCAACTTGGTGTGCGCTCGCTGCCCGTGACGATGGGGCCAGAGGCCGCGGCACGACTCGCCTGCATCATGATGACGGTGCCGCAGCTTGTGGTCATCTGCCTGCTGGTGATCTGGGGCCAGCCGATCCATGCCGCGATCATCCTGGGCGGCGTGCTGGCGCAGTTTGCCGCGATGCGCGTGCTGCTGCGCGACCCCAAGGCGCAAGGCGCCCTGGTATAACGGCACGGGCGTCGCGCTCTACGTCCTTGGCATGATGGTGGCGGCGCTGGCGGTGCGCGGACTGGGGCCGATGTGATGCTCTCCTGGCTCGCCATCGTCCGGCTGGGCCTCGTGCAGATGTGCCTCGGCGCGATCGTGGTGCTGATGACCTCGACCCTGAACCGGATCATGGTGGTGGAGCTTGCGCTTCCCGCGCTCGTCCCGGGCCTGCTGGTGGGCCTGCACTACGCCATGCAGTTCACGCGCCCCGGCTGGGGCTTGCGGTCGGACCTGCGCGGGCGGCGGACGCCGTGGATCATCGGCGGCATGATCGTTCTGGCCTCGGGCGCGGTTGCTGGCGGCGGCTGGCGGTGGCGCTCTACCCGTCCTCGCCTCTGGCCGGGATACTCGCTGTCGGTCGTCGCCTATGCGATGATCGGGCTTGGCGTCGGCGATCACGGGCACGTCGGTGCTGGCATTCCTTGCCGCGGCCACGGCGCCGGAGCGGCGGGCGGCGGCGGCGACCATCGTCTGGCTGATGATGATTGCGGGCATCGCCATCACGGCGGGCGTCGTCGGCCTGTTGCTGGACCCCTATTCGCCCGCCCGGCTGGTCACCGTCGTGACCTGCGTCGGCGCGGTGGCCGTCACCGTCACCACCCTGACGCTTCTGGGGCTCGAGCGCACCGCGAGCATCGCGCCAGCCGAGACCGAGACATGCCGCTGCGCGACGGGCTGGCCGAGGTCTGGGCCGAGCAGCACACCCGCGCGCTTCACCCAGTTCGTCTTCCTCGCGATGATCGCCTTCTTCCTTCAGGACCTGATCCTTGAGCCCTATGCCGGCCTCGTCTTCGGCTTCACGCCGGGCCAATCGACCGCGCTGTCCGGCGCGCAGAACGGCGGCGTGCTTTGTCGGGATGCTGACGGTGGGCATCGCTGGCAACGGGGCTATGCCGTCGGATCGCTGCGGGCCTGGGTGATTGCGGGATGCGTCGGCTCGGCTCTGGCGGCGCTCGGCATTGCGGCGATCGGGCCCGATGGGCGCTGAACCTGATGCTCGTGCTGACCGTCACACTGGGCTTCTGCAACGGCGTCTTCGCTGTCGCGGCCATCGGCGCGATGATGGCGCTGGCGGGCAAGGGCCGGCATGGGCGCGAGGGCGCGCGCATGGGCGTCTGGGGCGCGGCGCAGGCCATCGCCTCGGGTGTCGGCGGGTTGGCGGGCGCGGCGGCGGTCGATGCGCTGCGGCTCGTGCTGCCGATCGACTATGCCTTTGCCTCGGTCTTCGCGATGCAGGCGCTTGTCTTTCTTCTCGCGGCCGGAATGGCCTACCGGGTCATTGATCCGGGGCGCGACCGGGCCATGCCCACCACCTTCGCTCAGGGAGACTGAACCATGAAATTCGATGCGATCGTCGTGGGCGGCGGCCCGTCGGGGGCCACGGCGGCCGAGGATCTGGCGCGGGCCGGGGTACGCGTCGCGCTGCTGGACCGGGCAGGGCGGATCAAGCCCTGTGGCGGCGCGATCCCGCCGCGGCTGATCCAGGACTTCGACATTCCCGACAGCCAGATCGTGGCCAAGATCAACACCGCGCGCATGATCTCGCCCACCGGTCGGTCGGTCGATATCGCCATCGAGAACGGCTATGTCGGCATGGTGGACCGCGAGCATTTCGACGACTTCCTGCGCCAGCGCGCGGTGAAGGCCGGGGCGGTGCTGCGTCGACGGGCACCTTCACCGGGATCGAGCGCGACGGCGAGGGCACGCATGTCCTCTACCGCGACAAGGCCAGCGGCGAGGCGCTGCGGCTGACGGGCAAGGTCGTCATCGGGGCCGATGGGGCGCGGTCGAACGTCGCACGGGCCGAGGTTCCGGGGGGCGACACGATCCCCTATGTGATCGCCTATCACGAGATCATCGCGGCCCCGGACCGAGGCGGCGACTATGACCCGACGCGCTGCGACGTGATCTATGACGGGCGGATCAGCCCGGATTTCTATGGCTGGGTCTTTCCGCATGGCAAGCAGGCGAGCGTCGGCATGGGCACGGGGATCGACGGGGTGGACCTGAAGCAGGCGACGGCGGATCTGCGCGCCTCGTCCGGCCTGACGGGATGCGAGACGATCCGCCGCGAAGGCGCGCCGATCCCGCTGAAACCGCTGGACAAATGGGACAACGGCCGCGACGTGGTGCTGGCGGGCGATGCGGCCGGAGTTGTGGCGCCATCCTCGGGCGAGGGCATCTATTACGCCATGGTCGGGGGGCGGGTGGCCGCGACGGCGGCGCAGGCCTTCCTGGCCTCGGGCCGGGCGTCGGACCTCGCGCTGGCGCGCAAGCTGTTCATGAAAGAGCACAAGACGGTGTTCCGCGTTCTGCGCTCGATGCAGGACGCCTATTACAAGTCGGACGAGCGCCGCGAGCGCTTCGTCAGCCTCTGCCACGACATCGACGTGCAGCGCCTGACGTTCGAGGCCTACATGAACAAGACGTCTGGTGAAGGCGCGCCCGATGGCCCATATCAAGATCGGCTTCAAGAACCTTGCGCATCTTCTGCGCCTGATCCCGGCGGCGGCAACATGACAGAGATGATCCCGGCCTATGTCGACGGCGTCCTGACGCCGGTCGAGAAGCTGGAGGTGCACCGGCGCGGGCTGCGGCACCTGGCGATCTCGGTCTTCGTGATGCGCGGGCACGAGGTGCTGCTGCAACAGCGGGCGGCGGGCAAGTATCACACGCCGGGCCTCTGGACGAACACCTGCTGCACCCATCCGATGTGGGGCGAAGAGCCGCTGGCCTGCGCGAAGCGCCGCCTGCGCGAGGAACTGGGGATCACCGGCCTGTCGCCCTGGCTGCGCGACAAGGTGGAATACCGGGCCGAGGTGGGCAACGGGCTGATCGAGCACGAGGTGGTGGACATCATCCTGGCCGATGCGACGCCGGGCATGGCGGTCGCGCCGAACCCCGACGAGGTGAGCGCGGTGCGCTGGATCGACCTCTACGACCTCGACGCCGAGCTGCGCCGCTGGCCGGACCGCTTCACGCCCTGGATGCAGATCTACATGGCGGAACATCGAGAGCAGATTTTCGGTGTCTGGGCAGGACGTTAGAGCGTTTTCTGAAGAAACTGAATGAGGATCGGGGCGATCCTCTCCGGTGCCTCCTCGTGCATCAGATGACCCATCCCGGCGATCTCCACGACCTGCGCCTGCGGCATCCGGGCAGCAGCCTCGCGGCTGACGGATGGCGGCACGGCGCGGTCGGCGCTGCCCGTCATGCAGCAGCGTGGGGGTGGCGAGGTGTCGGCAGGCGCGCAAGCAAGCCGTCGAGCTGCCACTGCGCCATCATGCCAGTGTCCCGTCGACATGGGCCGGGTCGCGGATCAGACGCTCGTAGTAGCTGCGCGACCCTCGGCGTCGAGTGACGATCCGGTGGAGGCGAGCAGGCGGCGGACCTGCACCTTCGCCCCCGGCGAGGCGGGCAAAGAGCGAGGGGACGAGCGGGTTCAGCGACAGGAGGCGTGCCAGGACGGGAAGAGAACACCCGCGAGGCCGTCGAAATTCCCGAGCGCAGCATTGAGTCCGACGATGGCCCTGGGCGGGACTGGCAGGATTTCGGCCAGGCGCAGGGCCAGCGCCGCCCCGGCGGAATGGCCGATGATCGCTTGCGGGGTCCAGCCCTGCGTCGGCGAGCAGCGCCGCCATGTCTTCGGACATTGCATCAAGACCAAGACGCAAGCGGCTGCCGATGCGGGAAAATCCCTGCCCCGGAAGATCGGGCATGACAAGCGTGTAGTGTGGCGCCAGCAGCGGCGCGAGGCCGCGCCAGGTATGGGTCGAGGCCCCCGCACCGTGCAGCAGCAGCAGCACCGGCCCCGTCCCCATGACCTGCACATGCCAAAGGTGCGGGCGGACATGGACGGCGCGGGAATGTTCGCGCATCGGCCAGTCGGCGGGGATCCGCGCCGGGATCGGGGCAAAGGCCATCTCAGCCGCCGAGCGCGGCCGGACAGCGCGGCAGAGAGCCTGCGCGAGTCGGCGCGCGGCAGGGCGAGGAAGGTCGCGTCCATCCTGCGGGCCAGCGCCTGCAAGCCAGGGCGTCGGGCGGTTGCCGGTATCGACGACCAGCGCGGGCAGGCCGTGGGCGCGGATCAGGCGCGCCATCGCCTCGGCATCCGCCTCGGCCTGCGGGCGGCCGGGTTGGCCATCCCGCCCCACGTTCGGGCGACCGTCGGTCAGCAGGGCGACCGTGGGCGTCATCCCGCGCGCGCGCGCGTGCAGGCCCAGTTCCATCGCGGCGGCGAGGCCCGAGGCCATGGGCGTGGCCCCGCCGCCCGGGCAGGGCCGCGAGGCGGCGCTTGGTCTGCACCAGCGAGCGCGTGGGCGGCAGCAGCACCTCGGCCCCCGCGCCGCGAAAGGCGACCAGCGCCACATGGTCGCGCCGCGCATAGGCCTGCGCGAGCAGCAGTTCCACCGCGCCCTTCGCCTCGGCCAGACGGGCGAGGGCCGAGGAGCCGGAGGCGTCGACGGTGAAGATCAGCAGCCGGTCCGACCGTTCCTGCGCCTGTTTCAGGCGGATGTCCCCGGCCCGCAGTTCCAGCAGGCCGTCGCGGCCCGTGGCCTTGCGCCGGATGGTCTGCCAGGGGGCGGCGGCGCGCAAGGTGGCGACGAGGTCGATCCGGGCATGGCCGTCGAGGCGGCCGGGGCGGGCGGGCAGGGGGCGGCCCCGTCGGTTGCCGCGCTTGGTGGCCCCGGTGCCGGTCGCGCCCCGCGCCTGCCGTGCTGCGCGGCCTGCGGCGAGGCGGGCGAGCAGGTCGGCGGGCAGGGCGGTGCGGATTGCCTCCAGCAGGATGTCCTCGGGCAGGGCCTGCGTCTCGTCGTTGGACTGGCGGTCATCGGGGGCGTCGGTCTGGTCGGGCGGCGGCGGGGCATCGTCTTCGTTCTCGGCAAGCGAGACGGTCGCACGATGGGCGAGCGTCAGTTCGGCGGCGAGGCGCAGGTCGTCGTCGCCGACCGTCTCGCGCCCGTCAAGGCGGGCCAGCGCGCGCGCGGCGGCGGCGGCGAGGCGGGGCGCGCGCAGGCTGTCGATCCCGGCGAGTGCCGCGGTCCGGGTCAGGGCGTCGAGCGCCTCGGGCAGCAGGGTTGCGGTGCCCGGAGCGGGCGGCGAGCGGTCCCGTGTCGAAACTGTCGGCATGGCGAATGCCGTCGAGGTCGGCGAAGAACGCCAGACGGTCGGCGAGGGCCGGGGCCAGCCCCTCCGCCGCATCCGCGCCCTCGTCCAGCGCGATCAGGGCATGTTGCCCGCCATCCAGAAGCTGCGCAAGACGCGCGGCGAGGCCAGGCGGGCAGCGTTCGGCCATGGTCAGGACGAGGATCGCAGGCTGGGCGAGCAGCCCGTCGCGCTGCACCATCCGGCCTCCGGCGAGCGTGGCGGTCAGGTCGAGGCCCCCGTCCAGCGCCTCGGCCTCGATGCCGGGATGCAGGCGGATCACGGGGAGGGGCAGGGAGGCGAGGTTTGCCAGAAGCCGGTCGCGCACCGGCCCGGCCCGTGCGCGCAGCCAGAGCGCCGCCCAGCCCTGCCGGATCGGCCCCCAGCAGCCGCAGCGCCATGACGGCACGCAGGTAGGGGGGAAGCGGATCGGTCAGGGCAGCACCTCGGCCACGATGCGGGCAACGCGGGTGCCTGACCCGGCCTCGTCCAGCGGATCGCGGCGCAGGCGGTGCGACAGCGCCATGGGCGCGACCGCTTTCAGGTGGGCGCGGGTGATCTCGGGAGCGCTTTCGAGGGCCGCGAGCGCGCGGGCGGTGCGCAGCAGGGTCAGTTCGCCGCGCAGCCCGTCCGAGCCGAGCGCGATGCAGAGCGCGGCGCAGTCGGCAAGCGCGCCGTCGGGCGTTGCGACCTGTGGCAGGCGCTTGCGGGCGGCGAGGATCTTGCTTGCGCAAGCGTCATGTCCTTGGCGCGCCATGTGTTCATGAAGGCGTCGAAATCCGTGTCATAGGCATCGCGGCGGCGGATCACCTCGACCCGGGTCGGCACGTCCTGCGGGCTGCGCACCTCGACGCGACAGGCCGAAGCGGTCGAGCAGTTGCGGGCGCAGCTCGCCTTCCTCGGGGTTGCCGGACCCGACGAGGACGAAGCGCGCGGGATGGCGGATCGACATGCCCTCGCGTTCCACCAGGTTCTCGCCCGATTGCGCCACGTCGAGCAGCAGGTCGACGATGTGATCCTCGAGCAGGTTCACCTCGTCGATGTAGAGATAGCCCCGGTTGGCGCGGGCCAGAAGGCCGGGCTGGAACGCCTTCTCGCCGCGCGTCAGCGCCCGTTCGATGTCGAGCGCGCCGACAACGCGATCCTCGGTCACGCCAAGCGGCAGGTCGATGACGGGGGTGGGCTTCTTCACCTTGCGCCGCACGGTCAGTTCCGCCCAGTCCGGCACATCCTCGGGCCGGGCCGAGTTCACCGGGCAGCCCTCGATGGCCTCGATCTCGGGCAGGAGGGCCGCGAGCGCGCGGACGGCGGTGGATTTTCCCGTGCCCCGGTCGCCGAAGACCAGCACGCCGCCGATGCCGGGGTCGATGGCGGTCAGGACGAGCGCCTGCTTCATCGCCTCTTGCCCCACGATGGCGGTGAAGGGGAAGGGTTGCCTCATGCGGCGGTCTCCAGTGCGGCGAGGGGCGCGGTGCCGCCCCAAGTGCCCGTGTCGCCCAGGAGGCGGAAGCGGGCGTAAAGCTCTTCCTTGAACCAGCCCTCGTCGCGCACGGCCTTGATGGCGCGGGCGTGGGGGCCGTCTTCGCGGGCGAAATGGGCCATGCTGGCGGCGTCGGGCCAGATCGAGAACGTGACCTGGTGCATCAGGGGCACCTCGCCGATGCCGATCTTGAAGGCGACATTCTCATCCGCGCCGATGGCGGCCGAGATGTCGGGGACGCGGCCCCAGAACTTCAGCGCCATGGCGGGGCGGATCGTGGCGCGGGTCAGGGCGGCGATGGGGCCGTCGCTCGCGCCGATCTGCGCCCAGGGGCAGCCGCCCGCGTCGCCCTCGAACGGGGCGACACCCGCCCAGCGGCCGCGAGCGGCGAGGGGGCGAAGGAAGACCGTCCAGTCCTCGTCGGCATGGGCGCGCCAGCGCGTCCAGACCGGGGCGTGGTCGATGCGCGCGCGGGCGATCGCCTCGCTCTCCCACGTCGGCGAGGATGGCCCAGACGGCGGTGTTCGGGACGGGGGTGAAGCCCTCGCCCGGTGCCCGAGCCGCAGAGCTTCCAGAACTGGAGCCCCGGCGTGCGCGGCAGGTCGAGGCGGGCCAGCCCCATCTGGCCCAGAACCCAGGCACGCGCGGCAAGGCTGCCGAAGCGGAACAGGCTGAGGCTGGCGCAGTGCATGGGCGGCGGTCCCGGGCGTTGCAGGTGTAAACCCTGATTGACAGGACAGTGCCGGGAACTGCATCGCAAGGCAACCGGGAAACGCGCGGCAAATCGCGCCGATTGTAAATCAGACTAGACAGTGTATCGTCAGATTATGGTGACAAGACTCGACCCCCGCCCCCTCGCCTCCGCCACACCCACTGCCATCGTCATCGGTGCCGGGCTCGGCGGGCTTGCCGCCGCGATGCGCCTGGGCGCAAAGGGTTACAGGGTGACGGTGGTCGACCGGCTGGACACGCTCGGCGGGCGCGGATCGTCGATCACCGAGAACGGACACCGCTTCGATCTGGGCCCGACCATCGTGACCGTGCCGCAGGGACTGCGCGATCTGTTCGCCGCCTGCGGGCGCGACTTCGACGCCGAGGTCGACCTGCGCCCGCTCGATCCGTTCTACGAAATCCGCTGGCCCGACGGCTCCACCTTCGCCGCGCGGCAGGACACCGACGCGATGCGGGCCGAGGTGCGCGCGCCTGTCGCCGGGCGACGCTGGCCGGGTATGAGCAAGTTCCTGAAGGACAGCGAGGCGCGCTACTGGTTCGGGTTCGAGGATCTGGGGCGGCGCTCGATGCACCGCTTTGCCGACCTGATGAAGGTGCTGCCGACCTTCGTGCGGATGCGGGCGGACCGCTCGGTCTATGCCCATGCCGCCGCGCGCGTGAAGGACGAGCGGCTGCGGATGGCGCTGTCGTTCCATCCGCTGTTCATCGGCGGCGATCCGTTCCACGTCACCTCGATGTATATCCTGGTCAGCCATCTGGAGAAGGAATTCGGCGTCCACTACGCGATGGGCGGGGTGGCGGCGATCGCCGCGGCGATGGGCCGGGTGATCGAGGATCAGGGCGGCACGATCCTGCTGAATGCCGAGGCCGACGAGATCCTGGTCGCGCGACGGCCGGGCGCAGGCGGTGAAGCTGGTGGATGGCCGGGTGCTGACCGCGCCGGTGATCGTGTCGAACGCCGATGCCGGGCACACCTATGACCGGCTGCTGCGCAACCGGCCGCGCGCGCGCTGGACCGACGGCGCGGCTGAAGCGCACGCGCTGGTCGATGAGCCTGTTCGTCTGGTATTTCGGGACCAAGGGCACGCGCGGCATGTGGCCGGACGTGGGCCATCACACCATCCTGAACGGCCCGCGCTACAAGGGGCTGCGTGCGCGACATCTTCCTCAAGGGCAAGCTGAGCCGAGGACATGAGCCTTTATGTCCACCGCCCGAGCGTGACCGACCCGTCCGTGGCGCCGGAGGGCGACGACACCTTCTACGCCCTGTCGCCCGTGCCGCATCTGGGCTTCGACAACCCGGTGGACTGGCAGGCCGAGGCGGAAACCTATCGGCTGAAGGTGCAGACGGTGCTGGAGGACCAGTTGCTGCCGGGTCTCGGCCAGCACCTGTCGGCCTCGACGCGTGTTCACGCCCGAGACGTTCCGCGACCGCTACCTCAGCCCCTACGGCGTCGGGCTTCTCGATCGAGCCGCGCATCCTGCAATCGGCCTGGTTCCGCCCGCACAACGTGTCAGCGAAGAGGTGGCGGGGCTGTATCTGGTGGGCGCGGGCACCCATCCCGGCGCGGGGCTGCCGGGCGTCATCGCCTCGGCCGAGGTGCTGGGCAAGCTGGTGCCGGATGCCGACGTGCCGGTCGCCGTGCCGCAGAGGCTGGCCGCCGAATGATCGCGCCCGCCGACATGGACGCACTGCCGCGCGGCGATCCGCACCGGGTCGCTGTCGTTCCACGCGGCCTCGCGCCTGCTGCCGCCGCGCGTGCGCGACCCGGCGCTGGCGCTTTATGCCTTCTGCCGGCTGGCGGATGACGAGGTGGACGAGGCACACGAAAAGGGCCGCGCGGTGCTGGCGCTTGCGCGACCGGCTGGACCTGGTCTATCGCGGGCGGCCCGCGCAATGCGCCCGAGGACCGGGCCTTTGCCGCGCTGGTCGAGGACTTCGACATGCCGCGCGCCCTGCCCGAGGCGCTGCTGGAAGGGCTGGCCTGGGATGCGACGGGGCGGCAGTATCGCACGCCTGTCGGGCGTGCTCGACTATTCGGCGCGCGTCGCCGCCGCCGTGGGCGCGATGATGTGCGTGCTGATGCGGGTGCGCGACGCTGATGCGCTGGCGCGGGCCTGCGACCTTGGGCTTGCGATGCAGCTGACCAACATCGCCCGCGACGTGGGCGAGGATGCGCGGGCCGGGCGGCTTTACCTGCCGCTGGACTGGCTTGCCGAGGCGGGGATGGAACCTGCGGCCTTCCTGCGCGACCCGCGCCCCGATCCCGCGCGATCGCCGGCATGGTCGCGGCAGTTGCTGGCCGAGGCGGAGAGCCTTTACTTCCGGTCCGAGGCGGGGGTTGCCGCGCTGCCCGCCGACTGCCGCCCCGGCATCTTTGCCGCGCGGCGCATCTATGCGGGCATCGGCGCAGCCGTGGCGCGCAACGGGCATGACAGCGTCACGCGCCGGGCGCGGACCGGGCGGGGGCAGAAGATCGGCTGGCTGATGCTGTCGGTCGGGCAGACGGGCGCGAGCCTTGCGCTGCCGCGCCCGGCCCGGCTGCATGCCGCGCCCGCGCCCGAGGTGGCCTTCCTGGTGCAGGCGGCGGCGCGCGCGCCCGCCGCGCCGGGGCGGGCCGAGGCGCTGCTGTCGGTGCTGGCGCAGCTTGAGGCGCAGGACCAGCGGCGGCGGGCAGCGTGCTGCGGGTGCATTGTCGCGGGGCTGAGGCCTGCGCTACATGTGCGTTCCGTGAAGGAGACCGCGCATGGATTACGGATTGTTCTTCACCTATCTCGCCGCCTGCGGCGCCGCCGCGGCCACGGGCGCGATGTTCAGCCCCGGCGACTGGTACAAGGCGCTGGAGAAGCCAAGCTGGACGCCGCCCGACTGGGTGTTTCCGGTGGCCTGGACGACGCTCTACCTCTGCATGTCGCTGGCCGCGATGCGGGTGGGCCATGTCGGGGCATCCGGGCGCGCCGATGGCGCTTGGGTTCTGGGCGATCCAGATCGCGCTGAACACGCTGTGGTCGCCGGTGTTCTTCGGGCTGCGGCGGATGCGGGCGGCGCTGATCGTGGTGTCGGTGTTGTGGCTGGCCGTCGCGGTCACGCTGGTGGCCTTTGCGCGGATCGACTGGATCGCGGGGCTGCTGTTCCTGCCCTACCTGCTCTGGGTCACCATCGCCACGGCGCTGAACGCGGCTCGGTGTTGCGGCGCAACCCGGCGATGGCGTAACCTTCCCTGGCGGGACGGACCGGTGCCCGCCATCCTTGGGGAGGGCAATTCCATGGCTGCATCCGACACGCTCGACTGGCTTGGCACGTCCTACAGCACGATCCTGTCCACCGCCTCGACCGGCGGCAAGATGAGCATCGTCGACAGCACCTCGCCACTGGGGAGCGGACCGCCGCGCCACATCCATGCCGATGCGGACGAGACCTTCGTGGTGCTGACCGGGCGCTGCGAGTTCTGGCTGGCCGGAAAGACCTTTGCCCGGGGCCGGGCGAGACGGCGTTCATCCCGCGCGGGCACCGAGCATACCTTCCGCGTGATCGGCGAGGGCGAGAGCCGCCACCTCGCTGATCCTGACGCCGGCGGGTTCGAGGGGTTCTTCGCCGAGATGGCCAAGGGCGGCTATCACATCCCCGAGGATATGGCCCGCGTCGTCGAGATTGCGGCGCGCTATCAGCTGACCTTCACCGGCCCGCCGCTTGGCGCATGACCGCGCAGCGGTGGGGGTCGGGCCGGGTGGTCACCGCCCCGAGCGTCGGTCAGAACGGGATTTCGTCGTCGAGGTCGCTGCCGCCGCGGCTCGCCCCGCCACGCGCCGCGCCGCCGCCCGAGGAGGCGCCGCCCCCGCTCGTCGCCATAGCCCGGATCGCTGTAGCCGCCGCCCCGGTCATCGCCGTAGCCGCCGCCGCCGCCGCCGCCTTCGCGCCCGTCGAGCAGGGTCAGCTGGCCGCGTGTAGGGGCGCAGCACGACCTCGGTCGAATAGCGGTCCTGGCCCGACTGGTCCTGCCATTTGCGGGTTTCAAGCTGCCCCTCGATATAGACCTTGGAGCCTTTCTTCAGATACTGCTCGGCGATCTTGGCGACGTTCTCGTTGAAGATCGCGACCGAATGCCACTCGGTCCGCTCCTTGCGCTCGCCGCTCGCCTTGTCGCGCCAGGTCTCGGACGTGGCGATGCGCAGGTTCACCACCTTGCCGCCGTTCTGGAAGCGACCGCACTTCCGGGTCGCGGCCGAGATTGCCGATCAGAATGACCTTGTTCACCGATCCCGCCATGCGCCGTCTCCCTGTCTGCTGATTCTTCCTGCTGCCCGAACTTTGCGCTCGGCATGGTTAACGAGGCTATAACCCTCGCCGCTCGCCCCCTGCAACTCGGGTTGCAGGGTCATGCGCCGAGCGGCGCCTCCACCCCGCGTCGGATGGTGCTGCAGTGCGGCATCGGTGCAGATCGGTGCCATCGGGGCGACAGGTCGCTTCGGCATTGCACGGAGATTCCCATGACAGGTCTTACCCGGACCGCCGCCCTCGTGGCGCTTTCCCTCGCCCTTGCCGCCCCCGCCGCCCGCGCCGAAGACGAGGTCGATGCCGCGACGCAGGAAAAGGTCACCGCGCAACTGACCGCCGAAGGCTACGAGGTCCGCAAGATCGAGGCCGAGGACGGCCTGATCGAGGCCTATGTCGTCAAGGACGGAAAGGCGATGTCGCTCTTTCTCGATGAGTCCCTCAAGGTCGTGAAAACCGAAGAGTGACTGCGCCCAGGGGCGCGGCGATCCCCAGCCGCGCCCCCGCCTTCTCTTCCGGAGGATGCCATGCCCGCCCGCATCTTTGTCTGGGATATCGTCGTGCGGCTGTTCCACTGGTCGCTGGTCGCGGCCTTCGTGGCCAATGCCGTTCTTCACGAAACCCGGGAAGGACCTGCACGAGACGATCGGCTATGTCGTCGTCGGGCTTCTCGCGCTGCGCCTCGTCTGGGGCCTCGTCGGCACCCGTCACGCCCGGTTCACCGATTTTCTGCCCCGCCCTGTCTGCTGCCTTCGGTCAGCTTGCGCGAGATGGCGACGGGCCGGCGCCACGTCCATGCCGGGCCATTCCCCGCTTGGGGCGCTGATGATCTACAACCTGCTCGTCACGCTCGCGGCGATCGGGCTGACGGGCTGGATGATGACGACGGTCAGCTTCTTTGGCATCGACTGGGTCGAGGAGGCGCATGAGGCGCTGGTCACCTGGGCCGAGATCTCGATCGTGCTGCACATCGCCGCCGTGATCTTCGAATTGCGCAGGCTTGGCGTGAACCTTCCGAAATCCATGGTGACGGGCTACAAGATGCTGCCGGACAGGTCTTCCGGCGCTGTGAGCCATCAAGGACAGACTGTGACCGAACCTACTCGTCCAACTCTGCCCGGTCGCCGGGAAGTGCTGCTTCTGCCCGCGCTGATCCTGTTTCAGGCGTTCTGCACGGTGTTCTTTGTCTGTCGACGTGATCGAGCGACCTCGACGCGCTCGGCTGGTCGAGCCTGACGGATCTGCACCTGCTGCCCGAGATCGGGGCGACACTGGGGCTGGTGACGGGCATCGTGGTGATGACGGTCTATCTGCTGCGCTCCTGCGGCGGCAGGCGCATCTGGAGCGCAGCCTGGGCGTGGCGCAGGGGGCGCTGACCGACCTGATCGAGGAATACTTCGTCGCCTGGGGGCTGACCCCGTCCGAGGCGGATGTGGCGACCTTTACCATCAAGGGCTACTCCATCGCCGAGATCGCGGAACTGCGCGGCTCTGCCGAGGCGACGGTGAAGACGCACCTGAACGCGATCTACCGCAAGGCGGGGATCACCGGGCGGGGCCAGCTTGTTAGCCTGCTGATCGAGGACCTGATGGGCGGGCCGCTGACCGGGCTTGCATCGGCGCGGGTTCAGGTTCGCGAGTTCGGTCAGGCGGCGCAATAGCGCCAAGGCGGCGTTCTGCCGACCGGGAAGGCCGCGGTTGGCTGGCATCTGGCGGACCGGCATAAATCCGCTATAGTGCGCGCAACGGTTTGACAGGGCAGGGACATGCGGCACGGCTGGCTTGCGGTAATTGTTGGGGTGACGGCCGTGCGGCCGTGCCGGTGGCGGCCGAGGGGCTGAAGCTGTCCGGCTCGTCGAAAAGCCGCATGGCGATCTTCCAGTCACAGGCGAAGCTGCTCGATACCCGTCTCGCCAAGCAGTACGAAGGCTCGGCCCGGCTTGCAGCCCAAGGCCGAGAAGACGAGGATGTGGTCGTGCCGCGCTACCGCGGGCGCTACAAGGGCGAATACATCGAAATTGCCAAGGCCGCCGCGCGCAAGCATGGCGTGCCGGAGGATCTGTTCCTGCGGCTGGTGCAGCAGGAAAGCGGCTGGAACCACACCGCGGTTTCGACCAAGGGGGCGACCGGGCTGGCGCAGCTCATGCCGGGGACGGCGGAGCTTCTGAACGTCGACATGCACGACCCTGCCGAGAACCTGGACGGCGGGGCGCGTTATCTTCGCAAGATGTACGACAAGTTCGGCAACTGGCGGCTGGCGCTGGCGGCCTATAATGCCGGGCCGGGTGCGGTCGAGCAGTATGATGGCGTGCCGCCCTTTGACGAGACGACGAATTACGTGAAATCCATCCTCGGCGGCTGAGGCTATAGGCAGGATTGATGCGCCGCGATGGTCGTCGTGCGCCGCAGGTCCGGGCGTCGTCGCATTGCAGGGGTTTCACACCATCCGGACTCCTTGCGGGAGCGTATTCTTTCTCGAAAAGAAGCGGGATGCCGAATTGTTCGGGGCCGCGCGGCTCAGGCAGCGAGCACTGCCGCGAGATTGTCGCGGTGGACCTGCGCATAGGCGGGAAACCAGATCAGCGTGCCCGAGGCGAGGTCATCGGCAATCACCCGTCTCCAGAGGTAGTGCCGCAAGGGCAGGTTCGTTCCGGCTGCGCAGCAGAAACTCCACATAGCGCCGCGTCGCGCCGATCAGGGCCGGGTCGTAGCCGCCCTCGGCAATGCGGTCGGGGTCGCCATGGTTGGGCAGGATGCGGCTGGGGAACATGCCCTCCAGCCGGTCGAGGTCCGACAGGTGCAGGCCAAGATCGGCCGGGTCGCTGACATAGGTCACCGTGTCTTCCAGCGCATCGCCCGCCAGAAGCAGGCCCGCGTCGGGCAGCCAGAGCAGGGTCTGGTCGTCGCTGTGGATGTTGGCGGTGAAAAGCTCCACCCGGCGCGTGCCGACCGTCAGGCTCGCGTCGCACCGTCGAAAGTCTCGGTGGGCAGCACGAGGGGGCGGATCGCGGGCGGGCGGGTTCCGGTCTCGATGCCTGTCGCGCTCGCGCAAGAGGTGAGCCTCGGTGCGCACATTGGCGATCACCGGCACCGGGCCGAAGGCCGCCGTGCCCGCCACATGGTCGCGGTGATGATGGCTGAGAACGACCGTGATCCGCGTTACGCCCTGATCCGCCAGCCAGTCGCGGATGAAGGCCGCGTGCGGGATCGAGACATGGGTGTCGTAGACCAGCGCCTCGTCCCCATCGATCACGGCATAGCTCGCGATGCCGAGCGACAGCGCGCCCTCGTCGACCCAGTTGGGTTCGGGGGCGAAGCGGTAGCCCTCGACCCGACCGTCATAGAAGGCGACCACGCCGGGGGCGGGGTGTAGCACCCGCATCTGCCCCGGCGGTGGCATCATTCCGCGGCGATCTTGATGACCGGTTCCATCTCGGCAAAGACCGTCGTCGGACAGGTGGCACTTGATCTGGTGGCCGCCCTCGAGCACGCGCATCGGCGGCATCGTCGTTTCGCAGAGATTGCCGGGCACCTGGCGATTTCCAGCGGCAGCGGGTCTGGAACGGGCAGCCGGGCGGCGGGTTCATGGCCGAGGGGATGTCGCCCTCCAGCACGATGCGCTTCTTGATGACCCGGGTGTCGGCGATGGGCACGGCCGACAGCAGCGCCTCGGTATAGGGGTGGTAGGGCGGCTGGAACACCTGGTCGGTGGTGCCGAGCTCGACCACATGGCCCAGATACATGACCATCACCCGGTCGCTGAGATAGCGCACGATCGACAGGTCGTGGCTGATGAACAGCAGCGTCGTGCGGTTCTTGCGCTGGATCTCCATCAAGAGGTCGGTCACGGCGGCCTGCACCGAGACGTCGAGCGCCGAGACCGGTTCGTCCGCCACCACGATCTTGGCGCCGCCCGCAAAGGCGCGGGCGATGCCGACGCGCTGCTTCTGCCCGCCCGAAAGCTGGCGCGGCATCCGGTCGGCGAAGGCGCGGGGCAGTTTCACGAGATCGAGCAGTTCCAGCATCCGGTCGCGGCGTTCGGCATCGTTCTTGCCCTCGCCGAAGATCTCGAGCGCCCGGATGATCTGGCGGCCCACGGTCATCGAGGGGTTGAGCGTGTCGAACGGGTTCTGGAACACCATCTGGACCGAGGACACCGTATCGGTGCCGCGCTTTTCGATGGGCGATATCCTGGATGTCCTGATCGTAGAGCATGATCTTGCCGCTGGTGGCCGTCTCCAGCCCCATCAGCACCTTGGCGAAGGTGGACTTGCCGCAGCCCGACTCGCCCACGATGGCCAGCGTCTCGCCTTCGCGCGCCTCGAAGCTGAGCGTCTCGTTGGCCTTCACGACCTTCTTCAGCCCGCCGCCGAACAGGCCGCCCGAGACCTCGTAATACTTGCGCAGGTCGGTCATCTTCAGCACGACCTCGCCCACCGGGCGTCTTCTCGACGGCCTTGGCGGCCTCGGGCGGCGTCTCCCAGTCGATCTCGTTGAAGCGCAGGCAGCGCGTCTCGTGCCGGTCGCCGCCGGCGACAGGGAACATCGGGATGTCCTGCGCGTCGCAGCGGCCCTTCTGCGAAATAGGCGCAGCGCGGGCCGAAGTTGCAGCCGGGCGGGCGTTCATGGGGCAGGGGGAAGTTGCCGGGGATGGACACCAGCGGGTGCGAGTTCTTGTCGGCGCCCGGCAGCGGGATCGAGCGGAACAGCGCCTGCGTATAGGGGTGGCGCATCCGGTCGAAGACCTCGGCCACGTTGCCCGTCTCCACCGCCTCGCCGGAATACATGACGCAGAGCCGGTCGCAGACATCGAGGATCAGGCCGAGGTTGTGGCTGATGAACAGCATCGAGGTGCCGTACTTGTGGCCCAGGTCCTTGACCAGATCGACGATCGCCCGCCTCGACCGTCACGTCGAGCGCGGTCGTGGGCTCGTCGAGGATCAGCAGCGCGGGCTTCGACATCAGCGCCATGGCGATGACGATGCGCTGCTGCTGGCCGCCCGAAAGCTGGTGCGGATAGGCGTGCAGGATGCGGTCGGGGTCGGGCAGGCGCACGTCGGCCACGATCTGGCGGGCGAGCTTCCAGGCCTCGTCCTTGGCCATGCCCTCGTGGATCATCGGCACTTCGGCCAGCTGCGCGCCGATCCGCATCGCCGGGTTCAGGCTCGCCATCGGCTCCTGATAGATCATCGCGATTTCCGAGCCGCGGATCTGGCGCAGCTCCTCGTCATCCATCGTGGTCAGGTCGCGGCCCTTGAACTTGATCGACCCGCCGATGATCCGTCCGTTCTTGCCGAGGTAGCGCATCACCGCCAGCGCCACGGTGGACTTGCCGCAGCCCGACTTCGCCCACCAGCCCCATCGCCTCGCCCGGCATGACGGTGCAGGAGAAATCCATCACCGCCGGGATTTCGCGCAGGCGCGTGAAGAAGCAGATCGAGAGGTTCTCGATCTCGAGGATGGGTTTCGACGGGTCCCAGGCGGTGTTCGTCGTCATGGCTGGCCTCGCGTCCGTTGGCTGGCCGGGGGACCGGGGGTTTCACACCCCCGGACCCCCGTGGGATATTTGAGAACAGAAGAAGGGCGGGCGTTGTGCCATCAGTCCTTCAGGCTTTCTTCGCGCAGGCCGTCGGCCAGCAGGTTGAGGCCGAGCACCAGGCTCATCAGCGCGAGCGCGGGCACGATGGCGGGGTGGGCGTAGATCGACAGCAGGCGGCGGCCCGCGTTGATGGTCGACCCCCAGTCGGGGCTTTCGGGCGACAGGCCGAGGCCGAAGAAGCCGAGCGTGCCGAGCAGGATCGTGGTGTAGCCGATGCGCAGGCAGAAATCGACGATCAGCGGGCCGCGCGCATTGGGCAGGATCTCCCACAGCATGATGTACCACGGGCCTTCGCCGCGGGTCTGGCTGGCCGCCACATAGTCGCGCGTCTTGATGTCGAGCACGAGGCCGCGGACGATGCGGAACACGGTGGGCGCGTTCACGAAGACGACCGAGACGAAGACGATCAGGATGTTCGGCTCCATCCGGATCGGGTCGAGCGCCTCGGGCAGCAGGTCGATCTTGCTGCCGGGGGTCGAGAGCAGCGAGAGGTAGAGCCAGCCGCCGATCACCGACGACCGCCGCGATCAGGATGTTGCGCAGCTGCGGCTTCACGTAGAGGCGCGAGTTGAGGAGCACCGACGAGGAAGATCAGCGGGAACAGGAACAGCACCATCGCCGAGGTATTGCGGCAGGCCCGAGGTGACGATTTCCGGCGTGACCAGCAGGTAGAACAGCAGGATCACCGGGAAGGCGAGGATCAGGTTGGCGAGGAAGGACAGCACCGTGTCGAGCCTGCCGCCGTAATAGCCCGCGGGCAGGCCCAGCGTGATGCCGACCATGAAGGCGAAGACCGTGGCCATCGGCGCGATCTGGATCACCAGCGTCGAGCCCGCGACCATCCGGCTGAACACGTCGCGCGCGAGGTTGTCGCCGCCGAGCAGGTAGTACTGCCCCTCGGCCCCGCTGCACCGGAGCTGCCGGGCAGGGCGTTCTTCATGCCGGAGACCTGGCGTCAGCGGGATCATGGGTCATGATCATCTGCGCGAAGATCGCCGTGAAGACCCAGAACATCACCAGGGCGAAGCCGACCATGCCGACCGGGCTGTCGAAGAGCTTGCCGTAAAGGCCCGTGCGCCGCTTGGTGGCGATCGAGACGCCGAAGAGGACCACGAGCGCGATCCAGACCGGCAGGAACTGCACCGCCATCCGGCCGAAGATCTGTCCCCAGGAAAGTGCGTCCACGCGTGTCTCCTCAGGAAATTCGGATGCGGGGGTTCAGGAAGACATAGCCGATGTCCGAGATCAGCTGCGTCACCAGCACCACGAAGACGGCCACGACCGAGCAGGCCAGCAGCAAGCTCGATGTCGTTGTTGCCGGCGGCCTGCACCAGCGTCCAGCCGAAGCCCTTGTAGTTGAACAGCGTCTCGACGATCACGACGCCGTTCAGCAGCCAGGGGAACTGCAGCATGATGACCGTGAAGGGCGCGATCAGCGCGTTGCGCAGCGCGTGCTTCATCACCACGTTGCCGAAGGACACGCCCTTGAGCCGCGCGGTGCGGATGTACTGCGCCGTCATCACCTCGGTCATGGTGGCGCGGGTCATGCGGGCGATGTAGCCGATGCCGTAAAGCGCGATGGTCATCACCGGCAGGGCGAAGTTCCAGAAGGTGATCTTGTCCATCGCGCTGGTCGCGGTGCCCATGAACAGGGTCTTGCCCTCGATCCAGCCGTTCTCGGCCAGCCAGGGCGAAAGCCCGGTGGTGGTCGAGGCGAGAAGCGCGATCAGAACGACGCCCGAGACGTATTCCGGCGTGGCGGTCGAGGCGATGGAGAAGATCGACAGGCCCCGGTCCAGCCGCGAGCCTTCGCGCATCCCCGACAGCACGCCGATCAGCAGCGAGGTCGGCACCATCACGATCATCACCCAGAGCATCAGCCAGCCGGTGGCGGCCAGCCGTTCGGCGATGATCTGCGACACGGGCTGCTTGAAGACGGTCGAGAAGCCCCAGTCGCCCTGAAGGATGCCGCAGCGGCGCGGGGCTGTCGCCGGGTCCTGTCCGCGTTCGATGCAGCGCCCGGTGGTGACGCCCGCCTCGTCCGTCCGGGTCCAGCCCGGCACCAGGCCCAGCCATTCGCCGTAGCGCACCAGGACGGGGCTGGCATAGCCGTTGTTCTCGATCCACTTGACCACGTCCTCGTCGGTCATCCGGGCCGAGGCCTCGGACTTGGCGAGCTTTTCCAGGTTCGGCGGCAGGTTCGTCAGGTAGAAGACGACGAAGGTCAGGCACAGGGCCGTCAGCACCATCGTCAGGACGCGCCGGATCAGGAAAAGCAGCATGGATGGCGATCTCCGGGGGCGGCCTGTCGCAAGGGGGCGCAGGACTGCGGAGCGGCTGATGCGAGGACAGGGCGAACGGACAGCTCCGTTCGCCCCGGATCGTCGGACTGCGTGCCGATCAGGCGGTCATCCACCACTTGTAGTGGTGATGCTCGAAGGTCGGGTGCATTTCCATGCCCTTCATCTTCTCGCTGTAGTGCCGATAGATCGAGCGCCAGTAGGGCTGGATCAGCACCGCCTCGTCCTGCATGATCTTCTGGATCTTGGCCATCACCTCGCGGCGCTTGTCGGCATCCGCGATCGCCATCGCTTCGGCCAGCGCCGCATCGAATTCGGCGTTGTTGAACGCCGCCTCGTTCCAGGCTTCGCCCGACCGGTAGGCCAGCGCGAGGATCTGCACGCCGAGCGGACGCATGTTCCATTCGGTCGCCGAGAACGGATACTTCAGCCAGTCGTTCCAGAAGGTCGAGCCGGGCAGGATCGTCCGCTTGACGTTGATGCCCGCGTCGCGCACCTGGGCCGCGACCGCGTCGCAGGTGCCGGTCTGCCAGCCGTCGTCGATCGAGATCAGCTCGAACTCGGTATCGCGCATGGCCCGCCTCGGCGATCAGCGCCTTGGCCGCGGCCGGGTCGACGACCTGCGGGGGCAGTTCGGCATATTCCGGGTGGATCGGGCAGACATGGTGGTTTTCGGCCGTGGTGCCGCGACCGGCATAGCCCAGTTCCAGCACGACCGGGTTGTCCACGGCCATCTGGATCGCCTTGCGGACCTTCAGATCCTTGTAGAGATCGGCAGTCCTGGTTGAAGCGCACGGCGATGGTCGCCGCCGTCACGGCTTCGGACTGGGTCCAGCCGAGGCCGTCGAACACCTCGACGATAGTCGCCCACGGTCTGCTAGGTGGCGTCGATCTCGCCGGAACCGGCGGCGGCGAAGATTGCGGCCGGGTCGGTGCCGAGGTCGATGTACTCGATCCGGTCGAGGTAGGGTCCGCCATAGACCGCAGTGCCCCACCACGGGTTCGGCGACTTCACCAGAACCTGCTTCACGCCGACTTCGTTCGACTCGGGCATGTAGGGGCCGGTGCCGATCGGGTTCACCGACGGATCGCCGCCGTCATAGCTCTTGTGCACGAGCGCCGCCGGATAGTCGGCCATGCCGGCGATCACGGTGATGTCGGGCGCGGTCAGCGTCAGCTTGACGGTGTTCGGATCGACCACGGTGATCGCGCCTTCGCGGGCCGTCTTGGTCGCGGGATCGACCAGCGACGACATGCGGCCGGCCATCGAGTTGCCCTCGACATTGCCATCGCACCAGCGGGTGATGTTGAAGGCCACGTCATCGGCGGTGAAGTCGTCGCCGTTCGACCACTTCACGCCCTTGCGGACGTTCAGCGTGTATTCGGTGGCGTTGTCGTTGGTCGTCCAGCTTTCCAGCAGCATGCCGCGGAACGTGCCGTCGGCCTGGTACTCGACCAGGTATTCCAGCCAGCCGCGGTAGAAGTTCGAGATCTGCGACCAGTCGGCGAGGCGGGGATCCTTCATCGCCTTGGTTTCCATGGTCCATCCGCAGCGTGCCGCCCGGGGTGGCGTCCTGCGCTTTCGCCTCGGGTGCGGCGAGGCCCAGCAGGCCATAGGCCGCCACCGCCGAGACACCAAGCGCCGAGGTGCGGGTCAGGAACTCGCGGCGGGACAGCTTGCCCTGCTCGACCTCCTCGGCATACATCACCGCCGCCGGATGAATTCGGTCGGCGTGGTTCATCTCGTCTTTCATTCGCAGTCTCCCTGTCAGTGCATGGCTTTTTGCGTGAACCCCTGACCGATCTGCGGCCGGGGAAGGATGCCGTGCTTCCGGCGTCCATTCCGCATGGAATGGGACGCCACGTCAACGTCTGGCTTCGCCTATCGTGGATGACGTTTGCGACACGGCAGGTCGGATCGTGCCCATCCGGGCGTGCCGGGGCGGTCAGGGGGCGCGGCGGAAGGCCGAAGGCGTCTTGCCGGTCCGGTGCTGGAAGGCGCGGGTGAAATAGGCAGGCGAGGTGAAGCCGAGGTCGCGCGCGATGTGGCCTACGGGAAGCTTGGTCTCGACCAGCAGGCGGCGGGCCTCGAAGATCACGCGGTCGTGCAGCAGGTCCGAGGCGGGGCGGGCGCAGGCCAGCTTGCAGCAGCGCGTCAGGTGCGTGGGCGTGACGCCAAGCGCCGCCGCGTAATCCGCCACGCCGCGTCCCGAACGGAACTCGCGCTCCAGCAGGGCGCTATAGCGCATCACCAGCCGCTTGGCCGCGTCAGGCGCCACGGCCTCGGATGCGCTCCGGGCGGCCTGCCGTTCCAGCCAGACACCGAGCAGCCCCAGGTAATGCCGCGTCGCACGGTCATGGGCCGGGCTTGCGCTGTCCATCTCGCGCCCGATCGCGTCGAGGATCAGGTTGATCTCCACCTGTGCCTGGTTTTCGCGGATCCGCAGGTGCAGCGGCGTCGCGGGCAGGGTGACATCGGTATCGCGGCCGAAAAAGACCGCCGTGCCAAAGACCTGCGGCCCGACCTCGAAGCCGTGCATGACGCCCGCGGGAATGAAGATGGCGTTGTGGGGCGTGTAGCCGCGCGTCACGCCGGCCACCGTGATCCGGCCCTGGCCCTTGGTGAACCACAGTAGCATCGGCTCGGAGAGCGAACGCATCGCCTCGACCCGCCAGCGCCCGCCGGCGGCCAGCCGGGGCACGGCCACCAGTCGCAACTGCGAGAGAGCGGAGAGGTCTTTCATCCGGGGCGATGTCCGTGGATCAGCATGAGGCGCTATCGTAAGCGCAGCCGGGGCCGCGACCCAAGCGGAAACGGAAGATGGCGACGCTATTGTGGCATCCCTGCACGTCAGGTCGGGTCCAACCGACGCCAGCCCGCCATGCGGCTGCGGAACCACGTGCGCTGGCGCTTGGCATATTGGCGCGTGGCGACCTTGCCGCGTTCCCGCGCCTCGTCCAGCGTGATCTCGCCGCGCAGATGCGCGACCAGTTCCGGTGCGCCGATGGCGCGGGACGAGGGCAGGGCAGGGTCCCAATCCGTCAGCGCCGCCCGCACCTCCTCCAGCGCGCCACCCGCAATCATCGCGTCGAAGCGGCGGTCGATCCGCGCGGCCAGCGCATCGCGATCCGGGTCCAGCAGCAGCGCTTCCGCGTCGCGAAGGGGCAGGACCGGCGCGCCGGTGTCGGCCTGCCAGTCCGCCAGCCCCCGGCCCGTCGCCCTCAGCACCTCCCAGGCGCGCTGAACCCGCGCGGGATTGCGAAGGTCGATCCGCGCCGCGGTCGCCGCGTCCAGGCCTTCGCACCATCGCGGCCAGCCCTTGCTCGCGCAGCATCGCGTCGCCCTCCGCCCGCACCTCGGGCGGAACCGGCGGCACGTCTGCCAGTCCTTCGGTCAGCGCGGTGAAGTAGAGCCCTGTCCCGCCCACGATGACCGGGCGCGAGCCCCCGGCCAGCACGTCCGCCACCTCGCGCAGCCAGTGGCCGACCGAATAGGGCGCATGCGCGCGCCCACATGGCCGTAAAGGAGATGCGGCAGCGCCGCCTCTTCCTCGGCCGAGGGCCGGGCAGTCAGCACGCGCCAGCGTTCGTAGACCTGCAAGCGCATCGGCGTTCACGATCACGCCCCCGTCGCGCGCGACGATCCCAGCCGCAAGAGCCGACTTGCCGCTCGCCGTCGGTCCCGCGATCAGCACGGGCCGGTCTGCCGGAATGTCGCGCGGCACATCCTGCAAGATCAGGCCTTTCTTGCTTCTTTTCGGTAGAAATACCCCACGGGGGTGCGGGGGTGTGAAACCCCCGCTCCGGCAGCACGGCGGGGCGCGACCGTTGGCCGTTGAACCCGACCGCGTTTTCCGACATTTTGCGCCGCAGTCAAAGAGCAAAAACGTATCGGGTCGGGGGCACGTCGGATGGATAGCGGCAAGGGCAAGGTGCGCTACAGGCGCGTGATGCTGAAGATCTCCGGCGAGGCGCTGATGGGCGACCAGGGCTACGGCCTGCATCCCCCCACCGTGAAGCGCATCGCGGAAGAGGTGAAATCGGTCCACGACCTGGGCGTCGAGATCTGCATGGTGATCGGCGGCGGCAACATCTTCCGCGGGCCTGCAGGGCTCGGCGCAGGGGATGGAACGGACGACCGCCGACTACATGGGGATGCTGGCCACGGTGATGAACGCGCTGGCCATGCAGGCGGCGCTCGAGGCGCTTGGCGTCTTCACCCGCGTGATCAGCGCGATCCCGATGGATCAGGTCTGCGAGCCCTACATCCGCCGCCGCGCCGTGCGCCACCTCGAGAAGAAGCGCGTCGTGATCTTTGCCGCCGGCACCGGCAACCCCTATTTCACCACCGACACGGCCGCGACGCTGCGCGCCAACGAGATGGCCTGCGAGGCGATCTTCAAGGGCACCAAGGTGGACGGCGTCTACGACAAGGACCCCAAGAAGCACGCCGATGCGAAGCGCTACGGCACCGTCACCTATGACGAGGTGCTCCAGAAGCACCTGGGCGTGATGGACGCCAGCGCCATCGCGCTTGCCCGCGACAACAACCTGCCGATCATCGTCTTCTCGCTGGACGAACCGGGCGGCTTCCGCGGCATCCTCAGCGGGCAGGGCACCTACACCACAGTGCATGGCTGACGCATGCCGGGCTATACACATGTGCAGCCGCTGCTGATATAGACCACCCGAGAGCGCGAAGCGCCACGAAGAAGAAGGACGACCCGATGAGCCAGGACGCAACCGAGATCGACCTCGATGCCATCCAGCGCCGCATGGATGGCGCGATGACGTCGCTCAAGACCGAATTCGCCTCGCTGCGCACGGGCCGCGCCTCGGCCGCCATCGTCGAGCCGATCCAGGTCGACGCCTACGGTCAGATGACGCCGATCAACCAGCTGGGCACCGTGAACGTGCCCGAGCCGCGCATGGTCGTGATCAACGTCTGGGACAAGGGCATGATCAGCAAGGTCGAGACGCGCGATCCGCGACAGCGGCATCGGCATCAACCCGATCGTCGACGGCCCGCTGATCCGCCTGCCGATCCCCGAACTGAACGAGGAACGGCGGCGCGAGCTGACGAAGGTCGCCGCGCAATATGCCGAACAGGCCAAGGTCGCGATCCGCAACGTGCGCCGCGACGGGATGGACCAGATCAAGAAGGCCAAGGCGGCAGGCATGTCGGAAGATGACCAGAAGATGTGGTCGGACGAGGTGCAGGAACTGACCGACAAGGCCATTGCCGCTGTCGACAAGGCGCTGGAAGCGAAACAGGCGGAGATCATGCAGGTCTGACCTGCCGTCTTCGCACCGGGAAAGGGCGACAGCTTGGCCTTAGCCGAACAGCGCGACGGAGGCCCGCCCTTGCGGCGCGCCGACCATGTCGCGATCATCATGGACGGCAATGGCCGCTGGGCGACGAACCGGGGCATGCCGCGCCTCGTCGGCCACCGCAAGGGGGCCGAGCGGGTGCGCGAGATCGTCGAGTGCCGCGCCCGACCTGGGTATCCGCTGGCTGACGATCTACGCCTTCTCGACCGAGAACTGGAAGCGCTCGACCGAAGAGGTGCTCGGCCTCATGTCGATCTTCGCCCGCTACATCGAGCGCGAGGCGGACCGGCTGGCGCTGGAAGGCGTGCGGATGCGCTTCATCGGCGACCGCACCCGGCTGGACGCCAAGCTGCAGCGGCTGATGTCGGGGATCGAGGAGCGTACGGCGCTGCTCGGCGCGGCTGAACCTGACCGTCGCGATCAACTACGGCGGCCGGAACGAGCTGATGCGGGCGGCCCGAGCGCTTGCCGCGCGCGCGGCGGCGGGCGAGATCGCATCCCCAGACGCCATCGACGAGACGACGCTCGAGGATGCGCTCGACACCCACGACCTGCCCGACCCCGATCTGGTGATCCGCACCAGCGGCGAGACGCGGATCTCGAACTACCTGCTCTGGCAGTCGGCCTATGCCGAATACGAATTCACCGACACGCTCTGGCCCGATTTCACCTCCGACGAACTGGCGCGGATCGTCGGGCGCTATGGCCGGCGCGAGCGGCGCTTCGGGGCCGCGCCTGCATGACAGCGGGCGGCAAATGGGCCGATCTCGGCCCGCGGCTGGCCTCGGGGCTGGCGATGGTGGTGATCGGGGCGGCGGCGATCTGGGCGGGCGGCTGGTGGTTCGCGGCGCTTGCCGTGGTCGCCTCTGGCCTGATGGTCTGGGAACTGGCGGCGATGACTGCGCCCGGCGAGCCCCGCCGCCGTGCCGCTGGGCCTGTGCGGCCGGGCTGGCGGTGCTGGTGGCGCTGATCCTGCCCGATCGCGTGGCGCTGGTGCTGCTGGCCCTGCCCGCGCTCGCCGGGGCCTGGGTGCTGAAGCGCGATCCGGCGATCTTCGCGGTCTATGCGCTGGCGATCATGCTGGCGGCCTGGGGACTCGTGGTGTTCCGCGGCGAGTACGGCGTGGTCTGGCTGATCTGGCTGGTGCTCGTGGTGGTCGTCACCGACATCGCCGGGCTATTTCGCCGGACGCCTCATCGGCGGGCCGAAGTTCTGGCCCCGCGTCAGCCCGAAGAAGACCTGGTCGGGCACGGTCGCGGGCTGGGTCGCGGCGGCGCTCGTCGGCTCGGTCTTCTGGCGTTTCACCAATGCGGGGCCGGACCTGCCCTGGATTTCGGCGGCGCTCGCGCTCGCCTCGCAGATGGGCGACATCGCGGAAAGCGCGATCAAGCGGCGGATGGGGGTCAAGGACAGCTCGAACCTGATCCCCGGCCATGGCGGGCTCTTGGACCGCTTCGACGGGCTGCTCGGTGCGGCGCTGCTCATGCTGCTGGTGGCGCAGATCGTCGTCGTGCCCGAGGTCCGGCTGTGAGGCGCATTTCGGTTTTCGGGGCCACCGGGTCGATCGGCGAAAGCACGCTCGACCTGCTGACCCCCGGCACGGTCGAGGTCGTGGCGCTGACCGGCGGGCGGCAGGTGGACCGGCTGGCCGCGCAGGCCCGCCGCTTCGGCGCACGACTGGCCGTCACCGCGCATGACGACTGCTACGGCGCGCTGAAGGAGGCGCTTGCGGGCACCGGGCATCGAGGTCGCCGCCGGAGCGCAGGCCATCGCCGAGGCCGCCGACCGCGAGGCGGACTGGACGATGTCGGCCATCGTCGGGGCGGCGGGGCTTGTGCCCGGGATGCGCGCGCTGACGCACGGCGCGCACGCTGGCGCTGGCCAACAAGGAAAGCCTCGTCACCGCCGGCGCGGTGCTGATGTCCACCGCCGCGCGTCACGGCGCGACCATCCTGCCGGTCGACAGCGAGCATTCCGCCGTCTTCCAGGCCCTGACGGGCGAGGATCACGGCGGCGGTCGAGCGTGTCATCATCACCGCCTCGGGCGGGCCGTTCCGCGACTGGCCGGTGGAGCGGCTGGCACAGCGCGACCGCGGCCGAGGCCGTCGCGCATCCGAACTGGTCGATGGGCCAGCGCATCTCGATCGACAGCGCGTCGATGTTCAACAAGGCGCTGGAACTGATCGAGACGCGCGAGTATCTTCGGCTTCGCGCCCGAGCGGATCGAGGTGATCGTCCATCCGCAGTCCATCGTCCACGCGATGGTCGGCTTCACCGACGGCGGGATCATGGCGCATCTCGGCCCCGCCGACATGCGCCACGCCATCGGCTATGCGCTGCACTGGCCCGAGCGCGGGCATGTGCCCGGTGGCGCGGCTCGACCTCGCGCAACTGGCGCAGCTGACCTTCGAGGCCCCCGACGAGACGCGCTTTCCCGCGCTGCGCCTGGCGCGCGAGGTGATGCGCGACGCGCGGCCTCAGCGGCGCGATCTTCAACGCGGCCAAGGAGGTTGCGCTGGATCATTTCATCGCGGGGCGGCTTCGGATTCATCGACATGGCGGCGGTGGTCGAAGAGGTGCTTGCCCGCCTTTCGGGCGAGTTGTGCCGCAATAACGCCCCGCTTGACCCTTGAGGATGTGCTAGAGACCGACCATCTCGCCCGCAAAGTGGCCGAGGAAACGGTCCGCAACAGGCAGTCGATGAAGGAACGCTCGTGGATATCGCAAACCTGATCCCGTCAGTTCGGCGGCCTCGCCTGGACCATCGTGGCCTTCGTGGTCGCGCTGTCGATCATCGTCGTCGTGCACGAATACGGCCACTACATCGTCGGGCGCTGGACGGGCATCAAGGCGGACGTGTTCTCGCTCGGGCTTCGGGCCGGTGCTCTGGCCTCGCGCACCGACCGGCACGGCACGCGCTGGCAGATCGCGGCGCTGCCCTTTGGCGGCTTCGTCAAGTTCCTGGGCGACAGCGACGCGGCCTCGGGCAAGGACGCCGAGGCAATGGCGGCGCCTGTCCGAGGCCGAGCGGCGCCAGACCATGCACGGTGCGCCGGTCTGGGCGCGGGCGGCGACGGTTGCCGCGGGGCCGGTGTTCAACTTCATCCTGTCGATCCTGATCTTCACCGGCTTCTTCATGGTGCAGGGGGTCGCGACCGACCTGCCGACCGTGGGCAGCGTCAAGCCGATGCCCGTTGCCGCCGATGCGCTGCAACCGGGCGACCGGATCGTGTCGCTGGCCGGCCAGCCCACGCCCAGTTTCGATGCCTTCGGCGAGATCACCGACCTGCTGCCCCCGTCGCCGACCGTGGCCTACGCGGATCGAGCGCGACGGACAGCAGATCACCGTCGAGGGGCCGTTTCCGTTCCCGCCGGTGGTCGATGGCGTGCAGCCCAATTCGGCCGCGATGGAGGTCGGGACTGGAGCGGGGCGACGTGATCGTGGCGGTCGATGGCGCTCCGGTCTCGTCCTTCCTGGAACTGCGCGAGCGGGTCGGGGCATCGGACGGCAAGCCCGTGCTGCTGGACGTCTGGCGCAATGGCGAGACCTTCAGCGCCACGCTGGTGCCGCGACGGATGGACATTCCGCGCAGCGAGGGCGGGTTCGAGACGCGCTGGCTGATCGGCCTGACCGGCGGCCTGGTCTTCGTGCCCGAAACCCGCACGCCCGGCCCGGTCGAGGCGGTCAGCCTCGGCGCGACGCAGACCTGGGATATCGTGACCACCAGCCTGTCGGGCCTGTCGCACATGGTCACTGGCGCGATCAGCTCCTGCAACCTGCAGCGGCCCGATCACCATTGCCGAAACCTCCGGCGCGGCGGCGAGCCTCGGGATCGGCAGCTTCATCTGGTTCATCGCCATGCTGTCGACCGCCGTCGGGCCTGCTGAACCTGTTCCCGGTGCCGGTGCTGGATGGCGGGCATCTCGTGTTCCACGCCTACGAGGCGGTGACCGGCAAGCCCGCCGTCGGACCGCGCGCTGCGGCGTGCTGATGGGCGACCGGGCTGGCGCTGATCCTGAGCCTGATGGTCTTCGCCCTGACGAACGACATCTTCTGCCCGTGACGCGGCCGCAGCGGCTGCCGCCACAAATGATGCCATATTCTGTTGACTACCCTTTAACCCTCGGAACGGGTGGAAGGGGTTTCATCATGCAGACCGTCATTCAGGGCTATCGCGGGCTTTCGCTGGTCGTCAGCCTGAACTGGGACCGCATCTTCGCGCTGGGAACCGTGGTCGTCGGGCTGCTGGCGGGCGCGTTCCTCGGCTCCGCCATTATGCCATCGCTGCACTGAAGACCCCAACCTGTAGTATTTCGCAAGCCTCCGCCGCCTCGCGTCGGAGGCTTTTGACAACCCCGGACAATCCCGCTAGTCAGGTCTGAAGAAGCACTGAGCAGGGTGGTGGGACAGATGCAGCAGGCACGGGCCGCGACGGCAACCGCAGGTGATGCCGTCCCCCTTTGGTCGCGTTTCAATCTACTCGCGCTTTTCATTGCCCTGACGGCAACTTGCCTGATCTTCCTGAGCCCCGCGCGCGCGCAGGAGTACCAGTTTTCCGGCGTCCGGGTCGAAGGCAACGCAGCGGATCGAGACGGCGACGATCGTCGCGCTATGCCGGAATCGCCCGCGGTCAGCCGGTCTCGGCGGGCGCGCTGAACGACGCGTTCCAGCGCATTTCCGCCTCGGGCCTGTTCGAGACGGTCGACCTCGACCCGCAGGGCAGCACGCTGGTGATCCGGGTCAAGGAATACCCCACGATCAACGTGATCAGCATCGAGGGCAACAGGCGCCTGGATGACGAGAAGCTGACCGAGGTGATCCAGTCGCAGTCGCGCCGGGTCTATTCGCCGACGCAGGCCGAGGCGGATGCGGCGGCGATGGCCGACCTCTACAGCAATGTGGGGCGCCTGTCGGCCTCGGTGACGCCCAAGATCATCCGCCGCTCCGACAACCGCGTCGACCTGGTGTTCGAGGTGCAGGAAGGCCGCGTGGTCGAGGTGGAGCGGCTGTCCTTCGTCGGCAACCGCGCCTATTCCGACCGCCGCCTGCGCCAGGTGCTGGAAACCAAGCAGGCGGGCCTGCTGCGCACCTTCATCTCGTCGGACACCTTCATCGCCGAACGGATCGAGCTGGACAAGCAGCTGCTGCGCGACTTCTACGCCTCGCGCGGGTTCATCGACTTCGAGGTGCTCGATGCGACGGCCGAGCTGGCGCGCGAACGCAACGGCTTCTTCGTGACCTTCACGATCCGCGAGGGGCAAAGCTTCAGCATCGGCAGCGTCGACACGATCAGCGAAATCCCCGAGATCGACCCGGCGGAGTATGCGGCGGCGCTGCGCCTGCGCTCGGGCGTGACCTATTCGCCCTCGGTCATCGATACGAACATCGCGCGGCTCGAGAACCTTGCGCTGCGCAACGGCCTGAACTTCATCCGGGTCGAGCCGCGGATCAAGCGTAACGACCGCAATCAGATCGTGGACGTCACCTTCGCGATCACGCGCGGCGAGCGCATCTTCGTCGAGCGCATCGACATCGAGGGCAACACCACGACCCTGGACGAGGTGATCCGGCGCAAGTTCCGCACCGTCGAAGGCGATCCGTTCAACCCGCGCGAAATCCGCCAGGCGGCAGAACGCATCCGGGCGCTCGGGTTCTTCTCGGATGCGCAGGTGACCACTGAAGAGGGCAGCTCGCCCGACCAGGTGCTGCGTGAACGTCGACGTGGTCGAACAGCCGACCGGCTCGCTCAGCCTCGGCGCGGCCTATTCCGTGTCGGACGGCGTGGCGCTGACCATCGGCTTCCAGGAAACGAACTTTCTCGGACGCGGCCAGACCGTCGGGCTGAACATCAGCGCGGGGACCGACAACAGCGTCGCCTCGGCGACCTTCGTCGAGCCAGCCTTCCTGGGGCGTGACCTGAGCCTGCGGCTCGGGGCGTTCTATCGGAACACCGAGAACTTCAACGCCGACTACAACACCAACAACGTCGGCTTCGTTGGCGGCATCTCCTTCCCGGTTGGCGTCGATTCCCGTCTGGAACTGCGCTACGGCCTGTCGCAGACAAGAGTTGACCGACGTGTCCAGTGACAGCTCGGTCATCATCCAGCGCGAAGTCGGATCGGGGCGACGCTGGTCGATCAGCGCGATCGGATACACCTACACCTACGACACGCGGCGCAATGACCTGAACCCTCTCGGCGGGGTCGTCCTGCGCTTCGGGCAGGACTTCAGCGGGGTTGGCGGTGACGTGAAGTACATCACGACCAACGCACTCGCCTCGATCGAACGCAGGGTCTTGCAGCGAAGAAGTCACGCTGCGGGCTACGTTCGAGGGCAGCGCGATCACGAACATCGACGATGGCACGACCGTGGTCGAGCGCTTCTTCGGCAATGGCAAGCTGCGCGGGTTCGAGACGAACGGCTTCGGCCCGCGCGACCTGACCGCCGTCAACGAGGATGCCCTCGGCGGCAACCTGTTCGGAGTGGTCCGGCTCGAGACCGAGTTCCCTCTGGGGACGCCCGAGGAATACGGGCTGAAGGGCGGTTTGTTCCTGGATACGGGTTCGGTCTGGAGCCTTACGACACCGCGGGCACGGGCGGTCCTGTGGACGACAGTTTCCAGCTTCGGTCGGTCATCGGCTTCTCGCTCTTCTGGGACACCCCCATCGGCCCGCTGCGGTTCAACTTCACGAAGGCGCTGCTCAAGGAAGACTATGACGAAGAGCAGAACTTCGACCTGACCGTCTCGACGACGTTCTGATGCGCCCGCCGGGGCGACTGGTCGCGGCGCTTGCCCTGGGGCTGGCGCTGGCGGGCTGGCGCGGGGGCGCAGGACGCGGTGCAGGGCGATGGCGGTCCTTCTGCTGGATCAGGAGCGGCTCTTTCCGGATTCGCGCTTCGGGCAGCGTCTGCTGGCCGATCTCGATGCCAAGACGCAGAGAGCTTCAGGCCGAGAACCGCAAGCTGGAAGCCGATCTTGAGGCCGAGGAAAAGGCCCTGACCGAGCGCCGCGCCACGCTGCCACCCGAGGAGTTCCGCTTGCTGGCCGATGCCTTCGACGCCAAGGTGAAGGGGATACGCGCGGCGCGCGACGCGAAGGCGAACGACCTGACCGCGCAGCGCGAGGCCGCACGCAAGACCTTCATCGAAACCGCCGTGCCAGTCCTTGCCGCCATCCTGCGCGAGCGTGGGGCGGCGGCGATCATCGACCGCTCGGCCGTAGTGCTGTCCTTCGACCGGATCGACATCACCGATCTGGCCATCGCCCGCGTCGATGCCCAGCTGGCGCCCGAGGGGGCGAGCGTGGCGCCGCGTCCGCGACCCGCGGATGGGATCGGACCCTCGCCCATGCCGCCCGCGCCGGTGGACGAGGCTGACAGTCCGACCCAGCCCGCGCCGCCTCTGCCGGGCGGGGATTGAAGCGGGCCGCGCTTGTCTCGTTTCACCCGAGTTGCTAGTCAGTCACGGCAGGCGCAGCGCGCGCCCCGTCCCCCCGCCGCCAGGAGAGCGCGATGAATGATGCCGCCGTCCTTCCCGCCGTGACCGAGGCCGACCTGGCCCTGATCCAGCGGATCATCCCGCACCGCTACCCGTTCCTGCTGATCGACAAGGTTCGCGACGTGGTGCTGCACGAGGGCTGCGTGGGGATCAAGAACGTCACCTACAACGAGCCGCAGTTCCAGGGGCACTTTCCCGGGGATGCCGATCTTCCCCGGCGTGATGATCATCGAGGCGATGGCCCAGACCTCGGGTGTGCTCGTGGGCCTGTCGATGGACCTGGTCGACAAGAACGCCAACGTCTTCTTCATGGGTGTCGACGGGGTGAAGTTCCGCCGCAAGGTGGTGCCCGGCGATGTGCTGGAGCTGCATGTCAAGGCGCTGCGCGGCGGTGGTCGGGTCTGGAAGTTCGAGGGCCGCGCGATGGTGGACGGCGAGCTTGCCTGCGAGGCCACCTTCATGGCCATGTTCGACGTGCCGAAGGCCTGATCCGCATGAGCATTTCGCCCGAGGCCCGGATCCACCCCTCGGCCGTCGTCGAGGCCGGCGCGGTGATCGGCCCCGGCGCGGTCGTCGGGCCATTCTCGGTGATCGGCCCTGAGGTGACGCTGGGCGGCGGGCGTCGACGGTCAAGAGCCATGCCGTCGTCACCGGCTGGACCGAGATGGGCGACGGGTCCGTCGTCTTTCCCTTCGCGACCGTCGGCGAGGTGCCGCAGGACCTGAAGTTCAAGGGCGAGCGCACGCGGCTGGTGATCGGCAAGCGCGACCCGCATTCGCGAGGGCGCGACGCTGAACGTCGGCACCGAGGGCGGTGGCGGCGTCACGCGCGTGGGCGACGATTGCCTGATCATGACCGGTGCGCATGTGGGCCATGACGCGCAGATCGGCGACCGCGTGATCCTGGTCAACCAGGTCGCCATCGCGGGGCATTGCGTTCTGGGCGACGACGTGATCGTGGGCGGGCTGTCGGGCGTGCATCAATGGGTGCGGATCGGGCAGGGCGCCATCATCGGCGCGGTCACGATGGTAACGAACGATGTGCTGCCCTACGGGCTTGTGCAGGGACCGCGGGGGGAGCTCGACGGGCTGAACCTGGTCGGGCTCAAGCGGCGCGGCGTGGACCGGGCCGACATCGCGGCGCTGCGCGCGGCCTATCAGGAACTCGCGCAGGGCGAGGGAACTTTCCTCGACCGTGCGCGTCGTCTGTCCGAAGAGAATCGAAAGCCCGCTCGTGCGCCAGATCACCGACTTCATCCTGAGCGACAGCGACCGCTCGTTCCTGACCCCGAAATGACCGCGGCGGGGCGCATCGCGGTCATTGCCGGGCGTGGGACACTGCCCGGCCATGTCGCCGCCGCGCTCGACACTCCGCTGATCGTGTCGCCCGACGGCTTCCTGCCCGACGGGTTGGTTCCCGACCTGACCTTCCGCCTGGAACGGCTGGTGCCGCTTCTCGACCACCTGACGCGCGAGGGTGTGACGCGGGTGATCTTCGCCGGGGCCGTGCAGCGCCCGCGGCTCGATCCCGCGCTGTTCGATCCGGCGACGGCGCAACTGGTGCCACAGCTTCTGGCCGCGTTGCAGTCGGGCGACGATGCGGCGCTGCGCGTGGTGATGGCGATCTTCGAGGAGGCCGGATTTCAGGTGGTCGGTGCCGCCGAGGTCGCCCCCGACGCTCGTCCCCGGTCCGGGGCTCTTGTGCGGCGAGATCACCGAGGCCGACCGGCGTGACGCGACGCGCGCCGCGCAGATCGTCGACGCCATCGGTCGCTGTTGATGTGGGGCAGGCGGCGGTGGTGGCGCAGGGGCTGTGCCTGGGGATCGAGGCGCTGCCCGGCACCGATGCGCTGCTGGATTTCGTGGCGGCGACGGGCGGGCGGCTGCGCCCCGATCCGAACGGGGCGCGCGGGCTGCTCTACAAGGCCCCGAAGCCCGGGCAGGACCTGCGTGCCGACATGCCCAGCGTCGGCCCCGAGACGGTGCGTCGCGCCGCCGCTGCGGGTCTGGGCGGCATTGCCTGGGCGGCCGGGGGCGTGCTGGTGCTGGAGCGGGACGAGACGATCGCGCAGGCGCAGGCTGCGGGCCTGTTCCTGTGGTCGCGGGAGCCATGAAGGTCTTCCTGATCGCGGGCGAGGCATCGGGCGACAAGCTGGGGGCCGCCCTGATGGCGGGGCTGGCGCAGCTACATCCCGGCGTGGCTTTCGAGGGCGTGGGCGGCCCGCTGATGCAGGCGCAGGGGCTTGCGCAGCCTTTTCCCGATGGACGAGCTCTCGGTGATGGGGATTGCCGAGGTGCTGCCGAAATATGCGCACCTGAAGCGTCGTATCGCGGAAGCCGCGCGTGCCGTTCTGACCGAACGGCCGGACGTGCTGGTCACCATCGACAGCCCCGATTTCAGCCTGCGCGTCGCGCATCGCGTGAAGCAGGCGATGCCCGATCTGCTGACCGTCCACTACGTCGCGCCCTCGGTCTGGGCCTGGCGGCCGGGGCGGGCGCGCAAGATGGCGCGGGTCATCGACCACGTGCTGGCGCTTCTGCCCTTCGAGCCGCCCTACATGACTGCCGCCGGAATGACCTGCGATTTCGTCGGCCATCCCGTGGTGGCCGAGCCTGTTGCGAGCCGGGGCGAGGCCGAGGCCTTCCGCAGCGGCTTTCCCGGCGAGGGGCCGTTCGTGCTTGCCCTTCCCGGATCGCGCCGGGGCGAAGTCGACGCGTCTCGCCCCGGTCTTCGGTCGCACGCTGGCGCTGCTGCGCGAGGCGCATCCCCGGGCGCGGGTCGTGCTGCCGACCCTGCGCAGCGTCGCGGCGATGGTGCGAGGATCTGACCGCCGACTGGCCCCTGCGCCCTGTCATCGTCGAGGCGCCCGAGGCACGGCGCGCGGCCTTCGCCGCCGCCGATGTGGCGCTTGCGGCGTCCGGCACGGTCTCGCTGGAACTGGCGGCGAACGGCGTGCCGATGGTCATCGCCTATGACATGAACCCGGTGACCATGTGGCTGATGCGGCGGATGGCGCAGGTCGATACGGTGACGCTGGTGAACCTCGTCTCCGACACCCGCGTCGTGCCCGAGTTCCTTGGCGACCGCTGCCGCCCCGACCTGATCGCCGCGGGCGCTGCTGCCGCTGCTGGACGAGGGGCCCGAGCGGGCCGCGCAGCGCGCCGCGATGCAGCTGACGATGGAGCGGCTGGGGCAGGGGGGCGAGCCGCCCGGCCTGCGCGCCGCGCGGTCGGTCCTGCACCGGATGGGGCGCGGATAGCGGCCGACCTGCGTCAGGCGCGGCCCTTCCAGATCCAGCCGCCGCCCAGGACGCGCGTGCTGTCCGGCGCGTAGAAGACGCAGGCCTGACCCGGCGAGACGCCCTCCTCCGGGCTGAGCAGTTCCACCTCGGCCTCGGTCGGACCCAGCGGGCGCAGGATCGCGGCGCGGGGCGGCGCGGGTGGAGCGGACCTTGACCTCCACGTGCCACTCCGCCCGGCTGTCGAGCGGGGCGTCGCCCAGCCAGTTGATCTCGCGCAGCGGCACCGTGCGGGTCGAGAGCGCCTCTTTCGGCCCGACGATCACGCGGCGCGTCTCGGGCTCCAGCTTGCACCACGTAAAGCGGCTCGGCCATGCCCGCCGATCCCCAGCCCCTGGCGCTGCCCGATGGTGTAGTGGATCACCCCGCGATGCGTGCCCGAGCACCCGGCCCGACAGGTCCACGATCTCGCCGGGATCGGCCGCGCCGGGGCGCAGCTTCTCGATCACCGCCGCGTAATCGCCGTTCGGGACGAAGCAGATGTCCTGGCTGTCGGGCTTGTCGGCGACCGGCAAGCCATAGCGCGCGGCCAGCGCCCGCGTCTCGGCCTTGCTGGCGAGGCCGCCCAGCGGGAAGCGCAGGTAGTCGAGCTGCTCGGCGGTGGTCGAGAACAGGAAATAGCTCTGGTCCCGGTTGGCATCCGCCGCCCGGTGCAGCTCGGCCCCGGCACGCCCATCTTGCGCTGGATGTAATGGCCTGTCGCCATGCAGTCGGCGTCGAGGTCGCGCGCGGTGGCCAGCAGGTCCTTGAACTTCACCCGTTCGTTGCAGCGGATGCAGGGCACCGGCGTCGCGCCCGCCAGATAGGCGTCGGCGAATTCGTCGATCACCGCCTCGCGGAACATGTTCTCGTAATCGAGCACGTAATGCGGAAAGCCCATGGCCTCGGCCACGCGGCGGGCATCGTGGATGTCGCGGCCCGCGCAGCAGGCGCCCTTCTTGGCCAGCGCCGCGCCGTGGTCGTAGAGCTGCAGCGTGACGCCGACGACGTCATAGCCTTCCTCGGCCAGTTGCGCGGCCACGACCGAGCTGTCGACGCCGCCGGACATGGCGACGACGACGCGCGTGTCGCGCGGGGGCTTGGCGAAGCCCAGCGAATTCAGCGGCTGGTCGAGGGGCATCGGAGCGTCTTCCGTGGGGCAGGGGCCGGCCCTGCGAAGTCGGCAGCAATATAGGAAAATGCAAGACACTCTCAACCCCTCGATTTCACGCGGCGGTTAAGCGTGACGTGCGAGACTGTCTCGGAAAACGGACGAGGGGTGAGTGATGTATCTCAAAAGTGTGGATGGGCCGCGGTCAGGTCACGCTTCCCGATGGCAGCGTGCTGACCCGCGCCGACCTGCCGCCGCCCGAGACGCGGCGATGGGTGGCCAGCCGCAAGGCGACCGTGGTGCAAGGCCGTGCATCCATGGCCTGATCACGCAGAGCGAGGCGCTGGAACGCTATGCCCTGTCGGAAGAAGAGTTTTCGCTCTGGTTGCAGCGCAGTTCAACGCCACGGGGAAAAAGCGCTGAAAGTCACGCTATACAGAAGTATAGACAACTTTAGATTGTTTTTCGCAGATCGCTCTGCGAAGGTAACGGGCAGTTAACCATTCCGGCACAGGTTAGTTAATAGACGAGGCCCGACGCGGAGTGCAAAGATGCGTATACTGCTGGTTGAGGACGATCCAACGACGTCGCGCAGCATCGAACTGATGCTGACACATGCGAATCTGAATGTCTATTGCACCGATCTGGGCGAGGAAGGGATCGATCTGGCCAAGCTCTACGACTATGATCTGATCCTGCTGGACCTTAATCTTCCGGACATGAACGGGCATGAGGTGTTGCGCCAGTTGCGCCTTGCCCGGGTCGACACGCCCATCCTGATCCTGTCGGGATCTGACGATACCGACAGCAAGATCAAGGGCTTCGGCTTTGGAGCCGATGACTACATGACCAAGCCTTTCCACCGCGAGGAACTGGTCGCGCGCATCCACGCGATCATCCGCCGGTCCAAGGGCCACGCGCAGTCGGTGATCCGCACGGGTACGATCAACGTCAATCTCGACGCCAAGACCGTGGATGTCGAAGGCAAGTCGGTGCATCTGACCGGCAAGGAATACCAGATGCTGGAACTGCTCTCGCTGCGCAAGGGCACGACGCTGACAAAGGAGATGTTCCTTAATCATCTTTATGGCGGCATGGACGAGCCGGAATTGAAGATCATCGACGTCTTCATCTGCAAGCTTCGCAAGAAACTCGCCGAGGCGACGGGCGGTCAGAACCATATCGAAACGGTCTGGGGCCGGGGCTATGTGCTGCGTGATCCCGCCGCGGCGCAACAGCGGCGCATGGCCGCCGGGGCCTGAGGGCTGGACCTGCTCCGTCGCGCCTCCTAAACCTTCGGGGGCGAGACGGGGAGGGTGGGCATGGCCGGTGAGAAAGCCAGTCGAGGCGCTGACGGAAGCCGAGGCGCGGGCAGAACTCGACCGGCTGGCGCTTGCCATCGCCGAGGCGAACCGGGCCTATCACACCGAGGACGCGCCGCGAGATCACCGATGCCGAGTATCGACGCGCTGAAGCGCCGGAACGCGGCGATCGAGGCGCGCTTTCCCGCGCTGAAGCGCGCCGACAGTCCCAGCGACCAGGTCGGCGCGACGCTCGCCGAAGGGTTCGCCAAGGTCCGCCATGCGGTGCGGATGCTGAGCCTCGAGAATGCCTTCGCCGTGTCGCGACGTCGCCGAGTTCGATGACCGTGTCCGAAAGTATCTGGGCCTGCGCGCCGGACGCCCCGCTCGCCTACACCGCCGAGCCCAAGATCGACGGGCTGTCGCTGTCGCTGCGCTACGAAGACGGCGTGCTCGTTCAGGCCGCGACGCGCGGCGACGGCGAGACCGGCGAGAACGTGACCGAGAACGCCCGCACCATTGCCGACATTCCCGCAGCGCCTGACCGGCGCGCCCGCCATCCTCGAGGTGCGGGGCGAGGTCTACATGAGCCACGCCGATTTCGCCGCGCTGAATGCGCGGCAGCAGGCCGCGGGCGACAAGATCTTTGCCAATCCGCGCAACGCCGCCGCCGGGTCGCTGCGCCAGCTTGACGCCAGGCATCACCGCGGCCCGCCCGCTGCGCTTCTTTGCCTATTCCTGGGGCGAGCTCTCCGAACCGCTGGCAGCGACGCAGCTTGGGCGCGATCGAGCGGCTGGCCGGGCTGGGGTTTCCGACCAATCCGCTGACGCGGCTCTGCGACGGGCCGGATGAGCTGCTGGCGCAGTATCGCACTGATCGAGGCGCAGCGCGCGACGCTCGGCTATGACATCGACGGCGTCGTCTACAAGGTCAACGACCTGGCCCTCCAGCGCCGCCTCGGTTTCCGTTCGTCCACGCCCCGCTGGGCCATCGCGCACAAGTTCCCGGCCGAACTCGCCTGGACCCGGCTGGAGGCGATCGACATCCAGGTGGGGCGCACCGGGGCGCTGTCGCCGGTGGCGCGGCTTGCGCCCGGTGACGGTGGGCGGCGTCGTCGTGTCAGAACGCGACGCTGCACAACGAGGATTACATCGCGGGCCGCGACGCGCGCGGCGAACCCGATCCGCGAGGGGCGCGACATTCGCGTGGGCGACTGGGTGCAGGTCTACCGCGCGGGCGACGTGATCCCGAAGATCGCGGATGTCGACCTGTCGCGCCGGCCCGACGGCGCGGTGCCCTACCGCTTCCCCGACCACTGCCCGCGAATGCGGGTCCGAGGCGATCCGCGAGGCGGGCGATTCGGTGCGCCGCTGCACCGGCGGCCTGATCTGCCCGGCGCAGGCGGTCGAGCGGCTGAAGCATTTCGTCAGCCGCGCCGCCTTCGACATCGAGGGGCTGGGCGCCCGACAGATCGAGGCGTTCTATGCCGACGACCAGCTTGCCGATCCGCGAACCGGCCGACATCTTCACCCTCGCCGCGCGCGATGCCGCGAACCTGACCAAGCTGCAGCAACCGCGACGGCTATGGCGAGAAGTCCGTGAGGAACCTGTTCCAGGCCATTGAGGAGAAACGAAAAATCCCGCTCAACCGCCTGATCTACGCGCTCGGCATCCGCCATGTGGGCGAGACGACGGCGAACCTGCTGGCGAACCATTACCAGAGCTGGTCGGCCTTCGAAGCCGCGATGACGCGCGCGCGAGGTCGGCAGCGGGCCGGACTGGGACGAACTTCTGTCGATCGACGGGGTCGGCGCGGTCCTCGCCACCTCGGTCGTCACGACCTTTCATCAGGAGGCCGAGCGCGCGCGCGATCGACGCGCTGGTGGCGCATCTCGACGTGCAGGATGTGGCCGGGCGCGCGCCCCGGTCGACAGCCCGGTTGCGGGCAAGACGGTCGTCTTCACCGGCACGCTGGAAAAGATGACGCGGGCCGAGGCCAAGGCGCGGGCCGAGGCGCTGGGGGCCAAGGTGGCAGGATCGGTCAGCGCCAAGACCGACCTGCTGGTCGCGGGTCCGGGCGCGGGGTCGAAGGCCACGAAGGCCGCCGAGCTGGGTGTGAGGTGATCGACGAGGATGCCTGGCTTGCCCTGATCGGCCAGGCATGAGCCGACCCGAGCGCCTGTTCCCGCTCTTCGCCGACCTGGAGACGCTGAAGGGCGTGGGGCCGAAGACCGCCAAGGCGCTGTCGGGGCTGGGGGTCGAGACGCCGAAGGACCTGCTGTTCCTGCTGCCCCATTCCGGTGTGGACCGCAGCCGCAAGGCCAGCGTCCGCGACGTGGTGCCCCCTGCCACGCTGACGGTGGAGGTGGAGGTCGGCGCGCACTTCCCGCCGCGCGTCAAGGGTCGCCCTTACCGGATCATGGTCCGCGATGCGCAGCTGGAGTTCCAGCTTGTCTACTTCCATGCTCGCGGCGATTTCCTGCAGCGCCTGCTGCCGACCGGACAGCGCCGCATCGTCTCGGGTCGGGTCGAGCTGTTCGACGGCATCGCGCAGATGGTCCATCCCGACCACGTCCTGCCGCCCGAGGAGGCGGGCGAGTTGCCGGCCTTCGAGCCTGTCTATCCGCTGGTCGCAGGCGTGACGCAGAAGGTGGTGGCGAAGGCCGCGCCGTCGCGCCGTCGCCCGCGCGCCGGAGCTGCCCGAATGGATCGACGGCCCGCTGAAGGCGCGCGAGGGCTGGCCCGACTGGCGCGCGGCGGTGGCGGCCGTGCATCGGCCGGACGGGCCGCGGCGATCTGGCCTTCACCCATCCCGCCCGCCAGCGCCTCGCCTATGACGAGCTGTTCGCGCATCAGCTGACGCTGTCGCTGGCCCGCGCCTCGCTGCGCCGGGGCAAGGGGCGTGGCGAGCGTCGGCACCGGCGCTGCTGCAACGGCGAGGTGCTGGAGAGCCTGCCCTATGCCCCGACGGCCGCCCAGACCCGCGCCGTGGCCGAAATTGCCGCCGACCTCGCCTCGCCCTGCGGATGAACCGGCTGCTTGCAGGGCGATGTCGGCTCGGGCAAGACGCTGGTCGCGTTCCTGGCGCTGCTGATCGCGGTCGAGGCGGGCGGGCAGGGCGTGATGATGGCCCCGACCGAGATCCTCGCCCGCCAGCATGTCGCGGGGCTGGAGCCGCTGGCGCGGGCGGCGGGGGTTTCGCTCGTTCTGCTGACGGGTCGCGACAAGGGGCGCGAGCGGGCGGCGAAGCTGCGCGATCTGGCCGAGGGCCGGATCGCAGGTGCTGGTGGGCACACATGCGGTGTTCCAGAAGGATGTCGTCTTCCACGACCTGCGCCTTGCCGTGGTGGACGAACAGCATCGCTTTGGCGTGGCGCAGCGGATGGAACTGGGGGCCAAGGGCCGGGCGGCGGACGTGCTGGTGATGACGGCCACGCCCATTCCGCGCAGCCTCGCGCTGGCAAGCTATGGCGACATGGACGTGTCGGTGCTGGACGAAAAGCCGCCGGGCCGCAAGCCGGTCCGCACGGCGCTGGTATCGAGCGAGCGGTTCGACGAGGTGGTGGGGCATCTGTCCAAGGCGGTGGCCGAGGGGCGGCAGGCCTACTGGGTCTGCCCGCTGGTCGAGGAAAGCGAGGTGGTCGACTATGCCAGCGCCGAGGCGCGCTTCGCCTCGCTGCGCGCGGCGCTTGGCGAGGGGGTCGTGGGGCTGGTCCACGGCCAGATGCCGCCCGCCGACAAGGACGCGGCGATGGCGCGCTTCGAGGCGGGCGAGACGAAGGTTCTGGTGGCGACCACGGTGATCGAGGTGGGCGTGAACGTGCCCAACGCCTCGATCATGGTGATCGAGCGGGCCGAGATCTTCGGCCTCGCGCAGCTGCACCAGTTGCGGGGCCGGGTGGGGCGCGGGGCGGCGGAGTCGACCTGCCTGCTGCTCTATCAGGCCCCGCTGAGCGAGCCGGGCCGCCGCCGCCTGACGGTCCTGCGCGAGACCGAGGACGGCTTTCGCATCGCCGAGGAGGATCTGGCGATGCGCGGCGCAGGCGACGTGATCGGCACCGCGCAGTCCGGCCTGCCGCGGTTCCGGGTGGCCGACCTGGAGCGGCAGGCGGGCCTGATGGCGATCGCGCAGAGCGATGCGCGGCGGCTTCTGGCCGAGGATCCGGCGCTTGCATCGCCGCGCGGGAGAGGCGGCGCGCCTGCTGCTCTGGCTGCTGGATCAGGACCGTGCGATCCGCCTGATCAGTGTCGGTTAGCGGAATGTTCCGGTATGTTCTTATAAAGTTCTTTACAGAAGCGCGAATCATGTGAGAACAAAGTAGGCAACTCGACGGAGGTTGCCATGCTGGACGATGTGAAGGATGTACTTGCCAACTCGCTGCCCGACGCTTGTTGGAGGATGCCATTGGTGTGGTCGACCCTCTTCGCCCTGCTGGTTGCCGGTCTGAACGTCGCCTTCCTCGCCTGAGTGTCCTGCGGTCTGCCGCGGGGCGCTTGTCTTTCCCCAAGACGACATGCGTCCTATGCCTTGTGCGACGCCGGGTGGTTCCCCAAGCACCCGTGCCCTGCCAGACGCATTCCTGCCGCCGCCATCCAGCCGGATGTGCGGCGGCTTTTTTATGCGTGGGCGGCTTTCTCGGCCTCGGCCATCGCCTCGGCGGTGGCTTCCAGGGCCAGCAGGATCGAGGCGTGGCGGTTCTTGTAGTCGCGCGCGGGCAGCAGCACCTCGAGGCCGTCGAAGGGGGCGGAGGGGACGGGGCCGTTTTCCTTCAGCATCGCCCGCAGCTCGTCGCGCGCCCGCTCTACCTCGGCCCGGGATGCGCCCGACCAGCGCCCGCCCGACGACCGAGGCCGAGGCCTGACCCAGGGCGCAGGCCTTCACATCCTGCGCGAAGTCGGTGATCCGCCCGTCCGTCACCGTGCACGTCCACCGTCACGGTCGAGCCGCAGAGCGGAGAGCGCCGCTTGGCGCTGCCGTCGGGCGCGGACAGGCGCCCCAGATGCGGAATATCGGCGGCAAGCGCGAGGATGCGGCCGGAATAGAGCTTGATCAGATCGCTGTCGCTCATCTCGGCCTTTCCCCGGCGTCGTTCCTGCCATTAGATAGGCCGCCCGCCCCGTGTTGCAAAGGAGGGATCGCGATGGCCTTCGATCCTGCGAGCCTGAAGTATGATGCCGCTCGGCCTGATCCCCGCCATCGCGCAGGATCACGCGACGGGCGAGGTGCTGATGATGGCCTGGATGAATGCGGCCTCGCTGGCGCGCACGCTGGATACCGGGCGCGTCACCTACTGGTCGCGCTCGCGGGCGGAGTTCTGGGAGAAGGGGGCGACCTCGGGCCATGTGCAGCGGCTGGTCGAGCTGCGGGTCGATTGCGACCGCGACTGCGCTGCTGCTGCTGGTCGAGCAGACCGGCCCCGCCTGCCACACGAACCGCCGGTCGTGCTTCTACACCGCGCTGCGGGACGGGGTCAGAGACCGAGATCCTTGCAGCCGCTATAGGCCGACCATTCGCCGGATATCCTGCCGGCGTGGCCCCGGTCGCACGATAGAGCGACAGCGCGCGCGCATCGTCGCGCTTGGCCAGCCGCTTGCCAGCGTCGTCGCGGATCAGGTCGTGATGGTAATAGCTTGGCGTCGGAAGCTGAAGCAGCGTCTGAAGCAGGACATGGATGAAGGTGGCCTCGAACAGGTCCGCGCCACGGACCACCTCGGTCACGTCCTGCGCGGCATCGTCGACCGTCACCGACAGGTGATAGGACGTGCCCATGTCGCGCCGGGCCAGCACGACATCGCCCGATCCGGTCGCAGATCATGTCCGGCTGGTGCACCCAGATGAATGTCCGGGTCGCAAGGGTCCGTTTTCGCCGAAAGGAAATCTGCGGCGCCAAGCGCGACAGCGCCGAGCCATGTCCAGCCGGATCGCATCCCGTGGCCCCGCCTCGGCCATCGCTTCGTCCTCGGCAGGTGCCGGGATAGACGGGTCCGTCCGGACCCGCCACACCCTCCTGCGGGGCCGAGAGCGCCGCGCGGATGTCGGCGCGGGTGCAGCGGCAGGGATAGATCGAGGCCCGAGCGCCGAAAGCCGGTCCAGGGCGGCCCTGTAGGCCGGCGATCCGGTCCGACTGCCGCATCACTGGGCTCGGCCAGTCCAGCCCCAGCCAGCGCAGATCGTCGATGAATCGCCGCCTCCCATTCGGGCCGGCACCGCGCGCGGTCGATGTCCTCGATCCGCAGCAGGAACGTGCCGCCCGCCGCCTGCGCCCGGTCCCAGGCCGTCAGGGCCGAGAAGGCATGGCCCAGATGCAGCGGCCCGGTGGGCGAGGGTGCAAAGCGGGTTACGTAGCCAGCCATTGCGTGAACGCCGCCTTCGCCCGGTCGGTATAGGCCTTGTAGCGGTCCTTGCGTCCCCGGCGGCCACCCTTTGCGTCGATCGGCGGGAATAGCCCGAAGTTCACGTTCATCGGCTGGAACGTCTTCGCCTCGGCCCCGCCGGTGATGTGCGTCACCAGCGCGCCCATCGCGGTTTCGGGCGGCGGCGGGGCGAGCGTCGCGACCCAGGATCTCGGCCGCCGCCATCCGCCCCGCCAGAAGCCCCATCGCGGCGCTTTCGACATAGCCCTCGACCCCCGTCACCTGTCCGGCGAAGCGGATGTTCGGCCGTGACCGCAGGCGCATCTGTGCGTCGAGCAGGGTTGGCGAGTTCAGGAAGGTGTTGCGGTGGATGCCGCCCAGACGGGCAAAGCTCGCATTCTCAAGCCCCGGAATCATGCCGGAAAACATCGGTTTGCGCGCCGTACTTCATCTTGGTCTGGAAGCCCACGATGTTGTAGAGCGTGCCCAGCTTGTTGTCGCGGCGCAGCTGCACCACGGCATAGGGCTTCACGTCGGGCCGGTGCGGGTTGGTCAGCCCCACCGGCTTCATCGGACCGAAGCGCAGCGTCTCGCGCCCGCGTTCGGCCATCACCTCGATGGGCAGGCAGCCGTCGAAATAGCCCGCCGTCTCGCCCTCGTGGAACTCGGTCTTGTCGGCGGCAAGCAGGGCGTCGATGAAGGCCTCGTACTGGTCGCGGTCCATCGGGCAGTTCATGTAGGCCGTCTGTTCCTCGGCCGTCTCGCCCTTGTCATAGCGCGACTGCATCCAGGCCACGGACATGTCCACGCTTTCGGCATAGACGATGGGCGCGATGGCGTCGAAGAAGGCCAGCGCCTCGGCCCCTGTCTCGGCACGGATGCTTTCGGCCAGCGCGCCCGAGGTCAGCGGCCCGGTGGCGATGATCCAGTGGCCGTCTGAGGGAAGCTCGGTAACCTCTTCCATCGACGATCGAAATCAGCGGATGCGCCTGCAGCCGCGCCGTCACCGCCTCGGCAAAGGGATCGCGGTCGACGGCCAGTGCGCCGCCCGCAGGCAGGCGGTGCGCCGTCGGCCATCTCCATGATCAGGCCGCCCGCCGCCCGCATCTCCCAGTGCAGCAGGCCGACGGCATTGCGTTCGTCATCGTCCGAGCGGAAGGAGTTGGAGCAGACCATCTCGGCGAAGTGGCCGGTGCGGTGCGCGAAGGTGCCGACCTTGGGCCGCATCTCGTGGATCACCACGGGCACGCCCATCTGGGCCGCCTGCCAGGCGGCCTCGGACCCGGCCATGCCGCCGCCGACGATGTGGAGAAGTCTCTGTCATGCCCGGCATGTAGGCGCATTCGCGCGCAAATGAAAAGCGGGCCGGAGCGACCCGGCCCGCTTTCCGTCAGTCCTGACGATCAGCGCTTGTCGACCGCCAGCGCGCCCGCGCCGTGCGCGAAGAGCATGAAGCAGGCCGCCGGTGATGGCGAGGTTCTTCAGGAACATCGTCATCTGCATCTGGTCGGCGGGCTGGAAGTGATAGAGCAGCCCGGCCAGCAGCGTGAAGCCCGCCAGCAGGATCGCGAAGATCCGGGTCTGGAAACCCACGACGAGTGCGAGCCCGCCCACGATTTCCAGCAGGATCGCCGGCCAGGCCAGCGACGCCGGGCAGGCCGCCCGACGTCAGATAGCCGGTGAAGCCCTCGACATTGCCGAGCTTGCCAACGCCCGCCACGATGAAGAGCAGGCCGATCAGAATGCGCGCTGCAAGCGGCACATAGGTGTTGATCTTTTCCATGAGGTAGCCCCATATCCTTTGTCTGTCGGCCTCTGCCGATCACGCATGACCATTTACACTTCGGCTCGTTTGCAGAACAGACAAAAGGGCGCAGGCCCACTGTGTGGTGGCGCACAGTCAATGCGAGAATCACCTCGTTGCTCGAGGGAATTCGCACAATTCGGATGAGGCCTCGAAGGCGCGCCGTTCTGGCGCAGGCGGTGCTGATCGCCCGCAGGACCCTTGTTGCCCCGAATCATCGCCCGCGCAAGGCAGCGAGTTACTGGTTGGTTAATGTCCGGGCATGCAGGGCTTCACGCTCGCCTGCGACAAAGGCCGCGGCCTCGGTCCCCGTGGCTGCGCCGTCGTACCGCCCAAGGTCTCGCGCCAGAAGGAAGAAGCCGGGGGCGGGCAGGCCGTTGCCCATCCGCGCGACGCACAGGGCCGCGCGAAGGGGATGGCCCCTCGCCGCATCGACCCGCATCGCGGCTTCCAGCGCCTCGGTCAGCTTGGCGATGCGACCGGGTGGCTCGATCTCCAGCAGGTCTGCCAACGCGGCATAGCCGATTGTCGCCCCGCTCGCCGCAAGGCAGGCCAGCGCGACGTCCAGCCTCTCGGCGAGCGTCACGCCTCGTCGTCGCCCTGGTCGGCGATCCGCGCGACCGAGACCACTTCCTCGCCCGCGCCGGTGTCGAACACCTTCACCCCGCCCGCCGAGCGCGAGCGGAACGAGATGCCTTCGACCGGCAGCGGATCGACTGGCCGGTCGAGGTCGCCAGCATGATCTGGTCGCTCCGCTCCACCGGGAAGCAGGCGACGAGCCGGCCGCCGCGCGAGCCCTGCGACATCGCCTTGACGCCCTGTGCCGCCGCGCCCGCGCACCGGATAGTCGTGGCTGGACGACAGCTTGCCCGAGCCCGCCCGCGGTGATGGTCAGGATCAGATCCTCGGCCGCCGACATCTCGGCAAAGCGTTCCAGCGACAAGTTGGCCCGCGCTCGACCGCGTCGTCTTCCTCGTCCGCCTCGGCGCTCGTCATCGACCACGCCATCCTGCGCGCGGCGCTTCTTGAGATAGGCCGCGCGTTCGTCGGGCGTGGCCTCGAAGTGCCGGATCACCGACATCGACACCACGCGGTCGCCCTCGGCCAGCCGGATGCCGCGCACGCCGGTGGAATCGCGGCCCTTGAACACGCGCACATCGGTCGTCGGGAAGCGGATCGCGCGGCCGTGCGTCGGTCACCAGCATCACGTCGTCATTCTCGTCGGCGATGCGCGCGTTCACCAGGCTGCACGCCCTCGGGCAGCTTCATCGCGATCTTGCCGTTGCGCATCACATTGGTGAAATCGCGACAGCGCGTTGCGGCGCACATCGCCGTCCGAGGTGGCGAAGACGATCTGCAGGTCGTCCCACTCCTCCTCGGGCACGTCGACCGGCATGAGGGCGGCGATGGAGACGCCCGGTTCGATCGGCAGGATGTTGACGATCGCCTTGCCCTTGGCCTGCCGCCCGGCCAGCGGCAGCCGCCAGGTCTTCAGCTTGTAGACCATGCCGTCGGTCGTGAAGAACAGAAGCGGCGTATGGGTATTGGCGACGAAAAGCGTCGTCACCACGTCGTCTTCCTTGGTCGCCATCGAGGACAGGCCCTTGCCGCCGCGGCGCTGCGCGCGGAACTCGGCCAGCGGCGTGCGCTTGATCTAGCCGCCCGAGGTGATGGTCACGACCATGTCCTCGCGCTCGATCAGGTCCTCGTCCTCCATGTCGCCGGCCCAGTCGACGATCTCGGTCCGGCGCGGCACGGCGAAGAGCCGCCTTCACCTCGCGCAGTTCGTCCGAGATGATCGCCATGATCCGGTCGCGCGACTGCCGAGGATCGTCGAGGTAATCCTTGATCTTTGCGGCCAGTTCCTGCAGTTCGTCGGTGACTTCCTTGACGCCCATCGCGGTCAGGCGCTGCAGGCGCAGGTCGAGGATCGCGCGGGCCTGGATCTCGGACAGGTTGTAGGTGCCGTCCTCGTTCATCGGTATGGGTCGGATCGTCGATCAGCCGGATGTAGTCGGCGATGTCGTCCGCCGGCCAGCGCCGCGTCATCAGCCGCTCGCGCGCCTCGGCCGGGTCGGCGGAGGAGCGGATGGTCGCCACCACCTCGTCCACGTTCGACACCGCCACGGCCAGACCGCAGAGGACATGGCTGCGCTCGCGCGCCTTGCGCAGCTCGAAGGCCGTGCGGCGGGCGACAACTTCCTCGCGGAAGGTGATGAAATGCGTGAGGAAATCGCGCAGCGTCAGCTGTTCGGGCCGGCCGCCGTTCAGCGCCAGCATGTTGCAGCCGAAGCTGGTCTGCATCGGCGTGAAGCGGCACAGCTGGTTCAGCACCACATCGGGCGTCGCATCGCGCTTGAGTTCGATCACCACGCGCACGCCGATCCGGTCGGATTCGTCCTGCACATGGGCGATGCCCTCGATCTTCTTCTCGCGCACCAGTCTCGGCGATCTTCTCGATCATCGGGCCTTGTTCACCTGATAGGGGATCTCGTCGAGGATGATGGCGAAGCGGTCCTTGCGGATTTCCTCGATACGGGTCTTGGCGCGGATGATGACGATGCCGCGCCCTTCGAGATAGGCCTTGCGCGCGCCGGAGCGGCCGAGGATCATGGCCGCCGGTCGGGAAATCGGGCGCGGGGATGATCTCCATCAGCGCTTCGGTCGACATGTCGGGGTTCTCGATCAGCGCCAGCGTCGCCGTCGATCACCTCGCCCAGGTTGTGCGGCGGGATGTTGGTCGCCATGCCGACGGCGATGCCGCCGGCGCCGTTGACCAGCATGTTCGGGAAAGCGCGCGGGCAGGACGGTGGGCTCGCGGTCCTTGCCGTCGTAGTTGTCCTGGAAATCGACGGTGTCCTTGTCGATATCGGCCAGAAGAAAGGCCGCGGGCTTGTCCATCCGCACTTCGGTATAGCGCATGGCGGCGGCGTTATCGCCGTCCATCGAGCCGAAGTTGCCCTGACCGTCCAGCAGCTTCAGCGACATGCAGAAGGGCTGCGCCATCCGCACCAGCGCGTCGTAGATCGCCGAGTCGCCGTGCGGGTGGTATTTGCCCATCACGTCGCCGACCGGCCGCGCCGACTTGCGGTAGGGCTTGTCGTGCGTGTTGCCGGTTTCGTGCATTGCGTAAAGAATGCGCCGATGCACCGGCTTCAGCCCGTCGCGCAGGTCGGGGATCGCGCGGCTGACGATCACGCTCATCGCGTAATCGAGATAGGCCGTCTTCATCTCGTCCGCGATCGAAACCTGGGGGCCGTGATGGATCGGGCGATCCGGCGTTTCGCCTTCGGTTTCAGTATCTTCGGGGATGTCGCTCACGTTGCGCTGCGCTTTCCTGCCAAGGCTCTATATCTGGTTGGCAAGACTATAGACCATCCCGGATATGGGGTGCAATGGCACCTTGCCCGCCAATCAAGCAGCCACCGGGTGAGAGTGACAACATAATGTTTTCATTGAAAATAAATTGAACCGTTGCATCCTGTTTACATGGCAGAAGATCACGGAGGTATGTGAATGCCCGGGACCGAGACGGAACTGATGCTCAAGGGCTATGGGCTGACCACGGCCGAGCTGTTCTACCGGATGCCGGACTATCGTCATGTTCTCAACAGCTTCGTCTGGCAGGACTATGATCTTGCGCCCGACTATCCGAAGCTGTTCGAATTCATCGAGTTCTGGCAGGAAAAGATCGAAGGCCCGCTGCATTCGGTCCGCTTCACCCATCGCAAGCTGATCGGGCCCGGCGAATGGCGCAATGTGGTGGGCGAGTTGCGCCTGCATTGATGTGGCGGGGTGCAACCCCGCCAGACGGTCAAGCCGCCCGCAGGATCATCCCGAACAGATCGCGCGGATCGTCCGGGTCGGCGATCATGTCGAGGTCGTCGTAAAGCCCGGTTTCGGCCAGCTTGCCAAGGATATAGCGCAGGGCGCTGAAGTCCTCGATCGCGAAGCCGACCGAGTCGAACAGCGTGATCTGTCGGCGTGCCGGTGCGGCCCGGGACCGCGCCCGTGATCACCTGCCAAAGCTCGGTCACCGGATGGTCGGGGGCAAGCTGCTGGATCTCGCCCTCGACCCGCGTCTGGGGCGGGTATTCGACGAAGATCGTCCGAGCGCAGCAGGATGTCGCGCGCCAGTTCCGTCTTGCCGGGGCAGTCGCCGCCGATCGCGTTGATGTGCACGCCCGCGCCAACCATGTTGTCGTTCAGGATGGTGGCATAGTTCTTGTCGGCGGTGCAGGTGGTGACGATCTGCGCGCCCAGCATCGCCTCTTCCTTCGTGCCGCACGGCACGACCCGCAAGCCCGCGCCCCGCAAGATTGCGCGCGCATTTCTGCGGTCGCGGCCGGGTCGATGTCGTAAAGCCGCACTTCCTCGATCCCGCAGATCGCCTTGAAGGCCAGCGCCTGGAACTCGGCCTGCGCGCCGTTGCCGATCATCGCCATGACGCGCGCGCCCTTGGGCGCGAGGTGTTTCGCCGCCATGGCCGAGGTCGCCGCGGTGCGCAGCGCGGTCAGGATCGTCATCTCGGACAGCAGCACCGGATAGCCGGTCGCCACATCGGCCAGAAGCCCAAAGGCGGTAACGGTCTGCAAGCCGCGCTTCATGTTCGACGGATGGCCGTTCACATATTTGAAGCCATAGGTCTGCCCGTCCGAGGTCGGCATCAGCTCGATCACGCCGACGTCGGAATGGCTGGCCACGCGCGGGGTCTTGTCGAACTCGGGCCAGCGCCGGAAATCGGCCTCGATCTCGGCGGCCAGATCGACCAGAACGCGCTCGATCCCGAGATGAAGAACCAGCTTCATCATCTTGTCGACGCTGACGAAAGGCACAAGGTTCAGGGTCATCCGAAGCTCCGGGTCGGGCGGTCGAACACCTTGCGGCCCATGAGGCTTGCCACAAGATCGACCATCAGGCGCGCGGTCTTGCCGCGCTCGTCGAGAAAGGGGTTCAGCTCCACGAGGTCGAGCGAGGTGACAAGGCCCGATTCGTGCAGCAATTCCATCACCAGATGCGCCTCGCGGAAGGTCGTGCCGCCGGGCACGGTGGTGCCGACGGCGGGCGCAATCGAGGGGTCGAGGAAATCGACATCCAGCGAGACGTGCAGCAGCCCGTTCTCGGCGCGCACCTGGTCGAGGAAGGCGCGCAAGGGGGCGACGATGCCATGCTCGTCCAGCACCCGCATGTCCTTGATCGCGATGTCGTGCTCCAGCAGCGCCGCATGTTCCGCCGGATCGACCGAGCGGATGCCGTAAAGGCAGATGCGATCCGCCGGAAGCGGCGCGGGAAAGGGGGGGAAGTCGTCGAACCCCTCGCGCCCGGCGATATAGGCGACGGGCGTGCCGTGCAGGTTGCCGCTGGTGGTCGTCATCGGCGTGTGGAAATCGGAATGTGCGTCGAGCCACAGCAGGAACAGGGGCCGCCCGTTCCGCTGCGCATGGGCCGCCACCCCCGCGACCGAGCCGAGCGCCAGCGAGTGGTCGCCGCCCAGGATGATCGGAAAGCCCGCTTGCCATCGCACGCGCCGGTCGCCGTCGGCCAGCGCCGCGGTCCAGGCCAGCGTCTCGGGCAGGCGAGTGAACCACCGGATTTGCGGGCGTCACGTCGGGCAGGGGCCCGAGGGCCAGGTCGCCGCGATCCTCGACCGTGTGGCCCAGATCGCGCAGCGCCTGCGGCAGGCCCGCCACGCGATAGGCGGCCGGGCCCATCAGGCAGCCGGGGCGCTTCTGGCCGGAATCGATCGGGGCGCCGATCAGGATGCAATGCGTCATGCGGTCTCTCCTGCTTCGGGGCAATGTCTTTCCGGCTTGCGGTGGAATCCAGCGACATTATTGTCATTCCGCGTAACAGACTGCGCAAAACGGCGGGAAAGACAACCAGGATGGATGAGACCGACCAGCGCCTGATCGCCGAGCTTCGTCGCGACGGCCGCGCCTCGCTCTCTGATCTGGCCGACCGCCTCGGCCTGTCGCGGGCCACGGTCCGCGCGCGGATGGAGCGTCTCGCCGCGCGGGGCGAGATCGCGGGATTCACCGTGCTGACGCGCGGCGATGTCACCGCCTCGCCCGTGCGCGGCCTGATGATGATCGGGATCGAGGGGCGCGGCACGGACCGCATCATGGCGCGGCTGTCGGGCCTGCCTGCCGTGCAGGCCGTTCACACCACCAACGGCAAGTGGGACCTGATCGCCGAGATCGGAACCACGACGCTGGCCGAACTGGACGAGGTGCTGGCCCGCATCCGCACCTTCGAGGGGGTGACGACCAGCGAGACGAACCTGCTGCTGACGACCCGCAAGGCGGGGCGGCGCTGACCGCGACAGGCTTCTTTTCGGCTCAAGTACCCCGGGGTCCGGGGGCTGGCCCCCCGGCCGCCATCAGCCAAAGAACCGCCAGCCCCAGCGAGGCGAGCATGTTCCACGAGGCCATCGACAGCCCCAGCATCTGCCAGGCCACCTCATCGCAGCGCACGACCGGGGCGATGACCACGTTCGGGTCCAGCAGATCCTTCACGTCCACGCCCGAGATCGACCCGGCGGTGCAGGTGGCCAACCCCTCCCACCAGCCGCGCTCGACCCCGGTGTGAAAGCCCGCGATCCCGGCCGAGGTCAGCGCCGCCAGCGCGCCGAGCAGCGGCAGCAGCCGCCCGGGGAGCAGCCAGCGCCACGAGCCCGATCAGCACCGCCGCCGCATGGGGCCAGCGTTGCCACAGGCACAGCTGGCAGGGTGCGAGGCCGCCGATGAACTGGAACGCGAAGGCCCCGAGCAGCAGCGCCAGCGATCCGCCCGCCGCCAGCGCCACCAGGGTGTTGCGCGATGCCATCCGTCCCTCCGTTCCGTTTGCGCGGGACCATAGGGCGCGGCGGGGCGAGACGGAAGCGTCGACGCGACACGTCCGCGTGACGCGACTGTTGCCGACCCGGAGAAAATCCCTTCGCCGTTGCCGGATTGCGGGCTATCCTTCGTCAATGGATTTCCGGCGGAGGGCATTTCATGGAATGGCGCGGCAGACGCGGCAGCGGCAACATCGAGGACCGGCGCCGTGCCGGAATGGGCCGGACGGCGGGGATCGGTGGCATTGGCGCGATCATCGTCCTGCTGATCGGGCTGTTCCTCGGGGTGGACGTCTCGCCGCTGTTGCAGGACCCAGGCGCCACCAGCACCGGTTCGACCGAGATCACCGCCGAGGACCAGGCCGCGGGCGAGTTCGTCTCGGTCACGCTGGCCGACACCGAGGAAGTCTGGACGAAGGTCTTCCGCGAACAGCTTGGCCGCGACTACACCCCGGCCGACGCTCGTCCTGTTCAAGGGCGCCACCGCCTCGCCCTGCGGCGGGGCGAGCGGGGCGACGGGGCCGTTCTACTGCCCGATCGACAAGAAGGTCTACCTCGACACGGCCTTCTTCACGACGCTCGAACGCCAGACTGGGCGCGGGGGGCGATTTCGCCTCGGCCTATGTCGTGGCGCATGAGATCGGCCACCATGTGCAGGACGAACTCGGCATCCTCGGCAAGACCATCAAGTCCGCCGCAGGTCAGCCAGGCGGACAGCAACGCAGATCTCGGTCCGGGTGGAGCTTCAGGCGGATTGCCTGGCCGGCATCTGGGCGCGCCAGACGGCCGAGAACTTCGGCACCATCGAGCCGGGCGATTTCGAAGAGGCGCTGAACGCCGCCCGCCAGATCGGCGACGATACGCTGCAGCGCAACGCGGGCCAGCGCCCGATGCCGCACACCTTCACCCACGGCACCTCGGAGCAGCGCCAGCGCTGGTTCGCCATCGGCCTGCAATCGGGTCAGATTGCCGACTGCGACACGTTCTCGGCCACCGCAGCTCTGACCCTCCTGCATTGACGCGGGGCAGGGGTCCGACTAAACCCTGCCGCGGCGTGGCCCGAGTGGCGGAATGGTAGACGCAGGGGATTCAAAATCCTCCGCCGCAAGGTGTGCGAGTTCGACTCTCGCCTCGGGCACCACGCTGACGCAAGATGCCCCGACCTGTCGGGCGGATCGCGACAGGATCTGCCAAGCCTGCCACCCAACGGGTCGGTTTCCAACATCATCGCGCCCAAATCGGCTGCTAGTGGCGCGGGACGAGGGGTCTACCCTTGCAGGCAAGGTGAGCAATCAAGATGCCCGTCATCAACGGCACGAGCGGCAACGACTCTCTGACCGGCGGCGATGCCGACGATACCATCAACGGGTTCGCCGGACAGGACACGCTGATCGGAAATGGCGGGGCCGACCTGATCGACGCCAGCGACGGCAATGACAGCCTCTACGGCGGATCGGGAAGCGACACGCTGTTCGGCGGCAACAACTCGGACCGTCTGTTTGGCGGCACGGACAATGACCTGCTCGACGGAGGAAGCGGCAACGACTCGCTCTATGGCGAGGCGGGCAACGACACGCTGCGTGGTGGCACGGGCAACGATACGCTCGACGGCGGGTCGGACATCGACACGCTGAGCTACAGCACCTCGACGAATGCGGTCAATGTCAACATCCAGACCAACACGGTCTCGGGCGGGGATGCCCAGAACGACTCGATCAGCAATTTCGAGAATGTCGTCGGATCGGGTGCCAATGACTCCCTCACCGGCAGCACCGTGGGCAACATGCTCGACGGCGGCGCGGGCAACGACACGCTGACGGGGGCCGCGGGCAATGACAGCCTGTTTGGCGGTGCGGGAACGGACCAGCTTTATGGCGGCAACGACGACGACTGGCTCGAAGGGGGTGCCTCGGGCGACACCATCTCGGGCGGCGCGGGCATCGACACCGCCTCCTATGCCTCGTCAACCTCGGGCGTTTCGGCCAATCTTCAGACCCTCTCGGGCACGGCTGGCGACGCGGCGGGGGACACGTTCAGCAGCATCGAGAACCTGAACGGCTCGGCCCTCAACGATACGCTTGTGGGGGACTTCAACGCCAACACGCTCACCGGCGGCGATGGCAACGACATCCTCGACGGGAACAACGGCAATGACAGCCTGTTGGGCGGCGACGGGGCCGACACGCTGTCTGGCGGGTCCGGGAATGACACGCTTGACGGCGGCGATGGCGCGGACCGGATCTATGCCGGGGCCGGCAATGACAGTGTCGCGGCGGGAAGCGGTGACGATGTTGTCTATGGCGATCCGACTGGAACCAGCGCCTGGACCTACCGCTTCTATGACAAGGATTTCAGCAGCAATTCCAGCCAGGCCTTCACCATCGAGGAAGGCACGTTGCGCCTCGAGGGGACGACCGCCGACTTCAACCTGCGGAACCTGGCCGCAACGGCGCGCGGCACAACGCCGGATGTCAATCCCGAGGATTTCGGGATCATCCTGACCTCCACCTACACCGCCGCGACCGCCGGAACCTATCGGTTCACCACCACGTCCGACGACGGCTCGGTGATGCGCATCCTCGACGCCGCCGGAAACCCGCTGAACTTCGCGAACCAGACGGGCGGGACGCTCCCCTACCTGAACAACGATTTCCACCAGGCCGCCACGACCCGATATGGCGACGTGGTGCTTGCGGCGGGCCAGACCTACACGATCGAGATCCGGATCTGGGAGAACCTCGGCGAAGAGGTGCTGGCAGCCACGGTCACCGTCCCCGGCGGCACGTCCCAGAACCTGATCGGCAACAACGCCATCGGGGCGGTCGCGGCCAATGCGGGCAATGACACGCTGTCGGGCGGAATTGGCAACGACACGATCTATGGCGAGGCTGGCAATGACAGCCTGCTGGGAGACGAGGGCAACGACCAGCTCTTCGGCGGCACCGGCAACGATACCCTCTCGGGTGGCGCCGACGCCGACAGCCTCGACGGCGGCGCGGGGAACGACCAGCTCTTTGGCGGCGACGGAGTGGACACACTCTACGGCGGTGCCGACAACGATGCGCTTTATGGCGATGCCGGGGCCGACAACCTGTTCGGCGATGCGGGCACCGACAGCCTGTTTGGCGGGTCCGAGAACGATACGCTCTTCGGCGGGGCCTCGAACGATACGCTTTCGGGCGATGGTGGCGATGACAGCCTCTCGGGCGATGCGGGGGCCGATCAGCTTTTCGGCGGCGCGGGGAATGACTTCCTTTCCGGCGGAACCGAGAACGACTCGCTCGAAGGCGGGGCCGACAACGACACCCTCTTTGGGGGCGACGGCCTCGACACGCTGAGGGGCGGGTCCGGGGCCGACAGCCTGTCGGGCGATGCCGGAGGCGACAGCCTGTTCGGCGAAGCGGGCGACGACAGTCTGACCGGCGGCGCGGCTGCGGACTTCATGTCGGGCGGGGACGATCGCGATACCTTCTTCGTCAGCGTCGGCACGGATGGCTACGGGGACACGGTCGACGGCGGCGAGACGGGGGACGACACGGCCGACACGCTGAACCTTGTCGGCGCGGGCGAGTTCCGGATCGACTATGATGCCAACCCCGAGGATGGCACGGTCAGCTTCCTGGACGCCACCCGAACCAATGTCCTGGGCACCTTGCGCTTCACGGGGATCGAGACGGTCGTGCCCTGCTTCACCCCCGGCACGCGGATCGCGACACAGCGCGGCGACGTTCCGGTCGAGGCGCTGCTGCCGGGCGATCTGGTGCAGACGCGCGATTCGGGGATGCAGCCGCTTCGCTGGATCGGGCGGCGCACGCTCGGCGCATCGGAACTCGACGCTGCGCCCACGCTGGCCCCGGTCCGTATCGCGGCGGGGGCGCTTGGCCCGGGCCTGCCCGCGCGCGACCTGACCGTGTCGCCGCAGCACCGCGTCCTGGTCAGCGGCGCGCTGCCGGAACTGCTGTTCGGCGATGACGAGGTGCTTGTCGCCGCCGTTCATCTGGTCGGCTGCCCCGGCATCGACTGGCTGGACGTGGACGAGGTCACCTATCTGCACCTGTTGTTCGACCGGCACGAGATCGTGCTGTCCGACGGGCTGTGGAGCGAGAGCTTCCAGCCCGGCGACCGAACGCTTGCTGGCATGGATGCCGCGCAGCGGGCCGAGATCGGCGCGCTGTTCCCGACCCTCGACGCGGTGATCGACTTCGCTTCCGCCCGCCGCTCGCTCAAGGCGCATGAGGCGCGGGTGCTCTTCGCCGCCTGAGCGGCAAACTATGACACCCCAAGAGACAATGTAGTTGACTAGGAAACAAGAGAATATTAGTTTCCTAGTCAACTGAAAGGGTGGCAAGCATGGCAGCCGACGTTTCCGATCTTGAGGATCACCTGGGTTACTGGCTCCGCATGGTGTCGAACGCCGTCTCGCAGGAATTTGCCCGCAAGGTGACGGCAGAAGGCGTGACGGTTGCCGAATGGGTCTTCCTGCGCAGCCTCTTCGCCCAGGACGGCATCGCGCCCTCGCTGCTGGCCGACCGGATGGGGATGACGCGAGGTGCGATCAGCAAGCTGGGCGACCGGCTGGTGGCCAAGGGGTTGGTCGCGCGCAAGGACAGTGACGGACGCGGTCAGGTTCTGTCCCTCACACCGGAGGGGCGGGCGCGGGTTCCCCTCCTCGCGCGCCTCGCGGATCGGAACGACGCAGAGTTCTTCGGCACGCTCACCGCCGAAGACCGCGCCCTGCTGGATCGCATCCTGAGAACGCTCGTCGAAAGGCGTCAGTTGTCTGTCAGCCCGATCGACTGACCTCTCGCACCACAAAACCCCCCAGACTGAGGAGAAAGCCGCCATGGACGCGGACCGATATGCCCTTGCCGAAGCTTGCCTGAATGCCGCACATGACGGCAGCCTTTCCTTTCCGAAGATCGTCGCCCGCCTGATCGCGGCCGGGTTCGAGGGCTATGCCGTCGATTACCGACGTGGCAGCCAGACCTACTATCTGCCCGACGGCGACAGCGCGACTTTCGAGCTTCCAGCCTATCCCGGACAGGTCGCGGCGGCGTTCGACGCTGGAGAGGTCGCGCGCCTCGTCCGGTGGGCCCAGTCCAACGCGCCAGGCTACAGCTATGCGGCGTTCAGTGAGGGGGCAAAGGCAGCGGGCTGTGCGGGCTACCTCGTGTCCTTCTCAGGCCGCCGCGTCGTCTACTATGGCCGGACGGCCGAGACGCAGGTCGAGCTTTTTCCCAACTGAAAGGCCTGACGAGCCTCAGCCACCCTCGCGCAACCCGGCCCGCCAGGCGGCCCACTCCTCGGGCGTGTCGAGGTCGGTCAGAGCCATCCGGCCGGGCAATATGACCGCGCTTACACGGTCGGGATTGGCGCGGATCACCGGGCTGCCGCCCGTGTCGCCGGTCAACTGTGCAAGTGACGACCAGAGGTCGCGCGGAAAGACCGCCGGATGGCCCGCACGCCCCTCGGCGCTCTGGCCGCGCCAGATTCGGTCGGGCTCCGCGGCGAAGGCCGACAGCACGGCGATCAGCGCGTCAGTCGTCATTTCGGGCATATCGGCAGGCAGAATCATCAGCCCGGTCCAGGGGCCATCCGCCGCCCGCGCCGCACCCGCGCGCAGCGAGGCGGCCATGCCGCTGGCCGCATCGGGCACCTCCAGACGCTCCACCGCCAACCCGTCAAGAACCGCGGCGCGCGCAGGACGGTCCGGGGGCAGGGTGACCGCGACCCTGCATCCCGTGGCCAGCGCGATCCGCACCTGACGGCGCAGCAGCGGCTCGCCCTCCACGATCTCAAGCAGCTTGTCGCCCCCCCGCATCCGCGAAGAGGCACCTGCCGCAGGGATAAGGATCAGGACATCGCCGGGCATGGCGAAACGCCTGCGGCCAGCGCGCTTTCTATTGCCTTGCCAGATGTTTCCAGCCGTTTTCTAACGTGCGGCTCTTTGCACCTTAACCCCGCATCCGCGCGCCGTCGGCGTCGAACAGCGGCTCGGTCACCAGCCGCGCCGGCCGCCGCTCGCCGAGGATTTCGATCTCGACCTTCAGCCCGTCCTGCACCCGGTCGGCGGGCACGAAGCCCTGCGCGACCGACTTGCCGGTGTAATGGCTGAACCCGCCGCTGGTGCAGAAGCCGACCACCGCGCCGTCCAGCCAGATCGGCTCCCACGCCACCACGTCGGCATCCGTCGGCCTCGACGACGAAGGCGCAGAGCCTGCGCTTCGGGCCTTCGGCCTTTTCCGTCATCGCCGCCGCCTTGCCGATCCAGTCGGCGGGCTTGTTCCAGCGGATGAAGCGGTCAAGCCCGGTCTCGCCCGGCGTGTAGTCCGGGCTGAACTCGCGCCCCCAGGAGCCGAAGAACTTGTCGAGCCGCAGCGACATCATCGCGCGCATCCCGAAGGGCCGCAGGCCCAGGTCCTGCCCGGCGGTCCAGAGCGTGTGCCAAAGGTGGCGCTGGCTGACCTGCGTCGCAATAGATCTCGTAGCCCAGGTCGGCGGTGTAGCTGACGCGCTGCACGATGCAGTCGGCCATGCCGACGGTCATCCGCTTCACGTCCATGAACTTGAACGCCTCGCCCGACGACATCCGCCCGCGTGACGCGCGCCAGAAGCTCGCGCGCCTTCGGCCCGGCGATCTGGAAGCCGGTGCGCGTGTCGCGAGATGTTCTCGACCCGGACGCCATCTTCCATGTGCTGTTCGAACCAGCGCCCGTGCCAGCCCTGCGCGCCATAGCTGGCGGTCAGCTGGAACTCGGTCTCGCGACAGGCAGGAGACGGTGAAATCCCCGATGATCTTGCCCGCTTTCGGCCAGCATCGGCGTCAGGCGTCAGCCGCCCCGGCTTGCGGGATCAGGCCCGCCATGATCCGGTCGAGCCAGGCGCGCGCGTTCGGCCCCGTCACGCGATACTTGCCGAAGTTCTGCACCTCGTTGATGCCGACGCCATTCGCGCACCGCCATCACCTCGTGCCGTCGTCGCCTCCCAGGCGTTGGAGCGTTTGAAGGTCGGCGTCTCATAGCAGCGGCTCGCCCGGCAGGGCGTGGTAGTTCACCACCTCCAGCCCGTATTGCTGGCCCCAGACGGCGCGCATGTCCGTGAAGATGTCGTACATCGCGCGTGGTGCGGAAGGGGCGGGCGGCGGGCTTTTCCTCGTTCGGATAGGCCGACGCTGAACCGCGTCTGGTAGTTCTCGATCACCTTCGGCACGGTATAGCCCGGCGTCGTCCAGTTGCCGAAGCGCGCCACGTCGAAGCCGCGCGGATCGCGCTCCACCTCGCCATGGATCATCCATTGCGCAAGGCTCAGGCCCATGCCGCCGCCCTGGCTGAAGCCCGCCATGACGGCGCAGGCCGACCAGTAGTTGCGCAGGCCCGGCACCGGGCCGATCAGCGGGTTGCCGTCGGGGGCGAAGGTGAAGGGGCCGTGGATCACCCGCTTGACGCCCGAGCGTTCCAGCACGGGGAAGCGCTTGTAGGCGAAGGTGACGCGAGTCCTCGATCTTGTCGAACTGCTCGTTCAGCAGCTCATGCCCGAAATTCCAGGGCGTGCCGTCGACGCTCCACGGCTCGCAGGGCTTCTCGTAGAAGCCGATGCAGAGGCCGCGCCCCTCCTGCCGCAGATAGCTTTCGCCGCCCGGGTCCATCACATGCGGGAACTCGCGGCCCGATTTCAGGATGTCCATGATCTCGGGGATGTCGTCGGTGACGAGATACTGGTGCGCCATCGGCAGCAAGCGGCAGATAGACGCCCGCCATCGCCCCCACCTCGCGCGCCCAGAGGCCGGCGGCGTTCACCAGATGCTCGGCGATGATGGTGCCCTGTTCGGTCACCACGTCCCAGCCGCCATCGGCGCGCTGCGTCGTCGACAGCACGCGGTTGTGCAGGATGATCTCGGCCCCGCCCATCCGCGCGGCCTTGGCATAGGCGTGGGTCGTGCCGGAGGGGTCGAGATGGCCGTCGAGCGGATCGTAGAGCGCGCCGATGATGCCCTTCGGTGTTCACCAGGCCGTCGGTCATCTTCGCGATCTCGGCGGGCGTCAGGATCGCGGTGTCCAGCCCCATGTAGCGGTGCTTGGCGCGCTCGGCCTTGAGCATGTCGAAGCGTTCCTGCGTGTCGGCCAGCGTGATGCCGCCGACATGGTGCAGCCCGCAGGACATGCCGGTGATCGCCTCCAGCTCCTTGTAGAGCCGGATCGTGTAGCCCTGCAGCGCGGCCATGTTGGTGTCGCCGTTCAGCGTGTGGAAGCCGCCCGCCGCGTGCCAGGTGGAGCCCGAGGTCAGGTCCGACCGCTCGATCAGCGTCACGTCCGACCAGCCGAGCTTGGTCAGGTGATAGAGCACCGAACAGCCGACGACGCCGCCGCCGATCACGAGCACTCGGGTATGCGATTTCATTGGGATCTCCCTGCAAGGCAACAGAACGGCCACCGGGGGCCGCCATTTTGCATGCCAGACTAGCGGGGCGAACGAAGGCCTGTATGCCGTTGACGACAAACTCTGTCGTTTCGGTTGCTTCATTCTTGCGGAATGCCGCGGTTTCCCGGACCGGCGGATCGGGCAAGGTTGCCGACACCGCCGCATCCGACATGGCTCTACCGCGACCGCCCCTTCGGCATTTGGAGCGTCATAAGTCTGACCGCCACCGCTCCGCCGGGGCCTTGACCACCCGGATGGCTTCGGCCACACCCCGGTCATGGTTCCGATGGAGAAGCTCGACCAGATCACGCACCGCTTCGAGTTTCTCGAGGCGCGGCTCGCCGCCGGTGCGCGCCCCGGCCGAGATCGCCGTCCTCAGCCGCGAATACAGCGAGCTGAAGCCGGTCGTGACCGAGATCGCCGCCTATCGCCGCGCGCTGCGACGACCTGGCCGAGGCCGAGGCGATGCTGGCCGACCCCGAGATGCGCGCGCTGGCGGAAGAGGAACTGCCGGCGGCTGCGGCCCGCATCCCCGAGATGGAGCAGGCGCTGCGGCTGGCGCTCTTGCCCCGCGATGCTGCCGACGCGCGTCCCGCGATCCTCGAAATCCGGCCCGGCACCGGGGGCGACGAGGCGGCGCTCTTCGCGGGCGACCTTCTGCGGATGTACCAGCGCTATGCCGAAAGCCAGGGCTGGCGGTTCGAGATCCTCGAGCTGCAGGAAAGCGACCTGGGCGGCGTGCGCGAGGTCGTGGCCCATGTGCAGGGCGAGGGCGTCTTCGCCAGGCTGAAATACGAAAGCGGCGTCCACCGGGTGCAGCGCGTGCCCGAGACCGAGACGCAGGGCCGTATCCATACCTCGGCCGCGACCGTCGCCGTGCTGCCCGAGGCCGAGGATGTCGACATCGACATCCCCGCCAGCGACATCCGCATCGACACGATGCGCTCGTCCGGGGCAGGGGGCCAGCATGTCAACACGACCGACTCGGCGGTGCGCATCACCCACCTGCCGACGGGATCATCGTGACCTCGTCCGAGAAGTCGCAGCACCGCAACCGCGAGATCGCGATGCAGGTGCTGCGCGCGCGGCTGTTCGATCTGGAACGCGGCGCGCATCGATTCCGCACGCGCCGCCGACCGCAAGGCGCAGGTCGGCTCGGGCGACCGCAGCGAGCGCATCCGCACCTACAACTTTCCGCAGGGCCGGATGACCGACCACCGGATCAACCTGACGCTCTATGCCCTGCCGCAGATCATGGCGGGCGACCTGACGAGGTCGATCGACGCGCTGGTGGCCCATGACCAGGCGGCGAAACTGGCCGAGATGGAGGCATGACCGCCGCCGAGGCGCTGCGGCTGGCCACGCTCGCCCTGCGCGACGCGGGCGTCGCAGAGTGCGGCGCGCGACGCGCGGCGTCTGCTGGCCCATGCGCTGGGCCTGCCGCCCGACCGGCTGACGCTGCACCTGCCGATCAGACGACTGACCGAGGCGCAGCGCCACGCGCTTCGACAGTGCCATCGCGGCCCGGCGCGCGCGCCAGCCGGTGGCGCAGATCATCGGCCAGCGGCTGTTCTGGGGCCGGTCGTTCCGCGTGACGCCGCGACGTGCTCGACCCGCGGCCCGAGACCGAAACGCTGATCGCGGCCGCGCTGGAGCAGCCATTCGCGCGGGTGCTCGACCTTGGCACAGGTTCGGGCGCGATCCTTCTGACGCTGCTGGCCGAACGGCCCGATGCGCGCGGGCGTCGGGATCGACCTGTCCGAGGCGGCGCTTGACGGTGGCGGCGCCAATCGGCGCGCGACCTTGGCCTTGTCGGCGCGCTGCGCGTTCTGCGGCAGTCCGACTGGTTCGCCAGCGTCGAGGGCCGGTTCGATCTGATCGTGTCAAACCCGCCCTACATCGCGGCCGCCGAGATGGCCGCGCTGTGCCCCCGAGGTCCGCGACTGGGAGCCGCGCCTGGCCCTGACGCCCGGGCGGCGACGGGCTGGACGCCTATCGCGCAATCGCGGCGGGCGTGTCGCGCCCACCTGACCCCGGGCGGCCGGCTGCTGGTCGAGATCGGTCCGGCGCAGGCGCGAGCAGGTCGTCGCCCTGTTTGCCGGGGCCGGTCTTGCCGGGATCGAGGTGCGGCGCGACCTGGACGGTCGTGACCGCGTCGTTGTCGCGCGGTGCGAGCCTTGACGGCGGAAGTGCGGGATTCGCGCCACAACATGCGCAAAATAGCGCAAATGCCTTGCAACGTGGTCGATGCAGCAACTTTCCCCTTGTCAGGTGCTGTCTGGCATGATTACTCGCCGTAAGGGCACAGGTGCCGGCACAGGCCCCTTTTCGAAAGATACCCTTCTCGCAAGCCTGACATTCGTCGATGGACCCCGACCGGGAAATCTCCGCGACTGGACGCAGGTGCTCGGGCAAACCAGACCCCAGCCGGAAACACGGAACACATGAGATCATCCAAATCACGTTCGCGCTCGAAGTCGAACCGGCCTCGGTCGATGGGAAACATCATCAACCGGGTGTTCGACAGCTCCGGCCCCGAGGGCAAGGTGCGCGGCACGCCGCAGCAGATCATCGAGAAATACCAGATCCTCGCGCGTGACGCCCAATTGTCGAACGACCGGGTGGCGGCCGAGAACTTCATGCAGCACGCCGAGCATTACACGCGGATGCTGGCCGAGGCGCAGCGCGAACTGGCCGCCGAGCAGGAACAGCGCCGTCCGCAGGGCGACTACGGCAACCAGAACGGCAACCAGAACGGCAACCAGCCGTACCAGCAGAACGGCCAGCACGGGCAGCAGGGCGGATATCAGGGCGGCCAGCCCAACCCGCCGCGCGACCCCCAACCGCGCGAGCCGCAGCGCGACCGGCCCTATCGGGACGAACGCAGCGAACTGCGCGACGAACAGCCCGAGGTCACCATGCCGCGGTCGACCGGCTTGATGGATTTCATCGACGACCTGGGCGACAGCGGGCTTGTCGAGACCCCCGAAGCCCGCCACCGCCCGAACCTGCCGCGCAACGCGGGGCAAGAACGTCGCGACCGCGGACCGCGCCCCGAGGGGGGCGAGCAGGGCGACCGGCAGGAGCGTCGGCGCGAGGATCGCAAGCCGCGCGAAGGGCAGGCCGCCCGCGGCCGACGCGCCCGCCGCGCAGGCCAACCAGCCCGAGGCCGCGCAGGCGCCCCGCAAACCCCGTGCTCCGCGCAAGCCGCGCCCCGAGGCGAAGACGCCCGACGGCGACGGTCCGGCGGAAGCGGCCGAGTGACCCGCTAGCGGGCCAGTTCGCGGGCCAGGGCGCAGAACAGCTCCAGCGATATCTCCTCGGCCCGCGCGGTCGGGTCGATCCCTGCCGCGCGCAGCTTGCCCTCGATGTCGCCGGACCCAGCCCCTTGAGGCTGGACCGCAGCATCTTGCGGCGCTGGTTGAAGGCCATCGTCGTGATGCGCGTACAGCGTCGCCTGATCGGCCGGATAGCGCGGCTCGGCCCGGCGCGTGAAATGCACCACGGCGGAATGCACCTTGGGCGGCGGGCACGAAAGCCTCGGGCGGCAGGGTCAGGACGATCTTCGGATCGCGTCCGCCATTGCGCCAGCAGCGCCAAGCCGCCCATAGGCCTTGGAGCCGGGCGTGGCCACGATCCGCTCGGCCACTTCCTTCTGGAACATCAGCGTCAGGCTGTCCCAGAAGGGCGGCCAGTGCGGCGGCGACAGCCAGCGGATCAGCAGTTCGGTTCCGACATTGTAGGGCAGGTTGGCCACGATCCGGATCGGCGGCGTCAGATGCGCCAGCGGGTCGACGGTCAGCGCATCGCCCTGCGATCACCGTCCAGCCGCCCGGGATAGGCCGCCGCGATCTCGGCCAGCGCGGGCAGGCAGCGTGCGTCCTTCTCGACCGCCAGCACATGGCGCGCGCCTTCGGCCAGCAGCCCGCGCGTCAGGCCGCCGGGGCCGGGCCCGACCTCCAGCACGTCGCAGGCCGTCAGGTCGCCCGCCAGCCGCGCGATCCGCGCCGTCAGGTTCAGGTCCAGCAGGAAGTTCTGGCCCAGCTGCTTCTTCGCCACGCAGGCCATGCGTCGCGATCACCTCGCGCAGGGGCGGCAGTCCGTCGATCGCGCCACGTCGTGTCGCTTCCCGGTCTCAGCCCGCGCCGCGCCGCCATCTCGGCGGCCAGCGTCGAGCGCGGCGATCAGGCTGGTCGGATCGGCCATGCCCTGCCCGGCGATGTCGAAGGCCGTGCCGTGATCGGGCGAGGTGCGCACGAAGGGCAGGCCGAGCGTCACGTTCACGCCGCCCGCGAAGTCGATGGTCTTGATCGGGATCAGCGCCTGGTCGTGATACATGCAATCGCCGCGTCATAGCCCGCGCGGGCCGCGGCATGGAACATCGTGTCGGCGGACAGCGGACCCGCAGATCGCAAGCCCTCGGCGCGCAGCCGTGTCGAGCACCGGGGCGATGACCGTCGATCTCTTCCCGCCCCATCGCCCCGCCTTCGCCCGCATGGGGGTTCAGCCCGGCGACCGCGAGGCGGGGCGCGGCGATGCCGAAGTCGCGGAGCAGCGCCGGCATGGGTGATGCGGATCGTCTCCTCCAGCAAGCTCGGGCGTCAGGGCGCGCGGGCACGTCGGCCAGCGGGATGTGGATCGTCACCGGCACGACGCGCAGCGCCGGGGCAGGCCAGCATCATCACCACGCGCTCGACCCCGGCCGAGCGCGGCGAGGTATTCGGTATGGCCCGGAAAGGCGAAGCCCGCCCCGTCCTTCAGCACCTTCTTGCTGATCGGGGCGGTGCAGATCGCCGACGCCTCGCCCGCCATGCACCAGCGCGCACGGCCCGCGCGATCACCTCGATCACCGCCGCGCGCATTGGCCGGGGTCGGGCTGAGCCGGGCCGGGCGTCGGAGGGAAAGCGATGCTCCAGCACGGGAAGCACGGTGCGGGCGGCATCGAAGCCGTCTCCGACGGCGCGCCGATGGGCTGCCATGGCGTCCCGTGCCGGAAGATGCGCGCGGATCGCCGATCCAGAAGAAAGGGATGCGGCCCGCCAGCGCGGCCTGTGCCTTTGCCGCGATCTCGGGACCGATACCCGCCGGGTCGCCGCAGGTCAGCGCGACGGGCCGCGGGGCCCGTGCTCACGGTTCGCGGATCACGGCGGCGGCGCGCAGCTGGCGCACATAGCCTTCGGCGGCCAGCGCCAGCTTCTGGTTCAGGATCTGCGCGCGGATTTCGTCACGCGTCGGCGGCTCGGCGCCCTCGGCCACCGTCGGCACCACATCGCGCGAGCACAGCATCAGAACCACGAGGTTCCCGCCCCGGCGCAATCCGGTGGAGATCTCGCCCGCGTCAAGCTTGGCCAGCTCGATCGCCGACATCCCGCGGCACCTCGCCCGCCGACTGGTTCAGGCGCGCGAGCTGGCTTTCGGACGCTCCGGGTCTGCAGTCCGAAGATGTCATTGCAGCTGTCCGCACCAGCCTGAACCCGGGCAACCTGCGCCAGGCCATCCTGCGTGTTCGGCAGAAGAAGCTGGACGTAGTCCACCTTCACCGTCTCGTTCGCGAGTGCATTCGGTCTCGGCGATCCCGCGCAGCTGGAACAGGGCCACGGCATTCGGCAGGATGATCGGCGGCGTTGTCTGGCCGGGAGACAGCGTGATGACCTGGTCGCGCAGTCCGGGCGGCAGGTTTCCGATGTCGATCCAGTCGATCTGCCCGCCCTGCTCGCGCGAGGGAGCGGCCGAGAACTGCGCGGCGGCGGCCGAAAAATCGTCGACACTGCGGATCGAGGCCGCAAGCTCTTCGGCCTGCGCCAGCGCGTCGCTTTCCTGTCCTTCCTGCGCGGGAATGACAAGCTCGGACAGCAGAACCCGCAACCCGCTGCGCCGCTTCGTCACCGAGAAGGCGCGGTCGACTTCGCCTTCCGAGACGAGGACGAGGCCCACGAACTTCTCGCGGATCACCTTCCGCCACAACAGACCCGACGTGACGAAGTCGCGGAAGGTCTCCGGCTCCACCCCCGCCTCGCCAAGCGCCGCCGTGAATGCATCAGAGGTGAGGTTCGCACGTGCGGCGAATTCGGTCAGCCCTTCCTGAAGCTCCTCTTCCGTCAACTCCAGCTCCAGCGTCTCGGCGGCCTGAAGCTTGAGGCGATCCTCGACAAGGTCCTTCAATGCGATTGTGGGCAGATCGCCGACGGTGTTGACCGCCTCAAGGAACCGGACGCGCTGCTCGATCTCGTAATTCGTGATCGCATGGTCATTGACGATCAGCCGCGGGGAAAAGAGGCCGTCCGCCCCTGCTGCGGGCAGCGCCAGAAACAGGCTGCTCAGTCCAAGGGCGATGAGGCGGGTGAAGCGCATGTGCGGGTTCCGTTGTCTGCTCACGTGGGCCGGTTCGGGACCGATCCGTTCTGGTTGGGCCATGAACCGACCTGTCATCCGCGGCAACGACGGGCAGGCCCTGGGCTGGCGCTTCCGCCGAAACCGAGCAGGTCGACCGCAAGGCCGAATTCGGTTGTCGGCGTCAGACTAGAGGAGTCCGCGAACCAACGCGAGAGGGAAAGATCGACCAGGATGCACTCGTTTCGGTACTCGAGGCCGAGATTGGCCCGCGAGGCCCGCCCGGCGATGAAATCCTGGCGCAGGCCGAACCGCCCCCTCCAGTTGTCGGCCACCTGCCACGATCCGTCGATCGCCCATTCCGAGATGTCGTTGTCCTGGCCCGCCGCCGGGTCTGCGATGTTCCAGTAGTAGCCGGAGCTGACGGCAAGCCGCTCGCCAACCCAGCCGAGCCGCGACTCGGCCTCGGTGCTGTCGAAGTTCTCGTCCACGAGAATGCGCTGTGTCAGGCTCAGCCCGGCGGGCGTCACGATCCGCGCGCCAAGCAGCCAGTCGGACTGTGTTCCGTCAAGGCCGGTAGAGATGTCGAACTGGTCGGTGTTGCTGGCCCGGTAGATGCGCCCGAAGGCAAGCGCGAGGGTCGATCCCTCGACGCCGTAGCGCGTCCAGGACAGGCCGACGGTCGCACGAGAGCCAAGCTCCACGGCGTCCGTTCCGGGAAAGCGGTCGAGCGAGAGCAGGTTGCCGCTGTCGAACTCGACCAGTTGGCCGTCCTCGTTGGGAACATCGGGGCTGTCGTCCGGGGCCAGCACGAGCTGAAGCACGGGTTCCAGCACCTGGCTGGAGCCGTCGCTGCCCTGCCGCACCAGCGGCCAGCGCAACTCGGCCCCGCCCACGCCATAGAGGCGCGAGATCTGCGAGGGATAGGCAGGGTCCTGCTGCACCGCTGTCACGTCTCCCTGGATGCGCCCGACGGCGGTGCCCACCAGCCCGCCCGCGAATACCCAGTTGCGCCGCCAGTCCAGCCGCATCAGGGCGCGGCCCGAAGTCGAGGCCGTCCGACATGCCGTCGCCGTCGCTGTCCTCGGTGCTGGTCGAAGTCCGGGTCTCGCCGGACAACTGGTAGCGCAGCGTGGCGATGCCCCCCACGACCGGCGGGACGAAGCGCTCGATCGCGCCGACGTCGAACAGGGTCGAGGGAATCGTGTCGTTGTCATCCTCGTCGCGCAGCGACTCCAGATGGATTACCCGGCCAAGGATGTATTCGTCGCGCCGCACCCGTTCGGCCGAGATGAAGCTGGTCAGCACGTCCTGCGTCGAGATGCCGTAATCGAGCAGATAGGCATTGTCGCTCGTGGCCTGGATGCCGAAGCTCAGCGCGAAGTCGCGCGGCAGCGAAAAGCCGCCCGAGGCGAAAAGATATCCGCGCGTCTCGTCCGGCAGGATCTCGTCCCGCGAGATCGCGCCCTTCGATCTCGATCTGTCCGGTCTCGAAGGCCTGTCGATAGCGAAGACCCAGCGACTGCGCGTTCTGCGTCGCGGCGAAGGGCGTGATCGTCAGGTCGCGCGAATCGCCGAGCGCGATGAAATAGGGCAGGCCCACCCCGGTGCCCAGTTCGCTCGTGCTGCGGATCTGCGGTTGGAGGAAGCCCGTCGCGCGCTTCAGGGTCGGGTCAGGCAGCCGCAGGCGGGGAAGGTAGAAGACAGGAACGCCCGCCACGCGCAACTGGGCATTCTCGAAGTAAAGCTGGCGCGCTTGCTGGTCGTGGACAACACGCCTTGCACGAATTTCCCATAGGGGCGTGGGGTTTGCCGCACAGACCTGACAAGAGGACGCGACCGTGCGCCCAAGCTCGGTATAGCGCCCGCCGACCCGCTGCATCTCGGTCGCGGCGAGTTGCAGCTGCTGGCTCAGCACCAGCCGCGCGCCTTGCAGCAGGCCATCCTGCAAGTCAGACGAGAGGTCCGCCTGATCGGCCAGAAGGCGCGTCCCTTGCTCATCCGTCAGGATCAGCGGACCTTCGATCTTCAGCCGGTCCGCCTTGCTGTCGAACGTCACGCGCTCGGCCCGCAGGCGCGTGCCCTTGTGCAGCACCTCGACATTGCCGCTGGCGACCAGCACGCTGTCTGCCTGGATCTCGACCTCGTCGGCCACCAGTGTCGCCGTCTCGTCAGGCGTGTCCTGCGCCGCGCCGGGGGCGGCGAGCCCCAGAAGCAGCACGGTCAGCAGGATCAGACGGTGAAGGATCAGCCGTCCTCCAGGTGCAGAAGCAGGCCGAGCGACAACAGGATTGTTGCGACAGGCGGGAACCACGCGGCGAGCATCACGGGTATTTGCCCGCTCTCGCCAAGCACTTGCGCGAAGTTGCGCAGAAAGAAGATCGCGAACCCCGACAGCACCGCCGACAGCACCATCGTGCCGGTGCGGCCAAAGCGCGTGTGGCGCATGGTGAACCCTGCGGCCAGCAGCACCATCCCGGCAAGCAGAAGGGGCTGCGCCAGTTCCATCTGGAACCAGACCCTGTGGCGCTTGGCCGAGAAGCCTGCGGCGTCCAGGCTGGCGATGAACGCGGGCAGGTCCCAGATCGAGACGGCCGATGGCTCGCCGAAACTGTCGCGGATGCGGTCGCGCGTCAGGTCCGAGCGAACCTCGCCCACGGCCTCGGTGACCGCCGTCGGCTTCGGGGTTCGGGCTGTCGAGCCGCCAGCGCTTCACGCTCGGTCAGCTCCCACGCCCCCGGCACGAGACGGGCCGTCCCGCCTCGATCCGCGTGGTTGGCCTGCCCTTCGGCGTCGAATTCCAGGAAGGTCACATTGTCCAGCACCGTGCCATCCTGATTGGACCGGCTGGCGCGGATGACCATCTGCTGCCCGTCTCCGCCCTGGCGCAGCCAGAGCCCTTCGGGCGGATCGACAGGACGCTCGACTCGCCATTGGCATAGCGTGTGACCAGCTCGTCGTATTGCTTGATGGTGCCGCGACCGATGGGGTTCAGCACCATCACCGCAAGCACGCCGATCAGCAGCGGCGACAGCACCGGCGTCATCAGCAGCCGCAGGCCCGATCGGCCCGTCGCGCGGATCACCACCAGTTCGCTGGACCGCGCCAGCGCCATGAAGAACGCAATGGCCGCCAGGATCATGATCAGCGGCAGGATGCGGTACAGGCTTTCGGGCACCTTGAGCGCGGCAAGTCCGGCGAGCTGGCCGATGGCTGATCGGGGTCGTCGAAACGGCCGATCTGCTCGACCATGTCGATCAGCATCATCAGGCCGAAGAAGATCAGGAACACCAGCAGGAACATCAGCGCGAACCTGCGGCGCGATGTAGCGGCTCAGCGTCATGTCGCGACCCCGGCGTGGCGGCGTTGCCGTCCGGCCGAGGCGCAACGGACCCGCAGCCCAGGCGAGCATCGCCGCTGCCGCGACGAGGCCGAGGGCAGGGGCAAGATAGATCGAGCGGCCAGGCCTGCGCGACCCGGACCGCCGTGCTGGCCGCCACGTTGTCGACCAGTTGCAGCAGGACCAGCGCGACCACCGCGCCCACCAGTTGCCGCCACAGGCCGAAGCGGCTGAACGCGCCGAGCAGCAGCGTCGAAAAGCCGATCAGCGGCCCGGCCAGTCCCAGCAGCGGGTTGGCAAGGCGGCTGTGCCCTTCTTGCAAGCAGCGCGGCGCGCGTGGATTTCAGTTCGGTCTCCATCTCGGGCGTCGGGTTCAGCAGGGCGCGCGTCGGCATCTCTTCCGGCGGTGCGGCCGGCGACCGGCCGCGGACTGAGGAACGCGCCGAGGTCATAGGTAAAGTCCGCGAACCGGGTGACAGTCAGGCGCCCGGTATTGCGATCCAGCGTCTGCGCCATGCCGTCGAACATCACCAGCTTCGGCCCCGTCTCGCTGCGCAAGAGCACGGCCCGGAGCGCGCTGTAGGTCACCCGCTGTTCCGGGTTGCGGGCATCCGAGAGGAAGACGTCGAGCAGTTCCTGGGTCGGGCGCGATCTCGCGGATGTAGAAGGTGATGCCGGGCGTCGGATGCAGGAAGACGCCCTCGCGCAGGAAGCGCGCGGTGACGTTCGCCTCGATCTCGGCGCTGCGGGCGGCCAGTGTGGTGCGGCTTGCGGGCACGACGCACATTCATCAGCAGCGCGACCATCAGCGCCACGATCAGCCCGAAGTAGACGACCGGGCGCGCCAGCCGCCAAGGCGAAAAGCCGGTCGCCTGCATCACCACCAGCTCGCTTTCCTGCGTCAGCCGGTTCGTCGACGTAAACCGCTGCCGCGAAGGCCGAAATCGGCAGCACGAGCCGGATCACATTGGGCAGCGTCAGGGCGGTGAATTCGAGGAACACCAGCGCCGACTGGCCATCGCCGATCAACTGGTCGAACAGGCCGACGCGCCCGGTTGACCCAATAGACCGCGACCAGCACCAGCGAGAAAAAGCCGAACAGCGCCAAGCAGTTGCGACAGCAGGTATCTGTCGAATCTGGACACATGCGCTTCGCCTCCACACGCATCCGTGAGGCATGACCCTAGTGGAATTCGGCGGCGGCGAAAACTGCTATCTGGTCAAGCGCAGGGGCGCGGGCTAGGCTCCGCCGAATGCGCACGATCTGCACCCATCTTCGCCGGAGGATGCCATGACCACGCCCCGTTTCCATCCAGTTCCAGCGCCGTCGACCTTGACGCGATTGCCGGTCATCGCCGGGCGCATCGTGGTCTTCGTCGGCGCGGGCGGGGCGGCTGGCGCTGCGGCGCGGCGCATCAACCGCCTGACGCGCGGCGCGCTGGACCGTTTCCTCGATTCTGCGGCCTTCGACAAGACTGAAACCGGGCGAGGCGAGCGATCTCGGCTGGCCCGCCGGTCTGGCGGCCGAGGCGCTGCAGGTCGTGAAGCTGGACCGGACAGGCCGATGTCGATCACCGCGCGCAAGGCCGGGGCGGCCATCGGCAAGGCGCTTGGCGCCGTCGGGGCGCGCTGGTGCTGGCCGAGGCGCATCCCCAGCGCCGCCGAGATCTCCTTCGGCCTGGCGCTGCGGGCCTATGACTTCACCGCCCACAAGACCGGCGAGAAGACAAGTGCCGGGCGAGGTCAGCTTCATGGTCGCCAATCCCGAGGCGGTCGCCGCGCAGGCCGCGCCCCGATGGCCGCCGTGGCCGAGGGCGTGTTCTTCACCCGCGACCTGATGAACGAACCGGCCAACGTGCTGACCACCGACGATTTCGCGGCCCGTCTGGCCGCGATGCAGGAACTGGGTCTGGACGTCGAGATCCTGGACGAGCCCGAGCTGAAGAAGCTGGGCATGGGCGCGCTTCTGGGCGTGGGGCAGGGGTCGGACAAGCCCGTCGAAGATCGTGGTGCATGCAGTGGCACGGCGGCAGCCAAGGACGAGGCGCCCTTCGCGCGTGATCGGCAAGGGCGTGATCTTCGACACCGGCGGCATCTCGATCAAGCCCGCCGCGCGGGATGGAGGACATGACCGGCGACATGGGCGGCGCGGGCGTGGTGGCGGGCGTGATGCGCGCGCTCGCGCTGCGCAAGGCCAAGGCGAACGTCGTCGGGCTTGTCGGTCTGGTCGAGAACATGCCCGACGGCAGCGCGCAGCGCCCCGGCGACGTGGTGAAGTCGATGAAGGGCGACACGATCGAGGTCATCAACACCGATGCCGAAGGCCGGCTCGTCCTGGCCGACGTGTTCTGGTACGCGCAGGAACGGTTCAACCCCGCGGGCATGATCGACCTTGCCACGCTGACCGGGGCGATGGTCGTGGCGCTCGGGCATGAGAACACCGGCGTCTTCTCCAACGACGACGAGCTCTGCAACGCGTTCCTCAAGGCGGCCAAGGCCGAGGGCGAGGGGGCCTGGCGCATGCCGATGGGCGATGCCTATGACGCAGATGCTGAAATCGCGCATCGCCGACATGAAGAACGTCGGCGGGCCGCGACGGCGGGGCGATCACCGCGGCGCAGTTCCTGCAACGCTTCGTCAAGCCCGGGCATGCCCTGGTGCCACCTCGACATCGCCGGCACGGCCAGCGTCAAGTCCGACACGGCGCTTGCGCCGAAGGGGGCCACGGGCTGGGGCGTGATGACGCTGGACCGGCTGATCCAGGACATGTACGAGCGCTGATGGGTGCCGTCCTCTTCTACCACCTGACCCGCTCGACGGTGGACGAGACGGCGCGCATCTTGCTGGGAAAGGCCTTGCAAAAGGGCTGGTGCGTGACCGTCCGCAGCCCCGAGACCGGCGCGTCTTGACCATCTCGACCGCGTGCTCTGGCTCGGGCCCGAGGACGAGTTCCTCGCCCATGGCCGGGCCGGGGGGCCACATGATGCGACGACAGCCGATCCTTGCTGACTGACCGCGACGGCATCGCGAACGGCGCTCAGGCCGTGATGCTGCTGGACGGCGCGACAGTCGACCTTGCCGAGGCGCAGGGGCTGGAGCGGGTCTGGGTTCTGTTCGAGGGTGCCTTGACCGACGCAGCTGGAAGTGGCCCGCGCGCAGTGGAAGCGGGTTACGGGCGGGGGGCTGGCGGCGCAGTACTGGGCGGAAGACGAGGGGCGGTGGGAGATGAAGATGGAGCGCGCCGCCGCTGCCGCTGCCGGTCAGGTATAGAGCGACGCCGCCTCATCGGCCTTCGTCATGGTGCGAAGCAATTGCTCGTTCCAGTAGGGCGTCCAGCACACCAGCGCCTTTCCGGTTCCCGAAAAGACCCGCAACCGCTCTTGTCCCGAGATGTAGCTGCGCAGAAAGCTGGTGGGCCGCTGCGACGAGAACCGCAGCCCCGAGGTGCGCCCCAGCACGAGCCGGCCCTGCACGCGCATCTCGGCATCGTTGATCTCGACCGTCTCGACCGGCCCCGGCGCGTTGATCGCCGCGCGTCCCTGTCCCGAAAGCCGCGTCTTCCACGAGAAGAAGCCATCCCCGGCCCAGAGGCTGGACCAGAACGGATCGCGGGTCATTCCGAGGTTGCACCTTCCCCTCGCAGGCCCAGAAGACGCCGGGTTCAAGGATCCAGCGTCTCGCCCTCGGCCACGTCGAGCAGGTGATAGCCGCCGAGGGACGGTTGCAGAAGGATCGAGCCGGTGCCGACGTAATAGGGCCGGATCGAGGCTTCGTTCGTGAACATGCGTCCGCACCAGGTCGCGCGCGCCCGGCAGGCGGGGGATCAGCTTGATGTCGCCGCGCATGTTCGACATCGCCCCCTTGCGGGCGCGAACGGTCTCGTCGCGGATATCCATGCGCACCTGACGCATGCCTTCGACTTCGCGGATCGAGAACTCGGCCATCCCAGTGTCCTATCGGAGCGGTTCGTCCCAGACCATCTGCCGGTCCCAGACGAGTTGAAACGGGGCGGGTTCCAGCCCCGCATCGCCGCGCAGGGGCCGGTCGAGCACGACGATCACGAACAGGATGACCCCCAGGAAGAAGGCGCTGATGGTGCCCAGGACGAATTGCTGGATCAGCCGCATCTTGAGAAGGACGATCAGAAGGACGCTCGTGACCGCACCCACCAGCACCGCGTACCAGAGCACGTTCGGGATCTGCAGGACGACGCCCGACAGGCGCTGCTGGCGCGCGTCGCTGAAACGCTGGAACGAGTTGATGACTTCGGCGTGGATGATTTCCTGGCCTGCGGATGCGCGGCTCGAAACTGGCCAGCTTCTGGCGCATCGCATCCGCGCGGTTGAACCCGCCATCGAGGAACACGCCCTCGCTATGCGCGGGCCAGTCCTTGTGGATCGTGAACAGCACGTAGTCGCGCAGCATCGCCTTCATCTCGCTGCGGATCGGCTCGGGGTAGGAGTTCATGTCGGAGTAAAGCGTGCCAAGCGCCGAGGCCTCGTTCATGACGCCCGTCTGGACGTGCTGGTTGTTCTGATAGGCAGCAACGGTCAGCAGGCCAAGCAGCAGGCCGTAGAACAGGCTGAAGCTGGAGGTGGCATAGCTGAGGGTCTGGTTGAAATCCGGTCCCGACCCAATCAGCAGCCGCAGCACCGGCTTGAACACGAGCAGCCCGAAGAACATGGCCGCAACGGAAACCAGCGAGAAGTAGATCGCGAGCGTGTAGGTGGGCGTGGTGAAAATGAAGTCCGGCATCGACGGTGGCCTGCCCAAACGAAACGCTCACTTAGAGGTGAGCTTGCATTGGAACCGAAGCGTGCACAATCGTGAAGATCGCGCCTCTCGTGTTTCGGGTCGTTGCCTGAAGCGATGCGAGGTGATCTAAGAAAGCGACGACGTTCCCTGTGTCGGAGCCTGCGATGCGCATGTGTCTCTGGGCTGGTGCCCTGTTCGCCTCGGCCGGGGCCGCGATGGCCCAGGGCCTCGTGCTGTTCACGCTTGGCTCGGGGGATGTGGCGGGAAGCTACTACGCCTCGGCTGCCGCGATCTGTGACGCGGTGAACCGTGACGAGGGCGGCAAGATCCGGTGCAGTCCCGATCCGACCTCGGGGTCCAGGTACAACCTCCGCGCGCTTCAATCGGGCGAACTGGACTTCGCCTATGCGCAGTCCGACTGGCAGCGCGACATATACGACGGGACGGGGCCCTATGCCGGAACCGGCCCGATGACCGACCTTCGCAGCGTGATGTCGCTCTACGGCGAAACTCTGACCATCCTGGTGCGCGCCGACAGCGGCATCCAGAGCTTCGATGACCTGCGCGACAAGCGGGTCGATCTGGGGCCGCCCGCGTCGGGCCGAAGGGGAACGGTCGATCAGGTCCTGTCCACGCTTGGCTTCGCGCTGGCCGATTTCGCCTCGGTCACCGAACTGCCCTCGGGTGTGGCGATGGAGGCGATCTGTCAGGGCACGATCGACGCGACGTTGCTGGTGGTCGGTCATCCGAACGGGGGTGTCGCGCGCGCGATGTCGGAGTGCGGCGCACGCCTGGTGCCGCTGGCCCCGAAGGAACGCAGCGCGATCATCCTGAAAAGCCCCGACATGCAGCCCACGACAACCCGCAGCGACGTGTACGAGGGTCTGACCGCAGACATCCCGTCCGTCTCGGTCATTGCGACGATCGTGACGCGCGCCTCCACCGATCCGGCACTGGTCGAGACGCTGGTGCGCGACACGCTCGACAACCTGCCGCTGCTCGCCCGAAAGGCGCCGGTGCTCGCCGATCTGGAACCCTCTGCGATGCGGCGCGCGGGCCTTTCTGCGCCGCTTCATCCGGGAGCGAAGGCGGCCTTTGACGCGGCACTTGGCCCCGAAGCGCAGCCCTAGCGGCGCAGCACCATCGTGTCGCCCGCGAGCTGGATGTGGAAGCGCCCGAGGTAGTCCATCCCCAGCAGCGACCCCGGCATCTGCCCGTCGCTGACCCAGGCGGGCAGCACCTCGTCCCGCCACGGGCCAAGCGCCACGTCCTGCAACCTGACGCGCGAGGTCCGCACCATGCCGTTCGCGGTCTCGGCCACGCCGATATAGGCAAGCGCCTGCGGTGTCGATGCCGATGGCCTGCGCATCCTGCTGCGACAGCACGACATTCGTGGCCCCGGTATCGACCAGGAACTCGACCGGCTGTCCCGCGACATCCAGCGTCAGGTAGTAGTGCCCGTCGGATGCGCGCGGGATCTCCATCTGCCCGCCGACCATCACCGCCTGACGCTGCACGTCGCTGCGCAGGTCGCTCCACAGGCCATAGCCCGCCATGAGGCCCACGAAGATCAGCCCCCAGGCCATGGCCGTGCGCAGCGCATGGCCCATGCGGTTGCGATACTCGACGATCACCCAGCCTCCGACCGCGACCAGAAGGATCGCCAGATAGGCAAGCCGTGCAACTGTGTCGCTGTCCATCGTACCTCCGCTTCTCCTCGCAGACTTAGGTGCGCGGACGGCTCGCCGCAATCGCCGCCGGTCAGTCCAGAAGGCCGGTGCCCACGATGCCGTCGATCACGAACTGCACCGACAGCGCGGCAAGCAGCATGCCCAGAAGACGCGTGATCACGATGGTCCCGGTCCGGCCGAGCGCGCGTTCGATCGGGCCCGGCGACGAGGAACAGCGCATAGCAGATCGCGATCAGGGCCAGCATCAGCCCATGCACCGCCAGCGTCCCCGCCCAGCCCGGCCCCGACTGGCCGACCAGCAGGATCATCGAGGCGATGGCCCCCGGTCCGGCGATCAGCGGCGTCGCCAGCGGAAAGACCGACGGGTCGTGCTGCGGGTCGGTCTTCTGCCCCTCGCGCCGCTGGGTGCGCCGCTCGAACAGCATGTCGAGCGCGGTCAGGAACAGCAGGATGCCCCCCGCGATGCGGAAGGCGGGCATCGAGATGCCGACGAAGCCCAGCACCGCCTCGCCGAAGAGGCCGAACAGCGTCAGCAGGATCGCCGCGATGAAGCAGGCGCGCAGGCCGATGGCGCGGCGGTGCGTCTGCGGTCATGCCCTGGGTCAGGGCGATGAACAGCGGGATCAGGCCCGGCGGGTCGATCACCACGAAGAGCGTGACGAAGGCGGTGATCAGGAAGGCCGTGTCCATCAGACGGCCGCCTCTTCCAGGCGCGCTTCGGCCTTGAGCCACAGCGCCTCGGCCCGGTCCAGCCCTTCCATCACCTCGGCGTATTTCTTCTGCCAGGTCTCCAGTTCGCCCACGCGCGCCTGCTCGTAAAGCTCGGGATCGGCCAGCTTCTTGGCCAGATCGGTCGCGCATGTCGTTCAGCTTCGCCAGCCGCTCCTCGCATTTGCGCACCTCGGCGCGCAGGGCGAGCATCTCGTCGCGGCTGATCGCTTCGGCTTCTCGGCAACGGGCTTCTCGCGCACCGGCTCGTCGCCCGCAAGAAGCTGGCGGCGATAGGCCTCCAGATCCTCGGTATAGGGCGTGCACCGCGCCGTCCTTGACCAGCCACAGCCGGTCGGCGACCAGCCCCAGCAGGTGCATGTCGTGGCTGACGAGGATGACCGCGCCGGAGTACTCGGTCAGCGCCTCGACCAGCGCCTCGCGGCTTTCCATGTCGAGGTGGTTCGTCGGTTCGTCGAGGATCAGCAGGTGCGGCGCGTCGATGGTGGCGAGCAGCAGCGACAGCCGCGCCTTCTGCCCGCCCGACAGCCGCGCCGACCACCGTGTCGGCCTGATCCGCCGTCAGGCCGAACCCGGCAAGGCGCGCGCGCAGGCGGGGCTGGCCCTCGGCGGGGCGCAGGCGCTGGATGTGCTGCAGCGGCGTTTCGTCGATGTGCAGCTCGTCCACCTGATGCTGCGCGAAATAGCCGATGCGCAGCTTGGAGGACTTGGTCATCCGCCCTTCGCATGGCTGCAAGCTTTCCCGCCAGCAGCTTGGACAGCGTCGATTTCCCCTCGCCGTTGCGGCCCAGAAGGGCGATGCGGTCGTCCTGGTCGATCCGCAGGTTCAGCTTGCGCAGGACCGGCGTGCCGCCATAGCCGACGGCGGCGCCGTCGAGGTTGATGATCGGCGGCGACAGCTCTTCGGGCGCGGGGAAGGTGAAGACCTGCTTCTTCGCCTCTTCCGGCGGGGTGATCGGCGTCATCTTCTCCAGCATCTTCACGCGGCTCTGCGCCTGCACGGCCTTGGAGGCCTTGGCCTTGAAGCGGTCGACGAAGCTTTGCAGATGCGCGCGGCGCAGCTTCCTGCTTCTTCGCCTCGGCCTGCAGGACGGCGCGGCGTTCGGCCATCTGGCGGGCGAACTGGTCATAGGGGCCGGTCCAGTAGGTCAGCTTGCGCGCGTCGAGATGCAGGATGCCCTGCACGGCGCGGTTCAGAAGGCCGCGGTCGTGGCTGATGATGAGGACGGTGTGGGGATACTTCGCCAGATAGCTTTCCAGCCAGAGCGCGCCTTCGAGATCGAGGTAGTTGGTCGGCTCGTCCAGCAGCAGCAGGTCGGGCTGGGCGAAGAGCACCCCCGCCAGCGCCACCCGCATCCGCCAGCCGCCCGAGAAGTCCGAGCAGGGGCGCAGCTGCGCCTCGGCGTCGAAGCCCAGGCCCTTGAGGATGGCGCGAGGCGCGGCCCTCGGCCGACCAGGCGTCGATATCGGTCAGGCGGTGCTGGATCTCGGCGATGCGGTGCGGGTCGGTGCGCCGTTTCGGCCTCGGCCAGCAGCGCGGCGCGTTCGGTGTCGGCCTGCCAGCACCGTGTCGAGCAGCGAGGTCGCCGACGACGGCACCTCCTGCGCGACGCCGCCGATGCGCGAGCGCGGCGGGCAGGGAGATCTCGCCACCTTCCAGCGCCAGCTCGCCCCGGATCAGGCGGAAGAGCGTGGTCTTGCCCGTGCCGTTGCGGCCCACGAGGCCGACCTTGTGGCCGTAGGGAATGGTGGCCGAGGCCGCCTCGAACAGCGGGCGGCCTTCGACGGAATAGGTGATGTCAGTGATCTGGAGCATGGGCGGGGGCTTGCCTCATGGCGGCCGGGCCGTCAACCGGGCAGCGCGCGGCTGACGGCTTTTCAAGGCCTCTGGCCCATGCTAGCAGGGCCGCGCAATTGGGGGCAGGGCAGGGGCCCGCCCCGCAGATACATCGGAAAGAGACGCCCATGGCCATCGAACGCACGCTGTCGATCATCAAGCCCGACGCCACCCGCCGCAACCTGACCGGCAAGATCAACGCCAAGTTCGAGGAAGCGGGCCTGCGCATCGTCGCGCAGAAGCGCATTCACCTGAGCCTGGCGCAGGCGCAGAAGTTCTACGACGTCCACAAGGAGCGTCCCTTCTTCGGCGAACTGACCGAGTTCATGGCGTCCGAGCCGGTCGTCGTGCAGGTGCTGGAAGGCGAAGGCGCGATCGCGAAGAACCGCGAAGTGATGGGCGCGACCAACCCCGCCAATGCCGCCGACGGCACGATCCGCAAGGAATTCGCGCTGTCGGTCGGCGAGAACTCGGTCCACGGGTCGGACGCGCCGGAAACGGCGGCGGTCGAGATCGCCTATTTCTTCTCGGGGCTCGAACTGGTCGGCTGACCGGCGTCTCAACGGCGTTCGACCACGCCCAGAATATCGAGGGCCGCTTCCAGTTCGGAGCGGCCCTTTTTCGCTGACCTGTGCCTTGATCGCATCGAAGCGGGTGCGCAGGGCGCGCCTTCTCCTCGCCCTGGCAGTCGTTCCAGGGGCGACCCTGAAGCGCCATGACGATCACGTAATACCCGATGAAATGCGGCTGCATGCCGGACTCGAGCAGACGGAGATAGGCCGCGTCTGCCCCGAGTCTCGCGCAACTCCTCGGCGCTGTGGATGCCCGCCCGCGCGAAGGCGGCCTCGGTCGCCGGGCCGAGATTGGGCAGGGAGGAAACGGGGTGACGGCATGGTGAGGCTCCGATAGGCCGCCCTCAGCCTAGCCGTCACGCCGCAACGCGCAAGCCTTGCGTCAGATCGAGGCCCAGTCGCGGATCACCGGGGTCTGGCCTTGTTGCGGGGCCGGGGTCGCGTTGCCGCCCATCTGGCCTGCGGCGGGCGTGGTTCCGCTCTGCTGCTGCGGGGCCGGGGTTTGCGGGGTCTTCGCCATGGTCTGCTCCAGTGTCGTCTGCTGCTGCCTCGGATGCCGGGTTTCACGGCGGCTGGTGACGAGCATCGACCCGCTTTGCGTCAGGGGTTCGACCTGCGTCAGGCCCTATTGCGGCCAACTATGCGCCGGTTTTGCCCGATGCAACGCGAAATGCCGCAAACTGTCGTTTATTTGATTGGGTTGCGCGACAAAGTTGACACGGTGTCTCGATTGGCCACGAGACTGGACCAATCGTCCGTTGGGCTGCCCCGTAAGCGCAGCAATTCGCAGGTTCAGGCGGCCACGACCTTGGCGGAAAAACCGATATCGCCCAACAGCTTGACCAAAACCGTCGGTTGTGCGGCGCCCGCGATCTGCACCTGGCGGTTGGCCAAATCCACCCGCAGGTCGGATGGCGCGACATGGTTGCCAAGCGCCGCCTCGACCGAAGCCTTGCAATGCGCGCAACTCATCTCGGGAACGGATAGCGTGATCATGGGACCTCCTGCGACCGCCTCTAGATGGCGGCGGCGCAGCCCGCGGTCAAGTCCGTGCCCGATGAGTGTCGTTCGGCGCTTTACGCGCGACGGTCACTTCTTCTATCGTCCGGCGAACAGTTCGGAGCCACCGGCAAGACAGACATGACGATCCCGGTGTTCGACGGCCACAACGACTTTCTGCTGCGCCTTTTCCGTCATCCTCACGATCGCACCGCCCAATGGCTGGACCGGAACAGCGCGGGCCATATCGACCTGCCGCGACTTCGCGAGGCCGGCTTTGCGGGGGGCCTGTTCGCGATCTTCGTGCCCTCTGCCGGTGCGATGAGCGACAGGGACCGCGAACGTGTCTTCGACGCGCCGCCCTATGACCTGCCGCTGGCCGATCCCGTTCCGCAGCCGCTTGCCTTCCGCGCGGCGCTTGCCATGGCGGATCATCTCGCCTGGATGGAGCGGTCTTCCCAGGGCGCGTTCCGCCTTTGCCGCACGGTTGCCGAGTTGCGCGTATGTCAGGCGGAGGGCCGCGTCGGTGGGGTGCTGCATCTCGAGGGCGCTGAGGCCATCGACCGCGAGTTCCAAGCGCTCGACCTGCTGGAACAGCGCGGGTTGCGTTCGCTTGGCCCGGTGTGGAGCCGGCAGAACGTCTTCGGCCACGGCGTGCCCTTCCGCCATCCCTCCGACGCCGACCACGGTCCGGGCCTGACCGAAGCGGGCAAGGCGCTGGTCGCCGAGTGTAACCGCCGCCGCATCCTTCTGGACCTGTCGCACCTGAACGCTGCCGGGTTCGACGATGTCGCGCGGCTTAGCGACTCGCCGCTGGTTGCGACCCACTCCTGCGCCCATGCCGTCTCGCCTTCGTCGCGAAACCTGACGGACCGGCAGTTGCGCGTGATCGCCGACAGCGGTGGCCTTGTCGGGCTGAACTTCGCGACGATCCTGTTGCGCCGCGACGGGCGACGCTCGCCCGTGATGGGCTGGTCCCCCGTCCTGCGCCACCTCGACCACCTGATCTCGGTCATGGGCGAGGATCATGTCGGCTTCGGCTCGGATTTCGACGGAACGACTGTGCCCGGCGTGCTGGGCGATGTCACGGGGCTGGTCGGTTTGCAGGCGGCACTGCGCGCGCATGGCTACGACACGCAACTGCTGCGCAAGCTTTGCCACGAGAACTGGCATCGTGTGCTGGAACGCACCTGGGGCGCGTAGAAGATGAGGAGGATCGCGGGGATTTCTTTGATCCAAAGCGGTTTGAGGTTGATTTGCCCGGCAACCATGTGATGATGCGGGCAAGATCGGTCAGGTGAAGCCGGGTCCGCATGATCCGCCATGTCCACTGCTTGCCGGGGAGTCGTGATGTCGAGCCAACCGAAGCGCCGCTCCATGCCGTACGGCACAGCATTCCGCCCGTGCAGGCGCGCCACCGCAGGCGCATGTCCCGTTCCCCGTCGCTCGTAAATCCAGAAGAAAGCCGCGCCCTTGTTCGACACGCCCCCCACCACGGCCGACCTGCAATCCGCGATCCTGCGCCACCTGACCTTCACGCTCGGCAAGGATGCCCCGAACGCCAGCACCTATGACTGGCGCATGGCGCTGTCCTTCGCGATCCGCGACCGGATCGTGGAGCCGTGGTTCGCCTCGACCCGCCGGACCTGGGCCGAGGATCGCAAGCGCGTCTACTACCTGTCGATGGAGTTCCTGATCGGCCGGATCCTTGAGGATGCGACGGTCAACCTCGGCCTGCGCGAGACGGCGGAAGAGGCGATGCGCAGCTTCGGGCAGGACTTCCGCATCGATCGTCGAGGACGAACCCGACGCGGCGCTCGGCAATGGCGGGCTCGGGCGGCTCGCGGCCTGCTTCATGGAGTCGATGGCGACGCTGGGCTGCCCGGCCTATGGCTATGGCATCCGCTACGAGCATGGCCTGTTCCGCCAGCGGTTCGAGGGCGGCCAGCAGGTCGAGACGCCCGAGGACTGGCTGATCCAGCGCCACCCCTGGGAATTCGAGCGGCCCGAGGCGGCCTATACGATCGGGTTCAAGGGCCATGTCGGACAGCGCGTCGCGGCAAGGAGGTCTGGGTGCCGGGCGAAACGGTGATCGCCAGCGCCCATGACACGCCGGTGGTCGGCTGGCAGGGCAAATGGGCCAACACGCTGCGGCTCTGGGGGGCGAAGCCCACGACGCTGTTCGATCTGGACGCGGTTCAACCGCGGCGACTATGCCGCCGCCGCCGAACCCGAGGCGCTGGCGCGCACGCTGTCGCGCGTGCTCTATCCCGACGACACGACCTATCAGGGCAAGGAGCTGCGGCTGAAGCAGGAATTCTTCCTGACCTCGGCCGCGCTGCAGGACATCCTGCGCCGCTACCTCGCCAAGCATTCCGACCTGCGGCGGCTGCCGCACCATGTCGCGATCCAGATGAACGACACGCACCCCGCCATTGCCGGGCCGGAACTGATCCGGCTGCTGTCGGACGAGCACGGCATGGACTTCACCGAGGCGCTGGAGACGGCGCGCGCCTGCCTGGGCTACACCAACCACACGCTGCTGCCCGAGGCGCTGGAACGCTGGGCGACCTTCACCTTCGGCAACGTCCTGCCGCGCCACATGCAGATCGTCGAGCGGATCGACGGCTGGCACCGCCGCACCTATCCTGCGCGGCCGCATTACGTGGGCATCGTCAAGCACCAGGAAGTGCGGATGGGCGAGCTTGCCTTCATCATGGCGCACAAGGTCAACGGCGTGTCGGCGCTGCATTCCGACCTGATCAAGAAGAACCTCTTCCCCGAACTGAACAAGCTGCACCCCGACCGGATCATCAACCAGACCAACGGCGTCACCCCGCGCCGCTGGCTGCGGATGGCGAACCGCCCGCTCGCCGCGGCTGATCACCGACACCATCGGCAGCGGCTGGGAGGCCGACCTCGACCGGCTGACCGAGCTGGAGCCGCATATCGACGATGCGGGCTTCCGGGCGGCCTTCGACGCGGCAAAGCGCGACGAACAAGGTCGCGCTGTCGCTCGTGGATCGCCGAGCATTGCGGCGTGACGGTCAGCCCGGACGCGATGTTCGATGTCCAGATCAAGCGCATCCACGAATACAAGCGCCAGCTGCTGAACATCCTCGAGACCATCGCGCATTGGCATGCGATCAAGGCCGATCCCGAGGGCGACTGGGTGCCGCGGGTCAAGATCTTTGGCGGCAAGTCGGCGCCGGGCTATGCCGTCGCCAAGGAAATCATCCATCTGATCAACGACGTGGCGGCGGTTCTTAACGCCGACCCGGAGACGCGCGACCTGCTGAAGGTGATCTATCCCGCCGAACTACAACGTCTCGATGGCCGAACGGCTGATCCCGGCGGCGGACCTGTCCGAACAGATCTCGACCGCGGGCAAGGAGGCGTCGGGCACCGGCAACATGAAGTTCATGCTGAACGGCGCGCCGACCATCGGCACGCTCGACGGCGCGAACGTCGAGATCCTGCAAGAGGTCGGGCCCGAGAACTTCTTCCTCTTCGGCATGACCGCCGACGAGGCGATGAAGCGGCGCGAGGACCCCGACCACTCCAAGAAGGCGATCGAGGCGAGCCAGCCCTTGCAGGACGTGCTGCAGATGATCGCCGAGGGGCGCTTCAGCCCCGGACAGCCGGACCGCTACCACGGCCTCGTCCACCGGGTCTGGCACCACGACTATTTCCTCGTCGCCGCCGACTTCGACTCCTACCATGCGGAGCAGGCGAAGGTGGATGCGGCCTATGCCGACCGCGACCGCTGGGTGCGGATGGCGGCGATGAACACGGCGCGGGCGGGATTCTTTTCCTCGGACCGCACGATCCGTGGTTACATGAAGGACGTGTGGTCGGTCGAAGCCGCGCTCTGACGCGGCAAGGGGGGAACGATGGGCGAAGCGGCGGATGACGGCCTTGATCGACCTCGGGACGGCCCGCGCCCTGGCCGAGGGCGCGCATGGCGATCCCTTCTCGGTCCTGGGCCTGCACAAGCGCGGGCGGCACTGGGTGCTGACCGCCTTCGTGCCGGGGGCCGACCGGCTGAGCGTGGTGACAGACAAGGCTGACCGACGCCGATGCCGCACCCCGAGGTTCCGGGGATCTTCACTCTGCGCCTGACCAAGGCGCAGCCCTACCGGCTGCGCGCGCAAGGCCATGGCACGGAATGGGAATTCGACGATCCCTTCCGCTTCGGTCCGGTGCTGGGCGAGATGGACGAATACCTGCTGGGCGAAGGCACGCACCGCCGCCTCTGGCAGGCGCTCGGCGCGCATGCGATCACGCCATGAAGGCGTCGAGGGCACGCATTTCGCCGTCTGGGCGCCGAACGCGCAGCGCGTCTCGGTCGTGGGCGACTTCAACATCTGGGACGGTCGCCGCCACCCGATGCGCCGCCGTGGCGCGACGGGCGTGTGGGAGACGTTCATCCCGGGGCTGGGCGAGGGCACGTCTACAAATACGAGATCCGCGGACCGCATGGCGACGTGATGCCGCTGAAGGCCGATCCGGTGGGCTTCGGGTCCGAACATCCGCCCGCGAACGCCTCGGTCGTGCGCAGGCTGGGCGATGGTGCCTGGGGTGACGGCGGCTGGATGAAGGCGCGCCACAAGGCGCAGTCCATCGACGCGCCGATCTCGATCTACGAGGTGCATCTGGGCCAGCTGGCGACGCGCGCCGGGGAACCGGATGCTGAGCTACCTCGAACTGGCCGAGCAACTGGTCGACTACGTCGCCGACATGGGCTTCACCCATATCGAGCTGATGCCGATCTCGGAGTATCCCTTCGACGGCAGCTGGGGGTATCAGCCGGTCGGCCTCTACGCCCCCACGATCCGCCACGGCACCCCGCCCGAGTTCCGCGCCTTCGTCGAGGCCGCGCATCGCAAGGGGCTGGGTGTCCTGCTCGACTGGGTTCCGGGGCATTTCCCGACCGATCCGCACGGGCTGGGCCGCTTCGATGGCACCGCGCTTTACGAGCATCAGGACCCGCGCGAGGGGTTCCACCAGGACTGGAACACGCTGATCTACAACTACGGTCGGGTCGAGGTTTCGAACTACCTCGTCTCGAACGCGCTCGTACTGGCTGGAGGAATATCACCTCGACGGGCTGCGCGTGGATGCGGTGGCCTCGATGCTCTACCGCGACTATTCGCGGCAAGGAAGGCCAATGGGTGCCCAACCGCGACGGCGGGCGCGAGAATTACGAGGCGATCGCGCTGCTGCAGCGGATGAACGTCATCACCTATGGCGAGGTGCCGGGGATCATGACGGTGGCCGAGGAAAGCACGGCCTTTCCCGGCGTCTCGCGGCCCGTCGACCATGGCGGCCTTGGCTTCGGCTTCAAGTGGAACATGGGCTGGATGAACGACACGCTCAGCTACATGCACAAGGACCCGATCCACCGGAAGTATCACCATCACCAGATGACCTTCGGCCTGCACTATGCCTGGTCCGAGAACTACATCCTGCCGATCAGCCATGACGAGGTGGTGCACGGCAAGGGCAGCATGCTCGACAAGATGCCGGGCAATGGCGACGAGAAATTCGCCAACCTGCGCGCCTATTACGGCTTCATGTGGGGCCATCCGGGCAAGAAGCTTCTGTTCATGGGGCAGGAGTTCGCGCAGGGGCAGGAGTGGAACCATGCGCAAAGCCTCGACTGGCACCTGCTCGACATCGCGCAGCACCAGGGCGTGCAGCGGCTGGTGCGCGACCTGAACGCGCTTTACCGCGCGACCCCGGCGCTGCACCTGAACGACACGCGGCCCGAGGGCTTTGCCTGGATCGAGTCGAACGACGCCGAGGCTTCGGTCTATGCCTGGGCGCGCAAGGGTCGCAAGTCGGACAAGATGGTGGTCGTGGTGTCGAACATGACGCCGGTGACCCGCGAGTATCGACTGGGTTTCCCGACCGAGGGCCAGTGGGACGAGGTGCTGAACACCGATGCCGCCGTCTATGGCGGCGGCAATCGCGGCAATCTGGGCGGGGCGCGGACCGAGCCGATCGCCGTGGCACGGCCAGCGACAGTCGGCGATCGTCACGCTGCCGCCGCTGTCGACGATCATGTTCCGGCAGGGGTAGGGCCGGAGAAAAGCCGGGGCGCGACCCCGGACCGAGGGAGGGAACCATGACTGCAAGACCCAACACGCGCCTGTCGTCGCAGGCGATGGCCTTCGTGCTTGCCGGCGGGCGCGGAAGCCGGCTGAAGGAGCTGACCGACCGGCGCGCGAAGCCTGCCGTCTATTTCGGCGGCAAGACCCGGATCATCGACTTCGCGCTGTCGAACGCGCTGAACTCGGGCATCCGCAAGATGGCGATCGCCACGCAGTACAAGGCGCACAGCCTGATCCGCCACTGCCAGCGCGGCTGGAACTTCTTCCGGGCCGAGCGGAACGAATACCTCGACATCCTGCCCGCCAGCCAGCGGGTGAACGAGAACAAGTGGTATCTGGGCACCGCCGACGCCGTGACGCAGAACATCGACATCGTCGACAGCTACGGCATCAAGTATGTCGTGATCCTGGCGGGCGACCACATCTACAAGATGGACTACGAGATCATGCTGCGCCAGCATGTCGACAGCGGCGCGGACGTGACCATCGGCTGCCTGACCGTGCCGCGGATGGAGGCGACAGCCTTCGGCGTGATGGATGTCGACAAGACCGGACGGATCACCGCCTTCCTCGAAAAGCCCGCCGATCCGCCGTCGATCCCCGGCGATCCGGACCATGCGCTGGCCTCTATGGGCATCTACATCTTCAACTGGGATTTCCTGCGCGACCTGCTGATCCGCGATGCCGAGGATCCGAATTCCAGCCACGACTTCGGCAATGACATCATCCCGGACATCGTGAAGAACGGCAAGGCGATGGCGCACCGCTTTTCGGAAAGCTGCGTGAAGTCGGGGCTGGAGACCGAGCCCTACTGGCGCGACGTGGGAACGATCGACGCCTTCTGGCAGGCGAACATCGACCTGACCGATTTTGTCCCGAAGCTCGACATCTACGACAACGCCTGGCCGATCTGGACCTATGCCGAGATCGTGCCCCCTGCCAAGTTCATCCATGACGAGGACGGGCGGCGCGGCTCGGCGGTGTCGTCGCTGGTCTCGGGCGGCTGCATCGTCTCGGGCTCCGAGGTGCGCAACTCGCTGCTGTTCACCGGGGTGCGGACGCATTCCTATTCCGGCGCTGGAATATGTCGTGGCGCTGCCGCATGTCACCGTCAACCGCAAGGCGCAGTTGAAGAACTGCGTGATCGACCGCGGCGTGGTGATCCCCGAGGGACTGGTGATCGGCGAGGACGCGGAGGAAGACGCGCGATGGTTCCGCCGCACCGAAAGCGGGATCGTGCTGATCACGCAGGACATGCTGGATGCCCGCGCCGCGAAACTGGGCTGAAGAAGGGTAGGACCGTGGACGTGCAAGGGCGGGTGTTGTCGGTCGCCTCCGAATGCGTGCCGTTGCTCAAGACCGGGGGCCTCGCCGATGTGGTGGGCGCGCTGCCCGCCGCGCTTGGCGCAAAGGGGTGGGAGATGCGGGTGCTGATGCCCGCCTATCGCCCGCTGCGGGCCGCGATTGCAGACTGGACCGAAGTCTGGGCCGAGGCCGACCTGTTCGGCGGGCCGGGGCGCGTGGTGGCGGGGACGGTGGGCGAGCTGTCGCTGCTGCTGCTGGACGCGCCGCATCTCTACGACCGCGAGGGCGGCCCCTATTCCGGGCCGGGCGGCGACTGGCCCGACAATGCCCTGCGCTTTGCGGCGCTGAGCTGGGCGGGCGCGGCGCATCGCGCGGAGCGGCTTGTCCGATGGCTGGAGGCCAGACATCCTGCACGCGCATGACTGGCAGGCGGGTCTGGCCCCGGCCTATCTGCGCTATGGCGGGGCAGGGTCGGTGCGGTCGGTCATCACGGTGCACAACATCGCCTTTCAGGGCTGGGCGCCGGCCGCGCTGCTGGCGACGCTGCGCCTGCCGGGCGAGCAGTTCCATGCCGATGCGCTGGAGTATTACGGCGGCCTGTCCAGCCTGAAGGCGGGGCTGGTCACCGCCGACTGCCATCACCACCGTCTCGCCCACCTATGCGGCCGAGCTGATGCGGCCCGAGTTCGGCATGGGCCTGCAGGGGGTGATCGCGGCGCGCGCCGGCGCGTGTCACGGGCATCCTGAACGGTGTCGATACCGATGTCTGGTCGCCCGAGGCCGATCCGAACATCGAGGCCTATTCGGCCCGGACGCTGAAGCGCAAGCAGGCCAACCGCGACGCGCTTGCAGGCCGAGTTCGGGCTGGCGGTGCCCGGGCCGCTCGCCATCGTCGTCAGCCGCCTGACCGACCAGAAGGGCATCGACCTGCTGCCCGGCGGTGATGCCCGACTTCGTCGAGGGCGGGCGGCGGGCTGGCCGTGCTGGGATCGGGCGATCCGGCGCTGGAGCGGGCGATGCGGGACCTCGAGGCGCGCTTTCCGGGCCGGGTCGGCGTGAAGATCGGCTATGACGAGGCGCTGAGCCACCGCATGTTCGCGGGCGGCGATGCCGTTCTGGTGCCCTCGCGGTTCGAGCCCTGCGGGCTGACGCAGATGTACGGCCTGCGCTATGGCACCCTGCCGGTGGTGGCGGCGACCGGGGGGCTGGTCGACACGGTGATCGGCGCCACGCCCGCCACGCTGGCGGCGGGCGTGGCGACGGGGCATCGTCTTCCAGCCGACCGACGCGCTGGGCCTTCGGGCTGGCGCTGCGGCAGCTGGTCGAGCTCTACGCCGATCCGAAGACCTGGGAGAAGATGCAGCGCAATGCGATGGAGCATCCGGTCGGCTGGGAGCCGGTCAGCCGCGGCCTATGCCGGCCTCTATGACGGGCTGCGCGCGTGACAGCCAGGGCCAGATGCCTGCGCGCGTGGCGGGCCATGCGACGGCGGCGGGCCGACCCTTGCCGATGGGGGCGAGCTTTGACGGCGAGGGCGTGAACTTCGCGGTCTTCTCGGCCCATGCCGACACGGATCGAGCTGTGCCTCTTCTCGCCCGATGGCCGGAAGGAAGTTGCGCGCCTGCCCTTCCTCGACCGCGACGGCGACATCTGGCACATGCACGTCGTCGGGCCTGATGCCCGGCGCGCTCTACGGGTTTCGCGCGCATGGCCCCTACGCGCCCGAGGCCGGGCATCGCTTCAACCCGAACAAGCTGCTGCTGGACCCCTATGCCCGCGCGCTGGAGGGGCGGCTGCGGTGGTCGGATGCGCTGATGGGCTACAAGGTCGGCAGCCCGCGGGGCGATCTGTCCTTCGACACCCGCGACAGCGCCTTTGCCGTGCCGAAGTCGGTGGTCATCGACCCCGCCTTTCAACTGGGGCGACGACGCGCCACCGCTGCACGCCGCTGACCGAGACGCTGATCTATGAGGCGCATCTCAAGGGCCTGACCGATCGCTGCATCCCGACGTCGCCGGCGGCCTTGCGCGGCACCTATGCTGGGCCTCTGTTCCGATGCGATGCTCGACCATCTGACGAAGCTCGGCGTGACGGCGATCGAGCTTCTGCCGGTCCAGGCCTTCATCGACGACCGCTTCCTCGTCGCGCGCGGGCCTGCGCAACTACTGGGGCTACCAGACGCATCGGCTTCTTCGCGCCCGAGCCGCGCTACCTGGGCGCGGGGCGCCTGCGCGAAGTTGCAGAGCATGGTCCGCCGCTTCCACTGCGGCGGGGATCGAGGTGATCCTCGACGTGGTCTACAACCACACGGGCGAGGGCGATGAACTGGGGCCCGACGCTGAGCTTCCGCGGGCTCGACAACCGCAGCTACTACCGGCTGACCGATGGCGGGCGGCACTATGTCAACGACACCGGCACCGGCAACACGCTGAACCTGACGCATCCGATGGTGCTGCGGATGGTGATGGACAGCCTGCGCTACTGGGTCGAGATCTGCCATGTCGACGGCTTCCGCTTTGACCTCGCCACGGTGCTGGGGCGCGAGCAGCGGCGGGTTCGACCCGAACGGCGGCTTCTTCGACGCGATCCGGCAGGACCCGGTGCTGTGCCGCGTCAAGCTGATCGCCGAGCCCTGGGATATCGGGCCGGGCGGCTATCAGCTCGGCGCCTATCCGCATCCGTTCCTGGAATGGAACGACCGTTACCGCGACGGGGTGCGGCGGTTCTGGCGGGGCGATGCCGGGATGACGCCGCGATCTGGCCGATCGCGTGCTGGGATCGGCCGAGCAGTTCGACCATTCGGGCCGCGCCGCGACAAGCTCGGTCAACTTCATCACCGCCCATGACGGCTTCACGCTGGAGGACCTCGTCAGCTACACCGTCAAGCGCAACCTCGCGAATGGCGAGGACAACCGCGACGGCCACCAGCGAGAACCACTCGGACAACCTGGGGGTCGAGGGGCCGACCGACGACCCGCCGATCCGGGCGGCGCGCGACCTGCGCAAGCGCAACCTGCTGGCCACGCTGATGCTGTGCCAGGGCATGCCGATGCTGCTGGCGGGCGACGAGATCGGCAACAGCCAGGGCGGCAACAACAACGCCTATGCGCAGGACAACGAGACCGGCTGGATCGACTGGGACGACGCGGACCTGGCGCTTGCCGCGCTTCGTCGCGCGGCTCGCGGCGCTGCGCCGTGCGCATCCGGTCCTGCGCCAGCGCCGCTTCCTGCATGCGCAGCCGCGGCGTGTCGGACGGCCTGCCGGATGTGATCTGGCGGCGGCGCCGATGGCGAGCGTGCCGCGGCCCGAGGACTGGCACGACCCGGCGTTCCGCTGCCTTGTGCGTCGAGCTGCGCATGGCGGCCGAAGAGGGCGGCGATCCGAGCCACGAGGCGGTCTTCGTCGATCTTCAACGCGGGGCCGGCGCGCGACGTGCGTGCTGCCGCGACACCGCGCCCGGCTGGCGCCTGATCCTGGACACCACCCGGCCCGAAGCCGGCCGCCAGACCCGCAAAGGCAGCGGTTGCCGATGCCCGCGCAATTCCGTGCTGGTGTTCCGAGTCAATCGGCCGCACCCAAGGGAGGCCAAGCCATGACCATCGAGCACCGTCGCGACCACGCCCATCGCCGGGCAGAAGCCGGGCACCTCGGGCCTGCGCAAGAAGACGCCGGTCTTCATGGGGCCGCATTATCTGGAGAATTTCGTGCAGGCGATCTTCGATGTCGTGGGGGCGGCGGGCAAGACCTTCGTCCTGGGCGGCGACGGGCGCTACTTCAACGACCGCGCGGCGCAGGTGATCCTGCGGATGGCGGCGGCCAACGGCGCGGCGCGGGTGATCGTGGGGCAGGGGGCGATCCTGTCCACGCCGGCCGCCAGCCACCTGATCCGGCTGAACAGACCGATGGCGGGATCATCATGTCGGCCAGCCACAACCCCGGCGGGCCGAATGAGGATTTCGGCGTCAAGTTCAACATGCCCAACGGCGGCCCCGCGCCCGAGGCAGTGACCGAGGCGATGTTCCAGCGCACGACCGACGATCACCGAATACCGGATCCTCGAGGCGCAGGATGTCGACCTGTCGACGCGTCGGGCGGCACGCACGCTCGGCGGCGATGGTCGTCGATGTGGTCGATCCGGTCGCCGACTATGCCGCGCTGATGGAGACGCTGTTCGATTTCGCCGGCGATCCGGGCGATGTTCGCCGGCGGCTTCCGGATGCGCTTTGATGCGATGTGCGCGGTAACCGGACCCTATGCCAGGGAAATCCTGGAAAACCGCCTCGGTGCCGCGCCGGGGACGGTGGTCAACGGCACGCCCTTGCCGGATTTCGGCGGCATGCACCCCGACCCGAACCCGATCTGGGCCAAGGCGCTGATGGACGAGATGTTCGGCGCCGGACGCGCCCGATTTCGGCGCGGCCTCGGACGGGGACGGCGACCGCAACATGGTCGTCGGGCGGGGCATCTATGTCTCGCCGTCGGACAGCCTGGCGGTGCTGGCGGCCAATGCGCACCTGGCGCCGGGCTATGCGGGCGGGCTGAAGGGGGTGGCGCGGTCGATGCCGACCTCGTGCGGCGGTGGACCGGGTGGCCGAGGCGCTGGGGATCGGCAAGCTACGAGACGCCGACGGGCTGGAAGTTCTTCGGCAACCTGCTCGACGCCGGGCGCGCGACGCTCTGCGGCGAGGAAAGCTTCGGCACCGGGTCGGACCATGTGCGCGAGAAGGACGGGCTTTGGGCGGTGCTGCTGTGGCTCAACATCCTTGCCGTGCGCAAGGAAAGCGTGGCCGACATCCTCGCCGACGCACTGGTCGAGCTTCGGGCGCAACTACTACTCGCCGCCACGATTTCGAGGCGATCGAGATCGGCCAAGGCCGACGCGATGATCGGCGCGCTGCGCGAGGTCGCTGCCCAGTCTGCCGGGCCAGCAGGTCGAGGGGCTGACGATCACCGCCGCCGACGACTTTGCCTATACCGATCCGGTGGATGGCTCGGTCAGCCAGAAGCAGGGTGTGCGCATCCTCTTCGCCGATGGCAGCCGGATCGTGATGCGGCTGTCGGGCACGGGCACCGAGGGCGCGACGCTGCGGCTCTATCTGGAGCGGTATGAGGCGGACCCGCACGCGATTTGACCTTGACCCGCAGATCGCCCTGGGCCCGGTCATCCGTGCGGCGCATGGCCTCGCCCGGATCGAGCACTACACCGGCCGGTCGGCCCCGGACGTGATCACCTGACCTCTCAGGTCTCGCGGAAGGCGCGCGAGAAGTAGTCGGTGAAGGGTTTGAGCAGGTAGTTGAGCGGCGTGCGGTCCTCGGTCCGGAAGTAGGCCTCGACCGGCATTCCGGGAATGATCTCTTCTTCGCTCAGCGCGCGGAGTGCCTCGGCGTCGAACTCGATCCTGACCTCGTAGAAGGGGGGCTGTCCGGCGCCTTCGGACACGGCATCGGCGGAAATCAGGCGGACTTCGCCCGTGATCTCGACCGGGCGGGGGCCGACGATGCCGCTGAACTTGACCCGCACCGGCTGGCCCACGAAAAGCTGGTCCACGCGCGACGTGGGTATCTGTGCCGAAACGACAAGCGGGCGGTCCTGCGGGATCAGGTAGAGGATCGGCTCGGCGGGGCGGATCACGGAACGCGGCGTGGTCGCCTGCAACCCCAGCACCACGCCCGAGACGGGGGCCGTGATGTTCAGCCGCGCAATCTGCTCGTGCAGGGTGCGGCGCTTCTCGGTCAGCGCAAGTTCGCGATAGGCCACGTCGCGCAACTCGGTACTGGCGTCCTCGCGGCGCTTGGCGAGGGTGCGGGTCAGCTCCAGCTGGATTTCGGTGATGCGCCCCTCGGCCTGTGCCCGGCTTGCCAGCAATTCACCCAGAACGCCCTCGATCCGGGCCTGCTCGCGCTCCAGCGCAAGGACACGGTCGGCGCGGGCCAGCCCCTTGGCGAACAGTGCCTGCTGGTCGGTCAATTCCCGCTGCAGAAGCTCCACCTGCCTGCGCTGCGCCTCCATCTGGGCGGTGATGCCGGTGATCTGGCTTTCGATCTGTTCGACCTGCTTGCCAAGTTGCGAGCTTTGCTGGCGCAGCGTTTCGCGCCGTGCGTCGAACAGGCGCTCCTGACCCTCGGTCAGGTCTCCGATCTCGGAGCGGCGGCGGCCTTCGTCGAGCAGTTCGGCGGGAAACGAGATTGCCTGTGCATCGTCGCGCTCCGCCTCGAGCCGGGCCCGGCGGGCGATGATCTCGTAAAGCTCGTTTTCGGTCGCCAGAAGCTGGGATTGCAGGTTCGTGCCGTCGAGTTCGATCAGCACATCGCCCGCCTGCACGGCGGCCCCCTCGGCCACCGCGATGCGGGCCACGGTGCCCCCGTCGATATGCTCCACCACCTGCCGATCCTGCGCCACCTCGACCCGTCCCGGCGCGATGATCGCCCCGGCCAGCGTCGTCGTCCCGCCCCACAGCCCGATGCCAAGGACAAGCAGCGCCGTGGTGGCGAAGCCGCAGAACAGCGGAAGACGCGCGGGCCAGGCGGCGGACGTGCTCATGCCGTGCCTGTCGAGGCGGCGGGGCGCAGGATTTCCGAGTGGTTCTTCACCATCTCGCGCAGCACCGTATCGCGTGGTCCGTAGGCCTTGCGCAATCCGTCCTCCAGCATCAGAAGCTGGTCGCATTCCTGGATCGCGGCCGGACGATGCGCCATGATGATGACGGACCGGCCATCCGCCTTCATCTCGCGGATCGCCGCGTTCAGCGCGAGCGAGCCTTCGTTGTCGAGGTTCGAGTTTGGTTCATCCAGCACAAGAATGCTCGGCACGCCGTAAAGTGCCCGGGCGAGGCCGATGCGCTGGATCTGTCCGCCCGAGAGTTGCCCGGAATTGCTGCCCGACACGCGGGTGTCATACCCCTCGGACAGGCGCAGGATCATGTCATGCGCGGCGGCCTTCTTGGCGGCGGCGACGACCGCCTCGGGGTCCGGCGTGGTGGCAAGGCGGGCAATGTTCTCGGCGATCGTTCCCTCGAACAGCGAGACACGCTGGGGCAGGTAGCCCATGTAGAGGCCCAGCATGTCGCGGTCGTACTGGTCCAGCGTTGCCCCGTCCAGCCGGATGCTGCCGGTCGAGGGTCGCCAGATGCCAACGATGGCGCGCGCCAGCGTGCTCTTGCCCGACCCGGAAGGGCCGATGACCCCAAGTGCCTGCCCCGGCTCGATCTGGAAGCTGACCATCCGGAGCGTCGCGGCCGAGCGCCCCGGCGGCACGACCGACAGGCCCGTCACCTCCAGCCGCGCCCTTCGGGCGCGGCAGGTCCGTCCGCTGCGGATCGGCGGGTTCCGCCGAGAGCAGGGCGGCAAGTCGCCCGCGCGCGACACGGGCGCGTTGCAGGTTCGGCCATTGGGTGACCAGCGTCTCGATGGGTTGCAGCGCCCGACCGAGCAGGATCGAGGAGGCGACGATCGCCCCTGCGGACAACTCGCCCTGGAGGACGAGGTAGGCACCAAGCCCCAGCATGGCCGATTGCAGGAACAGCCGGAAGGCGCGGGACAGCGCGCCGAACCCGCCCACATAGCCGGAAAGACCCGTGGCCTTCGACAGCGCGTCGTGCCGCTGCCGGTGCCACCGTTCAAACGCAGCCCCCGTCATGCCAAGCGCCTTGAGCGTGTCGGCGTCCGATTTCAGGTCCTGCGCCATGCGGTCCGACTGCAGCGAGGCGGCATTCGCCTCGTACTGCATGTCCCGGGTGAACCATTGGGTCAGCAGCGTCAGCGCCACCATGATCAGCCCGCCCACGATGCCAAGCCAGCCGAGCCAGGGATGGAACAGGAAGATGGCCCCGATGAACAGACCCACCCAGGGCAGGTCGAACAACGCAAGCAGCGCGGGCGAGGCGAGAAGTTTCTGCACGGATTCCAGGTCGCTCTGCGCCGCCGCGGCCCCCAGATCGTTCGGCGTCGTCGCCGAGCGGTTCAGCGCCGCCGCGAAGACGCGCCGGTCAAGCCCCGCCTGAAAGCGCGCGCCACAAATGGCCAGGACCGATCCGCGCGCATAGTCGAGCAGGGCCATGCAGCCGAAGAGGGCGGCGACCAGGACGGTCAGCGCCACAAGCGTTTCTTCCGACTGGCTGGCCAGCACCCGGTCGTAGACCTGAAGCATGTAGAGCGGGCCGGTCAGCATCAGGATGTTCACCAGCGCGCTGAAAAGCGCCGTGGCCAACAGCAGCCGCCGGTTCTGCCGCCAATGACGCCGAAGCTCGGCCAGGCCCGGGGCGGAGCTGCTATCGTGAAGCAATCGTTATTCCTACCCGTTCAGACAGAGAAACACCCACGCCATGCCGGGTTGATCACTCATCCCCGGATCAGGGCGAAGACTATCCGAGTTCATACGGCTTGCCAAACCCTTCGCGGACATTGGAACGCCCCAAAAGGCGACCGTCACTGTCGGAAAGGCAATAACTGAAGGCTCTGCCTTTTGATGCTCGAATTCGAATATATACTTAAGCGTAGTCGGAAAATCCGGGATCTTCACAGACTGACTTTCCCGCGCGCGCCGATTTCACGCGGTTACCAATTAATACAATCTTGGGTTGCTTGTCAGGATCACGGCCGCGTGAGAACGGTATGGCGAAAGAGTGTGAGTATTCCTGGGGGGAATTGGACATGGCTGACGTACCTGGCGGGCCGCTTGCCGACACTTTGGATGGCAGCGACGACGCGGACGAATTGGACGGCATGGGCGGCAATGACATCCTGCGAGCTTATGGCGGCGATGATGGTCTGTATGGGGGCAACGGCAACGATACCCTGCTAGGTGGCGCGGGCTTCGATTACCTCATTGGCGGACGGGGAGCCGACGTCATTAACGGCGGCGCGGATGACGACCAAGTCAGCTATGAGGACTCTCCATCGGGGATCAACCTTAACTTGGGCACCGGGGTTGCGACAGACGGGTTTGGTTTTACCGATACTCTGATCAGCATCGAACAAGCACGAGGTTCGATGCAGAACGATATTCTGATCGGAAACGGCGGCGACAACAGACTGATGGGTCTGATGGGTAACGACACGCTCTATGGCGGCGGCGGCACACGCGACATGCTGCGCTATGACCGTGATACCAGTTATGACGGCGACCTGGGTGTATTTGTCGATCTGCAACTTGGCCAGGCGCAGGATGGCTTTGGTGACATCGACACGATCGGCGGTTTCGAGCGGGTCCGTGGCACCTACACCAACGACACTTTGCGGGGCGACGCGAATGCGAACCAACTCGAGGGCGAAGGCGGCGACGACCTGATTGAGGGTCGCGGCGGCAATGACGATCTTCTCGGCAGGACCGGCAACGACACGATCAACGGTGGCAGCGGCGACGATTACATCGAGGGAGGTTCGGGGGACGATGTCATCAATGGTGGCGATGGCTTCGACACGATTGCCTTCATGGACGAGGACGCCACTCCAACAGGAGTTCGGATCGAGTTTACCGGGTTTCGATCCGGCTTCGCCTTGGACTGGTCAGGGTCGACCGACACCTTCCAGAACATCGAGCGCGGTCGTGGCACCAACTTCGACGACACCCTGATCGGCAACAGCGGCGACGAGGAACTGTCCGGCGAGGGCGGCGACGATTACATCACCGGCGGCGACGGGAACGACTATCTCGAAGGCGGCGACGGCGACGATACGCTCGACGGCTCGACGGGATCGGTCGAGACCTCGTTCTGGGGCGACTTCATGGCGCCGGGATTTGGTTCGAACACCATCATTGGCCACGAAGGGCTTTGGGACGAAGGCGACGGGATCGACATCGGCTATGACAACACCGAAGGTTCGGGTGGCATCAACGTCCAGGTCGGCGCGAATGGGACGGGGACAGTCACGAGCAACGGCCCGGGCCTGATCAACGATACCTTCACCTACGCGCATTACTTCATCGGGACCGAGGGCATCGATACGTTCACCCGGACGGGCGACGATGACCGCTGGTTCGCTTTTCGCGGACTTGAGGGCAACGACACGTTCTATGGTGGGGATGTTGGCCGCGATCAGGTGGACTACAGCCGTGATGCGAACCGTGGCGGCACAGCGGGTGTGACCGTCAACCTGCTGGCCGGCATCGGCATAGATGGTTTTGGAGACACTGACTCCCTTATCGACATCGAAGAAGTGCAGGGAACAGACTTCGGGGACCGTCTCACCGGAGATAACGACGAGAATTCGCTTCTCGGGCGGCGCGGCAGCGACACCCTTAATGGCAATGGCGGAGACGACTACCTCGAAGCGGGCGGCGGAAACGACAGCCTGTCGGGCGGCGATGGCGATGACTATCTCGCGCCAGGCGCGGGCACCGATACCATTCGGGGCGGCACCGGCTTTGACACCATCGAGTACTACGACGAGGGGATCAGCAAGGGCCTGACCATCAACGCCTCGGCAGCCGCAGGCACGAATGTGTCCTCGGGCACGATCATCGACTGGACCGGCGCGACCGACACGTTCAGCGGGATCGAGGCGTTCAGCGGCACCGAGTTCGCGGATACCTTCATCGGGGGCACCGGCAGCCAGGATGTCTATGGCAACGGCGGCACCGACACGCTGCGGGGCGGCGCGGGCGACGACTACTTCCAGGGCGGCGAGGGCAACGACCGCATCAATGGCGAAGCGGATTGGGATTTCGTTTCGTACTACTGGGACAGGCCCTTCACCGGCATTGTCCTGACCCAGATCAACGCCACGACGATGACGGTCCAGGATGGTCTGGGCTTCACCGACACGCTGATCAGCATCGAAGGGGTCGAGGGCACGAACTTCGCCGATACGTTCACGGGTGGCGCGGGCGAGCAATTCTTCCGCGGGCTGGGTGGCGATGACACGATCAATGGCGGTGCCGGGACGCTGGACTGGATTGCCTACAACAACACGGCGCGCAAGGGCGGCTTTCAAGGGGTGGTGGCCAACTTCAACACAGGGATCGCGACCGACACCTTCGGTGACACCGACAGCTTCAGCAATATCGAGGGCTTCTGGGGTTCGGAACTGGGCGACAACGTGACCGGGAAGAACGGCACGGCCCACAGGTTCGTCGGGAACGAAGGCGACGACACCCTGATCGGCGCGAGCGGAAATGACACCCTTGAGGGCGATGATGGCAACGACCTTCCATCATCGGCAACAACGGGAACGACGAGCTGTATGACGGCGATGGGAATGACACGGTTGACGGCGGGGCAGGCGCTGATCTGTTTTTCGAAGGCAGCGGAAACGACGCGCTTTATGGTGGTGCAGACGATGACACCTTCGATCTTATCCTCGACATAGGGTCAGACAACCGTTGATGGCGGCACCGGCGTTGACAAGATTATCCTCGATCTGTCGGGTGAAACGGCATTCGCCTACGCTGTCACCGCAGACCTGGATGGCGGTTTGCTCACCGGATACGTCTTCAGCTCCGGCAAACTATTCGCTGACCTCCATCGAGAACTTCGAGCTTTCCGGCACGATCAACACCACCGTGCTCGGAAACCTGTCGGACAACGTCCTGCGGACCGGCAATGGCGCGGACTCGCTGAACGGCGGGGCCGGGAATGACACGCTCTTCGGGCGCGGTGGCAACGACACGCTGGACGGTGGCACGGGCAGCGACAGCATGGCCGGCGGGGCGGGCAGTGACCTCTACTTCGTCGATGACGCGGGCGATGTCGTGTCCGAGGCCGATGCCACGGCCGCGGGCGGGATCGACCGGGTGAACACGACCCTCGCCGCCTACACGCTTGGTGCGAATATCGAGCAGGGCGGGATCCTCGCGCTCGGGGCGGCGAACCTGACGGGCAACGCGCTGAACAACGCCCTGTTCGCCGGAAGCGGCGACAACGTTCTGAACGGTGGTGCAGGCGTGGATACCGTGTCCTATGCCGATGCCTCGGGTCCCATCAGCGCCAATCTCGCGATTCTCGTGGCGCAGGACACGGGAAGCTCAGGCTTTGATCGGTTCGCCGGAATCGAGAACCTCGTGGGGTCGGCCTTCAACGACACCCTCGCGGGCAATGGCGCGGCGAACAGACTGACTGGCGGCGCAGGCGACGACCTGCTGAACGGGCGCGGGGGCGTGGATACGCTTGTCGGCGGTCTGGGCGACGACACCTACACGGTGGACAACTCCGCCGATGTGGTCATCGAGACGGTCGCTGACGTGCTCACGGGCGGGCGTGACCTCGTGAACTCGTCGGCGGCGGCCTACACCCTGTCCGCCAATGTCGAGGATGGCCGGATTACCACGGGCTGCTGCGGCCAACCTGACCGGTAACGCGCTCGCGAACACGCTGTTCGCGGGCGCGGGCAACAACATCCTCAACGGTGGAGCGGGCCGCGATACGGTGTCCTATGCGGGGTCGGCGGCGGCGGTGACCGTGAACCTGTCGATTGCGGGCGCGCAGGCGACGGGCGGCTCGGGCCTCGACCAGCTCATCAGCATCGAGAGGCTCGAGGGCTCGTCGTTGAACGACACGCTGACGGGAAGCACCGGGAACAACGGGCTTAGCGGACTTGGTGGCAATGACCGGTTGAACGGCGGGCTGGGGAACGACACGCTCGACGGCGGGGCGGGCAACGACCGCCTGAACGGGGGCACGGGGAACGATGTCCTGACCGGAGGCGCGGATGCGGATGAGTTCGTGTTCAACTCGGCGCCGAATGCGCTCACCAATGTCGACCAGATCAACGATTTCGTGTCGGGCGTCGACAAGCTGTTGTTCGACGATGCGATCTTCGCGGCCTTGACAGCAACCGCAGGGGCGCTGAACGCAGTGCAGTTCCATCTGGGTGCCGCGGCGACCGCGGTGGAACAAAGGCTGATCTATGACCAGGCGACCGGAAGCCTCTTTTACGACAGCGATGGATTGGGAGGGAGTAACCAGAGGCTGGTTGCCACCCTGTCGCCGGCGGTCGCGCTGGCCGCGACGGATATCTTCGTGTTCTGACGGGGGTATCTACGTCCTTGCAATCCCGTGCCGCACGCTGTAGACGCGCGGCACTTCACAGGCGAGGTGCGGGCTTTGCGGGGGAGACATCCCCGCAGGTCCACCGGTTGCCCCGGACATCCGGGGTGAAGATCACCCGCCGAGGCGCAAACCGGAAAGGACTATGGACATGGCGCTTCCTGAGTTCTCCATGCGTCAGCTCTTGGAAGCTGGCGTTCACTACGGCCACCAGACCGCCCGCTGGAACCCGAAGATGGGCGAATACATCTACGGCGACCGCAACGGCATCCACATCGTCGACCTGACGCAGACCGTTCCGATGCTGGACGCGGCGCTGAAGGTCGTGCGCGACACCGTCGCCAAGGGCGGCCGCATCCTGTTCGTCGGCACCAAGCGTCAGGCGCAGAAGCCGATCGCCGAAGCCGCCGAGAAATGCGCGCAGTTCTACATGAACCACCGCTGGCTGGGCGGCACGCTGACCAACTGGAAGACCGTCTCGCAGTCGATCCAGCGCCTGAAGCAGATCGACGAGCTGATGGCGCACGGCGCCGAGGGCCTGACCAAGAAGGAACGCCTGAACATCGAGCGCGAACAGGCCAAGCTGCAGGCCTCGCTTGGCGGCATCCGCGAAATGGGCGGCATCCCGGACCTGCTCTTCATCATCGACGTGGGCAAGGAAGACCTCGCCATCCTCGAGGCGCAGAAGCTGGGCATCCCGGTCGTCGGCGTGGTCGACACCAACTGCTCGCCCAAGGGCGTGACCTACGTGATCCCCGGCAACGACGACGCGGCCCGCGCGATCCAGCTTTACTGCGACCTGGTCGCCCGTGCGGCGCTGGACGGCATGTCGGCCCAGATGGGTGCGGCTGGCATCGACCTTGGCGCGCTGGAAGAAGCGCCCGAGGAAGAGGCCGTCGCCGAAGCCGAGGCCTGAGCCCGTCGCATGACCGTTACCCGGCGGGGGTAATCCCCGCCGGAGTCCATCTGATTTCGAGGAGAGCCGCGAATGGCAATCACCGCCCAGATGGTGAAGGAACTGCGCGAATCGACCGGCGCAGGCATGATGGACGCCAAGAAGGCCCTGACCGAGACCGATGGCGACATGGAAGCCGCCGTCGACTGGCTGCGCACCAAGGGCCTGGCCAAGGCCGCCAAGAAGGCCGACCGCGTCGCGGCCGAAGGCCTGATCGGCGTGGCCGTGTCGGACGGCCGCGGCGTGGCGGTCGAGATCAACTCGGAAACCGACTTCGTCGCCAAGAACGCCGACTTCCAGGCGCTGGTGCGCGAGGTCGACCAAGGTCGCGCTGACCGACCGGTGACGACGATCGAGGTGCTGAAGGCCGCGCACCTGAACGGCAAGACCGGTGGACGAGCGTCATGCAGCGAAGCCATCGCCCGCATCGGCGAGAACATGACGCTGCGCCGCATGCATGTGCTGGAAGGCGACACCGTCGTCTCCTACGTCCACAACGCGGCGGCCGACGGCATGGGCAAGATCGGCGTGCTGGTCGCGCTGAAGGGCCCGGCGGACAAGGCGCAGGCGATCGGCAAGCAGATCGCCATGCACATCGCGGCGACCGCCCCGCTGTCGCTGTCGGAAGCCGACGCTCGACCCGGCGGTGGTCGAGCGCGAGCTGGCCGTGCAGACCGCCAAGGCGCTGGAAGAAAACGCCTCCTCGGCCAAGCCGAAGCCCGAAGCGGTGATCCACAACAACATCATCCCGGGCCGGATGAAGAAGTTCCTGGCGGAAAACACGCTGCTGGGCCAGACCTTCGTGATCAACCCCGACCTGACCGTCGAACAGGCCGCCAAGGATGCCGGCGTCGAGATCACCGGCTATGCGCGCGTGATGGTGGGCGAGGGGATCGAGAAAGAGAAAGAAGACTTTGCCGCCGAAGTCGCAAAGATGATGGCCTGAGGCCTTCATTCGCTCTGAATCTGGAAACGGTGCGGTCCGCGAGGATCGCACCGTTTTTCTTTGCGCCGCTCTGGCATTTCTGCCCTTCTCGCGGTAACAGGCGGGGGCAGGGCAGGGGGCCGGGATGGGCGACAGCGTGGATGTGGTGGTGATCGGCGGGGCGGTCATGGGGTGCTCGGTCGCCTACTGGCTGACGCGGATGCAGCCGGGCCTGTCGGTGCTGGTGGTGGAGCGTGACCCGACCTTCTCGCGCGCCTCGACGGCCTTGTCCGTCGCCTCGATCCGGCAGCAGTTCACCACGCGAGGTGAACGTGAAGATTTCGCGCTTCGGCATTGGTTTCATTCGGGATTTCCAGGAGTCGCTCGGTGTCGATGTCGGCATCGGCTCGCTGGGGCTGAAGGAGAACGGCTATCTGTTCCTCGCCTCGACCGCGGAGGGCGCGGCGACGCTGGCCGAGGTCGTGGCGATGCAGCGTCGGCCTTGGGGCGGCGACAGAGCTGTGGACGCCCGACCAGATTGCCGAGCGTTTTCCCTGGCTGGAGGTGGGCGACCTGCGCTGCGGATCCTTCGGGCCGCAGCGACGAGGGCTGGTTCGATAACATGGGCCTTCTCAATGGCTTCCGGCTGGCGGCCAAGGCGCAGGGCGTGCGCTTTGTGACGGATCGGGCGGTGGGGCTTGAGGTCGTCGGGGGCCGGGTGACGGCCGTGCTGCTGGAGAAGGGGGGGCGCGTCGCCTGCGGCGCGGCGGTGAACGCCGCCGGAACGCGCGCGGCAGAGGTGTGCCGCATGGCGGGGCTGGACCTGCCGGTGGAACCGCAGGAAGCGCACGGTCTTCGTGATCGACGCGCCGAATGCGCGCCATCCCGACGGGCCGCTGCTGGTGGATGCCGGGTTCTATCTGCGGCCCGAGGACCGCCACTGGATCACCGCGACCGTGCCGGATGTGGATGGTCCCTGTGATGTCAATGACTTCGAGCCCGATCTTCATCTGTTCGAGGACGTGATCTGGCCGCAGCTCTACGCCCGTGCGCCGGGCTTCGACGCGGTGAAGGTGGTGCGGCACTGGGTGGGGCACTATGCCTACAACACGCTGGACCAGAACGCGATCCTCGGGCCGCATCCGGACCTGACGAACCTGCACCTCATCAACGGCTTCTCGGGGCACGGGCTTGCAGCAATCGCCCGCCGTGGGGCGCGGCGTGGCCGAACACCTGCTGACCGGGGGGTGGCAGAGCCTTGACCTGTCCGACCTGTCGGTGGCGCGGGTGTTGGAGAACCGGCCGTTCCGGGAACGTGCCGTGGTTTAGGTTTTGACGCTAACGGCCTTGTCAGAGCGTGTTTATCGGAACTTTCAGGAAGGTCTTTCCGTCATCGTCGGCAGGCGGCATCTGGCCTGCGCGCATGTTCACCTGAAGCGACGGAATGATGAGGCGGGGCATCGGCAGGGTTGCGTCGCGGGCCTCGCGCATCGCGACGAACTCTGTCTTTCCGCGGCCGCTTTCCACGCCGATGTGGACGTTGCGCACCTTCTGCTCGCCCACCGTCGACTCCCAGGCGTAGACGTCGCGGCCGGGGGCCTTGTAATCGTGGCAGACGAAGATGCGGGTGTCGTCGGGCAGGGTCAGGATTTTCTGGATCGAGTCATAGAGGTCCGCGGCCGAGCCGCCGGGAAAATCGCAGCGGGCCGTGCCGTAATCGGGCATGAACATCGTGTCGCCGACAAAGGCCGCGTCGCCGATCACATAGGTCAGGCAGGCCGGCGTGTGGCCGGGGGTGTGCAGGACGCGGCCGGGCAGGGCGCCGATGGCAAAGCTGTCGCCCTCCTTGAACAGCTGGTCGAACTGGCTGCCATCCCGTTGAAATTCCGTCCCTTCGTTGAACACCTTGCCGAAGGTGTTCTGGACGACGGTGATGCGGTCGCCGATTCCGATCTTGCCGCCGAGACGTTCTTGCAGATAGGGCGCGGCGCTGAGGTGGTCGGCATGGACATGGGTTTCGAGGATCCAGTCGACCGTCAGACCGGCGTCGCGCACATGGGCCACGATCGCGTCGGCGGATCGCGTGTCGGTGCGGCCAGAGGCGTAGTCGAAGTCCAGTACCGAGTCCACGATGGCGCAGCTTGCGCTGGCGGGATCGGTGACGACGTAGGAGACGGTGTTCGTCGCCTCGTCAAAAAATGCTTTTACATCAGCGTGATGCAGAAAACCTTTCGAGTCCGGCGCTGTGGTCATGCGACCCTCCATCGGCAAAGGCTGTCATGTCTGCACAGTATAGGGCGTTTCGGGAAAGTCGGTAAGGGGTGGCAGTCAGGGGCGGGCGGCGTCGGCGGCCTGGCGGATCGCGCGAATATTCGCGCCGTAGGGTAAAGGATTGGTGGCCGAGCCGCCCTTGAACACGGCGGAGCCGGCCACGAGCACGTCGGCCCCGGCAGCGGCGACGAGGGGCGCGGTTTCGGGCGTGATGCCGCCGTCGATCTCGATCAGGATAGGGCGACCGTCGATCATCCGGCGGATCCGGCGGACCTTCTCGATCTGGGAATGCAGGAAGCTCTGGCCGCCGAAGCCGGGGTTCACGGTCATCACGCAGATCAGGTCGAGATGGTCCAGAAGGTATTCAAGACCGTCGAGCCCGGTGCCGGGATTGATCGCAAGACCGGCCTTTTTTCCATGTGCTCGAATGAGTTGCAGCGTGCGGTGGATGTGCGGGCCAGCCTCGGGGTGCACGGTGATGTTGTCGGCACCGGCCTTGGCGAAGGCGTCGATATAGGCGTCGACGGGCGAGATCATCAGGTGCACGTCCATCACGGTCTTGACGTGTGGGCGCAACGCGGCGACGGTCGCGGCGCCAAAGGTGATGTTCGGCACGAAATGTCCGTCCATCACATCGACATGCACCCAGTCCGCGCCTTGCGCCTCGATCGCGCGGCATTCGGCGCCGAAATTCGCGAAGTCGGCGGCCAGGATGGAGGGGGCGATCTTGATGGGCATCCGAATTCTCCGCGTTTGCGGGGACGGTCTAGCGTGACCGGGGACGAGAGGCAAAGCGATGTTTTGCGGGATATGAGAAGCGTATGATTTTCATATGGCTTTCGTATGTAGACAGAAAGGCTAAGGTTTCCGCGTCCTGGGTACATCGATTAATTACATAATACTGATTATAGGACTAATGGAGTAGCTGTTGCAGGGCGCTGTCCAGTTACCCTGACACTCTCCCCCGGGCGTCAGGAGCGCGCCAGAAGCTCCTCGATCTCGGCCCGAGACGGCATTGCCGGTGCGGTGCCTGCGCGCGTGACCGAGATGCCTGCGGTGGCGGAGCCGTAGCGGACGGCGTCCACGGGAGCCATGCCGCGCGCGAGGGCCGCCGCGAAACCGCCGGTGAAGGCATCGCCCGCGCCGGTCGTCTCTTTCACCGGGCCGGCGTTGAAGACCGGAACGTGGACGGTCTGCGCGCCGTCATGGAACAGCGCGCCTTGCCCACCCAGCGTGATGACGGCGGCCCTCGCGCCCTTGGCCAGCAGCGCCTTGGCGGCGGCCAGCGCATCGTCGGGCGTCGTCACCGGCAGGCCGGTCAGCGCCTCGGCCTCGGATTCGTTCGGGGTGACGTAATCGCAGAGCGCGAGCAGGCCGGGCGGAAGCGTCGGCGGCGGGGGCGGGGTTGAGGATCGTGATTGCCCCCCCTGCCCTTGCGATTTCCAGCGCCCGCTGCGCCGCGGCGATGGGTTGTTCGAGTTGCGTCACGAAGACCGACGCGCCCGCGATCAGGTCCGCACGCTCCTCGATGTCGGCGGCGCGAGATGTCGCCCGCGACGCCGGGGCAGACGATGATCGCGTTGTTTCCGGTGGCGTGTTCGAGAAAGATGTAGGCGGCGCCGGTATAGCCGTCGTCCACGAACTTCACCGCCGGGATAACGCCCGCGGTCTTCCATGTGGCCAGCGCCATGTCGCCGAACGGGTCGCGCGCAAGGCGGGTGATCATGTGCGTCTCGGCGCCCGCGCGGGCGGCAGCGACGGCCTGGTTGGAGCCCTTGCCGCCCGGGCCGAGGGCGAAGGAGCGGCCCAGGATCGTCTCGCCCATCTTCGGCTGGCGGTCGGCGCGATAGGCGGTGTCGGCGACGAAGACGCCGAGGATGACGACGCGGCCCATCATGCCTCCGGCGGGATCACGCCCTTGCGGAAGATGAAGCAGCCGTAGAAGCGCCGCTCGCCGGTCTGGATCACGGCATAGGCCTTCTTCGCTTCCTCGTAGAAGGCGAAGCGCTCGATGCTTTGCATCGGGCGCGGTCGTCCCTCGGCGTGGTCGATGGCCCTCTGGACCTCGACCTGCACGGGCGGGATCTCGGCCGGGTTGCCGACGATCTCCATCCGGCGGGCGAAATCGTCGACAAAGGTGTCGAGCGGCAGGACCGAAAGGACCGCCTCCGCCGCCTGCCCGCAGGTCAGGTTGTCCATGCGCAGGAGCGTGCCGATGGTCGTCTGGCGCGCGATGCTGTCGGAGGGGAAGTTGGTGTCGGCCAGCACCAGCGTGTCGCCGTGGCCCATGGCGCGGAGCGTATGCAGCACCTCGGCGTTCAGGCGGTTGTCGATCCCCTTGAGCATGGGGTGGCTCCTTCTAGCAGAAATGATCCTGGACGGCCCCGGCGAAGGCGCGGGCGAGGATGGCCTGCGCGGCCTCGTCGTAGTGGATGCCGTCGATTGGAGAAACCTCGATGAGTTTGCCCTGCGTCGACGAAAGGCACGCCGACCCGCTTGGCGGATAGCGGCGATGCGCGCGCCGAGGTGCTGCGATTTCGCGGCGCCGCCCCAGAAGAGTCTCGCCAATCGGGCCGATCTCGAGGATCGGCGGCGGCGCCACCAGGAGGACGGCAGGCGGCGTCAGGTTCGGCCCGGCGAGCGAGGCCCTGATGACGAGGACGAGCTTTTCCAGCGCGAGCGCGATGTCGGTGGCGCTGAGCGAAAAGCGGCCCTTCAGGTCGTTCGTGCCCAGCATCAGGATCACCGCGTCGATCGGACGGTGGCTTTCGAGGATCGAGGGCAGCACCGTCAGCCCGTTGCGATGCGCGCCTTCGATCGGGATCGTCATGCACGGTGGTGCGGCCGGGGTGGCCCTCCTCGATCACGTGCCAGTCGGGAAGCAGTTTCTGCAAGCTGCCCGGTCCAGCGCGTCTCGCGGTCGAAGCGGCCCAGATCGTCGAGCGTGTGCATCGGCATGGTGCCGTGGGTGTTGCTGTCGCCGTAGCAGAGAAGGGTCCGGGTCATGGCAGGCGCTCTCCGCTGTCGGCGTCGAAGATGTGGATCAGGTCGGGCTTGCGGCAGAAGGCGCACCTCCTGCCCCGGCGTGAAGGCGTGGCGTTCGCGGAAGACGGCGGTGATGTCGCGGCTGCCGAGGCGCAGGACGACATGGGTTTCCGACCCCGTCGGCTCCACCACCACGACCTGCGCGGGGAAGCCGCCGCTGTCGGTCAGGTCCAGATGTTCGGGGCGGATGCCGAAGACGACCTTGCGCCCCTCGTTCAGCCCGATGCGGTCGGGCGCCGGGCAGGGCCGCGCCATCGACGTCCACGATCACCCCCCCTGCCCCCTTGCGCACCACGCCCGGCAGCAGGTTCATCGCCGGGCGAGCCGATGAAGCCCGCGACGAAGGTGTTGGCGGGGCGGTCGTAAAGCTCCAGCGGCGCGCCGATCTGGTCGATGTGGCCGTCGCGCATGACGACGATGCGGTCGGCCATCGTCATCGCCTCGATCTGGTCGTGGGTGACGTAGACGGTGGTGGTCTGCAGCCGCTGGTGCAGTTCGCGGATTTCGGTCCGCATCTGGACGCGCAGCTTGGCGTCGAGGTTCGACAGCGGCTCGTCGAACAGGAACACCTGCGGGTCGCGCACGATGGCGCGGCCCATGGCGACGCGCTGGCGCTGGCCGCCCGACAGCGCGCGGGGGTAGCGGTCGAGATAGGGTTTCAGGCCCAGGATGTCGGCCGCGCGGTTCACGCGGGTCGTCGATCTCGGCCTTGGGCATGCCCTGCATCTTCAGCGCGAAGCCCATGTTGGCGCGCGACCGTCTTGTGCGGGTAAAGCGCGTAGTTCTGGAACACCATGGCGATGTCGCGCTCGGCTGGGCGGCAGGTTGTTCACCACGCCGCTCGCCGATCCGGATGGTGCCGCCGGTGATCCCTTCCAGCCCCGCGATCATGCGCAGGAGCGTGGACTTGCCGCAGCCCGAGGGGCCGACCAGCACGACGAACTGGCCGTCGGCGATGTCGACGTTGACGCCGTGCATCACCTCGAGCGCGCCGTAGGCCTTGCGCAGGTCGCGGATCGTCACTTCGGCCATCGTCCCCCCGTTTGGCAGCGCCGCCTGCCCCATGCCTAGCGCAGCCGACCGCCGGCTGTCCACCATCTGAGCATACTAACATGTTAGATGCTTGACTTGGCGTAACAAGGCTGAAAAGGTTTCGCCCATGTCCGGCGAGGAGGCCGGACTCCGTCGTGCATGCGAAGGCTCTTGACGACCCCGAAAGGGGCACGCCCGCATGCCGCGCCGGAGCGCGGACGCGTGACATGATAGGGAGGTCACTGATGAAGGTCGAACTGTACAACTATGCCGTGAAGGCGGGTCTGACCCGGCGCGGCCTGCTGAAGGGCGCGGCGAGCCTCGGCGGCCTTGCGGCCCTCGGCGGGCTGGGCGCTGGTCTGGGCGCGCGTCCGGCTGCGGCGCAGGATGCCGAGCTGCGCAAGGCGATCCTTGCCATTCCCGGGCGTCGGCATGGGCTCGCCCACCGATGCGGACTGGCAGAAGGTCGGCGAGATGTGCCTTGGCGCGACCAAGGCCAATGTCGCCGAGGGCGAGTTCGCGGGTGTCGAGCTGACCTTCATGGGCCTGAACAACCAGAACCTGCACAACGTCCTGTTCCGCGGCTTCCTGAAGTCGTGGGAAGCCTATACCGGCGCCAAGATCAACTGGATCGACCTGGCGCAGGCCGACTACAACGCCGCGTCTGCAGCAGTCGATCGCCACCGGCACCGTCGACTTCGACATCATCGAGATGGGCGCGCCGTTCGAGGGCGACACCGCCGGCAAGGGCCTGCTGGACGAGATGCCCGACTGGGTCAAGGACGCAGATCGACATGGACGACTACGTGGGCTACCTGCAAGGCCGCCGGTCGGCACCTGGGACGGCAAGACCTATCGCATCTCGATCGACGGCGACTGCCACACCTTCGCCTACCGCAAGGACTATTTCGGCGACCCGGCGATCAGTGCTGCGACCGGCCTGACGGACGCCCACGCGACCTGGGCAGCAGGTTCACGCGCTATCCAAGGCGGTGATGGGCCAGAAGGACCCGCTGACCGGGCGGCGACGCCTATGGCTTCCTCGACCCGCTGAAGGGCTGGGGCGGCTTCGGCTTCTACTTCCTGGAAGACCGCGCGACGGCCTATGCCAAGCACCCCGACGATCCGGCCTGGCTCTTCGACCCCGACACGATGAAGCCGCGCGTCAACAACCCGGCCTGGGTGCGCGCGATCCAGGACGTGATGGACCTGATCGACGCCGGCGCCTATCCGGCCGACCAGATCAACGCCGACCCCGGCACGACCGCCTTCTCGCAGTTCCTGGCGGGCACCGGCTCGATCGCTGACCTGGTGGGGCGACGTGGGCTCGAACGCCAAGACCAACGACAGCTCGGTCGTGGGCGACGTCGTGGGCTTCTCGATCCTGCCCGGCTCGGACGATGTCTACAACGCACAAGACCGGCGCCTGGGACACGCAGCCTCGGCCGAACTACGCGCCGAACATGGCCTATATCGGCTGGGGCGTCTACGTCACGCGCCGCGTCGACGGCGACGAGAAGAAGCGCAAGGCGGCCTGGTCGGCGGCGGCGCATCTTGGCGGCAAGGACATCTGCGCTGTGGATGGCGGCCTATCCGTCGGGCTTCCAGCCCTACCGCAACTCGCACTTCAACTATGACGAGTGGGAAGCGGCGGGCTATGACCGGGCCTTCGTCGAGGACTATCTCGGCTCCAACCTCGACAGCTACAACCACCCGAACGCGGCGATCGAGCCGCGCATCCCCGGCATCTTCCAGTACTACTCGATCGCCGAGGACGAACTGGCCAAGGGCTATCGCCGGCCAGTACGAGTCGGCGCAGGAAACGGCCGATGCCATCGCCGCCGCCTGGGAGAAGATCACCGACCAGATCGGGCGCGACAGCCAGATCGCGCTCTACAAGGCCTCGCTGGGGCTCTGACATCGGCCAGACAACGACGCGGCGCGCAGGTGATCCTGCGCGCCGTCTTCTTTCCGGGTCTCGCCATTCGGGGCGCAAGTGTTAGGTTTCGCCAAGACCTGCCGAACCGGAGCCCTGCCCCATGTTGCGCCGCGCGAAACCCGAGATCCTTTTCCTGTGCCGTCCCGAGGACGAGGGCGTGGTCGCCCCGCCGGTGCCCGCGCGCGACTATATCCCGTCGTGGTTCCGCAAGCTTCCGGCGGTGGACGAGGCGCACCTGTCGAACACCGATACCGGGCTGACGATCAAGCGCTGCATGCCCTTTCTGGATGCGATGACGACGGGGTGGATCATCCCGCTCGCGGCCACGGTCCGGCTGGCCATTCGCGACGAGGGGCGGACGGTGGATTCCGGCTGGGACTTCGACCGGACGCTGGTCAGCAGCCACGGAATGCACCAGGTGCGCGGCAACCCGTGGGGCGACAGGCCGCCGTGCAAGTTCCACAATTTCTGGACGATCGTCACGCCGCCGGGATGGAGCTGTCTGTTCGTGAACCCGCTGAACCGCCCGAACGGGATATTCGAGGTACTGTCCGGTGTGGTGGACACGGACACCTACCGCGCGCCGTGCATTTCCCCTTCATCGCGACGGGTGCAGACGGGCTGCACATCATCGAAAAGGGTTCGCCCCTGATCCAGGTGATCCCGTTCCGGCGCGACGCCGCAGACGTTCCGGCGGTCATCCGCGCCGAAACGGCGTCCGAGGCCGCGGAGCGCGAGAAGGTCAACCGCAACACGCGCGCCTCGACCGGCTGGTACCGGACCGAGGCACGCGCGCCAAGGAAGTAGCCTCAGTCGTCGTCGCTGGAATTCGAGGATGAGTTCGAGCTGGAGTTGGACGAAGAGTTCGAGGACGAGTTCGAGCTTGAATTCGAAGACGAGTTGGAACTCGAATTGGAGTTGGAGTTCGAGGACGAATTCGAGGACGAGTTTGAATTCGAATTCGACGACGAATTGGAGTTCGAGTTCGACGACGAGTTGGAGTTCGAATTCGACGAGGAGTTGCGGCTGGAATTCGAGGACGAGTTGCTGTTCGAGTTGGACGAGCTTGCGCTGAAGCTCGTCGGGCGGTCGTCGTCGTCCACCCGCGTCGCGCGGAACTCGGTCCGCTTCTGCGCCGGGCCGCACTGCCCTGTCACGGACCGGACGAAATCGCCGAACCCGCCACCGCCGCAATCGGCGCGCGCCGTTTGCGGCACGACCGCGCCCGCCGTTGCTACGATCGTCACCGTGAGCAATGAAATCAGTCTCTTCACTGGTCTGCCTCCTTGTGCATCTGCGTTTTCTTCGCGTGAAGAAAGTTAGCCCAGATGACCCGCAAGGCCATAACCCACGGGTCGACCGGCATAAACCGTCGATATACGAGACCGTTCTGAGTGCTTGCGTCGGTGGGGAGAATGGCTAACATGTTAGCATGGCAGACGCGGGCGATCTTCTTCACGTCGTGACCAACGACAACATCTCGGCCGCGCGCCGGGCGTTCGGGCGGGCGATCATCTGGGGGTCGGCGGCGCTGCTGGTGCTGGTCGCGCTGATCGCAGGCGCTGGATGCGGGCGGGCTGTGGGAGATCGGCTTCGCCAACTGGCGGCCGACGCTCTATGCCTATGTCCTCTGGGCGATCTGCCTGTGCTGGGGGCAGGTGCTGATGCGGGGCGAACAGGGCAAGCGCGTGCTCTTCGTGCTGCCGGCCGTGCTGTTCGTGCTGTCGCTCGCGATCCTGCCGCTGCTGTTCGGGCTTGGCATCGCCTTTTCCGACTGGAACCTCGCCTCGCAGACGGGGCGCAAGTTCAACGGGCTGGACAACGTCCGGCAGATGTGGGCCGACCCGTTCTACTGGAACGCGCTTCTGCAACATGGTCTGGTACTGCCTTGCGATCCTTGTGGAATATGCGATCGCCTTCGGCCTGGCGCTGCTGCTGAACGCGCAGATCCGGGCGCGGAAGTTCTTTCGCGTGGCCTTCCTGATGCCGCTGATGCTGTCGCCCGTGGCGGTCAGCTGGATGGTCGGCAAGTCGATGCTGGAGACGCGCTTCGGCCCGCTCGCCCGCCTTGCCCGCTGGCTGGGCTGGGAGAACCCGGCCTTCTTCGAGCACGCCCGCGATGGCGCGCTTCACCATCATGGCGATGGACGCCTGGACCTTCATCCCCTTCATGATGATCATGATCCTGGCCGGGCTTCAGGCGATCCCCAAGGAGGTGCAGGAGGCCGCCAAGGTCGACGGCGCGAATGCCTGGCGCGGCGTTCTGGGAAGTGACCTTTCCGCTGATGCTGCCGGTGTCGATCACCGCGATCCTGATCCGCATCATCTTCAAGCTGAAGCTCGCCGACATCATCATCACCGTCACCGCGGGCGGCCCGGGCGGGGCGACGGACAGCGTGACGAGCTTCATCTACCGCGAATACCGGGACCGGTCGAACGTCGGCTACGGCACGCTGCTGGCGATGGTCTACCTCGTGCTCATCATCATCTTCATGACCGTCCTGATGAAGGTCGCCGACCGCTGGATGAGGCCGAAGTACTGACATGACCGACGCCGCGCGACCCAGATCTTCCACGACGCCGCCCATGACCGGGCGCCAAAGCTGGGCTGGTATGCCTCGCGCGTGGCGATCTACGGGATGCTGATCTTCTGGGCCGATCATCTGCCTGTTCCCGATCTACTGGACCGCCACGACCAGCTTCAAGATGGCGCCCGACGTGATGAAGGGCGCACATGATCCCCTGGGTCGATTTCACGCCGAAATGGATCGGGCTGGAAGTCGCTCGGCCTGTCGCCCGACACCATCGGCAGCGACTCGACCGTGCGGGACGAGTTCATCAAGCGGTTCCTGAATTCGACCGATCATCTCGCTGACCTCCTCGGCCCTCGCGGTGATCCTGGGCAGCCTTGCGGCCTACGGGCTGTCGCGGTTTTCCTACCGCTTCGGCTACATGCGCAACTCCGACATCTCGTTCTTCTTCCTGAGCCAGCTGATCCTGCCGCCGGTGGTGCTCGCCCTGCCCTTCCTGGTGCTTTACAAGGAACTGGCGCTTCTGGACACGCGGATCGGGCTGATCCTGCTTTACACGCTGACCGTGCTGCCCATCGTCATCTGGATCATGCGCGACCAGTTCGCAGGCGATCCCGACCGAGCTGGAAGAGGCGGCGCTGGTCGACGGGCTGTCGATCTGGGGGGCCTTCGCCACCATCGTCCTGCCGATCGCCCTGCCCGGCATGGTCGCGGCCTTCATCCTGTCGCTGGTCCTGACCTGGAACGAGTATTTCTTCGCGGCCCTGCTGACCTCGACCCACGCCAACACGCTGCCGGTGCATGGTGGCCAGCCAGACGGGCAGCCAGGGGATCAGCTGGTGGTCGATGGCGGCGCTGTCAGCTTTGCGGCGATCCTGCCGCTGATCGTCATCGGCATCGTGCTGGAGCGCTACATCATCAAGGGGATGGCGGCGGGGGCGGTGAAGTGACCGGGCGATTTTTCTGTGAAGAATCAAGTCTGGTTGCGGGAATTTTCGTAGAAAATTCGGGGGATGTGCGGTGCTGAAGGGGATCGACCCGCGCCTGTCGGCGGAGATCGTGCATGCGCTGATGCTGATGGGGCATGGCGACGACCTCGTCATCTGCGACGTGAACCATCCGGCGGCGACGATTGCCGCCGAGACGACCTATGGCAGCCTGCTGACGATGACCGGCTGCGGCATCCCCGAGGCGGCGGCGGCGATCCTGAGCCTGATGCCGCTCGACACCTTCGTGCCTGCGCCGGTCTGGCGGATGGAGGTGGTGGGCGATCCGGACGGCGTGGTGCCGATCTTTGGCGCCATGCAGGCGGTGATCGACCGGGCCGAGGGGCGGCCGGTGAAGATGGAGACGCTGGAGCGCTTTGCCTTCTATGCAGCGGCGAAGCGGGCCTTCTGCATCGTCCGGACCTCGGACCCCGGCCCCTATGGCTGCTTCATCCTGCGCAAGGGCGTGATCTGAGGCATGCGCGCCGGGGGCTTCGCGCCCCCGGACCCCCGCGGGATACTTGAGAACAGAAAATGAGCAGAGGTGCCTCCGTGGCCGTTCAACCGGCGAGGCCAAGTGCCTGTCGCAAATGCGTCAGGATGAGCGCCACGCCCGCCTCGCCCTGCTCTGCCGTCGCCCTTGGCGCTGTTTCGGTATACCAGCTTCGGTTCAGGTCCATCCGGGCGGGTTCCACCGTGTCGGGGGCCAGCGCCAGCATCAGCGCGGTCTCGCCCTCGCCCGCATGGTCGAAGGGATAGGTCAGGCCCGGTCCGGTGGGCAGCAGCGGGTGGACACGGATCCAGCGGAAGGGGTCGGTCCCGCCACCCTCGTAGTAGTCGCGCATCGCCTCGGTTCCCCACCAGCCGGCACCGCGCTCGGCCTCCACTTGCGCAAAGATCGCCTGGCGCGCGCCAAGGCGGAAGGCGAGGTCGGTGGGCATCCCCTGTCCGTGAAAGTCCTCGGTCTGATGATGGATGACCGCATGGATGTTGCGGAAGCCTGCGCGCAGCAACGCGGTGAAGATGGCTTCGGCGACAGGGGTCAGCGCCTGGGAGGGAACGTGCAGCGTCCCGCTGCCCGCGGGACCGGCGACGGCGTGGCTCGCCGCTCCATAGGCAAAGGGCGGCAGCAGGACGATCTCCTGCGCCTGTTCCAGACGGTCGAGCGCGCGGGTGACGGCAAGCATGTCCATCCCGACGGGCAGATGCTCGCCATGATACTCCATGACCCCCAACGGACAGGACCACGGGCAGGTTGCGGGCAATGGCGTCGCGTATGTCGTGAGGGCGCATCAGGTCATAGCGCATCGGGCTGGCCCACCGGCGTGTCTGGATGCGACAAGGCTAGCCGCGCCGGGCATGCGGAGCCAGGGGAATCATCCTAGCATGCCGGCGATGCCGAGGGAGGGATGCATGACGCTTGCGACACGACACTGGGACCGGCTGGGGAATGGCGGGCTGACGTTCACCGAACTGGGCTTTGGCACCGCGCCCATCGGCAACCTCTACCGCGCGATCAGCGACGAGGAGGCTGATGCCATCCTCGCCCGCGCGTGGGAGGCCGGGATGCGCTATTTCGACACCGCGCCGCTCTATGGGCTGGGGCTGTCCGAGACGCGGCTGAACCGTTTCCTGAGGGGCAAGCCGCGGGATGAGTATGTCCTGTCGACCAAGATCGGGCGGCTTCTAAGGGTGACGCGGAAGGGCGAGGAGCGGGATTGCATCGGCAAGTTCTTTGACGTGCCGTCGCGCAAGGAGGTCTACGATTACAGCTATGACGGCGCGATGCGCTCGCTCGAGGCGAGCCTTGAGCGGCTCGGGCTTGACCGGGTGGACATCCTCTTTGCCCATGACCTCGACCTGTTCAACCACCGGACGCCCGAAGGCCTGGCCGAGCGGCTCGACGCCTTCATGGCGGGCGGGTACAGGGCGCTGGTGAAGATGCGCGACGAGGGGGTCATCAAGGCCTTCGGAGCGGGCGTGAACGAATGGCAACCCTGCAAGACGATGACCGAGCGGGGCGATTTCGACATCTTCCTGCTGGCCGGGCGCTATACGCTGCTGGAGCACGAGGCGCTGACGGCCTGGTTGCCGCAGGCGGTGGAGCGCGGGATCGGGGTGGTGATGGGCGGGCCCTACAACTCGGGCATCCTCGCCACCGGGCCGAAGCCGGGGGCGTTCTGGTTCTACGACGTGGCCCCGCAAGAGGTGCTGGACCGGGCCGCGAGAATTCAGGCGATCTGCCAGGCGCATGGGGTGCGGCTGGTGGATGCGGCCTTGCAGTTCACCGCTGCGCCATCCGGCTGTCGTCTCGGTCATTCCCGGCGGGCAGCGGGTGGAGGAGATCGACAGCAACATGGCGGCGGCGCGGGCGGAGGTGCCCGATGCGCTTTGGGCGGACTTGAAGACGGCGGGGCTGATGCATCCCGAGGCCCCGGTGGAGCGCGGGGCATGATCGACGCGCACCAGCATTTCTGGAACCCCGGGCGCGGCGACTACGGCTGGATGCCGAAGGACGACCCGACGCTCTCGCGCGTCTGGGGGCCGGGCGACCTTGCGCCGTTGCTGGCGCGGCACGGGATCGAGAAGACCGTGCTGGTGCAGGCCGCGCCCAGCATCGCCGAGACGGAATACATGCTGGGCATCGCCGATGCGACGCCCTTCGTGGCGGGCGTGGTGGGCTGGGTCGACTTCGAGCGGCCCGCCGACCGGGCGGAGCTGCGGCGGCTGGCGGGGCATCCGGCCTTCAAGGGCGTGCGGCCGATGATCCAGGACATCCCCGATGACGGCTGGATGCTGCGCGACGAAGTGCAGTGGGGCTACCGCGCGGTGATCGACGAAGGGCTGACGCTTCGACGCGCTCGGGTTTCCGCGGCATCTGGACAATTTCCTGACGTTGCTGAAGCGCTATCCCGAGATGCGGGTGGTGGTGGACCACTGCATGAAGCCGCAGATCCGCAGCCATTCCGAGGCGTCGTTCCGCCACTGGGCCGACGGGCATGGCGCGGATCGCGGGCGAGACGGGGGCGTTCGTGAAGTTCTCGGCGCTGGTGACCGAGGCGAACGCCAGACTGGACGGTGGCGGACCTGACGCCTTACGTCGACCACGTCATCTCGGTCTTCGGGGCGGAGCGGGTGATGTGGGGGTCGGACTGGCCGGTCTGCCTTCTGGCCGCGAGCTATGACCGCTGGCGGGCGGCGGCGGAAGAGCTGGTGGCGGGGCGCAGCGCGGCCGAGCGCGCGGCGATCTTCGGCGGGACGGCGGCGCGCTTCTATTCGCTGTGAAGCAGGCTGCGCACCGCCGCATCGTCGAGGAAGGGGCGGTCGTCGACCGGCAGCGAAACATGCAGGGCGGCGGCGGCCTGGCCGTAGCGCGCGGCGGATGGCAGGTCGGCCCCGCGTGCGAGTTCCGCGGCAAGCGCGCCCGTGAAAGCATCGCCTGCGCCGTGGGTCGAGACGACCCCTACGCGGTGCGCCGGGAAACGGTGCGGCGCCCCGTCCCACAGCACAAGGCCCCCTGCCCCCAGCGTCACGATCACCGCCTTCGGCCCGCGCGAGGCGAGGCCGCGGGCGGCATCCTCGGGGGAGAGCGGGCCAGCGAGGTCTTCAGCCTCCACCCGGTTCACGATCAGGATGTCGACGAGCGAGAGCAGCGGCGACGTGAAGGGGCGCGCGGGGGCGGCGTTGAGCAGGACGCGGACCCCGGCGGCGCGGGCCTTGTCGGCGACGGCAAGGTTCACATCCTCGGGCACCTCGTTCTGGAGGATCAGGTGGGTCGTGCCGGGCGGGATCGCGATGCGGTCGGCGTCGAGGTTCAGGTTGGCCGCCGAGACGATGACGGCACCATAGCCGCCGTTCGCATCCTGGATCGCCACCGACATCCCCGAAGGACCGGGGTCGCGCTGAAGCAGCGTCGTGTCCACGCGCGCCTCGGCCAGCGTGTCGAACAGGGTGCGCCCGAAGGCGTCCGACCCGATCCGCCCTGCCATGGCGACGGCGGCGCCGAGGCGGGCGGCGGCGACGGCCTGATTGCCGCCCTTGCCGCCGAAGGGATAGCGGACCCCCTGCCCCGTCACCGTCTCGTCGAGGCGCGGCAGATGCGGAGCGGTCACGACCACGTCGAGATGGAGCGAGCCGCAGACGAGGATCATGGCTGCGCCCCGCCGTAGAGTGCGCCCGCCACGATGTGCAGCGAGGCGGCGGCATCCTGCCGGGCGATGGCCTCAGCCAGGGCATCGTCGTTCACGAGCCGCGCCGCGACGGCGCGCAGCCGGTCGGCCATCATCACGTTGGCCGCACCCTCGGCCACGGGATCGAGGCCGCCGTGATCGGGGAAGGTGTCGAAGTAGATCACCCCGTCCCAGGCCATGCGGGCCAGTTCCACGAACAGCTCCACCGTCTGCACCGGGTGGACGGAGCCGACCATCAGCCCGTCGTCGCGCTTGCCGTAGCCGTCGTTCAGGTGGACGCCGAGGAGGCGCGATTTGCGAGCGACGATGCTGGCGGTCTGGGCCGGGATCTCGCCTGCGAAGAGGACATGGCAGAAGTCGAGCGTGATGCCGGTGTTGGGGCGGTTCACCTCGGCCAGCGCCAGCAGGTTCAGGCCGAGGTCGGGCAGCAGCGAGAAGGCGCGGGGTTCGTTGGGCTTGTATTCGATGGCGATGTCGAGCGCCGGGTTGTGGTCGGCCACCTCGGCGATGGCGGCGACGGTATCGTCCCACATCCGCGCGTAGTCGCCCTGGAAGGAGTAATCGACGCCGTCCTGCCCGACCCAGACGGTCATCGTGGTGCCGCCCATCTCGGCCAGCGCATCGAGCCCGCGCTTCGTCAGGTCGATGGCCGCGCGGCGCGTCTTCGGGTCGGGATGAGTGAAGGCGCCGAGGCGGAAGCCGGGATCGGTGTAGTAGCGCATGGCGAGGCCGTTCAGGGCGATGCCGTTGTCCGTCGAGCACGCGCGACAGACCGCTCGGGTCGTGATGCTCGAAATGGTCGGGGTAGTTCAGGTCGGCCGCATCCAGCCCCGGCACCTGCGCCGCCCGCGCGATCAGGTCGGCGGCGGTGGGTCTTGCCCGGCAGGCCGATCTTGAAGGCGTTGAGGCGGGCGGCATAGCGGGGCGGTTGGGCAGGGGCTTCGGGGTCGGGATTCGGCGGCGGCGGGGGTTTTCCACCCCCGGACCCCGGAGGATATTTGGGAACGGAAAATCAGGCCGGGGATCGACAGAGCTTCGGCGGCAGCCGGTCGTTCCGCCCTACCTCGGCCGAACCGGCGTTCGACCATCAGCGGCTCCAGGATCGTCAGAGCTGGCCGAGATGTGCCTTGCGTCGCCTCGCGGGCGGCGGCGGGGTCGCGCGCCTCGAGGGCGGCGAGGATGGCCTGGTGTTCGGCCAGCGTGTTCTGGACGCGGCCCGGTTCGGGCAGGATCAGCTGGCGCGCGCGGTTGACATGGACCCAGGCGGTGCCCGCCAGCGTGGCAAGGCGGCGGAAGCCGGTGAAGCACAGGATCAGCTCGTGCATCTCGCTGTCGGTGCGGTAGAAGCCCGCGAAATCGCCGTCCGCCACCAGCACCTCCTGCAGGCGCAGGTTGCGGCGCAGCAGGACCAGCTGGTCCTCGGTGATGCGTGGCCGCGACCCGCTCGACCGCCGCGAGTTCGAGCGCCTCGCGCAGGAAGGCGCCCTCGCGGATCTCCTCCATCGAGAAGCGGGCGACGAAGGTGCCGGACTGCGGAATGACATCGACCAGCCCCTCGGTCGCCAGGCGCGCCACGGCCTCGGACACCGGGCTGCGCGACACGCCGAGCGCGGCGCAGATCTCGGGCTTCTTCAGCGCCTCGCCGGGGCGCATAGGCCAGCGACAGGATCGCGTCCTTCAGGGTCAGGTAGACCCGCTGCGCGAGCGAGCCGGCAAAGGCGTCAAGCGGACGCAGCCGGGCCTTGGCCGGGCATTGCCTCTTGCAGGGGGGCGACTTTACCGGGTAGCATACTAACATGTTAGCTGGGTGCCCTGCCCTGTCAAGCCAAGGCGCGGAACGGGTCATCCGGCTCTGCGTACCCTTCACGCAACCGGATTCTGCCATGACCCTCGCCATTCCCGATGTGATCCGCCTGCACCCTGACGACAATGTGGTGATCGCGCTGAAGGATCTGGGCTCGGGCGCGCGGGTGCCCGAGGTGCCGGCGTCCGCTGCTCGACCCGGTGGCGCGCGGGCACAAGATCGCCGTGGCGCCGATTGCGCCGGGCGACGAAGGTGATCCGCTATGGCCAGATCATCGGGGTGGCGACCGCGCCGATTCGCGCCGGGGCAGCATGTGCATATCCACAACCTCGGGATGGGCGCGCATGAGCAGGACTATGCCTTTGCGACCGAGGCCCGGGCGCTGCAACTGCCGGTCGAGCCGCGCAGCTTTCATGGGCTATCACCGGGCGGACGGCGGCGTGGGGACGCGCAACTACCTCGGCATCCTGACCTGCGTGAACTGCTCGGGCTCGGTCGCCCGCTTCATCGCGGAAGCCGTGGAACGGCAGGGCGTGCTGGACGAATTCCCGAACGTCGACGGCGTGGTGCCCATCGTCCATGGCACCGGCTGCGGCATGTCGGGCAAGGACGAGGGCTATGACACGCTGTTCCGCACGCTGGCGGGCTATGCGCGCAACCCGAATTTCGCGCGGCATCCTGCTGGTGGGGCTGGGCTGCGAGGTGTTGCAGGTGCCCGACCTCGTCGGGCAAGGGCGGCTGCGCGCAGGATGGCAACTTCCGCTACATGACGATCCAGCAGACCGGCGGCACGCGGCGCACCATCGAGCGCGGCGTGGCGATGCTGCGCGAGATGGCGGTGGAGGCGAACAAGGCCACGCGCGCCGCCGGCGGGGGTGGAGCATCTGATGGTGGGGATGCAGTGCGGCGGGTCGGACGGCTATTCCGGGATCACCGCCAACCCGGCGCTTGGCTATGCGTCGCGACCTTCTGGTGGCGCATGGCGGCACCACGATCCTGTCGGAAACGCCCGAAATCTATGGGGCCGAGCATCTGCTGACGCGCCGCGCCGTGACGCCCGAGGTGGGCGAGAAGATCGTCGAGCGGATCAGGTGGTGGGAGGACTACACCGCGCGCAACGGCGGCGAGATGGACAACAACCCCTCGCCCGGCAACAAGAAGGGCGGGCTGACGACGATCCTGGAGAAATCGCTTGGGGCCGTGGCCAAGGGCGGCACGGCGCCGCTGACGCAGGTCTACAAGTTCGCGGAACCGGTGACGGAGCGCGGCTTCGTCTACATGGACAGCCCCGGCTACGACCCCTGCTCGGTCACCGGGCAGATCGCCAGCGGGTCGAACCTGATCGTCTTCACCACGGGGCGCGGGTCGGTCTCGGGCTACAAGCCCACGCCCTGCATCAAGCTGGCCACCAACAGCGAGATGTATGCGCGGATGAGCGAGGACATGGACATCAACTGCGGCGACATCATCACCGAGGGCGTGAGCATCGAGGACAAGGGGCGCGAGATCTTCGAGGAGTTCCTGCGCGTCGCCTCGGGCGGCAGGACGAAATCCGAGGAACTGGGCTTTGGCGGGGCCGAATTCGTGCCCTGGCAGATGGGAGCGGTGATGTGATGCGGCTGAAGGGCAAGACGGCGTTCTGCACCGCCTCGGGTGCCGGGATTGGCCGGGCGACGGTGGAGGCCTTTGCGGCCGAGGGCGCGCGGGTGATCGCGACGGACATCTCGGCGCGTGCGCTGGAGGGGCTGCCTGCCGGGGTCGAGACCCATGTGCTCGACGTGACCGACGGCGCAGCGGTGGCGGCGATGGCCGCACGGGTCGGTGCGCCGGACATCCTGTTCAACTGCGCGGGCTTCGTCCATGCGGGCACGATCCTGGACTGCGACGAGGCGGCCTTCGACTTCTCGGTGAACCTGAACGTGAAGGGGCTGTACCGGATGACGCGGGCCTTCCTGCCGGGGATGCTGGCGAACGGCGGCGGGTCGATCGTGAACATCGCCTCGGTCGCAGGCTCGATCATCGCCGCGCCGAACCGCTTCGTCTATGGCGCGACCAAGGCGGCGGTGATCGGGATCACCAAGTCGGTCGCGGCGGATTACGTGACGCAGGGCATCCGCTGCAACGCGATCTGCCCCGGCACCGTGGAAAGCCCCTCGCTGCAGGGCCGGATGGAGGCGACGGGCGATGCCGAGGCGGCGCGCAAGGCCTTCATCGCGCGCCAGCCGATGGGGCGGATCGGGCGGCCCGAGGAGATCGCGGCGCTTGCGGTTTACCTGGCGAGCGACGAGAGTGCCTTCATGACGGGCCAGGCCATCAGCATTGACGGCGGCTGGACCAACATCTGACGGAACCTGAGGAAACACATGAGACTTGTCCGCTATGGCGCTGTCGGCGCAGAGAAACCCGGAATTCTGGATGCGCGCGGCCACCTCCGCGACCTGTCGGCCCATGTCGATGACATCGCCGGGGTCGTGCTGTCGCCCGAGGGGCTGACGCACCTGCGCAGCATCAATCCCGAAAGCCTGCCGGTGGTGACGGGCAATCCGCGCCTTGGGGCTTGCGTGGGGCGCGTCGGCAAGTTCATCTGCATCGGCCTGAACTATTCCGACCATGCGGCCGAAACCGGGGCCAAGGTGCCGCCGGAGCCGATCCTGTTCATGAAGGCCACCAGCGCGATCTGCGGACCGAACGACGACGTCATCATCCCCCGCGAACTCGCAAAAGACCGACTGGGAGGTCGAACTGGGCGTGGTCATCGGCAAGGCCGCGTCCTATGTGGACGAGGCCGATGCGATGGACCATGTCGCAGGCTATTGCGTGATCAACGACGTCTCCGAGCGCGCCTTCCAGACCGAGCGGTCCGGGCAATGGACCAAGGGCAAGTCGGCCGACACCTTCGGCCCCACCGGTCCCTGGCTGGTGACGGCCGACGAGGTGGCCGATCCGCAGAACCTGTCGATGTGGCTGGAGGTGGACGGCCACCGCTACCAGAACGGCAGCGACGAAAACGATGGTCTACGGCGTGCGCCATCTGGTCAGCTACATCAGCCAGTTCATGTCGCTGCAGCCCGGCGACATCATCTCGACCGGCACCCCGCCCGGCGTCGGCATGGGGATCAAGCCTGAGCCGGTCTTCCTGAAGCCCGGGCAGGAGATCCGGCCTGGGCATCGAGGGGCTCGGCGAGCAGCGGCAGATGACGCGCGCCTGGACGCGATAGGACCTGCCGTCGATCTGCGAAGTTAAACTGCGCCGAGGACACCGTGAGACGGCACGTTCAAGCGGTCCTGCGGGCGACAAGACCGCTGGATCGAAACGAGCGATGCCGCCCGGATGAAATCAAGGGGTAAGGCCCGGTATCTACGGTTCCGGTGTCTGCGCCAGTTCCTTGCTCACTTCGGCCTCGAACAGGGTGCGCTGGTACACGATCTGCTGGCGATACTGTTCGCGGTTGAGCCAGGCCGTCACCCCCTCGCCCGCCTTCGCGCGCGCGGCCCGGTCCATCAGGTCAAATCGTTCGGCATGCGAACCGAGCCAGATGTCGGGCTTCAGCAGTTCAAGCCGGGCGAGGTTTCGGCGATAGTCGTCGCCGATGCCGGGATAGCTCTCGTCCACAGCCAGACGGTAGCCGGGATTGAAGCCGGCTCCGTCGGTGATCACTGTGTTGTACGTCTTGCCGCCCTCGACCGCCTCGAGCACAAAGGTGGTGTTGCCGCGCGTGTGGCCGCCCATATTCAGCGCGGTGATCGCGGTTTCGCCAAGGCGGATCACGTCGCCGTCGCGCAAGATGCGATCGACATGGGCGGGGGGAAAGTAGAACGCCTCGTCCTTGCCATAATGGAAATCGCTTCGGCCGCCGTCTTGCATCGCGGCGACGTCCCCTTCCATCATCGCGAAATCTGCGCCCGTTGCCTGTTTCAGATGGGCTATCGCACCCGCATGATCGGCATGGGCATGAACGGAAAGCAGGAGCTTCACGTCCTCCGGCTTGAAACCGAGTGCCACGATGTCGTCGAGCATCATCGGCCCGGATGATGGCATGCCCGTGTTGACGATAATATGACCTTCGGTGGTGGTGATCAGATAGGCGCCCAGACCCTCGGTTCCGATATAGTAAATCGGGCCGACGATATGGGTCGGCTCGGCGGCGACTTCCCATTTCAGGGCCTTGATCGCACCTGCAATGAACTCGTTCGGATGTGCCGCGAGATACTCTTGGGTAATTTCTTCCTGAGCCGATGCTCGGGACGCGAGCGCGATGATCGCGACAGCCATCAGCCCCGATGCGAAAACGGTTGCATGTAAAGCTCGTTTCACGGCGGCCACCCCAAGTTCCCGGACAACATTTGTCTGGGAATGATAGCAGGAGAGAAACAGATTTACGCAGAGAATCCAGTTGCTCAGAAATGGCTGGCGCACCCGACACGATTCGAACGTGTGGCCTTTGCCTTCGGAGGGCAACGCTCTATCCAGCTGAGCTACGGGTGCGTGGGCGTGTCTATAGCTTGGGGCGGAGTGTGCTGCAACCGGCAATTCAGCCGAACAGGTCGTGGCACAGCTCCAGCGCCTCGACCAGGCGTCGACCTCATCCGGGGTGTTGTAAAGGCCGAAGGACGCGCGGCAGGTGGCGCCGACGCCCAGATGGTCCATCAGCGGCATGGCGCAATGGGTGCCGGCGCGCACCGCGATGCCGCGTCTTGTCGAGGACGGTCGAGATGTCATGGGCATGGGCGGCACCGTCCAGCGTGAAGGAGAAGATCGCGCCCTTGGTCGCCGAATGTCCCCTGGACGTTCAGCCAGTTCAGGCCTTGCAGCCGGTCGCGGGCATAGTCGCGCAAGGTCTCGCTCATGCGCGGCGATGTGCGTCCATCCCGAGCCCCATCATGTAGTCGAGCGCGACGCCCAGGCCGATCTGCTGGACGATGCCGGGCGTTCCGGCCTCGAACTTCATCGGCGGGTCGTTCCAGGTGACGGTGTCGCGCGTGACCTCGCGGATCATGTCGCCGCCGCCAAGGAAGGGGCGCATCTCGGCCTGCCGCTCGGCGCGGATGAAGATCGCGCCGGAACCGCTTGGTCCGTAAAGCTTGTGGCCCGGTGATCGCATAGAAATCGCAGCCGATCGCCTGCACGTCGACCGGCATGTGGACGGCGGCCTGGCTGCCGTCGACCAGCACCGGCACGCCGCGTGTCGCGCGCGCCCGCGCAGATCGCCGCCACATCGACCACGGTGCCCAGCACGTTCGACATATGGGTGACGGCGACCAGCCGCGTGCGCGGGCCGATCGCGTCGAGCACCGCCTGCGGGTCGAGATCGCCGTTGGCGTCCACGTCGACCCATTTCAGCACCACGCCCTGCCGTTCGCGCAGGAAATGCCAGGGCACGATGTTGGCGTGATGCTCCATGATCGACAGCACGATCTCGTCGCCCGGCCTGCAGGCGCGGGGCGGCCCAGGCGTAGGAGACCAGGTTGATCGCCTTCGGTCGTGCCGGTGGTGAAGACGATCTCATGCTCGGACGGCGCGTTCAGGAAGCGGGCGATCTTGCCGCGCACGGCCTCGTACTTGTCGGTCGCCAGGTTCGACAGGTAGTGCAAGCCCCGGTGGACGTTGGCATATTCCATCGAATAGGCCTGCGTCATCGCGTCGATCACCACCTGCGGCTTCTGCGCCGAGGCGCCGTTGTCGAGGTAGACCAGCGGCTTGCCGTTCACCTGGCGCGACAGGATCGGGAAAGTCGCGCGCGGATCGCGTGCGACGTCATAGCATCATGCGACGGTGCCCCCGGTCAGCAGATCAGCGACAGGATCGCAAGCCCGAAGGCCAGCAGCGATCATGCCAAAGACGATGCCCCCCAGCACCGCGAGCAGCGACTGGAAGCCGTGAAGCTCGGCCACGAAGTTCGTGAGAAGCCAGACGAAAAGCACGAACCCCGCAAGATTCGCCAGAGCCGGCCAGAGGCGGCGAGACAAGCATCAGCAACCAAGCTGCGCGACCTGCACGCCCAGCATGATGAACTGCAACCAGACCATGACCAGAAGCGCGTCCGGGAAAGCTGCCCCTGCCCCCCCTGACGCGGCCCAGCCACCAGACCATCTGGACGATGGCCAGCAGCAGCACGCCCTGCAGGACCGCCGTCGCGCAGCGGGCTGTTCATCACGTTCATCACCGCGTCGCGTTCGGCCTCCGGCACGAAGGCGAAGCTCAGGTGGGTGACGATGGCGCTGCCGACGGCCATGAGGGCGAAGGCCAGCCAGCGCGCCTGCATCGAGGGGGCGAGGGTCAGGATGCTGCCGGACGCCCCTCGCGCGGATTGCGAAGGGTGTGGCCCGCTTGCGAGGCAAGACCGGAAAGGCTCAGGTCCATCATCCCCGCTCCGCCTCGGGCAGCGCCGTCATCCACAGTACGACGAAGGCGAGCGCACGACCACGCCGGTGGCCATCAGAGCCGGGCCCTCGCCGATGAAGCCGCGGACCAGGCCCTGCAGCAGCATCAGCGGCGAGACGGCCAGCAGCGACCAGAACAGCGCGACCCGCGCGCCATACCCCGTGCCCTTGCCGCCGAAGGCGCGGGCGACCAGATGGCTGATCGCCGCCAGCAGGTAGGCGAGCGGCGGCAGCAGAAAAAGGGTGGCCATCAACGCGCCGCCCATCCGGGCATCCAGCGGCACCGACGGGTCGAGATGCGCGTCGCGCGCGAGACCGGGCCAGCTGCGAGACGAAGATCAGCAGGCAGGCGGTCATCAGAAGCGCGAGCGCCCTGCCCTCGTTCTCGACCCCGCCCATCCGGCGGCGCAGCACGACGCGCGGGCGGCGGTAGCTTTCGACGATATCGGTGGTGATCGCCATTCAGCCCTCGTGCCGGGCAAGCCAGTCTTCCAGCCGCTGGCGGATATCCTCGGCGATGGCGGGGTCGTCGATCTCGGCGATCGCCTCGGCCAGGAAGGCCAGCACCAGCAGCGACTGCGCCTGCTTCGCGGCACGCCGCGCGAGCGCAGGTAGAAGAGCGCCGTCTCGTCGATTGCGCCCGAGGTGGAGCCGTGCGAGCATTTCACGTCGTCGGCGTAGATCTCCAGCTCGGGCTTGGCGAGGAACTGGCTGTCCTCGTCCAGCAGCAGCGACTGGCTGATCTGGTAGCCGTCGGTCTTCTGCGCGCCGGGCTTGACGAGGATCTTGCCCTGGAACACGCCGACCGCGCCGTTCTTCAGCACCTTCTTGAACACCTGGCGGCTTTCGCAGCGCACGCGCGTCATGGGTGACGAACACGGTGTCGTCCTGGTGGAAATCGCCGTCGCCGACGGCAGCCCCGGCGACATGGGCGCACGCCATCGTCGCCGGCAAGTTCGATCACCGACCTCGTTGCGGGTCAGGCGGCCATTGGCGGTCAGGGTGAAGGACTTGAACAGGCTCTCGGCCCCAAGACGCGCGAAGATATGGGTCGCGGCGCGGCGCTCGTGGTCGCGGCCCTGCGCGCGGATGTGGTGGAAGCGGCCGCCGGCGGCCACCTCGACCTCCATCACCTTGGTGAAGCGGGCGGCGGCGGGGCCGCTTTCGAGGATGGTCAGTTCCGCGCCCGGCTTCGACCTTGATGCAATGATGCAGGATCGCGTCGGATGTCTCTGATCTGTGGAGATAAACCAGCGACACCGGCTTCGTCGGCCTTGCCCGTCGCGCGGATCAGCACGCCATCGGTCGCGAAGGCCGTGCCGAGGGCGGCAAGCGGGCGGGCCACCGGGGTCTGCCCGCGCGCCTCGAGCACGCCGTAGAGGTCGCGCGCCCAGTGGATGTCGGTCTGGCCGGCCTGTGACAGCCGCTCGATCTCGACCCCGGCGAGCCTCGGGTCGTCCGAGGCGGCGGGATCGAAGACGCCATCGACGAAGACCAGCTGTCAGCCGGTCGATCCCGTCGAACAGCGGCGGCTTCGTCGCCCATGTCGAAGGTCGCGGCGCGCGGGGCGGCGGGGGCGGTCAGGTCGGCCGGATCGGTGTAGCGCCAGTATTCGTCGCGCTTCGTGGGCAAACCCATCGCCGACAGCCGCGCCAGCGCATCGGCCCGGGCCGCGCCCAGCCAGCCGCCCTGCGGCAGCGCCAAACCGGCGATGCGAGCCGCCAGCGCATCGGCCCGTGCCTGCGCCAGCGCCATCAGCGCGCCTCCGCCAGGATATCGGCATAGCCGTTGCGTCTCGACCTCCAGCGCCAGTTCCGGCCCGCCCGACTTCACGATGCGCCCGTCGGCCATGATGTGCACGACATCCGGTGTGATATGGTCCAGAAGCCGTTGATAATGCGTGATGACCAGGAAGGACCGCCCTGCGTCGCGCAGCGCGTTCACGCCGTCCGACACCAGTTTCATCGCATCGACGTCCAGCCCGCGAGTCGGTCTCGTCGAGGATGCACATCTTCGGCTCCAGCATCGCCATCTGCAGGATTTCGTTGCGCTTCTTCTCGCCGCCCGAGAAGCCGACATTGACCGGGCGCTTCAGCATCTCGGCGTCGATCTTCAGCGCCTTGGCCTTCTCGCGCACCACCTTCAGGAAGTCGCCCGCGCTCATCTCGGCCTCGCCGCGCGCCTTGCGCTGCGCGTTCACCGCCGTGCGCAGGAAGGTCATGTTGCCGACGCCCGGAATTTCCACCGGATACTGGAAGGCCAGGAACAGGCCCGCCGCCGCCCGCTCCTCCGGCTCCATCGCCAGCAGATCCTCGCCCAGCAGGGTGGCGGTGCCGTCGGTCACCTCATAGCCCTCGCGCCCGGCAAGGACGTAGGACAGCGTCGACTTGCCCGAGCCGTTCGGCCCCATGATGGCATGCACCGTCCCCGCCCCGATCGTCAGGTCCAGACCCTTGAGGATCGGCTTGTCCTCGACTTCAAGTTTGACGTGCAGGTTCTTGATTTCAAGCATTTTCTGTTCCTGTGTCGCGTTCCGGGGGCATCAGCCCAGCCGGACCGCCGTTCCCGAGGCGGTGACCATCAGCATCCCGTTGATCACCTCGTAATCCAGATCGACGCCGACGACCGCGGTCGCGCCCCGTTCGGTCGCCGCCTGTTCCATCTCCTTCAGCGCCGTTTCGCGCGCGAGGCCCAACTGCTGCTCGTAAGCCCCTGAGCGGCCACCGAAAATGTCGGTCAGCCCGGCGAAGACATCGCGTACGATGTTCGCGCCAAGGATCGCCTCGCCCGCCACGATCCCCAGATACTCGGCGATCTGGAAACCCTCGACCGGTCTGGCGTGGTCGTCACGATCATCCGACCGAGCCTTCCAGGCTGATCGCGACCAGGCCTGCGCTTCCATCGCGAATTCCATCGGCAGGGTCTGGAGCACGTCCTTGCAGAAGCCGTTCACGACCAGCGCCACCGCCTCTTCCTCGTCCATCCCGCGCGAGCGGCAGTAGAACAGCTGGTCGTCATCGACCTTGCGAGGTCGTCGCCTCATGCTCGACCCGGCGCGAATTGTTCTTGACCTCGATATAGGGCACCGTATGCGCGCCGCAGTTGTCGCCGATCAGCAGGCTGTCGCACTGGGTGTAGTTGCGGCTGTTCGTGGCCTTGGGGTGCATCGAGACGAGGCCGCGATAGGTGTTCTGCGCCCGGCCCGCGCTGATCCCCTTCGAGACGATGCGCGACTTGGTGTTCTTGCCCAGATGGATCATCTTGGTGCCGGTATCGGCCTGCTGGGCGTTGTTGGCGATGGCGATGGAATAGAATTCGCCCTGGCTGTCATCGCCGCGCAGGATGCAGGAGGGGTATTTCCAGGTGATCGCCGAGCCGGTTTCGACCTGCGTCCACATCACCTTGGCCCGCGTCGCCCCGGCAATCGGCGCGCTTGGTGACGAAGTTGTAGATGCCGCCCTTGCCGTTCTCGTCGCCCGGATACCAGTTCTGCACGGTGGAATACTTCACCTCGGCATCGTCGAGGATCACGATCTCGACCACGGCCGCATGCAGCTGGTGCGTGTCGCGCTTGGGCGCGGTGCAGCCTTCCAGATAGCTCACGTAGACTGCCCTTGTCGGCGATGATCAGCGTCCGTTCGAACTGGCCGGTATTCTCGGCGTTGATGCGGAAATAGGTCGAAAGCTCCATCGGGCAGCGCATGCCCGGCGGGATGTAGACGAAGGAGCCGTCCGAGAAGACGGCCGAATTCAGCGTGGCGAAGAAGTTGTCCGACTGCGGCACGACCGAGCCGAGGTATTTCTTCACCAGCTCCGGATGCTCGCGCACGGCTTCCGAGATCGAGCAGAAGATCACCCCGGCCTTCGCCAGTTCCGCCTTGAAGGTCGTGCCGACCGACACGCTGTCGAACACCGCATCCACGGCCACGCGGCGCGGCGCGTCGGCACCTTCGACACCGGCCAGAAGCATCTGTTCCTTCAGCGGAATCCCGAGCTTGGCGTAGGTCGCCAGCAGCTTCGGGTCGACCTCGTCCAGGCGACTTCGGCTTGTCGGCCATGCTCTTGGGCTTGGCGTAGTAGATACTGGTCCTGATAGTCGATCGTCGGATAGTGCAGCATCGCCCAGCGGGGTTCGTCCATCGTCACCCAGCGGCGATAGGCGGCCAGACGCCAGTCCAGCATCCACTCCGGCTCGTCGTTCTTGCGGCTGATCAGGCGGACGATGTCCTCGTTCAGGCCCTTGGGCGCGATAATCCATCTCGATTTCGGTTTCCCAGCCGTACTTGTACTTGCCGGCCATCGCCTGCACGGTCTCGATCGTCTCGCGGTCGACGCCCTCGCGCAGGTCGCTCTGGATGTCGTTCTCAAGAACCGTCATCGCCCGTTCCTTCCCGTTTCCCTCGCCTCAGGCGACCCGTGTCAGGTGCCGCCTGTAGCGCGTCGTCCAAGCCTCGATGCAGCGCAGCACCGCGTCTTCCGTCGTGTCCGGCCCCAGCGAAACGCGGATGGCCTGCGCCGCCTGCCCCTCGTCGAAGCCCATCGCGCGCAGCACGCGGCTGGCGCGCACCTTGCCCGAGGAACAGGCCGACCCCGCCGAAACGGCAAAGCCCGCAAGGTCCATCTGCATCACCTGCGTCTCGCCCTTCCAGCCGGGCGCGATCAGGCAGAGCGTGTTCGGCAGGCGGGCCGCACCATTCCCGACGGAAATAGTCCCGAATCCGGAAGCCGACAATCCTTGATCTAGAATATTTCTAAGTTCGCGCAACCCGCTCCCAGACGCCGTCGGCCAGATCGCGCGCGGCGGCCTCGGCGGCCGCGCCAAAGCCGGCGATGCCGATCAGGTTCTCGGTGCCGGCGCGCCGCCCCATCTCCTGCCCGCCGCCCTTCAGCTGCGCCGCCACGTCCAGCCCGCGCCGCAGGACCAGCGCGCCAACCCCCTTCGGCCCGCCCAGCTTGTGCGCCGAGACAAGCCCCATCTCGCAGCCCAGCCAGTTGAAGGCGAACGGCACCTTGCCGAAGGCCTGCGTCAGGTCGCTGACGGCCAGGCCCGGCGGGCAGGTCCTGCATCACGCCGGTCTCGGAATTGGCCAGTTGCAGCGCCGTCCGCGCCCGGATCGGCCACCGCTCACCCGGCCCTGCCCGTCCACCGGCAGCGACGGCCTCGCACCAGGCGCTCACCGCCTCATGCTCCACCTCGGCGCAGACCAGACCCGCGCCCGGCGCAGGCCAGCGCCGCCGCCTCGGTCGCGCCCGAGGTAAAGACGATATCCGCCCCTCGGCCCCCAGGGCCGCCGCCACCTGCGCCCGCGCCCGTTCGATCAGCGCCTTGGCCGCCCGCCCCTCGGCATGGACCGAGGACGGGTTGCCCGGCACATCCATCGCCGCGATCATCGCCGCCCGCGCCTCGGGGCGCAGCGGAGTCGTGGCATTCCAGTCGAGATAGACGCGGGCGCTCATTCCCGCCCCGTGGCTTCTTTTCGGCCCAAATACCCTCGGGGGGAGCGCGCAAGCGCGTGGGGGGCAGACAGCCCCCCGTCCCCGGCCGATGACAGGCGCGCCCTCATGCCGTGGGCACCGTCTCGTCCACCGTCTCGTCCACCACGCGGAACAGCGCGGGCACGGCGGGACAGGGCTGCATCTCGTTGCGGATCACGTCCGACAGGCGCGTCTGGTGCAGGAAGACATAGACATGCGCCGACAGCCCCTCCCACAGCCGGTTGGTCAGCGACTGCGCGCGCGTGCCCGAAACGCCGCCCGTGGCCCCCGCCCCGGTGTGCAGCGCGCTCACCGTCTCGTCCACCGCCTCCAGAATCTCGCTGACCCGGATCGCGTCGGGGCTGCGGGCCAGCTTGTAGCCGCCGCCCGGCCCGCGCACCGCCTCGACCAGGCCGGCGCGACGCAGCTTGACGAAGAGCTGCTCCAGATAGGGCAAGCGAAATGTCCTGCCGCTTGGAAATCGCGGCGAGCGAGACAAGATCCTCGGGCCGCGCCAGCGCGAGATCGGCCAGTGCCACCATCGCATAGCGTCCCTTGGTCGAGAGTTTCATGCGCGCCCCATCGCAAGACGATTGACGAACGGGGGCAGGCCGCTTAACTCCTGTCCACCCCGGACCCCGGCACGCGCCGGAAGTTGGAATGGTTCTAAGTTAATCCGAGCGAATTTGTCAAGAATGACGCGCGGGACAGGAAAGAGACAAGGCACCCTATGCCCGAAGTGATTTTCGCAGGCCCCGAGGGCCGCCTTGAAGGCCGCTACCACCCGCAGAAGGACCGCGACGCGCCGATCGCCATCGTGCTGCATCCGCATCCGCAATTCGGCGGGACGATGAACAACAAGGTCGTCTACAACCTGCATTACGCCTTCTACAACCTTGGCTTCACCGTGCTGCGGTTCAACTTCCGCGGCGTGGGGCGCAGCCAGGGCGAGTATGACCAGGGCATCGGCGAACTGTCGCGATGCGGCCTCGGCGCTCGACTATCTGCAGGCGATGAACCAGAACGCCAAGCATTGCTGGGTGGCGGGGTTCAGCTTCGGCGCCTGGATCGGGATGCAGCTTCTGATGCGGCGGCCCGAGATCACGGGCTTCATCTCGGTCAGCCCGCCCGCCAACATGTATGACTTCAGCTTCCTCGCCCCCTGCCCCTCCTCCGGCCTGATCATCAACGGCACGGCCGACCGGGTGGCCCCGCCCAAGGACACGCTGAACCTCGTGAACAAGCTGCACGAGCAGAAGGGCATCAAGATCACCCATACCCAGATCGAGGGGGCCGACCACTTCTTCAAGGATGAAGAGGCCCACATGAAGCCGATGATCCAGACGGTGTCGGACTATGTGAAGCGCCGCCTGGGCGAGGTCTCGCGCTGATGGCGCTGACCGACGATCTGGCCGACGATCTGGCGCGCGAGACGATCCTTGCGATGGAACGGCTGAACAACGACCGCCTTTATGTCGAGGTCGCCAAGGTTCTGGGCGCGTCCTCGACCACGATGCAGGAAGCCTTCCTGACCTCGATCCGTGTCCGCCTGGCCGAACGCCGGGGGCGGCAGTTCCTCGAGGCGGCCGTGAAAGCGGCGGAAACCGGGGCACCGCCCCCCGTCGCCCCGCGCGAGTCGGACAGCGGGCATTGAGCGACAGGCTCGCCGCGCAATTCGCCTTCCTGAACGAGGCCGACCGGCTGAAACAGGTGCTGCGCGCGACGACCCTGGCCGACGGCTCGCGCCCCGAGAACTCCGGCGAGCATTCCTGGCATCTGGCGCTGTATGCGCTGGTGCTGGCCGATCAGGCCGGGCCGGGCGTCGAGCATCGACCGGGTGATCCGGATGCTGCTGCTGCATGACCTGGTGGAGATCGACACGGGCGACGTGCCGATCCATTCCGCGAACGGCATGGCCCATGGCTCGCGCCGAGGTGCAGGTGGCCGAGGCGCGGGCGGCCGACCGCATCTTCGGCCTGCTGCCGCCCGACCTCGGCGGCGGAGCTGCGCGCGCTGTGGGAGGAATTCGAGGCGGCCGAGACGCCCGACGCCGTCTTCGCCAAGTCGCTCGACCGCGTGCAGCCGGTCATGCAGAACATCGCAAGCGGCGGCGGGACGTGGATCACCTACGACGTCACGTCTGAACAGCTTGAGGCGCGGGTGGGTGCCAAGGTGGCGCGCGGCGCGCCGGGCCTTGTGGCCTTGGGTGCGTGCGCAGGCGCAGCGCTTTTTCGCGCTGACGCCGACGTCCGGTATGCCGTTGCATACCGGACTTGCCACGAGCCCCGCTTTCCGCTATGACCGCCCCAACCGAATCCAAACCGCAAGGGGCCCCCATGTCGAAGATCAAGGTAGCGAACCCCGTCGTCGAACTCGACGGCGACGAGATGACCCGGATCATCTGGGACTTCATCAAGCAGAAGCTGATCCTGCCCTATCTCGACATCGACCTGAAATACTACGACCTCGGGATCGAGGAGCGCGACCGCACGAACGACCAGATCACCGTCGATGCGGCGAATGCGATCAAGCAATACGGCGTCGGCGTGAAATGCGCGACGATCACGCCCGGACGAGCGCGGGTCGAGGAATTCGGCCTGAAGCAGATGTGGAAAACGCCCGAACGGCACGATCCGCAACATCCTGGGCGGCGTGATCTTCCGCCAGCCGATCATCTGCCGCAACGTGCCGCGCCTCGTGCCCGGCTGGACGCAGCCCATCGTCGTGGGCCGCCACGCCTTCGGCGACCAGTACCGCGCGACCGATTTCCGCTTTCCCGGCGCGGGCAAGCTGACGATGAAGTTCGTGGGCGACGACGGCACGGTGATCGAGCGCGACGTCTACGACGCGCCGTCCTCGGGCGTCTACATGGGCATGTACAACCTCGACGACAGCATCATCGACTTCGCCCGCGCCAGCCTGAACTACGGGCTGAACCTTGGCTGGCCGGTCTATCTTTCGACCAAGAACACCATCCTCAAGGCCTATGACGGGCGCTTCAAGGACCTGTTCCAGAAGGTCTATGAGGAGGAATTCGAAGAGGCCTTCAAGAAGAAGGGCATCCACTACGAGCACCGCCTGATCGACGACATGGTGGCATGCGCGCATGAAATGGTCGGGCGGCTATGTCTGGGCCTGCAAGAACTACGACGGCGACGTGCAGTCGGACACCGTGGCGCAGGGCTTCGGCAGCCTCGGCCTGATGACATCCGTCCTGATGACGCCCGATGGCAAGACGGTCGAGGCCGAGGCGGCGCATGGCACGGTCACGCGCCACTACCGCCAGCACCAGAAGGGCCAGCAGACCTCGACCAACTCGGTCGCCTCGATCTTCGCCTGGACCGGCGGGCTGAAGCACCGCGCCAAGCTGGACGACAACGCGGCGCTGATGCGCTTTGCCGAGACGCTGGAGAAGGTGACGGTGCGAGGCGGTCGAGGATGGCTACATGACCAAGGACCTCGCCCTGCTGGTCGGGCCGGACCAGAAATGGCTGACGACCATCGGCTATCTGGAAAAGGTCGACGAGTACCTGAACCGCGCGCTTCAGGGCTAGGACGGCGCGTCGCGCGTCAGGTCGGGCTGTCCGCCGCGCCGAACCAGCGCGTGCTGGCTTCCAGCTGGTAGCTTACGCCATCGGCTGCGAAGTCGAGCACGGCCGTGCCGCCGAAGTCGGTCGGCACGACCTGTTCGATCAGCCGTGTGCCGAAACTCTTCCGGGTCGGTGTGGTCACCGGCGGTCCGCCGCGCTCTTTCCAGCGGAACAGAAGGCGGGCCTCGTCACCCGTCCCCTCGACGCGCCAGTCGACCAGAACATGGCCAGACTCGACCGAAAGCGCCCCGTGTTTCAGCGCGTTCGTGGCCAGTTCGTTGACCGCCAGCGAAAGGGCGAGCGCCTGACGCTCGGGCACCACGACCGCCGGGCCGGACAGCCGGAACCGCGCCCCGGCATCGCCATAGGCCCGCAGCGTCGCCCGCACCACATCTGCCAGCTCCGCAGTGGCGTGCGGACCGGCGCGCAGCACGTTATGTGTCTCGGCCAGCGCGCCGAGACGGTTCGAGAGCACAGTCCACGCCTGATCCGTGTCCGACGCGGCGCGCAGGGTCTGGCGGGCGATGCTCGCGACGATGGCGAGCGTGTTCTGGATGCGATGCGCCAGTTCGGCGTTCTGGACCTTGAGCGACTGTTCCGCCTCGACGGTGGCGGTCGTCTCGATCACCGTGTTGATGAATCCGCCGACTTCCCCCGACTGGTCACGGATCGGGCTGTAACTGAATGTGAAATAACACAACTCAGGTCCATTGCCGCGCTCCACCGTCAGCGGGAAGTCCTTGATGAACGTCGCCTCGCCCTGCATTGCGCGTTCGGCGATGGGGCGGACATCCTCGAAGACCTCGGGCCAGACATCCTGCATCCGCTTCCCTATGCCGGGCGGCTTCTCGGCCATGATGACGCCATAGGCGTCATTGTGGAGCATGATGTAGTCGTGGCCCCAGAAGATCGCCTTGGGAAAGGGCGAGGCCACCATCATGCCGACGGCCGTCTTCAGCGCACCGGGCCAGAGGTCGATATCGCCAAGCGGTGTACGTGCCCAATCGGTCGCTCGGATTTCGTCGGCGGCCTTGCCGCCACCGTCGAGGAAGTGAGACTGCATCGTCGGCATCCGGCGTCCGTGAAGGGGGCGAGAGGGTCAGCCACAGGGGCGGGGCTCGCGAGTGGCTAACATAAACGCGCCGGGCCGGGAACGTCATTTGATGTATCCGCCGCGCTTTCGAAGGCAGCATTTCGCCGATCCGATTCCGTCCGGGACTACGGCACTTTAGGTCAATACTATTGACTTATAGTCGCGCCCTTGGTAAGGCGGCGCGGCAAGGTGGAGTGAACCCATGACCGACCCGACCCGCCACAGCCTGATCGAGGATATCCAGGGCATCGCCTTTGGCGTCTGCATGGGGGCCGTGGGGATCCAGATCATGCAGCACATGGGGTTCATCACCGGGCAGACGACAGGGTTGGCGGTGCTGCTGGCCTACCTGACCGGCATCCCCTTCCCCGCGCTCTACTTCGGCATCAGCCTGCCGTTCCTCTGGCTGGGCTATCGCCGCATGGGGCCGCGAATTCGCGCTGAAGACCTTCATCTCGGTGGCGCTGCTGACGCTTGCCACGACTCTGCTGCCGCGCTGGATCGCGTTCGGCGAGATCGAGCCTGGCTTCGCCGCCCTGCTGTTTGGCACGCTCTTCGGCTTCTCGGCTCTGGCGGTTGTCCGGCACGGGGGCAGCTTCGGCGGGTTCTCGATCCTGGCCCTGATGATCCAGGACCGGTTCCGCATCCAGGCGGGCTATGTGCAACTGGCCTTCGATGTGGTGCTCTTTGCGGTCGCCGCGCTGGTGCTGGACCCGATACTGCTGGTCTACAGCTTCGTTGGCGCGGCAGTGTTCAACCTGTTCCTCGCGATCAATCATCGGCGCGACCGCTACGTGGCCGCCTGACGCTGCGCCTGCGAAAGGTTCCGCTGGCCTTTCCACGCCGCTTCGGCTATCGCCGCCGCAAACCAGAGTTTAGAAAGAGACCCCTCCGATGGAGCTTCGCAACATCGCCATCATCGCGCACGTCGACCATGGCAAGACCACGCTCGTGGACGAGCTGCTCAAGCAGTCCGGCACCTATCCGCGACAACCAGGCCGTCGACCGAACGCGCGATGGACAGCAACGACATCGAGCGCGAGCGCGGGCATCACGATCCTGGCGAAGTGCACGAGCGTCGAGCATGACGGCGTGCGCATCAACATCGTCGACACCCCCGGCCACGCCGATTTCGGCGGCGAGGTGGAGCGCATCCTGAGCATGGTCGATGGCGTCGTGCCTGCTGGTGGATGCCGCCGAAGGCCCGATGCCGCAGACGAAGTTCGTGACCTCCAAGGCGCTGGCGCTTGGCCTGCGGCCCATCGTGGTGCTGAACAAGGTCGACAAGCCCGACGCCGAACCCGACCGCGCGCTGAACGAGGTGTTCGACCTGTTCGCCAACCTCGGCGCCGATGACGACCAGCTCGACTTCCCGCACCTCTACGCCTCGGGCCGCGTCCGGCTGGGCGGACGACGCAACTGGACGGCCCGCGCGAGAACCTGAACGCGCTCTTCGACCTGATCGTGCGGCATGTGCCCGCGCCGAAGCAGGCTGGCCGCGCGTCGATCGAGCCCTTCCGGATGCTGGCGACCACGCTGTCCGCCGACCCGTTCATCGGCCGCATCCTGACCGGCCGGGTCGAGGCCGGCACGCTCAAGCACCGGCGAGCACGCTCAAGGCGCTGTCGCGCACCGGCGAGCGGCTGGAGCAGTTCCGCGTGTCCAAGATCCTCGCCTTCCGCGGCCTGTCGCAGACCGCCATCGACGAGGCCGTGGCGGGCGACATCGTGACCATCGCGGGCATGTCCAAGGCGACGGTCGCCGACACGCTCTGCGCGCCCGAGATCGACATCCCCCTGCCCGCCCAGCCGATCGACCCGCCGACGATCACCGTGACCTTCGGGATCAACGACAGCCCGCTGGCGGGCCGCGACGGCACCAAGGTGCAGTCGCCGCGTCATCCGCGAGCGGCTGATGAGCGAGGCCGAGATCAACGTGGCGATCAAGATCGCCGACACGCCCGGCGGCGACGCCTTCGAAGTGTCGGGCCGCGGCGAATTGCAGATGGGCGTGCTGATCGAGAACATGCGCCGCGAAGGGTTCGAGCTGTCGATCTGCGCCCGCGCGTGATCTTCCGCGAGGAGAGACGGCGTCCGAAGCTGGAGCCGATCGAGGAAGTCACCATCGACGTCGACGACGAATACTCGGGCGCGGTGATCGACAAGCTGACGGGCGAGCGCAAGGGCGAGCTGGTCGAGATGAAGCCTGCGGGCGTCGGCAAGACGCGGATCATCGCGCATGTCCCGTCGCGCGGGCTGATCGGCTATCACGGCCAGTTCCTGACCGACACGCGCGGCACGGGCGTGCTGAACCGCATCTTCCACGACTGGGCGCCGCACAAGGGCCCGATCCAGGGCCGCCGCCAGGGCGTGCTGATCTCGCATGGAGAGCGGGCACCTCGGTCGCCTATGCGCTGTGGAACCTGGAAGAGCGCGGCAAGATGTTCATCGGCGCGCAGGAAGCGGTCTATGAGGGCATGATCATCGGCGAGCATTCGCGCGACAACGACCTCGAGGTGAACCCGCTGAAGGGCAAGAAGCTGACCAACGTCCGCGCCTCCGGCACCGACGAGGCCGTGCGCCTGACCACGCCGTGCGGATGAGCCTGGAAGAGGCCATTGCCTATATCGACGACGACGAACTGGTCGAGGTGACGCCCAAGGTCATCCGGATGCGCAAGCGCTTCCTCGACCCGCAACGAGCGCAAGCGGCAAAGCCGCGCGGGCTGATCAGCGGGGCGCGAGGCGTCCCGTGACTTGCCAGCGCGCCGTCCTGAAGTTGCGCCACGATGATCTCGCCCGATCGGGGGACGACCCCGGTCAGGGCGGTGATGTTCACCTGATGCGTGACGAGGATCGGGCGCGCACCCCGTGGCAGCGCCGCCAGGCGCGCGAGCGTTTCGGCGGTCTGCGGCTCGGCCTCGCCGCGATCCGAGAAGAAGCTGTTGAGCGAGGGCAAGTCCTCTACCGGGCCGAGATCCAGCAGCCGCGCAGTGTCGCGGCAGCGGCACCATTGCGAGGTCAGGACGTGGGTGATTGGGATGCCTGCCGCCCGGATGGCTGATCCCGTCTCACGCGCCTGTAGGCGACCGGCCTCGGACAGGTTCCGCTGAGTGGAGCAATCGGCCAGATCGAAGTTCACCGGGTCGCCGGTGCCCGGCGCGGTCGCATGTCGCATCAGCAGGATTGCCCCCTCGGCACGGGCCGCATCCCAGTCGTCGGCGCGTGCAGGCGTGGCAATAAGCGTGAACAGGATCAGGAGTATACGCAGCATGGGCGGGAAATAGGCCGCCCCTTGCCACTGCCAAGGGAAGGTCAGGCAACCTCTTCCACCACCGCCAACTTGCGCACCGCCGCCCCGTTCGTGCTGCAGCGCCGCCTGACTGGCGGCCTTGGTGCTTGGTGACCCCTCGTGCACTGTCGCGCACGGGTCTTACGCCGACCTGGAACCCCGGTCAGTCGTCGCAACGTGGGACAAGGCGTGACATGTGCGCCTCGCGATGTCTCGACTGCGTCCCGTCCTAGTACGAGTAAGGCCCGTCCCAGCTGTAGTTCGGCGCGTCCATTGGGGCGACCGCGAGTTTGCCCTCCAGCTTCGACAACTGCCCGCTGCCGCCGCTCAAGATCACCACACCGGTCTGCGTCTTGCCGTCGAGCAGGACATGACCGTAGCCGATATCGCCAGTCGGAGTGTTGATCATCAGGTCCGTGTCCGACCCGCCATCGGCCAGGTCGGCCTTCTCGTAGACGATCTTCGAGCCAATGGGGATCATCGGACAGTTTGAGGCGGTCACTGTGCAGAACGACCCTTCCTTGCCCGAATACTCGGAGCATTCCTTCGTCAGATGCAGGGTACCGCTTTCAGCCCGGGCGGGGGAGCCTCCGCATACGAACGCCAAGGCAACAAAAGACAAGAATAATCTGGTCATTTCATCCTCCAGTCGTTCACCAGAGGAATAACAGGATATCACAAAAGGCGCCGAAACACAATCACGCGCCCTCTTATTGCGCGGGTCAGCCCACCTCTTCCACCACCACCAGATCGCGCACCGCGGCGCCCTTCGCATGGTCCAGCGCCGCCTGGTAGGCGGGCGAGCTGTAGCAGGCCTCGGCCGCCTCCAGCGAGGGGAAGCGGGCGACCACGTTGCGGGCGCGGTCGTTCCCTTCCAGCTGCACATAGCGGCCGCCACGGGCGAGGAAGACGCCGCCATGGGCCGCAATGGCCTCGGTCGCGCCCTTGGCGTAGCGGCCATAGGCCTCGGCGTCGGTCACGGTGACATGGGCGATCCAGAGCGCGGTCGGCATCGCTCAGGCCTCCAGCACGGCTTCGGCGGCCTTGATGGCGGCCTCGGCGTTGGCGCATCGGCCCCGCCGGCCTGCGCCATGTCCGGCCGCCCGCCGCCGCCCTTGCCGCCCAGCGCCTCGGCCGCCGCCTTGACGAGGTCGACGGCCGAGAGCCGGCCCGTCAGGTCCGCCGTGACGCCTGCCGCCACCGCCGCCTTGCCGCCCGTGTCGGCGATCAGCAGCACCGCACCCGAGCCGATCCGCGCCTTCATCTCGTCGATCAGCGCCGGCAGATCCTTGCCCGAGACGCCGCGAAAGCACCTGCGCGAGGAACTTCACCCCGTTGATCTCCTTGCGCCTCCGGGCCAGCGGCCCTGCCGCCCATCGCCAGCTCGCGCCGCAGTTGCGCCACCTCGTTCTGCAAGCGCGCGGCGTTCCTCGACCAGCGCCTTGACCCGGTCGGCACAGTTCCGGCGGCGGGCCTTCAACGCGGCGACCTCGGCCAGCCGTCGCGTCCTGCTGCGCGCAGATGGGCCAGCGCCGCCTGCCCGGTCAGCGCCTCGATCCGCCGCACGCCGGCGGAGGAGGCGCTGTCGCCGAGCAGCACGCAAAGCCCGATCTCGCCCAGCGCGCTGCACATGGGTGCCGCCGCACAGCTCCAGCGAATAGGTCGTTGCCGTCAGCGCCCTTGCCCGAGCCGTCCAGCGCGCCCATCGAGACGACGCGCACCTCGTCGCCGTACTTCTCGCCGAACAGCGCCTGCGCGCCGATGGCGCGGGCGTCGTCGGGCGTCATGATCCGCGTCTCGACCGCGCGAGTTCTGGCGGATGAAGTCGTTCACCTCGGCCTCGACCGCCTGCCAGCTCCGCGGCCGACAGCGCCTTGGAATGGCTGAAGTCGAAGCGCAGCCGGTCGGGCGGCGTTCAGGCTGCCGCGCTGCGCGACGTGATCGCCCAGCGCCGCGCCGCAGCGCCTCGTGCAGAAGGTGCGTGGCCGAGTGGTTGGCGCGGATCGCCGCGCGGCGGGTGTGGTCTACCTCCAGCTTCGCGGGCTGGCCGCTGGTGATCGTGCCCTTCCGTCACCTGCGCGATGTGGATGAAGACCCCGGCCGACTTCTTCGTGTCGGTCACTGCCGCCACGCCGGTGTCGGTGCGGATCAGGCCGGCATCGCCGACCTGCCCGCCGCTTTCGGCATAGAACGGGCGTCTGGTTGACGACGATCTGCACCGTCTCGCCCGCGTCGGCGCTGCCCGACTCGGCGCCCGTCCCGGACCAGGCGCGGATCTCGCCCTCGGCCGTTTCGGTGTCATAGCCCAGGAACTCGGTCGCGCCCTGCGTCTTCGCGCCAGATCGAACCAGATCGCCGCATCCTTCGTCTCGCCCGATCCCGGCCCAGGCGGCGCGGGCCTTGGCCTTCTGCTCCTGCCATGGCGGCGTCGAAGCCCGCCACATCCACCGCGCGGCCCTTTTCGCGCAGCGCATCCTGCGTCAGGTCCAGCGGGAAGCCGTAGGTGTCGTAGAGCCGGAACGCCGCCTCGCCCGGCAGCGCGCCGCCCTCGGGCAGACGCGCCAGTTCGTCGTCCAGCAGCCGCAGCCCGCGGTCGAGCGTCTGCTTGAAGCGCGTCTCCTCCAGCTTCAGCGTCTCCTCGATCAGCGCCTGCGCGCGGACCAGTTCCGGGATAGGCCGCGCCCATCTGGCGCACCAGCGCGGGCACCAGCCGGTGCATCACCGGGTCCTGCGCGCCCAGCATGATGCGCATGGCGCATCGCGCGGCGCATGATCCGGCGCAGCACATAGCCGCGCCCCTCGTTCGAGGGCATCACCCCGTCGGCGATCAGGAAGGAGGTGGAGCGCAGGTGGTCGGCGATCACCCGGTGATGCGATCTTGCCCGGCCCGTCGGGATCGGTGCGAGGTGGCGTGGGCGCTGGCCTCGATCAGGGCGCGCATCAGGTCGGTGTCGTAGTTGTCGTGCTTGCCCTGCAGCAGCGCGCCGATCCGCTCCAGCCCCATGCCGGTGTCGATCGACTGCATCTCGGCAGCGGGCGCAGCTGCCGTCGGCGAACTGCTCGTTCTGCATGAAGACGAGGTTCCAGATCTCGATGAAGCGGTCGCCATCCTCGTCGGCGCTGCCCGGCGGGCCGCCCCAGATCTGCGGGCCATGGTCGTAGAAGATCTCGGTGCAGGGGCCGCAGGGGCCGGTCGGGCCCATCAGCCAGAAGTTGTCGTCGGTGGGGATGCGGATGATGCGGTCGTCGGGCAGGCCCGCGACCTTCTTCCAGATCGTCCGCCGCCTCGTCGTCGGTGTGGTAGACGGTGACCAGCAGGCGGTCCTTCGGCGAGGCCGAAATCCTTGGTCAGCAGTTCCCAGGCAAAGGCGATGGCCTGTCCTTGAAGTAGTCGCCGAAGCTGAAATTCCCCAGCATCTCGAAGAAGGTGTGGTGCCGCGCGGTGTAGCCGACATTGTCGAGGTCGTTGTGCTTGCCGCCCGCGCGCACGCATTTCTGCGCGGTGGTGGCGCGGGTGTAGTCGCGCGTTTCGACCCCGGTGAAGAGGTTCTTGAACTGCACCATGCCCGAATTGGCGAACATCAGCGTCGGGTCGTTGCGCGGCACGAGCGGGCTGAGCTTCGACCACGCGATGGCCGTTGCGGCGCGAAGAAATCGAGGAAGGTGGAGCGGATATCGTTCAGGGACGGCATGTGTGGCGAGGCCCCCTCGGGCGGTGCGGACTGCAATCAGGCGTTCCGTTTAGCCCCCGCGGCGCGGCCTGTCCACAATGCATCGGCAAGGCCGGGGCAAGAGAAAGGCCGGCAGCCTCGCGGCCCCGGCCCGTCGGCATCTTGCGGCAGATCAGACCTACATCGTCGACGACATCCTCGCCGTCGACCGGCCGAGAAATCGAGCCCGTGGCGCCGCGCGGATCTTGTCCTCGATCTCGTCCGCGACGCCGGGGTTCTGGCTGCAGGAACGGCTTGGCATTCTCGCGCCCCTGGCCGATCCGCTCGTCGCCGTAGGAGTACCAGGAGCCCGACTTTTCCACCACGCCGGCCTTGACGCCGAGGTCGACCAGCTCGCCCATCTTCGAGATGCCTTCGCCATACATGATGTCGAACTCCACCTCCTTGAAGGGCGGCGCGACCTTGTTCTTGACCACCTTCACGCGGGTGGTGTTGCCCACGACCTCGTCGCGGTCCTTGATCGCGCCGATGCGGCGGATGTCGAGGCGGACGCGAGGCGTAGAACTTCAGCGCATTGCCGCCCGTCGTGGTCTCGGGCGATGCCGAACATCACGCCGATCTTCATGCGGATCTGGTTGATGAAGATCACCATGCAGTTGCGACCGGCCGATGCTGGCGGTCAGCTTGCGCATGGCCTGGCTCATCAGGCGGGCCTGGCTGCCCATCTGCATGTCGCCCATGTCGCCCTCGATCTCGGCCTTGGGCGTCAGCGCCGCGACCGAGTCGACCACGACCAGGCTGACCGCGCCCGAGCGCACCAGCGTATCGACGATCTCCAGCGCCTGCTCGCCCGTGTCGGGCTGGCTGATCAGCAGCTCGTCCAGGTTCACGCCCAGCTTCTTGGCATATTGCGGGTCGAGCGCGTGTTCGGCGTCGACGAAGGCGCAGACGCCGCCCTTCTTCTGCTCTTCGGCCACGACATGCAGCGTCAGCGTGGTCTTGCCCGAGCTTTCCGGCCCGTAGATCTCGATGATCCGGCCCTTGGGCAGGCCGCCGATGCCCAAGCGCGATGTCGAGCCCCAGCGAGCCGGTCGAGGTCGCCTCGATATCCATCGCCGGGCTGTCGGCGCCGAGCCTCATGATCGAGCCCTTGCCGAACTGCCGTTCGATCTGCGCCAGAGCGCTTTCCAGCGCCTTTGCCTTGTCCATGTCGCGCTTTCCGTTCAGGTCGAGGAGCGTGGCGGTTGCCATGTGGTGATCCTTATTCCACAGCCGGTGGCGGGCGGCAATTGTTGCAGGTGATCGCGTTTTGTTCTTGTCTTGCGTTATGGGACCAAAACAGAGAACATTTCAATCCCATTCTTCTCGAATTGAGCTTTTTCAGGAAAGCGTTAAGGGATAGTTTACGTCGGCCCGCCAGGCCCGCGGAGAGACGGCACGGCGGCCGTGTCATGCTTCTGTTCCGGGATCAGCGGCCGATGGGGCTGGCCACGCCGAAGACGGGCCGCGCAGACCGCCCTCGAATCGCTGGCGGCGCTGACGATCCAGCGCCTCCGCCCGCCCTGAAGCGACGACGCTGCGCGCTGTCACCGGTTCCTTGGGCCCTCTCGCGAGAAGGCGACCGGGCAAGGCCGCGGAACCTGGCGCTGATGCGCGAGCGGCGCGCTGGCTGGGAAGCTGGTATCGCTATCGCCAGCAGAAGAGATGGCCGAGGCTGACCGATGCAACACGCTGAATCCCTTTCGACCGCCTTGCAACCGCGCAGGCCCGAGACCCTACTGGATTCGGTTCGCAGTGTCGGATCCGACTGCGACGGCAGGCAAGGTCGCGGTTCGCCTGGAGCCGACGCACCGCTTTCTCGGGCATTCCTGCTCGCCGTCCGGTTCGCTGGTCCGGCGACCGAAGCTGAACCTCCCGCCTTCTGCGCCCCGCGATCCGCCGTCTGCTCCCGAGACACCACCCTGCCAAGCCCGTTGCGCCGCACACGTCGATCCGACGGCTGGCCGATAGCCGTCAGTGCAGAAGCTGGCCCTGCACGGTCGAGGTCAGGTCGTTCAGCGAGAAGGGCTTGGGCAGGAAGACCGAATTCGGCGATCCGCAGCTGCGTATCGGCGAAGCTGTCCTCGGCATAGCCCGAGACGAAGACCACCTTCACGTTCGGGCGCTGTTCCAGCGCCTTGCGCACCCAGCTTGGGCCGTCCATGCCGGGCATCACCACATCCGTCACGAAGATGTCGACGTCGACCGTCGGATCCTCCAGCAGTGCGCAACGCCTCCTCGGCATTCTCGGCCTCGAGCACGGTGTAGCCGCGCAGCCGCAGCGCCCGCGAGGCAAAGGCGCGGACCGGCGCCTCGTCCTCGACCAGCAGCACGACGCCTTCGCCCTGGCGCGCCAGCGCACGGCGGAACTGTGGCAGCGGCACGCTTGGCTCGGGGCCGTCCGCGCTGTCGTCGGTATTGATCGGGAAGTAGATGAGGAAGGTCGTGCCCTCGCCCGGCGATCGCTGTCGACGAAGATGAAGCCGCCGCTCTGCTTGACGATCCCGTAGGCGGTCGAGAGGCCCAGGCCCGTGCCCTCACCCGGGCGCTTTGTCGTGTAGAACGGCTCGAAGATCTTCTCGATCCGGTCGGGCGGGATGCCGTGGCCGGTGTCGGCCACCTTCAGCAAGGCATAATCGCCCGGCGGCACGACCGCGCGGTCGCGGCGCAGTTCCGCGAGCAAGGTGACCGCCTCGGTCGAGATCCGGATCGTGCCACCCTCGGCCATCGCGTCGCGCGCATTGACCACGAGGTTGATCAGCACCTGTTCCAGCTGCCGCTTGTCGGCCCGGATCGGCCCCAGCCCGTTGCCGTGCCGGAAGGACAGACGCACCTTTTCGCCCATCAGGCGGTTCATCAGATGCGTCAGTTCCGACAGGGCATCGGCGAGGTCGATGCGTTCCGGTCGAAGCGTCTGCTTGCGGGAATAGGCGAGAAGCTGGCCCACCAGGCTCGCCGCGCGGTTGGCGTTCTGTCGGATCTGGACAAGATCGGCATAGTCGGGCTCGTCCACGCCGTGCTGCAGCAGCAGAAGGTCGCAATGGCCCGAGATCGCGGTCAGCAGGTTGTTGAAGTCATGCGCGATTCCGCCTGCAAGCTGGCCCATGCTCTGCATCTTCTGGCTCTGGACGAACTGTGCCTCCAGCGTCTTCAGCGCGGTGGCATCGTCCAGCACGGCCAGCACCAGCGGGCGGCCGTTCTCGACCGATGCGGCGCAAGGTTACCTGCACGAAGGTCTCGGTCTCGGCATGCCGCACGCGCAGCACCTCGCGCCCGCCGGGCAGCCGTTCGGCCTGGACGTCGCGCGATCCAGTCGCTGATCGAGCGCCCCAGACCCTTCGAGCAGGTCGGTGAGCGCAAGGGCGGAGCCTTCCGGCAGGTTCAGCAATTCGCGCGCGGCCTGGTTCGCCGCCAGCACGCGCCCGCCGGTCTCCAGCAGCATCAGGGCCACCGGAAGGCGGTCGAAGTCATGCCTGCACGGGCAGCATCGGCCACCCCGTCGCCCAGCGGCAGAAGGTAAAGCTCGCGCCGCTCACCCGGTCCCTCCACCTCGGCCAGGATCGCGCGCACCTCGCCCTGCAGCGTCATCACCCGCGTCTCCTCGCCCGAGCGCATGTCGGAGGTGGCGAATATGCGGTCGAGCGTGCGCGGGCGGCCGCCAAGAAGGCGACGCATCGCCTCGTTCATGAACAGCACCACACCCGACTTGTTCGCGACCAGCATCGGCAGGCTCAGCGACTCGGCCCCACGGCCCGGTGCGGTCCGGTCGAGCATTTCCTCGAGCCGCCACAGGAACTCCGCCTCTCGCCACCCGGTGGACCGACAGCCGGGTATGGCCGCGGCGGGTGACCACATCCTCGCGCGCGGCCCCGCGCGCCTGCGCGCGGCTCTGCAAGCGGTAGAGCACCGCACCGGGGCTGGCGAACTGATCGCCCAGCAGACCGGCCAGCGTCATGCCGCCCTCGCCGAAGCGTCTTGACGCGGCCTCGTTGCGATAGCCGATCTCGCCATCGGCGTCGGTGATGAAACAAGGCGTCGCATCCTCGCCCACCAGGGCCGCGAGCTGTTCGCGCCGGTCGCGCTCCTTGCGCTGCTGGTCGTGGTCCAGTCCCCGCAGCAGGAGCGCCAGAAGGCACAGCGTCGCGGCGGTGACGGCGGCCATCAGCCGCGTCGTGACATCCGGCAGGACGGGCACGACCAACGCAACCAAAGCCGCGCCAGCCACGAGCGTCCAGGCTTTCGGGGCAACGCGGCGCAGCGCGACAGGCAGATCGACCGAAACCGCGCGCGCCAAGGCACTACCCCCTCGAAGATTCGACACGCGTCCATTGGTCGGGAAAACAGTTAAACCAAGCTTAACCGGGACCGGAAATCCGCTGCGAGTCACCTCGCGCTGCAAGCAACGCCAGGTAGAACCCGTCGCCGCCCTCAAGCGGCGTAAAGCGCCGCTCCGCCAGCCTCTTCCAGTCCGGACGGTCGCGGAGGAACGCCGTGATCTGATCGCCATTCTCGGCCTCGATCAGCGAGCAGGTCGCATAGGCCAGCACGCCATGCGGCGCAACAAGCAGGGCAGCGCGCGCGAGGATGTCGCTGCTGGAGGTGCATCAGCTCTTCCAGCCGTGCGGGTGTCAGCGTCCATTTCGCCTCCGGCGCGCGCCGCCAGCTGCCCGAACCCGAGCAGGGAACGTCGGCCAGCACGAGGTCGAAGGGAGCGCAGGTCGGGCAGCGCCCTGGTCTCCACGATCCGCACCGCATGGCCGCCGCGCGCCGCGCGGGCGGGCAGGTCGCGCATCCGCGCCGGATGTGCGTCATGCGCGAAGACGTCCGCGCGCGCCCGCGCGGCCATGGCGAGCGTCTTGCCCCCGCCGCCCGCGCAATAGTCGAGCACGCGCATCCCGTCCGCAGCGGCAGCGCCTCGACCACCGCCTGCGACGAGGCATCCTGAAGCTCCACCAGCCCGTCGCGATAGGCTCGCGAGGTCTGGATTTTCCGCGCGTTTCCCGTCACTTCCAGCGCAGTCTTCGCCAGCGGATGCGGGCGTGCCATGATCCCGTCCGCGGCAAGCGCCGCCTGCGCCGCCTCGCGCGATCCCCGCGCAAGGTTGACCCGCAGAAACACCGGTGCGCGCTGACGCAGGGCCTCCATCACCGGCGCGAAAGCCTCGCCCAGACCGGCGACGCAGGACCGGGCGCAAGCCAGTCCGGGCAATCGAGCGCAGCCAGGCCCTCCGGCGGAGCGGGCGGCGTCGCCTCGGTCGGCGGAAAGCGGTGCGGGGCATGGCCCTCGCCGGTGAACAGGGTGGTCGGGTCGACCCCTGCTGCGCGCAGGCCGCCCAGGACCAGGCCGCGCCCGGTCTCCGCCCCGCCGAGCGCCGCGAACGACCGGCGGCACCGCAGCGCGTCGAACACGAGGTCGCGCACCGCCGCCCGGTCGCCGGAACCGGCAAAGCGGCTGCCGCGCGCCCAGTTCGTCAGCGCCTGCTCCGCCGGTGTGCCCGCAAGCACTCGGTCCAGCACCTCGATCGCGGCGGACAGCCGGGCGGCAGGCGTCACAGGTCTTCACGCGACAGTCGAGGATCGCAGCGCAACATGCTGACAGCCCTACATGACCCGGTAATTCGGGCTTTCGCGCGTGATCTGCACGTCATGGACATGGCTTTCCTTCAGCCCCGCCCCGGTGATCCGCACGAAGCTGCAGCTGGAGCGCATCTCGGCGATGGTCGCGGTTGCCGGTATAGCCCATCGCCGCGCGCAGGCCGCCGACCAGCTGGTGGATCACCGCCGCCGCCGAGCCCTTGTAGGGCACCTGCCCCTCGATCCCCTCGGGCACCAGCTTGTCGCTGGCGGCATCCTTCTGGAAATAGCGGTCAGCCGAGCCGCGCGCCATCGCGCCCAGGACTTCCCATGCCGCGGTAGCTCTTGAAGCTACGCCCTTGATACAGAATCACCTCGCCCGGGGCTTTCATCCGTCCCGGCAATCGCCGAGCCGACCATGGCGCAGGAGGCGCCGGCGGCGATCGCCTTGGCGAAATCGCCCGAATACTTGATCCCGCCGTCGGCGATCACCGGCACGTCGCCCGCCGCCCGCGCCGCATCCATGATCGCCGTCAGCTGCGGCACGCCGACGCCTGCCACGATCCGCGTGGTGCAGATGCGACCCGGGCCCGATCCCGACCTTCACCGCATCCGCGCCCGCGCCGATCAGCGCCCGCGTCGCCTCGGCCGTCGCCACGTTGCCCGCCACCACCTGCACCGCGTTCGACAGCGCCTTGATCCGCTCCACCGCCCGCGCCACGCCCTCGGAATGGCCATGCGCCGTGTCGATCACCACCATGTCCACGCCCGCGTCGATCAGCGCCTTCGACCGCTCGAACCCCGCATCCCCCACGGTCGAGGCCGCCGCCACCCGCAGCCGCCCCAGCTCGTCCTTGCAGGCCTGCGGGTTCAGCACGGCCTTCTCGGTGTCCTTCAGCGTCAGAAGCCCGGTCAGCTTGCCCTGCCCGTCCGTCACCAGAAGCTTCTCGATCCGCCGCGCCTTCATCAGGTTGATCGCCTCTTCCCGGTCCACCGGTTCGCGCAGCAGCGCCAGGTTCTCGCGCGTCATCATCACGCGCACCGGCGTGCGGTCGTCGCGGGCAAAGCGCATGTCGCGGTTGGTCACGATGCCCAGCACGCGGCCCTTCTCGTCCACCACCGGAAAGCCGGTGACGTTGTAGCGCTCCTGCAAGCACCTTGGCATCCGCCAGCGTCTGGTCCGGGGTCAGGGTGATCGGCGGCATAGACGATCCCGCTCTCGAACCGCTTGACCCGGCGCACCTCGCGCGCCTGCGCCTCGATGTCGAGGTTGCGGTGGATCACCCCGATCCCGCCCGCCTGCGCCATGGCGATGGCCATGCGCCCCTCGGTCACCGTATCCATCGCGCTGGACAGCAGCGGGATGTTCATGCGGATCGATTTCGTGACGAAGGTCGCGGTGTCGGCCTCGGCGGGCAGCACGTTGCTGGCAGCCGGCACAAGAAGCACGTCGTCAAAGGTAAGGGCCTCGCGAATCTCCATGGCAACCTCCGGGAGTGGCTTCGTTTGGCGGTTCCCTGTTTCACGCGGCGGGCGCGAAGGCAAGCCCCCCTTGCGGGTCTTGCAGCGCGAACCCACGACATGATGATGCTGCGCGGGCAGAAAGCAGGGCGGATTTCATGCGCGTCGCGATTGTCGAGAATACCCGGATCACCCATCACGGACAGGTCGGCGTCGCGCTGCACGAACAGGCCGCGCTGATCGAGATGTTCCGGCCCTGGGCCGGACGGAGCGCCTGCCCGAGACCGCCGACGGAGCACGATGCGCTGGTCGTCTTCGGCGGCGAGCAATCGGCGCTGGACGATGCGACGCATCCCTACCTGCCCGACCTCGCCCGGCTGATGCGCGGCCTTCACCGAGGCGGACCGGGCCGTGCTTGGCATCTGCCTGGGCAGCCAGATCCTCGCCCGCGCCTACGGGGCGGCAGAACCACCTCGGCACCGCGCCCGAATTCGGCTGGCAGACGGTGCGGCTGACCGAGGCGGGCCGGGCCGACCCGGTCACTGTCGGTGCTGCCCGCCGCCTTCCCGATCTTTCAGTGGCATTCCGACACCTTCACCCTGCCCGAAGGGGCCGTGCACCTTGCGACCGGCGACATCGCCGCGCAGCAGGCCTTCCGGATCGGCCGCGCCACCTATGGCACGCAGTTCCATTTCGAGGCGAGCCGTGCGGTCGTCGCCGACTGGACGCGCACCTTTCCCGACCTGACCGAGCGCATTGCATCCGGGCTGGAGCGCCGTCCATCCGCACCTGGCCGACAGCAGCGGAGCCGAGGCCGATGCGGCCGGCCTCGCCCTTGCCCGGGCCTGGGTCGCCCAGATCTAGGCGGTCGCCGCGTTCGTCCGGGCGGCCAGGTCGCCTCCGGGCCAGCCCCGCAGGATCCGGACCGAGACCGGCAACACAGCCGCAGTGGCGGCGACCAGCACGAAGACGCCCGCCACGCGCCAGAAACCGCCGATGGTCAGAAGCGCGTTCGCGAAGGCGGCGAGCGGAAAGGTCGAACGCGCCCCAGAACGGGGTGAACCCGCTTTGCGTGATCCAGCTGGCCGAGACGATCAGCGCCAGCAGGATGCCCGCCCCGAGGCTGGCAAAGCCGATCGCCAGCCAACCGTGATGCTGGAGCGCGAGGACGGTCGCAAGCAGGCAGGCCGGACCGAGATGCAGCGCCAGCAGCGGGCGCAGCGGCGCGGGAGGAATGCGATGCATCAGTTGCCACAGGCTGATCGCCCAGATCGTCCCGGCCAGCGGAATTGCGGCATAGACCAGACCGCTCGCCAGTCCCGGCAAGTGCAGCCCGGACGCGGCGATCCCGCCCAGGACAAGGCCGGTGAAGGACAACTGCCACACTGGGGTCACGCCGCGCGCCTCGGGCGGGCCGCGCGCGCATGACGTCGATCAGCAAGAGTGCAAGCCCCAGGTGAAGGCCAAGGCCCATGAACAGTGTCGACCATGCGATGCCCGGGACATAGGGCACCAGCACCACAGCAACGAAGTAGATCGACAGGATGGCAGAGCTCTGCCCCAACCCGCCCCGGCATCGTGGCAAGCTCCTCGCGCAGCACTCCCGGGCGGTGCAGGATCTTCGCCACAGAAGGCCAGCGCCGCGAAAAGCCACAGCAACGTGACGGCACCCAGATAGGCCTCGACCAGCCCGTTCGGCAGGGCAAAGACCAGAACCGCCTTGCGCCAGGCGAGGCCGAGCGCGAAAAGCCCGATCAGGGCCAGGAAGATCATCGGCGGCGTACGCCGGAACGGGCCTGCCGAGGGCGTCGGCCGAAGGGGAAAGACGGGCGGCGCGGCCATCAGCGTTCCCCTAGATGAGCCACGGGAACCAGTCCTCGCGCAGGCGCTGCCCCGCCTCCATCCCGTGTCCGGGATAGGGCGGCGAGGTGCGCCCCGGACGCTCGACATAGCGCGCGTCGTCGCCCACGAGGCGCAGCGAGAATGCCCGCCGCCGCGTCGCCGCCTCGTTCCCCCGCGCGCCGTGCAGGGTGCGGTAGTGGAAGGCCACCGCATCGCCCGGCTCCATCTCCCATTCCGGACCTCGCATCCCTTCGGCATCGGGATCGGGCACCGGCATGTAGCGATCGGGGTCGGGGTAGAAGGACGTGTCCGACAGCCAGCGCTTGGGCAGCACCTCCTTCGGCCAGCGATGCGACCCCGCGACACAGCGCAGCGAAGCCTCGCGCACCGGATCGACGGGCGACCAGAAGCTGACGGTCTGCTGGCCCTCGACGAAGTAGTAGGGCCCGTCCTGATGCCAGGGCGTGGGCTTGGACGTGCCGGGTTCCTTGACCAGCACATGGTCGTGGAACATCTGCACGCGCTTCGATCCCATCAGGCGCGCCGCCACCTGCGCGACCTCGCTCTCGCGGATCACCCGTGCGAATTCGGGGATGCGCTCCCAGTTGCAATAGTCGTCGAAGAAACGCCCGCCCTCGCCCGGCTTCAGGTTCTCGGCGGCATAGGGGCCGGGCTCGGCCATGTTGCGCTCGATCCCTGCGCGGATCACCTCGACCCAGTCGGCCCAGAGGCCCTTGACCAGCACGACCCCGTCGCGCTGGTAGGTCTTGACCATCTCGTCCGTCACCGTGACCATCGCCGCCCTCCGTTTTCCGCCACCCTGAACCCCGCGCGCCCCCTTGCCAAGGCCCTGCCGCCCCGCGACAGTCGGTCCGCCCGGCGGAAAGCGAGAGCGGGGGTTTTGCACCCCGTAGCCGACTTGTTCTTGAACCAGTGGCGAAAAGTCGGCTACCCCCGCAGGGTATTTGTTGCCGAAAAGAAGCCATGGGAGAAGAACTTGGCCCACGCCTACGAGACCGGACGCCTGAACCTGCCCTTCGTCGGCATCGCCACCTTCGGGAAGCGCCGCTATGTCGACGACTGGGGCGCGATCGACGCCGATGTGGCGATCCTTGGCGCGCCCTTCGACTTCGGCACGCAGTTCCGCGCCGGCGCGCGCTTCGGCCCGCGCGCGGTGCGCGAGGCCTCGACGCTGTTCTCCTTCGGCCATGCCGGGGCCTATGACCACGAGGACGACTGCGTCTACCTTGGGCCGGACGTGACGATCGTGGACATCGGCGATGCGGACATCGTCCACACCGACACCGAAAAGAGCCATGCCAATATCGAGGCGGGCGTGCGCGCGATCCTCGATGCGGGGGCGCTGCCCGTCGTCCATCGGCGGCGACCACTCGGTCAACATCCCCTGCATCCGCGCCTTCGCCGGGCGCGGGCCGATCCACATCCTGCAGATCGACGCGCATCTCGATTTCGTCGATGAGCGGCACGGCGTGCGGCATGGCCACGGCAACCCGATGCGCCGCGCGGCCGAGCAGGAGCATGTCACCGGCATCACCGCGCTTGGCATCCGCAACGTCAGTTCCACCACGCAGGAGGGCTATGCAGGCGGCGCGGGCCATGGGCGATGACATCCTGTCGGTGCGGCAGGTGCGCAAGCTGGGGGTGGAGGGTGTTCTGGCGCGCATCCCCAAGGGCGCGCGGCTTTACATCACCATCGACATCGACGGCTTCTGCCCCTCCATCGCGCCGGGCACCGGCACGCCCAGCCATGGCGGGTTCCTCTACTACGAGGTGCTGGAAATCCTTCAGGGCGCCGCGCGGGCAGCATGAGGTGGTGGGCATCGACCTGGTCGAGGTCGCGCCGGACTATGATCCGACCGGCTCCACCGCCATCCTTGCCGCACAGGTGCTGCTGAACCTGCTCGGCTTCATCTTCCACGCCCGCGCGGTGCGGGGCTGAGGGCTACTTGTCCTTGGCCTTGTCCACCGACCCCTGGATGCGCGAGGCGCTGGTCGAGGGCACGAGGACGGCGGGCTTGGCCTTGTCCTTCTTCGGCTTCTTCACTTCCTTGTTCGATCGCATCTGCCCCTTGGCCATCGCCTGTCCTTTCCCGAACGGTCCGGATTGCCGCATGGCCTGACCGGAGGGGGCGCGTCGGAGGGCGGTGCCGGGGATCGGCAGCGCGCGCAGGGTCCCTGCCTTGGTCTGACCGGGGCTTGGCCGCCCTGTCAACCGCCGGTCAGCGATAGCGCAGCGACCGGCCGTTCATGAACAGGTGAATCTTCCGCGGGTCCGCGCCCAGCCGGACGGCCTTGTGGCGCAGATCGGCATGGATGCCCGGCAGCTTCGCCACGACCTGCGCCGCATCGCCCTGCCGCTTGAAGTAGAGCAGCGTCACTTCGCCCAGGGCCTCGGTGATCTCGACCTCGCCGGTGAAGAGCGCATCGCCCGTCGGTCTCGACCAGATCCTCGGGGCGAACGCCCAGCTTGACCTTCGCGCCCATGTCGGAGGACTGCGTCGGGATCGCGGCCCGCGCGATGCCCGCCGCCCGCCAGCTTCACCGTGGTCTCGGCCCCCGTGCCCACGATCTCGCCCGGCATCAGGTTCATCGACGGGCGAGCCGATGAACTGCGCCACGAATTCGTTCTCGGGGCTTCTCATAAAGCTCCAGCGGCGTGCCGACCTGGCTGATCCCGCCGCCCGCCAGCACGACGATGCGGCTGGCCAGCGTCATCGCCTCGACCTGGTCGTGGGTCACGTAGATCATGGTGGAGTTCGGCATCGTTCTCCTTCAGCTGCGCGATCTCGAGCCGTGTCGCCACGCGCAGCGCGGCGTCGAGGTTCGAGAGCGGCTCGTCGAACAGATAGACCTTGGGATCGCGCACGATGGCGCGCCCGATGGCGACCCGCTGGCGCTGGCCGCCCGACAGTGCCTTGGGCAGGCGGTCGAGATAGGGCGTCAGTTGCAGGATCTTCGCCGCCCGGTCCACCGCCGCGTTGATCTCGGCGGTCGACTTCTTGGCGATCTTCAGCGCGAAGGCCATGTTGTCGCGCACCGTCATGTGCGGGTAGAGCGCATAGCTCTGGAACACCATCGCGATGCCGCGCTGCGCCGGGGGCACGTCGTTCATCCGCACGCCGTCGATGGTGAAATCGCCGCCCGTGATCCGCTCCAGCCCCGCGATCATCCGCAGCAGCGTGGACTTGCCGCAGCCGGAGGGACCGACGAAGACGATCAGCTCGCCCTTCTTGATGTCGAGGTTGATGTTCTTCAGCACCTTGACCTCGCCATAGGCCTTCTCCACGTCCTTCAGCAGCAGACTCGGCCATGGTCGTCCCCCTTTGTCAGGCCCGGACCGCAAGGCAGACCTGCCATGCGCCGAGCGTTATCGTTTGTCCCTGCACCGCGGCGCTCCCCAGATCGTCCCGATTGCGCGCCAGTTCCCTTCGGGCGCGTCGATTGTTGCCGGGCTGTCACCAAGATTGACGGCGCAGAACAGCGTCTTCGCCCAGGCCTTCGCGCAGGAAACTCACGACGTCCCCTTGCGCCCGAAGCCCTGTCATCGCCCCGGTCCGCAACGCGGGATGCGCCCGGCGCAGCGCCAGCACGCGGCGGTAATGTTCCAGCATCGAGGCCGGATCGCCCGCCTGACGCGCCACTGCCAGCCCCAGATGGGCTGCGGGCACCGGCAGCCAGCTTTTCGCCGCAGAGGTGAAACCGCCCATGCGGTTGTCGGCCTGCCAGACCATCGGCGTCCGGCAGCCGTCGCGGCCCTTGAACTCGGGCCAGAACTCGATGCCGTAGGGGTCCTGCAAGTCCTCAAAGGCCAGCTCCGCCTCGGGCAGGCCCAGCTCCTCGCCCTGATAGAGGCAGACCGAGCCGCGCAGGCAGATCAGCAGCGTCGCATAGGCCCGGGCGGCGGCATCGCTCAGGCCCCAGCGGGTGACGTGGCGCACCGTGTCGTGGTTGGAATAGGCCCAGCAGGGCCAGGCGTCGGGCGCGGCCTTGGCCAGCCGCGCGAAGACCTCTTCCAGCACGGCGGCCGTCGCCGCGCTTGGGCTGCAGCAACTCGAACGGGTAGCACATCTGCACCTTGTCCCCGCCCGAGGTATACTCGGCCATGATCTCCAGCCCCCGCTGGGCATCGCCGACCTCGCCCACCGCCGCAGCGCCGTAGGGGTCCAGTTCGGCCCGGAAGCGGCGCAGGAAGTCAAGGTTCTCGGGCTGGTTCTTCGAGAACAGATGGATCTGGTGGTTGTAGGGGTTCACCGCCGGGCGCGATCGTGTCGTTCCGCAATTCCTTCGGCAGGGAGGGGTTGTCGCGCAGGTACTTGTCGGCGAAGTAGAAGTTGATCGTGTCGAGCCGGAAGCCGTCCACCCCGCGCTTCAGCCAGAACCGCTCCACATCCAGCAGCGCGTCCTGCACGGCAGGTTCGTGCAGGTTCAGGTCGGGCTGGCTGGTCAGGAAGTTGTGCAGGAAATACTGCTCGCGCCGCGCGTCCCATTGCCAGGCCGAGCCGCCGAAGACCGACAGCCAGTTGTTGGGCGGCGTGCCGTCGGGCTTGGGGTCGGCCCAGACGTACCAGTCGGCCTTGGGATTCGTCCGGTCCTTGCGGCTTTCCTTGAACCACGGGTGCATGTCCGAGGTATGCGACAGCACGAGGTCGATCATCACCCGCAGGCCCAGATCATGCGCCCGCGCGACCACGCGGTCGAAATCGGCGAGCGTGCCGAACATCGGATCGACGTCGCAATAGTCGCTCACGTCATAGCCGAAGTCCTTCATCGGGCGAGGTGAAGAACGGGCTGATCCAGATCGCATCGGCGCCAAGGCCGGCGATATGCGGCAGACGCTCGATGATCCCGCCGAGATCGCCGATCCCGTCGCCGTTGCTGTCCTGAAAGCTGCGCGGATAGATCTGGTAGATCACCGCGCCGCGCCACCAGTCCGGGTCCTTGCGGCAGGCTCACTTCACCGATCCCGCCAGCAGGCCGCGCACGAGGAACCGCTGCATCGAGAAGAACACGACGAGCGGCACCGAGATCGACACGAAGGCCGAGGTGGCAAGGATTTCCCAGTCGCCGCCGCGCGAGCCCAGCAGGTTCACGAGGTTGCCGGTCAGCACCTGCTGCTCGTTGCTCGGTGCCGAGGAACACCAGCGCCACCAGCAGGTCGTTCCAGGTCCACAGGAACTGGAAGATCGCGAAGCGCGCCAGCGCCGGGAAGGACAGCGGCAGGATGATCTTGGTGAAGATCTGGAACTCGGTCGCGCCGTCGACCCGCGCGTTCTCGATGATGTCGCGCGGCAGGCCGACCATGTAGTTGCGCAAGAGATAGATCGCCAGCGGCAAGCCGAACCCGGTATGGGCCAGCCAGATGCCCAGATAGCCCTTCCCGATGCCGATGGAATTGTGGAACTGCAACAGCGGGATCAGCGCCAGTTGCAGCGGCACGACCAGCAGACCCACGACGGCCGCGACCAGCAGCGCGCGGCCCGGAAACTCCATCCAGGCCAGCGCATAGGCGGCAAAGGCCGCGATCAGGATCGGGATGATCGTGGCCGGGATCGCCACGGTCAGCGTGTTGATGAAGGCCTGCCCGATCGATCTGCCCCGCCAGCGGGCTGAACAGCACCGTGCCGATAGTTGTCGGATGGTGAATTCGGGCGGGGTGGCGGCGGTCGCAAAGACCCGCGGCAGGCGCATGTCGGCGGTGCTGGCGGGCGAGGTCAGCGACGAAGTCGCCGTCTCGCCGCACGGTCAGCGTCATGCCGTCGTCCAGCGTCTGCGGTGTCGCCGGGCGCATACGCCGGTGGGATCGCGTGCACGTTCGTGCCCCAGGCGCTGACTGCGGCACCCTGCCGGGCAAAGAGGTTGCCCTCGATCACGAAAGCCCCGTCCCGCTCCACCTCCTCGCCCGAAATGCGGATCGGGGGAAGCTGGCTTTCCTGCGTGGTCAGCGCCTTCCACCAGCCCGCTCGTCGAAATCTGGTCGCCGGTGCGGAACGACGACACGAGCAGCCCGAAGGTCGGCAGCACCCACAGCAAGACCAACGCGACCGTCGAGATGTGGACCGCCCAGACCAGCCCCGACTTGCGCCCTGCGATATTGTCCATGGCGCCGTCTCCTACCGCATTTCCTTGCGCGCGTTGTAGCACGTTCCAGATCAGGATCGGCGTCACCAGCAGCATGATGACCATCGCCGCCGCCGAGCCCACGCCCCAGTCGCCGTGCCGACGGAACAGCTTGTCGAACATGTAGTTGGCCAGCACCTGCGTGTCCCACTGGCCGTTGGTCATGGCCAGCACGATGTCGAAGACCTTGAGCACGGTGATCGTGATCGTGGTCCAGACGACGACGATGGTGCCCATGATCTGCGGCACCTTGATCTTGAAGAAGACCTGCAACGGGTTGGCGCCGTCGATGATCGCCGCCTCGATGGTCTCCTCCGGGATGCCGCGCAGCGCGGCCGACAGGATCACCATGGCGAACCCGGCCTGGATCCAGACCAGCACCGCCATCAGGAAGAAGTTGTTCCAGAACGGAATCTGTCAGCCATTGCTGGGGCGCGTCGCCGCCAAGCGCCAGGTAGAGCGCATTCAGGATGCCGATCTGGTCCTGCCCTGCCGGACGCGCGTCGTAGATCAGCTTCCAGATGACCGAGGCGCCGACGAACGAGATCGCCATCGGCATGAAGATCATGGACTTTGCGAGATTGCCCCAGCAGATCCGGTCGGTCAGCTGCGCCGCAAGCAGCCCGAAGGCCGTCGCCATGCGCGGGCACGACGATCAGCCAGAGCATGTTGTTGCGCAGCGATTCCCAGAACTTCGGCTCGCCCAGCATGGTCTGGTAGTTGGCAAGGCCGACGAACGCCTCGCCCGACTTGTCATGGAACGACAGCCAGAGCGTCGCGAAGACCGGATAGGCGAGGTAGAGGCCAAGCGCGATGATCGCGGGCAGCAGGAACAGCCAGGGGCGGATCATGTTCGCCCGGTTGATGTTCGCGCCCGGCATTCGGACCGCGCGGCGGGAAACAGCACCTTGTCGAGGAAAAGGTTCGACGACCAGAAATAGCCGATGCAGCCGCCGACGCCGATCGCGATGGTCAAGACCGCCTGGATTGCCGGATTCATGCGCCCCTCCCCGAAGAGCAGACCGATCAGCCGCAGTGTCAGGGGCCGGTCCGCAGGCGCGGCCCGGCCCCCGTGACGCTTACTTCGGCCAGGATGCGTCGATCTGCGCCGCGACATCCGCCGTGGGCTTGCCGCCCACATAGTCCACCATGCCGGTCCAGAAGCTGCCCGCGCCCACGGCGCCCGGCATCAGGTCGGACCCGTCGAAGCGGAAGGTCGTCGCGTTCGCCAGGATCTCGCCCTGCTTCTTCAGCGGCGCGTTGCCATAGAGCTCGGTGTTGACGCGCCTTGAACGGCGTCAGGAAGCCCGACTGCGCCATCCAGACCTCATGCGCGATCGGGGTCTTCAGCCATTCGATGAAGGCGCGCGCGACGCGGGCGTGTCCTTGGTGATGAAGGCCAGCGTGCCCGCACCCAGAACCGGCTTGCCCAGATCCTTGCCCGCATAGGCCGGCATGTAGAAGAAGTCCGCATCCTCGCCCACGACCGTCCCTTCCGGGAAGAACGACGGGATGAACGACGCCTGGTGGTGCAGGTAGCACTGCGGCGGCGACGAGAAGAGACCCTTCGGGCTGTCGCGGAAGTCGGTCGAGGCGACGGCACCCGCGCCACCGGCCACATACGCGTCGTTCTTGGCGAACCAGCCGAATTCGTCGATCGCGCCCATCACCTCGGGGCTGTTGAACGGCACCTCGTTGGTCACCCACTTGTCATAGGTCTCGGGCGACTGCGTGCGCAGCATCATGTCCTCGACCCAGTCGGTCGCGGGCCAGCCCGTGGCCCCGCCCGAACCCAGCCCGATGCACCACGGCGTGCCGCCGTCGGCCACGATCTGCTCGGTCAGCGCCTTCAGGTCTTCCATCGTCGTCGGGCACTTCATAGCCCGCATCCTCGAAGTTCTCGGGCACGTACCAGACCAGCGACTTCACGTCGATCTTGTAGGGGAAGGCATAAAGCGCCTTGGTCCCGTCCGGCCCGGCGTAGGAGCCGAGGCTGACCCAGCTGTCGCCCGCCGCATAGTTCTCGGCCAGCCAGGCCTGCGTCTCCTCGCCCAGCGGCGTGACGAAGCCCTTGCTTCGACCAGATCGGCGATCAGGCCGGGCTGCGGCAGGACGGCGATGTCGGGCGGGCTGCCCGCCTGCGTGTCGATGACGATCTGCTGTTCGTAGTTCTTCGGACGACGAATAGTTCACCTTCACGCCCGAGGCCGCCGTGAAATAGGCCAGCATCGACTCGACCAGCACCTGGTCCTCGCCGCGCCACGGCCCGAAGATCGTTCAGCGTCTGGCCGTCCAGGTTGGTCGCCTCGTCATAGGCCTTGTAGCTGTCCCAGTTGAACCGGGCATCCTCGCCCGGCGGGAACTTGAAGTCCTGCGCCTGCGCCATGCCAGCGATGAGCGCGAGTGCCGCGGCACCCGCAAGAAGTTTCGTCTTCATTGCATACCTCCCAGTTGGGCAGGCCCTCACGGCGCGCCGCGACGTCTCCACAGCGGCCAGAATCAAGTTCAAACCGCTTTGGATGGCGAACAGTCGCCCAGGCTGGCCCGTCAAGTCAATCTCAACTGGAGCGGGCGCGGCGGAAGACCTTGTTCGCGCATGCAGAAACGAACTCTGCTGCACCTGCATCGGCCAGCTTACGCTTTGACGCGCCAAGGGGGCTTGGTTACAGTCCCTCGGAATTGAAACCGGTTTGGATGCGGGCCAAGGCATGAACCTCAAGGAACTGGCCAGCAAGCTCGGCCTGTCGCCGACGACGGTCAGCCGCGCGCTGAACGGCTATCCCGAGGTGAACGAGGCCACGCGCGAACGTGTGCTGGCCGCGGCCAAGCGCCACAACTACCGCCCCAACACCCGCGCCATCCGCCTGGCCACCGGGCGCGCCATGGCCATCGGCCATGTCATCCCCATCGCCTCGAAGCACGAGATCGTGAACCCCGTCTTCGCCGATTTCATCGCCGGCGCGGGCGAGACCTATTCGCGCAACGGCTATGACATGGTCCTGTCGGTCGTGCCTGACGAGGACGAAGAGCGCGATCTACCGCGACCTGCACGCCCGGGGCACGGTCGACGGCGTCATCGTCCACGCCCCGCGCATGAACGACCCGCGCATCGCCGCTGCTGCGACGAGATCGGCCTTCCCTTCGTCGTGCACGGTCGCGCCACCGGCACCGCCGACGCCCTATTCCTGGGTCGACGTGAACAACCGCCGCGCCTTCCAGCGTGCGACCGAATTCCTGCTCGACCTCGGCCATCGCCGCATCGCGCTGGTGAACGGGCTGGAGTTCATGGATTTCGCCATCCGCCGCCGCACCGGCTATGCTCGATGCGCTGACCGCGCCGCGGCATGCCGCCGACCCTGCCCTCATGTCGTCGCGACGAGATGACCGAGCTCAACGGCTATCGCGCCGCCCGCGCGATGCTCGACCTGCCTGACCCGCCCACGGCCTTCCTCGCCTCGTCGATGATCTCGGGCCTTGGCGTGCGCCGCGCGATCGAAGAGCGCGGGCTGCGTCTGGGTCGCGATGTCTCGATCATCATCCATGACGACGAGCTGAGCTACCTGCGCAACGGCGACGACGTGCCGATCTACACCGCCACCCGCTCCTCGGTGCGCGAGGCGGGGCGGCAGGCGGCCGAGATGCTGCTGGACATCATCGCCCACCCCGACAGCCGCCCCGCAGCAGCGCCTGCTCGAGGCGGAACTGATCATCGGCCAGTCCACCGGCCCCGCCCCGCCACCGGACCTGAGGCCATGCCCATGCTTACCCGCGTCGATTTCCCCGAGGATTTCCTGTTCGGGGCCGCCACCGCCGCCTACCAGATCGAGGGGCACGCCTTCGGTGGCGCGGGTCCACGCCATTGGGACACCTTCGCCGCCACCCCCGGCAACGTGGTGCGGGCCGAGGACGGCGCGATCGCCTGCGACCATTACCACCGCTGGCCCGAGGACCTGGACCTGCTGCGCGCCGCGAACATGGACGCCTACCGCTTCTCGACCTGCTGGGCGCGGGTGCATGCCCGAGGGGCGCGGCGCTGTGAATGCCGAAGGACTTGATTTCTACGACCGGCTGGTCGACGGCATGCTGGCGCGCGGGCTGAAGCCCTTCCAGACGCTCTACCACTGGGAAATGCCCTCGGCGCTGGCCGACCTGGGCGGCTGGACCAACCGCGACATGGCGCATTGGTTCGCCGACTTCGCCGAGATCATCACCCGCCGCATCGGCGACCGCGTGGCCAGCATCGCCACGATCAACGAACCCTGGTGCGTGGCGTGGCTCTCGCATTTCATCGGCGCCCACGCCCCCGGCACTGCGCGACATCCGCGCCGCCGCCCGCGCGATGCATCACGTCCTCCTGGCCCATGGCGCGGCGGTGGAGCGGCTGCGCGGCCATGGGCCAGCCGAACCTCGGGATCGTGCTGAACTTCGACCACTGCACCCCGGCCAGCGACAATGCCGCCGATACGCTGGCGCAGTGCCACGCAGGACGCGATCTTCAACCGCTGGTTCATCGAAGGCATCACGCGCGGCACCTACCCCGCCGAGGTGCTGGCGGGCCTTGCCCCGCACATGCCGAAGGACTGGCACGAGGACATGTCGGTGATCGGCGCAGCCGCTCGACTGGCTGGGGGTGAACTACTACACCCGCCACATCCATGCCTTCGACGGCACCGGCACCCTGGCCCCACGCCCGCGAGCGTCGCCGGGACCGCTGCCCAAGACCCAGATGGGGTGGGAAATCTACCCCGAGGGCCTGCACGGCTTCCTGACCCGCCTTGCGCGCGACTATGTCGGCCACCTGCCGATCTACGTCACCGAGAACGGCATGGCGAATGCCGACCAGCTGCTCAACGGCACGGTCAACGACCTCGTGCGCGAGGATTACCTCTTCGCCCATCTCGACGCGACCCGCCGGGCCATCGCCGACGGGGCGAATGTGAAGGGCTTCTTCTACTGGTCGCTGCTCGACAATTACGAATGGGCCGAGGGCTACGAAAAGCGCTTCGGCCTTGTCCATGTCGATTTCGAAACCTTGCAGCGCACGCCCAAAGCATCCTATCACGCGCTTGCCCGCGCCCTCGCGCGCTGATCGCCGGAGCCCGCCACCATGCCGAACGCCCCCCTCTGCCTCGTGGCCGATATCGGCGGCACGAACACCCGCGTGGCGCTGACCGACGGCACGGTGCTGCGGCAGGACAGCATCCGGCGCTTCCGCAACGAGGAGTTTCCGGGCCTCGAAACCGTCCTGTCGAAATATCGTGGCCGAGGCCGGGGTCTCGGGCATCGCGGGCACCTGCGTCGCCGCCGCGGGCCCGGTGAAGGACCAGGTTGCCACCCTTACCAACCGCGACTGGACGATCGACCACGGCACGCTGACCCGCCCCACAGGTGCCAAGAAGGTGGCCATCCTGAACGACCTTCAGGCGCCCGGCTATGCGCTTGGCCACATCGCCCCCGACAAGCTGCGCCCGCTGGTCGAGGGGCCGACGGAGAACGGACGGCGCGATGCTGGTCATCAACGTCGGCACCGGCTTCAACGCGGCCCCCGTGCATGACACCGAATGGGGCCGCATCGTGACCGCCAGCGAATGCGGCCATGTCAACATGCCGATCCGGACCGAGGCCGACCTGCGCCTCGCCCATTACGTCGAGACCGCGCATGGCTTTCCGGGGGTGGAGGACGTGATGTCGGGCCGGGGTCTCGAACGCCTCTGGGGCTTTGTCACCACCGAAGCCGGGTCCCCGTCCGAACGCAGCGCGGCAGAGATCATGAAGGCCATCGACGAGGGGAAGGACCCCCACGCCACCGCGACCGCGCGCCTTTTCACCCGCCTCCTTGGCGCGGAAGCCGGCAACCTCGCGCTGATCCACCTGCCCTTCGGCGGCATCTACCTCGTCGGTGGCGTCGCCCGCGCCTTCACCGAACATCTCGCACCCTTGGGCTTCACCGAGGCCTTCCGCGACAAGGGCCGTTTCGCAGGTTTCATGCAGAACTTCGCCGTGACCATCCTCGAGGACGATTACGCCCCCCTCACCGGCTGCGCCGCCTACCTCGCCCAGCATATGCGCGGATAAGGCCCCGGCCCGCAGCTTCTTCTGTTCACAAATATCCCGGGGGGAGTCGCGGCCCTGCCGCGACGGGGGGCTGGCCCCCCATGCAAGGTCCATACAAAAGGGACGCCCGGTTCCCCGGGCGCCCAAAATGCTTGGCAAGCATTTTGCCCGTCAGTGTGCCGTGGCGACCGCCCGGCCCGTCAGCACCTTCACGAGGTTCGCGCGGTAGGCCGCGCTTCCATGCAGGTCGCTGATCATGCCCGTCGCCGGCACGCTCAGCCCGGCCACGGCCGCCGCCGAGAAGTTCGCGCTCAGCGCTTTCTCCGCCTCGGTCCAGCGGAACACACCGTTCTCCGATGCGCCCGTGGCCGCCACCCGCACGCCGCCCGGATACTTCGCGACGAACACACCCGTCAGGGCGAAGCGCGAAGCGGGCTGGTTGAACTTCACATAGGCCGCCTTCTCGGGGATCGGGAAGTTCACCCCGATGATGATCTCGCCCTCCTCCAGCGCGGTCGAGAACATGCCCTGGAAGTAGTCGTCCGCCGCGATCTTGCGCCGGTCGGTCACGATCGTGGCGCCCGAGCCCAGCACAGCCGCCGGATAGCAGGCCGAGGGGTCGTTGTTGGCCAGCGACCCGCCGATGGTTCCGCGGTTGCGCACCGCCGGATCGCCGATCCCGCCCGCGAGGTCGGCCAGCGCCGGATAGTACGTCCGCGCCTCCTTCGCGACGACGGCATGGATCGTCGCCCCGCCGACCGACAGCGCGCCCCGTCCATGCAGACGCCCTGCGTCTCCTTGATGCCGGTCAGGCTGACCAGCACGCTGGGTTGCGCAAGCCGCTGCTTCATCGTCGGCAGCAGCGTCTGCCCGCCCGAGAGGGCCTGCGCCCCCTCGGTCGTCAGCGCCTTCACGGCATCCGCCACAGAGGCGGGTTTCACGAACTCGAAGTTGTACATCGCGTCTCTCCCCCTCAGCCGTGGATCGCCGTCCACACCCGCGAGGGCGAGACCGGCATGTCGATATGCGTGACGTGGGTATGGCCGCCCCGGTGCAGGGCGTCGATCACCGCGTTGACCACGGCCGGGGGCGAGCCGATGGCCCCCGCCTCGCCACAGCCCTTCACCCCAAGCGGGTTGTGCGTGCAGGGCGTGTTGCAGCTGTGATCGACCGTGTAGAACGGCACGTCATCGGCGCGCGGCATGGCGTAGTCCATGTAGGACCCGGTCAGAAGCTGGCCGTTCTCGTCATAGGCGCAGGCCTCGAGCAGCGCCTGCCCGATCCCCTGCCCCACGCCGCCATGCACCTGCCCGTTCACGATCATCGGGTTCATGACGTTCCCGAAATCGTCGGCGCAGGCGAAGGATACGATCGTCGACCTTGCCCGTGTCCGGGTCCACCTCGACCTCGCAGGCATAGGCCCCCGCCGGGATAGGTGAAGTTGGCGGGGTCGTAGAAGGCGGTCTCCTCCAGCCCCGGCTCCAGCGTCTCGAGCGGATAGTTGTGCGGGCACATAGGCCGAGAAGGCGATCTCGCCGAAGGTCTTGGCCTTGTCGGTCCCCGCCACGCTGAACTTGCCGTCCTCGAAGACGATGTCGCCTTCCGCCGCTTCCAGCATGTGGGCCGCGATCTTCTTGCCCTTGGCGATGATCTTGTCCACCGCCTTCACCATCGCCGCACCGCCCACGGCAAGCGACCGCGACCCGTAGCTGCCCATGCCGAAGGGGATCTTCGAGGTGTCGCCGTGGACGATCTCGATCGACTCGTCGGGCATGCCCAGTCTGTCCGACACGATCTGCGCGAAGACCGTCTCGTGCCCCTGCCCGTGGCTGTGCGCGCCGGTCATCACGCTGATGTTGCCGGTCGCGTTCACCCGCACCGTCGCCGCATCGTAAAGGCCGACCCGTGCGCCCAGAACGCCCACCAGGTGCGAGGGCGCGATGCCGCAGGCCTCGATCCAGGTCGACAGGCCAAGCCCGCGCAGCTTGCCCGCGCCTTGGCGCTTTCTGCCCGGCGCGTCTCGAACCCGGCGAGGTCGCCGATCTCGATCAGCTTGTCGAGCGTCGCCTGATAGTTGCCGGTGTCATACACGAGGCCCACCGGCGTCGTGTAGGGGAACTGGTCGGGCGTGAGCAGGTTCTTGCGCCGCACCTCGACCGGGTCGAGGTCCAGCTCGCGGCACATCTTGTCGACGACCCGCTCGATCGAGAAGGTGGCCTCGGGCCGTCCCGCACCGCGATAGGCGTCCACCGGCGACGGTGTTGGTGAAGACGGCCTTCACGTTCACATAGACGAGCGGCGTCTTGTAGGGCCCCGCCATCAGCGTGCCGTGCAGGAAGGTCGGCGTCGCGGTCGAGAAGTTCGACAGATAGGCGCCCACATTCGCCAGCGTCTCGGTCCGCAGGGCAAGGAAGTTGCCCTCCTTGTCGCGTGGCGAGCTCGATCTTCGTCACATGGTCGCGGCCATGGGCATCCGACAGGAAGCTTTCGCTGCGGTCCGCCACCCATTTCACTGGGCGGTTGATCGCCTTCGCCGCCGCCAGAACGGCCGCCTCCTCGCCGTAGTGATAGATCTTGCTGCCGAAGCCGCCGCCCACGTCGGGCGCGATCACGGTCAGCTTGTTCTCGGGGATGCCCATCACGAAGGCCGAGATCAGCAGGCGGTGCAGGTGCGGGTTCTGGCTGGTGGTGTAGAGCTTGTAGTCGCCCGTGCCCGCGTCGTAGTCGCCGATGCGAGGCGCGCGGCTCCATCGCGTTCGGCACCAGTCGGTTGTTCACCAGTTCCAGCGTGGTGACATGCGGCGCCGTCTTGAAGGCCTCGTCCACCTTGGCGCGGTTGTCCTCGATCCAGCCCCAGTCGAAGCAGACGTTGTCGGCGATCTCGTCATGCACGCGGTTGGACTTGTCGGCCACGGCCTGCGCCATGTCGACGATGGCGGGCAGTTCGGTGATGTCGGCCTGGATGGCGGCAGCGGCGTCGCGCGCCTGTTCGCACCGTCTCGGCCACGACGACGGCATAGGCGTCGCCCACATGGCGCACCTTGCCATGCGCCAGCACCGGGCGCTTCGGTTCCTTCATCGCCGTGCCGTCGCGGCTGGGGATGTACCAGCCCGCCGGGTTGCCGCCCATCGCGACGAAATCCTCGCCCGTCATGATCGCCAGCACGCCCGGGCATCGCCCGGCCTGCCGCCGTGTCGATCCTGTTGATCCGCCCATGCGCCACTTCCGAGCGCAGGAACACGGCATAGGCCTGTCCGCGCAGGTTGATGTCGGCCGTGTAGCGCCCCTTCCCGGTCAGGAACCGGATATCCTCGCGCCGCACCGTGCTGGCGCCGATGCCACTGTCTTTCGGCATGTGATCCTCCCTTGGATCGGTGCGTGGATGACGCACCGGAATGACATGAAATCAGGCGTTACTCGGCCGCGACATCCGCCGCGACGGGCTGTCCGCTGGCCGCCAGCACCGCCTTGACGATGTTGTGGTAGCCGGTGCAGCGGCAGATGTTGCCTTCCAGGTAATGCCGCACCTCGGCTTCGGTGGGCTTGGGGTTCTCGGCCAGCAGCGCTGCCGCCGACATCACCATGCCCGGCGTGCAGAAGCCGCATTGCAGCCCGTGATGATCCTGGAAGGCCTGCTGGACCACGCCGAGCGAGCCGTCGGCATTCGCCATCCCCTCGATCGTCTTGACGCTGGCCCCGGCCACGTCCGCCGCAAAGACCGAGCAGCTTTTGACCGCGCGCCCGTCCACATGCACCACGCAGGCCCCGCATTGCGAGGTGTCGCAGCCCACATGCGTGCCGGTCAGCCCCAGCCCCTCGCGCAGAAAGGACGACAGCAGCGTCCGCCCTTCCACCTCGCCCGAGACGGTCTTGCCGTTCACGGTCATCGTGACTTTCGTCATGTTTTCCTCCCTTGGGTCATGTCCTGGGTACGTTGTCGGTTCAGCTGATGAGGCGCTTGAACCAGCCCTTCTTCTTTTCGCCGTCGGCCGGTGCCGTCGTCGGACCCGTCCTCGTCGCCCGGTCCCTCGATGGCTTCCTGAAAGCGCGTGAAGAACTGGTCGGCCATGCTTCTTGGCGAACCCGTCGATCAGCCGCGAGCCGAGCTGTGCAAGCTTGCCGCCCACGCTCGCCTCGACCTCGTAGCCCAGGCGCGTGCCGCCCTCGATCGGCGTCAGCGTCACGTTCGCGCCGCCCTTGGCAAAGCCCGCAGGCCCGCCCTTGCCCTCGCCGCTGATGCGCAGCGACTGGCCCGGAACCATGTCGGAGAGCGTGACGACCCCGGTGAAGCGCGCCTTCACGGGGCCGACCTTCTGCACCACGACCGCCTCGAACCCCGTCTCGGCGACTGCCCGTCATGCTTTCGCAGCCGGGGACGCATTCCTTCAGCACCTCGGGGTTCAGGATGGCCGCCCAGACCGTCGCCGGGTCGGCCTTGATGTCGCGCTGGTCGGTCAGTTGCATGGGATCCTCCGGAAGTTGCGGAAGTGTAGAAAGAACGCGCCGGGCAGGCTATGTGACCTTGGTCGTATGCAGCCCGCGGCCGCCTATCGCGCCGCGCCCAGACGGTCGAGAAACGCCTCGAGCGCGCGCGCGTCGATGGGCTTGGGCATCACCTCCACCCCCATCGCGGCGCACATCGCCTGCACCTCTGCCGTCCGGTCGGCGGTGATCAGCCGCGCCGGGACGGCACCGTGCAGCGCGTTGAGCCGGCGCGATGAACTCCAATCCCGTCATGCCGCTGCCCAGCTGATGATCGACCAGCACGCAGTCGGGCAGGATCCCGATCTCCTCGATCAGCGCCAGCGCCTCTTCGCCGCTTGCCGCATCCAGCACCGAGACCCCCCATTTCTCCAGAAGCAGCACCATCGCGCGGCGCAGGTCCTCGTCATTCTCGACAAGGAAGGCGATCCGGTCCTGCACCACGGGCCGCGCCCGGCGCTCCGCCGCCGGGGCCATCGGCGCGGCCCCGTCGGCCAGCGGCACCTGCACCATGAAGCAGGTCCCCCGCCCCAGCACCGAGGTCAGCCCCAGCGGATGCCCGAGCAACCCGCAGGCGCGTTCCACGATGGCGAGGCCCAGCCCCATCCCCTCGGAGGCCGAGGCCGGCGCGTTCAGCCGCCGGAACTCCTTGAAGATGTTGTCCTGTTCTTCCTCGGGGATTCCCGGCCCGGTATCCCAGACCTCCAGCCGCACCATTCCGCCACGCCGCCGGGCACCCACCAGCACCCTGCCCTGCTGGGTGTAGCGGATCGCATTGCCGATCAGGTTCTGCAGGATGCGCCGCAGATAGGCCGGGTCCGAAGCGACGACCGCCGCCGACGGCACGACCCGCAGCGCCAGCCCCTTGCCCGAGGCGAGCGGCGCGAATTCGTCCTCGAGCTGCTTCAGAAGCCGGTCCAGCCGCACCGGCCCGACCGACACCGCCGCCCGGCCGCTTTCCAGCTTCGAGATATCCAGCAGCGCGGCCAGGATATCCTCGACCGAGACCAGCGCATTCTGCGCCTTGTCCAGCGCCTCGCGCGACCGCGCGTCGATGCTGTCATCCTCGATCGACGAGATGAACAGCTTCGCCGCCGACAGCGGCTGCAACAGGTCATGGCTCGCCGCCGCCACGAAGCGCGACCGCGCGGCATTGGCACGCTCGGCATTGTCCGAGCGCATCCTCCAGTTCCAGCGTGCGCTCCATCACGCGCGCCTCCAGCGTCTCGTTCGCCTGGCTCAGCGCGTCGATGGCCGCGCGCTCGGCGGTCACGTCGGTAAAGCTCATCACGAAACCCCGGTCCGGCATCTCCTGCGCGAAGACGTCGAGGATCAGGCCCTCGCCTCGCCTCACCTCGAATGACAGCGGCTGGCGCGGCTCCGCTGCCATGCACCCAGTCCGACAGCCCGGCCTGCGTCATTCCCTCGCCAAAGACCGCCTCTTCACCGAAGCGGTCGAGCAGGTAGTCGAAACTCGCCCCCATCCGCAGGCGCGCCACCGGAATGGCAAGCAGGCTTCCCAGCCGCTCGTTCCAGCCCACCAGCCGCCGCGTCTCGTCGAAGATGCAGACGCCCTGGTTGATGTGGTCCAGCGTCGCGCGGATCACCCGCGCCTGGTCGTCCAGCATCCGGCCCCGCTCCAGCCGCTCCAGCCGGATGATCTCGGTCACGTCGGTCTGAAGGATCACGGTGCCGCCATCGGCGGTGCGATGCTCGCTCACCTGAAGCCAGTGGTCGCGCACCAGCCGCACGTTGAAGATCACATGCCGGTCCTGGTGCCGCCGCTTGCGCGCCACGGCCCAATCCTCGGGGCGCTCGCCCTCGGGCAGTTCCAGATAGCGCGAGCGGCTGACGGCATCGACATAGTCGCCGAAGCGCAAGCCCGGCCGCAGCACCTCGCGCATGTCCAGCAGGTGAATCCCGAAGCGCGAGTTGTTCAGCACCAGCACGTCCTGGGCATCGAACAGGGCGAAGCCTTCCTGGATCGTCTCGATCGCATTGGCCAGGTTCTGCCGTGCGGCCTCGGTCGCCCGGTTCGCCTCGGCCAGCCGCGCGTTCGACTCGTTCAGCAGGTCCAGCGCATGTTCCAGGTCGCGCGTGCGTTCGCGCACCTGGTCCTCCAGCAGCGCCGCGCGCTGGAACTGGGCATAGGCCGCGCCGCTGTCGTCGGTGATCTGCTCCACCCGCCGCATCAGGACATGGGCGATCTGCAACAGCTTCTCGGTCTGCCGGTCGGGCGGGTCGGCCGGGTTGATGAGCGTCTCGATCATCGCGGCGTCTCGTCCGGCGGATAGATCGCGACGCCCGTCATCGTCTGGTTCACATGCATCGAGTTCATCTGCTCGCCATAGGTCGAGAATCCCACCACCCGATGCGTGCGGAGCAGCGCCGAGATCGCGCCGGTAGACTGCTTCTCCATCGCCTCCACCCGCCGCAGGATGCAGTCGCAGGCCAGGATCGCCTCGGGCGCGCCGCCGTCGGACAGGCGCGCCAGCTCCCGCTCCAGATGCGCCACCATGTCCTGCGGCTCGGCCAGCGTCAGCACCAGCCCCTCGTCGATCGCCGAGAAGAAGACCAGGTCGCCGTTCTCGGCCACCTGCTGGATCGCGCGGACATGGTGCTTGCCGCCGACCCGCACCACGACAGGATGCGCGGCGAAGGTGAAGGGCGACAGCTGCGCAGGGTCCTTGCCCAGGATGCGCGCATATTCCCGCGCCGCCGGTTCCGCGTTGATCCGCCGCACCGTGCGGGTGCGCGGGTCGGCCTCCGTCACCACCATGCGCGCCCCGGTCGGCACCAGGTGATCCAGGCTGAACACCTTCACCCGGCAATCGCTGCGCACCATCGCCAGCACCGCGGCATTGCGCAGCGCGCGGCCCTCGTGCAGCACGAAGGTCTCCTTGAACCGCGTCCCGTCGCCCGCCGATCCGCCGAAGAGCGGCACCGGCCCAAGGCCCGAGGCCAGCGCCGAGGTCAGTTCGTCCTCGCGGATCGACAGCCCGTCCACCATCAGGAAGGCGAACTCGTGCTCCCACCCCGGACGCGCCGCGATCAGCCCCTGCCGCGCCCGGATCATCCGCCCGATCAGCGCCTGCGCGGTTCAGGTCGCCCAGGTCCGCGATCAGCAGACACATCCACCGCGAAATTCGCCGCCGGAAGGCCCACCGCCACGATCCGCCCCTCGACATAGCCCTCGGGCGCGATCTCTCCCGCGGTGGTGCAGCCGATCACGGGCGCGCCTCCGAACGCCCCGGCCAGTCCCGCCGCCAGCGCGCCCATGTCGGCCACCGGCGAGATGAACAGCACCACCAGCGCGAAAGGCCCCGGGCCAAGCATCGCGGCCAGCGCCTCGGGCGCCCGCGGCGTGCCCGCCTCGACCGAGGCACTGCGCAGAAGCGGCAAGGCCGCCGCACCGTCCTGTCGCCCGATCCTCCGCGCTTCGGTCACGTCGCTCCCCCAGCCATCCCGCGCAAGGCTAGACCCAGACACCAATCAATTGAATCAAATTGTGCAGACCCCGACCCACGAGCCGTCTCTCTAAATTTTCTGTTCAGAAATATCCCACGGGGGTGCGGGGGTGTGAAACCCCCGCTCCGACCGTCCGACTGGGCGCAGCCTCACCCGTTCTCGGGCATCAGGCTGGAAAAGCTCGCCTCGCGCGCGATCAGCACGGCCTGCGTCCGGCTCTGGACACCCAGCTTTCGCATGATCGCCGTGACATGCGCCTTCACGGTCGTCTCGGCGATGGACAGGTCATAGGCGATCTGCTTGTTCAGCCGCCCCTCGCAGACCAGCGCGAGGATCTTGGCCTGCTGGCGCGTCAGCAGCGACAGCCGCGCCAGAGCCTCTTCGGCCTGCGTGGCGGGCACGGTCGGGCCGGCGGGGGGCACGAAGCCTTCGGGCGACATAGGTTTCGCCCGCCCGGATCGCCTCGAAGGCGGCGCGGAACACTTCGCGCCGGGCATGCTTGGGCACAAAGCCCGCCGCCCCGGCCCGCAGTGCCGCCGCGATCACCCGGTTGTCGGCCAGCGACGACACGACCACCACCGGACCGGGCCCATGGCGGCCCGGATGCGGATCAGCCCTTCCAGCCCCGTCACGTCGGGCAGGTTCAGGTCCAGCACCACGACATCCGGCAGCGGCCCGCGTTCAAGGCGGGCAAGCGCGGTTTCCAGCCGGTCCGCCGTCTCGATCTGGCGCAGCCCGGCAATCGCGCGCAGCGTCATCGACAGCGCGTCGCAGAACAGCGGGTGATCGTCCACGATCAGCGCCGTTTCCAGCTGTCGTCCCTGCGCCAACGAACCCTCCTTGCGCCTGCCGGACCAGCCTACCACCCTCGCCACCCGGTGCAATCGCGCCGAAAGTCTCATCTTCCCCATTCCGCCTCGCCCCGCTATCACGGTGCCCGACCGTCAGGAGACTGCCATGCCCCCCCTCTCCCGCCGCACGGCACTGGGACTGATCCTCGCCGCGACCGCCGCCTGTGGCCGCCGCGAACCGCCGCAGGCCGTTCCCGACGACCTTTACCCGAACGAGACGCCCGACCTGCGCCGGCGCATCGAATACTGGTCGGCGCATTACGACGTGCCGGTCGACCTGGTGCAACGGGTCGTGATCCGCGAAAGCAAGCATAATCCCGGCGCGCGGAACGGCCCCTATTACGGGCTGATGCAGATCCATCCGCGCACTGCCCAGACCATGGGCTTTCGCGGCCCGCCGGTGGCGCTGCTCGATGCCGACACCAACCTGCAATATGGCGTGAAGTACCTGCGCGGCGCCTGGCTCGTGTCGGATGGCGACCGCGATGCGGCCGTGGGCTGGTACGCGCGGGGCTACTATTACGAGGCCAAGCGCAAGGGCCTGCTCGAGGAAACCGGCCTGCGGCCCGCCTGAGCGATGCCCGCGCCCGACATCCTCTGCCTCGGCTCGGTCCTGTGGGACATCATCGGGCGCTCGCCGACCTCGATGCGGCTCGGGTCCGACGTGCCGGGCCGCATCACCCGGCTGCCCGGCGGGCGTCGCGCTGAACATCGCGATGACGCTGCGCCGCTTCGGCCTGACGCCCGCGCTGCTGTCGGTCGTCGGCAGCGATGCCGAAGGGCGAAGAGCTGATCGCCGCCTGCGCCCGCATGGGCCTTGTCACCGGCACGCTCTACCGCTCGCCCGACCTGCCCACCGACCGCTACATGGCGATCGAGGGCGCGAACGGCCTGATCGCCGCCGTGGCCGACGCCCATTCGCTCGAGGCGGCGGGCGACGCGCATCCTGCGCCCCTGGCCGATGGCCGGCTCGGCACCGCCGCCGCGCCCTGGCCCGGGCCTGATCGCGCTGGACGGCAACCTGACCGAGGCGCTTCTGTCCGACATCGCCGCCTCGCCCCTCTTCGCCGCCGCCGACCTGCGCGTGGCGCCGGCCAGCCCCGGCAAGGCCGAGCGCCTGCTGCCGTTGCTCGCCCATCCCCGCGCCACGCTCTACCTCAACCTCGAAGAGGCGGGACTTCTTTGCCAGACCCGCTTCGCCACCGCCGCCGAGGCGGCCGAGGGACTGCTGGCACGCGGCGCGGCTCGGGTCCTCGTGACCGATGGCGGCCGGACGACGGCCTGCGGAAGGCGGGGCGAGCCGATTGTCACCGACACACCGCCCGCCGTCCTCGTCACCCGCGTCACCGGGGCGGGCGACACCTTCATGGCGGCGCATATCGTGGCCGAGCGTCGCGGGGCCGACCGCCCCACGGCCCTCGCCGCCGCGCTGCGCGCCGCCGCCGATTACGTTTCGGGAGATATCGGATCATGACCGCCCCCCTCAGCTTTTCGCCCGAAGTCGCGCAGGCCCGCGCCGAGGGCCGGCCCGCTCGTCGCGCTCGAATCCACCATCATCACCCACGGCATGCCCTTCCCGCAGAACGTCGAGACCGCGCGCGCGGGTCGAGGCCGAGGTGCGCGCCGCAGGGCGCGGTGCCCGCCACCATCGCGGTGATGGGCGGGCGCATCCATGTCGGGCCTGATCGGCGCCGAACTGGAGCAGCTGGGACAGGCGACGGGCGTGATGAAGCTGTCGCGCGCCGATCTGGCGGCCTGCCTGGCCAGCGGGCGCACCGGGGCCACCACGGTCGCCGCCACCATGATCTGCGCGCATCTCGCCGGGATCGAGGTCTTCGCGACCGGCGGCATCGGCGGCGTGCATCGCGGGGCCGAGACGAGCTTCGACATCTCGGCCGACCTTCTGGAACTGGCGCAGACCCCTGTCACCGTCGTGGCCGCCGGGGCCAAGGCGATCCTCGACCTGCCCAAGACGCTCGAGGTGCTGGAAACCCACGGCGTCCCGGTCATCGCCCTCGGGCAGGACGACCTGCCCGCCTTCTGGTCGCGCGCGTCCGGCCTGCGCGCGCCGCTGCGCATGGACAGCGCCGCCGAGATCGCGCGCGCCCACCGGATGCGCGCCACGCTCGGCCTGCCGGGCGGCCAGCTTGTCGCCAACCCGATCCCGCGAGGCCGACGAGATCCCGCGCGAGGTCATCATGCCCTATATCGAGCAGGCCCTGGCCGAGGCGCAGGCGCAAGGGCATCGCCGCCAAGGCGGTGACCCCCTTCCTGCTGGACCGGCTTTTCACGCTGACCGAAGGCCGCTCGCTGACCGCCAACATCGCCCTCGTTCTGAACAACGCCCGCCTCGCCGCCGCCATCGCCCGCGCCCTGACGAGGACCTGAGCGGTTCCGGCTTGTGACGGACGCACCTGCCCGTCATAACCCCGTGCCATGGACCGGCCATCCTGCGCCGATCCCGACGGATGGCGCATGACCGAAGACCTGAACCCGAGACGAAAGCGTGGCGCTCTTGCGCGCCTTGCGGGCAAGCTTCCTGACGGGGCTGATCGTGGTCCTGCCCGTCGGGCTGACGATCTATCTGATCTGGACGTTCATCGGCTGGATCGACGCCTGGGTGCTGCCGCTGATCCCGGCAGCCTGGCAGCCCGACCGGCTGGTGAAGGACGTGTTCGGCCCCGACACGCAGTTCACGCCACGGGGCGTGGGCGTCATCGTCTTCCTCGTCTTCACCGTCATCGTCGGCTGGATCGCCAAGGGCCTGATCGGGCGGTCCGTGATCCGTACGGCCGAAGGTCTGGTCGACCGGATGCCGGTCGTCCGTTCGGTCTACAACGGCCTCAAGCAGATCGCCGAAACCGTCTTCGCCCAGAACGAGACGAAGTTCGAGAAGGCCTGCCTCGTCGAGTTTCCGCGCCCCGGCATCTACGCCATCGGCTTCGTTGCGACCCGCGCCAAGGGCGAGATCGCGGCACGCCTGCCGCATGGGGACGACACGCTGACGGTTTTCGTCCCGACGACGCCCAACCCGACGTCGGGCTTTCTGTCTACGTCCCGGCATCTCAGATCATGTACATGGACATGACGATCGAGGATGCGGCCAAGCTGATCATCTCGGCGGGTCTCGTCTATCCCAATCCCAAGGATCCGACGAAACCGCCCACCCCTCAGCCGTAGATGCGCCGCAGCTCCACGCTTGGCCTCTCGTTCAGATCGAACTTGTGGTCGCGCAGGAAGGCATCCGCCGCCGCCCGGCCCGCCTCCTTCAGGCGGAACAGCAGATAGGGATTGGGCACCAGCTTGGTCGCCGCCGACAGCTCGTTCATCAGCGCATCATCGGCGACCATGTGCACCTGCACGTCCTTCATCGCCCCCTTCGCCACCTTGCCCGCCGCGATCAGCTCCTTCACGAAGTCGATGGCGCGCAGGTCCGCCAGAAGCGAGGCGTTGAAGCTGATCTCGTTGATCCGGTTCTGGATCTCCAGCGCCGTCGTCGGCACTTCGTCGCGCACCAGCGGGTTGATCTGGACGATCACGATATCGTCCGGCAGGTCCGGCGCATAAAGCGGGAAGAGCGCCGGATTGCCGGTATAGCCCCCATCCCAGTAGCTCTCCATCTTGCCCGTCTCGGGGTCCGCGATCTCCACCGCCTGGAACACCGTGGGCAGGCAGGCCGAGGCGAGGATCGCCTCGGTCGAGATGTCCTTGCCGCTGAAGACGCCGCGCCTTGCCGGTGCGCACGTTGGTCGCGCCCACGAAGAGGCGCGGCTCGGCATCCGCGCAGACCCGGTCGTAATGAAAGCGGCTTACCACCCGCTCCAGCGGATTGCGCCAGAACGGGCCATAGCCGTAGGGCGAGAAGACCTGCGCCGCGACGCCCTGCGGCGAGATCGGGAAGGCGGCCTCGATGGCCTCGCTGACGGCCCCGGCAAAGGGCTGGAACGGCATCATCCAGCCCGCCAGCCGCAGATCGCCGACCGCGCCCACCTGCGCCCAGAGCCAGTCGAGGTTTTCGCGCGCCCCGCGCCGTCCGTCCGCCAGCCAGCCCGCCTTGAACGCCGCCCCGTTCAGCGCCCCCGCCGAGGTGCCCGAGATCGCGGCGATCTCGATCTCGTCATCATCGAGGAAGCGGTCGAGCACGCCCCAGGTGAAGGCCCCGTGCGCGCCGCCGCCCTGCAACGCCAGACTGATCCGCCGCACCATCGCTCAGAGCGCCGTCCAGCCGCCATCGACGCTGATCGTGGTGCCCGTGATCTGGTCGGCGGCGGGCGAGCACAGGAACACCGTCGTGCCGCCGATCTGCTCGACCGTCGCGAACTGGCGCGAGGGCTGGCGGTCCAGCATCACCTCGCGCAGCACCGTCTCGCGGTCCATGTTGTGCGCCTTCATCTGTTCGGGGATCTGCGCCTCGACCAGCGGGGTCAGCACGTAGCCGGGGCAGATCGCGTTGCAGGTGATCGGTTCCTCCGCCGTCTCCAGCGCGGTGACCTTGGTGAAGCCCACGAGGCCGTGCTTGGCCGCGACATAGGCCGACTCTTGAACGGGCTGGCCGTCAGGCCGTGGGCCGAGGCGATGTTGACGATCCGCCCCCAGCCCGCCTTGCGCATCAGCGGCAGCGCCGCCGCGGTGGTGTGGAAGGCCGAGGTCAGGTTGATCGCGAGGATCGCATCCCATTTCGCCGCCGGAAACTCCGGGATGGGCGCGACAAACTGGATGCCCGCATTGTTCACGAGGATGTCGCAGGCCCCGGCCTTCTCGACCAATGCCCGGCACTGATCGCCCTTCGACATGTCGGCCTGGATGTAGCGCACCTTGACCCCGTGCGCCTTGGCGAGGCGCTGCGGCCAGCGCGTGATCCTCGGGCCGTGTCGGTGAACGAGTTCAGCACGAGGTCCGCGCCCGCCTTCGCCAGTTCCTCGGCGATGCCCAGACCGATCCCCGAGGTCGAGCCCGTCACCACTGCCGTCTTGCCCTTGAGCGTCATCGCCGACTCCTTCTTTGCTTGTGCGGCACGATACATGCTGCGACTGCAAAGGGAATGGCACCCGTGTGCGAGCGGTTCCGCAAGACCAAAAAAAACGCCCGCACAAGGCGGGCGTTAAGTCATGAGGCAGGTTTCATACAGGCAAGAAACCTATCGAGCAGTGAGTTCTGTATACCGCTTAAGAAACGGCTGTCCAAGCTAAAAGTTTGAATGTGCAACGCCCTACGGGTAGCTTCGCACAAAACACGACAGGCAGGACAAGAGGCAGACCCCATGGCAGCGACCCGCTTTTCAACCCTGGTCAGGTTCGCGTCGCTTCTGCTCGCCCTGGCCGCCGGACCGCGTCCTGGCCCAGCCGAAGCATGGCATAGCTATGTATGGCGACCCGGCGCTTCCACCCGATTTTGTGTCCCTGCCCTATGCCAATCCGGACGCGCCAAAGGGCGGGCGGATCGTGTTCGGCGAGTCGGGCGGCTTCGATTCGCTCAATCCCTTCATCCTGCAAGGGCAACGCGCCCGCCGGGTTGTCCGCCCTCACGGTCGAGACGCTGATGGGCCGGTCGTATGACGAACCCTTCACGCTTTATGGCCTTCTGGCCGAATCGGTGGAAACCGATCGCGAGCGCGCAGCTATGTCGAACTTCACCCTGCGCGAGGGGGCCGACCTTCTCGGACGGCAGCCCGGTGACGCCCGAAGACGTGCATCTGGTCCTTCGAGACGCTGGGCACCCAGGGCAGCCCGCGCTATGCCGCCGCATGGGCCAAGATCGCCAAGTCCGAGATCACCGGCCCGCGCACGGTGCGCTTCACCTTCAACACCGCCGACCGCGAACTGCCGCTGATCCTCGGCCTGCGCCCGATCCTGAAGAAGGCGCAGTGGGAGGGGAAGGATTTCACCCAATCCTCGCTCGACGCGCCGATCGGATCAGGCCCCTACATCGTCGGCCGAGTTCGAGCCGGGCCGCTTCATCACCTATCGCAGGAACCCCGACTGGTGGGGCGAGGACCTGCCCTTCAACCGCGGCCAGCACAATTTCGACGAGGTGCGCTACGACTATTTCGGCGATGGCGGCGTGGTGTTCGAGGCGTTCAAGGCCGGCGACGATCACCAGCTACCGCGAGGCGAACCCGGCCGCCTGGGCCAGCAACTACGCCTTCCCCGCCGTGCAGTCGGGCGACGATCGTCCTGTCCGAAATCCCGCATCAGCGCCCCTCGGGGATCGAGGGCTTCGTGATGAACACCCGCAAGCCGCTGTTCGCCGGACTGGCGCGTGCGCGAGGCGCTGATCCAGGCCTTCAACTTCGAGTTCATCAACCAGACCCTGACCGGCGGCGTCCAGCCGCGCATCCAGTCCTATTTCTCGAACTCCGTTCTCGGCATGACCCCCGGCGCGCCCGCCGAGGGGCGCGAACGTGCCCTGCTGGAACCCTTCGCCGCCGAGCTTGCTTCCCGGCGCGCTCGACGGCTACGCCCTGCCCGTCTCGGACGGGTCCGAGGCGAACCGCAAGGGCATCCGCGCCGCGACGAAACTGCTGGAGGAGGCGGGCTGGACCGTCCAGGACGGCACGCTGCGAGAACGCGGCGGGCGACGCCTTTCGCCTTCGAGATCCTGCTGACCCAAGGGGCCGACGACATCCTGTCCATCGCGACGATCTACTCCGCCGCCCTGAAGCGCCTTGGCATCGAGGTGCGCATCACCTCGGTGGACAGCGCCCAGTACAAGCAGCGCACCAACGACTACGACTTCGACATGACCCACTACATCCGCGTCGCTGTCGCTCAGCCCCGGCAACGAGCAGATGCTCTACTGGGGGCATGACGGGCGTGACGGAACCCGGCACGCGCAACTGGATGGGCATGAACTCACCCGCAGCCGAGGCGATGATCGAGACCATGCTGACGGCGACCGACCCCGATGATTTCCTTGCCGCGACCCGTGCCCTTGACCGCGTGCTGACCACGGGCCGATATGTCGTGCCGATCTGGTATTCGGCCGTCTCGCGCATTGCGCATGCAGCGCACGCTGCACTACCCGGACCGGCTGCCGATCTATGGCGACTGGCTGGGGTTCCAGCCGGACGTCTGGTGGTATGCGGAGTGAACGAACAGGCGCCCCGAAAGCGCCGAGACACGGAGGACGACGAGCATGACGAAACTGACCATCGCCCTGGCGCTGGCCCTTCTGACCCTTGCGGGCTGCAACACCGTCGAAGGTGTGGGCGAGGACATCGCGGGCGGCGCGCGCACCGTGGGGCGGATGGTCGGCGGCTGATCCTGCCGTCAGGCCGTCTCGTCCGGGCGCGGCGGAATGGTGAAGCGCAGGCGGTTGACGGTGCCCGGTCCCGGTAGCCGCGTCAGCTCGCCCCCCACCTGCCGCACCAGCGCGTCGATGATGGCCGTCCCCGAGCGGCGGGTGACCGGTTCGGCCATGCCGCTGCCGTCGTCCCCGATCTCGAGCACGCCATGCGGGCCCTCCCGCCTCAGGCGCAGGGTGATCGTGCCCCCCGTGCGGCCCTGGAACGCATGCTTGACCGAATTCGTGACCAGCTCTGCCGCGATCAGTGAAAGCGGCGTCGACAGTTCCGGCCCCAGCATCACGCCCTCGTCCAGATCGCGCACCACTGTCAGCCCTGACTCGGCAGGCACCAGCGCCTCGCTTTGCGTAATGCGCGTAAGAACATCGGCGAAGTCGACCGAGGTGCCGTCGTCGGTCCGGTACATCAGATCATGCACCTCGGAAATCGCTGCGATCCGGGCCTTGATCTCGGCCCCCCCGAACCCCGGTTCGAGCCGCATCTTCATGTTGATCATGGACCCGACCAGCGCGAGATTGTTCTTCACCCGGTGGTTCATCTCGCGCATCAGCTGCTTGCGCTGCTCGGCAAGCTCCTCGGCCTGCTGCACCCGCTTCGCCGCGATCTCTTCGGTCAGTCGGTGGCGGAAGTTGCGCTCCATCCGTTCCATCGAAAGATACGAGGCGAAGCCAAGCGTGGCCAGCAGACACCAGACCGGGATGCACCCCAGCAGCCAGTTGGTCCACACACCCCTCATCGGAATGCCGAAATTGGCGACCAGCGGCGTGTTCTCGATCCGCTGATAGCCATAGAGGCGATCCACACCGTCGGTCACGGCGACGACCCGAACGAAGCCTTGCGTGGCTGGACCCAACGCGACCCGACCGGGCGCATTGGCCGGGATCATCATGGGCGGGGCGGGAATGCTGCGCACGAGAAGCTTGCCGTCGATCCGCGATACCGACGCGGCCTCGTTCGTCTGCGTGGCCACGCTGCGCAGGAAATCGGTGACGGTGCTGGTATCGATGGCCGTCACGATCACACCGTCAAAATCCGCCACCTTGAACGGTGTCGCGATCACGAAGGCGTCCTGCTTTCCGGGTTCCAGCGTGATGCGGTCCACCACCAGCTCCGCCCCGCCGGCAATCGCATCAAGATACTCGCGTTTCCCGACATTTGCCCGCGAGGGGAAAGAGCGGCTGGAGGCGACCATTGCCCCGTCGAAGCCGATCAGCGCGATACCGTGAACGTATGGTTGTGACGAGTTGACCGCAGCGAGGAGAAAGTGCAGCGCCGCGCTGCTCGGCCCATTGCCGGCGCTGCTCTGCGCGCTTTGCCGAACCGCCGTCTGCAACACGGTCTGTGTCTGGACAAGCTGTTCCACGTATTGCGCGATCAGCGTCGCACCCTGGCGAACGGTGTCCCGGGCGCCTTGCATCTCGGCGCGATAGCTGAGGACACCCCAGGTCAGGCCGGCCAGCAGCGGCAGAAGTACGGTGACCCCGACGATGCGTCGATGCCACCTGTCGAGCTGCGCCTCTCCCGCCAATCGCCTTCCCCTCGAATACTTCCCCGCGACACCGCCATTCCCCCGACCGTGCCGCACCTTGTCCGTGCAATACCTACCTGGCCACAGCTGCCCCAAGATCCCGGATCGCGTCCAGCAAGACGTCCTGGAGCACGGGCTTCGATATGATCGGGGCGCCGTGGAACTCGGGCGGCATGTCCCGCGCGTTCATGGAGGTCAGGAAGGCAAAGGGCACGCGACGGCTTCGCAGCTCTGCCGCCACCGGAAAGGACAGGCCATCACGGATGCGGACATCCAGCAGGGCGAGGTCGGGGGTTACCGACTCCAGCACCGCCATGGCGTCGACGACGCTGACCACCGGCCCGATCACCGAATAGCCCCCCTCGGTCACCATCATCTCGATATCCATGGCGATCAGACACTCATCCTCGACAACCAGAACCGATGACATGCAGCTTTGACCCTTTCAAATGCCTGATGCTTCGACCAGCGATATGGAACGCAGATCAGCGAAGCGGGTTCCGAAAAAAATCTTCATCTGCGCGCCTCGCCCGTCGCCTTCGCCGCGACACCGCGTACTCTATGTCAGAGAGGTCACCCAGAGGATCGTCGCATCCTCGTCCGACAGGCTGATCACGTTGTGGCCCATGGTGGCATCGTAATAGGCGCTGTCGCCGCGCCGCAGGTCCACGGGCTCGTAGAACTCGGTGTAAAGCCGGGCAACCCCGGTCAGCACCAGCAGAAACTCCTCGCCGTCATGGCGCACCCAGCCGTCGAATTCGTCCAGGCTGCGCGCCCGGATGCGGGCGCGATAGGGCAGCATCCGCTTGCGGGTCAGACTGCCCGCCAGAAGTTCGTGCTCGTAGGTGGCCGTCGCCTGCGCCACGCCCTCGCCTGCCCTGGTGATGGCACGCCGCCCCGTCACCTGCGCCCGGCTGGGCGGGGTGAACAGCTGCGGGACCGAGATCGACAGCCCTCCGGCCAGCTTGCGCAGCGCCTCGTAGGTGGGCGACATCTGGCCGTTCTCGATCTTGGACAGGGTCGAGCGTGCCAGCCCGGCCTGTCCTGCCGCCTGCTCCAGCGTCCAGCCGCGCGCCTTGCGCAACTCGCGCACCCGCGCGCCAAGGTTCAGCGGCTCGGCAATCGCCTCGTCGCCGCCGTCGCGCAGGACCCGCACAAGGCCGGTATCGTCCGGTTTGCTCATGCGCCGTGCATTACGGCAGGGCTGCCAGCCTTGCAACTCCCCGAGTCGGGGGATACTCCAGCGCCTCGGCCCCGATCAGCCACCGGGGCGCGCAGACCCCTTGCCCCCGACCCCGACACAGCCCCCGTGGCCCGACCGGAAGACCGCCCCATGGTCAAGCTCGACATCTTCTCCGACCCCGTCTGCCCCTGGTGCTACATCGGCAAGGCGACTGCTGGACCGCGCGCTGGAGGGCCGACCCGACCACCCCTTCACGATCGAATGGCATCCGTTCCAGCTGAACCCCGACATGCCCACGGAAGGCGCCGACCGCGCCGCCTATCTGGAGGCGAAGCTTCGGCGGACGCGACAGCGCCGTTGCGATCTATGCCCGCGTCATGGAAGCGCGCCGAGCAGGCGGGCCTGACCATCGACTTCGACGGCGATGACGCGGATGCCCAACACGCTCGACGCGCATCGCGCTGATCCACTGGGCCGGGCTGGAGGGGCGGCAGGGCGCGATGGTCTCGGCCCTGTTCCGCGCCTATTTCCGCGAGGGGCGCGACATCGGCGACCGCGGCCACGCTGGCCGCCCTGGCGGGCGAGGCCGGGCTGGACCGGCCGTGGTCGCGCGGCTGCTGGCCTCGGACGCCGACGCCGACGACATCGCCGCCCGCGACGCCCATGCCCGCTCGCGCGGGCGTCAACGCCGTGCCGACCTTTGTGATCGCCAACCAATATGTCCTGTCCGGCGCGCAGCCGGTCGCCCTCTGGCAGCAGGTGATCGACGAGATCGCCGCGAAGGACGCCGACCAATGACCGACCTGACGCAGTCCGCCGCGAAGCCGCGCCTGTCGCAGGGCGAGTTCATCGCGCTGATCGCGATGCTCTTCGCGACCATCGCCTTCTCCATCGACGCGATGCTGCCCGCCCTGCCCGCAGATCGCGAGCGAGCTGACGCCCGACAACGTCGAACGCGGCGCAGCTGATCATCACCAGCTTCGTGCTTGGCATGGGCGTGGGCACCTTCTTTGCCGGTCCGCTGTCGGATGCCTTCGGCCGCAAGCCCGTCATCATCGGCGGCGTCGTCGCTCTACGCCGTCGGTGCCGCCGCCGCCTGGGCCGCGCCGAGCCTGGAACTGCTGCTGGCCGCCCGCGTCGTGCAGGGCCTCGGCGTCGCGGCCCCGCGCATCGTCTCGATCGCCATGGTGCGCGACATGTTTGCGGGGCGCGAGATGGCGCGCGATCGTCAGCTTCGCGATGATGGTCTTCATGCTGGTGCCCGCCGTCGCGCCCGCCGTGGGCAAGCTGATCATCGACGCCTTCGGCTGGCGGCAGCTCTTCATCGCCTTCGTGCTCTTCGGCCTTGTCGCCTGCATCTGGCTCGGGACCCGCCAGCCCGAGACGCTGGCAGCTCGAGAACCGCCGCCCCCTGCAGCCTCGCCGCGCTGTGGAGCGCGCTGCTCGAGGTTTGCTCGCACCGTGTCATCCTCGTCTCCACCCTCGTGCAGACGCTGATCCTGGCGGCGCTGTTCGGCTCGCATCTCGTCGGTGCAGCAGATCTTCGCCGATACCTTCGGCGTGACCGAGACGCTTCCCGATGTGGTTCGCCCTGATCGCCGCTGATCGCGGCGACGGCGAACTTCGTGAACGCCCGCCTCGTGGTGCGGCTGGGGATGCGCTATCTCATCACCGACGGCGCTTGGTGCGCAGGTGGTCGTCTCGGCGCATCTTCGCCACCGCTCTCGGCGCTTGGCCTCTGGCCCGAGGGCTGCGTATTTCTGGGCCTATTTTGCCTGGGCGACGACGGTCTTCTTCATGACCGGCCTGACGATGGGCAACCTCAACGCCATGGCGCTGGAGCCTGTGGGCCATATCGCGGGCATGGCGGCCTCGCTCGTCTCCGCGCTGTCGACCGTGTTTGCCGTGGTGCTGGCGGTGCCGCTGGGGCTTGCCTTCGACGGCACGCCCGTGCCGCTGATGATCGGTGTCACGGCGCTGTCGGCAATCGGCTTCCTCGCCATGAAACTCGTCGCGCGGCGGTAGCGCAGGTCACGCCGCCGGGGCCTTCGCCTTCACGACCTTCTCGGCCAGATCGCGGGCGATGGCGAAGGCGCCCTTGATCCGGTCGCCTTCGGTCTTCCAGTCGCGCGGCAGCACGATCTTGTTGCCGTTGACCTTGCGCCGCCCGGCCCCTGCGCCTTCAGGAAATCGACCAGCCCCGCCGGATTGGCGAACTTGTCGTTGTGGAACTGCACCGTCGCGCCCTTCGGCCCGCCGTCCAGCCGCGAGATTCCCGCCCGCTTGCACATCGCCTTGATGCGCACGACCAGCAGCAGCGTGTTCACCTCCTTCGGCACCGGCCCGAAGCGGTCGATCAGCTCGGCCGCGAAGCCCTCCAGCTCCACCTTCGTGGTCAGGCCGGACAGGCGGCGATAGAGGCCAAGCCGCAGGTCGAGGTCGGGCACATAGTCCTCGGGGATCAGCACCGGCACGCCCAGGTTGATCTGCGGCGACCACTGGTCGTCGACTCGCCGTCAGCCCCTGCAGCTCGCCCGAGCGTAGCTTCGGGATCGTCTCCTCCAGCATCGCCTGGTAAAGCTCGTAGCCCACCTCGCGGATATGGCCCGACTGCTCCTCGCCCAGAAGGTTCCCCGCCCCGCGCAGGTCGAGGTCGTGCGAGGCCAGGTTGAACCCCGCGCCGAGACTGTCGAGCGACCCGAGCAGCCGCAGCCGCTTCATCGCCTGCGGCGTCAGCGGGCTGCGCGGCTTGGTCGTCAGGTAGCAATAGGCCCGCGTCTTGGCGCGGCCCACCCGGCCCCGGATCTGGTAAAGCTGGCTCAGCCCGAACATGTCGGCCCGGTGCACGACCATCGTGTTCGCGGTGGGGATATCCAGCCCCGACTTCCACGATGCTGGTCGCCAGCAGCACGTCATACTTGCCGTCGTAGAAGCTGTTCATCCGCTCGTCGAGGTCGCCCGCCGCCAGCTGCCCATGCGCGATCACATAGGTCACCTCCGGCACATGGTCGCGCAGGAAATCCTCGATCTCCGGCAGGTCGCTGATGCGCGGCACCACGTAGAAGCTCTGCCCGCCCCGGTACTTCTCGCGCAGCAGCGCCTCGCGGATCGTGACCGTGTCGAATTCCGAAACATAGGTGCGGATTGCCAGCCGGTCGACCGGCGGCGTGGCGATGATCGACAGGTCGCGCACGCCCGGTCAGCGACAGTTGCAGCGTGCGCGGGATCGGCGTCGCGGTCAGCGTCAGCACATGCACTTCCGAGCGCATCTCCTTCAGCCGTTCCTTGTGGGCCACGCCGAAATGCTGCTCCTCGTCGATGATCAGCAGGCCCAGCGATCTTGAAGCGGATGCCCTTGGCCAGCAGCGCATGGGTGCCGACGACAGATGTCCACCGACCCGTCCGCCAGCCCCGCGCGCGTCGCGTTGCGCCTCCTTGGCCGAGACGAAGCGCGACAGCGGCCGGATCGAGATCGGGAAACCCCGGAACCGCTCGGCAAAGCTGCGGTAGTGCTGGCGCGCCAGCAGCGTCGTCGGGCAGACCACCGCCACCTGCATCCCCGACATCGCCGCCACGAAGGCCGCGCGCATCGCGACCTCGGTCTTGCCGAAGCCCACGTCGCCCACGATCAGCCGGTCCATCGGGCTGCCCTTCTCCAGGTCGCCGATCACGTCCGCGATCGCAGCAAGCTGGTCGTCCGTCTCCTGATAGGGGAAGCGCGCCGCGAACGCCTCCCAGATCGCATGCGGCGCCTCGAGGATCGGCGCGTGGCGCAAGGCGCGCTCGGCCGCGACCCGCATCAGGCGGTCGGCAATCTCGCGGATGCGCTCCTTCAGCTTGGCCTTCTTGGCCTGCCAGGCCCCGCCGCCCAGCCGGTCGAGCAGCCCCTCCTCATGCCCGTAGCGGCTGAGCAGCTCGATATTCTCGACCGGCAGGTAAAGCCTTGCGCCCTCGGCATATTCCAGCGAAGATGCATTCATGCGGCGCGCCAAGCGCCGTGATCGTCTCCAGCCCCATGTAGCGCCCCACGCCATGCTCGACATGCACCACCAGATCGCCGGGCGTCAGCGTGTTGACCTCGCTGCAGGAAATTCTCGGCCTTGCGCTTGCGGCGCGGCTTCGAGATCAGCCGGTCGCCCAGCACGTCCTGTTCCGAGATCACGGCGAGGCCCGGCCCGGTGAAGCCCTGCTCCAGCGCCCAGACGGCAAGGTAGAGGCCGCCCTGCCGCCCCCACCTCGCGCACATCGCGGATCTCGACCGCGCCCTGCACGCCCTGATCCTCCATCAGCCCGCGCAGCCGCTCGCGCGCGCCTTCGGACCAGCTGGCGATCACCACCTGGCGCGTCCGTCGCGCAGCGCGCGGATATGGTCGGCCAGGCGCCGAAAAGGCTGACCTTCTCCATGCTGCCGCTCGGGCGCGAAGCTGCGCCCGATCCGCCCGCCCGCGTCCAGCACGCCCGGCCCCGGCGATTGCGGCAGGGGCGACAGCTGGATCACCCGGTGCCCCGCCACTGCCGCCTCCCAGGCCGCGTCGTCGAGATACAGCAGCCCCGGCGCGGACGGGCTTGTAGACCGTGTCCATCCGCCCCTTGGCCGTCATCGCCTCGCGCCGCGCGTCGTACTGGTCGTCGATCCCTTCCCACCGCGACAGGCGCGCGGGCGTCGCCTGATCGTCCAGCATCACCGATGGCATCGGGCAGATAGTCGAACAGCGTCTCCAGCCGCTCGTGGAAGAAGGGCAGCCAATGCTCCATCCCCTGATGCTTGCGCCCCGCGCTCACCGCCTCGTAGAGCGGGTCGTCCGTGCCCGCCGCGCCGAACTCGATCCGGTAGTTCTGGCGGAACCGCGTGATCGCCGCCTCGTCCAGGATCACCTCGGACACCGGCGCAAGATCGACACGGCGTCAGCTTCTCGATCGTGCGCTGCGTCTCGGGGTCGAACCGGCGCGCGCCGTCCAGCACGTCGCCGAAGAAATCCAGCCGCACCGGCCCCCGCGGCCCCGGCGGATAGATGTCCACGATCCCGCCGCGCACGGCATAGTCGCCCGGCTCGCTGACCGTGGTCACGGGCGAGAACCCCATCCGCGACAGGAACAGCCGCAACTGCCCCTCGTCCACCCGGTCGCCGACGCGCGCGCTGAACGACGCTGCCCGCGATCACCTCGCGCGCGGGCAGCTTCTGGGTCGCGGCGTTCAGCGTGGTCAGCAGGACGAACGGGCCCGGCAGGCCCTGCGCCAGCGCGGCCAGCGTCGCCATCCGCGCGCGCGGAAATCTCGGGGTTGGGCGAGATCCGGTCATAGGGCAGGCAATCCCAGGCGGGCAACGTCAGCACCACCGCGTCCGGCGCGAAGAACGCCAGCGCCGCCCGCATCGCCTCCATCCGCTTGTCGTCGCGGGCGACGTGGATGACCGGCCGCCCGCCCTCGGCCGCCTCGCGCGCGACAAGGCGGGCGTCGAAGCCCTCGGGCGCACCGCCAAGCAGGATCTGGGTCGGTCGTCATGCGGGCTCACCTATCCCAGCCGAAGGGCAGTGTCAATCGTCCTTACGGACCCAGGACGTTGACGTTCATGTTGTGCCACATGCCCCACATCGAGGTGACGAAGATCGACACCATGCCGATCGCCTGCACCGCCACCCGGTGCCACGGTCAGCCGCCGGTACAGCGCCGCGGCACTTCGGTGCCCTCGGCGGCGATCCGCCGCGCCGTGCGCGAGGCTCAGCGCGCCCACGATCAGCATCGGGGCCATCAGCAGGAACACCGCCTGCGCGAATTCGACGCCGTAGTAGAAGCCGAGCACCGCCAAGCACCGTCAGCACGAAGAACGCAGATGCCCACGATCCACACGCCCGAGACCTGCGCGATCCAGAGCAGGCGGTCCACGTTGATCCGCACCAGGTCTCGCAGGTCCTGCTCGGCCTGCGCCGCCCGAGCGGCGCGCCCGCAGGATCATGTCATTCGGCACGCCCAGAACCCAGTGGCTGGCCGACGACCAGAGCACCGCCAGCCCGATCCAGTACCACAGGTTCGAGAAGGACCGCATGTCGATCGATCGAAGAAACGATTTCGTACCAGTCCAGTTGTCCCGAACCCATCCTGCCCTCGCTGCCGGGTCTGCGCCCGTTGCGACGGGTCACGTCGCCGCTCCGACGCATTCCTACCCTTGAGACGGCGGGATTTCCATGGCAGGCAGAAAAAACTTCGCCAGGAGAGCCCGATGCGCCCGATCCAAGCCGCCTTTCCCGCCGCCCGCTTCCGCCGCCTGCGCCGGACGCGCCGCGCTGCGCGACCTGGCGCAGGAAAACACGCTGACGGTGAAGGACCTGATCTGGCCGATGTTCCTGTGCGAAGGGACCGGGCGTCGAGCGACCCCATCGCCTCGATGCCCGGCGTCGCGCGCCTGTCGCAGGACACCTGCTGCGTCAGGCCGAACGGGCGGCGCGCCTCGGCATCCCGGCGATCTGCCTCTTTCCCTATATCGACCCGGCGCTGAAGACCGAAGGCTGCGAGAGCGCCTGGAACCCCGACAACCTGGCGAACCGCGCCATCCGCGCGATCAAGGCGCGCGGTGCCCGAGGTCGCGGTGATGACCGACGTGGCGCTCGACCCCTACAACGTCAACGGCCATGACGGGCTGGTGCGCGACGGCATCATCCTGAACGACGAGACGGTCGAGGCGCTGGTGAAGATGGCGCTGGCGCAGGCCGAGGCCGGGGCCGACATCCTCGGCCCCTCCGACATGATGGACGGCCGCATCGGCGCGATGCGCGCGGCGCTGGAGGCGGCGGGCCACAAGGACGTGGCGATCCTGTCCTATGCCGCGAAGTATGCCAGCGCCTTCTACGGCCCGTTCCGCGATGCGGTGGGGGCGTCGGGCGCGCTGAAGGGCGACAAGAAGACCTACCAGATGAACCCCGCCAACTGCGACGAGGCGCTGCGCCTGATCGAGCGCGACCTGCGCGAGGGCGCCGACATGGTGATGGTCAAGCCGGGGATGCCCTATCTCGACATCTGCCGCCGGGTGAAGGACGCCTTCGGCGTGCCGACCTATGCCTACCAGGTCTCGGGCGAATACGCGATGATCCGGGGCGCGGCGCGAACGGGGCTGGATCGACGGCGACAAGGCGATGCTGGAAAGCCTGCTCGGCTTCAAGCGCGCCGGGCTGCGACGGCATCCTGACCTATTTCGCCCCCGCCGTGGCCGAGCATCTGGCGCGCGCGGTCTGACGCGTCCGGCGGCCGTCTGAACGCATGCCGCACACCGGTCTTGCGCAATTCTCGGCAACCCGTCGCGCATGCGGCGCGTTGAACGGGTGACTTGAGTTCGGAAACAGTCTATATCTTGTGGCAATCGGGCCGAGACCCCGATCAGGCAGCACATAAAGGGGCAGTGAGCATGACCAACACCACACGGCGCGCATTTCTGGGGGCGGCGGGGTCGTCGCTCTTCGTCGCGGCCGCCTGCGGCAACGGCGTCGGCAGCGGCGCGGGTGCCCAGATCGACGCGCGGGTCGATGCCACCCGCGATTTCCTGTTCAACACCTACCCCGGCACGCGCGACCTCGACAGCGCGCGCGAACGGCGTGCTCTGGATGCCGCTGGTGACCGAGGCCGGCCTTTTCTTCGGCGGCGCCTATGGGCGCGGCGCGCTGCGGATCGACAATGTGACGGTGGACTACTACTCCACGACCAAGGCCACCTACGGCCTGCAGATCGGCGCGCAGCAATATGCCCACGCGCTGTTCTTCATGACCGACGCCGCGCTGGCCGAATTCCGCGCCAGCGACGGCTGGGCCGTGGGCGCCGACCTGCGCTATGCCACGCCTGACCAGGGCGGCGCGAGCATCGGCAAGGAAACGACCGAGCTCGATCCGGTCATCGCGCTGGTCTTCGGCCAGTCCGGCCTGATCGCCGGGGCGACGCTGTCGGGCGCGAAATACACGCGGATCATCCCCTGATCCGGGTGCGAAGTTCGGCTGAGGAGGCCGTGTCGCGGCCCCTCACCGCTTGTCGAACGCCGTGAGCCGCCGGAGAAGCGACGAGGTATCCCACCGCCCGCCGCCCATGGCCTGCACGTCGCCGTAGAACTGGTCGACCAGCGCCGTCACCGGCAAGCGCGCGCCGATCTCGTCGGCCGTATCCAGACAGATGCCCAGATCCTTGCGCATCCAGTCCACGGCAAAGCCGAAGTCGAAGCTGTCCTCCAGCATCGTCTTGTGGCGGTTCGACCATCTGCCAGCTTCCCGCCGCGCCCTGGCTGATGACCTCGACCACCGCCGCGCCGTCCAGGCCCGCCTTCTGGCCGAAGGCCATCGCCTCGGCCAGCCCCTGCACCAGCCCGGCGATGGCGATCTGGTTCATCATCTTGGCGAGCTGACCCGACCCGCTGTCGCCCAGCACGGCGGCAGATGCGGGCATAGGCGGCCATCACCGGTTCGGCCCGCGCATAGTCGGCTCGGCATCGCCGCCGCACATGACCGACAGCGCGCCATTCTCGGCCCCCGCCTGCCCGCCCGACACCGGAGCATCGACGAAAGCCGATGCCTTGCGTCGGCAGCCGTGGCGTAAAGCTCGCGCGTGACCTTGGCCGAAACGGTCGTGTGATCGACAAAGACCGTCCCCGCCGCCATGCCCGCAAAGGCGCCGTCCGGCCCGAGGCAGACGCGCGCGCAGGTCGTCGTCATTGCCGACACAGGCCATCACGAACTCGGCCCCCGCTGCCGCCTCGCGCGGGGTCGGCGGCGGCGCGGCCGCCGTGTTTCGCGACCCAGGCCTCGGCCTTGGCCGCGGTGCGGTTGTAGACCGTCACCTCATGCCCCGCGCGCGCCAGATGCCCCGCCATCGGGCCGCCCATGACGCCCAAACCCAGAAACGCCACCTTTGCCATGCCGTCCTCCAAGACCCCACGCGATTGCGTCCGCCGGGCGGATGCACTAGGTAACGGCTTCGCTTTCGCCGTCAAGCACCGGGTTCGGGACCGCCATGATCGTCGCCTTCCGCTGGCTCCTGCGCCTGTTCACTGGCGCTTGTCGTTCTGGGCCTGCTGACGATCGCGATCCTCTACTATTTCCTGTCGCGCTCGCTGCCCGACTATTCGGAGGACTTCACCCTGTCGGGCGTCTCGGCCCCGGTCGAGATCGTGCGCAACAACGCCAACGTGCCCCATATCTTCGGCGCGACGGACGAGGACGTGTATCTTCGCGCTCGGCTTCGCCCATGCGCAGGACCGGCTCTGGCAGATGACGCAGCTGCGCCGCACGGCGCAGGGGCGGCTGTCCGAGATCTTCGGCCAGCGCACCGCTGCGGATCGACGAGATCATGCGGCGGCTTCGACCTTTACGGGCTGGCCACGCAATCGGTCGCCGTGCAGGACGATCGGACGACCGGCGCGCGCTGCAAGCCTATGCGAGCGGCGTGAACGCCTGGATCGGGCAGGTCAACGAGGGCGCGCGGGGGCGCGGCGCGCCGGAGTTCTTCCTGTTCGAGCCCGAGATCGCCGTCTGGCAGCCCGCGGATTCCCTCGCGATCCTGAAGCTGATGGCGCTGCAGCTGAACACCCAGCTGGCCGACGAGGTGCTGCGCGCGCGCGCCTCGCTCGCTGCTGCCCGACGAGCGGGTGCGCGACCTTCTGCCCGACGATCCCGGCAAGGGCATCGCCGCCCTGCCCGACTATGCCGCGCTTGTTCCCGGCGTCGTGCCGCGGCGAGCGCGCGGTGCGTGTTGCCCGCGATCCGCTCTCGCCCTTTGCCAGCGCCTTCCTGGGCGGGGCGTCGAATGCCTGGGCCGCCGCCCCGACACGGTCGGCGGCGGGTGGCACCTTGCTGGCCAACGATCCCCATCTGGGCTTCACCGCGCCGACGCTCTGGTATCTCGCGCGGCTGCAGCTCGCCTCGGGCGGCGTCATCGGGGCGACGATCCCCGGTGTTCCGGCCATTCTGCTGGGTCGGTCCGAGGGGGTGGGCTGGGGGCTGACCTCGTCCTATCTCGACGATCTGGACGTGCATGTCGAAAAGCTGAACCCCGACAATCCCGAGGAATACCGACGCCCGACGGCTGGAAGCCGTTTCGAGACGCGCCGCTCGATCCTGACGGTCAAGGACGCGCCCCCGGTCACCCTGACCCTGCGCTGGACCGACAACGGCCCCGTCCTGCCCGGCTCGCATTTCGACCTTGCCGCCGATCACGCCGCCGGGCCATGTCGCGTCGATCTCGTGGACGGCGCTGTCGCCCGCCGACACGACCATGACCGCCGCGATCCGGATGATGCAGGCGCGGACCGTCGCCGACGGGCTTGCGGCGGGCGAGCTGTTCGTTGCCCCGTCGCAGAACCTGATGCTGGCCGACCGCGACGGGATCGCCATGCAGACTCATCGGCGCGATGCCGCGCCGCGATCCTGCGCAACCAGAGCAAGGGCCGGATGCCGAACCAGGGATGGCTGCCGCAGAACCGCTGGCAGGGCACGTTCCCCTATGCCGACAACCCGCGCTTCGTGAACCCGACAACCGGCATCCTCGGGCAACACCAACAACAAGATCGTCGATGCCGCCCTTCCCGCGACCATGTCAGCTTCGACTGGGGCGACACCGAGCGGATCCAGCGCTGGCTGACGGCTGATGCAGTCGCGTGAGGTCCACACGCGCGAAAGCTTCATCGAGGCGCAGCTGGACACCGTCTCGAACGCCGCGCGCACGCTTCTGCCGCTGATCGGCGCGGACCTGTGGTTCACCGGCGAGGCCGCGCCCGAAGGCACGCCCGAGCGCGCGGCGGCAGCAGGCGCTGGAAATGCTGGCCGCCTGGAACGGCGAGATGAACGAGCATCTGCCCGAACCGCTGATCTACGCGGCCTGGCTGCGTGCCCTGCAGGACCGCCTGATCCGCGACGAACTCGGCCCGCTGGCGGAAGAGTTCAGCCATATGGACCCGGTGTTCATCGAGCGCGTCTACCGCAACACGGATGGTGCCGGGCGTCTGGTGCGACATCATCCAGTCCTCGCCGGTCGAGACCTGCACCGAGCTGGCGCGCATCGCGCTGGACGATGCGCTGGTGTGGCTGGTCGAACGCTATGGCCCCAACATCGAAAGCTGGCGGTGGGGCGATGCGCATCAGGCCAAGCAGGACCATCCGGTGCTGGGCGAGGTGCCGCGTGCTGCGCCACCTCGTCAACATCCGCCAGTCCACCAGCGGCGACGACCACACCCTGCAACGCGCGCGTGACCAGCGGCGAGGACCCGATCCGTTCATGAACGTGCACGGCGCGGGCTATCGCGGCGTCTACGATTTCGCCGACCCGGATTCCTCGGTCTTCGTCACCTCGACCGGGCAGTCCGGCCACCCGCTCAGCCGTCACTACGACGACCTGGGCGAGCTCTGGCGGCGCGGCGAGTACACGCCGATGTCGCTCGATCCCGAACTCGCGCGCGCCGCCGCCGTGGGCATCACGACGATTTCCCCGCCGTGATCCTGCGCACCCCCCGCCTTGTCCTGCGCCGCGCCCGGCGCGACGACCTGCACGACCTGCACGCGGCCTTCTCGCGGCCCGAAGCGATGCGCTACTGGTCGACGCCCGAGCATGAGACGCTGGAGCAAACCGCGCGCTGGATCGACGACATGATCGGCGCGACGGACGCCGACGATTTCGTGGTGGAGCATCAGGGCCGCGCCATCGGCAAGGCCGGGGCCTGGCAGCTGCCCGAGGTGGGGTTCCTGCTGCATCCCGACTACTGGGGCCAGGGGTTGGGGCGCGAGGCGATGACGGCGGTGATCGACCATCTCTTCGCGGCGCATCCCCTGCCGCATCTGACGGCCGAAGCCGACCCGCGCAACGAGGCCTCGCGTGCGCCTTCTGGCGCGCCTTGGTTTCGTCGAGACGCACCGCGCCGAGCGGACGATGCAGTGGCGCGACGAGTGGTGCGACAGCATCTATTTCGCGCTTCCCCGCGAGGACTGGTTCGCCCGCGCCCGATAGCGCTCGCAGGGTCTTGACCTTTCCCACGCGCCTTGTCACCTCAGGCAAGAATATTTCAAGACAATCCCAGGGAACGACAGAACATGACCGCCAGTTTCGACGCCTGGATCGGGCGCAGCGAGACCGCCGAAACCGTGGTCACGCTCGACCAGTGCAACCACCTTGCCGCGACACTGGACATGGACGCGGCCACGCGGGCGGCGTCGGGCATCGTCGCGGGCGGCGTCCTGCCGCCGCTCTGGCACTGGATGGGATGGCTGCCCGACGCCCCGATGTCCGGCCTGGGCGCGGATGGCCACCCCGCGCGCGGCGGGTTCCTGCCCCCCGTGCCGCTGGAGAGGCGCATGTGGGCGGGCGGGCGGCTGACCTTTCATCGCCCGGCGCGGATCGGCGCGGTGCTCTCGCGCCGGTCCGAGATCGTGAAGATCAGCGAGAAGACCGGCGCGACGGGCCGGATGGTCTTCGTCACCGTCCGGCACGAGATCACATCGGCGGGCGAAACCGTCCTGAACGAGGAACAGGACATCGTCTATGTCGCGATGCCGGACCGTTTCACGCCGCCGCCGCCCGTCCCCGCGCCCGAGGATGCGCTGTGGTCCGAGCCGGTGCCGCTGGACACGGTGCGCCTCTTCCGCTTCTCGGCCGTCACCTTCAACGCGCACCGCATCCACTTCGACCTGCCCTATGCGCAAGAGGTCGAGAAGTATCCCGGCCTCGTCGTCCACGGACCGCTTCAGGCGATCCTGCTGATGGAGGCCGCGCGGCGGCGTCAGGGCGGTGCCTATCCGGCCAGTTACAGGTTCCGGGGCGTCCGACCGCTCTTTCATTTCGACCACCTCCGTCTCGTCGGGCATCCGGGGGCCGAGGGGCGGCTGGCGCTTGCCACGGTTCAGGGCGACGGGCGTGTGCTGCATGCAGGCCGAGGTCGGCTGGCAGGGGGCGGCGTGATGGGCGGGATCTTGCAAGGCATGCGGGTGATCGAAAGCTCGGCCTTCGTGGCCGTGCCGCTGGCGGGCATGACGCTGGCGCAGATGGGGGCCGACGTGATCCGGGTAGACCGGCTGCAAGGCGGCCTCGACGCCGCGCGCTGGCCGGTGACGGCAGGAGGGGCAAAGCCTGTTCTGGGCAGGGCTGAACAAGGGCAAACGCTCGCTCGCCGTCGATCTGGGGCGTCCCGAGGGGCAGGAGATCGTGGCGGCGCTGGCCACCGCACCGGGGCCGGATGCGGGGATGTACCTGACCAACCTGCGCGGTCGGGGGCCGCTCGACTATCCGGCGCTTTCGGCGCGGCGGGCGGACCTGATCATGGTCTCGCTGACCGGCACGCGGCGGGGCGAACCTGCGGTGGACTACACGGTCAACCCGAGCCTCGGCTTTCCGATGGCGACCGGGCCGGAAGGGTCGGCGGACCCGGTGGCCCATGTGCTGCCCGCCTGGGACTGTGTGGCCGGGCAGACTCGTCGTCTCGACCCTGCTCGCGGCCGAGCGGCACCGGCTGCGCACGGGCCAGGGGCAACTGGCGGAACTCGCGCTGAAGGACGTGGCGGCGGCGATGCTGGGGCATCTGGGGATCGTCGGCGAGGTGGTGGTGAACGGGGTGGATCGGCCCAAGTTCGGCAACGCGCTTTACGGGGCCTACGGGCAGGATTTCCTCACGCGCGACGGACGGCGGATCATGGTGATCGGGCTGACCGACCGGCAGTGGACGGGCCTTGTCCGGGTGCTGGGGGCCGAGGCCGAGATCGCGGCGCTGGCGGACCGGCTGCGGCTGGACCTGGCGAAGGAAGGAAACCGCTTCCGCGCGCGAAAGGAGATCACGGCGGTCTTCGCCCCTTGGTTCGCGGCGCGGGACTACGCCGATATCGCCGCGCTTTTCGACAAGGCCGGGCTGACCTGGGCCCCGTTCCGCTCCTTTGCCGAAGCGGTGCGGGAGGACCCGGACCTGTCCGAGGACAACCCGATGATCCGGGTTCTGGACCAGCCGGGGATCGGGCGCTATCCGGTTCCGGGCAGTCCGGTCCAATGGGGCGCCCTGCCCCGTCTGGACCCCGTCCGCGCCCCGCGGCTGGGGGAGCACAGCGAGGCGGTGCTGGCCGATGTGCTGGGACTGGGATCGGGCGAGATCGGGCGGCTGATGGATGCGGGCATCGTGGCGGGGGCGTGAGGTTGCGCCTGTGGGTGTGAGGCTCCGGCCTTCGCCGGGGCGCGGTGCGCTTTGGGCGGGTTGTGGAGCGTCCAGGCCGCGTCAGTCGCGCTAAAGCTCCCTGAATCGCTTCTCCTGCCGCGCGGTCCAGCGGACCGTCACGCGGTGGCCGGTCTTCGTCTCTCTCTCGGACAGCACCACGCCCTCGCTCATGCAGCCAGGCGCGCTTGCGGCCGTCCTCGAACCCAAGGCGCAGTTCGCGCTCGGTCTTCTCCTCCTCGAAGGCGGTCGAGACGGCATCGAGCAATCGGGCTAGTCCATCACCGGTCAGCGCCGACAGTGCAAAGACCGTGTCGCTGCGCGCGGCCTGCGTCACCAGCGCCTCGCGCGCCATGGGCTCCACCAGGTCGAGCTTGTTCCAGACCTCGAAGCAGCGGCGTCGTCTCGGCCACGCCGAGGCTGGCCAGAATGTCGCGCACGTCCTGCGCCTGCTCCTCGGTCTCGGGGTGGCTGATGTCGCGGACATGCAGGATCAGGTCCGCCTCCAGCACCTCTTCCAGCGTGGCGCGGAAGGCGGCGACAAGCTGCGTCGGCAGGTCGCGAGATGAAGCCCACCGTGTCGGACAGGATCACCTTGCGGCCCGAGGGCAGGACGACGCCGCGCATGGTCGGGTCGAGCGTGGCGAAGAGCATGTCCTTGGCCAGCACCTCGGCCCCGGTCATGCGGTTGAACAGCGTGGATTTGCCGGCGTTGGTATAGCCCACCAGCGCCACCACGGGAAACGGCACCTTGCGCGCGCGCGGCGCGGTGCAGCTCGCGCGTCTTCACCACCCGGTCGAGCTGGCGCTTGATGCGGATCACCTGGTCGTCGATGGCGCGGCGGTCGGCCTCGATCTGCGTCTCGCCGGGGCCGCCGACGAAGCCGAAGCCGCCGCGCTGGCGTTCGAGGTGGGTCCAGGCGCGGACCAGGCGGGTGCGCTGATAGCTCAGGGCCGCAAGTTCGACCTGCAGCACGCCTTCGCGGGTGCGGGCGCGGTCGGCGAAGATCTCGAGGATCAGCCCGGTGCGGTCGAGAAGCTTGACGCCCCATTCCTTTTCCAGGTTGCGCTGCTGGACCGGGCTGACCGGGCCGTCGACCAGCACAAGCCCGACCTCAGCTCGGCCTGAAGCGCGCCTTCAGGTCCTCGACCTTGCCCGAGCCGAACAGCGTGCCCGGCGCGACGCGCGCCGACCCGCACCACCTCGGCCCCGACCACGTCCATGTCCGGCAGGGCAGCGGCCAGCGCCACGGCCTCGGCCAGACCGTGTTCGGGCAGCGCGGCGGGCGCGGTCGGACTTCAGGTCGGGATGCAGGACATAGGCGCGCATCGGCTCGGCCCGCCGATCGCGGGGATCGCGGCCCGGTTGACGAACGAGATCGTCGTCGTCGTTTGGATCGGACGTCAGTCTTCACCCTCGTACAGGTTGATCGGCGCGCCCGGCATGATGGTCGAGATCGCGTGCTTGTAGACAAGCTGCGATTGCCCGTCGCGGCGCAGAAGCACGCAGAAATTGTCAAACCAGGTGATCACGCCCTGCAGCTTCACGCCGTTGATCAGGAAGATCGTGACCGGGACCTTTGCCTTCCGGACGTGGTTGAGAAAGGCGTCCTGCAAATTCTGTTTGTCGGCAGCCATCGGTTTTTTGACCCTTGTTCTTGTATCGTTTCTTGTCGTTGTCGTCTGTCCCTCCCCGCCAGGCAGCTACCGACAGGGTGCAAGATCAAGTATGCGCAGTCGGCGGGCGAGATTCCAGCCCAAAAAACATGGGTTTGGTCGTGGCTGGCCTAGCGCCGCCAGCTGTCCGGTGCAAGCAGCGCGAGGATCGCCAGCGTCTCCAGCCGCCCCAGCACCATCGCCGCGCCCAGGATCACCTTGGCGGCGACTGTCGAGCAGGTCATAGCTGAGCGGCGCATCGGCCGCGACCGTGCGCGAGGGGTCCGGTGGTGGACAAGGCCGCGATCGTGAAGACCATCGCCGGCTCGAAGGCGAGGCCCGTCAGCGTCAGGGCCGCCATGATGACGGCGATGGAAATGGCGAAGAGCATGAAGAAGATCCAGGCGAGATAGGCCCCCTCGCCGCCGCAGCCGGCGCGCCGTCGCCCCGTCGCCGCCGACCGAGTTCGGGTGGACGAGCCGCTCCAGCTCGCGCTCGCCATGCTTGAAGAGCGCATAGACGCGCAGCAGCTTCACGCCGCCTGCGGTCGTGGCGACGCCCGCCGCCGATCAGGGCGAGGCCCAAGCAGGATCAGCCCCGAAGACCCCGGTCCCGCCCAGGCCCGCGCGGCCTGCCCAGTCTTGCCGAGACGTAGCCGGTCGTGGTCAGGAACGACAGCGGTGGTGAAGACCGACGCCCCAGAGCGCCTTGGCCATGCAGCGCCGACGTTGCGGGCCTGATCCTCGACATAGGTGCCGGTCCAGTGCTGCAGGAACTGGATCAGCGGCAGGATCGCGAGGCAGGCCAGCGCCATCTGCACTTCGGGGTCGCGCCGCAGCGGCGACGGGTCGACCGGGCCGATGCGCGCCGTGGAAGGCGCGGCGGGTGATGGCGAAGACGAAGAACAGCGAGGATCAGCACCTCGCCCAGCACGCCCGAAGCCTCGTCCTCGGCAGCCCGCCCAACGGTGAGATGCCGCTGGTCGAGAGCGTTCCCATCGCATGGACAGAGCGCGACGAGCCCCGTCTCGCCCGCCGATCAGCAGCGCGACCCAGAGCGCCAGCGTCAGCCCGCCATAGACCGGAAAGATCGGCCAGCGCGAGCGCGGTGCAGTCGCTGCGACGGATCGGCCATGCGGGTGATCTGCGCGGTGCCCCGGCTGCCCCGCCCCGACGACGCCGCCCGAAATCACCTCGAACCCGCCAAGGTTCAGCGGGGCGAGGATCGCGACGGCCGACAGCAGCACGAAGAACCCGCCGAGCCAGCCCACCAGCGCACGCCACAGATGCAGCGACGGCGCAAGCCGCGCCGGATCGTCATAGAGCGTGGCCCCCGTCGTGGTGAAGGACGAGATCATCTCGAACCAGGCGTTGAGAAGGTCGTGTCGGGCAGCGCCTGATGGAACGGCAGCGCGAAGGCCAGCGGCAGGACGAGATAGGCCCCGACCAGCGCCGCAAGCTGGCTGCGCGCCACGTTCTTGCGGGCGGCGGTTGGCGGTCGCGATGCCGATCATCGCGGTCAGCATCAGAAGACAGCACGGCCGAATAGAAGAAGGCGCGCGCCTCGTGCAGGTCGCGCAACACGAAGGCATGGGCCGCGGGCAGCAGCATGGCCAGCGCCGCCGCGCCCCATCAGGACGACCAGCAAGCGGCAGTTCCAGCAGACGCGCGCATCGCGCGATCAGAAGAAGTCGATGGAGACCTGCAAGCAGGCGCTCCACCTCGGGCACGTCCTTGGCCATGGCGAAAAGCGCGATCACGTCGCCCTCGTCGACCCGCAGCGTCGCCGGTCGGCTTCAGCACCTTGTCGCCGCTGCAGCACCGCGCCGACAAGCACGCCTTCGGGAAACTCGATGTCGCGGATCAGGCGCCCGGCGAGGGGCGAGGTCGACAGCACCTGCGCCTCGATCACCTCGGCCTCGGCATCGCCGATGGAATAGATCGCGCGCACCCGGCCGTGGCGGACGTGGCGCAGGATCGACGACACGGTCGTGGCGCGCGGGTTGATGTAGGCGTCGATGTCGAGCGGCCCCATCAGCGGCACCAGCGTGGGGTCGTTCACCAGCGCGATGGCCATCGGGCAGCCCGCCGACTTGGCCCGCACCGCGACCAGCAGGTTGGTCTTGTCGTCATCGGTCACGACCAGCACGGCATCGGCGCGGTCGATGTTGGCCTCCATCAGGATCTCGATATCCATCCCGTCGCCGTTCAGCACGATGGTGCGGCTCAGCGTGTCGGCGGCGTGTTCGGCACAGGCGCGGTCGCGCTCGATGATCTTGACGCGGACCCGTTCGGTCCGCGCCTCGAGCGCGCGGGCGACCGCAAGGCCCACGTTGCCGCCGCCGACGATGACGACGCGTTCCTGCTTCTTCGTCGTCTTGCCAAAGATTTCCAGCGTGCGGTTCACGTCCTCGGTGATGGGTGAAGACGTAGATCTGGTCGCCGGCGAAAAGCTGGTCGTCCGGGTCGGGCGCGAAGAGCCGCTCCTCGCGGCGCACGCCGACGACGATGGCGCGCAGGGTCGAGAACAGGTCCGATCAACTGGCGCAGGGGCGTGTTCGAGCACCGGGCAATCCTCGTCCAGCGCGATGCCCAGAAGCTGCGCCTTGCCGCCCATGAAGCTTTCGGTATCGAAGGTCGCGGGCGCGGCGAGGCGCTGCAGCGCGGCCTCGGCCACCTCCGTTTCGGGGCTGATGACCACGTCGATGGGCAGGTTCTTGGTCTGGAACAGGTCGGAATAGATCGCGTCGAGATAGTTCTGCGCGCGCAGCCGGGCGATCTTGCGCGGGATGCCGAAGACCGAATGGGCGACCTGGCAGGTGACCATGTTCACCTCGTCGGAATGGGTCGCGGCGATGATCATGTCGGCATCGCGGGCGCCTGCCCGCTCCAGCACGTCGGGGTATGACTGGCGAAGCCCGCAACCCCTTGAACATCCAGCGTATCGGTCGCGCGGCGGACGAGGTCGGCATTGTTGTCGACGACCGTCACGTCGTTCTTCTCGCCCGACAGATGGCGCGCGATCTGCCAGCCGACCTGCCCCGCGCCGCAGATGATGACCTTCATGATCCGATACCTTCCGGGCCGTGGCCACTGACATGGCAGAACGGCCCCGGCGCGGTCAATGCGGCCCTCAGGCATCCAGCGCGTCCTCGGCATCGTCATCCTCCAGATGTGCGATGCGGGCCCCGGACTTCGAGGTGGTGACGACGCCCAGCGACTTCAGCTTGCGGTGCAGGGCCGAGCGTTCCATGCCGACGAAGCTTGCGGTGCGGCTGATGTTGCCGCCGAAGCGGTTGATCTGGGTCAGCAGATATTCGCGCTCGAACAGTTCGCGCGCCTCGCGCAGTGGCAGCGTGGCGAGCGCGCCGCCCAGGACGATCCGCGCCTTCGCCCTCGGTCGCTCGTCGCGGCCCGGAAGCTCGCGCGCCTCGATCGGGCCCGCGGCTTCGCCAAGGATCAGAACCCGTTCCATGACGTTGCGCAACTGGCGGACATTGCCGGGCCAGTGCATCGTCTGAAGCATCGCCTCGGCCTCGGGCGACAGGCTCGCGCAGCGGCAGGCCCTGGGTCTGGTGGAACATCGTCGATGAAATGGCGGGCCAGTTCGGGAATATCCTCGCGCCGATCCTCCAGCGAGGGCACGGGGATCGGCACGACGTTCAGCCGGTCGTAAAGCTCCTGCCGGAAGCGGCCGGCGGCGATCTCGGCCTTCAGGTCGCGGGTGGTGGAGGAGATCACGCGCAGATCGACGCGCACCTTGTCGGTGCCGCCCGCGCGGGTGAACTGCTGTTCGACCAGCACGCGCAGGATCTTCGACTGCGTGCCCAGCGGCATGTCGGCCACCTCGTCGAAATAGACGACGCCGCCATGCGCCTGTTCCAGCAGGCCCTGCTCCACGCCCCGTTCGGTGCTTTCGCGGCCGAAGAGCACCTCTTCCATCCGCTCGGGCTCGATCGTGGCGGACGAGACCGAGATGAAGGGCGCGCTGGCGCGGTTCGAATGGGCGTGGATGAAGCGCGCGGCCATTTCCTTGCCCGCACCCGGCCGGCCGGTCAGCATGACCCGGCCGTTCGACTTCGTCACCTTGTCGAGTTGCGCCTTCAGCGCCTTGAAGGCGGCGAAGTTCCCAGCATCTCGGCCGAGGTCACATCGCGGCGGCGCAGGTCGCTGTTCTCGCGGCGCAGGCGCGAGGTTTCCATCGCGCGCGCCGACGACGACCATCAGCTGGTCGATGTTGAAGGGCTTTTCGATGAAGTCATAGGCCCCCTGCTTGATCGCGGCGACCGCGATCTCGATGTTGCCATGGCCCGAGATGATGACGACCGGCACGTCGGGGTTGTCGCGCTTGACCGTCTTCAGGATGTCGATCCCGTCCATCCGGCTGTCCTTCAGCCAGATGTCGAGGATCATCAGCGCGGGCGCCTCGGCGTTGATCTCGGCCATGCAGTCGTCGGAATTGCCGGCCAGGCGCACGGTGTAGCCCTCGTCCCGCAGGATGTCGCCGATCAGTTCGCGGATGTCGCGTTCGTCGTCGACGATCAGGATGCTCGATCATGTCAATCCGGTCCTCCGCTGTTCAGAAACCTGCGCTGCGGCTGCGCGACCGGGCGTGCGGCGCGGGCTGCGCGGCAGGCTGATTTCGGCCATGGCCCCGGCATGGGTCTGGCCCTCGAATGGCTCGCGCATCGAGAAGGGCGAGCGTGCCGCCATGTTCCTCGATGATCTTCTTGACGATGGGCAGGCCAAGGCCGGTGCCCTTCTCGCGCGTGGTGACATAGGGCTCGAACAGGCGCGCGCGGTCCGCGCGGCAGGCCGATGCCGTTGTCGGCGATGCGGATCACCGCCGCGTCGGGCTCGCAGCGTCCAGCGTCACGCGGATCTCTGCGGAACATGCCCCTCGGGCGCGCCCTTTTCCTGCAGGCTTTCAATGGCTTCGCCGGCGTTCTTGATCAGGTTTGTCAACGCCTGCGAGATCATCGTCGCGTCCAGTTCCAGCAGCAGCGGACCGTCGGGCAGGTCGGACGTCGAAGCGTGATCGCCCGGCTGGCCGCTTTCCTGCAGCACGACGGCGTCGCGCAGGAGCGTCGACAGGTCCTCCTCGCGCCGGTCGGGTTCGGGCATCCGGGCGAACTTGGAAAACTCGTCGACGATCCGGCGCAGGTCGTTGGTCTGGCGCACGATCACGTCGGTATACTGGTCAAGGTCCTGCGCGGCCTCGTCGCCGACCTGCGGGCGGAACTTGCGCTTGATGCGTTCGGCCGACAGCTGGATCGGGCGTCAGCGGGTTCTTGATCTCATGCGCGATGCGGCGGGCGACGTCGCCCCAGGCGGCCATGCGCTGGGCGCTGACAAGATCGGTCACGTCGTCGAAGGCCACCACATAGCCTTCGAGCCTCGCCCGCATCGTTGCGCCGGGCGGTCATGCGCACCAGCAGGCTTTCCAGCTTGCCCCGGCGGGTCAGGCGCACCTCTTCCTGCACGGCTGCGCCGTCGCTCTCGACGCAGCGCGGTCGAAGAGCGGCGCGAACTCGGGCACGGCGAGCGGCGAGCGGCAGCATCGGGCCGCGCCGTCCGTCAGGTCGAGCAGCCGTTCGGCGGCGCGGTTGACGAAATCGACCTGTCGCCGTCGCATCCAGCCCGATCACCCCCGCCGTGACGTTGGACAGCACGCGAGTCGAACAGGCGGCGGCGGCTCTTCGGTCTGGCGCGTGGCTGTCCACCAGCGCCTCGCGCTGGCCTTTCAGCTGGCGCGTCATCTGGTTGAACAGGCGGCCGAGCATGGCGATCTCGTCATCGCCCTCCTCCTCGGTGCACCTGCACGTCAAGATCGCCGCCGCCCACCCGCTGCGCCGCCCCGGCCAGCCGGCCCACGGGGCGCGACAGGCGTTCGGCGAACCACAGGCCGAGCCAGACGGCGGCGAGGATCAGGATCAGCGCGAAGCCGAGATAGAGCAGGCCGAACTCGAACAGCAGCCGCCCGCGTTCGCTCTCCAGCTGGTGATAGAGCTGGACCGTCTCCTGCGTCTCGTCCAGCAGGCGACAGGATGCGAGCCGTCGACCGTCGCGCGTGACGTAGCAGATAGCCGGTCGGCAAAGGCGTCGAGATGCACCAGCGCGCGGAATTCGTTGTTCGCCCAATCCTCGATGATGACGGTCTTGCCGTCGCTGGCGCGCTGCGATCTCGTCCGGCGTGGGCGTCTCGAAGTCGAAGAGATAGGAGCGTCTCGCCCCGCGCCTGGATCGTCGCCGGTGCTGTCGATCACGATAGGCCTCGCGTCAGGCCGCGCTGGATCTGAGCCTGCTGGCCCTGGCTGAGAAGCTGGCGCAGCTCGCCGTCGTCGATGAAGACATTGGCCTGCCGCTTGGCCAGGTTCAGGTAAGCCCGCCAGCGCCTGCGGCATCGTCGGTCAGATCGTCGCGATGTTCCGCCTCGATAGGCCTCGGCCGCCGTCAAGCGACGAGCCGACGACGCTGCGCACCCGGTCCGAGAACCAGCCCTCAAGCCCGACGTTGACCGTCAGCACGGCGAAGACCGCGACCAGGACGGTCGGGACCAGCGCGATCAGCGCGAAGACGCCCGGTCAGCCGCAGGTGCAGCCGCGACCCGGCCGAGCGCGCGCGGCGGTCGGCGACCATGCGCACCACGCGGGCCAGAACCAGCGCCGCCACGACGAGGACGTAGACGAGGTCGGCCAGCAGGACGAGCCGCAGCGCCGGCGACGCCGCGCCCTGATTGAGCGGCCCAAGCGCGAGGAAGGTCGCCAGCGCCAGGAACGGGCCCAGCAACGACGAGGCCGAAGGTCGCCGCATGTCTGGACCCGCCGCTGCCGCCGCAGGCGGAGCAGTCGGAGCCAGGTGTCACCTCGCGCCGTGCGCTGCACGCCGATCATGCCCTTCATCGCGGGGCGCACTGCGCCCCACACCGCCATATCTTGTGGCCTTCTGCCGGCTGACGCCGCACGTGCCACGCTTGCTGTGGCGGTTTTACATCAGCTTGCGGCGACGTGTCACGCGAATATCAAGATCGGTGATCTTCTTGCGCAAGGTATTGCGATTGATGCCGAGAAGATCGGCGCATTTCGCCTGATTGCCGGCGGTGGCATCCAGCGCAATCTCGATCAGCGGCAGTCTCCACCTCGCGCAGGATGCGCTGGTAGACGCCCGGCGGGCGGCAGCGCGCCGCCGTGCAGATCGAAGTAGCGCTTCAGGTGCTTGGCGACCGAGGCCGACAGCTTTTCGCCCTCGCCCCCGCCCTGCAGCGGTTCCATCGCGGGCTGGTTGCCCAGCACCGCCTCGACCTCGGCGCGGGTGATCTCGGCCTCGGCGGAGGTGACCATCAGGCGGCGCAGCGTGTTTTCCAGCTGGCGCACGTTGCCGGGCCAGGAATAGGCGCGCACCAGGTCGCGCGCGTCGGGCGACAGGCGGCGCAGCGGCGGCGAAGTCGCGCTCGCCCTTGGCCAGGAAATGCTCGGCCAGCAGCGGGATGTCGTCCACCCGTTCGCGCAGGGCGGGCACATGCAGGGTGACGCCGCCGAGGCGATAGAACAGGTCCTGCCGGAACTGGCCCGCCTCCATCCGCGCGGACAGGTCGGCCTGGCGAGGTGGCCATGATGCGGGGCGCCTTGTCGCCCAGCATGTCGAGCATCCGCACGATGCGCGCCTGCGCGTCGTCGTCGTAATCCGCCACCTCGTCGAACACGAGGCTGCCGCCGCGCACCTTGGACAGAAGCGTCGACGGGCCGTCCATCCCGGCAAGGTCGGCCGCCTGCGCCACGACGAAGGGCAGCGTGCGGCGGTCCGAGAAATCGTGGATCGCGCGGGCGATCAGCGACTTGCCGGTGCCGGATTCGCCGGTGATCAGCACCGGCGAGGTCGGTGTTCATCACGCGCGCCACCAGCCGGTAGAGCGCCTGCATCGCCGGCGTGCGGCCCACCAGCGGCAGGTCGTCGCCCGCCTCGCGCGGTTCGACCTTGCGCGCCACGGCGCGCGGCGCTTCTGATCGAGCGCGCGGGCCGAACGTTTCATCAGGTCGGGCAGGTCGAAGGGCTTGGGCAGGTAGTCGTAGGCCTCGGCCTCGGCCGCCTGGATCGCGGTCATGATGGTGTTCTGCGCCGAGATCACGATGACCGGCAGGCCGGGGCGCATCTTGCCGATCCGCGGCAGCGCCTCGAGCCCGTTGCCGTCGGGCATGATGACGTCCGAGATCACCAGGTCGCCCTTCCCCTCCTCGACCCAGCGCATCAGCGTCATCAGGCTGGAGGTCGCATGCACCTTGCAGCCCGCGCGCGTCAGCGCCTGGGTCAGAACCGTGCGGATCGTGCGGTCGTCGTCGGCGACCAGAACCGTGCCATCCATCAGTGGTTCTCCTTCTTGTCGCTTCCGTCGGCGTCCTTGGGCGCGATCGGCAGCGAGACGCGGAACACGGTGCGCCCGGGCACCGAATTCGACCGAGATCCAGCCGCCGATGGTCGGCAGATGATCTTGCGACACCAGCGCGAGGCCCAGGCCGGTGCCGTTCTCGCGGCCCGAGACGAAGGGCTCGAAGATGTCGGCCGCGATCTCGGGCTTGATGCCGGGGCCGTCGTCGATGATCTCGATCTGCAGCGGCACGGCCTTGCCGCGGCCCGTCCTTGCGGCGCAGGCGCAGCGACAGGTCGTAGAAGGTGTGCAGCCGGATCGTGCCGCCGCCCTGCGGCCCGCCGCCTCGGCGGCGTTCTTGATCAGGTTCAGGAACACCTGCATCAGCTGGTCGCGGTCGGCCAAGGTGGGGGGCAGCGAGGGGTCGTAATCCTCGACGATCGTCATGTGCGCGGCAAAGCCCACCAGCGCCGACTTGCGGGCGCGGTCCAGCGCGTCGTGGATGTTCACCGGCGCGCAGGTCGGGCGGGCGGAGGTTGCCGAACTGCTCCACCTGCTCCAGCAGCTTCACGATGCGGCGGGTTTCCTCGACGATCAGGTCGGTCAGCTCGCGGTCCTCGGCGTCCAGGCTCATCGACAGAAGCTGCGCCGCCCCGGTGATGCCCGGCGAGCGGGTTCTTGATCTCATGCGCCAGCATCTCGGCCATGCCGATGGCGGAGCGCGCGGAGGAGGTGACCTGCATCGACCGTCCCAGCCGGTCGGCGATGTCGCGCGGCGAGATCAGCAGCAGGATGATCTCGGCATTGTCGTGCATCGGCGCGATCTGGATGTTGCACTGCACCGGCGGGCGCTCGCCGGTCGTCACGTCGACGTCGTTGATGAACAGGGGCGACTGGTTGGCGCGGGCGCGGGCAAGCGCCTCGTCCATCGGGGCGTCGATGTGCAGGCGGTCGAAGGCGGGCATGCCCGCGCAGGGACTTCGGCCGAGGTGTTCAGGAAGGTCTCGGCCGCCGGATTGACCTCGGCAAACTTCCGCCCGCGCGGTCGATCAGGAAGGCCGGGAACGGGCAGCGAGGCCCAGATCACGCCGGGCACCGGATAGGGCGAGCGGTAGGTGGTCATGCGGCCACGCGCCGGGCGCGGCGAAGGCCTGCGCGGATCAGGCGGATCACGGTCGGCCGGGTCGTGTCGGCGGTCAGGATCGGGCCGCGATGCGCGGCAAGCCCGCCTCCTCCAGATACCAGCCAAGGTGCTTGCGGGCCATCTTCAGGCCAAGCTCGGTGCCGTAGAAGGCCAGCATGTCCTCGTAATGGTCCGAGGATCATGTCGGCCAGCGCGGCCCCCTGCGGGATCGCGGGCGCGGGCGTGCCGTACAGGGCGTGCGGCGATCTGCGGCCAGCCGCCAGGGCGCGCCCTTGCGCACCACGCCCGACCATCACGCCATCCGCGCCCGACAGGCGCAGCGCCTCCGCGCGCCGGCGCGGCGTCGATGATGTCGCCATTGGCGATGACGGGGATCGTCACGGCCTCCTTGACCGCGCGGATCGCCGCCCAGTCGGCGTGCGCCCTTGTAGAACTGGCAGCGGGTGCGGCCGTGGATGGTGACCATGCGGACGCCTGCCCCTTCGGCCCGCTGCGCCAGCGTCGGGCGCGTTCAGCAGCGCGTCGTCCCAGCCGAGGCGGGTCTTGAGCGTGACGGGCACCTGCACCGCGCCCACCACCGCCTCGATCAGCCGCAGCGCATGGTCGAGATCGCTCATCAGCGCCGAGCCGGAATAGCCCGTCGTCACCTTCTTGGCCGGGCAGCCCATGTTGATGTCGATGACCCGCGCGCCCTGCGCCTCGACATATCGGGCGGCCTCGGCCATCCAGTAGGGCTCGCGTCCGGCAAGCTGCACCGAGGTCGCCGCCTGCTCGAACCCAAGCTCGGCCCGGGCGCGGGCCAGCGGGCGGGCCTGCACGACCTCCTGGCTGGCCACCATCTCGCTGACGACAAGGCCTGCGCCGAAGCGAGGCGACCAGCCGGCGGAACGGCAGGTCGGTGATCCCGGCCAGCGGGGCCAGAAGCACGGGCGGGTCGATCCGGGTTTCCGAGGCGGGGCCTGCCAGCAGAAGGGCCACGTGCTTAATCCTTGTGCGTTCAGCGTGCAGGTAGCCCCTTGACGGCGTGAAAGACAACCGAACGGCGGCATGGAAACGTAGCGGAAAGCGGCAGATGCCTATTTTTTGGGCGATCATGCCTCGATGGTTTCGCCGCATTGTCACGCGGCGGGCGGCTGGCCTAGACAGAGGCCGGAAGCGGCGGAGGCGGCATGACAAGCGCGGCGATCATCGTGGCGGCGGGGCGCGGGACGCGGGCGGGCGGCGAGGTTCCGAAGCAATGGCAGATGCTGGCGGGCAAGCCGGTGCTGGCCCATGCCGTCGCTGCCTTCGAGGGCGCGGTGGACCGCGTGCTGCTGGTGCTGCACCCCGACGATGCGCGCGCTGGCCGGGCGCTGGTTGCCGCGAAGCCGACTGGGTGGCGGGCGGCGCGACGCGCGATGCGTCGGTCCGCAACGCGCTTCGAGGCGCTGGCGGGGTCGGGTGTCACGCGCGTGCTGATCCATGACGGGGCGCGGCCGCTGGTGTCAGCGCGGGCTGATCGCGCGGATGCTGGCGGCGCTGGAGAGCCACGCAGGCGCGGCCCCGGCGCTTGCCGGTGACGGATGCGCTCTGGCGGGGCGATGGGCTCGTGAGCGGAACGCAGGACCGCACCGGGCTCTGGCGCGCGCAGACGCCGCAGGCCTTCCAGCTTCGACGCGATCCTCGCCGCGCATCGCGCCCATCCCGGCGGGGCGGCCGACGATGTGGAGGTGGCGCGGGCGGCGGGGCTTGACGTGGCCATCGTCGAGGGCGACGAGGACAACCTGAAACTGACCTTCCCCGGCGATTTCGCGCGGGCGGAACGCATCCTGAAGGGGCGCGGCATGGACATACGGCTGGGCAACGGCTTTGACGTGCACGCCTTCGGGCCGGGCGACCATGTCTGGCTCTGCGGCGTGAAGGTGCCGCACGGGCGCGGGCCTCGTCGGGCCATTCCGATGCCGATGTGGGGATGCACGCGCTGACCGACGCGATCTACGGCGCGCTGGCGGAGGGCGACATCGGCCAGCACTTCCCGCCCTCGGACCCGCAGTGGAAGGGGGCCGAGAGCCATATCTTCCTGCGTCATGCGATGGAGCGGGTTGCGGCGCGCGGCTTCCGCCTGACCCATGCCGACGTGACGCTGATCTGCGAGCGGCCCAAGATCGGGCCGCATGCGCTTGCCATGCGGACGGCACTGGCGGCGATCATGGGGGTGGAGGTGGACCGGGTGAGCGTCAAGGCCACGACCTCGGAGCGCCTGGGCTTCACGGGGCGCGAGGAGGGCATCGCGGCGCTGGCCACCGCGACGCTGGTGGGGGCATGACGCCGCGCGCGCCATCGCCATCTTCTTCGGCGCGGGGCTGCTGCGCCCTGCCCCGGGCACCTGGGCGTCGGCGGTCGCCGTCGGTGCTGGCGGCTGCTGATCGACCGCTACCTGGCGGTTCCCGGCGCTGGCCTTCGCCACGCTCGCCGCCATCGGCTGGGGCTTCTGGGCGGTGGAGCGCGAGCTGGCGCAGCCGCTGGGGCGAGGACCCGTCGGAATTCGTGATCGACGAGGTGGCGGGCCAGTGGATCGCGCTGCTCTTCCCCTCCGCCGCGTTCTGGAGGCGCGGGTTCGAGGGCTGGATGCCCTAGCCCGGCTGGGTCGCGGCCTTCCTGTTCTTCCGCCTGTTCGACATCTGGAAGCCCTGGGTCATCGGCCGGGCCGACCGGCGCGGCGACGCGGCGGGGGTGATGCTGGACGACCTCTGGGCGGGGCTGTTCGCCGGGGTCGCGGTGATGGTCGCCGCCGGGGTCGCCCACGGGGTGCTGATGTGACGCGGGCCGAGCGGCCTGCTGGCGCTGGCGCGCGCCAAGGGCGCGATCATCGCCACGGCGGAAAGCTGCACCGGCGGGCTGATCGCCGGGGCGATCACCGATGTGCCGGGGTCGTCGGACGTGTTCGACCGGGGCTTCGTCACCTATTCCAACGCGGCCAAGGTGCGAGATGCTGGGCGTCCGGCAGGCAACGCTCGACGCCCGTGGGCGCGGTCAGCGAGGAGGTCGCGCGCGAGATGGCCGAGGGCGCGCTGGCGCGGTCAGGCGCGACGCTCGCCGTCAGCGTCACCGGCATCGCCGGGCCGGGCGGGTCGGAGTTCAAGCCCGAGGGGCGGGTCTGCTTCGGGCTGGCGGTCGCAGGGCGACGCGACGCGGGTGGAGACGGTGGAGTTCGGCGCGCTCGGGCGGGACCGCGGTGCGGCGCGCGACGGTGGACCGGGCGTTGGCGCTACTGATCGGTGCGCTTGGCTGACCGAAATGCAGGTGAAGCATCACACAGGCTCGGCTCGCGCGCGCCGATCCCATGGTTGCGAGGAACAGCCGTCCGATCTGCTTAAGCACTGAGGAATTGACCGCACCAGGCGCTACTGTTCCGATGCCGACGTTGCGCCGCACTTTGCTAGATGGACCCTCGCACTCTCCCCGACTTGGAAGGCGGCAACACGCTTGCAACCGCCTTCGCTTTCTAGGTTTTGTGCTCAGAGATTGCTCAGTGCATCTCTGCCGGTTTCGCAAACTCCTGAGACGAGTCGACGAGGAACATGATCAGTTCCTTCAGCGTTTCATCGCCGGTGCTGGCGGCGAGCATCGGTGTGTGTGGTGGCTGACCCGGGCTGCCTTCGCCAGCCGCAATGACGGAGGTCTTGTTCGGCCAGCGCACGGTCGCCTCGCCCGACATCACATACATGGCTTCCGAGCCCGGGTGCGAATGCACGCTCGTCTCGGTTCCCGGCGGTGCGTCGCTGACATTCACTCGCAGCATGTACGAGGGTGCGTCGAAGCGGTCGATTGGACCGATGGACGTCATCCAGCGTCCACCGTGCCCGACCTTGTCCTCGGGTCCCAGGGTCAGGAGCCAGGCCGTCCCGTCGATCTCGACAGCAACCGCCGTCTCCGTCGTGGCCGCCTTTGCAGCATCAAGGGTCGCGAAGGTCTCGGCCGTCCAGAAGAGATCACCCTTTGGCAAGCTGGTCAGGGCCTTTTCGGCCACTTTCGTCACGACAAACTTGGGTGCATCCTGCGCAGACGCCGTGCCGGTCAGCACGACGGCCGACGCGACGACGGCGGAAGCGAAGATTGCGCCATGTAGGATACGGTTCCTTGTCATTTCGACCTCCTCTCAAAAATTGGCGACAGCAGGCCTCAGGAACAGTCGTCAAAGCGCAACGACCGCCGTTTTGGCGACCGCGGACACTTACGAAGCTGATTGCTGTCTAGCTGCCGATTGGCAGGCCCAGGGGGCTATGCGGGAGGGTGAAAATCACTCTCTTGAATTTGAAGGTATCATAATCAGGGGAATGAAGCCATCCAGTTGCTTGTTCAAAGCGTCGGCGGGGCACCAAAGGGCTCGGGGAGACGAATGCTGCGCTCGACATCCGATCCGGGACGGACCCCAAGGCGTCGCCATCCATCTTGCGCACCGCGCCCCTACCCCGCCCCCCCATACAACGCCGCCGCCCGCCGCTCGAAGGCGCGCACCACGCGCTGCATGGCGTCGTTGAACACGACCCCGATGATCCCCTGCAGGATCGCGTTGCGGAACTCGAAATCCACGAAGAACTCCACCTCGCAGCCGCCCTCGGGACGGTCGCGGAACTGCCAGTAGGATTTCATGTGGCGGAAGGGGCCGTCGAGGTATTCGGTGTCGATCCGCATCTTCTCGGGCCAGAGGGTGACGCGGCTGGCGAATTTCTCGCGGAAGACCTTGAACGAGATCACGAGGTCCGCCTCCATCACCTCGCCGCCGCCGGGGATGGGGGTGCGCGAGGTGATGCGCGCGGCGGAGTTCCAGGGCAGGAACTGCGGATAGCTGGCCACGTCGGCCACCAGATCGTACATCTGCCGGGCGGTGTAGGGCAGGATCTTGGTCTCGTGATGCGTGGGCATCGGGGCGGTCCACCATGCGTGACTTGGGGCGGCCTTTTCGTTAAACGGGCTGCGGAAATCAAGGGGCCGCCATGCCGCAGAGACCATATGTGATCGACCAGATGATTTCGGCCAAGGCCATCGCGGCCCGGGTCGAGACGCTGGCGCGCGAAATCACCGCGCATTTCGCGGGCACCGACAAGCTGGTGGTCGTGGGCCTGCTGCGCGGCTCCTTCGTGTTCATCGCCGACCTCGTGCGCGAGATCGACCTGCCGGTGGAGGTCGATTTCCTCGAAGCCTCCTCCTATGGCAACGCCATGGAAAGCTCGCGCGAGGTGCGCATCCTGAAGGACCTGCGGGGCGAGATTGCGGGGCGCGACGTGCTGGTGGTCGAGGATATCGTCGACACGGGCTTTACCCTGCACCATGTCGTGAACCTGCTGCGCTCGCGCGAACCGGCCCGGCTCGAGGTCTGCGCGCTGCTCGACAAGCCCTCGCGCCGCGAGGTGCCGATCAAGGCGACCTGGACGGGGTTCGAGATACCCGACGAGTTCGTGGTGGGCTACGGCATCGACTTTGCGCAGCGCAACCGCAACCTGCCCTACATCGGCAAGGTGCGCTTCACCGACGCGGCGTGACCTGGCTTCTGCGCATGGCCCGCTGGGCGCGGCATCCGCCCTCGCCGCGCCGGGTGGCGCTGGTGCTGGCTGTGGTCGCGGCCTGCCTGCTGCTGGTGGGGGCCGAGCATCTCTGGGGCTGGCCGGAGGGACTGGCGGTCAACCGGATGCAGCGCTGAGGCAGGACCTTTCGCTATCACTGCGGCAGTCGGCAGGGCTTGCACCGCGTGCCGCACGGCCTATCGTCAACCGCAGGACGTGACGGGCCGCGCAGACGCGCGCCTTGGGGAAAGGATCGCGGATGGGTCGCTGGCTGGGACGGCTTGTGGTGCTGGGGATCGTCGTCGCCGCCGCCGCCTTCGTGATCACCCGGCCGCAGACATCGGACGCGGACGGCGGCCTGACCGAGATCGCCGGCGATCCGGCGAACGGCGAGATGGTGTTCTGGGCGGGCGGTTGCGCCTCGTGCCACGCCGCGCCAGGGGCGACGGGCGATGCGCGGCTGGTACTGGCGGGCGGGCTGCGGCTGCCCACCGATTTCGGCACCTTCGTCGTGCCGAACATCTCGCCCGATCCGACGCATGGCATCGGCGGCTGGACAGTGGGCGACCTGTGGAACGCGATGCATCACGGGACGTCCCCCGAGGGCGAGCACTACTACCCGTCCTTCCCCTACACCTCCTATGTCCACGCGACGCCGCAGGACGTGGCGGACCTCAAGGCCTTCCTCGACACGCTGCCTCCCTCGGACCGGGCGGACGAGGCGCATGAGCTCAGCTTCCCCTTCAACCAGCGGCTTCTGCTGGGCGGCTGGAAGCTTCTGAACGGCGGCGCGGCGACCTGGGTGGTCAATGGCGACCTGACGCCCGAGGAGGAACGCGGGCGCTATCTGGTCGAGGGGCTGGGCCATTGCAGCGAATGCCACACGCCACGCAACAGCATCGGCGGGCGCGAGGTCTCGCGCTGGCTGGCGGGCGGGCCGAACCCCGAAGGCAGGGGCACGATCCCCAACATCACGCCGGCAAGGCTGGACTGGTCGGCGGAGGAGATCGTGGAATACCTGACCTCGGGCTTCACGCCCGACTACGACTCCGCGGGCGGGTCGATGGCGGATGTCGTGCTGAACATGTCCATGCTTCCCGACAGCGACCGTCAGGCCATCGCCGCCTACCTCAAGAAAGTGCCCCCTGTCGAGTAGGCGCCGGAACCGTCGTCGACAGGTTGACTTTCCCCATCGCGCCGCGCCAGAAGGTGCCGACGCATGGAGATTGCCATGACCACCCAAAGCACCGACCCCGCCCAGCCCCGCCCGGTGACGGCCGAGGCGACCGTCTTGCCGATCATCGCGGCGGTGGCCTTCTGCCATATGCTGAACGACCTGATGCAGTCGCTGATCCCGGCGATCTATCCGATCCTGAAGACGGAACTGGCCCTGACCTTCGGCCAGATCGGGCTGATCACCTTCGTCTTCCAGGGCACGGCATCGCTGCTGCAACCGCTGGTGGGCATCTTCACCGACAAGCGCCCGCAGCCGTTCTCGCTGGTCTTCGGCATGGGCCTGACGCTCGTCGGGCCTCGTGCTGCTGGCCCATGCGCCGAGCTTTCCGGTGGTGCTGGTGGCGGTGGCGCTGATCGGGATGGGTTCGTCGGTCTTCCACCCCGAATCGAGCCGGATCGCGCGGCTGGCCGCGGGCAAGCGGCCGGGCTTCGCGCAATCCTTCTTCCAGGTCGGCGGCAATGCGGGCTCGGCACTCGGGCCGCTGCTCGCCGCCTTCATCGTGGTGCCCTTCGGACAGATCAGCATCGAGTGGTTCGCGGGCGTGGCGCTGGTCGGCATGGGCGTGCTCTGGATCGTCGGGCGCTGGTACCGGGCCGAGGGCTTCACGCGGATGCGTGCCGCCAAGGTGCGTGCCGTGGCCGAAAGCCTGCCAGCCGGGCGGGTGCGGCTGGCCATCGTCGTGCTGATCGCGCTGACCTTCTCGAAATTCGTCTACATGGCGGCCTATTCCAGCTACTTCACCTTCTACCTGATCGACCGCTTCCAGGTGTCGGTGCCGCAGGCGCAGGTCTATCTGTTCATCTTCCTCGCCGCCGTGGCGCTCGGCACGATCATCGGCGGCCCGATCGGCGACCGGATCGGGCGCAAGCGGGTGATCTGGGTGTCGATCCTGGGCGTCGCCCCCATCGCCATGCTGATCCCCTATGTCGGGCTGGCCGGAACCGTCGCGCTGAGCGCGCTGGCAGGCCTCGTGCTGGCCTCGGCCTTCCCGGCGATCATCGTCTATGCGCAGGACCTGATGCCCGCCAAGGTCGGCCTGGTGGCGGGCCTGTTCTTTGGCCTGGCCTTCGGTCTCGGCGGCCTTGGCGCGGCGGCGATCGGGGTGATCGCCGACGCAACCAGCATCGAGCACGTGTTCTGGCTCTGCTCGTTCCTGCCGCTGATCGGCGTGCTGGCGGTGTTCCTGCCCGATGTGAAGCGCGTCTGAGGGCGCGCCTGGCAGGGGTGCCAATCTACGCGGCGCGCAGGACGCGGCGCAGGATCTTGCCAGACGCGGATTTCGGGATCGCGTCGGTAAAGGTCACGGCGCGCAGCGCCTTGTAATGCGCGACCTGCCCTGCCACATGCGCCAACACCTCGGCCTCGGTCAATGCGCTGCCCGCCTTGCGCACGACGAAGGCCACCGGCACCTCGCCCGCCTCGTCGTCCGGGCGGCCGATCACGGCGCAATCCGCGATTTCGGGGTGGGCGAGCAGAAGCGCCTCAAGCTCGGCCGGAGCGACCTGGAAGCCCTTGACCTTGATCAGTTCCTTGACCCGGTCGACGATGTGCAGGAACCCGTCGGCATCGACCAGCCCCAGATCGCCCGTGTGCAGCCACCCTTCGGCGTCGAGCGTGCGGGCCGTGGCCTCGGGGTTGTTCAGATAGCCGAGCATCACCTGCGGCCCCCGCACCCACAATTCGCCCGGCTCCGCCGCATCGCACTCGTGCCCCGTGTCAGGGTCGACGATCCGGGCCTCGGTACTGGGCACCAGTTGCCCGGCCGACCCTGCGCGGGCCAGTTCGACCTGCGAGAAATGGGTGACGGGGCTGGCCTCGGTCATCCCGTAGCCCTGGGCCACCACGCATCCCAGCCGGTCGGCGCAGGCCACGGTCAGCTCGGCCCCAAGCGGCGCGGCCCCCGAGATGATGAGGCGCAGCGACGACAGGTCGTATTCCGCCACCAGCGGATGCTTTGCGAAGGCGAGCACGACAGGCGGGACGAGGAAGAGGCGCTGCATCCTGTGGTCCTGGATCAGCTTCAGCACCGTGGCGAGGTCGAAGCGCGGCAGCGTCACCAGGACCGCGCCACGCGCGAGGTGCAGGTTCATCAGCACCTCCATCCCGTAGATGTGGAAGAACGGCAGCACCGCCAACGTGACCTCGCCCGGTTGCACGTGGAGCAGCGCGTCAACCTGCTGGACATTGGCGACGAGGTTGCGATGCGACAGCATGACACCCTTCGGCAACCCGGTCGTGCCCGAGGAATAGGGCAGCGCGATGATGGATGTCGCGGGGTCGAGGGTGTGCTGGTCCGCGGGCTGGGCGGCCAGCATGGTCGCCCAATCCGTCGCGCCCTGCCCCGTGCCCTCGCCCATCGTGACGATCTCGGTCACGCCGGTGCCCCCGACGGCCTCGGTCGCCAGCGGCACGAGCGCGGCGGGCACGACGAGCAGCCGGGCGGCGCTGTCGATCAGCTGGTGGCGCAACTCCTGCGCGGTATAGCTCGGGTTGACGGTGGTCAGCGTGGCCCCCGACAGCGAGGTTCCGTAGAAGACCACCGCGAAATCGGGACAGTTCGGCGCCATCAGCGCCACGACCTGCCCCGGGCCGATCCCGCGCGCAGCGAGCGCCCCGGCAAAGCGGCGCGATTGGTCGATCAGCATGCCGCCTGTCATCACCGCGCCACTGATGCCGTCGATCAGGGCCGGTTCGTCTTCGCGCCCGGCGAGCCCGGCAAAGACCATCTGGGCGACCGTCTGGTCGGGAATGGGCACGTCTGGAAAACGGCTGCGCTGCATCATCGGACCGGCCTCCCCTCCGGCGACCGCGGGCGCGCGATCAGGGCAAGCCTAGCGAAGGAAAGGCGCTTTCGCGAAGCGGTTTCTCAGGCGCGCCCGAGCCGGGCGAGGCGCGCCGCGCGCAACCGGGCGAAATCATCGCCCGCATGGTAGGACGACCGGGTCAGCGGCGTGGCCGAGACCATCAGGAAGCCCTTGCCATAGGCCGCCGTCTCATAGGCCTTGAACTCCTCGGGCGTCACGAAACGGTCGACGCGGTGGTGCTTGGGCGTGGGTTGCAGATACTGGCCGATGGTCAGGAAATCGACATCCGCCGCGCGCATGTCGTCCATGACCTGAAGGACCGACTGGCGATCCTCGCCCAGGCCCACCATGATGCCGGACTTGGTGAACATCGACGGGTCCAGCTCCTTCACCCGCTGCAGCAGCCGCAGCGAGTGGAAGTAGCGCGCGCCGGGGCGCACCTCGGGGTAAAGGCCGGGCACCGTCTCGAGGTTGTGGTTGAAGACGTCGGGCCGCGCCTCGACCACCTGCTTCCAGCGCCGAGGGCGCGCATTTCAGGAAGTCGGGCGTCAGGATCTCGATGGTCGTGCCGGGCGCGCGGTGGCGGATGGCGCGGATCGTCTGGGCGAAATGCTCCGCCCCGCCATCGGCCAGATCGTCGCGGTCGACGCTGGTGATGACGACATGCTTCAGCCCGAGTTGCGCCACCGCATGGGCCACGCGGCCCGGCTCGAAGGCGTCGAGCGTCTGCGGCTTGCCGGTGGCGACGTTGCAGAAGGTGCAGCCGCGCGTGCAGATCTCGCCCATGATCATCATGGTGGCGTGGCCCTGGCTCCAGCATTCGCCGACGTTGGGGCAGCCCGCCTCTTCGCAGACCGTCACCAGCTTCTGCGCGCGGATGATGTCGCGCGTTTCCTTGTAGCCGTCGGAAGTCGGCGCCTTCACCCGGATCCAGTCCGGCTTCTTCGGCTGCGGATTGTCGGCGCGATGCGCCTTTTCCGGGTGGCGCTGGTCAGGAAGTTTCAGATCGCGCAACAGTAATTCCCCGCTGACAAGCCGATGCGCAACACATAGGCTCTTTCCCGCCGGCGAGGCAACCGAAGCGGGCTCGCGTCGGCAAGGACAGGACGGGCCGATGCCGGCACCCGAGGCGGTGCCCGTGCCCGAAACAGCGAGGGACACATGACGAAAAAACTGATTGCCGAAGCCTTGGGCACTTTCATTCTGGTCTTTTTCGGCTGTGGCGCGGCCGTGATCGCGGGGCCGGTGATCGGCTATACCGGCATCGCACTGGCCTTCGGGCTTGCGATCGTGGCGGCAGCCTATGGCCTTGGCGCGATCTCGGGCGCGCATCTGAACCCGGCCGTCTCGCTTGGGCATGGTGACGGCCGGGCGGATGAGCCTTGGCGATTTTGTCGGCTATGCGGTAGCGCAAGTCATCGGCGCGATCATCGGCGCGGCGTCCTGATGATCATCGCAAGCGGGACGGCGAGCTGGACCGGCGGTCTGGGCGCGAACGGCTTCGGGCCGGGCTATCTGGGCGAATACAGCCTGACGGCGGCGCTGGTGTTCGAGTTCGTGATGACCTTCCTCTTCGTGACCGTGATCCTGGGTGCCACGGCCACGGGCGCCCCGGCGGCCATGGCGGGGCTGGCCATCGGCCTGACGCTGGCCGCGATCCACCTTGTCGGCATCAACGTGACGGGCGTGTCGGTCAACCCGGCGCGGTCGATCGGGCCGGCGGTGTTTGTCGGTGGCGAGGCGCTGGCGGAGCTGTGGTTGTTCATCGTCGCGCCGCTCGCAGGGGGGGCGCTTGCGGGCATCGTCCACGCGGCAGGCCTTACCCGCGCGGGCGACTGAAGATCCTTGCACGAACCAAGAGGCGCCGGAGGTCCCGGCGCCTCGAGTCATTCGATCTGCCCCAGCAAGATCGCACCGAGCGCGTGCTAGACGGCGCAGACCACCGGAGGTTCCATGTCGCTTGAAGAACTTGTCCTCGCCCTGCTGGTCCTGCTGCTGACGCCGGGGCCGACCAATACGCTCATGGCGCTGGCCGGGGCGGAACGGGGATGGACCCGGGCGCTCCGGCTGATCCCGGCCGAGCTGGCGGGCTACCTTCTGCCGTCGTTCCGCTGAGCTCTGGCCGGGGCCGTCGGTACTGCAACATGTGCCAAGGCTTGCGCCGGTCATCACGACCCTCGCCGCGGCCTGGGTGCTGCTGCTGGCCGTCCGGATGTGGCGCATCGACCGCTCCGACCGACGGCCGGCGCCGCGCGCGTGACGGCGCCGCAGGTGTTCGTCACGACGCTGCTCAACCCGAAGGCGCTCGTCATCGGGCTTGTCCTGCTTCCCTCGCCAGACCCGCTGGCCCCCAGACTTGCGCTCTTCGTGGCCCTCGTCGATTGGTCGCGGCGACCGTGTGGGCCGGGGCGGGGGCGGCGGTCACGCGCAACGGCGACCGCCTGCCCCGCTGGCTGTCGCAGCTCGCCGCGGGATGGCTCGCCATCCTGTCGGCGACGCTGGCGGCCAAGGCGATGGGTGCCTGCAGCACCTGCACGTCGGCCCAAGCTAGCCGATCAGCGGGCCGGACCGGCCATAGGTCTCGTCATAGTGCCGCTTGCAGCCGTTGCAGCGCGATCCGCAGCACGATCTTGCCCGAGCGCGCCGACCAGCCCATCCGCTTTTCCGCCGTCTCCAGCCCCTCCAGAAAGCAGCAGCAGCGCAGCACCATGTCGCCCAAGCCCGGGCCCAAGATCGCGCAGCGCGGCCGCCACCCGGTCGCGTGCCGCGCGCGGCCCTTCGGCCAGCCCGGAGTCGGCGCGGAAGCCGCCACGATCGCCGGGTGTCAGGAACCGGTCCCAGTTCTGCGCGACGCGCGGCCCCATCTGGGCCAGTTCGAAATCCTCGCGCAGCTTCTCGGCGGCCTCGACCAGCTCCGCCTCCAGAAACGGCTTGCCGTCCTTGTCCCGTCGCCGCCCGAGCAGGGCGACCGGGCTTTCGGCGAGGTTGTAGCGCATGCGGCGCGGCCCCTCGGCCTCGGCGACCTCGCGTTCGTCCCAGTCGCGGTGCTGCGTCGGCGAAGGGGCTTGCCGCCTCGGCCATCCCCTGCGGCCTCCACCTCGCAGCAAGCCGCTCAGCGCGGCGCGGCCCGGCCCTGTGATCTCGTAGGTCGCGACGCGCCCCGGCTTGCGGCAGACGATCCAGTCCTTCAGCGCGAAGGCCTGCGCGACCGCGCGGTCGACCACCCCGGTGCGGGCCGTGCGGCCATCGGGAAAGTCGCGCAGGACGACGGCCTTCTCCATGTCGGGCGCGATGGCCAGCACCGCATCCGGGTTCGGCGAGGCGGCGCAGCACGCGGCGCGCCTCGCGGGCGATGGTCGCGTCGTCCATGACAAGCGCGTCGGCGCGGATCGGGGCTGACATGTCTGGCGTCGTCCTTTCTGCGGTGGGTCAAGGGCATAGCGTGGGACTGGGCGCGTCCCAGCAGGGCCAGCGCCTCGTCCACCAGGGGATCGTCGCGGCGGTTCTCGTAGCGGCGCACCTGCCGCATGACGGTCGAGGCGGCGCAGCCCCTTGCGCCGGGCGAGCGCGCGCAGCGAGAGGCCCTCTTCGGTGTGGTCGAGATAGAGGCGGACCGCCTCGGGAAGCCAGGCTGGCAGGGTGGCTCGGCACGTTAGTTCGTGGTCATCCGGTCAACCCGTGCCTGTGCGCACCGGGGCTGGCCGTATCCAGTTCTTGGACGTATTGCAACCGTGGGTGGCATTGGTTACCTGTTCGTTAACGCTGTCAACTAGCTGCCTGATAATTGTTTCCAAAATCCTAAACTAATCTGAAAGCTCCGTGCGCTGGAACGAGGCGTGCGCAACGCCAGGTTGAGCTGGGCGACAGTCGGCCTCCGAGTCGAACGGAGGCTGACCATGACCGATCTTCGCAGCCTGCTTGCCAGACCTGCGCCGCCCGCGCCTGCTGATCCGCGCCGCCCGCCTCGGGCTGGTCGACTACCGCCGCGAGCGCGACCTGCGGCGGCTGATCGGCGACGCGGCGCCGCCTCGCCCGACGCTGACGGTGCCGCCGGCTGCTGATCGGAAGAGGAACGGCTGGAAACAGATCCGTTGCGCGGGCGATGCCAGCCTATTCAGCCTGACGCGGCATATCGAGGTGCTGATCGCGCTCATGGCCGAGGCGCGCCTGCTGCCGCGCGAGCGGCCTGAACGCGGAAAGGGCCGGTCGACTGCGCCGCCCTGTCGCTCGGAGCTCAGATGAAGGCGTCGGGCATCGAGGCCTTGCTTGCGCGCCACGAAGTCGTCGCAGCGCCTCGCGCGATGCCCTCGTCCAGCGCCGGGGCCTGGTAGTCGCCCAGCATGCTTCGTCACCCGCTCGGCCGCCAGCGCCTGCGGTGTCGCGCGCGCCTTCCTCGTCCCAGGTCTCGAAGGGCTTGTAGTCGAACAGGTCCGACCGCCAGAAGGCCGTCTTGAAGTTGGCCTGGGTATGGTCGCAGCCGAGGTAGTGGCCGCCCGGGCCCGACCTCGCGGATCGCGTCCATCGCCTGGCCGTTCTCGTCCATGATGATGCCCTTGCGCCAGATGGTGCAGGGTGCCAAGCTGGTCGGCATCCATCACGAACTTCTCGTAGGACGACACAAGCCCGCCCTCCAGCCAGCCGCAGGCGTGCAGCATGAAGTTGACGCCCGCCAGCAGCGCCATGTTCAGGCTGTTGGCCGTTTCATAGGCCGCCTGCGCGTCGGGCAGCTTCGAGCCGCAGAACGCCCCGCCCGACCGGTAGGGCAGCCCCAGCCGCCGCGCCAGTTGCCCCGCGCCATAGGTGATATGCGCGGCCTCCGGCGTGCCGAAGGTGGGCGCGCCCGAGTTCATGTCGATGCGAGGTCACGAAGGCGCCGAAGATCACCGGCGCGCCGGGGCGGACCAGCTGGCTGTAGGCCACGCCCGCCAGCACCTCGGCCAGCACCTGCGTCAGCGTGCCCGCCACCGTCACCGGGGCCATCGCGCCGCCGACGATGAAGGGGCTGATGATCGCGGCCTGATTGGCGCGCGGCATAGACCTCGAGCGCGCCCATCATGATGCCGTCGAAGGTCAGCGGGCGAGTTGATGTTGATGAGGCTGGTCATCACCGTGTTCTGGTCGACGAAGTCCGCGCCGAACAGGATCTTCGCACATCTCGACCGAATCCTGCGGCGCGGCTGGGTTCGGTGACCGACCCCATGAAGGGCTTGTCGCGACAGCGTCATATGCGCGAGCAGCATGTCGAGGTGGCGCTTGTTCACCGGAACGTCGGTCGGCTCGCAGACCGTGCCGCCGGAATGGTGCAGCCATTTCGACATGTAGCCCAGCTTCACGAAGTTCCGGAAATCCGCGATCGTCGCATAGCGCCGCCCGCCTTCGCGCGTCGCGCACGAAGGGCGGGCCATAGACCGGGGCCAGCACCAGGTTGCGCCCGCCGACCTCGACGTTGCGCTCCGGGTTGCGGGCGTGCTGGGTGAAGCTGCGACGGCGCGGTCGCGCAGAGCTTGCGCGCCAGACCGCGCGGAATGTGCACCCGCTCGCCCTTCACGTCGGCCCCGGCGGCGCGCCAGAGGTCCAGCGCCGCAGGGTTCTCGACGAAGTTGACGCCGATCTCTTCCAGCACCGTCTCGGCGTTGCGCTCGATGATCTGCAGCGCTTCTTCGTTCAGGATCTCGAAGTTCGGGATGTTGCGCTCGGATGTAGTCGCGCCACCTCGAAGCTGACCGCCGTCCGCTCCGCCCGCCGGGCCGACCCGCCGCCGCCCCGCGCCCGCCGCCCTGCCACTGCCACATCGCTCATCTGCAGATCCTCCGTGTCCGCTTTCGGAGCGCGCCTTATGCCCGCAAACGCCGCGGCCCCGCCCCCCGAATGCGTCGCGTGCGGGGCAAAACCGACATCGCGCCATGTCGCTTCCGAAATCGACCTGCGCCTTCCTTTCTGTCACAAGTATCCTCACGGGGGTGCGGGGGTGGGAAACCCCCGTGCGACAGCCGAGGCGCCTCGCACCCCTTGCGCAGCGTGCCGACCTGCGCGATATCCCGCGACGCATGACCCAGCATCGACCGCCTTCTCATCATCGACTTCGGCTCCCAGGTGACGCAGCTGATCGCGCGCCGCCTGCGCGAGCTGAACGTCTATTGCGAAATCCACCCCTATCAAACGGTGACCGACGCCTTCCTGCGGACTTCGCGCCGAAGGCGATCATCTTCTCGGGCGGCCCGGCCTCGGTCTTTGCCGAAGGCGCGCCGATGCCGCCGAAGGCGGCCTTCGACGCTGGGCGTGCCGATCCTCGGCATCTGCTACGGCCAGCAGGTGATGATGCACCTCCTGGGCGGCAAGGTGGAGCGCGGGCATGGCACCGCCGAGTTCGGCCGCGCCTATGTCACCCCCGACGCGGCCACGCTGCCGCTGCTCGACGGCTGGTTCGCCGATGGGCGCGAGCAGGTCTGGATGAGCCATGGCGACCATGTCTCCGAAATCGCGCCCGGGTTTCAGCGTCTACGGCACCTCGCCCAACGCGCCCTTTGCCATCACCGCCGACCCGACGCGGCATTTCTACGCCGTGCAGTTCCACCCCGAGGTGCACCACACCCCGAAGGGCGCGCAGCTTTACGAGAATTTCGTGCGGCTCGCGGGCTTCACGGGCGACTGGACGATGGGCGCCTACCGCGAGGAGGCGATCGCGAAGATCCGCGCGCAGGTGGGCGACCGAGAAGGTGATCTGCGGCCTGTCGGGCGGCGTCGATTCGCTCGGTCGCCGCCGTCCTGATCCACGAGGCGATCGGCGACCAGCTGACCTGCGTCTTCGTCGACCACGGCCTGCTGCGGCAGGGCGAGGCGGAGCAGGTCGTGACCATGTTCCGCGACCACTACAACATCCCGCTGATCCATGCCGACGAAAGCGACCTGTTCCTCGGCGCGCTGGAGGGCGTCTGCGACCCCGAGGTGAAGCGCAAGACCATCGGGCGGCTCTTCATCGACGTGTTCCAGAAGCACGCGAAGTCCGTGGGCGGGGCGAAGTTCCTGGCGCAGGGCACGCTCTACCCCGACGTGATCGAAAGCGTCAGCTTCTCGGGCGGCCCCTCGGTCACGATCAAGAGCCACCACAATGTCGGCGGCCTGCCCGAGAAGATGGGCCTGAAGCTGGTCGAACCGCTGCGCGAACTGTTCAAGGACGAGGTCCGCGCCCTGGGGCGCGAGCTTGGCCTGCCCGCCAGCTTCATCGGCCGCCACCCCTTCCCCGGCCCCGGCCTTGCCATCCGCTGCCCCGGCGAGATCACGCGCGAGAAGCTGGAGATCCTGCGCCAGGCCGATGCCGTCTTCATCGACCAGATCCGCAAGCACGGGCTTTACGACGAGATCTGGCAGGCCTTCGTCGCGATCCTGCCGGTGCAGCACCGTGGGCGTGATGGGCGACGGGCGGACCTATGACTATGCCTGCGCCCTGCGCGCGGTCACCTCGCGTCGACGGCATGACCGCCGACTACTATCCCTTCACCCACGATTTCCTGGGCGAGACCGCGACCCGCATCATCAACGAGGTGCGCGGCATCAACCGCGTCACCTACGACATCACCTCGAAGCCGCCGGGCACGATCGAGTGGGAGTGACCCGGCCCGCCGGCGGAATCGGCGGGGTCGACTCCTTGATCGGCAACCATGACGCCCGCCAAATGGGCAGTTGCGACGTCGGGCCGGCGATTGACCACACGTCAGGCCGACGCGTGCCGCGGGGCGATTGACGCATCTTGCCGCGTCCTACATACCGGAATTCGAAGCCCGTCAACCAGAACGGGCGCAAGACGATCAGGGGAGGAATCATGGGCGCCCTACTGGGTCTGTCCGGCATCATCGACCGCATGAACGAATGGATCGGCAAGGCCATGGGCTGGCTGATCCTGCTTGCCATTCTGGTCAGCGCCGGAAACGCGGTCATCCGCAAGGTGTTCAGCATCTCGTCGAACGCCTGGCTGGAACTGCAATGGTATCTGTTCGGCGCAGCCTTCATGCTGGCCGCCGCCTACACGCTGAAGCAGAACGAGCATGTCCGGATCGACGTCTTCTACGCCTCGCGCACCCGCGGACGCAGCACTGGATCGACCTGTTCGGCCATGTCGTCTTCCTCATGCCCTTCGTCGCTGCTGATGTCCTGGATGCTGGTGCCCTATGCCTGGCGCGCCTATGCCAACGGCGAGATTTCGACCAATGCGGGCGGCCTGATCATCTGGCCTGCACGCGCGCTGCCTGGCGGCGGGCTTCATCCTGCTTGGTCGCTTCAGGGCTTTTCCGAGATCGTCAAGAAGATCGCCGTGATGCGGGGCATCATCGACGACCCGACCCCGCACCTCGACCGCCAAGGAACAGGCCGAACTGGAAGCGCAGGCGCTGGCGCAGGAGATCAAGTCATGATGGAACTGATCGCGCAGAACATGGCGCCGATCATGTTCGCAAGCCTCGTCGTCTTCCTGCTGCTGGGCTATCCCGTCGCCTTCTCGCTGGCCGCGAACGGGCTGATCTTCTTTGCCATCGGCGTCTGGCTCGCGCCCTATGTCCGAGAACACGATCACGCTGGACTGGCCGCTGCTCTACACCATGCCGCAGCGATTGTGGGGGGTGATGTCGAACGACACGCTGCTGGCCATCCCCTTCTTCACCTTCATGGGCATCATCCTTGAACGATCCGGCATGGCCGAGGATCTGCTCGACACCGTCGGTCAGCTCTTCGGGCCGATCCGGGGCGGGCTGGCCTATGCCGTGATCCTCGTGGGCGCGCTGCTGGCGGCGACGACGGGCGTTGTCGCGGCCAGCGTCATCGCCATGGGCCTGATCTCGCTGCCGATCATGCTGCGCTACGGCTATGACCGGCGGATCGCGAGCGGGGTCATCGCGGCCTCCGGTACGCTGGCGCAGATCATCCCGCCCTCGCTGGTGCTGATCGTGCTGGCCGACCAGCTGGGCCGGTCGGTCGGCGACATGTACCGCGGGCGCGATCATTCCGGGCCTGATCCTGACCGGCCTCTACATGCTCTACATCGTCATCGTCGCCGTTCGTGCGGCCCAACTGGGTGCCCGCCCTGCCGCCCGAGGTGCGGACGCTGGGCAGCGGCGTCACCTCGCTTCTTGTCGCGCTCGCCGCGCTGATGGCGATCGGCTACGGCGCGCATCTCTGGCTCTACGAGACGCAGGGCGCCAATGCCGACATCCTGGGCGCGGTCGTCGGCGTGCTGGTGATCTATTTCTACGCGCTCGCCGACAAGATGCTGGGCATGAACACCATGTCGCGGCTGGCGCAGCAGGTGATCATGGTGCTGATCCCGCCGCTGGCGCTGATCTTCCTCGTGCTCGGCACGATCTTCCTCGGCCTCGCCACCCCGACCGAAGGCGGGGCGATGGGGGCCGTCGGCGCGCTGATCCTCGCCGGCGCTGAAGGGGCGGCTGAACGTGGCCGGTCCTGTCAGCAGGCGCTGGCCGCGACCACGCGGCTGTCGGCCTTCGTCATGTTCATCCTGATCGGCGCGCGGGTCTTCTCGCTGACCTTCTACGGCGTGAACGGCCATGTCTGGGTCGAACATCTGCTGACCTCGGCTGCCGGGCGGGCAGACGGGCTTCCTGATCATCGTCGTCGATCCTGGTTTCCTCCTGGCCTTCTTCCTCGACTTCTTCGAGCTCGCCTTCATCATCGTGCCGCTGCTGATCGCGCCGGCCGAGGCGCTGGGGATCGACCTGATCTGGTTCGGGCGTCATCCTCGGGGTGAACATGCAGACCTCGTTCCTGACACCCGCCCTTCGGCTTTGCGCTGTTCTACCTGCGCTCGGTCGCGGCCAAGGCGGCCTATGTCGACAAGGTCACCGGCATGAAGATGGAGCCGGTCACGACGCGAGCAGATCTACTGCGGGCGCGGTGCCCTTCGTCATCATCCAGGTGGTGATGGTCGGTCGTCGTCATCGCCTTCCCGCAGATGGTGATGCACTACAAGGGCGCGCCGGTGGACACGTCGAACGTGCAGATCACCCTGCCGCAGATGCCCACCCTGCAGCAGCCCGGCGGCACGGCCGCACCGCAGCTAGGGGCGCCGCAACTGGGCGCGCCCGAGCTTCGGGGCGGCACCCGCAGCACCGGGTGGCGCGCCCGCGCTCGGTGCGCCCAGCTTCGGCGCACCCAGGAGGCAACCCGGCGGCCCCGCCGCGCCCGGCGGGGCCCCGGCCCTCGGCGCGCCCAGCTTCGGGAACTGAGGCGCAGACCCGCAAAGCAAAACGGCCCCGGAGTTATCTCCGGGGCCGTTTCGCTATTCGCGTGGCCGCGGGCGTCAGAGCTTGCCGGCCTGCTGCTGCACCATCATGAAGATGTCGTAGTTGTATTCGGCGATCTGCGCCCAGAGATAGGCGTCGCGCTTGAACGCGCTCTGGCTGTCGTGGATCTTCTTGAACGGCGCGTTGGTCGCGCTGATCTCGGCATAGGTCGCCTGTGCCGCGTCGAAGGCCGCCGACAGCACGTCCTGCGGGAACGGCCGCAGCTGCGCGCCGTTCGCCACCAGCGACTTCAGCGCCGTCGGGTTCTTCCAGTCGTAGGACGCCATCATGTTCGAGTTCGCCGCCTCGCAGGCCGACCGCACGATCGCCTGGTAGGCCGGCGGCAGCTCGTTCCACTTGGCGAGGTTGAACATGGTCGACAGCGTCGGGCCACCTTCCCACCAGCCGGGATAGTAGTAGTAGGGCGCGACCTTGTAGAAGCCGAGCTTCTCGTCGTCATAGGGGCCGACCCATTCGGCCGCGTCGATGGTGCCCTTTTCCAGCGACGGATAGATGTCGCCGCCCGCGATCTGCTGCGGCACGACGCCCAGCTTCTCGATGATCTTGCCGGCAAAGCCGCCGATCCGCATCTTCAGGCCCTGAAGGTCGGCGACCGAGTTGATCTCCTTGCGATACCAGCCGCCCATCTGCACGCCGGTGTTGCCGCAGGGCAGGTAGTAGCAGGTTCTGCGTGGCGTAGAACTCGTTCAGCATGTCGATGCCGCCGCCGTAGTAGAGCCAGGCGTTCATCTGGCGGTAGTTCAGGCCGAACGGCACCGTGGTGCCCAGCGCATAGGTCGGGTCCTTGCCCCAGAAATAGTAGCGGGCCGTGTGGCAGGCCTCGACCGTGCCGGCCGACACGGCATCGGCCGCTTCCAGACCGGGCACCAGTTCGCCGGCCGGGAAGACCTGCAGCGTGAACTTGCCGTCCGTCGCTTCGGACACATATTTCGACATCGTCTCGGCCGCACCATAGATCGTGTCGAGCGACTTCGGGAAGGACGAGGTGACGCGCCAGGTGATCTTCGGGCATCGCTGCGCCATGGCCGGTGCGGCCAGCGCCGAGGCGGCCGGCCGCGGCGACGCCGCCGACCGAGGCCTTGGTCAGAAATGAACGACGATCCATGCATTACTCCCTTTTGGCTGGATTCCGTTTTGGCCCGCGCGACCGGCACTCCTCCCGATCCCGCGAATGCGTCCAAAGGGTTGCATGCTGAAACTGTCCTGTCCAGACTTTCGCTTGGAGATGTGACAGTTCCCCCGCCGTCTGGACAATTCCGTTGCGGCAAGGGAAGAGGGTGGCCCTGATCGAAGGATCACCATGCCCCAGACCTATCGCCCCCTTGCCGCTGCTGCCTGGATGACCGGCTCGATCCTGTCGTTCTCGGCGATGGCGGTGGCGGGACGCGCGGTGTCGCCGGTCCTCGACACGTTCGAACTGATGACCTGGCGCTCGATCATCGGCCTTGTGCTTGTCGTGGTCATCGGCGGCGCGATGGGACGGCTGGGCGACATCCGGGCGAACCGGCTGGGCACGCACCTGATCCGCAACATCTTTCACTTCTCGGGCCAGAACCTGTGGTTCTATGCCCTGACCCTGATCCCCCTGGCGCAGGTCTTCGCGCTGGAGTTCACCTCGCCGCTCTGGGTGATCGTCATGGCCCCGCTGCTTCTGGGCGAGCCCATCACCCGCACCCGGGCGCTGTCCGCCGCCCTGGGCTTCGTCGGAATCCTGATCGTGGCGCGGCCCGACCTGGGGCGTCTCGATATCGGCGTGGTGGCCGCCGCCGCCTCGGCCATCGGCTTTGCGGGCTCCGCCGTCTTCACGAAACGGCTGACCCGGCACGAAGGCGTCGTGTCGATCCTGTTCTGGCTGACAGTCATGCAGACGGTCTTCGGCATCGTGACCTCTGCTGCGGATGGCGACGTGGCCCTGCCAACCGTGGCCACCCTGCCCTGGCTTGCATTACTGGGCGGCGCCGGGGTGCTGGCGCACCTCTGCCTCACGAAGGCATTGACGCTAGCGCCCGCAACGGTTGTAATTCCGATGGACTTCATCCGCCTTCCGGCTATCGCGGTGGTGGGTATGGTGCTCTACGCCGAACCGCTTGACGTGTATGTTTTCCTCGGTGCCCTCGTCATCCTTGCCGCCAACTGGTTGAACATCCGGAATGCCGGACAGAGCCATGCCCGACCTGTGTCAAATCCGTAACGTCACATATTCGCTTACGTGGGGTCATTGATTGACCGCCGAAATGCCACAGACCTAAACAAAACATGAAAAGCCGCGGAGAAGCGGGTTCTGAGGGAGGGGACAGATGAGAACGCTAGGGAAAGCGATGTGCGCCATCGGTGCCACTGCCGCGTCGGTCGGCATGGCCCAGGCGGGGGCCGTCGACCGGAGCACGCAGTCGATCGCGCCGATCTTCGAGCCGGGAAACTACATCGAGTTCACGTTCGGCTATCTCTGGCCCGACGTCGAAGGCACCGAGTCGCCGCTGCTCGGCGGTCAGTCGTCGGACAACATGTACGGCAACTATTCCACCGGCTCGCTGTCCTTCAAGACCGCGATCAACGAGAACCTCGATATCGGCCTGATCATCGACAAGCCCTTCGGGGCGGATACCGAATATCCGCTGGGGACCGGCTATTTCGCCCAGGGCACCACCGCCAATCTCGACTCGACGGCCTACACGGCCTTGCTGCGCTACCGCCTGCCGCAGAACTTCAGCGTGATCGGCGGGTTGCGCTACCAGCTTCTGTCGGCGGATGCCTTCATCCCCTTCCTCACCCCCGCCCCGGGGTTCACGCCGCCCTACAACGTTGTCGGCGACGAGACAGGTGGCTGGGGTTACGTGCTCGGCGCCGCATGGGAGCGGCCCGATATCGCCGCGCGCGTGTCGCTCACCTACAACTCGGCCATCAGCTATGACCTGCCGACGACCGAAACCTCGGTGCTGGGCACTGTCGACTCGACCACCAACACCGAGACGCCGCAATCGGTCAACTTCGAGTTCCAGACCGGCATCGCCGAGAACACGCTGCTTTTCGGCGGGGTTCGCTGGGTCGACTGGACCGAGTTCGTGGTCAGCCCGCCCTCCTATGCGGTGCTGACGGGTGGCCAGGACCTGATCTTCTACAACGGCGATGTCTATACCTACACTCTCGGGGTCGGCTATCGGTTCAACGAGACATGGTCGGGCGCGGTCACCTACATGAACGACAGTTCCATCGGGGGCTATTCGCTGAACCTCGGCCCCGTCGACGGATATCAGTCGCTGGCAGTGGCCGCGACCTACACCACCGGGGCGATCAAGATCACAGGCGCGATCCGCTACTTCGACCTTGGCGATACCTCAGACCCAGCTTGGCCCGATCGCGCCCGCCGCGACCTTCGACGGCAACCACGCCTTGGGCCTGGGCCTGCGCGTCGCCTATACGTTCTGACCTGGCCGACCCCGAATCCTAGCACCCCGTCGCCTGCATCGGCGGCGGGGTTTGCATTTCGGCAGCAAACCCGCCGGTTCCGGGTCGAACAGGATGCCGCGCAGGTCTAGACAGCGGCATGACACCGCAAAAGTCCCTCACCCCCCGCGCCTGGATCGAGTTGCTGCTGCTTGCGACGATCTGGGGCGGCTCGTTCATCTCGAACCGCATCGCGCTGGACGAGGTTCCGGTCCTGACCACCGTGGCCTTCCGCGTACTGGGGGCGGCCCTGCTGCTGTGGGCCTATGTCGCGGCGCGCGGCCTGCCGGTGCCGCGCGGCCTTCGGGTCTGGGGGGCGTTCCTGGTGATGGGCCTTCTGAACAACGCGCTGCCCTTTACGCTGATCACCTGGGGCCAGCTGACCATTCCCTCGGGCCTTGCGGCCATCGTCAACGCCTCCACCGCGATCTTCGGCGTGGTCGTGGCCTCGTTCGCCTTCCGCGACGAGGTGCTGACCCCGCAGCGCCTGCTGGGCACGATCCTCGGCGTGGCGGGCGTGGCAACGGCCATCGGGGTTCACACGCTGACGACGCTCGACCTGACATCCCTGCCCCAGCTGGCGCTGGTTGCCGCCGCGGTCTCCTATGCCTGCGCCGCGGTCTGGGCGCGCAAGATGCTGGGCGGTCTGGCCCCGCAGGTGGCGGCGGCGGGAATGCTGACCGGCTCCAGCCTCATCATGCTGCCGCTCGCCGCTGCCATCGACGGCGCACCCGAGCTGTCCCATTCGGCAACGGCCTGGGCGGCGCTTGGCCTACCTCGCCGTGATCTCGACCGCCGGGGCCTACCTGCTCTACTACCGCGTCCTCGGCATGGCGGGGGCGGGCAATCTCAGCCTCGTCACGCTTCTCACCGCCCCGGTCGCAATCATCCTTGGCGCGGTGATGCTGGGCGAGGCGCTGCCGCCCCGCGCCTTCGCGGGCTTCGCCCTGATCGCGGCGGGTCTGATCGTCATCGACGGCCGGCTTCTGCGCCGCAAAATCCCCTCGTGAAATCCGGCCCGCCGGGTGCTAGGACACTGGCGACAGACGGGAAGGCACGCGATGATCTACCAGACGGCGGCAGAGTGGCGGAACGCTCCGCGCAAGCGCGTGCTTCTGTTCGGCATGTCGGGCCTGGGCAAGACGCATCTCGCGAACATGCTGCGCGACCAGGCGCACTGGTTCCACTACTCGATCGACTACCGCATCGGCACCCGCTACATGGGCGAATTCATCGCCGACAACTTCAAGCGCGAGGCGATGAAGGTGCCGCTCCTGCGCGAACTCCTGATGACCGACTCGGTCTACATCGCGTCGAACATCACCTTCGACAATCTCGCCCCGCTCTCGACCTATCTCGGCAAGCCCGGCGATCCCGCGCGCGGCGGCGTGCCGTTCGACGAATACTGCCGGCGGCAGGAGCAGCACCGCGAGGCCGAGATCGCGGCACTGCTCGACACGCCGCGCTTCATCGAGCGCGCGCACGACCTCTACGGCTATACCGAATTTCGTCTGCGACAGCGGCGGGTCGATCTGCGAGGTGGTGGACCCCGACGATCCCGCCGACCCGGTGATGACGGCGCTGTCGCAGACCATGCTGATGGTCTGGATCGAAGGGGTCCGAGGCGCACCGGGCCGAACTGATCCGCCGCTTCGACCGCGCGCCAAAGCCGATGTACTACCAGCCCGATTTCCTCAAGCGTCGTCTGGGCCGACTACCTTGCGCAGGAAAGGCTGCCCGCAGACCGCGTCGACCCCGATGCCTTCCTGCGCTTCGCCTATGCCCGCGCTGCTCGACCACCGCCAGCCGCGCTATGCCGGCGATGGCCCGCTGGGGTGTCACCGTGACGGCCGAGGAGGTGGCGCAGGTGCAGCGACGCCGCGGGGTTCGCCGACCTGATCGCGCGCGCCCTTGAGCGTCGCGGCGAAGCGGCCTAGATACCGCTCCTTCGCAACCGGAGAGGACCCATGCCCATCACCCTGCCCGCCACCCTGCCCGCCTTCGACGTTCTGCGGAACGAGGGCGTCATGGTGATGTCGCCCGAACGGGCGGCGCGGCAGGACATCCGGCCGCTGCGGATCGGGCTTCTGAACCTGATGCCGAAGAAGATCCAGACCGAGAACCAGTTCGCCCGGCTGATCGGGGCCACGCCCCTGCAGATCGACCTGCACCTGATCCGCATGTCCGAGCATCAGACCAAGAACACCGCCGCCGAGCACATGGAAACCTTCTACCGCCCCTTCCAGGAGGTGAAGGGCGAGAAGTTCGACGGCCTCATCATCACCGGCGCCCCCATCGAGCATCTGCCGTTCGAGGACGTCACCTACTGGGACGAGCTGTGCGAGGTCATGGACTGGACGCAGACCAACGTGCAGTCCACCTTCGGCGTCTGCTGGGGCGGGATGGCGATGATCAAGCATTTCCACGGCGTGCGAGAAGCACATGCTGCCGCACAAGGCCTTCGGCTGCTTCCGCCATCAGAACGCTGGCGCCGGCGCTCGCCCTATCCTGCGCGGCTTCTCGGACGATTTCGTGATCCCCGTCAGCCGCTGGACCGAAATGCGCCAGTCCGAGATCGACGCCGATCCGGGCCTGCGCACCCTGCTCGCCTCGGACGAGGTCGGCCCCTGCCTGATCGAGGACGAGGCGCATCGCGCGCTCTACATCTTCAACCACTTCGAATATGACAGCGACACGCTGAAGCAGGAATATGACCGCGACGTGGCGAACGGCACGCCGATCAACGTGCCCGCCGAACTACTACCCCGATGACGATCCCGCGAGGCCGCCCCTGAATCGCTGGAGAAGCCACGCCCACCTTCTATATGGCAACTGGATCAACGAGATTTACCAGACAACGCCATATGATATCGCGAAAATTGGCCACTAGCCTCATCCTTTCGGCACTGGTTCTCGGCGGCTGCGCGGCCGCCGTGGACCGCCGCGCCTCTGCGCGCGAGGCCGCGGCCGAGGCGACCTTTCCGCCCACCGGGCAATTCGTTGAGGTCGGCGGTCAGAAGGTTCATGCCGATATCTCGGGCCAGGGGCCGGACCGTGATCCTGATCCACGGGGCCAGCGGCAATACCCGCGACTTCACCTTCGATCTGGCGAAGCGGCTCGACGACCGTTACCGCGTCATCGCCTTCGACCGGCCCGGCCTCGGCTGGTCCGACAGCGCGGGCGACGCGGGCGTCAGTCCGCTGGTGCAGGCCGACATCCTGCGCGCCGCCGCCGACCAGCTCGGCGTGCGCAATCCCATCGTGGTCGGCCACAGCTATGGCGGCGCGGTCGCCATGGCCTGGGCGCCTGCGCGCGCCCGGTGACACGGCGGCGCTCGTGATCCTCGGCGGGGCCACCATGCCCTGGCCCGGCGGCCTTGGCGGCTGGTACGCGCTGACCGCCAGCGCGATCGGCCGGGCGACGGTGGTGCCCGCTCGTCACCGCCTTCGCGCCCGTGCTCGCGCACGGAAGACGCGATCGACCGGCATCTTCGCGCCCGATCCCGTACCCGCCGGGCTATGCCGATTACGTCGGCGCAGGCCTGACCCTGCGGCGCGACGACGCTGCGCGATGAATGCGCGGCAGGTGAACGGCCTGCGCCCCTATGTGGTCGCGATGTCCGAGAACTATCCCGAGCTCGATCTGCCCGTCGAGATCGCTCCACGGCACCGCCGATACCATCGTGCCCGCCGACATCCACGCGATCCCGATGAGCAAGCTTCTGCCCGAGCGCCGAACTGACCCTGCTGCCTGGCATCGGCCACATGCCACACCATGCCGATCCCGGGGCCACGCGTCGCCGCCATCGACCGCGCCGCCGCCCGCGCCGGATTGCGCTGACCCGCCCGATCGCCATACTGGCCGGACGAGAACCGGGGAGATGACCGATGGACCTGCCCTTTGACGGCGCGATCAGCCGCTACTTCAAGACAGGCGCGCCCGACCGAGATCCGCAAGGCCATCGAGAAGGCCGACAAGGACGACATCCTGTCGAAGACCTACCCCTATCGCGAGGAGATGAAGAGAAGGACTACGAGGCGCAGATGGACGCGCTGCAGATCCAGCTTGTCCGGATGCAGGCCGACATGCGCGAGACCGGCAAGCGGCTGGTCGTGGTCTTCGAGGGGCGCGATGCCGCCGGCAAGGGTGGCACGATCGACGCCGTGCGCGAGAACCTGAACCCCCGCGTAGCCAGCGTCGTGGCGCTCGCCGAAACCGTCCGAGCGCGAGGCCGCAGCAATGGTACTTCCAGCGCTATGTCGACTGGCTTCCGGCCAGCGGGCGAAATCGTGCTCTTCGACCGCAGCTGGTACAACCGCGGCATCGTCGAACATGTCTTCGGCTTCTGCACCGCCCGAGCAGCGCGAGCAGTTCTTCCGCCAGCTTCCCGTCTTCGAGGAGATGCTGGTGGACGAGGGCATCGTCTTCCTCAAGATCTGGCTGAAGTCGGCCGGGCCGAACAGCTCAAGCGCTTCCTCGACCGCGAGAAGGACCCGCTGAAGCAATGGAAGCTCAGCCAGATCGACATCGACGGGCTGGCGAAGTGGGACGACTATACGCGGGCGATCGACGAGACGCTGACCCGCAGCCACAGCCGGCCGCGCGCCCTGGACCGTGATCCGCGTCGGACGACAAGAAGCGCGCCCGGATCGCTGCGATCCAGACGGTCCTGCGCGCGGTGGACTACAAGGGCAAGGACAGGACGCTGATCGGCACGCCCGACCCGCTGATCTGCGGCGGGCCGGACCTGCTGGACTGATCGTGAAGCGCGGCTACCATCACGGCAACCTGCGGCAGGCGCTGGTCGAGGCGGCGCTGGCGCTGATCGAGGAAAAGGGCCCGCAGGGCTTCACCCTGTCCGAGGCCGCCAAGGCCGCCGATGTAACCCCCGCCGCCGTCTACCGGCATTTCGCGGGGCGCGACGACCTGATCGCCGAGGCCGCGCGGCAGGGCTACGAGATCTTCGCGGCCCTGATGGACTATCGCCTACAACAACGGCCAGCCGACCGCGCTCGCGGCGTTCGAGGCGACGGGCCGCGCCTACCTCGCCTTTGCCCGCAAGTATCCCGGGCCATTACCAGGCGATGTTCGAAAGCGGCCTGTCGGTCAACAGCCATCCCGAGCTCGCCTTGGCCGCCGCGCGGGCCAGCGCCGTGCTGGAAAAGGCCGCGACCGCCCTGTCGGCGCATATCCCGCCCGAGAAGCGCCCGCCCCCCGCGATGTTCAGCGCGCATATCTGGGCGATGAGCCACGGCGTGGTCGAACTCTTCACCCGCGGCGCGCCCGGCGCCCGCAGCCCCTTCCCGCCCGAAGACCTGCTCGAGGCCGGCATCGGCATCTACCTGCGCGGCCTCGGGCTGCTCCCGCCCGACGGCTGACACCGGCGGCATGCCCCGCCCATTTTCTGTTCAGAAGTATCCCCGCCGGAGGCCCCCTGAGGGCGCGCGCATGGCGCGCCCGAGGCAAAGGGCTTGCGCGCGCCTTGGCGCGCGCTCCGCCTCGCTTCAGCGGAACAGCACCAGCGCGTCGGGGCTCCAGGCGACGCGGGTGCGCGTGCCGATCTCCAGCACCGGGCGGCCCGGCACGTTGCGCATCGACAGGCGCACCGGCGTTTCCACGCCGTCGAGCTTGACGTCGTAATAGGTCATGTCGCCGTAATAGACGACCTCTTCCACCGTGCCCGGCGTCTCGCGGTCGGTGGCGGTCTGGCCTTCGTAAAGGATCGTCAGCGTCTCGGGCCGGAAGCCCACGCTCGCGCCCTGCCCCGTGGGCGCCGACGGGGCCTGCGCCGCCGGAATGTGGCAGCGGCCCAGCCCCGCCACGTCCACGTCGACGCCGCCTGGCCCGTCCTCGACAGGATCGTCGCGGGCAGGAAGTTCATCGTGCCGATGAAATCCGCCACCTGCCGCGTCTTCGGGCGGCGGTAGAGCGTCTCGGGGTCGTCGAGCTGGGCGATCTGCCCTTCGAACATCACCGCGATCCGGTCGCTCATCACCAGCGCCTCTTCCTGGTCATGGGTGACCAGGATGAAGGTGATGCCGACCTGCCGCTGCAGCTTGATCAGTTCCACCTGCATCTGCTCGCGCATCTTCTTGTCCAGCGCCGAGAGCGGCTCGTCCAGCAGCAGCACCTTCGGCTTCAGGATCAGCGCGCGCGCCAGCGCCACGCGCTGCCGCTGGCCGCCCGACAGCGCATGGGCCGCGCGCTTGCCGAAGCCCTTCAGGCCCACCATCTCCAGCGCCTCGCCCACGCGACGCGCCATCTCGTCCTTGCGACAGGCCCGCGCGGCGCAGGCCGAAGCCCACGTTCTCTTCCACGGTCAGGTGCGGGAAGATCGCGTAGCTCTGGAACACCATGTTGGTGGGCCGCTTGTTGGCGGGGATCGCGCGCCGCATCCTTGCCGTCGATCAGCACCGCGCCCGACGAGATTTCCTCGAACCCGGCGATGGTGCGCAGCAGCGTGGTCTTGCCGCAGCCCGACGGCCCCAGCAGCGAAAAGAACTCGCCCGCCCGGATGCGTGGCATTGATCCCGCGCAGCGCGTGATAGTCGCCATAGTACTTCTGGACGTCCCGGAACTCGATCATCGTGGGTTTCGTGGCGGTCACAGGAAGCCTCCGGTATCCTTGGCGCCGGACCGGGCGATGCCGCGGCGGCGGAAAAATTCGGCGATGAGACAGCAGCAGGATCGACAGGCAGACCAGGATCGTGCCGAGCGCCATGATGACGGGCACCGCCTGCGGAAAGCGGAACTGCGAGAAGATGTAGACCGGCAGCGTCGCCTGCGTCCCGGCCAGGAAGAAGGCGATGATGAACTCGTCCAGCGAGATGGTGAACGAGATCAGCAGCGACGAGATGATCCCCGGCATCACCAGCGGCAGGATGATCAGCCGGAAGGTCGAGAACGGCGTCTCGCCCAGGTCATAGGCCGCCTCTTCCAGCGACCGGTCCAGCGACTGGAAGGCCGAGGTCAGGATCGCGATGCAGAAGGGCGTGCAGATCAGCACATGGCCCAGGATCACCGTGAAGATCGACAGCTTCACCCCGATCCCCAGCAGCACCACCAGCAGCGACACCGCGACGATGATCTCGGGCAGCACCAGCGGCAGCATGATCAGGCCCATCATCCCGCCCTTGAACGGGAAATCGAAGCGCGTCGAGGCGCGGGCGGCGAACACCCCCAGCGTCGTCGACAGGATCGAGACCGACACCGCGATGATCAGGCTGTTCTTCACCGCGTTGTGCAGCGGCGGGTCATCCAGCAGCGCCGCGAACCAGTCGGTCGTGAAGCCGCTCAGCGGAAAGGCGATGACCGTCGCATCGTTGAACGCAAAGAGCGGCAGCAGGATGATCGGCGCATAGAGGAACAGCAGATAGACGAGCGCATAGACCTTGAAGCCCGCCGCCCCGCATCACTTGCCCCCCTTCAGGTAGCGCCGGTTCAGGTAGAGGAACACAAGGCTGACCGCGGTCACGATCGCCATGGCACTCACCGCGATGGCCGAGCCGAGCGGATAGTTGTCAAGCTTCAGGTATTGCAGCTGGATCAGGTTCGCCACCATCCGGCCCTCGCGGCCCGCCGACGAGCTGCGGCGTCACATAGTCGCCGATGGTCGGGATGAAGACGATCAGGACCGAGGCGATGACCCCCGGCATCGCCAGCGGCAGCGTCACCCGCAGGAAGGTCATGAACCGGCTCTCGCCAAGATCCTGCCCCGCCTCGAGAAGCGAACGGTCGATCTTCTCCAGCGCCACGAAGATCGGCAGGATCGCGAAGGGCGCGTAGGCATGGGCCAGCGTGATGACGACCGCGCCGACGTTGTAGTTGATCCACTGCAACGGCTCGCTCGATGATCCCCAGGCTCAACAGCGCCGAGTTCACCACGCCGTTGTAGCCCAGGATCACCTTCCACAGGAACACCCGGATCAGGTAGCTCGTCCAGAACGGGATGGTGATCAGGAACAGCCAGAGCGCCTTCTTCGACGGATCGACATGGAACGAGACGAAATAGGCCACCGGAAAGGCCAGCAGCACGGTCACCACCGTCACCGTCAGCGACACGAAGAGCGAGCGCAGCATGACCGTGCGGTACAGCTCGTTCGTCCAGGCCTCGACATAGTTGGCCCAGGTGAAGGTGCGGATGATCTCGAGATATCCGTCGGTCAGGAAGCTGTAGAGAAAGATCGTTCCGAGGGGCGCCGCCAGCAGAAGGATGGCATAGACCGCCGTCGGGCTGATCATGGCAAGCCCGCTTGCCGCCTCTGACCGGTTGAACCGGGCCAGGCCACCCCCTGAACTCATCATTCCCCCTGACGGTCACGTCTTTTCAAGGGTTGTGGCACAGCGAGGCGCATCTGAAAAGGGGGGCTGCGACTTTTGATCAAATCTTCTGCCGTCGCAAGCAGCGGGCGCACCGCGCGGGGCGGTGCGCCCAAAAGGCAAGCGCTGGCGGAACGCCTAGCGGACGACCGCCTCGACCATGATCGCGCGCTTCTTGAGTTCGGCGTAAAGCGCCGGGATCACCCGCGTGTGGCTGACGGCGCGGGCCAGCGCATCCGACAGACGCCGCTCGTCGGCGACGGCTTCGGTCACCCGCCAGACAAGGCGCCGCGCCACGCCGTCGTCATAGACGATCTCGGTCGCGCCGGTGCGGTTCTTGCGGATGCCAAGGAAAACGCTGCCCCCGTGAGGGGCATGAAAAGCCGATTGTCCCATTTTGGGCTCTCTTTCTTTGTGCTCGATGCAGAAACAATAATGCCGTGTCTTCACCGGTCAAGACAAGCCACCGGAATGCTTGGTGAATTCGGCTTGATGAGTCCGCCGTGCAACATCCCTGCAACAACGCCTAGACGCTGAGTTCCTGCGGCGGGTTGGCGAGAAGCCGGGCGAGCACGGCGATCCCGCTGTCGAACCGGGCGCGCGAGAGGTTGCCCGCGATGGCCAGGCGTACCGCATTTGGGGCCCGTCCGTGGTTCAGCGCATAGGTATCGGCGGACCGCATCAGCACGCCCTCGGCCTCGGCCTGCCGCGCGAAGCTGGAGGCGCGCCACCCCTTGGGCATCCGCAGCCAGACGAAGGGCAGGCCCGGCTGCCAGGACAGGTCATGCGCCCCCAGCATGTTGACCACCGTCTGAAGCCGGGGCGCGAGTTCGGCGATCACATCCGCGCGAATCCGTTCACCCGCCCCGTTCGTGAGCAGGTCGAGGCAGAGGTCCGACACCGGTCGGGCGAGCGCAAAGAACTGGTGCGTTGCCGCCGCCCGCCCCACCTCGCCCAGCCCGGTCGGGCAGACGACATAGCCAAAGCGGAGCGCCGCCGAGATGGATTTCGACAGGCTGCCCACGTACCAGGTCCGTTCCGGCGCGACAGCCCGGATCTGGGGCACGTCGCTGTCGCTGATCGTATAGCAGTCGTCCTCGAGGATCGTCAGCCCATAGCGCCGCGCGACGGCGGCGATGTCGGCCCGGCGGCGCGCGCTCATGCAGACCGCCGTGGGGTTCTGCGCCTGCGGGGTCAGGCAGAGAAGTTGCGCCGTGGGCAGGCGGCGGCAGGCAGCCTCCAGCACGTCGGGGCGCAGGCCCTCGCCGTCCATCTCCAGCCCCACCGTCTCGGCCCGTGCCAGCGAGGCGGCCTGGCGGATGCCGGGATAGGCGAGGTCTTCCAGCAGCACCACGGGCTTGTCGCCCTTCAGGCAGGCCTGCATGACCAGCGCGATGGCGTTCTGTCCGCCGTTTGTCAGCACCACATCCTCGGCCGAGATCGGTCCCATCACCCGGTCGGCAAGCCAGGCCACCACCGCCTCGCGCAACGGCAACTCGGCCGCCTGGCTGGGATAGGTCAGCCAGTCCGGCCCCATCCGGTCGGCGATGCCGCGCAGGGATGCGGCAAAGACCGCCGCCTGCCCCACATCCGGCAGCGCGGGCGAGCGCAGGTCGACCAGCCGTTCGTCCGGTTCGACATAAAGGCGCGGCTTGGCCTTCGGTGCGCCCGAACGTGCGGCGACGAAGGTGCCGCGCCCGACCTCACCGGACAGCAGACCCTCTTGCGTGGCGATCTGATAGGCGCGTGCGACGGTGCCCGGGGTCATCCCCAGCCGCCAGGCAAGATCACGGACCGTGGGCAGGCGCTGACCTTCGGTGAGGTCCCCCTCGCGGATCGCGTCTCGCAGGGAGCGGACGAGGGAGAGATACTTCGGCCCGGTCGATTTGACTCAGGTCAGGCAGCCAAATTGTATCGGGCACAAGTTTCCTCTTTCGGGGTACACACCGAATTTGTATCATCACAATACGCTAAATCAAAGATTGTATCAACACAAAAGGTGTATCATGCCGACCCTCGACCCAACCAAGCTCACCGTGATGCCGACCGCCGGTCTGGCCGCCCGCACCTTCCGTGCGGTTTCGGTGCGGCAGGTGGTCTCGGGCTGGCTCAATCGCCACCGCTCGCGCCGCGCGCTGGCGCTGCTCGACGAGCATCTGCTGCGCGACATCGGCCTGACGGCGCAGGACGCGTCCGACGAACTTCGCAAGCCACTCTGGCGCCCGTAAGGGTGCCCGTCCCCCACCGATTCCCTGATCGGTAACCCCAACTCGGCCGGGAGCGATCCCGGCCTTTTTCGTTTCGGACCACTTGCGCAGCAAAAAGGCCCGCACGGGTGGCGGGCCTTGTCGCGGTCTTGGGATCGGATCAGCGCTTCGAGAACTGGAAGCTGCGGCGCGCTTTCGCCTTGCCGTACTTCTTGCGCTCCACCACGCGGCTGTCGCGGGTCAGGAAGCCCGCCGCCTTGAGCGCGCCGCGCAGGGACGGTTCGTAAAGCTGAAGCGCCTTCGAGATGCCGTGCTTCACCGCACCCGCCTGGCCCGACAGCCCGCCGCCGACGACGGTCGCGTTCACGTCGAACTGGCCTTCCACGCCGGCCACCGTGAACGGCTGGCGCAGGATCATCTGGAGCACCGGACGCGCGAAGTATTCCGGCATGGTCTTGCCATTGACCGTGACCTTGCCCGAACCCGGCTTGATCCAGACGCGGGCGATGGCGTTCTTGCGCTTGCCGGTCGCATAGGCCCGGCCGAGCGCGTCGCGCATCGGTTCGCGCGGGGCGGCCACGGGGGCTGCGGCGGGCGTGTCGCCGACGGCGGCTTTCAGATCGTCGAGGGATTTGATGTCGGCCATGCTCAGGCGCTCCGGGTGTTCTTCGGGTTCATCGACTTGAGGTCGAGAACGGTGGGCTGCTGGGCTTCGTGCGGATGCTGCGACCCGGCATAGACGCGCAGGTTGGTCATCTGCTGGCGGCCCAGGCGGTTGCGGGTGATCATCCGCTCGACGGCCTTCTCGACCACGCGCTCGGGATGCGCGCCGTCCAGGACCTGGCCCGCGGTGCGGAACTTGATCCCGCCCGGATAGCCGGTGTGCCAGTAATAGCGCTTGTCGGCCCGCTTGTTGCCGGTCATCTGGATCTTGTCGGCATTGATGACGATCACGTTGTCGCCCATGTCCATGTGCGGCGTGAAGGTCGGCTTGTTCTTGCCGCGCAGGATGTTGGCGACGATGGTCGCAAGACGGCCCAGAACGATGCCTTCGGCGTCGATCAGGATCCACTTCTTGTCGATATCCGCCGGAGTTGCGGTGAAGGTTTTCATGGGTCTCTCTCGTCAGCGGTGCGGGGGCCAAGACCCCCGGAAACTCGGATGGCGGTGTATGTCGCAGCTTTCCTGCACAGTCAAGGCCGATGAAATCGGTAAAGTCCTTACATTTCAATGTCTTATAAAATAGGTATCATAATACCCCAAAAATCCGCCTTATCTCAACCGGGGCGGCCGCTGCGGGTCGGTGCCTGGCGGAGCGGGAGGTTCGGCAGCGACCGGCAGCGGCAGATCGAAGCGCAACGCAACCCGACCAAGCGGCCCCAGCACAGCATCACCCGCGTCGAGGAAGGTCACGTCCATCTCGCCTGCCTCGATCCCCGAGAAGGTCAGCGCCTCGCCCGCCGCCCGCGCAAGAGCGGTCTCGGCGCCGGGCAACGCCCCGATGAAGGCCAGCATGTGCCCGCGACGGCCATCCTCATAGGTGACGCCGGCCAGCAACGCCGCTATCGCCAGACCCTGAGCCCGTGCCAGCTTGGCATCAAGCGCGGTCAGCAGCGTCTCGGGCAACCCGCCGGGCGCGTGGAAAGAGATCGGGCGCGCTTCGGTCTGCATCGGCCCCTGCCCCAGTGTCGCGGCAAGCCAGTCCACCGCGTCGGCCGGGATGACGTAGGATGACGGCGCGACGCCGAGGTTCAGCCCGATGCCGATCCCCTGCCCCGCCAACTGCTGCGCAATGACCCGGCCGGGAAGCGCAGCATAGGGCGCGGGGGCGCCCACGAACTCGGCCAGACGGTCCTCGCGGTCGAAGATCATCACCATCGGCCCGTCTTCAAGCGCGAATACTTCCGGCGTGACAGCCTCGTCCTCCGCCTCTTCCTCCAGCAGAAGGAACAGTTCGCTTTCGGCCATGCGCTCGTAGAAGCGCAGGCGAAGCGCGTCATTCTCGGGCTCGTCCTCCATCGCCCGAAAGGCCTGATCCAGCAACGTCATCGCATCCCCTTCGGTGTCGCGCCCCGGTCTATAGCATGGCGGAGCGCCGAGGGAACCAGCCGGGCCAGCGCCCTGGAACGCACCACCTACCCTCGCAACTCGGAACGGACCGCCAGGCGCAGTTCTGGCAGCAGATCGGACTCGAACCATGGGTTGCGCTTCAGCCATCCGGTATTGCGCCAGGACGGGTGCGGGAGGGGAAAGACGCGGGGCGCGTGGGCGCGCCAGTCGGCCACCGTCTGGGTCACGCCCGTGCGCACCCCCAGATGCCAGCGCTGCGCGACCCCGCCCACCAGCAACATCAGTCTGAGGTCCGGCAGGGCGGCCATCACGCGGGCGTGCCACGTCGCGGCACAGATCGGCGGGGGCGGCAGGTCCGATCCCTTGGCGTCGTATCCGGGAAAGCAGAAGGCCATCGGCACCACCGCCACCCTGTCGAGATCGTAGAACTCGGCCTCGCTCATCCCGGTCCACTGGCGCAGCCGCGTGCCGCTGGGGTCACGAAACGGCTCGCCCACGGCATGAACCCGCGCGCCGGGGGCCTGGCCTGCGATCAGGATGCGCGCCGTGGGCCGGAACCACGCCACGGGTCGCGGCTCATGCCGGGTGGCGGTCGCGGCGAAACGCCCGGCGCAGAGGCGGCAGGACCGGATCTCGGAGACGAGGGTCTCGGCCTCGCCTGGACCATCCTTGCGCAAGCCGGAAGCAGCGATTGTCACATTGCCACCTTTTCGGTCATAATGCGGCCCAGAAGCCGGGATAAGGCAAGATTTAAGAATGATCCCCTATCGGGGACAGGGGCGACAGAGCAAACCCGACGCGGCATCTTCGCCGTGGCAGGGATGTCTGCCCCGGGCGAGGCGCGGGGAATGATCGAGTTCGAGAATGTCAGCAAGTCCTTCTGGACCGGAAAGCAGCGCAAGGTGATCCTCGACCGCGCCTCGTTCCGCGTGGAACTGGGCAATTCGCTGGGCATCCTCGCGCCGAACGGCACCGGCAAGACGACGATCATCAACATGATGGCGGGTCTCGAAAAACCGGACGAGGGCCGTGTCACCCGCACGTCGCGCATTTCCTTCCCGCTCGGCTTCATGGGTGGCGTGGTCAACAAGCACACCGGGACCGAGAACGCCCGCTACATCGCGCGGCTCTACGGGCTTGACGCCGACTATGTCGAAAGCTTCTGCCGCTGGCTTTGCGGGATCGAGGAATACTTCGACATGCCTGTCGGCACCTATTCCTCAGGGCATGCGGGCGCGGCTTTCCTTCGCGCTGATGCTGGCGCTGGAATTCGACATCTACCTGATCGACGAGGGGATGCCCGCGACGATGGATGTAGAGTTCAACCGCAAGGCGGGCGGCATCCTGCGCGACCGGCTGAAGAACGCGACGGTCGTGGTCGTCTCGCATCAGGCCGAAACGCTCGAGAAGTTCTGCCGCAGCGCGGGCGTCCTGCGGAACGGCCAGCTTTACATGTTCGACACCCTGGAAGAAGCGAAGCGCCTCTATGACTACCAAGCCTAAGGCCATCCGGTTTCGCCTCCGCCGTCAGGAGCCTGCCGCGGAGAAGCCCGTCGAGGCGGGCGGCGACAGCGCCGCAGCCGAGGTCGCTGCCGTCGCTCCTCCCGACCTGCCGCCCGAGCACAGCCGTCGCGACCACCGCGGATGCCGGCCCCGAGACCGAGATCGACCGATCCGGCGCGAGGGACTGACAGGGCGCCAGCTGCGCCTTGCGCGGCGCGTCGCGCAAAGGCACGACCTTGCCGCGACCTCGGATTTCGACGCGGTCCGACTGCTGCGCCAGGCGGGGATCGACCCGTTCCAGCGCGCCAGCATGCTGGAACTCGTCCCCTCGACGGACGCATCCCGCCGCCGCCGACGGATCGCGCGCCCTGAGCTTGCCGGCCGCACCCGAGAAGCTGCCGCAGACCGTCAAGCCGCCCCTCCCCTCGCCCGAGCGACGGGTCGAGCAGGATCCACGCGGCCGACATCATCCGCATCCAGCGCGACATCGTCGCCGACGGCGGCGCAAGAGCATCGCGCTTGCCCTGCGCCTCGCGTTCTTCGTCCTGCTGCCGACGCTGGTCTCGGCCTGGTACTATCTTCCGCGTGGCGACCCCGCTTTTCGCCACCCGGTCGGAAATGGTGATCCAGCAGGCCGACGGCGCGGTCACGGCGGGCGGGCCGCCGGGTCTCGGCTCGATGTTCACGGGCGCGATCGAGGCCAACAAGGATTCCATCGCGGTCCAGGGCTACCTTCAATCACGCGAGGCGATGCTGCGCCTGGACGCCGACCACGGCTTCCGCGCGCATTTCTCGGCCCCGGCGATCGACCCGCTCCTGCGCCTCGCCCCCGACGCCAGCAACGAAGAGGTCTACAAGCTGTATGAGCGCGTCGTCCGGATCTCGTACGATCCGACCGAGGGCATCATCAAGATGGAAGTGCGTGGCCGCCGACCCCGAAACCTCGGTCGAGTTCAGCCGCGCCCTGATCGGCTATGCCGAGGAACAGATCGACCAGCAGACCCAACGCAAGCGCGAGGACCAGATGCAGGACGCCCGCGCCAGCTACGAGGACAGCGAGGCCAAGATGCTGGCCGCGCAGCGCAAGGTCGTGGACCTTCAGCAGCGCTACCAGGTGATGTCGTCGGAGGCCGAGCTGTCGCTGGTGACACAGCAGATCGGCACGCTGGAAACGCAGCTGACGCAGGAACGCCTGTCGCTGGAACAGATGAAGTCCAACGCCGCGCCCAACCGCGCGCGGATGGAGCCGGTCGAACGCCGCATCGCCACGCTGGAAGCCCAGATCTCCGACCTGCGCACGAAGATGACCCAGAACAGCGCCGATGGCCGGTCGCTGGCCGAGGTGCAGAGCGAGCTGATGATGGCGCAGGCCGATGTGCAGACCCGCCAGATGATGCTGGCGACCACGCTGCAACAGCTCGAGACCGCACGGATCGAGGCGAACCGGCAGGTCCGCTACCTGTCGCTGTCGGTCAGCCCGGTGGCACCGGACGAGGCGGCCTATCCGAAGGCCTTCGAGAATACGCTCGTGACGCTGATGATCTTTGCGGGCATATACCTGATGATCTCGATGACCGCCGCGATCCTGCGGGAACAGGTCACCGCCTGAAGGCCGCGCCATGACCAAGATGAACGATGTGCAGATCGGCGGCCTGACCGTCGGCAACGACCGCCCGTTGCTGGTGATCGCCGGGCCTTGCCAGCTGGAAAGCCTCGACCACGCCCAGATGATCGCGGGCACCATGGCCGAGGCCTGTGCGGCGGCGGGCGCGCAGTACGTCTTCAAGGCCAGCTACGACAAGGCCAACCGCACCTCGCTGAAGGGTCGCCGGGGCCTGGGGATCGAGGCGGGCCTGGCCGTGCTGGCCGAGGTGCGCCGGATGGGCATGCCCGTTCTGACCGACATCCACGACGCCGAGCAGGCGCGGCTTGCGGCGCAGGTCGTGGACGTGATCCAGATCCCGGCCTTCCTGTGCCGCCAGACCGACCTGCTGATCGCTGCGGGCGAGACCGGCGCGGTGGTGAACATCAAGAAGGGCCAGTTCCTCGCGCCCTGGGACATGGCGAACGTGGCCGAGAAGGTCGCCTCGACCGGCAACACCCGCATCCTGCTGACCGAGCGCGGCGTGTCCTTCGGCTACAACACGCTGGTCGCCGACATGCGCGCGCTGCCGACCATGGCGCGCACGGGCTATCCGGTCATCATGGACGCCACCCACTCCGTCCAGCAGCCGGGCGGCCAGGGCTCGTCCTCGGGCGGGCAGCGCGAATTCGCGCCGGTGATGGCCCGCGCCGCCGTCAGCCTTGGCATCGCGGGCGTGTTCATCGAGACGCATGAGGCCCCCGACACCGCCCCCTCCGACGGGCCGAACATGATCCCGCTGGCTGCAGATGCCCGCGCTGGTCGACAGCCTGATGCAGTTCGACCGGCTGGCCAAGGCGAACCCGATCCGCGTCTGACCGTCAGGGCGTCAGCGGATGCTCCAGCTCGATCTCCGCCAGCGCCCGCCCCTCGAACGCCGCCTCGAAGGCCACGAGGCGCTTGTGGATCGACAGAAGCTCGATGATCGTCGTCCATGAGTTGACGAGGTACTGGAACGACCCGGAGACCTGCCCGAAGGCCGTCAGGATCTGTTGCAGGATGCCGAAGGTGATCTTCCCGGCGGCGATGGTCGGGATCAGGATCAGGTAGGCGAATATGTTGTCCGCCTGGATGTACATGCTGCGGAACACGTTGAAATAGGCGTAGTGGAAGTAGAGGCGGAAGTAGTTTGTCCGCACCTGTCGTGAACAACTCGCGCACCGTCATCGGCTCGGCGCGGGCGGGATCGTCCTCGCCATAGACAAGCTCCTTCCGATAGGCCGCCTCAACCCGCTGGTTGCGGAAGTTCAGCCCCGGCAGCTTGATCCCGGCTATGGCAAGCAGCAGCGTTCCGAAGAACGACCAGAAGAGCGAGGCCCAAAGCAAGGGCTGCGCGATCTGCCCCACGACCGGCAGTTCCGAGACATGCACCGACAGCGCGGCCAGCACCGGCAGGAAGGCGAAGAGCGTCATCACCGCATCGACGACCGACACGCCGAGATCCTCCATGATCGAGGCAAAACGCATGGTGTCCTCCTGCACCCGCTGCGCCGCCCCCTCGATCCCGCGCACCTCGTCCCAGCGGCTCATGTAGTAGTCGTTCATCGCCTGCCGCCAGCGGAAGATGTAGTGGCTGACGAAGAAGCGCGTCGCGACGTAGAGCGCGATCCAGACGAAGGCGATCTGCGCGAAGATCAGGATCAGCCCGTAAAGCTGCCCCTGCGTGACCTCTCCCGACCCAGAGAGCGCGTTCTGCACATTGTCGAAGAACGGCCCCCGCCAGTTGTTGATCGCGACCGAGACCTGCACGCTGAAATAGGTCGAGAACAGGATGAAGGCCGTCCCGCAGACCGACCACCACTGGTAGGGATGCGGCGACAAGGTGAACCAGACGCGCCGCGAAGCTGGCGAAGAACGCCCCGCAGAACAGGTAGAACCAGATGAACTGCGGCGTGACGAAATGGCCGAGGCCGAGCACCGGGGCGGCGTTAGGATCGACCGGCGGAAAGCCGAGTGCTGCGCCAAGCGTCTCGCCCGCCCCATACCAGACGATCACCGCCACCGTGACCCAGAGCAGCGCCGAGAGAAGGAACAGCCTCGGCCTTGGAAAGAACGACTTGAACACCTGAGCCAACCCCTCGCCGCTGCGGTTGCGCGACCTTTATCCAAAGCGCAGGGCGACGCCACAGCAGATTTTCGTGAGGGGGGTGTGAGGGGGCTACACTGCGGACAGCTTCGGATCGTCCCGTGTCGATCGCACCAAGCCACTCGTTTCCGCCATCTCTTCCCCTTGCAAAGAAACCCCAGGGTCATGCATTGGCGCACCGGGCGCTGCGTGTTACGTTCAGCCGAGGTTGCGCACCAAGGACCCGGTGAAGGTCCTGCGGAAAACCTGCCGACGAAGGACCTCAGCGCGGGACATTGCACCATGAGTTCCAGTCAGGCCAGGCGACGATCCGTTCGACCTGAAATGGTGGGGTGAAGTCAGCTACCGGTTCGCCTTCAACACACCCGGTCGAACACCGCCCGAGAACGCCGAGGCGGCGCGCCTGAGACTCGAGGCGGGCAACCGGGCCTTTGCAGATCTGTTCACGGCTGCGGAAGCGGGCCACCCGGTCCGCATGAACATCGATGTCAGCCCGCATGATGTGGGGCTGTTGCCGGGAAGCAGCGCCGCTCCGCGCCAGTTGCCGTTCGCAGCCGTTCTCGGGTGCGCCGATGCGCGTGTGCCGGTGGAGCTGTTGTTCTCGGAAGGTCCGAACGACCTCTTTGTGGTGCGTATCGCAGGCAACGGGCTGGGCGACGACGTGCTGGGAAGTCTCACCTATGCCGTCGAGCATCTGACGAGCAGCCTCCGAACGATCGTGGTCCTGGGCCATAGCCAATGTGGCGCGGTGTCGGCTGCGGTGGACATCCATTTGCAGCCCGGCGGTTACCTCGAGGTGATGGCGCAGAAACCGCTGCGCGAGATTCTCGATCGCATGCTGATTGTCACGAGCGTGGGGGCGAGTTGGCTGGAGATCATCCACGGCCCAGATGTCTCCAGGCGGCCGGGCTATCGGGCCGCGCTCATCGAAGTGGCCATTGCACTGAATGCGGCCTTGACCGCGCACGGCATCGGCAAAGGTCTTGAAAGCGCAAGAGACAACGGGATCAAGACCGTCTACGGCGTCTATCTCCTTGAAGACCGCCTCGTTTGGTCACCCCATCCTGCAGCTGAGGACTGCTTCCGGCTTTCGGAGGCGCCGGGCACTCGCGACGAGTTCGTCGAGTTGTGCAAGGTTCTCGTAACCTGCGCGCGGATCGTCTCCCTGCTGGATCGTGGATAGCGATCCGAGCCGACGGCGATACTCCTTTTCGCCGGGCGATGTGATGGTCCTGACAATCTCCCCGAAGGACTCCGTTACAACCGTCCGCTGGTTCGGTCGGATTAAATTTGGGTTTCTTGATCTACGACAAGCTTATGGGTCTGGCCTAGGAAAGGTGTCGCCTCACGCCACCTGCCCTGCTGCCCAGCCCGACGACCAGGCCCACTGGAAGTTGTAGCCCCCCAGCCAGCCGGTCACGTCCACCACCTCGCCCACGAAATAGAGACCCGTTACCCCCTTGGCCTGCATCGTCCGCGCGTCCAGATCGTCCGTCTCCACCCCGCCAAGCGTCACCTCGGCCGTGCGATAGCCCTCCGTCCCCACCGGACGCAGCCGCCAGCGATGCACCAGCCCCGCCGCCCGGTCGATTGCCGCGTTCGACTGACTGGCCATCACGCCCTCCAGGTCCGCCTCGCCCTCCACGAACCGGGCAAGCCGCTCTGGCAGGACCCGGGCCAGCGCCGTGCGCGGGGCGATGCGCCCCTCGTCGGTCCGCGCCGCCCGCAGCGCCGCGCCGGCGTCCACGTCTCGGGCGAGGTCCACCACGATCTCCTCGCCCTCGCGCCAGTAGCTCGAAACCTGAAGGATCGCGGGGCCGGACAGGCCCCGGTGGGTGAAGAGCACCGCCTCGTCAAACCCCGCGCGCCCCGCCGTGACCCGGCCCTCGACCGAGACCCCGGCCAGCGGCCTCAGCCGCTCCAACTCCTGCTCCGCGAACGTCAGCGGAACAAGCGCGGGCCGCGTCTCGGTCACCCGCAGCCCGAACTGCTCGGCGAGGCGGTAGCCAAAACCCGTGGCGCCCATCTTCGGGATCGACTTGCCACCCGTCGCCACCACCACCGAGGCACGCCCGCACCCGCCCTCGCGCTGTCTCGACCTCGAACCCCGTGCCCACCTGCCGCACCTCGCCCAGGGCGCAGCCCGTCCAGACAGCCACCCCCGCCTGCGCCAGGTCGCGCAGGAACATGTCGATGATCTGGGTGGCCGGGCCGTCGCAGAACAACTGCCCGAGCGTCTTTTCATGCCAGGCGATCCCCGCCGCGTCGACCCGCGCGATGAAATCCCATTGCGTGAAGCGCTTCAGCGCCGAGAGAGCGAAGCGCGGGTTGCGCGACAGGAAGCGCTCCGGCGCGATGCCGAGATTGGTGAAGTTGCACCGCCCCCCGCCCGAGATGCGGATCTTCTCGCCCACGGCCCGCGCATGGTCGACAAGCAGCACGCGCCGCCCCCGCCGCCCGGCCTCGAGCGCGCACATCAGGCCCGCGGCCCCGGCCCCCAGAACGATCACATCCGCCTGTTCCATGCCCTGCGTGGTAGCCCGCACACCCGACCGCAGCAATGCCCCGCGGCCTGCGTTTTGCCTCTTGCGACCCGTCGGACCCTTCGCTAAACCACCCGCGAGTTGGGGCGTCGCCAAGTGGTAAGGCATCGGTTTTTGGTACCGACATACCTAGGTTCGAATCCTAGCGCCCCAGCCAGCTCATCCCCCGAACGAAGTCGAAACTTGTCAGCGCTGCGATCGCATAGGTCGCCTTGGTGCATCAGAGAGGCCCCGCCAATCTGGCGGGGCCCTCTGCATTGGACCTTCGGGATCAGTCCTTGGCCTTCATCGCCGCTTCCAGTTTCGCCTTGTCGGCGTCGCTGAGTTCCGGGCGGTCGACGACCAGCTTCAGGCTGTCGATGGTGCCGGTGAAGGCGAAGGGCACCTGATAGGCCTTGTCGTTCACCGGGGTGCCGGTGTCCGAGCCGATGTCCATGTTCTCGTCCCAGGCGAGGATCAGCGGGATGGTATGGTCCATCTTCTGCGTCGCCACGACCGTGCCGTCGACGGTCAGCGTGCCGGTCCCGGACTGGCCGATGCCTGAAAGGCTGTTGAAGGCCAGCGTCGCGGCGCCGAGGCCATCATACTTGAAGTCGAAGACGAGCGTATGCTTCCCCGCCGCCAGGGGTTCGGGCGCCTGCCAGGTCACCTGCTTCAGACCGACAAGGTTCCAGTCGAAGGTCGGCTTGCCCTTGTCCAGGTAGAAGCCGTAGCCCGCGAAGCGTCCGCCCTGGGTGATGATCACGCCCTCGCCACCCCCCTCTGGCACCGTCACCTCGGCGGTGAAGGTGTAGGAGGCGTTCAGGATCGATGGCGCGACGCCGTTCGAGATGCCCGTCATCGCGGGCGGGAAGCTGAACTCGGTGCGGCCAGCGGTCACGCTTGGCCGAGGAGCGACAAGCCGCGTTGCAACCGACGCATCCAGCGGCAGGACCTGATACTTCTGAGCTTCACGCCACCAGATCGCCTCCAGCTCCTTCACCTTCTCGGGCATCTGGGCGGCAAGGTCGGTGTTCTGCGTCCAGTCCTTTGTCAGGTCGTAGAGCTCCCATTCCGGCTTGGCCGGGTCGGCGATGGCGGGGCCCATGGTCACCCAGGACGGCCGCTGCACCTTGTCCACCAGAGACCAGCCTTCGTGGTAGAGGGCATAGTTGCCCATCATCTCGAAATACTGGGTGCGATGATGCGAGGGTTCGTCGGCATTCGCCTTGTCGAAGGTATAGGCCAGGCTCGTCCCTTCGATCGGGCTTTGCGGGATGCCGTCCACCACCGATGGCTGGCGCAGGCCTGCCGCCTCGAGGATGGTCGGCGCAATGTCGATCACATGGGCAAACTGGGTGCGCACGGCGCCCTTGTCGGTAATCACCTTGGGCCAGGCGATGGCCATGCCCTGCCGAGTGCCGCCGAAATAGGACGAAATCTGCTTGGTCCACTTGAACGGCGTGTCGAAGGCCCAGGACCACGGAACAGCCATGTGGTTGTAGGTGAACTCCGATCCCCAGATGTCGTAGAAGTTCTTGAGCTGTACGTCGACGGGCACCTCGATGCCATTGAACATGGCGACCTCGTTCGGGGTGCCGATCAGCGTGCCTTCCGCCGACGATCCGTTGTCGCCCGAAATGTAGATCATGAGGGTGTTGTCCAGATCGCCGTTCGCCGCCACCGCGTCGATAACCCGGCCGATCTCGTGGTCGGTATAGGCGAGGTAGGCGGCATAGACGTTGGCCTGACGGATGAACATCTTCTTCTCATCCGCCGTCAGCTTGTCCCAGGTCTTCAGCAGATCGCTCGGCCAGGGGGTAAGCTGTGCCGTCTCGGGGATCACGCCAAGCCGCTTCTGGTTGGCGAAGATCGTGTCGCGCAGCTGGTTCCAGCCCTGATCGAACAGGTGCATGTCCTCGATCTTGGTGATCCATTCCGGCGTCGGGTGATGCGGCGCGTGGGTGCCGCCAGGGGCGTAATAGACGAACCAGGGCGTGTCGGGCGACAAGGTGTCCAGCTGGTCGAGATAGCCGATCGCCTCATCCGCCATCGCGGTGATCAGGTTGAAGCCCTTCTGTGTCTCGTTGGGATAGATCTGGGTCGTATTGCGGAACAGGTTGCCGGGGGTCCACTGGCTCGTGTCACCGCCCATGAAGCCATAGAAATAGTCAAAGCCCATGCCGGTCGGCCATTGGTCGAACGGCCCCAGCATGCTGATCTGGAAGCCCGGCGTGTTGTGGTTCTTGCCGTACCAGGACGTGTTGTAGCCGTTGTCCTTGAGTGTCCGGGCAATCGTCGCCTTGTCCTTGGTGATCACGGAATCATAGCCGGGAAACCCCGTCGCCTGCTCGGAAATCACGCCGAAGCCCGACGAATGGTGGTTGCGCCCGGTGATGAGCGCGGCCCGCGTGGGCGAGCAGAGCGCGGTCGAATGCATGTTGGTGTAGCGCAGGCCCATCTCGGCGATCCGGTCGAGCGCGGGCGTCGGAATGACGCCGCCAAAGGTCGAGGGCGCGCCGAAGCCCACGTCGTCGGTGATGATGAGCAGCACGTTCGGCGCACCCTCGGGCGGGGCGATGCGCGGCTGCCAGAAGGGCGTCGACTCCAGAGCGTTCGGCTTGATCGTTCCACCGAAGGGAACCCCCGGCGCAGGAAGCTGCAACCCGTCGATGGCCCGCGTCGCTGCCGGAGAGCCGGGCGGCGCAGAGGATTGCTGCGCCTGCACGGGCGGTGCCGCGACCAGGAACGAGGCAAGTGCAAGGCCGACAAGACAGGCCACCGCGGAACTTCCGCCCAGACGTCCGAATATCATTCTCAAGCTCTCCTTGGAAAAATGCCAACTCGCCTGACCGTGCGGACGAGGCCTTTTTTCATCATCCGCCGCGGCAGTCTTAGAGGCCGCCGAACCGGGTCATTAGATGTCGGCGCGCCGGTCGGGGGCACCGTGAGTGCCGGGCAGAAGCTGGGGCATGTCGCGTCCTTTCTGGAGGAGTTGCCGGGCGGAACGGCTCACCTGGCCTGACGAGCGGACGGTATCGGGAAGCGCGAGGTGCTGCTTATCATTTCGTGCCAGCGGCACCGAGGCGATGGCCGGACCTCCCCGGCAGATTGGCGCACAATGCTAAGCGAAGCGGACCCGGATGCGACAAAGTCCGGGGTGCGGCACGTGCAGGTGCCCGTGTGTTGTCTTTGGTGGTGATGGGATGCAGAAGACGATTCCGGTCGTGCGGGCGGCGTCCCTGACGCCGATGATCAAGTGGCTTGCGGCGCAGGGCCGACCGGTCGATGACATGCTTCGGCGCTGTGGTCTCGGCTATGTCTGGCTGGAAGACCCATACCTGGCGATCCCCGTCAGGGCGGTCGAAAGCTTCGTTATCGAGGCCTCGCGGCTTGAGGGGCCGGATTTCGGCTGCAAGGTGCTGACCGCCGAAAGCCTGCACGACATCGCGGCAGTGGGCCAGATCGCGCTGTCGTCGCGCACCCCGCGCGAGGGCCTGACGCGCGTCTGCCACGCGATGCCCTACCATTCCTCGCACCAGATCCTGTCGATGACCACGCGCGGGGGCGAGACGGTGATCCAGGAATACTGGCAGTTGCCGCTTGCGCCCGAGGCACAGCATATCATGCAGCAATATGTCGCCGGGTTGATCGGCCTGCTGATCCAGGCAGCGCGCCCGGCCGAGCCTGCCTTTGCGCAGGTCGAGATGGTTCCCCACCCCCACTATGGCCTCGATCATCTCCAGCGCTGCTTCCGGGCACCTCTCGCTGCTGCCGGGCGCCCGCTGATGGCCCTGACCGTGCCGCAGGCGCGGCTCGATGCGCCACTTCGCGAGGCGCGGCGCATCGGCGCGCCCGCACCCAGCAGTGACGCCTTTCCCTGGCAACGCCTGCGCGACGGCACCATCGCCGGTTCGGCCCGTCATGTGGTGCGCAGCATGCTGCGCGAGGGGTCCCCCACGATCGACCGCTTCGCGGCACTGGCGGACATGAGCATCCGGACACTCCAGCGCCGACTGGCGACGGAAGGGGTCTCGTTCTCGGCGCTGATCGAGGACGTCCGCCGCGAGGTGGCACTCCAGGCCCTGTGCAGCACGCAGGCATCGGTCGGCGACGTGTCGGCCAATCTCGGCTATTCCAAGCAGTCCAGCCTCACCCGCGCCGTCCGCCGCTGGACCGGCGTCCCGCCGATGGCGCTGCGGCAGGACGGGATGCCGTCGGCGGAGGGGTGAGACGCGCGGACGACCACCGTGGCGCACCACGGTGGTCCGTCTTTAGAAGATGTGGCTCAGCTACACCCGCTCGTGCCGCCGCAGGTGTTGCACTTCATGCAGGTGCCGTTGCGCACCAGCGTGTAGTTGCCGCACTCGCCGCAGGGGTCGCCCTCGTAGCCCTGCATCTTGGCCTTGGTCCGGGCGTCCATGCCGACGGTGCCGGTGGCCAGAGCCGTGGCGCCATAGCTGGTTTCCGAGACCATCAGGCTGAGCGATCCCATCGCGTCGCTGGCCAGCCCCGTGGTGGTCATGCCGCCTTGCAGCACGACCAGTTCCTGCGGCAGCCGCTTGCGCAGATAGCCGGTGGAGCTGATCTGCTTCAGCACCTCCAGCCCGCGCGAGGCGGCCTGGTCGGACACTTCCGAGATGTTGCGCTTGCCCTCTTCCTCGCCCCGGCCGAGATCGTCGAAGGACGCGCCCTGCGGCTTCACATGGGCGAGGTCGGTGCGGTCGAGGTAGCTGACCGCCAGTTCGCGGAAGATGTAGTCGAGGATCGAGGTCGCGTTCTTGATGCTGTCGTTGCCCTGCACCATGCCTGCCGGCTCGAACCGGGTGAAGGTGAAGGCTTCGACGAATTCCTCAAGCGGAACACCGTATTGCAGGCCGACGCTGACCGCGATGGCGAAGTTGTTCATCATCGCGCGGAAGCCTGCGCCTTCCTTGTGCATGTCGATGAAGATCTCGCCCAGGCGAGCCGTCCGCGTACTCGCCGGTGCGCAGATAGACCTTGTGGCCGCCGACGATGGCCTTCTGCGTATAGCCCTTGCGCCGCTCGGGCAGCTTTTCGCGGTTGGAGCGGACGATCTCCTTGATGATGACCTTCTCGATGATCTTCTCGGCCAGCACCTGCGCCTTCTCGTGCGGCGTGCCCGATGGCCAGAACCTCTTCCGCCTCTTCGTCATCCTCGACCAGCGCCGAGGCCAGCGGCTGCGACAGCTTCGAGCCGTCGCGGTAGAGCGCGTTGGCCTTGATACCCAGCTTCCAGGACAGCTCGTAGGCCGCGAGCGTATCAGCGATACGTCGCCGAGTTCGGCATGTTGATCGTCTTGGTGATCGCGCCCGAGATGAAGCTTTGCGCCGCCGCCATCATGTGGATGTGGCTTTCGACCGAGAGATAGCGCTTGCCGGTCTTGCCGCAGGGGTTGGCGCAGTCGAAGACCGAATAGTGTTCGGGCTTCAGGAAGGGCGCGCCTTCCAGCGTCATCGTGCCGCAGACATGGTCGTTGGCGGCGTCGATCTGCGCCTTGGTGAAGCCGAGATGGCGCAGCAGGTCGAAGGTCGGATCGGCCAGCTTCTCGGCCGGGATGCCGAGCGTGCCCTTGCAGAACTCCTCGCCCAGCGTCCACTGGTTGAAGACGAAGCGGATGTCGAAGGCCGAGGGCAGCGCCGCCTCGATCTTCTCGATCTCGCGCGCGCCGAAGCCGTGGCCGATCAGCGCGGTGTGGTTGATCGCCGGGCGCCTGCCCGAGCGAGCCGTGGCCGACGGCATAGGCCACGATCTCGGCGATCTGGCTGGGGGTGTAGCCGAGCGTTTCCAGCGCCGCCGGAACCGACTTTGGTTGATGATCTTGAAGTAGCCGCCACCCGCCAGCTTCTTGAACTTCACCAGCGCGAAGTCCGGCTCGATCCCGGTCGTGTCGCAGTCCATGACCAGGCCGATGGTGCCGGTGGGCGCGATCACCGTGGTCTGCGCGTTGCGGTAGCCGTGCTGCTCGCCAAGGCTCAGCGCCTCGTCCCAGGCGCCCCGCGCCAGCGTCACCAGCGCTCGGGTCCGGGCAGTTGGCGGCATCGAGCGGCACGGGGGCGACGTTCACGCCCTCATAGCCCTCGGCCAGCCCCTGCGCCGCGCGGCGGTGGTTGCGGATGACGCGCAGCATGTGGGCGCGCGTTGCGGGCATAGCCCGGGAAGGCGCCCAGCTCGCCCGCCATCTCGGCCGAGGTCGCATAGGTCACGCCGGTCATGATCGCGGTCAGCGCACCGCAGAGCGCGCGGCCCTCGTTCGCAGTCGTAGCCGAGGCCCATGTTCATCAGGAGGCCGCCGATATTGGCATAGCCCAGGCCCAGCGTGCGGAAGTCGTAGGACAGCTGCGCGATTTCCTTCGACGGGAACTGCGCCATCATCACGCTGATCTCCAGCGTCACCGTCCACAGCCGCGTGGCGTGGATGTAGCCTTCGGCGTCGAACTTGCCGTCCTTGTAGAAGGTCAGCAGGTTCATCGAGGCGAGGTTGCAGGCCGTGTCGTCGAGGAACATGTATTCCGAGCAGGGGTTCGAGCCGCGGATCGGCCCGTCCTCGGGGCAGGTGTGCCAGGCGTTGACGGTGTCGTGGAACTGGATGCCGGGATCGGCGCAGGCCCAGGCGGCGTGGCCGATCTGGTCCCACAGCTCGCGCGCCTTGACGGTCTTGGCGACCTTGCCGTCGGTGCGGCGGATCAGCTCCCAGTCGGCATCGTTCTTGCACGGCCTTCAGGAAGGCATCGGTCACGCGGACCGAGTTGTTGGAGTTCTGGCCCGAGACGGTGATGTAGGCCTCGGAATCCCAGTCGGTGTCGTAGGTCGGGAATTCGATGCTGGTGAAGCCCTGCCGCGCGTATTGCAGGACGCGCTTCGACGTAGGTGTCCGGGATCATCGCCTTCTTGGCGGCCCGGATCGCGGCCTTCAGCCCGCTGTTCTTTGCGGGATCGATCGCATCCGTCGATGCGACCGTCCCATGCCCGGATCGCCGCGAAGATGTCGTTCAGCCGCGCCTCGTGCGATCTTGGAGCCGGCGACGAGGCTTGCGACCTTCTGCTCCTCGATCACCTTCCAGTTGATGAAGTGCTTCGATATCGGGGTGATCCATGTCGCAGATCACCATCTTGGCCGCGCGCCGCGTGGTGCCGCCCGACTTGATCGCGCCCGCCGCGCGGTCGCCGATCTTGAGGAAGCCCATCAGGCCCGAGCGACTTGCCGCCGCCCGACAGCTTCTCGCCCTCGCCGCGCAGGGAGGAGAAGTTGGTGCCGGTGCCCGAGCCGTACTTGAAGAGGCGCGCCTCGCGCACCCAGAGGTCCATGATCCCGCCCTCGTTCACCAGATCGTCGCTGACCGACTGGATGAAGCAGGCATGCGGCTGCGGGATGTTCATAGGCGCTGTCGGACTTGGTCAGCTTGCCGGTCTTGTAGTCGACGTAGAAGTGGCCCTGCGCACGGGCCGTCGATGCCATAGGCCCAGTGCAGGCCGGTGTTGAACCACTGCGGGCGAGTTCGGCGCGGCCATCTGGCGGGCCAGCATGAAGCGCATCTCGTCGTGATAGGCGCGGGCGTCGGCCTCGGTGGTGAAATAGCCGCCCTTCCAGCCCCAATAGGCCCAGGCACCGGCGAGGCGGTCGAAGACCTGCCGGGCGCTGGTCTCGCCCACATAGCGCTCGCCCTCGGGCAGGTCGGCCAGCGCAGCCTCGTCGGCCACCGAGCGCCACAGGAACTCGGGCACGCCCTTTTCCTTCACGCGCTTCAGACGGGCCGGAACGCCCGCCTTGCGGAAATACTTCTGGGCGAGAACGTCCGAGGCGACCTGGCTCCAGCCTTCCGGAACCTCGACGGCCTCGTTGCGGAAGACGACCTTGCCGTCGGGATTGCGGATTTCCGACGTGGTGGTGGTAAAGCCGATGGCCCCATAGGCGCCCGTTTCGGCCGTCGTGAATTTGCGTTCAATCTTCATCTGCCCCATCTCCTGTTCCGGCAGGGCTTGCTGCCCCGTCCGCCGTGCCAATACCGCGCGCCGGGGTGGAGAGGGGTCAAGACCACCGGCCCTTGCCAGCAGGTGCGGCCAAGGTTGCGGCGCCCTTTTCAGGCGCTTTCGATGGTGATCTTCTGCCCCTCCCGGTCGCCACTACATCTAGTGTGTCTTCCGGCTGCTTCGTCAAACTGTCGTATTTGGATGAAGCTCGCAACGAGGAAATTTGCGGACCCACAACATCTTTGGTCTTGACCGGGCAAGGATGCCACAGGTGGTGGTGGGGCCACTGATTCACGCGAACGCGAGGGAGTGTGAAGACCGCATTCGGGCGAGACGCGGACCGGGGCATTTCCGCAAGGCGTGGCGCATAGTTGGCGGCAGGCGTTGAGCAGACGTATGAATGGCTGTCACGCATTCGGCGGTTCATGCACCTCCCGCGCCGCCCCTCGCCCGGATGTGCCGCAAAATCAGGCGGACCCGCCCTGTTTGGGCTGACGGCGGTTGATCAGGATGATTCCCGCCGCCACCAGCGCCGCCGCGCCGAGAATTCCCGGCCCGATCGGCTCGCCCAGCAACAGCCACCCGAGGGTCAGTCCGAAGATCGGCGTCAGGAAGGAAAAGCTCGCGACCGAAGCGGCGGGATAGATCGAAAGAAGCCAGAGCCAGAAGATGAAACCCATCGAGACAACGACCACAGCCTGAAAGGCGAGGCCGAGCAGATGGATGGGTTGAAGGTCGCGGATCAGCGGTCCGAACAGCGGGTGAGAGCGGCGAGAAGCACCACGCCCGAAACGGCCACCATCCAGAAGAGCTGCATTTCAGGCCGTTCGCGCGCCATGGCCGAACCGCGCGCCATGAAGGCCGTGCCTGCCCAGCCGAACGCCGCCCCGAGCGCGCAGAGATCGCCCGCAAGGCTCGCCTCTCCGCCGCTGCTGCCCTGGTCGAGGATGGCCCAGGCCGTGCCCGCGAAGGCGAGGCCGAGGCCGAGCGCCTTCGGCGCCGTGATCCGTTCGCCGGGAAGGCCGACATGGGCCATCAACGCGAGCCAGACGGGCATGGAATAGAAGATGATCGACGTTCGCACGACCGTGGTGAGGTCGAGCGCGAGAAACAACAGCAGGAACTCGGCCGAGAAGATCAGCCCCATCAGCAGCCCTGCCCCCAAAGTCCCTTGCGCGGTCCGCACCGGGATGCCCCGCCAGCGCAGCCAGGCGTAGATGCACAGGACCGCGAGAGCGGACCGCAGGCCGGCGAAGAACACCGGCTGGAACCCTGCATTGACCAGCTTGATGACCACCTGGTTGATCGCCAGCAACAGCGAGAACGCCGACCAGCCCCACCGCACCCGCCGCGTCGATCCTGTCCTTGCGCGGCATGTCGCCCCTTCTCGCTGTCCGGGCGGCACCCTCGGGCGGCCCTTGGGCGCTGTCAACCGAATGCCGTCAAAAGCGCTGGCGATGCCGGGGCGGATGTCATAAAGCCTGCGCCGACCCCCGTTTCGGCGCGGAGACTGCCATGACCGACACCATCATCGCGCGCTGCGAGGCGAAGGGCCTGCGGATGACCGACCAGCGCCGCATCGTCGCCCGGGTGATCGAGGCTGCCGACGACCACCCGGATGTCGAGGAGCTCTACAACCGCGCGAGCAGGATCGACCCGAAGATCTCGATCGCGACCGTCTATCGCACCGTGAAGCTGTTCGAGGAGGCGGGCATCCTCGACCGGCTGGAATTCGGCGACGGGCGTGCGCGCTACGAGGATGCCGAGCGCGACCACCACGACCACCTGATCGACATGAACTCGGGCGACGTGGTCGAATTCGTCGATCCCGAGATCGAAGCCCTGCAAGGCCGGATCGCCGAACGGCTGGGCTACAAGCTGATCGGCCACAGGCTCGAACTGTACGGCGTGCCGTCGAAGAAGACCTGAGCCGATGACCGCCAACCTGCGTGGTATCCTGCTGATGTGCGCCGCGATGGCGGCCTTCGCCTGCGAGGATGCGCTGATCAAGCTCGCCTCGGCGCACGTGCCCATCGGTCAGATCCTTGCGCTGATCGGGGTCGGCGGAACGCTCGCCTTCGCATTTCTCGCGCGATCTCAGGGGCACCGCATCTTCACGCCGCTCGCGCTGGACCGCGCGCTGTTACTGCGCAACGGCTCCGAGATGGTGGGCACGCTCGGCATCGTCACGGCGCTGTCGCTGATCCCGATTTCGACCGCGTCCGCCATCCTCCAGGCCGCGCCGCTTGTGGTCACGGCGGGGGCCGCGCTGTTTCTGGGCGAGACAGGTCGGCTGGCGGCGGTGGAGCGCGGTGTTGGCGGGTTTCGTGGGGATGCTGATGATCCTGCGGCCCACGGGCGACGATTTCGATCCGAATGCGCTTTGGGCAGTCCTGGGGGTGGTGGGCCTTGCGGGACGCGATCTGGTGACGCGGCGGATGCCGCAGGGATTGCCCACGCTGGTGGTCGCGACCTGGGGGTTCGCCACGGTGACGCTGCTCGGCCTCGGGCTGTTCCTGTTGCAGGACGCGGTGGTGATGCCACCCCCCGTGGCGCTGGCGCAGATCGGGGGTGCGCTGGCGATCGGGATCGTGGCCTACTGGATGATCATCGAGGCGACGCGGGCGGGGGATGTCTCGGCCATCTCGCCCTTCCGCTATAGCCGCCTGATCTTTGCGCTGGCCATCGGCATCCTCGTCTTCGACGAGTCGCCCGACCTCTGGACGCTGCTGGGGGCCGCGCTGATCATCGCCTCGGGCATCTATACCGTGCTGCGAGAGCGTCGTCGGCGCGGCGCACCCTAGCCAGAGGTGCCGCCACAGGGTAAAGAGCGCGCCGAGAGCACCCCGCCACCGGAGGCACCCCGCCCATGAGCACCATCATCGACATCCACGCGCGCGAAATCCTCGACAGCCGCGGCAACCCCACCGTCGAGGTGGACGTCCATCTGGAAGGCGGGGCCATGGGCCGCGCCGCCGTGCCCTCGGGCGCCTCGACCGGCGCGCATGAGGCGAACGAGAAGCGCGACGGCGACAAGACGCGCTACATGGGCAAGGGCGTGCTGGAGGCTGTAGCCGCAGTGAACGGCGAGATCGCCGAGGAACTGGTGGGCTTCGATGCGACCGAGCAGGTCGGCATCGACCGCACGATGATCGAGATGGACGGCACGCCCAACAAGTCGCGGCTTGGCGCGAACGCCATCCTCGGCGTGTCGCTGGCCGTGGCCAAGGCCGCCGCCGACTACACCGACCAGCCGCTTTATCGTTATGTCGGCGGCACTTCCGCGCGCATCCTGCCGGTGCCGATGATGAACATCATCAACGGCGGCCAGCATGCCGACAACCCGATCGACATCCAGGAATTCATGATCATGCCGGTCGGCGGCCGACAACATCCGCGAGGCGGTGCGGATGGGGTCGGAAGTGTTCCACACGCTGAAGAAGGAACTGCATGCCGCGGGCCACAACACCGGGCATCGGCGACGAGGGCGGCTTCGCGCCGAACCTGAAGTCGGCCCGCGAAGCGCTTGATTTCATTCTGAAATCCATCGAGAAGGCGGGCTACGAGCCGGGCGAGGACATCTACCTCGCGCTCGATTGCGCGGCGACCGAGTACTTCAAGAACGGCAAGTATGAGCTTGAAGGGCGAAGGCAAGACCTTCTCGGCGGTCGAGAATGTGGAGTATCTCGCGGGCTTGCGGGCGACTACCCGATCATCTCGATCGAGGACGGCTGTTCCGAGGACGACTGGGACGGCTGGAAGATGCTGACCGAAGTCGCTTGGGTCGAAGATCCAGCTGGTCGGCGACGACCTGTTCGTGACCAACCCGCAGCGACTGGCCGAGGGCATCGCGCGGGGCTGCGCGAATTCGATGCTGGTGAAGGTCAACCAGATCGGCACGCTGACCGAGACGCTGGCCGCCGTCGACATGGCGCATCGCGCGGGCTACACGAACGTGATGAGCCATCGGTCGGGCGAGACGGAAGATGCCACGATTGCCGACCTGGCCGTGGCGACCAACTGCGGGCAGATCAAGACCGGCTCGCTGTCGCGCTCGGACCGGCTGGCGAAGTACAACCAGCTGATCCGGATCGAGGAAATGCTGGGCGAGACGGCGGAGTATGCCGGTCGCTCGATCCTGAAGGCGTAGGCATGGACGAGGCCGACCGGATCATCGCCGCGCTCGGTCTCGCGCCTCATCCCGAGGGCGGGTGGTATCGCCAGACCTGGGTGGCCGAGGGTGAGGGGCGGCCTTCGGGCACCGCGATCCTGTTCCTGCTGCGCGCGGGCGAACGGAGCCACTGGCACCGGGTGGATGCAGTCGAAATCTGGCACTTCCACGCCGGGGCGCCGCTGATCCTGTCGATGGCACCTGCCGACGGCGGGGCCGCTTCGCCACCTTCGGCTCGGGTCGGACGTGCTGGGGGGCGAGGTGCCGCAGGGGATCGTCCCCGCTCATCACTGGCAAAGCGCGGCGACCACGGGCGACTGGACTCTGGTGGGCTGCACCGTCAGTCCCGGCTTCCGGTTCGAGGGGTTCGAACTGGCTGCTCCGGGCTTCAGGATCGCCGGGTATCCCGATGGATCACCGTGAGTTTCTGGCACAGCTTCCAGCCGAAGCGAAAGCCGGCCTGACGGCGCGTTCCGACCGTGCGGGCCTCATCCACCTTGCTGGACATGTCGGCGCGATCCTGTTGACCGGCAGCGCCATCGCGGCAGGCGCGCCCGGTTGGCCTCTGTTGCTCCCGGTGCAGGGCATCCTGATCGTCTTCCTCTTCACGCTGGAGCATGAGGCGACGCACAAGACGCCCTTTGCCAGCGAGACGCTGAACGAATGGGTCGGAAGGGTCTGCGGCCTGCTGCTGGTCCTTCCCTTCGAGTGGTTTCGCTACTTCCACCTCGCCCATCACCGCTGGACCAATATCGAGGGCAAGGACCCGGAGCTGGAGGGCGGCAAGCCCGAGACCTTGCGAGACTGGGTGTGGCATGTCTCGGGCCTGCCCTACTGGATCGCCGGGGCGCGACTGACGCTGCGGCTCGCGCGAGGGCGGGAGCGGTCCACCTATCTGCCGGACAGCGCCCTGCCCCGGATGGCGCGAGAGGCGCGGTGGATGCTGGCACTTTATGCCGTGGCCTTGCTGTCGCTTTTCGCAACGCCCCTGCTGCTCTGGGTCTGGATCGTGCCTGTCCTTCTGGGTCAGCCCGCTTTACGCCTCTACCTGCTGGCCGAGCATGGCGACTGTCCGCGCGTGGCGAACATGTTCGAGAACACGCGCACGACCTTCACCACCGCACTGATGCGGTTCCTCGCCTGGAACATGCCCTATCACACCGAGCATCACGTCTATCCTCAGGTGCCGTTCCATCGCTTGCCTGACCTGCACCGGATGATGCGCGAAGAGCTGCGCGTCACCGCCGACGGTTATGCCGAATTTACCCGCGACTACCTCGCCCGTCGCCTGCACTGACCATTCCGGTTGGTGACCGCCTGCCCCACCAGAAAGAATTGGCCCCCGCCCTGCGCCTGCGATAAGCCGCGCGGGACAGGACGGATCATGGCCGACATTTCCCAAACAAAGAATGAAGACACCCTGCGCGGCTTTGGCTTTGCCTTGGCGGCCTACCTCATGTGGGGGTTCCTGCCGCTGTACATGAAGGCGATGGCGCATATCAGCCCCGCCGAGGTGATCGCGCATCGGGTGATCTGGTCGATTCCCGTTGCAGGGATCGTGCTGGTCGCCCTGGGACGGACCGCGGAGGTGGCGCGGGCGCTGCGGACGCCGCGGATGCTGGCGATGGGGGCGGCGACGGCGGCGCTGATCTCGGTCAACTGGGGGATCTATGTGTGGTCCATCGGCTCGGGCCATGCGCTCGACGCGGCGCTTGGATACTACATCAACCCGCTGTTCAGCGTGCTGCTTGGCGCGGTGCTTCTGGGCGAGCGCCTCAGCCGGGCGCAGAAACTTGCCATCGGGCTGGCCACCTTGGCGGTGGTGATCCTGACCATCGAGGCGGGGCGGCTGCCGGTGGTGGCGCTTGGGTTGACGCTGACCTGGGGGGTCTATGCCTATCTGAAGAAGTCGCTTCCCATCGGGCCGAACGAGGGGTTCTTCCTGGAGGTGCTGCTGTTGTTCCTGCCTGCGCTCGGCTATGCGCTGTGGTTGCAGGCCAGAGGCGAAAGCCATTTCCTTGCAGGGACTTCCAGCGACACGCTCTTGCTGCTCGGCTGCGGGATCGTCACGGCGCTGCCGCTGATGGTCTATGCGAACGGGGCGAAGCTGCTGCGGCTGTCGACCATCGCGATGATGCAATACATCGCGCCGACGATGATCTTCCTGACGGCGGTCTTCATCTTCGGCGAGCCGTTCGGGACGGCCCGGATGATCGCCTTCCCGATGATCTGGGCCGCGCTTGGGCTTTACACATGGTCGATGTTGCGCCAGGCGCGGGGTTAGGTTCCGGGCTGGCTGATCTGACCGCCGCCCACCAGCCCCGCCACGCCGGTCGTCGCCGGGCAGGAGGTCGGCAAGCCCCGCGCGACGCGAACCGCGAGGAAGGCGAAGGCCTGCGCCTCCAGCATGTCGCCGTTCAGCCCGGCGGCCTCGACAGGAAGAACCTCGGCCGGGACATGGCGGGCGAGCATCTCCATCAGCGTGGCGTTATGGCGCCCTCCGCCTGTCACCAGAAGGCGCTGGACCGGGGTCGGAAAGTGCTCGGTCCCACGCGCGACGGCGAGCGCGGCAGCGGCGGTCAGGGTGGCGGCGGCATCTTCGTCGCCCAGGTTTCCGACACGCTGGAGGATCGCGTGAAAATCGTTCCGGTCGAGAGACTTCGGAGGCATCTTGAAGAAGTAGGGATGTTCGAGGAAGTGCTCCAGAATTTCGGCGTCAGGCGTTCCCCGCGCCGCCAACGCGCCGCCTTCGTCCTGCAACTGGCCGCGACGCGCGCGCATCAGGTCGTTCACGGGGGCGTTGGCTGGGCCGGTGTCGAAGGCGAGGCAGGCGCCGGGATGGTCGGGTGCGCCGTGGCGGGGATCGACCCAGGTCAGGTTGCCGACCCCGCCCATGTTCAGGAAGGCGAGAGGCAGGGACGCTCGCATCCAGCGGGCGCAGGCGAAGTGGTAGAAGGGGGCAAGCGGCGCGCCCTGCCCGCCCATCTGGACATCGGCCGTGCGGAAATCCCAGACCACCGGCACCCCAAGAACCTCGGCCAGGATCGCGCCCGAGCCGGCCTGATGCGTGCCGCGCCCGCGCGGGTCATGGGCGAGCGTCTGGCCGTGAAAGCCTGCAATATCAACGCCCGAGAACTCGGACATCACCTCGGCATGGGCGGTCTCGATCACTTCGGCGGCCGCCTCCACCCCCTCGTCGCCGGGCCATAGGCCAAGGGCCGCACGGATCGTCTCGCGCTCTTCCTCGGTATAGGGACGATAGGCGGTCGGGCCGAACTCGAGAATGCGCTCGCCATCGGTCAGGATCATCGCGGCATCCACCCCGTCGAGCGAGGTGCCGGACATGGCGCCAAGCGCCCAGATCGGACCGGATTTCAACATGCCCTTCCCCTTGGCCCCCCGCCCCGGTATATCCGCCCTGCCCTAGTAAGCACGAGCGACCGATGACCTACCATCCGAAATCCGACTTCATGCATGTGATGATGACGCGCGGATACCTGGCCGACTGCACCGATTATCAGGGCCTGGACGAGGCCTTGGTCAAGGGCGTTGTGCCGGCCTATATCGGGTATGACGCGACGGCGGCCTCGCTGCATGTGGGGCACCTGCTGAACATCATGATGCTGCGCTGGTTGCAGAAGACGGGCGGCAAGCCGATCACGCTGATGGGTGGTGGAACCACGAAGGTGGGCGATCCGTCGTTCCGGGCCGAGGAGCGCCCGCTGCTGTCGCCTGCGCAGATCGACGCGAACATCGCCGGAATGAACCGGGTGTTTGCGCGGTATCTGGACTACGGCGCCGGGTTCGACCGGGGCCCTGATGCTGAACAATGCGGAATGGCTGGACGGGCTGAACTACCTCGATTTCCTGCGGGACATCGGGCGGCATTTCAGCGTGAACCGGATGTTGTCGTTTGAATCGGTGAAGTCGCGGCTGGACCGGGAGCAGTCGCTGAGCTTCCTCGAATTCAACTACATGATCCTGCAGGCCTATGATTTTCTTGAGCTTTACCGTCGTCACGGCTGCCTGTTGCAGATGGGTGGGTCGGACCAGTGGGGGAACATCGTCAACGGGATCGACCTGACGCGGCGGGTGCTGGACCAAGAGATCTACGGCCTGACCTCGCCGCTGCTGACGACGAGCGACGGGCGGAAGATGGGCAAGTCGCAGGGCGGGGCGGTCTGGCTGTCGGGGGACATGCTGTCGCCTTACGAGTTCTGGCAGTTCTGGCGCAACACGACAGATGCGGATGTGGGTCGATTCCTCAAGCTTTACACGGAGTTGCCGGTCGAAGAGTGCGACCGGCTGGGGGCGTTGGCGGGGTCGGAGATCAACGCGGCGAAGATCATCCTCGCGAATGAGGTGACGGCGCTGTTGCACGGGGCCGAGGCGGCGGCGGCGGCGGAAGCGACCGCGCGCGAGGTGTTCGAGCGGGGCGGCGTGGGGGATGACCTGCCGACGCTTGCGCTGGAGCCCGGCGATGTGGCCGACGGCATTTCGGTCGCGCAGCTTTTCGTGCGGGCGGGTCTGGCGAAATCCGGCAAGGATGCCAAGCGGTTGATCGCCGAAGGTGGAGCGCGGCTGAACGACGAGATCGTGCTGGATGCGGGTCAGTTGATCGGCGCGGGAGAGCTGGTGGAGCCGGTGAAGCTGACCGCGGGCAAGAAGCGGCATGCGTTGGTGACGCTGGGCTGACGGGGTCTGGGGCCCGTTGTTTCGCCAAAGTCCGTCGAATTGAGGTTAACTGCCTGATTTTGCGGTGAAACCATGATACGGTTTCGATATGGAGATCGTATGGCTTTCATACATACGATTTCCCTTCCCGGCGGGATTAACTGAGCGCGCGGTCAGTCCGACCGGGTCAGCCTTTGATCCTCGTCAACAAGGATGGCGCGGGTCGGCGGGTTGGCACCCCAATGCCATAGAACCAGGTTCCGGTCCGACCGTGCGCTGCCGGTGCAGAAGCTCGGAGCCAGCAGGCCCGCGAAGCCGTCGTCGATCAGACGCCGCGCGAAGGCCTGGGTTTCGGGTCGGCCCGCGGGGTCGGTCGTATCGCGCCAGTCCTCGGCGGAAAGCTGATCCATTGTCACGCCGCGAGTCGCCAGAAGGTCGTGATCGGTGGCATCGAAGACCGGCTCGATATCAACTTCGATCGTGACCAGAAGCGTGGGTTGAAGACGGCTGGTGTCTTGCGCGAATTCGCGCAGGGCGGTCATCACGTCGAGCGAGGTATAGAGGGCCGGAACGCCCTGCGGGTTGAACCTGTTGCCCGTGGCGCGCGCGCCCTCGCCCGACAACGGATCGAGGTCGGATGCGGGGTCGAGGGCGCGGTAGACGAGGCGTTGGAAGCGCATGGCGGGACCGGACTGGATCGACGGTCAACGCATCTGCGCCGCAGACGTTCCCGGGCTGCGGGTGCAGCCCGGGACAGACAGGATCATTCCTGCACCGTGACCTTCGCCATGTAGTCGGGCTCGGCGACGGACCCGTTGTTGTTCGCGTCGCCCTTCTTGATGGCATCGACCACGTCCATGCCCTGCACCACCTGCCCGACGACCGTGTACTGGCCGTCGAGATGCGAGGCGGGGGCGAACATGATGAAGAACTGGCTGTTGGCCGAGTTCGGATCGGATGACCGCGCCATGCCGATGGTGCCCCGGTCGAACGGGATCGAGGAAAACTCGGCGGGAAGATCGGGGCGGCTCGATCCGCCCATGCCTGCCATGGCCAGGTCCGCGCCCTGCCTGCCGTTCTGCACGTCGCCCGTCTGGGCCATGAAGCCGTCGATCACGCGGTGGAAGACGACGCCGTCATAGGCGCCTTCCTTTGCCAGCGCGACGATCTGCTCGACATGTTTGGGTGCCACGTCGGGCAGCAGGTCGATCACGATGGTTCCGGTGGTCGACCCTGCGACCTCGATCACAAGGTTCGGGCCGGGACCGTCGGCGGCCTGTGCCGAGGCGGGATGCGAGGTGGTGGCAAGGGTCCAACCGCCGACCAGGGCGACGGCGAGGGCGAAGGCGCTCCCCGCGAGGATGCGGCGACGGTCAGACATCGGCGGCCACCTTCACGCTGATCATGCGGTCGGGGTTCGCGGGCGGCTCGCCCCGTGTGATCTTGTCGACATGGGCCATGCCTTCGATCACGCGGCCGTAGACCGTATACTGGCCGTTCAGGAAGTGGTTGTCGGAGAAGTTGATGAAGAACTGGCTGTTCGCCGAATTCGGGTTCGACGAGCGCGCGGCGCCAAGCGTGCCCCGGTCGTGCGGCAGTTTCGAAAATTCGGCGGGAAGGTCCGGGTGGGACGAGCCGCCGGTTCCGGCGCGGCGCAGGTTGCCGCCATCGGCCTTGCCATGCTCCACGTCGCCGGTTTGGGCCATGAAGCCGTCGATGACGCGGTGGAACACCACGTTGTCATAGGCCCCGGCGCGGGCCAGCGTCTTCATCCGTTCGCTATGCTTCGGGGCGACATCGGTGAGCAGCTCGATCACCACGCGGCCGTCCTTCAGCTCGATGATGATCGTGTTCTCGGGGTCCTTGATCTCGGCCATGCCGTTCTCCTTCATGGTTTGGGCGCAACCTAAAGGCGGCAGGGCGGGAGGGAAAGCGCAAAGCTGCGTGATCGGTTGACGCGGGGGGCGCGATGGGGTGCAACAGGGGAAACCTGATTGGAGTGCCCCGATGAGCTGGAAGACCCTCGACGACTTCGACCTGACCGGCAAGGTCGTGCTGGTGCGGGTCGACGTGAACGTGCCGATGGAGGGGGGGCGCGTGACCGACGCGACGCGGATCGAAAAGATCGTGCCCACGGTTGAGGCGATCCTGGCGAAGGGCGGCAAGCCGGTGCTGCTGGCGCATTTCGGGCGGCCAAAGGGCGCGGTCGTGCCCGAGATGAGCCTGCGCCATATCGTGCCCGCGCTTGCAGGCGGCGCTGCCGGGGCGGCGTGTGGTCTTTGCCGAGGATTGCATCGGTGGCCCGGCGAAGGCCGCCGTGAGCGCGATGCAGCCAGGCGACGTGGTGCTGCTGGAAAACACCCGCTTCCATCCGGGCGAGGAGAAGAACGACGCGCAGCTGGCCGCCAGCATGGCGGCGCTTGGCGACATCTACATCAACGATGCCTTCTCGGCCGCGCATCGGGCGCATGCCTCGACCGAAGGCATCGCGCGGCTGCTGCCGCATGGCGCCGGGACGGCTGATGGAGGAGGAGCTGCGCGCGCTCGAGGCCGCGCTTGGCAAGCCGGATCGGCCGCTGGTGGCGGTGGTGGGGGGCGCGAAGGTGTCGACCAAGCTCGACCTTCTGGGCAACCTGGTGACGAAGGTGAACCATCTGGTGATCGGCGGGGGGATGGCGAATACCTTCCTTGTGGCGCAGGGGGTGGAGGTCGGCACCTCGCTGGCCGAGCGGGACATGGCACCCACGGCGCGCGAGATCCTCGACAAGGCGAAGGCGGCGGGCTGCACCATCCACCTGCCCATCGACATCGTGGTGGCGCGCGAGTTCAAGGCCGGGGCGGCGAGCGAGGTGCTGGACGTGGGCGCCTGCCCGCCCGATGCGATGATCCTGGATGCAGGGCCCGCGACGGTGGCGAAGCTGCGCGAGGTCTTTGCCTCGGCCCGCGACGCTGATCTGGAACGGGCCGCTGGGTGCCTTCGAGATCCCGCCCTTCGATGCGGGCACGGTCGCCGCGGCTAAGGCTGTGGCGGAGCTGACGCGCGCGGGTGGCCTGATCTCGGTCGCCGGTGGCGGCGATACGGTGGCGGCACTGCACCATGCGGGGGTGGCGGACGATTTCACCTTCATCTCGACCGCCGGGGGTGCGTTCCTGGAGTGGATGGAGGGCAAGGACTTGCCCGGGGTGGCCGCGCTGACGACCGGCGGCTAGCGCCGCGTCACGGTGCCGTCATGGCTTTGGCGGATCTTCACCTGTGGGGATGCGCGCAGGAGGGAAGGTGATGCCGACACGCCGTTCGGTTCTGGCGGGTGCCGCCGCTCTCGGGCTGCCGCTGGGTGGCCTGCGACCAGTGCTGGCGCAGGCGGCGGGGCCGCTGCGCTTTGGTGTGATCGCCGACCCGCAATATGCACCCGTCGCGCCGCAGGGCACGCGCTATTTCGGCAACTCGCTGTGGAAGCTGGCCGAGGCGATCGAGGCGTTGAACGCAGAGCCGCTCGACTTCGTGGTGACGCTTGGGCGACGTGATCGACCGGCATTGGGAGAGCTTCGGGCATATCCTGCCGATCTATGACCGGCTGCGCCACGAGTGCCTTTTCGTGCCCGGCAACCACGACTACTTCGTTCATGGCGACTGGATCGGATCGGTCCGCCGGACGCTGGGGATCGCGGGCGGTCGCAAGAGCTTTACCAGGGGTGGCGTGCGGTTCCTGCTGCTGGACGCGAACGAGATCAGCCTTCACGCCAGCCGGTCGGGCAGCCCCGAGCGGGCCGAGGCGGAGGCGCGGCTCGCGGCGCTGACCGCGGCAGGGGCGGTGAATGCGCAACGCTACAATGCCGCACTGAGCGCGCCGCAGCGTGACTGGCTGCGGGATGAGCTGCGGGCGGCGGAGGCGGCGGGCGAGCGGGTGATCGTGTTCTGTCATTATCCGCTGCTGCCCGAGGACAAGCATACGCTGTGGGACGAGGCCGAGATCGTCGAGATACTGCTCGCCTCGCCTGCCTTCGCCGCCTGGTTCAACGGACATAACCACGCAGGCCTGTATGCCGAGCGGGACGGGCGGCATTTCGTGACGCTTCGGGGCATGGTGGAGACGCCCGACGAGACGGCCTGGGCCATCGTCAGCGTCGAGGGCAGAGAATTGCGCATCGACGGGCGCGGGCGCGAGCCGTCGCGCGTCCTCGCGCTGTGACGGGCGGGTCACAAGATTCGGGCATCCGGCCCGTTAGCGCCACCAGCATTGCACGGCCCGGGCTGCGATCTTACACCCGGCAAGAGCTCAGAGGATGATGCAAGGAAAGGGTGAGGGATGCGAGCGACCAAGGCAGTTCAGAAGATCCTGCGCGAACTACGAGGGCGAGACCCCCGGCGTGAAGGCGAACCTGTGCCGGATGCTGATGGAGGGCAAGCTGGGCGGGACCGGCAAGATGATCATCCTGCCGGTCGACCAGGGCTTCGAGCATGGTCCGGCGCGGACCTTTGCGGCGAACCCGCCGGCCTATGACCCGCATTACCACTATCAACTGGCCATCGACGCGGGCCTGAGCGCCTATGCGGCCCCCCTGGGGATGCTGGAGGCAGGGGCCGATACCTTTGCCGGGCAGATCCCCACGATCCTGAAGGTCAACAGCGCCAACAGCCTGATGAGCGAGACGGCCGGGCAAGAACCAGGCGATCACCGGCTCGGTCTCGGACGCGCTGCGGCTGGGATGCTGCGGCCATCGGGTTCACGATCTATCCGGGGTCGGATGCCGCGCTCGACATGTACGAGGAGATCAGCGAGATGCGGGCCGAGGCGGCCTCGGTCGGGATCGCGTCGGTCGATCTGGTCCTATCCGCGCGGCGAGGCGGTGACGAAGGACGGCGAGACGGCGATCGACGTCTGCGCCTATGGCGCGCAGATCGCGGCGCTGCTTGGGGCGCACATCATCAAGATCAAGCTGTCGACCGACCACCTGATGCTGCCCGAGGCGAAGAAGGTCTACGAGGCGCAGAAGATCGACATCAAGACGCAGGCCGCGCGGGTGCGGCACTGCATGGAGGCGAGCTTTGGCGGGCGGCGGATCGTCGTCTTCTCGGGCGGGGCGATCAAGGGCGAGGACTGCGGTCTATGACGATGCCCGCGCGATCCGCGACGGCGGCGGCAACGGCAGCATCATCGGGCGCAACAGCTTCCAGCGGCCCGCGCGCGGATGCGCTGGCGATGCTGGGCAAGCTGGTCGATATCTACAAGGGCCGCGCCTGACCCCGGCAGGGACGCGCCGGAGGGTGGATTTCCGGTGCGTCCTTTGACGAATTGAGGATTCACAAGCGACTGACTTTGTGACATGATTCGGAAAGATCGCCCCCGGTGAACGAGGGGCGGCGCAACGAGGCAGGACGATGAGCAGACAACGGCCCGCGCTTGGCGCGGCGATCTATTTCCTGACGACCTTTACCCTTGGGTCCTATTTCACCTTTGCCGCCGTGCAGGGCGATTATGGCGTGTTCCGCCGCGTCCAGATCGACGCCGAGGCGCGGATGCTGACGGAAGAGCGCGACCGCCTGGCGGCAGAACTGGCCGTGTTGCAGAACAAGACGCGGCGCATGTCGGACGAATTCCTCGACATCGACCTGCTGGACGAGCAGGCGCGCGACGTGCTGGGCCTTGTTCGCGCGGACGAGATCGTGATCCGCTGACGCTTCACGCGACGATGTGGAAGTCGGGGTTGGCCGGATCGACGAAGGCCGTTTGCAACGTCAGAACCTTGCATCCGCCAACCGAGCCATGTGGCCCGTGAACAACGCCGACCGGGTGAGTGATGAACGCGCCGGGTCCATGGCTTATCCCTGCGTTCAGGAAGTCGCCCTCGATCACGTAATGCGCCTCGGCGCCCTCGTCATGATAATGCGCGGGGATCGTAGCCCCTGGCGAGATATGGATGATTGTCGTGACGATCCCCTTTTCGCCGTCGATGTTGACCAGCGTCGCATGAACCCCGCCCGGCGTCGCCCCCGGGATCGCGAAGGGCACGACGGCCATGTCGCGCGTCTGCACGGCCAGAGATGTTCCGTCTTTCTGCATGGGACCTCGGATTGAAAGGGCGGCGGATAGTGACCTCCGCCAGCCCTGCCTGTCTGACCAATGTAACAGCGTGATGACACCAGCCGGGAAGATCTTGCTCGCGCCTGATCGGCGCGACCACAGGCCCGAATCCTTTTGCCCTTGTTTTTCCGATGCGATAAAGATGGTTTAACGTTAAACCATTGCCCCCGATCAAAGGAGCGCGCCGATGGCCACCCGGAAGGCACCCGAGAAATCCAATATCTCGAAGGACGAGCTGCTGCAGTACTACAGCGAGATGCTGCTGATCCGGCGATTCGAGGAGAAGGCGGGCCAGCTTTACGGGATGGGTCTGATCGGCGGGCTTCTGCCACCTCTACATCGGGCAGGAAGCGGTCGTCGTGGGGCATCGAGGCGGCGGCGAAGGAGGGCGACAAGCGCATCACCAGCTACCGCGACCACGGCCACATGCTGGCCTGCGGGATGGACCCGAAAGGCGTGATGGCCGAGCTGACGGGGCGCGAGGGCGGGTATTCCAAGGGCAAGGGCGGCTCGATGCACATGTTCTCGAAAGAGAAACATTTCTACGGTGGGCACGGGATTGTTGCGGCGCAGGTGCCGCTCGGTGCGGGCCTCGCCTTCGCCGACAAGTACCTGGGCAATGACAACGTGACCTTCGCCTATTTCGGCGACGGCGCCGCGAACCAGGGGCAGGTCTACGAGACCTACAACATGGCGGAGCTCTGGAACCTGCCGGTGATCTTCGTGATCGAGAACAACCAGTATGCGATGGGCACGAGCATGAAACGCTCCACCCATTCCACCACGCTGCATGGCCGGGGTGCCGCCTATGGCATCAAGAGCGAGGCGGTGGACGGGATGGATGTGCTGGCGGTGAAGGCGGCGGCCGAGAAGGCCGTGGCGATCTGCCGGGCCGGTCAGGGGCCGTACATCCTGGAGATGATGACCTATCGCTATCGCGGCCACTCGATGTCGGACCCGGCGAAGTACCGCACGCGCGAGGAAGTGCAGAAGATGCGCGACGAGAAGGACCCGATCGAGCATGTGCGCGACCTGCTGCTGCAAGGCGGTCTGGCAAGCGACGAGGACCTGAAGGCCATCGACCGCGACATCAAGCTGCGCGTCAACGAGTCGGCGGAATTCGCCAAGGAAAGCCCGGAGCCCGCGCTGTCGGAGCTTTGGACCGACATCTACGCCTGAGGGGGAGAGACGACATGGCAACCGAGATCCTGATGCCCGCCCTCTCGCCCACGATGGAAGAGGGCACGCTGGCCAAATGGCTGGTGAAGGAAGGCGACACGGTGAAGTCCGGCCAGATCCTGGCCGAGATCGAGACCGACAAGGCCACGATGGAATTCGAGGCGGTGGACGAGGGCGTGATCGGCAAGCTGCTGGTCGCCGAAGGCACCGCCGGGGTGAAGGTGAACACCCCCATCGCCGTGATGGCCGGAGACGCCGGCGATGCGGCCCCCGCCCCGGCCGGCGCCGCGCAAGAAAAGGCGCCGGCAGCACCCGAGGCGAAGGCGGCGGCGGCTCCCCAGACGGCCGCTCCTGCCGAAGTGAAGGTCGCCTCAAAAGCCTCGCCCGACTGGCCCGAGGGCACGGCGATGAAGACGATGACCGTGCGCGAGGCGCTGCGCGAGGCGATGGCCGAGGAAATGCGGCGCCAATCCGAACGTCTTCCTGATGGGCGAAGAGGTCGGCGAATACCAGGGCGCCTACAAGATCAGCCAGGGCCTGCTGGACGAGTTCGGCGCGAAGCGGGTGATCGACACGCCGATCACCGAACATGGCTTTGCCGGCCTCGCCGTGGGCGCGGCCTTCGGCGGGCTGAACCCGATCGTCGAGTTCATGACCTTCAACTTCTCGATGCAGGCCATCGACCACATCATCAACTCGGCCGCCAAGACGCTCTACATGTCCGGGCGGCCAGATGGGCTGCCCCATCGTGTTCCGTGGCCCGAACGGCGCGGCGGCGCGCGTCGGCGCGCAGCACAGCCAGGACTATGCCGCCTGGTATGCGCATGTTCCGGGCCTGAAGGTGGTGATGCCCTATTCGGCGGCGGATGCGAAGGGACTGCTCAAGACCGCGATCCGCGATCCGAACCCGGTCATCTTCCTGGAAAACGAAATCCTCTACGGCCGGTCCTTCGACGTGCCGGAGCTGCGACGACTTCACCATCCCCTTCGGCAAGGCGCGCGATCTGGCGCGAGGGCACGGACGTGACCATCGTCAGCTTCGGCATCGGGATGACGCTATGCGCTGGAGGCCGCCGAGGTGCTGGCGAAGGAAGGGATCAGCGCCGAGGTGATCGACCTGCGCACGCTGCGCCCGCTCGACTATGACACGGTGCTGGCCTCGGTCATGAAGACCAACCGCTGCGTGACGGTGGAAGAAGGCTGGCCCGTCGGCTCCATCGGCAACCACCTGTCGGCCACGATCATGACGCGCGCCTTCGACTATCTCGACGCGCCGGTGATCAACTGCACGGGCAAGGATGTGCCGATGCCCTATGCCGCGAACCTCGAGAAACTGGCGCTGGTGACGACGGCCGAGGTCGTCGAGGCCGTCAAATCCGTCTGCTATCGGTAAGGAGCGCTGACATGGCCACGCAAGTTCTGATGCCCGCGCTGTCGCCCACGATGGAAGAGGGCACGCTGGCCAAATGGCTGGTGAAGGAAGGGGATGCGGTGAAGTCCGGCCAGATCCTGGCCGAGATCGAGACCGACAAGGCGACGATGGAATTCGAGGCGGTGGACGAGGGCATCGTCGGCAAGCTCTTGGTCGCCGAGGGGACGGCAGGCGTGAAGGTCAACACCCCCATCGCCGTGCTCGTGGAAGAGGGTGAAAGCGCCGATGCCGCCCCGCCTGCGACCGCCGCACCGGCCCCGAAGGCCCCCGAGACTGTAGTGGCGGCCCCTGCCCCGGTCGCTGCCGTTGCCCCTGCGACCGCTCGCGGCTTCGGTCGGCGCCCGGGTGTTTGCCTCGCCGCTGGCGCGCCGCATTGCGGCCGAAAAGGGCCTCGACCTGACGCGGATCAAGGGAAGCGGTCCCCATGGCCGGATCGTGAAAGCGGATGTGGAGGGGGCCGAGGCCGGTGCGGCTCATGCTGCACCAGCGGCGGCAGCCGTACCGCCCCCAGCCGCAGCACAGCCGGTCGCCGCCGTCGCACAGAGCGCCACAGCGGAAACCGTCGCGAAGATGTTCGCCGACCGGCCCTACGAGGTCGTGCAACTGGACGGGATGCGCAAGACAATCGCGGCGCGGCTGACGGAAGCCAAGCAGACCATCCCGCATTTCTACCTGCGGCGGTCCGTGAACCTCGATCCGCTGCTCACGTTCCGCGAGACGCTGAACAAGCAACTGGAGCCGCGCGGGGTGAAGCTCTCGGTCAACGACTTCATCATCAAGGCCTGCGCCATGGCACTTCAGAAGGTGCCCGATGCCAACGCCGTGTGGGCTGGCGACCGGATTTTCCGGCTGAAACCGTCGGACGTGGCCGTCGCCGTGGCCATTGAAGGCGGTTTGTTCACGCCGGTGCTGCGCGATGCCGATCAGAAGTCGCTATCGGCCCTGTCGGCCGAGATGAAGGATCTCGCCGCGCGGGCCAAGACGCGAAAGCTCGCGCCGCACGAATATCAGGGCGGCAGCTTCGCGATCTCGAACCTCGGCATGTTCGGGATCGAGAACTTCGACGCGGTCATCAATCCGCCGCACGGGTCGATACTTGCCGTGGGTGCCGGATTGAAAACTCCGGTGGTCACGAAAGATGGGACGATTGGCGTGGCGACAATGATGTCGATGACGCTGTCTGTCGATCACCGCGTGATCGACGGCGCACTGGGTGCGGAGTTCCTGAAGGCGATCACCGAAAACCTGGAGAACCCGCTCGCGATGCTTGCCTGAGGCAACGGCGCCCATCCGGCACGCCGGATGGATGCCAGCGCGCGCCTCGTCAGGATCGGATAAGCTGGTCCATGGTCACCGACGGTTGGGCACATCCGGCTTCGCCGACGACACGCGCCGGAACTCCGGCCACCGTTGAACAGGGCGGAACGTCCTGCAACACCACCGAGCCTGCGGCGATCCGGCTGCAATGGCCAACGCGGATGTTGCCCAGCACCTTGGCGCCCGCTCCGATCATCACGCCATCCTCGATCTTCGGATGGCGGTCGCCGTCCTCTTTTCCAGTTCCGCCGAGCGTGACCGAGTGGAGCATCGAGACGTTGTCGCCGACCACGGCAGTCTCTCCGATCACAATCGAATGCGCATGGTCGATCATGATACCTCGTCCGACGCGCGCTGCCGGATGGATGTCGACTCCGAAGACTTCCGAAACCCGCATCTGCACGAAATAGGCAAGGTCGACCCGGCCCTGCCGCCACAGCCAATGGCCAATCCGATAGGCCTGTACCGCCTGGTAACCCTTGAAGAACAGGATGGGCTGCAGGAACCGATGGCACGCCGGGTCGCGATCATAGACAGCAACAAGGTCGGCTCTGGCCGCCTGCCCAAGATCCGGTTCGATGGCGTAGGCCTCGTCGGCGATCTCACGCAGTATCTGCTCGCTCATCTCGCCCGAGGCAAGCTTGAGAGAGAAGCGATAGGCAAGCGCACGCTCCATGCTGGGATGGTGCAGCAGGCTGGAATGGATCAGCCCGCCGAGCAAGGGTTCAAGGCGAATCGCCTCGACGGCTTCCTCGCCGATCCGCGCCCAGACGGGATCGACAGTAGCGACCTTCTTCCGAATTTCAGCCATCACGTCACCTTCAGTCGCTATCGATAATCCGAGTATATCTGCGACTGCCTCCGGAAACAAAAGAAAGCTCTTGATGGAAGCGATCACGAGGCAAAATGCTTCCGCTACCTCGGCGAGCATGCGCCACAAAGTCTTCCTGCGGCTCCCGCCGACAGACTTCGCGTCCGCACCAAGAGGATCGGGGAACCCAGGCCTAGCCGGCCAGTTCGATCACCGCCCCCGGGCCAGGCCCGAAGCGATCCGAGATCTGCGCCACTTCAACTCGACATCCCTCGTTCGCCCCGTCCTGAGCGCGGGCTGCGAAGCTGTATGTCCACCGGGTCGAGGACGAGGTCTCGACCCGCGCCTGCACCCCAGCCACGAAGACGCGAATCCGATAGGACTCGCGATCTTCGCCCAAGGGAACGTCCCCGTAGTTCCAGCCATCGCCATCGATCCTCGATCTTCTGATCCAGTTGATCTCGACATCGCCATTGGCAAGGCGCGTTGATGCCAGATGGACGGGGCGGTAGGGACGCAAACCGATCCCGTCGAATGCCGCCCGGCGAAGAACCACTGTCGGATCGTCGGTCCCGCGAGAGGCGGCCCCGATCCGGTAATGCCTCTCAAGTCCCCGGGCGCCGAGTGGCAGGTCGAGCTGATCGAGCCCGCGACGGAGGAAAACGACCTGACTCCCAGCCGGCCATGCCGGGCCCATCTCGGGCTCGCTGCCTGCCTGCGCCCTGATCCGCCCAGTGAGTTCATAGAGATCAGGTTCCACCAAGACGGCAGATGTGAACTGAAAGACCTCCCAGCCTGCCGGGCTGCCGTCGCCGATCGCCGCGGTATTCGCCCCGTTCAGGATCGAAAGACTTTCCGCCGATTGCAAAGTCCCGCCATAGACCTTGACGCGAAGGGCCGGCCCGCGATCAATCAATCCCGGTCGCGCTCTTGGCAAGGCCGTTTCAGTCACGCCAACCACGGTTGACGTCGAGATCACCCGGTTGAGCACATAGCCATCGTCGCTTGCAGAACTCCAGACGGCCACGTTCCCCGGCCAGGGATTGGCGCTGATCGCGATATGGGGAGCATGGGGAACCTCCGTGCCATCGAGCAGAGGCAGGTCCAGGAACAGAGGATACACCGGAACCGGAGCGACCTGGACGGGCACCGTCGAGGTTTCGTCCATTGCGTCTGCGAGGGACAGGCTGACAGCCTCCACGCGCGAGCCTTCGAGAATCTGGTGTTCGGCCTGCTCGATGCGGTCGATCCGGTAGCGCCGTGACGCAAGCTGCACCACGTCGCCAGCGCCAATCGAAAGCCGGGACTTCGGCAGCGCAAACCGCACCCCATCGCGCGCAATCCGAGCGTCAGACAGCCATCGCTCGACGATGCTGCGCCCCTCGGCCAGGGTCAGGGTCAGCGGCATCTCGGATTGCGAAACGGAACGGTCCTGATCGTCAGGAAAGATGGCCTCGGCCTGTCGCGTCGCGAAAGCCCCCTCCGCTTCCACGAAGCTCAAGCGGACGCGCCCATTCACGTCTGCCTGGGCAGACCGCGTCGCTTCAAGGGTTCCGTCAAGCTCGTCACTCCGCACCAGATCGGCGGTAGTCAACTCTGCCGTCACATCCGCGTTCCGCAACTGAAAACGAAGCTGGCCGTCACGCTCGACCGCATCGAACCCGTAGGCCAACATCAACGGTTGCAAGATTGCCCTTGCCGACGCGACGTCGCCATTCGTGTAGCCCCTCAGGTATCCGTAAAGCGTCGAGACGTCGAAATCCTTCACACCGGCCTTCTCGCAAAGGTCGGCGACCACCGAACCCAGCACCTGACCTGTCGCCCGTCCGTTCAACCAGTGCCCGCGCGCATAGTTTCCACCATCACTCCAGGCCGATGAAAGGTTCGGAAAAACGGGAAAGGGCCGTGCATCCCATGCCCAGACATGAGCGCGCTGGACATCGACCATCCGCCCGGAATAGATCGGAGAGACCGGATTGTTCTCCGTCTCGCGCCAGAACTCCGACTGCGCGCGCAGGTACTGCATCTGGATGAGGTCGTCGCGCCGTCCCGAGGAGAACCGCGGTGCGCGTGACTCCGACGACTTGGGATCCACGAACTTGTTCGGCTCGTTCGTCCCCTTGTCGATGGCGGGACAGCCAAGCTCGGTAAACCGGATCGGCTTCGAGCGAGGCACCCAGGCGGTGGACGCAGGTTTCCTGACCCCCCCAACCCTGTCGTGATGCGCCAGGGACCACCAGCTTTTCAGGTCCTTGTAGCGATAGATCCAAGGCTCGTCATGCTCGCCGTCCGAGATTGCGACGCGGCGCTGAGCCTCGGCGTCGTCATGTGTCGGGTAGTACCAGTCATAACCCTCACCACCGGCAATGTTCGCCTTGAGGTAATCGGGATTGTAGATCGAACCCCAGGCCTTGTCGGCATGCTGCTCGCCATCCCGCCAGTCCGAAATCGGCATGTAGTTGTCGATCCCGATGACGAACTGCGGCCCCCGCAGGCTTTCCGGCTCATGCGCCGAAAAGACCTGCGCCACCGCCCCGTTCGGCCAGACCAGACGCTTGCGCCCCGCTTCCCACTCCGGCCGACGATCGGGCGGCGAGCAGGCAAGCAGGCCGCTCTCGCCAAAGACCATCACCTCGCGCACCTGATCGATCGTCTCGCCCACCAGCGCCACCCGGCGCGCGCGGCCCGGCGCCTCCGGCGTCGCCCCCTCGACCTCGGCCCGCACCCATTCGGCCCCGGCGCGGGTCTTGCCCGCGCCGCGCCCGCCCATGATCACCCAGGTCTTCCAGGCCCCATCGGGCGGAAGCTGATGCGGCAACGCCCAGAACTCGAACATCCAGGGCAGCGCCAGCAGCGCATTGTCGTCCAGTCCCGACAGGAACTCATCCACCACCTCCGGCGTCGCGGAGGCAAGCCAGGCGGCGCCCGATCTCAGTCCGGGCGGCGTCGAAATCGAGGGCATGCTCGTCCGGACGACGCCAGCGACTTGCTTGCGGAGTTTTTCAACGCGCGCCCTTTCATCCATCACCATCTGGAACGCCTGCTTCAGGTCCTTCACGGCCTGAAGCGCCAGCTTCGCCTCGTCGATCTTTCCGCTGCCGCAACCCGCGCCGGGCGCGGGCCAGGTCTTCCGCCGCCTGCCGGTACAGGTCTTCCGTTTCCGCCAGAAGATCGACCGGCGCCACGTCCGTCCGCAGAGACGTTCTCTGTCATTGACTGCCGCACCCACGCCCAAGCACCTCCGGGATCCGATCGAAATGAAAAAGCGGCCCCGGGTTTCCCCGTGCCGCTTGCCCACCTCTTCCAGCATGCCTGAAGTCATGCCATGGACCGGACGCAAAGTCAAACGAAAAATGCAGCTCTGATCAGATGCCTTAGCGTGCGCAGCCTTAACCCTTCGTCAAGGATTTGCCGCCGCCGGATCGGTCCCGTCCCGTCTCGTCCGTCACCGCCTGCCCCGCCGCCGCACGTTGCTGCCTCGATCGCGCGCCATTTGGCGACGTTGTCGTTGTGCTCGGCCAGGGTCTGCGCAAAGACATGCCCGCCCGTGCCGTCTGCCACGAAGAACAGGTAGTCCGTCGTCTCGGGGTTCAGCGCCGCCTCGATGCTCAACCGCCCCGGATTGGCAATCGGCGTCGGCGGCAGCCCCTCGATCACATAGGTGTTCCAGGGGGTCGCCCGGCGCAACTCGCTCTGCCGCAGGCCCCGGCCCAGCACACCCTCGCCCCGGGTGATCCCGTAGATCACCGTCGGGTCCGTCTGCAGCCGCATCCCCTGCGCCAGGCGGTTCAGGAAAACGCTCGCCACCCGCCGGCGCTCTTCCGCCACGCCCGTCTCCTTCTCGACGATCGAGGCCATGATCAACGCCTCTTCCGGCGTCTCATAGGGCAGCCCGTCGACCCGCGCCGCCCACAGGTCGTCAAGTGTCCGCGTCTGCCGCGCCGTCATCTCGGCCAGCAGCGCCGCCCGGTCCGCGCCCCGCTCCACCTCGTAGCTGTCCGGCGACAGGGTCCCCTCCGGCGGCACCTCGGCGACCTCGCCCGTCAGGAAATCGGCCCGCTTCAGCGCATCCACCACCTGCCAGCTCGTCACCCCCTCGGCCAGCGTCACCCGCCAGCGCAGGTCGTCCTCCTCGGCCGCCTCGACATAGTCCGGCGGCAGTGCCCCGGCGGCGTCGAACTTCACCACCTCGACAAAATTGTCCGTCGCCGGATCCAGCTCGCGCAGCACCACATCCGCACCCGTCACCCCGATCCGGAAGTTCACCTCGCGCCCGCAGGTCGACTGCCCACCCGCCGTCACGATCTCGAGCACCTGGCTCATCGAGGCACCCGGCGGCACCAGATAGCTGCCGAACTTCAGCTGCGCCGCCCGGTCCGCGTAATCCGCCCCGATCCGGAAGATCCGCGCATCGCTGACCGCGCCCTGCTGCCTCAAGCTGCCGGCTCACCTGCGCCAGCGACGCGCCCTTGCTCGACCTTCACGCAGACCGCCTCGGCCAGCGGCCCCGGCCCGGTGAACTCCTGCCGCCCCCAGGCCAGCAACCCGGCAACCACCGCCAGCAGGACGACGAACAGCGTCAGCGCGTTCGAGGCGAGCGAGCGCCACATCAGCCGACCTTCCCCAGCACCAGCGAGGCATTCGTGCCCCCGAACCCGAACGAGTTCGACAGCGCCACGTCGATCTTCCGCTTCCGCGCCGCGTTCGGCGCAAGGTCCAGCTTCGGCTCCACCGCCGGGTTGTCGAGGTTGATCGTCGGCGGCGCGATCTGGTCGCGGATCGCCAGCACGCAGAAGATCGCCTCCACCGCACCCAGCGGCACCCAAGCAGATGCCCGATGCTCGACTTGGTCGAACTCATCGTCGCCTGCGCCGCCGCATTGCCCATCAGCCGCTCCACCGCACCCAGCTCGATGGTATCGGCCATCGTGCTCGTCCCATGCGCGTTGATGTAGTCGATGTCCGACGGCTGCAACCCGGCCCGCTTCAGCGCCATCGCCATGCTGCGATATCCACCCTCGCCATCCTCGGCAGGCGCGGTGATGTGATAGGCGTCGCCCGACAGCCCATACCCCAGCACTTCGGCATAAATCCTCGCCCCTCGCGCCCGCGCGTGCTCGTATTCCTCCAGCACCACCACGCCCGCGCCTTCGCCCATCACGAACCCGTCGCGGTCGGCGTCATAGGGGCGGCTCGCCTTGGTCGGATCGTCGGCGCGCTTGGTGGACAACGCCTTGCAGGCGTTGAACCCGGCAATCCCGATCTCGCTGATCGGACTCTCCGCACCCCCCGCCACCATCACGTCGGCATCGCCCCACTGGATCAGCCGCGCCGCATCGCCGATGGCATGGGCGCCCGTCGAACAGGCGGTCACGACCGCATGGTTCGGCCCCTTGAAGCCGAAGCGGATGCTCACCTGCCCCGAAATGAGGTTGATCAGCGCGCCCGGAATGAAGAAGGGCGACACCCGCCGCACCCCCTTCTCCTTGATCAGCACCGCCGTGTCGGCAATCGAGGACAGGCCTCCGATCCCCGAGCCGATCATCACGCCCGTGCGCTCTCGGTCCTCTTCCGTCTGCGGCACCCAGCCGGAATCGGCCACCGCCTGCACCGCCGCCGTCATGCCGTAGAGGATGAAGTCATCCACCTTGCGCTGGTCCTTCGGCTCCATCCAGTCGTCGGGGTTGAAGGTGCCGTCACTGCCGTCGCCGCGCGGAATCTCGCAGGCATATTGCGTCTGCACGTTCACCGGATCGAAGCGGGTGATCGGCCCCGCCCCCGATTGTCCGGCGATCAGGCGGCTCCACGTCTCTTCCACACCGCAGGCCAGCGGCGTGACCATGCCCAGACCCGTGACAACCACCCGACGCATGCGTTCCCCCGCCCTGCCGAAAACCTCGCGCGGTGATACACGCCGGGGGCGGGCGGCGCAACGTCGAGGGAGGCAGGCCCCGCGGCCCGCCGCCGAAGGCCGTCACTTGCCCAGATGGCTCTCCAGAAACCAGAGGTCCTTGTCGAGCTGCCGCGAGACACCGACGAAGATATCCGCCGTCCCGTCATCGCCTGCATCCGTCACGTCAGTGATCGCCTCGCGCATCTGCGCGCCGACATCCGCGATCCGCTCGCAGATCGCCCGGACATGGTCGGTTTCCTTCACCAGATCGGTCGGATAAGGCTTCACCGTCGCCGATTTCGCAACAGTCTCCACCGTCCCAAGGGCCACACCGCCCAGGGCCTGCACCCGCTCGGCCATCGTGTCCGACGCCTCGTCCACGCGCCCCGCCACCGCATCCAGCAACTCGTGCACGGCGATGAAGGCCGGCCCCTTCACGTTCCAATGCGCCTGCTTCAGCGCCAGTTTCAGCGCCAGCATGTCGGCCAGCCGCGCGTTCAACTGCGCCACGCTCGTCTTCACCGCATTGTCCTTCAGACCCTTGATCGGCATGTCCATCTCCTTCGCTGCCGGATGCATTACGCTCGGAACGCTACAGCAGCACAACGCAGCGCGCATGCAGCCCGTTCCGTTTCCCCGGAAGAAATCGCGCGCCTCGCCTCGCCAGCGCTACTCCTGCCGTGCGACGACCCCCAGCACCGCCGCCAGCAACTGCGCCGCCACCAGCGCGCCCTGCCCATCCACGTCCCGCTCCGGCATGAGCTCCACCATGGCGAAGCCCGCAATCCGCGCCTTGGCCGCCGTGCCCTCGATCAGCCCCAGCACCTGCTCATAGCTCAGACCCCCTGCCGTCCGCCCGATCACCGCGGGCATCACCGCCGGGTCCAGCGCGTCGCAATCGAGGCAGATCACCACCTCGGCCCCCTCGGGGATCAGCGACAGCGCCCGCCCGATCCCGTCCCGCGCCACCTCTCGCCCCGAGACGAACTCCACGCCCCAGCCAACCGCATCCGCCACATCCGACTCGCGCGCCGAGCCGATACCGCGCTGCCCCACCTGCACGATCCGCGCGACGTGATCCATCTCGGACGCCCGCCGCATGGTCGAGGACAGCCCCCATCGCTCGCCCTGCACCTCGTCGCGCCAGTCGATATGCGCGTCGATCTGAAGGATCGTGACCGGGCGCGACCGCCGCGCATAGGCCTCCAGCATCGGTGTGGGCAGCGAGTCGTCGCCCCCCAGCAGCACCGGCACGGCATCATGCGCAAGGATCAGGGCCACCGCATCGCGCAGCGCCGCGCGATTCCCGGCCGGATCGCTCGCATCGACCGCGATGTCGCCGCAATCCACCGCCGTCACGCCCTGCGGAAAGACCGGCCCGCCCAGGTCGAAGTTCATGTGCGTCAGGTTCGCCGCATAGGGCGCACCCGCCGCGCGGATCGCCGCCGGTCCGCCCGCGCAATAGAAGCCCACGCTCGGATAGGGCGTGCAGCCATCCGCACCCAGGATCACGCTGCGCGCAGCCCCCAGTGCGTGCAGGTCGCCCTTGGGCAACCCCATGAACGTCTCAACCGTCCCGGCCCCGAACATCTCGCCCAAACTTGCCATCGCCCGTTCCCCCCGTTTCCGATCCGCAGGGTGCCTTTCCGCGCGCCACAACGCCATCCCCAAACGAAAAAGGCGCCCCGAAGGAGCGCCCTTTCCAAACCCGTGAGTCGAAAATCACGAAGCCTTGGTGATGAACCCGACCGCATCGCCGAAGGTCTGGATCGTCTCGGCGGCATCGTCGGGGATCTCGATCCCGAATTCTTCCTCGAACGCCATCACCAGTTCGACCGTGTCGAGGCTGTCCGCGCCCAGATCGTCGATGAACGAGGCATTCTCGGTCACCTTGTCTTCCTCGACGCCCAGATGCTCGACGACGATCTTCTTCACGCGGTCCGCGATGTCGCTCATGTCAGTCCCTCTCTCAGGTGCGGGAATCCCCGCTTTGTCCGTTCCGTCCCGTCAGGCCACCCGGCCCAAACTAGGAGGTCGGGACCGCATCCGCAATCCCGACCAATTCTGCGGGGGCCTATAGCAAGGCCCGCCAGCCATGGCAAACCCTTTCCCGCAGGCCCCGGTTCCCGCCTCAGATCATCGCCATGCCGCCGTTCACATGCAGCACCGCGCCGGTCACATACCCCGCTTCGGGACTGGCCAGATACAGCACCGCCGCCCCGATCTCCTCGGCCGTTCCCATCCGCCCCGCCGGGACCGCCGTGAGGATTCGCGCCTTCTGCTCCTCGTTCAGCTTGTCGGTCATCGCGGTGGTGATGAAACCCGGCGCCACGCAGTTCACCGTGATGTTCCGGCTGGCCACCTCGGCCGCCAGGGACTTGGACATGCCCACCATTCCGGCCTTCGAGGCGGCATAGTTCCCCTGCCCCGGATTGCCCGTCGCCCCGACGACCGACGAGATATTCACGATCCGCCCCCACCGCGCCTTCATCATGCCGCGCAGCACGCCCCGGCACAGGCGGAATGTCGAGGTCAGGTTCACGTCGAGGACACTCTGCCATTCCTCGTCCGACATCCGCATGAACAGGTTGTCCCGCGTGATCCCGGCGTTGTTGACCAGGATATCGACCGATCCCATCGCCTCTGCCGCGGCCTTGGGCAGCGCCTCGACCGAGGCCGCATCGCTCAGGTCGCAGGCCAGCACATGCGCGCGCCCGCCGAGTTCCGCCTGCCAGCGCCTCCAGCGGCCCGGTCCGCGTTCCCGAAAGCGCCACCGTTGCGCCCGCGCCGTGCAGCGCGCGCGCAATCGCCCCGCCGATCCCGCCCGACGCCCCCGTCACCAGCGCCGTCTTACCGGTCAGATCGAACATGTCCCGCCTCCGTCCTGTTTCCCGCGACCTAGCAGGCCCGCGCCCGTCGCGCCACCGCTCTGTTTCCTTGGGCGCGGCATCATTCGCCCCCAAAACTGTCCCGGTGATTTCGCCAATAAGCCTAAAACTCGCCGCTTTGGGGGGCTAGCAGGGAAAGTGAAGCACGGTGAACCATAAGCGGTGAAGAATGATTACCCCCAACACGCACTATGGACAGGCGACAAATCTGGATGTCGCACAGATCGATCCGCAGATCCTGACCATCGCTGGCCTGTTCCTGTTCCTGATCGTGGTGATTGCCCTGCGCGGACTGATCCCCATTCTTCCCGCCCACGTGCAGCGCCGCCTCGGACAACCCCACCCCGCCGTCGAGACCACCCTGGAAATCTCGGCGCATATGGATGCGGTCAGCGCGGTGCGCTTCGAGGCGGTCTCGATCCTCAGGCGCGAAGAGGCCCGCCTTCTGCCGGTGCTGGAAGACGCGGTCGCAAGACTGAATAGGGGCCACCGCGTGCTGATCCAGATGAGCCTCGCCGAGATGGTGCGACCGGAAGAAGCGTCGGGTACGCTGCTCCAGCGACGGGCGGCGGCGGCTGCGATCACGACGCGGCGGCTCGACTTCGCGGTGATCGACCGCACCGGGCGCCTTGTGCTTGCCATCGCCTATCACGGCACCGGGCACTACATCTCCGAAGCCTACATGCGCGAAGCCGTCACACGCGAGGCCGTCCACCAGGCCGGCATCGCCTATCTCGAGGTGGCGCAAGGCTTCAACGAGGACGACCTGTTCCGCCGTGTCTATGGCCTGCTCGCACAGACAGGAGCGGATACGGCCGACGCCGCAAGGAAACCCGTCCGGCTGGTCAGCGGATAGTCGGCTCGGCCAGCGCGGCGGCCACGTCCTCGGGCGTGCCGATGGCGCGAGTCGCGACGCCAGGGGCGATGCGCTTGACCATCCCCGACAGCGCCTTGCCTGCCCCGATCTCCCACACCTCGTCGACGCCCTGCGCGGCCATCCAGGCCACCAACTCGCGCCACCGGACCGATCCGGTGATCTGCTGCACCAGCAGCGCACGGATCTGTTCGGGGTCGGTCACGCCATGGGCCAGCACGTTCGACACGACGGGAACGACCGGCGTGCGCAGCGCCACCCCCGCCAGTGCTTCGGCCATCGCATCCGCCGCGGGCTGCATCAGCGCGCAATGGAAGGGCGCGCTGACGGGCAGCAGCAGGGCGCGCTTCGCCCCGCGCGCCTTGGCGATCTCCACCGCCCGCTCCACCGCCGCCCTGTGACCCGAGACGACGACCTGTGCGGGATCGTTGTCGTTCGCGGCCTGGCAGACCTCGCCCTGCGCCGCGTCGCTCGCCACCTCGGACGCGGTCGCGAAATCGAGGCCCAGCAGCGCCGCCATGGCCCCCACGCCCACCGGCACCGCCGCCTGCATCGCCTGCCCCCGCAGCCGCAACAACCGCGCCGTATCCCCGACCGTCAGCGCGCCGGCCGCACAGAGCGCCGAGTATTCGCCCAGGGAATGCCCTGCGACGAAGGCGGCACTCGTCACCGCAATCCCCTCCGCCTCCAGTGCCCGCATCGCGGCCATCGAGGTGGCCATCAGGGCGGGCTGGGCGTTCTGCGTCAGTTGCAGCACCTCGGCCTCGCCGCCCCAGATCAGCGCCGACAACGGCTCGCCAAGTGCTGCGTCCACCTCGTCGAACACGGCCTTCGCCGCCGGATAGGCCTCGGCGAGCGCGCGCCCCATGCCGATGGTCTGGGCTCCCTGCCCCGGAAAGACGAATGCGCGGCTCATCGAGGCCCTCCACTGTTGTCCCGCAGTCCGAATAGCCTGCGCCGCGCCCCTTCGCAATTCCGCCTGGCCCCATCGCGCTTGCAACCGCGACGCGCGCGTGTATAAGGCCGCATCTTCCGCTGGACCCACGTAACCGGCGCACACCCTCGTGGACGGGCAGCGGAAGCCTTACCGCCCGTCCTATGAAATGCGCCCGAGAACGAAAGTGAGATCGCATGCCGCTTTACGAGCATGTTTTCATTGCGCGTCAGGACCTGTCCAACACGCAAGCCGAAGGCCTCATCGAACATTTCTCCACCGTCCTCGCGGACAACGGCGGCAAGGTCGTTGAAAACGAGTACTGGGGCGTCAAGACGATGGCCTACAAGATCAACAAGAACCGCAAGGGCCACTACGCCTTCCTGAAGTCCGACGCGCCGGCGGCGGCCGTGCAGGAAATGGAACGCCTGATGCGCCTGCATGACGACGTGATGCGCGTGCTGACCATCAAGGTCGACGCGCATGGCGAAGGCCCGTCGGTGCAGATGCAGAAGCGCGACGAGCGCGAGCGTGGCGACCGTGGCGACCGGCCCGAGCGCAGCGGCTTCGGCGATCGTGACCGTGGCGGCTTCGGTGGCGACCGTGGCGGCGACCGCGGTGGCTTCGGCGGCGCAGACCGTCGGCGTTGATCAGGAAAGGACCGTAAATCATGGCGAACAAACCGTTTTTCCGCCGCCGCAAGGTCTGCCCCTTCTCGGGCGACAACGCGCCGGCGATCGACTACAAGGACACGCGCCTGCTGCAGCGCTACGTGTCCGAGCGCGGCAAGATCGTGCCGTCGCGCATCACCGCCGTCTCGGCCAAGAAGCAGCGTGAACTGGCCCAGGCCATCAAGCGCGCCCGCTTCCTCGCCCTGCTGCCCTATGCCGTGAAGTAAGGAGAGACCGACATGCAAGTCATCCTGCTCCAGCGCGTGGCCAAGCTTGGCCAGATGGGCGAGGTCGTGAACGTCAAGGACGGCTACGCCCGCAACTTCCTGCTGCCGCAAGGCAAGGCGCTGCGCGCGAACGAAGCCAACATCAAGTCGTTCGAGGCCAAGAAGGCCCAGCTCGAGGTCCAGAACCTCGAGACCAAGAAAGAAGCCGAAGCCGCCGCCGCCAAGCTCGACGGTCAGACCTTCGTCGTGATCCGCTCGGCCTCCGACGCGGGCGCGCTCTACGGCTCGGTCACGACCCGCGACGCGGCCGAGGCGGCGACCGAGGCGGGCTTCACCGTGAACCGCGGCCAGGTCGTGCTCGACCGCCCGATCAAGGAACTGGGCCTGCACACCGTCACGGTCGTGCTGCACCCGGAAGTGTCGGTGCAAGGTCAACCTCAACGTCGCCCGCTCGCCCGAAGAAGCCGAGCTTCAGGCGTCGGGCAAGTCGATCCAGGAACTCGCCGCCGAAGCCGAAGCCGCCGCCGAGTTCGAGATCGCGGAACTCTTCGACGACATGGGCGCCGCCAACGACTTCGATCCGCGCGACGAGCGCTGATCGCGTCTACAGACTGACAGGGCCGCGCCGGGCAACCGGCGCGGCCTTTGATTTTGCTCTACATTTCAGATTTTCGTAGAGCTCGTATCGGGCTACAGACGACTACCCGTGATGTTCAACAAAACATGTTTTCGTTGAACATCGCCATGCTCGAACGCCATTCCCTGCCCTTCGGACGGTCGAGGCTACTTGCCGATACCTTCTCGACCTGGATTCGCCCAGTCCCGCCTTCAGGGGTCCGCCGTCTGGCGCTGGAACGACGAAGTCCGACGCGCTGATCGAGTTCCTCACCCCGTCCTTCCGGCCCGAGGAAGACATCCGCGAGCTGCCCGCGCTCGGCGTCTCGGCGCAGTCGCTGCACTTCCTGAACTACCTGATCGCCGATCCGATCAAGGCCGTCGCCCTCTACCGCTCGGGCGTGCTGATCCAGATCCCGCGCCCCGAACGCTTTGCCATCCACAAGCTGATCGTCGCCGACCGCCGCCGGGGCGGCCCCGACGCGCTGAAATCGGTCAAGGACCGTGCACAGGCGGCGTTCCTGATCCGCGCTGCTGGCCGAGGATCGGCCGGACGAGCTGCGAGAAGCCTACGAGGAAGCCCTGGCGAACGGCCCGAAGTGGCGCGAGCACATCGCGGCAAGCCTGAAACGCATGCCCGAGACCGAAGCACGCCTGTCCGACCTCTGAAACGCAAAGGGCCGCCCCTTTCGGCGCGGCCCCACCACATCAAGCGGCGTCAGATCAGACCTCGTCCAGCGCCTCGACAGCCTTCTGCAGCTCGTCCTTGGTCGACCGTCTTTTCGGTCACCTTGGCACCGGCCACGATGTGATCCACGACCTTGTCCTCGAAGATCGGCGCGCGCAGTTGCTGCTGCATCTGCGGGTTCTTCTGCACGAACTCGAAGAACTGCCGCTCCTGCCCCGGATACTGGCGCGCCTGCGCCAGCACCGCCTGGGTCATCTCGGCATCGGTGACGGTGCACTTCGGCCTTGCGACCGACCTCGGCCAGCAGCAGGCCAAGCCGCACGCGGCGCTCGGCCAGCGACTTGTGCTCGTCCGTCGGCTCGATGGCGCCGTGGTTGTGGCCGTGATCGTCCGGGATGCTCTTCATGCCACAGCTGGTGCGCGATCTGGCTCGCCTCGGCCTCGACCAGCGCGGGCGGCAGGTCGAACTTCACCATGCCGTCCAGCTGGTCCAGCAGCGCGCGCTTCAGCACGGCGCGCGGCCGCACCGGCATACTCGGCCTCCAGACGCTCCGAGATCTGCGCCTTCAGCGCGTCGAGGCTTTCGGCGCCGTACTTCTTGGCAAGCTCGTCGTCGATCTCGGCGGGCTTCGGCGCCTTCACGGCCTTCACGGTGCAGGCGAAGACCGCCGCCTTGCCCGCCAGATGCTTGGCACCATAGCTCTCGGGGAAGGTCACGTTGACCGAAACCTCGTCGCCTGCCTTGGCGCCGACCAGCTGCGCCTCGAACCCCGGGATGAACGAGTTCGAGCCGAGCACCAGCGGATAATCCTCGGCCGAGCCGCCCTCGAAGGCCTCGCCATCGACCGAGCCCTTGAAGTCGATCACGACCTGATCGCCGTCCTTCGCCTTCGAGCCCTTCTTGCGGTCCTCGAAGTTCTGCGCCGAGGCGGCGAGGTTCGCCAGCGCCTCGTCCACCGCCTTGTCGTCGGCCTTCACGATCAGCTTCTCGAGCTTGACCTTCGAGGCGTCGAATTCCGGGATCGGCGGCAGCGCCTCATAGGTCATCTCGACGACGACATCCTGGCCTTCGTCCCATCTGTCGCCGCCCACCATCTTGACTTCGGGCTGCACCGCCGGGCGGTCGCCGGTCGCGTCGAAATGCGACTTCATCGCGCCGTCGATGGCATCCTGCATCGCATCGCCCAGAAGGCGCGGGCCGAACTGCTTGCGCAGCATGGCCATCGGCACCTTGCCCTTGCGGAAGCCCTTCATCTCGATCTCGGGCTGCGCCTCGACCAGCTTTTCCTGCACCTTGGCATCCAGCTCGGCCGCGGTCACCGTGATGGTGTAGCCGCGCTTCAGACCTTCGTTCAGGGTCTCGGTGACCTGCATTCTCTCGTCCTTCTTTCCTCTTCGGCGCAGGCCGCGCGGCCATTGCCGCATCGCCCGCTGACCAATCCAACTGTCACGGCGTTCCTGCTCCGGCCCTTCGGAAAAACGCCACTGCCCCGGGCATTGCCCGGGCCAGCCAAATCCCGCGCCTTCTAGCAAAGCTCGGCGACGGGCGCGAGGGGGAATTTTCCTTGTGCCGCGCGTGCGGCGACTGGTGCGGGTGAAGGGACTTGAACCCCCACGCCTTGCGGCGCCAGAACCTAAATCTGGTGCGTCTACCGTTTCGCCACACCCGCATCCCGCCGCTCGGGCAGGCGGCGCATCTCTAGCAAACGCGCCGCGAGGATGCGAGCGGAATCGGCCCGCCGCTACAGCGCCAGACCCCGGAACACTCCCGGGATGAGGTCCGGCAGATCCTCGGCGATCAGCCCCGGGCCAAAGGCCAGCGCCGCCGAGACATGCAGCCAGGCGCCGGTCTCGGCGGCCTCAAAGGGCGACAGACCCCGCGCCAGCAGACCGCCGATGAGCCCCGCCAGCACATCGCCCGCCCCGGCGGTCGCCAGCCACGGCGCGGCACGCTCCTCGCACCGCCGCATGGACCGACACAGCGCCCGTCCGGGGCGGCGATCACCGTGTCCGCCCCCTTCAACAGCACCACGCAGCCCGGCCTCGCCGCCGCTCGGCGCGCCGCGTCGACCTTCGACACCGCCGGGCGCCCCGGCTCCGGCTGCGCCTCCATCCAGTCGGCAATCTCGGGGAACAGCCGCGCGAACTCGCCGTCATGCGGGGTCAGCACGCAGCGGGCATGCAGCGCCGCGCGAAGATCGCGCATCGCCCGCGACAAGCGTCAGCGCATCCGCATCCAGCACGCAGCCCGCCCCGAAGCCAGCGCCGCGGCCACCAGCCCCACCTCGCGTGCGCCCAGGCCCAGCCCCGGCCCGAGCACAAGCGCCGAGATGCGCCGGTCGCCCAGCACCTGCTGCAACGCCGCGGCGTCGGGCACGGCTGCGCAGCATCACCGCGTCGAGGCGGGCCGCATTCTCGATCAGCGCGGGCGGCGGGCAGGCCAGCGTCACCAGCCCCGCCCCCACCCGCAGCGCCGCCCGCGCCGCCAGCCGCGCCGCCCCGCCGCGCCCGACGCCGCCCGCCAGCACCAGCGCGTGACCATGCGAGAACTTGTGCCCGCCAAGCTTCGCGAGCTGCCCCGAGGGTGCGGCCTCGGCCGCCACCTCCGCGTCCCGCAGACGCAGATAGTCCTCGCGCCATCGCGCAATCCCGATATCCGCCACCACGAAGCGCCCCGTCAGCTCGCCCCCTTCGGCCAGCAGATGCCCCGGCTTGGCGGCTGTCGAACGTCACCGTCAGCGCCGCGGGATGGTCCAGATATCCGCCCTCGCTGCGGATCCGCCCGCTGTCGGCACAGATGCCGGACAGGATGTCGACCGCGACAACCGGGCAGCCGCCCTCCTGCGCCATGAGCGAGCGCACCCCAGACCCCCGGCGCAAGGTCGCGCACGAGGCCGATGCCGAAGATCGCATCGACCACCAGCGGCTGTGTCCGCGATGCTCGGCCCGGTCCAGCGCCTCGAACCCCGCCACCGGGCCCGTGCCAGGACGACCGCGCGGCCGCGCATCGGGCGTCGTCGGAGTCGCCGAGCGCAAACACCTTGACCCGCCAGCCCCGCTGCGGCGAGGCGACGCGCGATGACATAGCCATCGCCGCCATTGTTGCCCGGCCCGCAAAGAACCACCGACCGGGCGCGCCGGATCGGGCCATTCCGCGACAATCGCCGCGACGACGCCGCCCCGGCGCGCTCCATCAGCTCCAGGCCCGTGACCTCGCCCGAGGCCATCGCCGCCTGTTCGATGGCGCGCATCTGGGCAGCGGTCAGGAGATCGGTCAACTCGGCGTCCAATCCGTTCTTATTTCTGCCCGCAGAATGGGCGCATGCTCAAATCTTAGCGCTGCCCGTCGGGATTTCCCCGGCACCGCCCCTGCCAGCCGACCCTAGCCAATTGTCCGCTCCCGGCGAAAGTGGTCACTGGCCTGCGACACGGACGGAACCGGGGGAGTCGGCCCATGAAGAAGATCGAAGCGATCATCAAGCCCTTCAAGCTCGACGAGGTGAAGGAAGCGCTTCAGGAAGCCGGCATCCAGGGCCTGTCCGTCACCGAGGTCAAGGGCTTCGGCCGCCAGAAGGGCCATACCGAACTGTACCGCGGCGCCGAATATGTCGTCGACTTCCTGCCCAAGGTGAAGATCGAGGTCGTGCTGACCGACGACATGGTCGATGCCGCCGTCGCACGCGATCATCGCCGCCGCCCGCACCGACAAGATCGGCGACGGCAAGATCTTCGTCTCCCCCGTCGAACAGGCCATCCGCATCCGCACCGGCGAAACCGGCGACGACGCGATCTGACGCCACCGCCTCCGCAAGGAGGCCTGCCCTGCGGACAACGACACCTCAAGCAGAAGGAAAGACCGCAAGATGAGCAAGGTCAGCGATGCTCTGAAACTGATGAAGGACGAGGAGGTCGAATATGTCGACATCCGCTTCACCGACCCGAAGGGCAAGCTGCAGCACGTGACGCTGGTCGCCGACCTCGTGGACGAGGACTTCTTCGAGGAAGGCTTCATGTTCGACGGCTCGTCGATCGCCGGCTGGAAGTCGATCGACCAGTCCGACATGAAGCTGATCCCGGATGCGGCTCGGTCTACATCGACCCGTTCTACGCCGAAAAGACGCTGTGCGTGCATTGCGTCGTGGTCGAGCCCGACACCGGCGAGGCCTACAGCCGCTGCCCGCGCCAGACCGCGCTCAAGGCCGAGGCCTACCTGAAGTCCTCCGGCATCGGCGACGCGGTCTATTTCGGCCCCGAAGCCGAATTCTTCATCTTCGACGACGTGCGCTACTCGGTCACGCCGCGCAAGGTGTCCTACGAGATCGACGCCGAAGCTGCCGCCTGGAACACCGACACCGTCTACCGAAGGCGGCAACTACGGCCACCGCGCGGGCCACAAGGGCGGCTACTTCCCGGTCAACCCGGTCGACGAAGCGCAGGACATGCGCGGCGAAATGCTGTCCACGATGAAGCGGATGGGCATGAAGGTCGACAAGCACCACCACGAGGTCGCGACCTGCCAGCACGAACTTGGGCATGATCTTCGGCGGGCTGGTCGAGCAGGCCGACAACATCCAGAAGTACAAGTACGTGATCCACAACGTGGCCCACGCCTACGGCAAGACCGTGACCTTCATGCCGAAGCCCATGAAGGGCGACAACGGCTCGGGCATGCACGTCAACATGTCGATCTGGAAGGGCGGCAAGCCGCTGTTCGCGGGCGACAAGTATGCCGACCTGTCGCCAGGAGGCGCTCTACTTCATCGGCGGCATCCTGAAGCACGCCAAGGCGCTGAACGCGCTGACCAACCCCGGCACCAACAGCTACAAGCGCCTGATCCCCGGCTTCGAGGCCCCGGTGCTGCGCGCCTATTCGGCCCGCAACCGGTCGGGCTGCGTCCGTATTCCGTGGACCGAATCGCCGAAGGCCAAGCGCGTCGAGGCCCGCTTCCCCGATCCGTCGGCGAACCCCTACCTCGCCTTCGCGGCGCTGCTGATGGCCGGCCTCGACGGCATCAAGAACAAGATCGACCCCGGCCCGGCTTCGGACAAGGACCTCTACGACCTGCCGCCGGAAGAACTGGCCGCGATCCCGACCGTCTGCGGCTCGCTGCGCGAGGCGCTGGAGGAGCTGGAGAAGGACATGACTTCCTGCTCGCGGGCGACGTGTTCACCAAGGACCAGCTCGAAGGCTACATGGCGCTGAAGTGGGAAGAGGTCTACGCCTACGAGCACACGCCGCACCCGATCGAGTACCAGATGTACTACTCCTGCTGATCGGCAGATTTCAGCCGAAGCCAGAAGGGCGCGCCGACGGGCGCGCCCTTTTCATTTGCCTTCACTTCTGCCGACAAGCCATTGGTACAAAAATGATTTTCGCCCATTCACCGCCGATCCGATACACAAACCGCGCTGCCAGCGCCTGCTGTCATTGCGGCGGAAACAAGGCGGCGCGTGCGGTTAACTCCATCTTAAAATCACATTCCCCGCGTAAACCCTCCCCATTCGGATGCCACAACCACAGCGTGTCAGACGTCGGAGAGACCCATGAGTGACAGCAGCAGCACACTCGCCCAGATGCTCTTCCGGGGCAAACCCGCCCTGAACTTCGCCCATGTCGTGAGCGAGTTGCAGGCAACGCTTGACCGTTACCCTGCCACCCGCCGCTCGCTCGGCTGGGATTGCGACGACCTTGCGATCTTCGATCTGGATGGCGCGCGGATCGTGCTGGGATATACCGACGACCTCGACGGGCCCCATGCGGCCTGCCTGACCGTCGCCGTGGGCGAGGGTCCGCAGGGCAACGGGGCCTCGCCGATCGCCACGCGCCGCGCCGCCTTCTGCCGGAAGATCACCGACCGCCTCGCCGCGCGCCATGAGCCCGACAGCACCTTGTGGCACGACGTTGACCAGCCCCTGACCGCCGACCTGATCGACGCGCTTGTCGACCAGGTTCCCGAGCATCGACCTGCACGCGCCCGTCGAGGAAGAGACGGCCGTGGATCGCCTTCTGGCCCGCATGTCGGTCGAACTGAACGCGCGCGACACCCCGCCGCCGATGAACTTCGCCCGCCCCGATCCGGTGGGAGATCTGGACCTGTCGCGCATCGCGACCGAACCCGCGCCGGTCGCCAATGACGTGCCCGACCTGCCGCGCCTGCGGACCCGGAACTGGCCGCGATCCGCGATGCGCTTTATGCCGATGACAGCGACGACGCCGATCGCCCGCAATCCGCCCAGATGCGCCTCGCCGTGCATGCGATGAATGCGACCATGCTCGTCGTCTTCATGCCGGTCGGTCTTGCCGCCATGGTCTCGGGCCTGCGCAAGGGCGAGAACCTGCGCTTCAGCGCGCAGATGCTGGCGCTGACGGGCCTCTTCGGTGCGATCTGGCGCGGTCCGCTCGGCCAGCAACTGACCTCGATGATCTGACGACCGCGCCGGCGCGTTTGCGACGCGTCGCGGTCGCCTTCGGGCAAGCCCGGCGCCTGCCCCTGCGGGACGGTTGTTCAGCAGGGGGAAGCCGATGAACCAGCACTATTCCGACCGCCGCAAGATCGACCCCTCGCGCGGGGCCACGCTGGCCGACGGCACGCCCAACGACAACGACCGGGTCGAGATCGGTCCGACCCAGCTCGCCTTCGCCGAATGGCAGGCGGCGGGCCTGACGCCCCCGAACCTCGACCGGATGCGCGAGTATCGCTGGCGACGGCTGACCGAAGGCGCTGGTTGCGCGCGACTACGGCGGGCTTCTGATGTTCGACCCGCTCAACATCCGCTACGCGACCGACACGACGAACATGCAGCTGTGGAACACCCACAACCCGTTCCGCGCCGTGCTGCTCTGCGCCGACGGTCACATGGTGATCTGGGAATACAAGAACTCGCCCTTCCTCGTGACCTTCAACCCGCTCATCAAGGAAATCCGCTCGGGCGCGACCTTCTTCTACAACTCCACCGGCGACCGGGGCGAGGACGCGGCCAAGGGCTTCGCCGCGCAGGTGGACGAGATCATGCGCGCCCATGCCGGCACCAACCGCCGCCTCGCCGTCGACAAGATCATGATCGCGGGCCTGCGCGCGCTGGAACGCGCGGGGCTTCGAGGTGATGGAGGGCGAGGAAGTCACCGAACGCGTCCGCGCCGTGAAGGGCCCCGACGATATCGCGGCGCATGCGCTGCGCCCAGCACGCCTGCGAGGCCGCCATCGCCGAGATGGAGCGCTGCCACGCGCGAGGGCGTGCCGAAGGGCGACATGTCGGAAGACGCGATCTGGTCCGTGCTGCACGCCGAGAACATCAAGCGCGGCGGCGAGTGGATCGAGACGCGCCTGCTCGCCTCCGGCCCGCGCACCAACCCGTGGTTCCAGGAATGCGGCCCCCGGATCGTCCAGCCGAACGAGATCGTGGCCTTCGACACCGACCTGATCGGCGCCTACGGCATGTGCATCGACATCTCGCGCACCTGGTGGGTCGGCGACCAGCGCCCGACCAACGCGATGATCTCGGCCATGCACCATGCGATGGACCACATCGCCGAGAACATGGCGCATGCTGAAGCCCGGCGTCAGCATCAAGGAGCTGGTCTTCGGCGGCCACCAGCTCGACGCGCAGTACTGGAAGCAGAAGTATTCCTGCAAGATGCACGGCGTCGGCCTCTGCGACGAGTGGCCCTATGTCACCTATCCCGACGGCTACACCGAAGGCGCCTTCGACGCGGTGCTGGAACCCGGCAATGATGCTCTGCGTCGAGGCGCTGGTCAGCCCCGAGGGCGGCGACTTCTCGATCAAGCTCGAGGATCAGGTGCTGATCACCGAGACGGGGTTCGAGAACCTGACGCGCTATCCCTTCGACGAGCGGCTGTTGGGCGCCTGAAGCTTCATCGCAAGATCGCATGAACCGCCAGCAAGCATCCGATTCTTCGTAGAAAATCGCTCTCTCAGTCAGCGGAAAATCCCGCCGCCTTGTGGCTGCCGTCGCAATAGGGCTTGTTCTTCGACGCCCCGCAGCGACAGAGGAACACCTGCGTCACCCGGTTCAGCGTCTTGCCCGTGCCCGACACGAGTTCCAGGTTGCCCACGATCTTCAGCGGTCCGTCCTTTTGCGGCAGGACTTCTACCGTCCCGTCGCGCGCGGCCAGCGGGGCCGACTCCTTCGCCGGCGCCTCGCCGGAAGCGGTGAAGCCGGCCTCGCCATGGCTGCCGTCGCAATAGGGCTTGTTCCTCGACGCGCCGCAGCGGCAGAGCGTGGCGCGCACGCTGGCACCCGTCTCGGCCCCGACCACGCATCGGCGCTTCCAGCGCCAGCGGACCATTCTCGCGCAGGCGGACCGTGTTGCACGACGGGCGCAACCTCGGACGTGCCCGACCCGTCGTTCCGCGCCACCCGGATCGCGCCCGAGGGGCAGGACAGGCCGATGTGCAGCACGGTCTCGGCCGGGGCCGCATCGGGAAAGATCCAGTCGCCCTTGACGTTCGGCACGAACACCTCCGGATGCCCCAGCACGCAGTTGCGCGAATGCACGCAGCGTTTGCCGTCGAAGGTCACCGTCACGTCCCGCCCGCGCACAACTTCCATGCTTTGCCCCTGGTGAAGATCGGTCAGTCGGCGCAGCCTAACCTTGCCGCCCGCATCCGTAAACCGCAGGCCACGCCGGTGCGCCGCGATGTCGATCCTATCCGGGCGCAGGACAAGTGCCGGCCTCGCGCGCCTAGTCTTCGTCGCGATAGCGCAGCCGTGACGGTGCCGCCCGCCTTCAGGCTCCAGCTTCAGCTCCAGCTTCTGGCGGTGCTTCTGGACCTTGAAGCAGTCGGCCGTACTGGACGGCTGCAAGGCGAAGCACAGCAGGTTGGCATCGACCCACCAGAACCCGCTCAGGTCGATGGCCGAGTGCTTCCGGTAAACCGTCCGGCCATCCCCCTCGAAGCGCTGGACCGCCCCGTCGTCATACTCCAGAACCTGCGACTCGAAGGCCGCGTGCAGGTCTTCGCCCGACAGTTGCTCCCACACCTGTGCATGCGTCATCCCCGCCCCGAGCAGCGACAGGATCGCCCCCGCGAATTCCCCATGACCCCCGCAAGCCCAGCCGCAACCCTCCTCATGCCTTGCGCGCCCGATCCGCTCAGTCTAAGCCAGCCGCGCTGCCCCGTCACCCGCAATGCAAGGGCCCGCCGCATGATCCCGCGCTATTCCCGCCCCGAGATGGTCGCCCTCTGGTCGCCCGAAACCAAGTTCCGCATCTGGTTCGAGATCGAGGCCCATGCCTGCGACGCGCAGGCCGCCCTCGGCGTGATCCCCAAGGCCAATGCCGAGGCCGTCTGGCGGGCCAAGGACGTGACCTTCGACGTGGCCCGGATCGACGAGATCGAGGCGGTGACGAAGCATGACGTGATCGCCTTCCTCACCCACCTTGCCGAGCATATCGGCGCCGACGAGGCGCGCTTTGTCCATCAGGGCATGACCTCGTTCCGACGTGCTCGACACCACGCTTCAACATCCAGCTCGTGCGCGCCACGGACCTGCTGCTGGCCGGTCTCGACCGGGTGCTGGCCGCGCTGAAGACCCGCGCGTTCGAGCACAAGGACACGCTCCGCATCGGCCGCAGCCACGGCATCCATGCCGAGCCGACCACGATGGGCCTGACCTTCGCCCGCTTCTACGCCGAGATGGCGCGCAACCGCGCCCGGCTTGGTGAACGCGCGGTCGGAAGTCGCCACCGGCGCCATCTCGGGCGCCGTCGGCACCTTCGCCAACATCGACCCGGCGGTCGAGGAGCATGTCTGCAAGATGATGGGCCTGACGCCCGAGCCGATCAGCACCCAGGTCATCCCGCGCGACCGCCACGCGATGTTCTTCGCCACGCTCGGCGTCATCGCCAGTCAGCATCGAGAACATCGCCATCGAGATCCGCCACATGCAGCGCACCGAGGTGCTGGAGGCCGAGGAGTTCTTCTCGCCCGGCCAGAAGGGCGTCAGCGCCATGCCCCACAAGCGCAACCCGGTGCTGACCGAAAACCTGACCGGCCTCGCCCGCCTGGTCCGCATGGCCGTCATCCCGGCGCTGGAGAACGTGGCGCTTTGGCACGAGCGCGACATCAGCCATTCCAGCGTGGAACGCGCCATCGGCCCGGACACCACGATCACGCTCGACTTCGCGCTGCACCGGCTGGCGGGCGTGATCGAGAAGCTGGTGATCTACCCCGACAACATGCTGGCGAACCTGAACAAGTTCCGCGGCCTGGTGATGTCGCAGCGCGTGCTGCTGGCCCTGACCCAGGCCGGTGTCAGCCGCGAGGATGCCTACCGGCTCGTCCAGCGCAACGCGATGAGGGTCTGGGAACAGGGCGCCGACTTCAAGACCGAGCTTCTGGCCGACCCCGAGGTGACGGCGGCCCTCACGCCCGCCGAGATCGAGGAGAAGTTCGACCTCGGCTACCACACCAAGCATGTCGACACGATCTTTGCCCGCGTCTTCGGCGCCTGAGCGCGTGCGCTGACCTTGCGTCACGCGAACGTGAGCGGGCACGTTCCGCTTCGGCACTACCATCCGGTCACAGTAATCCGCCCGGAGATCCGCCATGCGCCTTATCGCTGCCGCAGCCACCATTGCTCTCCTGCCCTTCGCCGCGCTTGCCGCCGGCGACGACGAGTCGCGAACCGCCCAAGGAAACCAAGACCAGCACCGAATGCACCGGTGGGCAGGTCTGGGACGAAGCGACCAAGACCTGCACCGAAGCGAAAAGCGGGGCGCTGGACAACGACACGCTCTACAGGGCCGTTCGCGAACTCGCCTGGGCCGGCCGTCCCGAGGATGCGCTGACCGTCCTGTCCGCGATGACCGAGGGCGAGACCGACCGCGTGCTGACCTACAAGGGCTTTGCCAACCGCAAGGCGGGCCGCCTGGAAGAGGGCCTTGCCTATTACGATGCCGCCCTGACGAAGAACCCTGACAACCTGCTGACCCGCTCCTACCTCGGGCAGGCTCTGGTCGAGATGGGCGAGATGCAGCTGGCCCAGGCGCAGCTGGACGAGATCCGCGCGCGCGGCGGCGAGGGGCACTGGCCCGCAACCGCCCTGCAAAAGGCCATCGCGACCGGCCAGACCTACAGCTACTGATAACGATGCCGTGATGGGCGGTTCGCAGCGGCCCCGGGCCTTGCCGCGAATCGCCTTCCGGGTTTCCCTTACCTATCGTCAACCAAAGGATGCAGCCATGAAGATCAAGACGACCCTTGCCGTGATCGCCCTGACCCTTGCGCCGTCCCTGGCCCTGGCCCAAGGGTGCAACCACATGAAGCAGCAGTCGGCCTCGCAATGCGCGGCCGGACAGGTGTGGAACGCCCAGACCCAGAGCTGCACCGTCGTCAACAGCTGACGCGGACCAAGGGCAGGTTCCGGCCCCGCGCCGGTGCCTGCTAAGGCGGCTGTTAACCCGCAGCGCCCACCCTGTCGCCCGATCCCGGATTGGCGGAGACAGGCGATGCGCACCACCCTCGGACAGATCCAGCCCCTGCGGCGCCCGGTCCACCCGCCCGCGCTGGCGGACCGGGACCGTGCGGGTTGAACGGCCGGGTCAAGGCGGCGGTGATCGTGCGACTGCTGCTGGCCGAAGGTACGCAACTGCCGCTCTCGTCCTTGCCCGAGCACATGCAGTCCGCCCTGGCCGAGCAGATCGGGCAGATGCGCCTGGTCGACCGCACCACCCTCGGCGCGGTGGTCGAGGAATTCCTGAACGAGCTGGAGCAGGTCGGCCTCGCCTTTCCCGGCGGGATCGAAGGCGCGCTGTCGATCATGGATGGCCATATCAGCGCGACCGCCGCCAACCGCCTGCGCCGCCTCGCCGGGGCCTCGGCCAAGGCCGATCCCTGGGACCGCATCATGACGCTGGACGACGACCGCCTGCTGCCGGTGCTGGAGGAGGAAAGCACCGAGGTGGCGGCCGTGATGCTGTCGAAGCTGCCCGTGCCAAAGGCGGCGAGTCTGCTCGGCCGCCTGCCGGGCGACAAGGCGCGCCGTGTGGCCTATGCCGTCTCGCTGACCGGCAATGTCGATCCCGAGACGGTCCGCCGCATCGGCCTGTCGCTGGCCGCGCAACTCGACACCGATGCCGCCCACGCGCCTTCGACATCGGTCCGGTCGAACGGGTCGGCGCGATCCTGAACGTCTCGACCGCCGTGACGCGCGACGAGGTGCTGCAGCGGCCTGGACGAGACCGATGCGGCTTTCGCCGCCAAGGTGCGCCGCGCGATCTTCACCTTCGCCCACCTGCCCGCGCGCATCGACCCGCGCGACGTGCCCAAGATCACGCGCGTGCTGGACCAGCCGATGCTGGTGACCGCGCTTGCCGCGGCGAGCCACGGGCGACGATGCGGCAGCGGCCGAGTTCCTGCTGGCAAACCTCTCGCAACGCCTGGCGCAGGTCCTGCGCGAGGAAATGGCCGACGCGGGGCGAGGTGAAGGACAAGGACGGCGGAAGAGGCGATGTCCGCCATCATCACCGCGATCCGCGAGCTGGAAGCCTCGGGCGAGATCGCGCTGATCCAGCCGACGACGACGGCGGAACTCGGCAACTGCCGGACGCCACCCGGCGCAGGGGCCGTCTGGGCGGAGCCTCTTGCGCCGTGCACGGCTGCCGCCTACGGTCCCGGTCCTAGTGCCTGCCTGACCGGACCGTCCGCTTCGCATGACCCGCGCCTCTTGCCGCTGACCCGCCTCGGCTGCCGCCACGGCGCGGCGGCATCCTGCTGATGCTGCTCGGCGTGCTGCTGTTCACGGCGATGGACGCCGCTGGTGAAGGGGCTGGTCGGCGGCTACCCCGCGATGCAGGTCGTCTGGGCCCGCTTCGCCGGGCAGTTCGTCGATCGTCATCGTCCTTCTGCTCCGCCCGCGGGCACTCTGCCGCGCGCTGCGCACCCGCTTTCCCCGCCTGCACCTCGCGCGCTCGGTCTTCCAGTTCGGCACGGCGGGGCTCTACTTCCTCGGTCTGGCCTATGTCGGCCTGGCCGAGGCGCAGGCGCTTGCCGACATCAACCCCGTCCTCATCACGCTTGGGGCGGCCCTGTTCCTGGGCGAAAGGCTCGGCGCCGCGGCGGATCTTCGGGCGTGCTGGCCGCACTGGTCGGGGCGCTGATCATCATCCGCCCCGGGCTGAGCGTCTTCACCCCGGCGGCGCTTCTGCCGCTCGGCTCCGCCGTCTGCTACGCGGCCTTCGCGCTTGATCACCCGCCGGGTCGGCGCGCATGAAAGCCCCTGGACCTCGATGATCTACGGCTCGGCCTTCGGCACGCTCGCCGGCGACTGTCCTGCTCGTTCCCGTCTGGGAGCCCGTCGCGGCGTCGATCTGCCGCTGTTCCTGCTGGTCGGCATCCTTGGCAGCGCGGCGCAGCTCTGCCTGATCCGCGCCTTCTCGCTGGCCGAAGCCTCGGTCGTCGCGCCCTTCGGCTATATCGGCATCCTCTTCGCCACTCATCTGGGGAATCGCTGCTTTACGGCGAATATCCCGATCGCTGGACCGTTGTTCGGTGCGCTTGTGATCGTGCTGGCCGGGCTTTATGTCTGGCACCGCGAAACGCATGCCGCGCCTCGCGCCTGAAAAGACGAAGCCGGATGCAGGACCGCCCCTTCCAGTTAGGCCCATGGTTGCAGGATCGCGCCCTGCGCGCGCCTGATCTGGCTGCTGCTCTGCCTGCCCTACAGCTGGCGCGTGCCGCTCTGCGGCTGGATCATGGGGCGTGTGATCGCGCCCGCTTGCAGGCTACGACCGCCGGGTGCGCGAGAACCTCGCCCGGATCCTGCCCGACCTGCCCGAGGCCGAGGTGACGCGCCTGATGCGCGCCGTGCCCAACAATGTGGGCCGCACGATCATCGAGATGTACTCGGGCGAAGAGTTCGTCGCCCGCGCCGACGCGCCACCCCCTGACCGGCGCCGGGCCTCGACGGCCTGGCCGAGGCGCGCGGCCGCGAAGCGCCCGGTCATCATCGTGTCCGGGCATTTCGGCAACTACGACGCGGCCCGCGCCGCGCTGATCGCGCGCGGGCTACCCGTTCGGCGGCCTCTACCGGCCGCATGAACAACCCCTAGTTCAACGAACATTACGTCGCCGCGATCTCGAAGCATCGGCGAGCCGCTGTTCGCCCGCGACAAGAAGGGCATGGCGGGCATGATCCGCTTCCTGCGCGACGGCGGGATGCTGGGCCTGCTGATCGACCAGCACATGAGCCATGGCGCACGTCTGTCCTTCTTCGGCCATGACGCGATGACGGCGCTGTCGGCGGCCGAGATGGCGCTGAAATACGACGCGCTGATCTGTTCCGATCTATGCCATCCGGCTGGAGAACGGCCTCGACTTCCGACATCGTGGTCGAGAACGCCCATCCCCCCCGGCACGCCCGAGGAGCAGACGCAGGCGCTCAACGACAGCCTCGAGGCGCTGGTGCGCGAGCATCTGGACCAGTGGTTCTGGATTCACCGCCGCTGGAAGGCGGCTCCGCGTCCGCCCGAGGGCTGACGCCTCAGTCGATCCGCGCCGCCGCCTGGATGAAGGATGGCCCCTGCGACTGCAGGATCACCACGGCCGGGTCCGATCCCGGCGCTTGCGCCTCGATCGCCAGCGGCGCCTCGCCCGTCCACTCGCCAAGCGCCTGCCACGAGGTGACGATGTTGCGATAGGTCACCGTGCGACCGGCATTCTCGCCCCGCTCGATCGTCACCGTCTCTTCCGGGCGGTAGCGCACAAGTTGCACCCGCAGCGGTTCGTCGAAGGGGCGCTTGGCCTCGGCGCGGATGACCAGGATCTCGCCGTTCCGCGCGACCGTCAGCGTGACGTCCCGTGCGACGCGCCAGATGCTTGCGGATCAGCGCCTCGACCTCGCCCGGCTGGTTGCCCTCGACCCGGTCCAGCCCGCCCACGATCATCTGCGGCGTGTAGATCATCCGGCTGCCGGCCGCGCGCGCATAGGCCTTCTGGCGTTCGGTGAACTTGCGGCTTGCGCGAACTTGTCCTCCCAGCCGATGTAGTCCCAGTAATCGACATGCAGCGCCAGCGGGATCACCTGCGGGTCCTGCACCAGCTCGGCAAAGAACTCATCCGCCGGCGGGCAGGACGAACACCCCTGCGAGGTGTAAAGCTCGACCACCACCGCTGACTCCGACTGGCCTGCGGCCTGGGCCGCGGCCCTGCCGCAAGGCCAAGGGTCGCGCCGAAGACGGCGCTGACGAGATAGTCGCATGATGTCGTTTCCTGATCCCTTCTGGTCTCCTGCGTTCTAGCGGCGCCGCCCCGCGCATTCGCCAATCAAGGAATTGCGAGGCACCCTGCCCTGTGGCGTGAACGACGCGCGACGTTTGCGTGAAGCTTCGGTAAAAGGGCTGGATTTTCGGCATACAATTGCATACAACACTGCCGACTCCCTTGCGCGACGCCCCGGCAGAGGGCATCACGTCCAAGACCCCGCATCCCAGCCAGGAGGCCCGCATGACCGTCACCGTCGGACAGGACAGCACCAAGACCCGCACCACCCTCACCGCCGGGCGGCCAGACCGTCGCCTACTACTCGATCCCCGCGGCCGAGGCGGCCGGTCTGGGCGCATTTCTCCCGCCTGCCCGCCAGCGCTGAAGGTCGTGCTGGAGAACATGCTGCGCTTCGAGGATGGCAAGACCGTCACGGTCGACGACATCCGCGCCTTCGCCGAATGGGGCGCGCAGGGCGGCAAGAACCCGCGCGAGATCGCCTATCGCCCGGCCCGCGTGCTGATGCAGGACTTCACCGGCGTTCCGGCCGTGGTCGACCTTGCCGCGATGCGCGACGGCATCATCGGCCTCGGCGGCGATCGCGCAGAAGATCAACCCGCTGAACCCGGTCGACCTCGTCATCGACCACTCGGTGATGATCGACGAATTCGGCACCCCCCGCGCCTTCCAGACTGAACGTCGACCGCGAATATGAGCGCAACATGGAACGCTACGTCTTCCTGAAATGGGGCCAGAAGGCGTTCAACAACTTCCGCGTCGTGCCGCCCGGCACCGGCATCTGCCACCAGGTGAACCTCGAATACCTGGCCCAGACCGTCTGGACCGACACCGACCAGAACGGCGAGATGGTCGCCTATCCCGACACGCTCGTCGGCACCGACAGCCACACCACCATGGTCAACGGCCTTGCCGTCCTCGGCTGGGGCGTCGGCGGGATCGAGGCCGAGGCCGCGATGCTGGGCCAGCCCGTCTCGATGCTGATCCCCGAGGTCGTCGGCTTCAAGCTGACCGGCACGATGATGGAAGGCACCACGGCGACCGACCTCGTGCTCAAGGTCGTGCAGATGCTGCGCAAGCAGGGCGTGGTGAACAAGTTCGTCGAATTCTACGGCGACGGGCCTCGACCACCTGCCGCTGGCCGACCGCGCGACCATCGCCAACATGGCCCCGGAATACGGCGCCACCTGCGGCTTCTTCCCGATCGACGCCGAAACGCTGCGCTACCTGCGCAACACCGGCCGCGACGAGGCCCGCATCGCGCTGGTCGAGGCCTATGCCAAGGCCAACGGCATGTGGCGCGGCCCGGACTACGACCCGATCTACACCTGACACGCTGCATCTCGACATGGGCGACGATCGTGCCCGCCATCTCCGGCCCGAAGCGCCCGCAGGACTACACGCCGCTCGACCTCGCCGCCCGCGCCTTCTACAAGACCGTGGCCGAGTATCGCGGCATGGACAGCACCATGGCCGCCGAGGAAATGGTCGACGAAGGCGGCGGCGCGATCGCCCCGCCGAAGGACGCGCGCAAGACCGTCGCGGTCGAGGGCAAGGATTACACGATCCGCGACGGCTCGGTCGTGATCGCCTCGATCACCTCCTGCACCAACACCTCGAACCCCTACGTGATGATCGGCGCGGGCCTGGTCGCCCGCAAGGCGCGCGCGCTCGGCCTGACCCGCAAGCCCTGGGTCAAGACCTCGCTCGCGCCCGGATCGCAGGTCGTGGGCGAATACCTGGAGGCCGCCGGCCTGCAGGAGGATCTGGACGCCATCGGCTTCAACCTCGTCGGCTATGGCTGCACCACCTGCATCGGCAACTCCGGCCCGCTCGGCGATCCGGCGATCTCCAAGGCGATCAACGACAACGATCTGGTGGCGACCGCCGTCCTGTCGGGCAACCGCAACTTCGAGGGCCGCATCTCGCCCGACGTGCGCGCCAACTACCTCGCCTCGCCGCCGCTGGTCGTGGCCTATGCGCTGGCCGGCGACATGAACATCGACCTGACGAACGACCCGATCGGCACCGACAAGGACGGGCAGCACGGTCTATCTCAAGGACATCTGGCCCACGAACAAGGAGATCGCCGAACTGGTCGAGGCGACCGTCACCCGCGAGGCGTTCCAGACGAAATACGCCGATGTCTTCAAGGGCGACGAGAAGCTGGCAGGCGGTCGAGACCACCGACAGCGAGACCTACGACTGGCCGCCGACCTCGACCTACATCCAGAACCCGCCCTATTTCCAGGGCATGTCGAAGACGCCGGGCGTGATCACGAACATCGACCGGCGCGCGCATCCTGGCGCTTCTGGGCGACATGATCACGACCGACCACATCTCGCCCGCCGGTTCGTTCAAGGCCGACAACTCCGGCCGGCAAGTACCTGACCGAACGGCAGGTTCCGGTGTCCGAGTTCAACTCCTACGGCGCGCGGCGCGGCAACCACGAGGTGATGATGCGCGGCACCTTCGCCAACATCCGCATCAAGAACGAGATGCTGGACGGCGTCGAAGGCGGCTACACCATGGGGCCGGACGGGCAGCAGACCTCGATCTTCGACGCCTCGATGGCCTATCAGGCGGAGGGCACGCCGCTGGTGATCTTCGGCGGCATCGAATACGGCGCGGGCTCCAGCCGCGACTGGGCGGCCAAGGGCACGGCGCTGCTGGGCGTCAAGGCGGTGATCGCCGAAAGCTTCGAGCGCATCCACCGCTCGAACCTCGTCGGCATGGGCGTCATCCCGTTCGAGTTCACCGACGGCGAGACCCGCAAGACGCTTGGCCTGAAGGGCGACGAGAGTGGTCTCGATCGCGGGCCTCGCGGGCGACCTGAAGCCGCTCAGCCTGGTGCCCTGCACCATCCCCTATGCCGACGGCACGCGAGCAGACGATCCAGATCAAGTGCCGGATCGATACCGAGATCGAGATCGAATATGTCGAAACACGGCGGCGTGCTGCACTACGTGCTGCGCGATCTCGCCTCCAGGGGTTGAGAAACGGACAGTTTCCACCAGAAGGCCCGGAAATGTCTCCGGGCCTTTTGTATTGTTAAGCTTTTGCGACGAGATTGGGCCCGTGTGTAACGGAGCCCACCCTGTGCCTGTAACGAGTTCCCTTCCCCCCGACCCCGACCCTTGTCCCGGCCGGCATCGACCCCGATCGTCGTTGCCCTCGATGCCCTGGGTCGAGCTTCTCGGATTTCTGATCCTGATCGCGCTCAGCGTGACCGGCGGGCTCTGACAGCGGGTCGGTCGCTTTCACACCCTCGTTGACAGGACGCGCCGCCGCACCCTGCGGCGGGCGATTGGCAGGGGCTTGCGCGCCTCTCTCCGGCTATAGACAGCCGCCGCCGGTCAGTTGCAGGCCAACTGGGCATCTGCCCCGCCGGCGAGCGGCCAGAGCGTATAGCTCGCCCCGTCCTGCGCCCGGCAGGTCAGGATCGGGCGGTTGTAGCCATTGTTGTGGAACAGGCATTCCACGCCCACCCCGCCGCTCGAACCCGTCATCAGGTACTCGACCTCGAAGGCGGGGCCGAAGCCCATCATCGTCTCGGGCCCCGAACAGGCGCGGATCGCCACCGCCTGCCCGACAGGCGTGATCGTGACGCGGTCGTTCAGAAGCACGGGCGCGTCGCCGCCGCCCCGCCCGACACGCTCATAGGTTCCCTCGAAGTAATGCGGCCCCGGCGTTCCCGTCTTGGCCCATCCGCTGCCCGCAGCCAGCACGGCCAACAGCCCCAGCGTCGTCGCGGCCTTCACTCGCCCGCCGCCTGCGCTATCGCCGGCCGGATCGTGCTTTCCAGCACCTGTCGGGTGATCGGACCCGCAAAGCGCAGCACGACCGTCCCGTCGCCGTCGATCACGAAGGTCTCCGGCACCCCGTAGAGCCCCCAGTTCAATCCCATCCGCCCGCTCGCATCTGCGCCAAGCGCGGCGTAAGGATTGCCCAGTTCGGCCAGAAACCCAAGCGCCTTCGCCGGATCGTCCTTGTAGTTGACGCCGTGGATCGGCACGCCCTCGTCCGCCAGCTGCGTCAGCATCGGATGCTCGGCCCGGCAGGGCGCGCACCAGCTGGCCCAGAAGTTCACCAGCTTCACCCCCGGCGCGCGCAGCAGCGGCATCGCGTCAGCAGCGGCCCGGCCCCCAGCGGCACCACCTCGCACCGCCGGCGCCTCGCGCCCCGCCAGCGCCGAGGGCAGCGCGTCCGGATCGTCGCGGTGCATGCCCACCCAGAACAGCGCGGCCAGCCCGGCAAAGAGCACCGGCGGCAGCAGCATCAGCGGCTTAGCCATCGGCGCGCTCCTGCCGCTCCTCGACCTCGGCGCAGCGTCTCGCGCACCCTGCCGCGCCTGCCACAGGCTCAGCGCCACCAGCACCGCGATCAGCACCAGCGCCGCCGCCGTAGGACGACAGCACCGCCACCGCATATTTCCCCAGATCCGGCATCATGCCATCCGCTCCCGCGCCAGCAGCGCCGCCAGCCGCCGCGCCCGGATCTCGGTCCGGGTGCGCAGCAGCACCAGCGCCACGAACAGCAGCACGAAGCCCGCGATGCAGACCAGCAGCGGCAGCCAGAACACGTCCGACACGTTCTCCTCCTTGTCGAGCGACAGCGACGCCCCCTGGTGCAGCCCCTGGTTCCAGAAGTTCACCGCATAGCGGCTACAGCACCGCAAAGACCGACCCGACAAGGCACAGCACGCTCGTCAGGTCGGCCGCCGTATCCGGGTCCTCGATCGCCTCCCACAGCGCGATGTAGCCGAGGTAGAACAGCGCCAGGATCAGGAACGAGGTCAGCCGCGGGTCCCAGGCCCACCAGGTGCCCCACATCGGCTGGCCCCAGAGCGCGCCCGTGACCAGCGCGATCAGCGTCATCGTCAGGCCCACCGGCGCCGCCGCCTTGGCGGCCAGCGCGCTCACATGATGCCGCCGGATCAGCCAGATCAGCGAGGTCACCAGCATCATCACCCAGGCATTGATCGCCATCATCGCCGAGGGCACATGCAGGTAGATGATCTTGACGGTCGAGCCCTGCCGGTAATCGTCCGGCGTGAAGAAGAACCCCCAGACCAGCCCGACCACCAGGCACAGCGCCGCCAGCCCCGCCGCCCAGGGCAGCACCCGGGCCGACGTCTCCATGAACTTCTTCGGGTTCGCGTATTCCCAGAACGACATGGCGCCTCACCTATGGCCCTTTCCCGCAACGGCTCAAGGCGCCAGCACGCCGCGCTCACCGCAGATTGACGCGGATCGCCGCCGCCGCCGCAAAGGGCAGCAGCGCCGCCGCCCCCGCGGTGATCCCGGCCAGCAGCAGCAGCGGGCGTGCCACCGCCTGCCCCTCCGCCCCGCGCTTCACGACCTCGGCCCCGAAGATCAGCGTCGGCACGTAAAGCGGCAGCACCAGCAGCGACAGCAGCAGCCCGCCCCGCTTCAGCCCCACCGTCAGCGCCGCCCCGAAGGCCCCGATCACCGACAGCGCCGGCGTGCCGAGCAGCAGCGAGACCACCAGCCAGCCATAGCCCGGCAGCCGGCAGGTTCAGCAGCACCCCCAGCACCGGCGCCACCAGCGTCAGCGGCAGCCCCGTCACCAGCCAATGCGCCAGCGCCTTGACCGCCACCACCCCCTCCAGCGGGATCGGCGCGGTGGCCAGCAGGTCGAGCGAGCCATCCTCGGCATCCAGCGCGAAGATCCGGTCCAGCGACAGGAGGCAGGCCAGCAGCGCGCCCACCCACAGGATGCCCGGCGCGATCCGGCCCAGCAGTCGCCGCCTCCGGCCCCGACGCCCAGCGGCACCAGCACCGCGACCAGCAGGAAGAAGGCAAGCCCAAGGCCGAACCCGCCCCCGGCCCGCATGGCCAGCCGCAGGTCGCGGACCAGAAGCGCGATCATGCGAACGCCTCGTCGAAGGCGCCGGCGCGCCCGCGCTGACCGCGCCCGGAACGGCGTCAGGTCCAGCACCTCGGCCTCGGCCAGCCCAGGTCGACATGGGTGGCGATCAGCGCCGCATCCGCCCGCCGCCAGATGCGCCCGCACGACGCCCGCGAACAGCGCGACCGAGGCCGCGTCGAGCGAGACGGTCGGCTCGTCCAGCAGCCAGACCGGCCGCCCCGTCACCAGAAGCCGCGCCAGCCCCAGCCGCCGCTTCTGCCCGGCCGACAGGTTCGCGCGCCGGACGGTCGCGCAAGCGCCGCAGGTCCAGCGCCGCCAGCGCCGCCTCCGACGCCGCCGCTGCCCATGGATCGCTGCCCAGAACGCCAGGTTCTCGGCCACCGTCAGCGCGGCCTTCAGCCCGTCGGCATGGGCGGCATAGGCAAGGCTCTCGGGCGGCAGCCGAAACGGTGCCCGCGCACGGCGGCTGCAACCCGGCGATCGTGCGCAGCAGCGTCGTCTTGCCGATCCCGTTCGGCCCGCGCAGGATCAGCGCCGGCCACCGGCCAGCGCAAAGCCGACACGCTCCAGCACCACGGCGCCGCCCCGCGCGCAGGCGAGGTCAGAGACGATCAGGTCCATGACACGCCCCGCATCTCCGGATGACGCTCCCTGGCTTCTTCCGTTCACAAGTATCCCACGGGGGTGCCGATGGGTCGCCACGGTTCAAGACCCGTCGGCTACGGGGTCGAACCCGCTCGACCGCGGACCCGCCTGGCCAGCGGCGCTCACACCGGCAGCAGCGCGACCGCGATCCGCCGGCCCTCGGACAGAAGCACGTTGTAGGTCCGGCAGGCGGCGGGCGAGTTCATCACCTCGACCCCGATCCCCGCCCCTCCAGCGCCGCGCGGAAGGCCGGCGGCACATGCGCGATCTCGGCCCCCGTGCCGACGAACAGCACGTCGATCCGGTCGGCCAGCGTCAGGAGCGTCGCCGTATCCTCAAGCCCGCCCCAGCCCTCGGCCTTCCAGGGCGAGATCAGGCAGGGGCCGCGCAGCACCTGCCCGCCGATGCGGAAGAAGCCCGGCCCATAGCCCTCGATCGGGCGTGGCCTCGTCATAGGTGATCTCGGTCAGGCGCATGTGCGGCCCCCGTCAGGCGTCGATGTTGGCGAACTCGTTCGCCTTTGTCGGCTTCTTCGGCTTGTCGCTGCGGTCGAGGCCGAGCATCAGCACGATGTTCTTGGCGACGTAGAGCGTCGAATAGGTGCCGAGGATCACGCCGAAGAAGCATCGCGAAGATGAAGCCCCGGATCACGTCGCCGCCGAAGATCAGCAGCGACCGTCAGCGCGATCAGCGTGGTCGAGCGCGGTCATCAGCGTGCGGCTCAGCGTCTCGTTCGCCGACAGGTTCATCACGTCGCGCAGCGGCATCGGTCTTGTACTTGACCAGGTTCTCGCGCAGCCGGTCAAAGATCACGACCGTGTCGTTGACCGAATAGCCAAGGATGGTCAGCAGCGCCGCCACGATGGTCAGGTCGAACTTCATCTGGAACAGCGCGAAGATGCCGACGGTCACCACCACGTCATGGATCAGCGCGGCCACCGTTCCGACCGCGAACTGCCATTCGAAGCGCAGCCAGACGTAGACCAGGATGCCCGACCGCGGCCGCAGCGACCGCAAGCAGCGCGGACCAGATCAGTTCGCCCGACACCTTCGGTCCGACCGATTCGACCGAGGAGAAGGTGATCGACGGATCGACCGCGTCCAGCGCCGCCTCGACCTGCTGGATCAGTCTCGGGCGTGACCGCTTCCGCCTCGTCCTGCGCCGAGATGCGGATCATCGCGACATGCTGGTCGGCGCGCGAAGCTCGGGTCGAACACCTCGGTGATCGAGACATCGCCCAGATCCAGCGCCTCCAGCGCCTGCGCGGTAGGCGCCGACATCGACGGCTGCGTCGATTCGGTGCGGATCGTCGTGCCGCCCTGGAAGTCGATGCCGAAGTTCAGGCCCATGATCGCCACCAGACAGCAGCGACAGCACCATCGCGACGATCGACGCGCCGAAGGTCACCCACTGCCAGCGGAAGAAGTCGATATTGGTCTTTTCGGGGGCAAGCCGCAGACGCCAGGCCATGCCTGCTCTCCCTCAAACCACGATGGTCTTGGGCCGGCGCCAGTCGAACCAGATCTCGATGATCAGCCGCGTCACATAGACGGCCGTGAACATCGAGGTGATGATGCCGAGGCCCAGCGTCACCGCAAAGCCGCGCACCGGGCCCGAGCCGAGCAAGAACATGATGATCGCGGTCAGAAGGCCGGTCACGTTCGAGTCCATGATCGCCGAGAAGGCCCGCTCGAAGCCGATCTCGATCGCGCGCGCGGGCTTGCGCCCCTGCGCGCAACTCCTCGCGGATGCGCTCGTAGATCAGCACGTTGGCGTCGACCGCCATGCCCATGGTCAGCACGATCCCCGCGATGCCGGGCAGCGTCAGCGTCGCCCCGATGGCCGACAGGACCGCCGAAGATCAGCGCGATGTTGATCGCCAGCGCGATGTTGGCGAAGACCCCGAACAAGCCGTAGCAGGCGATCATGAAGACCACGACCGCCACCATGCCGACATCGCGGCCATCCGGCCCGCATCGATGCTGTCCTGCCCCAGTTCCGGCCCGATGGTCCGTTCCTCGAGGAAGGTCAGCTCGGCCGGCAGCGCGCCTGCGCGCAGCAGCACCGCAAGGTCGGTGCTCTCCTCGACCGTGAAGTTGCCGGTGATGATGCCCGACCCGCCGGGAATGGCCGCTGGATCGACGGGCGCCGAGATCACCTCGTCGTCCAGCACGATGGCAAAGGGCTGCGCCGATGTTGGCCGCCGTGTAGTCGCCGAAGTCGCGCGCGCCGGTCGGGTTGAAGCGGAAGTTGACCGCCGGCCGGCCGTTCTGGTCGAAGGCGGGCTGCGCATCGACCAGTTCCTCGCCGGTGACGACCGGGCGTCTGCTCGAGAACGTAGAACATGCCCGGCTCGTCCGCCGCAGGCAGCAGGATGTTGCGCGGCCCCGGTACGGTATCGGCGTCGGTGGTCCGGCTGACAACCGGTTGGAAGGTCAGCTGCGCCGTCGTGCCGATCAGCGCCTTCAATTCGGCCGCCGAACCGATGCCCGGCACCTGGATCAGGATGCGGTCCGCGCCCTGGCGCTGGATCGTCGGTTCGCGCGTGCCGACCTCGTCCACCCGGCGGCGGATGATCTCGAGCGATTGCTGGATCGTGCGGTCGTCGGTCGCGGCCTTTTCGGCCTCGCGACAGCTGCACGACGATCTCGTCGCCCTCGGCCGTCACCTCGATGTCGTTCTGGCCCACGCCGGTCAGCGTCGACGACCGGCTGTCGCCAGCCCGCGCACGACCTCGAGCGCCGCGCGCGCATGCCCGGCCGGGTTGCTGATCGCGCACCCGCAGCACGCCGCGGGTCCGACGGCTGCGCGGCGCACGTTGCCCACCGTGTCGCGCTCGTCCCGCAGCGCATCGCGCACCTCGGGCCAGAGCGCGTCGATCCGGTCCTTGTAGACATCCGCCACCTGCACCTCGGCCAGCAGATGCGCCCCGCCCCGCAGGTCGAGGCCGAGGTTCACCAGCCCCGACGGCAGCCAGTCCGGCCAGAGCGCGACCGCCGCTTCCTGTTCGGGCGTCGCGACGCCGCCTGCCGCCTCGATGGCGGCCACGGCATCGTTGTGGCGTCTCGACGCGGGTGTAGAACAGGTTCGGCAGCGGCATAAAGCAGGCCAAGGGCGCAAATGCCCCAGATCAGGATGCGCTTCCAGAGGGGCGTCTGCATGGGTCGTGTCCGGGATCAGGAGGAAGGTAGGATCAGGCGGCAGGTTCGGTCTTGGTCATGACCTGGGCGATCGTGTGGCGCGGCATCTTGACCCGGACGCCTTCGGCGATCTCGACCTCGATCACGCCGTCGTCCTTCACCTTGCTGACCTTGCCGATGATGCCGCCCTGGGTCAGCACCTGGTCGCCACGCCGCAGCGCCTCGACCATCGCCTTGTGTTCCTTCACCTTCTTCTGCTGCGGACGGATCAGCAGGAAGTACATGATCGCGAAGATCAGGATCAGCGGCACGAAACTGGCAAAGGCGCCGCCGGCGACCGGCGGCGGCAGCCTGGGCGAAGGCGGGGGTCACGAACATCGGTCGTCCTCTCGTCAGGGGCTGCGGAGGCGGGCCCCGGAATTATGGTGGCGCACCCTATCTTCGGGGTGCAGGGATGGCAAGGCGGCAAGCCAATGGCCCGCCAGGGCTATCGCGGCGGCCCCATCGGGATGTAGAGAAGACAGATTGCCCATTCAATCACCCGGTCTGCGAATGCTCCGACGCGCCGTTGTCCCGCTTGCAGTCATCCTCGGGCTTCCCCGCCCTGGCCGAAGGCATGCCCGACGCGCCGTTGCCGGCGGTCGGGCAGATCACCTATGGCGGCGGCGCGCCGGGTGCGGCGATCTGCACCGGCACGCTGGTGGCCCCGGACCTCGTGCTCACCGCCTCGCATTGCCTGGGCCTGCGTGCTGCGGCCCCGATGAACCCGGCCAGCGTCACCTTTGCCCCCGGCTACCGTGCGGGCACGGCGGGGCTGCGCCGGAAGGGGGCCGAGATCATCGGCTCGGGCGTGGACGGGCTTCCGGGCGACCTCGCGCTCTTGCGCCTGGACATGCCCGTTCCATCCGAGATCGCGCAGCCCCTGCCCCTCGACGCGGCCCCGCCCGCGCCTGGGTCGGCCCTGACGCTTCTCGCCTACCGCCGCGACGCGCCCGATGACCCGATCCGCACCGGTCCCTGCATCGTGCTGACGGAAGATGCCCCCCTCGTCGGTCTGTCCTGTCCGGTTGTCTCGGGCAATTCCGGCGCGCCCTTCCTCACGCGGATTGGCGATGGCTGGCACATTTCTGCCGTGGCGGTCGCGCAGAGCAGGGTGCCCGGGCTGGTCCATGCGATCGCCGTCGTCCCCGGGCCACCGCTGACCGCACATATCGCCAATCCCTGAGCCCGCCGAACAGGGTTTGAAAAGCGCGACGGCCTAGGGCATACCGGGGCACCACTCGCCCAAGGAACGCCCGCCATGCACGACATCCGCGCCATCCGCGAAAACCCCGCCGCTTTCGACGCCGCGCTTGCGCGCCGCGGCCTGGCGGCGCCTGTCGTCGGAGATTCTGGCGCTGGACGAGGCGCGGCGGGCGAAAATCCTTGCCGCGGAAACCGCGCAGGCGGAGCAGAACCGCGCCAGCAAGGAGGTCGGCGCAGCCAAGGCGCGTGGCGACGAGCCGAGTTCGAACGCCTGCGCGCGCTGGTTGCCGAGAAGAAGGCCGAGATCGCCCGGCTGACCGAAGAAGCGGCAAGCGAGGACGCGCGACTGCGCGACCTCCTCCTGCACCATCCCCAACCTGCCCCTGCCCGAGGTGCCCGAGGGCCGCGACGAGACCGACAATGTCGAGATCCGCCGCTGGGGCACGCCCCGCGACCTTCGACTTCACGCCCAAGGAGCATTTCGACATCGCGGGCGTGAAGCCGGGCATGGATTTCGAGACGGCCGCGAAACTCTCCGGCAGCCGCTTCGTGCGTCCTGCGCGGCGCGGTCATCCGCGTGCACCGCGCGCTCGCGCAGTTCATGCTGGACACGCACATCACCGAACATGGCCTGACCGAGACCTGGACCCCGGTTCTGGTCAAGGACGAGGCGATGTACGGCACCAACCAGCTGCCGAAATTCGCCGAGGACAGCTATCAGACCACCAACGGCTGGTGGCTGATCCCCACCTCCGAGGTCACGCTGACCAACACGGTCGCGGGCGACATCCTCGACGAAAGCCACGCTGCCCATCCGCATGACCGCCCACACCCAGTGCTTCCGGTCCGAGGCGGGCAGCGCGGGCAAGGACACCGCGGGCATGCTGCGCCAGCACCAGTTCGAGAAGGTCGAGATGGTGAGCATCACCACGCCCGACACCGTCGCTCGCCGAACACGAGCGGATGACGCGCTGCGCCGAGGCGATCCTCGAAAAGCTGGGCCTGCCCTATCGCACCGTCGTGCTCTGCACCGGCGACATGGGGTTCGGCGCGACCAAGACGCATGACCTCGAGGTCTGGCTGCCGGGCCAGAACACCTATCGCGAGATCAGCTCGGTCTCGGTCTGCGGCGATTTCCAGGCACGCCGGATGAACGCGCGCTACCGCCCCGCGGGCGGCAAGCCCGAATTCGTCCATACGCTGAACGGCTCGGGCCTTGCCGTGGGGCGCTGCCTGATCGCGGTGCTGGAGAACGGCCAGCAGGCGGACGGCTCGGTGGACCTTGCCGGCCGCGCTGCATGCCCTATCTCGGCGGCAAGACGCGGATCGCGGCGGACGGGCGGCTGGAGTGAACCGAAGCGCGGCCCGTGCGTTGCCGTTGCATGCTTCTGCGCAGGTCACCATCGGCCCACGAGACGGCCCGAAGCAATCGGGCGCCCGGCACGCTCTTGGCGGTCTTCCAGTGGAAGACCGCGCGGGCCGTTCGCCAAGCGCAAGTGGCGGCGAAGGGGCCAACCGCAGACGCGGCGTCTGTAATCGGAGCGGGGCCGCCCGGCGGACGCGAACGCGGCCGTCCCCGGCAGGGCGGCCGACGATCCGATTTCGTCATACCGCCGAAATCGCATACCCCTCGACCTGCGCCCTCCATCTGACATTTGAAAGTTGCCACTCGTGACACTCAAACCCCTCCTCGTCCTCCTCGCCGCCCTTGCCTTCGGCCTGTCCCCGCTCTTCACGCCCGATTTCCGCGGCTACGATCCGGCGCAGTTCCCGGTCTACGATCGAAAGCCCGGCGATCCTGCCTGCGGGCTATGCCTTCTCGATCTGGGGCCTGATCTACCTCTGGCTCATCCTCCACGCCGCCTTTGGCCTGTGGAAGCGGGCCGCCGACCCGGACTGGGACGCCACCCGCGCGCCCGCTGATCGTCTCGCTCGCCATCGGCGCGATCTGGCTGGCCGTCGCCGTGCGCGACCCGGTCTGGGCCAGCGTCCTGATCGCGCTCATGCTCGGCGGCGCGCTGGCCGCGCTGTTCCGCGCCCCGGCCCGGCCCGACCGCTGGCTGCTGCTCGCCCCGCTCGCGATCTACGCGGGCTGGCTCACCGCGGCCACCGGCGTCTCGATCGGCATCCTGCTGACCGGCTTCGGCTGGCTGCCCGAGACGGCGGCGGCCGCTGCTGATGCTGGCTCGTGGTGCTGGCCGTCGCGCTTGCCGTCCAGTGCCGCCTCGGCCGCGCGCCGGAATACGGCCTGACCGTCATCTGGGCGCTGATCGCCGTCTGCGTCCGCAATGGCGGCGGCGAACCTCGCGGTCACCGGCGCTGGCGCGTCATCGGCATCGCGGCATGCCTGGCCGCCAATGCCTGGCGCGCCTACCCGCCGCTGAGACGCCAAGACCTTTGAAGCGTTTCAGGCTCTCGGTCTGGGACGATGCGGCCTGCGCCTATCCCCGGTGTTCTTTTCCTTGTGCTTCCGCAGCCGCGAGGGCGTGTGGAACTTCGGATCCTTGAACGGGTTCTTGTCGCCCTGCCCCCGCATGGTGATGCCGGATCGGCGTGCCCGGCATGTCGAAATGGTCGCGCAACCCGTTCACCAGATAGCGCTGGTAGCTGTCGGGCAGCAGCGTCGGGATGCGAGCACATCGACGACGAAGCCCGGCGGCCGGGTCTTGACCTGCGTCATGTAGCGCAGCTTGATCCGGCGCCCGCCGGGGGCGGGCGGCGGGTGCGCCTCGGTCATCGCGCCCAGCCAGGTGTTCAGCCGCGCGGTCGGGATGCGGCGGTTCCAGACCTCATGCGCCTTGCAGGATCGCGGCGTGCAGCCGGTCGAGCCCCCGGCCCGTCTTGGCCGAGACGGTGACCAGCGGCGCGCCGCGCAGCTGCGGCAGAAGCCGCTCGAACATCTCGTGCAGTTCGGCCAGCTTCTCCTGCTTCTCGTCTTCCAGATCCCACTTGTTGACCGCGACGACCACCGCCCGGCCCTCGGTCTCGGCATAGTCGGCGATCCGCAGGTCCTGCGTCTCGAACGGGGTCTCGACGTCCAGCAGCACGACCACCACCTCGGCGAAGCGCACGGCGCGCAGGCCGTCGGCGACCGACAGCTTCTCCAGCTTGTCGCTGATCTTGGCCGCGCTTGCGCATCCCGGCGGTGTCGAAGATGCGCGATCGGGCGTGCCCATCCAGTCGGCGCGGACCGAGATCGCGTCGCGGGTGATCCCGGCCTCGGGTCCGGTCAGCAGCCGGTCCTCGCCGAGGATCTTGTTGATCAGCGTGGACTTGCCCGCATTGGGCCGCCCGATGACCGCGATCTGAAGCGGCTTCTTCTCGGTCGGCTTGTGGGCGTCGGGATCGGCCTCGAGCTCGGCTTCCTCCTCGGACAGATCGACATCGACCACCGGCGCGTCGGCCTCGGCCGCGCTCGGCGAACTCGCCGGCGATGGGGCGCAGCACGTGGTAGAGGTCGTCCATCCCCTCGCCATGCTCGGCCGACAGCCGGATCGGCTCGCCCAGACCCAGCGAGTAGGCCTCGAGCGCGCCGCTGTCGCCCGCCTTGCCCTCGGCCTTGTTGACGCCAAGGATCACGCGGGCGTTCTTCTTGCGCAGGATCTCGGCAAAGACCTGATCCGTCGGCGTCACGCCCGACGCGCCCGTCGATCAGGAACAGGCAGACATCGGCCATCTCGACCGCCCGCTCGGTCAGCCGCCGCATCCGGCCCTGCAGGCTGTCGTCGGTCACCTCCTCCAGCCCCGCCGTGTCGATCACGGTGAAGCGCAGGTCGAACAGCTTGCGCGTCGCCCTCGCGCAGGTCGCGCGTCACGCCGGGCTGGTCGTCGACCAGCGCCAGCTTGCGCCCGACAAGGCGGTTGAACAGCGTCGACTTGCCCACATTGGGGCGGCCGACGATGGCAAGGGTAAAGCTCATCAGGCCCTCCGGGGGCTTCAGGTCATGTCAAGCCGGTGGCCTTACACGCATCCCGCCTCAGCGGAAAGCGTGAAGTTGGCCCTTGGTGCTGACGACATAGAGCGTCCCGCCCACGATGACCGGGGCGCGCAGCCGCGCCATCGGGAATGCCCGACCTCGCCGACCAGCGATGCCGTCGGTCGGACTGAAGAAGCGCAGCGCCCCGTCGGACGAGGCGACGACCAGCCGCCCGCCCGCCAGGACCGGGCCGTAATGGGCATAGATCGCCTCGATCCTGCGGGGCTTCGTCTCGGTGAAATAGGGCAGCGCCACGCGCCAGATCACCTCGCCGGTCGACGGCGTTCAGCCGCACGAGTTCGCGCCTGGTCGTTGACGAGGAAGATCGACCCGCCGGCCACCGCCACCGGGCTGACCGGCCCCTCGATGGCCTGCCAGACGACCTCGCCCGTCTGGGTGCGGATCGCCACGGTCGCGCCCGCTGGCATTGCCGACATAGGTCAGCGCACCCGCCACCACCGGATCGGCGGTGATTTCCGAGGCGATGCCATAGGCCCGTCCAAGCCGCCGCCCGACTGACCGAGGCATTCCACAACTGCGCCCCGCCGTCGCGGAACGACGCTGACCAACTCGCCGCTCGGGAAGGGCAGGATCACCGACGCGTCGCCGCAATCGCCGGTCCCGCACCGCCCACCACGCCGGCCGCCGACGGCGAGCCGTCCAGTTCCCAGCGGACCTTGCCGTCGGCGGCGTCGACCGCCCAGGCCGAGTTGTCGCGTGCCACGACATAGACGATCCCGTCCGACACCGTGGGCGCGCCGGTCACCGGTGCGCGCAGGCGCTGCCGCCAGATCACGCCGCCCGAGGCCGGATCGACTGCCAGAAGCTCGCCGAAGCCCGGTTGTCACGAACAGCTTGCCCTCGCCGAAGGCGAGCCCCCGCCCGACGCTTCGCCGCCCCGGTCGGTCTCGGGCACGAGGCTGGTCTGCCAAAGCGTGCCGCCAGCGGTCGAGGTCGCCGTCAGAGTCGGCGCGGGCGTCGATCGTGAAGACCCGTCCCTGCGCGACCACGGGCATGGTCGCGATCCGGTAGCGGCGCGAGTTGCCCTCGCCGATCGTCGCGCTCCAGATGCGGCCCGGCGTGGCCGAGATCGCCGGGTGCGGGCTCAGGTGGCGGTCGTTGCTGCCGCGATGGGTCCATTCGGACAGCGAGACCTGCGCGCCGGAAGGCTGATCGGCTCGCTGCGGTTCTGCGGCCCGGACGGCGCGGCGGCGGGCTTGCCTTCCACCGGAGACGACCTGATCCAGCGGCACCGTGACATCGAAGCGCTCGCCCGTCAGGATCACTTCCTTCTCTGCGCAGGCCGGCAAGCAGCGCGATCAGGGCAAGGGCCGTCAGGCCGTGTCCGCATCGAATTCTCCCTCGCCTGTTGCCGGCTGTCGTTCCGGCCCGCTCATTGCGCTGCGGGCGTTCCGCCAAGGGCGACAATCACCTGCTCGGCGCGGCGGCGCAAGCGCGGGAGGTGCCTCCTGATCCTGCCGCAGCGTGTCGAGCGCCGCAATCGCAGCGTCCGTATCGCCCTGCCTCGACCAGACAGCAGCGCCAGCTGCTCCTGCGCCAGCGTGCGGAACGGCCGCCCGGGTGCGCGATGGATTGCAGCAGGCTGCGCCGTTCGGCCAGCGGCAGATCCGCCCCCGCCACGATCACGCGCCGCAGCGATGGCCAGATCGCGATAGCTGGCCGGCAGGCTCGCGTCCGCCGCGACCGCGTCAAGCGCGTCGAGCGTCGCCGTGCGGTCGCTCGGCCGGGTCGGTCGCCAGCAGCAGGCCAAGCACGCCCGCGCGCTGTCCCGGTGCCGGAACCGCAGCGAGCGCCGCTTCGCGCGCCGCGGCCTCGTCCTGGTCGAGCGCGTTCAAGCACCGCATCGCCGAAGGCCTCGCTCTCGGCCTGGCGCTGCGCGATCTGGTATTCGCGCCAGGCCGCGCCGCCGACGATCAGCAGGACGGCCACGATGGCGATCCAGCCATAGCGGCGCAGATAGCCGAAAAGCTTGTCGCGGCGGACCTCTTCGGTCACCTCGTCGATGAAACTTTCCGGGTTGCTCACGCTGGGCCTCCGCTGTTTTGCCCCGTCTTACTTGCGCACCGGCCGGCGCGCAAGCCCGGCCCGGCCTCAGGCGGCTTGTGCCGACCTGCTCGTCCGCCGACTGCCGCGCCCACATCGCGGCATAGCGCCCGTCCTGCGCCAGAAGCTCCTCATGGCGGCCCTCCTCCACGATCTCGCCCTGCTTCCAGCACGACGATCCGGTCGGCATCGGCGATGGTCGACAGCCGGTGCGCGATGGTGATGACGCTGCGCCCCTGCCCCATCGTCCGCAGGCTGTCCTGGATGTCGCGTTCGGTCTGGGTGTCGAGCGCGCTCGTCGCCTCGTCCAGCAGCAGGATCGGCGGGTTCTTCAGCAGCGTCCGCGCGATGCCCACGCGCTGCTTCTCGCCGCCCGACAGCTTCAGGCCGCGCTCGCCCACCGTGGTGTCGATAGCCGTCGGGCAGGCGACATGATGAAGTCGTGGATCTCGGGCCGCCTTGGCGGCCGCCTCGATCTCGGCCGCGGCTGGCCTCGGGGCGGCCATAGGCGATGTTGTAGAGGATCGTGTCGTTGAACAGGACCGTGTCCTGCGGCACGACGCCGATCGCTGGCGTGCAGGCTGTCCTGCGTCACGTCGCGCACGTCCTGCCCGTCGATCCGGATCGCGCCGCCGGTCACGTCGTAGAACCGGAACAGAAGCCGCCCGATGGTGGACTTGCCCGACCCGGACGGGCCGACCAGCGCCACCGTCTCGCCGGGTGCCGACGCGCAGGCTGATGCCCTTCAGGATCGGCGCGCGTCGGGTTCATAGCCGAAGCGACACGTTGTCGAACACGACCTCGCCGCCCGTCACCCGCAGCGGCTTGCGCATCGGGCGTGTCGGTGACCTCGGCGGGCTGGGCCAGCAGGCCGAACATCTCGCCCATGTCGACCAGCGCCTGCCGGATTTCGCGGTAGACGGTGCCAAGGAAGTTCGAGCGGCAGGGTGATCTGGATCATGTAGGCGTTGACCATCACGAAATCGCCCACCGTCAGCGTACCCGCCTGCACGCCCATCGCGCGCCATCACCATGACGAGCACAAGCCCGATGGTGATGAGTGACGGACTGCCCGATGTTCAGGAAGCGACAGCGACAGGCCGGTCTTGACCGCCGCCGTCTCATACTGCCGCATCGCGCCGTCATAGCGCGTCGGCCTCGCGCGTCTCGGCGTTGAAATACTTGACCGTCTCGAAGTTCAGCAGGCTGTCGATCGCCTTCTGGTTGGCGTCGGTGTCCTGATCGTTCATCTCGCGGCGCAGCTTCACCCGCCATTCGGTGACGCGTGAAGGTGAACCAGACGTAGAGCGTGATCGTGACCAGCACGACGGCCATGTACTGCCAGCCGAAGAGCATGGCGAAGATCACCGCGACCATGGTCAGTTCCAGGATCAGCGGCCCGATGGAAAACAGCATGAAGCGCAGCAGGAAATCGACGCCCTTCACCCCGCGCTCGATGATCCGGCTCAGGCCGCCGGTCTTGCGGGTGATGTGGTAGCGCATCGACAGGCGGTGGATATGGGTGAAGGTCTCGAGCGCCAGGCGGCGCAGCGCGCGCTGGCCGACGCGCACGAAGATCGCGTCGCGCAATTCGTTGAAGGCGACCGCGCCGAGCCGCGCCACGCCATAGGCGACGGTCAGGCCCGACCGCGCCATAGACCAGATCAGCCAGGCATCGTCGCGCTGCTCGCCCGCCAGCGAATCCACCGCGGCCTTGTAGAGGAACGGCGTCGAGACCGAGATCGAGCTTGCGCCACGACCAGCGCCATCAGCGCCAGCACGACGCGGCGCTTCACCCAGGTCTGGCCCTCGGGCCAGAGATAGGGCAGCACCCGGCGGATGGTCTGACAGGCCGCTGCGTGGGCGTGCCGGCGTGTCGGCGCTGGTCGCCGTTCGGGTCACGCGGCGCATTCGGCTATCCCTCGACGCCGACCCAGCGGCGCCGTTGATCCGGACGCGGTCTTGGGCTATCGTCATTGTTCAACAATTCTTGAATAGTTGAACGATGGAGCGAAGTAAAGTCCTCGGCGGCCCTGTCGGCGCTGGCGCATGAGACACCGGCTGGACCTGGTCCGCCTGCTGATGCCGCTGGGCGAGGCGGGTCTGACCGCGGGCGAGATCGGCGCAGCGCCTCGGGCTTGGCGCGTCGCGCCTGTCGTTCCACCTGTCGGCGCTGGAACAGGCCGGGCTGATCCGGTCGCGCCGGGCCTCGCGCAACGTGTTCTACGCGATCGACCTCGGCGGGCATCGGCGGGACGATCGCCTATCTGCTGAACGATTGCTGCATGGACCACCCCGAGGTGCTGGGCCTGCTGCCACCGGCGCACCGCGGCAGCCGGCCGAGGCGGTCACTCTTTCGCGGAACCGAGAACACCTGACCCGGATAGATCAGGTCGGGGTCGCGGATCTGGTCCTTGTTCGCCTCGTAGACCGCACATACATCACGCCGTCGCCATAGCTTTCCCGCGCGATGCCCCACAGGGTGAAGCCGGGCTGCACCGTGATCTCGGCTGACCGCCTGCCGCACCCCCGGCGCCGCTGCGGCCAGCAGCTCGGGTGCCTCGCGCTGGAACGGGCGTCTCGTAGCGCGACAGGACGCGCCCCTCGGCGTTCAGCTGATCGGCGCGCAGCGTGTAGACGCCCGCCTCCACGCCAGGCAGGGTGCCCGACCAGGTTCCGTCCGCCGCGATCGTCGGTATCCAGCAGCGGCCGCGTTGTCGACGTAGAGCCGCACCGTGCCCCGCCGACCGCCGCGCGCCCGCCAGCTGCACGTCCCCGGTCGTGCGAATACGAAATGGCGTCGATGGTCACGTTGCGGGCCAGCGCCGGATCGACCGCCATCGCGGGTTGAAGCACCTTCGCGCCCGCGTCGCTCAGCAGAGCACGGTCGGCGGGGCTTCGGCTCGCGTTCCGGTTCAGGGTAGCGGGTCTGCCGATGCCTGGCCGGTGCGCTTCCCGGGCGGCGGGTCGGCCGTGGCGCCGTCGGTTCTGCCGGTGCGGTCCGGCGGCCGCGGGCGGCCGCCGCGTCGACCTGCGGCCTCGGCGACGCTCCACGGCGTCGGCGGTGTCGGGGCGATCAGCACCGAGGTCGTCGAGGGAACCTCGCGGCCATCGTCCGTCTCGACCATCAGCGTCACGACGCGTGCCGTGTCGCTGGGTCCAGCGTGAAGAGCGAGACGAAGGACCCCGACGGCATCGGTCTCGGCCCGTGCGACCTCGGCCCCGTCGACCGCAGCGACACGTCCGACCCCGCCTCGGCGGTGCCCGCGATCACGCGCCTCGCCTTCCGGCGACGACGCGCACCACGTCGAAACTCGGGGCGCGCGGCAGGACGAGCGCCGGCGGCGGACTGGCCGTTGCCTCAGCCACCGGCTCACTCGTCGGCGCGGCCGCCACGGCTGCGGCTTCCGGGCAGCGGCTCGTGCACCGGTCTCGCGCCGGTTCGGCCGCAGGCGGCGCAGGCTCGGGTTGCTGGGTCGAGGCTGCCTCGGTTCCAGCGGTGTCCGGCGTGGCGGCCGCGGGAGCAGCGGGCGCGGCGGCGGCGTCCGGCGCTGGCGGCCTCCGGCGGCGGTCTCGACGCGCGACGGGCGGCTCGGATGCGCGCCACACGACCGCGCCGACCGCCGCTGTCGCGGCTGCGCCACCGCCCAGCACCAGGGCCGCGCAGCCCGGTGCCCATGTCCTTCCACGCCGTCATGCGGACGTCCCCTGCCGCTGTCCTGCCGGGCCTGTTTCCGCCCGTGCTTGTCCTTGGCACAGAAACCCCGATATCAAGCCGCAACGCAACAAGATTTCAGGATCGCCCCGCCCATGACCCCACTCCGCTCCGTCTGCGTCTTCTGCGGCTCACGGCCCGGCGGCCGACCCGGCCTATGCCGAAGCGACGCGCGCGCCCTGGGCGCGCTGATCGCGGCAGAGGGCTGGCGGCTGGTCTATGGCGCGGGCGATGTCGGCCTGATGGGCGAGACGGCGCGGGCGGCGCAAGCGGCGGGCGCGCGGACGCTCGGCGTGATCCCCACGCACCTGATGCGCGCGCGAACAGGGCAAGCGCGACCTGACGACCCTGATCGTGACCGAGGACATGCACGAGCGAAAGAAGGTCATGTTCATGAACTCGGACGCCATCGTCGTGCTGCCGGGCGGCGCGGGCACGCTGGACGAGTTCTTCGAGGTGCTGACCTGGCGCGCAGATCGGCCTGCACCGCAAGCCGATCTTCCTGCTGAACACCGAAGGCTACTGGAACCCGCTCGTCGGCCCTGACCGACCATGTCATCGCGCGAGGGCTTCGCCGAGGATGCGATGCGCGGCTACAGCACGCTGGTCGCCGATGTCCCGGCACTTGGCCGACGCGCCTGCGCGCCGCCCTTTCCGACCGGAACGAGCCGACGAGTAGAGCATCACGCGCCAGCCCAGATCAGGCGCGAAGGCCGCCTTGTGCCAGATCGTGAACGGCTCGCCGAACACCAGCACGGCGCAAAGGAACTGCAGCGTCGGGTTCAGGTATTGCACCAGCCCCATCGTCGCCATCGAGGCGCGCTGCGTGGCATAGGCGAACAGGATCAGCGGTCCCGCCGTGATGATCCCCGAGAGCACCAGCAGCAGCGTCGTCTGCCAGCCGTCGCCCGGATTGTGGCCCAGGAAATGCCCGCCCGGGCGCCCGCCCTCGGTCCAGATGCCCGCCTCGCAGCCCCGCCAGCCAGATCAGGCGCAAGCGGCGCCAGCAGCAGCACCTCGGCCGTGACCGAGACTACCGGATCGGCCGAAAGCCGTTTCTTGACAAGACCATAGACGCCGAAGGTCGAGCGCCAGCGTCAGCGCGATCCAGGGCGGCACGCCCAGCCCATAGGTCAGCAGCAGCCACGGCAACCGTCGCCAGCACCGCCGCCACCCCCTGCAGCGCGTCGAGCCGTTCGCCGAAGGCGACGACGCCGATCACCACGGCCACGATGGGGAAGATGTAGTAGCCCAGGCTCGCCTCGGTCGCGAGGCCGATCTGCACCGACAGGATGAACAGGAACCAGTTGCACGAGATCATCACCGCCGCCAGCAGCACCACCCGCACCTGGCGCGAGCGCACCAGCCGCCAGACCTCGCCCAGCCGTCCAAGCAGGGCCAGCACGACGCGCAAAGAACACCAGCGACCACAGCGTGCGATGCGACAGCACCTCGAGCGGCGGCACCTGCGACATGCGCCTTGTAATAGATCGGCGACAGCCCCCAGATCACGGCTGCCACGGCCATCGCCAGCACGCCCTTGATCGGCTTCGCCCATGTCTGCCCCGCAAAGAAAATCGCCGCCCCGGCAGGGGCGGCGCGCTTCTTGTTCGCAAATGTCGCGACGTCGGCGCAAGCGCGCGCCATCACATGCGGGCGGCGACGGCTTCCCAGTTCACCAGCTTGTCGAGGAAGTTGGTCAGGTAGGCCGGACGCTTGTTGCGGAAGTCGATGTAATAGCTGTGCTCCCACACGTCGCAGCCCAGAAGCGCGGTCTGGCCGAAGCAGAGCGGGTTCACCCCGTTCTCGGTCTTGGTGATCTTCAGGCTGCCGTCCTTGTCCTTGACCAGCCAGGCCCAGCCCGAGCCGAACTGGCCCGCCCCGGCGGCCGCGAAATCTTCCTTGAACTTCGGCGACCGACCCGAAGGCCTCGGTCAGCGCCTTTTCCAGCGCGCCGGGCATCTTCTTGTTCTCGCCCGGCCCCATCACTTCCCAGAACAGGTTGTGGTTCCAGTGCTGGCTGGCGTTGTTGAAGATGCCGTTCTGCGCCACGGCACCGGCCTGATAGGTGCCGCTTGACGATGTCCTCGAGCGACTTCGACTCCCACTCGGTGCCCGGCGATCAGCTTGTTGCCGTTGTCGACATAGGCCTTGTGGTGCAGGTCGTGGTGGTATTCGAGCGTCTCCTTCGACATGCCGAGCGACGCAAGCGCGTCATGGGCATAGGGAAGATCGGGAAGGGTGAAAGCCATCGGACTGTCCTCTCGGCTGGGTGAAGGTCTGGGGTGAATAAGTGGCCCCGCCCAAGGGAAGGTCAAGGGCCTTGCTTCGGTTCCCGGGAAACTGCCGCGGCCTCAGCCGCAAGCCCAGCTCGCTGCCCGGCTGGGCCGAGTGGTGCAGACAGGCCCATCACATAGGCCGCGACCGACCGGAACGAGACCAGCGTGTAGCCGTCGCCGTCGCGCCAGAAGGCGCAGGCGACCTGGGCCGCGCGGGTGCGGCGCAGCTCGCCGGGTGCCAGCGTGGCATGATCGACCGGGCAGAGCTTCATCAGCACCTCGGCCGCCTTCGGCCCCTCGATCCGGAAGACCGCCCGGGCGTCGGACACGTCGACGGCGAGATAGTGCTTGCCTGCCAGTGCCTTGTGCGACTTCTTCAATGCGCTCGGCGACCTCGGCATAGGGCAGGACCAGCAGCCATTCGTCCGGGCGACATCCAGCCCACGGCGTGATCGCCCTTGGTCACGATGCGCCGCGCGTCCGGCAGCGCCAGCCCCGTCGCCGCCTTCACCGCCTTGGCCAGGTCGGGCGTATCGGGCCTGGCGCGCAGGGTGATCATGCCGAGCGGGCCGATCTCGCGGATGGTCGCGAAACCGCTCGAAGGATGCGCCGCCAAGGGCCGAGACCGGATCAGACATTCTGCTTCTCCCCGTCCTTGTCGTAGAACACCGGATCGACGATCCGCGCCTTCACCGATGCCGCCGCCGACCTTGCGGAAACTCCACCATCTCGCCCATCCGCTCGGGTCCGTGCCGGATCAGGCCCATCGCGATGCCGCGCTTCGAGCGTCGGCGAGATAATAGGTCGAGGTCACGCGGCCCTGCACGTTGCGCTGGCCGTTGGCGTTCACGCCCTCGGCCACGGCATAGGCGCCATCGGGGATGACCGAGCCGTCCAGCGTCTCCAGCCCCACCAGTTTCCAGCGGTCGGGCGCGGCGAGGTAGGCGCGCTCCTGCCCGCGCTTGCCGAGGTAGTCCGCCTTCTTCTTCGAAATCGCCCAGTCGAGGCCCAGATCCTGCGGGATCACCGTGCCGTCGGTCTCGTCCCCGATCATGATGAAGCCCTTCTCGGCGCGCAGCACATGCAGCGCCTCGGTCCCGTAGGGCATCACGCCGAGGTCTTCGCCCGCCGCGAGGCAGGCGTCCCAGAAGGCGCGGCCGTGGCTGGCGGGGACGGCGATCTCGTAGCTGAGTTCGCCCGAAAAGCTGATCCGGTAGACCCGGACCGGGAAGCCGCCGAGCGTGCCGTCCGCCCATTGCATGAAGGGCAGCGCCTCCTTCGAGACATCCATGCCGCCAAGGTTCTTGCAGCAGTTTCCGCGCGTTCGGGCCGACAACGGCGACCTGGGCGTATTGCTCGGTGACGTTGGCGGTATAGACCTGCCAGTCCCACCATTCGCATTGCAGCCAGTCTTCCATCTGGGCATGGATGCGGTCGGCGCCGCCGGAGGTGGTGTGGCAGAGCCAGGTGTCCTCGTCGATCCGCGCCACGACGCCGTCATCCGATCAGGAAGCCCTGTCTCGTTGCACATCAGGCCGTAGCGGCATTTGCCGACAGGCAGAGTGCGACATGACGCCGGTGTAGAGCATGTCGAGGAAACGGCCCGCGTCCGGGCCCTTGACGATGATCTTGCCAAGGGTCGAGGCATCGAGCAGGCCGACATTCGTGCGGGTGTTCAGGACCTCGCGGTGGACCGCCTGTTCGTGCGTCTCGCCGGCGCGCGGGAAGCAGTAGGGGCGGCGCCAGAGGCCGACGGGTTCGAAGTAGGCCCCTGCTTTCTCGTGCCAGTCGTGGATCGGCGTGCGGCGCAGGGGCTGGAAGATCTCGCCCCGCGCCTCGCCCGCCAGCGCGCCGAGGGTGACGGGCGTGTAGGGCGGGCGGAAGGTGGTGGTGCCGACCTGCGGGATATCTTCGTTCAACGCCTGAGCAAGAACGGCCAGACCGTTGATGTTGCTCAGCTTTCCCTGATCCGTCGCCATGCCGAGCGTGGTGTAGCGCTTGGTGTGTTCGACGCTTTCGATAGCCCTCGCGCGCGGCCAGTTGGACGTCCGAGACCTTCACGTCGTTCTGGTAGTCCAGCCACATCTTGGCGCGCAGCGCGATGGGCCGCGCCCTGCGGCATGACCCAGACCGGCGAGCGGATCTCGACGCGGTTTCGATCCGGACGTCTTGCGCCTTGCCCGGCTTCAGGCCTGCGGCCTTGACGGCGCCGAGGCCCGCCGCGCTGCGCGTCGGGCAGCACATCGGCGTCCGACAAGCGCGCCCGTTGGCGGCCCCGACGGCGATGACCATGGCGCTGCCGTCATGGGTCATCGGCGGGCGCGCCGGGTCGGGGCGGAAGCAGAGCCTGCGCCGTCATCCCAGGTCAGCTTGCCGCCGCAATGGCTCCACAGATGGACGACCGGCGACCAGCCGCCCGACATGGCGACGGCGTCGCAGGCGATCTCCTCCAGCACCGCGCCCTCGCCCGCCTGCAGGCAGATCGCGACGCCGGTGACGCGCTTGCCGCCCTTGACCTTGGCGATGGCGCGGCCGGCCTCGATCCGGATGCCGAGCGGCGCGGGCGCGGTTCGGCCAGCGCGCCAGTGGCGCGCTGCGCGGGCGTCGACGATGGCGGGCACGTCGAGCCCCGCCTCCTTCAGCGCGATGGCGGTGCGGTAGGCGTCGTCGTTGTTGGTGACGACCACGGTGCGGTCGCCGGGCGCGACGGCGTAGTTCACGACATAGTCGCGCACCGCCGAGGCCAGCATCACGCCGGGAATGTCGTTGCCCGCGAAGGACAGCGGGCGTTCGATGGCCCCGGTCGCGGTGACGATCCGGCCCGCGCGGATGCGCCAGAGCCGGTGCTTGGGCCGCCCGTCGCCGGGGGTGTGGTCGGCCACCCGCTCGTCGGCCAGCACATAGCCGTGGTCGTAGACGCCCGACCCCGGTCGTGCGCGGTGCGGAGGGTGACATTGTCGCATCGCCGTCAAGCGCTTGCGACGGCGGCGTCGACCCAGTCCTCGGCCGGCTGGCCGTCGATCTCGTGCCTCGTCCACCGGGGCGCGGCCGCCCCAGTGCGGCGGTCTGTTCCAGCAGCGATCACCCGCGCGCCCGCTGCGCGCCGGCCGTCAGCGCCGCCTGCAAGCCCGCGATGCCGCCGCCGACCACCAGCACGTCGCAGAAGGCATAGGCCTGTTCGTAGCGGTCGGCGTCGCGGTCCTTCGGCGCGCGTGCCAAGACCCGCCGACTGGCGGATGATCGGCTCGAACACATGCTTCCAGAACGGGCGCGGGTGGATGAAGGTCTTGTAGTAGAAGCCGGCGGGCAGGAAGCGGGCGGCGTAGTTGTTCAGCACGCCCACGTCGAATTCGAGGCTGGGCCAGTGGTTCTGGCTGGTCGGCTGCCAGCCCGTCGAACAGCTCGGTCGTGGTGGTGCGCTGGTTCGGCTCCAGCCGCGCGCCCGCGCCGAGGTTCACCAGCGCGTTCGGCTCTTCCGGCCCCGAGGCGACGATGCCGCGCGGGCGGTGATACTTGAAGCTGCGCCCGACCAGCATCTGGTCATTGGCCAGAAGCGCCGAGGCGAGCGTGTCGCCCGCATAGCCCGTGCAAGCGCTTGCCGTTGAAGGTGAATTCGCGCGGCGCCGCCCGGTCGATCAGGCGGCCGCCCGTGGCGAGGCGCGTGCTCATTTCGGAGCCCTCCCAGTCCGGGCCGGCGGGCCTTGATCGCGGCGATGATGTCGTGCGGGTGGCTCGGAGACCTGCGCGGGGTAGGTGCCGAACACCTCCAGCGTGGCGGTGCAGCGGGCGGCGAGGAACCACTTGCCGCAGCCATAGGCGTGGCGCCAGCGTTCGAAATGCACGCCCTTGGGGTTCTTGCGGGCGAACATGTAGGCCTCGAACTCGTCGTCGCGAGGAGCCGGGGCCGAAGCGCTTCAGATGCGCCTCGTAGCCGGGGGAGAGTTCGGTCTCGTCGGCCATCACGCCGCAATAGGGGCATTCGAGGATCAGCATGGGCGGGCCTCGCGCAGGCGGAGAGGCCGGGGGCGCTGCCCCCGGACCCCCGGGATATTTGTGAACAGAAAATCGATCAGTAGAGCTGATAGACCGACGGGGTGCGCAGGGTCTGGTCCGAGAGGCCGCCCGTCCAGATCGCGTTGATGAGGCCCGAGCGCGACAAGCTGGACGCGCCGCGCCGCAGAGGAAGCCCGCGAACTTGGCGCGATGGCGGTGGAACCAGGCGGCGTCGGGCAGGCGGGCGGTGAGGGCGGACATGAGGCGGACTCCGGATGGCGTCACCCCGACATAAGGAATGACGGCACGGGTCAATGGAGCATCTCGCCCGGAGGCAGTGGACAGGACGAAATGCGCCATAGACTGCCGCCCGGCAAATGAGATGCGCATCGACGGGTTTCGTGATATGGTTCGGAGATTGCCACGCGGGAGTTGGCGATGCTCAAAGTCCTGATCCTTGGCGTCATAGTTGCCGCATTCGTGGCATGTTCGTGACGTCTGGCGCATCTCGACAGTGCCGCACAACCGACCCGTATGATCGAGGGTGCCTGACGCTCGCATCAATGCGCCACCCCCGCTGCCACGGATTCGTCGATGAACCGGCCCTCGCGGAAGCGCTCCATGCCGAACTCGGCGGCGAGCGGTCCCGGCTCGCCCTTGGCCATCAGCTCGGCCATCGCCCAGCCGGAGCCGGGGATGGCCTTGAAGCCGCCGGTGCCCCAGCCGCAGTTGATGAAGCAGTTGCCGAGCGGCGTCTTCGAGATGATGGGCGAGCGGTCGCCGGTCATGTCGACGATGCCGCCCCATTGGCGCAGCATCTTCAGGCGCGAGATCATCGGGAAGGTCTCGACCAGCGCGCGGAGGGTTTCCTCGATGTGGTGGAACGACTGCCGCGCTGGGTGTAGTTGTTGAAGCCGTCGGTGCCGCCGCCGATCACCATCTCGCCCTTGTCGGACTGGCTACATGTAGCCGTGCACGGTGTTGGCCATCACGACCACGTCCATGCAGGGCTTGATCGGTTCGCGAGACGAGGGCCTGCAGCGCCACCGCCTCGATCGGCAGGCGGAAGCCCGCCATCTCGGCCACCTGGCCCGAATGGCCGGCGACGACGATGCCGAGCTTCTTCGTGCCGATGAAGCCCTTGGTCGTCTCGACCCCCGTGACCTGGCCGTTTTCGGAGCGGACGCCCTTCACCTCGCATTGCTGGATGATGTCCATGCCCATGGCCGAGCAGGCCCGCGCATAGCCCCAGGCCACCGCATCGTGCCGCGCGGTGCCGCCGCGCGCCTGCTAGAGCGCGCCGAGGACCGGGTAGCGCGGGCCGTCGATGTTGATGATCGGGCACGAGTTCCTTGACCCGGTCCGGGCCGATCCATTCGGTCTGCACGCCTTGCAGCATGTTGGCATGGACGGTGCGCAGGTAGCCGCGCACCTCGTGATGGGTCTGGGCCAGCATCAGCAGGCCGCGGGGGCTGAACATGACGTTGTAGTTCAGGTCCTGGCTCAGCGTCTCATAAAGGCGAGCGGGCCTTTTCGTAGATCGCGGCCGAGGGGTCCTGCAGGTAGTTCGAGCGGATGATCGTGGTGTTGCGGCCCGGTGTTGCCGCCGCCGAGCCAGCCCTTCTCGATCACCGCGACATTGGTGATGCCGTGGTTCTTGCCAAGGTAGTAGGCGGTGGCAAGGCCATGGCCCCCTGCCCCGACGATGATCGCGTCATAGGCCGGCCTTCGGCTGCGGCCGTGGCCCAGGCGCGGTCCCAGCCCTGTGGTTGCGCATGGCCTCGCGGGCGATGGCGAAGACGGAATAGCGTTTCATCGGCGATGTCTCCCCTGGGGCCGGGCCCTGCGACTTGCTTCTGGAACGGTGGCGCGTTCCGCCCGCCACCACAAGCGGCACAATCGGGAGAAATGCGACATCGCCCTGCGACAGAGACGACAGGGGCGCGCGGCGGTTTTGCACCTTTTGCCCGTGGCAGCGCAGGGATTACATGGGGCGCGAGGGTATCGGGCGGAGGCGGCATGGCATTCTGGATCGCGGCGGCGGCGATTTCGCTGGCGGTGACCGCGCTTCTGGTCGCGGCGCTGACGCGCGGGCGGGCGGCGGCAGAGCCTGCGGCGGCCTATGACCTGCGTGTCTACCGCGACCAGTTGCGCGAGATCGAGCGTGACCTGCGCGCGCGGCGTCATCGACCCGGCCGAGGCGGAGCGGCTGCGCACCGAGGTGTCGCGGCGCGTGCTGGAGGCCGACCGGGCGGCGGGCGCGGGCGGGACGGTGGCCGAGGCACCGCGCGGCGCGACGCTGGCCATGGCGGGGCTGGTGGCCGCGGTGATGCTGGGCGGGGTCTGGGCTATGTGCGGCTTGGGCGCGCCGGGCTATCCCGACCTGCCGATGGCCGAGCGGCTGGAGATGGCCGAGGCACTGCACCGCGACCGGCCCGGACAGGCCGAGGCGGAAGCGGCGGCGCCGATGCCCGAGCCAGCGCAGGCGGATGCGGACTTCCTCGCCCTGATGGACAAGCTGCGCGCGGCGCTGAAGACGCGGCCGACGATCTGCGAGGGGCACCAGCTGCTGGCGCGGAACGAGGCGGCGCTTGGGAACTTCGGCGCGGCCATCGCGGCGCAGACGACGTGTCATCGCGCTGCAGGGGCGACGACGCGACGGGCGAGGACCACGCGGCGCTGGCCGAGGCGATGATCCTGGCCGCGGGCGGCTATGTCTCGCCCGAGGCCGAGGCGGAGCTGATGGCGGCGCTGCAGCGCGATCCGATGAACGGGACGGCGACCTACTATGCCGGGCTGATGTTCGCGCAGCTGGGGCGGCCCGACCGGGCCTTCGGCCTCTGGGCGCCGCTGCTCGATCGCTCGCAGCCCGGACGATCCCTGGGTCGCGCCGATCCGCGCAGCGGATCGAGACGGTTGCGATCGAGGCGGGCGAGACGCGCTATCAGCTGCCGCCTCTGCCCGGCACGACGGGACCGAGCGCCGAGGACATGGCCGCCGCGGCCGACATGACGCCCGGAGGAGCGGCAGGCGATGATCGAGGGCATGGTGGCGCAGCTGAGCGATCGGCTGGCCACCGATGGCGGGCCTGTCGAGGACTGGGCGCGGCTGATCGCGGCCTATGGCGTGCTGGGCCAGACCGACCGGGCGCGCGCGATCTGGACCGAGGCGCAGGCGCGCTTTGCCGGAAGGGACCGGACCTGGCGACGATCCGTGCCGCCGCGGCGCAGGCGGGGGTCGCGGAATGAGCGTGCTGGACGGGATCGAGGCCTTCGCCGCTGCCCTGCCCGAGCGGGGCGGCCTTGCTGGGCTCGACTTCGGCGACAAGACCATCGGCGTGGCGGTGTCGGACAGCTTCCGGCAGGTGGCCTCGCCGCTCAGCACGATCCGGCGGGTGAAGTTCACGCTGGATGCTGCGGAACTGCTGGAGCTTCTGACGGCGCGCGGGATCGTCGGAATGGTGCTGGGCCTGCCGCTGAACATGGACGGCAGCGAGGGGCCGCGCGTGCAGGCGACCCGCGCCTTCGCCCGCAACCTGAGCCGCCTGACCGACCTGCCGATCGGCTTCTGGGACGAGCGGCTGAGCACGGTTGCGGCAGAAAGGGCACTGCTGGAGGCGGATACGTCGCGCAAGCGTCGTTCCGAGGTGATCGACCATGTGGCCGCGGGCTATATCCTGCAAGGGGCGCTGGATCGCCTGGGGTATCTGGCGCGGGAGCGGCGGGCGTGAAGGACGGCGCGAAGGACGAGGTCTGGGTGCGGGACGAGATCGAGAGCCCCTGCGTGAAGCTCTGCGTCGTCCATCCCGAAGAGCGGCTCTGCGTCGGCTGCTTCCGCACGATCGAGGAAATCGCCGACCTGGTCGCGCCTGACCCCCGCAGAGCGGCGCGCGCGGTCATGGCCGACCTGCCCGAGCGTGCGCCGCGTCTGGTGCGCCGCCGCGGCGGGCGCATGGGGCGGCTGGATCGCTAGCGTTGCGCCCTGCCCCGGCGGAGCATCGGGGGTTTCACATCCTGCTGTCCCGGCCCGCCCACGGCGTCGGGGGTGCTTTTGCCAAGAGGAAAGCACAAGGCAGGCATCCTGGACCCTCAGGGCATCGACAGCCAATCGGGCCAGTGGGTGAACTCGGGCCGGAAATAGGCGTTCATCCGACCGATGGGGTCGGACTGTGCGCCATCCGCCCAAGGCGCCATGCCGTGCAGGAGCAAGCCGGTGCAGGAGCATCGCCTCGCCGGGGCGGGCCGGTAGCGCGACCCTCGGGCAAGTGGCGAAGACCTCGCGCCGGGCGGAGTGGTAGGCGTCGGTCAGGTCGATGTCCGGCCAGTCCTTGACGGGATGGGGCGCGAGGACGGCGCGCAGGGCCCGGCGGACGATCTCGTGGCTGCCTTCCCAGACGACCAGCGGGGCGGCGTCGGGATCGGCCTCGGTCAATGGCAGGCCAAGGATGAAGGCGTGGGGCTCGCGCAGCATGCGGCGGCGGTCTGGGCCAATGGGCAGAAGGCCGTCGACATGGGCCGCATCGCGCCTCAGCCGGTAGCCGAAGGCGGCCTCGGACTCGCCCTCCCAGGGTTGCGGGTAGCCGGGGCGCAGGGTGGAGAGCTGCGCCGGGTGCCAATCCGTCGTGGGGCCGGGCAGCAGGTCCAGGAGCGCGGGCGGCAGCGGGACGCCGCCCACCTCGCCGCGCGGACCGTTCGGCAACGCGTCCACGCCCGCGAACCAGGTCCCGCCGCAGCGCCAGGGATCGGGGCTTGTCTCTACCGCGTGCCGCGCCACAGGCAACGCGGCCTCGGCCCAGGCGAGGATGGCAGGGTCCGGCCCGAGCCGCGTCCATCCCGCCGCCGCGCCCCCCGATTGCCGTGCAGCGGCCCGTGGCATCCCGGCCCGGATCAGGCGCTGGCCGCGAGGGGCTGCACTTCGTCCAGCGCCCGGTCCAGCACGTCGAGGCCCGCGCCAGGGCGGCTTGCGCCTTCGGACAGCACGCGCCGCCAGCCGCGCGCGCCGGGACGCCCGGTGAACAGGCCCAGCATGTGCCGGGTGATCTGGTGCAGGCGCCCGCCCCGTCGCAAGATGGCGGTCGATATAGGGCCGCATCGCCTCGACGACCTCGAAAGCGTCGCGCGCCCACTCCTCGCCCCAAAGCGCATCGGCCCCGATCAGGACCGCGCCGGGATCGTGATAGGCCGCACGCCCGAGCATGACCCCGTCGAGGCCCTGGGCAAGGAACCCGCGCGCCTGATCCAGCGAGGTGATCCCGCCGTTGATGCAGATCGTGAGCTGCGGGAAACTGCCGCTTCATCGCGAGGACGAGCGGATAGTCCAGCGGAGGAACCTCGCGGTTTTCCTTGGGGCTGAGGCCTTGCAGCCAGGCCTTGCGGGCGTGGATGACGAAATGGCTCACCCCCGCCGCGCTGACCGTTTCCAGAAACGCGGGCAATACCTCTTCCGGAACCTGATCGTCCACGCCGATGCGGCATTTCACGGTCACGGGCACGTCGCTTTCGGCGATCATCGCCGCCACGCAGTCGGCGACCAGCGCCGGACGCTCCATCAGCACCGCGCCGAAGCAGCCGGACTGCACCCGATCCGAGGGGCAGCCGACGTTCAGGTTGATCTCGTCATAGCCCCAGTCCCGCGCGATCCGCACGGCCTGCGCAAGTTCCGCCGGATCCGACCCGCCCAGTTGCAGCGCCACCGGATGCTCCTCGGCGCTGAAGTCGAGCAGCCGCGCCTTCGGCCCATGGATCACCGCCGGGGCCGTCACCATCTCGGTGTAAAGCATCGCCCGGCGCGTCATCAGGCGGTGGAAGTACCGGCAATGCCGGTCCGTCCAGTCCATCATGGGCGCCACGGACAGTCTGTGCGGCTGGGTGTCGTGCATTGCGAGAGTTGCTTCAATCCGTTGGCGGGGCCGGAGGCGATCGTTCCCGGCCCACGATGGTCATCGTCGACCGGGTTGCCCCGCTATAGCCGAAATCTCTGCCGCAGGGAAACCACCCCGCGCGCTCGGGATGTCCATGCCTTGCAACTCGCTTCCCTGGAGCAGACTTCGGCGAGAATGCCGGCGTGGTGGACGCGGCCTTCAGGACCTTGCCAGCGCCTCGTCCCGCAACTCCAGAAGCCGACCGGTCCAGGCCGGCAGGTTTTCTCCGGTCCGGGCCGACAGGCCGATGATCTCGGCCCCCGGGTTTACGGTCAGGATGTTCGCGCGGCAGGCGGCCTCGTCGAACCCGACATGCGGGGCGAGGTCCATCTTGTTGATCACCACGATGCCGACGGCGCGGAACATGTGCGGATACTTCAGCGGCTTGTCCTCGCCCTCGGTGGTCGAGATCACGGCGACCTTCATCGCCTCGCCAAGGTCGAACATCGCCGGGCAGACCAGGTTGCCGACGTTCTCGATCAGCAGCAGCGAGCCCCGCGCCGGGTTCAGCGCGCGGGCGGCCTCGGCCACCATGTCGGCTTCAAGGTGGCACCCCGCGCCCGTGTTGACCTGGATGGCCGGGGCACCTGCCGCGCGGATGCGGTCGGCATCGTTCGTGGTCATCTGGTCGCCCTCGATGACCGAGATCGCGACCCGGTCCTTCAGCGCCCGGATCGTCGCCTCGAGAAGGGCCGTCTTGCCAGAGCCGGGGGATGAGACGACGTTGAGCGCGAGCACGCCGCGCCCCTCGAACCAGCCCCGGTTGCGGGCGGCAATGGCATCGTTCTTTCCCAGGATCGCCGCCTCGAGCGCCACGACCCGGCTGTCGGCCCCATGCCCGTGATCCCTGGGCTGGCCGTGGTGATGATCGTGGCCGTGCGGATGGTCGTGGTCATGGTGCCCGTGCATGTGGCCGAAACCGGCACCGTGAGCATGGTCATGCCCGTGGTCATGGCCGTGCAGATGGTCATGGGGCAGTCCATTGGCATGGGCAAAGGCGTGCGCCTCGGCCAGAGCAGAGGCACTGTCCCGCAGCGTGCGGATCACGCCGGTTCTGACATCGGTCATCGAGACCTCGCTGTTCGGGTCGGCACAACCGCAGACGCCACACATCACGCATCCTCCCTGATTTCGAACTCCCGCACGGTGAAGGTGTCGCCCTCGGCGTCGATGAAGCCGAGGGTGGCACCGGCCAGCGCGGTCTTGTCGGTCACGATCTCCCAGCAGAACGCCAGCGCGCCCCGCTCGATGCAGGCTTGCGGCCCGATGGCCACCCGAACGGCCTTGATCGGTCGGCCGCGCGCGTGTTCGTCAACGATGGCGGCAATGCTGCGTGCCATACCCAGTTCATGCATCGGCCCGGTCCTTTGCAAGCGTGGCGGGGAATGCCCCCGCCACCGTCTGTCATCCCACCAGGATCGCGGCCCCCGCCAGGGCACCCGTGGCACCGACCAGCCGACTGGCGTTGGTCGAAAGCGTTCCTCCAAGGCGCGTCAATCCACGGCCAAGGACGATGCCCGCCGCGTGCAGCAGCGAGGTGGCAATCACGAACCCGGCCGCATAGCCAAGGAACGAACCCGCACCGCTGCCCTCGGCTCCGTGGGCATGGCCGTGGAACACCGCGAAAAGCGCGACCAGCGCCATGGCCGGAACCACCGGCAGCCTGGCCCCGAACGCCACGGCGAGGCCCATCACGATGACCGAAACGGCAATGCCCTGTTCGACCATCGGCAAGGGGACGCCGGCATATCCGACGGCCCCGCCCGCGACCATCGCAAGGACAAAGGCCGCAGGCACCGCCCAAAGCGACCGCCCGCCCAGTTGCGCGGCAAAGACGCCGACGGCCACCATCGCAAGAACATGGTCCAGCCCTGTCAGCGGGTGCAGGAAGCCGTGCATCGCGTCGATATGTGCGCCCGTCCCGGTATGGGCGAGCGCGGCCATCGGCAGCGCGGCGATCAGTGCGGCGAGGCCGCAGGTCAGTCGTTTCGTCATGGTCGTCCCTCTCCTGTTGGCGTTTTTCAGCAAATGCGCGGCAGTTGTTCGCCCACCAGCATGTCCACGATCCGGCCGCCGCCGAATACGGTCCTCATTACAACGGTCCCCGGATGGGCGGTGGTGGCACGCCCGATGATGCAGGCCTCGCGCCCCCAGGAGGTCGCGCGCATGGCAGCCAGCGCGCCCTCTGCCTGATCGGGCGGCACGAAGAGAACCAGAGTCCCCTCGTTCGCAAGATAAAGCGGGTCGAGGCCGAGGATTTCGCACACCCCTTTCACCTCGGGGCGCAGGGGCAGGTCCGCCTCGGCGATCTCGATCCCCACGCCCGCCGCATCGGCGATCTCGTTCAGCGCCGAGGCGAGGCCACCGCGGGTGGCATCCCGCGCCGCGCGGACGTCGGCGGCGGCCAGGACCGCCTCCATCAGGTGGTTCAGCGGCTGGCAGTCGGACCGGATGTCGGTGGTCAGCGCCATGTCGCCCCGCGCGGCAAGAATCGCCGCGCCGTGGTCGCCAAGGACCCCATTGACGATCGCCACATCGCCGGGCCGCACCGACGAGGCGACAAGCGTGCGCCCTGCCGGGATGACCCCGACGCCCGAGGTGGTGACGAACACACCGTCGCCCGACCCCTTGCCGACCACCTTGGTATCGCCGGTCACGATCCGCACCCCCGCCACCTCGGCCGCAGCCTGCATCGAGGCAGCGATCCGCCGGAGCGTCGTGATCGGCACGCCTTCCTCGATGATGAAGGCGGCCGACAGCCAGAGCGGGCGCGCGCCACCGACGGCAAGGTCGTTCACCGTCCCGAAGACGGCGATGGTGCCGATATCGCCGCCCGGAAACTCCATCGGCGAGACGACGAAACTGTCGGTGGTCAGGGCCAGTTGCGCTCCGGGTTGCAGCAGCGCGGGATGCATCAGACGCGCCTGATCCTCCATCCCCGGCGGCGCGAAGACCGAGGTGAAGACATCCTCGATCAGGTCGCGCATGGCCTTGCCGCCGCCGCCATGCGCCAGCGTGACCTTGTCGGACACGACGCGGCGGGCGGGGCGAAGACCGGCGTTCATACCGCCTCCTCCAGCCTGAGGCCGCCATACTGGTAATAGGCCGCGCAGGCCCCTTCGGAGCTGACCATCAGCGCGCCGAGCGGCATTTCCGGCGTGCAGCCCTTGCCGAACTGCGGGCAGGCATGGGGCTTGATCCGGCCGGTCATCACGTCGCCGCAGCGACAGCCTTCGGGCTCTGCCACCGCGCGGGGACCAAGGCCATAGCCGATGCCGAACTTCACCTCGGCGTCGAAGGCTGCGTATTTCTGCCGGATACGCAGCCCGCTCGCGTCGATCTCGCCCAGACCGCGCCACTCGAAGCTCGGGCGCGGCTCGTAGACCTCGGCGCAGGCGGCGATGCTGACCGGATTGCCCTCGTCCGGCACGACGCGGGAATACTGGTTCTCGACCTCCGCCCGCCCGTCGCGGATCTGCTCCAGCACCATCAGGACCGATTGGAGAAGGTCCAGCGGCTCGAACCCCGCCACGACGATGGGCTTGCGGTAGTCGCGCGCGATGAAGTCATAGGGGCGCACGCCGATCACCATCGACACATGGCCGGGGCCGACGAAGCCATCCAGCACCATATGCGGATCGTCGAGCAGGGCCTTGATCGGCGGCGGGACGGTGATGTGGTTGCAGAAGATCGAGAAATTCGTCTGCCCGTCCGCCGCCGCCTGCAGGATCGTCAGCGCGGTCGAGGGCGTGGTGGTTTCGAACCCGAGGCCGAAGAACACCACCTCGCGGTCGGGGTGGCGGCGGGCGAGTTCCAGCGCGTCGAGCGGCGAATAGACCATGCGGATATCCGCCCCGTCCGCCTTGGCCTGGATCAGCGACTTGCGCCGCCCCGGCACGCGCATCGCATCGCCGAAAGTGGTCATGATGACGCCGGGCCGCTCGGCAATCTCGACGCATTCGTCGATCCGGCTCATCGGCAGCACGCAGACCGGGCAGCCGGGGCCGTGGATGAACTCGAGGCCGGGCGGCGTCAGCTTGTCCAATCCGTAGCGGAAGATCGCATGGGTATGGCCGCCGCAGATTTCCATGATGTGGACAGGCTTTTCGCGCGTCGCGCCGATCTCGTCGGTCACCCGGGCGATGGCGGCCAGCACGCCGCGCGCGGCGACCGGATCGCGGAACTCCTCGGCGTACTTCATGACGCAAGCATCCGTTCGGAGGCGCGCATCGCCTCGACCTCTTCCTGCGCCTCGCCAAGTTGCCGCAGGATATCCAGCGTCAGCGCGGCCTCCTGTTCGTTGATCCGGCTCATCGCGAAGCCCACGTGGATCAGCGACCAGGCCCCGACCAGGCTTTCGATCGGCTCGTCCTTCAGGATGCAGGCGACGTTGACCTGACGGCGCACGCCCATGACTTCGACGATGGCAAGTTTTCGCCCTGGATCGGCGATTTCAACGATCTGTCCGGGGATGCCCAGGCACATGGCTTTGCTCCGTCTGGCTGTTGGCCAGGGCGATCACCGCCTGGCCAAGGGCTAGTCCACCATCATTCGCGGGGACCTTCGCGTGGCTGAGAACCTGCTTGCCAGAGGCCTCAAGCCCCTGATGCACAAGCGTAAAGAGCGTGGCATTCTGAAAGCAGCCGCCGGAAAGGGCGACTGTGTCGAGGTCGGTATCCCTGGTGATCCGCTCGGCCATCCGCACGATCGCCGCCGCCAGGCCACGGTGGAACCGCGCCGCGATCACGCCGACGGGCGTTTGCAGGATCAGATCGCCCAGCATCGCCCGCCAGACCGCCAGCGGCTCGATATAGGGCATCCCGCGCCCGCCCAGAAGCGGGATGGAGAAGGGATAGGCGAGGTCGTCAGGCTCGGTCATGGCGGCGGGGTCAATCGCCGCCTCGAACCGCATCGCGGCCTCGCCCTCATAGCTCTGCGGCCCCCAGGCGAGGCCCGCAATCGCCGCCGCGGCATCGAAAAGCCTGCCGCAAGAGGAAGACAACGGTGTGTTCTGCCCCGTTGCAATCATCGCGTCCAGCGTGGCGCGGGGGGTGTCGGACAGCCGCCGGTGAATTTCCAGCCCTTCGAAGTTCATCGCGAATTCGGCCCAGCCCATCTGCGCCATGAGGTGCGCATAGGCATTGCGCCACGGCTCCCGCACGGCCGCCGCGCCGCCGGGCAGGGCGACCGGCTTCAGGCAGCCCGCGCGCCGGTAGCCGCGATAGTCGCAGATCAGGAACTCGCCGCCCCAGATCGTGCCGTCGTCGCCCATCCCCGTGCCGTCCATCGCGATGCCAAGGACGGGAGGCGCATCCAGGGCGCGTCCGTTCTCGGCCAGGCAGGCGGCGATATGGGCGTGGTGGTGCTGGACCGCGACGACCGGGCGGCCGTCGGCCAAGGGCATGACCGGCCTGGGTGGACAGGTATTGCGGGTGGCTGTCCACGGCGATGACATCGGGCGCGTGGTCGAACAACCGGGTGTAGAGGTCGAGGTTGCGCGCGGCATCGGCATGGGTCGCCGCATCCTCCAGATCGCCCATGTGCTGCGACAGGATGGCCTGGCCTTCCTTGACGAGGCAGAAGGTGTTCTTCACCTCGGACCCCATCGCCAGCACCTGTGCCTCACGCGAAAAACCCTCCGGCAGCGCTATCCCCTGCGGCGCGATAGCCCCGCGCGCGGCGCAGAAGGCGCGGACGGCCAAGGTCAACGCGAACGACCGAGTCGTCGATGCGGTTGGCAATCTCGCGGTCATGGAGGCAGGCGAAATCGGCAATCCCGGCAAGCCGCTCGCGCGTCTCCTCATTGGTGATGCATTGCGGCTGGCCCGAGGGGTTTCCGCTGGTCATCACCACGGGCCGTCCGATCCGGCGCAGGATCATGTGGTAGAAGGGGGTGTAGGGCAGCATCACACCCAGGCGGTCCAAACCCGGCGCAATGCTGTCCGGCAGGCTGTTCGGCAACGATTTCAGCAGGACGATGGGTGCCTCGGGGCCGCTCAGCGCCGCAGCCTCTTCTTCCGAGACCTCGCAATACTCACGCACCACGCCCAGATCGCGGGCCATCAGGGCAAAAGCCTTGCCCGCGCGCCCCTTGCGGCGGCGAAGCTCGGCCACGGCTGCGGCATTGGTCGCATCGCAGGCCAGATGCACGCCGCCAAGGCCCCGGATCGCCACGATATGGCCGTTCAGGATCATCCCGCCCGTCGCGTCGATGTCATCGAGCATCGAGAACGCCTCGTGCTGCACCGCGCCGCGCCCCAGCTTCTCGATCCAGATCTGCGGGCCGCAGCGGCCGCAGGCGACAGGCTGGGCGTGAAAGCGGCGGTCGGCAGGGTTGCGGTACTCCGACGCGCAAGGTTGGCAGAGGTCGAAAGGGGCCATCGTCGTCAGGGCGCGATCATAGGGGGCGGCGGTGACGATGGAAAAGCGCGGGCCGCAATTGGTGCAATTGGTGAAGGGATAGCGGTAGCGGCGCTCGAACGGATTGCGGATCTCGGCCAGGCAGTCCGGGCAGGTCGCGGCGTCGGGGGTGACCGAGCCGCGCATCTCTCCGCCTTCGGACGCGACGATGTCGAAGCCCGCGGGGGCATCCGCCTCCAGCGGCTCCACCCGCAGCTCCTCGATCCGGGCCAATGCCGGAAGGCTCGCATGCAGGCGGGCGGGGAAGCTTCCCAGACCCTCGCCCCAGAGCCGGATCACCACGCCCTCGGCGGTGTTCTTCACATCCCCCGCCAGCCCCATCTCCTGCGCAAGCCGCCAGACGGCGGGGCGGAAGCCGACCCCCTGCACCTGCCCCCGGACGATGACCCGCGCGCCCCTCATGATGCCGCATCCCAGATCAGCACGCGGTTGTTGCCGCTGTCGGCCACCGCCACCGTGGGCCCGAGTGCCGACAGACCATAGGGCCAGCACAGGCTGTCCCGCATGGCCATGCCCCAGCGGTTGTCGCCCTTGGCGGCGAAATCGGGCTGGCCGGTCAGCCGGTCGGCATGGGTGCCCATCCCCGCCTCGGAAAAGCCCAGCAGGCGCGAGTTCGCCGTATCTCCCACCACCAGCCGGTCCCCCAGGACCGCCAGCGCATAGGGCATGTTCATCGCCATCGACGACGGGTAATAGGCCGCGCGGTTCAGGTCGCAGTCCTGCATGGCCCCCTGCCCCAGCACGGCATCGGCAGGCTGGCCGTTCTGCCCGGGCAAGTCCGCCCAGATCATCACCCGGTTGTTGCCCGCATCGGCCACGGCAAGGCCACCGCGCCAGCCCACGGCCATATGCGGCCAGCGCATGGAGCGGGCAGACACCGCCGCACCGGCATTCTCGTCGCGGCAGGTGAAGCTGTCCTGCCCCAGCACCAGATCGGCAGGCTGGCCGGTTTCCTGCGGGTCGCTCCACACCAGCACCCGGCGGTTGCCGGTGTCGCAGACCACGAGCCGCCCTGCGATCTGAGCCACGCCATAGGGCCAGTGGAGCGTCCGGGCCGAGGGCGCATCGGCCCCGCGATTTGCCAGCGCGCCCTCCGGTGAGGACTGGCCCAGGATGATGTCGGCAGCGCAGTCGGGACCGTCCGGCAAGCTGCGCCAGATCAGCACACGGTGGTTCCAGGCATCGGCCACCGCCAGCCCGCCCCGAAAGGCCGCGATCCCGGTCGGCACGTTCAGCGTGGCCGCCGTGACCGGCCCCTTTGCATTGCGCCCCTCGCGCCCGAAGGCAGGCTGGCCCACAAGGATCTCGGCGGGGGCATCGTCCGCACGCGGCACCTTGTGCCAGCCCAGCACGCGATGATGCCCGGTATCGGCAACCCAGAGCGAGCCGTTGGGATGCAGGCACACACCGCGCGGGCCGAAGAGGCGGTGTGCGGCGGGCGTGATGGGGTCGGCGAGCAGCCCCCCATCGCTGCCAAGGATCACCCGCGCGCCCGAGGGATCAAGCAGCGGCGCGCCTTGCGTGACCGTTCCCGCGGCCTTGATCGGCGCGAAGGAGGGCGACAGCGACACCTTCATGGCACGATCCTGATCTGCACGCGGGTTCCGATCACCCGCACCGCATGGGCATGCAGTTGCACCTCGGGCGCGGTCAGGCATTCGCCGCTTTCCAGCGCATAGCGAAAGCCGTGGTAGGGACAGGTCAGGATGCCACCCGCCAGGTCGCCGTCGGTCATCTCCAGCCCCATATGGGCGCAGGCGTTGCGAAAGCAGGTGACGGTATCGCCATGGCGCGAGACGATCACCGCCTCGCCCCCCACGGTTTCGAACAGCGTCGCCCCGTCCGGCAGCCGCGCCAGGTCCAGCGCATTGTGCCAGGCGCCCCCGAGCGTCTCGGCGAAGGGGGAAGTGAAATGCACGGTATCGGCCCCGCCGCCGCCAAGACCCTTGACCTGCCGCACCTCGGTGATCTCGGGCACCGCGTCCTGGATCGCCTTCTTGACCCCGGCGTAGAAGGTCAGTTGCGAGGCGGGGCAACCATCGCAGGCCCCGAGAAATCGAATGTCGGCGCGCGCGCCCTCGACCGCCGCCACCTCGGCATTGCCGCCATGGGTGGCCAGCATCGGGCGCACGCTGTCCAGCGCCGCCTCGACCCGCTCGAACAGCGAGGGCTTCAGGATGCCGTGGCGGCGCAAGACGGCATAGACCACCTCGTCCCGTGCCGCCTCGGCCAGGGCTGCTGCGAACCCCGGTTGGGATTTCAGGGAACGGATCAGGCGGCGGAACGCCTCGGCGTTCAGCGCGTCCAGCGCCTCGGCCTGGGCCCTTGCGCCCATCCGCGCGGCGTCGTCCCAGCCTTCGGCCAGCGCCTCCAGCGCACGCAGGTCGCCCAACAGCCGGTCGAGGCTGGGGGTTTCTGCGGCGGGGGCGGGCGTGTCTTTCATGGCCTATGCGTACTTCACGTCCTTGAGCAGGATCGGCTGCGCGAACCCCGCCACCGCCCCCGCCGCCATTGCTGCCAGCCACAAGGGCGCGACCTGGCCCAGGGCCAACCCCACGATCACTCCGGCCCCCGCGCCAAGCGCCAGTTGCCGCATCACCATGCGGTTGTCCTTGAAGAGCTTCCCCGCGAAGAACTGCTTCGCCGAATTCATCGCCATGCCGAACATGCGCGCCCCCTATTGCAGCGACAGCACAAGCACGGTCAGCACGACCGCGACGCTGCCCGAGATGATGCCGTAAAGGCCGCCCATATAGGCGGCGAGCTCTGCGCCGAGCGCGTCCTTGCCGATGCGGACGCCTGACAGCGCCCCGGCGCCCAAGGCGGACGCAAGTCCAAGAATGAGGGAGAGGAGGATGGTCACGCCTGGGGTTCCTTCTGTGTCAGTGTCCAGATTGCGCGGCAAAGGCGCTGTGCGGTGCCAGTGCCGATGACAGTTCGGCAATCGCCTCTGCCACGGACCCGGCCTTTTCGGTCTCGCCCCGCTGATGGAAGATGGCCTGCGCCTCGCGCAGCAGGGCGACCGCCTGCTGCACGTTGCGCGGGTTGCCGGTCTCGGGATTTTCCGGATCGTCGGGAAGGTTGGCGAGGCAGTTCGCCTTGTTGGCGATGGTGTTGGCATAGGCCTCGGGCATGTCGCGCGGGGTGCGGACCTTCAGCGCCTCGTCATAGGCTTCGAGCGCGCGCAGGTTGTTCTCGACGCGGTGCGAGGAGGACACGTATTGCAGCGCGTTCCCGAGGTTGTTCTGAAGCATCGCATATTCGACCGGATGGTCGATCAGGGTCACGACCTTCAGCCCCTCCTCGAAGGCCTGCACGGCCAGCGCCTCGCGCAGCTTGCCGCTGTCGTCGGTGAAGGGCATCGACAGGAAGGCGGTCGCCAGGTTGTTCTGCAGGATCGCGAATTCCTTCGGATAGGCCGCGCGATCGAAGGTCCGCAGCGCGCGCTGATAGGCGCTGATCGCGGGCTGGATCGGCATCCTGCCCCACCCCGCCAGCGTCTGGCAGATCAGGCCCAGGTTCATCTCGGCCTCGGCCACCTCGGCGTCCGAGCCCTCGGCGGTCAGCGTGGCAAGCGCGGTCGTGATCTCGGCCTTGGCAGATGTCATCGGACCGTCGTCACCGGCCGGGACGGCCATCAGGGCGGTCGCGAGCCGGGCACGGATGCGGGCATCGCCCAGGGCCTCTCCCTGCGGAACGAGAGCCAGCGCACGGCGGTAGAGGTCTACGGCGGCATGAAGGTCGCCCGCGTCGCGCGGTGCCTGCTGAAGACCCATCGCGATCTCCATCAGCATCTGCGCCTTGTCGGCATCGGACGCGTCGGCATCCTCGACCGCCATCAGGGCGGCGTCCACCTGTTGTTTCGTGCGGCTGCTTGCAGCCATCGCAGACCCCTCCCCCCGCGCGACTCAGTCCGTTCGCGTCTAGTTGCGGAAAGAAGAACATCTGGGCGGACGATTGTCTACTTACTTCTGAAACTGACAATCATGTTTGCATATGCGGCGGAAGCGCTGCACAAAGTGCACCCTGTTCGGATACCCACTGTGCAGGCAGATCGACCAGTGTCAGGCCCAGCAACCCCTGATCCTGGAACACGTCGCGCGCCTGCGCGACCCGGTCGCCCGCCGCATTGCGCAGTTTCAGCAGGCACCCGCCTGCGGTCGCCTGATGTACCGGCAGCACCATCAACGTGCCGTCACGGATCAGCACCACCACGGCGTCAATTCCGCGGAAATAGGTCGCCACGACCTCGGCCGGCAGGTACACAGACCCGTCGCGCAGCGTGACCCTCGCCGTCATGCCGCCACCCAGCCCTGAACCAGCCCCTCCACCCGCGCGGCAACGATTTGGGCCGCCGCCTCGACAGGGGCGCTGAGGGCAAGGCCGAGGTCAAGCGTCCCCGCCTCGATCAGCAGGACGACGACCGTCGCGGGAAATGCCTCGCCATAGATGCGGTGCCCGGCATAAAGCGCATGGTCCCAGCGGAACTCGTGCAGCCCCGCGCCCTTGGCGGGCGGGGCGGCAAGCACCTCGCCGGGCACCTCATAGATCGCGCCGGGCGACCCGCCGGGCACCCGGGCGTCGACGATCACCAGATGCGTCGCCCCCCGCGCGCGATACATCGCGGTCATCCCGTCCGTGCCCACGTCAAAGAGCCGCACCCGCGGCTCCATCCCGCGGTCGCGCAAGAGCGAGATGACGCGCGGCCCCGCCCCGTCATCGCTGCGATTGGGATTGCCGCAGCCGAGCACCACGATATCGGGGGCTGTCAGATCCGCCAGAGTCGACATGACCAATCCGGCTCGACCGGCAGCATCAGTTCGGGCAGGTCGCAGAAGCGCGCGTGGACCTTGTAGTACATGCACGTCTCGCAGGGCTGGGGCATGTCCTCGGCCACGATGGTATGGTCGGTGAAGCCCGCGATCACCAGCTTCGCTTCAAGGTCGTCGCCCGCCTCGACCTGCAGGCGCCGGACGATCGCGTTGACCTCGTCGCTGGTGCCCGCGCGGGGCCAGACCTCGGTCTTCAGGCCCGAGGCGAGGCGGGCGGCAATGTCCTGGCGCAGGGCGTCCATGTCCATCTCGCTAGATCCTCCACAAGCGGCACCACCAGTCCGCCTTGGCGGGCAGGTTCAGTTCCGGCAGGTCGCACCAGCGCTTGTGCACGAGGAAATACATGCATTCCTGGCATCGCATCTGGTCCGGCCCGTAGGGCTGGAGCAGCCAGCCCGAGATCACCAGCTTTTCCCGCAGTGCATCGGCATCGAGCGGACGGAGGATGTCGAGAAGCTTGGAGAATTCCTTGTCGGTCTCCGGAAAGGGCTCCACCTCGGTAACGAGACCGTCCGCGAACATGTCCTCGATCATCCGCAGCAGCATGTCGTGGCCGGCTTCGGACGGTGTCACCCCATAGCGCGTAATGAAGGCCTGGTTTCGTGCCACCCGGCCTGTTTCCTCGGTCATGGCCTATCCCTCCCCCGGATGCAGCCTTCGGCGGCCGGGCGACAGGCCCGGCTGCCGTCGCCCGGATCAGGCGGTGCGGAAACGCGCCAGTTCCTCGCCGGTCTGGCCGTCATGGGCATGGACGGTGCAGACCAGGCAGAGTCGTAGGACCGGCAGACATGGCCGACCTCCACGGGATCGTGCTTGTTCTTGATCGGCGTGCCGATCAGCGCCTCTTCGATCGGGCCGCGCTGGCCGTCGGCCGAACGCGGGCCGACGTTCCAGGTGGTGGGCGCAATGATCTGGTAGTTCTTGATCTTGCCGTCCTTCACCTCGATCCAGTGGCACAGCGCCCCCCGGATCGCCTCGGTGGCCCCCCATCCCTTGCCGTCGCGCTCGGTCGGCTTGATGTACCATTCGTCGTTCAGCCGGAATTCCCGCAGGATGCGCTCGGCCTCACGATAGAGGATGCAGAGCTCGTGCATCCGCGCGAAATGACGCAGCATGATCGAGGCGCCACCCATCTTGCGGTACATGTCGAGCACGAGGCCGTCCGAATGCTGGAAGGCCTGGCCCGTCGTGCTCCCCGCGATCAGGCGGCGGGCGAGCGGTCCTGCCTCAAGCGCGCCGGATTCGGCGTGGCGCACGGCCGTTCCCCAGGAATACTTGCCCGCCGGATCGACCTTGTTCTTGGCGATGGGTTTCGTGGTGCGGTCGAACGGATGGACCGCGCCGCCCTCGTCATACCAGGCATGGGTGGTATCCTCGCGGGTGAAGATATGCTCCATCGGGCCGAAGGTGTCGGTCGCGCCGTCATAGGTGCCCGCCTTCATGATGACCGCCGAAGAGCGCCCGTCGATCGTGGGCTTGTTGTAGCGGTCCTCGTGCGGCAGGTAGCCCCAGGTCACGAACTTGCCATGGCCCTTGCCGTAATGCTGCAGGCCGATCTCCTTGGACATCCGCCAGAACAGGCCAAGGTCGGAATTGGCGTGCTTGGGGCTTTCCTCCAGCCAGGCCTCGAATTGCTCCAGCGTCTGGATTTCCTCGTAACGCTCCATCGAGCAGCCAAGCCACAGCGGCTCGATCCAGTTCTGGCGGAAATGTTCCAGGATCGACCAGGCGCGGGTCACGTCGGTCAGGGTGGGCGCGCACATCACGCCGCCCGGCACCATGAAGGAGGAATGCGGCCACTGACCGCCCAGAAGCGCGTAGATCTCCACCGGACGGCCCGAGATCGTCACCCCCGCCTCGTAGGAGGTGCCGGTGAAGGGCGAATAGCGCTTCACCGCCTCGGCGTAGAACGGGCTCGCGGCGTAGTTCTCGTTGGTGTAGTCGATCATGAACAGGCCGTAGTGGTGGCGCGGCAGGGATTGCAGCGACTCCACGATCTGACCCAGGTTGCGCGCGAGGATGGCGTTGCGCGGGACCGTGGTGCCCCAGGCCGTGTCCAGCGCCCAGGCGGCGCAGGTCAGATGCGAGGCCCCGCAGATGCCGCAGGCGCGCGGGGTGACGACGAGGCCCGCCTGCGGGTCCTTGTCCTTCAGGATCACCTCGAAGCCGCGGAACAGCTCCGCATGGGTCCAGGCATTGGTGACGACGCCATTGTCGATCTCGACCCGCACATCCAGATCGCCCTCGACCCGGCCCACGGGGGAAATGTCGAGCGTCTCGACGGTTGCTGCAACTGCTGACATGTGTTTGCTCCCTGTTCGCGGCTCAGACCACGAAGATGTCTTCTTCGGCCCAGGCGGGGGCCATTCCCTTGGCGGCGGCGGTCAGCTTGATGTAGCCGACCTTGTCCACGCCGGCGGGCATGTCCTTGGGCACGCCCATGACCGTCTGCGTCTTGAACACCGTGCCCGGGTTCAGATCGAAGAAGGGGAATTCGGGCTCGGTGCAGCCCAGGCAAGGCATCCCGGCCCGCGTCTTGGACGAGTGGCGGTTCCACAGGATGCGGTTGCAGGGGCTGTGCGTCATCGGGCCGCGACAGCCGAGGTCGTAGAAGAGGCACCCCTTGCGCTGACCGAAGGCGGTGGTCGAGACCTTGTAGGCGAAATGCATGTTCCGGGTGCAGCCGGTCTGGGTGAAGGACGAGAAGAACGTCTTGGGCCGGTGGAACTCGTCCAGCGTCAGGTCGCCCGCGCGACCGGTCGCGACGGCGACAAGGATCTGCGTCACCCAGTCGGGGTGCGCGGGGCAGCCGGGAATGTTGATGACCGGCAGGCCCGACTTCGCCTTGAACCCGGCCCCGAGCGAGCCGCCCTTGGCGCGCTTGAGGAATTGCAGGCCCACGCTTTCCGACGGGTTGGGTGCCATTGCGGGGATACCGCCATAGGTCGCGCAATCGCCGATCGCCACGACGAACTGCGCCGCAGCCGAAAGCTCTGCCACCCAGTCCTTCATCGGGCGGCCGCAGAAGCGGTTCCATTCGCCCGTGCCGTTCGGGGCGTTGATGACCGTGCCCTCGAAGACGAAGATATCCAGCTGGATCTCGCCCGAGATGCATTTCTGCAGGATGGTCTTGACGTTGTCGCCCAGCTCCAGCCCCAGCGAGGGTTGCCACAGGATGTTGATGCCGAAATCGGTCACCAGATCGCAGGCACTGGGTTCCTCGGCGTTCAGGAACGACATCGTGTTCCCCGAACAGGCCCCGCCTTGCAGCCAGAGTAGGTTAGCCATCCGTTCCTCCCGCAGGTTAGGCCGACGCATCTGGGCATCGGCGCCTTGTGCATTGACCGGTTTCCATGCGCCCGGCCTTGCCCTCAGGCTAGGAGCGATCGGCGCTGCTGGGAAATCAACTTGGAGGCGGGCTGGACCCTATTGCTGCAATGAACTGCATAGTGAAAACGAGCTTTCGGGGCGGAATGCAAAGCAGCTTTGCAGCACGCCCACCCCGTCAGGCTTTCCCGCCGCAGACCGGGCAGCGGCCCTCGCCGAAGTAGCTGTACCAGATGCCCTGGCAGCGATCGCACCAGTGGCCCTTCGGACTGATCGCGACGGGGCCGAGGGTTTGCGACAAGGGCGACAGGCCAAGGTTGCGCGGCGTTGCAGGCGGTGCGGGCCGGGGTCCCGGGAAGGGTATGACGACGGGTCTTCTCGGCGTTTGTCCGTCATCCCGCACGTCCCCGCCGGATGTCGTAGCGCTTGATCTTGTTGGCCAGCCCGACCCTGGACAGGCCGAGGTCACCCGCAACCTTGCTCTGGTTCCAGTGACTGCGGTCCAGCGCCTGCACCACGATGGCGCGTTCCAGGCTTTCGACCATATCCTTCAGAGTGCCGCCCGTCGGAACGAAGCCACCCGGCCCGACATCGTTGATGGGCGTGGACGAGATCTTCTCGGACAGGTGGCGCAGGGCGATGTAGCCCCCCTGCTCGGCCACGGCCACCATGCGCTGCACCTCGTTCTCCAGCTCGCGCACGTTGCCCGGAAAGGGATAGGCCTCCATGTGCTTCAGCGCGTCGGTGGTCACGCCCAGCACGCGCCGCCCGACGACCCCCGCATATTTCTCGACGAAGAAACGCGTCAGCACCGGAATATCCTCGGGGCGATCGGCCAGCGCGGGCACATCCAGCTGGAACCCGCGCAGACGATAATAGAGGTCGCGCCGGAAGGTTCCCTGCTGGACCATCTTCTCGATCGACTTGTTGGAGGCCGCGATGATCCGGACGTCGCTGTGCAGCATCGTGTCCGACCCTAGCGGCTTTACCTCGCCTTCTTGCAGGAACCGCAGCAGCGCCACTTGGAACTGGGGCGAGATGTCCGACACCTCGTCCAGAAAGACCGTGCCGCCATCGGCCGCGCGAAACAGGCCCAGCCGGTCCGAGATCGCACCGGGGAACGCGCCCTGGACGTGACCGAACAATTCGGAATGCAGCATGTTCTCGGCGATGCCGCCGCAGTTCTGCACCAGCATCGGCGACTTGCGCCGGTCAGAGTTGAAGTGGATCGCGCGCGCGAGTAGTTCTTTCCCCGTGCCGGTGTCGCCCTGGATCAGCACCGGCATGTTCGTTCTCGCGGCCATCTTCGCCTCGGCCACAAGCTCGGCCATCTTCGCGCTGACGAAGACCAGGCGCTCGAACTGGGAATACCCGCCCTGGACCGACCCATCGGCGGTGGTCTGGAAGATGTCCTCGTCCAGCGACAGCTTGAGCTCGCGGCTGAGGATACGGTGACGCCGCGCAAGCTCGGCCTGTTCCAGCGCGCGCTTGGCAACGACGCCCAGCTGTGCCGGGTCGAGCGGCTTGAACAGGAACATGAACGCCGCCGTACGGTTCGCCAGCTCGAATCCGCCGGGCGTGCGTGGCGGGGTTGAACACGACGATCCGCGAACAGGAGGTATGGGCGAGACGCGAGTGGATCAGCGCGGATTCGTCCGTCTCGGGTCCATCGCCGCAATCGTGCAGGAAGAGGTTTACCAGGACCTCGTCCATCCGGCGGATCGCCGCGCGGTCATCCTCGCAGTAGATCAGCCGGTAGCCGTCAGCCTCGCTCAGCGCCGAAGACACGGCCGCGATCACGGCGGGATCGGAAGACTTCACCAATATTGTCTGGACGATGCTCACGGGTTGCCTGCGGGGTGATGGCAGCGCGAACGACACCGCCCATGTCTATCAGGTTTACACACCGCATGCTTCGTTTTCAAGTTGCGGGATCAAGTTCAGGTGAGACGGGTTCGCAGGGCTGCGACTGCAACCCCGCGTATCGGGTCGGCATCATGCCCGCTGCCGATATGTACGGAACGACGGGCCGGGCCGCGCTGTGCGCTTTACGCCCCGTCCCGGCTTGTCTAATCAGAGAGCAGCGCAGCACAGGCGGAATGATGCGCATCCTCATCACCAATGACGACGGCATCAACGCCCCCGGGCTGGAAGTGCTGACCGAGATCGCGACAGAACTCGCCGGGCCGACGGGCGAGGTCTGGACCGTCGCCCCCGCCTTCGAGCAATCGGGCGTCGGCGCATTGCATCAGCTATACCCATCCCGATGATGATCGCCAAACTCGCGCCGCGCCGCTATGCCGCCGAGGGCAGCCCGGCGGATTGCGTGCTGGCCGCGCTCTATGACGTGCTTGCAAGGGGCGCAAGCCCGACCTGGTGCTGTCAGGCGTGAACCGGGGCAACAACGCGGCCGAGAACGTGCTTTATTCCGGCACCATCGGCGGCGCGATGGAGGCGGCGCTGCAGGGCGCTGCCGGCGATTGCCCTGTCGCAGTTCCTGGGCCCGCGCACCGAAGACCTGGGCGACCCGTTCGAGACCGCGCGGACCCACGGCGTCCGCGGTGGTTCGCGCGCTTGCTGGACCACGGCCTGTGGGACGAGCGCGACTACCGGCTGTTCTACAACGTCAACTTCCCGCCCGTGCCCGCGGCCGACGTGCAGGGCGTGAAGGTGGCCGCCCAGGGGTTCCGCCGCGACACCGCCTTTGGGGTGGAGCCGCACATGTCGCCCTCGGGGCGCAAGTTCCTGTGGATCAAGGGCGGGCCGCAACACACGCCGACAGAGCCCGGCACGGACGCGGCCGTGAACCTTGACGGCTATATCTCGGTCACGCCGATGCGCGCCGACCTGACCGCGCATGACAGCCTCGGCCGCGCTGGACGAAGGCGGCTGGCATGACCGACGCGGCCGAGCGGAAGATGCGCTTTCTCTACGCGCTCCGCTCCAAGGGGGTCACCGATGCGCGGGTTCTGACGGCGATGGAGACGGTCGACCGGGGCCTGTTCGTCAAGGGCCTGTTCGCCGACAAGGCCTATGAGGACATGCCCCTGCCGATCACCTGCGGCCAGACGATCAGCCAGCCCTCGGTGGTCGGCCTGATGACGCAGGCGCTTGCAGATCAGCCCGCGCGACAAGGTGCTCGAGGTCGGCACCGGCTCGGGCTATCAGGCCGCGATCCTGAGCGCAGCTGGCGCGCCGGGTCTATACCGTCGACCGCCACAGCGGCTGGTGCGCGAGGCGCAGGAGGTCTTTCGCGCGCTGGACCTGACCAACATCACCGCCCTTTGTCGCCGACGGCAGCCATGGCCTGCCCGAACAGGCGCCCTTCGACCGCATCATCGTCACGGCCGCCGCCGAGGACCCGCCGGGCCCGCTCTTGGCGCAGCTCAAGATCGGGGGTATCATGGTGGTGCCGGTCGGCCAGTCCGATACGGTGCAAAGCCTGATCAAGGTCACGCGGACCGAGACCGGGTTTCGACTATGACGAACTGCGGCCGGTGCGCTTCGTGCCGCTGGTCGAGGGGCTGGGCCCCGAATGAACGAAGCGGCACCGGGATCAACCCGGGCGTTGAAGCGAGGCAAGGCATGACGATCACCTCCCCGGTACTGCGGTTCCTGACGCTTGGCACGGCGCTTGGGGTGCTGGCCGCCTGCAACGATACGGGCCAGCTCGACTGGGACCTGCGCCCGCAGGGCCAGGGCGCGTTCTCGACCGCCGAGGCCGCGCGCTCGGCCACCGCGAACCGGCCCGCGCCGGACGCACGCGGCGTGATCTCGTACCCCGGCTACCAGGTGGCGGTGGCGCAGCGCGGCGACACGGTGACGAGCGTCGCGAACCGCGTGGGCATCCCGCCCGCGGAACTGGCCAGCTACAACGCGGTCGCGCCCGATGCCCTGCTGAACAGCGGCGAGGTGCTGGCCCTGCCCCGACGCGTGGGCGAAAGCGCCCCGGGCACCGGCAGCGGGGCCATGGTCGGCGCGCCGATCCAGAGCGGCACGATCGAGGTGACGGCGCTCGCCTCGAACGCCATCGACCGGGCACAGGCGGGTGGCGCAGGCACGGCCGCAGCCCCAGCCCCGATTGCGCCCGGCGGGGTGGAACCGATCCGCCACCGCGTGCAGCGCGGCGAGACGGCCTATACCATCGCGCGGCTCTACAACGTCTCGGCCAAGTCGCTGGCCGAATGGAACGGGCTTGGCCCCGACCTGGCCGTGCGCGAGGGGCAGTATCTGCTGATCCCGGTGGTCACCGCTGCCGCGCCGACGGCCGAGCCGGTGACCATGCCCGGTACCGGTTCGCCCACACCGCAGCCGCCTTCGGCCACGAAACCGCTGCCGGACGAGAAGATCACCCCCGCCGCCCAGCCCGCGCCGGGCACGCCCAAGTCGCCCGATCTCGGCAAGGAGCGCACCGCAGCCTCGGCCGCGCGCTTTGCCATGCCCGCCTCGGGCAGCATCATCCGCGCCTTCGACGGAACGAGGAACAAGGGCATCGACATCGGCGCCCCGGCGGGAAGCCCGGTCAAGGCCGCCGATGAGGGGGTCGTCGCCGCGCTGACGGTGGATACCAACCAGGTGCCCACGCTGATCCTGCGCCACTCGGGCAACATCCTGACCGTCTATGCCAATATCGACGGCATCGCGGTGAAGAAGGGCGACAAGGTGACGCGCGGGCAGACCATCGCCACGGTGCGCAATGTCAGCCCCGCCTTCCTGCATTTCGAGGTGCGCAAGGGGGTCGAGGCCGTGGACCCGATGCCTTACCTGGAATAGCCACGCAGCCGCGCCCGCTCGCGCTGAAGCCAGAGCAGGGTTATCAGCAGCGGCCCGTTGTTGATCTCGCCGGTGGCGACCAGGTCCATCGCCTGGTCGAAGCCGATCAGGTGGACCCGGATATCCTCGGCCTCGTCCGCCAGGCCGAAAGTGCCCGAGACGGTGTCGGGAAGATCGACCGGCGCGACAAAGGTATAGAGATATTCCGCCTTCGCCCCCGGCGTCGGGTAATAGTTGGCCACGTGGACAAGCTCGCCCAGGTCCAGCCCCGCCTCCTCGACCGCTTCGCGCCGTGCGGCCTCTTCCGGCGTCTCGCCCGCGTCGATGCGACCGGCGATTGCCTCGAGCAGCCAGGGCTGGTCGTCGCCCCGGGCGAAGGCCCCGACGCGGAACTGCTCGATCAGAAGGACCCGGTCGCGCACCGGGTCATAGGGCAGGACGGTCACGGCATCGCCCGACAAGAAGGCCGCGCGCGAGACTTGGTCATGCATCGTGCCGTCGAAGCGGCGAAAGCGCAGGTCGTATTCCTCGATCGCGAAGAAGCGGGCATAGGGCTGGCGCAGGCCCAGAACATTCACATCCGCGGGGTCCGCCCTGCGGCGCAAGCTGGCCGCCGATCCGGTTGCCCGCAGCCGCGAAGCAGCGCGCACCATCATCTGGGGCATCCGCGCATGCAGTTCGGTCGGGTCCGCCTGACCGAACAGCGCCATCGCGTCCGCAACGGTGGCGACGGTCACCTCACCCCAGCGGGCCGCCCAGTCTTCCAGCGACCAGGGGTCGGATGTCGCCGGGTGAGCGCGAAACCAGAGGGAGACGGCCTCGGGCGAAGGAGCCAGGACAGTTGCTTCGCCCCGCCGCGCACCGAAGAGGGCGGCACAGAAATCAAGTCGCGCAAGGTCTGCCTCGGATAGTCCGCGAACCACGATGCCTTGCGCAGAGCTGCCGGGTGCAGGGAGACAGAACCGGACCAGCATCATGACCAGCCTCAAAAACCGCGTGATCCTGGAAGGTTGCCGGATGAAGCTCGACCTCTTTCTGAAGAACCGTAGCCAAGAGCGGCGGATGACGCAGCCGCCCGTGGAAGAACGCCTTTCCTGCCGGGCTCACCTCCAGCGCCGCCCGACCCATTCGACGATGACGCCTGCCACGATCCCGCTGACGAACAGCGTGCCGATCATCAGAGTGTTGGCCATCGGCGTCGCATATTCGATCATCAGATCGAAGATGCCGACCAGCGCCTCCATCGGGCCGTCATAGACCTTGTCCATCGAGCGCAGGATCATCAGGTAGGTGGAGAAGGCGAGCAGGATCCAGAACACCGTCGTCACCATCGTCCGCAGGCCATAGCCCATTGCGGCGCGGTAGCCCGTGGCCGGCAAGGCCGCCCATGACCAGCCACCCGCACAGCACCCCGATGGCCGCGCTGATAAAGTTGAACGCGCCCCAGACCGTCCGCTCTGGCAGGGCCAGCTTGTAGACCTCGGCGGCGATGTAGGCCGCGATGCCAAAGGCAATGGCCGAGAACAGCTTGGCGGCTGTGGGCATGGATTTCCCCGTTCAGGTCGCGGTTTGCGGGCGGGTCACGGTGATCTGCGTCACGTCGCAGTTACCGCCCTTGAACGCCGCCGCGCAAGAGGTGAGGTAGAAGTTCCACATGCGCCGGAAGCGGTCGTCGAAGCCGAGTCGCGCCACCTCGTCCCACCGCGCGTTGAACGTCTCGTGCCAGCGCCGCAGCGTGTCGCTGTAGCTCTGGCCGAACTCGATCGACCCCTTGATGCGCAGCCCCGCCCGCTCCACCTCGGCGCGCAGGATGGAGGGGCTGGGCAGCATCCCGCCGGGGAAGATGTACTTCTGGATGAAGTCCACGCCGCGCTTGTAGACCTCCCACCGCCGGTCCTGCACGGTGATGATCTGCAACGTCGCATGGCGGCCCGGCTTCAGCCGTTCGCGCAGCGTCTCGAAGTAGACGGGCCAGTATTTCTCGCCCACCGCCTCGAACATCTCGATGCTGGCGATGCCGTCATAGATGCCACGCTCGTCGCGGTAGTCCTGCAGCTTGATCTCGCACCCGGTCGCTGCAGACCCGCGCGCCGCGATCCGTTCCACCGCGTAGTCGTGCTGCGCCTGGCTGATCGTCAGGCCGGTCACCCGCAGCCCCCGCTCCTTCGCGGCATATTCGGCAAAGCCGCCCCAGCCACAGCCGATCTCGAGCACATGGTCGCCGGGCTGGGCGCCCATCTGGTCGACCATGCTGGCGTACTTCTGCAACTGGGCGCGCTCCAGGCTTTCCTGACCGGTGCGGAACAGCGCGACTGGAATAGGTCATCGTGTCGTCGAGCCAGAGCTTGTAGAAGTCGTTGCCGAGGTCGTAGTGATACTCGATGTTCTTCCGCGCCTGCGTCTTGCTGTTGGACTGCCACCAGAAGCGCAGCTTCTCCCAGGTGCGGATCAGGCCCATGCCGGGATAGCCGTCATAGACGCCCTCGTTGCCCTCATGGATCAGGTCCATGAAGGCCTGAAGGTCGGGCGTCGACCACCAGCCCTCCAGATAGGCGTCGCAGAACCCCAGGTCGCCCTCGCGGATCAGGCGGGCGAAGGTGTCGGGGTTGTGGATCGTCAGTTCCGCCACCGGGCCGGGCTTCGTCGCCCTCCACCCGGAAGCGCCGCCCGTCGGGCAGCACGAAATCCAGTCGCCCGTGGTCCAGCCGGCGCGCCACGTCGAACGACAGGCGCAAAGTAGCGCGGCAGGCCGGTCTGGCCCTGCGTGGTCGTCAGTACGGTCATGTCCCCCCCGAGGGTTCTTTTTTGTGTCATGCTGTCAAATACGGCCGCTACGCTCAAGAGTTTCTTGCCGAATATGCCGCAAGGGCACGGGCGCGCCCCTCGGCAAGCGAAACGGACCGGCTTGGGATAGGGCGCGCGCGGGTCCAGCGCCCAGGATCGCGGCACGGCCTCGAAGTAGGACAGCGCCTCGGGCGGTGGGTCGGCGCTGACGTTCGGCGATGAAGCGGTGCCGGTAGATGCCCTCGGGGTCGAACTTCTCGGCCTGGGTGTCGGGATTGAAGATGCGGAAATAGGGCGCGGCGTCGGGGCCGGACCCTGCCGCCCATTGCCAGCCCATGGCATTCGAGGCCGGGTCCCAGTCGGTCAGGCAGTCGGCGAACCAGTCGAGGCCCACCCGCCAGTCGGTCATCAGGTGCTTGGTCAGGTAGGACGCCGCGATCATCCGGGCGCGGTTGTGCATGGTGCCGGTCACATACATCTCGCGCATCGCGGCATCGACGAAGGGCACGCCCGTCATGCCCCGCCGCCAGCGTTCGGCATCGGCATTGTCGCCGCGCCAGGGGAAGGCGTCCCAGTCCTCGCGCCAGTTGCGGCTGGCGATGTGGGGCGTGTGGTAGATCAGGTGATAGGCGAACTCGCGCCAGGCGACCTCCTTCAGGAAGGTCTCGGCCCCCGCCTTGCCCTCCTGCAGGGCGCGCTGACCCGTCGGCCAGATGCGCCGCAGGCCGATCTCGCCATAGGTCAGGTTCTCGGACAGGCGTGAGGTGCCGGGTTCGGCCACAAGGTCGCGCGCCGTGGCATAGCGGGCGACGGGACCGGCGAGGAAGCGGTCCAGCCGGGCCAGCGCCGCCGTCTCGCCCACCGCCTGACATGGTGCGACGACCGCCGCGCCCCGGTTCATCGCCGCGCCCAGCCGCCAGTCGCCAGGCGGTCCGAGGCGGGCCAGGCATCCGGGCGCGCGTCAGCGCGCTTGGGCGCGGGCAGCGGGCGCGGCCACGTCGCGGTCCCTCACGGCGCGCCAGAAGGGGGTAAAGACGCGGTAGAAGCCGCCCTGCCCCGTCTCGACCGTCCAGGGCTCGAACAGGACGTGGCCCGCGATGACTGACCGCCTCCAGCCCTTGCGCCTTGAGGGCCGCCTTCACCGCGCTGTCGCGCGCCTTCGACGCGGGATCGTAGAGCCGCGACCAATGCACGCCGGTCGCCCCCGTCTCGGCCACCAGCGCCTCCAGCACCTCGAGCGCCCGCCCCCGCCGCAGGATCAGGCGACTGCCGAGTGCGTCCAGTTGCGCGGCCAGGGCCGCGACCGACAGGCCGAGCCGCCAGAGCGGCGCGGCCCCCTGCGCTTCGGTCTCGGGGTCGAGGATGAACACCGGCAGCAGCGGGCGCCCCGTCGCCACCGCGGCGGACAGCATCGGGTGGTCGTCCAGCCGCAGGTCGCGGCGGAACCACAGGATCAGGGGGGCGTCGGGCATAGGTCTTCCGGTCGGCTGCAGCTTGCGGCGCGACCTAGCGCGGCGCGCCGCTGCGCCAAGGCCGCGCCACGCGCTCAGAGTTCCCTGTCCAGCGCCGCGATCAGCCGTGCCACGTCCTCGGGGCTGGTGTAGTGGACCAGGCTCATCCGCAGCACGCCCCGGTCAAGGTCCACCCCCATCGCCTCCAAGCGGGCGCACCGCGTAGAAATCGCCCGCCCAGCAGTTGATGCCATGCTTGGCCAGCGCCACCGCCACCGGCTCCGCCGCGCGGTCCAGCGCGACCGCGACGGTCGGTGCGCGCTCCGAGGCCGCGCGCGGTCCGATCAGGCGAAGGTCGTTGCGGGCCGCGAGATAGTCCAGCAGCGGCGCGACCACGGCGATCTCCTGCGCGCGCATCAGGTCGTGGACGGCCCGGTTGCGCGCGGCCGGATCGGCCTCGGCCGCGAAATGACGGGCGTGGAGCGCGTCGATGTAATCGGCCATGCCCGCGCAGGCCGCGATCTGGGCATGATCCGGTCCCGCCGGGGTGAAGCGCTTGTAGAGGGTCCCTGCGTTGAACCAGTGGCCCTGTGCGGGCAAGGCCTCGCCGAAGGCGCGGCGGATCGTCATGATCCCCTGATGCGGCCCGTAGGTCTTGTAGGCCGAGAACAGGTAGACATCCGCCCCGAGCGCCGCCACGTCGGGCAGGCCATGGGGCGCATAGCTGACCCCGTCCACCACCGTCCGCGCCCCTGCCGCCGCGGCCATGGCGCAGATCTCGGCGACCGGGTTGATCTCGGCCACCACGTTCGAACAATGCGGAAAGCAGACGAGGCGCACCCGGCCATCGTCCAGAAGCCGCGCCAGATCGGCGGGGTCCAGATGCCCGGTGTCCGGGTCGATCTGCCATTCCCGCACCTCGATCCCGTCCTCGGCCAGCCTGCGCCAGACGCCGGAATTCGCCTCGTGATCCTGGTTCGTCACCACGATGGCCCCGTCCGTGCCCTTCAGCCAGCCGCGCACCGCCTGCGCCAGGACGAAGGTATTGGCGCTGGTCGAGGGGCCGAAGGACAGCTCGTCGCGTGCAACCCCCATCATCGCTGACAGCCGGTCGCGCGCCTCGTCCATCTCGGCCCCGCCCGCCTGGGCCGCCGGATAGGGCGCGTAGGGCTGCACCTTCCGCTCGGCGTAGAATCGGTGCAGCCGGTCGACCACCTGCCGGCAGGGGTAGGAGCCGCCCGCATTCTCGAAGAACGCCTGGTCGGCGGTGAGGGGGCCGGAAAAGGCCGGGAACTGGCTGCGGACAAAGTCGAGATCGAAGGGCATGGCGGGACTTTCTGCTTGCGGTCGGGTGGGCGTGCGCGCCGCGGCACGCTTCGGCTGCCCGCAGCCTTATCACCGGCGCGCGGAACGCTCCACCACGTTGCTTGCCGCGGTATCTGGCCCGGAATCGGATTGAATTTGCGCCGCAATGATGCATTTCTCCCCGCGCCACGAAGCTGCTGCACGTGTGCATCCTGTTCCCCCTTGTTGCCATCCCGCGGAGTTCACGATGAAACGCAAGACCGCCCTCGCCCTGTCCGCTACACTCGCCCTCGCGACCGCCCTTCCCGCCTTCGCCGCCGACAAGGACCTGACCGTCTTCGACTGGGCCGGGTTCGAGCAGCAGGCGCTGCTTCAGGACTATGTCGCCAAGCATGGCGACATGCCGACCTATGCGCTGTTCGGAGACGACGACGAAGCGTTCCAGAAGGTGTCTTCGGGCTTCAAGACCGACGTGATCCACCCCTGCTCGCAGATGGTGTCAAAGTATCGGGACGCAGGGCTGATCGAGCCTTGGGATGTCAGCCGCATCCCCGAGTTTGCAAACGTCGACCCGAACTTCGTGAACTCGCCGATCTTCAAGGATGACGGCGGCGTCTGGTTCATTCCCACCTATTACGGCTTTACCGCCATCGCCTGGAACACGGACAAGGTGCCTGCCGAGGATGTCTCGACGCTGGAGGTGTTCCGCAACCCGGCCTATGCAGGCCGCATCTCGCTGCCCGACAACACCGATGATGTCTGGTCGCTCGCCCTGCTTGCCACCGGCGTCAGCGACTGGACGACCGTGACCGAAGAGCAGTTTCAGGCCGCCGCCGCCTGGCTGCGCGAGGCCCATGCCAATGTGCGCGCCTATTGGGCCGACCCGTCGGAACTGGCGCAGCTGATGGCCTCGGGCGAAGTGCTGGTGTCCTGGACCTGGAACGACGGCGTGGCGCTGATGAAGTCCGAGGGTCTTCCCATCGACTTCCAGCGCGAGGCGAAGGAAGGGGCGGCCACCTTCTTCTGCGGCTATGTCAATGCCAAGGACGGCCCGGGCAACGAGGACAAGCTCTATGACTTCATCAACGCCTGGCTCGCGCAGCCCTCGGCCAAGGCGCTGGTCGAGACGCTGGGTTATGGCCATTCCAACGTGACGGGCATGGCCGCCATTCCCGCAGAAGAGCTGGAGGCCGCGAACCTGACGCCGGTGACCTCGACCCTGCTGGCACAGACGCCCATCGACCCGACGATGCGCGACCGGATGGTGCAGGAGTTCGAGACGATCAAGGCGGGCTTCTGACCCGACAAGCGCGGCGCCGGAAGATCCGGCGCCGCGAATCGGGTCAAGCGAAGCGGTCGGCAGGACGACTGCGAAATAGGCATTCCGCAGGAAAAGCTGCAAACTTACGCCACGTCACAAAAGTGTTAGCGGCAACTCTGCCTGAGATTTGAGCAGTTTTGCTTGAGAAGATTTGTCTGCCTGCCTACCTGTTTGCAGATCGGTGTCTTTGGGCACCCAACAGGTGAGGACAAGATGACCCTACGCATGACCCTTCTCGCTTCCGCAGCCCTCGCGCTGGCCCTGCCCGCCTCTGCGGCCGACCCCGACCTGATCGTGTTCGACTGGGCCGGCTTCGAGAACGAGGCGCTGATCGGCGACTATGTTGCCAAGCACGGCCAGATGCCGACCTATGCCTTCTTCGGCGACGATGACGAAGCCTTCCAGAAGGTGTCGTCGGGCTTCAAGGCCGACGTTGCGCATCCCTGCTCGCAGATGGTGTCGAAGTATCGCGATGCCGGGCTGATCGAGCCGTGGGATGTCAGCCGGATCCCCGAGTTCGCGAACATCGCGCCGCGCTTCCTGAACTCCGAGATCTTCAAGGACGACACGGGTGTCTGGTACATCCCGACCGACTACGCCTATACCGCCATCGCCTGGAACACCAAGGAAGTGCCCGAGGCCGATGTCGCCTCGCTGCAGGTCTTCCTCGATCCGAAATACGCAGGCCGCATCTCGCTGCCCGACAACACCGATGACGTGTGGTCGCTGGCGCTTCTCGCGACCGGCGTTACCGACTGGTCCAACGTGACCGAAGAGCAGTTCCAGGCGGCCTCGGCCTGGCTGCGGCAGGCCCATGCCAATGTGCGCACCTACTGGGCCGACCCGTCGGAACTGGCGCAGCTGATGGCCACGGGCGAGGTTCTGGTGGCCTGGTCGTGGAACGACTCGATCGCGCTGATGCGTGGCGAAGGCTTCCCCGTGGGCTTCCAGCGCCAGGCCGAAGGGGGTGCTGCCACCTGGTTCTGCGGCTACGTCAACTTCAAGGACGCGCCCGGCAACGAAGACAAGGCCTATGACTTCATCAACGCCTGGCTCGCCCATCCGTCCGCCAAGGGTCTGCTGGAGGAATTCGGCTATGCCCACACCAACGACGCCGCGATGAAGGAAATCTCGACGGAAGAGCTGGTGGCGGCGGATGTCGAGCCCCATCGACACGACGCTGCTCGCGCAGACACCGATCGACAGCGCGATTCGCGACCGGATGCTGCAAGAGTTCGAGCAGATCAAGGCCGGCTTCTGATCGTCAGGCAGATTGCATGACCGCGCCCGGGCCAACGGCCCGGGCGTTCTCGTCTCTGCCAGTCCGCGCGCGGCGGGTTGCGGTGCGGCCGGGGCGCGACCTATATTCAGGGTGTCCGGGCAACCGGACTATGGCGATAAACGCACCCGTAATACGCGGATCGGACCCGGGGGCGGTACCCGGCGGCTCCACCAGACCATTCCCTGCGTTGGGGGCGGATGGGGCCGAAACAGGATCGACGAACGTCCAAAGGGGCCAGCTTTCGCTCGGTGAGGTACCACCGTTATCGGTCCAAAAGTACAGTTGCCAACGACAACCGTGCTCCGGTGGCTCTGGCTGCGTAAGCAGTTCGCAAGTACCGAAACTTAAGCCCTTGCGCTTAGCCGCGTAAGGCGGGGTTCGCAGGTACCTGGCAACAGAAACCTGCACTTTCCCTCTCTCATGGCGCGTGTCACCCTTCGCAGATGCTGCGAACGCTTGCCCTTGCCCTCTGCCTTGCCGCCCCTGCCCGCGCCTGCGAGACGGCGCTGCTGCTGGCCATCGACATCTCGGGCTCCATCGACGCGGGCGAATACGCACTGCAGACCTCGGGCCTTGCCGACGCGCTGGAGGACCCCGCGGTCGCCGAAACGCTGGTGGCGGGCCAGACGGCGCTGGCGGTCGTGCAATGGTCGGGCACCGGGGCGCAGGCGCTGGTGCTGCCCTGGCAGCGGATGCTCGACCCCGGCGCGGTTCGCGCGCTTTGCCACCCGGGCGCGCGACCTGCCGCGCGCCTTCCGCGCCTCGGACACGGCTGTGGGCGAGGCGATCAGCTTTTCGCTGGCGCAGTTCGCCGCCGTCCCCGACTGCCGCCGCATGGTCATCGACATCTCGGGCGACGGACCCGAGAATGCGGGCTTCACCGTGGCGCGCGCGCGGCAGGCGGCCCAGGCCGCAGGGGTGGAGATCAACGCCATCGCCATCGAGGACATGGGCAATTCCGCCCCGATCAGCGCCTTCTATCGCCGGTGGGCCATCACCCGGGGCGGTTTCGTGATGACCGCCCGGGGCCTTGGCGACTATCCCCGCGCCATCCGCGAGAAACTTCTGCGCGAACTGACCACGCCCGGAAGCTGAGGCTTGACCGCCCTGCCCTGCCTGCCCTACCAACGCGCCATGGGGTCGGCGATCGCCCCGTGAGGCGTCAGCCCGAGTGTCGCATCCCGTCCACCGCCCAACAGGATGCCCCATGCCCACGCTGAACCGTATCGCGCCCGCGCAGCTCTTCCGGCTGATCGGAAGCGCCGACTGCCCCGCCCTGATCGATGTCCGGACCCAGGACGATGCTGCAAACGATCCGTTCCTGATTCCGACGGCCCGACGCCATCCCCATGAGCGGATCGAGGAGCAAGTCCCGGCGCTGGAGGGCCGCCGTGTGGTCGTGATCTGCGCCCGGGGGCTGAAACTGTCAGAGGGTGCGGCGGCGCTGCTTCGCCTGCACGGCATTGCGGCAGAGGTGCTGGACGGGGGCAGCGAGGGCTGGCGCGAGGCGGGCTTGCCCCGCGTCCCGGTCGGCCTCGTGCCGCCGAACGGCCTTTGGGTCACGCGCCATCGCCCGAAGGTCGACCGGATCGCCTGCCCCTGGCTGATCCGTCGCTTCGTCGACCCGACAGCGCGCTTCCTGTTCGTGGCCCCGTCCGAGGTGTTGGGCGTCGCCGCCGCTTCGAGGCCACACCCTTTGATGTCGAAGGCGTGTTCTGGAGCCATCGCGGCGAGCGCTGCACCTTCGACACGATGGTGCAGGAGTTCGGCCTTGGTTTCGAGGCGATGGAGCGTCTGGCCACGCGTTGTCCGCGCCGCCGACACCGACCGCCACGACCTCGCCCCGCAGGCGGCGGGACTGCTGGCGATCTCGGTCGGCCTGTCGCGGCTTTACAAGGACGACCTTGCAGCAACTCGAGGCCGGCCTGGCGCTCTACGATGCGCTCTACCGTTGGGCGCGCGACGGGTTCGACGAGGGCCATGACTGGCCCGGAGGGCGCGCGGCATGACGCCCCACCCTTGCCGAACTGACCCGCGTGTTCCTGCGCATCGGAGTGCTGTCCTTCGGCGGCCCTGCCGCGCAGATCGCGCTGATGCACCGCGAGCTGGTGGACGAGGCGCAAGTGGCTGACCGAAGAGGAATACCTGCGCGCCCTGTCATTCTGCATGCTGCTGCCGGGGCCCGAGGCGATGCAGCTCGCAACCTATGCGGGCTGGAAGCTGCACGGCACGAAGGGCGGGCTGATCGCGGGGCTCTTGTTCGTCGGGCCGGGGGCGCTGGTGATCCTTGCGCTGGCCATCCTCTACTGCGCTTCTGGGCGAGGCCCCTCTGGCGCAGGCGCTGCTGCTCGGCGTCAAGGCGGCGGTGACGGCGATCGTGGTGCATGCACTGATCCGGGTCGCGAAGCGGGCGCTGAAGGGCGGAACGGACTATCTGATCGCCGGCCTCGCCTTCCTTGGCCTCTTCGCGCTCGAACCTGCCCTTCCCGCTGATCATCGCGGCGGCGGCGCTTTGGGGCTGGCTGCGCGGGCGGGGCAAGATCGCCACGGGCCTGCCGACCACCGCGCCGCCGCTGTCGGACACGGTCCGGACATCCCTCCTCTGGGGCGCGATCTGGCTGGTGCCCCTGGCTGCCCTCGCCGTTTTCGAGCAGGCGGATCCTGACGCAGATCGGCACCTTCTTCTCGATGCTGGCGGTCGTCACCTTCGGCGGGGCCTATGCCGTGCTGGGCTGGATGACGCAGACCGTCGTGAACGATTTCGGCTGGATCACGCCAGGCGCAGATGATCGACGCGCTGGGGCTGGCCGAGACCACACCCGGCCCGCTGATCCTGGTGACGCAGTTCGTGGGCTTCCTCGCGGCGTTCCAGCAGGGCGGGGTGGGGCTGGGCATCGCGGCGGCGCTGGTGACGCTGTGGATGACGTTCGCGCCCTGCTTCCTGTGGATCTTCGCCGGTGCGCCCTGGCTCGACCATCTGACGCGCCGCCCGGCGCTGCAATCGGCACTGGCGGCGATCACGGCCGCGGTGGTGGGGGTGATCGCCAGCATTTCCGTCTGGTTCGCCCTGCACGTGCTGTTCGCCGATGTGCCGACGGGGGCGGTCGGGCCCTTCCTGCTGCCCGTGCCCGTACTTGCAAGCTTTCAGCCGGTTGCGGCGGTTCTGTCGGTGCTGGCGGGGGTGCTGATCCTGTGGCGGCACTGGCCCTTGCCGCTGGTGCTGGGGCTGTCGGCGGCGGCGTCCTGGGTGATCTCGCTGGCGTGACGCCGCGCTTTCCTGCCCTCGCCCCCTTCCTTTCGCATTCGAATCCCCTATTGTCGGATCAGGGGCCAGAAGGATATCGGCATGGCGCGCACGATCGACTACGGCAACCTGATGCACCGCGCGATGCGCGGCCTGATCCAGACCGTGCTGACCGACGTGTCCGAGAACGGCCTGCCTGGCGCGCATCACTTCTTCATCACCTTCGACACGACGCATCCCGATGTCGCCCTCGCCGACTGGTTGCGCGCGCGCTACCCCGAGCGAAATGACCATCGTCATCCAGCACTGGTTCGAGAACCTCGTCGTGACCGACGAGGGTTTCTCGATCACGCTCAACTTCGGCAACCAGCCGGAACCGCTCGTGCATCCCCTTCGACGCCGTGCGCACCTTCGTCGACCCTTCCGTCGAGTTCGGCCTGCGGTTCGAGACGCATTCGGACGAGGAAGACGACGAGGATGCGACCGAGGACGATGTGGCGGAACCCGAAGAGCCGCAGCACGCGGCCGAGGTCGTGAGCCTCGACAAGTTCCGCAAGTAAGGGCAGTCCGCCTGCGGTATGCCACGGTATGCCGATTGATTTCCCATGCCGCCTCGCCTATCACCGCCCTGCCCGCAGCGTGAGGAGGCCACCATGACCGCAACCCGCACCGAGACCGACAGCTTCGGCCCGCTCGAGGTTCCCGCCGACAAGTACTGGGGCGCGCAGACCCAACGCTCGATCATCAACTTCCCGATCGGCTGGGAGAAGCAGCCGGTCGCCATCGTCCGCGCGCTCGGCGTCATCAAGAAGGCCTGCGCGCTGGTCAACATCGACGCAGGGCGACATCGACCCGAAGCTGGGCGAGGCCATCGCCGCCGCCGCGCAAGAGGTGATCGACGGCAAGTTCGACGACGCATTTCCCGCTGGTCGTCTGGCAGACCGGTTCGGGCACGCAATCGAACATGAACGCGAACGAGGTGATCTCGAACCGCGCCATCGAGATGCTGGGCGGCACGATGGGCACGCAAGAAGCCCGTGCATCCGAACGACCATGTGAACATGGGGCAATCCTCGAACGACACCTTCCCGACCGCGATGCACGTGGCCATCGGCATGGCCGCGCGCGACGTGCTGCTGCCCGGGCCTGCACAAGCTGCATGACGCGCTGGTGGCGAAGTCGCTGGAATTCAAGGACATCATCAAGATCGGCCGCACCCATACGCAGGACGCGACGCCCCTGACCCTGGGCCAGGAGTTCTCGGGCTATGCGCATCAGGTGAGCCAGGGCATCCTGCGCGTCCACAAGGTGCTGCCCGAGATCTACGAGCTGGCGCAGGGCGGCACCGCCGTCGGCACCGGGCTGAACACCCGCGTCGGCTGGGATGTGCGCGTGGCGCGCCGGATCGCCGAGATCACCGGCCTGCCCTTCGTCACCGCGCCGAACAAGTTCGAGGCGCTGGCCGCGCATGACGCGATGGTCATGTTCTCGGGCGCGCTGAAGACGGTGGCGGTGTCGCTCTTCAAGATCGCCAACGACATCCGCCTGCTGGGCTCCGGCCCGCGCTCGGGCCTGGGCGAGTTGATCCTGCCCGAGAACGAGCCGGGATCGTCCATCATGCCGGGCAAGGTCAACCCGACCCAGGCCGAGGCGCTGACCATGGTCTGCGCGCAGGTCATGGGCAATGACGCCGCCGTGGGCTTTGCCGGGTCGCAGGGGCATTTCGAGCTGAACGTCTACAACCCGATGATGGCCTACAACGTGCTGCAATCGATGCAGCTTCTGGGCGACGCGGCGGGCAGCTTCACCGACAGCATGGTGGTGGGGATCGAGGCCAACAAGCCGCGGATCGAGAAGCTGATGAAGGAAAGCCTGATGCTGGTGACGGCGCTGGCCCCGACCATCGGCTATGACAACGCCACCAAGGTCGCCAAGACCGCCCACAAGAACGGCACGACCCTGCGCGAGGAGGCCATCGCGCTCGGCTTCGTCGATGGCGAGACCTTCGACCGCGTGGTGCGTCCCGAGGACATGATCGGGCCGAAGGGCTAGCGGGTGATGGCCGACCTCGTCAACCTGCGCCGCTTCGCCAAGCAGAAGGCCCGCGCGGACAAGGCGCGGGAGGCCACGGCGAACGCCGCGCGGCACGGGATGACCAAGGCCGAACGCGAGGCGGAACGCCTGCGGGCCGAGCGGCTGAAGGCGCATCTCGACGGCCACGGAAAGACGAGACGTGAACAATCGCCCGCAAAAGCACTCATTGACGCTGAACGGTCATCGGACAAGCGTCTCGCTGGAGCCGGAATTCTGGGAGGCGTTCCGCAGCATCGCAGCCGAAGCGCGGACACCCATCAACACGCTTGCCGCCGAGATCGACGCGGCGCGCGGCGATCTGGGCCTCGCCTCGGCTATCCGCCTGCATGTCCTGCGGCACCTTCTGCAGGGCGCCTGCGCGCTAGCGCCGCTCCACCACCAGCCGGATCCCGTCGCGCGACCGCAGCGTCAGATGCGCCACCGGAACCGGCAGCGGTCCCGTCGGCCAGCGAAAAACGGAACCGCCCCAGCAGCGCCGCCAGCATCACCACACCCTCGATCATCGCGAAGCCCGCGCCGGGGCAGACCCGCGGTCCGGCCGAGAACGGCAGATAGGCGTCCCGCGCCGATAGGCGCGCCGGCCTCGGTCTGCCAGCGGTCGGGATCGAATTCGTCCGGCCGGTCCCACAACCGCTCGTGCCGGTGCAGGTGCCAGGGACTGAGCACGACCTGCGCCCCCGGCGCGACATGCCGCCCGCGGAAGGCTTCGGGCCGGGTCGCCTCGCGCACCATCATCGGCACGGCAGGATAAAGCCGCAGCGCCTCGCGGAACACGTCGCGGGTCAGTCGCAGGCGCGACAGGGCGGCGAAATCCGGCACGCCGCCCGCCACCTCGGCGGCCACGCGATCCTGCACCTCCGGGGCAAGCGCCAGCAGCAGCAGCGCCCAGGCCAGAACCGAGGCCGAGGTCTCGTGCCCCGCGAGGAAGAAGATCGCGACCTGATCCACCATCTCATCGGTCGTGAAGGTCTCGACCCGTTTCGGGATCGGGCGTGGTCATGATCTTGGTCGCCAGATCGTCGGGCGCGGTTCCCGCCGCGATCTCCGCCGCCCTCGCGCGCGTCAGGCGACCGATCAGCCCGCGGATCGCGCGCGGCCGTCTGCGACGGTCCGGCGGCGGTGAAACCGGGGCATCCAGCGCGGCAGCGGCAGGAAGGCGGCAAGGTTCAGGAGCGGCTGGCTCCGCTGGTGCTCGCGGAACAGCGCAAAGACCTGTGCCGCGACCTCATGCCCGATGGGGATCGAGAACAGGGTGCGAAAGATCACGTCGGCCGCCGCATGGCTCATCTCGGCCTCGACCTCGACCACGCCCAGCGGCATCCGCGCCACCGCTGCCTCGGCCGCCGCCTGCATCGCCGGAAACGTATCGCGCAGCCGCCCGCCCTCGAAGGCCGGGTCGATGATCCGCCGCTGCCGCTCCCAGACCGCGCCGTTCGTCACGAAGACCGAATTGCCCAGAAGCGGCGTCAGCCCCTCGCGCACACGCGACGATTTGGGAAAATCCGCCGGACGCTCGTTCAGCACCAGCCGGACCAGCGACGGATCGTTGCACAGGTAGCTGCGGAAGAAGGGCGTGCGGAACTCGGCCATCCGGGCGCGATAAAGCCGCGCGGGCTGCGACGACAGGATATCGGCCCGGAACAGCCGCAGGTGCCGCCAGAGCGAGACGCGGTCGGCCCGCGCGGCGGGCTTGGGCGGGATCATGCAGACCGGCTGACATAGCCCGACACGGGCACGTCGATCCGGCTGTTCGACGGCGGCCGCCCGGCGAAGCGGGTGCCAAGTGTCAGCGGCCCGGCCGTGATGCGGAAGTAGTCATAGTCGCCGGGCCGGTCGAAGGCGCAGAGATACTGGAAATGCAGCCGGAAGAACTTCCACCGCAGCGCCTTCCACCGCTCGTCGCTCAGCGTCTGGGTGAAGGCGGCCGAGATGACCAGCGGCCAGCGCTTGCCCTCCGGGGCCACGCCCGTGACGGCGACCGGATCGCAGAGCGCAAAGGAACAGCCGTCGCCCGGCGCGCTGACGTCGACCCAGGTCAGCTCGTCCCGCGTCGACAGGTAGTGCAGGTCCGCCCGCAGCCGGTCGGCGCGTGGCAGGAAGGAGACCATCGGCACCACCTGCCCCAGCGACAGGAAGGACAGCGCAGGCCCCTTCGGCACCCCCTCGCGGATCAGGTCGGCCAGGATCGACACCGCCAGATGCGCCCCCGAGGAATGGCCGACCACCAGCACCTCGTCGCAGCGCGTTTCGAGCGCGGCGCGGATCGCCGCGCGGAACTCGGCCATCCGCGCCTCGAGTTCGGGCGGGTTCGCCCCAAGCCGCTGCGCCGAATAGGCAAAGTCGTGCATCAGGTAATAGGCGAAAAGCCGGTCATCGAGCCGCCTGAACCGGATCAGCAGCCAGACCATCAGCGGCAGCCCCGCCACCCAGCCCAGCCCCCAGGGAAGCACCAGCCCCAGAAGGCTGGCCACGATCCAACCGGCCAGCCAGGCCACGAAAAGCTGCCCCAGAAGCATCGCCACCGGATAGAGCGCGGCCAGGATCGGCCCCTTGCGCAGCGACATCAGCCGATACAGCGCGCCGCTGAACAGGTAGACGCCCACCGTCCACAGAAGCTGCCCGTAGGTCGCAAGGATGCTGCGGTCCATCGACCCCTGCACGAGGTCCGACCAGACCAGAACCTCGACATCGGTCAGGACCTCGGCCCCGTCGATCTCGGCCTTGACCCGCCAGGCTTCGGCGGGCTGGCCCGGCCCGCGCCCGACGGCGAGGGTATAGCCCGAGATCGCCGCCTGTTCGGCCCCTTCGCGGCGGTAAAGCTCGCGGTAGCGGCGCGGCGGAAAGGGATCGTAGCCGGGGATGTAGAACACCCGCCGCCGACGCACCCTGCCCGCTGCCCCTGTCAGACCCGACCCGTCCATGGCGTGAGTCTACCCCGAAACTCGGGCAGAGGTAAGGCAAAGCCGACCGGCCCGGCGCGTCAGCCCAGTGTGGCGAGGCCGGGGAACGTCTCGAGAAGCCAGTAGGAGAACTGCGAGAAACCGCCCGTCAGCATCAAGAGGCCGATGGTCCAGAGCATCAGGCCCATGACCCGCTCGATCCGCTCCATATGCCGCTTCATCCAGCCCATCACGCCGGTCAGGCGCGGGAAGAACGCCGCCACCAGCAGGAACGGGATGCCGAGCCCCACCGCATAGACCCCGAGCAGCGCCGTGCCCCGCGCCATGCTGGCCTCACCCGCGGCCAGCGACAGGATCGCGCCAAGCTGCGGGCCGATGCAGGGTGTCCAGCCGAAGGCGAAGGCGAGGCCCAGCACATAGGCCCCGAAGGCCGACCCGCCCCGGTCGCCCGCATCCATCCGCATGTCCCGGTCGAGGAAGCCGATCCGGTAGACACCGACGAAATGCGCGCCAAAGACCATGACAACCACGCCCGCGAGCGTGTTGAACCACTCGGCATTCTGCAGGAAGAACGCGCCGAAGGCCGAGGCCGCGAAGCCCAGGAACAGGAAGACCGTCGACAGCCCCAGCACGAAGAACAGCGCGGGCAACAGGATGCGGCGCTGCACCCCGCGCCCCGCCTGCATCTCGCCCATGCTGATGCCGCCCATATAGGCCAGATAGGGCGGCACGATGGGCAGCACGCAGGGGCTGAGGAAGGACAGCACGCCCGCCGCCAGCGCGACAAGCATGGCGGGCAACAGCGCCGCGTCGAACAGGTCTATCCCGAACATCCCGGTCCCCCTTGGCCTGCGACATAGCGGAACGGCGGACCGAGGTCACGCTCTGACGCGTCACATTGCCGTGGACAGGAAACGGTCAGGGCCGTCGCCGATCAGCGGCAGGACGGTCCATGCGCAGACCGGGAGTTGCCGTCAGGCTGCGGATCGGTTCTTGAACGCAAGGCGGGCCATCGGCTACCCCCGTGGGGCAACCGGGGAGCGAAGATGACGGGAAACGGCATGGGCAGGGACGGCACGCGCGGGGCACTGCCGGAGGCGGACGAGGACCTCGACTGCGAGGGGCTGCTCTGCCCCCTGCCCGTCCTGCGCGCCCGCAAGAGGTTGATGGCGATGGAACCGGGCCGCGTGCTGCGCGTGCGGGCGACCGATCCCATGGCTGCGATCGACCTGCCGCATTTCTGCGCCGAAGCGGGGCACGAATTCCTCGGTCAGAGTAACGATGGCGGCGTCGCCGTCTATCTGCTGCGTCGGGGATAGGCAAAGGGCGCAACCCGTTCAGGTCGCGCCCCCATTGCCGTTCCGGAACGTCGCGGTCAGCGGCCCAAGGACCACCAGCCGCGCTTCTTGGGCTTGCCGTCATCCGCCCCGGCCGTCACCTCCTGCTGCGGCAGCAGGCACCGGTTCCGCGGGCGCCGGCGAGGCAGGCTCGGCCCGGGCCTCGACCACCTCGGCCGGAACCGCGGCTTCAAGCGGCGCAGCCTCGACAGGCACGGCTTCGACAGGTGCCGGTGTCACCGCCTTCTTCGGCGCGCGCGAGCGTGACGTGGGTTTCGGCGCGGCCTCGGCGATGACTTCGGCCACGGGTGCGGCCTCGGCGGCTCCGGCTTCTTGGTGCGCGACCGGCTGGACGGCTTCCTTGCCGGAGCCGCCTCGACCTCGGGCTGCGGCGCAGCGTCCGTGACGGGCGCGGCCTCGGACTTGGTGGAGCGGCTGCGGGTCCGGCTGCGTGTCGGTTTGGCCGGGGCTTCCTCGGCGGCTGCCTCCACGGCTTCGACTGCGGCCTCGCTGACGCCTGCGTCGTCCTCGTCCTCTGCCTCGTCGCCGTCGTCGCCTTCGGCCTCGCCAGCCGACGATCCCGCAGCACCCTGGCGCTCGAGGGCCCCCTCGCCCGCACCGCCGCCACCGCGCCGACGACGCCGACGACGACGCTTCTTCTTCGGCTGACCTTCGGACCCGCCATCACCGCCCTGCGGCTGCGCGGCCCGGGCCGGACGGTCCTCGACCACCTCGGCCTCGGCCACCTCTTCGTCCTCGTCCTCCTCGAAGGGGATATCGTCCTCGTCCTCGAGGTCGGGCATCTGGGTGCTTTCGGCCGAGATCACCGCCGACATCACCGGCGAGATCACGCGGGTCGCCGTCTTGAACTTCTCGATCGAGTAGTCCGGGCTGATCAGCGCACGGATCGGCCTCGATCCGCACCGCCATGTCATAGCGCGCCTCGATCAGCGCGATATGCTCGCGCTTCTGGTTCATCAGGTAAGTTGACCACGGCGACCGGGGCCTTCAGCAGCACCTCCTTCGACCGCTTGCGCGTGCCCTCTTCCTCGAGCGCGCGCAGGATCTGCAGCGCCATGCTGTCGTCCGACCGGATCAGGCCGGTGCCGTGGCAATGCGGCGCAAGGCTGCGTCGTGCTTTCCAGCATGCCCGGGCGCAGCCGCTGGCGGCTCATCTCCAACAGGCCGAAGCCCGAGATGCGGCCCACCTGGATGCGGGCGCGGTCGGTCTTCAGCTTGTCCTTCAGGCGCTTCTCGACGGCGAGCGTTGTTCTTGCGCTCCTCCATGTCGATGAAGTCGATCACGATCAGGCCCGCAAGGTCGCGCAGGCGCAACTGCCGGGCGATCTCTTCGGCCGCCTCGAGGTTCGTGTTCAGCGCCGTCTGCTCGATCGAGCCTTCCTTGGTCGCGCGGCCCGAGTTCACGTCGATGGCCACCAGCGCCTCGGTCACGCCGATCACGATGTAGCCGCCGGATTTCAGCTGCACGGTCGGGTTGAACATGCCGCCGAGATAGCTTTCGACCTGATACCGCGCGAACAGCGGCATCGGTTCGGCATAGGGCTGCACGACCTTGGCGTGGGACGGCATGATCATCTTCATGAAGTCCTTGGCCACGCGGTAGCCTTCGACGCCCTCGACCAGCACCTCCTCGATCTCGCGGTTGTAGAGGTCGCGGATCGAGCGCTTGATGAGGTTGCCTTCCTCGTAGATCGGGGCGGGCGCGATGCTTTTCAGCGTCAGCTCGCGCACCTGCTCCCACAGGCGCATGCAGGTATTCGTAGTCGCGCTTGATCTCGGGCTTGGTGCGCTTGGCGCCTGCCGTGCGGATGATCAGGCCCGCGCCTTCCGGCACCTCGATCTCCTGCGCGATCTCCTTCAGCTTCTTGCGGTCGGCGGCCTGGGTGATCTTGCGGGAGATGCCGCCGCCCCGCGCCGTGTTGGGCATCAGCACGCAGTAGCGGCCCGCGAGCGACAGATAGGTGGTCAGCGCGGCGCCCTTGTTGCCGCGTTCCTCCTTGACGACCTGGACCAGCATGATCTGCCGGACCTTGATCACTTCCTGGATCTTGTAGCGGCGGGTGCGCGGCTTGCGGGGCTGGCGGATTTCCTCGGCCACGTCCTCTTCGGCGACGCTTTCGATCTCGTCGTCGATGTCGCTCGGCGTGATCGACCGAATGGTAGGCCTCGCGCGCCGCCCTCGGCCTCATCGCCATTGCTCGCCTCGACCGGCTCCGTCCGCGACGAGGCGTGTTCTGCGTCGGGCTGATCCTCGCCGTCCTGCGCCGAGGCGTAAAGCGCATCCGCCCCGGTCTCGTCGCCGAGGTCGACCACGTCCATCGCGCCGACATCGCCGGATCTGCACGGCATCGCCGGACCCGGCGGATTCCGCGCGGGGTTGCGGGCGCGGGCCACGACGGCGATCGCGGCGGTTGTCTTCCTCTTCCTCGGCGCGGGCGAGCGCGCGCTCTTCCTCGAGCAGCGCCTTACGGTCGGCGACCGGGATCTGGTAGTAATCGGGGTGGATTTCCGCGAAGGCGAGGAAGCCGTGCCGGTTCCCGCCGTAATCCACGAAGGCCGCCTGAAGCGAGGGTTCGACCCGCGTTACCTTGGCGAGGTAGATGTTCCCCGCAAGCTGGCGTTTGTTGACGGTTTCAAAATCAAACTCCTCGACCTTGTTTCCGTCGACCACGACCACGCGAGTTTCCTCGGCGTGGGTGGCATCGATAAGCATCTTCTTGACCATGATATTCCAATGCACCGGCGCAAGCGCCCTGGCCCGGAGCGTGCTCCGGGCGGTCGGGCGGATGGGCTTGGGTGGCTTGTTCGGGCGAGGCGGCGCGCGGGGACATGCGGATCGGTGCCCGAACGGCACTCTTCACGGCATATCCTTGGGTCTGCACGCGTCATCGCGGTTCTGTCCAAGACGGCGCGTCAATCGCGCCATCCCTGTCTGAAGCCCGCGTCGTCAATGACTTGGCGGGCAAGCGGGTGGCCTTGCGGCCGATCCTTCCGCCTCTGGCATGTCCGGGCCCTGCGGCCCGACCCACGCCTCCGGCGGCGAAACTCATGCGCGGGCGTCCAAGGCCCGCGTCGCGCGACCATAGCGGGCGCAGCGGGCGAAACACAATGTGTTTTTCCACGGGCCCGCCCGCAGGCAATGTCAGGGTTGCATCGCCGTGGTCAGACGTAATCCGACCGGGTCAGCCCGTACTTCGCCATCTTCTCGTTCAGCGTCCGGCGCGGCAGGCAGAGCTCTTCCATGACCGCGACGATGCTGCCCTTGTGGCGGCGCATCGTGTTGTCGATCAGCATCCGCTCGAAGGTATCCACATATTCCTTCAGCGGCTTGCCCTCGGTCGTCATCGCCGGGCCTGCGGCCTCGTTGTCGGCCATCAGCAGCGAGGCGATGGAGCCCGAGCCGCGCCGGTTCTGCAGCACGGCCCGCTCGGCGATGTTCACCAGCTGGCGCACATTGCCCGGCCAGGGCGCCTGCAGAAGCTGCGCCGCCTCCTGCGCCGTCACCTGCGGGCGCCTCGCAGCCGTATTCCTCGGCGAACTGCTCGGACAGCCGGGTGAACAGCGTCAGGATGTCCTCGCCGCGCGCGCGCAGCGGCGGCAGGGTGATCTTCATCGCGCCGATCCGGTAGTAGAGATCGGGCCGCAGCGCATCCTCCACCGTCTTGTCCGGGGCATGCTCGTTGCAGATCGCGATGATCCGCGTCTCGGGCGGCGTGCCCTGCTCGTTGATCACCGTCAGCAGCCGCGCCTGCAAGGCTGCCGCTCAGCGCCTCGATATCCTCGAGGCACGAGCGTGCCGCCGCGCGCCTCTTCGACCAGCGGGATGCGTGCCATCCTCGTTCGGCCCGAAGAGCCGCGCCGCAAGCTGGTCCTCGGACCAGGCGGCGCAGGAAATCGTGACGAACTTCTTGCCCGCCCGCGGCCCCACCGCGTGCAGCGCATGCGCCACCAGCGTCTTGCCCGTGCCCGTCTCGCCGTCGATCAGCACATGGCCGTCGGCCTGCCCCAGATCGAGGATGTCCTCGCGCAGCCGCTCCATCACCGCCGAGCCGCCGATCAGCTTCTTCATCAGCGCGCTGCCGTCGCGACAGCTCGCGCCGCAGCGCCCGGTTGTCCAGCGTCAGCGCGGCGCGCCTGGGTGGCGCGCTTGGCAAGCTCGGTCATCCGGTCGGGGTTGAAGGGCTTCTCGAGGAAATCGAACGCGCCCGACCCGCATCGCCTCGACCGCCATCGGCACGTCGCCATGGCCGGTGATCAGGATCACCGGCAGGCCGCTGTCCTGACCCATCAGCTTCTTCAGGAACGCCATGCCGTCCATGCCCGGCATCCGGATGTCGCTGACCACGACGCCCGGAAAATCGGCGCCGATGCCCTTCAGCGCCTCTTCGGCGCTGCCATAGGTTTCCGTATCGAAGCCCGACAGGGCCAGCCACTGGCTGATCGACTGCCGCATGTCCGCCTCGTCGTCGACGATCGCGACCTTCATCGTGCGTGCCATGTCACCTCACTCTGCTGCTTCGGTCGTGCCACCAGGCTGTCCGGGGCGTCTGTCCGCCGCATCGGTCACAGTCCTGGTCCGGCCGTCCCGGTCCAATATGGGAAGCTGCACCTCGAATACAGCCCCGCCGGCCTCGCCGTTCCGCGCGGTCAGCCGCCCGCCGAGGTCGTTCACGATGCCCGACGAGATCGCAAGGCCCAGCCCCACGCCCTCGCCGGGCTTCTTCGTCGTATAGAACGGTTCGAACAGGTTTTCGAGATCCTCGATCCCGTGCCCGTTGTCGCGCACCGCCAGCGTCGCCGTCTCGCCCGCCGAAAGCAGGATCTCGATCTCGGGGTCGGGCTGGCCCCGCGTCGCGTCGATGGCGTTGCGCAGCAGGTTGATGATCACCTGTTCCAGCCGGATGCGGTCGGCCATCACCATCACCGGCTCGCGCGGCAGGGTCCGCGTGATCCGCACGACGCGCGCCTTCAGCTGCGGCTCCATCATCGACAGCGCCGAGGACACCGCCTGCTTCACATCCACCGGCTCGAAGGCCTCGCCGCCCTTGCGGGCATAGGATTTCAGCTGCCGCGTGATCGCGCCCATCCGGTCGATCAGGTCGTCGATCCGCTGGAACGAGCTCAGCGCCTCGTCCGGCCTGCGCCGCTGCAACAAGCAGCCGCGCGCCCGCAAGATAGGTCTTCATCGCGGCCAGCGGCTGGTTCAGCTCGTGGCTGACCGCCGCCGACATCTCGCCCAGCGCCGCGAGCTTCGAGGATTGCGCCAGCGTCTGTTCGGCCACGGCGAGCGTCTTCTGCACCCTCTCGCGCTCGGCGATTTCCCGCTGCAGCCGCGCGTTCAGCAGGCGAAGCTCGGCGCTTTCGCGCTGGAAGAACACCGATTGCGACCAGGCGCGGCGCGACAGGATGTAGAACGTCACGCGCCAGCAGGATGGCGAAACCCATGATCTCCAGCGCAAGGACGCCGTTCACCCGCTCGCGCACCGAGTCATAGGCGGTGAACGTCACCAGCCGCCAGCCGCGGAACGGAATGCGCGTCTGCGTCCGCATCACCGCCTCGCCCTTCACATAGGCATCCGCCGGGGCCTGCGCCCAGTCCGCCGTCGCCTTGAAGCGCCCGCTGGATGGCCGAGGACGTCTCGGCCAGCGCCGATCGCCTCGTCCAGCGGCAGGCCGCGCCAGCGCGGCTCGGTCGCCAGCATGACGGTGCCCTCGCTGTCGGTCACCGCGACCGCGTCCTGCAAGCCCGGCCCAGGCGCGCTCGTACTTCATCATGTCGACTTCGACGACGATGACGCCCACCACCTTGTTCTCGGAAATGAGCGCGCGGGAATAGGTGAAGCCATAGCCGCCATCGGGCCGCGGTGCGGCGGCAAAGACGGTGTCCTTCGACCGCAGCGCCTCGACGAAGAAAGGCTGCGCAGCATGGTTGGTGCCGATCCGGTTGCGGTTCGTCGCGGCCACGACACGCCCGCCGGCGTCCAGCAGCAGGATCGAGGCGGCGCCGATCTCGGACTGGAACGAGATCAGGCGCTGCGACGTGAGGGCGAAATTGTCCGCTGTCCAGCGCCGCGATCAGCTCGGGGTCGCGGGCCAGCAGCAGCGGCACGATCGAGTTGCGCTGCAACTCCGTCAGGATGTTGCCCGAATAAAGCGCAAGGCGCAGTTCCGCCCGGCTGAGCGTGGTTTCGGTGAACCGGTCGGTCAGCCACTTGTTGGTAAACAGAACGACCCCGATCGCAAAGGCGATCATCACGGCAATCGCAAGCTTGACCCGCCAGCTTATGCCAGAGGTCTCCGGCCCGGCGGCAGGGTCGGCCAGGGGATCGTCGAGGGCGTCGCTCATCGTTCCAGTCTAGGCTCTGGTGCGCGCCCCCTCAAGCGCAACAGGTCAGGCCGGCACGAAGCCGCCCACAAGCGGCGCGGAACAGCGCCGCACCGTCGGTACCGCCCTGCGCCGCATCGACCACCCGCTCGGGATGCGGCATCAGCCCCAGCACCCGGCGGTTGGCGCGACAGGATGCCCGCGATATCGTCCATCGCGCCGTTCGGATTGTGCGGTGTAGCGGAAGGCGATCCGGTCCTCGGCCGCAAGCGCGCCAGCGTCTCGGCATCGGCGGTGTAGTTGCCGTCATGATGCGCGACGGGAAACTGCACGACCGTCCCCGCCGCCCAGCCCGAGGTGAAGGCGCTGTCGCGCCGTCTCGACCCGCAGCCCGACGGTCTTGCAGACGAACTTCAGCCCCGCGTTGCGCATCAGCACGCCCGGCAGCAGGCCCATCTCGGTCAGCACCTGGAAGCCGTTGCAGATGCCCAGCACATAGCCGCCCCGCACGGCATGGGCCGCCACCGCCTGCGCCGATGGGCGAGCGTGCCGCAATCGCCCCGCAGCGCAGGTAGTCGCCGAACGAAAACCCGCCCGGCAGCCCCACGACATCGGTGCCCTTCGGCAACTCGGTGTCCTTGTGCCAGACCCGCACCACCTCGGCCCCGGCAGCCTCGAAGGCCACGGCGAGGTCGCGGTCGCAGTTCGATCCGGGAAAGGTGACGACGGCGGCTTTCATCGGCGGCGCTCCGTGCATGGGGGTTCAGCGGCGCTTACCGCAAATGCGGGCCCGCTTCCAGTAGGCGCAACGTCGATGCCCGCTCCGTCACACTTTCTGTTCACAAGTGCCCCGGGGGTCGCCGTTTGGTCCGCATTGGTCCGAGACCAAGCTGCGACGGGGCTGGTCCCCGTTCCCACCCGGCGACAAGGCACTACGCCGCGAAATCGTCGATCACCGCCACACCCGGCGGCATCGGCCCGTTGAAGGCGCGCAGCTCGGCGCTTGCGCCCGACAGCGGCACCGTCCGCGCGACGATGGGGCGCCACGTCGACCTGCCCCGTCTCGATCAGCGTCAGAAGCGACGGGTAGCGCCAGCTCGGCATCCCGCGCGAGCCGAAGAGCGCAAGCTGCTTCATGTAGACCGCGTTCAGGTTGATCTCCATCCGTGCCATGTGGCCCGTCGGCAGCCCGATCTGCACATGCCGCCCCAGCGGGCGCAGGCACTCGATCGAGGCGTTGACGGTGGCCGGGATGCCAAGCGCCTCGACGCTGACATGCGCGCCGCCGCCGGTGATCTCGACGATCCGCGCCGCGACGTCGCCCGTCGCGCGCGTCCACCGCCGCCTCGGCCCCGAGCGACAGCGCGTGGGCCAGCCGCTCGGGCACCACATCGACCACCACGACCCGCGCACCGAGCGCCCGGCCCAGGATCAGCGCCGACAGCCCCACCCCGCCGGTGCCGTGCACCGCCAGCCACTCGCCCGCCTGCAACGCCGCGCGGCCCGTCAGCGCGTGCCAGGCCGTCGTCACCCGGCAGCCCAGTCCCGCCGCCAGCACCGGCGAGAGCATCTCGGGCAGGCGCGCAAGGTTGTGGGCGTGCGGCACCGCGATGAACTCCGCATAGGCCCCCGGCGCGCCGAACCCCGGCACGATCTGGGCGCGGCAGGTCGTGCTCTGGCCCGACCGGCATTCCGGACATTCGCCGCAGGACAGGATGAAGGGCGCGATCACCCGGTCGCCCACGCGACCAGCGGGCGAGCGGCCCGGCGGCCACGACCTCGCCGCAATACTCGTGGCCGGGAATGGCACCGGGCTGCACCTTGGGATGCTCGCCCACCCAGCCGTGCCAGTCCGACCGGCAGATGCCGCAGGCCAGCACCTTCAGCACGACGCCGTCCGCCGGGCAGACCGGATCGGGGACGGTCTCGATCGACAGGTCCTGATTGTAGGCCCTCAGCACCGCCGCGCGCATGTCATCCTCCGTCGCTTTGGTGGCAGAAGGCCGGATGCTGGCCGCACTTGGCAACGGGGCGCGTGGACGAATTCCTGCGAAAATTCTCGCCCGGTCAGAACGCACCTGATTTTTCGCAGAAAAATCGCCCGCTCAGGCGATCTCGACCGTGTATTTCTCGATCACCGTGTTGGCCAGCAGCTTCTCGCACATGGCCCGCACCTCGGCCTCGGCCGCGGCGCGGTCCGTGCCCGTCAGGTCCAGCTCGATCACCTTGCCCTGCCGCACGCCCTGCACGCCCGAAAACCCAAGCGTGCCGAGGGCATGGCGCACCGCCTCGCCCTGCGGGTCAAGGACGCCGTCCTTCAGCATGACATGCACGCGGGCTTTCATCGGCAGGGGCCTTTCAGTTGATCAGCGTGGGCTTGGGCGTATGCGTGACGTTCGAGGGCATCACCCCCAGCCGCCGCGCGAGTTCGGTATAGACATCGGCCAGCGGCCCAGGCTCGGCCGGCGGCAGGCCCTCGGCCCGCTCGGCCGCGCGCATGTCCCACAGGCGGCAGCTGTCGGGGCTGATCTCGTCGGCCACGATCAGGCGCATGAAGTCGCCTTCCCAGATCCGGCCGATCTCGATGCGGAAGTCGGCGAGCCTGATGCCGACCCCCATCATCACGCCCGACAGGAAGTCGTTGACGCGCAGCGCCAGCGCCACCATGTCGTCGAGGTCCTGCTGGCTGGCCCAGCCGAAGGCGACGATATGCTCCTCGGCCACCATCGGGTCGCCCAGCTTGTCGTCCTTGTAGTAGTATTCCACGATCGGGCGCGGCAGCGGCGTGCCCTCGGGGATGCCCAGCCGCTTGCGAGATCGGGCCGGCGGCGAAGTTGCGCACGACCACCTCGATCGGGATGATCTCGACCATCCGGACCAGCTGCTCGCGCATGTTCAGGCGGCGGATGAAATGCGTGGGCACGCCGATGGAGTTCAGGCCGGACATGAAGAACTCGGACAGGCGGTTGTTCAGCACGCCCTTGCCTTCGATGGCCTGCGCCGGGGCGCGGGATGCTGACCGTGCCGCCATCGTCCTTGAAGTACTGCACAGCGTTCCCGGTTCCGGGCCTTCGTAGAGGATCTTCGCCTTGCCTTCGTAGATCTTCTTGCGCCGTGCCATGAACTCTCCGATCGACAGACGGGCCGCGGGGCCTTGTCCTGTTGGCGGTGCTATACGTCAACGCAGGCGGCGTCGCAAGGCGCTCGGACCCGCCCCGCCCCCCTTGCGACAACCCGGGCGAGCGGTCATATGGGCAGCATCGGTTTGACCAGCACGGGAGCAGCCATGACCACCTTCAACGACCGCGAGCGGGCCTTCGAGTCCAAGTTCGCCCACGACACCGAGATGCAGTTCCGCGCCGAGGCGCGCCGCAACAAGCTCCTGGGTCTCTGGGCGGCTGGTCTGCTGGGCAAGACGGGCGATGACGCCGCCGAATATGCGATGAGCGTGGTCAAGGCCGACTTCGAGGAAGCCGGGATCGAGGACGTGGTGCGCAAGGTGGCTGGCGATCTTGGCACCCTGTCGACGCGAGGCGGCCATCCGCGCCAAGATGGCCGAGCTTCTGCCGATGGCCAAGGCCCAGCTGATCGACGAGCAGTGATCGGTGGCGGGCTGCGGCCCGCCTCATGCCCGGCTCATGATCGTCTTGAACAGAATGGATTTGCCTCCTGCACGGTCCCGTGCCAGAGGTCGGATGCAGGGGCCGCCCCCTGCCCCCCTGCATCGACAAGGACTTGTGCGATGACCGATGCCCTGACCCGCCTGCTGTCCTCGCGCGACTGGCTGATGGCCGATGGCGCGACCGGGACGAACCTGTTCAACATGGGCCTGTCCTCGGGCGACGCGCCCGAGATGTGGAACGTCGAGCATCCCGACCGCATCCGCGCGCTCTATCAAGCCGCGGTCGATGCCGGGTCGGACATCTTCCTCACCAATTCCTTCGGCGGCAATGCCAGCCGGCTGAAGCTGCACAACGCGCAAGGCCGGGTGCGCGAGCTGAACCGCATCGCCGCCGAGATCGGGCGCGACGTGGCCGATGCGGCAGGGCGGACGGTGGTCGTGGCGGGATCGGTGGGCCCGACCGGCGACATCTTCGAGCCGATGGGCACCCTGACCCATGCCGTGGCCGTCGAGATGTTCCACGAACAGGCCGAGGGGCTGAAGGAAGGCGGCGCCGATGTGCTCTGGGTCGAGACGATGTCGCGCCCCCGAGGAATACCGCGCCGCCGCCGAGGCCGCCGCGCGCGCCGGCATGCCCTGGTGCGGCACGATGAGCTTCGACACCGCAGGCCGCACGATGATGGGCGTCACCTCCGCCGCCATGGTCGAGATGGTCGAGAAGCTGCCCAACCCGCCCATCGCCTTCGGCGCGAACTGCGGCGTGGGTGCCTCGGACCTGCTGCGCACCGTGCTGGGCTTCGCCGCCCTCGGGCCGGAACGGCCGATCATCGCCAAGGGCAATGCGGGCATCCCGAAGTACCACGACGGCCACATCCACTATGACGGCACGCCCGAACTGATGGCCGAATACGCCGTCCTGGCCCGCGACGCCGGGGTGCGGATCATCGGCGGCTGCTGCGGCACGATGCCCGAGCACCTGCGCCACATGCACGAGGCGCTGGAAACCCGCCCGAAGGGCCCGCGCCCGACGCTCGAAACGATCAGCGCGCTGCTGGGCGGCTTCTCCTCGGCCTCGGACGGGACGGGCGACGATGCCGGGCCAAGGCGCGAGCGGCGCGGGCGGCGGGGGTAGGTGTCGGAGAGGATCGACCGGAAACGCTCCCCAAGGAGCGTTTCCGCGATCCGATTGCCGGCGGTCGCAAGACCGCGGGCAAGGGGCTCGCCGCTGGCGTGACGCTGCCAATCCGTCCGCGACGGCCTGGGGTAGGCGCGGCAACGCGCCTGCCCTAGGGCAGGCAGGCGCGGACGGATTTGTCGACGGACAAATCCGTCAAGACAAGGGTGGCCGTTAGGCAGGAAGAGACCCTTGCGTCAGAACAACTCCATCTGATCGCCCGCCTTCGGGCGGCACCGCGAACAGGTCACAGCGCAGGGGCGGCAATCCCACATCCAGCCCCAGCCGCGCCACCGCCACCCGGTAGCGCCGCTCGATGAGGTCGGCCCAGACCCCCTCGCCCCGCATCCGCTTGCCCCAGGCGGGGTCGTAGTCGCGGCCGCCGTGCACCTCGCGCACGCGCGCCATCACCTTGGCGGCACGGTCGGGCACCCGCGCCTCCAGCCAGTCGCGGAACAGGGGCGCGACCTCCAGCGGCAGGCGCAGCATGATCCAGCTGGCGGCCACCGCCCCCGCCTCGCGCGCCGCCGCCAGGATCGGCTCCAGCTCGCTGTCCGTCAGTCCGGGCACGACCGGGGCCACCATCACCCGCACCGGCACGCCCGCGGCCGCTCAGCCGCCGGATCACCTCCAGCCGTCGCGCGGGTGCTGCCGCGCGCGGCTCCATCGTCCGCGCGAGGCTCTGGTCCAGCGTCGTGACCGAGATGCCCACCCGCACCAGCCCCTGCGCGGCCATCGGTCCCAGCAGGTCGAGGTCGCGCTCGATCAGCGTGCCCTTGGTGGTGATCGCGACCGGGTGGTTGAAGGCCGCCAACACCTCCAGCACCTCGCGCATCACGCGGTGTTCGGCCTCGCAGGGCTGGTAGGGGTCGGTGTTCGTGCCGATGGCGATGACCTGCGGCGACATAGCGTTTGCGCCGACAACTCCCGCGCCAGCACCGCGCCGATCCCGGGCCGCGCGATCAGCCGCGTCTCGAAATCCAGGCCGGGCGAGAGGTTCAGGAAGGCATGGCTGGGCCGCGCAAAGCAGTAGATGCAGCCGTGCTCGCAGCCGCGATAGGGGTTGACCGAGCGGTCGAAGGGCAGATCGGGCGAGCGGTTGTAGCGTCAGCGCCGAACGCGGCCGCTCGATCCGCACCTCGGTGCGCACCAGACGCTCCTCCTCGGGCATGTCCCAGCCGTCGTCGACGCGCCTCGGCCGTCGTCGCCTCGAACCGCCCGGCGCGGTTCGACCCGGCGCCCCGCGCGCGCAGGCGCGCGGCCGGGAAGTATGCCCTCACCCTTGTCCATGGCGACGAGATATAGAACATATCATGAACAACTCCAGCCATGCCGGCCAAGCCTTGCACGTTGAACTGTCCTTGCGCGACATGCTTCTGTCGGCTTTCACGCCGCCCATGTCGCAATCCGAAAAGTCCGCGCAGGACTTTGCGCGCATTGAACAATGAACACATCCGGGCAGGAGCAGGCCATGGCCGACGACGAGATCATCCTTGCGGACCTTTCCGACGACGAACTCGTGCTGCAGATGCACGACGACCTCTACGACGGCCTGAAGGAAGAGATCGAGGATGGCGTCAACATCCTGCTCGAACGCGGCTGGACGCCCTATGACGTCCTGACCAAGGCGCTGGTCGCCGGCATGACCATCGTCGGCGCCGATTTCCGCGACGGCATCCTCTTCGTGCCCGAAGTGCTGCTGGCCGCCAACGCGATGAAGGCCGGCATGTTCGATCCTGAAGCCGCTGCTGGTGGAAACCGGCGCGCCGCGCATGGGCAAGATGGTGATCGGCACCGTCAAGGGCGACATCCACGACATCGGCAAGAACCTTGTCGCGCATGATGATGGAAGGCGCGGGCTTCGAGGTGCGTGGACCTCGGCATCAACAACTCGGTCGAGAAGTACATCGAGGCGCTGGAGCGCGAAGCAGCCCGACATCCTCGGCATGTCCGCCCTGCTGACCACGACGATGCCCTACATGAAGGTCGTGATCGACACGATGAAGGAAAAGGGCATGCGCGACGACTACATCGTGCTGGTGGGCGGCGCGCCGCTGAACGAGGAATTCGGCCGCGCCATCGGGGCCGATGCCTATTGCCGCGATGCCGCCGTGGCGGTCGAGACGGCCAAGCAGTTCGTCGCGCGCAAGCACAACCAGCTGAGCGCCTGACGGCGTGCACGCGGCGCGACGTGCCTGGGGCGCACCGCGCCCGCTTGCCTCGCGCCCGGCGCGGCACCCCATGTTGCGCGGGAAAGGAGCACTGCCATGCCCCCGCGGACCTTTGCCATCCTGATCCTGTCGGTCATCGCCGCCGCCGGCCTGACCATCGCTGATGTGGACCTATGCCGGGCTGCCGCTGGCCGCGCTCGGCTTTGCCGCGCTCTGCGCCGGTCTGATCACCGGCTGGCGAGGACGGCGGCGATGACCGCGCTTCCCGCCGACGAGGTTCTGGCGCGCGAAGGGACTGCCGCCCGCACAGGGCGGGCGCGTCCTGCTGATCGCCTGCGGCGCGCTGGCGCACGAGATCCTCGCCCTGAAGCGCGGCGAACGGCTGGGACCATCTCGACCTGCAATGCCTGCCCGCGAACCTGCATCTCTGGCCGGACCGCATCCCCGCCGCGGTGGAGGCGGCCGTGATGGCACGACGCGGCGCCTACGAGTCGGTCTTCGTCGTCTATGCCGATTGCGGCACGGGCGGGCTGTTGCAGGCAAGTGCAAGCGAACTTGGGCGTCGAGATGGTCGAGGGGCCGCATTGCTATTCGTTTTTCGAAGGCAATGCGGCCTTTGCCGAGCGGGCCGAGACAGAATTCACCGCCTTCTACCTGACCGATTTCCTGGTGCGGCAGTTCGACGCCTTCGTCTGGCGGCCGCATGGGGCTCGACCGCCACCCGCGAACTGCGCGACATGTATGTTCGGGAATTACACCAAGCTGGTCTATCAGGCCCAGACCGACGACGCCGGCGCTCGACGCAAAGGCCCGGGACTGCGCGCGCGCGCCTTGGGCTGGCCTATGAGCGGCGCTTCACCGGCTATGGCGATCTGGAACCGGCGCTGGCCGGGGCCGCGCGCTGAACGAATTTTCTGCGAAATTTCACGAGCGCGGTCAGATTCTCGTCGAAAATTCGTCAGTGCACCGCCGCCTCTGCCGCCACCGACCGGATCCGCTCCACCATCGCCCGCAGCCCGTTCGACCGCTGCGACGACAGATGGTCGGTCAGCCCAAGCCGCCCCAGTTCGGCCGGTGCATCCACCGCCGCCACCTCGGCCACGGTCAGCCCGGCGTAAAGCGCGTGCAGGATCGCGATCAGGCCGCGCACGATCATCGCGTCGCTGTCGCCCTGAAAGTCGAAGCGCGCCCCCGGCCCCGCGCCCTCGATCCGCGGCACGATCCAGACCTGGCTCGCGCAGCCCTGCACCTTGGTCGCGGGCACCCGGAACGCCTCGTCGAGCGGCGGCATGGCCCGGCCAAGCTCGATCACATGGCGATAGCGGTCCTCCCAGTCGTCGAGGAACTCGAAGGTCTCGGCGATCTCTTCAAAGGCGGGCGCTGGCCATCGGCATTCTCCGCGGTTTGCGCCTGACGTAAGCCGCGCGCCGCGGCAAAGGTCCAGCCCGTGCAGGCGCGGCTTTTCAAACCCCGCGCCATCGGCTACCCAAGGCGGCAGACGACGAAAGGGATGCCGGATGACCAGACCGCTGACCGCCGCCCTTGCCGGGCTTGCTGCTGCTCGGCGGCCTGCGGCGGGTTCAGCCAGTCGAGCTGGAACCCGGTCAACTGGTTCGGCGGCTCGCGTGAAGTCGAGGTGGTGCAGCGTGACGGACGATGGACGCCCCGTCGACCCGCGCCCGCTGGTCGAGCAGGTCCTGTCAGCATGTCGGTCGAGCAGTATCCCGGCGGCGCGATCATCCGGGCGACGGGCCTGCCGCCGATGCAAGGCTACTGGGACGGCCGAGCTGGTGCCGGACCCGGTCGAGGACGGCCGCCTGACCTTCCGCTTCCGCCTCTCGCCGCCCGCCCGAACCGACCCGCGGTGTCCACGCAGCAATCGCGCGAGGTGATCGTCGGCACTTCGCTGTCGGACATACGCAGCTCGAAGGTGTCCGCGAGATCGTCGTGCAGGGCGCGACCAACGCCCGGCTCGTGCGCGGCGCTAGGACCGCTCTAAAGCCGGACCACCCGAACCGCGCTGCCCTTGGCCGACAGCGCGATCTCGCCCCGGCAGAGCCGCAGCGCATCCTCGCCGAAGGCCTCGCGCCGCCAGCCCTTCAGCGCGTGGCACGTCCCGCTCGCCCGCCGCGATGGCGTCAAGATCGGCGGCCGAGGCGATCAGCTTCGGGCGCCACGCCCAGCTCCTCGGACTTCGCCTTGAGCAGCACCCGCAGCAGGTCGGCCAGCGCCGGGTTCACCTGCAGCTGGTCGCGGCTCAGGTCGGGCTTCGGCATCTGGTCGGGCGGCATCTCCAGCCCCGCCTTCACGGCCGCGAGGATGCCGTCGGCGATCTCGCCCCGCCGCGCCTCGCGCAGAAGAAGGCGCGAGCGGCCCAGTTCCTCGTGCGTTCGTGGGCCGGGTCGAGGCGAGTTCCAGCAGCGCATCGTCCTTGTAGACCCGGCTGCGCGGGATGTTGCTGGCTCTGCGCATAATCCTCGCGGAAGCGGGCCAGTTCCTTGACCACGGCCAGGAAACGGCCCGAGGTCGTGCGGGTCTTGACCCGCTCCCAGGCCTCGTCGGGATGCACGGTATAGGTGGCGGGATCGGTCAGGATCGACAGTTCCTCCTCCACCCATTTCTGCGCGGCCGGTTCTTGTCCAGCTGCGCCGCGAGGAATTCGTAGATCACCCGCAGATGCGTCACATCGGCCAGCGCATAGTCCTTCTGCGCATCGCGTCAGGGGGCGGCGCGACCAGTCGGTGAAGCGCGAGGTCTTGTCGAGCGGTTCGCTGCGCGATCTTCTTGACCAGCGTCTCGTAGCCGACCTGCTCGCCGAAGCCGCAGACCATCGCGGCGACCTGCGTGTCGAACAGCGGCTTCGGGAAAGACGCTGCCCTCGACGAAGAAGATCTCCAGATCCTGCCGGGCGGCGTGGAACACCTTCACCGTCGCCTCGTGGCGGAAGAGGTCGTAAAGCGGCTCCATCGACATGCCGTCGCCCTCGATCGGGTCGACCAGCACCGCCTCGCCGGTCTTGCCGGGCAGCGCCATCTGGATCAGGCAGAGCTTCGACCAGTAGGTGCGCTCGCGCAGGAACTCGGTATCGACGGTGACGTAGGGCTGCTGCTTGGCGGCGTCGCAGAAGGCGGCGAGGTCTTCGGTCGTGGTGATGGTGTTCATCGGGGTCCCGCATCAGGGTCGCGGGGGCATCCCGCCGTTTCGTTCTAAGGGCGCGTGCCGATAAGGAAAGTGATCTCTGACGCCGGCACGGTTGCGCTAACGGCGAGGCGGTGCGCTCTGCAGAGTTCTGGGCCAGCGGAACCGTCAGAGAAAACCGGCGTCCGGTCGCCCGCCGCGAAGCGGCGCAGCACCGCCGGATAAAGCCGGTGCTCCTGCGCCAGCACGCGCGCGGCAAGGCTCGCCTCGGTGTCGCCCGGCAGGACCGGCACCCGCGCCTGGCCCAGGATCGGGCCGGCGTCCAGCTCCGCCGTCACCTCATGCACGGTGCAGCCCGCCTCGCGCATCGCCCGCGGCAAGCGCGCGGGCATGGGTGTGCAGGCCGGGATACTTCGGCAGAAGCGAGGGGTGGATGTTCAGCATCCGCCCCTCGATAGCGGCGCGACGAAGCCGGGCGTCAGGATGCGCATGAAGCCGGCGAGGCAGAGGATGTCGGGCTGCGCCGCGTCAAGGATCGGCGTCAGCAAGTTCCGCCTCGAAGGCCGCGCGGTCGCTGGCCGAAGGGGCGGTGATCGACCGCCGCCGTCGGGACGCCCAGCGCCGCGCGCCTTGGCCAGCCCGCCGGCGCGCCGGGATCGTTCGAGGCGACAAGCACCGGGCCGCGCCGGATGGTCGCCCGGCCATGTCGCGCAACGAGCGCCACCATGTTCGAGCCACCCCCGGAAATCAGGATGGCGACGCGGCTTCACAGCAGGCGGCCGCGGTAGATGACCCCCTGCCCCGGTGCGACGATGGCCCAGGCGGATCACCGTCTCGCCCTCGCCCGTCAGCAGCGCGGTCAGCGCCTCGGCCCGGTCGGCGGCGACGACGGCGATCATGCCGATGCCGCAGTTGAAGGTCTTGAGCAGCTCCGCCTCGGCCATGCCCGCCGTCTCGGCCAGCCAGCGGAACACCGGCGGCAGCGGCCAGGCGCCAAGGTCGATCTCGCGCGCCCAGCCCCTCGGGCAGCACGCGCGGCAGGTTCTCGGTCAGCCCGCCGCCGGTGATGTGGGCCAGCGCGTGCACGCCGCCCGCCCGGATCGCGGCCAGCGCCGGCTTCACGTAAAGCCGCGTCGGCGTCAGCAGCGCCTCGCCCAGCGTGCCCGTCGCCGAAGGGCGCGGGCGCGTCCCAGCCAAGGCCCGACAGCTCCACCACCTTGCGCACGAAGGAATAGCCGTTGGAATGCACCCCGTCCGAGGCCAGGCCGAGCAGCACGTCGCCCGTCCTGCACGCCCTGCGGGCAGGTCCGCCCCCCGCTCCATCGCGCCCACGGCGAAGCCGGCAAGGTCGAAGTCGCCCTTGTGATACATGCCCGGCATCTCCGCCGTCTCGCCGCCCACCAGCGCGCAGCCGGTGGCGGCGCAGCCGGCGGCGATGCCCGTCGATGATGCGCGTGGCCTGATCGACCTCCAGCTTGCCGGTGGCGAAATAGTCGAGGAAGAACAACGGCTCCGCCCCCTGGCAGACCAGGTCGTTGACGCACATGGCGACCAGGTCGATGCCGATCGTGTCCACATGCCCGGTGTCGATCGCGATGCGCAGCTTGGTGCCGACGCCGTCGGTCGCGGCGACGAGGATCGGGTCCGTGTAGCCCGCCGCCTTCAGGTCGAAGAGCGCGCCGAACCCGCCGAGCCCGCGCCATCGTGCCGGGCCGGCTCGGTGCGCTTGCGCGGCGGGCTTGATCCGCTCGACCAGCGCATTGCCCGGCGTCGATGTCCACGCCCGCATCGGCATAGGTCAGCCCGTTTCCCGAAGTGCTCATGCCATCCGCCCCCGCTGCCCCGCGCGCCTCGAAAATCCGTCGCGTCCGCATAGACGATCCGCCCGCGCCGCGCAACGCGAAGGCGCGGGCGCTTGACCGACCAGCGGCTTCTGCGTAGGCAGAATGCGCGTGGGCCTGTAGCTCAATGGTTAGAGCAGGGCGCTCATAACGCCTTGGTTGGGGGTTCGAGTCCCTCCGGGCCTACCACAGTTAGATTTTCCCTCAGAAACAACGGTTTAAATGAAGTCTGCGGGACGGTTGATGGCCAAACATGTGGCAAAATGAGTTGTATCATCTAGGAAACAGGCTGCGTGAGCCGATGACTTGCGGTTCATCGACGCCGTGCCCGCATTTCCAATAGGTGTCGGGCGCGTCGAAGATTATGGTCTTCTTCACGATGCGCTGCTTCAGCACGCCGGTGTAGCAATCGACATTTGCCCGGGCAGGACCGGAAATCGCGGTCAGGTGCAGGCCGGAAATGTTGCGGTGGACATGGGTCGTCTCCATTTTTCGGATCGGACACCGGTATGGTGCCGGTCGGCGAAGACCATGAGCATCTCCCACCCGTCTGTCATCTCGTGTCCGTGCACCGAAGTCTGTGCGGAAATCGGTTCAGCGCCCGGACGGCCTGACGCGGGGTCATCGGAGCATGTCATAAACCTGTTACAAAACCTTCGCATACCTGTCGCCGGACTAGCCTAGGGCATGCGCAGGCCCAGACGGCCGTTACTGACTCATTAGGAGATTCCCATGAAAGCTGCGAAACTCGGGGCGTCCGTCCTCGCGATGACCGCACTTGCCGCGACCGCTGGTCATGCCCGTGACAACATCCAGAGCGCCGGTTCCTCGACCGTGCTGCCCTATGCCACGATCGTGGCCGAAGCCTTCGGCGAGAACTTCGACTTCAAGACCCCGGTCGTCGAGTTCGGCGGTTCGGGCGCCGGTCGCAAGAAATTCTGCGAGGGCGTGGGCGAGAACACCATCGACATCGCCAACTCGTCCAGCCGCATCACCCAGAAGCGACATCGAGCTTTGCGCGGCGAACGGCGTGACCGAGATCATGGAAGTCCGCTTCGGCTATGACGGCATCGTCTTCGCCTCGGACATCGCCGGTCCCGACTTCGCCTTCACCCCCGCCGACTGGTTCAAGGCGCTCGCCGCCAAGGACGTCGTCGTGGACGGTGCCGTGGTTGCCAACCCGCAACGCCTCCTGGGACCAGGTGAACCCGGCGCTGCCCGCGCAGCCGATCATGGCCTTCATCCCCGGCACCAAGCACGGCACGCGCGAAGTGTTCGACACCAAGGTGCTGCTGGCCGGCTGCGAGGAGACCGGCGCCTTCGAGGCCTTCAAGACCGCCGCCGGCGGCGACGAGGACAAGGCCGAAGAGCAGTGCATCGCGGTGCGCACCGACGGCAAGTCGGTCGACATCGACGGCGACTACACCGAAACGCTGGCCCGCATCGCGCGCCAACCAGGAGGCGATCGGCGTGTTCGGCCTGTCGTTCTACCAGAACAACACCGACAAGCTGAAGGTCGCGACCATCAACGGCGTCGTCCCCGTCGGTCGAGACCGTCGCCGCGGGTGAGTATCCGGTGTCGCGTCCGCTCTACTTCTACGTCAAGAAGGCGCATCTCGGCGTGATCCCGGGCCTGCAGGAATACATCGACTTCTTCGTGTCCGACGACATCGCCGGCCCGGATGGCCCGCTGGCCGCCTATGGCCTCGTTCCCGATCCGGAACTGGCGGCGACCCAGGCGGCCGTTGCCGCCGGCACCGCCGATGGGCCCGCTGAACTGATCCGACAGACCGGGTGGCGCCACGGCGCCACCCGACCCCATTTCCAGGGGTGGTTTCCATGAGCGCTCGGCCTACTTTCGCTGATCGTCCTGGCGGTTGCCGTGGCCGGTTTCTTCCTGGGACGCGCGCGCGCCGTCGTCGTCGTCGGGCGGCGATACCCGCAAGCTGCATTCGCTGCCGCAGTATCATGGCCTGATCGGTCGCGCTCTTCGCCGCCGTGCCGGCGCTTTCTCGTCATGGTCGTCTGGCTGATCGTGCAGCCGATGCTCGATCGAGTCCCGCATCGACGCGCATGATCCCCGACGATCTGACGCCGACGTGGCCGCTCGCGCAGCTTGCCATGTCGCGACGTGCGCCGCGTCGCCGACGGGCTTGATCAGGCGATCGCAGCGGGCAAGATCGAGCCCGAGGCGCTGGCCGACATGCGCGCCGACTTGACCGATGTCCGCGGCCGGCTGGCCGAGGTGGGCGTCGCGCTCGGCGTCGGATGTCAAGCCAGTGATCTTCGAGGCGGCAAAGGCCTACCGCGACATGACCGCTGCCGGCGCCATCGGGCGGATGATCGCGGTGCTTGCTGCGGCGCTCGCCGGGTTTGCCTTTGCGCATGCCGGCGGATCGACGTCGGCCTACCGCGCCCGCAACGTGTCCGAGACGTTCATGATCGGCGCTGCTTGATCGCGGCCTCGACTGATCGCCATCCTGACGACGCTCGGCATCGTGCTGTCGCTGCGTCTTCGAGACGCTGCACTTCTTCACGCTCTACCCGGCGCGCAAGCTTCTTCTTCGGCACGGTCTGGAACCCGCAGTTCCGGCGGCGGCTCCGACCTCGGCATCCTGCCGCTGCTCTGGGGCACGCTCTATGTCTCGTTCATCGCGCTGCTGGTCGCGGTGCCGATCGGCCTGCTGTCGGCGATCTACCTGTCGGAATATGCCAGCAAGCGCGTCCGCACGGTCGTCAAGCCGCTGATCGAGATCCTCGCCGGCATCCCGACCATCGTCTACGGGCTCTTCGCCCTGATCACCGTCGGACCGATGCTGCGCGACTACTTCGCCCAGCCGCTGGGTCTGGGCACCAGTTCTTCCTCGGTCATGACGGCCGGCATCGTCATGGGCATCATGGTGATCCCGTTCGTCTCCTCGCTGTCCGACGACATCATCAACGCCGTGCCGCAGTCGCTGCGCGACGGCTCGCTCGGCCTTGGCGCGACGCCGTCCGAAACGATCCGCCGCGTGGTCCTGCCCGCCGCACTTGCCCGGCGTCGTCGGTGCGATCCTGCTGGCCGCCAGCCGCGCCATCGGCGAGACGATGATCGTCGTCCTGGGGGCGGGGGCGGCCGCGAAGCTGAGCATGAACCCGTTCGAGGCGATGACGACCGTGACCGTGAAGATCGTCAGCCAGCTGACCGGCGATACCGAATTCGCCTCGCCCGAAACGCTGGTCGCCTTTGCGCTTGGCCTGACGCTGTTCGTCGTCACGCTGGCGCTCAACATCCTCGCCCTCTACATCGTCCGCAAGTACCGGGAGCAGTACGAATGACCGACCTTTCCGCCTCTGCCGCTCCCGTCGCACGGCCGCGCAAGGGCTCGCTGCTGACGCAGGATGCGCTGACGCGCAAGCGAAACGCCGCCGAGGCCCGGTTCAAGGCCTATGGCATCGCCGGTATCGCGCTGGCGATGGGCGCGCTGGCCGCCTTGCTGATCTCGATCTTCAGCGCGGGTCTTCCGGCCTTCCGGCAGACCTTCCTGACCATTCCCGATGGAACTGCCCGCCGACAAGCTCGACAAGGCGGGCAACCGCAACCCTGCAGAGATGGCCAAGGTGACGACCGTCGGCTATGCCGCCGTGATCACGGCTGCGCTGGAGGCGGCGATCGCCGAGAAGGGCATCGACACGCTCGGGCTGGACAGCGAAAGCAGATTGGCGGGCTCGTGTCGCAGGAAGCGGCCGCGCAACTGCGCAACTATGTTCTGGCCAACCCCGAGCTTGTGGGCACGACCCTGCCGAGTTCGAGGTGCTGGCCAACGGGCGGGTCGACGGCTTCTTCAAGGGTCGCGTGACGATGGAAAGCGCCGAGCTCGACTCCAACATCACGCCCGAACAGCTGAGGCTTGCCGCAGGAACTGACCGATGCGGGGCTTCTGGCGCAAGCGCTTCAACTGGGGCTTCGTCACGATGCCCGACGCCTCGGACCAGCGACCCGAGGCGGCGGGGCTGGGCGTGGCGATCCTCGGGTCGTTCTACATGATGCTGGTGGTGCTGGTGCTGTCGCTGCCGATCGGTGTCGCGGCGGCGATCTATCTGGAAGAATTCGCGCCGAAGAACGTCCTGACCGACCTGATCGAGGTGAACATCGCCAATCTCGCCGCCGTGCCGTCGATCGTCTTCGGCATCCTTGGCCTTGCGGTCTTCATCAACTTCGCCGGCCTGCCGCAGTCGGCCCCCATCGTCGGCGGTCTGGTGCTGACGCTGATGACCCTGCCGCGCATCATCATCCCGGCGCGCGCCGCGCTCAAGGCGGTGCCGCCGTCGATCCGCGACGCGGCGCTCGGGGTCGGTGCGTCCAAGCTGCAATCGGTCTTCCACCATGTCCTGCCGCTGGCCGCGCCCGGCATCCTGACCGGCATGATCATCGGCCTGGCCCAGGCCCTGGGCGAGACGGCGCCGCTGCTGCTGATCGGGATGGTCGCCTTCGTGCGCGACTATCCGGGCGGCCTGCCGAGTGGCCTGTTCGATCCCGCCTCGGCCCTGCCGGTGCAGGTCTACAGCTGGACGACACGCGGCGATCCCGGCTTTGTCGAACGGGCGTCGGGCGCGATCATCGTGCTGCTCGTTTTCCTTGTGATCATGAACGCGGTCGCCATCATCCTGCGCCGCCGCTTCGAACGCCGCTGGTAAAGGGCTCTTGCCATGAACGACATGAGAATTGCGGAGAGAAACGTGGACACGAACGAGGCCAAGATCGCGGCGCGCGGCGTGCAGGTCTACTATGGCACGAACCATGCGCTGAAGGATGTCGATGTCGACATCCTCGACAAGACGGTGACCGCCTTCATCGGTCCGTCGGGCTGCGGCAAGTCGACCTTCCTGCGCTGCCTGAACCGGATGAACGACACGATCGCCGGCTGCCGGGTCGACGGGCAAGATCACGCTGGACGGCGAGGACATCTATGACCCGCAGGTCGACCCGGTGCAGCTGCGCGCCAAGGTCGGCATGGTGTTCCAGAAGCCGAACCCCTTCCCCAAGTCGATCTACGACAACGTCGCCTACGGCCCGCGCATCCACGGCCTGACCCGCAACAAGGCCGAGCTGGACGAGATCGTCGAAAGCTCGCTGCGCAAGGCCGCGCTGTGGAACGAGGTGAAGGACCGGCTGAACGAGCCCGGCACCGGCCTGTCGGGCGGCCAGCAGCAGCGGCTGTGCATCGCGCGCGCCATCGCCACCTCGCCCGAGGTGCTGCTGATGGACGAGCCCTGCTCGGCGCTGGACCCGATCGCCACGGCCCAGGTCGAGGAGCTGATCGACGAGCTGCGCAGCCAGTTTTCGGTGGTGATCGTGACCCACTCGATGCAGCAGGCGGCGCGGGTCAGCCAGAAGACCGCGTTCTTCCACCTCGGCAATCTCGTCGAATACGGCGAGACCGGGCAGATCTTCACCAACCCGAAGGACCCGCGGACCGAAGCCTACATCACCGGCCGGATCGGCTGAGGGAGCGACCGATGCATGAACGAAAAGCACATCGCCTCGGTCTTCGACCGCGATCTGGAAGCGATTCAGGCGATGATCATGAAGATGGGCGGGCTGGTCGAGGCCGCCATCCTCGATGCGGCGCAGGCGCTGGAGACGCGCGACGAGGAACTGGCCGAGCGGGTCCGCGCAGGCCGACAAGGCCATCGACGCGCTGGAAGACCAGATCAACACCGAAGCCGCCCGCGTTCATCGCGCTGCGCGCGCCCGACCGCGGGCGACCTGCGCACCGTGCTGACGGTGATGAAGATCGCGGCCAGCCTGGAACGCTGCGGCGACTATGCCAAGAACCTGGCCAAGCGGTCCAGCGTACTGGCCCAGATGTCGCCGATCGGGGGCACGGCGGGCGCGATCCGGCGGCATGGCCAAGGCGGTGGAGCAGCATGCTGAAGGACGCGCTGGACGCCTATATCCAGCGCGACGCGGAACTGGCCGAGGATGTGCGCCGCCGCGACCGCGAGGTGGACCAGATGTACAACTCGCTGTTCCGCGAGTTCCTGACCCACATGATGGAGGACCCGCGCAACATCACCGCCTGCATGCACCTGCACTTCATCGCCAAGAACATCGAGCGGATGGGCGACCATGCGACCGGCGATCGCCGAGCAGGTGATCTACCTGGTCACGGGCGCGATGCCGGAAGAGGCGCGGCCGAAGGGCGACCGGACCTCGACCATGCTGCTGGACGGGTCCGAGTGATGGCGGGCGCCGAGCAGCCCACGGTCCTCGTCGTCGAGGACGAGCCCGCGCAGCGCGAGGTGCTGTCCTACAACCTCGAGGCCGAGGGCTTTCGCGTCGACGCAGGCCGACAACGGCGAAGAGGCGCTGATCCTGGTCGACGAGGACGACGCCCGACATCATCGTGCTGGACTGGATGCTGCCCAAGGTCTCGGGCATCGAGGTCTGCCGCCGGCTGAAGATCGCGGCCCGAGACGCGCGGCGTGCCGATCATCATGCTGTCGGCGCGGTCCGAAGAGGTGGACCGGGTCCGCGGGCTGGAGACCGGGGCGGACGACTATGTGATCAAGCCCTATTCGGTGGTCGAGCTGATGGCGCGGGTGCGCACGCAGCTGCGCCGGACGCGGCCCTCGACCGTCGGGCGTGGTGCTGGAGTACGAGGACATCCGGCTGGACCCCGAAAGCCACCGGGTCTTCCGCGCCGACAAGGTGCTGAAGCTGGGGCCGACCGAGTTCCGCCTGCTGTCGACCTTCATGGAGAAGCCGGGCCGGGTGTGGAGCCGCGAGCAGCTGCTGGACCGGGTCTGGGGCCGCGACATCTATGTCGATACCCGCACGGTCGACGTGCATATCGGGCGGCTGCGCAAGGCGCTGTGCCAGTTCGGCGGCGACGATCCGCTGCGCACCGTGCGCGGCGCGGGCTACGCGCTGGGATGACACCTTCAGCCGGTCGAATCCGAGTGCGGTCACTCGACGATCGTCCGGCGTTCTTGTGCCATGTCGGCAGCGATCTGCCTGCCGGGGTCCTTGCGGCGGGCGCAATCTTCAGCGCGACCTTCGGCAGCTTTGGCTTGGATGAGAGCAATCTCTGCGTGAGCTTGAACGGCAAGTCTGCGCCGCCCTACCCGGCATGGCAGCCTTTTGTTGCAGTGCTGGCCGGAAATCCGGGCCATGTCTGAAGTCGACGCGACACCCCTGACCTTGTCTGGTTTCCCGGCGCGCCGATTGGTGCACGGACAGACAACGCAGCACTAAAGGGCGTCCGGCGTACCCTAGCCGAGACGGGAGCACGCGTCTCTCACATCGGAGAGGCTGTTCCTTCAATCCGGAAGCGCTGTCGAATGGCAAGGACCGCTCGTGATGAAAGCTTCACGAAACTGACGTCGGTCCGTCATGACTGACCGGTAATCCCCTGCCAGAAGGCTTGGGGGCGCAATGCTGGTTGAAGTAGAGAACGTTTCGCGGACCTTTGGAAGCAAGACGGCTGTCGACCGCATGAGCTTCCGGCTGGATCGGCCGTCATTTCTTGGCATCATCGGTCGCTCTGGCGCGGGGAAATCGACCTTCTTGCGCATGATGAACCGGCTGACCGACGCGACCTCGGGCACACTACGGGTCGACGGAACGGACATCCTGGCGCTCAAGGGCCCGGCGATGCGCGCCTGGCAAGGGCAGTGCGCGATGATCTTCCAGCAATTCAACCTTGTGCCGCGGCTCGACGTAGCCTCGAACGTCATGCATGGCGTGCTTAGTCGTCGCTCGACGCTTGCCACGATGTTCAACCTGTGGTCCGAGGCCGACATCACCAAAGCGCTTGAAATACTTGACCGGCTAGGCATCGCCGAGCAGGCCCCCAAGCGGGCCGAGGCATTGTCGGGCGGGCAGCAGCAGCGCGTCGCGATCGCCCGGGCGCTGATGCAGGACCCAAAAATCATCCTGGCGGACGAGCCGATCGCCTCGCTCGATCCTATGAATGCCCAGATCGTCATGGACGCGCTGCGCCGCATCCATGAAGAGGACGGTCGCACCGTGATTGCGAACCTCCACACGCTCGACACAGCGCGGCGCTATTGCGACCGCGTCATCGGTATGCGCGACGGGCGCATCGTGTTCGACGGCACGCCGGAACAACTGACCACCGGCGTCGCCCGCGACATTTACGGGGCCGACGCGAGCTTCAGCGAGGCTGCCACCTCGACCTCCATCGACACGCTCGACCGCACCTACGCCGAGACGCTGCTGGCCTGATCCCTTTCACCCCGGCCCCGCTCGGGGCCATCCAGACGGAGACTGCACGATGAAACTGCTGCTTTCGGCCCTCGTGGCCTCGACCGCCCTGATCGGCACCGCCCAGGCGCAAGAGATCAAGGAATTCAACATCGGCATCCTCGGCGGCGAGAATGCCCAGGACCGCATGACCTCGAACGAATGCTACCGCGCGGCCATCGAGACGGCGCTTGGCGTGCCGGTCAAGCTGTTCACCCCGTCGGACTATGACGGCGTGATCCAGGGCCTTTTGGGCGGCACGCTCGACATGGCCTGGCTTGGTGCCTCGGCCTATGCCAAGATCTACCTGACCGACCCGGCTGCGGTCGAAGTCGCGCTGACCAAGGAAAACCTGAACGGCTCGACCGGCTATTACTCGATCGGTTTCGCACGCAAGGATGCGGGCATCGCCAGCATCGAAGATGCCAAGGGCAAGACCTTTGCCTTCGCCGAGCCGAACTCGACCTCGGGCTACCTGGTTCCGGCCGCCGAGCTTCAGGCGAAGTACGGCAAGCTGGAAGAGTATTTCGGCGAAGTGAAGTTCTCGGGCGGGCATGAGCAGACCATCGTCGCGGTCGCCAATGGCGACGTCCAGGCGGGCGTGTCCTGGGCCGATGGCGTCGGCGCCTGGGAAGACGGCTATGCCTCGGGCGCCTTCCGCAAGGCGGCCGATGCGGGCCTCGTGAACATGAACGACATCGTCGAGATCTGGAAATCCTCGCTGATCCCGGAAGGTCCGATGGTCCTGCGCACCGCGCTGCCGGCGGATGTGAAGGAAAAGATCATCAGCTTGACCGCCGACCTTCACGAGACCGACAAGGACTGCGCGTATGGAGTGGCGGCGGGTGAGGCGAAGGATTTCGTGCCCGTCACGCATGACGCCTACCTCGCGATCATTGAAGCGCGCAAGTTCCAGAACCAGTGATTTCAGCACGATTTGTCCGGGTCCCGCCCTTCGCGGGGCCCGGATTTTTTCGTATAGGGCGGGCTGTGCGATGACTGAAGCGACGCTGAACGGACCGGGCCAGGGCGCAGACTCCCCGCTTGTCACGAGTTATCTTGCCGAAGTGCGGCGCAAGCGGCTTTACAGCACGATCCTGCTCCTCCTCTTCGTCCTTCTGCTTGTGACCGGGTTCCAGACCGCGAACGAGCGCAATGCGGGCGGCTTCCTGCAAGGGCTGCCCAACATTCTGTCCTTCCCGTCCGAAGTGCTGTCAGAGGCGTGGACCAACCGCGCCGCGATCCCCGGTTATGCGTTGCAGTTCCTGCCCTCGCTGATCGAGACGGTGAACATCGCCGCCGTCTCGACGCTGCTCGGCGCGATGGCCGCGGTCGGCCTGGCCCTGCTGTCGACCCGCGATCTGGCGCGCTGGCCGCGCCTGGCCCCGCTCTTCCGCCGGATGATGGACGCCTTTCGCGCGATCCCCGAAATCGTCATCGCGCTGGTGCTGATCTTCATCCTGGGCGGGGGCCCCGTGCCCGCGATGATCGCCATCGCCTTCCACACGGCGGGGGCGCTTGGCAAGCTGTTCTCGGAAGCCGCCGAGAATGCCGACCTGAAACCGGTCGAGGGGCTGGCCTCGGTCGGGGCGACATGGGCGCAGCGGATGTGGCTTGGCATCCTGCCGCAGGTTGCGCCGAACTGGTCGAGCTATGCGATGATGCGGTTCGAGATCAACATCCGCGCTTCGGCCATCCTGGGGTTCGTGGGTTCCGGCGGCATCGGCTATGACCTGAAGGTGGCGATGCAATGGGGGGCGGGCAAGTACGACCAGGTCGTCGCGATCTTCCTGATCCTGTTCCTGACCATCGTGGTCGTCGACCAGATCTCGGACCGCTACCGCACGCGGCTTGTGAAGGGACATTGAACATGGCCATGGCAGATACCCCGCTGGGTGCCGACACTCGCCTGTCCGTTCTGGCGCTGTTCCGCCGCAAGCGCCTGATGGCCTTCGGCATTCCGGCCGCGATCCTGGCCTACCTCGTCTACATCTTCTTCGCATTCGACATCGCAGGCCTTGCACAGCGAGCGCGAATGGACAATGCCCGCATCCTTCTGTCCGATTTCTGGAGCCACAAGACCCACGTCTCCCGCGACAACCGCAGCGGTGACGTACGGGTGTCGATCGAGGGCGAGACGCGGGGCACCTATCCGCCGGGGATGCTGCCGGACTGGGTGACCCAGGACGGCGACGTGACCCGCATCGACCTGGGGCGGGGTCATTCGGTGGTCTACGAGGGCAAGGCCGCGATCTATACCGATCCGGAGTTTGGCACGATCCGGCTTGAACCCGGCGCGGGCGGCATCGTCGTGACCGCCCCCGGGCCGCTGCCCGACTGGATCAATGCCAGCGACGCGCGCGTCGACATCACGACGGCCCAGGGCCGCCTGAGCATGACGCGCGCGCGGACCGAGGTGTTTCGCTACCAGCCGGGGTGGGAGCTGTTCTTCTTCACGCTCGACAGTCCTTTCTACGGCAAGGGCGCGGGCGAGCTGGCGACACTGGCCTTGTGGGGCGAACGCGTCGACCCGGCCCGCAGCAACCTTGCCATGATGGCAGGCGAGTTCTGGAACAACGCGATGTGGCACCACAAGGATGTGGCCTGGGCCATCGGCGAGACGATCCTGATGGCCTTCCTCGGCACGGTCGGGGGCGCGATGATCGCCCTGCCGTTGTCCTTCGTCGCCGCGCGGACGATGACACCCGCCTGGCTTCCGCGCTTTGGCATGCGCCGGGTCTTCGACTTCGTGCGCGGCGTCGATGCGCTGATCTGGACGATCATCCTCGCCCGCGCCTTCGGGCCGGGGCCGCTGACCGGGGCGCTGGCGATCCTGATCACCGACACGGGGGCCTTCGGCAAGACCTTCTCGGAGGCGCTCGAGAATATCGACGAGAAACAGGTCGAGGGCGTCGGCTCTACCGGGGCGAATGCCGCACAGCGCGCCCGCTTCGGGGTGATCCCGCAGGTGACACCGGTGCTCTTGAGCCAGATCCTTTATGCCTTCGAGTCCAACACCCGCAGCGCCACCGTCATCGGGGCCATCGTCGGCGGCGGCATCGGCCTTTTGCTGACGCAGGCAATCATCACCCAGAAGGACTGGGAGGAGGTCGCCTATTACATGGTCCTGATCGTGCTGATGGTCATGGCGATGGACACGCTCTCGGGCTGGCTGCGGCGGCGGCTGATCAAGGGCGATGCCGGGGGTCGCTGAGAGCACATCCCACAACCGAAGATCCGGGTTGGAATGTGGCGATAGCGATCTCCAGGGTCTCATCTCCAAATCGAGTTTGGTGTCTTTCCACGAAGGCTATCCCTGGCCGGCTCGCACTTGGCCTGCCCCTGTCGGGTGGTCCGGTTACAATCTTGGTGCATGACGGGTCTTGGCGCCACGGCTGGGGTGGCCAGAGAATTGGCCCGGTGCAACGGCGTAGAACTTGTTGTGCATCAGAGGCTTACTACCAGCTCTCGCAGTCTCTCCGCGCCTAGACGCCCCGCTCTAATCCTCCAGCGTGATGCTCACCCGGCGGTTCTGGCGGCCCTTCTTCTCGATCCTGCCGATGCTCGACCCGACCGATCTCGGCGGTGCGGGCGACATGGGTGCCGCCGCAGGGTTGCAGGTCGATCTGATCCGCGCCGCTGCCCGATCCGCACCAGCCGCACCCGGCCCTGCCCGATCGGCGGGGCAACGGACATCGTCTTGACCAGTTCGGGCTGGGCAGCCAGTTCGGCGTCGGTGATCCAGTCCTCGGTCACCGGCAGGTCGCGGTCGATCAGGCGCGTTCAGCGCCTCGTCGAGCGCCGCGACATCGCCGGGCGGGTCGGGCATGTCGAAATCCAGCCGCCCGCGCTCGGCCCCGATCTGCCCGCCCGTGACCGGCAGCGGGATGACGACCGACAGCAGGTGCAGCGCGGTGTGGACGCGCATGTGGCGGTGGCGGCGGTCCCAGTCCAGCACCTGCGCCAGCAGTGGCACCCACCGGCGGCAGCGGCAGCGGCTCGGCCGGAACCAGCGCGACGCCCGCCCTCGACCTTCACCGCCGTGGCGATGGCCAGCACGCCCGTCGTCCCAGTCGAGATCCGCCCGCTGTCGCCGGGCTGGCCGCCGCCGGTCGGGTAGAAGACCGAGCGGTCCGATCAGGATGCCACCCTCGGGCGTGTGGCCGATCACCCGGGCCTCGGCCTCGCGCAGGTAGGGGTCGGCGCGGAACAGAAGTTCGGTCATCGGTCTGCTCCTTTGCGCCGGTTGCGCCTTCGGCGTGTCCTCGTCGTCCTGCGGTCAGCCACCGACCGCCCCCTGCGGCCTGCGGCTCGGCCACGCTGCAGCGACAGCGAGACGCCCTCGGCCCGGAACCGCTCCATGATCGCGTGGTTGATGTCGAGCGGACCTTCAGCCTGGAAGTTCACGTCGCGCAGGATCACCCGGATCTCGAAGGTCATCGCATCGGGCGTGAAGCCCATCAGCAGGATCATCGGCGGCGGGTTCAGCACCACCAGCGGCTGCGCCTCGGCGATCTCGCGCAGGATCGCCTCGACCTTCCGTGTGTCCGCCCCATAGGCCACCGCGACCGGCACGATCAGCCGCCCCGTCAGGTTGAAGCGCGTCCAGTTGGTCACCCGGCCGGCGATCAGGTCGGTGTTCGGCACGATCACATCGGTCCGGTCGAAGGTCTGGATGCGGGTGGAGCGGACCGAGATCGCCTGGACCGTGCCCTGCACGCCGCCGACCTCGATCCAGTCGCCCTCGCGACACCGGACGCTCGATCAGCAGGATGATGCCCGAGACGAAGTTCGACACGATGTTCTGCAGGCCAAAACCGATGCCGACCGACAGAGCACCGGCGACGATGGCGAGGCCCGACAGGTCGATCCCGGCCGAGTTGATCGCGACCAGCGCGGACAGGAAGATGCCCGAGATAGCCGAGCCCGGCGAGGATCGCGTTCTGGCCGCCCTGGTCCAGCCGCGTCTTGGGCAGGATCGAGGATCGCAGCGCCCCCTGGATCAGCCGGGTCAGCATGTAGCCGATGGCGAAGATCAGCACGAAGATCAGGAAGGCGCGCGGCGAAATCTGCGTCTCGCCGATGGCAAAGCCCGACAGGAACTTCTGCCACAGCTCGCTGATGTCCGAGGTCCGCGCCCCCCAGATCAGCGCGAAGAGCGGCAGCGAGGCGAGCGTCAGGGCAAAGCCGATCAGCGTGGGAGCCAGCGCATCGGTCAGCCGCTCTTCCTGCCGCACGATCAGGGCATAGAGGTTGTCCACCAGGTCCTGCAGCACGAAGATCACGCCAAGAAGCCCGAGCGACATGGCCGCCGGATAGACCAGCGCCCCGGCGGCAGTCACATAGCCGACCGCGCCCAGCACCGGCCCGACAAGACCGATCACGATCGCGCCCCGACCGACGATGTTCACCAGCCGGTCGCGGAAGGTCGCCTGCCCGCCCAATGCCACCGCGTTCTTGCCGTGGCTGCGCAGAAGCTGCCCGATCCGCACCAGGATCAGCCCGCCCAGTACCAGCACCGGAAAGCTGAGCACCGCGTTCGCGTCGTTGCCGGCCCCGGTCACGCGCACGGCCGTCTCGCGGATCACGTCCAGCGCGATCAGCAGGCCGAAGGCCGCCGCGTAGAAGCCGCCCTTCCGCCCGCTTCTCGGGCGAGAGGTTCAGCGGCATGTCCGCCCGCTCCACCTTCGGGAAGACCCGCCCGCCCAGCCACATCGCGGCGAAGATGGCGAAGCCCACGGCTGGCAGGCACATCGCACCAGCTGCGCCCCGATCGGCCCCAGCATCTCGGTCAGCACGGATCGCCCGCGCGATCAGTGTGAACCCGACGGTGGGCAGCACGACCTGCCCCAGCGAGACGACCAGCGCCCACAGCCGGTGCCAGCGCGGCCGTCGCGTGGCCGCGCAGTGCCGCCGCGACCCGCTCCATCAGCCAGCGCCCGCGCCAGACCATCGCGATCCCGATGACGGACCACAGCAGGATCAGGGGCAGGTTGCCCTTGAAATCCTCGCGCGCCGAGGCGCGTTCCCACTGGCTTTCGACCTCGCCCCACAGGCGCACGGCGGTGTCCGTCAGCGCGATCACGCCGGGGGGCCAGTTGGCCGGGTTGATCGGCATCGGCCAGACCTGCATGCAGCTCGTCCGCCTGCCGTTCGCGCAATTGGCGGTCGATCTCCTTGATCAGCGCCGTCGGCCCGGCGATAGGCCTCGTCCGCCGCAATGACCGGGGCCTGCAAGGCGGGCCAGCTGGTCGTTCAGTTCCGTGCGGCGCACGGCGATTTCCTCGGCCTCCATCTGCCCTTCGGCAGGCGGCGGCCCGAGCGCGTCGATCTGGTCCCTTCAGCGTGGCGATGCGCGCCGGGTTGACGTTCTGCGCGGCCTGGAAGGTCGCCCGCCACTCCACCACATAGCCGCGCATCGTGCTGAGCGCGTCGTTCGAGGTATTGCGGTCCTGGGTCATCGCCTCGGCCCTGGTGGCCGTGCGTTCCCACGCCTTGTAGTCCGGTGGGCCCGGTTCTTCCTCGAGCCGGCGGCCGGGGTCGTATCCTGCGCCAGCGCGACCGATCCCGGCCCCGCCGGCCAGCAGCAGGACGGCCAGCAGCAGCGCGCGGATCACGGCGCTGACGCCCGTCATGAGTCCTCGAACACCGCCGGGATCGTGCGGGGTGCGCTGTCCAGCCATTCCGGCACGGGCAGGCCCTTTTCCTTCAGGAAGGCCGGGTTGTAGAGCTTCGACTGGTAGCGGCTGCCATAGTCGCACAGGATCGTGACGATGGTCTTGCCCGGCCCCATGTCGCGCGCCATCCGGATCGCGCCCGCGATGTTGATGCCGGACGAGCCGCCCATGCACAGCCCCTCGTCCTGCAACAGGTCGAAGACGATGGGCAGCGCCTCGGCATCCGGGATGCGATAGCTGAAATCGGGCGTGAAGCCTTCGAGGTTCGCCGTGATCCGCCCCTGCCCGATGCCTTCGGTGATCGACGATGCCGGGGCTTTCCAGCTTGCCCGTGGTGTAGAAGCTATGAAGCGCCGCACCCTCGGGGTCGGCCAGCCCGATCTTCACGCCCTTGGGCTGCAAGCGCCAGCGCCATGCCCGCCAGGGTCCCGCCCGAGCCGACGGCGCAGATGAAGCCGTCCACCTTGCCGCCGGTCTGCTCCCAGATCTCCGGCCCGGTCGTTTCGACATGCGCCTGACGGTTCGCCACGTTGTCGAACTGGTTGGCCCAGATCGCCCCGTTAGGTTCGGTTTGTGCCAGTTTCTCGGCCAGACGGCCCGAATAGCGAACATAATTGTTCGGATTTCGATAGGGCACCGCCGGCACCTGCACCAGCTCGGCCCCTGCAAGGCGCAGCATGTCCTTCTTTTCCTGGCTCTGCGTCTCGGGGATCACGATCACCGTGCGGAACCCCATCGAGGCGCCGACCAGCGCAAGGCCGATGCCGGTATTGCCCGCCGTGCCCTCGACGATGGTGCCGCCGGGCCGCAACTGGCCCTTCGCCACCGCGTCCTTGATGATGTAGAGCGCGGCGCGGTCCTTGACCGACTGGCCGGGGTTCAGGAACTCGCACTTGCCCGAGGATCTCGCACCCCGTCATCTCGCTGGCCTTGCGCAGCCGCAGGAGGGGGGTCTTGCCGATCGTATCCGCCAGATCGCTGTGAATGCGCATGCCGAACCTTCCTTGTCTTTGGCTCAGGTGTAGGCAAGTCGTCCGGGGAACTCAAGCCAAGGGGCGCGCGGCAGCCTGGCAACGCGCGCCGCTCCGCTCGGGCCTCACAGCGCCGCGACCGACCAATCGGGCGTGCCGTCCCAGACGATCTCCCAGCTGGCACCCGGCCGCACGTTCTGTACCGCGCCCGGCACGAAGGCGACAAGGCAGGTTCCGCCCCGCCTGCGGACCGACGGATAGACCAGCCCCCGGTGCCCCTCGCGCAACAACTCCGCCGCCAGCGCCTGCCCCGCCGGATAGCCCGCCGCCGGATCGAGCTGCAAGGCCGGGTGATCGGGATCGTCGGTCAGGTCCGGGAACTCGCCGATGAAATCCGCCAGAAGCTCCACATAGCGCACCCGGTCGCGCCAGATGCCGATGTAACCCGAGTTCACGCCCGCGGTGAAAGGCCACCTCGGCCACCGAGGTCAGGCGTCTCCCACGCGCAATACCACGCCCCGCGGCGGTCGTCATTGAAGCGGTTGCCGCCCGCGCGCGTATAGGTGAAGGCCGCGTTGACATGCCCTTGGCCATAGACCGCCAGATCGGCCCGCCGCCGCGCCCAGGCCAGCTCGCGCCGGTCGATATGCAGGCTCCGCCCCCGCTCCGCGACGCAGGCGGGCCGAGGTCATGCCCTCGATCTCGGCCAGAACCTCCATCTCGTCGTCGCTGTCGACGAGGCCGCGCAGCGCCGGCGGCTTGTGATAGGTGGCGGGGATCAGGCGCACCAGCGCCCGGTCGCTGACTGCCCGGACCCTCACGCCCCGCCCCGAAGCGCATCGAGGTAGCTGCGCACGCGCAGGAACTGCGGCAGGCCATCGGCGATCATCGTGTCCACCGGCCGCGCGCCGTCGAACAGCGGCCCGCCATTCGGCAGCGTCATCCAGCGGGGCGCGATTGTCGTCTCCGAAATACAGCTCCAGCGCCTTGTAGATGCCGACGAGGGCCGAGAGCCGCAGCATCTGGTCCCGAGTCAGGTCACCCGCAAAGCCCGGCTTCTTTGCCCGCTTCCAGGTGCTTTCCGACATGTCCGCCAAAGCCGCCGCTTCGGCCAGCGTCAGATTCCACTGGGCGGCAATGCGCGTCCAGGCCTTCAGGGCGACGGCAGCACGGTCAGCGGACTGTGGGGCGAGGACGGCGGCTTCCATCGGATATCTCCTTTGGCAGCAAGATAAGGCCAAATGGACCCAGATGCAAGATCATATGAGCGCCCTGAAGCGGGTGGCGCAAAACTCTTCGAAGAGTTTTGCCAAGACTTTTCGAAAAGTCCTGGCGCTCTCTCCGACTCAGATCGCCTTGCCCATCCGCCCCGCCAGATCGGTGAAGAACTGCCACGCCACCCGGCCCGACCGCGCACCCCGCGTCGCCTGCCATTCGATCGCCTCGGCCCGCAGCTGGTCGTCGGCGATCTGCAGCCCCATGCGCCGCGCAATAGCCCCGGATCATCGCGAGGTATTCGTCCTGCCTGCAGGGATGGAACCCCAGCCACAGCCCGAACCGGTCGGACAGCGAAACCTTCTCCTCCACCGCCTCGCGACGGGTTGATCGCGGTGGAGCGTTCGTTCTCGATCATGTCGCGCGGCATCAGGTGGCGGCGGTTCGAGGTGGCGTAGAACACCACATTCTCGGGCCGCCCCTCGATCCCGCCATCCAGCACCGCCTTCAGCGCCTTGTAATGCTGGTCGTCATGGCTGAACGACAGGTCGTCGCAGAACAGGAGGAACCGCGCCGCGCGTCCGCCGCAGCATGCGCCCAGCAGGCGCCCGACCGATGGCAGGTCCTCGCGGCTCAAGCTCCACGATCTTCAGCGGCATGCCCCTCGCCGCAGCACCTCGGCATGGACCGCCTTGACAAGGCTCGACTTCCCCATCCCCCGCGCGCCCCAGAGAAGCGCGTTGTTGGCAGGCAGGCCGCGCGCGAACTGCAGCGTGTTGGCCAGCAGGATGTCGCGCACCCGGTCGATCCCGACCAGCAGCCCGATCCCGACCCGCGCGACCTGCGGCACCGGCACCAGCCGGTCCGGCCCGACATGCCAGACAAAGGCATCGGCCGCGCCGAAATCCGGGGCGGGCGGGGCGGGCGGGCTGATCCGCTCCAGCGCCTCGGCGATGCGGGCCAGCGCGGGATCGCCGGTCATGCCTTGCCCTGCTCGGCCTCGTCCTCGTCGGGCTCCACCCAAAGGCCCTGCGCCCGAGATCCGCCTCGCGCTTCTTCTCGATCCGGCGGATCAGGAAGATCGAGACCTCGTAAAGCGGGTAGATCGCCGAAGAAGAGGATCAGTTGCGACATCATGTCGGGCGGCGTCACCACGGCGGCCAGGATCAGGATCAGCACGATCGCATAGCGCCGCATCCCCGCCAGGCCCGCGACGAGATCAGCCCCGCCTTGCCCATCAGCGTCAGCAGCACCGGCAGCTGGAAGCACAGCCCGAAGGCCAGGATGAAGTTCGTCGTCAGCGACAGGTACTGCTCCATCGAGCCCTGGAACAGGATGCCCGCCGTGCCCGGATCGACCGTGACCAGGTCAGGCCCTGCCTCGGGGTCGGTGACCATCATCTGCTGGAAGCCCAGGAAGAAATCGAAGGCGATCGGAAGGCACGACGTAGAAGGCAAAGGCCGCGCCGAGCGAGAACATGACGGGCGACGAGATCAGGAAGGGCAGGAACGCCCCCTTCTCGGACTTGTAGAGGCCCGGTGCCACGAAGCGCCACATCTGCCAGGCGATGATCGGGAAGGCCAGGATGAAACCGCCCATCACCGAGATGCGGAAGGCCACGAAGAAGCCCTCCTGCAACTTGATCAGCACAAGCTGGCATTCCTGCCCGCGCCCGGCGAGTGCGTCGCAGATCGGTGCGGTCAGGAAGTTGAAGATCGGGTTCCAGACCGTGAAGGCGATCAGGATACCGACGACGAAGGCCGCGAGCGAGATCAGGATGCGGTCGCGCAGTTCCTTCAGATGCTCCATCAGCGGTGCGGCGCTGTCGTCGATCTCGTCCACGCTCATGTGTCGGCCTTTCCGGCAGGCGCCTTCTTCGCGCGCGGCGCCTTGGCGGCTTTCGACGCGGCGACGGCCTTGGCCAGGGGCTTGGCGGCGGCGGCTTGCGGCTCGGCACGGCCTTCGGCTTGGCCTTCGGCTTGGCGCGACGCGGCCGCGTCGGCTTCGGCCGGCCTTTGCCGCGCGGGCTTTGCCGGGCTTGCCTCGGGTGTCGCGGAGCGGGCCTTGGCAGCGGCCAGCGCGGCCGCCTGCGATGCGCGCTTGGCGGCCTTCTCCTCGACCAGCGCCTGAGTCGCCGGGCCGTGAGCCGCTGCGGCTGCCGCCGCAACGGGTGCAGCGGCGGCTGGCGCGGGGGCGGCGATCGGCGGTGCGGCCGGTGTCGCAGGCTTCGGCGCGGGCTTCAGCGGGTCCCACTTCTCGAACTTGGTCGCGGCGTCCTTGACCGCCTCCAGCCCGAGGCTGCGGGCCGAGGTCACGGTCTTGAGGTCATTCGCCACGTCCTTCACGCCCGCCTCGTCGGCCGCCGCATCCATCGCCCGCTGGAAGTCGCGCGCCATCGACCGCGCCTTGGCGGTGAAGCGCCCCATGGTGCGGAACATGCTCGGGCAGGTCCTTCGGGCCGATCACGATCAGCGCGACGACCCCGATGACCAGCAGCTCGGTCCAGCCGATGTCAAACATCTCGGTTCCGCCCCGTCAGGCCCGGAGCTTTCAGACCTTGTCCTTCTCGGCGACCGGCGGGGTCACGTCGCGGGCGGCCGTGTCGATCTCGTTCTGGCCGTCGTTCACGCCCTTCTTGAAGGCGGTGATGCCCTTGCCGACCTCGCCCATCAGCGAGCTGACCTTGCCGCGCCCGAAAAGGACGAGGACGACGACGGCGATCAGAAGAAGGCCCGGAAGGCCGATGTTGTTCAGCATGTGATGTCTCCCATTCGGCGCAGCGGTCGCGCCCCAGTATTCCTCTCTGACAGTAAGGGTGACCGCGCCCGCGTTCAAAGCCCGAAATCGGCGCCGGGGTATGGTTTCGTGGTCATTCCGCCCGGACCGAGGCAGGTTGCTGACAGCTAGTTGTCAGTTGCCCTCTGCCAAGACAGCCGCATCGCACCAGACACATGAAGGAGAACCGCGATGTCCCGCAGCCTTGCACCCACACTCGCCGCCTTGTCACTGACACTGGCCCTCGCCCCGGCAGACACACAAGCGGGAGGCGCCGGCACCCGGCGGTCCCGTGGCCGAAATCGTGACCTTCCGCCTTGTCCCCGGCACGGACGAGTCCGCACTTCCTCGCCGCCGCGCAAGCCACCGAGGCCCCGGTCGCGTCGCCAGCCCGGCTTTCTGCGCCGCAGCCTGAGCCGCGACGAAACCGGGTTGTGGACGGACTATGTCGAATGGGCCGACATGTCCGCTGCGCAGACCGCGGCGCAGGCCGTGATGGCGCAACCCGCCTTCGCGCCCTTCGCGGCGATGATCGACGCCCGACGACATGGTGATGCGCCACGCGGCCATTGCCTGGCAGATGGGCGATTGACCCTGCGGCGCGGCGCGCCGCAGGCTTGTGCCATGCGCCGCACGGACCGCCTTTTCGACCTGATCCAGATCCTGCGCGACGGGAAGCTGCACCGCGCCTCGCGAGATGGCCGAGGCGCTGGAGGTCTCGACCCGCACGATCTGGCGCGACATGGCGACGCTGATCGCCTCGGGCCTGCCGGTCGAGGGCGAGCGCGGGGTGGGCTACATCCTCTCCGCGCCGATCACCCTGCCCCCGGTCGCGCTGACCCGCGACGAGTTGGAGGCGCTGCGCCTTGGCGTGCAGCTTGTCGTGTCGGCCGCCGATCCGTCGCTGGCCCGCGCGGCCACCAGCCTGCGCGCCAAGATCGCCGCCGTCACGCCCGACGTCGGCGCGCGACAGCGGCAGCGACACCTTCGTCTTTGCCAGCGCCGAGGCGGCAAAGGCCGCGCCGCACCTCTCGCTGATCCGCCGCGCGATCCGTGAACATGAACGGCTGTGGCTGCGCTACGGCAGCTTGTCGGGCAAACCCAGCGAACGCATCGTGCGCCCGCTGCAGCTGGAATTCTGGGGCCGCGCCTGGACCCTGACGGCCTGGTGCGAGGCGCGCGGCGATTTCCGCGTGTTCCGCGTCGACCTGATCGAGGCGCTGGAGCCGCGCGAGCCGTTCCGGCCCGAGCCGGGAACGACGATCGAGGACTACATCGCGCAAACTGGCGGAAACCTAGCGCGCGACGCCGGAAAGACGAAGCAGCGGTCGCGCCGGATCATCAGCCACAGCTCCGTCTCGGGGCGCGGCAGGAACACGCCGGGGACCGAGGCCGTCAGGCGCGAGCCGTCGAAGTCCATCCGGAAATCCACCAGGCTTTCGCGCCCCATGAAGCGCGCGCGGATGCACCGGCCCCGCGCCGGGGTGCCGTCCTGCGGCGTCGGGTTGGGTCCGCGCCCGCCCCGGTCGAAGTCGATCTTCAGGTGCTGGGGGCGGATCACGATCTCGACCTCGGCCCCGTCCGCATGGCCGGGCGTCAGGAAGGCGCCGAACGGCGTCTCGGTCAGCGCGCCGCGCGACACGCCCCGGATCACGTTGATATCGCTGAAGAACGCCGCCGCCGCCCGGTCCACCGGCGCGTTGTAGACGTTGTAGGGCGCGCCCCGCTGCACGATCCGCCCGCCGCGCATCAGCGCGATCTCGTCGGCCATCCGCATCGCCTCGTCCGGCTCGTGCGTGACCAGCAGGACCGCCGTGCCCTCTTCCTTCAGCAGGTCCAGCGTGCTGTCGCGGATGCCGTCGCGCAGGCGGTTGTCGAGCCCCGAGAACGGCTCGTCCATCAGCATGACGCGCGGGCGCGGCGCCAGCGCGCGGGCCAGCGCCACGCGCTGCTGCTCGCCGCCCGACAACTGGTGCGGATGCTTGCGGCGCAAAGCCGGCAAGTTCACCTTGTCGAGCAGTTCGCCCACCCGCCGCGCCTTTCGTCCTTCGCGCGACCCGCAGGCCGAAGGCCACGTTGCCCTCGACCGTCAGGTGCGGGAACAGCGCGAAATCCTGGAACATCAGCCCGACCGAACGCGCCTCGGGCGGCACGAACACCCCGTCGCCCGAGACGACCGCCGCCGTCGATCAGGACCGCGCCCGCGATCCGGCCGCTCGACCCCTGCGATCATCCGCAGCGTCGTCGACTTGCCGCAGCCCGAGGGCCCAGAAGGCAGGTCACCTGCCCCGCCGCGACCGTCAGCGACACGTCATCCACCACCGGCCGGGCCGCCGAAGGACGCGGTCAGGTGCTGCACCTCGAGGCGGATCGCGGGGTCGGTCACGGTCGGCGCCTCATATCCGATGGTTTTCATCGGGAATGGGGCGGGATTAGCAGGCCCGGCCCGGAAGGGCGCAAGCGCGGCGCTCAGATGCGTCGCGTTGGTCGCCCCGCCGTCCAGCAGGATGTTCTGCCCGACGATGAACCCGGCATGCTGCGAACACAGGAAAGCGCAGGCCGCGCCGAACTCGGCCGCCGTGCCGTAGCGCCGCGCGGGGATCGTGGCGGCGCGCCGCCGCCGCGCCTCCTCGAGCGTGATGCCCTCGGCCTTGGCCACGCCCCTGTCCAGCGAGATGGCCCGGTCGGTCGCATGGATGCCGGGCAGCAGGTTGTTGATCGTCACGCCCATGTCGGCGCCACCTGCCGCGACGTGCCCGCGACATAGCCGGTCAGCCCGGTCGCGCGCCGCGTTCGACAGGCCCAGCGACGGGCATCGGGCGCCTTGACCGATTGCGAGGTGATGTTCACCACCCGCCCCCAGCCGCTGCGCGATCATCCCCGGCAGCAGCGCCGTCATCAGCGCGATGGGGGTCAGCATGTTGGCGTCGAGCGCGCGTGAGGAAATCCTCGCGCCCCCAGTCGGACCAGAGGCCCGGCGGCGGCCCGCCGGCGTTGGTCACCAGGATGTCGAACGGCCCGGCGGCCGCCAGCACCGCGGCCCGCCCGGCCTCGGTCGTGATGTCGGCAGCCACCGTCGTCGACGGCCACCTGAAAGCGCGGCGCGGATCGCCTGCGGCGGTCGCCTCCAGCGCCTCGGCCCCGCGCGCGTTCAGCACGAGGTCGACGCCCGCCTCGGCCAGAGCCTCGGCGCAGCCGCGCCCCAGCCCCTTCGATGCGCGCAGACCAGCGCCCGTTTGCCGCGAAGTCCCAGATCCATGCCGCCATCCTTTCCTGCCGCCCCTCACCAGTCCCACGAATTGCGGGACCGGAGCGGCAGGGTTGCAGCAACCGCTTCAGGTGACCAGCAAGACAGACGGTCGCCAGACGACACGGACCGTCAGATCACGCGGCCTCACCCGTGGGATAGAAGAACTCCTCGCGGACGATCTTGCCGCCCGCGACGTGATAGACCGCCACCTCGCGCATCTGGAACCGCTGCGCCGCTCGCCTTGTGCGTCGCGTCCATCCCGAAGATCACGGCAAAGCGGTCGTCGCCATGCAGGAACGGGCCTTCGACATTGCCGCCATGGATCGTGTGGTTCGCCGTCCCACCAGGCATGCTTGCCGTGGATCGCCGGCAATGCCCTTCGTCTCGCGCCCGCCGCCCATGTCGGTCGGCTTCGACCGAGACGGCATCGGGGGCATAAAGCTTGTGCAGGTTCGCGCGTCTCGCGACCCTCGCGGCAGCCGGCCACCAGTTCGTTCGCAATCTCGTGTCAGGGTCATCGAATCCTCCCATATGTTCTATCTAATGTTCTCATGCTACCGGTGATTCATGACGCTGCGCAAGACAGCGATGCAGGCGGCGGTTGCGGGCAGGCGGCGGGCTGCCTATACCGCTGCGCCCATGTCGAACCGCCCCGCCCTTCCCCCCGAAATCGCCCGCCGCCGGACCTTTGCGATCATCTCGCACCCCGACGCGGGCAAGACCACGCTGACCGAGAAAGTTCCTGCTGTTCGGCGGCGCGATCCAGATGGCCGGACAGGTCCGCGCCAAGGGCGAGGCGCGGCGCACGCGGTCGGACTTACATGAAGCTGGAGCAGGAGCGCGGCATTTCCGTCTCGGCCTCGGCCATGTCCTTCGACTTACGGCCACTACCGCTTCAACCTGGTCGACACGCCCGGCCACAGCGACTTCTCCGAAGACACCTACCGCACGCTGACCGCCGTGGACGCCGCGATCATGGTGATCGACGGCGCCAAGGGCGTGGAAAGCCAGACCCGCAAGCTGTTCGAGGTCTGCCGCCTGCGCGACCTGCCGATCCTGACCTTCTGCAACAAGATGGACCGCGAAAGCCGCGACACGTTCGAGATCATCGACGAGATCCAGGAAAACCTGGCCATCGACGTGACGCCCGCCTCCTGGCCCATCGGCGTGGGGCGCGATTTCGTCGGCTGCTACGACATCCTGCACGACCGGCTGGAGCTGATGGACCGCGCCGACCGCAACCGCGTGGCGGAATCGATCAAGATCGACGGGCTCGATGACCCGAAGCTGGCCGAGCACGTCGCCCGCCGACCTGCTGGCCAAGCTGCGCGAAGAGCTGGAAATGGCGCGCGAACTGCTGCCCGCCTTCGACCGCGCAGGCGTTCCTCGAACGGCTCGATGACGCCGATCTGGTTCGGCTCGGCCATCAACTCCTTCGGCGTGAAGGAGCTGATGGACGGCATCGGCGAATACGGGCCCGACCCCGCAGGTCGCAGAGCAGCCGAGACCCGCCAGATCGCGCCCGAGGAAGAGCGCCGTCACCGGCTTCGTCTTCAAGGTGCAGGCCAACATGGACCCCAAGCACCGCGACCGCGTGGCCTTCGTCCGCCTCGCCTCGGGCCATTTCACGCGCGGGATGAAGCTGCTCCATGTCCGCTCGAAAAAGCCGATGGCGGTCACCAACCCGGTCCTGTTCCTCGCCGCCGACCGCGAACTGGCGGAAGAGGCCTGGGCGGGCGACATCATCGGCATTCCGAACCACGGGCAGTTGCGCATCGGCGACGCGCTGACCGAAGGCGAGGCGCTGCGCTTCACCGGCATCCCCTCCTTCGCGCCGGAACTGCTGCAGGGCGTCCGCGCGGGCGACCCGATGAAGGCCAAGCACCTGGAAAAGGCGCTGATGCAATTCGCCGAGGAAGGTGCCGCCAAGGTGTTCAAGCCGATGATCGGCTCGGGCTACATCGTGGGCGTCGTGGGCGCGCTGCAATTCGACGTGCTGGCCAGCCGGATCGAGCAGGAATACCAGCTTCCCGTCCGCTTCGAGGGATCGCAATTCACCTCGGCCCGCTGGGTCAGCGGGCCCAAGGCCGAGGTCGAGAAGTTCGTCAACGTCAACAAGGGCCACATCGCCACGACCACGACGGCGACATCGTCTATCCTGACCCGCCTGCAATGGGACATCGACCGCATCGCAGCGCGACTATCCCGAGCTGCGGCTGACGGCGACGAAAGAGATGATGGTGTGACCCGCCAGAACCGCGTGATGCCGGATGCCAGCATCGTCGCGGTTCCGGCGCGCGGGACACTCACCGGAAATCGCGGCATCCTGCATGACGAAGACGGGCGTCTCGGCATCGCGCGGTGGCGGCACTGCCACTGGATCAGCTGCGAGCTGGACTACAAGGGCTGGCGGCGCAGGGTGATGTCGCCGGGCACATGGACCGAGCTGTTCTTCCTGGACGAAGCCGTGGCGCTGGCCGCCGGACACCGGCCCTGCGCCTTGTGCCGACGGGCTGACTACACCCGGTTCGTCACCGCCTGGACGGCCGCGACGGGGCAGCGCGCAACCGCCGCAGACATGGACCGCCAGCTTCATGCGGCGCGGGTAGACCGAACCACGCGACTTCAGGTAACACATGAAGCAAACATCGCAACCCTGCCGGATGGCTGCTTTATCCGGCAGAAAGAGTCGGCCCTGCCTCGTGAAGGGGATCAGCCTCCTCCCTTTCGCGCCCGATGGCTATCTCGCGCCCGAGCCGCGTCCGGTCAGCGGGCCGGTCACCGTGATGACGCCCCGCCCGCTCGTCGCGGTGCTGGCCGCGGGATACCGCCCGCGGCTGCATCCTTCGGCAGCGGTGACCCTCAGACCAGCTTCGCATCCATCGTGATCTCGGCCTTCAGCAGGCGCGAGATCGGGCAGTTGGCCTTCGCCCCGTTCGCCGCCGCAAGGAACGCCTCCTGCGACGCGCCGGGGATCTTCGCGGACAGGTCCAGATGCACCTTGGTCACCGTCGGCGCGCCGTCGATGAAATCCAGCGTCACGGTCGCGGTCGTGTCGATCGCCTCGGCGACCAGGTTCGCCTTGCCCAGTTCCGCCGACAGCGCCATCGAGAAGCACCCGGCATGGGCCGCGCCGATCAGTTCCTCGGGGTTGCTGCCCTTCTCGCCCTCGAAGCGCTTGCGGAAGTCGTAGGGCAGCTTGTCGAGCGCGCCAGACCCGGTGGTGATCTGACCCTTGCCCGTCTTGAGGTCGCCCGTCCAATGCGCCGAAGCGGTGTTCTTCAAAGCCATCTGCACTCTCCTTCGTTCGACCGGCACGCGCGCCCGCCGTCCCGGCACAGAATGGGACAGCCCCATCCGAGGTCAAGCGGCATCGGCACGCCCTGGCCGGATCGTCCGCTTCGGCGCGTGCGACGCGCTGTCCTTGACCTCGCCCGCTTTTCCGTAACGCGACCGCAGGCCAATCGGCCACCGACGCCGGGGCGCCCGGTTCAATGCGTCCCACCACCCATGCGGTCCGATACCGCATTCAAGGACGCTTATGACCAAATTTTCCGACCTCGCGCTGGACCCGCGCGTGCTGCAAGCCGTCGCAGGAAGCCGGCTACGAAACCCCGACCCCGATCCAGGCGCAGGCCATTCCCGCACGCGCTGCAAGGCCGCGACGTGCTGGGCATCGCCCAGACCGGCACCGGCAAGACCGCCAGCTTCACGCTGCCGATGATCACGCTGCTGGGCCAGGGCCGCGCCCGCGCGCGGATGCCGCGCAGCCTGGTGCTGGCGCCGACCCGCGAACTGGCCGCGCAGGTGGCCGAGAACTTCGACACCTATGCCAAGCACACCAAGCTGACCAAGGCGCTGCTGATCGGCGGCGTCGTCGTTCGGCGAGCAGGACAAGCTGATCGACCGTGGCGTCGACGTGCTGATCGCCACCCCCGGCCGCCTGCTCGACCATTTCGAGCGCGGCAAGCTGCTGCTGACCGGCGTGCAGATCATGGTGGTGGACGAGGCCGACCGGATGCTCGACATGGGCTTCATCCCGGATATCGAGCGCATCTTCCAGCTGACCCCCTTCACCCGCCAGACGCTGTTCTTCAGCGCCACCATGGCGCCCGAGATCGAGCGGATCACCAACACCTTCCTGACCAACCCCGCCAAGATCGAAGTGGCGCGCCAGGCCACCGCCTCGACCGACGATCGAGCAGAAGCTGATCCAGTTCACGCCCGTCGCGCAAGGACCGCAGCTTTGCCGAAAAGCGCGCCGTCCTGCGCGCGCTGATCCGGGCCGAGGGCGAGGCCTGCACCAACGCGATCATCTTCTGCAACCGCAAGATGGATGTGGACGTGGTGGCGAAGTCGCTGAAACAGCACGGCTTCAACGCCGCGCCGATCCACGGCGACCTGGACCAGTCGGTGCGCACCAAGACGCTGGACGGCTTCCGCGACGGGATCGGTGCACCTGCTGGTCGCCTCGGACGTGGCGGCGCGCGGGCTGGACATTCCGGCGGTCAGCCACGTGTTCAACTTCGACGTGCCGTGCCACCCCGAGGATTACGTCCACCGCATCGGCCGCACGGGCCGCGCGGGACGGCTGGGCAAGGCCTTCACCATCGCGGTGCCGTCGGACGACAAGTATCTTGCGGCCATCGAGAGCCTGGTGAAGATGCCGATCCCGCGTGGCGAGGCCCCGGCGATCGAAATCTCGGACGCGCCCGGTGCGCGACGAGCGCGGCGCTCGTCGAGCCGCGAGCGGGGCGGCGAGAAGCGCGGCGACCGCAACCGCCCGATCCGCGACCACGGCCGCGGAAGCCTCGCGCGAGCCGGTTCGCGAGCGTGCCGAAGCCGGTCGAGGTGGCGGCGGAGACAGCGCCGACCGCGCCACGGCCGGCACGCGAGCCGCGCGCCGCCGAGCGCGGACCGCGCAGAACCGGGAGGACCGCGCGCCGCGCGGCGGAACGGCGGCGCGACGGTCGTCGCGAGCGCCGCGCCGGACGGCCGCGAGCCGCGTCGGCATGGGCGACCACGTGCCGGACTTCATGCTGCGCAGGTTCGTCGGCGGATGGGCGATCACATGCCCGATTTCGCTGACACGCAGCTTCGCGCGCAGCACGTCCGAATGAACAAAGGGCCCCGTCTGCTCCGGGGCCTTTTGCATTCTCCGGCTTCCCGCCGGGTGTCCTATTCCGTCTGAAGGCGGCTGACGACCACCGTCACTTCGGGCTTCTTGCCGATCTCTTCCATGCGACCTGCCGGACGATGCGGCGGATCGCCTCGTCCAGCTTGTCGTCGTCGCGCAGCACCTTGCGGCTCGGCGCGGCTCAGGAAATCGGCCAGGTCGGCTTCCATCGTCTCGGCCAGCGGCGCGCCGGTCGCGCCGGTCTCGGGCAGGCCCATCAGCTCGACCCAGGCCTCGCCCAGCGGCTCGTCGTTCTCGTCCAGCAGCACCGTCACCATGCACATGGCCGTTCAGCGCCATGCGGATGCGGTCGCGCACCACCCCGTCCAGCGCGCCGATCAGCACCGTGCCGTCGAGGTAGAGCCGCCCGGTCTCGATATACTCGGCCACCTCGGGCACGTCGCCCGTCAGGTCGATCATCATGCCGTTGGTCGCGACGTCGGAGGCGATGCCCGCGCCTCGGCGCAGCTTGGCATGTTCGCGCAGGTGGCGATGCTCGCCATGCATCGGGATCAGGATCGTCGGGCTTCAGGATCGTCGTGGACCGTCTCCAGATCGGGGCGGTTGGCGTGGCCCGAGACGTGGTACAGGCCGCCCTGGTCATCGACCACGTCCACGCCCATCTCGGAGAACGCGTTCATGATCCGCAGCACGTCGCGTTCGTTGCCGGGAATGGTCTTGGAGGAGAACAGGAACAGTGTCCCCCTCCTTCATCTCCATCCCCAGATACTTGCCGCGCGACAGCTGCGCCGAGGCCGCGCGCCGTTCGCCCTGGCTGCCGGTGACGATCAGCATCAGGTTGCTGGCGCGGCACATCCAGCGCCTCTTCCGGGGTGAGCGTGCGCGGGAAGTCGGTCAGCACGCCGGCCTCCTCGCGCGGCGGCGACCATCCTCTTCATCGCCCGGCCCAGGAGGCAGATCGAGCGGCCCGCCGCCTGCGCCGCCTCGGCCAGCGTCTTCAGGCGCGCGACGTTCGAAGCGAAGGTGGTGGCGACGACCATGCCGCTGCGCCTCGCGATCAGGTCGCGGATCGGGTCGCGCAGCGTCGCCTTCGGACCGGCCCGGCATGCGGCGAGAAGACGTTGGTCGAATTGCAGATCAGCGCCTGGATCGGCCGCTCCGCCGCGATCTCGCGGAAGGTGTCGGCGTTCCAGCCCTCGCCCACCAGCGGGGTTGTCGTCGAGCTTGAAGTCGCCGGAATGGAGGATGCGGCCTGCGGGCGTGTCGATGACCAGCGCGCGCTTTCGGGGATCGAATGGGTGACCGGCACGAACTGCACCTTGAACGGCCCGGCCTCGATCGTCTCGGGGCGCGGCGGCCACGGTGGTGATCGCGTCGCCGGGATGGCCGTTCTCTTCCAGCTTCAGCCGCCCGATGATGCGCGGTGAAGCGGCGGGCATAGACCGGCGCCTTCAGCTGCGGCCAGAGATGGCCGAGCGCGCCGATGTGGTCCTCGTGCGCGTGGGTGATGAAGATCGCCTCGATCCGGTCGCGCCGTGCCTCGCAGCCAGCTGATGTCGGGCATGATCAGGTCGACGCCGGGCGTGGTGTCCATGTCGGGGAAGGTCACGCCCAGATCGACGACGATCAGCCGTTCCTTGTCCTCGGGCCCATAGCCATAGACGTAGCAGTTCATGCCGATCTCGCCCGCGCCGCCGAGGGGGAGGTAGATCAGGCGGTTCGCGCTCATGCCGTTTCCAGTTCCTTGTTGTAGCGGTTGATGAGGACGAGACCATGCATGGTCAGATCGTCCTCGACGCTGTCAAATAGATCGAATCCCTGATGCGAACAGGGTGGCAAGACCGCCCGTCGCGATGACCTTCATCGGGCGGTCGCGTTCCAGCCGGACCTGGCGCACGATGCCCTCGACAAGGCCGATATAGCCCCAATACACGCCTGACTGCATGCAGGCCACCGTATTCGTGCCGATGGCGCGTTGCGGGTTTCGTCACGTCGACATGCGGCAGCGCGGCGGCGGCCATGTGCAGCGCCTCGAGGCTCAGGTTGACGCCGGGCGCGATGACGCCGCCGATATAGGCGCCGTCGGTGTCGACCACGTCGAAGGTGGTGGCGGTGCCGAAATCGACCACGATCAGGTTGCCGCCATGCCGGTCGAAGCCCGCCACGGTGTTGACCAGCCGGTCCGGGCCGACGGTCGTGCCCTGATCGACGCGGGGCGGCACCGGCAGCTGGCAGTCGGGCTTGCCCACCACCAGCGGGCGGCATGCCGAAGTAGCGGTCGCAGAGGACGCGCAGGTTGAACACCACGCGCGGCACGGTGGAGGAGATGATCGCCTCGGTCACGTCGGCTTCGGTCTTCGTCAGCATCATCAGCGAGGACAGCCAGACGAAGTATTCGTCCGCCGTGCGCTTGTGGTCGGTGGCGATGCGCCAGGTGGCGAGGAAGCGCGTCGCCGTCCCAGATCGAGAAGACGGTGTTGGTGTTGCCGCAGTCGATGGCGAGAAGCATGGCGGGTCTCCGTGCGGTGCGCGGTCAGAAGAAGACCTCGGCGGCGGGGATGGCCAGCGTCGCCGTGGGCGTTCGCAGGACCAGCGCGCCGGTCGCGTCGATCGTCTCGAACACGCCCTCGCGCGTGGTGACGCCGGTGCGGGCGCGGATGGGCTCGCCCAGACGCGCGGCATGGGCCAGCCAGGCGGCGCGGAGCGGGGCGAAGCCTTGCGTCTGAAACACGGCCTCCCACGCGCGCATAGGCGGGGGCGAGCGCGTCGAGGAACGCCTCCGGCGTCACGCGCAGGCCGGTCTCCCCCAGCAGGCTGACCGGGCGCACCGCGCCCGTCCTCGACCTGCGCGAGCGACGGGGCGGCGATCAGGTTGACGCCGATGCCGATGGCAAGGTGGCCCAGACGCGCCGCCCTGCCCTGCGCTTTCCAGCAGGATGCCCGGCGAGCTTGCCGCCGTTCAGCAGCACGTCGTTCGGCCATTTCAGCGTAAAGGCCTGCAGGCAGCCCGGTCAGCGTGACGCAGGCATCGCGCAGCGCCAGCGCCGCGGCAAAGGACCGCAGCGCGACGACATCGGGCGGTTCCTGCGGGATGCAGCACCAGCGTGGCGTAGAAATTGCCGCGCGGGCTGGCCCAGGCGCGCCCGCGGCGGCCCCGGCCCGCCGGTCTGTTCCTCGGCGATGATCCAGGTCGGCTCGCGCAGCGAGGCGGCGCGGCGCGCGGCCTCGGCATTCGTGCTGTCGACGGTGGCGAGAGCGATGCGCTCACGCCCTCGGGCCAGGGCTCAGCGGACAAGCGTTTCCGCCGCCACCGCGGCGAGCGCCTCGATCCCGAACAGGTTCACGACGCCGAGGATCATGATCGCCGCCGACGCCCACCAGCATCGACCCATTGCACCGGGGCATCTGGCCGTCCAGCGTGTCGCCTTCTCTCGCCGAAATACATGTAGAAGACGATCCGCAGGTAGTAGAAGGCACCGATCACCGAGGCGATCACCCCCGCACGGCCAGCCAGGCCATGCCCGCCATCGACCGCGGCCTTCAGCACGTAGAACTTGCCGAAGAAGCCCGAGCATCGGCGGCACGCCCGCCAGGCTGAACATCAGGACCAGCATGGCCAGCGCGCGCAGCGGCTCGCGCTTCGAATACATGTTCAGGCTGTCGATGTCGGTGACCGGGCGGCCGTCCTTCTCCATCGACAGGATGAAGGCGAAGGTGCCGATGTTCATGGTCACGTAGATCGCCATGTAGACCAGCATCGCCTGCACGCCGCTCGGCGGTGCCCGACGGCGAGGCCCATCAGCGCAAAGCCCATGTGGGCGATCGAGGAATAGGCCATCAGCCGCTTGATGTCGCGCTGCCCGATCGCGGCGACCGCGCCGAGGAACATCGACACCACCGCCAGCGCCGCCACCACCTGCCCCCAGTCGGCCGGGATCGCCGCCGAAGGCGTCGTGCACCACGCGGGCGAACAGCGCCATCGCGGCCACCTTGGGCGCGGTGGCGAAGAAGGCGGTCACCGGCGTCGGCGCGCCTTCGTAGACGTCGGGCGTCCACATGTGGAAGGGCGCGGCCGAGACCTTGAAGGCCAGGCCCGCCAGCATGAACACGAGGCCGAACAGCAGCCCCAGCGGCACGTCGTCCTGCCGAGCGTCGACAGGATGCCCGCGAACTGCGTCGTGCCGGCAAAGCCGTAGACCAGCGACGCGCCGTAGAGCAGCAGGCCCGACGACAGCGCGCCCAGCACGAAGTACTTCAGCCCGGCCTCGGTCGACTTCGCGCTGTCGCGCCGCAGCGAGGCGATCGACGTAAAGCGCCAGCGACTGCAGCTCCAGCCCCATGTAAAGCGACGATCAGGTCGCCCGCCGAGACCATCACCATCATGCCGATCACCGACAGCGCGACCAGGATCGGGTATTCGAAGCGCAGCAGGTCGCGCCGCATCATGTAGTCCGGCTCATCACCAGCACGGCGGCGGCCGACAGCAGGATCGTCACCTTGGCAAAGCGCGCGAAGGGGTCGTCGATGAACAGGCCGCCGAAGGCCGTCCGCTCGCCCGCCCCGCCCGCGCCGATCCAGAGCGCGATCAGCACGAAGACCGCCGCCGTCGCCCAGACCAGCAGCGGCGCCGTGCTTGTCCTTGCCCGTGTAGACCGCGAACATCAGCGCGGCCATCGCGTAGAGCGCGATCAGCACCTCGGGCAGGACGATCTGGAAATCGGCGGGGGTCATCGGAGGCGTCCCTTACTTCAGCGCGAGGCGCGTCGCCAGATCGGCGGGCAGCGCGGCCTGGTAGTCGGTTGACCAGTGCCGCAACCGACGGCCCGATGATGTCGGTCACAAGGCTGGGATAGACGCCGAGCAGCAGCGTCATCGCGATCAGCGGGGCGAAGATCGCCTTCTCGCGGCCGGTCATGTCGGTGATCGTCTTCAGGCTTTCCTTGATCAGGTCGCCGAACACCACCCGGCGATAGAGCCACAGCGCATAGGCCGCCGACAGGATCACGCCCGGTCGTGGCCACGGCGGCGACCCAGGTGTTGACCTGGAAGATGCCCATCAGCGTCAGGAACTCGCCGACGAAGCCGCTGGTGCCCGGCAGGCCCACGTTGGCCATGGTGAAGAACATGAAGACCAGCGCATAGGCGGGCATCCGGTTCACCAGGCCGCCATAGGCGTCGATCTCGCGCGTGTGCATCCGGTCGTAGATCACGCCGACGCACAGGAACAGCGCGCCCGAGATGAAGCCGTGGCGACAGCATCTGGAAGATCGCGCCGTCGACGCCCTGCTGGTTGGCGGCGAAGATGCCCATCGTCACATAGCCCATGTGCGCGACCGACGAATAGGCGATCAGCTTCTTCATGTCCGGCTGCGCCAGCGCGACGAGCGAGGTGTAGACGATGGCGATCGCGCTCATCCAGAACACGAGCGGCGCCAGCAGGTCGGACGCCACCGGGAACATCGGCAGGCGAGAAGCGCAGGAAGCCGTAGCCGCCCATCTTCAGAAGGATCGCCGCCAGCACCACCGACCCCGCCGTCGGTGCCTGCACGTGGGCGTCGGGCAGCCAGGTGTGCACCGGCCACATCGGCATCTTCACCGCGAAGCTGGCGAAGAAGGCGAGCAACAGCAGCGTCTGCAAGCCGCCGACGACCTGGAAGCCGAGCACGCTGATCGTCTCGGACCCGAAGTTGTGGGTCAGAAGCTGCGTGATGTCGGTGGTGCCCGCGTCCAGATACATCGCGATCATCGCGACCAGCATCAGGACCGACCCGAGGAAGGTGTAGAGGAAGAACTTGAAGGCCGCGTAGATGCGGTCCTTGCCGCCCCAGATGCCGATGATCAGGAACATCGGGATCAGGCCCGCCTCGAAGAACAGGTAGAACAGCACGAGGTCCAGCGCGCAGAAGACGCCGAGCATCAGCGTTTCCAGCACCAGGAAGGCGATCATGTATTCCTTGACCCGCGTCTCGACATCCCAGCAGGCGGCGATCGTGATCGGCATCAGGAACGTCGTCAGCAGCACGAACAGGACCGAGATGCCGTCGACGCCCATCTTGTAGTTCAGGCCCAGGATCCAGTCGCGCTCCTCCACGAACTGGAAGCCGGTGTCGTTCGGATCGAACCCGATCAGCAGGAACAGCGAGACGAGGAAGGTCGCCGTCGTGGCGAGCAGCGCCAGCCACTTGGCGTTGCGCCGCGCCGCCGGATCGTCGCCGCGCAGGAACAGCGCGAGGATGACCGCCGCGACCAGCGGGAGGAAGGTGATGATGGAGAGAAGGTTGTCCATGGCGCTCCTTAGTTCGCCCCGCCCGAGAGCGTCATCCAGGTGACGAGGACCGCGATCCCCAGCACCATCGCGAAGGCGTAGGTGAAGATGTAGCCCGACTGCGCGCGGCCGGCGAGGCGGGTGAAGAACGGCATGATCCCCATCGCCACGCCGTTGATCGACCCGTCGATCACGCTGCCGTCGCCCTGCTTCCACAGGAAGCCGCCCAGCCATTTGGCGCGGGCCGCACGAAGACGAAGTCGTAGATCTCGTCGAAGTACCACTTGTTCAGCAGGAACAGGTACAGCGGCCGCTGGCTTCGCGGCGAGCTTGCCGGGCAGGTCGGGGCGGCGGATGTAGAACTGGAAGGCCAGCAGCAAGCCCGATCAGCATCGCGACGAAGGGCGCTGACCTTGACCCAGTTCGGCACCTCGTGCGCCTCGTGGATCACGTGGTTGTCCGGCCCGAACAGGAGCGCGCCCTGCACCGGGGTCGCGACCGCTTCGGGCGTGACGGCAGCCTCCGCCGGGGCTGCGGCCTCGGTGCCGTGCCCCTCGGCGGCCTCGCTCGCCACCGCCGTCGCCTCGCCCGTGCCATGAGCTGTCGCGGCGTCGCCCTCGGTCGAGTGACCCTCGGTGGCCTCGGTCGCCACCGCCGTCGCCTCGCCCGCGCCATGGGCCGCAGACGCCTCGACACCGTGTTCGGCCCCGCCCTCGGCATGATGCGCCTCGGCGGGCATCCCGAACCAGGCGCGGACCTTGTCCACCTCGCCGAAGAAGACGTTGTACCAGATCATCCCCGAGAACACCGCGCCAAGCGCGAGCACGCCAAGCGGGATCAGCATCACCATCGGGCTTTCATGCGCGTGGTCATGGGCATGATGGTCGCCCCGCGGCGTGCCGAAGAAGGTCAGGAACATCAGCCGCCAGCGAGTAGAACGTGGTCATGCAGGCCGCGATCACCAGCAGCCAGAAGGCATAGCTCGACCCGACATAGGCGCTTTCGATCACCGCGTCCTTCGACAGGAACCCGGCAAAGCCGATATGGGTCAGCGGGATGCCCACCCCGGTGATCGCCAGCGTGCCGATCAGCATCGCCCAGAAGGTCAGCGGGATCTTCTTCCGCAGCCCGCCATAGTTCCGCATGTCCTGCTCGTGGTGCATCGCGTGGATGACCGAGCCCGCGCCAAGGAACAGCATCGCCTTGAAGAAGGCGTGGGTGAACAGGTGGAACATCGCCACCGAATAGACGCCCACACCCGCCGCCACGAACATGTAGCCAAGCTGCGAGCAGGTCGAATAGGCGATCACGCGCTTGATGTCGTTCTGCACCAGGCCGACGGTCGCCGCGAAGAAGGCGGTCGTGGCGCCGACGACGACGATCATCGTCTTGGCGTCGGGCGCGAATTCGTAGAGCGGCGACATCCGGCAGACGAGGAACACGCCCGCCGTCACCATCGTCGCCGCGTGGATCAGCGCCGAAACCGGCGTCGGCCCCTCCATCGCGTCGGGCAGCCAGGTGTGCAGGAACAGCTGCGCCGACTTCCCCATCGCCCCGATGAACAGCAGCACGCCGATCAGGTTCGCCGCGTTCCAGTCGGTCCAGAGGAAGGTCAGTCTGCGTCTCGCGCCAGCACCGGGCGCGGCGGCGAAGACGTCGTCGAAGCGGACCGAGTCCGTCAGGAAGAACAGCGCGAAGATGCCAAGCGCAAAGCCGAAATCGCCGACCCGGTTGACGATGAAGGCCTTGATCGCCGCGGCATTGGCCGATGGCTTGCGGTAGTAGAACCCGATCAGCAGGTAGGAGGCGACGCCCACCCCTTCCCAGCCGAAGAACATCTGCACCAGGTTGTCGGCGGTCACCAGCATCAGCATGGCGAAGGTGAAGAACGACAGGTAGGCGAAGAAGCGCGCCTTGTAGTGCTCGCCCTCGCTTCCAGTTGTCGTCATGCGCCATGTAGCCGAAGCGAATAGAGGTGCACGAGCGCCGAGACGGTGTTGACCACGACCAGCATGATCGCCGTCAGCCGGTCGAGCCGGATCGCCCATTCCGCCCCGAACGACGCCGCGTCGATCCAGCGCATCAGGACGATCTGCTGCGTCTCGCCGTCGAAGGTCAGGAAGATGATCCAGCGACAGGAAGGCCGCCAGGAACACGCAGGCCCGTGGTGATGACCTGCCCCGCGCTTCTCGCCGATCAGGCGCCAGCCGAAGCCGCAGATCAGCGCGCCGATCAGCGGCGCGAAGAGGATGATCGTTGTCATCGCCTCAGCCCTTCATCACGTTGACGTCTTCGACGTCGATGGTGCCCGCGGTTGCGGAAGAAGCAGACGAGGATCGCAAGGCCGATGGCGGCCTCGGCCGCCGCGACGGTCAGCACGAACATGGTGAAGACCTGCCCCACCAGATCGCCCAGGAAGCTGCGAGAAGGCGACGAAGTTGATGTTGACCGCCAGCAGCATCAGCTCGATCGACATCAGGATGACGATGACGTTCTTCCGGTTCAGGAAGATGCCGAAGATCCCGATGACGAACAGCGCCGCCGGCCACCGTCAGGTAATGTTCAAGTCCCACCATCGTCGTCCCTCCGGGCATCGTGCCCGTTGTCTTGTCTCGCGGATCGCTCCGCTTGGTCGGGCGGGGTTCACCCCGCCATTCATCTCGTGCGCGGCGGGGTGAACCCCGCCTTACAACCCCTGCCCCGGCTTCACGTCCTTCAGCTCCATCGCCTTGGCCGGATCGCGGTACATCTGGTGCCAGCACGTTCTGGCGCTTGACGTCCTTGCGGTGGCGCAGCGTCAGCACGATCGCCCCGATCATCGCGACCAGCAGGATCAGGCCCGCGAGCTGGAACAGGAGGATGTACCGGTCATAGAGCAGCAGCCCGAGCGCGCGGGTGTTCTCCATCTCGGATACGGCGGCGTCACCGCCTGGCGCAGCGCCGAGCGCGCCGTCCGGCCTGCACCCAGGCGCCGAAGGCGATGCGCGAACTGCATCAGCAGGACCACCCCGATCAGCAGGCCAGCGGCATGTAGCGCGCCATCTCGCCCTTCAGCTCGGCAAAGTCGATGTCCAGCATCATCACGACGAACAGGAACAGCACCGCCACCGCGCCGACGTAGACGATGACCAGCAGCATCGCCACGAACTCGGCCCCCAGCAGCACGAAGAGACCCGCGGCGGACAGGAAGGCGAGGATCAGCCACAGCACCGAATGCACCGGGTTGCGGCCACGGTGACCAGCAGGCCCGCCGCCACCATCACGATGGCAAAGCACGTAGAAGGCAAAATCGGCGACGGTCATGCGTCTGTCTCCCCGCGTCTCGGCGAAGACGCTCTGGGCGATCTCCAGCGCCTTCTGCATGGCGGGCACGCCGCCGAACATGCTCATCTGCCAGATCACTTCCGCGATCTCGCGCTTCGTGGCCCCGGCCTCCAGCGCGTGGCGGATCGTCAGGCGCAGCTGCGGCTCGGCCATGGGCGCCCAGCACCGTCAGCGCCGCGATGGTCACCAGAAGCCGGGTCTTGGCATCCAGCCCCTCGCGGTTGAAGGTCTTGCCGAACCACATCTCCATCATGTCCTTCGGACATGGTCGGGAACATCGTCTCGAACCCCTTGACCGTGAACGTTCTCGAGCGCCGGGTTGAAGGCGCGGGCCATCTCCTGGCCCTGCTCCACCATCGCCGTGAACATCTTGGTGAATTCGTCGGTCATCGGTAGGGCGCATCCATTTCGAGGTTGCGGGCGATCTCGGCTTCCCAGCGGTCGCCGTTATCCAGAAGCTTGTCCTTGGTGTAGAACAGCTCCTCGCGCGTCTCGGTCGAGAATTCGAAGTTCGGCCCCTCGACGATGGCATCGACCGGGCAGGCCTCCTGGCAGAAGCCGCAGTAGATGCACTTGGTCATGTCGATGTCGTAGCGCGTCGTGCGGCGGCTGCCGTCCTCGCGCGGTTCGGCGTCGATGGTGATGGCCTGCGCCGGGCAGATCGCCTCGCACAGCTTGCAGGCGATGCAGCGTTCCTCGCCGTTCGGATAGCGGCGCAGCGCATGTTCGCCGCGGAAGCGGGGGCGACAGCGGCCCCTTCTCGTGCGGATAGTTCAGCGTGGCCTTGGGCGCGAAGAAGTACTTCATGCCCAAGGCCGAAGCCCTTGATGAAGTCGAACAGCAGGAAATACCTGCGTCGCGCGGGTCCAGTCGATGTTGCGACCATCATCAGCCTCCAATCGCCCAGCGGGCCCAGAAGCCGCCGAACACTTCGAACTTCGCAAGGAACGCCACCAGCACGACCCAGCCCAGCGACAGCGGCAGGAACACCTTCCAGCCGATCCGCATCAGCTGGTCATAGCGGTAGCGGGGCACGATGGCCTTCACCATGGCGAACAGGAAGAAGAAGAACGCCATCTTCGCGACCATCCACAGCGCGCCGTCGGGCAGGCCGGGGATGGGCGACAGCCAGCCGCCGAAGAACAGCAGGCGACATCAGCGCGCACATCAGGAAGATCGCGATGTATTCGCCCGCCATGAACAGCAGGTAGGGGGTCGAGGAATACTCCACCATGAACCCGGCGACGAGTTCGCGATTCCGCCTCGGGCAGGTCGAAGGGCGGGCGGTTCGTCTCGGCCAGCGCCGAGATGAAGAACAGCACCACCATCGGCAGGTGCGGCAGCCAGTACCAGTTGAAGAGGCCCCAGTCGCCGTCCTGCGCCGCGACGATGGCCGACGAAGTTCATCGACCCGGTCGAGATGATGATCCCGATGATGATCAGGCCCAGCGACACCTCGTAGGAGATCATCTGCGCGGCCGACCGCAGCGAGCCGAGGAAGGCGTATTTGGAGTTCGACGCCCAGCCGCCCATGATCACGCCGTAGACCTCGAGCGAGGAGACGGCGAAGACGAACAGGATCGCCACGTTGATGTCGGCCAGCACCCAGCCGGCGTTGAACGGGATCACCGCCCAGGCGAGGATCGCCAGCACGAAGGACAGCATCGGCGCGAGGAAGAACACCGGGCGGTCGACGCCCGCCGGGACGACGATTTCCTTGACCACGTATTTCAGCGCATCGGCCACCGATTGCAGCAGGCCGAAGGCCCCCACCACGTTCGGCCCGCGCCGCATCTGCACCGCCGCCCAGATCTTGCGGTCGCCATAGACGAGGAACAGCAGCGAGATCATCACGAAGGCCGATGATCAGCAGGCTCTGCGCCGCGATCAGCAGCGCGATCCCCGCCCCTGTCTGCATGAAGTCAGTCATGTCGCCCCATATCCCCAAGCGTCGTCATGTCGTCGGTATGCCCTGTTCGGCGCAGTCGCCCACGGCCTCCGCGGCGTCGATCGTCTTCAGCCCCGGCGGGCAGCGACGCCGAGATGGTGTAAACCGCATCCCCGCGCCAAACGCCACCCTTCTGGTCGACATTCGTGCGCACGTGGCGCGCAAAACCGTAGCCCCGGATCAGCGCGTATTGCGCCGCGGCACAGCGGGCGTAGGCGGCCACGTCGTCCCTTGCTCGCGCGCCCGTCATCGCGACCCGGAAGTTCACCAGATCGCCGTCCAGCAGGCAGCGTCTCGGATCCCCAGATAGGTCGGCGTCACCGAATCCGTCCTGCTCCGGCGCCTCGCCCGCGGCGCAGCCCGTCAGCCCGAGGGCGAGGAAGGGAAACGACCAGCGCCACATGCCTACTCCGCCGCCAGCGGCGCCTGCGCGCGCGCCTGCGCCATCGCCGACAGCTCGGCCATCAGGACCGAGGCGCGGGCGATCGGGTTGGTCAGGTAGAAGTCGCTCGACCGCAGTGCGGAAGTCGGCCTTGCGCCGGGTCGCGCAGCGGCAGCGGGCTGCCAGTCGTTCTCCGGCACCTCGTCGATCCGGCCCAGATGCGGCACGCGCCTTGACCAGCGCCGCGCGCAGCTGCGCCAGGCTGTCCCAGGGCTGCGTCGCGCCCAGTTCGGCCGACAGCGCCCGCAGGATCGCCCAGTTCTCCTTCGCCTCGCCCGGCGCGAACCCGGCGCGCAGGGCCAGTTGCGGGCGGCCCTCGGTGTTGACGAACAGGCCGTTCTCCTCGGTATAGGCGGCACCCGGCAGGATCATGTCGGCGCGATGCGCGCCCCGGTCGCCATGGCTGCCCTGATAGATCACGAAAGGCCCCGGCGGCGATCTCGACCTCGTCCGCGCCAAGGTTGTAGATCACCTCGGCCCCTTCGGTCGCGGCGCGCAAGCCCGCCCTCGGTCGTGCAGCCCACGTCCATCGCGCCCACGCGGGCGGCGGCGGTGTGCAGCACCAGCAGCTTGGCAGCCGTCAGTTCGGCCAGCCGCATGGCCTGGGCCAGCACCGCCTCGCCGTCCGCCTCGCGGATCGCGCCCTGCCCCACGATGACGACCGCAGGCTTGCCGTCGCATCGCCGAGTAATCCAGCTCGAGCGCCAGCGCACCAGCGCCGCGCGGTCGGTGCCGACATGGCGTACGTCATAGGTCAGGTCGGCCGGCTCGCCCATCAGCCCGACTTCGGCACCTCGCAACCAGGCCTTGCGGATGCGGGCGTTCAGCACCGGCGCCTCGACGCCGCGGGTTGGTGCCGATCAGCAGGATCGACTTGCGCCGTATCGATATCCTCGATCCGCGCCGTGCCGACATAGGCCGACGCGGTTGCCGGCGGGCAGCTTGCGCCCCATCGACGCGGCATTCGACCTGTGCCGCCCAGCCCCTCGACCAGATGCTTCAGCGCAAAGGCCGCCTCGACCGGGACCAGATCGCCGACCAGGCCCGGCCACCTTGCTTGCCCTTCATCGCCGTGGCAGCCGCGGCCAGCGCCTCGGGCCAGCTGACCGGCCTTGCAGCTTGCCGTCTCGCGCAGGTAGGGCCGGTCCAGCCGCTGGCGGCGCAGGCCGTCCCAGACGAAGCGGGTCTTGTCGCTGATCCATTCCTCGTTCACGCCGTCATGGTTGCGCGGCAGGATGCGCATGACTTCGCGCCCCTTGGTGTCGACCCGGATGTTCGACCCGAGCGCGTCCATCACGTCGATGGTCTCGGTCTTGGTCAGCTCCCACGGGCGGGCGGTGAAGGCATAGGGCTTCGACGTCAGCGCGCCCACCGGGCAAAGGTCGATGATGTTGCCCTGCAGGTTCGAATCCAGCGTCTGGTTCAGATAGCTGACGTGATCTCGGCATCCTCGCCGCGCCCGGTCTGGCCCATCTGGGTGATCCCCGCGACCTCGGTCGTGAAGCGCACGCAGCGGGTGCAGCTGATGCAGCGGGTCATCTTCGTCTCGACCAGCGGGCCGAGGTTCAGATCCTCGGACGCCCGCTTCGGCTCGCGGTAGCGGCTGAAATCCACGCCATAGGCCATCGCCTGATCCTGCAGGTCGCATTCGCCGCCCTGATCGCAGATCGGGCAGTCGAGCGGGTGGTTGATGAGCAGGAACTCCATCACCCCCTCGCGCGCCTTCTTGACCATGGGCGAGTTGGTCTTGACCACCGGCGGCTCGCCGTTCGGGCCGGGGCGCAGGTCGCGCACCTGCATCGCGCAGGATGCGGCGGGCTTCGGCGGGCCGCCCACGACCTCGACCAGGCACATCCGGCAGTTGCCCGCGATGGTCAGCCGCTCGTGGTAGCAGAAGCGCGGGATCTCCACGCCCGCCACTTCCGCCGCCTGGATGATGGTCATCGCCGGCATCGACCTCGACCTCGATGCCGTCGATGGTGATGGTCTTGAGGTTAGACATGCGCCCGGTCCTTCCGCGTCAGCCGCGCCCACGCGGCACGCACCCGGGCCAGCAGCCCGAAGGCGGGCGCGGGTGCGGTGTTCTGCTTCTGTCTGATTGGCCGTCGCAACAGTCTGGAAGGACAGGCCTTTCAGACGACGCTCCGCTGTCGCGCATCGCATGTTTCGGGTCAAGGTTGCCGTAGCACATCCGCCCTACTCCGCCGCCACTTGGGTGCACTGGTGCTGCCGAAACAGCTGCGCGTCCTTCAGCCAGGTCCAGCCGAAGGCATGGTCGCTGTCGCCATTGAGCGCGCAGATGCTCCAGCCGCTCCAGCGCCTCGTCCAGCGTGGGGCGGTGCCCGGCGGGCACCCACCACATGACGAAATGCATCTTGCCCAGCACCTCGAACCACTCCTGCCGCCGCTCGTAGAACGCGCGGTGGACGGTGTTCCAGACGAAATTCTCCAGCGTCTCGACGCTTTCCCAGACGGTCAGGTTGCTGACGAACTGCGGATCGCCGCCGATCTTCGCCTCGGTGTTGCCCGGTGCCCGGCTCGCCCGAGCCTTCCATCATCCAGACGAACCCCGGCATCCGCTTGCCCAGCCCGTTCACCCGGTCCAGCGCCGCCATGAACTCGGCCACGCGCGGATCGTCGGTCGGGGCGAGCAGGCGCCCGATGTTCAGCTCGGCCAGATGCATCCCGTTCATGCGCAGCCCTCCACGAACACCCAGGTGCCATTCTCGTAGCGGTCGTTGATCGACGACCGCACCCCGCGCGGGCCGCATTGCGCGTTCGCCAATTCCTTCGCCCGCGCGCCGTCGTAGAAGGCGAGCGGCGCGACGGGGTCCGTCACGCGCAGCGCCTGCCCGCCGCCGGACGGACGCAACCGCCGCCGGGGCCGCACAGCCCGACAGCACCGCCGCCCCGAGCGCCATATGCAGACCGCCTCGCATCGCTACTCCGCCGCCATCGCGCCCATGCGCCCGGTCTTCCGCGCCTTGATCCGGTCCTCGATCTCGTCCCGGAAGGCGCGGACCAGCCCCTGGATCGGCCAGGCCGCCGCATCGCCAAGGGCGCAGATCGTGTGGCCCTCGACCTGCTTGGTCACCGAGATCAGCATGTCGATCTCCTCGACCTCCGCCTCGCCGCGCACCAGCCGGTCCATGACCCGCATCATCCAGCCGGTGCCTTCGCGGCAGGGCGTGCACTGGCCGCAGCTTTCGTGCTTGTAGAACTTCGACAGCCGCCAGATCGCCTTGATGACGTCGGTCGACTGGTCCATCACGATCACCGCCGCCGTGCCCAGGCCCGAGCGCTGCTCGCGCAGCCAGTCGAAATCCATGATCGCGTCGTCGCATTGCGACTGGGTCAGCAGCGGCACCGACGAGCCGCCCGGGATCACCGCCTTGATGTTCTTCCACCCGCCGCGCACGCCGCCGCAATGCCGGTCCAGCAGCTCCCGCAGCGGGATCGACATCGCCTCTTCGACCACGCAGGGCGTGTTCACATGGCCCGAGATGCCGAAAATCTTGGTGCCCGGTGTTGTTCGGCCGCCCGAAGCGACGCGAACCAGTCCGCCCCGCGCCGCAGGATCGTGGGGACGACGGCGATGGATTCCACGTTGTTCACCGTGGTCGGGCAGCCGTAAAGGCCCGAGCCCGCCGGGAACGGCGGCTTCATCCGCGGCATGCCCTTCTTGCCCTCAAGGCTTTCCAGCAGCGCCGTTTCCTCGCCGCAGATATAGGCCCCGGCGCCGTGGTGCAGGTAGAGGTCGAAGTCCCAGCCCGACCCGCAGGCGTTCTTGCCCAGCAGGCCCGCGTCATAGGCCTCGTCGATCGCGGCCTGCAGCGCCTCGCGCTCGCGGATGTATTCGCCACGGATGTAGATGTAGCAGGCATTCGCCCCCATCGCGAAGCCGGCGATCAGGCAGCCCTCGATCAGCGTGTGCGGATCGTGGCGCATGATCTCGCGGTCCTTGCAGGTGCCGGGCTCGGATTCGTCGGCGTTGACCACCAGATAGGACGGCCGCCCGTCCGACTGCTTCGGCATGAAGGACCACTTCAGGCCGGTCGGGAAGCCCGCCCCGCCCCGCCCGCGCAGGCCCGAGGCCTTGACCTGGTCGATGATCCAGTCGCGGCCCTGCGCGATGAATCCCGGCCGTCCCGTTCCAATGGCCCGCGCTTCTTCGCCCCCGCGAGGGAGCGGTCGTGCATCCCGTAGAGGTTGGTGAAGATCCGGTCCTGATCCTTCAGCATCGTTCAGTCCTCAGTTGTCCTGGCGCGCGCGCCAGAGCCTGATATGTCACGATCAGCGACCAGGCGAAGGCCGCCAGCGCCGCAAAGTCGAACAGGAAGACGAAGCGGCTTTCCCAGCCCAACTGCCCGCCCAGCCATTGCGCGGCCATCCACAGCACCATCGTCGCCGGCGAGGACAAGCGCGACAAGCCGCGCCTGCCTGGCCATGTGCTGGTCCTGTTTGGGGGGCAGCGGTCCGGGCATCAGTAGTCGTTCGTCTTGGCGCGGCGCAGGAACTCGTCCATGCCCACCGACAGGATCAGCTTGGCCTGCGCCACCCACTTGTCGCGCGTCACCCGGCCCTTGAACCCGGTCAGGTTGGCATCGACCCAGGCGATCTCGTCCGCGGTCCAGCTGGCGATCTGGTCGAAGTGGTAGAAGCCCAGGCTGTGGCACAGCTCCTCCAGCTTCGGGCCGATGCCCTCGATCGCCTGCAGGTTGTCGGCCTTCCCGCCGCGCGGGCCGGGCAGCGCCTCGGGGCGGCGTTCCGCGCGTAGCGGGCATCGACACGAAGGCGCGCCGGGGCCGCCGCGGGCATCGGGGCCGGGGCGGGCCAGGTCTCGACCTCGGGGGCCGAGGCCGCGACCGGCCCGCCGGTCTCGCGTCGGCAGGCCGAGGATGACGCCCACGATCAGGAACAGGACCGCGCCCGCGGCGACCGAGGCGTTGGCGCCGAGCCCGCCCACGACAATGGCGACGCCAAAGGCGACGAGCCCGACTCCGGCCGCAATGGCCCAGCCGGCGAGAAGCGGTGCATTCTTCATCTCAGCGTTCATCGGTCATCTCCCTGCACGTGGCGCAAGCGCCGGTTCCGGTTCAGTCCTTGTCCTTCGTTCCCTCTGCAAGCGGCGCCCCGGCCTCGCCGTCGGCCGTCCCGCCCTTGGCCGTTCCCTTGCGCGCGCGGCCGGCCCTTCGACACGGCCGGAGCTTCCTGTACCGTCACGCCGGTCGCATCGGCCTTGCGCCCACGCCCCGGCTTCGGTTCTTTCGGTGCGCCTTTGGCGGGCGTCGCCTTTGCCGCCGCGCCGCGCCACGGCGTCAGCAGCGGCACCTCGGTCCCGTCGATCCGCTTGACCGTGTCCTTCAGGTCCACCGCCGCCTGCACCGAGGCATTGTATTGCGTGCGCCCGCTGTCGAATTCCTTCAGGCTGGTCAGCCCCGCCACCGGTTCGGACGCATAGCGCCCGTTCTGCGGGCCCGGCACCGGCACCTCGCCATGCGAGAAGCGGTCGATCAGGTCGCGCAGCGTCTCGGCGGTCAGGTCCTCGTAATAGTCCTTGCCGATCTGCGCCATCGGCGCGTTGGTGCAGGCCCCCAGGCACTCGACCTCTTCCCAGCTGAACTTGCCGTCGGCCGACAGCTGGTGCGCCTTGGGCGCGATCTTGTTCCTTGCAGACCGCGATCAGCTCCTCCGCCCCGCAGATCATGCAGGACGTGGTGCCGCAGATCTGGATATGCGCGACCGAGCCGACGGGCTGCAGCTGGAACATGAAGTAGAAGGTCGCCACTTCCAGCGCCCGGATATAGGCCATGCCCAGCATGTCGGCGACATGTTCGATGGCGGGACGGGTCAGCCACCCCTCCTGCTCCTGCGCGCGCCACAGAAGCGGGATGATGGCGCTGGCCTGCCGCCCCTCGGGGTACTTGCGTGATCTGCCCCTGCGCCCAGGCCAGATTGGCGGGCGTGAAGGCGAAGCTGGCGGGCTGGTCGTGGTGAAGGCGGCGCAGCATCAGTTCAGCTGTCGACGCAGATCGCAGCGACGCCAGACGGCAGGCAGGCGGCGACTGGTGCCGAACGGCAGGACCAACAGCCCAAGAAGAAGCACCGGAGCAAAGCCCAGTCGCGATCACCGGTCGATCTCCCCGAACACCACGTCCATCGTCCCGATGATGGCGCTGACGTCGGCCAGCTGGTGGCCCTTGCAGATGTAGTCGATCGCCTGCAGGTGCAGGAAGCCCGGCGCGCGGATCTTGGCGCGGTAGGGCTGGTTGGTGCCGTCGGCCACCAGATAGACGCCGAACTCGCCCTTGGGTGCCTCGACGGCGGCATAGACCTCGCCCGCGGGTACGTGGAAGCCCTCGGTGTAAAGCTTGAAGTGATGGATCAGCGCCTCCATCGAGGTCTTCATCTCGCCCGCGCGTCGGCGGGGTGATCTTGCCGCGCGCCAGAATGTCGCCCTTTTCCACCCGCAGCTTGGCGATGGCCTGCCGGATGATCCTGGTCGACTCGCGCATCTCCTGCATCCGGCACAGGTAGCGGTCGTAGCAGTCGCCGTTCTTGCCGACCGGGATCTTGAAGTCGAACTCGTCGTAGCACTCATAGGGCTGCGCGCGGCGCAGGTCCCAGGCCAGGCCCGAGCCGCGCACCATCACGCCCGAGAAGCCCCAGTTCTGGATATCCTCCTCGGTGACGACCCCGATATCGGCGTTGCGCTGCTTGAAGATGCGGTTTTCGGTCAGAAGGCCGTCGATGTCGTCCAGCACGCGTCGGGAACTGCTCCGCCCAGGCGTCGATATCGTCGATCAGCTCGGGCGGTCAGGTCCTGATGCACGCCGCCGGGCCGGAAATAGGCCGCATGCAGCCGCGCGCCCGAGGCGCGCTCGTAGAACACCATCAGCTTTTCGCGTTCCTCGAAGCCCCAGAGCGGCGGCGTCAGCGCGCCCACGTCCATGGCCTGCGTGGTCACGTTCAGCAGGTGGTTCAGGACCCGCCCGATCTCGCAGTAAAGCACCCGGATCAGCGTGGCGCGGCGCGGCACGACCGTGCCCGTCAGCTTCTCGATGGCCAGACACCAGGCATGTTCCTGGTTCATCGGCGCCACATAATCCAGCCGGTCGAAATAGGGCAGGTTCTGCAGGTAGGTGCGGCTTTCCATCAGCTTTTCGGTGCCGCGATGCAGCAGGCCGATATGCGGATCGCAGCGTTCGACGATCTCGCCGTCCAGCTCCAGCACCAGGCGCAGAACGCCATGCGCCGCAGGGTGTTGCGGGCCGAAGTTGATGTTGAAGTTGCGGATCTTCTGCTCGCCGGTCAGGGCGTCGTCAAAGCTGCCGTCCATCATCCTGCATCCCGTCGGTCATGCTGGGAAATGCCCGCGAGGTCGCGGGTCATCCCTTTTTCTCGTCGCCCGGAAGGATGTATGTCGCCCCCTCCCACGGACTCATGAAGTCGAACTGGCGGTATTCCTGCACCAGCTTCACCGGCTCATAGACCACGCGCTTCCGCGCCTCGTCATAGCGGACCTCGGTGTAGCCGGTCGTCGGGAAATCCTTGCGCAGCGGATGGCCCCGGAAGCCGTAGTCGGTCAGGATGCGGCGCAGGTCCGGGTGGCCCGAGAAGAGGATGCCGAACATGTCGAACACCTCGCGCTCGAACCAGTTGGCGCTCGGGTGCAGCCGACACGATCGAGGGCACCATGTCCGCCTCGTCCACCGCGACCTTCAGGCGGATGCGGTGGTTCTGGTACATCGACAGGAAGTGGTAGACCACGTCGAACCGCTGCGCCCGGTCGGGATGGTCGACCGCCGTGATGTCCACCAGCGTGGAGAACCGGCAGGTCGGGTCGGTCTTGCAGGAACTCCACCAGCCCGACCAGATGCGGCGAGCGGCACCGTCACGCGTCAACTCGCCGAATGCGATCTCATGCCCGCAATCGCGGCCGGACGGCGCTGCATCAGGTGCGCGGCAAGGTCTTCAGCCCTCGAGCGACTGCGCGGTCCGTGTCTCGCGGGTTTCGGTCAGCCATGGCCTCCTCCTCAGCGCTATGGTGCCGGTGCGGCGGATCTTCCGCTGCAACTGCAGGATGCCGTAAAGCAGCGCCTCGGCCGTGGGCGGGCAGCCGGGCACGTAGATGTCGACCGGCACGATCCGGTCGCAGCCGCGCACCACGGAATAGCTGTAGTGATAGTAGCCGCCGCCGTTGGCGCAGGAGCCCATGCTGATCACATAGCGCGGCTCGGGCATCTGGTCGTAGACCTTGCGCAGCGCCGGGGCCATCTTGTTGGTCAGCGTGCCGGCCACGATCATCACGTCCGACTGGCGCGGGCTGGCGCGCGGGGCGACGCCGAAGCGTTCCACGTCATAGCGCGGCATCGAGGTGTGCATCATCTCGACCGCGCAGCAGGCAAGCCCGAAGGTCATCCAGTGCAGCGAGCCGGTGCGCGCCCAGTTGATCATGTCCTCGGTCGAGGTCAGCAGAAAGCCCTTGTCCTGCAACTCGCGGTTCAGGGCCTGCGTCGCGGCCCCGGCATTGTCGCCCGGCGCCCAGAACCTCGGCACTCACTCCCATTCCAGGGCCCCCTTCTTCCACTCGTAGGCGAAGCCGATGGTCAGGACCGCCAGGAACACCATCATCGACCAGAAGCCCACCATCGACACGTCGCCGAAGGCCACCGCCCAGGGGAACAGGAACGCCACCTCGAGGTCGAAGATGATGAACAGGATCGACACGAGGTAGAACCGCACGTCGAACTTCATCCGCGCGTCGTCGAAGGCGTTGAAGCCGCATTCATAGGCCGAGACCTTCTCGGGGTCGGGATTGCGCACCGCAAGCACGGCCGCCGCAAGGATCAGGATCAGCCCCAGCCCGACCGCCATCGCCAGAAGGATCAGAATCGGAAGATAATCTCGGAGAGTGTCGTCCACGAGGGGCTCCTTCGCTGGCAACAGGCTTGGCGGGCGACCTCTTGCGGGCCGCTCTTCTTCGTCGAACCGTTTACTCCGCCCCCCCGTCAGGGTCAACCGAAGGTGGCCGCCGATCCGCCCGGATTCAATGGACCTTTCGTCTTTGCCGCAGAGTTGGGCAGAGGGCGTGACAGCCTGCCGCAGGGGTCGGCGTCAGCGCTCGTTCCGGATGCCGCTGACCTCACGCTCCAGGAAATAGCTGATGGCCGAGCGGATCGCGACCAGAAGTCCGAGAAAGATCAGGTCGGACAGCTTCAGGCTCAGCGCCGTCTCGATGATATCCGACACGATGAACAGCTCCAGCCCCGCGAGGATATAGCGCCCCAGTCCGATGCGCGCCCCGTCGATCGCCGCAAGGCGACCGGCCCCGGCCAGCTCCGCCTGCAGGAAGTTCGCCGCGAAACGAAGCGCACCGATCAGCAGGATGGCGATCGCGAACAGGTCGATCCCGGCCTCCACCCAGGACAGCCCCTCGATCAGGCCGGGAAAGCGGAGGTGGAGGAGGCTTTCCTTGCTTGTCTCGAACCAGGACAGGTCCATCGCTCGGTCAGTCCGCCAGCGGCACGACGGCGGGCGCATCGACCTCGCCCTGATGCACCGCCATCACCTCCGCCCGCAGGATGCGGGCGATCAGCGTCGGCATCCTCAGGCGTGAAGGTCAGCGGCAGCCGCATGTCGATCAGCCCCGCCAGCACGCGGTCGGTCTCGCGGCAGCGGCTCCGAGCGGCACGTATTGCCAATGGTCATAGCGCGAGGTGAAGGCGACCGGATCGTCCGCGCCGAACCACTTCAGCTCCACCCCCCGCGCCGCAGTCCGCGCCAGCAGCGCCTTGACGCGATCGGCCGGCCAGTCGGGCAGCAGGAACTGGAAGGACGATCCGACGAAGCGTTCTTCCTCGGGCCGCGGGATCAGGCGCAAGGCCCGGCGTGCCGGCCAGCCCCGCCTCCAGCCGCCGATACAGCGCCTCCCACCGTGCGCGCCGGTCCTCCAGCAGCGCGATCTGCGGCCGCAGGATCGCCGCGCGCAGGTTGTCCATCCGGCCCGAAATGTTCGGCGTCACCAGCCGCAGGCGCTCGAACACCTCGGGCGGCGGCGCGGCGCGGTGGCGGGCGTAAAGCATGTAGCTGCCCGACAGCAGCACCGCCCGCGCCATCGCCTCGGCGTCGTCCGAGATCAGGAAGCCGCCCTCGCCCGAGTTCATGTGCTTGTAGGTCTGCGTCGAATAGCAGCCGAACCGCCCGTGCCGCCCCGAGGGCACGCCACGAAAGGTCGCCCCCATCGTATGCGCGCAATCCTCGATCACCGTGCACGCCCGCCGCGTCGCAGATGGCCATCAGCCGATCCATGTCGCAGACATGCCCCCGCATGTGGCTGAGCAGCAGCACCTTCGCCCCGCCGGTCGCGGCCTTCGCGGCCAGATCGTCCAGGTCGATGGTCAGGTCCTCCGTCACCTCGACAAAGACCGGCACCGCGCCCAAGGCGGCAATCGCGCCCGGCACCGGGGCGAGCGTGAAGGCGTTGGACAGGACCGGGTCGCCCGGCCCGACCCCCACGGCCCGCAGCGCGGTCGCCATCGCATAGCCGCCCGAGGCGACAGCCAGGCAATACCGCGCGCCCGTGAAGGCCGCGAACTCTTCCTCCAGCAGCGCCGTCTCGGCGATCTCTCCGGGCGCGGTGTTGTAGCGGTGCAGCCGGCCATGGCGCAGCACCGCGAGCGCCGCCGCGATGCCCGTCTTCGGGGATCGGCTCCTGCTGGGTGAAGCTGCCGGTGAACCGCTCCATCACTCTGCCCCGACCGAGCCTGAAGGGGTCGCCGGACCGTCGACACGAACAAGACCAGGGCAACCGCCAGCACCCCCGCCGCGATGAAGAAGGCGATGTCGGGCGACTGGCATGATCGCCTCTGGCCGCATGAAATGCCCGAAGACCTGCGAGAAAAAGACCGTGCCGGCCAGCATGGCGATGTTCATCACCGAAGAGATACCGCCCTGCAACTCGCCCTGCGCATCGTCCGGCACCATCTTGGACATGATCGCGGTCAGCATGGGATGCACGAACCCTTCCGGCCCGTGGATCACCAGCAGGATCAGCACCCCGGCCAGCGAGCCGACCAACCCATAGCCGAGCGCCGAGATGACCGCAGATGACGAGGCCGAACAGCGCCACGCGATGCTCGCCGAACCGCTTGACCGCAGGCCCCGACAGCCCGCCCTGGAAGATCGCCGCGATGATGCCAAAGGCCGCCAGCGTCAGGCCGACCATCGACACGCTCCAGTCGAACTTGGCCATGCCCCAGAACGGCCAGATCGCCGGATAGACCGACGAGGCGAAGAAGAAGACGAAAAGCACCCCGCAGAGCGGCAGCACGCCGGAATAGCTGGCGGAACACCTTGAACGTGCCGAAGGGGTTGGCCCGCCGCCACTCGAACGGGCGACGCTTCTCGACAGGCAGCGTCTCGGGCAGCACGAACCAGCCGTAGACGAAGTTCGCGGCAGAGATCGCGGCCGCGACGAAGAACGGCACGCGCGGCCCGAACTCGCCCAGCAGCCCGCCGATGGCCGGGCCCACGACAAAGCCGACGCCGAAGGCCGCGCCCATCATGCCAAAGGCCTTCGCCCGATCCTCGGGGGCCGTGACATCGGCGATATAGGCGTTGGCGATGACGTAGGACGACCCGCAGAGTCCCGCGATGGCGCGGCCCACGAACAGCCAGAAGATCGAGGGCGCGTAGGCCGAGAAAAGATAGTCCACGAACAGCCCGAAGATCGCCAGCAGCAGCAGTGGCCTGCGTCCGAACCGGTCGCTCAGGTTGCCCATCAAGCGGGCTGAAGGCGAACTGCGTGATCGAAAAGGCGAAGAACATCCAGCCGCCGATGATCGAGGCATCGGCCAGCCCGAGGCCGCCCACCTCCTCGATCAGCCCCGGCAGGACCGGCATGATCAGCCCGAACCCGACCATGTCCAGAAGGACAGTGATCATCACGAAGGTCACGGCGTGACGTGACGGGGCCGGGGCGTTCATGATGGGACTCGCGCGCGGGACAGGCGCGGACCGTAGGGCCGTCGATGTGCGGTGTCAAACAGGCGAAAGGTCAATACAGGCCGTCGTGAATGTGCAACCATGCCTGCCATCCGCACAGGAGAAGACACATGCCCTTGTCCGAAAACGCCATCGAGTTCGATTGCCCGTGACTACACGACTGCTTGGAACAGCGGAGACGCGATGGCAGTCGCCTCGTTCTACGCAGAGACGGGCCAGATTGTCATCAACAGCGGCTCGCCCTGGGTGGGTCGAGACGGGATCGCCCAGATGGCCTCGGGCTTCTTCGCCGACGTGCCCGACCTGTCGCTGACATGCGACAAGCTTCGGATCGCGGGCGGCCATGTTGCTTATCTCTGGACCTTCACGGGCACCCATTCGGGCACGAAACGGCCCCTCCGCATCGAGGGGTGGGAGGAATGGGACCTCGACGAGACTGGCAAGGTCGCGTCGTCGCGAGGGTGGTATGACGCGAGCGACTACGCGCGGCAAGTCGAGGGTCGCTAGGCACCGACAAGACGTTCCGCCAGAAGCGGCAGGTCGTCGAAATCGTCAAGCAACGCCTCAGGTTCCAGTCGCGCGACCGCCCGGCCCTCCGGCCCGAAGGTCACCAGCGCCACCGGCACGCCCGCCGCGCGCCCGGTCTTGCGGTCGGTCTCGGTATCGCCCACCAGCAGCGCCCGGCCCGCCGCCCCGCCGACCCGCGCCAGCGCCTCGTGCAGCGGGGCGGGATCGGGCTTGCGCACCGGCAGGGTATCCGCCCCGACCAGCGCCCCGAACAGGCTCGCGCACCCCAAGCCTGCGCATCAGCGTCCTCGGCCAGCCCCTCGGGCTTGTTGGTGCAGATCGCCGTGGCAAAGCCTGCCGCCCGCAGCGCCTCGACCGCCTCGACCGCCCCGGGATAAAGCCGCGTATGGATGGCAATCGCCTCGGCGTAGGCGTGCAGCAGCACCGGATATTGCCGCGTCCACCTCGGCCTCGTCGTCGCGCCCCAGCCGCTGCAACCCCAGCCGCAGCATCGCCCGCCCGCCATGAAACGCCGTCAGCGCATCGCGCGCGTCCAGCAGGTCGCCGTGCCCCATGCCGCGGAAACAGGCATTGGCCGCCGCGAGCAGGTCGGCGCTGGTATCGGCAAGCGTGCCGTCCAGATCGAAAACCACTGTGCGCACCCGCAGCCCCCTGAAACCTGGCGTAAAGATCGGTGAACGCGCGGCCCTTGCGGCCCGGCCCGCCCCGGTTAAAACGGGGGCCACAAGAAGGAAAGGGGTTCAATGCCCGTTTCACTCATCATCCTGGCCGCCGGACAGGGCACGCGCATGAACTCCGACCTGCCGAAGGTGCTGCATCCGCTTGGCGGCGGCCCCCCTTCTGCACCATGCGATGCGCGCCGGTCAGGCGCTTGACCCCGAGCGGACCGTCGTCGTCGCCGGCCACGGGGCCGAGGCGGTCGCCCGCGCCGCCGCGGGCCTTCGACCCCGAGGCGCAGGTCGTGCTGCAGGACCGAGCAGCTTGGCACCGCCCATGCCGTCGCTCCAGGCCGCTGCCGCTGCTTGCCGGACGCGCAGGGCGATGCCATCGTCCTTTACGGCGACACCCCCTTCATCCGACCGGAAACGCTCGAGGCGATGCGCGAGGCACGCGCAGCGCCATGCCGTCGTCGTCCTGGGCTTCGAGGCGCGCCGATCCGGGCCGCTACGGCCGCCTGGTGGCCGAGGGCGATGACCTGCTGCGGATCGTCGAATTCAAGGACGCGACCGACCGAGGAACGCGCCATAACCCTCTGCAATTCCGGCGTCATCTGCGCCGACGCTGCGGCGCTTGCTGTCGAACTTGTGGCGCGAGGTCGGCAACCACAATGCCGCGGGCGAATACTACCTGACCGACATCGTCGAACTGGCCCGCGCCGCGCGGCCTGTCCGCCGGCGTCGTCCTCTGCGCCGAGGCCGAGACGCTGGGCATCAACACCCGCGCGCAACTGGCCGAGGCCGAGGCCGCCTTTCCAGAGCCCGCGCCCGCGCCGAGGCGCTGGAGAACGGCGTCACCCTGACCGCGCCCGACACCGTGTTCTTCGCGCTCGACACCCATGATCGGCCGCGATGCGATCATCGGGCCGAACGTCGTCTTCGGCCCCGGCGTCACGGTGGAATCCGGGGCCGACGATCCAGGCCTTCTGCCATCTGGAAGGCTGCCACATCAGCCGCGGCGCGACCGTCGGCCCCTTCGCCCGGCTGCGCCCCGGCGCGGAACTGGCCGAGGATGTGCATGTCGGCAACTTCGTCGAGATCAAGAACGCCATCCTCGACGAAGGCGTGAAGGTCGGCCACCTGACCTATCTCGGCGACGCCGCATGTGGGCGAGCACACGAACATCGGCGCGGGCACCGTCACCTGCAACTACGACGGCGTGATGAAGCACCGCACCGAGATCGGCAGCGCATGCCTTCATCGGCTCGGACACGATGCTGGTGGCCCCGGTCACGGTGGGCGACGGCGCGATGACCGCCTCCGGTTCGGTCATCACCGAGCGACGTGCCGCCCGAGGCGCTCGCCATCGGCCGCGCGCGGCAGGTCAACAAGCCCGGCCTTGCGACCGAAACTGATGGACCGGCTGCGCGCCATCAAGGCCGCGAAGGGAAAGACACTGAATGTGCGGCATTGTCGGTGTTCTGGGCAATCACGAGGTGGCCCCGCTTCTGGTCGAGGCGCTGAAGCGGCTGGAATATCGCGGCTATGACAGCGCCGGCATCGCCACGGTGAACAACGGGCAGGCTGGACCGCCGCCGCGCCGTGGGCAAGCTGGTCAACCTGTCGGACCTGCTGGTGCACGAGCCGCTCGCGGGCAAGGCCGGGCATCGGCCACACCCGCTGGGCCACCCATGGCGCGGCCACCGTGACCAATGCCCACCCGCACAAGGCCGGGCCGGTCGCCGTCGTCCACAACGGCATCATCGAGAACTTCCGCGACCTGCGCGATCGAACTGGCAGCCGCGGGCTACAGCCAGGAATCCGAGACCGACACCGAAACGGTCGCCCTGCTTGTCCAGCTGCACATGGACCGGGGCCTGTCCGCCGGTCGAGGCCGCGCGCGAGACGCTGGCCCGCCTGCACGGGGCCTTCGCGCTCTGCTTCCTCTTCGACGGCGAGGACGACCTGATGATCGCCGCCCGCAAGGGCTCGCCGCTGGCCATCGGGCATGGCGAGGGCGAGATGTTCGTCGGCTCTGACGCCATCGCGCTGGCGCCGATGACCGACCGGATCACCTATCTGGAGGAAGGCGACTGGGCCGTCGTCACCCGCAAGGGCGCGACGATCTTACGACGCCGCGAACCGCCGCGCGAACCGGGCGGCAACGACGATCCAGATCGATGCGACCGCGGATCGAAAAGGCGGGCTACAAGCACTTCATGGCCAAGGAAATCGCCGAACAGCCGGTCGTGCTGGCCGATGCGCTGAAGCACTACCTCGCCGACGGAGGCACCACGCTGCAACCTGCCGCAGGCTCGATTTCGCCGGGGTCGACCGGCTGACGCTGGTCGCCTGCGGCACCGCCTCCTACGCCTGCCACGTCGCGAAATACTGGTTCGAGCAGCTCGCCGGCCTGCCGGTCGAGATCGATATCGCCTCGGAGTTCCGCTATCGCGAGCCGCCGCTGTCGCCCACCTCATGGGCGCTGTTCGTCAGCCAGTCGGGCGAGACGGCCGACACGCTGGCCGCCCTGCGCTATGCGCGCGACAAGGTGGCGCGGGTGCGTCAGCGTGGTGAACGTGCCGACCTCTTCCATCGCGCGGGAAAGCGACCTTGCGCTGCCGATCCTGGCAGGGGTCGAGGTCGGCGTCGCCTCGACCAAGGCCTTCACCTGCCAGCTTGCTGGTGCTGGCGCTGCTGGCGCTGAAGGCCGCGCAGGACCGCGAGCGCGCTGCCGCCGCGAGGCCGTGCGCCCGGCATCTGGAGGCGCTTCGCCTGCTGCCGGGGCTGATGAACCACGCGCTCGGCCTCGCCCGCGACGATGGCCGCGGATCGCCGAGGAACTGGCCGAGGCGCAGGACATCCTGTTCCTCGGGCGCGGCGCGATGTTCCCGCTGGCGCTGGAAGGCGCGCTGAAGCTGAAGGAAATCAGCTACATCCATGCCGAAGGCTATGCATCGGGCGAACTGAAGCACGGCCCCATCGCGCTGATCGACGCGCGCGTGCCGGTGATCGTGCTGGCCCCGCGCGACGCGCTGTTCGACAAGACCGTGTCGAACATGCAGGAAGTGATGGCCCGGCACGGCAAGGTGCTGCTGATCTCCGACGCCGCAGGGGATCGCCGAGGCGGGCCACGGCGCCTGGCGCACGCCTGACCCTGCCCGAGGTCGACCCGACCTTTGCGCCCGATCCTCTACGCCATTCCGGCGCAGCTGCTGGCCTATCACACCGCCATCGCCAAGGGCACCGACGTGGACCAGCCGCGCAACCTGGCGAAATCGGTGACGGTGGAATGATCGCAGACGGCCTGGCGCGGCTGGAGGCGCTGGCCGATCCGGCAGAAGGCCGCCGAGACGGCGGCCTATCACAAGGCGGCGCGGCGCTATCTGGGTGTCCCGGTGCCGCGGGTCGAGGACCTGGTAGCCGAGTGGCGGGCGACGGCCACGCTCGACGAGCGGATCGCGCTGGCGGCCGCCCTGTGGGACAGCGACATCCACGAGGCGCGGGTGGCGGCGGCTAAGCTGCTGACGCAGGCGCGGATCCGGCCGGACGGAGGCGGTGTGGGATCTGGTGCGAAGCTGGGTGCCCGGCTTCGACGCCTGGGCGCTTGCCGACCATGCGGCTGGCGCGATCTCGCGCCGCCTGGTGGCAGACCCTGCGCGGCTGGACGAAGTCGAGGCATGGACCGCACATCCCAACATGTGGACGCGGCGCGCGGCGCTCGTCTCTACCCTGCCCTGGACCAAGCAGAACCACCCCAAGCCCGAGGAACTGATCGCGCGGGACCGCGTGCTGGGCTGGGCGGCGGGGATGGTCGAAGACCGCGACTGGTTCATCCAGAAGGCCATCGCCTGGTGGCTGCGGGAACTCTCGAAGCATGATCCCGAGCGCACGCGCGCCTTCCTCGCCAGCCACGGCGCGCGGATGAAGCCCTTCGCGCGGAACGAGGCCGGGCGTCTGCTTGCGCCCTGACCCCGGAGCCGAAGGAAGCGCTTGCCCCTGCCCTGCCCACTCGACTTGACGCTTGCCCCTGTCATGCAACGCGCCGCATGACCGCCCCCCTAGTCGACCCCTTCGCCCGCGCGATCAGCTATCTGCGCGTCTCGGTCACCGACCGCTGCGATTTCCGCTGCGTCTATTGCATGTCGGAAAACATGACCTTCCTGCCCAAGGCCGACCTGCTGACGCTCGAGGAACTTGACCGGCTCTGTTCCACCTTCGTCCGCCTCGGCGTGCAGAAGCTGCGGATCACGGGCGGCGAGCCGCTGGTGCGCAAGGGCATCCTGACCTTCTTCGAGGCGATGTCGCGGCATCTGGACACCGGCGCGCTGAAGGAACTGACGCTGACGACCAACGGCTCGCAGCTGCGCAAATACGCGGCCGAGCTTGCCGGCTGTCGGCGTGCGGCGGATCAATGTCTCGCTCGACACGCTGGACGAGGCGAAGTTCGCCCGGATCACCCGCTGGGGCCGCCTGCCGCAGGTGCTGGACGGGATCGCGGCGGCGCGCGAGGCCGGGCTGCGCGTCAAGATCAACGCGGTCGCGCTGAAGGGCGTGAACGAGGACGAGCTGTTCTCCCTGACCGACTGGTGCGCGCGCGAGGGGCACGACCTGACCTGGATCGAGGTCATGCCGATGGGCGACCTCGGCAACGAGGACCGGCTGGACCAGTACTGGACGCCTGCGCGACCTGCGCGCGCGGCTGGCCACGCGCTACACCCTGACCGACCTGGCCGAGCGCTCCGGCGGCCCCGCGCGCTATGTGCGGCTGGAGGAGACGGGCCAGAAGATCGGCTTCATCACGCCGCTTACGCACAATTTCTGCGAAAGCTGCAACCGCGTGCGCCTGACCTGCACGGGCGAGCTTTACATGTGCCTCGGGCAAGAAGACATGGCCGACCTGCGCGCGCCCCTGCGGGCCAGCGCCGACGATGCCGTGGTGGAGGCCGCGATCCGCGCCGCGATCGCTGCGCAAGCCCAAGGGCCACGACTTCGACTATTCCCGCCAGACGGTCGCCGGTCAGGTCACGCGCCACATGAGCCATACGGGCGGTTGAGCGCCGGTCGCGCCCGCGGGATTGATCTGCCCTTCGGATACATGCCGTGACGGCTGGTCGCACCGCGCTGATTTCCCCGGAGAAGCGCGCTATGTTCGGCGGGACATCATGAAGGTGGCCCATGGATACCCTGATCCTCTCGCGCATCCAGTTCGGTGCGAACATCTCGTTCCACATCCTCTTTCCGACCATCACCATCGCGCTTGGCTGGGTGCTTCTGTTCTTCAAGCTGCGCTTCAACGCCACGGGCGAGGCGCGCTGGATGGACGCCTACATGTTCTGGGTGAAGGTCTTCGCGCTGTCCTTCGCGCTCGGGCGTGGTTTCGGGCATCACGATGAGCTTCCAGTTCGGCACCAACTGGCCGGGCTTCATGGAGACGGTGGGCAACGTGGCCGGGCCGCTTCTGGCCTATGAGGTGCTGACGGCCTTCTTCCTCGAGGCGGTCTTCCTGGGGATCATGCTGTTCGGGGCGACGCGCGTGCCGGGCTGGCTGCACACGCTGGCCACCTTCCTCGTGGCCTTCGGCACGACGCTGAGCGCGTTCTGGATCATCGTGCTGAACAGCTGGATGCAGACGCCCGCGGGGCTATGAACTGCGCGACGGCGTGGTCCATGCCGCCGACTGGTGGGCGATCGTCTTCAACCCCTCGATGCCCTACCGCCTGACGCATATGCTGCTGGCCTCGGGCCTGACGGTGGCCTTCCTGATCGCGGGCGTCTCGGCCTATCGGCGGCTGGTGGGCGACCGCAGCGCGGGCAACGCCTCGGCGCTGCGGTTCGGGCTTTGGCTTGGCGCGCTGCTGATCCCGGTGCAGATCTTCGTGGGCGACCATCACGGGCTGAACACGCTGGAGTATCAGCCGCAGAAGGTCGCCGCGATGGAAGGGCAACTGGGAGACGGGTCCGGGCAAGCCGCTGCTGCTCTTCGCCTGCCCGGATGAGGAGGCGCGGACGAACCATTACGAGATCGGCATTCCGCATGGCGCCTCGCTGATCCTGACGCATGAGTGGGACGGCGTGGTGCCCGGGCTGAACGACTTCGTGGCCGAGGACGGCACGGTGCTGCACCCGCCCGTCGCGCCGGTGTTCTTCAGCTTCCGCGTCATGGTGGGGATGGGCGTGCTGATGCTGCTGGTCAGCTGGGCCGGGGTCGCGCTGATGCTGCGTCGGCGCGCGGGGGTCGAGGGGCTGCCGCAAGGTCTATCTCTACGGCGTCGTGGCGATGACCTTCGCCGGCTGGATCGCGACGCTGGCGGGCTGGTACACGACCGAGATCGGACGCCAGCCCTGGCTGGTGACGGGGTTGCTGACCACCAAGCAGGCGGTGGCCGATGTGCCCGCGCCGATGGTGCTGGGAACGCTGGTGATGTACCTGGCCGTCTATGCAGCGCTGATCGTCGCCTATATCGGCGTGATCTTCTACCTGGCGCGCAAGTACGCGAAAGGCGAGCCCGTGGCGATGGTCCCGCCCGTCGTCGGCGGCGCAGGTCGCCGTCACGGCGGCGGAGTAGGCGCGATGTTCGACGATCCTGCCGTCTGGCTGCCCTTCACCTTCGCCGCGCTGATGGGCCTGTCGATCCTGATCTATGTCGTGCTCGACGGGTTCGACCTTGGCGTGGGCGTGCTCTTCCCCTTCGCCGACGACCGCGAGAAGGACCTGATGGTCGCCTCCATCGGCCCGTTCTGGGATGCCAACGAGACCTGGCTGGTGCTGGCGATCGGCCTGCTGCTGGTGGCCTTTCCGGTGGCGCATGGCGACGATCCTGACCGCGCTCTACCTGCCGGTGGCGGTGATGCTGGTCGGGCTGATCCTGCGCGGCGTGGCCTTCGAGTTCCGCGCCAAGGCCCCCGTCGCATCGCAAGGCGCGCTGGAACTGGCTGTTCTGGGCGGGATCGCTGATGGCGGCGCTGTCGCAGGGCTTCATGCTGGGTCTCTACATCCTGGGCCTCAGCCACAGCTGGGCGGCGCTGGCCTTTGGCGTGCTGACGGCGGTGTTCCTGACGGTGGGCTACAGCTTCATCGGGGCGGCCTGGCTGATCATGAAGACGCGAAGGCGCTTTGCAGGAGAAGGCGGTGGACTGGGCGCGCGGGCGGCATCTGGGGACTGGTCCTCGGGATGGCGGCGATCTCGGCCGCCTCGCCGCTGGTCAGCGCGCGGATCTGGGAGAAGTGGTTCAGCTATCCCGACATCCTGCTGCTCGCGCCGATGCCGATCCTGTCGGTGGCGCTGCTCCTCGTGCTGTGGTCGTCGCTCAAGCGCCTGCCGAAGCCGGGGGACCGGCGCAACTGGGTGCCCTTTGCCACTGCGACGGCGCTGTTCGTGCTGGCCTTCCTGGGCCTTGCCTATTCCTTCTACCCTTACGTCGTGCCCGAACAGATCACGATCTACGAGGCGGCAAGTGCGCCCGAGAGCCTGACGATCATCCTCGTCGGCACGGCTGTCGTGCTGCCGATGATCCTTGGCTACACCGCGCTCAGCTACATCGTGTTCCGCGGCAAGGCGAGCCTGCTCAGCTACAACCTGATCGAGGACAACCCGACGCCGGAAACGACGGTTGCGAAACCCTAGGCCGCCGGCATCCGCGCCTCGGCCATGCCGGCATACCAGCTTGAGCCGAAGGGGATGGCGTGGTCGTCGAAGTTGTAGGCCGGGTGATGGACCATCGCCGTGTCGCCGTTGCCGAGGAAGATATAGGCGCCGGGGCGTTCGTTCAGCATGAAGCTGAAATCCTCGGCCCCCATCAGCGGCGGCGTGTCGGTGTCGACATGGCCCGAGACCTGCGCCGCGACCTCGGCCGCAAGACGGTGTTCTCGGGCGTGTTGACCGTCACCGGGTAGCCGCGCTGGTAGTCGACCTCGGCCCGCGCGCCCAAGGCGAGGGCGGTGCCCTCGACGATCTCGGTGATGCGGCGTTCGACGAAATCCTGCACGGCGTGGTCCATGGTGCGGACGGTGCCCTTCATCTTCACGACCTGCGGGATGACGTTGTGCGCGGTCGAGTCCGTTGCGACCGTGCAGACCGAGACGACGACCTGCTTCAGCGGATCGACCTTGCGGCGAGGCGATGGTCTGCAGCGCCACGATGATATGGGCCGCGACCACGGTGGTGTCGATGCAGTCATGCGGCTTGGCGGCGTGGCCGCCCTTGCCGGTCACCGTGATCTCGAACTGGTCGGCGGCGGCCATCATCGCGCCTTCGCGGATCGCGAAATGGCCGACCGGGATGCCGGGCATGTTGTGCATCCCGTAGACTTCCTGAATGCCGAAGCGCGTCGATCAGCCCGTCCTGCACCATCTCGCGCCCGCCGCCGCCGCCTTCTTCGGCGGGCTGGAAGATGCACGACGGCGGTGCCGTCGAAGTTCCGCGTCTCGGCCAGGTATTTCGCCGCGCCGAGCAGCATCGCCGTATGTCCGTCATGGCCGCAGGCATGCATCGTGCCGGGGGTCTTGGAGGCGTAGGGCACGCCGGTCTGTCTCGTGGATCGGCAGCGCGTCCATGTCGGCACGCAGGCCGATGACCCGGCCCGTGGTGTCGGTCTTGCCCTTGATGACGCCGACGACGCCGGTGCGGCCGATGCCTGTCCACCACCTCGTCGCAGCCGAAACTGCGCAGCAGGTCGGCCACCTTGCCGGCGGTGCGGTGGACGTCGAACTGCAACTCGGGATGCTCGTGGAAATCGCGGCGCCAGGCGGTGATCTCGGGCAGGAGTTCGGCGAAGCGGTTCTTGACGGGCATCATGGCCTCCCTGGCTGATCGGCCGATGGTGGGGGGAAATGCGGGGCGGCGCAAGGGTGGGCGCAGGAGGCCCCGGCCTGCGCCGGGGCGCGGCGTCCGTTCGTCGCGACCAGAGGATCGACCGGGAACGCTCCGGTGGAGCGTTCCCGCGATCCGATTGCCGGAGCGCGCAAGCGCGAGGGCAAGGGGTTCTCCGCTTGCGTGGCACTGCCAATCCGGCCGCGCCTGACTGGGCGGGCGCGGCAACGCGCCTGCCACGGGCAGGCAGGCGCGGACGGATTTGTCGACGGACAAATCCGCCAAGGGAAAGTGGGGAATTCTTTGGACCACGAGGCCCCGGCCTTCGCCGGTGCGCGTTGCGCCTGCGCCGGGGGTACATCGCGTCTGCGCCGGGGCGCGGTGCCCCCTCAGCCATGACTCCTCCCCTGTCCCTTCCCCTGCCCTTTCCGTATCTTCCGCTCAACCCGAGTCGCACCAGAAGGAGCCATCCCATGACCATCCGAACCCTCGTCTGGGGCGAGAACGTGCACGAGCGCGAGAACCGCATCGTGGCCTCCATCTACCCCCAGGGCATGCACGGGGCCATCGCCGCCGCGCTCAACGCCGATCCGGCGATCCGGGCCGAGACGGCGACGCTGGACCAGCCGGACCACGGCCTGTCGGCCTGCGCGGCTGGCAGAGACCGACGTGCTGCTCTGGTGGGGCCATGCCGCGCATGGCGAGGTGTCCGACGCGGCGGTGGACATGGTCTGCGATGCGGTCTGGTCCGGCATGGGCGCCATCTTCCTGCATTCGGCGCATTTCTCGAAGCCCTTCAAGCGGCTGATGGGCGCGCCCTGCAACCTGACCTGGCGCGAGGCGGGCGAGCGCGAGCGGCTGTGGCTGACCTCGCGCAACCACCCCATCGCCGCCGGCCTGCCCGATCATTTCGAGCTGGAGAACGAAGAGATGTATGGCGAGCCCTTCGGCGTGCCGGAACCGATGGAGACGGTCTTCGTCAGCTGGTTCCAGGGCGGCGAGGTGTTCCGCTCGGGCCTGACCTGGAAGCGGGGGGCGGGCAACGTCTTCTACTTCCGCCCCGGTCACGAGACCTATCCGACCTATCACGACGCGAACGTGCAGACCGTGCTGCGCAATGCGGTGAAATGGGCCTACAACCCCGCCCGCAGGCTGGCCGATCCCAACGCCGCGCCGAACGTGCCCGTCGCGCAGGCGCTGGAGCCGATCGTGGAACGTGGCCCGCGCCTGCACCATGACGGCGAGGAGGGCTTCCGCTGATGGTGCGCCTTCTGATCCTCGGGACCGGGGGCATGGCCGCCAACCATGCCGAGGCCTTTGCCGCGATTCCGGGCGTAGAGCTCGTGGCGGGTGTCGACACGCGGCCGGGGCCGCTGGCCGAGTTCTGCGACCGCTTCGGCATCGCCGAGCGGTTTCCCTCGCTGGAGGCGGCGCTCGCCTGGGGCGAGTTCGACGCGGTGACGAACGTCACGCCCGACGCGGCGCACTTTCGCCACCACCCTGCCCCTGCTGGCCGCGGGCAAGCATGTGCTCTGCGAAAAGCCGCTGGCCACGAACCACGCCGACGCCGCAGAGATGGCCGAGGCGGCCGCGGGCGGCGGGCGTCGTGAACATGGTCAACCTCAGCTACCGCAACGTGCCCGCCCTGCAGAAGGCGGCCGCAGATGGTGGCGGCGGGCGCGATCGGCGCGGTGCGGCATTTCGAGGCGACCTACCTGCAAAGCTGGCTGACGCAGCCCGCCTGGGGCGATTGGCGCACGATGCCGCAATGGCTCTGGCGGCTGTCCAGCGCGCATGGGTCGAAGGGCGTGCTGGGCGATGTGGGCATCCACATCCTCGACTTCGCCACCTTCATCGCGGGCTCCGACCCGGCCGAGGTCAGCTGCCGCCTGACGACCTTCGACAAGGCCGAGGGCGGGCGGATCGGCGACTATGTGCTGGACGCCAACGACAGCTTCGCGATGCACCTGCGGCTGGCCAACGGCGCGGTCGGCACGGTCAGCGCCACGCGCTTTGCCACCGGCCACCTGAACGACCTGCGCCTGCGGATCTATGGCGAGACGGGCGGGCTGGAGGTGCTGTTCGAAAAGGCCGAGAGCCGCCTGAACGCCTGCCTTGGCGCGGATGTCGCGACGGGCACCTGGGCAGCGGTGGCGACGCCGCCCGTGCCCACGATCTACGAGCGGTTCGTCGCCGCGATCCGCGAGGGCGCGCCGGGCGTGCCCGACTTCGCGCGCGGCGCGGCGTTGCAGCGGGTGCTGGACCTGGCCGAGGCCTCGTCCGCGGAGGGCAGTCGCAGTCTGCCGGTCTGAGGATGCTGCGCTGCGTTCACGGCCGCTTGAACGGCGCTTTTCTTTGGCGCGCGCGCATCTAGTTGATCGAAGCTGCGGTTGCATGTGCGCCCGAAAGGCGGCGTAGTATATGCGATGTGTCGCTGACTGCGCATCTGACGGACCGGAGACTGCATGGCGCTTTGGAAACAGGCCCTCGTGACGCTGGCGCTGCTGATCGCTGCGACACTCGGTGCGGCGGCGTTCCTGCCTGCGGCGCATCCGCTGTTGTCTGCGGTCGGGCTGCTTGGACCGCTCGACCGTCTGGGGCTGGTGGCCGAGGCCGCCATGCCCGAGGAAGAGGCTCAGGGCGGTGGCGGGCGGGGCGCGGCCCTCGTCGTGGCCGATCCCGTGCGAACCGAGGTGCTGACTGACACCGTTACTGCCATTGGCACCGCCCGCGGGGCCCGGTCCGTCGTGCTCGCCTCGGAAGTGGCCGGCCGTGTGGTGGGTATAAACGTTGCCTCCGGCGACTACGTGAAGGCCGGGACGACCATCATGGAACTGGACAGCGAGGCGGCGCGCATCGCGGTCGACCGTGCCGGGCTTGTCGTGCGCGACGCGCAGGCGACCCTCGACCGGGTCGCGCGGCTGAAGGCGACCGGGGCCTCGACCGACCTGCAGATGCAGGAGGCGGAGCTTGCCCTGAAGACCGCCGAGCTGGAGTTGCGCGAGGCCGAATTCGACCTGTCGCGCCACCGCATCCTTGCGCCGGTCACAGGCTGGGTCGGCATCCTGACCGTCGAGATCGGGAACCAGGTGGCGGTGAACGAGGAGATCACGCGGATCGAGGACCGCTCCAGCCTGCTGATCGACTTCCGCGTGCCCGAGCGCATCGTCAGCCGCCTGGCCGTCGGCGACACGGTCAGCGCCTCGCCCCTCGCCGATCCGGGCACGTCGCTGCCGGGGCAGATCAGCGCGCTGGACAACCGGGTGGACGAGACGAGCCGCACCTTGCAGGTGCAGGCGGCCATCGACAACACCGACGACGCGATGCGGCCCGGCATGGCCTTCCTGATCTCGCTTGGCTTCACTGGCGAGGCGCATCCGGCCGTGTCGACCCGCTGGCGATCCAGTGGGGCGAGGCGGGGGCCTTTGTCTGGATCGTGCGCGAGGGCAAGGCACAGCGCGCCCCGGTCCGCATCCTGCAGCGCAACAGCGACCTGGTGCTGATCGACGCCCAGTTCGAGCCGGGCGATCTGGTGGTGAGCGAAGGCGTGCAGGCCCTGCGGCCCGGCGGCGCGGTGAACATCGTGACGCCGGGTGCCGACGCCGCCCAGTCGAAGTCGTGACGGCATGAGCGGCGAAGGCGCCAGACCCGACGACGCGGCCGTTGCGGCCTCGGGCACCGCGCTGTTCGTGCGCCGCCCGATCCTGGCCTTCGTGCTGAACGCGCTGATCGTCATCGCCGGACTGTCCGCGCTGACCGGGGCCGAGGTGCGCGAACTGCCCGACGTGGACCGCCCCGTCATCACCGTCTCGACCGACTTCGACGGGGCCGCGCCCGAGACCATCGACCGCGAGATCACGGCGGTGATCGAAGCGCGCGGCGGGCCGGGTGGCGGGGGTCAAGTCGATCTCGTCGACCTCGCGCTTCGGATCGAGCCGCGTGACGGTGGAATTCCGCGAGGATGTCGACCTCGACGTGGCCGCGACCGACCTGCGCGACGCCATCGCCCGCATCCAGAACACCCTGCCGGACGACGCCGACCCGCCGCGCGTGGTCAAGGCGGATGCCGACAGCGAGCCGGTGCTGCGCATCGCCGTCACCTCGTCACAGCGCTCGGCGCAGGAACTGACGAAGCTGGTCAGCGACACGGTGGAGGATCGGCTGCTTTCGGCCCCCGGCGTCGCCGACGTGCAGATCTTCGGCGAGCGCGAGCTGGTCTTCCGCGTCGATATCGACCAGATGCAACTGGCCAGCCGGGGCCTGACCCTGGCCGATCTGCGCGACGGCCTTGAGCGACGTGTCCTTCGACGCGCCCGCAGGATCGCTGAGTTCGGACCAGCAGAGCATCCTCGTGCGCACCACCGCCTCGGTCACCACGCGCCGAACAGTTCGAGGCGCTGGACATCGCGCCGGACGTGCGAGCTGGGCGACGTGGCGCCGGTCACGCTGGGGCCGGAGCCCGGCACGTCGGTCCTGCGCGCGAATGGCGAGACGGGCATCGGCCTCGGCATCATCCGGCAGGCGCAAAGCAACACGCTGGAGATCTCCGACGCGGTGCGGCAGGTGATCGCCGAGGTGCAGCCGATCCTGCCCGCCGACGTCCGCATCTTCGTCACCTCGGACACCGCGACCTTCATCAAGGGCGCGATCCACGAAGTCGAGATCGCGCTGGTCCTGTCGGTGCTGATCGTGACCGCGATCATGTACCTCTTCCTGCGCGACGCGCGCGCGACGCTGATCCCGGCGCTCGCCATGCCGGTGTCGCTGATCGGGACGCTGGCGGCGATCTGGCTGGTGGGCTTCTCGATCAACATCCTGACCCTGCTCGCGCTGGTGCTGGCCACGGGCATGGTGGTGGACGACGCCATCGTGGTGCTGGAAAACATCGTGCGGCGACGGTCCGAGGGCATGGGCGCGCGGGCGGCGGCCGTGCTGGGCACGCAGCAGGTGTTCTTTGCGGTGATCGCCACGACCACCACGCTGGCCGCCGTCTTCATCCCGCTGTCCTTCCTGCCCGGGCCAGACGGGCGGGCTGTTCCGCGAATTCGGCTTCACGCTGGCGATCTCGGTCCTGCTGTCCTCGGTCACGGCGCTGACGCTGTGCCCGGTGCTGGCCAGCCGCATGCTGCGGGCCGAGGATGCGCAGCGATCGCAAGGGCTGATCGGCTGGGTGGGCGGCAAGCTGGCCGCGTTCTATGCCACCACGCTGCGCGCGACGCTGGCGCGCCCCGATGATCGCCGTCACGGTGGCCGTCCTCTTCGCGCTGCTCGCGGTCGATGTTCTTCGGATCGCTGCGGCAGGAACTGACCCCGCCCGAGGATCGGGCGCTGGCGCTCCTCAGCATCACGGCGCCGCAGGGCGTGGCGCTGGACTATACCGACGCAAAGATGCGCGAGATCGAGGCGCTGATCGAACCGCTGCGCGCCTCGGGCGAGGTCGAGAATGTCTTTGCCATCGTCGGGTCAGGGCGGGTCCGACAGCCGGGGCTTCATGGTGCTGTCGCTCGCCGACTGGGCCGACCGCAGCCGCAGCCAGCAGGAGATCGTGGCAGAGCTGAACGGCAAGCTGCGCGGCGTGGTCGGCATCCGGGCCTTTGCGATCCAGCCGAACTCGCTCGGCATCCGCGGCGCAGGTCAGGGCCTGAGCTTTGCCATCGTCGGCAACGACTACGCCACGCTGGCCGAAAGCGCGCGCGATGCTGGTCGACGAGATGGAAAAGAACCCGCGCCTTCGGGCAGGTGCGGCTGGGCTATGACACGACGCAGCCGCAGCTGTTCATCGAGGTGGACCGCGCCCGCGCCGCCGACCTCGGCGTGAACATCGACGGGATGGGCGAGGCGTTGCAGGCCGTGCTCGACGGGCGCAGCGTGGGCACGGTCTTTCTCGACGACGACAGCTACGACATCAAGCTCGAGTTCGACCGGCGAGCCGGTGAACGATCCCGGCGATCTGGAGCGTGATCTTCGTGCAGGCGGGCGACGGCAAGATGGTGCCGATCTCGAGCTTCGTCACGCTGACCGAACGCGCCGTGGCACCCGAGCTGAGCCGCGAGGCGCAGATGCGCTCGGTCGCCGATCACCGCCGGGCTGACGCCCGAGCTGCCGCTCGGCGCGGCGCTGGCCGAGGTGCGAGCGTCTGGCGGCAGACATCCTGCCCCCCGAGAGCCGCATCGTCCCGCTGGCCGAGGCGGCGACCCTGACCGAAAGCTCCTCGGCGATCCTGCGTGATGTTCGGGGTGGCGATCCTGATCGTCCTGCTGGTGCTGGCCGCGCAGTTCGAAAGCTTCGTCTCGGCCGTGATCGTGATGGCGACCGTGCCGCTTGGGGCTGGCCTGCGCCGTCTTCGCGCTGGTGCTGACCGGGGGCAGCCTGAACGTCTACAGCCAGATCGGGCTGGTCCTGCTGGTGGGCATCATGGCCAAGAACGGCATCCTGATCGTGGAATTCGCCAACCAGTTGCGCGACGAGGGCGCGAGCGTGCGCGAGGCGATCGAGAACGCCTCGATCATCCGCCTGCGCCCGGTGATGATGACGATGGTGGCGACCGTGCTTGGGCGGCCTGCCGCTGGTCTTCGCCTTCGGCGCCGGGGCCGAGGCGCGCGAGGTTCTGGGCTGGATCATCGTGGGCGGCCTGGGTCTTGCGACGCTGGCCACGCTCTACATCACGCCGGTGGCCTATCTGCTGCTGGCGGGTCTGTCCAAGCCCAAGGCCGCCGAGGCGGAACGTCTGCGGCGCGAACTGCGCGAGGCCGCGCGCGGGGCCACCCCGGCAGAGTGACCGGGGCTACAGGCTCAGGCCCCATTCCCCAGCCTGCGGGCCAGGAACCGGCCTGCCCGGGCAGCCCCCTTGGCGCTGATCTGATGGCCGAGGCCGGGCAGCAGCACCTGCTGCAAGTCGACCCCCGCAGCACGCAACCTGCGCGCGGCCTGCCGTGTCTCGATCGGCGGGACGACCCCATCCTCAAGACCGTGGACGAGCAGGATCGGCGTCGTCGGTGGGGTGGCGGGCATGCAGGCAAGGCGGCCCGAAAACCCCACGCAGGCCGCGACGGGCCAGCGGCCCGAGGCGACCGCATCCAGCGCCATGATCGCCCCTTGCGAGAACCCGACCAGCGCAACGCCCGTCAGGTTGGCCCGCCGATGGGCCGAAAGAACCTCGGACAGAACCGCGTCGAAGGCGGGGCGTGCCGCCTCGACCCGCGCTGCCCGGCTCTCGGCCGATATGTCGCGCGTGCTGAACCACATCCTGCCCACGCCGCTTTCGTCATCCGCGAACGGCGCGTCCGGCTGGGCGAAGACGGCACCGGGCACATGCTGCGACAGCGCCCCCGCAAGCCAGTCCATGTCGCGGCCGGTTGCGCGCACACCATGAAGCAGGATCATCAGCGGTGGCATCGCGTGTCGCTCCGTTCCCTCACGCGGCAGAGGACCTCACGCCCCGCATCACCTTCCCGCAGCAGGTGTCCGAGCGCGGTCAAGGTAGCGCATCACCGGCGTCACCGTTGTGCCGTGCAGCACGATCGAGATCAAGACGACGAGGCAGACCGTGACCCACAGCGTGCGCGGCTGGTCGAACTCGGCCACCCCAAGCGCCATGGCGAGGTAGTAGAACGATCCCAGCCCCCGAATGCCGAAGACCGAGATGACCGCCGCCTCGCGCCCCGGCAGGTCCGCCCCGATCAGGCTGATCCCCGCGCAAACGGGACGGATGACCAGCAGAACCAGCACCGCTACGCCGACGATCCGCCAGTCCAGCGCGCCGAAGATCGACCCCTCGGCAATGGCGAGACCGAAGCAGACCAACAGAAGCATCATCAGCAAGCGCTCCACCTGTTCCGCAAAGGCATGCAATTCGGCATGGTAGTCATGCTCGCGTTCCGCGGCGCGCAGGGTGATGGCCGCGACGAAGACCGCGAGAAAGCCATAGGCATGCGCCATTTCGGTCAGCCCGTAGGCCAGGCAGGTCGCGCCGAGCGCGACGAACCCGTCGCCCGTGCTCGACAGGCGCGCGCGGTTGGGCAGGCGGAAGATGAGATAGCCGAGCGCCGCCCCCACGGCCCAGCCGATGACAACGCCCCCGCCAATCCGCCAGACCACGTCCATCGCGAGCCAGTGCCGCAAATCCTCGCCGGTGGCCTGCCCGCCGGCCAGAGCCAATGCGATGGCAAGGTAGACGAAAGGAAAACTCAGCCCGTCATTCAGGCCCGCCTCCGAGGTCAGCGCAAAGCGCACCTCGTCCTCCATCCCCTCGCGCGGCGGGCCGACCTGCACGTCGCTGGCCAGCACCGGGTCGGTGGGCGCAAGGACCGCGCCCAGAAGCAGCGCCGAGGCCGGGGCGAGGCCCAGGGCCGCCCATCCCAACACGGCGATGCCGAGGATCGTCAGCGGCATCGCGATGGCCAACAGCCGCCAGGTCACCGACCAGCTGCGCCACCCGAGAGGACGGTCCAGCCGAAGTCCCGCCCCCATAAGCGCGACGATCACCACGAATTCCGTCAGCCGCTTGGTCAGGTCCAGGTTCTCGAGCGGGTTCTCGGGCAGCAGGCGGGCCAGGGCAGACCAGCCGAGGACGATGCCGCAGGCGATGCAGACGATCGGCAGCGACAGCGGCAGCTCCTTCAGCAGCATCGGAACCCAGGCCGTCAGCAGAATAATGGCCCCGACCAATGTCAGCAGCAGAATGTAGGTGTCCAGCGGCCCGCCCCCCTGCCCCGCCGAGGGGCACGTATGTCAACGCACCGGAGCGCGCCCGGTTGCCGGCGGCATGCGCCGCGACGGATATACAACCTCAGGATGAAGAAGAATGGTACCGACGCCCCGGCTCGAACGGGGGACCCCCAGATCCACAATCTGGTGCTCTAACCAACTGAGCTACGTCGGCACTGCGCGCGCGATGTATCGCCGTGCCCCGCCGATTGCAAGGGCGAAGGCGGTCAGAGCGCGATCTCCCAATGCTGTTCGACAAGGTCCTGCCCGAACGAGTGCACCGGCGTGGACGAGATCAGCGCGAAACCCGCCGCGCGGTAGAGCGCGCAGGCGGCGGCATGGCTTTCATGCGTCCAGAGCGTCATGCGCCGGTAGCCCGCCTCCCGCGCAAAGCCCAGACAGCGCGCCAGCATCTCGCGCCCCAGTCCAAGGCCCCTCGCCCGCGGCTCGATCAGGAACAGGCGCAGCTTGGCGGTTTCGTCATCCAGCCTGACGCAGAAGATCGTGCCAAGCCGCTCGGCCCCGCGACGGGCGAGGATGCCGGTCTCACGCGCGGGATCGTGGCGCGGGAACCAGTCGTCGAGAATGCCGCGCACGAGCGGGCCGAAACGTGCCGTCGAAGCCCGCTTCCTGTGCATAGAGCGTGGCATGCCGATCCACGATCCAGTCCAGATCGTCGGCTGCAACAGGACGAAACGCGATGTCAGCCATCAGCACCCCCTGGACCTGCATCCTGCCCGTCACCGCGCCGGGATCAACCCCTTCCCCTTGTCAGGCCCGTCCATCGGCGCTAGGCCAGCCCAATACGCCTGAAGGAGCCCGACCATGGGGATCGACAAGCAGAGCGACATCGCGGCGAACCTGCAGATCGGGCCGACAAGCCTGGGCATGGTGCGCATCTACATCGAGGCCGATGGCGTGGACCTGCCGCTCGACTTCGAGCCGGAAGAGGCCGAGGAAATCGCAGAAGAGCTGATGGCCGCCGCCGAGCGCGCCCGTGCCATGGGCGGCCCCACGCAGCCCAAAGGGCCTAAAGGGCGGCGGGGCTGAAGCTCGCGCCCGGATCGCGCAGCGCTTGAAGCCGCAGCGCGGCGTGGCGGGCGAACTTCTGCACCATCACCTTGCGCCGCGCGGGGGCGAGCGGGGTTTCAGGCCCCATGCGGACGATCTCGGCGTCATAGGCGTCGGCCAGGATCAGGCCCGTTCCCTCGGGCAGGATTTCGGTCGGGAAAGCGGCATCGACCGCCCAGAAGAAGCGGTCACACCACTCCAGATAACCCTGCCACTTGCGGTCGCTGCGATAGTCGGCCAGCCCCGACTTGCATTCGATCACCCAGACCTCGCCCTTCGGCCCAAGTCGCCATCACGTCGACGCGTAGCCCCGGCGCGGGCACCAGCTCTTCCACCGTGGCGAAGCCGTGGCCCAGCAGGTGACGGCACAGGCCCCGGGCCAGAAGCTGGCCCGGCATCACGCGCGGCGAGGGATCGGGGGCAAGCAGGGTCATCGGGCGAATATGAACCAAACGTGAACATCGCGCAAGCCTTGCGCACGGGCATCCCGCGGCCTATGTCTTGGATTGGCGGGTTCTGCCCCTCTCGTGCGAGGCTCTTTTCCAGTGGCCGATAAGCACTTCCGAGGGAGCTGGCTCTGCCAGGATCCTGGTCCTGGTATCTGGCGCCCACCTGGTCAACCAGGCTCTCGGGAAATCCACGTCTCCACGGCTGCCGCGGTTCCCGCCACCCTTCCCCCGGACATGACAAGGACCGCCGAAGCGGTCCCCCCTGCTGTGCACTCCTGCCCGACTCAGCGGCGGGCGCTGTGCCGCACCGGGCTGCGGGCCACGGCCTCGACCCGGATCGGCTGCATCGTCACGCGCGGCGCGCGGCGGCCGCCCGAGGGACGGTCCGTGTCATCGGCCAGACGCATGACGGCGATGGCGAACTGCGCCCCGGCAAAGACGATCCCGTTCGACAGGACCAGCAGCGCGAAGGCGAGATACCCTTTTTCGGTCTCAAGGATCAGGTGCCGCAGGTTGGCCACGTCGAGCCAGACGAGCGTCGTCACGAAGCCCAGGGCGAGGGCGAACCCGATCAGCACGTTGACCACGTAAAGACGCACGAGCTTGGGCATTGCACCACTCCTCCTCACCTTCAGGAAAATGATACACCTCTCGGGGTGACTTGAAAGAGGAAACGGGATGCCGGGGTGTCGCACCCCCGTTTGCGTGGAGGATCGGCGGAATGTTGTCGCATTGTTTCGTGGGCGTGAACGATTTCGAGGCAGCCTTGCGCTTCTATTCGGCAGTCCTGGAAGGGTTGGGGCATCGCCTGCGCTTTTGCGACCGCTCGCGGCCCTGGGCAGGCTGGCAGGAGCCGGGCAAGGCGCGACCGCTGTTCCTGATCGGCGCGCCCGAGAACGGCCTGCCCGCCGCACCCGGCAACGGGCAGATGGTGGCGCTGCTCTGCGCGACGCGGGAACAGGTCCGCGCCGCCCATGCCGCCGGTCTGGAGGCGGGCGGAACCGATGCCGGGCCGCCGGGCCTGCGCCCGCACTATCACCCAGACTACTACGGGGCCTATCTGCGCGACAGCGAGGGCAACAAGCTGGCCCTCGCCTGTCACGAGGCGGAGTGATCAGGCGCTGAACGCCTCGGGCCGCGCCTCGCGCGCCATGTGATCCAGCACGGCGTTGACGAATTTCGGCTCCTTGCCCTCGGGGAAGAAGGCCTTCGCGATATCCACGAACTCGGTGATGACCACCTTGGGCGGCGTCACCTTGTCCAGCATCTCGCCCCCCGCCGCGCGAAAGAGGGCGCGCAGGACCGGGTCGATGCGGTCGATGGGCCAGTTCGCGACCAGCGCGCGGTCGGTCATCTGGTCGATCCGCGCCTGCCAGTTCACGGCGTGGTCGATCAGCGCGCGGAAGTGGTCCACGTCGCCCTCGGCCATCTCGTCGCCATCATAGACCGCGCCGAAGCGGTGCGTCTCGAACTCGCGCGTCACGGATTCGACGGTCTGGCCCGAGCTTTCCATCTGGAACAGCGCCTGCACGGCATAAAGCCGGGCCGCGGATTTCATCTGGCGCTTGTCGGGTTTGCCGCTCACGTCCTCGGCCTCCGCGCGGAACCCCAGGCTGCCCTTGGGCATGGACCATTTCCGCGACAGCGCGATCAGGTGCAGCGCCGCCGCTGCCGCGCCGCCGCCCTTGTTCTGTCCTGCCGGATCGGCACGCACCTGCGGCCTGCGCCCGGTTCTCGACCGTCAGGATGCCGTTGCCGATGCAGGCCCCCTGCAATCCCAGCAGCGACAGCGCGCGCGAGCTGTCGTTGCAGACCGTGTCGTAATGCGTCGTCTCGCCCCGGATCACGCAGCCAAGCGCCACGTAGCCGTCATACTTCGCCATCCGCTCGGCCATCGCCACCGCCGTCGGCACCTCCAGCGCGCCGGGCACCTCGACCAGCTCCACCTCGGCCCCCGCCTCGGCGGCCGTCGCGCGCGCGCCCGCGATCAGGTCATCGGCAATGTCGCGGTAATAGGGAGCGACGACGATCAGCAGCTTCACCGGCCGGTCGAAGACCGGCAGCGGCAGCGTGTAGTGGGTTTCCTGTCCAGCCATGATCAGCCCTCGGAGATGGTGCGGGTGCCGGTGATCGTCAGCCCGTAGGCCTCGAGCCCGATGATCTTCGGCGCCTTGGAATTGGTCACAAGCGTGATGTCCGACAAGCCGAGCGCCGAGAGGATCTGCGCGCCCAGCCCATACTGCCGCAGCGTCTGTGGCGAAACCTCGTCGCCCATCACCAGCTTCATCGTGGTGTCGCGCAAGCAGCACGACCACGCCGCGCCCCTCGCGCGCGATGGTCTGCATCGCGCCGCGCAACTCGCCCGCGTGATCGGGGTTGATCCCCAGCACATCCTCCAGCGGATTGAGCGCGTGCATCCGGACCAGCACCGGCCCCGGCGCGCTGAGGTCGCCCTTGCTCAGGACGATGTGCTCGGCCCCCTGCGTCTCGTCGGCATAGACCCGCATCAGCCAGTCGCCGCCATAGGCCGAGGTCACATGCTTCACCACCTTCTCGCTGACCAGATTGTCGTGGCGGCGGCGATAGGCGATCAGGTCCGAGATCGTGCCGATCTTCAGCCTGTGCTTCTGCGCGAAGGCGACGAGGTCGGGCAGGCGCGCCATCGTGCCGTCCTCGTTCATGATCTCGCAGATCACGCCCGAGGGGTTGAGGCCCGCGAGACGCGCCACGTCCACCGCCGCCTCGGTATGGCCTGCGCGGACCAGCACGCCGCCGTCGCGGGCGCGCAGCGGAAAGATGTGGCCGGGTGTCGCGATGTCGGCCGCACCCTTCGTCGGGTCGATGGCGACCGAGACGGTCAGCGCCCGGTCGGCGGCCGAGATGCCGGTCGTCACCCCTTCGCGCGCCTCGATCGACAGGGTGAAGGCGGTCTCGTGGCGGCTGGAGTTCTTGGGGCTCATCAGCGGCAGGCCGAGCGCATCGATCCGCGTTCCCGGCAGCGCGAGGCAGATCAGACCCCGCCCGTGCGTCGCCATGAAGTTGATGGCCGACGGGCGTGCACATCTGCGCCGGGATCACGAGGTCGCCCTCGTTCTCGCGGTCCTCGTGGTCGACGAGGATGAACATGCGGCCGTTGCGGGCGTCGTCGATGATCTCTTCGACCGACGAGATTGCATCGGAATATTCGGTCTTGTGCATGTCGCTCATCGGGGGATCTCCGCCTTTGCCCGCGTCCTAGCGCGGGGCGCGGGCAAAGGCCAGAGCAAGCCGAGCGCGGGTGCTGTGCAGGCGGGCACAGTCACGCCGTGTCGAAGTAGCGCCCGGCGGGCAGGTAGGCGGCGAGGCGACCGGCGGCGCACCATTCGGCTTCCAGCGCGGTGTCGCCGACCAGGATCACCTGGTCGCCCGGCGTCGTGCCGAGGGCCGCGCGCAGGGCGGCACGGGCCACGGCAAAGGGCGCAAGGCCGGGTGGCGCGGGATGGGCGGCGTCGAGCACGGGCGCGGCATGGTCGCAGCCTCTGCGACGGTCAGTGGGGCCTGCGCCAGCCCGATCCGCGCGCAGTCCACAAGCGAGGCCAGCTTTCGCTCGCGGTCCGCCGGAAGCGCGGTCTGTGGCGGCAGGACGCGCAGGGCGTTCGACGAGAACAGGAACGCCACCACGTCATGTCCCGTCGCCGCGCGGACCGAGGCGTAGGTGCGGTAGTCGAGGCCCAGTTCACCGGCCCGGCGCACCCGCGTGCGCAGCACCTCGATGGGCAGGTGAGGCAGAAGGTCCGTGCGCGCCTTGCGCCAGCAGTGCAGGCGCCAGCTTCCGCCCGGCTCCATCGTGGGGCCGCCGTTGTGGCCGATCCTCATGCCTGCCAGTCGCGCAGACGGGCGACGTAGCGCGCCATCGTGTCGACCTCGAGGTTTACCGCATGGCCTTCGGCCACGTCGCCCCAGGTCGTGACCTTCTGCGTATGCGGGATCAGGTTCACCCCGAAATCCGCCCCGTCCACCTCGTTCACCGTCAGCGACGTGCCGTTCAGCGCGACCGACCCTTTCGGCGCGATGAATCCGGCCAGCGCCATGGGCGCGCGGAAGGTCACGCGCAGGCTGTCGCCCTCGGGCTGTACACGGATCACCTGCGCCAGCCCGTCGACATGGCCCGAGACGATGTGGCCGCCCAGTTCGTCCCCCACCCGCAGCGCGCGTTCCAGGTTCAGCCGACGCCCCGGCACCCAGCCGCCCACAGTGGTCTTCGACAGCGTCTCGCCCGAGACCTGAACGTCGAACCAGTTGCGCGGGGCGGTGCCGGTCTCGATCACCGTCAGGCAGACGCCGTCGCAGGCGATGGACGCGCCAAGGTCGATGGCCGTCACGTCATAGGACGTGCCGATCCGCGCGCGCAGGTCGCCCTGCTGCTCCACCTCCAGCACCTCGCCTATGTCGGATGACGATCCCGGTGAACATGCGCGCCTCCGTCAGTCGTGACAAATGCGAGGTAGCCCTGCCTTCGATCTGCCGCAACCCCCGCCATCCGCATTCCTGCCTGCCGCCGCACGCGGTCCTGCCGAACTGCCTGTATTCTCGCCAGTGAATGTGTTAACCATTCTGCAAGCAGCCAGATGCAAGACTGCGACCGGAACCACGGGCAGGCAGGACTTGAACCGGCGTCACTTTCTGCTTCTGCAAGGTCCGCATGGACCCTTCTTCCATCGACTGGGCCGTCTGCTTGACGGACGCGGGGGCCGAAGTCTGGCGCGTGGGCTTCACCGCGGGCGACCGGGCCTTCTGGCCGGCGCGGGAAAGCTACCTGCCCTATCGCGGGACAGAGGCCGAGTGGCCGGCCGCCTTCGCGCGGATCGTGGACGAAAAACGCATCACCGACATCGTCGTCTATGGCGACACGCGCCCGGTCCATGCCGCCGCCATCACTGCGGCGCGCGCGGCAGGCCTGACGATCCACGTCTTCGAAGAGGGCTATCTGCGCCCCTACTGGATCACCTACGAACGGGGCGGCTCGAACGGCCATTCCCGCCTGATGCAGATCGACCTGCACCGGATGCGGCAGGCCCTTGCGCAACGCGACGGGGATCAGGCCGAGGCCCCTGCAAGCTGGGGCGACCTGCGCGAGCACATCTTCTACGGCGCGCTCTATCACGGCTGCGTCCTGCTTGGTGCGCACCGCTACCGCGCCTATCGCCCGCATCGCGAGATCTCGCTTGCGGCCGAATTCCGGCTGCACCTGCGACGCCTGCTGCTGATGCCCTACCACCGCATCGAGCGCGCCATCGCCACGCGCCGGATCGAGCGAGGCGGCTTTCCCTATCACCTCGTTCTGCTGCAACTGGACCATGACGCCAGCTTTCGCGCCCATGCCCCGTTCCGCGACACGACCGAATTCGTGCGCGTCTGCATCGACGGCTTCGCCCGTGGCGCGCCCGGCCATCACCACCTCGTCTTCAAGGCCCACCCGCTGGAGGATGACCGCGTGCCGCTGGCGCGGACGATCGGCACGATTGCGCAGGCCGCTGGGGTGGCGGACCGTGTGCATTTCCTTCGCGGCGGCAAGCTCGCGCGGGTTCTGGGCGGCGCGCGCAGTCGGCCGTCACGGTCAACTCGACCGCCGGCCAGCAGGCGCTTGTGGCGCGGTCTGCCGCTGAAGGCCTTCGGCACGGCCGTCTATGGCAAGCCGGGTCTCGTCTCGGACCAGCCGCTGACGGCCTTCTTCGCCGACCCGCGCCGCCCCGACACCCGCGCCTATCGCGACTTCCGGCAATTCCTGCTGGAAACCTCGCAGGTTCCGGGCGGGTTCTACTCGGCCCGCGGCCGCCGTCAGGCGCTGCGGCGCGTGGTGGACATGATGCTGGCGGACCACGATCCCTATGACGCCTGCCTCATGGCGAACGCGGCACCGACGGCAACAGTTGCGCGCCGTAACGTGACCGAGGCGAGGCGGACTGGCGTTTTTCCGGGCATGTCGACTAGGTTTGCGCGAAAAAGATAAGGCAGTTTCCGGCGAAGGAGCCCGAGGCAGTGGCGGCGACGAAGGCATGGGCAGGCAGAAGCCTTGCCCTTTTTGCAGTTGTGGGGCTGCTGGCCGCCTGCGGCCTTCCCCGCTCTGGCCCGACGAAGTCCGAGATCTTCGTCCGGCTCGGTCGCGGGCGGCGGCGATGCCCATGTCGTAACCGTGAACTGACCGCGTGACCCGCGCCACATCGGTCGTTCCGGCCTTCGGTTTCGGTTCGCAGTTCGAGAATGCAGACGTGATCGGCTCGGACCTGATCGCACCGGGCGACACGCTGGGCCTGACGGTCTTCGAGAACGTCCGCGACGACCCGCTTCTTGGCAATACCGGCCAGCGCGTCTCAGCGCTCGAACGAGGTGCAGGTGGATGGGCAAGGCTTCATCTTCGTGCCCTATGCCGGACGCATCAAGGCCGCCGGGCTAGACGCCCGAGGGGCTGCGCGAGGTCATCACCGAGAAGCTTGACACCGCAGACGCCCGACCCGCAGGTGACCGTGCAGCGCGCTGGCGGGCGAACGGTGCGACCGTCTCGGTCTCGGGCGGCGTCGGCGCGCAGGGCGTCTATCCCATCGAGCGGCCGACCCGGACGCTGCAGCGGATGCTGGCCCAGGCCGGGCGGCGTCACGCTGGAGCCTTCGGCGGCGCTGGTGCGGGTGACGCGCGGCGGCAAGACGGGCAAGGTCTGGCTGCAGGACCTCTACGACAACCCGTCGCTCGACATCGCGCTGCGCCCCGGCGACCGGATCGTGGTCGAGCGTGACCGGCGCGCCTTCGTGGCGCTTGGCGCGACCGGCGCAGCAAAGCCGCATCCCGTTCGAAACGCAGACCGTCTCGGCCATCGAGGCCATCGCGCAGGTTGGCGGGCTGAACACCAACGTCGCCGACCCGACCGGCGTCTTCGTGTTCCGCAACGAACCGGCCGAGATCGCGAATACCGTGCTGGGCCGCGACGACCTGCGGGGCGAGCAGCGCGTTGTCTATGTGCTCGACCTGACCACGCCCGACCGGCATGTTCGAGGCGCGCGATTTCCTCGTGCGCGACGGCGACACGGTCTATGTGACCGAAGCGCCCTTCGTGCAATGGACCAAGACGCTGGCCGCCTTCAACGGCACCGCGACCGCGCTCAGCTCGACCGAGACCCTTGGCAGCCGGAAACTGAGCGGCGCGGCGCCGAGGTCCGACGGCCGCGGGGCGCCCCGGCGGCTGTTTGTCTACAACGGCGGGCTGCTGCGGCCCGGCCGCATCCGGCGCATCCTGACGCTGGCCGGGTATTGCGTCGACATTCGGTCGCCCCGGCCCGGACGACCTGGTCGGCGTCTGGGGCCGCAGCCCCTATGCCGCGCGGGGCGAGGCGATGGCGCGCAAGGCGGGCGCGGGCCTTGTCCGGATCGAGGATGCCTTCCTGCGCTCGCTTCGCCCCGGACGGGCGGGCGACGCCGCCGATGGGGCTGCTGATCGACCCGCTTGGGCGTGCATTTCGACGGCAGCGCGCCGTCGCGACTGGAGCACATCCTTGCGACACACCCGTTCGACGACCACGGCCTGCTTGACCCGCGCGCGGGACGGCATGGCGCGTGTCGCGGCGCTGCGACCTGTCGAAATACAACGTCCACGACCCCGACGCTGCCGCCGCCCGCCGCCGGGCTACGTGCTGGTGGTGGACCAGCTGCGCGACGATGCCTCGGTCCGCCACGGCGGCGCGGACGCGCAGACCTTCCGCGAGATGCTGGTGCGCGCGCAGGAAGACCATCCGGCGCGCGGATCGTGGTGAAGATCCACCCCGAGACGATCCTGGGTCTGCGGCCGGGCCATTACGGCGCCGGGACGGACAGCGGGCGCATCACGCTGCTGTGCGCGCACCGATCGCGCCGCAGGCGCTGCTGGACGGGGCGGTCGCGGTCTACACCGTCATCGTCGCAACTGGGGTTCGAGGCGATCCTTGCCGGGCACCGTCCCGCATGTCTTCGGCCAGCCCTTCTACGCGGGCTGGGGCCTGAGCGAGGATGAGGCCGTCTTTCCGCGCCGCCGCCGCACGCTGACCCGCGCCCAGCTTTTCGCCGCCGCGATGATCCTTGCGCCGACCTGGTACGACCCCTGCCGCGACCGGCTGTGCAGCTTCGAGGAGGCGGTGGATCAGCTGGAGGCCGAGGTGCGGGCCTGGCGCGAGGATCGGCAGGGCTATGTCGCGATGGGAATGCGGCTGTGGAAGCGCGGGGCCGTCGCCGCGATGTTCGGCGGCGGACGCGGCGTGCGGTTCACGGATGATCCCGCGCGGGCCGAGCGGCTGGCGCGGCACAGCGGGCGTCGCGTGATGGTCTGGGCGGGCGAAGGCGCCCGAGGACTTCCCCCTGCCGCTGCCGCGCGGTCGAGGACGGGTTCCTGCGCTCGCGCGGTCTCGGGGCGGAACTGGTGCCGCCGCTGTCGCTGGTCGCCGACGATCTGGGCATCTACTACGACCCCTCGCGCGAAAGCCGCCTTGACCGGCTGATCGCCGATGGCCCGCCGCCGGGGGGCGAGGCGCGGGCCGAGCGGCTGATTGCGCGGCTCGTCGCAGCCGGGGTCACGAAGTACAACCTCCGGTGCGCCGTGGCCGACCTGCCGACCCGGCCCTCGCATCCTCGTTCCCGGACAGGTCGAGGATGACGCCTCGATCCTGACGGGCGCGGGTGCGGTGCGCACGAACCTCGGCCTGTTGCGCGCCACGCGCGACGCCAATCCGCAGGCGACGATCCTCTACAAGCCGCATCCCGACGTGCGTGGCGGGCCTGCGCCCGGGTGCCGTGGCCGAGGCCGAGGCGCTTGCGCCTTGCCGATGCCGTGGTCGACCGGGCGACCCTGCCGCCGCTTCTTGTTCCGGGTGCCGAGGTCTGGACGATGACCTCGCTTCTGGGGTTCGAGGCGCTTGCTGCGCGGCCTGCCGGTCACCTGCCTCGGCACGCCCTTCTATGCGGGCTGGGGCCTGACGCGCGACCTTGCCCCCGTTCCCGCACTGGCGCAACCGCAAGGTCGGCCTGCGCCGCCCTCGCCCATGCCGCGCTGATCGCCTATCCGCGCTACCGCGATCCGGTCAGCGGCCTGCCCTGTCCGGCCGAGGTGGTGGTCGAGCGACTGGCCACGGGCGCGGTCGGCAGACCGGGTGCGGCGAACCGGATGCTGTCGAAGGTTCAGGGCCTGCTGGCCTCGCGCGCCGCACTCTGGCGTTAGGAGCCGCGCGTCCAGCGGGCCATCGCGTCCTCGCCAACGGGGCGCGAGTCTCGACCAGCCGGAAGCGTGGTGCCTCGGCCAGCCGGTCGAATCGCCAGCGGCCCCACCGCGCGGCAAGCCCGTCGGCCCCGATGGCCTTGCCCGCCGGTGAAGGCCACGAGTTCGTCCACCAGACCCCGGCCAGCAGGAGCGAGGCCGCAAGCTGCGCCGCCGCCTTCGCAGAACACCCGGGTCAGCCCCTCCGCGGCGAGCCGCCGCAGCGCATCCCGGCAGGTCCACGCTGCCCGCCTCCGTTGCGCAGGCGATCAGCCGCGCACCCGTCGCCTGCCAGGCGCGGCGCCGCGTCGACGGATGCGCCATCGCCGTGGCAGAGCCAGACCGGCACCTCGCGGGCCGTCCGCCCCAGGCGGCTGGCCGGGTCGAGGCGCAGGCGGCTGTCCAGCACCACCCGCACCGGCTGGCGCACCGCGCCGCATTCGCGCACGGTCAGCTCGGGATCGTCGGCCCGGGCCGTGCCGCCGCCCACCATCACCGCGTCATGGCGCCAGCGCAGCGCATGGACCGCGCGGCGCGCCTCGGGCCCCGTGATCCAGCGGCTTTCGCCCGAGGCGGTCGCGATGCGCCCGTCGAGGGTGGTCGCGAGCTTCAGCGTGACGAGGGCAGCCCTTCGGTCACGCGCTTCAGGAACCCGCGATGCGCCTGGCGCGCGCCTCGGCCTCCACACGCCTTCGGTCACGGCGATGCCCGCGGCGCGCAGCATGGCGTGGCCCCTGCCCGGCGACGCGCGGATCGGGGTCGCCCAGCGCGACGACGACGCGCGCCACACCCGCCGCAATCAGCGCCTCGGCACAGGGCGGGGTCTGGCCGTGATGGGCGCAGGGTTCCAGCGTGACATAGGCGGTGGCGCCCGCGCGCAGCGGCCCGGCCTGGCGCAGCGCCATCACCTCGGCGTGGGGACGCCCGCCCGGCTGGGTCCAGCCCCGCCCGACCATGCGGCCGTCCCTGCACGATCACGCAGCCGACGGACGGGTTGGGCCAGACTCGACCCCAGCCCGCGCGCGCCAAGCGCCAGGGCATGGCGCATGTGGCGGCGGTCGTCGTCGGGCGTCACTCGTCCGGCTGGCCCTTGCGGGCGCAGCTCGGACACGAACTTGTCGAAATCGTCCGCCGCCTGGAAGTTCTTGTAGACGCTGGCGAAGCGCACATAGGCGACGGTGTCGATCCGGGCCAGCGTCTCCATCACGATCTCGCCGATCACCTTCGAGGGGATGTCGGTCTCGCCCATGCTTTCCAGCCGCCGGACGATGCCCGAGATCATCTGGTCGATCCGCTCGGGCTCGATCGGGCGCTTCTGCATCGCGATGCGGATGGAGCGTTCCAGCTTGGTGCGGTCGAAATCCTCGCGCTTGCCGCTGGTCTTGATGACGACGAGGTCGCGCAGCTGCACCCGCTCGTAGGTCGTGAAGCGTCCGCCGCAGGCCGGGCAGAAGCGGCGGCGGCGGATCGAGACGTGATCCTCGGCCGGGCGCGAGTCCTTCACCTGCGTGTCGATGTTTCCGCAAAACGGGCAGCGCATCGCCCCTCCCTTGGTGGATGATATGGCTTATCCACAGGGACTATAGGCGAGGCGCAACCTTTGGGTAGGGGTTACGTCCTTCGCAAGATATAGGGGTCAGAAACCGCCGAAAACCGGGAAGGCCGAGCCGCAGAGCCCATAGGCGATGGTCGCCGAAACGCTGTTCTTGGGGCCGCTGTTGCTGAAGATGGTCACGCCCGTCTTCTCGGCCGCCCCGGCGGGATCCAGCGAGAATTCGATCCCCTGCCCCCGCTTGCGCGGCGGCGGCGACAGGCGATAGATCGGCGTCCGCCCCGGCAGACCCAGCCCCCGCTTCACATAGTCGCCCGCCGCGCACCAGAAGGCCTGATCCGACGTCAGCGAAACGAGCGGGACATAGAAGCTCGACGCGCCGGTCGGCCGGACAGGCAAACCGTTGATCGATGTGAAGGCCGCAGCGGGCGCGGCGAGCGCTGCAAGCCCGGAGGCGAGGATGAATGGAAACACGAGGCGCATGGCGAACCCTTTCCTGCCTGACTTAGGGACGGTAAAACATTGCATCGCAGAAACCCTTGCTGGCGGCAGCCGAAAGGCTGTTCGCCGGCCCGTCCGCCCAAAGGGTCGTCACGCCGGTTCTGGAGGCGGCCCCTTCGGCATCCAGGCTGAACCATATCCCCTCGCCCGCCCGGCGCGGGGGTTCGGACAGCCGGAAGATCCGCGTGGATTGCGGCAGCCCGAGCCTGCGGATGACATAGTCGCCCGCCGCACAGAAGAAGACGCCCGGTCCGGGGTCACCGTTCCACGGCACGTAGAACTTGCGCGGCGTCTCGGGCTGGACCCACATTCCGTTCACCGCCCGGAACCATGTCGAGGGCACGGCAAGCGCGGGCATGGCCGGCACCAGCAGGGCTGCGGCAAGGGTGACGGCACGGATCATGTTGCACCTCGGGGATTGCGCATGCCAACGATACGCCATCGTCAGGCTGTGGACCAGCGCTCTGCGGTCGCATCGTTCGTCACGCCCCGATCACGCTTCCGCGCGCAACCCGGCATGGGCGTTGACCCAAGGGCGGTTTGGTCGACTTGTGGAGGGAGTGCAGCAGAAAGGACATCCCCATGGCCCGCATGACCGCCAAGGATTTCGACCGCGAGTTGCTGGAGCTTTACGATTTCTACGCCCACGGCCAGATCACCAAGCGCGAGTTCCTGGACCGTGCCGGCAAGTTCGCCGTCGGCGGGCTGACGGCGCTCGCCATCCTGAAGATGATGAGCCCGGACTATGCCCTGGCCCAGCAGGTGCCCGAAAGCGATGCCGCCATCGTCGCCACGCGCATCACCTATCCGTCGCCGGCGGGACATGGCGAGGTGAACGGCTATCTCGTCCGCCCCGCCGGGGTCGAGGGGAAACTGCCCGCCGTGGTGGTGGTGCACGAAAACCGGGGACTGAACCCCTATATCGAGGATGTCGCACGCCGCCTTGGCAAGGCCGGGCTTCATGGCGCTTGCCCCGGACGGGTTGACCAGCGTCGGCGGCTACCCCGGCACTGACGAGAAGGGCCGCGAGCTGCAGGCGCAGGTCGACCCCGAAAAGCTGATGAACGACTTCTTCGCGGCGGTCGAATTCCTTATGGCCGACGAGGGATCGACGGGACGCGTCGGCATCGTGGGCTTCTGCTATGGCGGGGGCGTCGCCAATGCGGCGGCGGTGGCCTACCCCGAGCTTGCGGCGGCGGTCCCCTTCTACGGCCGCCAGCCGGACGCGGCCGATGTGCCGAAGATCAAGGCGGCGCTCATGATCCACTATGCGGAGCTCGACGAGCGCATCAACGCGGGCTGGCCCGCCTACGAGGCGGCGCTGAAGGCCGCGGGCACCAACTATCAGGCCTTCATCTATGAGGGGGCCAACCACGGCTTCCACAACGACACGACGCCCCGCTACGACGCCGAAGCGGCGACGCTCGCCTGGGACCGGACCATCGCGCATTTCCGCGAGACGCTTGGCTGATTGCCTGCCGCGCGGGTCGGCAGACCCGCGCACGGGCAGAGGGCGGGCGAACCGATCCGGTCAGGCGGCCACCGGCAGCGAGGCGATGGCATGGTCGGCCACCGCCTGGACCGTCTCGGCCGCCGCCCCGCCCCGGGCCAGCGACATGATCGCGACGACTGTCCCTGTGAGCGCCGCGGCGAGCGGTTCGATCTTCGTATCGCGCATGATCTCGCCCCGGTCGCGCGCGATAACGAGGTTGTCGCGGAAGAACGCCGTGATCTCTTCCATCCGCGCGGTCGCCATCGCCTGCGTCTCGGCGTCATGCGCCCCACGCTCGGCGGTCGTGTTGACGATGAGGCATCCTTTCCGCTCGGGGTCGTCGATGGCGAGGCGGGCCTGCACCGCGATCCAGGCACGGATCGCGGCCAGCCCCGTCACGCCCTGCGGCAGGGTCGCGCGGAACTGTTCGGCATAGGTCTCGAAGGCGCGGCGGAACAGCGTGTGCTTGTCGGTGAAGGTCGCATAGAGATTGCCGGGCTTCAGGCCGGTCGCGGCATAGATGTCCGCCATCGAGGCGGCAGTGAAGCCCTGCTTCCAGAACACGGTCATCGCGTTCTTCAGCACCTGTTCGGGGTCGTAGCCACGGGGGCGGGCCATGCTTTTCTCTCATGCGGTTGCTTCCTCACTGATTAGTGATCGTTCGATCCTGAATCAAGCCGCTTTTGCGGATTGTTTATGATCGATCGATCATTTATTTAGGGCACGCCGCCGGAATGACCCGGCGCGATCACCGCCCGACGAAGGGCCAAAGGGATACACATCATGCGCCTTCTGATCTCTGCCGCTTTCGCGGCCAGCCTTCTGCTGCCTGCCACAGCCCTCGCCGATGTCCTGCCGCCTCCGCCGGACGCCCCCGGCACGGTGGCCTACAACGAATGGCTGGGCCGCCACTTCTCGGACACGATGCTGAACGAGGAAGACACCGCCCGGCGCAACGAGATGCTCGCGGTGCTGGTGGCCGAGGACTACATCCAGCACAACCCGCTTCTCGCCGAGGGGCGGCAGGGCCTGATCGACTTCATCCCGGTGATCTACCAGATCATGCCGGATGCGAGGTTCACCCTGCACGACGTCTTCGCCACCGAGGATCGCGTCGTCACCCGCTGGACCTGGGAAGGCACGATGACCGGCGGGCCGCTTCTGGGGGTGGAGCCGACCGGACAGAAGCTCGAATTCGACGCCATCGACGTCTGGTCGGTCAAGGACGGCCAGTTGTATGAGCATTGGGACCAGTTCGACTGGCCGCGCGCTTTCGTCCAGATGGGCATCCAGGGCCTGCCCGCGCCGTTCTACGACATCGCCGCCAAGCCTGCCGACCGGTGAGCGCCATGAAGGACCTCTTTGAAACGGTGGTGACGGTCACTGGCGGTCGCGACGGGCGCGCGCTGGCGCAGGATGGCAAGCTGGACCTGACCCTCGCCTTTCCCACATCGTTGGGGGGTTCGGGTGCGGGGACCAACCCCGAGCAGCTCTTCGCGGCAGGCTTCGCCGCCTGCTTCAACACCTCGCTGCGGCTGTCGGCAAAGGGGATGGGGCTGGACGCCGGAGATGTCTCGGTCACGGCGACGGTGACGCTGGGAGTAGAGCCGGACGGTGCCTATGGCATCCGCGCCGACCTGCTGGCCACCGTTCCAGGCGTGTCGGGCGACGACCTGACCCGGCTGATCGCAGAGGCAAGGCGCGTTTGCGCCTATTCCAACGCGCTGAAAGGCACGGCGGAGGTCAACGTGAGGACGGCCTGACCGCAGGCGGGGGGCGGGCGATGTGACCGCCCCCGCCAATCTCCAGACCCCGGAAACTGGTTGCAGGGGGCGACGGAAACCGCCTGAACGTCCGTCATTCCCGTGTTACACTTCTGTGTATGTGGACCCGACTCGCCCCCCTGCTCCTTCTCGCATCCGCCTTGCCGGCCATTGCGGAAAGCCCGATTGCCGATGTGATCTGCGCCCCGCGTGCCGAAATGGTGCAGAAGCTGACCCAGACCTACGGCTCCAACATGTCGGCCACCGGCATCCGCGATATCGAGGCGGTGATGGAAGTCTGGACCACACCTTCAGGTCGCTGGACGCTGGTGCAGACCTATACCGACGGTCAATCCTGCATCGTGGCGATGGGCGAGGCCTGGGACATGCCCCTGCCCCCGAAAGCCGGATAAGCTAACCACTTGCTGATGTAGCCATGCACATGGCGCATGGCGGCAAGGCCGCGATGGGTCTACTATGCGAGCGCTAACGGCGTATCTCTTGCCTCGACGCGACGGACAGGATCCGGCGCGAGGAAAGAGAGAAAGACGATGAGCACCACGAGCACCAACTTCACCGCGACCTTCGGTGGCCTGACGGGCACCTTCACCGCGATCCGCAAGGCGCTGGCCGACAAGGCCCGCCGGGCGCATGCCTACCGCGAGACCTATCGCCAGCTTGACGCCATGTCGGACCGCGAACTTGCCGATATCGGCATCTCGCGCCTGCAGATCGCCGACATCGCCGAAGAAGCCGCCTCGGCCGCCTGACGACCGGCAGCCGCGGCTGTGAAACGGGCGCCCCACCGGGGCGCCCTTTTGCGTTTCGGCTTGGGTTTTGCCCTGGCTTGACCACGGTGGACGATCCCTGCCGCGCTGGCCAGCAAGGCGTAGGGTGGGTGCAACCCACCGTGGCGCGGGCGGTGGGTTTCACCCACCCTACGCCAGTTTCAAGCGTGCAGAGAATTGCGGGCAGCGAATTGCCCGCAAATCATCACTGATCCAGGAAACTCCGCAGCTTCCTGCGCCGGCTCGGATGCTTCAGCTTCCGCAGCGCCTTCGCCTCGATCTGCCGGATCCGCTCGCGGGTCACGCTGAACTGCTGGCCGACCTCTTCCAGCGTGTGGTCGGTGTTCATGCCGATGCCGAAGCGCATCCGCAGCACGCGCTCCTCGCGCGGCGTCAGCGAGGCCAGGACGCGGGTCGTGGTTTCCTTCAGGTTCTCCTGAATGGCGCTGTCCAGCGGCAGGATCGCGTTCTTGTCCTCGATGAAGTCGCCAAGCTGGCTGTCTTCCTCGTCGCCGATGGGCGTCTCGAGCGAGATCGGTTCCTTGGCGATCTTCATCACCTTGCGGACCTTCTCCAGCGGCATCTGGAGCTTTTCGGCCAGTTCCTCGGGCGTCGGTTCGCGGCCGATCTCGTGCAGCATCTGGCGGCCGGTGCGGACCAGCTTGTTGATCGTCTCGATCATGTGGACCGGGATGCGGATCGTGCGGGCCTGGTCGGCGATGGACCGGGTGATCGCCTGGCGGATCCACCAGGTCGCGTAGGTCGAGAACTTGTAGCCGCGGCGGTACTCGAACTTGTCCACGGCCTTCATCAGGCCGATGTTGCCTTCCTGAATAAGATCAAGGAATTGCAGGCCGCGGTTCGTGTATTTCTTGGCGATCGAGATCACCAGACGCAGGTTCGCCTCGACCATTTCCTTCTTGGCCTGACGCGCTTCCTTCTCGCCCTTCTGGACCTGGTTCACGATCCGGCGGAATTCGCTGATGTCGACGCCGACATACTGGCCGACCTGCGCCATCTCGGTGCGCAGTTCCTCGACCTTGTCGCGGACTTCGCTCCATCAGCGCCTGCCAGCCGCGGCCCGGTCTTCGCGCGCCATCCGGTCCAGCCAGGTCGGGTCAAGCTCGTAGCCCTGATATTCGTCGATGAATTCGCGCCGGTTGATGCGGGCGGCGTCGGCCAGCTTCACCATGCCCGAGTTGATCGACATGATCTTGCGGTTGATGCCGTAAAGCTGGTCGATCAGCGCCTCGATCCGGTTGTTGTGCAGGTGAAGTTCGTTCACCAGCAGCACGATTTCGCGAGCGCAGTTTCTGATAGGCGGCCTCGTCGGTGACGGAGAAGCGGTTGGCGTCGTTCAGCGTGGCGTGCATCCGCAGTTCCTGCATCTCGGCCAGCTTGACGTAGTCGCGGGCGATCAGGTCGAGCGTTTCGAGCACGCGGGGCTTCAGCGCGGCTTCCATCGCGGCAAGCGACATGGCCGAGGCTTCGTCGTCCTCGTCGTCGTCCTCGACCCGCGCGATCGGGTTGCCGTCGGCATCCAGTTCCGGCTCGTCCGACGCGGCGCGGCGCGGGGCAGCAGCGGCGACGCTCGACATCCTCCAGTCCCGGCCCTTCCAGCTCGCCATCGCCGTCGAGCGAGCGGCCGAAGGTGGCCTCGAGGTCGATCACGTCGCGCAGCAGGATGTCTTCGGACAGAAGTTCGTCGCGCCAGATGGTGATGGCCTGGAAGGTCAGCGGGCTTTCGCACAGGCCCGCGATCATCGTGTTGCGGCCGGCCTCGATCCGCTTGGCGATGGCGATCTCGCCCTCGCGGCTGACAGCAGTTCGACCGAGCCCATCTCGCGCAGGTACATCCGCACCGGGTCGTCGGTGCGGTCGAGCGTCTCGGTCGTGGTGCCGGCGACGGCGACCTCGCGCGAGGTCGAGACGTCTCGACAAGCTCGCCCGCCGGTTCGCCCTTCTTCGGCCTCGTCATCCTCGATGATGTTGATGCCCATTTCGGACAGCATCGACATCACGTCCTCGATCTGCTCGGACGACACCTGTTCGGGCGGCAGAACCGTGTTGAGCTGGTCATAGGTGATGTAGCCGCGCTCGCGCGCGTCGGCGATCATCTTCTTGACCGCGGCCTGGCTCATGTCGAGCGAGACCTCGGCGTCCTGCTCTTCCGGTTTTGCGTCGTCGGTGTCTTTGAGTGCCATGCGTGCTCCTCGGGGCGAATCAGGATCGGCGAATCAGATGGTCGCGATTCGAATCAATAGCGCGAATCACGGCGAGGGAAAGCGGAGTCAGTGCTTTTTCTTGACCCAGACCTGGCCTGTTCGATCAGGCGTTGCAGGCTGCGTGACAGGGCGATCCGGTCTTCGCCCATGTCCGACTGATCCTCGATGGCCAATCGCTCGGACCGGTGGACGGCCTCGGCGGCCTGCGCCAGACGCCAGGTCAGGCCCTCGTCCGGCAGGCCGACCATATCCTCCATCGGCATCTGCGATCTCGCGCGCTTGCCCCGCGCCGGGCGTCAGCTTGGCCAGTTCTCTCGACAAGCACAGCGCCGCGAGCTCGGTATCGGTCCGGCGTCGCGCACCGGCGGCGCGATCAGCGACATGGCGGCGCGACACAGCGTTTCAAGGGCGGCGGCCGCCTGCTCGCGCGATCCTCTCGCGGGATTTCCTCGATCGGGACACGATGGGCGAGCCGCAGCATCAGCGACTGGACGAAGGCATGCGTCTCGTCCGTGAACTCGATGCGCGCTCCAGCTCGCTCTCGAAGCGGCAGGATCAGCGCGGGATGGAGGCAGAGGGTGGCAAGGAGCACCGCCTCGAGCATGCTCTCTCCGACCGGGCCTCGTCTGCCGCCGGGCCAGAGCCGAGCCGCGCGTGGCGGCCGTCGGGCGGCAGCGGTTCGTCCTTGCGGCGGAAGGTGCCGGGCACGAAGGGGCGCTTGCGCCGGCTTGGTGCCGAACAGTTCCCACCGCAGGCGCTTGATCTCTTCGCCGTAATGGCCGCGGATCGAGGGGTCGCGGATGCGCATCAGCGCTTCGCGCAGCGTCTTGTCGAGCGTTGCGCGGCGTTCGGGGCTGTCGAAGACCTGGCCTTCCGTCTCGCGCTGCCAGAGCAGGCTGACCATCGGCTGGGCGCTGTCGATGCACGCGCTGCATGGCCGCCGCGCCTTGCGCCTTGATCAGGTCGTCGGGGTCGAGGCCGGCGGGCAGGATGGCAAAGCGCAGGCCCTTGCCGGCTTCGAGCAGCGGCAGGGCCAGGTCGATCAGCCGCAGCGCCGCGTTGATGCCCGGCCTTGTCGCCGTCCAGCGCGATGATCGGCTCGTTGTGGATGCGCCACATCAGGCGCAGCTGGTCCTCGGTGATCGCGGTGCCGAGCGGGGCGACGGTCGAGCGGAACCCGGCCTCGCTGAGCGCGATCACGTCCATGTAGCCTTCGGCCACGATCAGCGGGCTGGCCCTTGCCCGCCGCCTCGCGCGCGGGGCGCATGGTTGTAGAGGTTGCGGCCCTTGTCGAAGAGCTCGGTCTCGGGGCCGTTGAGGTACTTGGCCTGGGCGTTGGGGTCCATCGCCCGGCCGCCGAGGCTGATCGCCCGGCCCCGCCCGTCGCGGATCGGGAAGATGATGCGGTCGCGGAAACGGTCGTAGTCGCCGCCGCCCGTTCTCGCCCTTGGCGCGCAGCCCGGCGGCGAGGATCAGGTCCGGCGCGATGCCCTTCTGCGTCAGCGCCGTCGAACAGCGCCTGACCGTTGTCGGGGGCGAAGCCGATCTCCCACCGGTCCTGCGCCTCGGGCGGTCAGCTTGCGCCGCTGGCGAGGTAGTCGCGCGCCGCGGCCCCGGCGGTGGTGCTCAGCTGCAGGCGGAACCACTTCACCGCCTCTTCCATCACCTCGGTCAACTGGCTGCGCCGGTCGGCCTTCTGCGCCGCCTGCGGGTCGCGGGCGGGCATCGGCATCCCCGCCTCGCGCGCCAGAAGCTCGACCGCCTCCATGAAGCCGAGGTTCTCGGTTTCCTTCACGAAGGTCAGCGCGTCGCCCTTCGCATGGCAGCCGAAGCAGTAGTAGAAGCCCTTGCGGTCATCGACGTGGAAGCTGGCCGATTTTTCCTGGTGGAACGGGCACGGCGCCCAGATGTCGCCCTTGGCCCTGGTTCGACTTGCGCATGTCCCAGGTGACCTTGCGTCCGACCACCTGGCGACAGCGAGATGCGGGTGCGAAGCTCGTCGAGGAATCCGGGCGGCAGGGACATGCGCCATCATATCGGGCGGAGGGGGGAAGAGTCCAGCGCAGTGGGGTCGTGCGAAGTGGTTGCTACCTTTCTTGACGGATTTGTCCCGCGACGATTCAGTTGGCACTGTCGCGGTTATCATCGCGATCAGAGGATCGACCGGAAACGCTCCCCAAGGAGCGTTTCTGCGATCCGATTGCCGGCGGTCGCAAGACCGCAGGCAAGGGGTTCTCCACTTGCCTGACGCTGCCAATCCGTCCGCGACTGCCTGGGCTGGCGCGGCAACGCGCCTGCCACGGGCAGGCAGGCGCGGACGGATTTGTCGCGGGACAAATCCGTCAAGAAAAAGCGAAGCCTGCCCCTACCCCAGCCTCGCCCGCGCCGCGACCGCCGACATCGCGGCCTCCAACTCGTGCCAGGCGGTGCGGGCCATCGAGCGGAACACGAGGATCTCGAAGCGTTCCGCCGCAGGTGCGCATGCAGCACACTCGACATGTGGTTCAGCGGCGCGCGCGCCGCCGACCCCACGGGCATCGCCCGCAGGTCCAGCGGATAGAGGCGCGCGAGCACGTCGACCGCCGCCGCCCCTTCCAGCGCCAGCCCCGCCCAGCCGTCGGACTGGTCGGTGAGCGCGGCATGGGCGGCCAGCGGCGCGGGGTCGGCGCCCATCAGGAAGGCCTGGTCGCGGCCCGTCCAGACCAGACGGGCGCTCTGTCGCCGCGCTGATGGGTTCGGCGCGGGGAAGGCCAGCCCCATCGTCTTCAGCGCCTTGGCCAGCGCCTTGTCCTCGCCCCGGAACGGCGCGACCGAGGTGAGGCGGGGCAGTGCGAGCTCCGACAGCGTGACCGTTCCCGAGCGTCAGCGGCGGGTGGCCCGCGAGCGGGCGTCTTGGCGATCAGGTCAGGCACGCAGCTTCGCCCCTTCCTTGTCGTGGAACACCGGGTCGCAGACCTCGACCAGCAGATCGATGCCGCGCAGGTGATCGACGAGGCGCACCACCTCGCCATGCCGCGCCCGGCCGTTCTTCAGGAAGGCAAGCCCCAGCGAGGCGTTCAGCGTGGGCGACCAGCCGACCGAGGTGACATAGCCCTGGTCGTTCTCGCGCTTCGCCTCGGCGCCCCGGGTGAACAGATGCGCGCCCGCGGTCAGCATGTCGTCGCCCCGGCGCCTTCAGGCCGACCAGTTGCTCGCGCTCCGGCCCGACGAGGCCGGGGCGCTGCGCCGCGGCCTTGCCGATGCAGTCCTTCTTCGGCGCTGACCATCTTCTCCAGCCCGATGTCGAAGGCGGTGACGCGGCCGTGGATCTCGGCATGGGTGATGAAGCCCTTCTCGATGCGCAGCACGTTCAGCGCCTCCATCCCGTAGGGGCCGCCGCCGAGCGTCTCGGCCCGCGCCAGCAGGTCGCGGAACAGCGCCTCGCCGTAGCGGGTCGGGACGGCGATTTCGTAGCCCTCCTCGCCCGAGAACGAGATGCGGAACAGCCGCGCCGTCGACGCCCGCCGACCCGCGCGGGCGCGCAGCCCATGAAGGGCAGGTCGACCGGGCGCATCGAGGAGCGAGGCCAGCAGCGTCCTGCGCCAGCGGCCCGGCGACGGCGAACTGCGCCCAGCTTTCGGTGACCGAGATCGTGCGCACGTCCCAGTCGGCGCAGAAGGCCTGCTGCACGAAGTCGAGATGCCGCATCACCTGACCGGCGGCGGCGGTGGTGGTGGTCATCAGGAAGTGGTTCTCGCCCAGCCGGGCCGAGGTGCCGTCGTCCATCACCATCCCGTCCTCGCGCAGCATCAGGCCATAGCGGACCCGGCCCACGGGCAGGGTCGAGAAGGTGTTGGTATAGACGAAATCGAGGAAGCGGGCGGCGTCCGCGCCCTGGATGTCGATCTTGCCCAGGGTCGAGACATCGGCCACGCCGACGGTCGTGCGCACCATCGTGACCTCGCGGTCGCAGGCCTGCCGCCACGTCGTCTCGCCGGGTTTGGGGAAGTAGCTGGGGCGATACCACAGCCCCGCCTCGATCATCGGCGCGCCGCGGTCGCGGCTCGCCTGGTCGCGAGGTCAGGAAGCGCTGCGGCGCAAAGCCCTCGGCCCGGCCCCCGGCCCCCATCGCGGCGATGGAGACGGGGCTGAAGGGCGGGCGGAAGGTGGTGGTGCCGGTCTCGGGGATCGCCGCGGCCGGTCACGTCGGCCAGCACCGCCAGCGCCGCGACGTTGGAGTTCTTGCCCTGATCGGGGGCCATGCCTTGCGTCGTGTAGCGCTTCATGTGCTCGACCGAGCGGAAGTTCTCCTGCGCGGACAGCTTCACGTCCTTGACCGTCACGTCATTGGCGAAGTCGAGCCAGGCGCGGCCCTTGCCCGGCACCTGCCAGTGCGGCTGGATGGCATAGGGGGTCGCGTCGGCCTCGGGCGGCGTGACCGGCGGCGCGGTCCAGCCCGAGCGCCGCGAGCGCGGCGGTCGCCGCGCGCGATCCCGTCGGCGAGGCAGTCGGCGGTGGCGAAGATGCCGTTGCGCCGCGCCCGCCGGGATCAGCCCCGGCACGGCGTTCGGGCGCGGGCACGAAGGCCGCGATGTCCTCGTCCCAGACGGGGCGGCCGTTCAGGTGGCAGGTCAGGTGCAGCGTCGGGTTCCAGCCGCCGCTGACGCCCAGCAGATCGGTCTCGATCCGCGTCTCGCGCGCCCTTGTGGCGGATCGGTGATCTCGGTCAGCGCCGAGGCGGCCCTTCGTGTCGATCACCTCGGCCCCGGCATGGACCGGGAAAGGCTCGTCCGGTCGGCGCATCGGGGCGCACGTCGATCAGGGCGGCGACGCGGATGCCCGCCGCGTGCAGGTCGCGCGCGGTGCGCGCGGGCATCGTCGTTGTTGGCGAAGAGCGTCACGCGCTGCCCCGGCGCCACGCCGTAGCGGTTGAGGTAGGTGCGCACCGCGCCGGCCAGCATGATGCCGGGACGGTCGTTGTTGCGGAAGGCGATGGGGCGTTCCAGCGCGCCTGCGGCGAGGACCGCCCGCTGCGCCACGATCCGCCAGAAACACTCGCGCGGCAGGTCGGGGTCGGGGGCGACATGCAGCCCCACCCGCTCCAGCGCGCCGTAGGTGCCGTCGTCATAGGCGCCGGTCACGGTGGTGCGGGTCATCAGCCGGACGTTCGGCAGGCCGCGCAAGCTCGGCCAGCGCCGCCGCCGCCCAGTCGGGCGCGGGCACCCCGCCGATCATGCCGCTGTCGGACAGCAGCCTGCCCGCCCATGACCGGCGTTCTCGTCGGCCAGGATCACGTCCGCCCCGGCCCGCGCCGCCGTCAGCGCGGCCATCAGCCCGGTCGGCCCCGCGCCGATCACCAGCAGGTCGCAGAAGGCCCAGGCCTTTTCGTAGCTCGCCTCGTCATGCGCGCCCGACAGCCTGCCCAGCCCCGCCGCGCGGCGGATCGCGGGCTCGTAAAGCCGTTCCCAGAAGGCGCGCGGCCACATGAAGGTCTTGTAGTAGAACCCCGCGCTCAGGAAGGGCGCGGCAAGGTCGTTGACCGACATCACGTCATGGCGCAGCGAGGGCCAGCGGTTCTGGCTTTGCGCCGTCCAGGCCGTCGTAGATCTCCTGCACCGTGGCGCGGACGTTCGGGCGTCTGCTGGTTGCCCTCGAGCGACCTCGACCAGCGCGTTGGGCTCCTCGGACCCGGCGGTCAGCACGCCGCGCGGGCGGTGATACTTGAAGCTGCGCCCGACCAGCCTGCACGCCGTTGGCCAGCAGCGCCGAGGCGAGCGTGTCGCCCGGGATGGCCGGTGTAGTCCTGCCCGTCGAAGCGGAAGCGGACCGTGCGCGCTGCGGTCGATCAGGCCCTTGCCCGCGATCCTCATGCGCTTGGCCCTCCGCCGGTGGCGGGGCTGCGCGGCGTTCGCGCGGCGCGGTCGGCGACCAGAGCGACGTCATGGATCTCATGCGTGACGGTGTTGCGGCGTGATCACGCAGCCAGCTGGCGCAGCCGGTCTCGTGATACCACAGGTCGCGCGTGATCCCGGCCGGGTTGTCGCGCAGGTGCAGGTAGTCGTCCCAGGCCTCGGGCGCCGCGTCCTCGGCGGGGCGGTTCAGGTAGTCGTCGGACCCGTAGTAGTAGAACTCGCGCCGGTCGCGGGGGCCGCAGAGGGGGCAGGTGATGCGCATGGCAGTGGGCCTTCAATGCAGGTTGTGCTGGCTGCCGGTGCCTTCTTCGTCCAGAAGATGCCCGGTCGCGAAACGGTCGAGGCGGAAGCGGCGGGCGACCTCGTGCGGCTGGCCGGTCGCCATCAGATGCGCCATGCACCAGCCCGACGCCGGGCACGGCCTTGAACCCGCCGTAGTTCCAGCCGCAGTCGATGAACAGCCCGTCGATATGGGTCTTGTCGATGATCGGGCGAGCCGTCGGGCGTCATGTCCATGATCCCGCCCCAGGACCGCAGCACCTTGGCCCGCCCGATCATCGGCATCAGCGTCATGCCCGCCTCCATCACATGCTCCACCATCGGCAGGTTGCCGCGCGCGGCGTAGGAGGCGTAGAAGTCGAGGTCGCCGCCGAACACGAGGCCGCCCTTGTCGGACTGGCTGATGTAGAAATGCCCCATGCCGAAGCTGACGACGTGGTCGATGACGGGCTTCAGCCCCTCGGTCACGAAGGCCTGCAGGATGTGGCTTTCGATCGGCAGGCGCATCCCGGCCATCGCCGCCACCTGGCCCGAGCGGCCCGGCGACGATGATGCCCACCTTCTTCGCCCGGATCGCGCCGCGCGTGGTCTGCACGCCGCGTCACCACGCCGTTCTCGATGTCGATCCCCGTCACCTCGCAGTTCTGGATCAGGTCGACGCCGCGCTGGTCGGCGCCGCGCGCATAGCCCCAGGCCACCGCATCGTGCCGGGCCGTGCCGCCGCGCGGGTGCAGCAGGCCGCCGTAGATCGGAAAGCGCGTCTGCTCGAAATCGAGATAGGGCAGATGCTCGCGCACCCCCTCGCGGTCCAGCAGGATCGCGTCGTCGCCCTGGTTGATCATCGCATTGCCGCGCCGCACGAAGGCGTCGCGCTGCCCGTCGGAATGGAACAGGTTGATGAGGCCGCGCTGCGAATGCATGACGTTGTAGTTGAGGTCGGCCTCCAGCCCCTCCCACAGCTTCAGCGAATGGCGAGTAGAACTCGGAATTGCCCGGCAGGAAGTAGTTGGCGCGCACGATGGTCGTGTTGCGCCCGATGTTGCCCGAGCCGAGATAGCCCTTCTCCAGCACGGCGACGTTCGTCATCCCGTGGTTCTTGGCCAGGTAATAGGCGGTCGACAGGCCGTGCCCGCCGCCGCCGATGATGACGGCGTCGTATTCGGCCTTGGGCGCGGGGTCGCGCCAGGCAGGTGTCCAGCCGCGGTTGCCGAACAACCCTTCGGTGATGACCCTGAAGCCGGAATAGCGCATCGGGACGACCTTGCGCGGACGGCGCACAGAACCCCGTCGGCGCGGAGTTTTCAAGGGATCGCGGCCGAAACCTTGCCTGCCCGCGACAAAGGTGTCGTGATCGGCGTCGGGTCGGAGCGGATCAGGCGACATGGCCATAATCGGGCCGCCAGCGGATCGACCGGAAACGCTTCGTGGAGCGTCTGCGATCCGATTGCCGGCGGTCGCAGACCGCAGGCAGGCGCCCACTTGCCGACGCTGCCAACCGTCCGCGACTGCCGGGCTGGCGCGGCAACGCGCCACCACGACAGGCAGGCCGGACGGATTTGTCGCGGGCAGACCCGTCAGACAGGTGCCACCCTCACAACCCCTTCGACTGATAGGTCGCCGCCACCCGGCTGATCGACACGATATAGGCCGCCACCCGCAGGTCGTGCACGTCGTTGCGCCCGTGCCAGACGTCGCGCATCGCCTGGTAGGCCGCGCGCATCGTGTCGTCGAGGCCCGAGCGCACCAGTTCCAGCTCGCCCGCCCCGCGCAGGTACTTCTCCTTGAAATCCGGCGACATCGTCCAGCCGAGGCCCTTGTCCGCGCTCAGCCGCTCCAGCTCGTCCACCAGCAGGATGTGCCGCGCCTCCTCGGCCCGGCGCTGCATCCGGCCGAAGCGGATGTGGCTCAGGTTCTTGACCCATTCGAAATAGCTGACCGTCACGCCGCCCGCGTTGGCATACATGTCGGGGATGATGACGCAGCCCTTCTTGCGCAGGATCTCGTCGGCGCCGAAGGTGATCGGGCCGTTCGCCGCCTCGATGATCAGCGGCGCCTTGATGCGGTCGGCGTTGCCGAGGTGGATCACCCCCTCCATCGCCGCCGGGATCAGGATGTCGCAGTCCGCCTTCCAGCACCGCCGCGCCGTCCGGCGTGAACGTGCCCTCCGGGATAGCCCTTGATCGTGCCCTGTGCCGCTGATCCACTGCGCGCACGGCCTCGACGTCCAGCCCCCTCGGGTTCGTCACCGCCCCGTCGCGCTCGATGATCGCCGGTGACGATCGCGCCGTCCTCCTCGGACAGGAACTTGGCCGCGTGGTAGCCCACGTTGCCCAGACCCTGCACGATCACCCGCTTGCCCTCGATGCCGCCCGGTCAGGCGCGGCATGGGCCACGTCCTCGGGGTGGCGGAAGAACTCGCGCAGGGCGTATTGCACGCCCCGCCCCGTCGCCTCGACCCGGCCCTGGATGCCGCCCGCGTTCAGCGGCTTGCCGGTGACGCAGGCCTTGCCGTTGATGTCGGTCGTGTTCATCCGCATGTACTGGTCGGCGATCCAGGCCATCTCGCGCTCGCCCGTGCCCATGTCGGGGGCGGGCACGTTCTGCGCCGGGTTGATCAGGTCGCGCTTGATCAGCTCATAGGCGAAGCGGCGGGTGATCTGTTCCAGCTCGTGCGCCTCCCAGGCGCGGGGGTCGATGCAGAGACCGCCCTTGGAGCCGCCGAAGGGCGTCTCGACCAGCGCGCATTTGTAGGTCATCAGCGCCGCCAGCGCCTCGACCTCGTCCTGGTTGACCGACAGCGCATAGCGGATGCCGCCCTTGACCGGCTCCATATGCTCGGAATGGACCGAACGGTACCCGGTGAAGGTCTCGATCTTGCCGCGCAGGCGCACGCCGAAGCGCACCGTGTAGGTGGAATTGCAGACCCGGATCTTCTGCTCCAGCCCCGGGCCAAGGTCCATCAGCGCCACCGCGCGGTTGAACATCAGATCGACGGATTCACGGAAACTCGGCTCGCCAGCGACAGACATGCGGTCCCTCCAGACGTTAACGATCGACCAGGTCGGGGCCGGTCCATCTGCCGCATTAATAGGCAAAATCCGCGCGCAAGTCCGCCCCGATTTGCGCCACCGACGTCGGCCGTGCCCGCCCAATTCGGTCAGCGCGATTGCACAGTTTGGCGCACGCCGCCCGTGCAGCGCGGCACCGACGGCACCGATTCGGCCTGCCCGCCGGTCGCGTAAAACCGCAGGTTGCACGGCGCTTAACCGAACGCATCGGCGATTGTTTGCCGATCCCGCACAGTCACCAGAAGCCGCCCTGTCACCGTTTCTGGCGACCCCCGAGAAACCCTTGCAGACGGAAGGTTTGCCACATTTTTGCCGCAACGCTTCCCGATAACTCCGAGCCGATGTTATGCGAGGTATCAGACCGGTCATGCCAACTGCGGCGGTGTCTCCGGACAGGTTGAGAGGCTGCCGATCATGTTTCTGGAATCCAGCGCGCGCAAGACCCGTTGCGAGACTGATCGATTTGCGCGCAACGAGGCTGGCGGGGTCATGGTGCTCACGCTGTTCTTCTTCGTCCTGATGGTCATGATCGGCGGGATGGCCGTCGACCTGATGCGCTACGAGAATGCGCGCACCGCCCTACAGCAGACACTCGACCGCTCGATCCTCGCGGCGGCCAGCCTGCAAGCCAGATGCGCGACCCCGAGGATGTGGTCGAGGACTACTTCGACAAGGCCGGGCTGGCCGACCAACTCAAGGATGTCGACGTCGAACCCGCTCGTCGAGGTCGCGCATGGTCGTACTGCCGAGGGCGAGACACGACGTCGACACGTTCTTCATGCACATGATGGACGTGGACGATCTGACCGCCGTCGCCGCAGGACGCGCCGAAGAGAGCGTGCGCAACATCGAGATCTCGCTCGTGCTCGACATCTCGGGCTCGATGCGCGAAGGCGGCAAGGGACTGAGCAGATCACCAAACTCGAACGCCGCGAAGAATTCTTCGCACAGGTCGCTCGAGGACGAAGGACGAGCTGAACCGCGACCACGCATCAACGTCGTGCCCTATGCCGGCCAGGTCAACGTCGGGTCCGGATTGCTTCGCGCTCAGTACAACGCGCGAGCGCACGGCACTCCAACGTCGAACTGCCTGGAAGTCCCGGCCTCGACCTACAGCACGCCGACGTGTCGCGCACCGCTGGCGATCCCGATGTCGGCCTATGCCGACATGACATAGTGCCACGACGCGCGACACGAGCTACGTGGCACTCGGGCTCGTGCCCCAGGACAAGACCCGATCACTTCGCAGCCCGTTCTGACCTGACCGAAGCGGGCAACATGTCGCTTCCATCGACGACATGCGGCGCATGAAGGGCTGGATCGACGGGCTGACGGCCAACGGCAACACATCGATCATGCTCGGGATGCGCTGGGGTGTGGCCCTGATCGATCCGGACGCACGCCCGATGTTCGCCGAGCTGATCTCGCGCAAGGACAGGTCCCGGCCTGCTTCGCAGGCAGCCCTTCGACTGGATCGACCCGTGAATCGATGAAGGTGATCGTCCTGATGACCGACGGCGAGCACGTCGAGCACACCTGCATCAACAACGACTTCAATGACCGCGATGTCGACCGATCTGGCGCAATGCGACGACGGCAACTACTCGATCCGCCATACCGACAGGCCGCCCGAGCGAGCAGGCCAACGAATACTACGTGCCGCACCCGAACAACTGGCGCTCGACCCCGTAAGTACGAGCACGGCCGGCGCGACGCAGCAGACCTGGAACCAGATCTGGGAACGTCAGCGCGTGACCTGGGTGGCATGGCAACTCTACGCCCGTGCCCTGGGCAACCAGCAGCACGCGGACACCAGTACACCAACGCGATGAACGCTGCGTCCACGCTTCCGACAGTGCGCGAACCTGAACAGCCAGCTTCAGCAGACCTGCACGGCTGCCAAGACCAACGGTGTGATCGTCTACACCATCGCCTTCGAGGCGCCGACGAACGGCCAGACGCAGATCCGCAACTGCGCTTCGTCGGTCGCCCACTACTTCGATGCGAACGGGCTGAGATCTGCACGGCCTTCCAGACCATCGCGCGCAACATCAAGCAACTGCGGCTGACGCAATGATCCGCGACTGGCTCAGGCGGCGCCTCCGCGCGGCACGGCGCGAGGACGGAACGGCAACTGTCGAGTTCGTACTCGACGGCACCGCTGATGATCTTCACCTTCCTCGCCGCGTTCGAATCCGGCGTCTACATGGTGCGCTACATCATGCTGGATCGCGCGCTCGACATGACGGTGCGCGATCTGCGGCTGGGCGTGATCGAGTCGCCGGCGCTCGACACGCTGAAGACCATCGATCTGCGACAAGGCGACGATGGTGACGGGCTGCGAGGAATCCGATCCGGATCCAGATGTTCTCGGTCGACACCAGCACCTGGGACTTCCCGACAGAGCCGCGTCGATTGCGTCGACCGGGGCGGCGTGATCGAGCCCGCCGTGGACGAGCCGAACCTCGGCGTGGAAAACGAAGTCATGCTGATCCGCGCCTGCGCCACGGTGGACGCCATTTTCCCGACCACGGGCCTGGCCGCGCGGTTGGACCTGGACAGCCAGGGGGGCTACTACGTCTCGGCCGCGTCGGCCTTTGTGAACGAACCGTAAGAGTGCAGGCCAGATCCATGGATCATCATCAGCCCCGGAAGACCCGCTTTCCGCGCCTGTCCCGCTTCTGGGCGGACGAGGCCGGAACCGGCATCACCGAATTCGTCATCGTGTTCCCGCTCCTGGTTTGGGCGTGGATCGGCATGTACTGCTACTGGGATGTCTACCGCTCGCTGAACCTTGCGCAGAAGGCCAGCTTCACCGTTTCGGACAACCTGTCGCGATCCAACGGCGAGATCAACAAGGCCTACATCGACGGGTTGCGGGAGTTCGTGACCTTCCTGGCCCAGACCGACGAAGATGTGGCAATCCGCGTGTCGAGCATCGGCTGGGACGCAGTGGGCCAGAAGCATGTCGTGCTGTGGTCCTATTCGCCCGACAACGCCTTCCCCGTGCTGACGAATGGCCTGCTGACCGAGATCGACGACCAGATCCCGACCCTCGTGCAGTTCGAGACGGTGCTGCTGCTGGAAACCCAGATCGACTATGAGTCGCCGATCGGGATCGACAAGGTTGCCGGGATCGACATCGGCGTGGGACCCCGGACGTTCCGCGAGTTCGTCGTGACCCGCCCGCGCTTTGTCCCGAAGGTTTGCCTGGTCGGCACCGTCTGCACCTGAACCCTCGGTTGCCGATCAAAGAAAGCGTGGCGGCTGGCTTGCCTCCGGTGTCCCGAGGCAGGTAGCATCGTGGCACAATGCCCGTCATGCACCCTTCGCGCCGCCTTGGCCCAGGCCTGATCCTTTTCGTGGCCCTCGCTGGCTGCGAGCCGCCACGGATCGACACGGGCCGCGCCTTGTCCGATAGCGGTCCGCCCCCCGAAATCCTGCCGCTGGACGAGGTGCTGGCGCAAACCGATGTGCCGGGCCTCGAGCCGACCGATACGGCCGCGCTTCAGGCACGCGCGGCAGCACTTCAGGGGCGGGCGGGTGCACTCTCGGCAGCCGAGGCCGATCCCGCCACCCGCGCGCGGCTGGACGCGGCGATCGAGGCCAAGGCGGAGTGATCCGCTTTGTTGCATGCCTCGGTCCAACCCGCTAACACGGCGCCAACGCTGACCCGCCCGGGGTGCCCTGCCCCGGCCCGATCCTGACGGAGCCCCCCATGCCTGCCCCCCTGCGCCTTGGTCTCGCCGGTCTCGGCACGGTCGGCATCGGCGTGGTGAAGATCGTTCAGACGCCATGGCGACCTGATCGCCGCCCGTGCCGGACGCCCGGTGGAGCTGGTCGCCGTCTCGGCCCGCGACCGCTCGAAGAACCGCGACGCCGACCTGTCGGGCTATGCCTGGGAAGCCGACCCGATGGCCCTGGCCCGCCGCGCCGACATCGACGTGTTCATCGAGGTGATGGGCGGGTCCGACGGGCCCGGCAAAGGACGCGACCGAAGCCGCGCTGGACGCCGGGCACGACGTGGTCAGCGCCAACAAGGCGCTGCTCGCCCATCACGGCCAGGCGCTGGCCGAGGCGGCCGAGGCCAAGGGCCGCGTGATCCGCTTCGAGGCCGCCGTCGCGGGGGGCATCCCGGCCATCAAGGCGCTGACCGAGGGGCTGGCGGGCAACAGGGTGAAGCGGGTGATGGGCGTGATGAACGGCACCTGCAACTACATCCTGACCCGGATGGAAAGCGCGGGCCTGCCCTATGAGACGGTGTTCGAGGAGGCGCGCCAGCTGGGCTATCTGGAGGCCGACCCGAACCTCGACGTGGGCGGGATCGACGCCGGCCACAAGCTGAGCCTGCTGGCCGCCATCGCCTTTGGCACGAGGGTGAGCTTCGACGCGGTAGAGCTTGAGGGAATTGGGAAAATCTCGATCGAGGATATCCGCCATGCCGCCGACATGGGCTATCGCATCAAGCTGCTGGGCGTGGCGCAGATGACGGGGCGCGGGCTGGAGCAGCGGATGACGCCCTGCCTCGTTCCCGCCGACAGCCCGCTGGGCCAGTTGCCGGGCGGCACCAACATGGTCGTGCTGGAAGGCGACAGTGTCGGCCAGATCGTGCTGCGCGGCCCCGGCGCGGGCGCAGGCCCGACGGCGAGCGCGGTGATGTCCGACGTGATCGACCTGGCCCGCGGCGTGCGGATGCCGACCTTCGGCCAACCCGCGCACCTCGCTCGCGACGCCGGTTCCCGCCGCCGCCGCCACCCCTGCCCCGCATTACCTGCGCATGACGCTGCTCGACAAACCCGGCGCGCTGGCCAAGATCGCGACCGCGCTGGGCGAGGCGGGCGTCTCGATCGACCGGATGCGCCAGTATGGCCATGCGGGCGAACAGGCCCCGGTGCTGATCGTCACCCACAAGGCCGCGCCGCAGGACATAGCCCATGCGCTCGGCCGCTTCGCCGCGACCGGCGTGCTGGTGGGCGAGCCGGTGGCGATCCGCATCGAGGAAGTGTGACGCCCGGATCGGCTCGTCGAAGCGGGGGTTTCACACCCCCGCACCCCCGTGGGGTATTTGTGCCAAGAAGAAACTCGAAATGGCGCCTCAAGGCGCCGCGCCGCTTGCCGCCTCCCGTCCCGCCGCGCTAGACGGAACCCGAGAGCTTTGCACCCCGAAGGACCCCATCATGGCGGATGCCACCCAGTTTCATGACCGACTGCTTTCCCTGGGCCTTGCCCGCGTGTCCGAGGCGGCGGCCCTCGCCTCGGCCAGCCTGATCGGGCGCGGCGACGAGAAGGCGGCCGATCAGGCCGCCGTCAACGCCATGCGCGACCAGTTGAACCTGCTCGACATCGCCGGCGTCGTGGTGATCGGCGAGGGCGAGCGCGACGAGGCGCCGATGCTGTTCATCGGCGAAGAGGTCGGCACCGGCAAGGGCCCCGCCGTGGACATCGCGCTCGATCCGCTGGAGGGCACCACGCTGACCGCCAAGGACATGCCGAACGCGCTGACCGTCATCGCCATGGCCCCGCGCGGCATCGCTTCTGCACGCGCCCGACGTCTACATGGACAAGCTCGCCATCGGCCCCGGCTTCAAGCCCGGCACCGTGACCATGGCGATGAGCCCGTCCGAGCGCGTCTCGATGCTGGCCGCCGCCAAGGGCTGCTCGACCGAGGATATCACCGTCTGCGTGCTGGAACGCCCCCGGCACGAGGACATGATCGCCGAGCTGCGCTCCACCGGCGCGTCGATCCGGCTGATCACCGATGGCGACGTGGCGGGCGTCATGCATTGCGCCGAACCGGAGAAGACCGGCATCGACATGTACATGGGCTCGGGCGGCGCGCCCGAGGGGGTGCTGGCGGCGGCGGCGCTGAAATGCATGGGCGGGCAGTTCTTCGGCAAGCTCCTGTTCCGCAACGAGGACGAGAGGGCGCGCGCCCGCAAGGCCGGGATCACCAACTTCGACCGCGTCTACACCCGCGACGACCTGGTGCGCGGCGAGGTGATCTTTGCCGCGACCGGCGTGACCAGCGGCTCGCTGCTGCAGCGGCATCCGGCGCGAGCCCGGCTGGGTCACGATGGAGACGATCCTGATGCGGTCCAAGACCGGCTCGGTCCGCCGGATCGAATACCGCACGCCGGTGAAGTGAGCGCCTTCCTCGGCGTCGAGGCGTCGCTGACCGGGCGGCGCTGGATCGGCCCCACGGGCGAGGAGGACCGGCTGTCCGAGGCGATGGCGCAGGTCACGCGCCTGCCGCTGCCGCTCTGCCGCACGCTGGTGCGGCGCGGCGTCCCGCCGGAGGAGGCCGAGCGCTTCCTCGCCCCGCAGCTGCGCGACCTGCTGCCCGACCCCCTGTCGCTGCGCGACATGGGGCTGGCCGCCGACCGGCTGCTGCACGCCGTGCGGACGGGCGAGCGGATCGCCGTCTTCGGCGACTATGACGTGGACGGCGGCGCGTCCTCGGCGCTGCTGCTGACCTGGCTGCGCGCCATGGGCCGGCCGGCCACGCTCTACATCCCCGACCGGATCGACGAGGGCTATGGCCCGAACGAGCCCGCGATGGCGGCGCTGGCGCGCGAGCACGACCTGATCCTCTGCGTCGATTGCGGCACGCTCAGCCATGGCCCCATCGCGGCCGCCGCAGGCGCCGATGTGGTCGTGCTGGACCATCACCTGGGCGGCGAGACGCTGCCCCCTGCCCTCGCCGTCGTGAACCCCAACCGGCAGGACGAGGACGGGATCGCTCGGCCATCTCTGCGCCGCGTCGGTCGTCTTCCTGCTGCTGGTCGAGGCGAACCGGCGGCTGCGGCTGGCGGGCGCGCAGGGCCCCGACCTGATGGCGATGCTCGACCTCGTGGCGCTGGCCACCGTGGCCGACGTCGCCCCGCTGATCGGCGTGAACCGCGCGCTGGTGCGGCAGGGCCTGAAGGTCATGGCGCGGCGCGAACGCCCCGGCCTCGTGGCGCTGGCCGATGTGGCGCGGATGGACCAGGCGCCCACGCCCTATGCGCTCGGCTTCCTGCTCGGCCCGCGCGTGAACGCGGGCGGGCGCATCGGGCGCGCCGACCTCGGCGCGCGGCTGCTCGCCACCGACGACCCGCAGGAGGCGGCCTCGCTTGCCGCGAAGCTCGACGAGTTGAACACCGAGCGGCGCGAGATCGAGATGCGCGTGCGCGACGCGGCCCTGGCGCAGGCCGAGGCGCGCGGGCTGGACGGCCCGCTGGTCTGGGCAGCGGGAGAGGGCTGGCATCCCGGCGTCGTCGGCATCGTCGCGGCCCGGCTGAAGGAGGCGACGAACCGCCCCGCCGTGGTGATCGGGCTGGAGGGCGGCATCGGCAAGGGCTCCGCCCGCTCGGTCACCGGCGTGGACCTTGGCGCGGCGATCCACCGCGTCGCGGCCGAGGGGCTGCTCTTGCGCGGCGGCGGGCACCGGATGGCGGCGGGCCTGACGGTGGAAGAGGGGCAGATCGAACCCGCGATGGCGCGGCTGGCCGAACTGCTGGCGCGACAGGGGGCGGGCGCCGCCGGCCCGCGCGGACCTGCGCCTCGACGGCCTCCTGATGCCCGGTGCCGCGACGCAGGCGCTGGTCGAGCAGATCGAGGCGGCAGGCCCCTTCGGCGCGGCCGCCCCCGCCCCCCGCTTCGCCTTCGCCGATCAGGTCGTCAGCGCCCGCCGCGTCGGCGAGACGCACCTGCGCCTGTCCTTCACCGACGGGATGTCGCCGCCGGCTTGAGGCCATCGCCTTCGGCGCCTTCGACACGCCGCTCGGCCCTACCCTGCTCACCCCCGGCGCGCAGCGCTTCCACCTCGCCGGGCGGCTCGAGATCAGCCACTGGAACGGCCGCAGCAAGGTGCAACTGCGCCTCGAGGATGCGGCGCGGGCCTGAGCCGGGAACGGGCGGAAATTCCCCGAAGAATCGGCTTGCACTGGCCCCGCGCCTCGCCTAAACACCGCGCCAGACCGAGCGTGGCCCGTTCGTCTATCGGTTAGGACACCAGGTTTTCAACCTGGGAAGAGGGGTTCGACTCCCCTACGGGCTGCCATTTCTCACTCTTTCCGTTGCTTCTTTACCTGTGCCCGTCATGGCGCGCGCTCACCGCCGCCTGAACACCATCACCAGCCCCTTGTCGTCCTTGTGCTCGTGCTCCGCCCAGGCCTCGTAGATCGGGATTTCGCGGAAGCGCACCGGCTCGATCAGACCTTGCGCAACCAGCCGGGCCAGCGCCGAGCCGAAGCCGGCCCCGTCCAGCACCGCCGGGATCGTGCCGCAGCAGAAGAGCGCGCCGGGGCGGGTGACGCGGAGCAGTTCGGGGAAACAGGCGGGCCCTACATGGCCATGGGTGAAGGTCCCGCAGGACACCACCGCGCCATAGGCCCCGTCCGCCATCGGCAGCCGCCCCAGCAGGTCGCCCTCGATCAACTCGCGATAAAGGCCCTTGCCGCGCGCGACCGCCAGCATCTCGGGCGTGATGTCCAGCGCGTCCACCACCAGCCCGCGCAGATGCTCGGCCACCTGCCCCGTGCCTGCGCCTGCATCGAGGATCGGCTCGTCGCCGTCCATCTCGGACCGCAGGATCGCCGCGATCTCGCGCGGGGCGATGTAGCCCCAGTCGGCCGCGAAACTCTCGTCATAGGTCGGCGCCCAGTCGGAATAGAGGCGGCGCGCGGCCTCGGGTCCGTCGATGCGATAGGCGCGGTCGAGGTCATAGTTGTCGGCGGACATTTCGGCTCCTTCCCGGTCGGTCTGCGGCATCTAGGCCGGTCTTGATGACAGCCCGATGACGCCGCTTGCGCAAGGCGGCGTCTTGCCTAAAGGTGCCTGAAAACCCTTTGCCGGAGTTCGCAATGCCTTTGACCCGTGCCGTTTCCGCCCTTTGCCTCTCGCTCGCCCTGACCCTGCCCGCCCTTGCCGCGCCCTGCAGCGATACGGGCGGCCAGTACGAGGCCTGGAAGCCCGTGATGGCGCAGGAGGCGGCGGCACAGGGTGTGGGCCGGAAAGGCATCCAGGCGCTGATGGGCACCAGCTATTCCACCCGCACCATCGGGGCCGACCGCAACCAGAAGAGCTTCAAGTATTCCCTTCCGAAGTTTCTCGAAGTCCGCGGCGGTGACGCGATCGTGTCGCAGGGCCGTGCCCGAAAGGCGAAGAACCCCGACTTCTATGCGGCGCTGGAACGCGCCTATGGCGTGCCCGCGGGCGTGCTGCTGGCGATCCACGGGATGGAGACGGGCTTTGGCAATTTCATGGGCGATACCAACGTCGTCTCGGCCATCGCGACGCTGTCCTACGACTGCCGCCGGTCGGATTTCTTCACGCCCCACCTGATCGCGGCGCTCGTGCTGGTCGATCGCGGGACGCTGACACCCGCGAGCATCGGCGCGAAGCATGGCGAGGTCGGCCACACCCAGTTCCTGCCCGGCAACGTGCTGGCTTATGGCGTGGACGGGAACGGTGACGGCAAGGTCGACCTGAACAACCAGACGGATGCCCTTGCCTCCACAGCGAATTTCCTGGCCCAGAAGGGCTGGCAGCCCGGCCGCGGGTATCAGCAAGGCGAGCCGAACTTTGCCGTCATCAAGCAGTGGAACGCGGCGACCGTCTATCAGCAGGCCATCGCCCTTCTGGGCGCGCAGGATTGATGGCTGACGAGGGTTTACGGCGTCATCTTCAGGTGATGCCTTAACGGCGGGACGCGCCCTCGGGCCGCCCCGGCAGGCCCAGATCCGACCATCGCAACTGCGTATTTCGCGTGACGGCCCGCGTCAGGCGCCGGCCCACCACCAGATCGAAGTCATATCCCGCAATCTCGCCCGACCCGGGCCGGCGCGCCCAGATGTCGGCCTCGCCGATCACATGCCCCTCGGGCAGGTCGCGGTCGGCCACCACGCTGGCACGCGCAAAGCGATAGACCGGTTCTTCGGCCTGCGTCCGCTGCTTGGGATTGTGCAGCGCGGTGTGAATCTCGCGGCTCCGGTCGATCAGCAAGCGCAGCTCGGCCGGGTCCATCGAGTTGATGATGTCGGGCCCCACGCGATAGCGCGTGTCGGTATAGTGCCGCTCCAGGATGCAGGCCCCGAGCGCCACCGAGGCCAGCGCCATCTCCGGCCCGATGGAATGGTCCGAGAAGCCCACCACGGCGCGGGGAAAGGCGCGTTGCAGGTCGGTCACGCCCTGAAGCGAGACGATCTCGGGCGGCGATGGATAAAGGTTCGTGCATTCCAGAAGCGCATAGTCCACCCCCGAGGCATCGAGGATGGCCACGCTCTCGCGGATCGTCTCGATGGTCTGCATCCCCGTCGACAGGATCACCGGCTTGCCGAAGCGCGCGATGTGGCGGATCAGCGGCAGGTTGTCGGCCTCGCCCGAGCCGATCTTGAAGGCGGGCACCCCGATCTCGGCCAGGAAATCGGCGGCCTTCCGGCTGAAGGGGGTCGAGATGTAGATCATCCCCAGCCCCTCGGTATAGTCCTTCAGCGCCACCTCGTCCTCGGCCGACAGCGCGCAGCGCGCCATCACCTCCCAGATCGAGACATCGGCGTTCGGCGGAAAGATCTGCTTCGCCTCATCCGTCATCTCGTCGTCAAGGAAATGGGTCTGGTGCTTGATGCACTCGCAGCCCGACAGATGCGCCAGCCGCACCATCTCCTTCGCCACGTCCAGGCTGCCGCCATGGTTGATGCCGATCTCGGCGATGACGAGCGGGGGATGGGCGGGACCGATCTCGCGATGGGCGATCTTCATGGGCAACTCCGGGCAAGGGCGCCCCATCTACCCGCGCCCCGCCCCCGGATGCAACCGGGTGCGCGTCACACCGCGACGCGCTCTCACCGTGAACCTGATCGCGCCTTCTCGCAGCAGAACCACGCGGCGAACTCGCGCTGATACATGAGGGCATGACAGGTACGCTGTCTTGCGCGAGTACGGCCAGCAGACTGCTCACTTCAGCCGGCACTCTAGGTTGCTGTCGTCAAAACATCGGCGGGGTGCAGGCGCAGGCGACGACGGCGACCGTCTTCCCGATGTTTCGAAGCGTGTAGGGCTGCCGTCCGATCAATTGATACCCGCCGCCACGCCGCAGCACTCGGGTGAGATCCGCGACCGTCACCTCGACGGTGCCCCACAGAACGACTGCAGCGGTCTCGCCGTCATGGGAAATGGGCTCATCCCCGGTGCCGGCACCGGGCTGGTAGCGCTCGATGAACATCTGAAGCGTCTTGTCGCGCCGTTCCGCAGCCAGCACGCGGAGGTCCGCCTCCCCCCTCGTCAGAACGGCAAGATCTTTGCTGTCGTAGAAAAGCACGTTCTGCTGCGACGTAGGCAGGGCGAAGAAATCGGCAATCGAGATCGGCACCGCCGACAGGATGCGGTGGAGCGAGGCAAGTGAAGGCGCGTGTGCCTCCTGCTCGATCAGCGAGATGGTGGAGTTGGTCACACCCGCGCGCTTCGCCAGGTCGCGCTGGCTCAGGCCTGCCCGCTCACGCACCGCACGCAACCGCGCGCCGATGTCGAGCTCGGCGGCTTCCTTGCTGGACCGGGACACGGGTTTCGAACGTCCCGGTGCCTGCTCGTGCTGGTTCATCGCGTGCCGCTCATTGCTTTGCCCTGCTGATCGTCCTCGCGATATGCGCGCAACCCCAAGGCACGTCAACCGCCTGCCGCCTCCGAGGCAGCAGACAACAATTCAGTTGCCATGTAAAATTTTTCGTGACAGCGTTTGAAAAAAATCAAACACCGTTGGAGGTCGCCATGAACGCCATAGAAACCTTTGCGGAGCTGTCCGGCAAGCTTTTCGTAGGTGGGGTCTATCAGGCCAGCCAGGCGACCGAGCACCTCGACGTGATCGAACCCGCAACCGAAGAGCGGATCGGCCAGATTGCGGACGCGACCGATGCCGAGGTCGACGGGGCGATGGACGTGGCGCTGGCGGCAGGCCGCGCCTGGAACGCGATCGACATGCGCAGCCGCGCCGTGGTGATGCACGAGATCGCCGCCGTCATGCGCCGCGACAAGGCGCTTTATGCCGAATACCTGACGCGGGAAGAGGGCAAGCCCTTCAAGGAATCGCTCGACGAGGTGTCCTGGTGCGCGACGGCGATGGATTACTACGCCGAGATCGCCCGGCACGAGGCGGGCCGCATCGCCGGGGCCACAGTGCCTGGGCAGTTCCATTTCGCCATTAAGGAACCGCTGGGGACCATCGTCATCATCCTGCCGTTCAACTACCCCCTCGTGTTGCTGTGCTGGGAGGCTGCTGCCGCGCTGGCCGCGGGCAATGCTGTGATCGTCAAGCCGCATGAACAGACCAGCATCACCACGTTGAAGTTCATGGAGGTGTTCAAGGGCCTGCCCGACGGGCTGATGCAATGCCTGACGGGCGGGCCGCGGGTGGCCCAACGGCTGATCGCCAGCCGCAAGACGCATGGCGTGGCCTATACCGGGTCGGTCGGCGTGGGGCAGGCCGTGGCGACAACCTGTGCCGAGACGTTCAAGCCCTGTCTGATCGAGGCGTCGGGCAACGATCCCTTCATCGTCATGCCCTCGGCGCCTCTGGACATCGCGGCGCGGGGGGCTGCCTTTGCCGCCTATCTCAACTGCGGACAGGTCTGCACCTCGGCCGAGCGCTTCTACGTCCATGACGCAGTCCACGACGAGTTCGTGAATCTCCTCGTCGCCGAGGCGAGGAAGCTTCGCATCGGCAACGGCCTGCACGAGGTCGACCTGGGCCCCATGGCGACGCTGCGCCAGCGTGATCGGTTCGAGGCGCTGATGTCGAACGCCCGCAAGCAGGGGGCGCGGGTTGCGACTGGGGGCGGGCGGCCCGCGAACCTGAACACCGGATGGTTCGTGGAGCCGACCGTGCTGACCGACGTGACGCCGGACATGGACATCCTTCAGAACGAGTCCTTCGGCCCGGTTGCGCCGATCTGCCGTGTCGGCAGCTTCGACGAGGCGATCGAGTTGGCGAACCGATCAGACTACGGGTTGGGCGCGAACCTTTATACCCGCGACACCGACGAGACGTTCCGCGCCGTGCGCGAAATCCAGTCGGGCATTCTCTGGATCAACGCGCCGCTCTTGGACAATGACGCGCTGCCCTTCGGTGGGCGCAAGCTGTCGGGCAACGGGCGACAGCTGGGGCCCGAGGGGTTGAGCCAGTTCCAGAACACCAAGTTCGTGATGATCGACCCGGGCGCGAGCAAGCAGGATTTCTGGTGGTTTCCGTATCCGCGTGAGGAAAGCTATCCGGGCACGCGCTGAGCGGCGGGGGCAAGCATGGCCGCACATTTTCCCGACCGCGCCGAAGTCGTCATCATCGGTGGCGGCATTGCCGGATGTTCGGTCGCCTATCACCTGACCAAGATCGGCATTACTGACGTCGTGCTGTGCGAACGTCAACAGCTGACCTCGGGCACGACGTGGCACGCAGCGGGGCTGGTCACGCAGCTGCGCGCCACCCGGCGAATGACTGAGCTTGCGCAGTATACGGGCGAATTGTTCGGCACACTCGAAGCCGAGACGGGGCAGGCGACCGGCTTCAAGCGGCGCGGTTCGCTGCGCGTCGCGAACACCGAGGCGCGCTACGAGGAACTGGCACGTGGTGCCTCTATGGGCCGCAACTTCGGCCTGCCGGTCGAGCCGGTCTCGCCCGGCGAGATCAAGGAACGCTGGTCGCCGATCAGCACCGAGGGCATCGTCGGCGGCTTTTGGTTTCCGCAGGACGGGCAGGTGAACCCTGCCGACGTGACACAGGCCTATGCCAAGGGCGCGCGCAATGGTGGGGCGCGGATCTTCGAACAGACTTCCGTTACCCGGATCCTCGTCGAGAACGGCAAGGCGGCGGGCGTGATGACCGACAAGGGGCCGATCCGCGCGAATTCGGTCGTCATCTGCGGCGGCATGTGGTCACGGGATCTGGCGGCGAAGATCGGCGTGACTCTTCCGCTGCACGCGGCAGAGCATTTCTACATCGTCACCGAACCCGTCGAGGGGCTGCCGCGCGATCTTCCCGTGCTCTTCCTGGGCGACGAATGGACCTACTACAAGGAAGACGCAGGCAAGCTGCTCGTCGGGTTCTTCGAGCCGAACGCAAAGCCCTGGGGTCAGGCGGGCATTCCCGACGACTTCGCCTTCGGCACACTGCCCGAAGATGTGGATCACATCGCCCCGCTGCTGGAGGCGGCGACGCGCCGCGTCCCGGTGCTGGAGCGCACGGGCATCCAGTTGTTCTTCAACGGTCCCGAGAGCTTCACGCCCGATGACCGATATCTTCTAGGTGAGACGCCCGAGGTGCCAGGGCTGTTCTGCGCCACGGGTTTCAACTCCATCGGCATTTTGTCGTCAGGCGGGGTGGGCAAGGCGCTGGCGGACTGGATCCGCGACCGCCGCCCGCCGATCGAACTGATGGATGTGGACGTGCGCCGGATGCAGGCCTTCCAGGGCAACCGCGCTTATCTTGAGGAACGCACGACCGAGACGCTGGGCCTGCTGTTCGACATGCATTGGCCGTACCGCCAGTTTGCCACGGCGCGGGGCATCCGGCGCAGCCCGTTCCATGATCGGCTGGTGGCACTTGGGGCCTGCATGACCGAGGCGGCGGGGTGGGAGCGGCCGGGCTTCTTCGGAGAGCCGGGGACGGTGCCGGATATTGGTTACTCCTATGGCCGCCAGAGTTGGTTTGATGCCTGTGGTGAAGAATGTCGCAACACCGCGGAGAACGTGACGCTGTTCGACCACAGTTGCTTTGTGAAATATCGCGTCGAGGGGCGCGATGCCGTCGCCGTGCTGAACCGTCTTTGCGCCAACCAGATCGACGTGGCCGTCGGCCGTGTCGTCTATACCCAGTGGCTGAACGATCTCGGCGGGATCGAGGCGGACGTCACCGTCACGCGGTTGTCCGAAACGTCTTTCCTTGTTGTGACGATCGCCGTCTCGCAGAGGCGCGATCTGGCCTGGCTGGAGCGGCACATCCCCGAGGGGGCACATTGCTTTGTGCATGACGTGACCTCGGGCTTGCCGATGCTGGCGCTGATGGGGCCGAAGGCACGGGCGCTGCTGGGGGTGCTGTCGCCTGCGGATTTCTCTGACGCGGCATTCCCCTTCGGGACGAGCCAGGAGATCGACTTGGGCCATGCGCGGGTTCGCGCGAGCCGGCTGACCTATGTGGGCGAGCAGGGGTATGAACTTTACATGCCGGCCGAATTTGCTGGCCACGTCTTCGAACGCCTGACAGCGGCCGGCGAGGCCTTTGGCCTGCGAATGGGCGGCTACTTCGCCATCAACTCCCTACGCATGGAGAAAGGCTATCGTCACTGGGGCCACGACATCGGCGAAGAGGATACGCCCTATCAGGCGGGCCTCGGGTTTGCCGTGGCGCTGGACAAGCCGGGAGGCTTCATCGGCCGCGAGGCACTTGTCCGGCAAAAGGCAGAGGGGCCGGTGACGCGCCGCCTCGTGCAGCTTCGGCTGGATGTCGAGGGCATGCCCCCTCACCTCTATCACAACGAGCCGATCCTTCGGGACGGCGCGATCGTCGGATCCGTCACCTCGGGCGCGTATGGCCACCGGATCGGTGCCTCCCTCGGCATGGGCTATGTCTCGCATCACGGCGGTGTCACCGACGCCTGGCTGTCCGAAGGCCGCTGGGAGGTCGAGATCGCCTGGCAGCGCTATCCCGTCTCTGCACGTCTTCGCCCCTGGTACGACCCGAAAGGCGAGCGGCTGAAGGGGTGACCGAACGCACCCGCGCCTGGGGTGCACGCGATCCGGGCGCAATAAACCGCAACGACGACAGGAGGGAATGACATGGCACGAGAGGCGCTCCACCCGGAGCTGGAACGGCGCATCGCCGTTCTGGAGAAACCCGAAAACCAGGGGGCCGGCTTTGGCGGCATCGACTGGGTCTGGCTCATGGCGCTTGGCGTCGTCGGCCCCGCGCTGCTTCTGATCTGGGGGTGGTCATGAGCACGCCCGATACATCCGACGAAAGTGGCTGGCCGCTGACCCATACCGAGCGTGACTGGAGCCAATGGCAGCTGTTCGCGGTGCTGCTGGTCACCGCCGCCGCCACCTGGTGCTACATCATCGGCGAGTATGTGGGCTACTACCTGAACCTGAAGATGGGGATCGCCGCGATGACGGCGGGGGCCATGATCGGGATGCTGATGGTCACGCTGGCCGTGGTGCCGACCGCGACCCGCTACGGCATCGACAGCATCGCCGCCGCGCGCCCGCAATTCGGCGACCGCGGCTGGATCATCACGGTATTCCTACAATACGCCTCGATCATCGGGTGGAACTGCCTTCTGATGATCTTTTTCGGCAAATCGGTGGGCCAGCTGCTGCAGGCCATCGGGGTGATCGACCCGGCGAGTGTCGACTGGGTGCTGCGGATCGTCACCGTCCTCGCCTGTGTGCTGGTCTATCTGATCCTGATGCGGGGCGGCACGGGACTGGAACGGGTGTCGCAGATCCTGTTCTTCGTCATCGTGGGGATCGGCGTCTGGATGGTCTGGGTCCTGCTGGCCAACCAGTCCGAAGCAATTGCAGCGGCCAAGCCGGCCTACGCCTCGGGCAACCTGCGGTGGGACTACGTAACCGGTATCGAGATCGGGATCGTCAGCCTGCTCAGCTGGTGGCCCTATATCGGAGCGATGGTGCGCAAGGCCCCGAACGCCCACTCTGCCACGCTGCCCGCTATGCTGGGGATGGGTCTTCCCGTCCCGATCCTGAGCATCGTCGGGCTTGCAGCGATCCTTGCGCTGCAGGTGTCGGACCCGTCGGCCTGGCTTATCACGCTGGGTGGATCGACCTATGGCGTTATCGCTCTGGTGTTCGTGATTGCGGCGAACTTGGGCACCACGCTGGCTGGGGTCTATGCGACGGCGGTGGGGCTGCGGCAGGTACCGGCGCTGGCCGCATCGCGTTGGAACACGCTGATGCTGTTTGCCCTCGTTCCGGTGGCTTTCGTCAGCCTTGTGGTGCCCGACCTGTTCTTCTCGAACTTCGGGACGTTCCTGGCCTTCATCGGGGTGTTCTTTGCACCGATCTGCGCAATCCAGATTGTTGATTACCTGATCCTGCGGCGTCAGCGTATCTCGATCCGAGCGGTCTTCGTGGGCGGGCCTGGGACGGACTACCATTACTGGGGCGGGTTCAATCCAGCGGCCATCCTGGCCATGGCGGCGGGGTTCTTCACCTACCTCTACCTGCTGAACCCGGTCAGCTATGCCAGCCGCGCACCCTATGACCTCTTGACCGCCTCGCTACCTACGGCCGTCGTAGCGGGGGTCGTCTATGCTGCCGTGACGCTGCTCGTGAACAAGCCGGCCGGCAAAGGCGGATACTAAGATTTGACCAATCGGTCCGCCGCGGATGCTTGCTCCGCGGCGAACCCTTCGTTGGTAGTCCTCGTCCTGAAAGGCCCAAGCCTCCGCCTGCCAAAGCCGCGCGCGAAGTTGCGAATGAGAACACCCGTGCTCGATCTCATGTGAGCACGGGTCTTTTGACGGCAATCGGCTTGCAAGGACCTCTCTTCTGGTTCTTCCGCGACCCCTTAGATTATCGGGTTAGGACCTGCCCATTGATAGAAACGGTCGGCAGGCACCTTGGAAGTCAGCCACCGGGTCCGCCAGTACCTCTCTGAGCTTCGGCGCGGCCGATCTCGTCACGCTTGCGCCGGTCAAGCTCGTCACGGCTCGGGCGGGTTCCGAGCTTTCCGTTCTGTACCAGTGTACCGATCACGTCATTGATGACGCGCGCGCCCAGTAGCGAAGTTATGTCGGCAACATCATAGGCCGGCGCGATTTCGACAACCTCCATCCCGCAGAGGCCTTCCTTGGCAACGCGGCGTACTGCGCGCAGTGCTTCACGTGACAGCAACCCGCCGGGTTCTGGCGTGCCGGTACCCGGCGCATAGGCCGGATCGCAGACATCGATGTCGAAAGACAGAAACACAGCCTTCGCGTCTTTCCAGGCGCATTCCAGCGCAAGGTCAACAACGGCGTCGATCCCCCATTCATCGACGTCGTACATCGAGATCACCGTCGTGTCGCGCTCCCGCGCCACCTTAATTCCGCCGCGGTTTCCGATCCAACCGCCGATGCCTACCTGCACGAGGTTACTCGCCGGCGCGTTCGGGATGTTGGTGGCATGGAACCATGGCGTCGTGTGCATCCGCTCGTCCATGTCGTATTCAAGCATGTCGATGTGCCGGTCGAAGTGGATGATGCCAACCTTGCCATCAATGTAGGGTGCGGTGCCGCGCACGTCGGGATAGCCGATCGAGTGATCGCCTCCGCAAATGATCGGGAAGACACCGTTCTTGTGCAGGTGCTGCACCGCAAGGTCAATCTGGTCGAACGACTTCTCGAGGTTGGACGGGATGCAGAAAATGTCGCCCGCATCGCAGAGCTTCACCTCTTCGACAAGATCGACACCCATGTCGCTACTGAAGCCGTCCATCAGCGCCGAAATGCGGCGAACGCCCTCCGGCCCGAACCGCGCACCGGGGCGGTAGCCTGTCCCCATGTCAAAGGGCGCGCCGACGAAAGCAGCATCGTAGTTCTTCACATTGCGGATGTCCTCCACATACGGAAGCTTCATGAAGGTCTTGATACCGGCGAAGTCAGGCTGGTGTCCGCGCGAAAACAGCGAAATCCTCCGGTCGTGGATCGACGGTGCGGCTTCGAGCCCGTACTCTAGCGAGCGTTCGATTTCCTCGCGCTTCGCCTTGTCGGGGATGTCTGCGGTCAGGCGGACGTTCTTCAGCGCCGACAGCTGTTCCCGGCTGGTCAATGGCTCTGGCGCATGGTCGTGATGATGATGGTGATGGAAAAGTCCCATTGTGGTCTCCCTTGGTTTCCCGAAAAATCTGCGTCATAGGTGCCCTAGATCAGTGAGTGCCGGGCGCAACGCGGCCACGTGATTGCCCGATGCGGACCGCGGTCAACTTGGACTACGTTCCCGTCGTCCGTGTTGCCTTGGGGCGATCGTGACAAGTCCAGTGCCAGAGGAGGCAATCGTGCAGAGAGCGGGTCTTGTCCGCTGTCGCTGCGCGGTTCACCTTGCGTCGGGCGCGTGGAAAGGATGGCACGCATCAACCGACCATCAGAAAGGCACCGGCAAGCGCTACTCCGGCACCCGATGCCTGGCCGAGGCGTAGATACCCAGAGCGACCTGCCGCCATCCCACAAATCACGCCGGCGAAGTGCAACACAGCGGTTGCGATCAGGAAGCCCAAAACGTAACCGCCCAAGCCAAGACCCGCGGGCAGTTCCGCGCCGTGGGCGATGCCATGTGCCGCGCCAAAGATACCGGCAATTGCAAAGCCAAATGTCGGGGCAAGCTGCAAGCGGAACATTGCAAGTGCGCCGAACGACGACGACCGATCCGACGATCAGCGCCTCAAGGCCTTGCACGGCGAAGCCAGCATAGCCGGTGAGCCCCCCGATCAACATTCCCAAGAGGAACCCCGCTGGTGCAACCCAAACCAGTTTCGGTGCCGCAAGCGCTGCCCAAAGGCCGACTGCCACCATGGCGAGCAGGTGATCCGTGCCAAACACGGGATGCGCCAGCCCGGCCGCGAAGCCGCTGGTCTCGTGTCCGGTATGTGCCAGCGCGGGTCCTGCGACGGTGGCCAATACAACCGTAATCAACAGCTTGTTCATTCTCGTCTCTCCTTTGGTTTCCTTGGGTTCAGGGTCGTGGAAGTTTCGGCCACACGTTGCTCGGCCTAAGTCTTGACCGTTAGCGAGCAGCCATTTGCGGGTTCGGGTCTTCGACCGACCAATGCCAGCTGGCAATCGCGGCAAAGATTACGGCTATCCCGCTAAGCAGGACGAACGCAGCGTCCATTCCAGCCGCCGCTCCAACCCGCCCGGCGATCTGGTAGGCAACCATGTAGGCCGCATATGTGATCGCCATCAGTCCGGCGAACATCGTGGCGTAGTCTTCCGGCCGGGCAACTCGGCGCACCGCAAACGACGCCGGTAATTGGGCCACGGAAGCGCCCACGCCTATGGCGGCCCACATTGCCAAGAGGATCGGATACGTTGTGGCGAAGGCCGCGAGGATCAGCGCGGCGGTTGAAAGCGCCGTGCCGCCCAACATCAAATGTCGATCTGCGCGCCGCGCCAGCAACCTTGGCACCAGAAAAGCGCCGACGACCGAGCCGATGCCGAAGGCGCCGAGAGCGACTGCCGTCGCCTCCTCTCCGCGACCAAGCTCGCCCTGTACAAGCACCACAGTGTTGACGCCCACCATGGCAGCTGCTGACGCGACCGCGACCGCGAGGTAGGGTACGCCCCGAAGTTGCGGAGCGGTCGCGATGGTGCGGACGCCGCGTGTTGCCACGTCTAGAATAGTGCCAGAAGCTGACTTTCGGACAGCAGGGACGTCGACGGAAAGTGTGAGAACTGTCGACACGACAAGCAGGGCAACCGCCGCAACGAACAGGCCGAAGTCGCTGACGAAGAGCAGCAGCACCGCGGCGAAAAGCGCTCCGGCCGCTGCCTCCATGTCGTAGGCGGCACGCGACTTAGCCAGTGCCCATGTGTATTCGGCCTCGCCGGTCAGCAGGAGCGCCACGCTTTCCTGATAGATTGCACCCAACGCCGCCGAGGTCAGCGCGATCACCGCAGCCAACGCATAAAGCGTGCCCACCGAACCGGCGAGCGGCATGCCCAGCAGCGCCAGCGCGCGCATGATGTTCAGCGCTGCAATCATGACCAAGCGCGGCATTCGGCGCGCAAACGCAGCAACGAGTGGCGGCCCCAGGATGAAGCCCGCCATCTTGATCGACAGCGCCGAGGCCAGCACGATGCCAGCCTCGTCGGGGGCGATTTCGAACACAAGCAGAGTGAGCGCGACGCTGGCGACACCCGTCGAGAGCAGCGCCAGCACGTTCGCGCCGAAGAGCCGGTCGTATCGTCGCTGCGATCGGTCTGCACCTTCCATGGCTCGTCCCTTCTGGGCCTTCGAATTTACCGTTCTGTGGATAGCAGGCGTAAATGAGTGCGATATCCGGTTCCCGACAATCGCCAGTATCAGTGACCTGCTCCGGCTCTGTTGCACAAATCGCGTGAGGGATTCATCTTGTGAATCCAGCGTGGTAGCTGGGGGGCATGAGCAGACCGACACCCCCCGCCTACAAGACCAGGAACTGGCCCGCCTACAACGAAGCGCTCAAGCGCCGCGGCTCGCTGACGATCTGGTTCGATCCCGCCATGACCTGGGAGGCCGCGCCGACCGGCAAGCGCGGGCGACAGCCCGACTACAGCGACGCCGCCATCCAGACCTGCCTGACGATGAAGGTGCTGTTCGGCATGGCGCTCCGGCAGACGACCGGGTTCGTCGAGAGCCTGCTGCGGCTGATCGGCCTGGACTGGGCGGTGCCCGACTTCAGCACGCTGTCGCCGCCGCCAGAAGACCCTGAAGGTCAACATCCCCTATCGCGGATCGGACAGGCCCGCTGCACCTGCTGATCGACAGCACCGGGATCAAGGTCGAGGGCGAAGGCGAGTGGAACGCCCGCAAGCATGGTGGCACGAAACGGCGGGTCTGGCGCAAGATCCACATCGGGATCGACGAGCAAACGCTGGAAATCCGGGCGGCCGAGTTCACCACCAGCGACGTGGGCGATGCGCCCATGCTGCCCGAACTGCTCGACCAGATCCCGCCCGATCAGGAGATCGCCAGCGTCACCGCCGATGGTGCCTTCGACACCCGCAAGTGCCACGACGCCATCGCCGCCCGAGGTGCCGCCGCGATCATCCCGCCCCGCAAGAACGCCAAGCCCTGGAAGCCCGACACCGCCGGGGCGATCGCGCGCAACGAAACCCTGCGCACATCGAAGCGCGTCGGTCGAACCATCTGGCGACGATGGAGCGGCTATCACCGCCGAAGCCGCGCCGAGACCAAGATGCACTGCGTCAAGCTGCTGGGGCAGCGCCTGTCCGCGCGGGACTTCGACCGTCAGGTCGCAGAGTTCCAGGTCCGTGTCGCCGTCCTGAACGGCTTCACCGCGCTCGGCACACCCGTCACAGAAGTCGCGGGATAAGTCTGTCCGGGGAAAGGGGAACTCCGGCCCTCAGCCGATTTGTGCAACAGAGCCGATTTCGCGTATACGCTGGATGGGGCAGAACGCGGAGAGATCGTCTACGAGACGTTCTCGGCCGACGCTGCAGTCGTAAAGATCACCGGTGTTTCGATCCATACCGGTCAAGCCAAGGATAAGATGGTAAACGCGCTGCATCTGGGTGCCAAGATCATCAATACGCTGCCCCAAGTCACTCAGACACCGGAAACGACCGAAGGACGGCATGGCTTCCTTCATGTTTACGAGATGCGCGGCACTGGTGCAGAGGTGGAACTGAAGTTCATCCTGCGGGACTTCGAGATCGACGGACTTGAAGCACAGGGCGCACTTCTGCGTCAGGTCTGTGCGACCGTTCAGCAGACTGAACCGCGCGCCCGGATCGACTGCACGATCAAGGCTCAGTATCGCAACATGCGCTATTGGTTGGAAAATGACATGACACCGGTCGAGCTGGCGCGCGAAGCCTGCCGCAAGGCTGGCGTGGAGCATTTTTCGATCCCAATCCGCGGCGGGACTGACGGGTCGAGACTGACCGAGAAGGGCGTGCCCACCCCGAATATCTTCACGGGGATGGCCAAGATTCATGGGCCGCTGGAATGGGTCAGCGTTCAGGACATGGCTGCAGCCACGCAGGTCTGTCTGGGTCTGGCAGAGTTGGCAGCATTAGTTACTCAGAAATGAACGGGGCAGAGTTGCGCAGAACAGATGATAGCCGGGCTGCCTCTATCTCGGACAGATTGCTTGAGTGACGGGCATGTCGAGTGCAGCGAGATTGTTGAGGTCGACAAAAAGAACTTGGGGCTCGGCGACCGGACGCCCGCAGAAGGGCACCCCGGCGCTCGCGCAAACTGGGGGCTCCGCGCCCGGCCTGCTCGTCCAATCCGAAACCCACAACTACCAGATCTAGGGAGTATTGCTGCGAACGAAGGGGCGACCGGTGGGGAAGTGACCGCGAGTAGGTGCGCCTGAACCGACAGCCGCTATGGAGGGATGAATGACGCCAGAATCTTCGAAGCCGACGAAAGGAACTCATTGCCGAAAAGGAGGCCCCGTCGGGGTTTCTCGCCACGGTCGAGCGTGTGGGCAACATGGTGCCCCATCCGGCGATCATCTTCTTCATCCTGATCGGCATCGTGATCGTGCTGTCGGTGGTTTTCGGCCTCATGGGCACGACCGTGACTTATGGAGGCTACGATACGGCGACCAGCAGCATCATCGAGCAGACCGCAACAGTCCGCAATCTGCTGGCACCTGACGGCATCCGGTTCATGCTGACCTCGCCAGTTGCGAACTTTCTGGGCTTCACTGGCGTCGGCGTGATCCTAGTCGCGATGATCGGTGTGGGTGTAGCCGAGGAATTGGGGCTGATCGCCACGCTGGTGCGCAAGATGGTGGCGGCGGCGCCTCGGTCGATCTTCACCTTCATGATCGTGATGGTCGGCGTACTTTCTTCCATCGCGGCGGATGCGGGGTATCTGGTTCTGGTGCCTCTTGCAGCGGCAGCCTTTCACAGCATGGGCCGCCATCCGCTGGCGGGTCTCGCGGCGGGCTTTTCCGGTGTGGCGGCGGTATTCCTCGTTAACGTATTCATCACGCCCACCGATGCGCTTCTGGTCGAAGTCACCAATGACGCGATCCGCGCGGTGAACCCTGCCGCGCAAATCACGGTTGTCGGCAACCTGTTCTTCATGATCGTTTCGTCAATTCTTATGGGCATAGTCTGCACAGTCCTGACCGAACGTTTTGTCGAGCCGCGTCTTGGTCCCTACACCGGTGGTGTGCCGGTCGAGGCGACGACAGGCCTATCGGGCAGCGAACAACTTGGCTTGAAGTATGCCGGGCGCGCCCTTCTTGGCTTTGTCGTGGTGATCGCCCTTCTGACCGCACCGCCATTGCCCTGGGGCATCCTGCGCAACCAGGAGAACGGCGGCATCATGGCGGGGTCTCCGTTCATGAGCGGTCTGATCATCCTGATCAGTTTTCTGTTCCTCGTCGTGGGCTATGCCTATGGCAAGGGAGCCGGCACGATTGCCAACGTGACGGCAGCAATCGGGTTGATCGTGAAAACCTAGAGCAACCTTGCCGGGATGATCTTCCTGCTGTTCGTGATTGCGAACTTCATCGCTTTCTTCAACTACACCAATCTTGCCACTGTGCTGGCGGTGAACCTGGCGCAGTTCCTTGAGACGGTGCCGATCGGTATGGCAGGCTATATCGTGATCTTCGTGATCGTGGTGGCCGTGATCGTGGTGGCCGTGATCGATATCATCCTTGCCGGGGCGCTGGCGAAGTGGGCAATCCTGGCACCGGTCTTCGTGCCCCTGTTCATGCAACTTGGCGGTGATCCGAACATGGTCATGGCCGCCTACCGTGTTGGTGACAGCCCAGTGAACGTCATCACGCCGCTGAATGTCTATCTGGCGGTCATGGTGGGCTTTGCACAGAAGTACCAGAAGGATGCGGGCATGGGCACGATTGTAGCGCTGATGCTGCCCTATACGGTGGTTTTGCTCGTCCTGTGGACTTTGCTGCTGGTGGTCTGGTATTCGCTCGGCATCCCGCTCGGGCCGGCGTGACATGGCACTGGGCGTGCAAGCCGAACGGCTGCGCGCCCTCGCCTGCTTATCCACGGATTTAGTCAGGACCCATTGAATTTGCGTGCCTAACTTGATCATTGCACGATGCCTCCACGCACGGAACAGGGTTGAAACATAGATGTGGAAGAAACGGATGCGTGGGTGCAATTCCGCAATAGCGGCGTGCATTGAGCATTGCCGAGTTGCCCAGAAACCGAACGGCCGTTTGAGGAAATGCTGCGCAGTCAGTTGAACGTCGTCAAAGGGCCGAGGCTGTGTGGAAACCCGGCGGCGGGGTGGCTTGGCTTGGGACTTGGGGCGGGCGCGAGCGAGCACTGCGGTCAGCCGTTTTTCCCTTTCCCCACCGCGCCTCTGGTGGTCTCCGGCCGCCTACAAGTCGGCCGGGTGGTTCCTCGTCACCGACATCAGACCTGCATGGCCCGCATCAGGCCGCTGACGCCGAGCAGGGCAACCATTCGCTTGATGTTGTAGGCCAGCACGTTCAGCGCCATCTCGGTGCGGACATTCTTCAGCCGGCGCGTCAGGAAATGGGTGCTGCCCATCCAGGCCTTGATCGTGCCGAACGGGTGTTCGACCGTGCAGCGGCGGAGAGTCATGTAGTCCGGATCGCGGTCGAGGCGGTCGGACATCTCGTCGACCAGGTGTTCATGTTCCCAGCGTGTGATCCGCCGTTCCTTGCCGGTCGTGCAATTGGTCCGGAGCGGGCAGGTCTTGCATCCGTTGATCCAGTATCGCCGGATCTGGATGCCGCGCTCCTCGGTCGTATAGCGGTAGGTCAGATCCTCTCCCGCAGGGCAGACATAGACGTCGCGGTCGGTGTCGTAGACGAAGTCGGCCTTCACATACATTCCCTTGGCCGCATTGCCCGACGTCGCAGGCCGCGGCACGGTCGTGGTAATGCCCGCCTCGTGGCAAGCCAGGATCTCCGGACCGCTGAAATAGCCCTTGTCGGCGATGGCATGCAGGTCATCCCGGCCAAGAGTTTCCTTGGCTGCGGTTGCCATCGGGCTGAGCTGGTCGCGGTCGAAGCCCTGATTGGTGACCTCATGGGTGACGATCAGATGGGTCTCGGTATCGACAGCGCTCTGGACGTTGTAGCCGACCAGGCCGCTATGCCGGGCGCTGGTCGCCATCGCGCGGGCGTCTGGATCGGTCAGGGAGATCTGGCCGTCCGGCGCATCAGCCAGGGCCTGGTCGATCGCCTTCAGCCGGTCGATCTCCTGCCGGATGCGGCCGTAGCGGCGGGACAAATGCGCGACCTTCTCCGCCCGGGCCTCGCCTTCTTCCTGCCGGTCGATGCGGACCATCTCGGTGATGTAGCGTTCGACGTCGGCCTCAAGATGGGCGAGGCGGCTGGCGATCTTGCCCTTGGTGAAGTTCCTGTCGCGGTTGTTCACGGCCTTGAACTTGCTGCCGTCGATGGCCACGCAGTCGCCCTTCAGCGTGCCGATCCGGCGGCAAAGCTCGACGAACTGCGCGCAGGTCTTGCGGATGGCCGGGCCATTGTCCCGCCGGAAATCCGCAATGGTCTTGTGATCCGGCACCAGCCGGCCGGTCAGCCACATGACCTCGACGTTGCGCCCTGCCTCGCGCTCCAGCCGGCGGCTCGACGGGATACGGTTCAGGTAGCCGTAGATGAACAGCTTGAGCAGCACCGCGGGGTGATAGCCGGGCCGCCCGGTCCGCGCAGGCGCTGAACGCGCGAAGCCAAGAGCGCTGCAGATCCAGCTCGTCGACGAAAAGATCGACGACGCGGACGAGGCTGTCCTCACCGATCCAGTCCTCCAGCCGATCCGGAAAAAGCACCGACTGGCCACGGTCAACGCCCTCGATGAAACCCGCCATGTCTGCCCCCGCCTGACCTGCGGAAGTCTACCACAGACGGCCTGTTTCCACACAGCCTCGGCCGATCGCGTCGGTGCGGTAGACTAAAGATGCTTGGCGTGAGTATCCGTCGTCGGCAGACCCACAGACACCCCCGGTGCATCCGGCAGGACCCAAGCCCAGTGCTGGTCAACAGCGCCCGGAACGGGTTATCCCGGATCAAGCGGTGCGCTTCTTTGATGGCGCGCAGCTTGTAAGCCCAGAACCATGTCAGCCCCATGAACTCCACCGTAAGAGCGGGTCCGGCCGGGCAGCAAGTTATAGTTCACAAACGCTTCATTTACTCGACGAAGAGCTGCTTCTTCAGAAGCCTTCTGCTTCTTCGTCATGTGGTCGTACAAGACCGCCTTGGCGAGAAAGTTGAACCGCGCCGGGTTTGCCGGAGGCTGATTTCGGTTAGTTACGCGGCCATGGCGTCAGTTTCCGGAGCTGCATAGAATTGGGCTTCGGCTTCTGTGGGCGGGATGTTTCCGATGGGTTCGAGCAGGCGGCGGTTGTTGAACCAGTCCACCCATTCGAGGGTCGCATATTCGACGGCCTCGAAGTTGCGCCAAGGTCCGCGTCGGTGGATGACCTCGGCCTTGAACAGGCCGTTGATCGTCTCGGCCAGCGCGTTGTCGTAACTGTCGCCCACGCTGCCGACCGAAGGTTCGATGCCTGCTTCTGCGAGGCGCTCGGTATAGCGGATGGACAGGTATTGGGAGCCGCGGTCACTGTGATGAACCAGTCCCATACCCTTGGCTGGCCGGCGTTCGTGGACCGCCTGTTCCAAGGCATCGAGGACGAACCCGGCATGCGCCGAGGTGCTGACACGCCAGCCGACGATCTTGCGGGCATAGGCGTCGATGACGAAAGCCACATAGACGAACCCCTTCCAGGTGGCGACATAGGTGAAATCCGACTACCCACAGCATGTTCGGCGCGGGCACCCGGAACTGGCGGTTCACCTTGTCCAGCGGACAGGGCGCCTTCTTGTCCGGGATCGTCGTCCTGTGCGGCTTTCCCCGGATAATCCCTTGAATACCCATGACCTTCATCAGCCTCGCCACCGTGCATCGGGCAACGTCGAAGCCCTCGCGGCGAAGCTGCCGCCAGATCTTGCGGACGCCGTAGACCCGCCAGTTCTCTTCGAAGACGCGACGGATCTCGGGGCGCAGAGCCTCATCCCGGCGCGCACGATCCGACAGCCGCGCCGGATCGGCCCGCTTGGCCAGATGTTCATAATAGGTGGACGGGGCGATCGGCAGCACCTGCAGATCGGCTCGACCCCGTGCGCATCCCGATGCGCGTCGATGAAACCCACCATCACTTCGACCGGCGGTCGAGCTCCGCCATCGCAAAATAGCGCTGACGCCTTGCGAAGGATCTCGTTCGCCTGGCGCAGCTCGCGGTTCTCGCGTTCCAGCGCCTTCATCTTCTCGGCCATCTCGGTCGGGATGCCCGCGCGCTTGCCGCTGTCGACCTCGGCCTTCTTGACCCACTCGTTCAGGGTCTGCGGCGTGCAGCCGATCTTCGCCGCAATCGACACGATCGCCTGCCAACGCGATCCATGCTGACCCTCGTTGTCGAAAACCAGCCGCACCGCGCGTTCGCGCACTTCAGGGGAAAACTTGTTCGTTGTCTTGCTCATGATGCTCCATCCTACTCAGGAGTTGGAGCCTCCGGCAAACCCGGCGCGGTTCAAGTCGCCATACTGGGTCGCTCGGCTCATGCCCTTGAAGAGGGCTGTGTCCCGAGTGATAAACGCATACCGACCCGCTGTCCCGAGAGCACTCGGCAGCCGCTCCGCTTGCGTTTGCATCCAGTCCACCAACCTCCCTAAGGACTAAGTCGTTTTCTTCCGCGCCCTAAGGGCAGCCTAAGACATGTGGCCTGTTTGAACCTCCGGCCAACCCTGCTTAAGTTTTAGAATGATTCTAAAGTAGGGTCGTCCGCTTTCTAAAAACTTCTGACCAAGCCTTTGTCTTGAAGTGTTTCCCTCCACGTCTGATACTCGGCCTGACCTCCGCCCAAGGTCAAATTCATTCTAGAAATCAGTTTTCACGAGATTTCTAAAACCTAAAACCCGAACGGTCAGAAAGACGCGAAAATCGCCTAAAAGAGCCCTAAGGTCTGATGGTGTCCCAAATCACTACATTTCAGAATTGTAGTGATCCGCGCGTGCTTGCCGACTGGATCAATCTTTCTAAACAATAGGCAGACTCCGAAGTCCTTGTGATCGTTTCAGAAACCGCTTGCCAGACCCATACCGAGTTTTGTAATCTGCTCTAGAAGCCTAGATTTAGGCTAGTTCCGGTTTGCGTTTGGCTTTTGGCCAAGCCGAGAAGTGCGGAATAAACAAGCTGCCTCAAATCACTCGGAATGACAGGGTTCCTTCTGTCACTTTCCTCTCGACCGGGAGCAGAGCCGTGTCCAGATGTATGCCTCTCTTCGTCCACGCAGTGACCGCTGCAACCCCACTCCACATCAGGCTTCAGGAGTTTCTCCACAACGAACTCACCTGGAGCGAAAGCGGACGCCGCCGGCAGCGCATCCTGGCCCTGCCCGGTCTCGACGACAACGCCGAGCCTGTCAGGGCGTACTGGCCGATCCGGTCATGGACATCGGATCTTCTCGGGACGTCACCTTCCCCAAACTGGGCAGCGCTGGCTCAGTGTTACCAGGCGAGCTCCGACTGGGAATGCCTCGCGCTCGGGACGCCATCTGGGCCTTCTTCGAGCGCATGAGAGCTGACATGTCTATCCCACGTCCCGTCACCCCCGACATGCTGGCCGAGCGCTGGGACTGCTCGGCGGAGACCGTACGCCAGATGGTGAAACGGGGTGAGTTGCGCGGCTTCCGCGTCGGCCGCATGATCCGCATTCCCTGGGCCGCAGTAGAGGAGTTTGAATCTTGCCCGACCTCACAATCGGACGACTTCGCGGAGGCTACTGCGTCGTCTGGACCGACCCCGACACCGGAAAACGACGGCGCCATCAGCTTGCGGCACGCTCCCGAGCGGAAGCGGAGAGCGAAGCGCTAGACGTCTACCGGGACAAGACCATTCGGCGCAACAGCCGCACCGTGGGCGAGATCTGGGAGGATTACCGCCGGGACCTCGGCGACAAGCCCACCGCCAAGACCATGCTCTACACCGGCAAGGCGGTGCTCGCGCACTTCGGGCATTTCCGCCCGGACCAGATCACTCGCGACATGTGCCGGGCTTATGCCGAACAGCGCGAAAAGGCAGGCATCTCCCAAGGCTCCGTCCACACCGAACTCGGCCATCTCCGCAGTGCCCTCGTCTACGGCGTGAAGGTCCGCATGGTCGACCGCGCCCCCGACATCTGGCGCCCCAACAAGCCCGCGGGCCGAGAGGTCTTCCTCTCGCGACCCGAACTCATCCGACTCATAGCGGCCGCACATGCGCCCCATATCCGGCTCGCTCTCACGCTTCTCGCGGGAACCGCAGCCCGTGTCGGGGCCATCCTGGATCTCGAGTGGCGGCGCATCGACTTCGAGCGCGGCACGATCAACCTGCGCCTCGAGGACTTCCGGACTCGCAAGGGCCGGGCTGTCGTGCCCATGAACGGGATGACCCGCGCCGCACTCGCCGCCGCCAAGGAAGCCGCGCTCTCTGACTACGTGATAGAGGTGGGGGGCCAGCGGATCGCCTCGATCCGGACGGGCTTCGACGCCGCCCGGGATCGGGCCGGATTAAAGCATGTCACGCTCCACGACATCCGGCGGACCGCGGCCCGCTTCATGGTCGAGGCCGGTGTGCCGATCTCCAAGGTCGCGCAGCTCCTCGGCCACACGAACGAGTCCATCACCTATTCCGTCTACGGCCGCTTCGCCCCCGACGCGCTTCAGGACGCGGCCGAGATTCTCAACCTGTCCGAGGTTCGGGAGGGCCACAGTTAGGTTCAATGAACCTCGCGACACTTCGCAAAACCCGGCTAAGTCATTGAAAAGATGGTGGGCGATAACGGATTTGAACCGCTGACATCTTCGATGTGAACGAAGCGCTCTACCGCTGAGCTAATCGCCCCACGCGCGGCGTCTTAGCCCTAGTCGTCGGCCTCTGCAAGACCCTGTTTCGCGCCCTTGCGGGACTTGCCGCCCCCCGCTGGTGCGGTGCCCTGGCGCAGCTTGACCATCATCGTGGTGCCGCCGTCATTGTCGCGCGAGCGGTTCACCTTGGCCTTGCCGAAGGGCGGCAGGTGCAGCTCCTCACCCTTGGCCAGCGCATCGCCAAGCGCCTTCAGCGTATGCTCGACGATCTCCTTGACCTGCTTCTTCTTCGCACCCGAGGCGGCGACGACCCGCTCCACCAGTTCCTTCTTGCGGATCGAGAGCGCATTGCCGACCACGCTCACCAAGGCGGAGGCCGCGGCGGCCACCTGTGCCTCGGGGGAAGGCGCGGCGGCGGCAGGCTTGGCGCGCGGAACGGGCTTGGCTTTCGGTGCGGCGGGCTTCGCCACCACTTTCGCGGCCGGCTTGGCGGCGGACTTCGGTGCTGCCTTTGCCGCCGGTTTTGCCGCGGATGACGTGGCCGCCGGGGCCTTGGGTGCCGCCGCCTTGGCGGTCTTGGCCGTCGGGGCCTTGGTTGTCGCGGGTTTCGCGGCGGCGGCCGGTTTTGTCTTGGATGCGGCCGCGGGCTTCGCGGGGGGCTTCGGTGTCGAGGCCATCGGTGACTGTCCCTGTCGTTGTTATCCTTGCGCGCGAAGGATAGCCCGTTCCCAGGGGTCGCGAAACTGTCATGTTTTCGTTACAAAAAGGGGCGCGGATCGCTCCGCGCCCCCCTGTCCGTCAGGCGTTCCCGCTCAGTGGGCGACCGGCGCCGCCGGGCTTTCCGGCTTCAACAGGCGCGCCGCAGCGGCGGCCTCTTCCGCCGCCTCGTCCCATTCGACCGGCTCGGGCTCGCGCACCAGGGCGTGCTTCAGCACCTCGCGCACATGGCTGACCGGGATGATCGTCAGCCCCGTCTTCACGTTCTCCGGGATCTCGGTCAGGTCCTTGTCGTTCTCCTTCGGGATCAGCACCGTCTTGATGCCGCCGCGCAGCGCCGCCAGCAGCTTTTCCTTCAGGCCCGCCGATGGGCAGCACATTGCCGCGCAGCGTGACCTCGCCGGTCATGGCGATGTCCTTGCGCACCGGAATGCCGGTCAGGACCGAGACGATCGACGTCACCATCGCCAGGCCCGCGGTCGGCCCGTCCTTGGGCGTCGCCCCTTCGGGGACGTGGACGTGGATGTCCATCGTCTCGAACTTCGGCGGCTTCACCCCGATCTGCGGGCTGATCGAGCGCACGAAGCTCGACGCCGCCTCGATCGATTCCTTCATCACGTCGCCCAGTTTCCCGGTCGTCTTCATCCGGCCCTTGCCCGGCAGCTTCAGCGCCTCGATCGACAGCAGACTCGCCGCCGACGCTGGTCCAGGCGAGGCCGGTCACCACGCCGACCTGATCCTCCGTCTCGGCCAGGCCGTAGCGGTAGCGCTTGACGCCCAGGTAGTCTTCCAGCTTCTCCGGCGTGATGACGACCTTGCGACCCTTGTTCTTGACGATCTCGGTCACGGCCTTGCGGGCCAGCTTCGCGATCTCGCGCTCCAGGTTCCGCACGCCCGCCTCGCGGGTGTAGGTCGCGGATCACTTCCAGTCAGCGCCTCGTCGGTGATCTCGAACTCGCCCTTCTTCAGGCCGTGGTTCTTGATCTGCTTGGCGCAGCAGGTGCCCCTTGGCGATCTCGCGCTTCTCGTCCTCGGTGTAGCCCGCCAGCGGGATGATCTCCATCCGGTCCAGCAGCGGCCCCGGCATGTTGTAGGAGTTCGCCGTGGTGATGAACATCACGTTCGACAGGTCGTACTCCACCTCCAGGTAGTGGTCGACGAAGGTCGCGTTCTGTTCCGGGTCCAGCACCTCGAGCATCGCGCTACGCCGGGTCGCCCCGGAAGTCCTGGCCCATCTTGTCGATCTCGTCGAGCAGGATCAGCGGGTTCGTGGTCTTGGCCTTCTTCAGCGCCTGGATGATCTTGCCGGGCATCGAGCCGATATAGGTCCGCCGGTGGCCGCGGATCTCGGATTCGTCCCGCACGCCGCCGAGCGAGATGCGGATGAACTCGCGCCCCGTGGCCTTGGCCACCGACCGCCCGAGCGAGGTCTTGCCCACGCCGGGAGGGCCGACGAGGCACAGGATCGGCCCCTTCAGCTTGGTCGACTGCGCGCCTGCACGGCCAGATACTCGACGATCCGCTCCTTGACCTTCTCAAGCCCGTAGTGATCGGCGTCCAGCACCTCCTGCGCCTTGTTCAGGTCCTTCTTGACGCGGGACTTCACGCCCCACGGCACGCCCAGCAGCCAGTCGAGGTAGTTGCGCACCACCGTCGCCTCGGCGCTCATCGGCGACATCGACTTCAGCTTCTTCAGCTCGGCCTCGGCCTTCTCGCGCGCCTCCTTCGAGAACTGGGTCTTGCGTGATGCGCTCTTCCAGCTCGGCCACCTCGTTCTGGCCGTCCTCGCCGTCGCCCAGTTCCTTCTGAATGGCCTTCATCTGCTCGTTCAGATAGTACTCGCGCTGCGTCCGCTCCATCTGGCTCTTCACGCGGGTCTTGATCTTCTTCTCGACCTGCAGGACCGACATCTCGCCCTGCATCAGGCCATAGACCTTCTCCAGCCGCTCGGCCACGTCGAGCGTCTCCAGGAGGTCCTGCTTCTGGCCCACCTCGATCCCGAGATGGCCGGCCACGAGGTCAGCCAGCTTGTGCGGCTCGCGCGTGTCCGACACGGCCGACAGCGCCTCCTCGGGGATGTTCTTCTTGATCTTGGCGTAGCGCTCGAACTCCTCGGCCACGCTGCGGACCAGCGCCTCGACCGCCGTGGCATCGCCGGGCGTCTCGAACAGCTCGACCGGCGCTCGCCTCGAAGAAGCGGTCGTTCGGCACGAATTCGGTGATCTTGCACGCGCGTCTTGCCCTCGACCAGCACCTTCACGGTGCCGTCGGGCAGCTTCAGAAGCTGCAGCACATTGGCCAGCACGCCCGCCTTGTAGATGCCGTCCGGCGGTCGGATCGTCGACCGTCGGGTCGATCTGGCTGGACAGCAGGATCTGCTTGTCCTCGGCCATCACCTCCTCGAGCGCCCGCACCGATTTCTCGCGCCCCACGAACAGCGGCACGATCATGTGCGGGAAACACCACGATGTCGCGCAGCGGCAGCACCGGGTAGCTCTGGGAAAGGGGTCTTGCTCATCTGGTTTCCTTCGTCTGGCAGGAAGGCCTCGCCCCGACGATCGGCAGCCCCGGCCTTCCCCTGTCTTGGCCCACTAACGTGGGGGTCGCACGTACGGCTGTAAAGGGGCCGGACCCACAACATGTGCGCAGCATGACAAGCACCGGGGGGAAGGGCAAGGGTGCACCTTCGGCGGGGGGAAAGCGGCAGATCAATGCCGGGCCGCGGCGGCGGAATTGTCGCAGCGGTGGCACGGGTGGACGGCGAGTCGCACCGCGCCCCGGCGCAGGCCGGGGCCTCGAGCCGCCAGACTCGGCCTGCCCGAAATGACACCCCCTTCACGCCCGCTTCACGCCCGCGCGCCGTGCCCTCTGCCATGCTTCCCTCACCCGGACAGGAGCGAAGCCATGACCCAGCGAGCCCCGCGCGAACGCCTTGCCCAGACGGCGCTCTACGAGGCCGGGGGCCTCGCCCTGGCAGCCCCGCTCTTTGCCGCAGCCTTCGGCACCGGTGTGGGTCACTCGCTGCTCGTGCTGGCGGCACTTTCGGGCGCGGTCATCCTGATCGGCCCGATCCATGACAGCCTGTTCGACCGCATCGAGTGGCGGCTCAGCGGGCGCAGCGCCAGCCGCCGCCCGCACCGCCTGCGGCTTCTGCATGCGGTCACCCACGAACTCGCGGGCCTCGCCCTGACCCTGCCGCTGCTGATGGTCCTGGCGAACCTCGGCTTCTGGGAGGCGGTGCTGGCCGAACTCGGCCTGACCGCCTTCTACGTCGTCTACGCCTATCTCTTCTTCCTGGCCTATGACCTGATCCGCCCGGTACGCCCCGCCAAGCCCTCGCCCGCCGTCAGCTTCCGCGAGGGTCGCTGGTAGAACTGGGGCGCGCCCCACGCCGCACCAGCAAAGTCCAGGCCAGCAGCAGCGCCACGCTGACCCCGATGCAGGTCAGGATCGCGGGCGTCAGGTTGTCCGGCGCGCTGGCCGCCCCGCCCGCCGCCACGATGAAGGCATAGGGCACCACCCCCACCGCATAGCCGAACAGGAACCGCCCCACCCGCATCCGCGCCACCCCCGCGAGGCAACAGCTCAGCTCCGGCAGGATCGGCAGCGCCTGGCAGACGAACAGCACCAGCAGGTCGTTGCGCGCAAACGCCGCCTCGATCCCCGCCAGCCGCGCCTCGTCCCTGTAGAGGCGCGCGAGCGCGGGCCGCCCGAACCGCCGCCCCAGGGCATAGCCGACCGTGCCCAGCAGCATCAGCCCCGCCGCCGCGGCCATCCCGCCCAGCCACGGACCCAGCAGGAACCCCGCGAGCAGGATCGTCGTCATCGTCGGCACCGCGATGAACAGGTCGAGCAGCAGCAAGCCCCAGCACCGCCGCCACCACCCATCCCGGATGCAGCGCCATCAGCCAGTCGAGCCAGCCGCGCAACCCCGCCTCGGTGATCAGACCGCTCCGCTCGAACAGGAAGAAGGTCGCGGCGAAGACCGCCGCCAGCACGGCGGCCAGCGTCAGGAGGTCCCTCATGTGCCCCTCATGATCCGCCGCCCCAGCCCCGGCGCGAGCCGCGCGAACAGCGGCAGCAGCCGCGCCACCCCCACCCGCACCACCGGCCCCCGCGCATCCACCGCCCGCAGGATCGCCTCTGCCGCCCTGCCCGCCGCGATCTTCCGCACCCCCCGCCCCGCCGTCATCGGCGTATCGACCACCGGCAGCTGCACCTCCACCACCCGCACGCCGTGGCCCTCCACCTGCCAGCCGAGGCTCAGCGAGAAGCTCGACAGCCCCGCCTTCGTGGCCGCGTAAAGCCCCGCCCGCTCCTTCGGGAACACCGCGAGGCCCGACGAGACGTTCACGATCACCCCCCGCCCCCGCGTCACCATCCCCGGCAGCACCGCCTGCGCCAGCAAGGCGGGGGCGAGCAGGTTCAGCGTCACCTCCTCTCGCAACAGGGCGGGGGTCGAGGCCGGATCGCTCAGCGGCACCGCGTGCTGCACGGCGGCGTTGTTGATCAGCACGTCGACCGCCCCATGCGCCGCCAGCACGCCCCGCACCGTCGCCACGACCGCCTCCGGGTCGCCCAAGTCGCAGGGCACCGCCACCAGCCCCGGATGCGGGGCCAGCCGCCCCGCCCCCCGCGCGAGCACGATCACCCTGTGGCCCTGCGCCAGCAGCCGGTCGCGCAACTCCGCGCCGATGCCCGACGTGCCCCCCGTCAGCAGCACCGTCGCCGGTGAGGCCAGCAAACTTGACATTCCCCGCTCCGCTCCAGCTTAGCTGGACGTGGCTTAGCGCAAGGGCGGGCGGGTGGAGTGAACCTGGGTTTAGAGTCCGGTGCGGAAGCGGCCTCCCTGATCGCCGCCCTGCGCCCGGCGGCCGAGGCGGCGCGCCTCTGGCACCCCCGCGCCCACCCCCGCGGGGCGGTCCTCTTTGCCCAGGCCGACCGGACGACCGACCTCTTCCTGCAAACCTCGGGCCTCGTCAAACTCGCCTACCTGACCGAAGACGGGCAGGAGCGGCTGAAATCGCTGATCGTCGATGCGGGCGTCTTCGGGGCCGCCGAGGGCGAGGACGGCCCCACCGGCTACGCCGCCCAATGCGTTGAGCCCACCGTCATCGCCCGCCTGCCCCGCCCCTTCGTCGAGACGCGCGTGGCCGAGGACGCCGCCACCCGCGCCGCCTTCCTCGCCTTCTCCACCTGGGTCCTGCGCCGCAAGCAGGCCCGGGAAGAGGCGCTGCTCTGCCTCTCCGCCGAGGACCGCTACCGCCGGATGCTGGCCGACCACGCCGGGCTGGTCGCCCGCCTGCCGCAGGGCGACATCGCAAGGTTCCTGGGGATCACGCCGGTGGCGTTCAGCCGGGTGAAGAGAAGGGTGGGGGGCATAGCCTACGATCTATGGGTACTGCGCCGGCAATACGCCAGTAACTGCCGTTGTCCGCTAGCCAGAGCGTCATTTGCATGCGTCACACCGATCTGGCTGCTTTCCATGCAAGCTCTTTTTCCGCCGATACATCGATGATGCTCTGTCAAAAATTTCTAGTGCTACGACAGTCAGACAGTTGGTTTATGACTGGGAATGCGTAGGTCAAGTGCAATCTTGTCGTGATATCAATCTCTCCAGTTTCCGCATTTGTGATCTGTAGCTTACCATTGATCATAGCTTCAAGAATTGCACGATATCTGCTCATGCTCAGCTACTCGCAGTTGCTTTCGACGCCCCTTATTTCCATCTCTGTCGAAGTCACCTTTTCATCAAATCAGCCAGAATCTCACATGTACAGCATCGCTTTCACAATGCTCGCAAAAATCTTTCTGGTTTTGCCTCAAATCGTTTTGGCTGAAGTCAATAAGTGAATTGCTTCACTGTTAGCGATGAAAGTTTATCGTCGGTGCTCGAGAAACTCACCTGACATCTCATCAGATTTGTTTACAAGCTCACCAGCATTTCCTTAAAACCCGAACAGCTCATATAGATGCTCACGAAATTCTGTTTCATGGTCGTAACCAGGCTTGCCGCCATGCCAACTCAGCCCGACCTTCTCTGAGCGGTCTCCACGATAAAGCCGCATGCATCTGAGGATCGTCCGATCACAATTGGATTTCCACTCGCATTGCAATTGCACAACGCCCGATCCTATATATGTCTTGCTACATGGCACCCCGCCGCATAGTCGTCGCGCGCTTCGGTCGCACGACCCCGTGCAAACGATGGATCGCATCATTGACCCAATCTTCCGCCTGCTTCCTGCCCAAAGAAGCTATCCAACACTCGATAAAAGGACAGGAATGAGAAGGCAACATGCTGCAGTCCGCGGCTTCACGCATAAGCGCACATTGCTAGCCGCGCATTTGGGTCATGTAACTTCTGGACAGTAGATCAAGTCAGACATGTCACAAATCGTTCGACTGCCGCCCTTGGGGCCGACATGAAACGGATACAGTCTGCCACCACCTCCGAAGGCAAACAGGCGATCACTCCTTTTCGCATCTATCCGATGACAGAACGCTCAGATAACCTAAGAAGTTTCTCTTGTGAACTTTGATCCCCCAAAGCGGGAGCTTTCTCGCTGATGCCAGGATACGCGTCATTTGTAACAGGAATTACCCGATATCTTCGCTATCGCTTTTGCTACGTCTGGCCAAGTGCATGAAGCCGCGACATAACCGTGACCCAATTAGCTAGCATAATTCATGCAAGCGTATCCGCATTCCGAACTTCGAGACCCTGATCAGCGCCAACTAGCCAACTGAACTTCGATGCTGCCACTGCAGTTGACAAGCGCGCTCGCCCGCTTGGGACGTGCAACTGAACCGTCCGCACAGAACAGCGGCCATTCGCGCGCGCTTCCACATGGAGCCGCGTCCACACCTCCACCACCCCTCACACCCTCTCCACATCCCCCTCCGCCCGCAGCGCGATGGAACTCCGCCACGAACGCCGCCAGCCGCCCCTCCCGCGATCGCATCCCGCAGCCCCTGCATCAGCTCCTGATAGTAATGCAGGTTGTGCCAGGTCAGCAGCATCGAGCGCGATGATCTCGTCCGCCCGGTTCACGACATGGTGCAGATAGGCGCGGGAGTAGCTGCGGCAGGCCGGGCAGGTGCAGGCCTCGTCCAGCGGGCGCGGGTCGTCCTGGTGGCGGGCGTTGCGCAGGTTCACCTGCCCGCGCCGCGTCCAGGCCTGCCCGGTGCGGCCCGAGCGTGAGGGCAGCACGCAGTCCATCATGTCGATGCCGCGCTCCACCGCGCCCACGATGTCGTCGGGCTTGCCCACGCCCATCAGGTAGCGCGGCTTGTCCGCGGGCAGCATGCCCGGCGCATAGTCGAGCACGCCGAACATCGCCTCCTGCCCCTCGCCCACCGCCAGGCCGCCGACCGCATAGCCGTCAAAGCCGATGGCCTTCAGCGCCTCGGCGCTTTCCTCGCGCAACTCGCGCGTGACGCCGCCCTGCTGATGCCGAACAGCGCATGGCCGGGCCGGTCGCCGAAGGCTCGCGCGACCGCTCGCGCCCAGCGCATCGACAGCCGCATCGACGCGCGCCACCTCCTCGTCCGTCGCGGGCAGCGCCGGGCATTCGTCGAAGCACATCACGATGTCGCTGCCCAGCAGCCGCTGGATCTCCATGCTGCGTTCCGGCGTCAGCATGTGCTTCGACCCGTCGATGTGGCGACGTGAAGCGCACCCCCTCCTCGGTCAGCTTGCGCAGCCCCGCCAGGCTCATCACCTGAAACCCGCCCGAGTCGGTCAGGATCGGCCGCGTCCCAGTTCATGAAGCGGTGCAGCCCGCCCAGGCGCGTCGATCCGCTCGGCCGTCGGGCGCAGCATCAGGTGATAGGTGTTGCCCAGCAGGATGTCGGCCCCGGTCGCCGCGCACGCTTTCGGGCAGCATCGCCTTGACCGTGGCCGCCGTGCCCACCGGCATGAAGGCCGGCGTGCGGATCTCGCCGCGCGGCGTCTTGATCGTGCCGGTGCGCGCCGCCCCGTCGGTCGCCGCCACGGTGAAATGAAAGCCCTGTGCCATCGCCACTCCCTGCCCTTCCTCGCCCGCGTTCATAGGCCTTCCCGCCGGGAAGCCAAGCCCCGGCGCGCGGCACCCGGCGGCCATGCCTGAGCGTTTCTGTCTACATACGAAAGCCATATGGCTGCTGTATGGATATCATATCCCCGCAAGCCGCCCCCTCCGCGTCGCTGCCGAGACTGGACCCGCGCCGCACAATTCCCTATATCTTTGCTCAACAACTCTGCGAGGCACGCATGACCAGCCACAGCCCGGACCCGATCGAAGGCGCGCCGCTGATCCGTCCGTCCACGACCGACCATCCGCTTTACGACGATGTCGTGGGCGCCTGCCGCACCGTGTTCGACCCCGAGATTCCGGTGAACATCTATGATCTGGGTCTTGTCTATACCATTGAAATCTCGCCGGAAAACGAGGTCGAGATCATCATGACCCTGACCGCCCCCGGCTGCCCCGTCGCGGGCGAGATGCCGGGCTGGGTGGCCGATGCGGTCGAGCCGCTGCCGGGCGTCAAGCAGGTCAATGTCCAGATGACATTCGAGCCGCACTGGGGGATGGAGATGATGTCGGACGAAGCCAAGCTCGAGCTCGGCTTCATGTGATGGACAGCCTCGCCCCCAGCGAAGGACAGCGCCATGCCATCCCGCCGCACCCCATCTCCCGACCCCGCCCAGACTGCACGCCTTCTGGCCGAGTTCAACGCCCCCGGCACCACCGCCGCCGCGCGGGCCAGGCGATCCTCGAGAAGCTCGTCCGTTCCGCCAACGGGGCCGTCGTCCGCCCGCCGCTTGCGGGTCGAGAGCGGTCGCCGCCTCCACTTCGACGAGGCCTGTTTCGTGGGCGAGAACTGCACGTCTCCAGGACCTGGCGGACATCCCATCGGCGCCTTCACCCAGATCGCGGCCGGTGTCACGATCCTGACCGCAGGATCCGCCGGGCAGTCAGGCCAAACCCGTCCGCATCGGGCGCAATGTCTGGATCGGCGCAGGGCGCCGTCATCCGCCCCGGCGTGACCGTGGGCGACGATGCGATCGTCGGCGCGGGCACGATCGTTGCCGTCGACGTTCCCGAGGGCGCCACCGTCGCCGGCAACCCGGCCCGGATCATGCTCTGACCCGACCGGTTTGGCCGCGGGCTTGAGAATAGCGCGCCCGACCGCCTAGATTGAACGGGCAAGACCAAGGAGTGCACGCCATGTTCGGCATTCCCGGCAAACAGGCCGTCACCCTCACCCCCGCCGCCGCGCGCGCAGATCGCGCGGCTGATGGAGCGCGCGGCTCGTCCGGGCCTGCGCATCGGCGTCAAGAAGGGCGGCTGCGCGGGCATGGAATACACCATGGATTTCGCCGACGACGTCAATCCGATGGACGAACTGGTGGAACAGGACGGCGCGCGCGTGATGATCGCGCCGATGGCGCAGATGTTCCTGTTCGGGACCGAGATCGACTATCAGACCTCGCTGCTGGAAGCCGGGCTTCAAGTTCAACAACCCGAACGTGGCCGAGGCCTGCGGCTGCGGCGAGTCGATCAAGTTCAAGGATCCCGCGCCTGATCGCCGCGTTCCCGTCTGCCGTCCGGATCGCGTAAGCCTGTTCCGCGGCACCGCAACGGAGGGGACAGATGCGCAAGCTCGCCGCCGGAAACTGGAAGATGAACGGCATCTCGCGCCGACCTGGCCGAGGTCGACGGCGCTGCTCGCGGCCCATCCCGACCCGGCCTGCGAGGTGCTGCTCTGCCCGCCCGCCACGCTGCTCGCCGCCGATGGCCGCGCGTGGCCGCCGGGCCGCATCTCGCGTCGGCGGGCAGGATTGCCATCCCAAGGCCGTCGGGCGCGCATACCGGCGACATCTCGGCCGCGATGCTGGCCGATGCGGGCGCGAGCCATGTGATCCTCGGCCATTCCGAACGCCGCGCCGACCATGGCGAGACCGACGCGCTGGTGCGCGCCAAGGCCGAAGCCGCCCTGGCGGCGGGCCTGGTCGCGATCGTCTGCGTCGGCGAGACCGAGGCGCAGCGCGACGCGGGCGAGACGCTCGACGTGATCGGCGCGCAGCTTGCCGGCTCGGTCCCCGACGGCGCCACCGCCGCGAACACCGTCGATCGCCTATGAACCGGTCTGGGCCATCGGCACCGGTCGCACCCCCACCCTGGCCGAGATCGCCGAGGTGCATGCCGATATCCGCGCGCGCCTGACCGCCCGCTTCGGCGCCGCGGCGCGCAGGGCATCCGCCTGCTCTACGGCGGCTCGGTCAAGCCCTCGAACGCCGCCGAGATCTTTGCCGCTGCCGAATGTCGATGGCGCGCTGGTCGGCGGGGCGAGCCTGAAGGCCGCCGATTTCGGCGCCATCGTCGCGGCGCTTTCCGCCGCCTGACGCGCTTGGCCCTGTCGCGGACAGGCATGCACCGGCGCCTGGGCCCGCATGGCAGGCTGCGCCGACGCAAGGAAATGCCGATGACCGACACCGCCCCGCCCGCGCGCTCGACCCTGTCCGCGAACGGGATCTGCCTGCTGTCGATGCTCACCTGGGCGCTCGGGCTTGCCGGCCCTGGGCTACCTCGTCCAATACATCCCGCCGCTCACCGCTGACGGCGCTGCGGGTCGGTCTGGCGGGGGTCGTGCTGGTGCTCGCCTGGGCGATGTGGGAAGGCGTCGCCGACCGTGCGCCGCGCGCCCTGGGGCAAGGGGATCGCGGTCGGCTTCGTGGTGATGGGCGTGGGCGCGGTGCTGGTCGCCGTCGCGCTGCAACAGACCGATCCGGTCACCGTGGCGATCATCACCGCGATGATGCCGCTGGTCGGCATCGGCGCTCGAGGTGCTGCTCGACGGGCGCCGGCTGACCCGCGCGCTGGTCGCTGGGGCTGATCCTGTCGCTGGCCGGCGGGCTTCTGGCGCTCGACCTGGCGCGACGGCCGACCTGGCACTGGGCCTGGGGGCGCTGGCCGCCTTTGGCTCGGTCTTCGCCTTCACCTGGGGCTCGCGCGCCACCGTCACCGCCTTTCCCGACCTGACTCCGCTGGGTCGCACGGCGATCACGGTCGCGGGCGCGGGCATCGAGCATGGCGGTGCTCGCCGTGGGCCTCGCCTGGGCGGGCGGGCCGGCCGTCGACTGGTCCGGCATCGGCCCGCCCGAGATCGCGGCGCTCGTCGCCGCCTCGATCGGCTCCATCGCGCTCAGCCAGACGCTCTGGATCGTGTCGGTGGGCCTGCTCGGCATCGGCATCGCCAGCCTGCACATGAACGCGGTGCCGTTCTATGTCATGCTCATCACCTTCGCGATGGGCGGCGCCTGGAACTGGGCGCAGGCGGCCGGGGCTGCGATCGTCGTGCTGGGCGTCTGCATCGCGCAGGGCCTGATCCCGCTGCGCCGGGCGTGACGGCATGCAGACGCTCGCCCAATCCCCGACCGATCCCGCCTTCGTCCAGAACCCCTACCCGTTCTACGACCGCGCCCGCGCGCGGCGGCCCGTTCTTCCTCTGGGAGGACTACGGCCTCGTCTGCACCACCGTCCGCCGCCGCCGTGAACGCCATCCTGCGCGACCGCCGCTTCGGGCGCGAGGTGCCGCCCGAGACGCCGCCGCCGATCCCGCGCCCACCTCGCCCCCTTCTACGCGGTCGAGGCGCATTCGATGCTGGAACTGGAGCCGCCCCGCCACACCCGCCTGCGCGGCCTCGTCCTGCGCGCCTTCACCTCGCGCCGCATCGCCGCGCTCGCGCCCGAGATCGCGCAGCTCTGCCACGACCTGATCGACGCGCTTGCCCGACGGGCGAGTTCGACCTGCTCGCGCCATTTCGGCCAGCGCCTGCCCGTCATCGTCATCGCCCGCCTGCTCGGCGTGCCGGAAGACGATGTCGGACGACCTGCTGCGCTGGTCGAACGCGATGGTCGGCATGTATCAGGCGGGCCGCACCCGCGCGACCGAGGATCGCGCCGTGCGCCGCGACCGAGGCCTTCGTCGCCTTCATGCGCGGCCTACGTCGAGGCGCGCCGCACCGACCCGCCGACGACCTGATCACCCACCTGATCGCCGCCGAGGCGGAGGGCGAGCAGCTGACCACCGACGAGCTGATCACCACCTGCATCCTGCTGCTGAACGCCGGCCACGAGGCGACCGTCCACACGCATCGGCAACGGCGTGAAGACGCTGCTGGAGACGCGCACGCCGCCCGACGCCCTCGCCCCCGACCGGATCGCGGCCACGGTCGAGGAAATCCTGCGCTTCGACCCGCCCCTCCACCTCTTCACCCGCCACGCCTACGAGGACGGTCGAGGTGATGGGCCACACGCTTCCACCGGGGCGACGAGGTCGGCCTGCCTGCTGGCCGCCGCCAACCGCGACCCCGCCGCCTGGGACCGACCCGGCCCGCTTCGACCCGGCGCGCCCCGACAAGCCGCAACGTCGCCTTCGGCGCGGGCCTGCACTTCTGCGTCGGCGCACCGCTCGCCCGGCTGGAACTTCAGATCGCGCTGCCGATCCTGTTCGACCGCCTGCCCGGCCTGCGCCTGGCCGAACCGCCGCGCTACGCCGACGTCTACCACTTCCACGGGCTGGAACGCCTGATGGTCGCGCGCTGACTTCTTCTTGGCGAATACCCCGGGGGAGTTGCCGTTCGGCGACGGGGGCAGCGCCCCTGCCCGAGCCGGCGCGAGCGCCGAGGCGAGACGAAAGGCTGCGCGCCCCTTGGGCGCGCTCCGCTCATCAGACCGGCAGGACCGTCGTCGACTTGATCTCTTCCATGCTCAGCAGCGCCGTCACGTTGTAGATCTGCACCTCCGAGATCAGCGCCTGATAGAAGGTGTCATAGGCCCGCGCATTCGGCGACCCGCACCTTCAGGATATAGTCGATATCCCCCGCCAGCCGGTGCGCCTCCAGCACCTCGGGCCGGTCGCGCAGCACCTGCAGGAACTGGCGCTGCCATTCCGCCTCGTGCTCGCTGGTGCGGATCAGCACGAAGAAACAGGCCTCCAGCCCCAGCGCCTCGGCGTCCAGCAGCGCCGTCTGGCGCAGGATCACGCCCGCCTCGCGCATCCGGCGGATGCGGTTCCAGACCGGGCGTCTTGGACGAGCCCACCTTGCGCGCGATCTCGTCCAGCGACTGCGCCGGCATCCTCCTGCAACTCGGCAAGGATTTTCCGGTCCATCTCGTCCAGTCGGGCCGCCATTCGCGCTTTCCCCCGTTTCGCGGAACCGCGTTCCATCTGGCGCGCAGAATGGGAACAAACGTCCTTATCTGCAAGCCCCACTGGCCGAGAACATGGGAAAATGTCCTATATTTGCAGGGCAGATTTCACCATCCGGACCCTAGCCCATGTTCGACGCCCTCACCCCCCGTCCCGCTGCCACCGCGCCCGGCCAGGTGACCTTCGTCGGCGCCGGTCCGGGCGATCCCGACCATCTGACGCTGCAGGCGCCGCGCGCGCGCTGTCCGAGGCCGAGGTGGTGATCCACGACCGGCTCGTCGGGCCCGGCGATCCTGGCGCTGGCCGGCCGCGAGGCCGATCATGATCGACGCGGGCAAGGAGGGCTTCGGCCCCTCGACCCCGCAGGCACGAGATCAACGCGCTGATCGTCGCGCACGCGGCAGCCGGGCGCGCGCGTCGTGCGCCTCAAGGGCGGCGACCGCGGCATCTTCGGTCGGCTCGACGAAGAGATCGAGGCGCTGGAGGCGGCGGGCCTCGGCTGGTCCATCGTGCCCGGCCTGACCGCCGCCACCGTGGCCGCCGCGAACATCGGGCAAAGCCTGACCCGGCGCGGGCCGCAACGCCAGCGTGCGGATCGTCACCGGCCATGACGTGGCGGGCTTTGCCGAACAGGACTGGCGCGGCATGGCGCGGCGCGGGCGAGGTCGCCGGCGATCTACATGGGCAAGAAATCCGCCCGCTTCGTGCAGGGCCGGCTGATGATGCACGGCGCCGACCCCGCGACACCCGTGACCGTGGTCGAGAACGCCTCGCGCGCCGACGAGCGCGTGGTCGCCACCACGCTGGCCGACACTGCCCGACGCGCTGCGCCGACTGTCACCGGCCCCGCTGTCCTGCTTTATCGGCCTCGCGCCCCGCCGCGCGGCGCTGCCAGCCCTCGCCCAACTCAAGGAGGCCCTCGCATGAAGCCGCCGCTTCACCCCCAAGGTCGTCACCGCCAACGACCTGCGTCTTGGCGACGTCGTCTACCTGACCGCCGACGACCGCTGGACCCGCCACCATCACGAGGCCGAGCTGATCGAGGACGAGGCGCATGCGCAGCTGCGCCTGCTGCACGCTGCCGCGCAGAAGCTGGTCGTCGTCGGTGCCTATCTGGCCGACGCCAAGGCCGGGCCGAACGGCCCCGAGCCCACGCATTTCCGCGAGGAGTTCCGCACCCGCGGCCCGTCGAACTACTTCCACGGCAAGCAGGCCGAGCTGAACTGATCCGATCCGCCCGCCCCGGCGTAACCCCGGGGCAAGCCATCCGCAGGACGCATCCGATGTACGACTACAGCGAATTCGACGAAGCCTTCGTGCGCGAGCGCGTGGCGCAGTTCAGCGAGCAGGTGGACCGCCGCCTCGACGGCTCGCTGACCGAGGACGAGTTCCGCCCGCTGCGCCTGATGAACGGCCTCTACCTGCAACTGCACGCCTACATGCTGCGCGTGGCGATCCCCTACGGCACGCTCAACCCGCGCCAGATGCGGCAGCTGGCGCATGATCGCCGACCGCTGGGACAAGGGCTATGGCCACTTCACCACGCGCCAGAACATCCAGTACAACTGGCCGAAGCTGGAAGACGTGCCCGCCATCCTCTCGGCGCTGGCCGATGTCGGGATGCATGCCATCCAGACCTCCGGCAACTGCGTGCGCAACGTCACCGCCGACCATTTCGCCGGCGCCGCCGCCGACGAGATCGAGGACCCGCGCCCGGTGGCCGAGCTTCTGCGCCAGTGGTCCACCGACCACCCGGAATTCCAGTTCCTGCCGCGCAAGTTCAAGATCGCCGTCACCGGCAGCCCCAACGACCGCGCCGTGACCAAGGCGCATGACATCGGCCTGCGCATGGTGCGCAACGCCGCCGGCGAGCCGGGCTTCGAGGTGCATCGTGGGCGGCGGCCTGGGCCGGACGCCGATGATCGGCCATACGGTGCGGGAGTTCCTGCCGAAGGCCGACCTGCTTCCCTATGTCGAGGCGATCCTGAGCGTCTACAACGCCATCGGCCGGCGCGACAACAAGTACAAGGCGCGCATCAAGATCACCGTCCACGAGACCGGCGTCGAAGAGATCACCCGCATGATCGAGGACCGCTTCGCCGAGATCCGCCCGCGGCTTCGGCGGCCATGACCAGGCGCTGCTGGCCGAGATCGAGGCCGCCTTCGCGCCGCCCGCCTTCCGCGACGCGCCGATCGACGCCTTCGACGGCCTTCCACAAGGCGGACCCGGTGTTCCGCGCCTGGGCCGACACCAACCTGGCCGAGCACCGCAACCCGCAATATGCCATCGTCACGATCAGCCTGAAGGCGCACGGGGCAACGCCCGGCGACGCCACCGGCGACCAGATGCGCCTGATGGCCGACCTCGCCGAGCGCTACGGCCATGCCGAGCTGCGCATCAGCCACGAGCAGAACGTGATCCTGCCGCATGTCCACAAGTCGCGACCTGCCCGCGATCCATGCGGCGCTCTGCGCAGGCGGGCCTCGCCACGGCCAATGTCGGCCTGATCTCCGACATCATCGCCTGCCCCGGCATGGACTACTGCGCGCTGGCCACCGCCCGCTCGATCCCCGTCGCGCAGGAGATCGCGACCCGCTTCGACGAGCTGAAGCTGGAGCACGAGATCGGGCCGCTGAAGATCAAGATCTCGGGCTGCATCAACGCCTGCGGGCACCACCATGTCGGCCATATCGGCATCCTCGGCCTCGACCGCGCGGGGGTGGAGAACTACCAGATCACGCTCGGCGGCGACGGCACCGAGACGGCGGCCATCGGCGAGCGTGCCGGGCCGGGCTTTGCCTATGACGAGATCGTGCCTGCCATCGAACGGATCATCGACGGCCTATCTCGAGGTCCGCGACCAGCCCCGAGGAAACCTTCCTCGAAACCTACCGCCGCACCGGCATGGCCCCCTTCAAGGCCGCGCTCTACCCCGAGGAGGGGGCGCAGGATGCCGCTTGATCCTGGCTTCTCGACCATCGCCGACCGCGTTGCGCTGCTGAACGACCGCTACAAGCACCACGCGGCGGTGTCGGTGCTGGAACACGCGCTCGGGGACGAGGATGTGGGGCGCACCGCGCTCGTCTCGTCCTTCGGGGCGGAATCGGTCGTGCTTCTGCACATGATCTCGGTCATCGACCGGACGCTGCCGGTGCTGTTCATCGACACCGAGATGCTGTTCGCCGAAACGCTCGCCTACCAGCAGGAGCTGGCCGAAAAGCTGGCCCTGACCAACATCATCACCATCAAGGCCGACCGCCAGCGCCTGGCCTTCGAGGACCCGGACGGCACGCTGCACCAGTTCAACACCGACGCCTGCTGCGCGCTGCGCAAGACCGAGCCGCTGGAGCGCGCGCTGTCGGGCTATGACGCCTGGATCACCGGGCCGCAAGCGCTATCAGGGCGGCAACGCGGGCGAACGTGGACTTCTTCGAGGCCGAGGGCGATCTGCGCATCAAGGTCAATCCGCTGGCCCATTGGGGCAAGCGAAGACCTTCAGGACTACATGATCAACAACCGCCTGCCGCGCCATCCGCTGGTGGCCAAGGGCTATCCCGTCCATCGGCTGCGCGCCCTGCACCAGCCCGGTGAAGCCGGGCGAGGACCCGCGCGCGGGCCGCTGGCGCGGGTCGGCCAAGACGGAATGCGGCATCCACTTCATCAACGGCCGGGCCGTGCGCGGCCCGGTCCCGACAGGAGAACGCGGCATGAGCGTGATCGTGACCGACGCGGGCTTTGCGCCCGACGACTGGACGCAGGGCTTCGCCACGCTGGCCGACCTCGACGCAGGCCTCGACGCCCGCGCGGTCGATCTTGTGAACACCGACGACCCGTCGCGTCTGTCCAACCGGCTGGCCGACATCGCGCTGATCCGCATCGCCTTCCCTGCCTTCAACGACGGGCGCGGCTTCACGCTGGCGCGGCGGCTGCGCGACGATGGGCTACACCGGGCGGCTGCGCGCCCACGGGCCGGTCATCGCCGACCAGTACGCCATGTTCCGCCGCATCGGCTTCGACGAGGTCGAGATCCCCGATGAGATTGCCGAGCGTCAGCCGCAGGACCAGTGGCAGTTCCGGGCCGACTGGCGCGCGCATGACTATCAGGCGCGGCTGCGCGCCTGAAATCCCGCTTTTCCCGGAACGCTCACCCTCGCGTATTGCGAAAGCGAACCTCCATGACCGAAATGACCGCCGTGACCCAGACCGCCACCCTCGCCGCCCGCCTGCCCGATGCGCAGACCGTCACCGCCGTCAAGCACTGGACGGACCGGCTGTTTTCCTTCCGCGTGACGCGGCCGCCTCGCTGCGCTTCCGCTCGGGCGAGTTCGTGATGATCGGCCTGATGGGCGACAACGGCAAAGCCGCTGCTGCGCGCCTATTCCATCGCCTCGCCGTCCTGGGACGAGGAGCTGGAGTTCTATTCGATCAAGGTGCCCGACGGCCCGCTGACCTCGAAGCTCCAGCACATCCAGCCGGGCGACGAGATCATCCTGCGCCCCAAGCCCGTGGGCACGCTGGTGCATGACGCGCTGCTGCCGGGCAAGCGGATCTGGTTCCTCGCCACCGGCACCGGCATCGCACCCTTCGCCAGCCTCATGCGCGACCCCGAGACCTACGAGAAATACGATCAGGTCATCATGATGCACACCTGCCGCGAGCAGGCGGAACTGGAGTATGGGCGCGCACTGGTCGAGGGGCTGAACGACGACCCGCTGATCGGCGAGATGGTGGCGGGCAAGCTGCTCTACTACCCGACGACCACGCGCGAGCCCTCGGCCACGGATGGGTCGGATCACCGACAACCTGACCAGCGGCAAGGTCTTTGCCGACCTTGGCCTGCCGCCGATGGACCCGGCGACGGACCGCGCGATGGTCTGCGGCTCGCTGGCCTTCAACGTCGACGTGAAGGCGGTGCTCGAAGGGTTCGGCCTGCGCGAAGGCGCCAATTCCGAGCCGCTGGAATATGTGGTGGAGAAGGCCTTCGTCGGCGACGGCATCTGAAGATCGCCACCCAACATCCTGCGCTCAAACGAAAACGCCGCCGGATCGCTCCGGCGGCGTTTCTGTGTCATGGCGGTGGGATCAGAGACCCATCGCCTGCTTCAGCTGGTCCAGCACCATCTGCACGGCCGAAGGATTGTCCTTCACCGAGTTGTAGGTGGCGGTCAGCGTGTCCTTCACGGATTGCGCGATCGGCGCGTCGGCGATCCGCTGCGTGATCTCTTCCGAGGTCAGCTTCGTCGCGTCCCAGATCATCGACGCAGCCCCGGAGACAGCCTCGGCGGCTTCGCCCGCCGCCGTCGCTGCGGCTCCAGCCGCTTCTGTCGCGGCGTCGGCTGCGGCACCGGCGGCCTCAGTCGCGGCGTCAACTGCGTCGGCGGCAGCGCCTGCAACGGCACCGGCCGCTTCGCTCGCGGCATCCGTGGCTGCGTTCGCCGCAGCGGCGGCTTCCTCGGCGGCTGTCGGCCGCAGCATCAGCCGCGGCCTGGGCTGCGGCTTCCTCGGCGGCCTTGGCCTCGGCGGCGGCCTGTTCCTCGGCTGCCTCGTGCTTCCGCCGCAGCCTGTTCGGCGGCCGCGGCGGCAGCCGCCTCTTCCTGCGCGCGCTGTGCCGGCACGACGCTGAACTGATAATAGCCAAGTGCCGCGAGCACGACGATGACCGCCGCAATCAGGACGTTTCTGTTCATCGGTCTCTCCCTCACCTCGGGCGTCCCGCCCTGTGGCGCGATATGGCACTTCCCGCCTCGCTTTGAAAGATGCGATCGCGGCGGGGCCGCATCGGCGCAAGATTGACGGTTGAAAGCCATGCCCTGCCGCGGGCTATCTTCGCGCGCGCTGATTCGACAACCACACAAGGAACGCCACCATAGCCCGCAGACCCCACAACGCCCCGCCGCAACGCGAAACCGGCCCCCGTGTGAATGACCGCATCCGCTCTCCTGAAATCCGCCTGATCGGCGCCGATGGCGAGAATGTCGGTGTCGTCACTCCGGCCCGCGCGATGGCGATGGCCGCAGAGGCCGGCCTGGATCTGGTCGAGATCTCGCCCAATGCGGAACCGCCGGTCTGCAAGATCATGGACTTCGGCAAGTTCAAGTACGAGACAGCAGAAGCGCGAGGCCGAAGCCCGCAAGAAGCAGAAGATCATCGAGATCAAGGAAATCAAGTTCCGTCCCGGGACCGATACCCATGACTACGATGTGAAGATGCGCTCGGTGATGAAGTTCCTGGAAGAAGGCGACAAGGTGAAGGTCACCCTGCGCTTCCGCGGCCGCGAGATGGCGCACCAGGAGCTGGGGCTGGAGCTGCTGAACCGCGTCGCAGGCGATGTGGGCGAGGCGGCAAGATCGAAAGCATGCCCGCGTCTCGAAGGCCGCCAGATGGTGATGATGATCGGCCCGAAATAGGGCCGCCGCACCTGGCACGGATTGTTCTGGATGATGGATCGGGGGCCTCGCGGTCCCCTTTTCTCATGTCGCCCTCGGCTCGCGCGGCTGCGGGCGGATGGGGAATTTCCTTCAGCAGCCCCCCACCCCCATCGCCGCGATGTCGTCGTCGGTGACGGTCAAGCCCGCAGGCCAGCCGCTCCAGCACCCAGTCCGCGCCGTTCAGCGCGGGCGACCGGGCGCAGCCGGGCAAGCCGATCACCGGACGCGCGCCGAGCGTGCCGATGAAACAGAAGGTTGCCCGGATCGACAGGCATCCCGAACCGTGTCACGACCTGCCGCCCGCGGCCCGTACCGCCTCGGGCGCGGTGTCGTGCAGGTCCGACGTGGCCGAGCCGGTCAGGATCAGCAGCATCTCGCCCGGCAGGCGGGACAGCGCGGCGGCCATCGCGTCGACCTCGTGCGCGGTCGTCTCGACCCCGGCAAGCGTCATGCCCAGGGCCTGCAAGCCGCGCCTCGATCGCGCGGCGGCCCTTGGCGATCAGCTTGTCCTCCTGCCCGGGCACGTCGGTCAGCAGCAGGCCCGCGCTGCGCAGGGCGACGGGACGGATGCGGATGCGCACCCGCGGCCATGGCGCAGGCCGGCGTCAACGCGGCCTCTGGCCACGCCATAGGTGATGATCTTGACCGTGCCGACCAGCATCCCGCGCGCCACCCGCGCCAGCGGCGGCAGGGTGGCCAGCGTGATCGCCGGGTCGATCCGGTTCAGCGCATGGATCGCGGCCGCGTCGAACTCTGCCAGACCCGGTCCGGTGGCGTTGAGGTTGACGCGGCCGGTGAAGGCGTCCGTCAGCGACAGCCCGGCCGTGGCAGGATCGGGCACCAGCGCCTGCGCCAGCCGCGCCGCCGGCCGCATCCTCGCCGCACATCGCCCGGCGTCCAGCCGCGCGACCGTCACCTCGGTCCGACCCGCCTGCGACAGCGCGGCAATGTCGGCGGCGTCGAGCGACATGTCCCTTGCGCAGCCGCCGTCGCGCCCAGCGATCAGGAATGCGCGAGGATCGCCCCTTCGGCCTCGGCCAGGGGGACCGGCCGAATTTCATCAGCCTGCCTCAGGACTTGCGGTGATCTGCGCGAGGATCGACAGCGCGATCTCGGCGGGGGTCTTGGCCCCGATATCCAGGCCGACCGGCGCGTGGATGCGGGCGATCTGCGTCTCGGTCGATGCCTTCGGACCGAAGCCGGTCCAGGCGCTTGGCATGGGTGCGGGTAGAGCCGAGGCAGCCGAGGTAGAAGGCCGGCGAGGCCAGCGCGGCCCGGATCGCGGGATCATCCAGCTTGGGGTCATGGGTCAGGGTCACCACCGCCGTTCGCGCATCGGGGGCAAGCGCCGCCAGCGCCTCGTCCGGCCAGTCGTGCAGATGGTCTCGCCGGGAAAGCGCGCCGCCGAGCCGAAGGCATCGCGCGGGTCGATCAGCGTCGGATCGTAGCCGCAGAGCGCGCGCCATGCGGCAGCAGCGGCTGCGCGATATGCACGGCCCCGACGACGATCAGCCGCAGCGGCGGGTTGTGGACGGCGATGAAGCGCCCGTCCTCCTCCAGCCCCGAGCGGTCCGAGCGGAAGCGGGCGTCGGATGGCCGGGTCGCCCGCGCCGTCGGTCAGGCGATGCGCCCAGCTGTCCAGGTCGGTGAGCAGCGCGACGGCGCGGCGGGCGGCGCGGGCTGCGACGAGGTCGGCCAGCAGCGCCTCGGGCAGGCTGCGGCGCCCGACCGGCATCGACCAGCACGCGGATCGTGCCGCCGCAGGCGAGGCCCACGGCAAAGGCGGTCTCGTCGCTGACGCCGTAGGTCAGCAGGCGCGGCATGCCATCGGCCAGCGCCTCGAGCGCCTCGGTCACCACCGCGCCCTCGACGCAGCCGCCCGAGACCGAGCCCATCGATCTCGCCCGTCGCCGGAGATCACAAGCTGGCTGCCGACCGGACGCGGGGCCGAACCCCAGGTCTCCACCACCGTGGCCAGCGCCGCCCCACGCCCGGCGCGATGCCAGTCCAGCGCGATCTCGGGCATCCTGTCATGCTCTGCGCGGTCCATCGCGGCCCTCCCGGTTCTGCATGGCCGACTATGGCGCTGGACGCACGGCGGCACCAGTGGCCGAAGGTCGAAGGATCAGCCCCGCAGCAGCGCCATCAGGCGATCCCTCTCGCCCGTGTCGCGCGCCGCACCAAGCGCCTCGGCCAAGGCCTCGAGCGAGGCGATGGAGTGACCGGCGCGGAAGCTGTCGACATGCGGCAGCATCGCCCGGATGCCCGCCGCCTTGGGCGCGAACCCGTCCCATCGCAGCAGCGGGTTGATCCAGACGAGGCGGCGGGCCGACAGGTGCAGCCGCTCCATCTCGTGCGACAGGCTGTCGGGGTCGTCGCGGTCCAGCCCGTCGGTGATCAGCAGGACCACTGCCCCCTGCCCCAGCACGCGCCGCGCCCAGTCACGGTTGAAGACATGCAGGCAGGCGCCGATCCGCGTGCCGCCCGACCAGTCCTGCGCCTCGGCCCCCGCCGCATTCAGCGCCGCATCCGACGTCGCGCTGCCGAAGATGGCGGGTGATGTTGGTCAGCCGCGTGCCGAAGGTGAAGGCATGGACCCGCGCCCAGCCCTGCCCCTTGCGATTGGCAACCGCGTGCACGAAGTGCAGCACCATCCGCGAGTACTGCGCCATCGACCCCGAGATATCGCAGAGCACCACGAGGTTGGGCCAGCGCGTGACGGGCGAGCGGCGGGCGAATGCGGTGATCTCGCCCCCCTGCCGCATCGCCGCCCGCATCGTGCGACGCCAGTCGGGGCGCGCCCCGCGCCGCTCGGCCCGCTGCCGGCGCGAGACGAGGGGCGCGACCGGCAGGGTCAGCCGCGCCAGCATCCGGCGCGCCTCGGCGGCCTCCTCCGTGCTCATCTGCTCGAAGTCGAGCGTCTTCAGCCGTTCTTCCGAGGACATGGTAGGCTCGCGTCGATATGCGATCTCGGCATCGTCCTGCGCGTCGCCCGGGTCGGGCAGGTCGCGCAGCATGCCGTCGAGCAGGGCCTCGGCCGCGCGCTTCTCGGCAGGCTTTGCGCGTTCTTCCTCCTGCACACCGCGCACCGCGGGCAGCAGAAGGCTCATCATGTGTTCCAGATAGCGCGGGTCGCGCCAGAACAGGCGGAACACCTGCGCGAAGACAAGGCGATGCTCGGGGCGGCTGACGAAGCAGGCATTGCAGCGTCCAGTAGAAGTCGCTTCGCGCCCGTGAAACCCACCGCCTCGACCGCGCGGATGGCGTCGATCACGCGGCCCGGGCCGATGGGAAGGCCCGCCTTGCGCAGCGCCCGGGCGAAATGGGCGATGTTGTGGGCAAGCTTGCCGTCATCGGGCAGAAGAAGGTCGGCGTAGTTCGACATGGGCCGGTGCCTTGTCGGGAGCGCCGGGGGGTTTCACACCCCCCGGACCCCCCGTGGGATATTTCTCAACGGAAGAAAGGGAAGACGGGTCATGCCGGAACGAGCGTCTGGCGGACCTCGTCCAGCAGGCGCTTGGCCTCGGAGCCCTGGAGTTTCTGGATGTCGTCCTGATACTTCAGGATCGCGCCCAGCGTATCGGCGATCACCTCGGGGCGACAGCGCAATCACATCGAGCGCAAGCAGGCACTTGGCCCAGTCGATTGTCTCGGCCACGCCGGGTTTCTTGTAACAGGTCCTCGTCGCGCAGGCGCTGGACGAAGGCCACGACCTCGCGGCTGAGCGTCTCCTGCGCCTCGGGGGCGCGGGCGTGCGACGATCTGCATCTCGCGGGCGAAATCGGGGTAGTCGACCCAGTGGTAAAGGCAGCGGCGCTTCAGCGCGTCATGCACCTCGCGCGTGCGGTTCGAGGTGAGGATGACGATGGGCGGCTCGGGCGCGCGCGATGGTGCCCAGTTCGGGGATGGTCACCTGGAAATCCGACAGCGCCTCCAGCAGGAAGGCCTCGAACGGCTCATCCGTCCGGTCCAGCTCGTCGATCAGCAGCACCGGGCGCGCCGCCGGGCTGGGGGCGCATGGCCTGCAGAAGCGGGCGCTCGATCAGGAAGTCTCTCGGTGAAAAGCTCGGTCGTCAGCCGCTCGCGGTCCGCGCCGCCCGTGGCCTCGGCCGTGCGGATCGCGATCATCTGGGCGGCGAAGTTCCATTCGTAGACGGCGCTCGCCGCATCGAGCCCCTCGTAGCATTGCAGCCGGATCAGGCGGCGGCCAAGGCCCGCCGCCAGCGCCTTGGCGATCTCGGTCTTGCCGACGCCCGCCTCGCCTTCCAGAAACAGCGGGCGACCGAGGCGCAGGGCAAGGAACACGACGGTCGCCAGCGCGCGGCCGCAGACATAGTCCTGCCCGGCGAGCAGGGCCTGCACGGCGTCGATCGAGGCGGGGGACTGTGTCATCGGCTGGTCTTTCGGGGTTTGCGCCCCGACCGTGACGAGCCGGGCGAGAGGGGTCAAGGCACCGCGCCGCGCCTTGCGACCAATGGAGGGGGGCCGCCCGCAGAAATCTTCCGCCTGCGGTGCGGGCCGTGCTATGGCCCGGCCAAGCGGCGCGGCTTTGCGCGATGGCTGGGGGAGAGGGATCGGGTGCGGACGGGCCAGACGAGCTGCGGGGGTCGGTGATGCGGGCGCTTGCCATCCTCTGCGTGCGCAACGAGGGCGCGCATCTGCTGGAATGGCTGGCCCATCACCGGGCCATCGGGTTCACCGATGTGCTCGTCTTCTCGAACGACTGCGCCGACGGGACGGACGCGATGCTGGACCGTCTGGCCGAGATGGGACAGCTGGTGCATGTCCGCAATGACGACCATGGTCCGCGCGGCCCGCAATGGGCCGCGCTGAAGGCGGCCGACCGCCATCCGCTGACCAGGGCCGCCGACTGGATCCTGTGCCTGGACATCGACGAATTCGTGAACATCCACCTGGGCGACGGGCGGCTTCAGCGACCTGGTGCCGGCTTTGCCCGAAGCAACCGCGATCACCGCTCACCTGGCGGCTGTTCGGCAACGCCGGCGTGGTCGCGATCCCGGATGCGCCGGTGACGCAGACCTTCACGCGGGCGGCTCCGGCGGTGCTGCACTGGCCCTGGCGGGCGGCGATGTTCAAGACGCTGTTCCGCAACGACGGCACCTATGGCGCGCTTGGCGTGCACCGTCCGCGCCGTCCCGATCCCGAGCGGCTGTCCGGCGCGCGATGGTTCGACGGATCGGGCCGCGCGCTTGGCGAGGCCTACCGCACCACGCGGCTTTTCTCGGACTTCGGGCAGGACAACCACCGACTGGTCCAGCTGAACCACTATGCGCTTGGTTCGATGCAGGACTACCTCGTGAAATGCGACCGGGGGCGCGCCAACCGCGAGGGCGCGCCACTGGACATGGGCTACTGGGTCGACCGGAATTTCGGCGCGGTGGAGGATCGGTCGATTCTGCGCCTCGCCCCCCTCGCCGACTCGCTCCGGCATGAGTTCCTGGCGGATGCCGCCCTTGCAGCCATGCACCGGCAGGCGGTGATCTGGCGTCATGAAAGGTTCACACAACTCATGCGCGAAGAGCCGTGGAGGGCGCTCTTCGGGCGGCTGATGATGTGCCCCGAGACGCGCATCCTTGGGCCGGAAGAGGCGCGGGAAATCTGGAAATTCGGGCAAATTCATGGCCCTTCGGCTTGAGCGTGAAACAGTCCTCGCCTACTGTTTTTGCATTCGATCGATCTTTCCCAGCAAAGCCATATTGCCCGCGTCAAGCCGCCACGAGACGATGCGATCACGACCTTGACGTCCCGTGACGAGTAAACGCTTTAAGGCCGGATAGATGACCACGACCCTTGACGACGCAGACACCCGCCTCGACGATCCGACCGGCGACAAGCGCCTCGCAGACCGCGAGGCCTGGCTTGCGGCGCTTGAGGCGGCGGGCGACGAGGCGGGCTATCTCCAGCCTCTCGGGGCGCACCACTGGGCGTTCTTCGCCGATGACGGCCCCGTCCTGTTCGTGACCTTCGAATCCGCCGAGCAGGTCCGTGCGCGGGACGACGGACTTCCCGCAGGATACGAGACGGCGCAGGAGAACGGCTGGTCGCACCTGTGCCTGATCGCCGAGGGCGAGACCTGGTTCCGTGACGAGGCTGTGTACCGCTATTTCGACCGGCTGGTGGACGATGCCTTCTTCGAGGACTTCGACCGCGTGGTCTTCTATGGCGCAGGGATGGGCGGATATGCGGCCACCGCTTTCTCCGTCACAGCGCCGGGCGCAACGGTGATCGCGGTCCAGCCGCTGGCAAGCCTCGATCCCGCCGTCGCCGGGTGGGACCGGCGGCACATGCGGCAGCGGCGGCTCAATTTCACCGATCGCTACGGCTTCGCGCCCGACATGACCGAAGGTGCGGGAGACGTGTTCGTCGTCTTCGACCCGGATCAGCCGCTCGACGCGATGCATGCTGCGCTGTTCGCGCGCCCGCATGTGACCTTGCTGCGATGTCCGCTGCTTGGCACCCAGGTCGATGCGGCGCTGGCGCAGATGAACGTCCTGCCGCAAATGATCGACGCGGCGGGGGACGGGCAACTGACGGCGCGGCTCTTCGCCCGGCTCTATCGCAACCGAAGGCGGCACCTGCCCTATTTGCAGGCGCTCATGACCCGGCTCGAGGCGGCGCGGCGAACGAAACTTGCGGCACTCGTGGCGCGCAACGTCTCGGCGCGGATGCCGGCACCGAAGTTCCGGCAGCGCCTGGCAGAGTTCGTCGCGCAAGGGGTCGAGCTGCCGCCGCCGGGGTCGATGGCCAAGCCCTGACGGGTCAGTGCCCCTTGAAGGCAGCGCTGCGCTTTTCCAGGAAGGCCGCCACGCCCTCGCGGAAGTCGTGCGGTCGCGCCGCAGCGGGATTGCAGGCGCGCCTCGAGCGCAAGCTGTGCCTCGAAGCTGTTGGCGCTGCTGGTCCGCAGCGCCTCTTTCAGCGCGGCATAGGCCGCCGACGGGCCGTTGGCGAGATGCCGGGCGCGGGCCTGCCAGTGCGCAGCAAAGGCATCGTCCGGGACCGCCTCGTAGATCATGCCCCAATCGGCGGCCTGCCGTGCCGGAATGCGGTCGGCAAACAGCATGGCTCCGATGGCGCGGGCCAGGCCGATCTGGCGCGGCAAGGTCCAGGTGCCGCCCGCGTCGGGGATCAGGCCGATGCGGGTGAAGGCCTGAATGAAGCTGGCACTCTCGGTGGCGATGACCACATCGCAGGCCAGCGCCAGGTTCGCCCCCGCCCCCGCCGCCGCGCCATTGACCGCTGCGACGGTCGGGATCGGACAGTCGTGAAGCGCGCGCAGCAGCGGTTCGTATTCGTTGCGGAGCGTCGCCTCCAGATCGAAGGGCACCCCGTCGATCCGGTCGGACAGGTCCTGACCCGAACAGAAGGCGCGGCCCGCGCCGGTCAGGACCAGCGCGCGGACGCTTTCGACGGCGACCGCGATGACCGACAGCAGTTCGGCCCGCATGGTGCGGTTGAGCGCATTCATCACCTCGGGGCGGTTCAGGGTGATGACGCCCAGCCCCTCGGACTCGGTATAGGTGATCGTCTGCATCGCTGTCCCCCCGGCAGGCCCCGGGGGCGTTATAGACCCGTCGGGCGGGCCTTGTCCCGGCGACGGTGCGTCATTCCTTCAGGATTTCGTCCAGCCGGCGGGATTCGGCCTCGGTGAGCGCAGAGGGCGGGGTGTCGGCCGCCTGCCCCCGCCGGCGCAGGTAGAGGGCAGCGATGCCCGCGCCGCCCAGAAGCATGGCCGGACCGGCCAGCCAGAGGATCAGGTTGGACCCGCCCGTGGTCGGGTTCAGCAGGACATATTCGCCGTAGCGGTCGACGATGAAGGCGATGGCCTCTTCGTCCGTATCGCCCGCCACCAGCCGTTCGCGCACCAGCAGTCGCAGGTCGCGCGCAAGGTCGGCATGGCTCTCGTCGATGCTCTCGTTCCGGCAGACGAGGCAGCGCAGGCCCTTGGACAACTCGCGCGCGCGCGCCTCCAGCGCAGGGTCGGGCAGCACCTCGTCCGGCTCCACCGCTGCGGCGGGAAGGGCGACGCAGAGGGCCAGCGCGACGAGGGCGGCGCGGATCATTCGGCGGGGACTGCGTTCACCGGGCGTCGCGCCCCGGCGGCCACGCGGTAGCGCCGGTCGGTCAGGCTGAGGCACGCCGCCGATGGCCATCAGGAAGCTGCCGATCCAGATGACAGTTGACGAAGGGCTCGATATAGCTGCGCACCGCCCAGCCGCCATCCTCCTGCCGGTCGCCGATCACGAGGTAGACGTCGCGCATCAGGCTGTGGTCGATCGCCGGCCTCGGTCGTGGGCATGGCGGCGACCGGATAGAGACGCTTTTCGGGGTACAGCGTCGCGACCACGGCCCCGTCCCGCATCACCGCCAGTTCGGCCATGGTCGAGCATGTAGTTCGGCCCCGGCACGTCGCGCACGTCCTTCAGAAGAACCGTGTAGGCGCCCAACGCGGATAGGTCTCGCCGATCTGGACGACGCGGATATCCTCGATCTTCCAGGCGGTCACGGCGGCGACGGCGAAGATCGTGACGCCGAAGCCGACATGCGCCGTGGCCTTGCCCCAGTCGGCGCGCGGCAACCGCGTCAGGCGGCCAAGCTTCGCGCCAAGACCGCCCCGCCCCGCCGCTGCCACAGGTCGGCCAGCGCGCCGAACACGACCCAGGCCGCCAGCAGCACGCCGATCGGCCCAAGGGCCGAACGCCCGGTCTGCATCGCCCAGGCCAGCGCGCCGAGCGCCATCGACAGCACCAGACGCCGGCACCAGCGGCTGCGCCGCTCGCGCCAGGTCGCCCCGTTTCCACGGCAGCATCGAGCCGATGGGCAGGAGCGCCGCCAGCGCCACCACGAAGGGGGTGAAGGCCATGTTGAAGAAGGGCGGCCGACCGACAGCTTGCGGGCAAAGCACCAGTTCGGCAAACGAGCGGCCAGAGCGTGCCCGACGAAGACGACGAAGGCCGACACCGACAAGAGCAGGTTGTTGGCCACCAGCGCGCTTTCGCGGCTGACCGGGGCGAAGACCCCCTTCGCCTCCATCGCGCTGGCCCGCGGCGGCAAAGAGCGTCAGCGCCCCGCCCATGAAGACGCCCAGGATCAGCAGGATGAAGACCCCGCGCTCGGGGTCGTTGGCGAAGGCATGGACCGAGGTCAGCACACCCGAGCGCACGATGAACGTACCGATCAGCGAGAAGCCGAAGGCGAGGATCGCCAGCAGGATCGTCCAGCTCTTCAGCGCCTCGCGCTTTTCCACGACGATGGCGCGAGTGCAGCAGCGCCGCCGCGATCAGCCAGGGCATGAAGCTGGCGTTCTCCACCGGGTCCCAGAACCAGAACCCGCCCCAGCCGAGTTCGTAATAGGCCCACCACGACCCGAGCGCGATGCCGATGGTCAGGAAGACCCAGGCCGCCAGCGTCCAGGGCCGCACCCAGCGGCCCCAGGCGGCGTCGACCCGCCCCTCGATCAGCGCGGCGACGGCGAAGGAGAAGGCCATGCTGAGGCCCGACATAGCCGAGGTAGAGGAAGGGCGGATGGAAGGCGAGGCCGGGGTCCTGCAGCAGCGGGTTGAGGTCCTGCCCGTTGAAGGGCGGCACCGCCAGCCGCAGGAACGGGTTCGAGGTGAACAGCAGGAAGGCGAGGAAGGCCACCCCGATCATCCCCTGCACCGCCAGCACCCGGGCGCGCAGCGTGCGGCGGCAGGTTGCCCCCGAACCAGGCAGCGCAGGCCCCGAAGAGCGCGAGGATCAGCACCCAGAGCAGAAGCGAACCCTCGTGGTTCCCCCAGACGCCGGAGATCTTGTAGATCAGCGGCTTGAGCGTGTGCGAGTTCTGCACGACCAGGCGCAGCGAGAAGTCCGACGTCACGAAGGCATAGGTCAGCGCCGCGAAGGAAAAGCCGATCAGGATCAGCTGGATCGTCGCGGCGGGTTCGGCGACGGCCATCCAGCCCGACCAGCGCCGATGCGCGCCGATCAGCGGCACCGTCGCCTGCACGATGGCCACCGCCAGGGCCAGAACCAGCGCGAAATGTCCAAGCTCGACGATCATGCCCGCTTTATCCTCCTCGGTCCGGGGTGGAGATTAGGCGGAAAGGCGGGCCGGTCCAATGGGGATGCGCGCCGATGCCGCGGTTGTCATTTGCCCCGGAAGAGCGAGCCCAGCACCCCCCGCACCAGCGCCTGCCCCGATTTGGTGCCAAGCTGGCGGGCGAAGGACTTGGCGAAGGCCTCGGTCACGCTGTCGCCGCGCCGGGCGGCGGGCTTTGGCGCGGGCGCGGGTTTCGCCGTGCTGCCGCCATCCCAGCGTCGGGCATTGTTGAACGCCTCGTCCAGCTCCGCCGAGCGGTCCTTCGCGGCTTCTGCCTTCGCAGCCTCGTCGGCCGCCGCTTGCGCCGCCTGGTCGGCGCGGGCCCTGAGCATCTCGAAGGCCGAGTCGCGGTCGACCGCCGTGTCGTACTTGCCCTTGAAGGGCGAGGTCAGCGATCAGCTGCGCGCGCAGGGCGGGGTCGATGGGACCGGCGAGCGACGACGGCGGGCGGATCAGCGTGCGCTCCACCATGCCGGGGATGCCCTTGGCTTCCAGGAACGAGGTCACCGCCTCGCCCGTGCCGACCTCGCGGATCGCCTCCTCGGTCGAGAAGCGGGGGTTGTCGCGATAGGTCTGCGCGGCCAGGCGCAGGGCCTTCTGGTCCTTGGCGGTAAAGGCGCGCAGCGCGTGCTGCACCCGGTTGCCGAGCTGGCCGAGGATCTTTTCGGGCACGTCATCGGGGCTCTGCGTGATGAAGTAGATGCCGACCCCCTTCGACCGGATCAGGCGGGCCACCTGCTCCACCTTGTCCACCAGTGCCTTGGGGGCGTCGTCGAACAGCAGATGCGCCTCGTCGAAGAAGAAGACGAGCTTCGGCTTGTCGGGGTCGCCCACCTCGGGCAGCTGCTCGAAGAGTTCCGACAGCATCCACGAGCAGGAAGGTCGCATAGAGCCGGGGCGAGGCCATCAGCTTGTCCGAGGCGAGAATGTTGATGCGCCCTGCCCCGGTCTCGTCCACCGTCATCAGGTCGGCAAGATCGAGCGCCGGTTCGCCGAACAGGCTGCGCGCCGCCCTGGTTCTCCAGCACCAGCAGGCGGCGCTGGATGGCGCCGACGGTGGCGGGCGCGACGTTGCCATAGCGCAGGCCGATGGCGGCCGGCATTCTCGCCGATGAAGACCAGCAGCGACTGCAGGTCCTTGAGGTCCAGAAGCGGCAGCCCCTCTTCGTCCGACATGCGGAAGGCGATGTTCAGCACGCCCTCCTGCGGCTCGGTCAGCTCCAGCAGCCGCGACAGCAGCAGCGGCCCCATGTCGGCCACCGTGGTGCGGATCGGGTGGCCCTGTTCGCCGAACAGGTCCCAGAAGATCACCGGAAAGGCACGGTAGTGCAGGTCAAGCCCGATGGTGGCCGAGCGTTTCACGAAGGCGTCGTGGCGCTTGTCCTGCGCCGAGCCGGGCATCGACAGCCCGGCCAGATCGCCCTTGATGTCGGACAGGAAGACCGGCACGCCCGCCGCCGAGAAGCCCTCGGCCAGCACCTGAAGCGTCACCGTCTTGCCGGTGCCCGTCGCGCCTGCGATCAGGCCGTGGCGGTTGCCGTAGCCCAGCAGAAGCTGCTGCGGAACACCATAAGCCTTCGCCCCCGCCGCCCACGAAGATGCTGCCCGCCTCGGCCATCGCCATTCTCCAATCCACGATCACGTTCCCGCGAAAATACATTGTTAACCCCGTTGTGCCAGTGTCCAGACGGGTCGGGTGGTGATGGTGTCTTGCGCCCGATCTGACTTCCTCCCTGTCAGACTGGCCGCGTCTCGACAGGGACGCGGCCTTTTTCATGCGATTTCGGACCGCAAGCGCCTGTTTCAAAACTGTAAAGAATCCCGTTGACGCCTCGCGCGGTAAGGCCGTAGCGTCCGTCGCAATGAAGTCGGCCAGTCCGACAGGGAGCAAAGACTTGACGAAAAAGGGCCTCGCTGCGGGCCCTTTTTCTTTTGGCGTGCGGAAGGCAACGGCGTGCTTGCGTTTCGGGCCTGACAGCGGCTGCCGACGCGTGCTAACGCAGGCGCAGATTCCGAAGTTGTGATGGACATGCACATGACCCTTCGCGACCCGTATCTCTGATCACCGCACTCTGCCTCGTCCGTTGCTGCTCGGCACGGCGGCACTGGCCCAGGACGCCGACGGCGCCCGCAGCCGACGCTCCCGCCGCCGATGCAGCGCCAGCGGCGAACGCGCCCGCTGCCGGGGCCGACGACCTGTCGCTCGGGGCGGAGGCCGCTGCGCCCGACGGGCCGGGCACGACCTATACCGCGGCAACGCTTCGATTCCTGGGAGCAGCGCTGCATGCGCACGGCGGACGGTGCGGATCCTTGCCAGCTTTACCAGCTGCTGAAGGACGCGCAGGGCACAAGCGTGGCCGAGATCAGCATGTTCGCCGCTGCCCGCAGGCCAGCAGGCGGTCGCCGGGGCGACCATCGTTGCGCCGCTCGAGACGCTGCTGACCGAGCAGCTGACCGCTCGCCGGTCGATGGTGCCGCGCCGCAAGCGCTATCCGTTCACCTGGTGCGCCCGGCTCGGCTGCATCGCCCGCGTTCGGCTTCACCCAGGCCGAGATCGACGGCTTCAAGAAGGGCGCGAAGGCAACGATGACCATCGTTCCCGTCGCCGCGCCGGATCAGAAGGTCGACCTGGATATCTCGCTCAAGGGCTTTACCGCCGGCTTTGACGCGGTGGCGAAGACGCCGGCACCCTGACCTGAACAGGTCTCGGCAAGGATCTGATGACGCCGCCGAGGCTATCCGGCGGCGTTTTTCGTTGTCAGGCGCGCCGCAGCGCCAGCACCGCGTTCAGCCCGCCGAAGGCAAAGGCGTTCGACAGCACCACGTCCACCTTCGCCTCGCGCGCCGTGTTCGGCACCACGTCCAGCGCGCATTCCGGATCGGGCTCCTCATAGCCGATGGTCGGGGCGATGACCCCGTCGCGCAGCGCCATCAGGCAGGCCAGCAGCTCCACCGCGCCGGTTCCGCCGATCAGGTGGCCGTGCATCGACTTGGTGGACGAGATCATCAGCCGGTCGGCATGCGGCCCGAAGACATCGGCCACCGCCGCGCATTCGGTCTTGTCATTCGCCGCCGTGCCGGTGCCATGCGCATTGATGTAGCCCACCTCGTCGCCGTTCATCCGCGCGTCGCGCAGCGCGCCCGCAATGGCCCGCGCCGCCCCCTGCTTGGACGGCATCACGATGTCGGCGGCGTCCGAGGTCATGGCGAACCCTGCGACCTCGGCCAGGATCTCGGCCCCGCGCGCGCGGGCATGGTCGTAATCCTCGAAGACGAAGACCGCCGCCCCCTCGCCCTGCACCATGCCGTTGCGGTTCAGCGAGAACGGGCGGCAGGCGTCCTTGGACATGACGCGCAGCCCTTCCCAGGCCTTGATGCCGCCGAAGCACAGCATCGATTCCGACCCGCCGGTCAGCATCGCCTTGGCCGCGCCCGACCGCACCATCTGGAACGCCAGACCCATCGCGTGGTTGGAACTGGCGCAGGCGGTGGCGACGCGTGAAGCTCGGCCCCTTGCAGGTTGAACTCCATCGACAGATGGCTGGCCGCGGCGTTGTTCATCAGCTTCGGCACGACGAAGGGATGGACGCGGTTCTTCCCCTCTTCATAGACGGCGCGATAATTGTCGTCCCAGGTGTTCACGCCGCCGCCCGCCGTGCCCAGGACCACCCCGGCCTCGTACCCCAGATGCCCGTCGAAGTTCAGGCCCGACTGCGCCACCGCCTCGCGCGCCGCGAGCAGCGTGAACTGCGTGAATTTGTCGTAAAGAACAATCTGCTGGCGGTTGAAATGCACCTCGGGGTCCCAGTTGTGCACCTGCCCGCCGATCTGGATCGACAGCCGGTCCTTGTCGCGGATGTCCAGCTCGGTGATCCCGCAGCGCCCTTCGCGGAAGGCGGCGAGTGTGCCGGGCACGTCATGCGCCAGCGCGTTGATCGTGCCGGCCCCGGTGATGACGACCCGCTTCATGCGGCCCGGTCACGCGGCGGGCGATCTGCGACAAGCGCTCGACCGCCGCGACGATCGAGGCGACCGAGGAGATGTCGAAGTCGCTCTCGCGTCGGATCGTTGGCGTTGAACGGAACCGAGATGTCGAACGCTTCCTCGATGGCGAAGATCGATTCGACCAGCCCGAGGCTGTCGATCCCGAGGCTTTCCAGCGTCGAGTCGAGCTTCACGTCCTTGACGTCGAGCACCGCCTGTTCGGCGATGATCGCGATGACGCGCTCCTGCACGGTCTGGCTCATGGGGACCTCCCGGGGCGATGTTCGCTGCGTGATTTAGTCGGTCTCGCTCCGGTTTGAAATGGCTTTCTGCAAGGCGGCGACGGTTGCGGCCAGACGCGGCAGGCGGCGCAGCGCCTTCTGCATCTCGATATGCGTGTCCATCTTCACCGCCGGATAGCCCAGCAGCACCCGGCCGGCAGGGGCGTTGGTGAAGATCTTGGTGGCCCCGCCGGCGATCACGTCGTCGCCGACGAAGATGTTGTCGTTGACGCCGCACTGCCCGCCCAGCACCACCCGGTCGCCGATCCGGGCGGAGCCGGCGATGCCGACCTGCCCGCAGAGCAGGCAGTCGCGCCCGACCACGACGTTGTGGCCGAGGTGGACCAGGTTGTCGAGCTTGGTGCCCGAGCCGATCGATGGTGTCGCGGATCGTGCCGCGGTCGATGCAGGCATTCGCGCCGATCTCGACATCGTCGCCGATGATCACGGAGCCGAGCGAATGGATGCGCGTCCAGCCCTGCGCGTGGATGCTCGTCGCGCGGTCCCGAGCGTCTCGCGGATCTCCTCGACCCCGGATTTCTCGGGCGTGACAAAGGAGAAGCCGTCGCCGCCGATCACCGCGCCGGGCTGGCAGATGAAGCGGTCGCCGATGCGTCACGCGCGGGCCGATGCGCGCGCCCTGCAGGATCAGCGCGTCCGTCGCCGATCGCGCGCGTCCTCGGCGATCGAGACATGGCTGGCGATCCGCGCGCGCGGGCCGATGACGACGCCCGGCGCCGATCGCCACGAAGGGCCCGATGCGCGCGCCCCTCGCCGACCTGCGGCCGAAGGGTCGACGACCGCCAGTCGGATGGATGCCCGGCTGCGATGCGCGGGCCCGCGTCGATCATGCCGGGTCAGCCCGGCCATCGCGACGCGCGGCCGCGGCGACCCAGATCGCGGCCTTCAGCCCCAGCGCCCGCCAGTCCGCCCCGGGCCAGAGGATCGCCGCGCGCGCCTGCCCCTTGGGACAGCCCGTCGGCATATTTCGGGTCCATCGCCAGCGCCAGATCGTCCGGACCGGCCATGCGCGGTTCGGACGCCCCGGTGACCGTCAGGTCGAGATCGCCCTGCGGCCTCGGCCCCGAGGGCCGTCGCGATGTCGCGGATGCGTGTGGCCCATGCTGCGCCTCCGGCCTGCCGGGCAGCACCGGTGCCGCCCGGCCCGCCTGATCTAGCCCTGAACCGCCGGAAGTGCCACCCCGGCCTCGGTCAGCGCCTCGAAGATGCGCGCGTCGCGGCCATAGACGTCGCGCCGATAGGTCATCTGCCCCTTCGCGGTCGGGATAGGCGGTGAAATAGACAAGATGCACCGGCACCGGCTCGCTGAAGCTTCACGACCGATCTCGCCGCCGGTCTTCAGATGGCCCTGGAACTCGGCCTCCGGGATCGGCGACTGCGGTGCAAGCAGCGCATAGGCGAAGTCGAACGGATCGGCCAGCCGGATGCAGCCGTGGCTGTAGGCGCGCACCTCCTTGCTGGAACAGCGCCTTCTGCGGCGTGTCGTGCAGATAGATGTTGTAGGGGTTCGGGAACATGAACTTCACCTTGCCCAAGCGCATTGCCGTCCGAGGGCGGCTGGCGCATCGAGAAGGGAAAGTTCCGGGCGGTGTAGTTGTTGAAGTTGATCGAGCCGCGCGAGCACGACGCGGCCCGTTGCGGTCGATGATCTTCAGATGACCGGCCGCGTTCGGGTTGCTCTTCAGCAGCGGCAGGTATTCCTTCGTGATGATCGAGCGGGGCACGTTCCAGCTCGGGTTGATCACCATGAATTCCATCTGGTCCGAAAACTCGGGGCTGCGCTGGTCGGGCACGTTCTTGCCGATCACCGACCGGGTCTGGAAGGTGATCTTGCCGTGGTCGACGATCCGGGCCGTGAAATCGGTGCAGGTTCACCCAGACGTAGCCGCGCGCCGCGGTCGATGTTCATCCAGCGCTCGCGCTCCATCGCGACGACGACCGACTTCAGCCGCTCCTGCGGCGCGACGTTGATCTCGTCGATCGTTGCCTGCGCCCGCGATGCCATCGGCGGTCAGGCCGTGGAGATACTGGAACTCCTGCACCGCGCGCTCCAGCGCGTGCGTCGTAATCGGGCGATGCGGTCGGGCGCAGAAAGCCCATCGCGGACCAGCCGGTCGCGCAATTCGACCACCTGCGGCCCCGGTCTCGCCGGGCGCGAGGCTGCGGGCCGAAACCGTCGGCGCCCCAGCCACCCTGCCGCGATCCGCTCCAGCGCGAGCTTTCTCGCGCAGAAGCATCGCATATTCGGGCGAGTCGGGCGGCAGGGCGCGCAGGAAGGCTGCGGGATCGGCCTGAGCGAAGCGTTTCAATCTGTTCCGTCCGGTCACGCCGCGGGACCTCGCGCACGATGCCCGCATCGACCTTTGCGGGCATCAGCGCGCCGGTCTGGATATCGCGCGCATAGTCCAGGAAGGCGCGCGTCATGGCGACCTCGATCCGGCCCCGGTCGCGTTCGCTCTGCGCGGCGCAGGAACGCGGCCGCCAGCGCCGCGCCGTCATAGCGCGCGACCGGCAAGGCCATGGTGCACCGCCGCGGCGTCAGCGCCGAGAGGAAGGCCTGCCGGCGCGCCGCGTCGTCGGCATCGGTCCAGATCGCCTCGTAGTCGTGGTCGCGATAGAAGTCCGCGATGACCTCGTCATCCGGCCGCGGCCTCGGCGACCGCCTGAACGAAGGCCGCCGTCCTGCGCCTGGGCGACCGGGAGCGCAGACAAGGCCGAAAGCATGATGGCGAAAGTTCAACCGGAGGGTGCGCGACGGCAGGGTGGCATGCAAATCGGGTTCGGCATCCGGTCACAATTTCCGCTTTACAGGTCAATCGGATGGAGCTTCCACGAATTCTAGCGGACTGTCCATCCGCGAACCGCAACATGCAGCATTTTCTGTTGCCCGCAGAACGCGGCATCGGCTGCCACGCTGCGGTTTCGCCGCGGTTCAGCAATTTCCTGCCGATTAGGGCTTGTGTTGCGATTTTCGGCGCAATCGAAGGCTTGGGTTGAGAATCGACCTGTGACATAAAGATCGGGCCTCTGGGGATAAGTGGCGACGAGCTGCCGGCAAGGCGGTCGAACAGAACGGGACAGGCGCGAATAATGACAGATTCTCGGATGACGGGCGTGACCCGGCGTGGCGTTCTCGGTGTGTTTGCGGCGACGATGGTGGCAGCCGCACCGACCTACTCCAATGCGTTCGGCCTGCTGAAGGGGTCGGGCGACATTCGCCGCATCCGCATGTATTCGGGCCGCACCGGCGAGAGCATCGACACGATCTACTGGATCGAGGGTGAGTACATCCCGGAAGTCCTCAAGGAAATCAATTACTTCATGCGCGACTGGCGGACCGGAACGCAAGATCAAGATGGACGCCCGCACCATCGACATCATGGCGGCCTCGCACCGTCTGCTGGATGTGAGCGAGCCCTACATGCTGCTGTCGGGCTATCGCAGCCCGCAGACCAACGCGATGCTGCGGTCCCGTTCGGGCGGCGTTGCGCGGAACTCGCTGCACATGAAGGGTCAGGCGGCGGACCTGCGGCTGAAGTCGCGTTCGGTCGTCGCAGATGGCCACGGGCCGCGGCCACCTGCTCGTCGGGCGGCGTCGGCAAATACTCCCGCTCGAACTTCGTTCACATGGATTGCGGTCCGGTCCGGTCCTGGGGCGGCTGACTTGCCGTCACGGTTGTGAAAAGCACGGGGCGCCGCTGGCGCCCTTTTTCATGGCGCTCGGCTGTCGTCGTCCAGTCGCGCCGGCCCCGAAAGCCCATCGCCACGACGAACTTCTCGGAACTGTCCGACCGGCTTGCCGGGGGCTTCACGTTGGCGACCTTGGTGAAGTTCTTCTTCAGCATCGTCTGAAGCCCGATCTCGGCCCCGCCCGCCAGGACCTTGGCGACGAAGGTTCCGCCGTCCTCCAGCACGTCGAAGGCAAAGTCGGCCGCCGCCTCGCACAGCGCCACGATCCGCAGGTGATCGGTCTGCTTGTGGCCCGAGGAAGCGGCGGCCATGTCGCTCATCACCACATCGGCCCGCCCGCCGAGCCAGGCCTTGCACCTTGTCGTCCGCCCCGTCCTCGAGAAAATCGAGCTGGTGAATCTCGGCCCCTGCGATCGGCTCCACCTCCTGCAGGTCCACGCCCAGCACCGTGCCGACCGGCTTGTTCGGTGCGCTCGCCAAGCGCATTCACCCGCGCGACCGCGACCTGGCACCAGCCGCCCGGCGCGCAGCCAAGGTCGACGACCCGGGCACCGGGCTTGAGGAAGCCGTAACTTGTCGTCCAGCTCCAGGATCTTGTAGGCCGCCCTGCCCCGGTAGCCCTCGCGCTTGGCGCGCTGGACGTAAGGATCGTTCAATTGCCGCTCGAGCCAGAGCGTCGAGGACAGCTTGCGCCCCTTGGCGGTCTTGACGCGCACGCGCAGTTCGCGCTGGCCCCGGCCCGAGGTGTTCTTCTCATTGGTCATTCGTAGGGTCCGTCTTCCAGCACGCCGTCCGCGCTCATCTGCGCATAGAGAAGCCCCTCGCGCAGGCCGCGATCGGCGACCGACAGCCGGTCGGTCGGCCAGATGCGCATCAGCGCCTGCAGGATCGCCGCGCCCGACATGATCAGCGCATGCCGGTCGCGCCCGATGCGCGGGTCGGTCCGCCGCCCCTCGGGGCCAAGCGTCAGGTAGTCGCGGATCACCATGTCGATCTGGTCCGACGACATGCGCAGCCCGTCCACCTTGGCCCGGTCATAGCGGCGCAGGCCCAGGAACGACGCGGCCACCGTCGTGACCGTGCCCGAGGTGCCGATGATCTGGAACCCGTCGCGCGGGCTTTCCGCGTTGTAGGGCGAGAACTTCGCCAGATGCTCCTCGAAGAACCAGCTCATCAGCGCAAAGCGCGCCGCGTCGTCGTCGACGTCGTGGAACTGGTCGCGCAGCGTCGCGACCCCCAGAGGCACCGAAATCCAGTCCACCACCCGCGCAGCAGGCGCGTCGCCCTGGGCATTGAACCCCGCGTGAAGCCGCATGATCGCGCGGGAGCGATCCTCGGGCGGCCACGGCCGACAGGTCGATCCAGACCAGTTCGGTCGAGCCGCCGCCGATATCGACGACCAGAAGCTGCTCGGTCCTGGGCGAGACCAGCGGCGCGCAGGAGATGACCGCCAGCCGCGCCTCTTCCTCGGGCGCGATGATCTCCAGCTGAAGGCCCGGTCTCGCGCTTCACCTGGCGGATGAAGTCGCGCGCATTGCGGGCACGGCGGCAGGCCTCGGTCGCGACAAGGCGCATCCGGCGTGACGTTGTGCTTCTCGATCTTCTTCTGGCAGATGCGCAAGCGCCTGCACCGTGCGGCTCATCGAGGCGCGGCTCAGCCGACCCGACGCTTCCAGCCCGATCCCAAGCTGGACCGTCTTGGAAAAGCTGTCGATGACCGTGAACTGACTGCCCTTTGGCTGGGCAATCAGCATCCGGCAACTGTTCGTGCCAAGATCAAGCGCAGCATAAAGCTGTCCCTGCTCGGCCTCGGGGGTGCCAGACGGGTCTTCCGGAGGCGCAACGGACCAGGGTCCATCGGCCGACATCGGGATCGCGTCCGCACCCAAGGGACGCTCGGGCGTCATGTCGCCCTCCATACGTGGTTGCCGCAAATCTAGTCGCGAGCGGATATGCGGCGCAAGGACCGAACAGGGCGCGGCGGCAACGCGCTCGTCTTGCGGACTTCTCGATCAGCGGCCGCAGGTGCACAGTCGCGGCAGAACGCGAGCGGGGTCGCTCCATGCGCGGGGAATGTCGAAAACCGACACTGCATGTCGCAGGGCGATCCGTAGAAGGAAGCACGAGGTCGCAACGGGGAATCGGCGATGCCGGAAGTCACCATCGTCTACTGGCGGGACATCCCGGCGCAGGTCATCGTCGGCAAGGGCCGGCGCGGGGCGAAGGCGCCGCTGTCCGAGCGGTTCGAGAAGGCGATCGACCGCGTGGCGATGAAGATCGGGGCCAAGGATGCCGACGCCTACATGGCCGAATGGCGCAAGGCCGCCGCCTTACGAGGTGGACGGCGAGCAGGACGCGGTCGCTGCGGCGGAAGCGGCCCGGATCGAGGCCGAATACGACGCCGCGCGCCTCAGGGCGCTGATCGACAACGATGGCCGGGCGTAATCGCGCCCGATGCTGCGCAGGTTTCAGGAGAGCGTGATGGCACTGTTCAATTTCCGCCGCGTGGCCGAGACCGCGCCCCAGACCTCGGCTCTGGAGGCGCTGCTCGAGGGGTTCTCGATCGAGGTGATGCCGCGCACGGCCGAAAAGGTGGACAGCTTCCGCGCCCTGCTGCCGCAAGACACGCGCGTCTACATCGCCCATATCGAAGGCACGCCCATCGAGGACATGGTGGCGACCGCGAAGCGGCTGGCGGGCGAAGGCTATACCGTGATGCCGCACTTCCCCGCGCGCATCATCAAGGACCGCGCGACGCTGGCCGACTGGATCGCCCGCTACAAGGGCGAGGCCGGGCGTGAAGCAGGCGCTGCTGCTGGGCGGCGGGGTCAGCGACTCCGGCAGGCGAGTTCGACAACTCGATGCAGATGATGGAAACGGGCCTCTTCGACGGGTTCGAGCGGCTGCACGTGGCCGGACACCCCGAGGGCAACAAGGACATCGACCCCGACGGGTCGGACCGGATGGTGATGGAGGCGCTGCGCTGGAAGCAGGCGTTCAGCGAGCGCACCGACGCGAAGATGGCCATTGCCACGCAGTTCTGCTTCGAGGCAGGCCCGGTCATCGCCTGGGCTGACCGGCTGGCGGCCGAGGGCATCGCGCTGCCGATCCATATCGGCGTGGCGGGCCCGGCGAAGCTGCAGACGCTGATCAAGTTCGCCATCGCCTGCGGCGTCGGCCCCTCGCTCCGCGTGCTTGCAAAAGCGCGCGATGGATGTGACCAAGCTGCTTCTGCCCTACGAGCCGACCGAGTTCCTGACCGAGCTTGCCGCCCACAAGGCAAGGACGCCGGGCTTTGGGATCGAGCGGGTCCACTTCTTCCCCCTGGGCGGCATCAAGACCAACGCCACCTGGGTCACCGAAAACGGCGGCGCCTCGGGCGTTCCGGCCTCTCACGCGTAAGGACCTCAAGTCAGCCATGACCCGTACCGTCATCGAATCCAAAACGAAAACCGTCGTCATCGGCTTTGACGAGCCGTTCTGCGTGATCGGCGAGCGGATCAACCCCACGGGCCGCAAGAAGCTGGCGGCCGAGCTGGAGGCGGGGGATTTCACGACGGTCGAGAAGGACGCGCTGGAGCAGGTCGCCTGCGGCGCGACGGTGCTGGACGTGAACTCGGGCGCGGTCTTCACCAACAAGATGGCGACCGATCCGCGCTATGCCGACAACAACTTCGTCGAGCCGCCGCTGATGCGCGAGCTGATCCTGCGCATCCAGGCGATCGTCGACGTGCCGCTCTGCATCGACAGCTCGGTTCCGGGCGCGCTGGAAGAGGGTCTGAAGGCCTGCGAGGGCCGTCCGCTGCTGAACTCCGTCACCGGCGAGGAAGAGCGGCTGGAGCGGGTGCTGCCGCTGGTCAAGAAGTACAACGTGCCGGTCGTCGCGATCTCGAATGACGACACGGGGATAAGCCAGGACCCGGACGTGCGCTTTGCCGTGGCCAAGAAGATCGTGGAACGGGCCGCCGATTACGGCATTCCGGCGCATGACATCGTGGTCGATCCGCTTGTGATGCCGGTGGGGGCGATGGCCTCGGCGGGGCAGCAGGTCTTTACCCTGGTGCGGCGTCTGCGCGACGAGTTGGGCGTGAACACGACCTGCGGTGCGTCCAACATCAGCTTCGGCCTGCCGCACCGCCACGGCATCAACGCGGCCTTCCTGCCCATGGCGATCGGCGCGGGCATGACCAGCGCGATCATGAACCCGGTCCGCCAGGTCGAGATGGAGGCGATCCGCGCCGCCAACTTCCTGATGAACCACGACGCGAACGGCGGCGAATGGATCCGCTTCTCGAAGGTGATCGAGGCGGTCGAGGGCGGGCTTGAGCTTTGCCGAAGCCTCTGCCGCCGCCTCGCAGGCGACCTCGGGCCGTCGCGGCGGGCGCCGCGCGCGCGGCTGATAAGGTGGCGTTAACCATGGCTGCGGCAGGATCGTGGCCATGGACCAGCCCCGGACACATGCCCGCGCCGATCTGCTGGATCGAGCAGATATTCTCGGCGAAGGCTGTCGAAAAGGCAGCGGTCATCCGGCGCGACCTGCGCTGGATCGATCGGGAGATAGGACGAGAACGCTTTATGTCCGAAGTCCGAAGCCGCGAGTTTCACCTGATCGAGACGGGCGGCCAGTGGATCGTCATCTGCAACAACGGATTTTTCCGCGTCATCTGCTGACACGAATTTTCTGACGAAAATTCTGATTTTTCGTAGAAAAATCGCTGGCGCTGCGGCAAATGACGCTTCCGCGCCGCCGTGCGGCGCGAACAGGCATGGCGCAGCGCGGCCCTGTTCCTAGATAAGCTGACGACAGCCGGAGACCGCCGATGACCGACGACGCCCTCGTGATCTTCACCCCCTCGGGCAAGCGCGGCCGCTTCGCCCTTGGCACGCCCGTACTGACGGCGGCGCGGCAGCTGGGCGTCGATCTCGATTCGGTCTGCGGCGGGCGCGGCATCTGCTCGAAATGCCAGATCACGCCGGGCTATGGCGAATTTCCCAAGCACGGCGTCACGGTCGCATTCCGATGCGCTGTCCGACTGGAACGCGGTCGAGGAGCGCTACAAGTCGATCCGCGGACTGCTCGATGGCCGCCGCCTCGGCTGCCAGGCGAAGGTCATGGGCGACGTGGTGATCGACGTGCCGCCCGAAAGCCAGGTGCACAAGCAGGTCATCCGCAAGTCGGCCACGATGCGCGACATCGTGATGGACCCGGCGACGCGGCTTCTCTACGTCGAGGTGGCCGAGCCCGACATGCACGAACCGACGGGCGATTTCGAGCGGCTGGCGCTGGCGCTGCGCGACCAGTGGCAGGTGGAGGATGTGGAGGCCGATCTGGCGATCCTGCGCCGCCTGCAACCCGCGCTGCGCAAGGGCGAGTGGAAGGTGACAGTCGCCCTGCATCAGGGCCACCACGACGCCCGCCCGCGTATCCTGGACCTCTGGCCGGGCTACCATGAGGGCGGGCTTTATGGCCTCGCCATCGACCTTGGCTCCACCACCATCGCGGCGCATCTCTGCGACCTGCGCGACGGGTCGCGTGCTCGCCTCCTCCGGCGTGATGAACCCGCAGATCCGCTTTGGCGAGGACCTGATGAGCCGGGTCAGCTACGCCATGATGAACCCCGGCGGCGATGTGGAGATGACGGCGGCGGTGCGCGCAGGCCATCGACACCCTGATCGCCGCCATCGCGACGAGGCGCAGGTGCCGACCGAGGCGATCTACGAGATCGTCTTTGTCTGCAACCCGGTGATGCACCACCTGCTTCTGGGGATCGACCCGGTGGAGCTTGGGCAGGCGCCATTCGCGCTGGCCACCAGCGGCAGCCTCAGCCTCGACGCGCGCGACCTGGACCTGATGCACGTGAACCGGGCGGCGCGGGTCTATGTCCTGCCCTGCATCGCAGGCCATGTGGGGGCCGATGCGGCGGCAGTCGCCTTGTCGGAAGAACCTAACAAGTCCAAGGACATGGTTCTCATCGTTGACGTGGGCACCAACGCCGAGATCCTGCTCGGCAACGAGACGCGCGTGCTCGCCTGTTCCTCGCCCACCGGCCCCGCCTTCGAGGGCGCGCAGATCAGTTCCGGCCAGCGTGCGGCCCCCGGCGCCATCGAGAGGGTGGAGATCGACCCCGTCACCAAGGAGCCGCGCTTTCGCGTGATCGGCAGCGAGCTCTGGTCGGACGAGCCGGGTTTTGCCGAGGCCACGGGCAAGACCGGCGTCACCGGCATCTGCGGCTCGGGCATCATCGAGGCGGTGGCCGAGATGCGGCTGGCGGGCCTTGTGGACCCGTCAGGGCTTGTCGGTTCGGCGGAGCAGACGGGAACAGCGCGCAGCCTTCCCGAAGGCCGCACCCACAGCTACCTGCTGCACGACGCGACGGCACGGGTGGCCCGAAGATCATGGTCACGCAAGGCGACATCCGCGCCATCCAGCTCGCGAAATCGGCGCTCTATGCGGGCGCGCGCCTCCTGATGGACGAGATGGGCGTAGACAAGGTGGACCGCGTGGTGCTGGCGGGGGCCTTCGGCGCGCATATCAGCCCCAAGCACGCGATGGTGCTGGGGATGATCCCCGACGCGACGCTGGACCATGTGACCTCGGCGCGGGAACGCCGCCGGCACGGGCGCGCGCATCGCGCTCTGCAACAAGGCGGCGCGGGCGCAGATCGAAGCGACGGTGCACGACATCCACAAGGTCGAGACCGCCATCGAGCCGCGCTTTCAGGAGCATTTCGTGAATGCGAACGCCATCCCGCACGCGACGGACCCCTTCCCGGAACTGCACAAGATCGTCACCCTGCCGGAGGTCAGCTTCAACACCGGCGGCAGTGGCGAGGGCGGGCGGCGGCAGACGTCGCGCCTGAGGCTTGGCCAGACCACCCAAGGGCGCTACTGTCGGCCCATGGGCAAGAGGCTGACGGATGAGTGACGACCCGGTGGCCGACCTTCTCATCCGGGTCGCTGCGCAGGATCGCGCGGCGTTCCGCGAGGTCTATGCCGCCGCCTCGTCGAAACTTTTCGGAACGCTGCTGCGTATCCTCGGGACAAGATCCGAGGCAGAAGATGCATTGCAGGAGGTTTTCACGCGCGTCTGGCTCAACGCCCGCCGGTTCGATGCCGGACGGGGTGCGGGGATGACCTGGCTCATCGCCATCGCGCGGAACCATGCGATCGACCGCCTGCGCGCACGACCCGCCGCCCGCCCCTCGGACGACGAAGATGCGGTGGATCGCCTGGTCGATGATGCGCCGGGCGTCGAGAACCGCCTGGTCGCGCTTGGCGAGGCCGGGCGCATCGTCGAATGCTTCGGCACGCTCGAAGCCGACCGGGCCGAGGCCATCCGTCTCGCCTACCTCCAGGGCTGGAGCTATCAGCAGTTATCGGGGCGCTATGACGTGCCGCTGAACACCATCCGCACCTGGCTGCGCCGTGGGCTGATGAAGCTGCGGGAGTGCATGGACCAATGACCGAGGCCGATCCCATGGCCCCGGACGGGGCGGACGATGCGCTGGCAGCCGAGTATGTGCTGGGCGTGCTGGAGATGGGCGAGCGGCTGGCCGCCGAGGCGCGGCTGCGCACCGATGCGGCGTTCCGCGAGCAGGTGGCGGCCTGGGAGACGCGGCTGTCGGGACTGAACGCCGAGTTCGCTCCGGTCCCCGCCCCCGACCTGCTGCCCGCCATCGAGGCGCGGCTGTTCCCCACCGCGCCGAAACGGCGCAGAGCCTGGGCCTGGTTCGGCGGTGCTGTCGCAGCGGCGCTTGTGGCGCTGGCGGTCCTGATGCCGTTGCGCGAACCGCAAGGACCGATGCTGGTCGCCACGCTGGCCGATCCGGCGCAGAGCCTGAGTTTCGCCGCGACCGTGGATGCCGCCTCCGGGACGGTGACACTGATCCGCACGGCCGGCACCGGCGCGGCTGCGGGTCAGGACCTGCAACTCTGGGCGATCGGCCCCGAGGGCACGCCTGCGTCGCTTGGCCTGATCCGCGAGGCGGAGTTGACCGTCACCGCCCCCGGCCTTGCACCCGGCGTCGTGCTGGCGGTGAGCCTGGAGCCCGAGGGCGGCTCTCCCACCGGGCTTCCGACGGGGCCGGTTCTGGTGACCGGGGTGCTGACCGACGGGTAACATCGGCGTGATCGGCGGACGGGGCTGAAACTCCGGCCCCCGCCCCTCCGTAGCTTTCAGGGCAAGGGCAGGAAAGCCCGGCGTCCCAGAAACAGGAGAGCACTGATGACCCCGATGTTCCGCAAGCTGGCTGCCACGGCGGCCGTTTCGATCCTCGCCGGAGCGGCCTTCGCCGCCAATCCGATGGTCGGCGGCGCGGCGATGTACGAGGACAAGAACATCGTCGAAAACGCCGTGAATTCGGCCGATCACACCACGCTGGTCGCCGCCGTTCAGGCCGCCGGTCTGGTCGAGACGCTTCAGGGTGAAGGTCCGTTCACCGTCTTCGCCCCGACCAACGAGGCCTTCGCCAAACTGCCCGCAGGCACGGTCGAGACCCTGCTGAAGCCCGAGAACAAGGACCAGCTGACCAAGATCCTGACCTGCCACGTCGTGGCGGCCAACGCGATGTCGGATGCGATCATGAAGATGGTCGATGACGACAAGGGCGCGCATCCGGTCAAGACCGTCGGCGGCTGCGAATTCACCGCGATGTACGAAGGTGACAAGATCATGATCAAGGACGGCCAGGGCAATGTCGCCAACGTCACCATCGCCGACGTGAAGCAGTCGAACGGCGTGATCCACGTGATCGACACGGTTCTGCTGCCCGCGAACTGACGGCACAGGCCTCTGTCCCGGTTTTCCGTTTCCCCCAGCCGGGACAGGGAGGGGGTGCCGCTCGGTTCGGTCGCAGGATTTTCCATAGCAACCGGTTTCACAGGCTGTGACCGGGCCGGGCGGCACCCCGCTTCCCCATCACCTTTCGTCCTGGGCGGAGCGCCTTTGGATCAGGCCCCGCCGGATCTCTCTCCCGTAAGGACGAAACGACAACGGCGCGCCGATGGGGCGCGCCGTTGCTCGTTCAGGATCAAAAGCTTACGCGGCTTTCAGCATGCTGTCGGCCTTGAGGCCCGCATAGCATTCATCCAGAGATTTCCACGCGCGCTCGATCAGGATGTCGATCTCGGCAGGCGTGATGACCAGCGGCGGCGAGATGATCATCCGGTCGCCGACATGGCGCATGATCAGGTCGTTGGCAAAGCAGCGCTCGCGGCAGCGGTAGCCGACCTTGCCCGCCTCGGTCGCGAACTTCGCGCGCGTCGCCTTGTCTGGCGTCAGCGCGATGGAGCCCATCAGGCCAACGAGCTTGGCCTCGCCCACCAGCGGATGCTCGGTCAGGCCCTGCCACTTGGCGGCGAGATAGGGATGCGCCACGTCGCGGACATGCTCGATGATCTTCTCCTCCTGCAGGATGCGCAGGTTCTCCAGCGCCACGGCGGCGGCGACCGGGATGGCCGGAATAAGTGTAGCCGTGGTTGAAATCCCCTGCCCCGCCAATGGTTTGCGCGACCTCGTCACAGACGATCGACCCGCCGATGGGCTGATAGCCCGAGGACAGGCCCTTGGCGATGGTCATGATGTGCGGGCCGGATGCCGAAGGTCTGGCTGCCGAACCAGTTGCCGGTGCGACCGAAGCCGGTGATGACCTCGTCCGCGATCAGGAGGATGCCGTACTTGTCGACAATGCGCTGGATTTCCGGCCAGTAGGTCGAGGGCGGGATGATGACGCCGCCCGCGCCCTGCACCGGTTCGCCGATGAAGGCCGCGACCTTGTCGACGCCAAGTTCGAGGATCTTCTCCTCAAGTTCCCGGGCGCGCATCAGGCCGAATTCCTCGGGCGTCATGTCGCCGCCTTCGGCATACCAGTGCGGCTGGCCGATATGCTCGATCCCGTCGATCTTGCCGCCATGGGCATGGATGTAGGTCATTCCGCCCAGGCTGCCGCCGCCCATCGTCGAGCCATGGTAGCCGTTCTTGCGCGAGATGATGACGCGCTTCTCGGGCTGGCCCTTGATGTCCCAGTAGCGGCGGACGAGGCGGATGTTGGTGTCGTTCGCCTCAGAGCCCGATCCGGCAAAGAAGACATGGTTCAGATCGCCCGGCGCAAGCTCGGCGATCTTGGCGGCAAGTGCGATGGCGGGCACATGCGTTGTCTGGAAGAAGGTGTTGTAATAGCTCAGTTCTTCCATCTGGCGCTTGGCAACCTCGCCCAGTTCCTTGCCGCCCGTAGCCGATGTTCACGCACCATAGCCCTGCCATCCCGTCGAGGATACGGTGGCCCTCGCTGTCGGTCAGCCAGACGCCCTCGGCGCGGGTCATGACGCGGACGCCCTTCTTCGCCAGTTCGGCGTTGGCGGTGAAGGGGTGCATGTGGTGGGCGGCGTCGAGGGCCTGGAGTTCGGCGGTCGGCAGGTGGTTGGTGATCTTGTTCATGGCGTCCTCGCAGCGGGCGGGCCGGAATCGGCCCTGCATCGCTGCAAGAATATGATCAAATCAAGCGAAGCGCAAGAATTTGATCAAATGTCGCCCGCAGCCAGCGCCTCGCGCACCTGATCGACGCCCTGGGCGATGTCGCGCTCGATGGCGCGGGACAGGCGCGGCGGCATCGCCCGCCCGCATGGCGGCCAGCGCCTCGTCATGCAGGTCGGGCAGGTTTCCCGTGCCGACGCGGGCGCAGACGACGCGGAGCGAGGGGCCGAAGCGCAGCCAGAGCGAACGCGCCATGTCTTCCAGCACGGGCGCGTCGGAGGCATCGTAGAGCGCGAAATGGAAGCTGTGATTGCCCGACAGATAACCGTGGATGTCACCCGTGCGGATCGAGTTATTGATCCCGGAATCAATGGCTTCCAGCTCGGCGATGCGATCGGGCGTCAGCCGCGCGCAGGCCAGTTCGGCCAGGCGCGGCTCGATCGTCAGGCGGGCGAAGGCGACCTGTTCCAGCAGTCCCGGCGTGAGTTGCGGCACCACCACGCGGCGGTTGCCCAGGAGGGTCAGCGCGCCCTCGGCGATCAGCCGCCGGATCGCCTCGCGCACCGGGGTCATGCCTGCGTCGAGGTCGCGGATCAGGCCCTGGATGGTGACGGGCTGACCCGGCTGGAGGCGGCCGAACAGCACCATGTCGCGCAGCCGTCCATAGGTGACCTCGTGGGTCGGTATCTTGCGGTCCTGCGCGTTCATGCTGTTCCTGCCCGTGATATGATCAAATTAGTCCGGGGCGCGGGCGGGTTCAAGCGCCGATGGCGCGCAGGCCACGGTTGACGCCGCTTCGCTGCGGCGCAATGGTTCGGGTGGGCGCCATATCGGGATGTGATATCCATATGATCTCCATATGACTTTCGTATGTAGACAAAAACCGTCGGGAATGTGGTGCGTGAGTACAGGAGCACCACCGGACCCGTGAGGAAGAGGCGCGGCCATGACCCGCATCGCCCATCCGCGCTTTCTGCTGTTCGTGGCGCTTCTGGTGTTCACGGTGCCCGTCGCGCGGTTCTACATGAAGCTGGAAGAGGCGGTCGTGCTCGGCTTCAACATCGCGGCGCTGGCCTTTATCGTGGCGAGCCTGCCGCTGTGGCTGGAGGATCGCGCCGAAGAGGCGCGGCTGCGCGGGGCGCGGGACGATGGCGGCCGGGCGATCCTGCTGATCGTCTCGGCGGCGGTGCTGGCGGCCGTGGTCGCGGCCCTCGCCCGAATGATCCAGACGAAAGAGGCCGTGACGATGCCGGACCTCCTGAGCGTGGTAGCGACGCTGCTTCTGGCCTGGCTGTTCGTGAACCTGATCTACGCGCACCACTACGGGCATCTCTACTACGATCAGGTCGAGAAGGGCGATGCCGGGGGCCTGGTCTTTCCCGGCACGCGCGAGCCGGTCTTCGCCGATTTCTGCTACTTCGCCTTCTGCATCGGCATGACCTCGGCCGTGTCGGACGTGAACATCGAGAGCCTGCAGATGCGGCGGGTGACGACGGTGCACGCGCTGCTGGCCTTCGTCTTCAACCTCGGGATCATGGCGCTGGTGATCAACGTGCTGTCGGGGGTGCTGTGAGGGGGGGGACCGGTTGGAGCCCTTCTCAGACCCTCGGGTTCCATGCAGCATTCGGCAATACTGGTCGGAAAACGGGCGCTCGTTGCAGAACTTATGAAAGCTTGCTTTGTGCCGCTAGCAACTCCAGGGACACTCAGGGTGGGGATTGCTGAGGATGTGGGCATCAGGCCATCAACGCTGATGCGGTGGTCATGTCAGGCGCTTGATGCGGGCTTGCCCTGATCATCGCCGGAATCCTGATGGTCAATCTTTTCTCGAAATCGCTTACTCACTAGCCGGTACCAGTACGGCGCAACCGAGAGGGGCGCACGAAAACCAAGTTGGCGGGCCAAGTGAAGGTCAGAGAGGGGCCGGGCGTCCGTCTTGACCAGGCACCGCAACCCGCACTTTTTTGAGCTTCAGGTGTCTCGCATAGGGTTCTGCTTTCAGCGCCAAAGCCAACCTCTCGCTGACGAAGACCGTCTGCGACACCATCGGGTCCTTCCATATGTCGACCCCTTCCAGCGCGCTTGGCAGCGCAAACACGTTGGGATGCACAGGGCCACTGCACACAAGTGAACTGCGGATGAGCACGCCGCGAATACGGTTTGTCTCTCGCACCGGCTCGGACAGGCCGTTGTCGATGGTGGGCTTTTGATTGCCCACCCCGATGATCAGATACTCCTCATTCACGCCGCCAGACGCGGCCCCCGGCTCCTTTGGGGCTGGGGTGCGGGTAAATGGGAAAAAACCATCCTCAGGCAGGTGGATTCGGATCGGCACCAGCGCGGTGTTTCCCAGGTCGAAGCGGCGCAGAACGGCGGCCATGTCGCTGCGCACATGCAAAATGTTCGATCGCCACATTGGCAGCTTAAGGTTGCGGTTCGCCTTGATGTTGGACAGGTGATATTCGGTCAAAAACTCGCTTGCATCGAGCTGATCACCCTTTTCGATCCGCCAGCGAAGCTTTCCGAAGAAATCCCAATACTGCTGCTCTGACCAGTTTTCAGGCCGTCGCGCAGTATAGCCGGTATTCGCCATGACATCAGAGGCAGCCCCAAGCGTCCATACATGCTCAACCATTGCAACCTACATTCCTCAAATGTCCTGACTTTTGTCCTCAAGCTCGCCCGCAGACCCCGCGAGATCAACTATTTTCCGTTCCAGACTGCGGTTTACCTCGCGCAGGCGCACAATTTCAGGCGGCGAACGTCAGTCATCCTTGGATCTTTGATACATTGTTCAGCGCGTTTGGGCAGACCTGTCGAGCCGGTTTAGTTTGGTCTGGGGCGGGATCGCGGTCATGCGCATGATGAAGGCGCTCGCAGTCAATGAATGGCAGCAAGGATGCGCTGCTCGGTTTCGAGGCAATTGCCATGGAAGAAAATGACTAGTGGCCCGAGATATAGTCGAGTGGGCCTGATTCTGTCAGTAAGGGTCCTATGACAATGCCCGACCGTCCGCTTCGGGTCGGAGGCGGCGGTTGAGGCAACAAGGACGAAGGTCCGGAAGTTCCGCGAATCAGCCATTCAGCGTCACGCAGAAATCGCGACGCAAGGCAGAAGCAACATTATTGCTTGGGCCCAGCGGATCAACCGGAAACGCTCCGGCGGAGCGTTTCCGCGATCCGATTGCCGGAGTCGCGCGAGCGCGAGGGCAAGGGGTTCTCCTCTCGCGCTGACGCTGCCAATCCGTCCGCGACTGCCTGGGCGGGCGCGGTAACGCGCCTGCCACGGGCAGGCAGGCGCGGACGGATTTGTCGCGGGACAAATCCGTCAAGAACGAAAGGGCCGTGGTGTCTTTGGGCGGCGAGGCCCCGGCCTGCGCCGGGGCGCGGAGCGCTTTTGCCGGGGTGCGGCGCGATTGGGTGGTAGGCGGGTTCCCCCGCCGCGCGGCATGGTCGGGTGAACCCTGCCCTACCGCCCCGGCAGCGCGTCTTCCAGAACGCGCAGGACCGCCTCGGGCGGCACATCCTCGGCCACGAAAGCCTCGCCGATCCCGCGGGCGAGGATGAAGCGCAGCCGACCGTCGACCACCTTCTTGTCCTGCCCCATCAGGTCCAAGAGCCGCGCGGCCCCCGGCAAATCGCCCGGGATGTCGGCGAGGTCGGTCTTCATCCCCATTGCGCGAAGGTGGGCGCGGACGCGGCTTGGTGCTTCCTGCGAACAGAGGCCAAGGCGCTGGCTGAGCTCGAAGGCCAGCGCGCAGCCGATGGCCACGCCCTCGCCATGCAGCAGGCGGTCGGAATAGCCGGTCGCGGCCTCGAGCGCGTGGCAGAAGGTGTGGCCGAGGTTGAGAAGCGCGCGCTCGCCCTCTTCCGTCTCGTCGCGCTCCACGATCCCGGCCTTCATCGCGACCGAGACCTGCACGGCGCGCTGGCGCGAGCGCGTCATCGCCCGCCGCCAGTGCCGGACCGTTCGCCTCGAGCCAGTCGAAGAAGGCGGCATCGCCCAAGAGGCCGTATTTCACCACCTCGCCATAGCCCGCGAGGAAATCGCGCGCGGGCAGCGTCTCGAGCACCGACGATGTCGGCCAGCACGAGGCTGGGCTGATGAAAGCTGCCGACGAGGTTCTTGCCCTGCGCGGTGTTGATGCCGGTCTTGCCGCCCACCGAACTGTCGACCTGCGCCAGCAGCGTGGTCGGGATCTGCACGAACCGGACGCCCCGGCGCAGGATGGCCGCCGCGAAGCCCGCGAGGTCGCCGATCACCCCGCCGCCGAAGGCCACGACCACGTCGCGCCGCTCCACCTTCCGCTCCAGCAGCCCTTCGGTGCAGACGGCGAGCTGCGTCCAGCCCTTCGTGCCCTCGCCCGGCGGCAGGATCAGCGCGTCATGGGCGATGCCCGCCGCGTCGAGCCCCGCCTGAAGGCGCGGCAGCTGAAGCGCGGCCACGGTCGCGTCGGTCACGATCACCACGCGCGGGCGGTGAAGGAGGGGCGCGATCTCGGCACCGGCCCGGTCGATCAGGCCGCTGCCGATGCGCACCGCGTAGGAGCGCGCGCCAAGCGCGACGTTCACCGTCTCGACCGTCATCGTCATTTCCTTTCCAGCACGTCCGGGCGCTGTTGCAGGGCGGCCACGACCTGACCCGCCATATCCTCGATCGACAGGTCCGCGCGACTGTCCACGGTGATCTCGGCCAGCGCGTAGACCGGCACGCGCGCCTCGTAGATCGTGCGCAGGGTTTCGCGCGGATTGGCGGTGCGCAGCAAGGGGCGCGTCGTCTTGTGCCGGACGCGCTGCCAGAGCAACGTCCAGATCGGCGCGCAGCCAGACGGCCACGCCCTGCGCCGCGATCATCTCGCGGTTCGTCGCGGACAGGAAGGCCCCGCCCCCGGTGGACAGGATGCAGGGCGGGCCGCGCAGCAGGCGGGCCAGAACCTCGGTCTCGCGCGCGCGGAAGAAGGGCTCGCCGTCGCGCTCGAAGATCTCGGCGATGGAGCGGCTGGCGGCGCGGACGATCTCTTCGTCGGAATCGAGGAACGGCACGCCAAGGATGCGGGCGACCTGGGTGCCGACGGCGGTCTTGCCGGCCCCCATCATGCCCACCATTGCCACTGTCTTCTTCAGCCGCCACGTCACGTTGGCAAGGTCCCGCGCAGGATAGACTTTCGATCCTGAATGGCGTGAACTCGCCGGAAATGCCATATATATTCGCAGCGCCCGAACCGGGGGATCGCGTTCCGGGGCGGTGCGTCGCAATAACAACAAGGGCTGGGCAGGCATGGGTCGTATCATCAAGGCAATCGTTGTGCTGGTCCTGCTGGGGCTCGTGGGGCTGGCGGGTTATGCCTATCTGGGTGACATGTCGCCCCGAGCAGGCGCCGGTGACGCAGCCGGTGACGCTCGATGTGGATTAGGCCGGGGACGGTCGCGATCCTGCTGGTGGTGGCCGGGGCGGCGCGCGCCGAGGCGCCGCTGTCGGCGATCGACTGGCTGTCGCAATCCGTCGCCACGCCCGCCGCTCTGCCCGCGCCGCCCGAGGAGCCGGTGACGAAGGGCGCGGCGACCGAGGACATCGCGGTTTCGGTGATCGGCGGACCGTCTCCCGACGCGACCGGGCTGCTCGCGCCGTCGGTCACCGGACTGCCGCGCAACCTGTGGGGGCTGGGGCGGACGGACGAGATCGTCACCCTGATCCGCGACGAGCGGGCCGACGCGCTGCCCGCCCTTCAGGCGCTGCTGACGACGCTGATGCTGGCCGAGGCCGAGCCGCCGACGGATTCGGGCGGGCGGGGCGAGCTGTTGCTGGCGCGGGTCGACAAGCTGCTCTCGGTCGGCGCGCTTGACCAGGCGGCGGCGCTGCTGGATGCGGCGGGCTCGACCGAGCCGGAGCTGTTCCGGCGCAGCTTCGACGTGGCGCTGCTGACGGGAACCGAGGACAGCGCCTGCGCCACGATGCGCGAGACGCCGCAGATCGCGCCGACCTTTCCGGCGCGCGTCTTCTGCCTTGCGCGGTCGGGCGACTGGAACGCGGCGGCGCTGACCCTGCGCACCGCGCAGGCCCTGGGATATGTGACCGCGGACGAGGATGCGCTGATGTCGCGCTTCCTCGACCCCGACCTCTACGAGGACGAGCCGCCGCTGGAGAAACCGGCAAAGCCCACGCCGCTGGTCTGGCGGATGTTCGAGGCGATCGGCGAGCCGCTGCCGACCAATACCCTGCCGCTGGCCTTCGCCCAGGCAGAGCTGCGCGACACTGCCGGGTGGAAGGCGCAGATCGAGGCGGCCGAACGTCTGGCGCGCAGCGGGGCGATCGCGCCGAACCGCCTGCATGTCGCTTTACACCGACCGCAAGCCCGCCGCCTCGGGCGGAATCTGGGACCGGGTGGCGGCGGTGCAGGCGCTGGATGCGGCACTTGGCGGCGGGCGAGCAGGACCGAGGTCGCGCAGGCCCTGCCGGTGGCCTGGAACGCGATGGTGGCGGCCGAACTGGAAGTGCCCTTCGCCACGCTCTTCTCCGAGCGGTTGCAGGGGCTGGGCCTAACGGGGCAGGCCGGGGCGCTGACCTTCCGCATCGGGCTGCTGTCCCCGGACTATGCGGCGGTTGCCCGCGCACGCACGCCCGCGGACGAGACCGAGGCCTTTCTGGCCGGGCTGGCGCTTGGCGATCTTGCTGGCGAACCGACGCCCGGACAGTCTGGGCCGCGCCATCGCTCCCGCCTTCCTCGACCCGCGCCTTGGCTCGGAATCGCTCGGGCTGATCGAGGACGGGCGGATCGGCGAGGCGATCCTGCGGGCCATCGACCTGATCGGCAGCGGCGTGCAGGGCGACCTGCCGCGCGTGACCGAGGGCCTGGCGCATCCTGCGCACCGTGGGGCTGGAGGATGCGGCGCGGCGCACGGCGTTGCAACTGATGCTGCTGGAACGGCGGGGCTGACGGGTGGAGCGGTGGATCTCGGCCTTCCTCGATGCGCAGGCGGCGGAACGGGATGCGGCGCGCAACACGCGGCTGGCCTATGGGCGCGACCTGCTCGACTTCACGGGCTGGCTGGAGCATCGCGGCACCGACCTGGCGCGCGCGACCCGGGCGGATGTGGAGAACTACCTCGTCGGCTGCGAGGCCATCGGGCTGTCCAAGGCGACGCGGGCGCGGCGACTCTCGGCGATCCGGCAGCTTTACCGCTTCGCCCATGAGGAGGGGTTGCGCGCCGACAACCCGGCCCTGCCCATCAAGGGGCCGGGCCGCGTCCAGCGGCTGCCCAAGACCCTGAGCCAGGCCGAGGTGGGTGCGCTGCTCGATGCGGCGGCGACCCAGGGGCGCGAGGCCGACCGCGTTCGCAACCGCTGCCTGATGGAACTGATCTATGCGACGGGGATGCGGGTGTCCGAACTGGTGGAGCTTCCGGTCGCGGCGGTGCGCGGCGATCCGGCGATGATCCTCGTGCGGGGCAAGGGCGGCAAGGAACGCATGGTGCCGCTGTCCGGCACGGCGCGGCAGATGCTGGCAGAGTGGGTGGCGGAGCGTGACGCGGCCGAAGACGCCGCGCGGGCCAAGGGCCGCCCGGCCTCGCGCTATCTCTTCCCCGCGGCGGGGAAGGAGGGCCACCTGACGCGGCAGGCCTTCCACGGCCTGGTCAAGCAACTGGCACTCGCGGCGGGGCTCGACCCGGCGCGGGTCACGCCCCACACGCTGCGCCACGCCTTCGCGACCCATCTGCTGGAAGGCGGCGCGGACCTGCGGGTGATCCAGACGCTGCTCGGCCATGCCGACCTTGCGACGACGGAAATCTACACGCATGTGCTGGACGAACGGCTGACGGCGCTGGTGATGCAGCATCATCCGCTGGCGAAAGAGTCCTGAGGCGGTTGCAGCATGGCGCGACGGGCCGCATAACGGCAGGCAAGCGCAAGGGAGCATCATGGAGACCTCGACCCTCGATTCCGCCTTCTGGCTGACCGTCGCGGCCATCCTGTGCCTGCTGGTGATGTCGGCCTTCTTCTCGGGCTCGGAGACGGCGCTGACGGCGGCCTCGCGCAGCAAGCTCAAGGCGCAGGCCGACAAGGGCTCGGCCGGGGCCGTCGGCGGCGATGGCGGTGACCGAGGACAACGAGCGCATGATCGGTGCGCTTCTGCTGGGCAACAACATCGTCAACATCCTGTCGGCCTCGCTGGCGACGGCGCTGCTGACGCGGATCTTCGGGGATTCGGGTGTGGCGCTCGCCACGCTGGGGATGACGGCGCTGGTGCTGATCTTTGGCGAGGTGCTGCCCAAGACCTATGCCATCACCAACCCGGAACCCGTCGCCTCGCGCGTCGCGCCGATCATCCGCGTCCTGATCCGGCTGTTCTCGCCGGTCGTCTCGGTGGTGCGCGCCCTGGTGCGCGGCATCCTGTGGGTTTTTGGCGTGCGCACCGATCCCGACGGTCATTTCCTGGCGCTGCGCGAGGAAATCGCCGGGGCCATCGCGCTTGGCCACAGCGGTGGTGCGGTGGAGAAGGAAGACCGCGACCGGCTGCTCGGCGCGCTCGACCTGTCGGACCGGACGGTGGACGAGATCATGACGCACCGCAGCCAGATCGAGATGATCGACGCCGACTCGAGCCCCGACCAGATCCTGACCCAGTGCCTCGCCTCGGCCCATACCCGCCTGCCGCTCTATCGCGGCAGCGACGAGAACATCCTTGGGCGTGATCCATGCCAAGGACCTGCTGCGCGAGGTGGACCGGCTGATCCGGGGCAAGACGCGGCGACCTCGCCTCGCTTCAGGACCTGAACATCCTGAAGGTGGCGATGAAGCCCTATTTCGTGCCCGAGACGACGACGCTGGACGAGCAGATGCGCCAGTTCCTGAAGCGGCGCACCCATTTCGCGCTGGTGGTGGACGAATACGGCGCGCTGCGCGGCCTGATCACGCTGGAAGACATCCTGGAAGAGATCGTGGGCGAGATCACCGACGAGTTCGACCCGGCCGAGGCCGCGCTGAAGAAGGATGCGGCGGGCGACTACATCGTCGAGGGGTCGATGACGATCCGCGACCTGAACCGCGCGATGGACTGGACGCTTCCGGATGACGAGGCGAATACGATCGCAGGCCTCGTGATCCACGAGGCGCAGATGATCCCGAACGAGGGGCAGGCCTTCAGCTTTCACGGCTTTCGCTTCGAGGTCTGCGCAAAGCAGGACAACCGCGTGGCGCGGCTGAAGATCCGTCCGCTCTAGGGCCGGGCCGCTCCGCCCAGGCGGGCCGCGACGAAGTCGCCCGCCTCGGCCAGCGCCTGCCGCCCTTCGGGCAGGCGCGCCTCCCACAAGGGGAAGGCGTGGATCATGCGGGGAAAGACGTGCAGCGCCACATCCACATGCGCAAGCGCCGCCGCGCGGGCGAGACGCAGCGAGTCGTCGAGCAGCGTCTCGTCGGATCCGACGCTGATGAGCAGCGGCGGCAGGCCCGCGAGATCGGCGAAGAGCGGCGAGACCAGCGGGTCGCGCGGGTCGTGGCCCGCCAGATAGGCGGCCGCAAGGCTTGCGAGGTAGCCCTCGTGGATCAGCGGATCGACCGCGTCGCGGTCGGCAAGGCTCGCCCCGCTCATCGTCAGGTCCGTCCAGGGCGAGACGAGCCAGGCGCAGCCCGGCAGCGCCGCGCCGCGCGCGCGAAGCGAGAGCATGACGGCCAGCGACAGCCCGCCGCCCGCCGAGTCGCCGGCGAGCGCAATCTGGTCGGGCCGGTAGCCCTGTTCCAGCAGCCAATCCCAGGCCGCGAGCGCATCGTCGAGCGCCGCCGGATAGCAGTTCTCGGGGGCGAGGCGATAGGCCAGCGCCAGCGTGCGCGCCTGCGCGGCGCGGGCGATGCCGCCTGCCATGCGCCGGTGGCTGGCGAGAGAGCCGGAGCAGTAGCCGCCGCCATGCAGGAACAGGATCGCGCGGTCGGGCCGTGCGTCAGGCGCAAAGGACCATTCGGCCGGGCAGCCCGCGACAGTCAGCGGCTGGAAGGTGATGCCGGGCGGCGGCCCGTCGACCGAACAGACCTCGTCCATCCGGGCACGGCGCTGTTCCCAGCCCACCGGGCGGGGGCGGCCCCCCAGCAACGCCCTCACGCCCTCGATTCCCTCCGCCATGACCATCCCCGCGACTCGGCTTTGCAGCCGATCCTAGCGCAGTCAGCGCGAAAGCTGGGACATCCAGCCTTCGACGCGCTTGCGATTCACGCCGAGGTCGCTTTGCCCGAAGCGCGCCCGGGCGAAGATGGTTATCGTTGTGCCAGTGCCGTCGGGCTTGACCATGACCGAGGTGTAATCGGGAAAGCCCCAGAGTGCCGACCGGGTGATATAGGTGGCGAAGCTTTCGTCGCCTGTCAGCCGCGTGGTGCGCGGCGTGGCCAGGATGATCTGTTCCAGCCGCGGCCCGACCTCGGAGGGCGGGGCGGCGAGGCGCAGCGCGGGGGCATCGGCCCCGTCGCGCATCAGGAAGCTGTTGTAGCGCCCCCGCTCGGTCACCAGATCGGGGTCGACATGCCACAGGGTGGGGTCCGACGGCGCGGCGCGCACCCAGACCGCCGCCCCTGCCAGGGCGGCGACGGCGGCGAGGGCGAGCCAGCGCCCGAGGCTCATCGGGAGGCTTTCGCGGCGGCGTAAAGCGCGATCAGTTCATAGGCCACATGGGCCCCGGCGATGGCGGTGGCCCCGGTCGTGTCGTAGGGCGGCGAGACCTCGACGATGTCGCCGCCGACCATGTTGATGCCCGCAAGGTCGCGCAGCAGCGCCGCTGCCTGCCACGAATGCAGACCGCCCCAGACCGGCGTGCCCGTGCCCGGCGCATAGGCCGGGTCGAGCGCGTCGATGTCGAAGGTGACATAGGTCGGCCCCTGCCCCACGATCCGCTTCACCTTGGCCAGCACGGCGGCCACGCCCGTCTCATGCACCTCGCGCGCATCGATCACGGTCACGCCGAGGTAGTCGTCGGTCGTCGTGCGGATGCCGATCTGGACCGAGCGCGCGGGGTCGACGTAGCCCTGCTTGACCGCCTTGTACATCATCGTGCCGTGGTCGATCCGGGTCAGGTCGTCGTCCGGCCAGAGGTCGGAATGCGCATCGAAGTGGATCACGCCGAGGGGGCCGAACCTTTCGGCATAGGCCTTGAGGATCGGGAAGGTGATGTAGTGATCGCCCCCCAGCACGACGCTGCCCGCGCCTGCGGCGAGGATGGTGCGGATATGGGCTGTCAGCGCCTCGGGGAAGTCGGCGACCTTGGCATAGTCGAAGGCGAGGTCGCCGTAATCGACGATGTCGATGGCCTCCAGCGGGTCGGTCGTCCAGCCATAGGGCGGCTCGTAGGCCTGAAGCGTACTCGCCTCGCGGATCGCGCGGGGGCCGAAGCGGGTGCCCGAGCGGTGTGTCACCGCCTGGTCGAAGGGCACGCCCGTGATGGCGAGGTCGACCCCGCCCAGGTCCTTGGTATAGCGCCGCCGAAGAAAGCTCGTCGCCCCTCCGAAGGCATTCTCGAAAGCATAGCCGCGCAGGCTCTTGCGGGTGAAGGCTGTATCGACCTCGGTCTTCGCGTCTTCCAGTGCCATGATGTCAGTCCGGATCAAAGGCGCGTCGTTCCTGCCCGGAGACAGCGCGGATCCGGTCGGCGGCGAGGAAGCCCGAAGCCCCCCGCCTGTCAAGTCCGCCAGTCAGGTCCGCACGTCAGCCGATCCGGACGCCGTCCTTCACCAGCCGGTCCGCCACCTGGCGGATCGCCTTTTCCAAAGTGCGCCCGACGAAATCCACATCATCCTCGGTAACGATGAGGGGCGGTGACATGACGTTCAGATGCGCAATCGGGCGCACCATGAGCCCCATCGCCTCGGAGGCATCCGAGATGCGCTTGCCCACGTCCGTCTCGTCCGGCAGCAGCGCCTTGGTCGCCTTGTCGGCCACGTTCTCCACGCAGATCATCAACTTTCGGCCCCGCACGTCGCCGACGATGGGGAGCGCGGCAAGCTCCTTCATCCGCGCCTCGAACAGGGCACCGACGCGGGCGGCGTTGCCCAGAAGGTCCTCGCGCTCCATGATCTCGATGTTCTTCAGCGCGGCGGCGCAGGCCACGGGGTGCCCCGAATAGGTGTAGCCGCTGGTGAACCACCGCTCTCCGTCCGCCGCCATCGCCGCCCAGATGCGATCCGAGAAGATCACCGCGCCGATCGGGATATAGCCCGAGGACAGGCCCTTGGCGGTGCAGATGATGTCGGGCTGCACGCCGAACTCGTCCCAACTCGCGAACCAGTGCCCAAGGCGACCGAAGGCCGTCACAACCTCGTCCGCCACGAACAGGATGTCGTGCCTCCGGCAGACCTCCCACATCCGCTTGCAGATAACCGTCAGGCGGCACGATCACCCCGCCGCTCGCCTGGATCGGCTCGGCGAAGAAGCCGCCGATCCGGTCGGCCCCCACGCTCGCGATCAGCGCCTCGAACTCGGCCACGAGGTGATCGCAGAACTGCGCTTCGGTCATGCCCTCAGGGCGGCGATAGGGGTTCGGCACGCTCAGGTGATGGATCCCGTCGGTCTTGTAGCGGAACTGATCCACCCGGTCGCCGGGGCGCTTGCCGATGCTCTGCGAGAGGTAGGTGGAGCCGTGATAGCTGTGGTTGCGGGCAACCAGATGCATCTTCTCGGGGCGCCCCATGCAGTGCTGGTAGTACTGCACCATCCGCGCGGCGGTATCGATGGCGGTGGACCCTCCGGTCGTGAAATGCACCCGGTTCAGGTCGCCCGGCGCGAGGGCGGCAAGTTTCGCCGAGAGCCGCGCCGCAGGGTCGTTCGTCATGTCCACGAAGCTGTTCGAGAAGGCGAGCGTCATCACCTGCTCGGCGATCGCATCGGCCATTTCGCGCCGTCCGAGGCCGATATTGGTGCACCAGAGCCCGCCCACGGCGTCGAAGTACTTCGCGCCGTTCGCATCCCACAGCCACGCGCCCTCGCCCCGGCTGATCACCAGCGCGCCCTGGTCCTCGAAGGGGCCGAAGTTCGTCCACGGGTGCAGGGCATGCGCGCGGTCCATCTCCCAAAGGGTCTGCGGCGCGAAGTTCTGGACGGTCAAGGATCACTCCATCAGTTGCACGAGTTCGTATTGACTGCGCAGTCAGAATATAGATTTGATCAAATAACGCCACCCCTCCCGGACGCCACCATGCCCGACCCCGCCTCGCCCCAGCGGAAGCCTCCCCTGATCGCAATGACGCTGCGCGCGGGCGTGGAGTATTTCGGCATCGTCTTTGCCATCGGCTTCGCGCTTGGCGCGCTGCGGACACTGGTCCTTGCCCCGTGGCTCGGACCGCTTCCCGCCGTGCTCATGGAACTGCCGGTCGTCCTGATTGCGGCATGGCTCGCCGCCGGGCGGGTGCTGCGGCGCTGGCCGGTGGCGGCGGGTGGCGTGCCCGCCCTGCTTGGCATGGGCGTCGCCGCCTTCACGCTTCTGATGTTGGCGGAGGCTGGCCTCGCGCTTGCGCTTGGCCAGAGCCTCTCGGCTTGGGTCGACCGCCTGACAACGCCCGAGGGGCTGGCGGGTCTTTCAGGCCAGGTGGTCTTCGCCCTTATCCCGACCGTCCGGCGCCGCTGACGCCCCTTCGCGTTTCTTCTTGGAAGAAATACCCCGGGGGGTGAATTGGCCGAAGGCCAAGAGGGGGGCTGGCCCCCCTCGCCCGGCCTGGGTCAGGCGAGCGGCTGTGCCCGCTCCACCAGACGGGCAAAGAACGTGGCCCCCACCGGCGCGGCCTCGTCGTTGAAGTCATAGGCCGGATGATGCAGCCCCGCCCCCGGCCCGGTGCCGAGGAACAGATAGGCCCCCGGACGCGCCTCGAGCATGTAGGCGAAATCCTCGGAGCCCATCTCGCGGTTGCCGCGGGCATCGACGAGGTCCTCGCCCGATACCTCGCGCGCCACCTCGGCGGCGAATTCGGTCTCGTCGGGGTGGTTGATCGTGGGGGGATAGCCCAGTTCGTAGTCGATCCGCACCTCGCAGCCATAGGCGGCGGCGTGGCCTTCCACGATCTCGTGGAAGCGCCGCCTGACCAGGTCGCGCACCTCGGGGGTGAAGGTGCGGATCGTGGCGCAGAACCAGCCGTCTTCCGGAATGATGTTGGACGCACTGCCCGTGTGGATCTGCGTGACCGACAGCACGAGGTCGTCGAGCGTGTAGAGGTTGCGCGAGATGATGGTCTGAAGCGCGCCGACCATGCCGACGATGGCCACGACGGGGTCGATGGTCTCGTGCGGGGTGGCGCCGTGCCCGCCCTTGCCGGTGACATGGACGGTGGCCGTGTCCACCGCCGCCATCAGCGGCCCGGGCGTGGTCACGAACTTGCCGAAGGGCAGGTTCGGCGCATTGTGGATGCCATAGACCTGGGCGATGCCGAAGCGGTCCATCACGCCTTCCTGCACCATCACCTCGCCGCCTCCACCATCCTCTTCCGCCGGCTGGAACAGCAGCGCCACGCGGCCCCGGAAGCGGCGCGTCTCGCACAGGTACTTGGCCGCGCCCAGAAGCATCGTCACATGCCCGTCATGGCCGCAGGCGTGCATCTTGCCCGGCACGGCCGAGGCATGCTCGGCCCCCGTCAGCTCGGTGATGGGCAGCGCGTCCATGTCCGCGCGCAGTCCGATGGTCGGCCCCTCGCCCTGCCCCTTGATGATCGCGACGATCCCGCTCTGCGCGATGCCGGGATGAAGCTCGTCCACCCCCATCTCGTGCAGCCGCTCGATGATGAAGGCCGCCGTCTGGTGGCAATCGAACTTCAACTCGGGATGCCGGTGCAGGTGCCGCCGCCAGCCCTTCATCTCTTCGGCATAGTCGGCGATGCGGTTCAGGACGGGCATGAATGGACTCCGGTGAAAGGCGGGATTAAGCGATGACTCAACCCCAAATCGAAAGGCCCCGCAATGCAGGAAGCGCCCCTTGACCCTGCGGCAAGCGACGCCCTGGTGCGTGATCCCGAGGGCGGGATGCCCCGGCTTCTGGAAATCATGCGCCGCCTGCGCGACCCCGCCACCGGCTGTCCCTGGGACATCGCGCAGGATTTCGCGACCATCGCGCCCTATACGATCGAAGAGGCGCACGAGGTCGCAGATGCCATCGCGCGGCAGGCCTGGGACGAACTGCCGGGCGAGCTGGGGGACCTGCTTTTGCAAACCGTCTACCACGCCCAGATGGGGGCCGAGGCGGGGCTGTTCACCTTCGACAGCGTGGTGCGCGCCATTGCCGACAAGATGGTGGCCCGCCACCCCCATGTCTTCGGCACCGAGAGCCGCGACAAGTCGGCCGAACAGCAGACCGCCGACTGGGAGCGGATGAAGGCGGCCGAGCGCGGCCCGGCGCGGACGCTGGATGGCGTGGCGCTCGGCCTGCCCGCGCTGACGCGGGCCGTGAAGTTGCAGAAGCGCGCGGCACGGGTGGGCTTCGACTGGCCCTCGACCGACGAGGTTCTGGCCAAGATCACCGAAGAGACGCAAGAGCTGGTCGAAGCGCGCGACACGCTGACCGAGGCCGAGATCACGGAAGAGTTCGGCGACCTTCTGTTCGTCATGGCGAATCTCGCGCGGCACCTGAAGATCGACCCGGAAGCGGCTTTGCGCGCAGCGAATTCCAAGTTCACGCGGCGCTTTGAACGGATCGAGGACTGGCTTGCCGAAGCGGGCCGCTCGCCCTCCGACAGCGACCTGGCCGAGATGGACGCGCTCTGGAATCGCGCGAAGGCAGAAGAGAAGGTGCGGCGCGAGACGAAAATTTCCTGACAGGTTCACTCAGCCATTGACCTGACAAAAACGCTAAGGTTTATAGAGCGGGCAATTCCCGACTAAAGGAGTCACCCAATGAACCTTCGCCTGCCGCTGATGGCCCTTCTCCTCGTCCACCCCCGCCATGGCGGAAGAGGTGAACGTCTATTCCCACCGCCAGCCCGAGCTGATCCAGCCCCTGGTCGACGCCTTCACCGCCGAAACGGGCATCGCCGTGAACGTGGCCTTCGTCGACAAGGGCATGGTCGAGCGTCTGGTGGCCGAGGGCGACCGCTCGCCCGCCGATCTGGTCCTGACGGTGGACATCGCGCGGCTGACCGAAGTGGTGAACGCGGGCGTGACCCAGCCGGTGGAAAGTGCGGCTCTGACGGCCAACATCCCGGCCGAGTTCCGCGACCCCGGCAACCAGTGGTTCGGCCTGACCAGCCGCGCCCGCATCGTCTATGCCAGCAACGAACGGGTGAAGCCGGGCGAGGTGACGACCTACGAGGATCTGGCCGATCCGAAATGGAAGGGCCGGATCTGCACCCGCTCGGGCACGCATGACTACAACCTGGCCCTGCTCTCGGCAGTCATCGACCATGACGGACCCGATGCGGCCAAGACCTGGGCCGAAGGGATCAAGGCCAACCTCGCCCGCAAGCCCGCCGGTGGCGACCGCGACCAGGTCAAGGCGATCTGGGCGGGGGAATGCGACGTAGCGCTCGGCAACACCTATTACATGGGCCAGATGCTGGCCGATCCCGAGCAGACGGCCTGGGCCGAAAGCGTGAGCATCGTCTTCCCGACCTTCAAGGACGGTGGCACGCACATGAACATCTCGGGCGTCGCCATGACCAAGGCCGCGCCGAACCGCGAGTCGGCGCTGAAGCTGATGGAGTTCCTCGCCTCGGACAAGGCGCAGCAGATCTATGCCGAGACGAACCACGAATTCCCGGTCAAGCCCGGCGTCCCCGTCTCGGCGCTGGTGGCCAGCTGGGGCACCTTCACGCCCGACACGCTGCCCCTGACCGAGATCGCGGCGCAGCGTCCGGCGGCGCTGAAGATCATGGAAGAAATCAACTTCGACGGCTGATCTCCCCTTTGGCCGTCGGGGATCAGCCGCGACCCAGCCGCGAGGCAAGGCGCGCGGCCGCATCCCGCCCCGACTGGTACGCGCCATGCGCGGTCGCGTACCAGTTTGGCGAAAACGCCTCGCCCGCAAAGACGATATCCCCTGTCTCGGCCGCGATCATCTCGTGCCGCGCGGCTGACCGGCCAGGCCGCGTATAGCTGTAGGCCCCCCGCACGAAGGGGTTCGCCTGCCATCCGGTGACGGCAGTGCCAAGGATATCGGCCCGGATGGACGAGCCAAAGGCACTGGCAAGCCGGTCGATGACCAGGGCCGTCATCGCCGCCTCGCCCTGCGCTGCCAGGTTGCGGGCGTCATCGCCGCCGAAATGGGCAATCAACAGGGGCTCGATCCCGCGGGACACCTGGACGTTGATGCCAAGCGCCCCGTCGCCAGGGTCGATCCAGCAGAACTGCGACAGGTCGTCCGCTGGCCAGCGCCGCAGTGCCACTGCCACCTTCTCGTAGGCACCGCACGGCACGTCGCCCACCCTGTCGAGCACCGGCGCCGCCTCGGCCGAGTCGATGCGGAGAGCGCCCGCCGCCAGCACGTTGGTCGACGCGGTGACGATGGCCGCCTTCGCCGCGATCTCGCCGCCTGCCGTTGTCACCCGCACGCCCCGCCCCGCTTGCGCAATGCGCGCGACGGGCGTTCCAAGGCGGACAGGCAGACCCTCTGCCATCCTTGCGATCAGCGCGCCATAGCCGCCGACGACGGCATAGTTCACCTGCGTGTCGGCATAGTCCGCATAGCCCTGCGCCGAGACGGCGTCGGGCTCGGCGCTTGACATCAGGCGCGCGACGTTGCGGATGACGGTGGCCCAGGGGCCCGTCCTCGGCAGTACCTCGTCCAGCGACCGGTCGCCGTCGGCGGCAGACAGGGCATAGACGGCACCGAAGGCCGCGTCGAAGGCCGCGTCGGACCGGGCGTTCGAGGCAGCGTCGAGCCACCGCCCTGCCTGCCAGATCGCCGACGTCATGGCGTCACGCGCCTCATAGGCGACGCCCAGCCGGTCGGCCCAGGCCACGAGCGGGTTCACGTCGGCACAGTGGAACCAGTGGCACCCCTGATCCCAGTGCCCGGGCAGCGAGGCGCGGTCGGTGAAGGCGCGCCCGCCCACCCGATCCGCCGCCTCGAGGATGACGAAGGGCACGCCGCGCGCCTGCAATTCCAGACCCGCGCCGATGCCCGCAGCCCCGGCCCCCACGATCACGACATCCGGCTGCATCCCGTTCTCTCCAAAGGCCCGCCCCGACCTTGGCCGATCCGTCGCCCTCTGGACAAGCCCCCCACGCTCGGGCTTTCTTCCGCCGCGACAGAAGGAGCCTGCGCATGACCACGCCTCGCAAGATCATCATCGACACCGACCCCGGACAGGACGATGCCGTGGCGATCCTGCTGGCCCTCGCCAGCCCGGAGGAGGTCGAGGTGCTGGGCATCACCGCCGTGGCCGGAAACGTGCCGTTGAACCTGACCGAGCGAAATGCCCGCATCATCTGCGAACTGGCCCGCAGGCCCGATATCCGCGTCTTCGCGGGCTGCGACGCGCCCGCTGCAGCGCAAGCTCGTCACCGCCGAGCATGTCCACGGCAAGACCGGCCTCGACGGCCCGCAACTGGCCGATCCGGTCATGCCGCTTCAGCCGCAGCACGCGGTCGATTTCATCATCGACACGCTGCAGGTCCGAGCCTGCCGGCACGGTCACGCTCTGCCCGCTCGGGCCGCTCACCAACATCGCGACGGCCTTCCTGCAAGGCGCCCGACATCGTGGGCCGGGTGCAAGAGATCGTGCTGATGGGCGGAGCCTATTTCGAGGTCGGCAACATCACCCCGGCGGCCGAGTTCAACATCTACGTCGACCCGGAAGCGGCTGAGATCGTGTTCAAATCCGGCGTGCCGCTTGTCGTGATGCCGCTCGACGTCACGCACAAGGCACTGACCACCAAGCCCCGCATCGACGCCTTCCGCGCCATGGGCACGCGGGCGGGCACGATGGTGGCCGAATGGACCGATTTCTTCGAACGCTTCGACGTGGCGAAGTATGGCAGCCAGGGCGCGCCGCTGCACGACCCTTGCGTGATCGCCTGGCTGATCCAGCCGCACCTCTTCTCGGGCCGCCACATCAACGTCGAGATCGAGACGAAGGGCGAGTTCACCCTGGGCATGACGGTGGCCGACTGGTGGGGCGTCTCGGGCCGCCGCCCCAACGCGATGTTCATGGGCGATGTGCATGCCGAGGGGTTCTTCGCGCTGCTCGCCGAACGTATCGGTCGACTTTAGGATCGTCTCGCAACGCCCTGCTTCATCTCGACAAAGATACCCTGACAGTCGTCGCTTGGTTCGCGAGGAGCAAACGGCAACAAGGCTGGCCCCCGAGTCGCCCTCGCGCCGCCAGCGCACGCCGCTTCAGACGGCGGGCAGGATCACGCTGAAGGTGCTCCCCTTGCCCTTCTCGCTCTCGATCCGGAACCGCCCCCGGTGGCGGTTCACGATGTGCTTGACGATGGCCAGCCCCAGCCCCGTTCCGCCCTGCTCGCGCGAGCGGTGGCTGTCCACCCGGTAGAAGCGTTCGGTCAGGCGCGGCAGGTGGATGGGGTCGATCCCCTCGCCCTCGTCGATCACGTCGATGCGCACGGCGGGCCCGCGCAGCGAGATGTCGCGTTCTTCCCGCGCGATGCGCACGGTCACGCGCTTGCCCGCGCCCCCATATTTCACGCCGTTCTCGATCAGGTTCTGGAAGACCTGCGTCATCTGGTCGGCATCGGCGGCCACGATCACCGGGCCGGGCTCGCCCTCCACGGCGACGGTCACGCCGGCGCTGTCCGAGAGCTGTCGCAAGGCCGCCACCGCGGCGTGGATATTCGCCACGATGTCGATCCGGGCCGTCGGGCGCACGCGCTCTTCCGCCTCGACCCGGCTGAGGCTGAGGAGGTCGCGCACCAGCCTGTTCATCCGCTCGGCCTCGCGCGCCATGATGCTCAGGAAGCGGTCGCGCGCCGCCGGATCGTCGCGCGCGGCGCCCTTCAGCGTCTCGATGAACCCCAGAAGCGCGGTCAGCGGGCGTGCGCAGCTCGTGGCTGACATTGGCCACGAAGTCGCGGCGAATCTGGCCCGCCTGCTCCATCTCGGTGATGTCCTCGAAGGCCGCGAGCACACCGGCGCGGCCCTCCCCCACCGGCGTGACGGTCACGCGGAAGGTCTGCTCGCGCGCGGGGCCGGTGACCACCAGCCGCGCCTGTCCGGGCTGGCGGAAACGGAACGTCGCCTCGATCGCGTCCAGAAGCTGTGGCTGACGCATGGCGATGATGTAGTGCCGCCCGAGGATCGCCTCGCCGAAAAGCGCGGCGGCCGCGCCATTGACCGCGGCGATCCGTTCATCCTGCCCGATCAGCACCACCGGGATCGGAATACCGGCCAGAAGGCCCCGCGTGAATTCGCTTTCCAAGACGATCCTCTCTTCCGCCCATCACGGCCCGCCGAAGCTGCGCCGCGCCGCGGCCGAAGTAAACCCGACCGGCAGCCTTCCGCTTGCGCAGGCGCGTCTTGCCAAAGTCTCGACATAAAGTCGTGGCCATATCGCGAATGCGATGACCCATTTTTCACACGATTCCAGCGAAGCGGCGACAGGGGTGACGGCCGGGGCACGGCACCTGGATGACGGCTGGTCCGGTGCTCCCCCGGAACGGCCAGACACGGTGCTGTTCATCGGGCGCGACCGGTCGGGAACGTCGCGCCAGCTTGCCGCGCGCAACTCTGCCGTCGGTGATCGCGCCCTTTGCTACGCTCGACACCGCCTTTCTGTCGCGCATCGCGCCGCAGGCCGTGGCCTTTCCGCTGATGGGACCGGATGGCGATGCCGCGCAGGTGCTGGCCCAGCTCGACAGGCTCGGCTTCCGGGGCGAGGCGATCATCCTTTCGCCACGTCTTCCCGACCGCGAGATGGTCCTGCGCGAGCTGCGACCGCTCGCGCCCCGGCTCGCCCGGATCAGCCTGCTCGACCTGCCTGACGCCTAGCCTGCTGCCTTGCGGGCGGCAGCGAGGCCGGACGTGAAGTCGCGCATCAGCAGGCCGATATCCTCGACCCCCACCGAGACACGGAAGAAGCCCTCCGATATCCCCAGAGCGGCGCGCGCCTCCGGTGTCAGCGCGCGGTGCGAGCTTGTGGCGGGGTGCGAGAGGGTCGTGCCGATATCGCCGAGCGTGGGCGCAAAGGCCACGTCCGGCATGGCGCGGGTCAGCGCGTTTGCCGCCGCCCGGCCGCCCTCGACCTCGAAGGACAGCATGTTGCCGCCGCGCGACCCCAGCAGGGCCGCCGCGCGGTTGTGGTCGGGATGGTCGGGCCGCAGCGGATAGAGGACGCGCTTCACCCCCGGCAGGCCTGCGAGGTGGTCGGCCAGCCGCGCCGCGTTCTCCTCCGCCCGGTCGTAGCGGAGGTGGAACGAATAGAGGCCCCTCTCGGCCAGCCAGCAGTCGAAGGGGCTGGGCGTCAGGCCGACCGTCACCGCGAAGTCGTAGATCGCCTTGCGATGCAAGGGGTCACGCGCCGCGACATAGCCCAGCGTCACGTCGGAATGGCCAGCGAGCAGCTTGGTGACGGAATGGATCACGATATCCGCCCCGTGTTCCAGCGGGCGATAGGCGCGCGGGGTCGAGAAGGTGCTGTCGACGGCAAGGATCAGCCCCCGCTCGCGGGCGAGCCGCGCGATCCCCTCCATGTCGGCCACGCGCAGCGTCGGGTTCGAGACCACCTCGACCAGGATCATCCGTCGTCTCGGGCCGGATCGCGGCGGCGACGGCCCCGACATCGGTCGGATCGGCCAGCGAGGTGGCGATGCCGAAGCGGCTCAGGTCCTGGTTCATCAGGCGCAGCGAGCGGCCATAAAGCTGGTCGCCCCCGATCACATGGTCGCCCGCCTTCAGAAGGCCCATCAGCGCCGCCGTCACCGCCGCCATGCCCGAGCCGACGATCAGCCCGCCCTCCGCCCCTTCCAGCGCGTCGATCTTCGCGGCCAGAACCTCGGCATTCGGATGCCCCTCGCGGGCGTAGGTATAGCCCTTGACCTGCCCCTGATACTGGCTGTCGAGCTGGTCCGGCGTCTCGGAGGCATAGACGACCGAGGGCTGAAGCGGCGTGCCCACGGCGCGGCTGACGCTGGCGGGCCAGGGGGTGCGGCGGACGAGGTTGGGGGGCGTGTCATCGGTCATGGGCGTCTCCTTCGGGCGCCCTTGGTGACATGCGCGGCGGGGCGCTTCAAGCCGTGGGGTTGTCGCGCCGGTAGATCCAGTCGTGGTCGGGATCGTTCTGGAACCGCCACTTGCGGATCGGCCCGGCCATGACGTTCAGGTAGTACATCTCATAGCCATAGGGCGCGCCGCAGGGATGGTGGCCCTTCGGCACCAGCACCACGTCATGGTTCTGCACCGCCATCGTCTCGTCCAGCGCTGCCATCCTCGGTATAGACCCGCTGGATGCCGATAGCCCTGCGCCGGGTTCAGGCGGTGGTAATAGGTCTCCTCCAGATAGGTCATGCGCGGAAAGTCGTCCTCGTCATGCCGGTGCGGCGGGTAGGACGACCAGTTGCCCTGCGGGGTGAAGACCTCGGTCACCAGCAGGCTGTCGCACCAGTCCTGCGCCTCCATCGCGATGTTGTTGATGTGGCGCGTGTTGGTCCCCTGCCCGCGCGGCGTCAGCGCGATCCCCTCCGGCCCGATCCGGCGCATCGGGTGGCCGCCCTGGCCGGGCGCGGAACAGACGGCGAGCGTGCAGGCGGTGGTCGCCGTCGCGCCGCCAGTCGCTGCCGTTCGGCACGTAGAGGCAATGCGGCGGCGTCTTCTCGAACACATCCATCCGGTCGCCCATCTCGCCATGGTCCTGCCCGCCGCCGGTCACCCGCGCCTTGCCCTCGACCAGCACGAGGATCACCTCGCGGTCGCCCGTCGCCTCGGCCGCCGTCTCGCCCGGCGCCAGCCGGTAGAGCGTGAAGCCGACATAGCCCCAGCCCGCGCTCTCGGGCGTGATGTCATGGACCTTGCCGCTTGTGCCCGTCGGCTTTCCGAAGAAGCTCCATCGCCCAACCCCCTTCTTCTGTTCACAAATATCCCACGGGGGTCCGGGGGTGTGAAGCCCCCGGTCCGCGCTTCCTCAGGCGGACGATCGAGCCCCGCGCGCCTGCGCAAACGCCTTCAGCGCGCGCAGCCCCATGCGTCTGATACTCCACCGGGTCGCGCACCGCCGGGTCCTGCTCGGCCTCGATCACCAGCCAGCCGTCATAGCCATGCCCTGCCGCCACCTCCAGCACCGGCGTGAAAATCGACGCCGCCCTTCGGCATCGCCCGGCACGGTGAAGACGCCGCGCCGCACGCCTTCCAGGAAGCTCAGCCCCTGCTCGCGCACCTCGCGCAGTGACGGCGGGGCGGACGTTCTTGGCGTGGATGTGGCGCACGCGGGCCATGTGGCGCTTGGCCAGCCGCACCGGGTCGCCGCCGCCGAAATAGCAATGCCCGGTGTCGAACAGCAGATGCGTGGCGGGGCCGGTCTCGGCCATCAGGCGGTCGATCTCCTCACTCCGCCTCGACGATCGTGCCCATGTGGTGGTGGTAGACCAGCGTGATGCCCTGCGCTGCCGCATGCTGCGCCAGCGCCTCGATGCCCTGCCCGAAGGCCTGTCCACTCGGCTGTCCGTCAGGCGCGGGCGGTCGTTCACCGCCACGTCGTCCTGCCCGTGGATCGCGTTCGAGGTCTCGCAGACGATGATGACCTTGCAGCCCATTGCCCTTGAGCACGCTCCAGGAACGGGTCCATCGCGGCCTTCTCTCGTCCTCGACGCGAGTTCGACCAGCAGGTTGGTCGAATGCCAGCCCGAGACGAAGCGCAGCCCGCGCGGGTCCAGCAGCGGCCTTCAGCCCTTCGACGGTCGTCGGGCAGCTTGTGGCCCTTCTCGATGCCGTCGAAGCCGATCTGCGCCGCGTCGTCGAGGCATGGTGTCGAGCGAGATGTTCGGCGCCGAGCGTCTGGTCGTCGTCATTGGACCAGGCGATGGGGTTGGTTCCGTACAGGATCATGTCAGCCTCGGTGCGTTCAGTCGGCAAGCCGCTGGGTCTTGGTTGCTTGCTTCATAGGCCGTGCGGGCCGCGTTCACCTCGGGCCGCGCGCTGACCTCGGGCACGGCCACGTCCCACCAGTGTGCCGCCGGCTTCGGTGCGAGGGCATGGGATCGGTGTCGATCACGATGACCACGGGGCGGTCGGCGGTCTTGGCGGCCGCAAGCGCGGCCTCCAGCTCGGTGATGTCGGCGGCCTTGACCGCCTTCGCCCCCATGCTGCGCGGCATGGGCCACGAAGTCGATGTCCGCGGGGTTCACGTGGTAGCTGTCGTCCAGCAGGTTGTTGAACGGCGCGCCGCCGGTGGCCTTCTGCAGCCGGTTGATGCAGCCATAGCCCCGGTTGTCGGTGAGGACGACGGTGAAGGGGACGCCCATCATCACCGCCGTCGCCAGTTCCGAGTTCGCCATCATGTAGCTGCCGTCGCCCACCATGCAGATCACGTCGGCGGTCGGGCTGGGCCATCTTGATGCCGAGCGCGCCCGCGATCTCGTAGCCCATGCAGGAGAAGCCGTATTCCATGTGATAGCCGCCCGGGGCCGCGTCCCAGAGCTTGTGCAACTCGCCCGGCATGGTGCCGGCCGCGCACATGACGATGGTTGCGGGCGTCGGCGGCGCGCTGGACCGCGCCGATCACCTGCGCGTCGGTGGGCAGTTGGCATTGCCGTGCTTCGGGCGCGGCCGTGACGGCGGCGGTGGCCGCGAACCAGTCCTTCGCGCAGGCGCCGGAGTCGGCGGGTCTTGAAGCGCTGCGATCCGAGTGCCGCGCCAATGGCTTGCCAGCGCGACCTTCGCATCCGACACGAGGTGGATGCGCGCCGTGCTTGTAGGCATCGATAGGGCTGGACGTTGATCGACAGCAGCCTGCGCGCCGGGGTTCGTGAACAGCGCCCAGGACCCGGTGGTGAAATCCTGGAACCGCGTGCCGACGCCGATCACCAGATCGGCCGTCTGCGCAGACGATCGTTGGCCGCTGACGGCGCCGGTCACGCCGACCGGGCCGAAGTTCAGCGGGTGGTCCCAGTCCAGCGCCGACTTGCCCGCCTGCGTTTCGACCACCGGGATGTTGTGCGCCTCGGCGAAGGCGGCAAGGTCTGCCTCGGCGCCGCGAATAGATCACGCCGCCGCCCGCGACGATCACGGGCTGCTTGGCGGCCTTGATCGCGGCGATGGCGGCCGCGAGTTCCGCTGCGTCGGGTTCGGGGCGGCGGATGTGCCAGACCTTCGGCGCGAAGAAGCTTTCCGGGTAGTCGTAGGCCTCGGCCTGCACGTCCTGACAGAAGGCGAGCGTGACGGGGCCGCAGTTCGGCCGGATCGGTCATCACCCGCAGCGCGCGGGGCAGGGCGGTCAGCAGCTGTTCGGGCCGCGTGATCCGGTCGAAATAGCGCGACGACGGGGCGGAAGCAGTCGTTCGCCGTCACCGTGCCGTCGCCGAAATCCTCGACCTGCTGCAGCACCGGGTCGGGCGCGCGGTTGGCGAAGACGTCGCCGGGGATGAACAGAACCGGCAGGCGGTTCACATGCGCCACGCGCCGCCGCCGTCACCATGTTCAGCGCGCCCGGGCCGATGGAGGAGGTGACGGCCATCGCCTTGCGGCGCTTCGTGCGCCTTGGCATAGGCGATGGCGGCATGGGCCATCGTCTGTTCGTTATGCCCGCGCCAGGTGGGCAGCGTGTCGCGCACGCCGTGCAGCGCCTCGCCGATTCCGGCCACGTTGCCATGGCCGAAGATCGCCCAGACGCCTTCGATGAAGCGGCTCGCCATCCTCGGTCTGTTGCACCGAGAGCCAGCGCACCATCGCCTGCGCCGCCGTCAGCCGGATCGTCGTCATGCCGCCATCCCCTTCCTGCCGCGCGCCGCATCCCAGATGCGGCACAGGCGTGCATAGCGTTCGGCCATCATCGCGACCGCCTCGGCATCGGTCATCGCGCCCGGTCAGCCAGGCGCGCGCGGCGTCGCCAAAGATCGTGCGGCCGATGGCGAAGCCCTTCACCAGATCGTGCCGGGCGGCAAGCGCGAGCGAGGCCGGCAAGCGTCGGCTTCGGCGGCATCCAGGCCCAGCACGACGATGCCGCGCGTGTGCGGGTCGTTGCGGGTGATCGCGGCACAGGCATTGGCCCAGGCGGCGTCGGTCGCGAAGGGTTCCAGCTTCCACCAGTCGGGGAAGACGCCGAGGTCATAGAAGCGCTGGATCACCTCGGCCGAGGTCGTCGTCGGTGACGGGGCCGACCTTGGAGGGGATGATTTCCAGCAGGAATTCCAGCCGGTTGCGGCGGCGGCGTGGAACAGGCGCGCGACCGTCGCCTCCTGCTCGGCCTTCATCCCGGCGTCGTCGTCGGGGTGGTAGAAGCACAGCACCTTGACCACATGCTCCAGCGGCCATTCCGGACAGGCCGCCGAAATCCGGGCCGATCTCGGGCTCCAGCGTCAGCGGGCGCGAGCCGGGCCATTCGACGGGGCGACCGATCCAGAGGCCGGTCCCGGCGGCCGCGTAGAGCGCGTCGCGGCCAAGGCGGCTGTCGCAGAGGATGCCGTAGCCGGGCTTGCCGTCGGCCACCTGCAGGGCGGCGTGCAGGCAAAGCTCCTTGAACGCGCCGATCTTCTCGGGCGTCGCGCCCTCCATCGCCTCCAGCTGCATCCGGTGGTCGAAGGCGAAGACCCGCATGGTCGAGCAGGTCGCCGTGGCGGTTGGTGGCCCAGTGGACCTGCTCCAGCGTCGGCGTCCTTGCGCAGGGCGGGCGTCGACGACGCCGCGCGTCAGGAAGAACTGCAGCTCCTCCCAGCTCGGATAGGCCGGGGTGCAGCCGTGGCGGCTGACGGCGAAGGCCCCGCAGGCATTGGCGTATTTCAGCGCCGTGGGCCAGGGCTCGCCGTCGAGCCAGCCCTTGAGGAGGCCCGACATGAAGCCGTCGCCCGCGCCGAGCACGTTGAACACCTCGATCGGGAAAGCCGGGGCCGGCCTCGCCCTCGTCCAGCGCTGTCGGGGATCGCGCCGGTGAAGGCGGCGGCGCCCATCGGGCCGCGCTTGCAGACGAGCGTGGCCTTCGACACGGCGCGCACGGCGCGCAGGGCGGCGATGGTGTCGGTCGTGCCGCCGGCGATGTGGAACTCTTCCTCGGTGCCGACGATCAGGTCGAAGAGGTGGAGCGTCGCCTGCAGCTTGGCGGTGACGGCGGCGCTTTCGATGAAGCGGCTTTCGCCGTCGCCATGGCCCGCAAGGCCCCAGAGGTTCGGGCGGTAGTCGATGTCGAGCGCGGTCTGCGCGCCGTGCTTGCGGGCCAGGTGCAGGGCCTTCAGCACGGCGGCCTCGGTGCGCGGGTGCGACAGGTGGGTGCCGGTGGCGACGACCGCGCGCGCCTCGGCGATGAAGCCCTCGTCGATGTCATCCTCGCACAGCGCCATGTCGGCGCAGTTCTCGCGGTAGAAGATCAGCGGGAACTGCTTGTCGTCGCGGATGCCGAGCAGGACGAGCGCGGTCAGACGCTCCGGGTCGGTCTTGACGCCGCGCACGTCGACGCCTTCGCGCGCCAGTTCCTCGCGGATGAAGCGGCCCATGTGCTCGTCGCCGACGCGGGTGATCAGGGCGGATTTCAGGCCCAGCCGCGCCGTGCCCGCGGCCATGTTGGTGGGCGAGCCGCCGATGTATTTCTGGAACGACCCCATGTCCTCCAGCCGCCCGCCGACCTGCGCGCCGTAAAGGTCGACCGAGGACCGGCCGATGGTGATGACGTCCAGCGTCTTCATGTGCCCCTCCCCCAACCGTCAGACCGGGCGACTCACCGGGCCGGACGGGTTTTGGAATTTTTATTCCATTCTTGTTCCGGACGAAAGCCCTTTCTTCACCCTACCCGCGCGCGGAGCCGACAGCGACAGCCAGCGTCAGCGCCAGCGCGATGGTCGCGGAGAGCGAACGGAAGGCACCGAAATCCACCTCGGGGACCGACAGCACAGTCTCGCAGAGCGGCGCCAGCGGGCTGTCCGCGCGGTCGGTCAGACCCACGACGGGCAAGCCGACCGCTCGCGCGCGTCGCGGGCAAGCGCCAGCGTCTCGTCCGAATAGGGCGCGAAGGTGATGGCCAGCAGCGCGTCACCGGGGCGCAGCGCAAAGCGGTGGTCAAGCTGGCCCACCCCGTCATGCAGCATGGCGGGCACCTGCATCTTGTCGAAGACATAGGCCAGGTAGGCGGCCACCGGAAAGGCGCGGCGCACCCCCATGACATGGACCGTATCCGCTTGCGCCAAAAGGGAAACCGCCTGCATCCAGCGCCGCTTCGTCAAGCGCCGTTGCGAGCGTTTCCAGCGACAGCCGCCCGGCCTCGACGAATTCGGCCAGAAGTGCTGCGGGGCTGCCGGCTCCCGGTGTCCTTCAGGTTCTGCAGCCGCGTGGCATAGTCGGGCCAGCCGGGCGCATAGGCCTCGCGGAACAGGCGCTGCATCTCGGAATAGCCGGAGAAACCCATGATCTGGCAGAAGCGCATCAGGGCCGAGGGCGGCACGTCCGCGCCCGCGCGCAAGCTCGGCCACGGTCGAGACGGCGATGCGGTGGCTATGCGCCGCCACATAGTCGGCGCATTGCCGCAACCGTTTCGGCAAGCCGGGGGCAAGGGCTGCGAGACGCGCGTGGAAGTCGTCGACCGAGGTCGGAATCGGGACGGGCGCAGAGGCGTCCATGCGGTGGTCCTTGCGGTTCTGCCAAGGCAAAGCCTAGCAAGATGGAACAGATATTCCAACAGCAAAGCACGCTGGCCGTCGGGGCGACAGGCCACCCGCCCTCGTCAGTCCCCGATCTGCAACAGCCCCGCGCGGAAACGGCGCATGTTGGCCTGATATCCCTCGGCGGATTTCAGCAGCCGCGCCTGCGCCTCGGCATCCAGCACACGCACCACCTTGCCCGGCGCGCCCATGACAAGGCTGCCGTCGGGGATCTCCTTGCCTTCGGTGATCAGCGCCCCGGCCCCGATCAGGCAGCCCTCGCCCGATCCGCGCGCCGTTCAGGACCGTGGCCCCCATGCCGATCAGCGATGCCCTCGCCGATGGTGCAGCCGTGCAGCATCGCCTTGTGGCCGATGGTGCAGTTCGCGCCGATGATCAGCGGAAAGCCCATGTCGGTGTGCAGCACGCAGTTCTCCTGCACGTTCGAGCCGCGCCCACCCGGATCTCCTCGTTGTCGCCGCGCAGCGTCGCGCCGAACCAGACCGAGGCCCCGGCCTCGATCACCACCTTGCCGATGAGGTTGGCATCGGGGGCGACCCAGGCTGTCGGCGTCGATCTCGGGGCGATGCCGTCGAGTGCATAGATCATCGGGCCTCGAACTCCTCGGTTCAGGTGCGCGGACGAAGTCGGAAAGCTCGGGCTGGCGGTCGCGGCGCAGCCGTTCGGCCGTCACGATGGCGTGCAGCTCGTCCTCGGTCTGGTCGAGATCGTCGTTGACCAGCACATAGTCATATTCGGCCCAATGGCTGATCTCGTCGCGGCTTTTCGCCATGCGCCCGGCGATCACCTCGTCGCTGTCCTGCCCGCGGCTGCGCAGGCGGCGCTCCAGTTCGGCGATCGAGGGCGGCAGGATGAAGATCGACACCACGTCGTCGCGCATCGCCTGCTTGATCTGCTGGCCGCCCTGCCAGTCGATGTCGAAGACCGTGTCGCGCCCGTCCGCCATCGCCGCCTCGACCGGCGCGCGGGGCGAGCCGTAGAGATTGCCGAAGACCTCGGCATGTTCCAGCATCTCGCCGGCGGCCACCATCGCCTCGAACTCGGGGCGCGATGCGGAAGTAGTAGTCGCGCCCGTCCACCTCGCCCGGCCGGGGCGGTGCGGGTGGTGGCCGAGACGGAAAAGCGGATCGTCGGGTCCCAGGCCATCAGCCGCTTGGCTGAGCGTGGATTTTCCCGCGCCGGAGGGCGACGACAGGATCAGCAGAAGCCCGCGCCGCGCCATGGTCTATTCCACGTTCTGGACCTGCTCGCGCATCTGATCGATGACGGTTTTCAGGTCAAGCCCGATCCGGGTCAGCGCCAGCGACTGCGCCTTGGAGCAGAGCGTGTTGGCCTCGCGCATTGAACTCCTGCATCAGGAAATCGAGCTTGCGGCCCACCGGGGCCGGGTCGGCCAGCAGGGCGCGGGCGGCCGTCGACATGGGCGGTCAGGCGGTCGAGCTCTTCGGTCATGTCGGTCTTCACGGCCAGAAAGGCGAGTTCCTGCGCGAGCCGGGCCTCGTCGACGCCGTCGGCTTGGCGAGGATGCGGGCGAGGGCTGCGCGCAGGCCTTCGGCCTGGCCTCGCGGCGGGCCTCGGCCTCGGCGGCGGCGGCGCGCGGTCAGGGCGGCGATCCGGTCGACCTGCGCCGTCGAGGACGGCGGCGAGCGCCGCCCCTTCGGCCCGCGCGCTGGCCGCGAAATCGGCGAGGAGCGGGCCAGGTCGGCCAGAAGCGTGGCCCGCAGGGGCGCGGTATCCTCGCCTTCGCCCGTGGCCTGGTCCAGCACCCCGCGCATGGTCAGCACGTCGGCGGGCGTTGGCGGGCGTCAGGACAAGGCCGCGTTGCTCGGCCTTCACCATCACCTCGGCCAAGAGCGCCAAGGGCGCGGTCCAGCATGGGCGCGGTTCAGGCGCAGCGCCTCGGTCGTCGCGTCGCTTTGCAGGCGACAGGGTCAGCGAGACATTGCCGCGCTGCACGCCGTCGCGCAGTTCCGCCCGGACGGCCGGCTCCAGCCCGTCGATCCAGTCCGGCAGCCGCAGGCGCAGGTCGAGGCCCTTGCCGTTGACCGACCGCAAGTCCCAGGTCCAGCTTGCGCCCGAAGCCTGCCCCTTGCGGCTGGCAAAACCTGTCATCGAAGATCATCGCGCGCCCCTCTGCCGTGCCGTTAACCAGACCTCGGGAAAACCTGCCACCCGGGCTCGACCCTCGTGTACCTTTACGAACAGGTAACCTTTGTTGCGGTAGCGTTAACCCTGCCCGGCGTCCGACGCCACCGCGAAGCGGCATGGCCCGCCCGGCAGAGCGGCCCGGCCCGAACAACGGATCGGATGCGGAGTTTGGAATGACACGGTGGAGTTGGGATGAGATCGTGACGACGATGGGCCCGGGAACGCCGCCCGCCGGCGGGGCGGGCTATGCGCAGATCCAGCAGGTCCGCGCCTATTGGGAAGGTCTGCGGCGCGACGGCGCCGGTGCCCGACCGCGAGCGATGTCGATCCGCGCGGCATGGAACGGGCGCTGGAGCATGTCTTCCTTGCTGGAACGGATCGCGCCCGGCATCGCGCGGTTCCGGCTGGCGGGGCGGCATCTGGCCGACCTTGCTGGGGATGGAGGTGCGGGGCATGCCGCTGACCTCGCTTCTTCACTGCCGAGTCGCGCCCGGACGGCTGGCCGCGACGCTGCTGGAAGAGGTGTTCGCCAGCCCGGCGCTGGTCGAGCTGACGCTGGAAGCGCGGGCGCGAGACCGGCGGCAGGCAGCATGGAGGGCCGGATGCTGCTTCTGCCGCTGGCGGATGACGGGCGCTGCGACAAGGCGCTCGGCTGCCTCGTGACGAAGGGCGAGATCGGCCGCGCGCCCGCGCCGCTTCGGGATCGTGCGCCAGCGGACCGAGGCGCTTGCCCGGCCCGCAGCTGCGCGGCCGCAGTCCCGCCGGTCGCCGACAGCCTTCGCCGAGGATGCCGCGCCCGTTCTGCACCGGGGCACGACCGCGCCCGGCGCGGCGCGCCGCATCTGCGGCTGGTCAAGTCGGACGACTGAGGGCCAAGCGACAAGGGCGGCGCAGCGCACCGCCCTTCCAGACTGAAGTCTTGAGCCGCGACTCAGAGCGCGACGCGGCGGCGCCGCGTCACGCAGGCTGGAAAGTTCCTCGGCCACGAGGAACGCCAGTTCCAGCGACTGCGAGGCGTTCAGGCGCGGGTCGCAGGCGGTGTGGTAGCGGTCGGACAGATCCTCGTCCGTGACCGCGCGCAGGCCGCCGGTGCATTCGGTCACGTCCTTGCCCGTCATCTCGAAATGCACGCCGCCGGGGATCGTGCCCTCGGCCTTGTGGATCGCGAAGAACTCGCGCACCTCGCGCAGCACGCTTTCGAAGGGCCGGGTCTTGTAGCCCGACGCCGACTTGATCGTGTTGCCGTGCATCGGGTCGCAGGACCAGACGACGTTCGCGCCTTCTTCCTGCACGGTCTTGATCAGGCGCGGCAGGTTTTCGCCCACCTTGCCCGCGCCGAAGCGGGCGATCAGCGTCAGACGGCCCGGCCTCGTTCTCCGGGTTCAGCTTGGCCATCAGGACCTTCAGGTCCTCGGCCGTCGTGGTCGGCCCGCATTTCAGCCCGATCGGGTTCAGCACGCCGCGCGCAGAATTCGACATGCGCGCCGTCGGGCTGGCGGGTGCGGTCGCCGATCCAGATCATGTGGCCCGAGCCCGGCGACGGTCTGGCCGGTGATGCTGTCGATCCGGCACAGCGCCTCTTCATATTCCAGCAGCAGCGCCTCGTGGCTGGTGTAGAAATCGACCGTCGCACAGCTCGTGCGCGGTGTCCGAGTTCACCCCGGCCGCGTTCATGAAGTCGAGCGCGTCCGAGATCCGGTTCGACATCTCGCGGTAGCGTTCGGCCTTGTCATGCTCGGCAAAGCCGAGCGTCCAGGAATGGACGCGGTGGATGTCGGCGAAACCGCCGGTCGAGAAGGCGCGCAGCAGGTTCAGGCTGGCCGCGGCCTGGGTATAGGCCTGCAGCATCCGCTGCGGATCGGGGATGCGCGCCTCGGGCGTGAAGTCGAAGCCGTTGATGATGTCGCCGCGGTAGGACTGGGCAGTTCCACGCCGCCGATCACCTCGGTCGGGGCCGAGCGCGGCTTGGCGAACTGGCCCGCCATCCGGCCGACCTTGATCACCGGCACCTTGGCGCCATAGGTCAGCACGACCGCCATCTGCAGCATCACCCGGAACGTGTCGCGGATGTTGTCGGCGCTGAATTCGGCAAAGCTTTCGGCGCAGTCGCCGCCCTGCAGCAGGAAGGCCTTGCCCTCGGCCGCCAGCGCCAAGCTGCCTTCTTCAGCTGGCGCGCCTCGCCCGCAAAGACCAGCGGCGGATACTTCGCCAGCTGCGCCTCGACCGCGGCAAGCGCGCGCCTGATCCGGATAATCGGGCATCTGGACCCGCGGTTTCGCGCGCCAGTCCGATTTGCGTCCATCCCTTGGTCATCGTGTCGTCTCCGGGTCATGCGTGGCTGCAGATAGACCGGGCTGCGGTATAGCCCGCCGTTTCCGCCTTGGCAAACGGGATGCAGTGTCGGTCGCATGGCGCAGGGCCTGTTCGGCCCTTGCGGCGCGGCGAAATTCCCTGATTGAGTGCCGCTGAACGACATGATCAGGTCGCAAATGTCGACCTCGCCCCGCGCAAAGCCACCCCGATCGCCAAGGACGACCGGCCCGCGCCGCTTCGTCTTCCTGCTGCTCGACCGCTTCACGATGCTGTCCTTCGCCGGCGCGATCGAGCCGCTGCGCATCGCCAACCGCGTGGCCGGACAGGACGATCTACGCCTGGGAGCTGGCGGGCGAAGGCGGCGTGACGGCCACCTGCTCGAACGGGGCGGCCTTCCAGCTGGACATGGGGCTGGACGAGATGGACCGCGACGACACGCTGCTGGTCTGCGGCGGCATCGACGTGCAGAAGGCGACGACGAAGCGCGTCATCGACCTGGCTGCGGCGCGAGGCGCGGCGCGGCGTCGACCATCGGCGGGCTTTGCACCGGGGCCTATGACGCTGGCCAAGGCCGGGCTGCTGGACGGCAAGAAGGCCACGATCCACTGGGAAAACCAGGACGGCTTTCTGGAAGAGTTCGAGGATGTGAAGCTGACGAAATCGGTCTTCGTGATCGACGGCAACCGCCTGTCCACCGCGGGGGGCACGTCCTCCATCGACCTGATGCTGAAGCTGATCGCGGCCGATCATGGCGACGATCTGGCCAATACCGTGGCCGACCAGCTGATCTATTCCTCGATCCGCACCGACCAGGACACGCAGCGCCTGTCGATCCCGACGCGGATCGGCGTGCGGCATCCGAAGCTGAGCCAGGTCATCCAGATGATGGAGGGCAACATCGAGGATCCGATGTCAGCCCGGCCGACCTGGCCGAGGATGTGGGCATGTCCACCCGGCAGCTGGAACGCCTGTTCCGCCGCTACCTGAACCGCAGCCCCAAGCGCTACTACATGGAGCTGCGGCTGCAAAAGGCGCGCAACCTGCTGATGCAGACCGACATGAGCGTGATCAACGTGGCGCTGGCCTGCGGCTTCGCCTCGCCCGTCGCATTTCTCGAAATGCTACCGCGGCCATTACAACACGACGCCCTACCGCGAGCGGGGCACGCAAGGCGCAGGCGTGCCCGGCGTCGGCGCGGCTGTCGATCTAGGGCTCGGCGACCAGGCGATAGACCGCCCCGTTGTCCTACCGACAGGAACCAGATCGACCCCGTCCGGCGCCTCGCGCACGTCGCGGACGCGGGCGGTCTCGGGCGTCTCGATGCGCGTCTTCGGCAAAGCCGCCGGTCGGGGTCGAGCCGCGCGATGTAGTCGAACTTCAGGCTGCCGGTGAAGATGTCGCCCTGCCAGTCCGGGAACATCTGCCCCGAATAGACCATCAGGCCCGAGGGCGCGATGGAGGGGTCCCAGTATGCACCGGCTGCTCCATGCCAGGCGCTTCGTGTGCCGATGCCGATCTTCGAGCCGTTGTAGTTGGTGCCATAGGTGATGACAGGCCAGCCATAGTTCCGCCCGGCCTGGACCAGGTTCAGCTCGTCGCCGCCCCGCGCGCCGTGCTCGACCACCCAGAGCCGTCCCTCGCGCGTCGAGCGCCGCGCCCTGGGGGTTGCGGTGGCCCTTGCGAGAACAGCTCCGGCTGCGCGTCCGGCCCGAACTGGCCGGGCGTCACCGGCGCGCCGTCCCGGGTCAGGTGGACGACCGTGCCTTCGTGGCGGCGCATCGGGTCCTGCGCCTGCAGGCCGTCGGCCCGGTGCCCCGGTCGCCGATCGTCAGGAAGATCGTGCCGTCCGGTGCCTCGACGATGCGCGAGCCGAAATGCCGGCCACCGCGAACTGCCCGGCGCCATCTCGAACAGCAGGCGCAACGTCCTCGAGCGACGCTGCCGTCGTCGGACAGGCGCGCGGCGGCCAGCGCCGTGCCCGCGCCGCCGGCGTTGCGCCTTGGAATAGCTGAGCAGATCTCGCGGCTGCGTGGCAAAGTCGCGCAGGCACCAGCACGTCGAGCAGCCCGCCCTGCCCGTCGGCCACGACCTCCGGCAGACCGTCGAGCGCGACGCCGGGCGCGCCTCCCGCCGCCGGAAAGAGCAGGAGCCGACCGTCGCGCTCGGTCACGAGGAAGCGCCCGTCAGGCAGGAAGGCCAAGCCCCAGGGCTCGTCCAGCCCCTCGGCCATCGCCGTGATCGCGACCGGGCCGGAGGCGGTGGTCGACAACCCGCGCATCGGTCAGCGCGACGACGGGCGTGGCCGCGAACAGCATCATCGACAGGGCAAGAGCTTGGCGGGACATGAACACTCCTTCGTTTTCCCTCTTCCGCAGAATTTGGGGCTGGGGCGGAACGGGACCATGCGCAGGACATTCACATTCGTTCACAACCGCTGGTTATCCCGTGTTTCTGGACGACTTTCCTTTTCCAGCGCAGCCCACTAGGTTGCCCCGCAGGACAACGATCCAACATGGGAGAACAATAATGAAAAAACTGCTCCCCGCCTCTGCCGCCTGCGCGCTTTTCGCGGGTGTCGCACAGGCTGAAGAGGTCAAGCTTGGCGTCCTGATCGGCTTTACCGGACCGATCGAATTGCTGACCACCACATGGCCGCTGCTGCTGAACTGGCGATGGACGAGGCGACGACCTCGGGCACTTCTGCTCGACGGCTCCACCGTCCGTCGCGTGCGCGCCGACTTCGACCTGCGTCGACGCGGCGGCCGCGACGGCTGCGGCAGAACGGCTGATCACCGCGGAAAGCGTCAAGGGCATCATCGGCGGCGACTGCTCGGGCGTGACCGGCGCCGTGCTGCAGAACGTCGCGCGCCCGAACGGCATCGTGATGATCTCGCCCTCGGCCACCTCGCCCGCGCTGACCACGGCCGAAGATGACGGCCTGTTCTTCCGCACCGCGCCGTCGGATGCGCGCGAAGGCGAAGTCATGGCCGACATCCTGACCGAGAAGGGCGTCAAGTCGATCGCGCTGACCTACACCAACAACGACTACGGCAAGGGTCTGGCCGAAGCGATCGCGACCGCGTTCCAGGCCAAGGGCGGCACGGTCACGATCAACGCGGCGCATGAAGACGGCAAGGCCGACTACTCGGCCGAAGTCGCGGCGCTGGCCGCGGCGGGTGGCGATCTTCTGGTCGTGGCGGGCTATCTCGACCAGGGCGGCAAGGGCATCATCCAGGCCTCGCTCGACTCCGGCGCCTTCACGACCTTCGGCCTGCCCGGCGGCATGGTCGGTGACAACCTGCCCGCATGGCCATCGGCCCGGCGCTCGACGGCTCCTACGGCCAGGTCGCGCAGTCCGACAGCCCGGGTGCGGCGATCCTGATCGAGATGGGCAAGGCCGCTGCCGCGCCGTTCGACGCCACCTCGCCCTACACGATGGAGTCCTATGACGCCGCCGCGCTGATCATGCTGGCGATGCAGGCGGCCGGGTCGACCGACCCGAAGGTCTACAAGGACAAGATCCTGGAAATGGCCAACGCGCCGGGCGGACAAGATTCTATCCGGGCGAGATCGCGCAAGGCGCTGCAGAGCTGATCGCGGCCGGCACGGACATCGACTATGAAGGTGCCTCGGCCGTCGAACTGATCGGACCGGGCGAAAGCGCCGGCCGCTACCGCCAGTTCGAGGTCAAGGGCGGCAAGTACGAGACCGTCCAGTTCCGCTGAGCCGGCAAACCGCATTGACAGACGGGAACGGCCCGGGCATAGCCCGGGCCGTTGCCACAAGAAGAACGCCCCCGGCACGACCCGAACAGGTCGGAGACACGGGCGGCACAGGGGAGTTGGGGATGATCGTCGTCGAGGATCTGCACAAGCATTTCGGCGGCTTCCACGCCGTCGACGGCGCGTCGATCGAGATCGCGGGCGGCTCGATCACCGGGCTGATCGGGCCGAACGGCGCGGGCAAGACCACGCTGTTCAACGTGATCGCCGGCCGCCTGCCGCCGACCTCGGGCCGGGTCTTCATGGACGGCGAGGACATCACCGGCCTGCCGCCGCACGACCTGTTCCACAAGGGCCTGCTGCGCACCTTCCAGATCGCGCATGAATTCGGCTCGATGACCGTGCGCGAGAACCTGATGATGGTGCCCGCCGGGCCAGGCGGGCGAGACGCTCTGGAACGCCTGGTTCCGGCGCGGGGCGCGTCGCCGCGGAGGAGCGTCGGCTGCGCGAGAAGGCCGACGAGGTGCTGGAGTTCCTGACGATCAGCCATCTGGCCGACCAGAAGGCCGCGAACGATCTCGGGCGGGCAGAAGAAGCTGCTGGAACTGGGCCGCACGATGATGGTGGACGCCAAGATCGTCTTCCTGGACGAGGTCGGCGCGGGCGTGAACCGCACGCTTCTGAACACCATCGGCGATGCGATCATCCGGCTGAACAAGGAACGCGGCTATACCTTCTGCGTGATCGAGCACGACATGGATTTCATCGGCCGCCTCTGCGACCCGGTGATCGTGCATGGCCGAGGGCAAGGTGCTGGCCGCAAGGCACGGTCGACGAGGTGAAGAACGACGAACGGGTGATCGAGGCCTATCTGGGCACCGGCCTGAAGAACAAGGTGGTTGCCCATGGCTGACCGGCGCGGGACAGACGAATTTTCTGCGAAAATTCTCCAACGGAACGCCTTGAATTTTCGCAGAAAATTCGTGGTCGAAGGGGGCGTCGACCGTGGCTGAGCCCTTCCTGATCGGCGAGGCGATGACCGGCGGCTACGGCGCCGTCGACATCCTGCACGGCTGCACCATCGCGGTCGAGAAGGGCCAGATCGCGGTCATCGTCGGCCCGAACGGCGCGGGCAAGTCCACCGCGATGAAGGCGGTCTTCGGGATGCTGAAGCTGCGCGGCGGGCCATGTGCGGCTGGACGGCGAGGACATCACCGCGCTGACCCCGCAGGCCCGCGTCGCCAAGGGCATGGCCTTCGTGCCGCAGACGCAGAACATCTTCACCTCGATGACGGTCGAGGAAAACCTCGAGATGGGCGCCTTCCTGCGCCGCGACGACATCCGCACGACGATGGAGCAGATCTACGACGCTGTTCCCGATCCTGCAGCGACAAGCGCCGCCAGGCGGCGGGCGAGCTGTCGCGGCGGCCAGCGCCAGCAGGTCGCCGTGGGGCGCGCGCTGATGACCCAGCCCAAGGTGCTGATGCTGGACGAGCCGACGGCCGGCGTCAGCCCCATCGTGATGGACGAACTCTTCGACCGCATCATCGAGGTGGCGCGCACCGGCATCTCGATCCTGATGGTCGAACAGAACGCGCGCCAGGCGCTGGAGATCGCCGACAAGGGCTATGTCCTGGTGCAGGGCGCGCAACCGCTTCACCGACACCGGCACGGCCCTGCTGGCCGACCCCGAGGTGCGCCGCACCTTCCTGGGGGGCTGAGGCGATGGCGCGTCTCTGCCTCATGGCCCTTGCGGCCCTGCTGCTCCTGCCCGCCGTCGCCCGCGCCGAGCTTGTCCGCCTGTCCTGCCAAATCGAGCAGAGCTGCGAGCGTGGGGCAGCCTGCGCCGCGACGGATACCGACTTTCGTGCTCGACCCGGTGGAGGGCGGCTATAGCGCGTCGCTCGACGCAGGACGCGTGATGGTCTGTGCAGGTCAGCCCGCCCGAGGCCGAGGTGAAAAGCTTCCTTCTGTCGAACGACCAGTCGGTCACCGTGCTGCTGTCGATCTTTCCCGACGGCACCTTCGCCCTGACGGTGCACGAGGATCTCGACGGCCCCTATGTCGAAACCGCCTTTGGCCGCTGCGTCGAGGACATGTGACCATGGACGTTCTCAACGCCCTCGTCGCCTTCCTGAACTTCGTCTTCGTTCCCGGCCTTCGCCTATGGCGCGCAGCTTGCGCTCGGGGCGCTCGGGGTGACGCTGATCTACGGCATCCTGCGCTTTTCCAACTTCGCGCATGGCGACACGATGGCCTTCGGCACGATGATCACGATCCTGTTCACCTGGTGGTTCCAGTCGATGGGCATCAGCTTCGGCCCGCTGCCGACCGCGCTGCTGGCCCTGCCCATCGGCATCGTCCTGCACGGCGGCCTTCGTGCTGGCTGACCGACCGGGTGGTCTACCGCTTCTACCGCAAGCAGAGGGTCAGCACCGTCGATCCTGGTCATCGTCTCGCTCGGCGTGATGTTCATCATGAACGGCATCATCGCGCTTCATCATCGGCGTCGACGAACAGAACTTCGCCGATGGCGGGCGCTTCCTGATCTCGGCGGGGATTTCAAGGCGGCGACCGGGCTGGCCGAGGGGCTGGCGATCAAGACGACGCAGGCGCTGACGGTGGTGACGGCGGTGATCGTGGTGGCGGTGCTCTTCTGGTTCCTGAACCGCACCCGCACCGGCAAGTCGATGCGCGCCTTTTCCGACAACGAGGATCTGGCGCTGCTGTCGGGCATCAACCCCGAGCGGGTGGTGGCCGTGACCTGGATCATCGCGGCGGCGCTCGCGACCATCGCGGGCGTGCTCTACGGCCTCGACAAGAGCTTCAAGCCCTTCACCTATTTCCAGCTTCTGCTGCCGATCTTCGCGGCGGCCATCGTGGGCGGCCTCGGCAGTCCGCTGGGCGCCATCGCGGGCGGCTTCGTCATCGCCTTCTGCGAGGTGATGGTGACCTATGCCTGGAAGAAGGTGCTCGGCTATCTGCTGCCCGAAGGGCTGGCGCCCGACGAGCCTCGTGCAGCTGCTGTCCACCGACTACAAGTTCGCCGTCAGCTTCACGATCCTGATCATCGTGCTGCTGTTCATGCCGACCGGGCTCTTCAAGGGGAAATCGGTATGAACCACGCGCAACCTCGCGCTCTTTGCCGCCGTGGCGCATGCTGTTCCTGGTCACCGGGATGTGGTTCAAAGCTGGAACCTCGTCGCTGCGCGATCCTGAACATGTCGCTGATCTCGGCCATCATGGCGATGGGCGTGAACATCCAGTGGGGCTATGCGGGCCTGTTCAACGTCGGCATCATGGGCTTCGTCGCGCTTGGCGGGCTGGCGGTGGTGCTGACCTCGGCCATGCCCCTCGCCCGGGGCCTGGCAGGCGGGCGGGCCGGGCATCGTGCTGGGCCTGCTCCTGGGCGCGGCGACGCTGGCGCTGGCGATCTGCGCCTGACAAGCGCCTGCCTGCGGGGCGGACGCGGTCGCTGGCGGTGCTTGCGATCCTCGTCGGCGGTTTCTTCCTATACCGCGCCGTGTTCGATCCCGCGGTCCATGGCGGTCGAGGCGAACAACCCCGAGGCCTGCGGGCAACCTCGGCGGTCTGGGCCTGCCCGTCGCTGGTGGCCTGGCCGATGGGCGGCGCTGCTGGCCGCCGCCGCCGCCTGGGCCATCGGCAAGACCGCGCTCGGGCTGCGCTCGGACTACCTGGCCATCGCGACGCTGGGCATCGCCGAGATCATCATCGCGGTCCTGAAGAACGAGGACTGGCTGGCGCGCGGCGTGAAGAACGTCATCACCCTGCCCCGCCCCTGGCCGGTGCCCTACGAGGTGGAGCTGCAGCGGAACCCGGCTTCATCGACCTGGGCCGCAAGCTGGGGCTTCGACCCGGTCGCTGACCTCGTCCATCGTCGTCAAGCTGGCCTATGCGCGTCTGTTCGGCCTCGTGCTGCTGGCCATCGTGCTGGCTGTCCGAGCGTGCGCTGCGCTCGCCCTGGGGCCGGATGATGCGCGCGATCCGCGACAACGAGGTCTCGGCCGAAGCCATGGGCAAGGACGTGACGCGCCGGCACCTGCAGGTCTTCATCCTCGGCTCGGCGGTCGTCGGCGTCGCGGGGGCGATGATGACGACGCTGGACGGCCAGCTGACGCCCGGCACCTACTCGCCGCTGCGCTTCACCTTCCTGATCTGGGTGATGGTGATCGTCGGCGGGTCGGGCAACAACTGGGGCGCGGTGCTGGGCGGGTTCCTGATCTGGTGGCTCTGGGTGATGGTGGAGCCGCTGGGGCTGGGGCTGATGTCGGTCATCACCGCGGGCATGGCGGACGGCTCATGGCTGAAGTCGCATTTGCAGGAAAGCGCGGCCCACATGCGGCTGCTGACCATGGGCGTCGTGCTGCTGGTCGTGCTGCGCTTCAGCCCGCGCGGGCTGATCCCCGAGCGGTGATCGCCGCGCGGCTTGTCTAGCGGGCAACGAGTGCGCCCGTCACCGGGGCCAGCGCGACGCCCGCCGAGCGGCCTTCCAGCGACCATTCCATCAGCGCCGCGATAGTGCCGGGACCCGTCGAACCCACCACCACCACCCGCCCGTCCTGCGCGGCCTTGAAGGCCGCCCGGTCCAGGTTGCGCCGGATCGCGGTCACCGGCTCGTTCTCGGCGTCGAGCATGCGAAACACCGTCGCCGAACGCACCCCTTCGCGGCTCGCCACCTGGTCGGCAGGGTTCAGCCCCTGCCGGTAGGTCAGCAGCCCGCGCCCCTGCGCCTTGACGATGGGCACGACCTGCGTGGCCAGCGGTCGGTCGTTCTGGAACCCTCCCTGGGCCAGGTCGAGCACCGCCACCGCCTGAGGCAGGGCCTCGGCATGGGCCGCAAAGGTGACCTCGAGATCCGCGGCGGTCGCCCCCTGCGGGATCGCCGTGGCCAGCATCACGACCTCCTGGTCCGCGGCGAGATAGGGCGCGGCAAGGTCCTCGACATTCGGCAGGGTCGGATCGAGCGCGAAGGTCACCGGAAAGGGCAATGCGGCAAGGCTGGCACGGTCCAGCGCCGGATCGCCCGAATCCACGAGCACGATCGAAAAGACCGGCTTGCCTTCGGGGTTCTCGAAGGCACGGGCATAGCGGACGATCGGCGGCGCATCTGCCGGATCGGCCCCGGATGCAGCCTCATCGGCGGGGGCAGCGTCATCTCCGATCCGGGGAAGCCGCCCGACGGTCACACCCGCCACCTTGTCGTCGAGCCCGGCAGCGGGGCGCGCGGCGTCGCCCGGGGCGGTGCCCGGCAGCGGCGCGACGGGAACGAGCGGCGGGTCCGACGGCAGCAGGGCTGCCTCGCCCTCGGGTGCGATCTGGGGCGCGCCTTCCGTCGCCGCCTCGTCTTCGGGCAGCGGGGGCGGCAGGTCGGCGGGCAAGGGCTCGGCCTCGGCCTCGGGGGCGGCCGGGGCGGCGGAAGGCGGGGCGGTCTGGAGCGCGGGTTCGTCCAGCGCGGCCACGACCGGCGCTTCGGCGGCGGCCTCGGGCACCTGCGGATTGGCCGGGATGGCAAGGTCGAGGGCGGGGGCGTCGCCCGCATCGGTCTCGGCCTGCGGCAAGGAGGCGGCTACGGCAGGGGCCTCGACCACCGGCGCGGTCCCGGTCGTCACGCCCGTGTCGCCGGACGGCGCAGCGGGTCTGGTATCCGCAGGGGGCTTGGCAAACTCCGACCCGCAGGCGCCTCGCCCGTGCCGGTCGCGGGCTGCGGCGGCGTCGAGTCGGCACCCTCGGCCACTGTTGGCGCAGCAGGATCGGTGGGGGAGGCCCCTGTCGTGTCCTCGGCGGGGGCGGGTTCGGTCGTCGCGGGCTCCGCCGGCGCGGCTTCGGTCGGCGCAGGCTCTGCCGGGGCGGCTTCGGCAGGCGCGGGCGCATCGGGCGCCGCCTCTGCCGGCTCCGTGGTGGCGGCGGGCGTTTCGGCGGCCCCGGTCTCGGGTTCTGCCGCCGGTGCCGTCCCGGAGGCCACGGCGGGTTCCGTCTGGGTGGGCGCGCCGGGCATCGGCGTGACTTCCGACACGATGACCAGTCCGGCCGCGCCGATGACACTGCCCCAGATCAGGCCTGATCCAAAACCCTTCACGCTCGCCCCCGTCTTCTGCCCCGGTTCAGGCCGCGCCGTCAGGCATCTTTGCCTTGACGCTGTCGCGCGGCTCGGCCCATGTATAGCGCGACCCTGACCGGGGATCACCCCCTAACCGCCAAGGCACCCGAGGCATGCTGCTTCTGATCGACAACTACGACAGCTTCACCTACAACCTCGTGCACTACCTCGGGCGAACTGGGGGCCGAGGTCGTCGTCCACCGCAACGACGCGCTGGACGTGCAGGCGGCGATGGCGATGCAACCCGTCGGCCATCGTGCTGTCGCCCGGCCCCTGCGATCCGGCGCAGGCCGGCATCTGCCTTGCCGCTGACGACGGCGGCCGCCGAGGCGCGCATTCCCCTGCTGGGCGTCTGCCTGGGCCACCAGACCATCGGCGAGGCGTTCGGCGGCAAGGTCGTGCGCTGCCACGAGATCGTGCACGGCAAGATGGGCGCGATGCACCATGCCGGACAGGGCGTCTTCGCGGGCCTGCCCTCGCCCTTCCTGGCCACCCGCTATCACTCGCTGATCGTCGAGCGCGAGAGCCTGCCCGACTGCCTCGAGGTCACCGCCTGGCTGGCGGACGGCACGATCATGGGCCTGCGGCACCGGGACCGCCCCATCGAGGGCGTGCAGTTCCACCCCGAAAGCATCGCCTCGGAACACGGCCACCAGCTTCTGCGCAACTTCCTCGACCTCGCGCCGGGTCCCGGCATGAGCGACCGCCTGCGCCCGCTGATCGGGCTCGCCGCCGAGCGCCCGCTGACGCGGGCCGAAGCCGAGACGGCGTTCGACTGCCTGTTCGAGGGCGAGGCAACGCCTGCCCAGATGGGCGGCTTCCTGATGGCGCTGCGCACGCGGGGCGAGACGGTGGACGAATACGCCGCCGCCGCCAGCGTGATGCGCGCCAAGTGCAACCAGGTCCGCGCGCCCGAAGGGGCCATGGACATCGTCGGCACCGGCGGCGACGGCAAGGGCACGCTGAACATCTCGACCGCGACGGCCTTCGTCGTCGCGGGCGCGGGCGTGGTGGTCGCCAAGCACGGCAACCGCAACCTGTCGTCGAAATCCGGCGCGGCGGATGCGCTGACCGAACTGGGCATCAACGTGATGGTCGGCCCCGAGGTGGTGGAGCGCTGCCATCGCCGAGGCCGGGCATCGGCTTCATGATGGCCCCGATGCACCACCCGGCGATCCGCCATGTCATGCCGGTGCGCGCCGAGCTGGGGACGCGGACGATCTTCAACATCCTTGGCCCGCTGACCAACCCGGCGGGCGTGAAGCGCCAGCTGACGGGCGCGTTCTCGCCGGCGCTGATCCGCCCGATGGCCGAAACGCTGCTGGCGCTCGGCTCGCGAAAAGGCCTGGCTGGTCCATGGCGGCGACGGGACGGACGAGATCTCCATCGCCGGGCCGAGCCGGGTCGCGGCGCTGGAGGATGGCGCGATCACGCGAGTTCGAGGTGCATCCCGAGGATGCGGGCCTGCCGCGTTCATCCCGTTCGAGGCGATCGTCGGCGGCACGCCGGCCGAGAATGCCGCGGCCTTCCGCGCGCTGCTGGACGGCGCGGCCGGGGCCTATCGCGATGCGGTCCTGCTGAACGCCGCCGCGGCGCTGGTGGTGGCGGACCGGTGGGCACCCTGACCGAGGGCGTGGCATTGGCGCGGGAAAGCATCGACAGCGGTGCAGCCAAGGCAAAGATTGCCGCCGTCGCCGGGATCACCCACGGCGGCTGAGGCGTTGTGGTCGCCTGCCTTCACGAAGGCAGGGCGGCGCGGTTTGATTGGGCAGGCGCGATGAGCACCATTCTCGACCGGATCAAGGCCTACAAGCTGGACGAGATCGCGCGCGCGCAAGGCCGCGACGCCGCTGGCCGACCTGGAAGAGGCCGCCCGGGCTGCGCCGCCGCCGCGCGGCTTTGCCCGCGCGCTGACGCGAGGCCGCCGCGCACGGGCTATGGCCTGATCGCCGAGATCAAGAAGGCCAGCCCCTCCAAGGGCCTGATCCGCGCCGATTTCGACCCGCCCGCACTGGCGCGGGCCTATGAGGACGGGCGGCGCGACCTGCCTGTCGGTGCTGACCGACGGCCCGTCCTTCCAGGGCGCCGACGACTTCCTGACCGCAGGCGCATGACGCCACCACCCTGCCCTGCCTGCGCAAGGATTTCCTCTACGACCCCTGGCAGGTCGACCGAGGCGCGCGCGCTGTCAGGCCGATTGCATCCTGCATCATCATGGCCTCGGTCTCGGACGCGCAGGCGGCCGAGCTGGAAGAGGCGGCGATCGACACTGGGAGATGGACGTGCTGATCGAGGTGCATGACGAGGCCGAACTGGAGCGCGCCTCGCAGCTGACGTCGCGGCTGATCGGCATCAACAACCGCAACCTGCACACCTTCGAGGTCTCGCTCGACACCACCCGCGACGCTGGCGCGCCGCGTGCCCGAGGACCGGCTGATCGTCGCCGAAAGCGGGCTGAACACGCCGGCCGACCTGGCCGACCTGGCCCGCTACGGTGCGCGCTGCTTCCTGATCGGCGAAAGCCTGATGCGGCAGCCGGATGTCGACGGCGGCGACGCGGGCGATCCTGGCCAACCCGCTGACCGCGCAGGGCGGGCGTGTGATGCGACGGGCGGGCTGACCATTTCGACGCGGCGGGCCATGCGCATATGGTCGATGTGTCGGACAAGCCGGTGACCGACCGGATCGCGGTGGCGCGCGGCGTGGTGCGTGATGTCGCGCCGAGACGCTGGCCCTGATCCCGAGGGCCGGGCGAAGAAGGGCGACGTGCTGGCCGTGGCGCGGCTGGCCGGGATCATGGCGCGCGAAGCGGACGGCCGACCTGATCCCGCTCTGCCACCCGCTGCCGCTGACCAAGGTCGCGGTCGACCTGACCCCCGACCCGGCCCTGCCGGGCATCGCGATCGAGGCGACCGTCAAGACCGGCGGCCAGACCGGGGTGGAGATGGAGGCGCTGACCGCCGTGTCGCGTCGCCGCGCTGACGGTCTATGACATGGTGAAGGCGGTCGAGAAGTCGCATGCGTGATCGAGGGCATCCGCCTGGTCCTGAAAGATGGCGGCAAATCAGGGCGTTACGAGGCGAAGCGATGATTTCGGTCGAAGAGGCGCTGGCGCGGATGCCTGGCGCTTGTGCCAGCCTGCTCGCGAGCGAAACGGTGCCGCTGGCCCAGGCCGCGGGCCGTGGCTGTGCCGCGCCCGGTCGTGGCGCAGCGCGACCAGCCGCCCTTCGCCGCCTCGGCCATGGACGGCTATGCGCGTGTCAGGGCCGATCCGGCGCCGGGCGACAGCTTCCGCGTGATCGGCGATGGCGGCGGCGGGCCATGCCTTTCGCGGGCGCAGTCGGCCCGGGCGAGGCCGTGCGCATCTTCACCGGCGCGCCGGTGCCCGAGGGCGCGACGCGGGTGGTGATCCAGGAGGATGTGACGGCGTCGGGCGACCGGATCACCGTTGGCGACCGGGCTGGATGCCGGCGACCGCACATCCGCCCGCGGGCCAGGATTTCCGCGCGGGCGACAGCGCTTGGCCCCGCGCCGCCTGCGGCCCAACGACCTGGCCGCTGCTCGCCGCGATGAACGTGGCCCAGGTCCCGGTCGCCCGCCGCCCGGTCGTCGCGATCATCGCCGACCGGGGACGAGCTGGTGATGCCGGGCGAAGACCCCGCGCCCCGACCAGATCATCGCGTCGAACAGCTTTGCGCTGAAGGCGATGGTCGAGGCGGAAGGCGCGCGTGGTGCGCGCTCCTGCCGATCGCGCGGGACACCGAGGCGGCGCTGGCCACGGTGCTCGGTCTGGCGGACGGAGCCGACCTGGTCGTGACCATCGGCGGGGCCTCGGTCGGCGACCATGATCTTGTCGCGCGGGTGGCCGAGCGTCTGGGGATGGAGCGCGCCTTCTACAAGATCGCGATGCGCCCCGGAAAGCCGCTGATGGCGGGCCGGCTGGGCGGCGTGCCGATGCTGGGGCTGCCGGGCAATCCCGGTATCGGCCATCGTCTGCGGGCATCTGTTCCTGCTGCCGCATGCTGCGCGCGATGCTGGGCCTGCCGCCCGCCGCCCCGCGCCGCCGCGGCCGTGCTGGCCGTGCGACCTGCCGGCCAACGGCCCGCGCGCGCATTACATGCGGGCGCGCCTGACCGCGGCGATCGGGCCTGCCCGATGATCGCCCCGTTCGACCGGCAGGATTCGGCGCTGCTGTCGGTCCTGGCCGAGGCGGATGCGCTGCTGATCCGCCCGATCGGCGACGGCGCCGCCTGGCGCGGGCGAGACGGTGGACTACCTGCCGCTTTGACGCGGAACGGCTTGACACAAACCGGGAACACGGGCAGAACATGGCGTGAACCCCTTTGCCCCCGCGACAGGAGGCCGTGCCGATGCTGACCCGCAAGCAACTGGAACTTCTCGATTTCATCCGCATCCGGATGGACGGGGACGGCGTGCCGCCCTCGTTCGACGAAATGAAGGAGGCGCTGGACCTGCGGTCGAAATCGGGCATCCACCGCCTGATCACCGCGCTGGAGGAACGCGGCTTCATCCGCCGCCTTGCGCACCGGGCCCGCGCCATCGAGATCGTGAAGCTGCCCGAGGCGATGGAGCGGCCCGGCTTCTCGCCCCGCGTGATCGCGGGCGACCGGCCGCCGACGCCGCCGCAAGCGGCGCGATGCCGGTCGAGGCCGTCCACGCGATGGAACTGCCGGTCATGGGCCGCATCGCCGCCGGTGTGCCGATCGAGGCGATCAGCCATGTGTCGCATCACGTCGCGGTGCCGGGGTCGATGCTGTCGGGCCGGGGCCAGCACTACGCGCTGGAGGTCAAGGGCGACTCGATGATCGAGGCGGGGATCAACGACGGCGACATCGTCGTGATCCGCGAACAGCCGACGGCCGAGAATGGCGATATCGTCGTGGCGCTGGTCGAGGATCAGGAGGCGACGCTGAAGCGCTTCCGCCGCAGGGGCAGCATGATCGCGCTGGAGGCGGCGAACCCGGCCTATGAGACGCGGGTCTATCCCGATCACCTGGTCAAGGTGCAGGGCCGGCTGGTCGGGCTGATCCGCAGCTACTGATCGCTGTCGCGGCGTTTCTGGCGTGGGGCGGGACCAGAGCCGGTCCGCGCCCTCGGTCGGTGTGATGGCCAGCGTGCCGTCCCATGCCAGCGACAGGGCAAGGCTGCCCGTACGCGACAGCGCGCGGGTGTCGATGAGCCGGCAGCCTTCGGCGGGGTCGCAGCCTCGCGCGCAAGGATGACGATGTCGTGCCCGGCGCAGGCCTGCGGCAGCGCGTCGGCTGCGCCGCGCCCTTTCAGCTGGATGCCCCGCAACGCGCCCAGCATGAACTCCCGCGCAGCCGGCGGGCCCGTGAAGCCCGGACGAGCGCGGCCTCCTCCTGCGTCGGCGAGGTCGCCGTCATTCTCCAGCCAGCTGCGCGCCGCGAAGCCCGCGCCGCGCGGATGCGAGCATCGCCCGGCCTTCCGGCCCCATCAGCCCGAGCAGCCGCCCCGTCGCCGCTGATCAGCAGCGCGGGCCGCGTCCCGCCGACCCAGAGCGCGAGGCGCCAGCATCGACGGGCAACGCGCCCAGCCCATCGGGCCGGACCGGGCCAGAGCATCGACCAGAGCGCGCCAAGGACCAGAAGCGGCATGACCCACGGCCCCGGCATGGGAATGCCGGTCACCGACCCCTCCAGCCCCGCAATCCAATGCGCGACGAAGAGGATCCAGCGCCGACCCCAGCCCCATCATCCAGATGCCGAGCCCGTCCAGACCGACAGGGGCCAGCAGCATCGCCACCACCGCGCCGCGGCATGATCAGAACCCCCATCACCGGCACGGTCAGCAGGTTGGCGAGCAGCCCGTAATCGGTGAAGCGGTTGAAATGCGCCGCCGCCAGGGGGCCGTCGCCGCGCCCGCCGAGCACCGAGGACAGCACCAGCGTGAAGACCGGCAGCGCCCAGCGGGGCAGCCGCTCGCGCAGGATGCCGCGGTCCAGCGTGGCGAAGCCGACGATCAGCGCCGATCGTGGCGGCGAAGGACATCTGGAAGCCCGGGCTCCAGCAGGCTTTCGGGCTTGCAGCAGCCAGCAGCACGATGCGCCGCGATGGCGACCGAGCGCAGCGAGAGCGCCCGCCGGTCCAGCAGAACCGCGCCCAGCATCACCGCGACCATGACGAAGGCCCGCTCGGTCGCGACATTCGCGCCCGAGAGGGCAAGGTAGAAGGCCGCGACCGCCAAGCGCCACCACCGCCGCGACCTTCTTCGTGTTGACCCGCAGCGCCAGCGGCGGGATCAGCGCCAGGCCGTAGCGCACGAGCGCAAAGACGAAGCCGGTGAGGAAGGCCATGTTCATCCCCGAGATCGCCAGCAGATGCGACAGGTTCGAATGTCGCGCAGCGCCTGACCGTCTCTTGCGTGATGCCCGAGCGGTCGCCGGTCATCGCCCCCGCGGCGAAGGCCCCCGCCTGCCCCGGCAGGCGCGCCATGATCGCCGCCGACAGGCAGCGCGCGCAGGCGGTTGATCGCGCGCGTCGCCGGCCTCGGGCCGGGCCAGCAGCAGGACGGGCGTGCGTGGTGTAGCCGACCGCGCCGAGCTGCGTCGAAGAAGGCCATGCGGCGAAAGTCGAAGCCGCCGGGCTCCGACGGGCCCGGCGGGGGCGGCAAGGTGGCCGGTCAGGATCAGCACCGATCCCGGCTCGGGCATAGCCACGTGCTCGGTCCCCGTGCAGCGAGACGCGGACCCGGCGCGGGTGTGCGGTCGGGCGCAACGCTCGTCGCAGCACGACCCGGTCCAGCGTGAGGCGCAGGTCGTCGGATTGCGAGCGGTCGATCCCGACGATCCGCCCCTCGACCGGGCCGTAGTAGCGGAAGTCGAGCACCGGCGCCGCGACCAGATGCGCCCGCGACGCCCTGCCGCCAGCGAGCCCAGCAGCAAGGCAGGCGAGCCGCGATCACCAGCGGGCGCGCCAGGTCCGGCCACGTCGCGCCGCGACAGCGCGAGGCCGAGCGCAGCACGCAGCGCCGCGCAGCGCATAGACGCCCGGACCCGGCTCGCACGGCAGCGCGAACCACAGGCCGATGCCGCATGCCGACGCAGCACCGGCACCCAGGGGAACAGCGCCCCGCGCGCCGCCTGCCAGCGCCGCGCAGCGGGTCGCATCGGCCAGCCGCCACCTTGTCACCCATTCCCGCGATTGCCTAGACAGGCGCCGAGCCTAGCGCCCTGCATGGTTTCCGAAAGGTTAACGCGTCATGACCGACCAGCCCGCGCGCCCGTCGTCACCCGCTTTGCCCCCTCGCCCACCGGCTATCTGCACATCGGCGGCGGGCGCACGGCGCTGTTCAACTGGCTTTATGCGCGCGGTCGCGGCGGCAAGTTCCTGCTGCGGATCGAGGATACCGACCGCGAGCGCTCCACCCCCGAGGCGACGGCGGCGATCCTGCGCGGGCCTGACCTGGCTGGGCCTCGACTGGGACGGCGAGGTGGTCAGCCAGTTCGAGCGGCGCGACCGCCATGCCGAGGTGGCGCATGAGATGCTGGCGCGAGGAACGGCCTACAAGTGCTTCTCGCACGCAAGAGGAAATCGAGGCCTTCCGCGAAGCGGCGGAGGCCGACGGGCGCTCGACCCTGTTCCTGTCGCCCTGGCGCGACGCCGATCCTGCGACCTATCCGGACGCGCCCTATGTCATCCGCATGAAGGCGCCGCGCGACGGGCGAGACGGTGATCGAGGATGCCGTGCAGGGCCGCGTGCGCTTCCGCAACGACACGCTGGACGACATGATCGTGCTGCGCTCGGACGGGACGCCGATCTACATGCTGGCGGTGGTGGTCGACGATCACGACATGGGCGTGACCCATGTGATCCGGGGCGACGACCACCTGAACAACGCCGCGCGCCAGCAGATGGTCTATGACGCGATGGGCTGGGAGGTGCCGGTCTGGGCGCATATCCCGCTGATCCACGGGCCGGACGGCAAGAAGCTGTCCAAGCGCCACGGCGCCGTCGGGGTCGAGGAATATCAGGCGATGGGCTACCCGGCGGCGGGGATGCGCAACTACCTGACCCGGCTCGGCTGGGCGCATGGCGATGACGAGATCTTCACCACGCGAACAGGCGATGGAGATGGTTCGACCTGTCGGGAATTGGTCGGGCGCCCGGCGCGGCTGGACTTCAAGAAGCTGGAAAACACTCTGCGGTCAGCACATGGCGATGACGGACGATGCTGCACTGCTGCATGAACTGGAGGCATATCTGGCCGCGGCCGGCCGCCCCGCCCTGACGGACGCGCAGCGCGACGCGGATGGCGCAGGCGCTGCCACTGCCTGAAGGAACGCGCGAAGACCTTCCCGGAACTTCTTGAAAAGGCGCATTTCCTGCTGATCGACCGGCCCGATTGCGCCGGACGCGAAGGCGGCGGCAGGCGCTGGATACGGTATCCCGTGGTATACTGAAAACCTTGACGCCGCAGCTGCAAAATGCTAGCTGGACGAAAGAGGCGCTCGAGGCGATCCTGACCGAAGCTGCGGCCGAACATGGGATCGGCTTCGGCAAGCTGGCCGGCCCGCTTGCGCGCGGCGCTTGCAGGCAGGACTGTTACACCGAGCGTCTACGACATGATGCTGGTCATCGGTCGGGACGAAACGGTTGCGCGGCTGGAGGACGCCGCGGCCTGACCCGCCGATCTCCGGCACCGGAACTGCCGCCCCGACGGCCGGGCGGCGACCAGGACAGGGGATGGACCATGCCGGACACGAAGATTGACACGAAGACCGCGACGCTGACCTTCGGCGGGCAAGACCGATCGAGCTGCCGATCCACTCGCCCACGCTCGGCCCGGACGTGCTCGACATCCGCAAGCTTTATGCCGAAGGCGGACGTCTTCACCTACGATCCCGGCTTCACCTCGACCGCCGCCTGCGAAAGCGCGATCACCTATATCGACGGCGACAAGGGCGAGCTTGCTCTATCGCGGCTACCCGATCGAGCAGCTGGCCGAAAAGTCGAACTACCTCGAGGTCTGCTATCCTGCTGCTGTACGGCGAACTGCCCATCGGCGGCGCAGCTGGCCGATTTCAAGCAGCGCGTGACGCGGCACACGATGGTGCATGAACAGATGCACTATTTCTTCCGCGGCTTCCGCCGCGACGCGCATCCGATGGCGACGATGGTGGGCGTGGTCGGCGCGATGAGCGCGTTCTACCACGACTCGACCGACATCAACGATCCCTGGCAGCGCGAGGTGGCGGCGATCCGGATGATCGCCAAGCTGCCGACGATCGCCGCGATGGCCTACAAGTATTCGGTCGGCCAGCCCTTCGTCTATCCGAAGAACAGCCTCGATCTACGCGGGCAACTTCCTGCACATGTGCTTCTCGGTTCCGGCCGAGGAGTATGTCGTCAACCCGATCCTGTCGAAGGCGATGGACCGGATCATGATGCTGCATGCCGATCACGAGCAGAACGCCTCGACCTCGACCGTGCGGCTGGCGGGATCGTCGGGCGCGAACCCCTTCGCCTGCATCGCGGCCGGCATCGCCTGCCTCTGGGGCCCGGCGCATGGCGGCGCGAACCAGGCCTGCCTGGAGATGCTGCGCGAGATCGGGACGGTCGACCGCATTCCCGAATTCATCCGCCAGCGCCAAGGACAAGTACGATCCGCTTCCGCCTGATGGGCTTCGGCCACCGCGTCTACAAGAACTTCGACCCGCGCGCCAAGGTGATGAAGGAAAGTCGGCCGACGAGGTGCTGGACCTCCTGGGCATCCACAACAACCCGACTGCTGCAGGTGGCCAAGGAACTGGAGCGGATCGCGCTGGAGGACGAGTACTTCGTCTCGAAGAAGCTCTATCCGAACGTCGACTTCTATTCGGGCATCATCCTCGAGGCGATGGGCTTCCCGACCGTCGATGTTCACGCCGATCTTCGCGTCTGTCGCGCACCGTCGGCTGGATCAGCCAGTGGAAAGAGATGATCGCGGACCCGACCCAGAAGATCGGGCGGCCGCGGCAGCTCTACATCGGCGAAAGGCAGCGCGACTACGTGCCGGTCGCGAAAACGCTGAGCCACGCCCCCGGCACGGACGGGGGTGACACCGCCCCGCCTGCGGTCGTATCACTGTTACAAAGCGGTGCGGGGAGGCAGCAGGATGAACATGCGCATGGCGGGCCATACGGCCCGCATCATCACGGCGGCCGAGGCGGCGGCGCTGGTGCGTCCGGGCATGTGGCTGGACTACGCGGCGGGGCTGTGCCAGCCGGACGAGTTCGACAAGGCACTGGCCGCGCGGCGGGATGATCTGCACGACATCAAGATCCGTGGCTGCCTGTCGACCCGCCCCCGCGCGGTGTTCGAGGAGGACCCTGAGGGCAAGCATTTCTACGGCTTGAGCCTGCACTTCTCGGGCTATGACCGGCGCAAGCATGATGCGGGCCGGATGGGCTACATGCCCGTGAACCTGGGTGAGATCCCCGACTATTACCGCCGGTTCATCCCGCCCGTGGACATCGTCGTGCTGCGCACCTGCCGGATGGACAAGGACGGATACTTCAACTTCAGCGCGGCGAACCTCTGGCACCGGGCCATCGTCGAGCGGGCGAAATGCGTGATCGTCGAGGTGACGGACGGCCTGCCCTATTGCCGCGGCATCGAGAACGGCGTGCATCTGAGCGAGGTCGACTACATCATCGAGGGCGACAACCAGCCCGCCCCCGTCGTGCCGAACCCGCCCGCGACCGACGTGGACCGCGCCGTGGGCCGCCTGATCGCCGCCGAGATCGAGGATGGCGCCTGCCTTCAGATCGGCATCGGCGGCATGCCGAACGCCGTCTGCACCGAGTTGCTGCACAGCGCGGCCCGCGATCTGGGCGTGCATACCGAGATGATGACGGACGGGATCGTGGATCTCTACAAGGCGGGCCGGATCAACGGGGCGCGCAAGCAGACGCATCCGGGCAAGCTGACCTATTCCTTCGGGCTGGGATCGGCGGACCTCTATGCAACGCTGCACGACAATCCCGATTTCGCCTGCCTGCCGGTCGATCACACCAACCTGCCGCAGAACATCATGGCCAACGACCGGGTCGTGTCGATCAACAACACGACGCAGATCGACCTTCAGGGACAGGCCGCGTCCGAATCGGACGGGCTTCCGGCATATCAGCGGCACCGGCGGACAGTTGCAGTTCGTGCGGGGGGCCTATGCCTCGGCCGGGGGAAAGACATTCATCTGCCTCTCCTCGACCTATGACAAGAAGGGCGACCGTCGCAGCCGCATCGTGCTGAGCCTGACGCCGGGCAACATCGTCACCACGCCGCGGTCGGACGTGATGTATGTGGTGACCGAGTACGGGATCGTGAACCTGAAGGGAAAGTCGGTGGCCGAGCGCGCGCAGGCGCTGATCTCGATCGCGCATCCCGACTTCCGCGAGGATCTGGAGCGGCAGGCCCATGAGCACCGGCTGATCCCGCGGGGGTTCACGTTCTGAGGGCATGGGGCCCCGGCCTGCGCCCGGGGTGTGTGGATGGGGTGGGTTCGGCCCGACAAGCGAGGCTTCCTGTGGAAGCATCGCCGGGCCGTTGCCAGAGCGCGCAAGCGCGTTGGCAAGGGGTTCTCAGCTGGCGCGACACTGCCAATCCGTCCGCGCCTGACGGGGCGGGCGCGGCAACGCGCCTGCCATGGGCAGGCAGCGCGGACGGATTTGTCGCGGGACAAATCCGTCAAGATAAGGGTCCGATGTCCGGTTGAAGGAGGCCCCGGCCTGCGCCGGGGCGCGGGGGAGAACCCAGCCTCACATCCCCCCATCCAGTGTCGCCACGGCCCCGTACACCTCGGGCCGCCGGTCGCGGAACAGGCCCCAGGTGCGGCGCAGCGCGGCGATGGCGTCGAGGTCGAAAGTCGCAACCAGCACCTCCTCGCGGTCGCGCGAGGCGGTGGCGACCCTCTGCCCCGTCTGGTCGGCGATGAAGGACGAGCCGTAGAAAGTGACCTCCACCCCTTCCGGCGCGGTCTCGGTCCCGATCCGGTTCGAGGCGACCACGGGAAGGATGTTGGCCGCCGCATGGCCGCACATGACGTTCTGCCAATGCGTTGCGGAATCGTACGCGGGATCGGCGGGTTCCGAGCCGATGGCGGTGGGATACATCAGCACCTCTGCCCCCTGCAGCGCCATGGCGCGGGCCGCCTCGGGGAACCATTGGTCCCAGCAGATCGCGACCCCGATCCGCCCCGCCGCCGTTTCCCAGACCTTGAAGCCGGTATCGCCCGGCGAGAAATAGAACTTTTCCTCATAGCCCGGGTTCTGCGGAATATGCGTCTTGCGGTAGTTGCCCAGCACCCGCCCGTCGGCATCGATCATAGCAAGGCTGTTGAAATAGGCCGCGCCCGCCCGTTCAAAATAGGACAGCGGCAGCACCACACCCAACTCCTTCGCCAGAGCCGAGAAGCGCGCGATCAGGGGGTGGCCCTGCATCGGCTGCGCAAGGTCGAGATATTCGGGGCGCTGCGTGATGCAGAAATAGGGCGTGGCGAACAGCTCCTGGATCAGCACCGCCTGCGCGCCCTGCCCCGCGGCCTTGCGGATAAGGGCCTCGGCCCGGTCGGCATTGGCGGGCAGGTCCCAGGAACAGGCGAACTGCGTGGCGGCGAGGGTGACGGGGCGCATGGGTAACTCCAGAGCGGTTCGGCGCGAGGATGCGACAGGGGCGCGACGAGGGGAAGGGGTCAGCCGAGATGTCGGCGCAGCACGCCCGCCAGCGCGCCCGACCCGCCCTCGGCCACGCTCGGGTGGATGTGCTCGGACCGGTCGCGGCCGATCCGCCGGCGGTGGCGCAGCAGGAACGCCTTGCCCACGCCGCGCCAGGTACCGCAGGCGGGGGCTGTCGGGTCGCAGGGAAAGCGCGCCTGCCAGCGCGGCGGCAGGCGCAGGCCCACCGTCTCGGCTCGCTCCAGCATCCAGACGAGCGGGATGTTCGACGAGCGGCCGCGCCGCGTGAAAGCCGCCGAGCTGCCCGCCGACATCGCCATGCGCGCCACGAAACCACATCTGCTCCACATTGCCCTGCCAGTCGGGCGGGCTTTCCCACAGGACTGGCGCGAAGGCATCCCGCGTCTCGTCCAGCGCCAGGGCATGGAAGCCGTGGCGGATGGCGCGGCCCAGATGGGCGGTAGTGAAAGGCGTGCTGCTGCTCGGTCAGCATCCACAGAAGCGGCAGGCGCAGGCCAAGCGCCTTGACCGTGTCCCAGACGCCGACCAACTCGATCATCACCTCGTCATGGCACATCGTCCGGACAAAGGCGCGGGCCGCCGGGCTGTCGGGCCCGGTACGGTAGTGGCGGTAGGCGAGTTTCACGTTGCGCTCGGTCGCCTCGTCATGCCGGACAAGCCCGATGCGGTCGATGACACCCGCGAGCGAGCGCACGGCATAGGCCCCGCGCGAATAGCCGAAGAGAAAGATGCGGTCGCCCGGGCGGTAGCGCGAGGCGAGAAAGCCGTAGGCGCGGCGAATCTGGCGGTTCAACCCGCGCCCCTGGATCACGTCCTGCGCCTGTGCCCAGCTGGTCCACTGGATGCCCGGCTCGTAGTAGAGCGACAGGCCATGGCGGCGCCCCCCTTCGCGCAACAGGCGGAAGGTGAGGCCCGCATTCGTCTCGTGCCCCGGATGCAGCGACGACATCGTGCCGTCGAGGATCACCACATGGTCGACCGGCTTGCGCCCCCCGCCCTTCTGCGGTTCCGGCGCGGGCATCGGCGTGCGCAGCGCGACGGGCGGGCGGCGCAGCCATCGGCTTATGCGGTCAAGCAGGATCAGGCGCGGCCTCCTGCAACCACTGCCAGACCCGCGCCGGGGTGGCGGGCATGTCCACGGTCGCGACCGACGCGGGCCAGCGCGTCGCGGACAGCATTGGTGATCGCCGCCAGCGCGCCCACCGTCCCCGCTTCGCCGCAGCCCTTCATGCCGAGCGGGTTGCCGGTCGAGGGGACGGGTTCGGTGGTGAAGCGGAAGAAGGGCAGATCCTCGGCACGCGGCAGGGCGTAGTCCATGAAGCTGGCGGTCAGAAGCTGGCCCTGCGCGTCGTAGACTGCCATTCTCGGCCAGCGCCTGACCGATGCCCTGCGCGATACCGCCATGCACCTGGCCCGCCACCAGCTGCGGATTGATGAGATTGCCGAAATCGTCGGTCACGGTGTAGCGCAGGATAGTCGTGCCGCCGGTCTCGGGATCGACCTCGACCTCGGCGATGTGGCAGCCGTTGGGATAGGACCGGCGCGGTGATCTTGGCGCGCGCCTCGTGGCGCAGAAGCTCGGTATGGCCGCGCGCGCGGGCGAGCTCGGCGGCCTCGACCAGCGTCAGCGTGCGGTTCGAGCCGGGGACGCGGAAGGTGCCGTCGTCGAAGATCACCTCGGAGGCGTCGAGTTCCGCCGACAGGAAGTCGGTGAAGGCGTCGATCATCACATCGACGGCGGCGATGGTCGCGTTGGTCTGCACGGTGACGGAGCGCGAGCCGCCGGTGCCGCCGCCGCGCACGATCCGATCGCTGTCGCCCTGCACGACGCGGATCACGTCCATCGGGATGCCGGTGCGCTCGGACAGGAAGCGCGCATAGACCGTCTCGTGCCCCTGCCCGTTCGACTGGGTGCCGACAAACAGCAGCACCGTGCCGTCCGGCGCGAATTCGATCCGCGCGCCTTCGGAGGGATCGCCCAGGATCGCCTCGATGTAGAAGCAGAGGCCGAGACCCCGCAGCTTGCCCTGCGCCGCGCTTTCAGCACGGCGAGCGGGAAACCGGCGGCGTCGGCCTCGGCCAGCGCACGGTCGAGGACGCGGGGGAAGTCGCCCACGTCGATGTTCTCGCCCGTCGCCGTCAGGTAGGGGAAGTGGCGGATGAAGTTCTGGCGTCGCAGGTCGACCGGGTCGGCACCCAGGTCGCGCGCCGCCTGGTCGATCGGCACGCTCGATGGTATAGATCGCCTCGGGTCGCCCCGCCCCGCGATAGGCGTCGACGGGGGCGGTGTTGGTATAGACGCCCCGCGCTGTCAGCGCCGCGATGGGGATATCGTAGACGCCGGTCAGCACCTTGGCGAAAAGCTCGGACTGGATGGCTTGCGCGAACTGCGAATTGTAGGCGCCGAGGTTCGAGACGAGATCAACCTTGTAGGCGGTGATGCGGTGGTCGCGGTCAAAGCCAAGCTCGGCCCAGGCGACCAGGTCGCGCCCGGCATTGTCGGTCAGCATCGCCTCGGTCCGCTCGCTGGCCCAACGGACGGGGCGGCCAAGCATCCGCGAGGCCTGAGCGATGACGACGTATTCCGGATAGGTCATCGACTTCATGCCAAAGCCGCCGCCCACGTCCGGCGTGGTCACGCGCACGGCATCGGCAGGCAGGCCCAGCATCCGGGCCAGTTCCGCCTTCTGTACCCAGACGCCCTGCCCGTTCACGCAGAGATGCAGGCGCGTCCCATCCCACTCCGCCCAGGCCGCGCGCCCCTCCATCGCATTCACGATAACGCGGTTATGCTCCACCCGCAGGCGGACGCGATGCGCCGAGGCGGCAAGGCTGACCTCGACCGCCTCGGGGTCGCCGATGGCCCAGGTGAAGGCGAGGTTTCCGGGGGCCTCGGGGTGGATGGTCGGGCCGCCTTCGGCCAGGTCCATCGCCACCGGAAGGTCCTCGGTCTCGAACAGGATCAGGTCGAGCGCGTCTTGCGCCGCTTCGCGGCTGTCGGCCACGATCATCGCCACCGCCTCGCCCACAAATCGGACGAAGCCGCGCGCCAGGACCGGGCGTTCGGGGGCCGCCCCGCGCGTGCCGTCGCGGTTGGTGACGGTGGTGCCCTTCATGCCCAGAAGGACATTGGCCGCCAGCAGATCGTCCGCCGTCAGCACCAGATGCACGCCGGGCGCCTGCCGCGCCTCGGTCACGTCCAACGCGGTGATGCGCGCATGTGCGACGGAGGAGCGGAAGAACAGCGCATGCAGCGCGCCTTTCGGCGCGATGTCATCGACATAGCGCCCCGCGCCGGTCAGGAAGCGGAAATCCTCGATGCGTCCGAAGGTCTGCGCCGAGCCGAATTTCGTCATGCATCAATTCCCTATGGCGTTGAGACCACAGGGTAAGCCCCCGGCGGGGAATGTCCAGCCGGGGGTAGCGCCGATCAGGGCTTGAGCGACAGAACGGTAGCGATGCTCAGCTCGCCAAACCCGTTGAAGCGCGTGTTCGTGACGGTGGAGTAGGCCCCCATGCCCTGCCGAACATCACATAGTCGCCTTCGGCGATGTCCGAGGCGAGCGACATCTCGCCCGGCAGGCGGTCGATCGAATCGCAGGTCGGACCGAACACGATGCAGTCGCGCTTGGCCCCCTCGCGCATCACGCCCTCGGGCGTCAGCACGACGGTGCGGTCGATCACGCCGATGATCGGCAGTCTCGAAAAGCGAGCCATAGACGCCGTCGTTCAGGAAGACATGCGCGCCGTCGCGCACGGCCTTGACCGGGGCCGCCACGCTGAAGGCATCGGCCACAGGCCACGGCCCGGCTCGCAGACCAGCGCGGGACGGTCCGCGCCGAAGGTCTCGGTCGCGACACGGTCGATCAGCGCGAAGATCGCCTCGAGCGCCGGGGCTTCCGCCGTGACGCGGTGCGAGCGGGAAGCCGCCGCCCACGTTCAGCCGCGCGATGCGTCACGCCCGCGCCGCGCGCGATGTCACCGGCGGCGCGGATGTAATGCTCCCACGCCTGCGGATCGGTGCATTGCGTGCCGGGGTGGAAGGTCAGCGAGGGGATGAAGCCCGCATCGGCCACCTTGCGCAGCAGCTCGATCGCCAGTTCCACCGTCGCGCCGAACTTGGCGCCGAAGTTGTAGGTGGCACCCGAAACCGGCAGCTTGAAGCGCACGGTGATCTCGGTGCCCTCGGCCGGGAACCATCTCGATCAGCTTGGCCAGTTCCGAGGCCGAATCGACCGAATAGCTGACCACGCCCGCGTCGACCGCGACGGCGATTTCCGACCGCGAACGGACCGGGTTGTTGTAGTGCATCGCAGCCTCGGGGCAGAGGCGCTGATGAGACGGATCTCGAAGGGCGAGGCCACGTCGAAGCCGCGCACACCGGCGGCGGCGAGGTTCTCGACCACGGTTTCCTCGGGGTTCGACTTGACGGCATAGGTCACCAGACCAGGGAAGCCGTCGATGAAGCGGCGCGCGGTTGCCTGAAGCGCGGCCGGGGAGAAAGAACAGAACCGGCGTTTTCCGGGCCGGTTTGCGCGGATGAATTCGGACGGATTGGTCCAGATCGTCTTCGAGAGTCCCATCGGCGTATCCTTCTGCTCTGCCAACAAGACGCAAGCTTTTCTCTTGCCCCGGCTCGACGGGTCGGGAGACGCTTTGCGCGTTCATTCCACCCAGGCCAGGTGCGTATGAGCCGCCCTTTCCCTGCATTCTGAGGATGCCGCATATGTATGACATTTTCACCGATCAAAAGAGTAGATTTGCAGCGATCTGTCGTTATTATGACGAAGCGGGGAAGAAAAATGTATGGACGAGCTTGATCGCAACATAATCGGCCTTCTCGGGGCCGATGCGCGGATGTCGATTGCCACGCTGGCGCGGCGGCTGAAGGTGGCGCGCTCCACCATCCAGGCGCGGCTGGAGCGGCTGGAGACGTCGGGCGTGATCGTGGGCTACACGATCAAGCTGGGCGAAAGCGCGCGCGAGGGGCGGCTTCGGGCCAGCGTCCTGCTGACGGTGGAGCCGCGCGCGCAGGCCAACATCCTGACCCGGCTGAAGGCGATTGCCGAGGTGGAGCGGGTCTTCACCACCTCGGGACGGTTCGACCTGCTGTTGCAGATCGCCGCGCCCTCGACCAAGCTTCTGGACGACGTGCTGGACCAGATCGGCGGGATGACGGGGGTGCGGTCTTCGGAAAGCCTGATCCACCTGTCCACCCGGATCGACCGGGCCGTGTGATGTCCGAGACGCGCGAGGACTACCTGCTGCGGACGTCGGAGGTTTATCGGCGGCTGCGCGCACCGGCGATGACGGACCGGGACGCGCCCGCCATCGACCTCGCCCGCGAGGCGACCCCGCGCGACACCGCGCGCGCCCTGCCGCAGGCGGCGGCCCCTCTGCCCCCTCCAGGACCGAGCTTCGTGCGCAGGCTCTTCACCCGACCGCTTGACGGCGCGCGAGATCGTGCTGCTGGCGCTGGTGGCCTTGGCGCTTTGGATCAGCCTGCGCTGACCAAGGCGCTTTTCCTTCGCGCCCCGGCACGGTAGACAGCCCGCAACAACGCGGGACACCCAGACATGCCGATGGAAAAGACCTTCGACGCCGCCGAGGCCGAGGCCCGGATCTATGCCGCCTGGGAACAGGCCGGGGCCTTCCGGGCCGGGGCGAATGCCAGCCGGCCGCCGAGACCTTCTGCATCATGATCCCGCCGCCGAACGTGACCGGCTCGCTCCACATGGGCCATGCCTTCAACAACACGCTGCAGGACATCCTGATGCGCTGGCACCGGATGCGCGGCGTTCGACACGCTCTGGCAGCCCGGGCAGGACCATGCCGGGATCGCCACGCAGATGGTGGTCGAGCGCGAGCTGGCGCAGAAGCCAGCAGCCCGTCGCGCCGCGAGCTGGGGCGCGAGAAGTTCCTGGAGAAGGTCTGGGAGTGGAAGGACGCAGTCGGGCGGCACGATCATCGACCAGCTGAAGCGGCTGGGTGCGTCCTGCGACTGGGATCGCGAATGCCTTCACCATGTCGGCGGCAACTTCCACGACGCGGTCATCAAGGTCTTCGTCGATCTCTACAACAAGGGCCTGATCTATCGCGGCAAGCGGCTGGTGAACTGGGACCCGCATTTCGAGACGGCGATCTCCGACCTCGAGGTCGAGAATCTCGAGGTGCCGGGCCACATGTGGCACTTCAAGTACCCGCTCGCGGGCGGCGAGACCTATCGAGTATGTCGAGAAGGACGCCGAGGGCAACGTGACCCTGCGCGAGATGCGCGACTACATCTCGATCGCCACGACCCGGCCCGAAACGATGCTGGGCGACGGCGCGGTGGCGGTTCATCCATCGGACGAGCGCTATGCGCCAATCGTCGGCAAGCTTTGCGAAATTCCGGTGGGGCCGAAGGAGCACCGCCGCCTGATCCCGATCATCACCGACGAATACCCCGACCCCGCCTTCGGCTCGGGCGCGGTGAAGATCACCGGCGCGCATGACTTCAACGACTATGCCGTGGCGCAGCGCAACGGCATCCCGCTGCTACCGGCTGATGGACACCAAGGGCGCGATGCGGGCCGATGGCGCGCCCTATGCCGAGGCGGCGGCGCGGGCGCAGGCCATCGTCGAGGGGGCGGAATTCACCGAGGCCGAGGTGGACGCGATCAACCTCGTCCCCGACGAATTTCGCGGGCTGGACCGGTTCGAGGCGCGCAAGCGTGTCGTCGCGGCGATCACCGCCGAAGGGCTGGCGGTGACGGTCCTGAAGAAGTCCGGCGACAAGGAAACCGGCGTCGGAACACCTGGAACTGGTGCCTTACGTCGAGGCCAAGCCGATCATGCAGCCCTTCGGCGACCGCTCGAAGGTCGTCATCGAGCCGATGCTGACCGACCAGTGGTTCGTCGACACCGCGAAGATCGTGCAGCCCGCGCATCGACGCGGTGCGCAACGGGCGACACGGTGATCCTGCCGGAGCGGGATGAGAAGATCTATTTCCACTGGCTGGAGAACATCGAGCCCTGGTGCATCAGCCGCCAGCTGTGGTGGGGGCACCAGATCCCGGTCTGGTATGGCCTGACCGCTCGACGTGCCGGGCTTCACCGACGACGAGGGCGACGAGGCGCTGGACGAGGTGGAGCTGTTCCGCCTGCTTCTGGACCAGACCGGCGGCGGGCCGCGCCACCATTGCGCGGCGGATTATGCGACGGTCGTGGAGCGCTTCCGCGACGACCTCGCCGCCCTGCCCCATCCGCTGAACGCGCGCTGCGGATCGTCGAGGTCGCCGACCGCGCAGGCGGCGGTTGAGCGGCTGGCGCAAAGCCTGGCCGACTACAACCTGAGCCAGGATCCGACGCATCTGGTCTATCCGGTCTGGCGCGACCCGGACGTGCTCGACACCTGGTTCTCCTCGGGCCTCTGGCCCATCGGCACGCTCGGCTGGCCCGAGCAGACGCCGGAACTGGCGCGCTACTTCCCGACCTCGCGTCCTGGTGACGGGCTTCGACATCATCTTCTTCTGGGTCGCCCGGATGATGATGATGCAGCTGGCCGTGGTGAACGAGGTGCCGTTCCACACCGTCTATCTCCACGCCCTTGTCCGCGACGAGAAGGGCAAGAAGATGTCGAAGTCGCTCGGCAACGTGCTCGACCCGCTCGACCTGATCGACGAATTCGGCGCCGATGCGCTGCGCTTCACGCTGACGGCGATGGCGGCGATGGGGCGCGACCTGAAGCTGTCGATACGCAACGCATTGCGGGCTATCGCAACTTCGGCACGAAGCTGTGGAACGCCTGCCGCTTTGCCGAGATGAACGGCGTGTGGGAGGGGCACGCGACGCGAGGCTCGCCGCCCGCCGCGACCGCCACCGTCAACCGCTGGATCATCGGCGAGACGGCGCGGGTGCGGGCCGAGGTGGACGCGGCGCTGGCCGACTACCGCTTCGACCAGGCGGCGAACGCGCTTTACGCCTTTGTCTGGGGCAAGGTCTGCGACTGGTATGTCGAATTCGCCAAGCCCCTGTTCGACGGCCCGCAGGCCGCCGAGACGCAGGCGACGATGGGCTGGGTGCTGGACCAGTGCATGATCCTGCTGCACCCGATCATGCCCTTCGTGACCGAGGAGCTGTGGCAGACCACCGGCACGCGCGCCAAGATGCTGGTCCATACCGACTGGCCGACCTATGGCGAGGAGCTGGTCGACGCCGAGGCGATGCGCGAGATGCGCTGGGTCACGGGCCTGATCGACGAGATCCGCTCGGCCCGCGCGCAGATGCATGTGCCGGTGGGGCTGAAGCTCGACCTGGTGCAGCTGTCGCTGGACGAGGCGGGCCGCGGGGCCTGGAGCGCAACGAGGCGCTGATCAAGCGGCTGGCGCGGATCGAGACAGCTGACCGAGGCGCGCGCGCGCCCCGAAGGGCGCGATCACCGTGGCGGTCGAAGGCGGCGGCCTTCGCGATCCCGCTGGAGGGGATCATCGACATCGCCGAAGAAAAGGCGCGGCTGTCGAAGACGCTGGAGAAGCTGGAGAAAGACCTGAACGGACTGCGCGGGCGGCTCGACAACCCGAACTTCCTCGCCTCGGCCAAGGAAGAGGTGGTGGACGAGACGCGCGAAAAGCTGGAACAGGGCGAGGACGAGGCGGGCAAGCTGCGCGCGGCCTTGGCGCGGCTGGCAGAGGTGGCGTAGGGCGCGGCACGGCAGAGGTCCCGGCCTGCGCCGGGACGCGGTTCATTCCTTGACGGATTTGTCCCGCGACAAATCCGTCCGCGCCTGCCTGCCCGTGGCAGGCGCGATGCCGCGCCCGCCCAGTCAGGCGCGGACGGATTGGCAGCGTCAGGCTGTGGAGAGCCCCTTGCCTGCGGTCTTGCGACCGCCGGCAATCGGATCGCAGAAACGCTCCACAGGAGCGTTTCCGGTCGATCCTCCGACGTCAGAGCGATCTGCTACGGAAATTGCGCATCTGGCTGACAGCTGCTATCCCCCAGAACGGAGCCCTCCCATGTCCTGGCTCGACCGCATTGCCGAACGCCGGATGCGCCTCGCCGAGGCGAAGGGAGAATTCCGTGGCCTCGAAGGCGAGGGCAAGCCCCTGCCCGATCGACCCGGCGACGCGCTGATCGACGCGGGCGATGCGGTGGGGTTCCGGATCATGGCCGAGGCGGGCGTGCTGCCCGAGGAGATCATCCTCAAGAAGCAGGCTGCCGCGCAGCGGGAGCATCTCGCGACCCTCACCGACCCCGAGGCGCGCAAGGCGGCAATGGCCGAACTCGCGCGGATCGAGATGCGGCAGTCCATGGCGGAAGAGGCACGGCGCGCCTTCCTGAAGGGCTGAGGCTGGACGCCGCCTGCGTTTTCCGCTTCTGATGCCGCCATGATCGGCCCCCGCTACACCCCGCTTGCCGCCTCGCTTCCCGCCACTGTGCCCTTCGTCGGCCCCGAGGCGCAGGAGCGCGCGCGCGGGCGCACCTTCGCGCGCGCGGCTTGGCGCGAACGAAAGCGTCTTCGGCCCCTCGCCCGGCGGCGGTCGCCGCGATGACGGCGGCGGCGGGCGAGGCCTGGATGTATGGCGACCCCGAGATGCACGACCTGCGTGCCGCGATTGCCGCGCATCACGGCGTGCAGCCCGCGAACGTCATCGTGGGCGAAGGCATCGACGGGCTGCTGGGGCTGCTCGTTCGGCTGCTGGTGGCACCGGGCGATGCGGTCGTCACCTCGGACGGGGCCTATCCGACCTTCAACTTCCACGTCGCGGGCTTCGGCGGCGCGCTGCACAAGGTGCCCTACCGGGGCGACCACGAGGACCCCGAAGCGCTGGTGGCCAGGGCGGCGAGACGTCGAAGCGAAGCTGATCTACCTCGCCAACCCTGACAACCCGATGGGCTCGTGGCACCGGGCAGAGGTGATCGAGCGGATGATCGAGACCCTGCCCGACGGCACGCTTCTGGTGCTGGACGAGGCCTATGTCGACCTCGCGCCGGACGGCGCAGCGCCCAGGATCGCAGCAGATGACCCCCGGGTGATCCGGATGCGCACCTTCTCCAAGGGCTACGGCCTCGCGGGCCTCCGGGTCGGCTACGGGATCGGCGCGCCAGACCTGATCCGCGCCTTCGACAAGGTGCGCAACCATTTCGGCGTGGGCCGCATCGCGCAGGCGGGGGCGCTGGCGGCGCTGGCGGATCAGGGCTGGCTTGCAGCAGGTGAAGGCCGAGGTTGCAGACCGCGCGCGAGGGATTGTCGGCAATCGCGCGGGAGAACGGGCTGGTGCCGCTGCCCTCGGCCACGAACTTCGTGACGATGGATTGCGGACGGCGACGGCGCCTTCGCCCGTCGCGTGCTGCAAGGGTTGATCGCGCGCGACGTCTTCGTGCGGATGCCCTTCGTCGCCCCGCAGGACCGCTGCATCCGCGTCAGCTGCGGGCGGGCCGACAGACCTCGCGGCCTTCGCGCAGGCCCTGCCCGAGGCGCTGACGGAGGCGCGCGGGTGACGCGGCCGTGATTTGCCGTTCGGCGCGCGGCGGGTCAGGCTGCGGCAGATATTGGAGGAGGATGACGATGCAGAATTTCGCATGTGCAGGAGTGATCCTGCTGGCCGTGACCGGCGCGGCGGTGGCGCAGGAGGGCGGCGGGATGCCCATGATGCACGAGATGGACGGCATGATGATGATGATGGCCCCCGAAGGCGCCTCGCCCGCCACCCAAGGCTACATCGATGCGATGAACGCGATGAGCATGGGCATGATGGTCGCCCTTTACCGGAAATCCGGACGTGGATTTCATCACCGGGCATGATCGCGCATCACCAGGGCGCGGTGGACTCGGCCAAGGTGGTGCTGGAACATGGCAGCGACCCCGAGGTAAAGGCCTTCGCCGAGCAGATCATCGCCGCGCAAGAGGCCGAGATCGCCTGGATGAAGGGTTGGCTCGCCGCGCAGGGGCAGTGATCAGCCGCCCGCGACCACCTTCGCCGCCGCGCCAAGCGCGCCGGGACCATGCGGGATGCCAAGCGCGAGCATCCCCGCCTCCATCACCGCCAGCGCGCCCAGCGTCATGTGGGCGTTCACATGCCCCATATGCGCCACGCGCAGGAAACCGTCGCCGCGCGGATCCTCGCGGCGTCGACATGCCAAGGCCGATGCCAAGCGTCACCCCGGCCTCGCGCTCCGTCCACTCCCTCAGCCGCGTGGCGTCCGGCGCGCCAAGGCGGGCCGAGGTGACGGAGCGGCCCCGGTGTGCGGCGTCGGCCACGTTCAGCGCGATGGCCGCGTTGCCCTGCCCCCAGGCATCGAACGCGGCCCAGACCGCGCGGGCCAGCGTCTCGTGCCGCGCCCAGATCGCGGGCAGCCTTTCCTCGGCGATCATGTCGAGCGCCTCGCGCAGGCCATAGAGGTGATGCGTGGGGGCGGTGCCGCAGAAGATACTGCCAGAACTCCGTCCCCGTGGCGCGGGGTGTCCAGTTCCAGTAGGGCGTGCGCAGGTCCGCGTTGCGGCAGACCTCGGCCGCGCGGGGCGAGAACCAGACGAAGGCGAGACCGGGCGGCGTCATCAGGCCCTTCTGGCTGGCCGCCACGGTGACGTCCACGCCCCAGTCGTCCATCCGGTACTCGTCGCAGCCGAGCGAGGCGATGCAGTCCACCGCCAGCAGCGCGGGGTGGCCGGTCGCATCAAGCACGCGCCCGCAAAGCCTTGATATCGGTACGGATGGTGCTGGCCGTATCGACCTGCGTGACCAGCACGGCGCGGATAGCGTGGCGCGTGTCGGCGCGCAGCGCGGCCTCGACCCGGGTGAGGTCGAGCGGGGCGTTCGCCGAAGTCCAGCAGGTCGACCTCGATCCCCAGGGCACGCGCGGAATTCGCCCAGCCGATGCCGAAATGACCCGAGGCAAGCACGAGCGCCCGGTCGCCGCGCGAGAAGAGATTGGTGTTCGCTGCCTCCCACCCCGCATGGCCATTGCCGATGTAGAGCGCGACATGGCCCGAGGTGCCCGCCACCGCCCTCAGGTCGGGCCAGAGCGTGTCGACCATATCGTGCAGCGCCCCGGCATAGATGTTCGGCGCGCCCCGGTGCATGGCCTGCAAGCACGCGGTCGGGCATGGTCGAGGGCCCCGGGATGGCAAGGTAGGGGCGGCCGTTGGCAAGGGTCATCGTCTGTCTCCGAAGCGGTTCGCCCTGGTTAGGCCGGGACCCGGGGAAGGTCAATGGCAGCGGTTGTGGCCGCCCGGACCGACGCCTATCTTGCCGTTCAGACGGAGGGGACGATGCAGGGCGAACGGGCAGACGACAGGACGGTGATCGGGCTGGCGGGGGCGGATGCGCTGCCGTTCCTTCAGGGTCTGGTCACGAACGACCTGCGGGCGCTGGAACGCGGGCCGGGGATCGTCTGGGCCGCGCTGCTGACGCCGCAGGGCAAGTACCTGGCGGATTTCTTCGTGGTGAACGCCGACGGGCGGCTGCTGATCGACGTCAAGACCGACCTGGCGGCGGGCCTGCTGAAGCGCCTGACGATGTACCGGCTGCGCGCCGATGTGCAGCTTGCGCCCCTGCCCCTGCATGTGACACGCGGGCTTGGCGCGCCGCCCGCCGGGTGCGCTGGCCGATCCGCGCGATCCCGGCCCTGGGGTGGCGCGCCTATGGCGATCAGCCCGGTGCGGCGCCGAAGATCGACTGGGACGCGATCCGGGTGGAGCACCTGGTGCCCGAAACGGGCGTCGAACTGATCCCGGACGACAGCTACATCCTGGAGCACGGGTTCGAGCGCCTGCACGGCGTGGATTTCCGCAAGGGCTGCTATGTCGGCCAGGAAGTGACCGCGCGCATGAAGCACAAGACCGAGTTGCGCAAGGGCCTGGCGCGGGTGCGCATCGACGGCGACGCGTCGCCGGGGACCGAGATTTTCGCGGGCGACAAGCCGGTGGGGCGTGCTTGGCACGCGCTCGGGCGACCGGGCGCTGGCCTATCTGCGCTTCGACCGCAGCCGGAGGCGAGATGCGGGCAGGGTCGGCCCGGGTCTGGGCCGACGGCTAGAGGCCGACAAATCTTCTGCGAAGATTCTGAATTTTCGCCGAAAATTCGATCAGGCGCGTTCCGAGTATTCCATCAGTTCGGTATGCACGATGATGTCCTCGTCCGGTCCGATGAACGGCGGGATCATGATCCGCACGCCGTTGTCGAGGATCGCGGGCTTGAAGCTGTTTGCGGCCGTCTGGCCCTTCTGCACCGGCTCGGTCTCGACCACGCGGCAGCTTCACCTTCTGCGGGATGCGCAGCGACAGCGCCTCGTCGCCATAGTATTCGACCGTGGCCATCATGCCGTCCTGCAGGAAGGGGCGGCGGTCGCCGAGAAGCTCGGCGTCGATCTCGATCTGCTCGAAGGTCTCGTTGTCCATGAACACGAGCTTGCCGTCGGTTTCGTACAGGAACTGCTGGTCCTTGTTGTCCAGCTGCACCTGGTCGACCTTGTCTTCCGAGCGGAAGCGTTCGTTCAACTTGCGCCCGTCGCGCAGGTTCTTCAGCTCAACCTGAGCGAAGGCCCCGCCCTTGCCGGGCTTGACGTGGTTGACCTTTACGGCAGCCCAGAGGCCGCCGTCATGCTCCAGCACGAAACCCGGACGGATTTCGTTTCCATTGATCTTCGCCATTGTGACAAAACCTTGCTGAAAGGTTGAAGGGACTTTGACCGCCCCTATATATGGGCGGTGTTCCGCGCACAAGCCGACCAGATGCTGTAGGTGTTTGGAGAAAGCCATGCTACGAACGCATGACAGTTATGACAAACCAGTTCCCCCGAATCGCATGTTAGCGGCCATATTCGGCGGCACATCGAAAAGACAAGAGCAAGAAAAAGGACGACGAGATGGTCGATTTCGTTGACGGCACCGCGTTTAACTACGAACAGGGGCAACGTGCCCGAAAATTGTTCGCTGCCGTGGTGCTGGCTGCGCTGGACGATGCCATCGCAGACGACAAGAAGTATGGCAACGGGCCCGAGCAGATCGCCCGCTGGGCGCGGTCGCGCGACGGGCGCGAGGTTCTGTCCTGCGCCGGCATCGACCCGAACGAACGGGTCGTGAAGGGCCTGATGGAGTTCGTCTCGCAAGGGCGTGCGCACCTCGGTCGCGCTGTCGCGCGAAGAAAGCGAACGGCGTCACGCGCTGGAACTGGACCAGGCCGAAGCGGCCTGATCTGCGCCACCAGAGACTTATGGGAAACGCGTCCTTCGGGGCGCGTTTTGCATTTCTGCGGTCACTTGGCGGCAGCTTGCGTGCCGCAGGTCCGCGTCAACCCGCGAACATGATCATGAACATGACCCCCGGCAGCAGTTCCGCCCCTGCCCCGATCAGGATCAGCGTGCGGGCGAACCAACCCTGGAAGCGTCGCCACAACACGACCGAAAGCGCGAGGCAGAGCATCACCTCGACGGGCGCGGCAATGTGGCCGTAGTGGCGCGGGTCCCAATAGCTGACGGGACTGCGGAATACGGCGTCCGAGATCGGCCAGAAGTGGCGGCGGGCATCCTCGTGGTGCAGGGGCAGGTCGAAGGCCAGATGCAGCAGCCCGGCGCCAAAGAACGCGATCACGATGCGGTTGCGGGTGGCAAGGCCAATGGCAAGCCCGCTCGCCCAGAGAGGGATGGAGTTGTCGATGGCAAAAATGCTCTGCCAGACATCGGAAAAGTAGAGCTCGCCAAAGACCGTTTCGGGCGGGATGCTCAGGACGAAAAGCGACCAGCGTCGCCAAGAGGTAAAGCGACAGGTCCGGCAACACAGCGCCGGCGAGTGTCGCGATGTTCACGGGGCGGTCGCCCGGGCGGGCAAAGGCGGCGGCGCCGAAGATCAGATGCGCCGGGGTATTCAAGCGCTGCCGCTCAGTCGAACTCGCGCGCGGACAAGGCGCGGGCGATCTCGGCCCGGACGAGCTTGCGGACATTGCGCGTGATCCGCTCGCCGAGCGTGCCCTGAAGCTCGTCGCGCAGGACGTCGCGGATCATCTCGCGCAGCACCTCTTCGTCGATGACCGAGGGCTCCCCCTCATCCGTCAGGTGAAGCCGCGCCTCGGTTTCGGGCATAACGGGGTCCGGCTGGGATTGCTCGGGTTCTGCAACTGTATCCGCAGGGACGACCGGGGGGGCGGCATCGACTTCGATGCGTCCCGCCTCGATCTGCGGTTCCGGCTCGGGCGGTTCAGAGGGTGCCTTGGCCGTCGCGGCGCGCGCCGAGACGAACTCGGGCAACCCGTCGGCGGGCGCTTCCCACTCCACCGTCCAGTCATCCATGGCAGAGCGCGTCACCTCGCTGCCATCCGGTTCCCAGACATCCGGACGACCGGACAGCGCCGCCTCAAGCACAACCGCGGCGGCCCGGTGCGACAGATGGTCGAAGGGGCTCGCAGCCTCGGTCGCCGCAACCGGCGCGGCGGGCTGGGACACTTTCGCGCTCGCCGGGCACGATCCGCAAGGCAGGCGTCAGAACCAGCTTTTCCGCCAGCTTGTGCGAAGACGGGGCAGCGCGGGGCCGGACGACCTTCCTCGGACACAAGCCTGCGGATCGACGACAGCACGTCCTCGATCTGCATGTTCGTCATCGGATCCGACATGTCTGCGCCCCGCACGTTTCTTGTTGTTGCGCAGGCATGGTAGCGCGGAGTGCTGCAAGACACAACATCCGGCACAGTCCGGACAGATAGGAGACTGAGGGGTGTCGTCGTTACGGCGCCTGTTTGCCGATCGACTTCATGATCCGGTCAAGCTTCTGCCCCTGCGCGCTGTGTGCTGGCGCCCGGCGGACCTCGTTGTAATAGGCCGCAGGATCGTAGGTCGGAATGCCAAGCCTCAGATGCTCGACAGTCAGCAGGCCCATGGCCGACAGCAGGCTGTAGATCGCCTTGTATCGCGTCGCCTCGGCGTTCAGCCGCGCGTTGCGCGCATCGAGCAGGTTCTGCTCTTCGTCGAGCACGTCAAGCGTGGTGCGCGCGCCCAGGCTCGCCTCCTCGCGGACCCCCTCGAAGGCGATCTGCGCCGCCTCGATCTGGGCTTCGGTCGAGGTGACCACGGCATTGGCGGCGTCGATCGTGCTCCAGGCCGTGCCGACGTTCTCCGAGATGATGACGCCCTGCTGTTGCAGGTTGTCGATCGCCGAGTCGCGGTCGGCCATCGCCTGGCGCTGCTGCGAGGCGAAGGCGGCCGCCCGAGTAGAGCGTCTGGTTGAAGTTCAGCCCGACACCGTTCTCCTGGAAACCGCCATCGTTCACCTGCAAGCTGCGCGCTCGCCGGTGATCGAGGGACGCATGTTGGCCTTGGCGCGCTGCACGTTCAGCTCGGCCGCCGAAACCTGCCGCTGCGCACCGCGAATGGACGGATGGGTGCGAAGCGCGACCACCCGGGCCGCCTCCAGCGAGGCGGCGGTGGGCGGGCGAGGGCGGCAACGGCGCGAGGTTGCCGGGATAGTTGCCGGTGGCCGAGCGATAGGCCTCGCGCGCGATGGCAAGGTCGCCGCGCGCGACGATCAGGTTCGAGCGCGCCTCGGCCAGTCGCGCCTCGGCCTGGGCCACATCGGTGCGGGTCACTTCGCCCACGTCGAAACGGTCCTGCGCAGCGCGCAGCTGCTCTGCGATGACCCGCACGTTGTTCTCGCGCAGATCGACCAGCGAAGAGTTGAAGATCACATCCACATAGGCGTTCAGCGCGGCCAGCAGCACGTCCTGCTCGATCGAGATCAGCGCCTCGCGGGTGGCAAGCACCAGTTCCTTCGCCGCCTCGATGGCCAGCTGGGTGCGGCCGAAGTCGTAGACGGTCATCTCGGCGGTCAGGTTGTAGAAGCCGGACAAATCCTCGAAGCTTTGCCTGGTGACGACATCGGCACCGGCCAACTGTTCGGAATAGCCGTACTGGCCGTTCACGATAAAGCTGATGACAGGGCGCAGCGATGCCACGGCCTGCGCCACATCCTCGTCGGCTGCACGCAGCGCGGCGCGGTTCTGCTCGATCAGGTTGGAATTGCGGTAGGCGGCAATGAAGGCGTCGGCCAGAGTCTCGGCGCGCGCCGGAAGTCCGGCAAGGCCGAGCGCGAGGGCTACGATGAACGGACGGGCCGTAACCCGAAAGACGCTGCGCATTGCTGCATGCCTCGCTAAAGAATGAAACCGGGCCGCGCCTCGAACCCTGGCAGGACCGGGGCGGCGGCGTTGAAGACGAAACGCCAGGTGACGATGCCGTCCACCTTGTAACCGATGCGGGCCACGCCGAGCGCCCCTTCCATGAAGACGCAGCCGATGCGCCCGCCTTCCTTGAGCTGGTCCACGATGGCCTCGGGCAGGACCTCGATCGCGCCCTGGATCGTGATGACATCGTAGGGCCCGTGCTTGGCGCTGCCCGACGGCAAGCGGACCCGCGATCACGGCCGCATTGTCCACGCCTTCCGCAGCCAGCGTCTTTTCCGCCTCGGCCGCGAGGGTTGCGTCTTCCTCCACCGCGATCACGGCTTCGGCGAGGCGGGCGATCACGGCGGTCGAGTAGCCAAGCCCGCAGCCGAGATCGAGCACGATGTCGTCCGGCTGGATGTCGAGCGCGTCGAGCAGCTTGGCCAGCGTGCGGGCTTCAAGCACCACGCGGCGCGGGGCCAGGGGCAGGTTTTCGCCCATATAGGCCGCCTCGCGCTTGTCGCGCGGCACGTAGACTTCGCGCGGGACGGCAAGCATCGCTTCGATGATCGGGAACTTCGTCACGTCGGACGGGCGCACCTGCGTATCGACCATCATGATGCGTCGTGAGGCGAAATCCGTCATAGCTGAACTCGTCGGTCTAGTTCGTTGCCCCTTTGGTGTGCCACAGATAGCGGGGCACGGCAACAAGTCGCGACGCGCAAAGGCCGGCGGCGGGGATTTTTTGCGCAAATGCAAATGGAAGGGGCGCAACCCTCGGTTGCGCCCCTTGCTGTTCCTTGGCCCGAAGGTCAGGCGATGGGTTCCATCTTGCCGCCGGTGGGAATGTCCGGGGCGGTGGTGTTGTCCACCACCACAAGGTCGAAGCTGCCGTCATCCTTGCGCCGCCACTGGCCACCGACCAGCGGGGTCTTGCAGACGTTGGTGGCGGCGAAGGGCGGCACGTTCGCGCCGTTCCAGGCGACCTTGCCGACGATTGTGTTCAGGTCGGTCGCAGCAATGGCGGCGGCAACGCCCTCGCGGTCGGTCGGATCGCCCGCGCGGGCCATGACATCGGCCGCCACCTCGAACAGCGAGTGGACGAAGCCGATGGGCTGCGTCCAGGGGCGGTTGACCTTGGCGGTGAAGTCGGCAGCGAGTTCCGCCGAGGATTGGCCGGTGAGCGAGGACTTGAACGGATGGGTCGCGGACCACCACACCTCGGAGGACAGGTTGTTGCCGGATTCGCCAAGCGCTTCCACGGATTGCGGGAAGAGGATGGCCTTGGCCACCGTCACCGCCTTGGGCGTGAAGCCCTGCTGCTTGGCCTGGTTCCAGAAGGTGGTGAAGTCGGGCGGGATCACCACGCCCGTCACGATGTCCACGCCCGCGGCCTTGAAGGCGTTGATCTGGGCGCTGAAATCGTCGGTCAGGTTCTGGTAGCGCCCCGGATCGGTCAGGGTGAAGCCCGCAGCGGCAAAGCCCGGGCCGACGCCGACCTCGGGGTTGCCCCAGGCGTTGCCGTCGGCGTCGTTCGGGAAGAGGCCGCCGACCAGCTTGTTGGTGTCGAGCTGGCTCCACAGGTTGGTGAAGACGGCGATCACGTCCTCCAGCCCCCAGAAGTAATGGAAGGCGAAGTCGAACGGCTTCCACGAGGCGGGATCGGCCGGGTTGCCCTGCTGGCCGATGAACCAGGGCTGCCAGGGGGCCATGGTCGAGATGAGGGGGATGCCCTCGCCCTCGCAGGTGGTCGAGACGGGGTTCGTCGTCTCGGGGGTGGAGGCCACGAGCATCAGGTCGATCTCGTCATCGACGATCAGTTCCTTGGCCACCTCGGCGGCGCGGTTGGGGTTCGACTGGCTGTCCTTGACGATGACCTCGAAGTTCTGCGCCCGCTTCGGAGGCGAGGAAGCCTTCGATGTTGTAGGCATCGCTTTCGGCGAAGGCGGCAAGCGGGCCGGTCTGCGGGCTGACATAGCCGACGCGGATCTTCGCGCCCTGCGCGAGCGCCGGGGCCGCGAGGCTGGCTGGCGGTGGCGAGCGTCAGGCCGGTGGCGGCGGTCGATTTCAGGAAACGGCGTCTGGTGAGCATGGGTTCTCCCTCCCTGTTGCAGTGGCCCTGCGGGTGGCGCGGCATGGGCCTTCGTCGTCGGTGCGGGCCGTGCTGTCGGCCCGGTGTTCGAGTCGAGTGCTTGCGTCATGCGGTCAGGCGGTCAGCGTCGGCCAGCATCGCGTCGAGCACGGCGATTTCGGCGTCCGAGACGATGTGCGCCCGGCCGGGATGGCTTTCGGCGCGCAGTCGCGCGCCGCTGGGCGGCGAGCACCCCGGCGGCATCGGCAAAGGCCGCGGACGGAATCCACGGATCGGCGTCGCTGCCGCTGAGATAGGTGGCAAGGCCCGCCAGCGCCCGCGTGGGCCGGTCGCAGGAGGGCGTTCCGACGCGGCAGCCGGTGAGAGCCACGAGCGCCGCGGGCGACGATCCGGCCGCGCAGGGTCAGTTCCAGCGCAAGGCAGGCGCCCTGGCTGAACCCGGCAAGCAGCAGAGGAAGGTCGGGCGGCAGCGTGCCGCGGCGACCTGCGGCGACGAGCGCCATCGAGGCGGCAAGCTCGGCCCGCGTCTCGGCCGTCAGCGGGTCGACGGCGCGCGCGGCGTACCAGCTTTTGCCCGGCGCGCGCGGCAGGACATAGGCGACGTCGCGCGTGCGCCAAGCCGCGAGATGTTCTGCGCGATCATCTCTTCCGGCGACTGGCCGCGCCCGTGCAGGAAGATGCACAGACGGCCCGCGCCGTCATCCAGCGGCGCGCCGTGGAGCAACAGGGCCGGCCCGGCCATGCATCATCGGAAGTCGGCCGGTTCCAGCCCGGCCACAAGCTCGGCACGGCGATCCTCGAACCACGGCGGGAAGACGAGCGACTTGCCGATGGCGTCGGCGGGTTCGTCCTTGGCCCAGCCTTCCGGCACGGTCCAGGCGATCTCGAACAGCGCGCCGCCGGGCGAGCGGACATACATCGACTTGAAGTAGTTGCGGTCCTTCTGCTCGGACACGTCGGTGAAGCCCATGCCCTCGAGCTGGGCCTTCAGCCTGATCTGGTTCTCCTCGGTTCCCGGTGTTCAGCGCCATGTGGTGGATCGTGCCGCCCGCCAGCATCCAGGTGCCCTGCGGGCTGGTGTTGTCGTGCAGAAGCTCGACCACCGAATGCGGGCCGAGATTGTCGGGGACCGAGAACACGCGGCCCTCGTCGGTGCTGCCTCGGGCACCAGGTTCATGCCGCCGATCAGGAATTCGTCCATCGACGCAAGGTCATAGACCGCGACGCCGCAGCCATAGATGCCCCGGATCGCCACCTGCGGGCCGATGCCCTGCGCCTCGTTCACGATGGGCGGGCGGGTGTCGGCGGGGTTTTCGACCAGTTCATGCGGGATGCCGCAGGGATGGGTGAAGATCACCCGCGTCAGGCCGAAGCGGCTGCCCTTGGTCGCCGGAATGCCCGCGGCGTTCAGCCGGTCCACCCAGAAGTCCGAGGCGCCGACCGGGATCGACCTGCATGATCGTGCGCGTCTGGTTGGTGCCGCGCCGCCCGTAGATGCCGGGCTTGCGAAACGGGAAGGTGGTGATGATGGTCGAGGCGTCGCCGTGCCGCGAGCCGTAGTAGAGGTGATAGACCGGGATCGTGCCGTCGAACAGCACGGTGCGCTTGACCGAGTAGAGGCCGAGCGTCTTGGTGTAGAAATCGAAATCCTCCTGCACGCCGTCGGTCGACAGCGTCAGGTGATGAAAGCCGCTGACCAAAGCCATCGTTGAAACATCCTCCCCTTGTCGTTCAAGGCCTGCGGCCCTCGACCGGACATGCGCGCTTCGGTCGCGGATCTTCGCCCGGGTCACAGGGCGGGCCAGCCTCGGCGAGATAGTCTAGCGCATGAACAAGGCAATATGATGCGTTTGTTGAGGACTTAACATAACGCAAGGTTATGTTTGGTTCCGGTCGCTGAACAGGCGCGTCGGCCAGACGCAGCCGCGCGCGCCGCGGTGACGAGGCAAAGCGCGCCGAAGCCCCAGGCGAGCGGCGGCGAAGGCTGCGGGAACAGGCAGAGCAGCGCGAAGAAGGCGATGGTCTCGGTCCCTTCCAGCAGCCCCGCGCTGTAGTAGAGCGATTTCTCGCCCTGCGCCCGCGTCTCCATCCCGCGCCTCTCGGCCAGCAGGGCGAAGCCCGAGGAAACTCGCGCCGTTGATGTAGAAGGTCGCAAGCAGGAAGGCCGCGGGCAGGGCGTTGGCCGTCCGGGTCGCGCAGGGCGAAGGCCAGCGGGATCGCGCCGTAGAAGACGAAGTCGCAGGTGATGTCGAGGTAGCCGCCGAAATCGGTCTTGGCGCGTCGCGCGCGCCACCGCCCCGTCGAGGCCGTCGGCCAGCCGCGACAGCGCCAGCGGGAGCAGCGCCAGACGCCCCTGCCCCGCCCGCGATCATCGCGGCCATGACCAGGCCGAACGCCAAGGCCCGCCAGCGTGACCGCATCGGGCGTGACGCCGCGCCGGGCCAGCGCGCGTCCGGCCGCGTTCAGCGGCGGGTCGATCAGCGGTCTGAGCGTGGCGTCGAGCATGGGTGCCCCCTGCCCCATCCCTTGCCGATCGCGCGGTCGCAAGGTGCAAGGTGGCTCACAACCTCGTGCGGGGTCGGAAGGTTTCGGTTGCCATGCCCGCGGGCGACCCGGCGACATCGTGCAAACCGACATGAAGGAGAGCCTGCCGATGAGACATCTGCTTGCCGCCGCCGCGCTGGCGCTGACCGCCCTGCCCGCCGCCGCCCAGCCCGACCCGGCGGACTGGGACGCCGTGCTGGCCGAGGCGAAGGGGCAGACGGTCTATTGGCATGCCTGGGGCGGCGATCCGAAGATCAACGATTTCATCGCCTGGGTCGGCGAACAGGCCGAGGCGCGCTATGGCGTGACGCTGGAACAGGTGAAGCTGGCCTCGACCGCCGATGCCGTGGCGCGGGTGGTGGCCGAGAAGCAGGCCGGGCAGGACACGGGCGGCGCGGTGGACCTGATCTGGATCAACGGCGAGAACTTCGCGGCGATGAAGTCTGAGGGGCTGCTGTTCGGGCCCTTCGCCGAAAGCCTGCCGAACTGGCCGCTGGTCGATGTGGTCGGGCAAGCCCGCGGTGGTGAAGGACTTCACCCAGCCGACCGAGGGGCTGGAAAGCCCCTGGGCGATGGCGCAACTGGTGTTCGAGCATGACAGCGCGCGCCTTGCCGGTGCCGCCCGCCTCGGCGGACGAACTGCTGGACTGGGCGGCAGGCAAATCCGGGGCGCTTCACCTATCCGCAGCCGCCGGACTATCTGGGCACGACATTTCTGAAGCAGGTGCTCTACGGCGTGATCGACGACCCGGCGGTGTTGCAGCAGCCGGTGGACGAGGCGAGTTATGACGCGGTGACGGCCCCGCTCTGGGCCTATCTCGACGCGCTGACGCCGATCCTGTGGCGGCAGGGCAAGGCCTATCCGGCGAACGAGCCTGCCTTGGGGCAGTTGCTGGCCGATGGCGAGATCGACCTGTCCTTCGCCTTCAACCCCGGCCGCGCCTCGGCCGCGATCGCGGCGGGCGAACTGCACGACACCGTGCGCACAAGCGTCTGGGACGGCGGCACGATCGGCAACGCGAGCTTCGTGGCCATCCCCTACAACGCGGCCCATGCGGCGGGGGCGATGGTGATCGCGAACCTGCTGCTGGAGCCCGAGGTGCAGGCGCGGGCGCAGGACCCCGTCGGTGCTCGGGTTCCAGACGGTGCTGGACCTGAATGCGCTGCCCGAGGCGGAGCAGGCACGGTTCGACGCGCTGGACCTCGGCGTGGCGACGCTGCCGCCCGCAGGCGCTCGGGCCGGTGCTGCTGGAGCCGGATGCCAGCTGGATGGTGCGGATCGCGCAGGACTGGCTGAGCCGCTACGGGGTCGTGCAGTGAGCCACGGCCGGGGGCTGCGCGCGGTTCCCCGGCTGACGCTGCTTCTGATGGCCGGGCCGGTCGCGGCCGGGCTGGCCGGAACGCTCGGTGCCGGCCCTGAACGGCGGCTTCGCGGGCGCTGTGGCGACTGGCCGGGGCTTGCTACCGGCGGTGCGCCTGTCGGTTGTCACCGGGCATCGTTTCGACCCTGTCTCGGTCGGGCTGACGCTGCTGATCGTGGCGGGGTTGCAGGGCGGGCGGCTGTTCGGCGTGATCACGCGGGCGCTGTCGCCCTTGCTTGCCCTGCCCCATGCGGCGGCGGCCCTGGGGATCGCCTTCCTGATCTCGCCCTCGGGCTGGATCGCGCGGGCGCTGTCGCCCTGGGCCACGGGCTGGACCGAGCCGCCGGACCTGCTGATCCTGAACGATCCTGCCGGGCTCGCGCTGATCGCTGGGGCTGGTGGTGAAGGAGGTGCCGTTCCTGCTGCTGATGGTGCTTGCGGCGCTGCCGCAGGCGGACGCGTCGCGCCGGATGATGCTGGCGGCCAGCCTCGGCTACGGGCGGGTCATGGGCTGGATGCTGGCCGTGCTGCCCGCCGTCTGGCCGCAGATCAGGCTGCCGGTCCTATGCGGTGCTGGCCTATGCGATGACGAATGTGGACATGGCGGTCATCCTTGGCCCCGGCCTGCCGCCCCCGCTTGCCGTGCAGGTCGTGGGCTGGATGATGGAGCCGGACCTGGCCCGCCGCGCACCCGCGGCGGCCGGCGCGCTGCTGCTGCTGGGCGCTCGTGCTGGCGGCGCTGGCCCTGTTGTGGCTGGCAGAGCGGGGCATGGCCCGGCTGGGCCGAGATCTGTCCCTCGGCGGTCGGCGCTGGCCGGGTATCGACCTTTGGGTGCGGCCGATGGCGGGACTTGCGGGCGGGCTGGTCGTCGGGCTGGTCGGCTTCGGGATGGCGGGCCTGGCGCTGTGGTCCGTGGCCGGAATGTGGACCTTTCCCGATGTGCTGCCCGAGGGACTGAGCGCCAAAGCCTGGATGCGCGGCGCGACCGGACCTGGCCGGGGCGGCGGGCGTGACGCTGGCGCTGGCCCTCGCCTCGACCCTTGCGGCGCTGGCGCTGGTGCTGGGTTGCCTCGAGGCCGAGGCGCGCTTTGGCCTGCGACCGGGCGCGCGGGCGCTGTGGCTTCTGTGGCTGCCGCTGATCGTGCCGCAGGTCGCCTTCCTGCCGGGGTTGCAGGTGCTGTTCCTGCGCGCGGGACTCAGCGAAGGGCTGGTCGCGGTGGCAGCGGGCGCATCTGGTCTTCGTGCTGCCTTACGTCTTTCTGTCGCTCGCCCCGCCCTGGCGGGCCTGGGACGGGCGGATGGCGGTGGCGGGCGCGGCGCTCGGCGCGTCGCCCGCGCGGGTGTTCTGGCGACTGCGGCTGCCGATGCTGCTGCGGCCCGTGCTGGTGGCGGCGGCGGTTGGGATGGCCGTGTCGATCGGCCAGTACCTGCCGACGCTGCTGATCGGCGGCGGCAGGATCGTGACGCTGACGACCGAGGCGGTGGCGCTGTCCTCGGGCGGGAACCGGCGCATCATCGGGACCTATGCGGTCTTGCAGCTGATCCTGCCCGCGCTCGGCTTCGGGCTGGCGCTGGCCGTGCCCGCGCTGGTCTTTCGCCACCGGCGGGGCATGAGGCGGCGATGAGCGGGCTGGTGCTGGAGCGGATCGAGGTGCGGCGCGGGGCCGAGGTGATCGTGCGGCTCGACGCGCGTGTCGCGCCGGGCGAGGTGCTGACGATCATGGGGCCGTCCGGATCGGGCAAGTCGACGGCACTGGCCGCGATCATCGGAACGCTGTCGCCGGATTTCACGCTGACGGGGCGGCTGGTGCTGGACGGTCGCGACGTGACCGGCCTGCCGACGCAGGCGCGCGGCATCGGGCTGCTGTTTCAGGACGACGTGCTGTTTCCGCATCTGTCGGTGGGCGGCAACCTCGCCTTCGGCCTGCCCGCCTCGGTGCGCGGACGGGCGGTGCGGCGGGCGGCGGTAGAGGCCGCGCTGGTCTCGGCCGATCTCGCGGGGTTCGCCGACCGCGATCCGGCGACGCTCTCGGGCGGGCAGCGGGCACGGGTCGCGCTGATGCGCACGCTGCTCGCGCGGCCCCGGCGCGCTGCTGCTGGACGAGCCCTTCGCCCGGCTGGACACCGAGCTGCGCGGGCGCATCCGGGACTTCGTGCTTCGGGCCGCATCCGGGCCGAGGGCTTGCCCGCGATCCTGGTGACGCATGACCCGGAGGACGCGCGGGCAGCGGGCGGGCCGGTGGTCGATCCCATGGGGCGGGTGGTGGCGGTGTGAGCGCGTCCCGGTGCGCAATGAATGCGCATGCTATGCTTCCGGGCCGTCCAGCAGGTCGCCCAGGGGCAAGGATCGCCAGAGGATCGACCGAAAACGCTCCTGTGGAGCGTTTTCGCGATCCGATTGCCGGAGCGCGTGAGCGCAGGCAAGGGTTCTCAGTTGGCGTGACGCTGCCAATCCGTCCGCGACTGCCTGGGCTGGCGCGCAACGCGCCTGCCAGGGGCAGGCAGGCGCGGACGGATTTGTCGGGACAAATCCGTCAAGAAAGAGATGTAGTCGATCCTCTGGTATCCGCCCATCACCGCGCCAGCACCAGCTCCGCCTTCAGCCCGCCCAGCCGGGCGCTGTCCGACAGCGTCAGCGTGCCGCCATGGCTGCGCGCGATGTCGGCGGTGATCGACAGCCCGAGGCCCACCCCGCCGCCGCTGTTCGGGTCGCGCGCGGCGTCGAGCCGGGTGAAGGGCCGCAACGCCTCGTCCCGCCGCTCGGGCGGGATGCCGGGGCCGTCATCCTCGACCGCAGATGCGCAGGCTGCGCTCGGTCAGCACCACGCGACACCTCGGCCCGCTTGCCATAGCGCAGCGGCATTGCCCACCAGATTCTCGACCGCCCGCATCACGGCATCGGGGCGCAGCATCGCCTCGCCCTGCCCGTCGACATGCAGCGTCACGGCCTGCCCCGAGCGCTGCGCATTCTCGACCGACCGCGCGTCACGATGGCGACCGGATCGGTCAGGACCGGCGTCTCCATCGCATCGCCGCGGGCGAAGGACAGGAACTCGTCCACCAGCCGTTCCATGTCGGCCACGTCGCGCTGCGCGGCCAGCACCTCGTCCTCGGGCGGCATCAGCGACAGGCTCAGCTTCAGCCGGGTCAGCGGCGTGCGCAGGTCGTGGCTGACACCCGAGAGCATCAGCGTGCGCTGCTCGATCTGCCGCTCGATCCGGCTGCGCATGTCGAGAAAGGCCGCCCCCGCCGCCCGCACCTCGAGCGCGCCGCGCGCCCGGTAGGGCACCGAGCGGCCCTTGCCGAACGCCTCGGCCGCATCCGCGAGCCGCTTGATCGGGCGCAGCTGGTTGCGCAGGAACATGATAGGCGATCACCGTCATCAGGATCGAGGTCGCCAGCATCCAGACCAGCAACTGGTGCGGGTTCGACGCCGAGACGCGGCGCCGCGGCACCTCGACCGAGACCGGGCCGAGGTCGGTGTCAAGCAGCATCCGCACCTGGCTGTCGCCGCGTCGGCGTGACGAGATCGACGGCGCGCAGGTCCGGCAACCCCTCGCGCAGCGTCGCGATCACCGTCGCGGCCGGAAAGGTCGTAGAACTCGCGCCGGTCGGCGTCGGAGGTCCAGGACGAGGGCAGCTCGAGCGCGCAACTCCAGCGGTTGGGCGATGCGCGATCGCCCGGGCCCCGCCTCGTCCGGCGAGCCGCCGCGATCGAGCTCGTCCAGCAGGAAATTCACCTGGATGACCAGGCTTTCCGTCATCTGCTGCGTCACGATCTCGAAATGCCGCTGGATGAAGGCCAGCGACACGACGATCTGGATCGCCACGATCGGGAACGATCAGGATCAGCGCCGCGCGCCCGTAGAGCCCGCGCGGCAGAAGCGGCTTGAGCGACATGGCCATGCGGGCGATCCTAGCCGCGGGACCGCGTGAAAGGAAGCGCGATGACAGACCTGCCCGGCCGGGTGTGCGACGGGTGCTGGCGCCCAACCCCTCGCCCCTGACGGGGCCGGGGACGAACACCTGGATCGTCGGGCGCGGCGCGGTGGCGGTGATCGACCCCGGGCCGGACGACGCGCGCCACCTCGCCGCGATCCTGGCCGCCCTCGACCCGGACGAGCGGGTGACCACATCGTGGTGACCCATGCGCATCGCGACCATTCGGCGCTGGCCCCCGCCTTGCGCCAAGCGACCGGCGCGCCCGTCTGGGCCTTCGGCACCGCGCGCGGACGGCATCCGCCCGGCGATGGACCTCGCGCGGGCTGACGGGCGGGCGGCGAAGGCGTCGACGCCGGGCTTCGCGCCCGACCTTCGGCTGGCGGATGGCGCAGTGCTGGAAGGCGACGGCTGGGCGCTGGAGGCGATCCACACGCCCGGGCACCTGGGCAACCACCTCTGCCTCGCGCTTGGCGCGATCTGTGCTTCACGGGCGACCATGTGATGGGCTGGTCGAGTTCCATCGTCTCGCCACCCGAGGGCGACATGGCGGCCTACATGGCGAGCCTCGCCCGCCTGCGAGCACGGCGACTGGCGCGCCTTCCTGCCCGGCCACGGCGCGCCAGTCGACGACCCGGCAGGCACGGCTCGCCGAACTGGTCACGCATCGCCGAGGGCGCGAGACGGCCATCCTGGCCGTCCTGGCGCGCGGCCCGGCCGACGTCTCGACCATCGCGCGCACGGTCTATGCGCGACACGCCCCCCGCCCTGCTGCCTGCCGCCGAGCGCAATGTGCTGGCCCATCTCCTTGATCTGCTGGAGAGAAACGCGGTTTCCGCCGAGGTTCCGCTCACCTCCGCGACCCGCTTCCGCGCACACTGACCCGTCAGTCCTTATCCCACATTTGTCTCTGGACGCCCCCCAACCCGCTTGCTATAGACCCCGCGGTGTTCCGGCGTAGCTCAGCGGTAGAGCAGTTGACTGTTAATCAATTGGTCGTAGGTTCGATCCCTACCGCCGGAGCCAAGAATTCACGCACTTAGGCGATACCACCGCCCGGTGCGAAGACCCCAAGTACAGCATAGACACCGTAAACGCTTCCCGGCGCTGTGCTGAGGGGGCGATGGGGTCAGATCTGACCGCACCCCAAGCCTTTGGGGTATCCGGGTCTTGACTTCCGCCATATGGTAGAAGGCGTGAATCGCTAGGGGGTACTTCATGGCTGACTGGTTCGAGACGCACGGGCGAGCATCGCGGCTTCGCCGCCCGGTGATGCCGATGCGTCCGCGCCGGTCTACGTCACTGCGCTAGGGTCTCTCTACCACGGTGAGTCCGAGAAAGTCCTGAGGTCACCTGCGCTCTCGGCGCACGCTGGCAAGGTGCAGCTGGTCATGACCTCGCCGCCCTTCCCGCTAAACACCAAGAAGGCATACGGCAACCGGACCCAGCACGAGTATGTTTCATGGTTCGCTGACTTCGCGCCGATCCTGCGCGAGATGGTGACCGAGGACGGTTCCATCGTTATCGAGGTTGGGAATGCGTGGATGCCGGGCAAGTCGGTAATGTCGACCCACGTCTTGAAGGCGTTCCTTGAGTTCCTGGAGAAGGGCAACCTTCACCTCTGCCATTAGTTCATCTGGTACAACCCAGCGCGCTTGCGGCGGCCCAGACTTGCTGAACCCCCTGACGCAGACCGGCGCGCTGGCTGCCGCGGCAGAAGGTGCCAGGCTGATGCGGATGCTGACCGACCGGACGGTGGAATACGCCAAGACGCGCGTGCAGTTCGGCAAACCGCTTGCCAGCTTCCAGGCGCTCCAGCATCGCATGGTCGAGATGTTCGCCGCCTGCGAGATGGCCCGCTCCGCCGTGTTCCGCGCGGCCAGCCTGACTGACCACGGCCACCCCGAGGCTGCCCGCGCCATCCACGCCGCCAAGGCCTATGTCGGCCGTCATGGCCGCACCGTGGGAAAGGAGGCTGTCCAGTTGCACGGAGCCAACGGCGCAATGGACGAATATCCCGTGGGCCACGGACTGGCCCGGCTGGTTGCGATCAGCCAGGCGTATGGCGACACGGACTGGCATCTGGCCCGCCACGCCGATCTGTCGCTGGGTTCTGTCGCGGCCTGATGCAAGACTTGCCGGATCGTTTCTGTCGTGAGTTGATCTGGGACACGAGCGACTGATCGTGGAGATCAACGGCGAGCAGCACTACCTCTGGGCGAGCCGTTGATTGCAAGGACCGGGTGCGCGACCGCTTCGCCGACTGAAGCGCGACAGAAAGGTCGCGTTGATATTCCTCAGGAAAACCATGTGCCGACACTGGCGCGCAGAGAAATTAGTCACCGCCCAACCAGGTGTTCAACCACGGTATCCGCCGGATGGGGCCAAGGACGAATCTGTCTGGCTCTGATGCCCCTTTCTTGCAGATGCATTCGCAGGGCGCGCAACCGCTGAGGGTCTTGAGCCGTTGGACGAAAGTGCAGGCTGCCAGGAAGCCCACGCGGCCGACTGTCGGCGTTTTGCAATTTTTCCCGATCATTGCTATGGCCTGAAGGCGGCTGCGCCCGGCACCGGGCTGGCCCCTTGTGCAAGGAACCTGACCGATGGCGCGTGATCCCCGCTATGACATCCTGTTCGAACCTGTCCGCATCGGCCCGGTGACGACGAGGAACCGCTTCTACCAGGTGCCGCACTGCACCGGCATGGGCTGGGTGCGTCCGCGCACGCTGGCCGAAATGCGCGGGGTCAAGGCCGAAGGCGGCTGGGGCGTGGTCAACACCGAATACTGCTCGATCCACCCGGCCTCGGACGACCAGCTGCACATCTCGGCCACGCTCTGGGACGACACGGACGTGCGCAACCACCGGCTGATGACCGACAAGGTCCATGCCCATGGGGCGCTTGCCGGGGCCGAGCTGTGGTTTTCCGGCTCGCGCAGCGCCAACATCGCGACGCGGCTCGTGTCGATGGATGTGGCCAGCCGCCCGAACGGCGTGGGCCACCCGTTCCAGTCCCGCGCGATGGACAAGGAGGACATCCGCAACCTCCGCCGCTGGCACCGCAACGCCGCCCTGCGCGCCAAGGCGGCGGAATTCGACATCGTCTATGTCTATGCCACGCACGGCTATCTTCTGGCGCATTTCCTCGACCCCGAGACCAACACGCGGACGGACGAATACGGCGGCTCGCTCGAGAACCGCACGCGCCTTGTCCGCGAACTGATCGAGGAGACCAAGGAGGCCGTCGGCGACCGCTGCGCCGTCGCCGTGCGCTTTGCCGCCGATGCCGAAGCGGGCGAGGACGGCCAGCCGATCCTGGGCGAGCGGCAGGAGATGTTCGCGCTGATGGCCGAGATGCCCGACCTCTGGGACATCAACATTGCCGACTACTCGCTGGAAATGGGGGCCTCGCGCTTTGTCAAGGAAGGCGCGCTGGAGCCCTACATGCGCTGGATCAAGTCGGTCACGACCAAGCCCGTCGTGACGGTCGGCCGCTTCACCTCGCCCGACACGATGGTGCGTTGGGTCAAGGCGGGGCTGACCGACCTGATCGGCGCGGCCCGGCCCTCGATCGCCGATCCCTTCCTCCCGAAGAAGATCGAGGAAGGCCGGATCGAGGACATCCGCGAATGCATCGGCTGCAACGTCTGCTATTCGGGCGACAGCCTGTCGGTGCCGATCCGCTGCACCCAGAACCCCACGATGGGCGAGGAATGGCGCAGGGGCTGGCACCCCGACCGGATCGCGCCGCGCGGGTCTGACACGCAGGTCCTGGTCGTGGGCGCAGGGCCAGCGGGGCTGGAGGCCGCCCGTGCCCTGGGGCAGCGCGGCTACCGCGTGGCGCTGGCCGAGGCGGGGCGCGTGCTGGGCGGCCGGGTGGTGCGCGAAGCCGCCTTGCCCGGGATGCGCGAATACATCCGCGTCCGCGACTGGCGCGAGGGGCAGATCGCGAAGATGCCGAATGTCGAGGTCTTCCGCGAAAGCCGCCTGACCGCGCAGGACGTCCGCGACTTCGGCGCCGACCATGTCGTCATCGCCACCGGCGCGCGCTGGCGGCGCGACCTTTTCACCGGCAAGCGGTTCGAGCCCATCGCCGAGGATGCAACCCCGGTCTTCACCCCCGACGACATCATGGACGGTCGCCTGCCCGAGGGTCCGGTCGTCGTCTATGACGCCGACGGCTACTACATGGGCGGTGTCATTGCCGAACGTCTGCGGCAGGCGGGGCTGGAGGTGACGCTTGTCACCCCCGACAACCAGGTCTCTGCCTGGGCCGAGAAGACGGGCGAAGGCTGGCGGGTGCCCGCGCATCTGATGGCGCAGGGCGATCGAGCTTGCTGACCGCGCAGACCCTGTCGTGGTTCGACGGTGCAGACGGTGACGCTGGCCTGTGTCCATTCGGAACGCGAAACGGTCGCTTCCGGCGCGGGGCCTTGTTCTTGTCGGTCAGCGTGCCCCGGTCGACGACCTTTACACCGCGCTTCGCTACGCCCCCGATGGACGCCATGCCGAGCTGCCCTTCACCCTTGCGCGCATCGGCGATTGCGAGGCGCCCGCGATCATCGCCGCGGCCACCTATGCCGGGCATCGCTATGCGCAGGAACTGGACAGCGCCGTCGACATCGACCTGCCCATGCCGCACGACAAGGTCGACGTGGGCCTGATTGCCCCCGCGGACTGGGCCCGGGCGGCGGAGTGACCGCGACAAGCCGGACCTCACAAGTTGGAGAGCGTGGAATGACCGAGACCCCCGAAGCCCCCGCCACCGCAGATGAGCTTGCGGCCGCGCTGCCCGCGATCCTCGCCGCGCCGCGCGATGCGGGTGTGGTGCGGCTTCTGTGCGCGCGGCCCCGGCCCAATGCGCGGACCTTCCCCGAGGTGCTGCACCTGACGCGGGCCGCAGGCGTTGCGGGCGACTTCGAGATGTCGCAGCCCTGGCTGAAGCTGCCGGATGGCCGCCCCGACCCGCAAATCCAGGTGTCGATCATAGCCTGGCGGGTGCTCGACCTTGTCTGGCGCGACCGCGACCGCGTCACCTACCCCGGCGACAACATCGCTGTCGACATGAACCTGACCGCAGAAAACCTGCCGGCAGGCAGCCTTCTGGCGGCGGGCACCGCCGTGCTGCGCGTCAGCGAAGAGCCGAACGATGGCTGCGCCAAATGGAAGGTCCGCTGTGGCCGCGCCGCCCATGACTGGACGATGGCCGAGCCGCATCTGCCCCTGCGCCTGCGAGGCCTGTTCTGCTCGGTCGAACAGGATGGCGAACTGCGGCTCGGCGAAAGCCTGCGCCGCCTCTGACCGGCTGCGGGTCGTCGACCGACGCCCCCGTCAGGCCATGCCGGAGGACCCTTGGCCCGCGCGCACCTGCGGGACAGGCGGACCGCACCCCGCACCGATCCACGAGATGCTCAACTCTCTTGCCCGAACGCAGCCGTTCAGGCCCCTAGTGCATCGCCACGGCGGCGGACCCCAGAACGACCGCCTCGACCGGATGGTCTATGCCCTTGAGCTCTTCCGTCCTCAGCCGATCAACCGGCACCGGTCGCCCGGCCGCCTTGAACGTTTCGGTGCTGACCAGCACTTCGCCAGATCGGGCCGCATGGGTCAGCCGCGCGAGGAGGTTCACGTCGAGGCCGAAGGCACCGATGCCCTGCATCCGTCCGCCGGGCGCGGATACCGTGCCGATGAAGATGTTTCCCGTGTGCACCGCCATCCCGACCCCTGCCGTGAGATGTCCGGGGGTGGAGGCAAGCCGCGCCGCCAGTTCGGCCGCTTCCAGTGCCTTTTCGGCATGGTTGGCGCCAAGAAAGCCCGGTGGCCAGACCGCAAAGACCGAGTCCCCCTGGTATTCCAGCACAAAGCCGTCCGTCCGCGCGAGGACGTCCAGGATGTCGCCACGCATCGCTGTGACCAGCTTGGCAAAATTGGCGGGCGATGTATGGGCTGACTGTTGCACCGAATTGCGGATGTCGACCATCATCATCGACATCGGCACCTCCGCCCCGCCCGGATAGGCGTCGAGAAATCCGTCGCAGGCGTTGCAGTAGTTCGGGTTCCGTTCCGACGCACGCAGGCCGCGAAGTCGCATCACCCAGCCGCCAAGGCCGCCAAAAGGCGCTTGGCACAGCCTGCAGCGCGGTGAGCCCGGCAGCATCGAATAGCGCTTCTGCTTGCCGGCCAGTACCGGATGCCCGTCGGCGAACACGGTGTGCCACAGGCTTTCGTTTCCCTCGTGTCTGGTCAGATCGGACATCGGCAGTCCCCTTCCTTCCGCAGTCAGTTGTGCGTCTTCACCATCGGCTCGGGTGTCGGGCTTACGTCAAGCGACTGTTGATCCGACCGCAGTGTCGAGGGGCTGGAACAGACGCTGGTCCCGAACAGAAAGCTTTCTCCGGCGATCGCCGTGAACTCGGGCAGGATGCCGCGATACAGCATCTGCATCTTGTCACCGGGCTTGAAGGGCCAGTGACCGGGAACCGTCTGCTCGCCTGTAAAGGCCTCGCGCAGCCGGATGGCGGGCAAGGTCGCCACGATCCCGGCCTCGATCTGGGCATCGGCAAAACCCTTCGGGCGTTCGCGCAGGCTCATCACATGGTCATAGTCCGGCCCGAAGGCGAGGGTATCGAACCTGCTGCTGGCAAGGCGCCCGGTCTGGAGGTTGGTCATGTGCACTTCCTGCCCCTTGCCGAACATGAAGTATGTGGCGAATTCGGGCAGTTCGGCATTGTGCGCGAAGGGTCGGAACATCACCACACGTTCGACCGTGGCCCTGAAGTCGGTCAGGAACGGCTTCACCCGATCCGCGCTCCACGGATAGAAGTGCGTGCTTTCCTCGTCGCGATCGGTAAAAGGCGGAAGTCCCTGGAAAATCTGGGCCCTGTAGGTCCGCTTGCGACCCGAGGCCAGATCGGGAACCGTGAACGGATCATGCGCGTCGTTCGACAGCACGAACCAGTCCACCGGATTGCGACGGCGCGCCTTGTCGAGCGCCTCGCGGATCTCGTCCGGAAAGCTGACTTCGAAGACCAGCTGGTACTTGTGTTCTTCCATGTAGAATTGCGTCATGTGAACGGCAAAGACCGTCTCGTGTCCGACCAGCGTCATCGCGTGCTGATGGGGCATGTTGTCGATGCGCGGGCGCAGCATCGTATCGCGGTCCATGTCCATGTGGTCGTGATGAGCCGTCATCGCAGCCTCTTCGCACGCCTCGCAGCCGCAGTTGTCGTCCATATCGTCATGGGTCTTTTTCGGGCTCATGTCCGGCTCCAAGATCGAAGGGCTACCGCCCAGGTCAGTTCCCACGTCGTCACGTCGCACCTTATGCCGCCGATCCGGATGCCCGGATGCGGCATCCCGCCTAGGCGGGCGGATCAATCCCATGCCGAGCCCGGACATCCTGCGCGGCAGCGCTGGCCGTATCGCCAAGCACCTGCATCAGGGTCCGCAGCAGCTGCAGACTGCTTCCGCTTTCGCTCAACCACGGGTTCTGTGTCGTCGAGATCAGGAAACTCATCGGCAAGCCGGGCTGCGGGACGACGCCTGCCCGCTGCGCAAAGGCCGTGACGAAGTCCTGGCCATATGCGGCGGGATCGAAACTGGAAGAGGTCACGAACATCGGCGTCGTTGGCACCGAGCCACCGTTGAACGATTGCAGGCTCAGCCGACGGAAGATCAGGTCGTTCATCTCGTTCATCAGGGCGGCATCGGCATTCAGCCCTGATGCCGTCTTGAAGTTGAACGCATAGGTCGTGATCGTCAGGTCCGGGCCAAGGTCGCGGAACAGGGCAAAGAGGTTCGCATCATCCATCAGCGCCCCGACAAGATCCTCGTCGTCAAGCGGCGCGATGTGATGGGCAATGATCTCTTTCTGCGCGGCGATGTCGGCGACGGTGGCCCCCTTGACCTTCTCCGCCGGCAGGCGCTGGAACGTCGTCACGGCGAAGTCGTCCCCTTCCAGACCGACCAGGGCGGAATAGAAGCGCTTCGCGTTGAAGATGCAGCGCGACAGCAATTCGCCGTATCCCGAGCGATCGGTCCGGATCACCCTGTGGGACAGATAGGCGGCCGCTGCGGCCGCGCCGGGCTTGGACCCTTCGATGCCATAGACGCCGACCGTGGGGTCGATACCGCCATGATACACGACCGGCACCTTGAACGAGACGAGATCGCGCGACGCCCCGTTGCGATAGCACAGCGCGCCGGCGGGATAGGGAATGAATCCCGCCTTGTGGGGGTCGACCGTGATCGAGTTGGCCTGAGGCAAGGCCAGAAACTGGCGCATGACATAGTCGCTGAACATCATGCCGGGCGCGCGATCCCCGTCGCCCATCATCAGGGCATGCCAGGGGTCCTGCTCGGTCAGGGTAGCGTTGGTCAGGTCCATGTCCCGGGGTTCGGACGGGTCATGCGCGCGCGGCTCTCGCAGCAGCGAGGCGAAGTATCCGCCCCAGGCCGCATCCGCATGCACGGAAAACTCCAGCCCGAAGGCGCGGTACTCGTCCCGGATCCGCAGGATCTCGGCCAGCGGGTCGACCGCGCTTTCCTCGGTCGAGCCCAGAACCGCCGTCACCTGCATCACCGGCTGGCGTTCATCCAGACAGCGGTCCAGCAGGGCACGCAGCGCCACCATGTCCATCCGCCCGTCGCCATCGACCGGCACGGTGCGCAACGCCGACCGCCCGAGGCCAATCAGGGCCATCGCCTTGGGCCATGAGTAATGCGCGGTCTGCGGGGCGAACAGGATTGGCGGCGGAATGTCCGGCAGGTAACGGCGGTGAAACTCGACCAGCCCGAGCGCCTGGACCGAGTGCCGTCCAAGGGCGGCCTCGACAACCGCCGGATCGACGCCGCCAACCTTCGAAAGGCGCGGCGCAAGGTCCAGCACGACATCTATCGGAAGGTTCAGAAGCCGCCAGGGGTCAAGGTCCAGCAAGCGTGCCCGGTGCCCGTCAAGCAGCAGCACGCTCGTGTTGCGGGCCGCGGCGAGATCGGGTTCCGCGCGCAGGGCTTCCGCGAAGGTAACGGCCGCGTACTTGGTATTGCGGGCCGCCCAGGCGCTTTCGGCATTGGCCACAGAGCCGTCGCAGGTGATGTGTCCCCAGGGCTTGATCGCGCCGTTCGTGACCTGTTCCGTGCTGGGCAGCGGATAACCCAGCATCCGGCATAGATCGTTGCCGACCTCGATCTCGAACAGCGTTGTCGCCGGAGAGGCCTCTGCAGCGACATTGTTCTGGTTGTAGAGCAGCGCCGAGATATATCCGACCACCGCAGGAAGCGTCTGGTCCCAATACATGTGGGACAGGTTGCGATGGCTCGACAGCGGAACCGAACCGCGCAGGTAATGCAGCATGTGATCCAGTTGGCGCGTGATGAACGCTTCCGATGGGCCGAGGTCACGACCGCGCGCCTCGTCGAAGATCCGAGGATCGCCGGGCATATAGTCGCGCCGCGCATCGACGTTGTGCTCGATCGCTTTCGTGACCAGCCGCTTCAGGAACTCGGCGTTTTCGCCCTTCGGCCCGAGAAACCACGTCTCGGGCGTCCGATCGCCCGGCTTGTCTAGCGACAGCCGCTTTTCCTCCTGGGCGGCGGTCAACGAGGACATCAGCGAGCGATGCGAGGCTGTATGCACGAGAACCGTCCCCCAACCTTAACCATCTGCTAACTTTTCTCGCACCTGCATTCGCATGTGTCCAGACTTTCGTCGGGTGGTGAGACTTGCCGCTGCTTTCGAGCAGGAGCGCCATGGGCCGACACGGGACCCGGTCTCGCTGATCGTCAGCGCCAAACCAGCAGGTTTGCGTGCGGGCCCGATGCGTGCGTCGACGCGAAGACGAAGGCCCGGACGCGTCTGTCATGGCATCTTTTGAGTTGCCAGCAGGTCGGCCAGCCGCCTCGGCCACAGGCAAAAGGCACCCGAAGTGCCCGGTTAGGCCAGACTAATTCGCACGATCCGGTTCGGCGGTGATCGCCGTCAGTGCTGCAACGCGTCGTCGAGCGCGTCCGTCCCCAGTTCCTCGATCACCAGGTGGCGGGCGCGGTTGACCCGGCTCTTGACGGTCCCGATGCTGACCCCGCAGATCTGGGCCGCGTCCTGATAGCTTTCGCCCAGCATCACGACCAGCACCAGGATCTCGCGGTAATGGTCCGGCAGCTTCGCGATCGCCGCAAGAACGCTCTTGCCCTGGATCACGCGGTCATGGTCGGGCATCGTGGTCAGCTGTCCCGATACGCAATCCTCAAGTCCCGGCCGCTCGCGCGCCCGCTTCTTCACGTTGGTGTAGAAGGTGTTGCGCATGATCGTGAAAAGCCAGGCGCGCATCATCGTTCCGGGCTGGTAGCTGTCGATGTTGGACAGGGCCTTCAGCAGCGTTTCCTGCACAAGGTCGTCCGCATCCTCCATGTCCCGCGTCAGCGCCCGCGCGTAGGCCCGCAGGCGCGGGATCAGTTCGATGACCTCATCGGCCGGTTGCTGGGCGGTCCCGCTGGACATGAACGTGATCTCCCCTTCTGTGCAATTGAAACGTGGGCACTCAGTATCGGGTTCCCCCCGTACGAGAGGAGTTGTCGAAGGCCCCGAAGGAACAAAACGGCGCCAGCGAGGGTTGGACCTGCATCGACCGTTATGGAAAGGTCCGCCATGCGCGCCGCACTCGCCCTGCCCCTCGTCCTTGCCGCCCTCGCCCCCGCCGCCGCCCAGGAGGCACCGCCCGTTCCGGCGGTTGCGGCTTGGGAAGACGACATCCGGTCGGTCTTCATCGGCGACACCGCCGTGGGGCTGCGCCCCGAGGAGGACATGCGGCAGCGGTGGCTTGCATTGCCCGAGGACCGAAAGGCCCGCGTGAAGCAGGATTGCGACGCGACCCGGAACGGGGTCGTCGAAGGCGCGGCCCCTGACGACATGAGCGTCGCACCGCCTGCACCGACCACGGGCGACATCGATCAGCCCGGCGTCCTATCGCTTTCCGAGCTTGTCCAGATTTGCGGTTTCGTCGACCGCCTCTAGACGTTCGGAAGACGTAGCACGGGCGGCACCCAAGGCGTCCCGCCTGTTCCTGCGCTGCATGTTCCGGCGTATCAGCACCGCACCGGCGATCACTCCTGCCAGCGTGGCGAAGACCAGCACCAGCATGAGCGTGGTCGCGGTCATCCGGGCAAGGCCTCGGTGGCAGCGGTCATGTCGGGGGCAAGCTCCAGCGCGGCGGAATGTCCCGCCAGGTCCCGTCGCAGCCGCAGCAATTCGTCGGCGAGCGGTTGGCACACCGATCGGCCGTGCGGACCCGGGACGTGGCCCAGCAGTCCGCTGGGGCAGACGCGCCCATCGTCCCATCCGATGTGATCGACGACCGGGTAAAGGCACAGTCCGGCAACCGGCACTCCGGCCTGTAGTGCTGCCATCGCCTCGGTTGCCATGTAGCGCAACCATCCCGACCGGCGGTCACCCTCGATCCCGGTTTCCGAGATCACGACAGGGCGACCGTATCGCGCGTGCAGATCGGCCAGCAGACGCGCGCACAGGCCGGAACTCCGGATCGACCGGATAGAGGTTCTCGCCGTCAATGCGCCATTGGTTCTGCACGTAGTAGTTCATGCCCACCACGTCGAGAAACTCCGGCGCCCCGCCGATCTGTGGCCAGAGCCGGCCAGAGATCAGGTCCATCGCCTGGAACTGCTGCTCGTGACGCTCTTGCGCCTCGGCCGCGCGGGTGCCGTCCGGGGCGGGATGGATCACGATCGCCGGTTCGCAGTGAACGAAGCGGGCGCGGGGGTCGACCGCGCGCAACTCGACCATCGCGGCAATGGCGGCGCGCGCCAGTTGGACCTTCAGCTCGAACCCCCGGCCTTGGGCAAAGGGGTTGAGGTAGCCCACGTCGCCCCCTCCCCAGGCAGCAAAGGATATCTCGTTGATCGGGCACCAGAACGGCACCTCGTCGGTCTCTTCCGCCAGGACGCGCGCGGCGGCGGCGGCAAAGCGGGCAAACCGATCGACGAACTGCGGTGCAAAGACATCGACGCCGTCGGGACTGCCATAGTGCATCAGGTCCCAGATCACCTGCGTGCCTGCCCTGCGCGCGGCACGGATCATCGCCCGGAACGAGGAGAAGTCGTAGGCGCCACCCCTGTCGATCAGGTGCCAGCGCAGCCCGTCGCGCACGGTGCGAATACCGAACCCCTGCAACTGCCGGAAATCGGCCTCGGCCGCGCGGTCATGACCGGTGGCGGCGATCAGGTCCAGCCTCTCGCCTGATCTCAGAACGTGGGTGGAGCATTCAAACCCGCCCTGCCAGAAGCTGCGGAAGATCGCGGCAGGCGGGACCGTGTCCGGCAGCGCCGGGTCGAAGCGTTGTGTCTGGTACATGAAACACCGATATGGCCGCGGACATGCTGCGGTCAGGAAGATGGCGGCCCCGCCGGGGCCGCCGTTTCAAGCCAGCTTACGCCGCTTCGAGGGCGGCCTCGTTGACCGAACCTTCCGCGAGTTCCGTCAGCGCCTCGTCAGTCGCGCTTTCCTCCGACAGCGTCTGGTCCAGAAGGGTGACGGCCTCCTGCATGCCCAGTGCACCGGCCCAGCTGCGCAGCGTGCCATAGCGCGCGATCTCGTAATGCTCCACGGCCTGGGCAGCGGCAAGAAGGCCTGCGTCCAGCGCGGGCTGGCCCTTGAAGGCATCCATGATCTCTTCGCCTTCTTCAATGATCCCGTCGATGGCGGGGCAGGTCTTGCCCTGGGCGCGCGCGCCGACCAGCTCGAACACCTGCTGAAGCCGCTCGATCTGGCCCTCGGTTTCGGCCTTGTGCTTTTCGAAGGCCGCGCGAAGCTCGGGCGACTGCGCGCTGCGCGCCATCTTCGGCAGCGCTTTCAGGATCTTGCGTTCGGCATAGTAGATGTCGCGAAGGGTCTCGAGAAACAGACCTTCAAGCGTGGGATTCTTCATCGGGTCACTCCGTTGCAATGAGATGCCGCGGCACGCGGCATGCATGGCAGATCAACGGAGGAGAGGTGCTTTTGTTCCGTCGCCGGAGCATTCGACCGCGTCGCGCTCCTGCAAGGCGCCGCGCAGCTGTTCGGCCAGCGCGCGGATTTCCTGCGGGACCGGCTCGGCCGCGATCGCATCGAGAAGTCGCGCCAATGTCTGGTCGACCTCGTCGCCCCTGTGATCGCCGTCGCGCATGATGCCCGTTCCGTTTCCCAGCCCCCGTGGTAACCATGCGACGATACGACGAGATGGGCAAGTGGGGCCTTACGGGCTGCAGGGTGGCGGACGCTTGCTGCAAGCTTCCGGCGGAACAAGGCGGGCGGCGGGGCGTTGACTGCGATGTAACCCCACGCGAGGAGAGACCGATGCAACATCCAACGCAGCCCACGCAAGGGTCGGTGGACGTTCCGCCGCCCGGCCCGAACGACCTGCCCAACCCGACGCCGCCTCAGCCCGGACCGGATACCTTTCCGCATCCGATGCCGGACCCCACCCCCATTCCCCAGCAGGACCCGAACCTGCCGGAGCCAGGGCAGATCACGCCGCCGATCGTGTCGTGACGCGGCGACGGATCGACGCCACGCCGTCCACAAACGGAAATGGCCAGCCCCGGGGCTGGCCATTTGCATTCTTGCAGGTCGCGCGGTTACCGGCGCGCCCGGGCCGCCTTGCGCGGCTCGTCCTCGCCATGCAGGACCGGCTCGACCTGTGACTTGGCTTCTTCGACCGCCGCGCTGGCCACGCGTTCCACCTTCTCGGCAATCGTCTCGCCTTCGGGGATCAGCCCTTCGTCGCGCGCGGCGCGGGCAGCGGCATCGTAGGTCGCCTTTGCCGCCGTCACCGCGCGGTCGCCCATCTCACGTGTCAGGGACGAAGCCTCGTCAAGCAGCCGATCGCGCTGCGGTCCGAGCAACCGATCCTCTGTCCGCGTGCGCGGCAGGGCGCTGCCGATCACGGCACCGGCGGCGAGTGCCGCCGCGCCCATCAACAGGGGCTGGCCACCGACCGAGCGTGTCACCGGCGCGACCAGGTCCTTGGCGCTGTCGCGGACCGAGCCCACGGCAGACTGGACGCGATCCGTGGCATGTCCCACAGCTTTCCGCATCTTGCGCGGCGCTTCACCGAGGGACTCGCCCAGGTCCGAGGCGACATGGCGCGCCTTCCCCATCAGCGAGCCGCCGTCCTCGCTGTCTCCGCCGCGGTCATGGCTTCCATAGTCGCCCGCGTAAGCGCCGCCAGCCGACGGAAAGTCAGAGCCGCCACGATTGACCGGATAAGCGCCGCTATAGGGCGTGTGGGTTTCCGTCCGCCCGTCCCAGTCGTCGCGATCCGAGGACGATCCGCTGCGACCGAACATCAGCCAGGCGAGACCGACCCCGATCATCCCGATGGCGATCGGGTTGTCACGCACCTGTTGCCCGGCTGTCTTGAGCGCGCCCCGGACATCGTCCATTCCCAGGAATTGGCCGACCTCGTCGACGATCTGATCGACGGACATCCGCTGTTTCAGCTTGTCCAGGGTTTCCTCGACGCCGGCACGATGGGCCTCGATCTCGCGTTCCAGATGGTGCGAAGTGTCAGACATCAGAGTTGCTCCTTTGCAAGCCGGATATCCCGGCTGGTTTGTTCCATGGTTCGTTCGGGGATCAGCCTCGCCGCGGACAAGTTGTGCCGACCGCGATAGACCAGCACGGCACCGAGGATGCCCAGCACCGCCCCCACCACTGTCGCGGACCAGCCGGGACCGATGACCTCGGCCAGCGCGATCACCAGCGCCTGCACCAGCACGAGGGCCGCAAGCAGCAACAGGATCGCGCCCGCCGCCATCATCTCGGCGCCAGCCGCCGCATTCCGGGCCGCATCCGCAAGCTCGGCTCGCATCAGGCGGCCTTCGCCGCGCACGATGCCGGTCAGATCACGAACAAGATCCGACAAAAGGTCTGCAAGCCCGCCGCCCGGTATGCCGGGTGTGCTGGCGGTGCCCTGGTTCGAGGTGCGATCAGACATTCCGGTCAGTCTCCTTTGGGCCGCCGGGATAGAGGTCGTCGCTGCCAGTCCGGGTCTGGGCAATGCCGTCCGGGTCGTCGGCAGGCGAGGCGATGCTATCCTCGACCGACCAATCCGCCGTCGTCGGGACGGCCTCATAGGTCTCTTCGGCCGGGTCTTCCTCGTCGTATCCGTCGGGCGCATCCTCGGCCCAGTCGGCCTGATAACCGTAGGCGCCGGATGCCTCGTCGCGCGAGGATGCGAAACGGGGGTCGGTCTCGTCGCTGGACGCGACAATCATGCGGCCCGCGACCACGCCCGCCGCAAGGCATCCGAGCATGAACAGCGCCGGATTCTCACGCCCGAAGCGCTCGAGCGACTGGCCGATCTGTCGGGCCGACTGGCCTTCCAGCCTGTGCGACACGTCGTCGATCAGGCCCGCCGCCTGGTCAACGATCCGGGGGGCTGGGCCAATGTCCTCGTCCCCCTGCTCGCCGCGCATCCGCCCCGCGAGGGTGCGAAGCTGGCCTCCCAGATCCGACGCGCGACGGTCGAGCTCGTCCATCACAAGCGTCGAGATGGTCGACCCAGCGTTGCGCGCCTCGTCCTTCACGCGCTCGGCGGCATTTCCAAGCCGGGCGCGCGCATCCTCAAGTTCAAGCCGAGCGATCTGCGCCACGTCGACGGGGTCGGCCTGGTCCATAACGTCCTGATGATCGGTCTGCATGTCGTTCCTCCAAATGGGCCGGCAGGTGTGGCTGCGGCCTGCGGCTGTCGGGCAAAGAACGTCGGTCTGCCCGGTTTGTTCGCGGCGGCAGCGAAAATTCCGGCGGGGGCGTCCTGCGGAACAATCGGCAGGACTGCCGGTTTGCAGGCGACGACAAGGGAGGGGCGCGAGGGGAAGACCGCCGGGCTCCATAGCGCGGACCATGCGCGGGCGCCGCCTCGGAGCGGCGGTCGCGCCCGGGCCGTCGGTGGGCGGTCTGGCTTCCTCCCGGTCATTTGTCATCAACCGGAGGCAACCATGTACAACATCATCTATCTGGTCGGACTTGTCGTCGTCGTCCTGGCCGTTCTGTCCTTCCTGGGCGCTGCGTGATTTCCACCTTGGCGGGAACAAACCCGACCCGGCTGCGTTGTCTGGCATCACAGCGATAGCAGCGCGCCGAAACGACGAAGGCCGCGCTCCGCGCCCTTCCTCGTCTCGGGAGTATCAGATGAACAAGGCCGTTCCACCTTCACTTGTCACACCGGCATCCTTTCTCTTGTGTTTTTCGCACCTTCGCTGGGACTTCGTGGTCCAGCGACCGCACCACATCCTGCGGCGTGCGACGAAATCCTATCGCGTCGTCTATTTCGAGGAGCCACGCCACGAAGAGCGGGCGCTGCCCGAACTTCGCCTTGTGCGCGATCCCTCCGGCGTGACGGTGGCGACGCCCATCCTGCCGCTCGGCACCGAACACGAGGCCACGATCCTGCGGGGCATGGTCGATGACCTCGTCCGGGGTGCGGAAACCGAAGGGCTCGTCACCTGGTACTACACCCCGATGGCGCTGGCCTTCAGCGCGCATCTCGAGCCCGACCTTTGCGTCTACGACTGCATGGACGAGCTGTCGGCCTTCAAGAGCGCGCCGCCCGAGCTGACTTCGCTACGAAGAGCTGCTGTTCCGGCGCGCCGACCTCGTCTTCACCGGCGGCCGCAGCCTGTACGAGGCCAAGAGCGCCAGGCACCCGAACGTGCACTGCTTCCCCTCGAGCATCGACGTCGACCACTTCCATGCCGCCCGATACGGGACGCCCGATCCCGCCGATCAGGCGACCATTCCCCTTCCGCGCCTCGGCTTCTTCGGCGTGATCGACGAGCGCATGGACCTCGATCTGGTCGAGCCACCGCAGCCGCCGCTGCCCGACGTGCAGTTCGTGATGCTCGGACCGGTGGTCAAGATCGACCCGGCAGCCCTGCCGCGGCGCGCCAACCTGCACTGGCTGGGGCCGCAAGACCTATGCCGAGCTGCCCGGCTACCTGGCGGGCTGGGACGTCGGCATGGATGCCCTTCGCGCTGAACGAGGCGACGCGCTTCATCAGCCCGACCAAGACGCCCGAGTTCCTGGCGGCGGGGCTTCCCGCTGGTCTCGACCGCGATCCGCGACGTCGTCGCGCAGCTACGGCGACGCGGGCGTGGTGGCGATCGCCGACCGCGACGACGATGGCGGATGCGATCCGCAAGACGTCTGGAGCCGCGCCCGCAGGGCTGGCAGGCACGGGTGGACGCGCTCCTCGGCGAAACCTCCTGGGACCGGACCTGGAGCGCCATGCACCGCAACATGGTTCGCACGCAGATGATGCGCGCGCGCCGCTACGCCACGGTGGGACAGCTCTCCAGCGACATCGACCTGCCGCGCGTGGAGGCATGACCATGTATGACTGGCTGGTCGTCGGCGCCGGCTTCGCCGGCAGCGTGCTCGCCGAGCGGCTCGCCTCGCAGCGCGGCGAGCGCGTGCTGGTGATCGACCGCCGCCCGCATATCGGCGGCAACGCCTACGACCGCCACGACGAGGCGGGCGTCCTGATCCACCGCTACGGGCCGCACATCTTCCACACCAACGCGCAGGCGGTCGTCGACTACCTGTCGCAGTTCACCGAGTGGCGGCCCTACGAGCACCGCGTGCTGGCGCAGGTGGACGGCAAGCTGGTGCCGATCCCGATCAACCTCGACACGGTCAACACGCTCTACGGCCTCGACCTCGACGCCCGAGGGGATGGAGGAGTTCCTCGCGCGCGCGGCGCGAGCCGATGTCAGCGATATCGACACCTCGGAGGACGTGGTCGTCTCGACGGTGGGCCGCGAGCTCTACGAGAAGTTCTTCCGCGGCTACACGCGCAAGCAGTGGGGCGCTCGACCCCTCGCAGCTCGACAAGTCGGTCACCGCGCGCGTCCCGACCCGCACCAACCGCGACGACCGCTACTTCACCGACACCTTCCAGGTGATGCCGGCCGACGGCTACACCGCGGATGTTCGAGCGGATGCTCGACCATCCGAACATCGAGGTCATGCTGAACACCGACTATCGCGACGCTGCGCGACGAGGTGCGCGCGCCGCGCACCGTCTTCACCGGCCCGATCGACGAGTATCTTCGACTTCCGCTTCGGCGCGCTGCCCTACCGCTCGCTGCGCTTCGAGCACGAGACGCGTGACCAGCGAATGGGTGCAGCCGGTGGCCGTGGTCAACTATCCCGCAGACCGAGGCCTACACCCGCGTCACCGAGTACAAGCACCTGACCGGCCAGACGCATCCGCAAGACGAGCCTGACCTACGAGTATCCGTCCGACGACGGGCGACCCCTACTACCCGATCCCGCGGCCGGAGAACGCAGGCGCTCTACAAGCGCTACCAGGCGCTGGCCGCCCGGACGCGAAGGCGTGTGGTTCGTCGGCCGGCTCGCGACCTACCGCTACTACAACATGGACCAGGTCGTGGCGCAGGCGCTGGCCGTGTTCGACCGGATCAATGCGACCCGACCCGCGACGGCCAGGACCGCCGCTGCACCCAGCCCGATGGCGCGGGCGCTGCAACCCACGGGGCCAGAACCCGTGCGCGACAAGGCCTGAACCGGGGAAGACGCACCTGCGACGGCGCTCCGCGAGGATCGCCCCGATCCCAACCCCGGGGTGCGGCGCCCTCGCCCGTCGCCTGCAACAGCCCCATAGGCAGGCGACCTTCGGGCCGGCGCGTTTGCGCCGGCCCGTTGACATTTCGGTGCGTGCCTGACGGAACCATCGCTTGGCTTGGACGTTCTGCGGTCTGGCAAGGGGTTCGGGAGACATACGCAAATGCCCGCGACGTCGAAGGCGCAGCAGAGGGCAGCCGCCGCGGCACTTTCGGCCAAACGCGGCGAGAGCCCCGAGTCCACCCTCAAGGGGGCTTCGAAAGACATGAAGGACAGCATGACCGAGGCCGAGCTGGAAGACCTCGCGAAGACCAGCCACAAGGATCTGCCTGAAAAGAAGACTTCGTGACCGCGACCGCAACGATCATCGGGTTTCCCGGCGGCGGACGGTGCGCTGGCTCTGGCTTGCCGACATGAGTTTGGTTACCGTCGGAAGATCAAGACGTTCTGCCAGACGCCTGGGTCGGAGAGTACGGATGCCCGCATCGCCCTCTGCCTATCTTGCCGCCCGCTGGACGATCCTGCTTCTCGTCTTGTGCCTGTTCTTCCTGGTGGGCGTCCTTGCCCTGTCCCAGTTCTCTGCCTCGCGGACCCGCACCGAGGTCAACGCGCACCGCGCAGCCCATGTCGTGGCGACCAATTTCGACTGGGTTTTCGAGGCAAGCTCCCAGGCGCTGCGCCGGATCGACGATCAGGTCACGGGCCGACTGCCCGGCGCGGTGACCATCGGCGACCTGAACGAGGCCGCCCGCGACTTGCCCGAGGGCTACCAGTTTTCCGTCTATGACGCCCTTGGCAACTTGCGCTTTTCCAGCCTGGAACAGCCCTTGCAGATTTCAGTCGCGGATCGCGCCTACTTCACGCAGGTCAAACAGGGCGAGGAGTTCGTGATCTCGCCGCAGGTGACCGAACGGATCACCGGCGACAAAGTGTTCGTCATGGCCCGCAGGCTTGAGAGGGACGGGGTGTTTGCCGGCGCGGCGACCGTCGCGATCCCGCAGACCGCGCTTCGCGACGTGTCGCTAAGCATGGGCGAGCCTGGCGAGATCAATGTCAGCCTCGTCGGCATGGACGGCATGCTGATCGCCCGCGAGCCGCCGATCGAACCGTTGGACCTGAAAGACACCCCGCTCTTCGACGAGCTGTCGCAGGTATCGCATGGCACGTACGAGACGATCTCCCCGGCCGACGGGGTGGATCGGATCGTCGGATACTGGCAACTTGAGAACTGGCCCGTGGTGGCGGTGTCGGGCATCGCCAAGAGGACTGCCTTCCGCGAGTTCCGGCAGCATATCCTGTCGGCGGCCGCATTGACCCTGCCCATCGTGCTTATCGGTGGCCTGATGATCCGGCGGATGACAAAGCTGCTGGCGCAGGACGCCGAGCGGCGCAGACGCGCTTGCCGCCGCGACCGATCGGCAGACCTATCTGCTGCGCGAGATTCACCACCGGGTGAAGAACAACCTTCAGACCGTCATGTCGCTGATCCGCCTCGAACGGCTGCCGGTGGACATCAAGCAAAGCCTGCTGAGCCGCATCCTCGCGATGATGAAGGTGCATGAAGAGATGTATAAGTCCGATCATTTCGACCGCGTCGACCTGCGCTCGTACCTGACGAATGTGGTCGAAGGGATCGCGGCCAGCAATCGCACCCCCGTCGATGTCGACCTGAGCATCGCCTCGGTCGAGGTTACGGGGGACCGCGCACTGCAAGTCGGCATCCTGACCAACGAACTTGTGTCGAACGCCTACAAGCACGCCTTCGCGCCGCGCCGGGGCGGGCATCTGACCGTCCATCTGACCGAGCCGCAGCCGGGGCAGCTGCGGCTTGTCGTGCGCGACGATGGCCCGGGTTACGACGCGGCGGCGCGGATAACGAACATGGGAACTCGCCTGATCGAGGCCTATGCGAGCCAGCTCGGTGGGACGCTGGTTGTCACCTCGGACGGCCATGTCGAGGCGACCATCGAGTTTCCGGCCGTCTACACGGCTGCCCCGACCGAGGCCGCGACCGCAGCATAGGACGTTGCACGGGCGCAACAACCTGCGTTGCAAGCATGGAAACGCAGAATTTCCGGAGCGATTTTGCGGCTGCGAGGTTCTGTCTGCGAAGGCGGAAAACCGCCACAGGCAAGGAATGCACAGATGTACTACAACCGAGACGATGAGAAACCCATTATCGACAACCTGTTACGGGCCTATCGCGCGCCGCGCGAGGGTGCCCCGCGTCCAGACGGGCCTGACTTTGATGCCCTGATCGAGCGTATCCGCGCCAAGTGGGCGGGGCGCCGCAACGATGGAACGACGGGCGGTCAGGGCGCCTGAGCCCCGCTTTTGGCTTGCGGCTCACCGCCGGGCTGATCCCGACAGCCGACGGTTCCACGTTGGGGTCCAGCGCCGGTGACGCTCTCATGTCTAAGACTTGGGTAGGCCCCCATGCTCGTCCCATGTCACCGGGTTGGCGGACAATGCTGAGTCAGCTGTCGTGGAGGAATGGGATCATCCGCGTTGGTCGAGCCCACATCGGCCTGGACACCGCCGGGCGAACTTCTGGCCTGGCCTCGGGCCACAGCAGCCTTATCCTCGGCTGCGACCTCGCCCCGCTTTTTGTGGCCACTTAATCCCCGGAACGGCCCATGAAAACACTCCGCGAGCGTTGCGCGCGGAGTGAAGCTTTGTCAGTTGGAGACGCGCGATCGACGAAGCCGCCCCGACATGTTCGGCCACGTGTGACGCGTCTCCTCCTGGCATGGCAGTCGGGCTGGCAGGCCAATCGGGCTGACGCCCGGCGTCAGCAGGGGGCGACGATCCGCTGGCCGCGCGAGTTGCGGTACACACAGTTGCCTTGCGTGTTCGACGGCCCGAGCAGGGTTGCCGCCGCAAGACCCGCCGCGCCCCCAAGCGCTGCGCCTTGCAGGCGGTCGTCATCATCGGCCACGGCGGCACCGATCAGCGCCCCCGTCGCACCGTAAGTCACCGCATTGTTGTTGGCTTGTGTGCCGGTGTCCACGCACCCCGCGATCAGGCCGAGCGGAAGTAAGAAAGCCAGTGGTTTCATGGGAAAAACTCCAGTTGTGATTGCCCTAGCAACAGCCACGCGGCGGAAAAAGTTCCCCCGGATGCACTTTCCCCCATTCGAACGGAGCGGACCCCGACGGGAACAAACGAGCCGGAACGGCGTTTTCTGACCGAGCGCTTCTGCGCCCTTGGACCATTTCAAAGGAGAACGACGTGAAAAAACTCATGCTTTCCACAGCGATCATGGCCGCCCTGTCGGGCGCCGCCTGGTCACAGACCGCTGATACGGAACTCTTCCGCACCCAGGCCGCCGAGGGCGACATCCGCGCCTCGGACCTGATCGGCATGCGCCTTTATTCCACCGAGACCCCCGTCGAGGGCACCTCGCTGAGCGGGATGCAGGACAACTGGGAAGACATCGGCGAGGTGAACGACGTCATCCTCTCGCAAGAGGGCAATGTCGAGGCCGTGCTCGTCGACATCGGCGGCTTCCTCGGGATCGGCGAGCGCCAGGTGGCGGTGCAGATGGCCTCGCTGCAGATGCTGCGCGACGATGCGACCGAGAACGACCCGGACGATTTCTTCCTCGTCCTGAATGCCAACCGCGCGGCGCTGGAGAATGCGCCTGCATACAGCAGCGCGGACGCGAGCGGCACCATGCAGACGGGCGACGCGACGACCGGCACCACCGCGGCCTCGGATCAGCAGGGCACCGCCGAGGGTGGCCTGTCCGACGACCAGCCGCCTGTGACCGTCACGAATGACGGCACCAGCAACGACGGCGCCTCGACGCTGGACAACACGCAGGGCGATGCGACTGCGGTCACCAACGAGCAGTCCGCCCCGGCCACGACGGGCGAGGCCACGACCAACGCCCAGGCCGGCACCGACGCGATGGAGGCCACCGGGACCGAGGGCACCATCACGACCGATGGCACGACCCAGACCATGACGGACGGGTCGGGCGAGGTCGCCTCGGCTGATGCCAACGCCCGCTCGCCCATTGCGCGCGACGGCTTCAACCCGGTTACAGGCGCTGACCTGACGGCCGAGATGCTGACGTCGGCCGCCGTCTATGACGCCCGTGACAACCGCATCGGCGAGGTTGCCGACCTTGTGCTCGACAGTTCGGGGCAAGTCACCGAAGTGGTCTTCGATGTCGGCGGCTTCCTCGGCATCGGCGAAAAGCGCATCTCGGTGCCGATCGCCGAGGTCGATGTTCTGAAGCAGGCCGAGGGCGACGAACTTCGCGTCTATGTCTCGCAGACCGAGGATCAGCTGAAAGAGATGCCGACCTACGAAGGCTGACGCCAACCGGACTGAAGGAAAAGGCCCGCATCGCTGCGGGCCTTTTTCATGCCGGAGTCCCCGGTGGATGCTGACGCGGCCAACGAAAAAGGGCCGGTTCCAGGCGGAACCGGCCCCGTCGCTGCCTCGTGATCAGGTCAGAACGAGCCGATCATGCTGCACAGGGACGTCATGTCGGTGGACGAGATCGGCTCCATCCCGGTCTGCACCACAGCAGTGCGGCCCGTCGCCCCTTCGGTCTGGAACCGCTCGCAATCTGCCCGGACGGTGTTCTGGTCCTGGGCCGAAAGCGCCGTCCAGCGCGACTTGGCGTCTTCCATCGAGCGCATGCCGGTAAAGCCTTCCTCGAACAGAGCGTTCCCGATTGCAGGGGCCCAGGGGGCCTGGTTGCCTGCCGTCGCATCCTCACCGCCCTTGTCGGTGTCCGGTGTACCAGCGGTGCCCTCGCCGACCGACTCGGTGGTATCGCCTGCACCCGACGCGTCGCCGGCCGTGCCGGTTTCAGTGTCCGCCGCGCCGGTCGCGTCGCCCGTTCCGGTTCCGCTCGAACCTTCCGTCTGGGCCCAAGCCCCGCCGGCAAGCAAGGCGACGAGCGGAAGCGCGACCAGCGTTTTCGTGAGATCGAATGTCATGTGTCTGATGTCCTTGGCTATGCCGGAACCGGCCAGACGGCCGCGCCGGCTTTTTACGGAAACATTTCAGTCGGTTGCACGACCGAAACATGCCGCCCCTCCCGGGCCTGGCATTGTGCGGACAATCATGTGTCGCCGTGTTTTGTTCCCGCTGGCCCTGCACAGCTCGGCGGATCCCTGCACCGCTCGTGACGCCACCCGGCGGTTATCCACACGAAACCTGTCTATTCAGACAGGTTTACCGCCTGTTCAGGGGGGCATATCCTTTCGTATAAGCCTTTGAATGGATGCGTGAATCGTGAACAATCGACAGATTATTGACTGGTTGTTTCCGAAGCACGCAAGCGGCGGCAACCGTCCTTTCCTCGACAGCTTGAGCCGCGACACGGCTCTGCGTGCCACCGGTCGGATGCTGGGCGCGGCCGAGCGGGCGATCATCTCCTTTGTCGCGGCCTTGCCGGTCGTCGACGTCGCCTTCGTGCTGCTTGTCGTGGCCTATGTGAAGGCCTCCTGAGCGGACAGGTTCCGCGCCCCTTCGCCGCGAAGGTTTTCCCATGCCGCCCTTCGGCTTTTGCATTGAGAAAGAGCGTCCCTTCTCTTACGTAGGGGCATGATCACGCAGAAGATGAAGTACGCGCTCAAGGCGCTTCTCGTGCTCGCCGACGAAAGGTCGGGCGACGGCGCGGCGCTGCGTATCGAAGAGATCGCGCGGCGGGCCGAGACGCCGAAGCGCTTCCTGGAACACATCCTTCTCGAGATCCGCAATGCGGGCTACATCGCCAGCATCCGCGGCCGCAACGGCGGCTACCAGATGATCAAGGACCCCTCCTCGATCCCGCTCAGCGAGTTGTTGCGGATGATCGACGGCCCGATCGCCCCCCTCGCCTGCCTGTCGCGCCGGGCCTACCAGCGGTGCGAGGATTGCGCGGACGAGGCGACCTGCCGGATCCGCAAGGTCTTTGCCGAAGTGTTCTGGTCATACCTCGTCTTGATCGAATCCCTCACGCTTGCCGACCTGCTCCAGTCGCCGGCCACGGCACGACAGGTGCTCGCCACCGCCGAAGGCTGACGCTGCGTCAAGATCGCGGTGGACGCAATCGCGCTCTTGGGTGATGCTGGGGGCAGTGTTCTCGGGGGAAACGATCATGACGGAAGAGGCGCCCGCGGGCATCTCCGCGTTCATGCTGCATCTGCTTGGCGCAGAAACGATTACCGCCATCGGGTATATCGGTGCGATCTTCTACGTGGGCACCTACCTGATCCTTCAGCTTGGGCTCATCAAGGGCGATGGCTACCTCTATCCCTTCCTGAACCTCATCGCCTCGGGCTCGGTCCTCATCAGCCTGTCTCAGCACTTCAATCCGTTCTCCGCCTTCATCGAGACGTCCTGGGTCACGATCAGCGTCCTGGGCATTGCGCGCCATTGGTATGTCATCAACTACCTCAACCTCAGCGACGAAGAGCAGCGCGCGGCAAACGTGCTGACGCCCGGCCTGAAGAAGGACCGCGCCCGGCGACTTCTTCGGCTTGGGCGCTTCCTCGATGCCGAACCGGGCCTCTTGCTGGCGCAAGAGAACCAGCCGCTGAAGGACCTGTCACTGGTGGTCAGCGGGCATTGCCGCATCGAACGGGCCGGGCAGACGGTCGCCATGCTGCGCGACGGCGCATTGGTGGGCGAGCTGACCTACGCGACCGGCGCGCCCGCCACCGCCTCGGTCATCGTGACCGAACCGTCGCGCCTCTTTCAGGTGGATTGCGTCGCCCTACGCCAGTTCCTGCAGAAGAACGAGGATATCGCGGCCGCGCTGGAGGCCAGCGTATCGGGCGACCTGCGCCGCAAGCTGGCCGAGACGACGCGCCGCCTGTCCGATTTCACCAGCGGGGCCGGGCAACCCACCCCGACCGCCCGGGCGAGCGAATAGCGCGCGGCACGTCCCCGACGCGGCATCGCGGATGAAACGAGGCGGTTGCGGAACGGATTGCAGCGACGGGCGTTGAACGCGGGAAGAACGGGCGGGACCCGTCGGGGGGATGCATTTTGGACAGCGGTCGGACGGCGTCGCAACGGAACCGCACGTCATGACAGGTGGGCCGCTGACAAGTCCCCCTTCGCCCGAACCTGCGGCGGTCGATTCCCACGCCTATGCACAGCGCCTGACGATGGCCAAGGTCGCCACCATCGTCGGCATCGCCGCCGTTCTCTATCTCGCCAAGGACGTGTTCCTGCCGCTGTCCATCGCGATGCTCGTGACCTTTGCGCTGTCGCCTTTGGTCACGCGCCTGCGCCGGCTCGGGATGCCCAACGTCCTGACGGTGCTGACTGTCGTCACCGTCACCTTCGCCGCCATCGCTCTCTTTTGCCTGATCGTGGCCAGCCAGGTCGGTCAGCTGGCGCAAAGCCTGCCCACCTTCCAGCGCAACATCATCACCAAGGTCGAGGCGTTTCAGGAGTTGGGGCGCGAGGACGGCATCGTGTCGCGCGTCGCCCAGATGATTGCCGCGATCAACGACCAGATCGGCGAAGCCGTCCCCACATTGCCCGAGGCCGGAGAGGCGCAGGGCACCACGGACACACCGCCCGTCGCCGCAAAGCCCATCCCGGTGGAGGTCGTCGAAACCTCCAACCCGATCATCCTCCTGCTGGATCTCGTGCTGCCGCTGATCAGTCCCATCGCGACCACCGGCCTTGTGGTCATCGTGGTCATCTTCATGCTGCTGGAACGGGAAGAACTGCGCGACCGCTTCATCCGGCTGCTCGGCTCGAACGACCTGCACCGCACGACGCAGGTGCTGGAGGACGCCGGAGAGCGCGTGGCGCAATATCTGCTGACGCAGCTGCTGGTCAACACGATCTACGCAGTGCCCATCGCCATCGGCCTCTGGCTGATCGGCGTTCCCAACGCGATCCTCTGGGGCTTCGTCACGCTGATCCTGCGCTTCGTTCCCTATATCGGATCGTTCCTGTCGGCGGCCTTCCCGCTGTTCCTGGCCTTCGCGATCTCGCCGGACTGGAGCGCGGTGCTCTGGACGATCGCGCTGTTCGCCGCCGTGGAGCTTGTCACCAGCAATTTCATCGAGCCCCGTCTCTACGGCTCGCGCACGGGCGTCAGCCCGCTGGCGATCATCATCGCCGCGATCTTCTGGACCTGGATCTGGGGGCCGCTCGGCCTCGTGCTGTCGACGCCGCTGACCGTCTGCCTTGTCGTGCTGGGCCGCCATGTCCCGCAGTTCGAGGTCTTCGACATCATCTTCGGCGACGAGCCGGTGCTGGCCCCCCATGCCCGCCTCTACCAGCGCCTGCTGGCGGGCGATGCGGTCGAGGCGACCTTCCGTGCGGAAGAGGCGCTGGATGACGTGTATTTGTCCGAATACTACGGGCAGGTCGGCATTCCCGCCCTGCTCATCGCGCAGACCGATCAGGCGCGCGGCGTGCTGACCGCCGAGCAGGAGACGCGGCTTGCCTCTGTCGCCATGGCGATGGTCACGAACCTGCAAGAGGTGGTGACGGAAGAACTCGACGAGATGCGCCGCGCGCCCGGCACCGATACGGCGGCGACCGATGCGACAGGACTGATCGAGAACGGACAGCTGGACGGGATCGGCTTTCGCGTCACCTGCATCGGCGCGCGCACCCCGATCGACGATGTCAGCGCCGCGATGCTTGCCCAGGTCGCGGCGGCCGAAGGGGCCGAGGCCAGCTTTCTTCCGCATTCCGAGCTTGCCTCGCGCCGTCTGCGCGATCCGTCCGCCGAGGCGCCCGACTGCATCCTGCTGACCTTCCTCGATCCCCGCCCCAACCGTGCCTCGCTGCTGCACATCCGCCGGATCAAGCGCGCCTCGCCGGATGTGCGCGTGGGCGTGGTGATCTGGCAGATGCCCAAGGACCTGGACGAGGATCAGGACATCCCCTGGCGCGCCCTGCCCCCCTCGCCCGAACGGCTGCGCGAGGCCGAAGAGATCGGCGCGGATTTCGTGGCGACCGACCTCGACAGTGCGCTCGCGGGCGCCTTCCAGCACGTCCCGTCGAAAGCGGTGCCCCAGGCACCGCGCCGCAGGCAACGGCCGCCATCGCGCGGAAAGGCCACGCTGGTTGCCTGACCGGAAAGGCTGACGACTGGCGTGTGGCGGATGTGGTGCCCCCAGACGGACTTGAACCGCCGACCCTCTGATTACAAATCAGATGCTCTACCAGCTGAGCTATAGGGGCACGGCTCGGGAAATACAGGCTGGGCCGCGGCGTTGCAAGCCAATCGGACGTCAGCGGTTCGCGCGCGCCATCAGCGCGACCGCCGCCAACCCCACCAGCATCACCAGGATCGCCGCCGGGGCGGCGTCGCCCAGGTTCTCGAGGCTCGCCTTCTCGTTCACCCGCGTGGCGAGCGTGTCGTAGTTGAACGGGCGCAGAAGCAGGGTCGCGGGCAGTTCCTTGACGCAATCGACAAAGACCACCAGCAGCGCGGTCGCGACCGAGCGCTGCATCAGCGGCAGGTAGACCGCCTGCAAGGCCCCGCCCGCGCTGCGCCCCAGCGAGCGTGCGGCCAGCGGCAGGCTGGGCGGCACCCGGCCAAAGGCGGCCTCGGCCGCGCCCTGCGCGATGCCGAAGAAGCGCACGGAATAGGCCAGCACCAGCGCCGCCGCCGTGCCGGTCAGGATCAGCCCGGGATCGTAGCCCGTCAGCCGTTCCACCAGGTCGGCCACCCTCTGGTCGAGCGCGGCCAGCGGGATCAGCAGCCCCACCGCCAGCACCGCACCCGGCGCGGCATAGCCCAGGGTGGTCAGCGGCAGCAGGCGGCGCACCAGACCATGGCGCGACATGCGTGCGCCATAAACAAGGAACAACGCCGCCCCGACCGTCAGCACCGCCGCGCTGCCGCCCGTGACCAGCGTGTTCACCAGCGCCCGGCCCAGTCCGGGCGAGACCCAGGCCTCGGGGTTGCGCAGCGCGATCGACCCGATCACGCCCACCGGCAGGACGAACCCCATCCCGAACGGGACGAGGCACAGGCCCGTCGCAACCCAAGCCCGCAGGCCATGCAGGCGCTTGGGCTGCACCGGGCGGGCGCCCCGCGCCATCTGGTGAAAGCGCAGACGGCGACGCCCCAGCCGTTCCATGCCCACCAGCAGCAGGATCAGCCCCAGCATCACCAGCGCCAGCTGCGCCGCCCCGCCCGCATTTCCGCCCGACAGCCAGACGGTGAAGATACCCGTCGTCAGCGTCTGCACGCCGAAATAGCTGACCGCGCCGTAATCGTTGACCGTCTCCATCGCGGCCAGTGCCACTCCGGCAGCAACCGCGGGGCGGGCAAGCGGCAGTCCGACCCGCAGGAACAGGCCCCAGGGACCGGTGCCAAGCGCGCGGGCCACCTCATAGGCCCCGCCCGGTTGCTCGCGGAAGGCCGCGCGCGCCAGCAGGTAGACATAGGGATAAAGCGCCGCCGCCAGCACGACGGTCGCAGCCCCGGTCGAGCGGATCTCGGGGAACCAGTAGTCCTGAGCGTTGCGCCACCCCATCGCGGCGCGCAGCGCGCCCTGGACGGGACCCGCATATTCCAGGAAATCCACCAGCGCATAGGCCCCGATATAGGCCGGGATCGCCAGCGGCAGCAGCAGCGCATAGTCGAGCACGCGCGACAGCGGGAAGCGGTACATCGTCAGAAGCCAGGCCGCCCCCGTCCCCACCGCCGCCGTCAGTGCCGCCACCCCCAGCATCAGGGTCAGCGTGGTGGAGAGGTAGCGCGGCAGGACCGTGGCCAGCATGTGTGGCCAGATGTTCTCGACCGGCGTCAGCGCAACCCAGACCACGGCCGCGAGTGGCAGAATGACGATGGCCGCAACCAGTACCGCGCCCAGCGTCCAGGGGTCGAACCAGGACAGGAACTCCGCGCGGGCTTATCTGACTGTTTTGCTCGGCCATTCTGCCGACGGGTTACAGGAAAGCCGTTTCCCTGTCCAGAACGGGCAGGTCAGGCCATGCCGAGCGCGGCCTTGTACATCTCGAGCACGGCTTCCTCCTCCGCGATCTCGTCGGGCTTGCGCTTGCGCAGCGCGATGACCTTGCGCATGACCTTGGTGTCATAGCCGCGCCCCTTCGCCTCGGCGAACAGTTCCTTCTCCTGCTCGGCGATGTCGCGCTTCTCGGCGGCCAGTTGTTCGGCGCGCTCGATGAACTGGCGCAGCTCGTCGGCGGTGACGGTGTAGGTGTCGGTCAGGTCGTTCATCGGCGGCCCCTCGGGATGTCTTTGGAAGGCCCCTCCCTACCCCGCCCCCGCGCCCGGGTTCAAGGGGCACGGGGCTGGACAGCGACACCGCTCTCGACTAGGTGCAGGCGCGCAGGCGACGGGGACACGGGGCGCGGCGCATGGACTGGCTCATCTGGATCGGCACGGCGTTGACGCTGGGGGGCGTGGTGGGCCTTGTCCGCTGCATCCAGCTTGCGATGCGGGCCCGCCGCGCGGGGCTGGAAGACGCCGCGATGCGCGCCCGGATGCAGCAGATCGTGACCTTCAACCTCGGCGCGCTTGGCGTCTCGGTGCTGGGTCTGATGATGGTGATCCTCGGCATCTTCCTCGGCTGAGCGCCCCTCAGCGCGCGTCGAGGTCGGCCAGCGTCCGCCCGTCGCGGATCAGCTCGTCGATCAGCGGTGCGACCGGCACTCCGAAACGTCGCAGGTCGGCCCGCAGCACGATCAGCCCGCGCAAGGCGGCCCAGGCCATCGGCCCGCCTTCCCAACGGGGAAAGTCATGTCCAGCGACCAGCGTCACATCGACATCGCCCGGTCGCCGCACCAGCCCCTCGCCGATCACACGCGCCCCCTCGTTCGCCGCAGCCGACAGGCAGCGCAGCACGATCTCGTCACGTCCGATCCGCCGGGGCAGGATGCCGCGCGCCTCGCGCAGCGCCGCCAGCAGCGCCGTCACCTCGGGGTCTTCTGCCGCGCGCCCCCCCTCATGGCGGTAAAAGCCCTTCCCGGCCTCGCGCCCCAGACGACCCGCCTCGACCAGAAGGTCGGACAGATCGCCCCCTTCGGCCTGCCCGCCCAGGGCGAGCCGCCGCTGCCGTTCGGCCCAGTCGGTCAGCAGCCCCCCCGCGTCCGCGGCCTCATACGGCCCCGCCGCGAAGCCGAAGGCGCGCAGCGCCTGATCCACCTGTAGCGGCGACGCCCCCTCCTCCAGCAGCAGGTCCGCCGCGGTGCGCAGGGCGCCCATCACCCGAACGCCGACGCCTCCCGGCCCGGTCGCGCGCGTGCGCACGACCAGCCGGTCGAGCCGACGCAGCAGCGCCACCAGCGTTGCCACCGCCTCGGGCGGCGTCCCGTCCGGCACCGCGATCTCGGCCAGGCGCGAGCGTGCGCCGGGCCGTCCGAGCGACAGGCCCAGCACATCGCGCCCCGCCGCCCGCGCAAGTCCCGCCACGTCCGACCAGGTGACAAGGCTGGCCAGCACCGCCTCTGGCCGGACCACCCCGGCCAGGCCAGCCAGCGCCTCCGGCTTCGCGCCCTCATCCTCGGGCGTGGCGTCGATCACCAGATCGCAACCCGCCAGCACCGCGGGATCGGTCCCCGGCAGCAGTCTTTCCCAGGCAGCCTCGCGCGCAGGCTCGGTCATCTGCTTGCCCGCCACCGCCTGGTCCTGGATGTCGGACACCCGACCAAGGCCCGCGACCAGGGCCGCCTCGCCCGTCTCGACCACCGTCACCGACAGCCCCTTCGCCGCTGCCGCCGCCGCCAATCCGGCGCCCGCCTGGCCCAGCCCGAGGATGCCGAGCCGCTCCACCGGGCGGGGCGTGGCCCGCGCCTCGGGGAAGGTCGTGACCCGCCGCTCGGCCAGGAAGGCACTGCGCAGCCCGGCCGATTCCGGCCCCGCCACCAGGTCCTCGAAGGCCGCCCGTTCGAAGGCCATCCCCTGCTCGAAGGGCAGCAGCATCGCCGCCTCGACACAGTCCACGATCCGTCCCGGCGCGGGCAGCCGCCCGCCGGTCTGGCCCCGCGCGGCGGCAATCGCCGCCTGGAAGGCCGGGACATCCGACAACCCCTCGCGCCGATCGCGGGTGGGCCGGGGCGGCCGCCCCTCGGCAGCCATCTCTGCGGCCAGCGCCACGGCGCTTTCCACCAGCCCCTCGGCCACCACGGCATCGACCAGCCCCATGGCCTCGGCCTGCGCAGCCGAGACGGGACGCCCCGTCAGCATCAGGCGCAGCGCAGCCTCGGCCCCGACAAGACGAGGCGTGCGCTGCGTCCCGCCGGCCCCGGGCAGCAGCCCGAGCGCCACCTCGGGCAGGCCGAACCGCGCCTCGGGCCCTGCCAGGCGCACATGGGCCGCCAGCGCAAGCTCCATTCCCCCGCCAAGCGCCGCCCCCTGCACGGCGGCGATCACCGGCTTGGGGCTTTGCTCGATCCGGTTGCACAGCTCGGGCAGCGAGGGCACGCCGGAAGGCGCAGCCTGTCCGAATTCGCGGATGTCCGCGCCGGCCGAGAACGTCTTGCCCTCGGCCCGCAGCACGATCGCACCGATGGCCGGATCGGCCAGCGCCGCGGCCAGACCCTCGGCCAGCGCCCCGCGGACCGCCGCGCCAAGCGCGTTCACGGGGGGCGCGTCGATCACAAGGATTGCCACCCGCCCCTCAGGATCCAGCCGCCCGGTTCCGCTCATGCGCCATCCTCCGCCCTGCCGGACCTTTGTAAGGCCTTGCGCGGGCTTGGCAACGGCAAGCTGTCAGAGCGGCAGGTTGTCGAACCCGGCCTCGACGGCATCCTCGTCGCTCAGGCTGTCGGGCCGCTCGCGGCGCGGGAGGAGAGCCGGTGCAACTCCGCCGGGGATCAGGTCCATCAGCGCGCGCATCTCGTCACGCAGACGGGCGATCTCGGCAAGCTCTGCCGGGTCGGCGGGCGGGGGGAGCGGATCGTTCTTCATGGCGCACATCTCTGGCAAAAGGGGGTGTAGGGCAGCACGTCAAGCCGCTTGTCCGAGATCGCCTCGCCGCAGGTGACGCAGGTGCCGTAATTGCCCTCATCCAGCCGCTCCAGCGCGGCTTCGATCATCCGCATTTCCTGCTGCGCGGAAAGGCCCATCGTCTCGAGCACCTCGTCGCCTTCACGCTCGGTCGCCATTTCCTCCCAGTCGGCGGAGATATGGCTGTCGAGCTCGCCGTCGATCGCGGCCAGTCGCGCCGCAAGATCGGCGTGGCGGGTCTCCAGTTGCTTGCGTCTCGTGCTGTGCGGAATCATCGCGGACCTCCCCTGACTGCGGACACATCCTTGACCCCGCCAGAGAGGGCGCGCCTTGATGCAGGTCAAGCGGGCGGCTTGCATCCGCATGGCAGGCTCACGGGGCAGCAGTCCCTCGGCACGATCCCGGCCCCGGCGACGGGTGCCTTGCTGCCGCCGGGCAGGCCGGTCTTCCTTCCGGACATGGCGGGCGCTATGCTCGCGGTATCGGTGTCCTGTCACAGCCTTCCGGCGCGCGGGCCGCCCCTTGATGCTAAGGATCGAACATGGATATCCGCGCCCTGACCGAGAGCTATGCCGTCTCGCCCCAGATCACACCGGCGGACCTGCCCGCGATCAAGGCGGCGGGCTACACCACGGTGATCGACAACCGCCCCGATGGGGAAATCCCCGGCGAGCTTCACACCGCGCATATGAAGGCGCAGGCCGAGGCCCTCGGGCTGACCTTCGTGGCCAACCCGATCATCGGCGGGGCGATGACGATGGCCAATGTCGAGGCGCAGCGCGCGGCGATCGAGGCGTCTGCCGGACCGGTCTTCGCCTATTGTGCCTCGGGCAACCGATCCTCCGTGGTCTGGGCGCTGGCCCAGGCCGGGACACGGCCGACCGACGAGCTGATCGCGATCCCGGCGCGCTTCGGCTACCAACTGGAAGGCGTGCGCCACCAGATCGACGCTCTGGCCGCCGGGCGCTGATCGCGGCAAACCCATCGGAGCGCGCCCCAAGGGGCGCGCACGACCGGTCTTGGGCGCGCCATGGCGCGCCCCGTGCCTCCGGCGGGGATACTTGCGAACAGAAAATGCGAGGCGAGGCGCGTCAGTTCGCGGGTGCTTCCGGTCACCCGTTGCCGCCGACGGGGTGCGGGGCAGAGCGTTGCGTCTCAGAGGTCGCGCCTTGGGATGCCCAAAGCCATCGCGCGGAGGTCCGACGGCGCAGTGCATCTTTCGCCGATCGTCCCTGCTCTGGCGGGGCGGTCCCGAGGCAGCGACGGGCGCCGCGCCCGGTCTCAGGCCCCCACGACCTTCAGCGCCGGGGCGGTGGCGGGCGGCGCCTCTGCCGCGACCGGCTCGGGGATCAGCCGCACCGCGCGCATGCCGCGGTTCTGGCCCAGCTTTCCGGCGGCGAGTTGCCGTCCGTCCAGCCCCTGAAGCACGATCTTGTCGAGCGCCGCCATCGGCAGCGGGATGATCGCGCCCGGCTCCAGCCCCATCACCTGGGCAAGCGGAATGGTCGTGCGGTGCAGCACGGCGGCCAGCTCGGCCTCGGTCACCATCACCTGGTCGGTCAGCGCCTTGGTGAACTGCGCCTGCGCCACGGGGGCGGGGGTTGCCTGCGGCATCGGGCGGGGCGCGCGCCCGCGCCCCTCGGCGGGCAAGGCCAGCAGCACCTGCCCGCATTTCGCCCCGCCCGCCAGCCGCACCTCGGCGTCGAGCACGCGATAGCTGTCCTCCTCCAGCAGCAGCCCGAGGGGACGCGGGTCGTCGAGGAAGGAGGCATAGCGGAACCCCCCCGCCCAGGTCAGGTCGGCGTCATATTCCAGCCCCGCCTCGAGATCCTCCAGCGCGCGGTCGATCACCCCGGCGACCATCGTGGCATCCGTCCGCGTCGGCTTGCGCACCGGCGGGGCAGAGCTTCCCACCCGGCCCATCGTCTGCATCTCGATCATCGCCGAGCCAGAACCGAGGGTGCGAGCGTCAGGATGCCCAGCCCGTCGCCCGGCCCTTCCAGCACCGCGATCAGGGCGCGCTCGGGCGCGATGTCGAGCAGTTCCGCCAGGCTGCGCCGGGTGACAGCCATGCGCATCACATCGAGCGGCAGGCCCACCTCGTCATTCGCGGCCCGCGCGAGGGCCAGACGCCAGCCGCGATCGGCCCCCGGCGCACCGTCCTGAACCTCGGGCCGCCCCGCCGCCGCCTTCCGCCTGATCACGTCGCCCTTCGCCATGCCCCACTCCGCCAGCCGCCGATACCGGAGCCTAGCCATGGCGAGGTTACGAAACGGTTAGCCGCAGCCGGTCAGGCGGCCTCGCGCAGGCGCAGCGGGAATGTGACGCGGAAGGCCGCCCCGCCCTGCCCCGGCAGATAGGTGATCGTGCCGCCCAGGTTCGCCATCACCTCGCGGCAGATCGCAAGGCCCAGGCCCGCGCCCCCCGCCCGCGTCTCGTCGCTCAGACGCGCGAACTTCTCGAAGATCAGCGCCTGCGCCTCCTGCGGGATGCCGTGCCCGTTGTCGATCACGTCGACCATCACCCGCCCGCCCCGCTGCCGCACGGCGATGCGCAATTCGGGGTGCTCGGCCTGGCAATACTTCCGCGCGTTCGAGATCAGGTTGATGAACACCTGCGTCAGGCGGTCCGGATCGGTCAGCACGTAACAGCGCCTCGGCCACCGGATCGCGGTGCACGGTAAAGCTGCGTTCCGGCCGCACGTTCCCGGCCGCGACCAGCGCCCGGTCGATCATCTCGGACAGGCTCGCCAGTTCCAGGTTCAGCTGGACCGTGCCGTTTTCCAGCACGCTCAGGTCCAGAAGGTCGTCCAGAAGGCGCGTCAGGCGGATCGCCTCGTCCTGGATGATGCGCGCATAGCGCTGCGCGACTTCGGGCGGAAGGTCGCCCTCCATCAGGATCTCCGAGAAGGCCCGGATCGAGGTCATGGGCGTGCGCAGCTCGTGGCTGATCTGGCTGAGGAAGGCATCCTTCTGCACCGAAAGCTGCGTCAGCTTCTCGTTCGCCTCGCGCAGCTGGCGCGCGATCCGTGTCAGCTCCTCCGACTGTGCCTCGAGCCGCGCCGAATACTCCATGATCTGCGCCGTCTCGTTGGCCACCGCCATCAGGTCCTCGACCGACACCGCCTCGCCCCCCACGGCCTGGCTCAGCATCGCATGCGCGGTTGCCGCGCCGACCGAGCCGGACAGCCGCCGTTCCAGCGCCTCGATGAACTCGGGCGTCGGGTCGGGCAAGGCAGCCCGCCAGGCCCTGCGCCCGCGCCTCGGCCTCGAAGAAGGCCAGCGCCTCGTCCTCGCCCAGGATGCGCTGCGACAGCACCAGCAGATCCTCGGCCCCGACCGTGCCGTGCATCCAGCCCGCGCGCGCTGCCGCCCTCCTCGAAGACGTTGACGAAGGCCGCGCCCTGCACCCGCTCGACGGGGCCGGGGAAGGTCAGGATCGAGCCGAGGCAGAAGGCCGTCGCATTCAGCACCAGCGACCAGAAGGTGGCATGGATCAGCGGGTCCATCCCCTCGACGCCGAACAGCGCCTGCGGGCGCAGCCAGCCCAGGCCCCAGGGTCCCTCGGCCATCACCCGGGCCGGGATGACCGCGTCCGGCCCGAAGGACGGCAGGTAAAGCGCATAGGCCCAGACCGCCGCCCCCACCAGCAGGCCCGCAACGCGCCCCGGCCCGCGTGGCCCCGCGCCAGAACAGCCCGCCCAGCATCGCGGGCAGGATCTGCGCCGCCCCCACGAACGAGATCAGCCCGATGGCCGCCAGCGCCTCGGACCCGCCCGACAGCCGGAAATAGGCGTAGCCAAGCGCCACCACCCCCGCGATGGACAGCCGCCGCGCCCGCAGCACCACGCGGCGCACATCGCCCGACACCGCCCGCGCGGGCCGCAGCCGCAGCCAGATCGGCATCACGATATGGTTCGACACCATCGTGGCCAGCGCGATGGAGGCCACGATCACCATCGAGGTGGCCGAGGAGAACCCGCCCAGAAAGGCCAGCATCGCCAGCCCGCCCTGCCCCTGCGACAAGGGCAAGGTCAGCACGAACAGGTCGGGGTTCGACCCCGCGGGCATCAGCTCCAGCCCCATCGACGGCGATGGGCACGACGAACAGGCTCATCGCGAACAGATACAGCGGGAAGGCCCAGCTTGCGGTGGCCAGATGGCGTTCGTCGACATTCTCGACCACCATCACCTGGAACATGCGCGGCAGGCACAGCACCGCCGCCGCCGACAGGAAGATCAGCCCGGCCCAGCGACCCGGCTCCAGATGCCACTCGGCCATGCGCGAGGCGTCGATCCGGGCCATCATCTCGCCCGGTCCGCCGCCCAGCCCCCAGACCACGAAGATGCCCACGGCCAGCAGCGCCACCAGCTTCACCACCGCCTCCACCGCGATGGCCGTCACCACCCCGTGATGACGTTCGTTCGCATCGAGGTTGCGCGTCCCGAACAGCACGGTGAACAGCGCAAGCCCGACCGCCACCCACAGCGCGGTCGAGGCGCGGTCGGGCAGCGCCCAGCCCTCGGGCGTGGCGCTGGCGAAGACGCCGAAGGACAGCGTCACCGATTGCAGTTGCAGCGCGATGTAGGGCGTCGCCGCCACGACGCGAGATCACCGTGACGATCACCCCCAGCAGGTTCGACTTGCCGTAGCGCGACGAGATCAGGTCGGCGATCGAGGTCACGCGCTGCACCTTGCCGATCCGCACCAGCTTGCGCAGCACCCACCACCAGCCGACGAAGACCAGTGTCGGACCGAGGTAGATCGTGACGAACTCCAGCCCCGACCGCGCCGCGTAGCCCACCGCGCCATAGAAGGTCCAGGCGGTGCAATAGATCGACAGCGACAGCGTGTAGACAAGCGGCGAACGCAGCCAGGCGCGTCGCCCGCCCGCGCCCGCCGCTCCACCATGAAGGCGACGAGGAACAGGCCGACGACATAGGTCAGGCAGACGAGGACCAGGATGTTGAAGGGAACCATCAGACCTCCCGCCCCTCGCCTTCGTCCTCGCGCGCGCCCCTCGTGCAAGCGGGTCAGGCATCGGCGAGCCCTGGCGCCAGCAGCCGCGCGACCGCGATCAGCCCGCCCCAGACCAGAAACAGGTAGACCCCGTCCAGCGCCGTCGGCCGTCCGCCATCGCCGCTCGGGCGACCAGAGCATCGGCAAGAGGAGCAGGAACAGCCCGAACACCGGCAAGAGCCGCGCCGCGTCGATCCGCCGCCTGCGCCGGTACGGCAGGCGCTGAAGGAACAGGGGCGTCCCCGGCCGCCTCACGCGCCCGCCAGTTCCCGCACCACGGCGAGAATACTCGCTGTTCGAGAAGGGCTTGCTCAGGAAGCGGCTGGCCCCGATCCGCTCGGCCTCGGCCCGGTCGCGGCCCTGGCCCTTGGCCGTCAGCATCAGCACCGGCAGCTCGTGCGTGCCGGGAATCTGCGCGCAGCGCGGCGAGGATCTCGTAGCCGCTGCGCCCGGGCAGCATCACGTCCAGGATCACCACATCGGGCGCGGTCTGCCGGATGGCGGCCTCGGCCTGCGGCCCGTCGCTGATCGTGGACACATCCCAGCCGTCGCGCGTCAGGATGAACCGGATCGCCTCGATGATGTTGGGCTCATCGTCGATGACCAACACATGCCTGCCCATCGGCGCTCCTCCCGTGCGGCCACCCTCCCCGCGGCCACGCCCCGACTATCGGCGCAAAGGGCCGGGCTGTCAAAACCCCGTTACATCCCGCCCTCGGTCGTCTCGCCAAGGATCGACGGCTCGCGCCGCGCGGAACAGCCCTCCACGCCGCAGATGCGACAACTGGTGCCCACGGCCAGGGCCGGCCCCTCGCCGCCGCGGTCGTCGGGCAGGATCAGCATGGCCGCCTCGCTGACCTGCGGCCCGCCGAACCCGAGCGGGTGGCGCGGCGCACAGAAGGCCAGCGCCCGGAACCGCCTGCGGCACCCGGCCCCACATCTGAAGACGCGCGTCCACCGGCACCATGGGCCGACCGAGCGCGGTGTAAAGCGGCCAGAGCGCACAGCCCGCACCGAAGCGCGGCAGGGCAAAGCCTGCGATCTCGCGCCGGAAAGTGATCGTGCCCGACCCGTCACACATCACCACGCCCCAGGACGCGCCGGGCACAAGCGCGAGGCGACGGAACACCACCATGACGTCCACCCCGAACCCGGCGGCCAGCCGCAGCGGATCGGGCGGCCTGCGCCTCCAGCGCGGGCCTAAGGCGCGCCATCGGCAGCGCGTCCGCATCGCGCAGCGCCTGCTCCAGCCAGCGCCGCGCCAGCGCCCGCGCGGCACCCGAGGCCAGACCGTCCGCCCCCGCCTCCAGCTCCGCCGCGTCCATGCCCGGCTCCAGCCCGTCCAGACGCCAGTCCAGCGCGGCAAGCCAGCCTTCCACCTCTTCCTGTGGCGCACCGCTCCCCTGCGCCTCGGCCGCGCCGGTCGCGTCGAGATAGGCCACCAGCGCCTCGGCCCCCGCCGCCAGCCGCTCGGCATCGCCATGCAGGTTGGCATGGAACCGCGCCTGCCAGTCGGGCGCGATCTCCTCGTCCCGCCGCCAGGATCGCCGCCGTGGAGCGGATCGCACTTACCACCGACAGGACCTCGTGCAGCGCCGCCGACAGGTGCGGGTCCTGCGCCAGCCGGTCGGACAGCGCCGCGACCGAGCGCTCCAGCCGCCCCAGCCGCCGGTGCTGTCCCGCGACAAGCTCCGCCCAGCCGGGAAAGCGCCCGACGAAATCCTCGATCCGCTGCACCTCGGGCCGCGCCCCCGCCGCCCCTGCCGCCGCCTCACGCAGGTCGGCCGCCAGCATGCCCTCGGCCCCTTCCGCCAGGGCCGCCGCCTCGGTCCCCAGCACGTCCGCCAGCCGCGCCAGCAGCTCCGGCCCGATCCGCCGCCGGTTGTGCTCGATCAGGTTCAGATACGAGGCCGAGATGCCCGCCGCCCGGCCACCTGCGCCTGCCGCAGTCCCAAGGCCAGCCGCCGCTCCCGCACCCGGCTTCCCGTCAGCGCCGTCATCGGCATGGCACGCAACCCCTCTCGTCCAGACCAGATTTACAGTGACCAGAAAACTTTACAAACCCACCCCGTTCATTTTCTGTTTCCAAGTATCCTCGGGGGCGGGGTCCGGGGAGGGGGTGGAAAACCCCCTCCCCGGCGCTCTCCACAAGGCGCAAGCCATGAAAAAGGGGCGCGCCCCTCGCGGACCGCGCCCCCAGGTGTCACGCATGATGGCTTACTTCAGCGCCTTGTCCGTGATCGACGCTCGTCCAGGCCCCTTCCGGCGCCTTCGAGATCACCGGGTCCGACCCGCCCGCCAGCAGGATCTTCACCGTCCGCTCGGCATCCGCCGGGTCAAGCGCGCCGTTCGAACCGGCGGTCAGCTTCGCCACCTCGCCCATCATCCGCTTCTGGTGGCTTTCGGTCTGCGCGCCGGTCTCGTCGTTCTCCAGCACGATCATCGCCGCCTCGTCCGGGTTGGCCTCGGCATATTTCCAGCCCTTCATGCTGGCCCGCACGAAGCGCACCATCTTGTCCTCGAAGGCCGGGTCGGCCAGCTTGTCCTCCAGCACGTAAAGCCCGTCCTCCAGCGTCGCCACGCCCTCGTCCTCGTACTTGAAGGTCACCAGCTGCTCGGGCGTGATGCCCGGCGTCGATCACCTGCCAGTATTCGTTGTAGGTCATGGTCGAGATGCAGGCCGCCTGCTTCTGCAGCAGCGGGTCCACGTTGAAGCCCTGCTTCAGCACCGTCACGCCGCCCGCGCTGCCATCGGTCGGGATACCCAGCGTCGCCATCCAGCTCAGGAACGGATACTCGTTCCCGAAGAACCACACGCCCAGCGTCTTGCCGGGGAAGTCGGCCGGCGTCGCGACGCCGCTTTCCTTCAGGCAGGTCAGCATCATGCCCGACGACTTGAACGGCTGCGCGATGTTGACCAGCGGCAGCCCCTTCTCGCGCGCGGCCAGCGCCGAGGGCATCCAGTCGATCACCACGTCGGCCCCGCCGCCCGCCACGACCTGCGTCGGCGCGATGTCCGGCCCGCCCGGCAGGATGGTGACGTTCAGGTCCTCCTCCTCGTAGAAGCCCTTGTCCTTGGCCACGTAATAGCCCGCGAACTGGGCCTGCGTGACCCACTTCAGTTGCAGCGTCACGTCATCCGCCGCCCAGGCCCCGCCCCCGGCAAAGGCCGCAAACAGGGCACCCGTCACGATCTTCTTCATCACGATCAACCTCCATGTTGCAGGCCGCTTCGCGCGGCCCTTGATTAATTCCGTTGCGACGGGTGCCAGAACGTCACCTGCCGCTCGATCAGCGCGATCAGCCCATAGAAGGCCGATCCCGCCAATGCCGCAACCGCAATCTCGGCCCAGACCATGTCGAGCGCCAGCCGCCCCACCTCGGTCGAGATGCGAAACCCCATGCCCACGCGTCGGGCTGCCGAAAAATTCCGCGACGATGGCCCCGATCAGCGCCAGCGTGGTCGCGATCTTCAGCCCGTTGAAGATGAAGGGCATCGCCGCAGGCAGGCGCAGCTTCCACAGCGTCTGCCAATAGCTCGCCCCCCAGGTCGCCATCAGGTCGCGCTGCATCGGCTCGCTCGCCTGCAAGCCCCGCCACCGTGTTCACCAGCACCGGGAAGAACACCATCACCACCACGACCGCCGCCTTCGACTGCCAGTCGAAGCCGAACCACATCACCAGGATCGGTGCGATCCCGACGATGGGCAGCGCCGCCACGAAATTCCCGACGGGCAAGCAGCCCCGCCTTGCAGGAAGGCCGAGCGGTCGATCAGCACCGCCACCACGAAGCGCCGCCCCGCAGCCGATCACATAGCCCGACAGCGCCCCCTTCACGAAGGTCTGCAGGAAATCGGCCCAGAGCGTCGGCACGTTCCCCGCAATCGCCGCCGCGATCGCCGTGGGCGGCGGCAGGATCACGCCGGCACGCCCAGCCCCCGCACCAGCCCCTCCCAGACGACGAGGATCGTCACGCCGAAGATCGCCGGAACCGCCAGCCGCCCCACCCGGTGCCCCGCCAGCCGCGAGGCCGCAAGCCGGATGTTCAGCGCCCAGGCCGCCGCCCAGAAGACCATGCTGCCCAGAACCCAGCTCATCGCGCCATCCCCATCCGCCGCAGCGTCGACCCGCTCGATCCCGCCGATGATGGCGACCAGCCCCGCCGCCACGCAGCGCCGCCGTGAACAGCGCCGACCAGATCTGCACCGTCTGGCCGTAATAGCTGCCCGTCAGCAGCCGCGCGCCCAGCCCCGCCACCGCCCCCGTCGGCAACTCGCCCACGATGGCCCCCACCAGCGAGGCCGCGATGCCGACCTTCAGGCTGGCGAAGAGATAGGGCATCGACGGCCGGCCAGCGCAGCTTCCACAGCGTCTGGCTGGACGAGGCGTTGTAGGTGCGCAGCAGGTCCAGCTGCATCGCATCCGGGCTGCGCAACCCCTTCACCATGCCGACGACCACCGGGAAGAAGCTCAGATAGGCGCTGATGATCGCCTTGGGGATCACGCCCTGCACCCCCACCGAATTCAAGCACCACGATGATCATCGGCGCGATGGCGAGGATCGGGATGGTCTGGCTGGCGATCGCCCAGGGCATCACGCTCAGGTCCATCGCCCGGTTGTGGACGATCCCGATGGCCAGCAGGATGCCCATCGCCGTGCCGATGCCAAAGCCCAGAAGCGTCGCCGACAGCGTGACCCAGGCGTGATAGACGAGGCTGCGCTTCGAGGTGACGGCCTGCCCGAACAGCCCCTTCCACAGCTCCGCCACCACCTGATGCGGCGCGGGCAGCACGGGGCGCTCCTGGTTCAGCGTCTGCGGCACGATCTGCGCGAAGGTCACCGTCTCGCCCGCCCGCGCCGCCTGATCGCGCACCCAGGGCGCGTTCATCCAGACCGTCGCCGCATACCAGAGCGCCACGATCACGGCGAGCACGGTCAGGATCGGCAGAAGCGCCCTCACTCCCGCACCCCCTGCGGCCAGGCGATCAGCGCGACCGCGACGATCCCCAGGACCATCCCCGTGATCTGAATGTTCGTCGGCCGCTCGCCGAACACGGTCCAGGCGATGATCCCGATCAGCACGAGCTGCACGATGGAGGAGACCGCAATGGCCACCGCCAGACCGCTTTCCCGCATCAGCCGTACCATCATCAGGTTGCCGAGCGTGAAGAGGCAGAGCGCGCCGATCAGCACCGGCACCTGCTGGCTCGCCGCATAGGTCCGCAGCACCGTGTTCGCCGCGACGAACACTGCCATCGCCCCCGCGAGCCAGACCATCAGCGACGCGCTCATGGCCGATATCCCGACGGTTCTGGTCTACATACGCGTGCCATACGCAAACCATACGGTTTCCAGACCGCCCTAAACCTCATAGGAATGCCCCGCCCTCAGCCCGTCGCGCACCCGGTGCGAGATCTCGAGGAACTCCGGCGTGTCCCGGATGTCGAGCGGTCGTTCCTTGCGGCAGCGTGCTCTCGATCACATCCGTGATCCGCCCCGGACGCGGGCTCATCACCACGATCTTGGTGGACAGATACACCGCCTCGGGAATCGAATGCGTGACGAAGCCGATGGTCTTGCCCGTCCGCGCCCAGAGCTTCAGAAGTTCCCCGTTCAGGTGGTCGCGCACGATCTCGTCCAGCGCGCCGAAGGGTTCGTCCATCAGCAGGATATCGGCGTCGAAGGCCAGCGCCCGCGCGATGCTGGCGCGCTGCTGCATGCCCCCCGAAAGCTGCCAGGGAAACTTGCCGCCGAAGCCGTCCAGCTCCACCAGCGATAGCACTTTTCGAACACGCTCGTCCTGTTCGGCCTTGGAAAACCCCATGATCTCCAGCGGAAGTTTCACATTTCCCGCAATCGTCCGCCACGGATACAGCCCCGCCGCCTGGAACACATAGCCATAGGCCCGCGCCCGCCGCGCCGCATCCGCGCTCATCCCGTTGACCGTCAGCGTGCCCTTCCGTCGGCGTCTCCAGCGCCGCGATGGCGCGCAGGAAGGTGGTCTTGCCGCAGCCCGACGGCCCGATGAAACTGACGAACTCGCCCTTCCCGATGGTCAGGCTCACGTCCTTCAGGGCATGGACGGGGCCATCATTCGTCGTGAAGGTCAGCCCGAGGTTCTTCGCCTCGATCACCGGGCTCGCGACAGCCTGCACGTCCTTCATGCCGCCCCGCCGTTCCGCGAGGCAGAATGCCGCAAGTCACAAAGCCGTTTCATGTTGTGGCCATCCTTGCACCCGTCGCCATCGCTGCCCACCTGCGCGACGGGAGGATCAGACCCATGCGCTCGACACTCGCCTTCGCCCCAACCGCCGACGACCTCGACGAAGACTTCTTCGGGGCACCCATCGTCAGTTTCGCCGCAGCGGCGGCGCGAGACGCCCAAGCAGCTGACCCCATCATCACACCCCCTCGCCGGAATACCCGTCCGCACCACCGGGCGCGGCGCGGTCAGCTCCTTCCACGCACTCAGCGCGCGGTTGACGGCCGGGCGCGCCTCGCGCGCGACGAACTTGCCGTGGCCTTCCTGCGTCTGCACCTCTCCGTCGCGAACGGCCACCTGGCCGCGTGTCAGGGTGAAGCGCGGCAGACCGATCACCTCGTGGCCTTCGAAGACGTTGTAATCGATGGCGGATTGCTGCTTGTCCGCCGTGATCGTCTTGCGCTTCTCCGGGTCCCAGACCACCAGATCGGCATCCGCCCCCACCAGCACCGCGCCCTTCTTCGGGTAGCAGTTCAGGATCTTGGCGATGTTCGTGCTCGTCACCGCCACGAACTCGTTCGGCGTCAGCCGCCCCGTGCGCACCCCATGCGTCCAGAGCATCGGCAGCCGGTCCTCCAGCCCCCCCGTCCCGTTCGGGATCTTGGTGAAATCGCCCACCCCGAACCGCTTCTGCTTCGTCGTGAAGGCGCAATGGTCGGTCGCCACGCAAGACAGCGAGCCCGACTGCAACCCGGCCCAGAGGCTGTCCTGATGCCGCTTGTCGCGGAAGGGCGGGCTCATCACGCGGCGCGCGGCATGGTCCCAGTCGGGGTGGAAATACTCGCTCTCGTCCAGCGTCAGGTGCTGGATCAGCGGCTCGCCCCAGACCCGCTTTCCCGGCCGCCCGCGCCCGCCGGATCGCCTCGTGCGCCTCTTCGCAACTCGTATGCACGACATAAAGCGGCACCCCCGCCATGTCGGCGATCATGATCGCGCGGTTCGTGGCCTCGCCCTCCACCGCCGGGGGGCGGGAATAGGCATGCGCCTCGGGCCCGGTATTCCCCTCGGCCATCAGCTTGCGCCTGCAACTCGGCCACCACATCGCCGTTCTCGGCATGGACGAGCGCCACGCCGCCCAGGTCGCCCACGCGGCGGAACGAGGCGTACATCTCGTCGTCGTTCACCATCAGCGCGCCCTTGTAGGCCATGAAGTGCTTGAACGAGGTGATGCCGGCCTTCACGGCATCTTCCATCCCGTCCCACACCTCCTGCCCCCACCAGGTCACCGCCATGTGGTAGGAATAGTCGCAATTCGCCCGGCCCGACTTGTTGTGCCAGGCACTTGGCCGCATCCATCAGCCCCTGCCCCTGCCCCGGCAGGATGAAGTCCACCACCATCGTGGTCCCGCCCGACAGCGCCGCCCGCGTCCCGCTCTCGAAATCGTCGGCCGAGAAGGTGCCCATGAAGGGCATCTCCAGATGCGTATGCGGGTCGATCCCGCCGGGCATCACGTAGCAGCCCGTCGCATCCAGCATCTCGTCGCCCACGAGGTTCTCGCCGATATGGATGATCACGCCCCGGTCGATCAGCACATCCGCCTTGTAGGTCAGGTCGGCCGTCACGATCGTGCCGTTCTTGATGACTGTGGTCATGAAAGCCTCCTGTTCGAAATCTCTGCCGCGCCCCGGCGCAGGCCGGGGCCTCGCGGTACCGGAACCCCACCTCTGTCAGACCGGAGCCGAGTGCCTAGAACGGAATGTCGCAGCTCACATCCCGCCATTCGGGATTGACTGCCGTGACAAGCCGGACCTTCCACGCCCGCTGCCACTCCTTCATCCGCCGCTCGCGCAGGAAGGCCGAGTTCCGGTCGGGATGCTCCTCGAACCAGACCAGACGGCGGATGTTGTATCGGTCGGTATGGCTGCCTTGCAGGCCCGAGCGGTGCTGCTCCACCCGCTGACGCAAGTTGCCCGTGGAACCGATGTAGAGCGCGCCCAAGGGTCGCGAGGCCATGATGTAGACGAAGTGCGGCATCCGGCGAGGGTGGCGAAGCGAGGTTAACGAGGGGTGAATAGCCACAAGGAGCCACGCGCCCCGGCGCAGGCCGGGGCCTCGAACCGCCAAGCGCCACGCCAACGCCCGCAGTCCCAAGCGCCGCGTCCGGAACGGCGAGGCCCCGGCCTTCGCCGGGGCGCGATGCGCCTGCGCCGGGGCGCGGTGCGCTTGTGGCGGTGTCTGCCCTCACCCCACCACCTCCGCCGTCTCCAGCACCGCATGCAGCAGCACATCCGTCCCCGCCGCCGCCCATTCCGGGCTGATCTCCTCGGCCTCGTTGTGCGACAGGCCGCCGACGCAGGGGCACATGATCATCACCGTGGGCGCCACGCGGTTGATCCAGCAGGCGTCGTGGCCGGCGCCGCTGACGATATCCATGTGGGAATAGCCCAGCCGCTCCGCCGCCGCCCGCACGGTCTTCACCAGGCCCGGATCGAAGGTCACCGGGTCGAAATGGCCCGACCGGCTCGATGGAGCAGCCAAGGCCCAGTTCCGCCGCCACCGCATGCGCCGCCCGCTCCACCTCGCCGCGCATCAGGTCCAGCTTGCCCTGCTCGGGGCTGCGGATATCGACCGTGAACACCACCTTGCCGGGGATCACGTTGCGCGAGTTCGGGAACACGAAGACCTGCCCCACCGCGCCCACGGCGTTCGGCTGGTGGCTCATCGCGATCTGGTGGACGCGCTCGGTGATCCGCGCCATCCCCAGCCCGGCATTCACCCGCATGGTCATCGGCGTCGATCCGGTATGCGCGTCCTTCCCCGTCAGCGTGATCTCCAGCCACCACAGGCCCTGCCCGTGGGTGACGACGCCGATCTCCTTGCCCTCGGCCTCGAGGATCGGGCCCTGCTCGATATGCAGCTCCAGCATCGCATGCATCTTGCGCGCGCCCACCGGCTCGTCCCCGACCCAGCCGATCCGCTTGAGTTCGTCGCCGAAGCGCTTCCCCTCGGGGTCGGTCCGGCCATAGGCATAGTCCTGCGTGTGGATGCCCGCGAAAACGCCCGAGGCCAGCATCGCCGGGGCGAACCGCGCGCCCTCCTCGTTCGTCCAGTTGGTCACCACGATCGGGTGCTTCGTGCGGATGCCGAGGTCGTTCATCGAGCGCACCACCTCCAGCGCGCCCAGAACGCCAAGCACGCCGTCGAACTTGCCGCCCGTCGGCTGCGTATCCAGATGCGAGCCCATGTAGACCGGCAGCGCATCGGGGTCCTCGCCCGCGCGGGTGGCGAACATCGTGCCCATGGTGTCGACGCCCATGGTCATGCCCGCCGCCTCGCACCAGGACTGGAACAGGCGGCGTCCCTCGGCATCGGCGTCGGTCAGGGTCTGGCGGTTGTTGCCGCCCGCAACGCCGGGGCCGATCTTCGCCATCTCCATCAGGCTGTCCCACAGCCGCGCGCCGTTGATCCTGAGGTTTGCCCCCGGTGCCGCCATCGTCGTCTCCCCCGCCGGGCTGGCTCTTCAAGGACCGCTCCGGCGCATTTTCCTGACCATCCGGTCAAACCCGAACGCACCATACCGCACCGGCAGGGTCAACGGAAATATGGCCCTCTCCTGCCCCCTTCGCAGGCGGATGCCCATTCTTCGGGCAGCCCTCCCGCTTCCCCCGCGACGGCAACGCTGATACCTCTTCCCCGAACCACGCAGGGAACACCCGGATGGACATCGAGACGCTCGAGCATGAGGAACGCCGCCTCGTCCTGCCGAGGTTCTCCGAGGCGGATGCCCTGACACTCGGCGAGATTCTGCTGCGCCTCGCCCGGGCCGAAAGCCATCCCGTCGTGATCGACATCCGCACCGCCGACCGGACGCTGTTCCACGCCGCCCTGCCCGGCTCGGCCCCGCTGAACGACCTCTGGGCGCGGCGGAAAAGCAACACGGCGCTCCTGTTCCAGACGGCCTCGCTGCTTGTGGGCACGCGCAACCGCGCCAAGAACGAAACGCTGGCCCGTCATGGCCTCGACTCCGCCGACCATGCCGACAATGGCGGTGCGGTTCCGATCCGGGTAACGGGGGTCGGCGTGGTCGCGGTGGTCACCGTCTCGGGCCTGCCCCAGGTCGAGGATCACAAGCTGGTCGTGCGCGGGATCGAGGCCCTGCTCGACATGATCTGAAGGTGGCACCATCGCGTCAGCGACGGCCGCACCCGGATCGCGGCGGACCGATGCGCCGTTCAGATCTCCACGCCAGCCCGGCTAATCCCCTCGGCGATCCGGTCGCGGTCGTCTGATCTGCGAAACGGCAGGCGGGCGATATGCTCGGCGGGCGAATAACCGGGGTTGATCGCCTTCAGTTCGCCCCAGACCCGGCGCGCCTCGTCGACCTCGCCCAGATGGCCAAGGGCGCTTACCAGCATGGCGCGCGACAGGTCCGTGTTCGGAGCCAGCCGGATGCGTTCGCGGAAGGTCTTGGCCGCCTCAGCATCCTCGGCCAGAACCAGCTGGGCGAGGCCGAGGAAATGCATGTACTGATGTCCGAACACCGGATCGAGGCGGATCGCACGCTCCAGCACGGCGATGGCGCCCCGTCGCTTCACCCAGATAGATAAGTATGTGCCCCAAAGTCCCGAATCCGCTTGCGAAATTCGGATTGAGTGCAATCGAGCGCTCGGCTTCGGCCCGGGCCGTCTCGAGGTCACCGGTGTAGATCTGCGTGATCGCATGGGCGCTGTGGGCCACCGCCTCGTCCGGGTCCTTTTCCAGCGCCAGACGGGCGAAATGCACGGCGAGGTCGAGCGGATCGGGCACCCCGGCCCAACGGTTCACCAGCTCAACCGTGTAAGCCATGCTGAGATAGGCATAGGCCTGGGCATAGTCGGGGTCGAGTTCGATGGCCTTGCGGAGCAGATCGACCGTCATCTCGAAGGTTTCGCGCCCCGTCCGGGACGAGCGCAGCATCTCGACCGACAGCGTCCGCGCGCGCAGCAGATAGTCATGCGCCGCAAGGTTCGTCGTGCCGCGCCCCTTCATCAGCTCGCGCTCCGACGGGCGCAGCTTGACCTTCAGCGCCCCCACGATCTGTAGCGTCACCTCGTCCTGCACCTCGAAGATATCGGTCAGCTCGCGGTCATAGCGTTCGGCCCAGAGATGCGCGCCCGAGCGTGTGTCGATCAGCTGCGCCGTGATCCGCACCCGGTTGCCCGCGCGCCGGATCGACCCTTCCAGCACCGAGCGCACGCCAAGCTCGCGCCCCACCACCCGCAGGTCGCGCGTGCGGCCCTTGTAGGCGAAGGAGGAATTGCGGGCGACCACCATCAGGCCCGCCACCTTCGACAGATCCGTGATGATGTCCTCGCTGATCCCGTCCGAGAAATACTCCTGCTCGGGGTCGTTCGACATGTTGTCGAAGGGCAGGACGGCGATCGAGGGCCCCTCCTCCGCCTCCACCGCTGTCAGCGCGACGGCGGCCTGCCCCTCGCCGCCCCACCGCCAGGCGCGCACCGGCTCGGCGATGTTCTTCAATGCCAGCGTCCCTGCATCAGCGAACTCGACCGAGACCTTGCCCCGCACCTGCGCATGGATGCCGTCCGAGACCAGAACTCCGTTCTTCGGGGCCTGCGATTCCAGCCGCGCGGCCACGTTCACCCCGTCGCCGAAGATGTCGTCGCCCTCGATCACGATATCGCCGAGGTTCACGCCGATGCGGAACTCGATGGGCTGGCCGTCGCGGGCGGCGTTGAACTCGGCCATCGTGCCCTGGATCGCCACGGCGCATTCCACGGCATCGACGGCGCTTCCGAATTCCACCAGCGCGCCGTCGCCCATCATCTTGACGATGCGCCCGCCATGACGCTCTACCGCCGGGTTGAACCGTTCGGCCCAGACCGAGCGCAGGGTGGCGAGCGTTCCGGCCTCATCCGCGCCCATCATCCGGGAATAACCCGCAACATCCGCCGCAAGGATCGCGGCCAGGCGGCGCAGGGTGCGGGGTTCGGTCATGCTGGCCTTCCGGGTGTCTTGCCGTCGGCGGCACGCGCCGCCCGTCCCGCAAACATAGGGCATGGGCCACGACAGCGCCACCACACGGGGGCAAGATCGGGACCGATGGCGACCGGGCCGGAAGCCGGGTCAGACGAGGCCTGTCGGGCGGGTCATTTCAGCTCGACCTCGACGAAGCTCATCGGGCACCGCGCCGTCGTTGATGACGTTGTGCTCGACCCCCTCGCTGCGCCGATAGGCGGTGCCGGCGGGGACCAGCACCGACCGCGTGCCTCCGCCCGGTTCCTCCAGCAGCATCGGGCAGTCGGTGATGGCGGTAATGACATAGTCATGCCCGTGGCGATGCCAGCCCGTCTCGGCCCCCGGCGGAAAGTCGAACCGCGTGACGCGAACGCGGTCATCGTCGACCAGGACGGTCGCCGTGCAGGTGGCGCGCATGGTTGTCGTTCCCCTACCCGCCCGGTCAGTGCAGCCGCTTCAGCACGTCCGCCAGCTTTCCGATCAGCTCGTCGATCTGGGGCTTCTCGATGATCAGCGGCGGGCTCATCGCGATGATGTCGCCCGTGGTGCGGATCAGGATGCCCTTGTCATAGGCGTCGAGGAAGGCACTGAAGGCGCGCTTCGTCGGCTCGCCCGCGATCGGGTCCAGCTCCACCGCGCCGATCAGGCCCATGTTGCGGATGTCGATGACATGCGGCAGCCCCTTCAGGCTGTGCAGCGCCTCCTCCCAATAGGGCGCGATCTCGGCCGCCCGCTCGAACAGGCCCTCCTCGCGTGTAGGTCTCCAGCGTCGCGATCCCGGCGGCCGCGGCGATGGGGTTGCCGGAATAGGTGTAGCCGTGGAACAGCTCGATCATGTGCTCCGGCCCGGTCATGAAGGCGTCGTGAACCTCGGCCGTGGTCAGCACCGCCCCCATCGGGATCACCCCGTTGGTCAGCCCCTTGGCGGTGGTCATCATGTCGGGCAGCACGTCGAAATACTGCGCGGCGAAGGCGCGCCGAGGCGGCCGAACCCGGTGATGACCTCGTCGAAGATCAGCAGGATGCCGTGCTTCTTCGTGATCGCGCGCAGCTTTTCGAGATACCCCTTCGGCGGCAGGATCACGCCGGTGGACCCTGCGACCGGCTCCACGATCACCGCCGCGATGGTCTCGGCCCCGTGCAGCGCCACGATCCGCTCCAGCTCGTCGGCCAGGTTCGCGCCGTGCTCCGGCTGGCCCTTGGAATAGGCGTTCAGCGCGGGCAGATGGGTGTGCGGCAGGTGATCGACCCCGCCCAGCAGCGTGCCGAAGACCTTGCGGTTGTTCACGATCCCGCCCACCGAGATGCCGCCGAAGTTCACCCCGTGATAGCCGCGCTCGCGCCCGATCAGCCGCGTCCGCGCCCCCTCGCCCCGCGCCCGATGATAGGCGATGGCCAGCTTCAGCGCCGTCTCGACGCTTTCCGAGCCGGAGTTCGTGTAGAACACATGCTCGATGCCCTTCGGGCGCGATGTCGATGATCCGGTTCGCCAGTTCGAAGGCCACCGGGTGCCCCATCTGGAAGGCGGGCGCATAGTCCAGCTCGGCCGCCTGCCGCTGGATCGCCTCGGTGATCTTCGGGCGGCAATGGCCCGCGTTGCAGCACCACAGCCCCGCCGTGCCGTCCAGCACCTGCCGCCCGTCCGCGGTCGTGTAGTGCATGTCCTTGGCCGCCACGAACATGCGCGGCGTTCTTCTTGAACTGGCGGTTCGCGGTGAAGGGCATCCAGAAGGCGTTCAGGTCGTTCGGGGTCGGTTTGCGATCAAGCGCCATGGGCTGTCCTTCGCGGGCGAGGTGATGGTTTGACCAAACGGTCAGTTCCGGTCTAGCAAGGCAGAAGGCACAACGCGGGAACACGGTCATGCCCCATCCAGGCTTCAATTGCGCAAGCTACCGCCCGGACCGCTGCGCTGGCAAGCCGCCGAACCGGGGCGATCCGCACGATGAGCCGCCCGCGCACGCGCATCCAGCAGCGCAACTCCGAAACGATCCTCGAAGCGGCGCTGGAGGTCTTCTCGCAGCATGGTTTCCGCGGCGCGACGCTCGACCAGATCGCCGAGGTCGCCGGGCTGTCGAAGCCGAACCTGCTCTACTACTTCGCCTCGAAGGAGGCGATCCACGTCGCGCTTCTGTCGGAACTGCTGGTGACCTGGCTCGATCCGCTGCGCGCGATGGACCCGGAGGGCGATCCGATCGAGGAGATTGATGGCCTATGTCCGGCGCAAGCTGGAGCTCAGCCGCGACTACCCGCGCGAAAGCCGCCTTTTCGCCAACGAGATCCTGCAGGGCGCGCCGCGCATCCGAAGCGCGATCGAGGGCGAGCTGCAGCGATCTGGTCGACGAGAAGGCGGCCGTGCTGCGGCGCTGGATGGACGAGGGGCGCATCGCCCGGGTGCATCCGGTCCACCTGATCTTCTCGATCTGGGCGCTGACCCAGCACTATGCCGACTTCGACGTGCAGGTGCGGGCCGTGCTCGGGCCCGAGGGGGCACGATCCCTTCCCCGAGGCGGGCCGTTACCTCGACACGCTGTTCCGCAAGCTGCTCGCACCGTGAAGGGCGCGGTGACGTTGACGCGCACTCCCTTGCTGCTCTGCGGCGAAGAGCGTATGACGGGTCGGTTGCCAACTGGGTCACCGTATGACATCTCCGACCGCGCCACAGCCCGCCGTCCGCTGAAGCCGGCGCGCATCCGAAGGCACCCTTCCTGGCCCTCGTGATCGGCTCCATCGGCGTCGTCTATGGCGATATCGGCACCAGCCCGCTCTATGCCCTGCGCGAAGTCGCTGGCCGGTGCGAGCGCGGGCGGGCTGACGGATGGCGAGATCATCGGGATCGTCTCGCTGCTGCTCTGGACGCTGATCCTGATCGTCTCGGTCAAGTATGTGGCGCTGATCCTGCGCGCCGACAACAACGGCGAGGGCGGCACGCTGTCGCTTGTCGCGCTGGCGCGGCAGGCGCTGCCGGGGCGCACGGTGCCCATCCTGGCGCTCGGCGTGCTGGGCATGTCGCTGTTCTTCGGCGACGCGGTGATCACCCCGGCGATCTCGGTCCTGTCCGCGGTCGAGGGGCTGAAGCTGGTCACGCCGGCGCTCGAATCCTTCGTCGTGCCGATCGCGCTGGTGATCATCGCGGGCATCTTCTGGGTCCAGCACAAGGGCACGGGCAAGGTCTCGTCCTTCTTCGGTCCGGTGACGCTGGTCTGGTTCCTCGTGATGGCGGTCCTGGGCCTGTGGCATATCGGCGACCAGGTGCAAGTGCTTCGCGCGATCAATCCCGCTCTATGCCGTGGGGTTTCTGGTCGAGCACGGGCCGACCTCGCTGCCCGTCATGGGCTCGGTCTTTCTGGCCGTGACCGGGGCCGAGGCGCTTTACGCCGACATGGGGCATTTCGGGCGCGGCCCGATCCGTGTCGCGTGGAGCACGGTCGTCTTTCCGGCCCTGATGCTCAGCTATCTCGGGCCAGGGCGCGCTGGTGCTTTCGGACCGCTCGACGGTCGAGAACCCGTTCTTCCTGCTCGCCCCGGACTGGTTCCTGCTGCCGCTCGTCATCCTTGCGACGGCGGCGACCGTGATCGCGAGCCAGGCGGTGATCTCGGGCGCCTATTCGATGGCGCGGCAGGCGGTTCAGATGGGCCTGCTGCCGCGGCTGGAAGTTCAGCACACCTCGGAATCCCAGTTCGGGCAGATCTTCATGCCGCAGGTGAACCGGATCCTCTGCGTCGGCGTCGTGGCGCTGGTGCTGTCCTTCGGAAGTTCCACCAACCTCGCCAGTGCCTATGGCATCGCAGTGACGGGCGACATGGTCATCACGACGCTCCTGAGCTGCATCGTGTTCCGCTATGTCTGGGGCTGGAAGGCGGGCTGGGTCGCGCTTGTCGTGATCCCGCTGCTGACGATCGAGTCCGTCTTCCTGCTGTCGAACCTGGCCAAGGTCATGGACGGCGGCTGGGTGCCGCTGCTGATGGCGGCGACCTTTGCCGTCCTTGTCTGGACCTGGGTGCGGGGCACGGCCTATGTGCAGCGCAAGGCGCGGGCGGGCGCGGTGACGCTGGAGAAGCTGATCGAGATGCTGGCCAAGAGCCACCGCCTGTCGGAGGCACCGGGCACGGCGGTGTTCCTGACCTCGGACCCGGAAACGGCCCCCTCGGCGCTGATGCACAACATCAAGCACAACCATGTGCTGCACAAGCTGAACATGATCGTGACGGTGACCGTCGCGAACACCCCCTACGTGGCCGAGGCAGAGCGCCTGACGCTTGAGAAGCTGAGCGACCGGTTCGTGCGGGTGACGATGCGGTTCGGCTACATGGAAGAGCCGAACGTGCCCAAGGCGCTGATGCTGGCGCGGCGGCAGGGCCAGAAGTTCGACATCATGAGCACCTCGTTCTTCCTGAACCGCCGCTCCTTCCGCAGCGCCACAAACGAGGGGCTGCCGGAGCTGGCAGGAGGCGCTGTTCGTGACGCTGACGAAGTCGGCCTCGAACGCGACCGACTTCTACCGGCTGCCGGTGAACCGGGTGATCGAGCTGGGTCAGCAACTGGCGATCTGAGGTATCGCCTGCCGCGCTTTGCCTGCGACTTACTCCGCCGCCTTCACCGCCCCCGGATTGTTCGGATGGGTCGTCCAGTTCGCGTACTCGGTCACCTTGCGTCCCGTGCGCGGGTCGATGGCGCCCTGCGGCAGTTCCACCATGGTGATGCAGTTGTCCACCGGGCAGACATTGACGCAGAGGTTGCAGGCCACGCATTCGTCATCCATCACCTCGAACACCCGGCCCGGCTTGATGGCGATGGCCTGGTGGCTCGTGTCCTCGCAGGCGGCATAGCAGCGGCCGCACTTGATGCAGGCGTCGGGGTCGATCCGGGCCTTGGTGACGTAGTTCAGGTTCAGGTCCTGCCATTCGACGAAGTTCGGCACGGCGCGCCCGATCAGGTCGGACAGCGCCATCTCCTTTTCGTCGAGATACTGCGACAGGCCCGAGATCATCTCCTGCACGATCTTGAAGCCATAGGTCATCGCCGCCGTGCAGACCTGCACGTTGCCCGCACCGAGCGCCATGAACTCGGCCGCATCGCGCCAGGTCGTCACGCCGCCGATGCCGCTGATCGGCAGGCCGCGCGTCTCGTGGTGACGGGCGATCTCGGCCACCATGTTCAGCGCGATGGGCTTCACCGCCGGGCCGCAATAGCCGCCATGGCTGCCCTTGCCGTCGATCATCGGGAAGGGCGAGAAATGGTCGAGGTCGACATTGGTGATCGACTTCACGGTGTTGATCAGCGACACGGCATCCGCCCCGCCGCGATGCGCGGCGACGGCGGGCGGCAGGATCGAGGTGACGTTGGGCGTCAGCTTCACGATGCAGGGCATCCGGCTGTATTGCTTGACCCAGCGGGTGACCATCTCGATGTATTCCGGCACCTGCCCCACCGCGCTGCCCATGCCGCGTTCGGCCATGCCATGCGGGCAGCCGAAGTTCAGCTCCACCCCGTCGGCCTCGGTATCCTCGATGCGCGCGAGGATGTCCTTCCAGCTTTCCTCGTCGCAGGGCACCATCAGGCTGATGACCAGCGCCCGGTCGGGGTAGTCGCGCTTGACCGACTTGATCTCGCGCAGGTTCACCTCCAGCGGGCGGTCGGTGATCAGCTCGATGTTGTTCAGCCCCAGCAGGCGGCGGTCCGCCCCCCAGATCGCGCCATAGCGCGGGCCGTTGACGTTGACGATGGGCGGGCCTTCGGAGCCGAGCGTCTTCCAGACGACGCCGCCCCACCCGGCCTCGAAGGCGCGGCGGACGTTGTATTCCTTGTCGGTCGGCGGGGCCGAGGCGAGCCAGAACGGATTGGGGGACTTGATGCCGACGAAGCTGGAGCGAAGGTCTGCCATGGGTTCCTCCTAAAGCGGATGGCGGGCGGGCAGCCGGTCGCTGCCGCTGGCGCGGTTCGGGGAAAGGGATGCAAGAGGGGCGGTCAGCTGCCGGTGAAGAGGTTCCAGATCCAGCCGATCAGCAGGCCGCCGACCTCGCCGAACTTCGGGACGAAGAAGGCCCAGCCGATGGCGCCCGCGACGTTGTAAAGCTGGAACTTGCCAAAGGGCATCAGCGCCATCCCGCAAAGCAGGAAGGCCACCGGGCGCAGCGGGCCGAAGAAATGGCCCAGGATGATGGCCATCGGACCCCATGTCGCGAGCGCGTCCTTGCCGCGCTGCACGAGGTCGGGATAGTTCGCGCAGCGGCCAGATGCGCAGCATCAGGTCGCCATAGATCAGGCCCAGGAACCACGAAACGGTCGCCCCGAGGATCGCCCCGATGGACGCACCGATGAACAGCGGCAGGAAGCTGATCTCGCCCGTCGCCACCAGCGCGCCCACGCCCACGAGGATCGCCGTCGAGGGGATCGCGATGGAGAGGAAGGCGAGGTTCTCGACGAAGGCGAAGACCAGCGCGATCCAGAACGCCCAGGCGCTGTGCGCGCCGATGAAGGCGATCACGCTGTCGATCCATCCGCTCCATCCGTCGCCTCCGGCTTGGCCGTCCGCGTGCCTAGCGGGAAGCCGGGCGGGCTGCAAGCAGGGGTCGTCATGCCTTGCCCGAAAGCAGCGCGTGGATGTCCTCGGCGGCATCGCGCCCCTCGGCCACAGCGGTCACGGTCAGATCGTCGCCGCCCGCCGCACAGTCGCCGCCCGCCCAGACACCGGGCAGCGAGGTGCGCCCAGACCCCGTCACGGCGATCTTGCGACCGGCCAGCTCCAGCCCCTGCGGCGCGCCGTCAAGCGTCTGGCCGATGGCCTTGAAGACCTGGTCGGCCTTCAGCGTGAAGGTCTCGGGCGCGAGCGACAGGCCCGAGGGGGTTTCGACGGTATAGGCGAATTCCACCGCCTCGACCTTGCCATTGCCCAGCACGCGGACCGGGGCCGCGCCGGTGACGATGCGCACGCCTTTCGCCGCCGCATGATCCTGCTCGTAGCCCGAGGCGCTCATCTTCTCCTGCCCGCGGCGGTAGACGATGGTGACGGTCTCGGCGCCCAGCAGCTTGGACTGCACGGCAGCGTCGACGGCGGTCATGCCGCCGCCGATCACCACGACGTCGCGCCCGATCGGCAAGCTGGACTTGTCCGGCGTCTGGCGCAGCGTCGGCGATGAAATCGACCGCATCCCGGACATTCGCGCGGCCCTCGCCCTCGGCGTTCAGCGCGTTCACGCCCGCGAGGCCGATGCCGAGGAACACCGCGTCATAGTCCTTGCGCAGCGCCTCCAGCGACAGATCGCGGCCAAGCGCGCGTCCCGTTTCCACCGTGATGCCACCGATCCGCAGCAGCCAGTCGACCTCGGCCTGGGCGAAATCGCCCGGCGCCTTGTAGGCGGCGATGCCGTATTCGTTCAGCCCGCCGATCTTGGGCCGCGCATCGAACAGCGTCACGTCATGCCCATGCATCGCCAGCCGGTGCGCACAGGCAAGGCCCGCAGGCCCCGCGCCGACGACCGCGATACGGCGGCCCGTGGGGGCGGCGCGGGTGAAGGGATGCACGCCCTCGCGCCATCAGCGTGTCGGTGGCATAGCGCTGAAGCCGCCCGATCTCGACCGGCTTGCCCTCGGCGGCCTCGCGCACGCAGGCCTCTTCGCAGAGCTGTTCGGTGGGGCAGACCCGGGCGCACATGCCGCCGAGGATGTTCTGCGTCCCAGATCGTCTTTGCCGCGGCCTCGGGCGTGTCGGTGGCGATCTGGCGGATGAAGAGCGGGATGTCGATGGAGGTGGGGCAGGCGGTCACGCAGGGCGCGTCGTAGCAGAAGTAGCAGCGGTCGGCGGCCACCTGCGCCTCGTGCCGGTCGAAGGGCGGCTCCTTGTCGGCGAAGTTTTCCGCATAGGCGGCGGCGGGCAGACGGCCGGGCACGACGCCGGGGGTCAGCGGGCTGTTGGACAAGGGGGCACCTCCCATGGCTTTGCTCTTTCGGGAAAGGCTGGCACAGGCCGATTTTTTAATCAAACGGTAAAATTTCAACGGCGGCCACGCGGGTGCACAGGACGCTGCGATTGCCCGGAAAATGGGCGATACCACCGCGCAGACGAGGTTCATCTGGCGCTTTTCACCCCCTCTGCGCTCGCGTATAAGCACGGGAACTCCGGACCCGCCCTGCCCGCGTGTCCCGAAAACGGCCAGAACAAGAAACTTCTCGCGAGGACGGCATGAGCAAACAATCCCCCGACGCCGACGTGGCCTTCATCCAGGCGCTGGCCGAGCTTCTGAACAAGAACGAGCTGACGGAGCTTTCGGTGAAGCGGGAATACGGCGAGGATGACAGCCTCGAGGTGCGGGTGGTCAAGCAGGCGAACATCGTGACGACGGCGCAGGTCGCGGCGGTGGCCCCCGCGGCCCATGCCGCATGCTGCCGACGGCCTCCGCGCCTGCGATGGCGGCGGCCCCGGCGGTGGACGATCCCGCGCAGCATCCGGGTGCCGTGACCTCGCCCATGGTGGGCACGGTCTATCTCGCGGCGGAACCGGGGGCCGCACCCTTCGTGACGGTGGGCGCGCAGGTGGCCGAAGGGCAGACGGTGCTGATCATCGAGGCGATGAAGACGATGAACCAGATCCCCGCGCCCCGCGTCGGGCACGGTCAAGCGCATCGTCATCGAGGATGGCAGCCCGGTGGAATACGGCGCGCCCCTGATGATCATCGAATGAGCGCGGCGGAGGGAACGAAGCCGATGTTCGACAAGATCCTGATCGCCAACCGCGGCGAGATCGCGCTGCGCGTGGTGCGGGCCTGCCGCGAGATGGGCATCACCTCGGTCGCCGTCCATTCCACCGCCGATGCCGACGCGATGCATGTGCGGATGGCGGACGAAAGCGTCTGCATCGGCCCCGCCGCCCTCGTCGGAGAGCTACCTGAACAAGGCCGCGATCATCTGGCCTGCGAGATCACGGGCGCGCAGGCCGTGCATCCGGGCTATGGCTTCCTGTCCGAGAACGCGGCCTTCGCGCAGGCGCTGGAGGATCACGACATCACCTTCATCGGCCCCTCGGCCGAGCATATCCGCATCATGGGCGACAAGATCACCGCCAAGGAGACGGCCAAGGCACTCGGGATTCCGGTCGTGCCGGGATCGGACGGCGGGGTGCCGGATTTCGAGACGGCGATCGGCGTGGCGGCCGGCATCGGCTTTCCGGTCATCATCAAGGCGACAGCGGGCGGCGGCGGGCGCGGCATGAAGGTGGCGCGCGACGCCGGCCGAGCTGGAAACCGCGTTCCGCACGGCCCGGGCCGAGGCCAAGGCGGCCTTCGGCAATGACGAGGTCTATATCGAGAAATACCTGCAGAAGCCGCGCCACATCGAGATCCAGGTCTTCGGCGACGGCAAGGGCCGCGCCGTGCATCTGGGCGAGCGCGACTGCTCGCTGCAGCGCCGCCACCAGAAGGTGTTCGAAGAGGCGCCGGGCCCGGTCATCACCCCCGCGATGCGCGCGAAGATCGGCAAGGTCTGCGCCGACGCGGTGGCCAAGATCAACTACATCGGCGCGGGCACCATCGAGTTCCTCTACGAGGACGGCGAGTTCTACTTCATCGAGATGAACACCCGCCTTCAGGTGGAGCATCCGGTGACCGAGGCGATCTTTGGCGTGGACCTCGTGCGCGAGCAGATCCGCGTCGCGGCCGGACTGCCGATGTCCTTCACGCAGGACGAGCTCGAGATCAACGGCCACGCCATCGAGGTGCGGATCAACGCCGAGAAGCTGCCCGAATTCGCGCCCCGCCCCGGCAAGGTGAAGGTGTTCCACGCGCCGGGCGGACTTGGGCGTGCGGATGGATTCCGCGCTCTATGCCGGCTACACGATCCCGCCCTATTACGACAGCCTGATCGGCAAGCTGATCGTCCACGGCCGCGACCGGCCCGAGGCGCTGGCGCGCCTGCACCGCGCCCTGGGCGAGCTGATCATCGACGGGGTCGAGAACACGGTTCCGCTGTTCCACGCCCTGCTGGCCGAACCGGACATCCAGAACGGCGAGTACACGATCCACTGGCTGGAAAAATGGCTGGCCACGCAATTCGCGTGAGCCTCGCGACGGATGACAGGGGGCGGCCCGGCAAGGGCCGCCCTTTCGCATGACGGGACCCGCGCTGACCGCCGAGACGATGCTGCGGGCCTATGCCATGGGCATCTTCCCGATGGCCGAAAGCCGCGATGCGGACGAGGTTCACTGGGTCGATCCGCGCTGGCGCGGCATCTTGCCCTTGGACAACTTCCACATTTCCCGCTCGCTTTCGCGACGATTGCTGCGCTGGAATTATGACAATTCGAACAAACACCGCTTTCCGGACGTGGTTCTGAGGCTGTGCCGAGCGGCCGGAGACCTGGATCAACGCGCCGATCCTGCGCCTCTATCACCGAGCTTGCATGAGGCGGGCTTTGCCCACTCGCTCGAGGTCTGGGAGGGCGAGCGATCTGGTGGGCGGCGTCTATGGCGTGACGCTGGGGGCCGCCTTCTTTGGCGAAAGCATGTTCTCGCGCCGCACCGATGCCTCGAAGGTGGCGCTGGCCTGGCTGGTCGACCGGCTGCGGGCGGGCGGCTTCACGCTGTTCGACACCCAGTTCCTGACGCCGCATCTTGCCTCGCTCGGCGGGGTGGAAATCAGCCGGGCCGAGTATCACCGGCGGCTTGCAGATGCGGTGCAGCGGCAGGCGACGTTCGACCCGCCCGGCTATGCGCCCACGCCCTACTCCGTGTCGCAGCGCAGGATCCAGACGTCATAGCGCGGATGGTCCAGCGCACTGAGCGCGGGACTGGACGCGATCATCCAGCCGGAAAAGACCGGCTCGGCCTGCAACTTGTCCATGATCGTCAGATGGGCATAGGCGTTGGAGGCCGGGTCGGCCACCGGGTAGCGGCATTCGTCAAGCTGGATCGTCAGGCGGCCCTGCTCCACGCTCTGCCCGCGCGACAGGTCGATATCCCCGGTCTCGCCCGTCAGCTTGTCAAGCCAGCGCACCACGCCGCCGCGGCGCTTCGGCGGCCTGCTGCGCAAGGACGGGCGGCCGCGAGCAGCAGAACGGGCAAATGTGGCGCGGATCATTGCGCGGCGGCGGTGCTGTCCGCGCTGGAGCTGCCCACGAACTTCATCAGCAACGAGATCAGCCCGACCGCGCCCTGGGTATCCTCGATCTCGCCCCCGGGCGCGAGATTGTCGAGTCGATCCGCCCGGCTGGATTTCGACGAAGTTGCCGCCAAGCAGCCCTTCGGACGAGATCAGGGCCGTGCTGTCATCCGGGACAACGGATATCGTCGCGCACCGAGAACGTGGCATCGGCGAAGAAGGTCTGCGGGTTCAGCGACAGGTCCGTGACGGTGCCGACCTTGACCCCCGCCAGACGCACATCCGTTCCGACCGAGATGCCGTCGACCGAGCGGAAGCTTGCGGTCAGCGGGTAGCTGCCCGGATCGCGCGTGAAGCCCGGTGCTTTGCCCTGCGTAGATCACGAAGGCGAGGGCCGCGGCCAGGACCGCGCCACCGGCAATCACTTCTGTCGGGTTCTCGGCCATTATTCCGGCTGCCATGCCTCGTAATCGCGCCGCTCCACCGGCTGCGGCGCGGCGGATCGAGCCGGGCGGGGCATAGGCAGCCGTCGGTGCCGGTCAGGTTTTCCAGATGCGGCTTTTCCCAGGCCTTCTTCTTCAACGGGGCCTCGGTCGGCGGCTTGTCCCAGGTGAAGTGCAGCCAGCCGTGCCAGTCGGGATTCACGCGCGTCGCCTCGATGTCGCCGTTGTAGATGACCCAGCGGCGCTTGTCGTCGGCGGTGCGGTAATAGATGTTGCCCTGCTGGTCCTCGCCCACCTTGATCCCCCGGCGGGCCGTGAAAATCTGCGTGCCGAGCGTCTGGCTGTTCCACCAGGTGAGCATGCGGATCAGGAACTTCATCGGCGGCCTCCGGTCGTTTGCCCTGATATGGCGGATGCGGCGGGCAAGGTCTAGGGCCAAGACGCCGCGCGGCGGGGCAAATGGAAAAAGGCGGGCCGAAGCCCGCCTGTTTGCGTCCTGTGCCGAGATCAGCCCGCCGAGGCCTTTTCCTTGCCCTTCGGCGCTTCGGTGAAGATCAGCAGCGGCTTCGCCCCGCTCTTCACCGCTTCCTCGTTCACCACGACCTCTTCCACGCCGTCCATGCCCGGCAGTTCGAACATGGTGTCGAGCAGGATGTCCTCCATGATCGAGCGCAGGCCGCGCGCGCCGGTCTTGCGCTTGATCGCGCGCTTGGCGATGGCCGACGAGCGCGTCGGCGGTGAAGGTGAGCTTCACGCCCTCGATCTCGAACAGGCGCTGGTACTGCTTGACCAGCGCGTTCTTCGGCTCGGTCAGGATCGTCACCAGCGCCGCCTCGTCGAGGTCGGTCAGCGTGGCGATGACCGGCAGGCGACCGACGAATTCGGGGATCAGGCCGAACTTCAGCAGGTCTTCCGGCTCCAGCTCCATGAAGAGCTCGCCCGCGCCGCGCGCATCGGGGTCCTTCACCTCGGCGCCGAAGCCGATGCCCGAGCCCTTGTTGCGCTGCGCGATGATCTTCTCCAGCCCCGCGAAGGCGCCGCCGCAGATGAAGAGGATGTTCGTCGTATCCACCTGCAGGAATTCCTGCTGGGGATGCTTGCGCCCGCCCTGCGGCGGCACGGAGGCGACGGTGCCCTCCATGATCTTCAGAAGCGCCTGCTGCACGCCCTCGCCCGACACGTCGCGGGTGATCGAGGGGTTGTCGGACTTGCGGGTGATCTTGTCGACCTCGTCGATATAGACGATGCCGCGCTGCGCGCGTTCGACGTTGTATTCGCTGGCCTGCAAGCAGCTTGAGGATGATGTTCTCGACATCCTCGCCGACATAGCCCGCCTCGGTCAGCGTCGTCGCGTCGGCCATGGTGAAGGGCACGTCGAGGATGCGGGCCAGCGTCTGCGCCAGCAGCGTCTTGCCGCAGCCGGTGGGGCCGATCAGCAGGATGTTGGACTTGCTGAGTTCGATATCCGTCTTGGACGAGTGGTTCAGCCGCTTGTAGTGGTTGTGCACGGCCACCGACAGCACGCGCTTGGCGTGGATCTGGCCGATCACGTAATCGTCCAGCACCTTGCAGATCTCGCGCGGGGTCGGCACGCCGTCGGAGGATTTCAGCCCCGAGGATCTTCGTCTCCTCGCGGATGATGTCCATGCAAAGCTCGACGCATTCGTCGCAGATGAAGACGGTCGGACCGGCGATCAGCTTGCGGACCTCATGCTGGCTCTTGCCGCAGAACGAGCAGTAGAGGGTGTTCTTGCTGTCGCTGCCGGAATTGTTCGCCATCGTCACCTCTGTCCAGGGACGCCCGGCCCTTGTCCGACCGTCCCGCTAACTCCGAAAGCTTAGGCCAGACCCTGCGCCTTCACAATGTCAAATCATTCCCCGTGGCCGCGTGGCCACGGGGCACGTGCTCACTTCGACGTGTCGTCGGCCTTGCCGCGGTTTTCCAGGATCTCGTCGATCAGGCCCCAGGCCTTGGCATCTTCGGCGGACATGAAGTTGTCCCGCTCCAGCGCCGCCTCGACGGCGTCGATCGGCTGGCCGGTATGGTGGACGTAGATCTGGTTCAGCCGGTCCTTCAGCTTCTGCGTCTCGCGGGCGTGGATCATGATGTCGGTCGCCTGTCCCTGATAGCCGCCCGAGGGCTGGTGGACCATGACGCGGCTGTTGGGCAGCGAGAAGCGCATCCCCTTTTCGCCGGCCGTCAGCAGGAGCGAGCCCATCGATGCCGCCTGCCCGATCACGAGGGTCGAGACCTTCGGCTTGATGTACTGCATCGTGTCGTAGATCGACAAACCCGATGTCACGACACCGCCCGGAGAGTTGATGTACATCGAGATTTCCTTGGACGGGTTCTCCGACTCGAGGAACAGAAGCTGCGCGCAGATCAGCGATGACATGCCGTCATGCACCGGGCCGGCCAGGAAGATGATCCGTTCCTTCAGCAGGCGCGAATAGATGTCATAGGCCCGCTCGCCCCGGCTGGTCTGTTCGACCACCATGGGCACGAGGGTGTTCATGTAGGTGTCGATGGGGTCTCTCATGTCGGCCTGCCTCTGGGCTGATCGGATCACTACTGTCGGGGTGTTGCGAGAGTTCTTAGTTGTGCCTGCGGGGGGCTGCAAGGGGCGCACCCCAGATATCGGGGGTTGAAGGCCGCCGTCCCCAAGCTAGCTGCGCGGCGTCTCGGGACGGGGCGAGGATGGGCAGCGGGTTTCTTCCGACACGGGCAGGCGGGCTGGAACGGCTGGCGGCATTCCTGCCCCATGCGGGGAAGGATTATGCGGCGCGCAGAAACAGTGACCTTCCAGATGTGGTCACCGTGTCGCGCCTGTCACCGTGGCTGCGGCATCGTATCGTTACGGAAACCGAGGTGATCGCGGCCGTCCGGGCGCGGCATGAGGACCGCGACTGCATAAAATTTGTGCAGGAAGTCATGTGGCGCAGCTACTGGAAGGGCTGGCTGGAGCAGCGGCCGACGGTCTGGGGCGACTACCGGCAAGGTCTGGAGGCTGCGCTGAACCGGGTGCAGACCGAGGCGGGGCTGCGCCGCGCGTGGGAATCGGCCTGCCTCGGGCAGACCGGGATCGACGGCTTCGACCACTGGGCGCAGCGAGCTTGTGGCGACGGGCTACCTGCACAACCACGCGCGGATGTGGTTCGCCTCGATCTGGATCTTCACCCTGCGCCTGCCGTGGGAACTGGGGGCGGATTTCTTCCTGCGCCACCTGCTCGACGGCGATCCGGCGTCGAACACGCTGAGCTGGCGGTGGGTCGGCGGGATGCAGACGATGGGCAAGACCTACCTGGCGCGGGCGGACAACATCGCGACGCTACACGGGCGGGCGGTTCCGGCCCGAGGGGCTGGCGACACGGGCCGAGCCGCTGCCCGCGCCCCCTGCCCCGAAACCGCGCCCCCTGGCTGAGGCGGACAAGCTCGACCCCGGATTGCCGTCGGCCCTTCTCCTGCACGAAGACGATCTTTCGCCCGGCTTCCTCTTTGACCGCGGCCTGCACCCCGTGGCGACCGCGCTGCTGGCCTGCCCCGAGGGTCGCTCGCCGCTGGCAGTGTCCCCCGCGGTCACCGCCTTCGTGCGCGAGGCGGTCAGCCGTGCGGCCGCGGACCATGCCGAGCGGTTGGGGCCGGTGCGCCCCTTGTCCGACCCGGACCCGGCGAGCCTGCTCGACTGGGTCGAGGCGCAAGGCGCGCGTCAGATCGTGACGGCCTATGCGCCGGTCGGGCCGATGGCACGACAGCTGCGCGAGATCGAGCGCGAGGCCGGGCAGCGCGGCATCGCCGTCGTCCGCGTCCTGCGGGACGAGGATGCGGCCGATTGGCCGCACGCGACCCACGGCTTCTTCCGGTTCTGGGAGGCGACAGGCTTCGGCTGATCAGGTACCGCAGAAGGTGCGGAAGGTCTCGGAGAACCCGGCGGGCGGCGGCAGGGTGAAGGCCTCGCGCCCCTGTGGCGGGCCGAAGGGGTCGGTGATGGCTGCCAGAAGCGCGTCGAACGGGGCGAGGTCGCCCGCAACGGCGGCGGCCAGCGCCTCTTCCACCTTGTGGTTGCGCGGGATGACAGCGGGGTTCACGCGATCCATGCCATCGGCCCGCGCCGCCGGATCGCCCGCCTCGCGCGCCTGACGCTCCTGCCAGCGGGCAAGCCATCGCATCCGCGCCCGTGGGCTCGGCGAATTGCACGCGGAACGCCCCCGGATCGCCCCGCAGGGCCTGCGACAAATTACGGAACGTCAGCGTCCAGTCCGCCGACTGGCCCTCCATCGCGGCGAGCAAGCCGTTTGCAAGCTCGGCATCGCCGTCTTCCGGCGTCACCAGCCCCAGCTTCGCGCGCATCCGCGCCAGCCATGCCGCCTCGTAGCGGGCGGTATAGGCGCGCAACACCTCGGTCGCGAGGGCCACTGCCCGGTCGCCATCCGTGTCGATCAGCGGCAGCAGCGCCTCGGCCAGGCGGGCGAGATTCCATTGCCCGATCACCGGCTGGTTGCCATAGGCGTAGCGCCCGGTCTGGTCGATGGAGCTATAGACCGTGCCCGGCGCATAGGCGTCCAGGAAGGCGCAAGGGCCGTAGTCGATGGTCTCGCCCGAGAGCGTCATGTTGTCGGTGTTCATCACGCCATGGATGAACCCGACGGCCATCCAGGCCGCGATCAGGTCGGCCTGGGCCGAGACGGCGGCATCGAGCAGGGCAAGAGCCGGATTTTCCGCGCCCGCAAGATCGGGGTAGTGGCGGGCGATGGTGTAGTCGATCAGGCGGGCCACCTTCTCGGTCTCGCCCCGCGATGCGAAGAACTGGAAGGTGCCGACGCGGATATGGCTCGCGGCAACGCGGGTCAGGACCGCGCCGGGCATGGCGACCTCGCGCTGGATCTCCTCGCCCGTGGTCACGGCGGCCAGCGCGCGCGTCGTGGGGATGCCAAGGGCATGCATCGCCTCGGCGATCAGGTATTCGCGCAGCACCGGGCCAAGCGCCGCCTTGCCGTCGCCCCGCCGCGAGAAGGGCGTGGGCCCGGACCCCTTCAGAGCGATATCCCGGCGCTGTCCGTTCCGGTCGATCACCTCGCCCAGCAGAAGGGCGCGTCCATCGCCAAGCTGCGGCGAGAACCCGCCGAACTGGTGCCCGGCATAGGCCTGCGCGATGGGATGCGCGCCCTCGGCCACGACATTGCCGGAGAAGATCGCGGCCCCGGCAGGGCTGTCGAGACCCGTGGCGTCCAGCCCCAGCTCTTCGGCGAGCGCACGATTGAACCGGACCATCCGCGGCGCAGGGACCTGCGCCGCGGACCATTCCACGAAGAAACCGGGCAGATCGCGGGCATAGCTGTTGTCGAACCGGAACCCCGGCCCGGCATCCAGCGACCTGATCCCGTCCTCGGCCATCGATCAGGCCGCGTCAGAGGCGCGGCGGGGCAGTGTCCAGTTCGGACGGACGAAGTGGCAGGTGTAGCCGTTCGGGATCCGCTCCAGGTAGTCCTGGTGCTCCGGCTCGGCTTCCCAGAATGTCGCCCGCGGGCTTCACCTCGGTCACCACCTTGCCGGGCCAGAGGCCCGAGGCGTTCACGTCGGCAATCGTGTTCAGCGCCTCGTCCCGCTGCGCGTCGGTCAGGTAGTAGATGCCCGAGCGATAGGACAGCCCGCGATCGTTGCCCTGGCGGTTCAGCGTGGTGGGATCGTGGATCTGGAAGAAGAACTCCAGAAGCTCGCGATAGCTGATGCGGGCAGGGTCGAAGACGATCTCGATGCCCTCGGCATGGGTGCCGTGGTTGCGATAGGTGGCGTTGGCCACATCGCCGCCGGTATAGCCCACGCGGGTGCGGATGACGCCCGGCTTCTTGCGGATCAGGTCCTGCATGCCCCAGAAGCAGCCGCCTGCCAGGATCGCGGTCTCGTAAGTCTCAGACAATTGAACCTCCGTTTCGCGTTTGCCTTGCCTATGTGGCATGCAGCGACGTCTTGGCCAAGGTCGGGCAAGGATTTCCCTGCCACCTAACAGGAACTTCGGCGTGATTGCCGATGTTCCGCGGCGTTTTGTTGCTGGAACGCATTGTTTCGCGCGGCTTTCGGGCGATGCGGGTGGTTTGTCGGCCTGCGATCCTCTATGTAGCGCGGGGGCGACCTGTTCAGCCGGTCCCGGCTGTGCCGCCTGACGCAAGACGGATGACGCCTCAATGCTCTCGAAGCTCGAATCCAGGCTCTATCAGTGGTTCCCGGCGCTGAAGGACCAGTTGCTGTGGCGGCTTCTGCGCGAAAACCTGCACGACCAGCGCAAGTACTACGGCATCGCGGTCGTGGCGATGGTGCTGGTCGCCGGCACGACGGCCTCGGTCGCCTGGATCATGCGCTACATCGTCGATGCGATGACGATCCCCGACAATCAGGGCATGGTCATGCTCGTGGCGCTCGGCGTCGTCGCGATCTTCACCGTCAAGGGCCTTGCGACCTATGTGCAGGTCGTGTCGCTGACGCGCGCGGGCAACCGCATCGTCGCCCACCAGCAGATCCGGCTTTACGACAAGCTGCTGCGTCAGGGCGTGTCCTTCTTCAACCTGACCGAGTCCTCGGACCTCCTGATGCGCGTCACGCAGTCGGCACAGTCGGCGCGCATGATCATCGACCTGTTCGTGACCACGCTGGTGCGCGACCTCCTGACGCTGATCGGCCTGCTCTTCGTCATGTTCTGGCAGCAACCCGTGCTGTCGGCCGTGTCGATGCTCGTCGGGCCGCTCGCCATCTTCGGCATCCGCCTGCTTCTGCGCAAGGTCCGCGAGATCATGGAGCAGGAGATGGCCTCGCTGGCCGAGATCATCCGGGTGATCCAGGAAACCTCGACCGGCATCCGCATCATCAAGGCCTTCGCGCTGGAAGAGCGCATGGCCAGCCGCATGACCCATGCCGTGCGCCAGGTGGAGAAGCGCTCGAACGCCATCGCGCGGCTCGAGGCGATCACGAGCCCGTTGATGGACACGCTGTCGGGCTTTGCCATCGCGGCCGTCGTGGCGCTCAGCGCTGTGCAGATCTTCGGGGTGCAGGGCACGACTCCGGGGCAGCTCATGTCCTTCGTCACCGCGCTGCTGATGGCCTATGAACCGGCCAAGCGGCTGTCGCGGATGCGGATCAGCATCGAAGCGGCCATGGTGGGCGTGCGCATGCTGTTCAACCTGCTCGACCAGCCCGAGACGCTGGCGGAGCATCCCGATGCCGTTGCGATGCCTCCCGGCCCCGGCCGCGTCACCTTCGAGAATGTGGGTTTCGGCTATGGCAGCGGGCGTCCCGTCCTGACCGACATGTCGCTGGTCTTCGAGGCTGGCAAGACCACCGCGCTGGTCGGTCCCTCGGGGGGCGGCAAGTCGACGATCCTCAACCTGATCCTGCGGCTCTACGATCCGGCAGAGGGAACCGTCCGGATCGACGGCACCGATATTCGTACGGCGACCTTCCAGTCGCTGCGCGAGCGGATTTCCTTCGTCGGGCAGGACACGTTCCTGTTCTCGGCCAGCGTGATGGAGAACATCCGCTTCGGCTCGCCCGGCGCAAGCGACGACGCGGTGGTGGAGGCCTGCAAGGCCGCCAATGCGCATGAGTTCATCGAGCGTCTGGCGCAGGGCTACAACACGCAGGTCGGCGAGAATGGGGCGTTCCTGTCGGGCGGACAGAAGCAACGCCTCGCCATCGCGCGCGCCCTTCTGCGTGATGCCCCGATCCTTCTGCTGGACGAGGCGACGAGCGCGCTCGACAGCAAGTCCGAGGCGCTGGTGCAGGAGGCGTTGCAGCACCTGACGAAGGGGCGCACGACGATCGTCATCGCGCACCGGCTGTCCACCGTGCTCGGCGCCGACAAGATCTGCGTCATCGACAGCGGCAAGCTGGCGGAAGAGGGTTCCGTGAACGCCCTGCTCGCGCGCGGCGGGATCTTCCGCAGCCTCTACGACCAGCAGTTCGGGGTGGCCGAACAGCGCAACAGCGCCTGACCCGCCAAAGCGCCGTTCTTGCGGACCGCCCGCGCCGCGCTATCGTGGGCCGCCAACCGGAACCGGAATTCAATGACCAAGCGCATCCTCTTCATCACCGGCACCCGCGCCGATTTCGGCAAGCTGGAGCCGCTGGCCGCCGCCGCGCGGGACGCAGGGTTTCCCGTCACGTTCTTCGTGACCGGCATGCACCTGATGGACCGCTACGGGCGGACCAAGCTGGAGGTCGCGCCGGTTTCAGGGCGTCGCAGGTCTTCGAGTTCCAGAACCAGCGGCGAGGGCGATCCGCAGGACATGATCCTTGCCAAGACCGTGATCGGCTTCTCGGACTTCCTGACCGAGCACCGCCCCGACCTCGCCATCGTCCACGGCGACCGGATCGAGGCGCTGGCCTGCGCGCTCGTGTGCGCCACGAACTACATCCGCTCGGCCCATGTCGAGGGCGGCGAGGTCTCGGGCACCATCGACGAGGTGTTCCGGCACTGCAACACCAAGCTTGCGACGCATCACTTCGTCAGCTCGGCCGACGCCGCCGCGCGCGTGTCATGGCCCTGGGCGAGCCGCCGAGATTCGATCCACGTCATCGGCTCGCCCGAGCTCGACTTCCATTCGCAGCCTTCGGGCGTGAGCATCGCCGAGGTGCAAGGCGCGCTACGGCATTCCCTTCGACGACTATGGCATCTGCATCTTCCATCCCGTCACCTCCGAGGCCGACACGATGGGCGCACAGGCCGAGGCCCTGTTCGGCACGCTCGCCGCCTCGGGCCGGAACTTCGTGCTGATCGCGCCCGAACAACGATCCGGGGTCTGAAGCCATCTTCCGGGTGATCGACGCCCTGCCGAAGGACCAGCTTCCGCCTGCTGCCCTCGATGCGGTTCGCGCCATTTCTCGGAGCTGATGAAGAACGCCGCCTGCATGGTCGGCAATTCCAGCGCCGGGGTGCGCGAGGCGCCGTTCCTGGGCCTGCCCTCGCTCGACATCGGCAGTCGCCAGACGAACCGCGGCTCCTCACCCTCGATCACCGCGCCGAGGCCTTCGACCGCGCGGCGATCGAGACCTTCCTGCAAACGCAGTGGGGCCAGCCGCATGGCAGTCATACCGCCTTTGGCGAAGGGCGGGCGGCCGACCGTTTCGTGGCCGTGCTGCGCGACCCGGCCTTCTGGGCGCGCGACCTTCAGAAGCAGTTCCGTGACCGTGCCTGACAGGCCGGCCCCCACCGGCGCCCTGCTGCGCCTTTATCTGGCCGGCGTCGCGCATTCTGGGCCTGCGCGCCTGGAAGCACATCGAGACGGCGGCGGCTGCGCGGCAAGGAACACCCCGACCGCTGGCGCGAGAAAGCTGGGCGACGTCGATGGCCGACCGGCCCGGCGGACCGCTGATCTGGCTGCACGCGGTGGGACTGGGCGAGGTGCTGGCCCTGCGCGGCCTGATCGAGGCGATGGCAGCGGCGCGGCCCGACGTGACGTTCCTCGTCACCTCCTCGGCCCGCGCCTCGGGCGAGGTGTTCGACCGGAACCGGCCGCCGAACACGATCCACCAGTATCTGCCGCTTGACGCGCCGATCTTCCGCAAGCGCTTCCTCGACCACTGGCGACCCGGCGCTTTCGGTCTGGGCCGAGCAGGATCTCTGGCCGGGGTTCGTCGTCGAGACCGCCCGGCGCGGCATCCCGCTGGCCCTGATCAACGCGCGCATGGCCGAGCGCGCCTATCCGCTCGCGGCGCAAGGCCCGGTCGCTTTACGCCGATCTCTACCGGCGCTTCGCCCTGATCGCGGCGCAGGACGCGGCGACGGCACGGCACATCGAGGCGCTTGCCCCAGGGATAGAGGTCTCGGTCATGGGCTCGCTCAAGGCCGCCTGCGCGCCGCTGGCCGACAGCCCGGACCGCGCAGCGCTGGCGGCCGCACTGGCCGGGCGGGACGTCTGGCTCGCCGGTCCGACCCATCCCGAGGACGAGGCGGTGGCGCTCGACGCGCATCTGCGGCGTCTTCGGGACATTCCGCACAGCCTGCTGATCCTCGCCCCCCGCCTGCCCGATCGGCGGGCCGAGGTCATTGCAGCCTGCGCGGCGAAGGGGCTGGCGGCGGACGCTGCGCAGCGAAGGCGAGTTGCCGGGGCCGACACGCAGGTCTGGATCGCCGATACCTTCGGCGAAATGGGCCTGTGGTACCGGCTGTCCCGCGCGGCACTGATCGGCGGGTCGTTCGGTCCGGTCGCAGGGGCACAACCCCTGGGAAGCCGTGCGCCTTGGCGTGCCCGTCCTGCACGGTCCGAACACCGCCAACTTCGCCGCCGGATTACGCCGCGCTGGCCGCAGCGCGGGGGTGCCTGCCTGTCCGGTCGGCAGACGAGGTGGCGGCGGCGCTGGCGCGCGCCGATCTTGCCGACGCTGGCCCGGAATGCGAGCGACGTGCAGCATCGTGCCGAAGCGGGGCTGGACGCGATCCGCGACCGCCTGCTGGCGCTTCTGCCATGACGGCGCGACCTTTCCCCTCGCTGCGGATGCGGGCCTTCCTGCTGGGCTGGAGCCTGCTCTGGACGCTCGGCCTGCCCGTCGTGCTGCTCTATCTGCGCCGCCGGGCGCGGCAGGACCCGCGCTACGGCCGGCATCTGGGCGAACGTTTCGGCCGTTACCCTGCACCCGCTGCCCGGACGCCGTCTGGGTCCACGCCGTCTCGCTTGGCGAGATGCGCTCGGCGGTGCCGCTGGTCCGCGCGCTTCTGGCGCGGGGCGACGCGGGTGGTGACCACGCATTTCACCCCCGCCGGACGGCGCGAGGCCGAGACGGTCTTTGCCGCCGAGATCGCCGCCGGGCACCTTGCGCGCCGTCTGGATTCCCTTCGAGTTCGACTGGGCTTACCGCCGGTTCTTCAGCGCCTTTCGGCCCCGTCTACGGCCTGTCGATGGAGATCGAGATCTGGCCCCGGATGATCGCCGCCAGCCGGACGCATGGCGTGCCGCTCTTCATGTGCAACGCGCAATATCCGGCGCAAAGCTATGCCCGCGACACGCACGCGCCTTGGTCTGCGGGCCGAGCTGATGACAGGCTTCGCCGGGGCGCTGGTGAAGTCGGACCTGCAGGCAGAGCGCTTCGCCTCGGTCGGCGTCACGAACATCGCCGTGACCGGCGAGTTGCGCTTCGACCAGCCGATCCCCGCCGCGCAGGTCGGCGGCAGGCCTGGCCGCGCGGCGCTGGCTTGGGGCCGAGGCGCGCCCGGTGGTGACCCTGGCGAGCGTTGTCGCGGGCGAGGATGCAGCTGTTCCTCGAGGCGATCCGCGACAGCCTGGCGGCCCACCGGACGCAGGGCCGCGCGGCACCCCTCTTCGTCTATGTCCCGCGTGCGCCCGAACGCTTTGACGAGGTCGCCGGATTGATCGCGGAAGCGGGGATCGCACATGGCCCGACGGTCACGCATTGTTCGACGCGCAGCCTTCGCGCCGGTCGGCGAGCGCCCCGGCGCATCGACCTGCTGCTGGGCGACAGCCTGGGCGAGATGTATGCCTACCTCGCGATGGCCGACCGCGTGCGTCGTCGGCGGCGGCTTCACGCCGAAGGGGTCGCACAACATCTCGGAACCGCTCGCGCTGGGAAAGCCGGTGATGGTCGGCCCCGACATCCACACCATCGAGTACCCGGCGGTCGAGGCAATCGCGGCCGGTGTCTGCCGACAGCTCGAAACGCCGGACGACCTGCGCCGCGCGCTGTCTCCGGACGCGCCCCCGGACCCGTCACCGCAAGCGATCCGCACCTTCTTCGCTGAATTCTCGGGCGCGGCGCGAGAAGACACTCGACGCGATCCCGCTGCTGCCTCACCAGCCGCTGAACCCGCCGTCCACGTTCACAAGCTGCCCGGTCATGTAGCCCGCCTGGGCCGAGCACAGGAACAGCATCGCATCCGCGATCTCGTCCGGCTGCGCCATGCGGCCCGCCATGATCAGCTCGCCCACGCGGCGCTGGAATTCTTCGGAATGGCCGTTGAAGACCGCGCCCGGCGCGATGGTGTTGACCGTCGCCTGCCGCTTCGCCCAGTAGCCCGCAAGCCAGAGCGTCAGGCCGTGGATGCCCGCCTTGGTCGTCGAATAGGCCGAGAAGGACTTGAACGGCATCCCCTCGTAGATCTGATGGTGCGGACCGTTCAGCGCGTACATCGAGGCCACGTTGATCAGCGTGCAGGGCCATTTGCCCGACGATGTCCCGGTCCATCTGCCGGGCGATCATGAAGGCGCCGGTCAGGTTGGTGCGCAGCGTCCTCTCCCAGTCGCTGACCGAGGTGTTCGCGAAATCGGGAAAGGGCTTGCCCGCGCCCATCAGAAGCTCGCCCGTGATCGCGGCGTTGTTCAGCACGACATTCGGCTGCCAACCGTCGGCCATGATCCGAAGGAAGATCGCCTCGACCTGCGTTTCATCCGCAACATCAAGCTCATAGAAGCGGAAGTTCGGGTTGTTTCCATGCGCAGCAGACGAGCGCCTCGGCCCGATGCCCCGGAAGGTCCGACGCCACGACCCGTGCGCCCTCGGCCAGCATCCGGCGCACATAGGTCGACCCCAGCACGCCGCCCGATCCGGTGATGAAGATGGTGCGGCCGGTCAACTGGTCAGTCATGCGAGGACTCCTCGAGTCTCTTCTGAAGAAGATACTCCACAATACTGAAATCGAAGCGGTGAATCGATATCGACGCAGCGCTCGGGCGGCATCAGGTAGGGGATCACCCGCCCCTCCCACAGGCCTTTGGATCGTTTCAGGTAATCCGGCGCGACGACATAGGTCGAGGCCGCGTGTTCATAGACCACCGGGGCCTGCTGACGCGCGACGACCCCGCCCGGCAGCGGCTTGGACACATGCAGGGCGCCTGTCGCGTCCGGCTCCACCAGGTTGAAATACGGGTTCTTCCGCGCCTCGCAGCAGGACATCACCATGTCCGGCCGCGCCTCGGCGAACAGGACCAGCGCGTTCTCGATGTCCTCGGGCAGGCGCAGAGGCGAGGTGCAATCGAGGTCGAGGAACGCCGTCGCGGGCCCGGTGATCGCCTCGGTCGCCTCAAGCGCATGCTGCCAGACCCCCCATTTCCCGGCGGTATCCGTGGCCAGATGCGCGGGCCGCAGCCCGATCTCCAGCGCGCCGCGCGCGATCGCATGGTCGTAGATCTGCGGATCGTCGGTCGAGACGACCACGGCATCGACCATCGGGGCTGTCGAAAAGCTGGTCCAGCGACCAGTCGATCAGCGGCTTGCCACAGATCGGACGGAAGTTCTTTCCGCGGCACACCCTTCGACCCCTTCCGCGCGCCGATATGTCCGACGATCATTGATAGTCTCCCGTGACGTGCCCCACGAAGCGCCGCGGCGGCCCAGGCCCCGGCCACGGCCCGGCAGTTTGCGGCCACAAGGTCGAGGCGCGGCACCAGTGGCGTTCCGATCGGCTCTTGCCCGGCGACCAGATGCAGGAAATCGCGCATCGCGGCAAGGAACATGTCGTTGCGCTCGAACGGCAGGTCGCAATGTCGCGCCCGTGCCCGCCCTCGTCCAGACGGTAGCGGCCCGCGATCAGGTCGAAGTCCGCCACCACGCTCGGTCCCGCGCAGCATCATGCGCCGATAGGACACGGGCGAGAGGTAGTCCATCGCCACCGACCCGATCCGCCTGGCCCCGCTCAGCCCGACCCGCGTCGCGAAGTCGACGCCGGGAAAGTCGGCATGTCCCAGGCAGTCGACCCCGTGCACGCCAAGCGTCGGGCAGCAGGGCAAGCGCCATGTCCAGCTCATGGCACAGGTCGAGCAGCACACCGCCGCCGTCGGGCCGCGCGGCGTAGCTTGAAGCAAAGCTCCAGTCCTTGCGCCACTGCCGCACATCGTGACCGATGCCGAAGGACGCGTCGTAGACGCTGCTCAGGTCGATCCCGGCCAGGTGCCGCACCGCCGGGTGGTAGCGCATCATGAACCCCACCATCGAGCGGCGCGCGAGCGTCCCCGCCGCCGCGAGGATCGCCTCGACCGTGGCCGGGTCATGCGAGAGCGGCTTTTCGACATAGAACGGGATGTCGAGATCGGCGCAAAGCTGCACCAGGTCCAGCCGCACCTGCGTGGCGGTCGCGATCACGACGCCGTCCGCCCCCAGGGCGCGGAACCGACCGGCATCGAACTCCCGCCAGGGCAGCAGGGTCGTGCGGACGCCCAGGGCCTGGAGATTGTCGTGATGCCGCCGCCCGATGGAGCCCGCACCGATGACCGGAATGAACATGCAGCCCCTCACCCGCCCAGTGCGATCGTGACCGCGACCATGATCACCCCAGCGACCGGGATCGTCCAGCGCATGACACGGCTGCCGCCCCCGATTTCGCGGTCGAGCCGCCAGCCGATGCCGAACAGCATCAATACCGCCACCGCGTTTGAAAGCCGCATGGCGAGATGAACCTGGTCGACGATCAGGAAAGGCAGGATCGGCGGCCAGGTCGCGCCGGTGACGAGAAGGAAGATCAGCCCCGCCGCCCGCAGGTCCGCCGCGCCGAGGTGGCGGCGGCCCTTAGCGACCGGCACGCGGCGCAGCCAGCCCAGCACGAGGTCGACCTCATCGTCCCGCAGCGCCTCGCCCGCGGTGGCCGGCAGGGACTTGCGCAACAGGTGCCGCGCCCGTTCACCCTCGGTCCCAAGGATCGCGGCGCGGATCGCCCGCTCGCGTCCGCGTTCCGTCGCGGTCGTCATCAGGTAGACGACCGCGTCGACGAACCCCCAGGCCACGTTGCAGCCGATCGCCGCAAGCAGGATGCCGCGCACCGTCGCGCCCTCGCCCAGGGCCACGCTCATGGTCCCGGTGAAGGTGAGCGCCATGAGGAGGCCGAACATGACCTCGGACAGCCGGTCGATCGGATCGAGCGGCACCCCTGCTGCGTCTTCCTCCATGGCCCGCACCCCACCTCGCTGCGTATTGGTCTATCCGATCACCGTCGCAACGCAACCCGCCGGCCTTGCACCGCAGCCCCCTTCCCGCTAAACACCCCGCCACGGAGAGGTGGCCGAGTGGTCGAAGGCGCACGCCTGGAAAGTGTGTAGGCGGGGAACCGTCTCAAGGGTTCGAATCCCTTTCTCTCCGCCATATCATCTAAGTTGCTGATTTGGTTGAGGAAAACTGTCAGATGTCCAAGTCCGCGTCGTCCAATTTGGACAACACGCAGAAGGATGATGACGTGAAGTACCTCAAGCAACCGCGCGGTCCGGGCACTGGCTGGGTGTTTCGAATGCCCACGCCACCCAACTTGATCGGAGCGACAAACCCTTGGGACAGCGGGCGTTCTATCGGGAAAGAGATCATACGGGGCTTGGGCACACGTCATCTTCCGACAGCGCGAAAGCTACCTGCCTCGCTGCACGATGGAGACTGAGATGGACGCAGTGGCCGTTCTCTCCATCATGGCCGCAACGGCCGTCAACTCGGCGATGCCGGGCCCATGCATGATCCTGATCGCGGCGCAAACGGCCCGGGGAGGACCCTGGCCGGGGTTTTGCACCAGTCTCGGGATCGCGGCGGCGCAGATGATTTATGCAACCTTGGCTCTCGCACTCCTGATGTTGGCGCTGAGCATATCTGACACAGTCCACACCGTGATCCGCTTCGCAGGTGCGGGCGTTCTGCTCCTGCTTTCGGTTGGCATGCTGATGCAGACGGGGACTTCGCGGGTGCGCCTCCCAGCGTCGCGCATACATACCGGCAGCGAGGTGCTCTTTGGCCTGGGTGTGGGCCTTTCCAGCCCCTTCAACCTGGTTTTCATGTTCTCTGTCCTACCTCAGTTCGTGTCCCGCGAAGCCTTGCTCGAACCTGCAATCGTCATTGTGTTCCTCGGAATCTTCATTGCGACGATGGGCCCGATGATCGCGACCATCTGGGTCGCGAACGGGGCGCGCGCATTCGACCAGAAGTTCACTACCCTGATCGTGCGAACCGGAGCGGTCGTCCTGATGGTCTTTGCAGGGATGTCCATCATTTCGGTCGCATGATGATGCGGTGTGTACGCCGATGAAAAAGTGCCACGCTCATGGGAGTCAGTAGAAACCCACCTCGCGAATATCGATTCGGGCGTCGTGGTTGCGGCCGTAGGCCACTACGGCGACCGATGTCAGCCCGCCTGGCGCGGGAACGCTGCGCAAGAGTGCGCCGGAAGCGGAGAAGGCATCGAACGGGAGACGCACTTCGCTCCAACTTTCCGTCACATCGAACCCCGCCTGATAGTATTGCCATGGCAACAGCGTTCCGCCGGTGCGCAGGTGCACGAAATAGCGCTGGTCGTTGCCGCGCACGACAAGCCGCACACCGGTTGTGCCTTCAGGCGGCGGGCTGGTCAGGTCCAGCCGCATCTGGATGAACCCGCCCCGATTGGCCGTGCTGACCTGGCCAGTCATGCGCGCAAAAGACTGCCCGCTCTCCTGTGCAAAGTTGACGCCTCCGGTCGAGACGCCCCCCATCACCTGATCGGTGAAGAACCGCCAGCGGGTTTCGGGCTGCATGATGAAATCCTCGATCAACACATCCCCGCTGCGGGGTTCCTCAGCCAAAGACGCCGGCAAAGCCCCGCTCAGCAGGACCGTCGCAAGGACGAACGGAAGCAGACCGCGCGACATCACTTCCATACCTTAAGTCTTCTTTCCGTTCCGCATGCTACCAATGCTGCGTTCCGGGCGCTCCCTTGATCTGCCCGTCCAAATTGGGCGTGACCCAACCGCCATAGAAGTCGCCCGGCTGTGGGATGACGCGCAGATTTCCGACCCACGCCTCGTCCATCAACCCTGCGTAAAAGGCGACATGACCAGCAAGATCGGCAAAGCCCGGCGTGGTGCGATCGTAGGCCCAGGCTGCGCGCCTTGCAGTTTTCTCTCCGGCGATCACGTCAAAACAACGCGCGACGCCCTTCCATTCGCAGAAGCTGCTGCCCGGTGCCGGGCGCAGCGTCCTGTGGCAAGGCGTGCTCCGATGTCCGCCTCGCGGGAGGTGGAGCGAAGGACCTTACAATCCAGAGTAAATCACCGCTTCATCGCGAAATCCCAGCCGCGCCCGCTCTTGTCAGGGATGCCCTCGCGTGCAATGCTCGCCCACAGAGGCTGACATTCGAAAGACGCCGACACCAGGTCGAGATCGCGCAGACTGTTTTGCGGCCTCGAACCTCACCTGACACAACTGCACCGCACGGACGCCACGCCACCCTGTTCCATGGAAGGCAACCGGGTTTATGACACAGTCCGACAAGGCATTCACCGGCTCGATCCCGGCGCTCTACGACCGCTACCTGGGGCCAATGCTGTTCGAACCCTATGCCGCCGATCTCGCCGCGCGGGTCGCGGCCCTCGAACCGTCCGGGGTGCTCGAAACGGCGGCCGGCACGGGCATTGTGACGATGCGACTGGCCGAGGTGTTGTCGGGCGACGCGAAGATCACCGCGACCGACCTCAATCAGGCGATGATCGATACCGCCGCCGCCAAGTCGACTGGACGCAAGATCGAATGGCTGGCCTGCGATGCGACACAGCTGCCCTTCGCTGATGGCTCTTTCGACTGCGTGCTCTGCCAATTCGGCGTGATGTTCTTTCCGTCGAAGGTTGATGCCTTCAAGGAAGCTCTCAGGGTGCTGAGGCCAGGTGGAGCGTTTCTGTTCAGCGTCTGGGACAAAATCGAGAGGAACCCGATCTCGAATACAATCTCAGACGCGATTGCCGCGCACTTTCCGGAAGACCCACCGAATTTCCTGCGTCGGACGCCTTTCGGGCACCACGATGTCGAGCCCATCAGCCGCCAACTCGGCGAAGCAGGATTTGGAACCATCGAGTTCGATTTTGTGACGCTTCCGACTGTTTGTCCGTCACCGCGTGATGCGGCGGTCGGGCAGTGCCACGGTTCCCCCTTGCGCACCGAAATTGAAGCCCGCGATGCGACCGGTCTTGCGGCTGCAACAGACGCCGTCACGGCTGGATTGGCAGCCCGTTTCGGTGACGGGCCGATCTCGAGCACCATGCAGGCGATCATCTTTACTGCCGCAAGATAGCGCTCCGTGTGCTCGGTTCGACCTGCTGGCTGTCAGTCGCCTGCCCGCTTGGCCCAAGAGATCGTTGCAGAAGCGCTGAGCCACGCTAAACCCGACTTAGGCTCTCGAGTGTCCTTTACCGATAGCCGTTCGCCCCTACTCGCCCAACGCGACGCCTTCCCGGCGCGGGTCCGCTCCGCCCGTCAGTCCACCTTCACCGATGGCGATCGCGTGCAGTCCGGAGGTCTGGGCGCTGACCTCGACCTCGAAACCAAGCGCAACAAGCGGAGCGGAGAGCGCTTCGGCGCTTGTCCCGGCCTCGATGTCAAAGCGACCGAAGCGGTTCAGTACGTGCGGCATCGCAACCGCCTGTTGCACGTCCATGCCCCAATCGAGATGCGCGATGATCGCTTGCGCGACATAGCCGATGATGCTGCTCCCCCCGGGGGAGCCGATCACCAGTTCGGGCTTTCCGTCGCGCAGCACAATCGTCGGCGCCATCGAGGAGCGCGGGCGTTTGCCTGGCTCGACCCGGTTTGCAATCAGGTGGCCCTCGTCATCATGCGTGGCGAAGGAAAAATCCGTCAGCTGATTGTTCAGAAGGAACCCGTCCGGGGTCAGCAGCCGGCTTCCGAACGCGTTTTCGATGGTTGTCGTCATCGACAGCGCATTCCCGAAGCGATCGACGATCGAGATTTGGCTGGTCGAGGGCAGTTCGATCGAAACATCGTCTCCCTGCAGCCAGGCATGGTCCCATGCCGGGGTCCCGGGCGGAGCTTCAGGAAGTGCTGTCGGCCTGTCGAGGAGCGCGGCGCGGTCGCGGAGGTAGTCTTCCTCGAGCAGTCCGGAAGGCACCGGCACGAAGTCAATGTCGGCGAGGTATCGCCCGCGATCCGCGAAGGCCAGTCGGGAGGCGTCGCCAATCAGCCTCCAGGCATCGGGACTATCCGGGCCAAGCGCCGCGAGATCGTAGCCCTGCAACATGCCGAGGATCTGGCCGATTGCAATGCCGCCTGACGAGGGCGGTCCCATGCCGCAGACGTCTCGCGCGCGGTATGTGACGCAGACGGCAGGGCGCTCGACGACCTGGTAAAGCGCGAGGTCGATGGGATCGAGCAACCCGGGATTGCCTTCGGCCTCACGAACGGTGTCGACAATGTTCTCTGCGATACGGCCCGAGTAAAAGGCCGTTGCCCCTCTTGCTGCCAGCGCGCGGAGGGTGTTCGCATAGGCCGGATTGCGCAGCACGGCCCCGGCTTGCAGAGGGCGACCTCCGGGCAGGAAATAGGCGGCAGTGGCCGGATGATAGGCGAGCCGTTCGGCGTCTTCGGCAATCAGACTGGCAAGGCGCGGCGACACGGTGAAACCCGTTTCGGCGAGCGTGATCGCGTCGTCGAACAGCCCGCTCCAGTTCGACTTGCCCCAGCGCCGATGTGCCTCTTCCAGCAACCGTGGGACGCCCGGTGTCCCGACCGACAGACCGCCCACCACGGCGTCGAAGAATTCCAAGGGCTGCCCCGTCTCGTCGAGAAACAGCTTGGGCCGCGCGGCAAGGGGAGCCGTCTCACGACCGTCCAGAGTGGTCAGATTTCCTGATGCCGCATCGAACCAGACGAGAAACGCGCCCCCGCCCAAGCCCGAGGACTGCGGTTCGACCAGACCAAGAACAGCCTGCACCGCCACCATGGCATCGGCGGCTGTGCCCCCCTCGCGCAACACCTTCGCTCCGGCTTCGACCGCCAATGGATTGGCCGCTACCACCATCCAGTCTGTTGCGGTGACGGGCCGGCCCTCCGCCTTTGCCACGAGCGCCTGAGAGATCTCACGCGACGCCGAGCTGGTCGCGAGGGCTGTCGCACTTTCGGGCGCGACAGTGTCGGTCACAGTCTGTGATGCGGCCGGCAACGCCGCGAGAATGAGGAAAATCAGAACATGCGTCAGGTTCTTCATGTGACGAGCTCCTTTGGACGCGCTTGTTTGTCAGTTATCGACCAGGCGAGGACAGCGACGCAGAGAGCTGGGGTTCGATCTCTCGCCTGAGCTTCTCAAGGATAGCCAGAGAAAAGTCGTCAAAGCTATCGACCTCCATGACGAAGCAACCAGGTCCAGTGATCAGGGACTTGCGATAGTACTCCGTGAGGGACGGCTCTTCATTCGTTATCGCCAGACCATTCACCGTGACACCCATTCTATCCGCTCTCTCCTTTGCGACCTGCAATGTCTTTCTCGCTGGACCGCGGCTTGACCCGGCCGTCGCTCGACCATCGCCTGAAACATTGACAATCCGTCGGAGCCCGCAGGTCTTTCCGTTCGATCAGGTTAAGGGCCGCCGTCAGTCCGTTTCCGATGTCCGTATCACCGTTAACTTGCCGTCCGGCCGACGCGAACCATTCGGCCAAGTGAAGTGCATCTCCGTCAGAGGAGATCGTCAGCCATGGCAAGACATGATTGGGCATCTCCGGTCCAGCCCAGACGACGACCGCAACGTCGACGCGGCCCGCGCTGTTGAGCGCATGCAGGACGGCAGGACTTCTGAAGGCCGAGGCGTATCCCTGCATCTGTAACGCATATTCTGCATCGTCGATGCTGCTGGAGCTATCGATGGCGAGAACGAGCGATAGATCAGGGCAGGAGCTTTCGGCGGAGGCGGGTGGTGCTAGGGACATCGTCAGTAAGGGCAGGGCGTGCAGCATTCTGAACATAAAGACTCCTCCGGAAGCGAAGGTGACCTTCTGTATTCATTCGCACTTGGTGGCCTTCTTCTCGATCGCCAAATCATCGGCAGTGGCGACCGATGTTCGTGTTTTTGGATGGTATCAGAAACGAGCCGAGCCGGCCGCAGTTTTCTGAGCATTGCTCGAGGAGCGTCGGAGTGGTGGCAGGCTGGTCCTGTCAGAAGAACTCTGCGTGAGACCAGAAGGGCGGCTCCCTACCCTGCCCCGACGAACAAATCTTCAGCATTCAAGTACTTCAAAACGTTACCGAGATCATCCACCTGGCGGTGATGATGTACATTCGTTTCCCGCT
>CAVVOC010000005.1:1030000-1152850 GCA_963749855.1 uncultured Alphaproteobacteria bacterium | reverse complement strand
TGGTAACGCCCGCAGCGCGAACAGGTGCCCGGCGCGCGGCGCGCGACCATCGCCTTGAACTTCGCCGGGAAAAGGGCACGCCCGATCATGGCGACAAGCACCATGCCCAGCAGAAAGACGAAGACGGTCTTGACCAGCATCTCAGAGACCGTAGCGCGCCCAAAGCGCCCTGTCTTCAACCTCGGACAGGATCGCGCCCCCCAGTTGCATCCCCAGGCGTTGCGCCAGCGAGCGGCGTTGGCCGTAGGGAACGAGACGCACCTTGTCGCCGTAAAGCTCCTTCATCTTGGGCACGAGGTGGCCCACGCCATCGGTCAGGCCGACATCGACCGAGGCACGACCCACCCAGATATCGGCGTTGAAGAGGTCCGCCGACGGGTCGAGCCGGTCGCCCCGCCGCGCCTTCACATGCGCGATGAAGGCCTGATGGATCGGCTCCTGCAGCGCCTTCAGCCGCTCCACATCTTCTGGCTTTTCGGGCTGGAAGGGGTCGGCCAGGCTTTTCGACCGGCCCGCCGTGACCACGCGCCGGTCGATGCCCTTCTTCGCCATCAGCTTGTCGAAGCCGAAGCTCGCAAAGATCACGCCGATGGAGCCGACGATGGAACTGTCATCCACCCAGATGCGGTCGCCCGCACAGGCCAGCCAGTAGCCGCCCGAGGCCGCGACATCCTCGACGAAGGCATGCACCTCTACCCCGTTCTCGGCGGCGAGACGGCGGATGCGGGCGGCGATCAGCGAGGATTGCACGGCCGAGCCGCCGGGCGAGTTGATGACAAGGGCGACGGCCCTGGGCTTGCCCCTGGTGAAGGCCTTTTCGATCAGCGGCGCGAGGGACGCATCGTTGAGGCCAACGCCGGTGCGACCGCCCGCGGCGATGGTGCCCTGCAGGCGCACAACCGACACCACGGGCGGTTTCTTGAGGAAGGGGATGAAGCGTCTCATGCCCCGGACTTAGGGCAGGCCGGGCGAGGCAACAAGCGCCAAGCGCGGGGGAGATTGCCGCAGGGTGCAATTGCTGCGACGGTCGGCGCATGATCGATAAGCTCGAGATGTTCATCGCGCTGGCGAACGAGCGGCATTTCGGCCGCGCCGCCGAGGTCTGCGGCGTGACGCAGCCCACGCTCTCTTCCGCGATCCGGCAGCTGGAGGACCAACTGGGCGTGCAGCTTGTCCACCGCGGCTCGCGCTTCCAGGGGCTTACGCCAGAGGGCACGCGGGTGCTGGACTGGGCGCGACGGATGGTCAGCGACATGCGTGCGCTGAAGGCCGAGATGAAGGCGGTGCGGTCGGGCCTGTCGGGCACCCTGCGGCTGGGCGTGATTCCCACCGCGCTGCCGATGGTGACGGACCTGACGGCCCCCTTCCTGAACGGCATCCCAACGTGCGGGTGTCGATCCTGTCGCGCACCTCGGTCGAGATTCTCGCCCAGATCGAGAGCCTCGAGCTGGACGCTGGCATCACCTATCTGGACAACGAGCCCCTGGGCCGCGTGGCGCAGGTGCCGCTTTATACCGAGTTCTACCGCCTGCTCTGCGCGCCGGGCACGCCGCTTGCCTCGCGCGAGCGGGTGACCTGGGCCGAGGTGGCCGAACAGCCGCTGTGCCTGCTGACCTCGGACATGCAGAACCGCCGCATCGTGAACCAGCATCTGGCCGAGGCGGGGGCGTCGGTAATACCGCAGGTGGAAAGCAATTCAACCATCGCCCTGATCGCGCATGTTCGGACGGGCAAATGGGCGAGCGTGGTGCCGACGAAACTCGCGGGTCTGCTGCTGGCGGGCGGGCTGGTTGCGGTGCCGATTGTGGAGCCGGAAGCGGAGCATGTCGTGGGGCTGGTGACGGCGCGGCGCGACCCGTTGACGCCGTTGCTTGCGGCGCTTCTGGCCGAGGCGGCGCGGCTGGGCGCTTGATAGACGGCGTCTATCGTATGACGGGTTGTCGATATTGATCTGCCTATCACGCTGTGCACAATGGTGTGCAGCCAACCGGAGGGCAGCCATGACGACAGAGGCCGCAGAGATCGCGGTGCGGGTGGGAGATATCCTGCGCGCGCATGAGGACATGGAGGGGCCGCTGCTGCCCATCCTGCATGCGATCCAGGCGAGCTATGGTCATGTGCCGCAGGGGGCGATCCCGGTCATCGCCTCAGGCCTGAACATCAGCCGGGCCGAGGTGCACGGCGTCATCAGCTTCTACCATGATTTCCGCGAAGTCCCTGCCGGCCGCCATGTGCTGAAGCTCTGCCGGGCCGAGGCTGTCAGGCGATGGGCGCCGACAGCGTGGCGGACCATGCCAAGGCGCGACTGGGGGTGGACTGGCACGGGACCACCGCCGACGGCGCGGTGACGCTGGAGCCGGTCTTTTGCCTGGGCCTTTGCGCTTGCGGTCCTGCGGCGCTGGTGGATGGCCGTGTCGTGGGCCGGGTCGACGAGGCGCGGGTCGAGACGCTGATCGCCGAGGTGACGGCATGAGGATTTTCGTTCCCCGCGATGCGGCGGCCAAGGCGCTCGGGGCCGATGCGGTGGCGGCGGCGGTGGGAACCGAGGCCGCGCGGCGCGGGCTGGACGTGACCGTGGTGCGCAACGGCTCGCGCGGGATGGTCTGGCTGGAGCCGCTGGTCGAGGTCGAGACGGCGACGGGGCGCTACGCCTTCGGACCGGTCTGCGCCAAGGATGTGCCGGGCGTTGTTCGAGGCGGGGTTCCACGAGCATCCGCTGGCGCTGGGGCGCACCGACGACCTGCCGTGGATGAAGCGGCAGACACGCCTGACCTTCGCACGCGTGGGCGTGATCGACCCGTTGTCGCTCGCGGACTACGAAGCGCATGGCGGTCTGGCAGGTCTGCGCCACGCTCTGGCGATCACGCCCGAGGCCATCGTGGCCGAAGTCACCGAGTCGGGCCTGCGGGGGCGGGGCGGGGCGGGCTTTCCCACGGGCATCAAGTGGAAGACCGTGGCCGGGGCGGTGGCCGCGCAGAAATACATCGTCTGCAACGCCGACGAGGGCGACAGCGGCACCTTCGCCGACCGGATGCTGATGGAGGGTGACCCGCTGACCCTGATCGAGGGGATGGCGATTGCGGGCCTCGGCGTAGGCGCGACGAAAGGCTATGTCTATATCCGCTCGGAATATCCCGATGCCATCGAGGTGATGGAGGCCGCCGTGCTGCTCGCCCGCCGCGCGGGGGTGCTGGGTGCGTCGGTTCTCGGCTCGGGCCGCGCCTTCGACATCGAGGTGCGGGTCGGCGCGGGGGCTTATGTCTGCGGCGAGGAAACCTCGCTTCTGAACTCGCTCGAGGGCAAGCGCGGCGTGGTGCGCGCCAAGCCGCCGCTGCCTGCGCTGGAAGGCTTCCTGGGCCGCCCGACGGTGGTGAACAACGTGATCTCGCTGGCCACCGTGCCGGTGATCTTCGAAAAAGGCGCGGCCTTCTACAAGGACTTCGGCCTTGGCCGGTCGCGGGGCACGATCCCGTTGCAGATCGCCGGGAACGTGAAGCATGGCGGGCTGTTCGAGACGGCCTTCGGGCTGACGCCTGGGCGAGATCGTGGACGATATCGCGGGCGGCACCGCCATCGGGTCGTCCGGTAAAGGCGGTGCAGGTGGGCGGGCCGCTCGGGGCCTATTTCCCTCGCGCGCTGTTCGACACGCCCTTCGGCTATGAGGAGTATGCGGGACAGGGCGGGCTGATCGGTCATGCCGGGATCGTCGTGTTCGACGACCGCGCCGACATGCTGCGGCAGGCACGCTTCGCGATGGAGTTCTGCGCCATCGAAAGCTGCGGGAAGTGCACGCCCTGCCGCATCGGTGCCGTGCGCGGGGTCGAGACGGTGGACCGCATCGCGCGCGGCGACGCGAGCGCGATCCCGCTGCTGACCGATCTGTGCGAGACGATGAAATCCGGCTCGCTCTGCGCCCTCGGCGGCTTCACCCCCTACCCCGTGATGAGCGCGCTGACACATTTCCCCGACGACTTCGCCCCCCTGAAGGAGGCCGCCGAATGAAGGACTTCATCATCCCCGACCGCGATTTCGGGACACCCGCGGCCAAGTCGAAGGTGATGGTCACGCTGAACGTCGATGGCTTCGACGTGACGGTCCCGGAAGGGACCAGCGTGATGCGCGCGGCGGCCGAGGCGGGGATCTCCGTGCCGAAGCTTTGTGCGACGGACTCGGTCGATGCCTTCGGCTCCTGCCGCCTGTGTCTGGTCGAGATCGAGGGTCGGGCGGGCACGCCGGCCTCCTGCACCACGCCCGTGGCGGCCGGAATGAAGGTGCACACCCAGACCGGCAAGCTGAAGCAGCTGCGGCGCGGGGTGATGGAGCTTTACATCTCGGACCATCCGCTCGACTGCCTGACCTGCTCGGCCAATGGCGATTGCGAGTTGCAGGACATGGCGGGGGCCGTAGGCCTGCGCGACGTGCGCTACGAGGCGGTCGACACGCACTTCCGCCCGAAGAACACCAGCGGCGAGGCCAATCCGCAATGGATGCCCAAGGACGACAGCAACCCCTATTTCACCTATGACCCGGCGAAGTGCATCGTCTGCTCACGCTGCGTCCGGGCCTGCGAGGAAGTGCAGGGCACCTTCGCACTGACCATCGAAGGGCGCGGCTGGGACAGCCGGGTGTCCTTCGGGGCCAAGACGGATACGGCGCTGACCTCGGATTGCGTGTCCTGCGGGGCCTGCGTGCAGGCCTGCCCGACGGCAACGCTGCAGGAGAAGTCGATCATCGAGATCGGCACGCCCGAGCGGTCGGTCATCACCACCTGCGCCTATTGCGGCGTGGGGTGCAGCTTCAAGGCCGAGATGCGCGGTGACGAGCTGGTACGGATGGTGCCCTACAAGAACGGCAAGGCCAACCGGGGTCATAGTTGCGTCAAGGGCCGCTTCGCCTATGGCTATGCCAGCCACACCGACCGCATCCTGCACCCGATGATCCGCGAGAGCATCCACGAGCCGTGGCGGGAAGTGTCGTGGGACGAGGCGCTTGGCTTTGCCGCTGACCGGATGAAGGCGATCCAGGCCAAGCACGGGCGGCACGCGGTGGGGGTCATCACCTCCAGCCGCTGCACGAACGAGGAAACCTACCTCGTCCAGAAGCTGACCCGTGCGGTGTTCCTGAACAACAACACCGACACCTGCGCGCGGGTCTGCCATTCGCCCACCGGTTATGGCCTGGGCCAGACCTTCGGCACCAGCGCGGGCACTCAGGACTTCGAACTCGGTCGAGCATACGGATGTGGTCATCGTCATCGGCGCGAACCCGACCGACGGCCACCCGGTGTTCGCCAGCCGCCTGAAGAAGCGTCTGCGCAAGGGGGCGCAGCTGATTGTCATCGACCCGCGCCGGATCGACCTGGTGAAGTCGCCTCACATCAAGGCCGCACATCACCTGCCGCTGAAACCGGGCACCAACGTGGCTGTCGTGACCGCGCTGGCGCATGTGATCGTGACCGAGGGGCTGTTCGACGAGGCCTTCATCCGAACCCGTTGCGACTGGGACGAATTCCAGGACTACGCCGAGTTCGTGTCCGACCCGCGCCATTCCCCGGAAGCGACCGAGTTGCTCACCGGTGTGCCGAGCGCCGAGTTGCGCGCGGCGGCCCGACTGTTCGCCACGGGCGGCAACGGCGCGATCTATTACGGACTGGGCGTGACCGAGCACAGCCAGGGCTCCACCACCGTCATCGCGATCGCAAACCTTGCCATGCTGACCGGCAATATCGGGCGGCCAGGCGTTGGCGTGAACCCGCTGCGCGGGCAGAACAACGTGCAGGGCTCCTGCGACATGGGATCGTTCCCGCACGAGCTACCGGGCTACCGCCACGTCTCGAACGACCAGGTGCGCGACGTGTTCGAAAGCCTCTGGGGCGTGAAGATCGACAACGAGCCGGGCCTGCGCATCCCCAACATGCTCGACGCCGCGGTGGAGGGGACGTTCAAGGGCCTCTACTGCCAGGGCGAGGACATCCTGCAATCCGACCCCGACACGAAGCACGTGGCGGCGGGGCTGGCGGCGATGGATTGCGTCATCGTCCACGACCTGTTCCTGAACGAGACGGCGAACTACGCCCACGTCTTCCTGCCTGGCTCGACCTTCCTCGAAAAGGACGGCACCTTCACCAATGCCGAGCGGCGCATCAACCGCGTGCGCAAGGTCATGGCCCCTCGCAACGGCTATGCGGACTGGGAGATCACCCAGATGCTGGCGAATGCGATGGGGGCGAACTGGACCTACACCCATCCCAGCCAGATCATGGACGAGATCGCGCTGACCACGCCCTCTTTCGCGGGCGTGAGCTATGAGCGGCTGGAGGAGTTGGGTTCGGTCCAGTGGCCCTGCAACGAGAAGGCGCCGGAAGGGACGCCGCTGATGCATGTCGACGGCTTCGTGCGCGGCAAGGGGAAATTCATCCGCACCGAATATGTGCCCACCGACGAAAAGACCGGCCCGCGCTTCCCGCTGCTGCTGACCACAGGCCGTATCCTGAGCCAGTACAATGTGGGCGCGCAGACACGACGCACGGCGAACGTCGTCTGGCACCCCGAGGACGTGCTGGAGATCCACCCGCACGACGCCGAGGTTCGCGGTGTGCGCGAGGGGCAGTGGGTGCGGCTGGCGTCCCGTTCGGGCGAGACCTCGCTCCGGGCCAAGATCACCGACCGGGTGTCGCCCGGTGTCGTCTATACGACCTTCCACCACCCAGACACGCAGGCGAACGTGATCACGACCGATTATTCGGATTGGGCCACGAACTGCCCGGAATACAAGGTGACGGCGGTGCAGGTGGCCCCCTCGAACGGGCCGACCGAGTGGCAGGAAGAGTATCACCACATGGCCGAGGAATCGCGCCGCATCCTTCCGGCGGCCGAGTGATGGACACGAAGCGCCCCCTGCCCCGGATGGTCTTCGGACCCCTGCGGATCGAGCAGGGGCAACGGATGCTGCCCGAGGAGGTGGCGGTGGCGCTGAGTTACAACGGCACCACCCAGGCAGTGATGATGGCCACGCCCGACCGGCTGGAGGACTTCGCCTACGGTTTTTCGCTGACCGAAGGCATCGCGCAGCCGGACGAAATCGAGAGCCTGGAGGTGGTAGAGACCGCACGAGGGATCGACGTGCAGATGTGGCTGGTGCCCGAGGCCGAGGCGCGGCTGGCGAAGCGGCGGCGCACAATGGCTGGGCCGGTGGGCTGCGGACTGTGCGGGATCGACTCGCTGGAAGAGGCGACGCGGGCGTTGCCGCCTGTGACTGCCACGCTGTCGATCACCCCGTCACAGATCTGCGCGGCCGTCGCCGCCCTGCCCGCCCATCAGACGCTGCACGACGCGACCCGCGCCGTCCACGCGGCGGCCTTCTGGACACCCTCGAACGGCATCGTCGCAGCGCGCGAGGATGTCGGGCGGCACAATGCGCTCGACAAGCTGGCGGGTGCGATGCTGCGCGACCGGATCGGGCCGGAGGGGGCGGTGGTCCTGACCAGCCGCGTCTCCATCGACATGGTGCAGAAATGTGCGGCGATGGGGGTTCCGGTGCTGATCGCGGTATCCGCCCCCACTGCTCATGCCGTCGAACTGGCCGAGGCGGCCGGGATCACCCTGATCGCGCTTGCCCGGCCAGACCGGTTCGAGGCCTTTACCCATACCGACCGCATCCATCCCGACGAGGCCGCGCATGTCGCATGACAAGCTGATCCACATGGCGAACCAGATCGCCACCTTCTTCGAGTCAAAGCCCCATGCCGAAGGCGTTGCGGGCGTCGCCGCCCATATCAACGCCTATTGGGAGCCGCGGATGCGGCGGCATCTGTTCGAAGTCATCGATACCGGGGGTGCGGGGTTGAGGCCGCTTGTGCTGGAAGCGGCGGAAGGGATCCGCCGCCCTGCCGAGGCCGCCTGATCAGTAACCTGTCCCGTGCATCACCGTCTTGACCGTCCGCCCGAGCAGCTTGAGGTCGGTCGAGAAAGACAGGTCACGGTCATACGCTGCGTCGAATTCCGCACGCGCCGCAAAGGACGTGTCGTTGCGGGCCGAGGTCTGCCAGTAGCCGGTGATCCCCGGGCGCATCCGAAAGTAGACGGTCGATGGGTAAAGCGCCTGCTGCGAAAGCATCATCGGGCGTGGCCCGACAAGGCTCATGTCCCCTTTCAGCACGTTCCAGAGCTGGGGAAGTTCATCGAGCGAGCATTTGCGGATAATCCGTCCAAAACGCGTGATGCGCGGATCGCATTTCAGCTTCTGCGTTTCGTTCCATTCGCGGCGCATATCGGGATTGGCGGCAAGACAGGCCTCCATCCGTGCATCGGCGTCGGGCACCATGCTGCGCAGTTTCCACATCCGGAAGACGCGCCGATCCTTCCCCACGCGCTCCTGTCCGTAGAAGGGCTTGCCGCCGTCGAGCGCCACGCCGAGCGCCAGGACCGCCATGATCGGAACCACGACTGGCGCCGCCGCGAGCACCGCGGTCACGTCGAACACACGCTTCAGCGACCATGCGATAGGGGCCGGAGGGACGATCGCGGCGATCATCCAAGGATTCTACAGATACCGACGGCTGGACCGGAGACGCAAGGGACGGGGGAAACTGGGGGAAATTCATAGTCATTGTACGCGTCTCCTAAACAATTCGACGTGCTGGTACCAAAGGTTCATTTTCATCAATGCAGAATGTGTGGCCGAAAAACCCGGCATTTCAAGGTAGCGCAGAGGGCCAAGTTTGTCATCATCGCCATCTCCATCCAACTCCGCCCCCATCAGCAGTTTACCCTGTCACGCCGGAAGAAGGCGACAACTTTCCGCGCTGCAGCACGACATGAGCGGGAGGTAACCATCACTTCGGGTCGCAAACGGGGCGAATGCGCGGGATTATTGCGCAACCTATAGGTGCAATACGGCAGCGAGCCAAAAATTGGGGCAAATTTGCAGCAAACTGATTCTTCGCGCCTTAACCATGCCCGAAACCCGGCTCCACAATCCCACGTTGATTTTGCACCTGCAGCAAGACGTTGCAGGCGGTGCGGAAGCGCCGATCTTGGCAAATCGATTGTTTCTGAAACGAGCCTCAACCGCGTGATGTGGTCGGGCTTGACCTTGGCGACTGCTGGGGTAAGCGGGGCCGATGACCGACGTTCACCTACTCGCCGCCCGATGATCCTCTGCGCGTGATCCATCATGACGCCGACCTCCTGGTCCTGGACAAGCCTTCGGGGCTGCTTTCGGTTCCCGGTCGGGGTGAAGACCGGGCCGATTGCCTGATCGCCCGGGCGCGCGTCCGGTTTCCCGATGTCCTGCTGGTGCACCGCCTGGACCTCGATACCTCGGGCCTCGTCGTCTTTGCGCGGACGCGCGCTGCGCAGGGCGAACTGGGGCGACAGTTCGAGGCGCGGACGGTCGAGAAGGTCTACATCGCCCGGCTGTGGGGCCGGCTCGACCCGGCCGAGGGGCGCGTCGATCTGCCCCTGACCGTGGACTGGCCCAACCGTCCGCGCCAGCATGTCGACCATGCAACGGGCCGCCCGGCCGTCACCGACTGGCAGGTGATCGCGCATGAGGCGGGCGAGACCCGCGTCAGGCTGATGCCCCGTACCGGGCGCAGCCATCAACTGCGGGTCCACATGGCCGAGACGGGCCATCCCGATCCTGGGCGACACGCTCTATGCCAAGGGCGACGCTGCCGCGTTTCCCCGGTTGATGCTGCACGCCGAAACCTTGGCGTTCCGCCATCCCAGAACGGGCGAGCAGGTGCGTTTCGCGGCCCCCAGCCCGTTCTGATCCGCTTACGCGCTCTACAAACTCGTCCCGCCTGTAGCCTTGCAGGTAAAGCAGCGCCGTCAGATCGCCGTGGTTCACCCGCAGGTCGCACTGCGCCGCAACCGCGGGCTTGGCATGCAGCGCCACGCCCGCGCCTGCGCGGCCGCAGCATCCCCAGATCGTTCGCCCCGTCGCCGACCGCCAGAACCTGCATCGCCGGGCAAGCCCAAGCCGCGCGGTGATCTCCTCCAGCGCCTGCACCTTCGCCGCGCGGCCAAGGATCGGTTCGGCGACCGTCGCCGGTCAGGCGGCCGTCGTCGAGAAGCAGCGTGTTCGCGCGGTTCTCGTCGAACCCCAGCGTCGCCGCCACCGGGCCGGTAAACGCGGTGAACCCGCCCGAGACCAGCGCGGCATAGGCCCCGTGCGCCTTCATCGTCGCCACCAGCACCGCGCCCGCCCGGCATCGGCGTGATGCGCGTCGCGCAGGACGCTGGTCGATGACCGCTTCCGGCAGGCCCGGCAAGAAGCCGCACGCGCTCGCGCAAGCGCGCCCTCGAAATCCAGCTCGCCATTCATCGCCCGCGCGGTGATCGCCGCGACATGCGTCGCCCGACGCCAGCCTCGTCCGCCAGCTCGTCGATGCATTCCTGCCGGATCATCGTGGTGTCCATGTCGGCGAGCAGCAGCGCGCTTGCGCCGCCCTTCGGCGGGCTGCACCGCAAGGTCGATGCCCAGCGCCTGCAGGCCCTCCCAGACCTCCCAGCGGTTGCTCGGGAAGCGCCGGCAGCGCGAACTCCGCCGCGACGCCCGGATCGAGCCAGCGCGCCTCGCCCCCGCCCCAGGCATTGCGCAGGCTTTCGACCGTCGTCCGGTCCAGCACGCGGCGTGGCAGGGTTGGTCAGCAGGGTGGCCACGAACATGCGGATGTTTCCGATAGTGGACGGCGCGCGTCGGTTTTTGCGATCGCAAGCGGCGCATTAGCGCAATTTTCCCGCTTGTGCCAGAGCGCAGCCGCCTCTATCCCACGGCGGCGGGACACCCCTCCCCAACGAGGGGCATTTATCTGGAAGGATACCATGTCTGATCTGCACGACCCCGGCCGCGCGGCCGGCAAATCCGCGCTTCTCCTCTGGCCCCTGCGCCAAGATCCCCGGTTTTTCCCTCGACATGCTCGCCGACGCGCCGCTTGGCCGGTCGCACCGTGCCGCCGTCGGCAAGGCCAAGCTGAAAGAGGCGATCGACCTGACCCGCGAGATCCTCGGCGTTCCCGCCGACTACCGCATCGGCATCGTCCCCGCCTCGGACACCGGCGCGGTCGAGATGGCGATGTGGTCGCTGCTCGGCGCCCGCCCGGTCGAGATGCTGGCCTGGGAAAGCTTCGGCGAAGGCTGGGTCACCGATGCGGTCAAGCAGCTGAAACTCGACGCGACCGTGCGGATCGCGCCCTATGGCGAGATCGTCGATTTCGCGCAGGTCGATTTCGACAAGGACGTGGTCTTCACCTGGAACGGCACGACCTGCGGCGTGCGCCTGCCGAACGGCGATGCGATCCCGGCGACCCGCGCGGGCCTGACGATCTGCGACGCGACCAGCGCCGCCTTCGCGATGGACCTGCCCTGGGACAAGCTCGATGTCGTGACCTTCAGCTGGCAGAAGGTGCTGGGCGGCGAGGGCGCGCATGGCATGCTGATCCTGTCGCCCCGCGCGGTGGAGCGGCTGGAAAGCTACACCCCCGCCTGGCCGCTGCCGAAGATCTTCCGCCTGACCTCCAAGGGCAAGCTGATCGAAGGCATCTTCGAGGGCGAGACGATCAACACCCCGTCGATGCTGGCGGTCGAGGATTACCTCGTCGCGCTGAAATGGGCGAAGTCCATCGGCGGGCTGCCGGCGCTGATCGCGCCGCGCCAGCGACAATGCGCCAGGCCGTCGACGACTTCTGCGCGCGCGAGCCCTGGATCGCGAACCTGGCCGAAGATCCGGCGACGGCCTCCACCACCAGCGTCTGCCTCAAGTTCACCGATCCCCGCATCACCGACGGCGCGGCCTTTGCCAAGGCCGTGGCCAAGCGGATCGAGAAGGCCGGCGCGGGCTTCGACCTGGGCGCCTACCGCGACGCGCCGCCCGGCCTGCGCATCTGGTGCGGCTCGACGGTGGAGACGGCCGACGTGGCGGCGCTGATGCCCTGGATCGACTGGGCCTTCCACGCCGAGATCGCGGCGCTGGCCGCAGGCCGCCTGACGCCACCGGCGGGCTGAAGCCCGCCCTACACCATACCCCGTAGGGCGGGCGTTCAGCCCGCCTTCCCTCGCAATCTCACATGAATGGAGCCCCATGGCCCCCAAGGTTCTCGTTTCCGACGAACTCTCCGAAACCGCCGTCCAGATCTTCCGCGACCGGGGGGTCGAGGTCGACTACCTGCCGAAGCTCGGCAAGGACAAGGACGCGCTGGCCGCCGTCATCGACCAGTATGACGGCCTCGCCATCCGCTCGGCCACCAAGGTCACCGAAAAGCTGCTGGAGAAGGCCACCCGCCTGAAGGTCGTCGGCCGCGCCGGGATCGGCGTCGACAACGTCGATATTCCGGCCGCCTCGAAGAAGGGCGTGATCGTGATGAACACGCCCTTCGGCAACTCCATCACCACCGCCGAACATGCCATCGCGATGATGTTCGCCGTCGCGCGGCAAATCCCCGAGGCGAACGCCTCGACCCATGCCGGCAAGTGGGAGAAGTCGCGCTTCATGGGGGTGGAGCTGTTCAACAAGACGCTCGGCGTGATCGGCGCGGGCAACATCGGCGGCATCGTCTGCGACCGCGCGCTGGGGCTGCAGATGAAGGTCATCGCCTATGACCCCTTCCTGCAGCGAAGAGCGCGCCAAGACGCTGGGCGTGACCAAGGTCGACCTGGACGAGCTGCTGGCGCGGGCCGATTTCATCACCCTGCACGTGCCCGCTGACCGACAAGACCCGCAACATCCTGTCGGCCGAGGCGCTCGCCAAGACCAAGCCGGGCGTGCGGATCATCAACTGCGCGCGCGGCGGTCTGGTCGACGAGGCGGCGCTGGCCGAGGCGCTGAACTCGGCCATGTCGCCGGCGCGGCCTTCGACGTGTTCGACGAGTGAACCGGCCACCGACTCGCCCGCTGTTCAACCTGCCCGAACGTCGTCGTGCACGCCGCATCTCGGTGCCGCCACCACCGAGGCGCAGGAGAACGTGGCGCTGCAGGTGGCCGAGCAGATGTCGGACTACCTGCTGACCGGGGCGGTGCAGAACGCGCTGAACATGCCCTCGGTCACCGCCGAAGAAGCGGCGGTGATGGGACCCTGGATCAAGCTTGCCGGGCATCTGGGCGCCTTCGTCGGCCAGATGACGGAAGAGCCGATCAAGGCGATCAACGTGCTTTATGACGGCATCGGTCGCCGGGCATGAACCTGGCCGCGCTGAACGCGGCGATCATCGCGGGGATCATGAAGGCGCACCAACCCGGACGTGAACATGGTCTCGGCCCCGGTGATCGCCAAGGAGCGCGGCATCCAGATCTCGCACCACCCGGCAGGAGAAGACCGGGCGTGTTCGACGCCTACATCAAGCTGACCGTGGTGACCGACAGGCGCGAACGCTCGGTCGCGGGCACCTGCTTCAGCGACGGCAAGCCGCGCTTCATCCAGATCAAGGGCATCAACATCGACGCCGAGGTCGGCGCGCCACATGCTCTACACCACGAACGAGGACGTGCCGGGCATCATCGGCCTGCTCGGCATGACGATGGGCAAGAACGGCGTCAACATCGCGAACTTCACCCTTGGCCGCTCGGGCGTGGGGCAGGACGCCATCGCGATCCTCTACCTCGACCAGCCGATCGACCCCGAGGTGGTCGAAGACGCTGGAAGGCGACCGGCATGTTCCAGCAGGTGAAGCCGCTGCAATTCGACGTGGCCTAAAGCCTGTCGGATTTCTTCCGTTCACAAATATCCCGGGGGGCGCGGCGGGCTGGCCCCCCGCCGGCGTGGTCGGCAGGAACCGTCCCTTATCGTTCCGGACGGCTCACCCTCACCCATGCCCGCCCCACGGCCCGTGCTTGCCCGGCCGGCCATCCACGCGCTCGAACCCATGCGCGCCGAAGAAGTCGCGCTGCGCCTGGATCAGGTTCGCCGTGCCGCGCGCGGTGCGCATCATGTCGAACCACATCAGGCCAGCGGCGAGGGCGGGCACGGGCAGGCCCGCCAGCGCGCAGGCCGCGACCACGCGGCGGAGCGCGCCGTGGGTGCGCTCGAGATGGGCAGAGAAGACCGGGGCGAGGAACAGGTTGCGGGACGGGTCTTCGGCCAGCGCCGCCGCCATGTCGTTCAGCATGTCCGAGCGGATGATGCAGCCCGCGCGCCAGACCTTCGCCACCTCGGGCATCGGCACGCCCCAGTCGAAGGTCTTGGACGCCGCCGAGAGCATGTCGAACCCCTGCGCGTAGCAGAGGATCTTGCCCGCGATCAGCGCCGCCTCCAGATCGTCGAGCGACAGCGCCCCCTCGGCCAGCCGCGTGGGGGCCGCGCCGTAGCGGCTTTGCCCGGCGGAACGGATGTGCAGGCGCGCCGAGACGTTGCGGGCGGCCACCGCGGCCTCGATCACCGGGACGGGCGTGGCGAGGTGCTGCGCCTCGATGGCGGTCCAGCGGCCGGTTCCCTTCTGCCCCGCCGAGTCGAGGATCACGTCCAGCATCGCCGCGCCCGTGTCGGGGTCGGTCGCGCGGGCGACAGCCCCCGAAATCTCGATGAGGTAGGACCGCAGGGTGCCCTCGTTCCAGCCCTCGAACACCGGGGCGATCTGGGCGGCGGACAGCCCCATGCCGTCGCGCATGACGCCATAAAGCTCGGCGATCATCTGCATGTCGGCATATTCGATGCCGTTATGCACCATCTTCACGAAGTGGCCCGCGCCGCCCGGTCCCATCCACGTGGCGCAGGGCGTGCCCTCGAACCTGGCCGAGATCGCCTCGAGCACCGGGGCCACGCGGTCCCACGAGGCGCGCGGGCCGCCGCCCATGATCGAGGGGCCATGGCGTGCGCCCTCCTCGCCGCCTGAGACGCCCATGCCGATGAAGGGGACGCCCTGACGGGCCGCGTCGGCGGCGCGGCGTTCGGTGTCGTGGAACTCGGCATTGCCCGCGTCGATGATGATGTCCTCGGGACCAAGCAGCGGGCGCAGCGCCGCGATCTGGTCGTCGACCACGGGACCCGCCGGCACCATCAGGATGATCGCGCGGGGCGCGCGGAGGGCGGCAACGAGCTGTTCCAGCGTGTCGGTGGGGATGATGCGCGGGGCAAGCTCGCCAGCATCTGCACGGAAGCGGTGCGTCACCTCGGTGGTGCGGTTCCAGACCGCGATCGGAAAGCCCTTTTCGGCGATGTTGAGAGCCAGCGCCGCGCCCATCGTTCCCAGACCGATCAGACCGATCTCCGCCTGTGCCATCGCGCGCGCTCCTTCTCTCCGTGCCGCCCAGACGTAAGCCGGTGCCGTGTCGGGGTCAAACGGTTGGGCGACACAGCGGGTGTGGGATGCCGCACGGATCGGACCTGTCGCTTGGCCGGAAGCGGCGCTAGGTTTGCGCCGCAGCGATGGACGGAGACCCCATGCGGACCTATGCGATCGGCGACATTCACGGGCATCTGGACCTGTTGCAGGACGCGCATGACAAGATTGCCCGGGACCGCGCGCGGACAGGCGACCGGGACGCGCCGGTGATCCATCTGGGCGATCTGGTAGACCGGGGGCCGGACAGCCGCGGGGTGATCGACTATCTCAGGGCGGGTCAGTCGGCGGGCGAGCCCTGGGTGGTGCTGAAGGGCAATCACGACCGGATGTTCGCGGGCTTCCTGGACGATCCGGCCTGGCAGGACCCGGGGCTGCGGAGCGACCTGAGCTGGCTGCATCCGCGACTCGGCGGGGCGGCAACGCTGGCCTCCTACGGTGTGCGGTCGGCCGGGGATCGCCCGGTCGCACCCGTCCATGCCGAGGCTGTGGCGGCGGTGCCCCAGGCGCATCGGGACTTCGTGGCGGGCCTGCCGACCTGGCGGCAGCGGGGCGAGGTGGTCTTCGTCCATGCGGGCATCCGTCCCGGCGTGGCGATGGAGGCACAGGCCGAGACCGACCTTGTCTGGATCCGGAAGGGGTTCCTCGAGGAGGCGGGGAGTTTCGGGGTGCTGGTGGTGCATGGCCACACGGCGCTGGACGCGCCGAAGCATTACGGCAACCGGGTGAACATCGACAGCGGCGCGGCCTATGGCGGGCCGCTGACCGCCATCGTGGTCGAGGGGCGGGATGTCTGGGTTCTGGCCGACAACGGGCGCGCGCCGCTGCGCCCCTAAGGTTCAGGGGAAATCAGCCGAAGGAGCTAAGGATCGTCACTGCCCGCGACCGTTCAACAACCTCCACGCGCTGAACACCGCCGAGCCGCCGAAGAACAGCCCGGCAATCCCGATCACCTCGACCATCGCGGCGGCGTTGGCGATGCCGTGGGTCGCGAGGGCGACGGACATGAGCGCCAGACCGGCGAGCGAGATAGCCAGGCGTATCTTGTGTTCGCCGCGTGAGGGGCCGGTCACAGCGGCAGCTCGGGGTTGGCGGGGTTGCCATCGAGCGCGCAGAAGAACTCGTCCAGTTGCGGCGGCTTCACACGGGTTCCGGCCAGCATGGCATGGGCCTGCCCGCGATGGTGGATCTGGTGCTGGAAGAGGTGCAGCAGGATCAGGTCCGTCCGCTCGGGGACGTGGCCGATGGGGCCACGGTCGGTCAGCAGGATGTCGTGTTCGCGCTCGGGCGGCAGGGACTGGCAGAAGGCGGTAAGGCGGGCGTCGGAATAGGCCTGTGCGGGGCGCAACTCGGCGGCGGTGGCGTAGTCGGGCCGGTCGGTGAAGATCGCATAGCCCCGCCCGCCCTGGGTCAGCGCGTCGATGTAGTACCAATCGACCCAGAGGATGTGGTTCAGGGTTGCGCGCAGCGAGGGGAAGAAGCTGGTCCGTGGGGCCGCGAACTCTTCCGCCGACAGCGCCTCGCAGGCGGTCAGCAGGCGGGTGTTCGCCTCGGCATTGTTCAGGGCCATGAGCGTATAGGGACTAAGGGGCATTGCGGCCTCGGAAGCGGGTCAGGGTCGGGTCAGGCGGACTGCGGCGCGGGCGGACTGGCCGGTGGCGTCAATGACCGAAAGCGTGACAAAGCCCGTCCCGGTTAGGCGCAGAAGGGTCGCCCGCTCGCGTTGCGCCGTGGCCACGGGCAGGCCGTCGGCCAGCCAGGTGAACGGCGCGCGGCCCCCGTTCACCCGGACGAGCAGCGCATCGTCCAGCAGTTCCACCTGCGCGCCGTCGGGCGGGAAGGCGACGGCGGGCGCGTCCTGCGGCTGGAACGCGGCAGAGCGCGAGCGGAAATGGCGCAGCGGCTGCGGAAGCTGGGCGGTGGAGACGAGCAGGGTTGCGGGCGGCGGCGGGCGGCAGCGGGTCAAGGTCTGGCTTCAGCCGGTTGAAGGCCTGGAACAGCACGGGCGCGGCCAGATCGCCGCCGAAGGCACCGGGCACCGGCGTGCCATCGGCGCGCCCCATCCAGACGCCGATCACATGGCGACCATCGAAGCCGATGGCCCAGGCGTCGCGGTGGCCGTAGCTGGTGCCGGTCTTGTAGGCGAGACGGTTCGCGGGGCTGCCGGGCGGCGGGGCAAGGCCCGCCAGGATGTCGGCCACCTGCCACGCGGCGACTTCGGAGACGACACGCTGCCCCTCGGCGGTCTCGCCCGTGACATGCAACGGCAGCGCGACACCCCCGCGCGCGAGCGCCGCGTAAAGCTGCACCATGTCCTCCAGCGTCACCCCGATCCCGCCAAGCGCCACGGCAAGCCCGGGCTGGTCGCCCGGGATCACCGGCTCGATTCCCGCGCGGCGCAACGCGGCGAGGAGGCTGCGCCGGGCCGAGCGCATCGGTCAGCATGACGGCCGGGATGTTGAGTGACAGCTGCAACGCCTGCCGCGCGCGGATGGTGCCGTGGAACGTATGGTCGAAGTTCTGCGGGGCAGTAGCCGCCGAAGCTGGTCGGGCGATCCTCGATCAGCGTTTCGGGATGGGCCAACCCCTCGTCGAAGGCCAGCGCATAGATCAGCGGCTTGAGGGCGAGCCGGGCGAGCGCAGCGCCGCCGTCATGTCGACGAAGCCCTGCCGCGCATCGGCCTGATAGGCGGCGGAGCCGACCGAGGCGAGGATCTCGCCCGAGCGGTGGTCGGCCACGACGATGGCGACCTGCAACTGGTCGCCCTGCCCCGCAACGGCCTCGGCCGCCAGGCCTCGATCCGCGCCTGAAGACGGGCATCGAGGGTCAGGCGATGCAGGCGCAGCGCAGGGGTCTCAGCGCGCACCCGCTCGGCCAGGTGCGGGGCGAGCGCGGGAACGGGCATGCGCGCGCCCTGGGGATCGGTTCGGTCCGAGCCGCCGCGATCTGCTCGGCGTCGATCAGCCCCGTCCCCTTCGGCGCGCCAAGGACACGGGCGCGGGCGGCCTCGGCCCGGTCGGCGCGCGGTCGGGGCGGCGGGTTTCGGGCGCCTGCGGGATGCGCCACCAGCAGGGCGGCCTCGGCCGGGGTCAGACGGCGCGGCTCCTTGCCGAAATAGGCGAGCGTCGCGGCGCGGACGCCTTCGAGATTGCCGCCGAAGGGCGCGAGGTGGAGGTAGAGCGTCAGGATCTGCTCCTTGGTCAGCCGCCGCTCCAGCGCCAGCGCCACCCGCATCTGGCGCAGCTTGCCCGCCACCTTGCCGGTCGCCGCTTTCCTCCAGCAGCCGGGCGACCTGCATCGTCAGGGTCGACCCGCCCGAGATGACGCGGCCGTTGCGCACGGCCTGCAGCACGGCGCGGAGCATCGCCCGGGCATCGACGCCCGGATGGTCGCGGAAGCGGCGGTCCTCGTAGGCGATCAGCATGGCGAGATAGGCCGGGTCCACGCGGTCCAGCGCCCGTCGCCAGCCGCCAGCGCCCGTCAGCGACGGTGATAGGCGCGCAGAAGCTGGCCGTTGCGGTCCACCACCTCGACCGAGGTGTCGAGCGCGAGGGGCGGAAGCCGGGTGTCGTCGATCCAGTCGTCCAGCCGGTCGCGCGTCAGCGCCCCGGCCCAGAGGAGGAGCACCAGCGCGAAAAGCGGCCAGGCCCGTCTCACGGCGTCACGGTCACCCGGCCCGCGTCGCTGCGCGCGCGGAAGTCGGGGCGGTACATGTCCTCGACCGACGCCGCGGGGTGGTGGAACGTGCCCGGGCGAGACGGCGCGGACGATATAGGCCAGCCGGAACGGCGTTGCATCCGATGCCGGTCGATCGCGGTCAGGAAGCGGTCCTGCCGGAACTCGGAATGGCGCGACGTTCTCTTCCAGCCCCAGGTCCAGTCCAGCCCGACGATGTCGCCGCCGCGGATCAGGTTCGGGTTGTCGATCTCGAACCCCGCAGGAAGCGGATCGGTGACCATCAGCCGCGCCTCGCCCGTGCCGAAGGGCGTGACCTCCAGCACGGTCGACCAGGCGGGTGCCCGCCGTAACGGTCGCGATGTCGGCGGGCTGGCCCGTCGAGCGTGTAGTAGGTGCGGGTGATGGCATAGCCGTTGCCGCCCGCCGGTTCGGGTTCGGACGGGACGCCAAAGGTGGTGACGGTCAGCGTCGTGTCGCGCGCCCGCTGTTCGTCACCTCGATGGGCGCGGCGGCGGCGCTGTCCAGCACGCGGACCAGCGGGCCCGCGGCGGGCTGGCCGTCGAGCGTGATGCCCTCGGCGCCGGAGGCGGTCGATCAGCGCATGGGCCGCGAGCAGCGCCCAGGTCGCTTCCTGGGTGGACAGCGTGCCCGCGCGGGCAGCGAGCCGGGTCGGTCAGCGCCTCGCGGTCCACCGCCTGCGATCCGGCCTCGACGGCCAGGGTCAGCAGGGCCGCCGCATCGCGGAAGTTGGTGCCGTAGTCGGCGCGAAAGATCTGGGTGGGCTCCACCTCGGGCAGCGTGTTCAGCATGGCGGCGGCGCGGGCGAACATCGCATCGGCGCGGGTCTGGTCGCCGTAACTCGCCAGCGCCGCACCCAGTTGCGCGGCAGCGATGGGGGTGGCGAAGCTGTCGCCCTTCACGTCGGCGTAGTAGCGCAGGTCGCCCACGGCGGCCGCCCCCTCGCGTGCCAGCACCATCAGCGCATAGGCCAGCGCCTCGCCCCCGCCGTTGATCGTCGGCGTCGAAATCGGGGGCGTAGTTGACCTGGTTGCGCAGGTTGTCGAGCGCCGAGCGGAAGGCGGTGTCGGGCACCTCGATAGCCCTGCGCGCGGGCGCGGGAGAGGAAATCGGTGACGAAGGCATCCAGCCAGAAGTCGCCCGAGGCCGGCCCCCAAAGGCCGAAGCCGCCCTCGGCCGACTGGTTGGTCAGGACCTCGGCCACCGCCTGCTCGATCCGCGTGCGGATGTCGTCGGCGCCCGACAGGTCCATCACCTGCGCCATCTCGTCGAAGTAGAGCAGCGGCAGCGCCTTCGACGTGATCTGCTCGGTGCAGCCGTAGGGATAGCGGTCGAGCGCGGCAAGCAGGCCGGGCGCGTTCAGGCGGGCGATGGGACCGACGGCCAGCGTGGCCTTGCCCGTGCCGGGGATCAGGCCCGCAAAGACGTTCGCGTCGAAGGTGAAGCTCTCGCCCGGGGCGAGCGTCGAAGCGGCTGGTGCGCGCGATCTCGGGGTCGTTGACCTGCACGGGCATGGTCAGCGTCTTGTTCAGCTGCTTGCCGTCCGGCGTGGTCAGGGCGACGGTCGATGGTCTGGATGCCGGTCTCGGCCGCGGTGACCGGCACCTGGAAGACTGGCCTTGGCCTTGTCGGCCAGGTCGAAGCCCGAGGGCACCGCGCCCAGCGTCAGCGCCGGTGGACGACACGTCGAGGCCCATCCGCCCCGAGGGGCCGGTCGCATGGACGATCTCCAGCAGCAGGCGGCTTTCGTCGCCGGGGCTGACAGGAAGCGCGGCAGGCTGGCCGTGACGACGACCGGGATCGCGCACCAGCACATCGGCCTGTGCCTGCCCGACGCCGGTCTTCGACCAGGCGACGGCCATGACCTTGCACGGTGCCGTTGAAGGATGGCAGGTCGAAGCTGGTGCGGGCGTAGCCATCGGCGCCCACCGTCACCGGGCCGGTGAAATAGGCCACCAGTTCCTCGGTCGGGGGCGGGGCTTGCAGTCGCGCCTGCGCGCCCGCGTCGCCGCCCGAGCGGACCGTGCCCTGCGCGCCGTTCATCCCGTCGATCAGGCGACCATAGATGTCGCGGATGCCGACGCCCAGCTTGCGCTGGCCGAAGTAGTGGCCTGAGGGATCGGGGGCCTCGAACCCGGTCAGGTTCAGGATGCCCACATCGACGGCGGCAATGGTGACATAGGCCGTCTCGCCCGGCTGGCACGCCCGTCGACCTTCACCGCGACGGCCAGCGGGCCGCGCGGCGCGGCCTCGGCGGCGGCCTCGACGCGTGGCCGACAAGCTGCGCGCTTGCCGGGGTCGATGCTGGCATAGGTCAGGCCCAGCGCGCGCGCCGGGTTGCGGCCCGCGGCCACGTCCATCGGGCGCAGGACCGAGGCGGTGACATAGACGCCCGCGCCCCAGTCGTCGGTCACCGGCAGGTCGATCAGGTTCTCGCCCTCGGTCACCGGCACCGCCTGCATCGCGATCAGGCGGTTCGACAGCACCGTGACCAGCGCCGTCCCGGCGGCGCGCGGCACGATGCGCAGCGTCGCCGTTTCGCCGGGCCGGTAGGCCGTCTTGTCGAGCGACAGCTCCAGCGTGTCGGGCGTCTGCGTCGCGTCGGCGGCGGCATACCAGCCCGGCGTAGAAGGGATCGGACGTGGCGGCATATGGGCCGTCGGTGCGTTCCACCAGCAGTTCGTATTCGCCCCAGGGCACAGGGTTCGAGAGGGTCGAGCGGCTCCGCCCCCAGCGTCGCCTCGCCGTCGGCCACGCGGGTGCGGGTGGTGACGGGTTCCCAGTTCCAGTGGCCGTATTGCTGGTACCACTGGTAGTCCATCTGCGACCCGGGTCAGCTTCCCATTTGCACCTGCATCGGCGGCAGGCTTTTCGTCGGGGCCGACGGCGATCACCTGGAACTGCGCCTCGCTGCCCCTCGGCAACGGCACCGTCGAACAGCGGCTTTATCCCGATCATCGGGATGGAGGGCGGCAGCGGCCGGACCAGCTCGCGTTCCACCGGGCGGCCCGAGCCTTCGGCGACGCCGGACCGTGAACCGCGCCTCGAGCGGGCGGGCGGGGTCGTGACCTCGGGCAGCGGCAGCGGCCACCTCGGCGCGGCCCTGCTCATCGGTGCGGACGCCCGCGTCAAGCGAGGCCATCTGCGCGGCGAAGGGTTCGTCGTCGCGGCCGAAGAGGTAGCCGGGGAAGGCCTTCAGCCCATCGGCGGCGCGCACCAGAACCTCACCCTCGATGGCGAGATCGGCGCCGGGCGCGCCGAACAGATAGCGGGCGTCGACCGTCAGCGTCGGCACGTCGCCAAGGCGCAGCGGGCCGTCGGGCAGCGTCATCGAGAAGTCGATGCGTTCGGGCAGGAAATCCTCGACGAGGAAGGTCTTCGACGGTCAGGGCGGCGGCGTCGAGATCGGCAAGACACTCCATCCGCCAGACGCCGCGCGGGGCGGACCCGGCGATGGGCAGGCGCGAAGACATGGCCGCCCGCGCCCGCGTCGTCGGCGACGGCGCGCGAGTATTCGACGCCGTCGGGGCGGTTCAGGATGGCGGTCAGCGGCAGGCCTTCGATCGCGGCGGCGGCGCTGTCGCGCGTCAGCGCCGTGGCATAGACCGTCTCGCCCGCGCGGTAGGCGCCCCGATCGGTGGTCAGGAAGACATCGACCGGCGGCGCGGGCTCGCGCCCCTCGACGCCCCGGTCGGACAGGTCGAACTCGGGGTCGGTCAGCGACAGGAAGGCGATGTCCTTGTCGCCATCGCGCACCATGACCAGCGCCGGGGCCGCGCCGCCCGTGCCGCGCGCAGGCCCGCGTCGAACACGGCATAGCCCTGGTCGTCGGTCGTCGCCGTGCCAAGGATGGCGTTGGCGCGGCTCAGAAGCTCGCACCGTGACGCCCGGCTTGGCCTCGGCGGTGCCGAGGCTGCGGACGAAGACATGCAGGCCGTCGACGCCGCTCATCGTCGTCAGGCCGAGGTCGGAGATCACGAACCACTGCCAGGCGGGCGGGATCACGTAGGGGTCGGTGCCCGGGACCGCGGCCTTCAGCGCGTAGATGCCGGCGGGCAGGTCCTTGATCGCCTCGTCCATCGGCAGGCGGGTGGTGACGTCGCGGTTGACCTCCTCGCGACCTGCGCCGTGCCGCGCCACAGTTCCGCGCCGACATTGCCGGCGAAGGACTCCTCGGCCCAGGGCTGCATCGGCGCGAGAAGTAGTCGTCCTGCATCGCGCGCAGCAGGTTGCGGTCCGTCACCCGTAAAGCATCAGGTCCAGCGTCTCGGTATTCACCGTCTCGACCGGGATCGAGGCCTCGCCCGCGCGCGGCAGGACATAGGTCCGGCCCGGGAAACGGCGCCGAGGGCGAGCGGTCGCGGACGTACTGGGTGATGGCGATCGACTTGGCCAGCGTCTCGCCCGTCGGCCGAGGGCAGGCCCTCGCGGAAGGTCACGGAATAGCGCGTGCCATGCTGCACGCCTTCGACGCAAAGCTGCCGCCAGCCGCCGGTGGCGACGGTCAGGCCCGGTTCGGTCAGCTGGACGAAGGTCGAATAGTCGATGCCCGCTGGCGACCAGGTCGTCCGAGAAGGTCGCGCAGATGCGCGGGCGGGCGCTGTCGCTTTCGCACCGTGGTTTCGGTGATGCGGAAGCCGTACTTGCCGATGGCATCATCGAGCGCGAGTGCCGTGTCGTCGCGCGGTTGCAGGGCCTGCGCCAGGCGCAGCGCCTGCACGGTGTCGCGCCCCCGGTCCACGCTTTCCAGCGCCTGCGCCATGACGACCAGCGCGCGTGTGGCGCAGCGCCGGGTCTTCGGCGCGGAGGTAGGCGTTGATCGAGGCGGACAGCGCGCGGTCGCGGAAGTTGCGCTGATCCTGCCCGTCGGGCTGGCCCGCGATGAGGAGCAGGCGCGCGTAGTCGACCCAGCTTTCGGGCGCATCGGTCAGGTTCAGCGCGGCGCCGGTATAGCGCGCGGCGTCCTGCGGCAGTCGCCCGCCGCCTCGGCCTCGGTCGCGGCTTGCAGAAGCTCGGCCGACCGTCTAGCTGCCCGGTCGGGCTGCCGATGGCCGAGCGTCTCGGCCTGCTGCGGTCGCCTGCTGGAGGTCCAGATCGCCGAGGAAGGTCAGCTCGGCCCGGCGCTGCGCGGCATTGGCCAGAACGACCGGATCGGTGGGCAGCACCGTCGCCGACATCGGCACCGGCGTAGAACGCGGCGCGCCCGGACCGGCCTTGGGGAAGCAGGAGCCGTTGCGGGTGTTGAAGGTGAAGGCCGTGCAGCGGTCATTGGCCAGGCAGGCCCGCTCGCAGGCCTCGATCGTGGTGTCGAGCAGCGTGGCGAGATCGCCGCCGGGCAGGTCGAGATCGGTGGAGATCGACGAATCGGCTGGCGGGAACCGGGGCGTCCTGCGCCAGGCGGCAGGTGCGAGCAGCGGCAAGATTGCAGGAAGAAGAGCAGTGGCAACCACGCGGGCCAGACGACGCATCGAAAATTCCTCCCTCGGGAATGCGCGGATGGTGCCACGCGGCCCCGTTCCTTTGGCAAGCCGCCGCAGGGCCCTCCGGCGTTAAGTGTTGCTTCATCTTGTTGACCCAGTCTCGCGCCGCAAGGGTGACAGAACGGCGCCTGTCGGTCAGGGCAGGATATGGACATCGCGGAACGTCTGGCGAAGGAACGGCGCGCGCGGCTGGCGGCAGAACGGCTGCTGGAACAGAAACAGCGGGAGCTTTTCGCGGCCAACGAAAAGCTGGCGCTGCACGCACGGTCCCTGTCGGACCAGATCGTCGAGCAGCGTCAGGTCGTGCGCAGCGCGCTGTCCGAGGCCGAGGCGCTGAAGGGTCAGAACAGCCGCTTCCTGACCGACCTCGAGCGTGCCCATACCGCCGCCGTGATGGCCGAGCGGCGGCTGTGGGATTCGATCAACACGATCCGCGACGGGTTCGCGGTGTTCGACCAGAACCAGAAGCTGGTGGCGGCCAACCGCGCCTACCTTGCGGTGTTCGACGGCCAGCCGGTCGCGCCCGGCATCGCCTATGAGGACATCCTGCGCGATCGCTGCCGAGACTGGCCTTGTCGATCTGGACGGCGAGGGGCTGGAAGACTGGGTCGCCCGGATGCTGGCCCGGTGGGACACCGACCCGATCGAGCCGATCGACGCTGAAGCTGGTCAACGGCACCTGGGTCCGGCTGGTCGACCGCCGCGCGCAGGACGGCGACATGGTGACGCTCGCGCTCGACATCACCGAACAGATGCGGATCTGGGCCGCGATCGAGGCGATCCCGGACGGTTTCGTGCTTTTCGACAGGGAGGAACGGCTGTTGACCTGCAACCAGCGCTACCGGACATCTATCCCGGATAGTGCCGCCGGCAATGCATGCCGGGCACGAAGTTCGAGGACATCCTGCGCTACGGGCTGGACCACGGCCAGCACTCCGATGCCGTCGGGCGCGAGGAGGAATGGCTGGCCGAACGCCTGGCGCAGCACCGCGACTGCGGACGGGGTGCATGAACAGCAGCTGCGCGACGGCCGCTGGGTCCGGGCGCATGACCATCCCACGCCCGACGGTGGCCGCGTCGGCCTGCGGGTCGACATCACCGCAGCCGAAGGAACAGCAGGCCGCGCTCGAGGCCGCGCGCACGGCGGCCGAGGCCGCGAACCGGGCGAAATCCGCCTTCCTTGCCAACATGAGCCACGAGATCCGCACGCCGATGAACGGCGTCGTCGGCATGGCCGAACTTCTGTGCGACACCGCCCTGACCGAAGAACAGCGCCTGTTTGCCGAAACCATCCGCTCGTCGGGCGAGGCGCTGCTGGTCATCATCAACGACATTCTCGACTATTCCAAGATCGAGGCAGAGCGGCTGACCCTGCACCCCGAACCCTTCGATCTGGAACGCACGATCCACGAGGTGACGATGCTTCTGCAACCGCGCGCGCGGGCAAAGGGCATCGACCTGATGATCGACTTCGACATGTTCCTGCCCACCCGCTACGTCGGCGATCCGGGGCGGCTGCGGCAGGTGCTGACCAACCTGATCGGCAATGCGGTCAAGTTCACCGAGACGGGCCATGTGCTGATCCGCGTCGTCGGGATCGAGGCCGAAGCCGGGCAGCCAGACACTGCATGTGACGGTCGAAGATACCGGCATCGGCATCGCGCCCGAGCATCTCGACCACATCTTCGGCGAGTTCAACCAGGTCGAGGATGAGCGCGAACCGCAAGTTCGAAGGCACCGGGCTTGGCCTTGCCATCACCCAGCGGCTGATCGAGCGGATGGGCGGCGCGGTCTGGGTGGACAGCGAGCCCGGGCGCGGCTCGTCGCTTCGGCTTCCGCGCTGACGCTGCCGGTGGCCGAGGATGCGGGCCGCGCAGGTGCCGGTCGACCTGCGCCGCGCGCTGGTCGTGGACGACCAGTTCATCAACCGCACCATCCTGGAACGCCAGCTGGCGCGCCTATGGCATCGAGGTCACCCTCTGCCGCTCGGGCGCCGAGGCGCTGGCGGTGCTGGCACGCGACGCGGCTTTCGACGTGGTGCTGACCGACCACGAGATGCCCGAGATGGACGGTCTCGCGCTGGCGCACGCAGGTGCGCGCAGACGGGCATGGCCTGCCGATCGTGCTGCTGTCCTCGAACCCCGCCGTCGCGCGCGACGCGCCCGAGGCCGAGGTTCTGCCGGCGATCCTGCAGAAGCCGCTGCTGCGGTCGGACCTGTACCGCCGCCTGCAGGAACTGTCCTCACCGCCCGACGCCGTCCCCGCCCGAGGCGGAAGCTGCGCCGGCCGGCCGGCCGGCAGATGCGGGTGCTGGCGGCCGAGGACAACCGCACGAACCAGCTCGTCTTCCACAAGATGGTGCGCGACCTGGAGATCGACCTGGTCTTCGCCAACAACGGGCGCGAGGCGGTGGAGCTGTTCCGGACCTTCCGGCCCGACCTGATCTTCATGGATATCTCGATGCCCGAGATGGACGGGCGCGAGGCCGCCCGCGCCATCCGCGCGCTGGAGGCGGACCTGGGCGGACATGTGCCGATCGTCGCGCTGACCGCCCATGCGATGGACGGGGACGACGCAGGGCATCCTCGCCGCCGGGATCGACCGCTACCTGACGAAACCGCTGCGCAAGACCGTCGATCGCCGAGGCGATCCAGGCCCATTGCCCGCCCGATGCGCGGCCGGTGGGGGCCGAGTCGATCCTGGAAGACGGGTAAGGTCGCAGACACATGAGTTCTGGCAGCCTCGGTGCCTCCGATGCGCCCGCTGGCCCGGACTTCTGACGCGCCCGCATGCAGCCGGACAAGGCTCTCGGCCGTGATCGACCCTGCCCTAGCCTGCGGGACGGACGAAGACGGGGCTGTCGGGCGCGCTCAGATCGGGCCGGTGCCGATAGCCGCCGCTGTCGAACTGCGACAGACCGGCGGGATCGGTCAGGCGATGTTCGGCGATGAAGCGGGCCATCGCGCCGCGCGCCTGCTTGGCGAAGAAGCTGACGATGCGCGCCTCGTTGCCCTTCTCTTCCAGAAAGGCCGGGGTGATGACCCGCAGCTTCAGCGCCTTGAGATCCACCGCCCCGAAGTATTCCTGGCTCGCGCAGTTCACCAGAACGTCGGTGCCGACAGCCTTGGCCTGATCGTTCAGCGCCCGGGCAAGGCGCTTGCCCCAGTAGGCGTAGAGCGTCTCGCCCTTCGGATTGGCGAGACGGCTGCCCATTTCCAGCCGGTAGGGCTGGATCGCGTCGAGCGGGCGCAAGCAGGCCGTAGAGGCCCGACAGGATGCGCAAGTGGTCCTGCGCCCAGAGCAGCGCGTCGGGGTCGAGCGTTCGGGCCTCGAGCCCGACATAGGTGTCCCCCGCAAAGAACAGCGCCGCCGGATGCAGGTGGTCCGGGCCTGGGACGCGCACGGAACGTCCTGAACCGATCGGCATTCAGGCGCGCGAGCGGCTCGGAGATATCCATGAGCTCGCGCAGCTCCTCCACGCTCAGGTCGCGGGCGATCCGGGCCAGCCGGTTCGCCTCGGTCGTGAAGGCAGGCTGGGTCGCGACCAACCCCTCGGGCAGGGACGGGGGCGGTTCGGCGAGGCGCTTGGCGGGGGAGATGACGGTGAGCATGGCGATCCGGGTCTTTTGAAGCGCAGAGGTAAGCGGAACGGCGCGCCTGTCCAGTCAGCCGTCGCGGATCGCGTCGAGGAAGGCGGGGCCGAACCGCTCGATCTTCTGCGGTCCGAGGCCCGCGATCTGTTCCAGTTCGGCAAGCGTCGAGGGGCGCGCCTCGGCGATCTTGCGCAGGGTCGAGAATGGGTGCAGGTCAGATACTTGCCCGTCCCGTCCTCGCCGCGCGCGAGGTCCAGCTGCACCTCGGCCAGCCGGTCGAACAGCGCGCCCGCCTCGCGCCCCGCCAGCTTCATCCGCTGCGGGGTGCAGGGGGATGCGGTCGGCCCCGGTGATGACCTCAAGGAACGCCGCGCCGATAGCTTTCCAGCTTCTTCGCGCCGACCCCGGTGATGCCCGCCATCTGGTCCAGCGTCGTGCGGGCGGCGTCTCGGCCATCTCGATCAGGGTGCGGTCGGGGAAGACGACATAGGCCGGCACGCCCTGCGCCTCGGCCAGCGCGCGGCGCTTGGCCTTGAGCGCCGACAGAAGCGGCGCATCCTCATCGCGCCACCAGCGTCTTGATGGCGGGCCGGGGCCGGCGGACTGCGACGGTATCGCGCGCAGCGTGATGCTGGCCTCGCCGCGCAGGATCGGGCGGGCGGCGTCGGTCATGCGCAGCGCGCCGTGGCGGTCGGGGTCGGGGCGGACAAGGTCGCGGCCCATCATCTGGCGGAACACCGCGCCCCAGGCGGGCTTGGTCAGGTCGCGGCCGACGGCGAAGGTCGGCAACTGGTCATGGCCCGCGCTCGCGCACCTTGGCGGTGGCGGTGCCGGTCAGGATGTCGATCAGGTGCCCCGCCCCGAACCATTCGCCGGTGCGCAGGATGGCCGACAGCGCCTTGCGCACCGGCTTCGGTCGCATCGAACAGCTGCGCCGGGCGGTCGCAGAGGTCGCAGTTGCCGCAGGGCTCGGACGTCTCGCCGAAATAGCCCAGCAGCACCTGACGGCGGCAGCCGAGTCGCCTCGGCCAGACCCAGAAGCGCGTTCAGCCGGGCATGGTCGGCGGCCTTGCGGTCGGCGGGGGCGGCGCCTTCGTCGATCTGGGTGCGGCGCAGGCGGATGTCGTCGGGGCCGTAAAGGGTCAGCGTCTCGGCGGGCGCGCCGTCGCGGCCCGGCGCGGCCGATTTCCTGATAGTAGCCCTCGATCGACTTCGGCAGGTCGGCATGGGCGACCCAGCGGATGTCGGGCTTGTCGATGCCCATGCCGAAGGCGACGGTGGCCACGACGATCAGCCCGTCCTCGCGCTGGAAGCGGATCTCGACCCGGCGGCGCTCGTCGGCCTCCATCCCGCCGTGATAGGCGCAGGCGCGGTGCCCGGCCTCGCGGAGCGCCTGCGCCAGCGTCTCGGTCTTGGCGCGGGTGGCCGCAGTAGACGATGCCGGACTGGCCCTTGCGGGCGGCGGCAAAGCGCAGGATCTGCTCGCGCGGGCGTGTCCTTGACCGCGAAGGCGAGGTGGATGTTCGGCCGGTCGAAGCCGCGCAGGAAGGTGGCGGGGGCCTCGCCGTCGAACAGGCGCGTGACGATCTCGGCCCGCGTTTCTTCATCCGCCGTGGCGGTGAAGGCGGCAAGCGGGCACGCCCAGGCGTGCGGCGCAGCTCGCCGATGCGCAGGTAGTCGGGGCGGAAGTCGTGGCCCCACTGGCTGACGCAATGCGCCTCGTCCACCGCGATCAGGCGTGGTGCTCGATGCGGCGCAGCAGTCTGGCTGGTGCCGGCCGAGGCCAGCCGTTCGGGCGCCATGTAGAGAAGCTTCAGCCGGCCTTCGTCCAGCGCCTGGAAGACCTCTTCGGTCTCCTCGTCGGTATTGCCCGAGGTCAGCGCCCCGGCCTCGACCCCCGCCGCGCGCAGCGCGCGGACCTGATCGCGCATCAGCGCGATCAGCGGCGAGATGACGACCGTCACCCCGTCGCGGCACAGCGCGGGCAGCTGGAAGCACAGCGACTTGCCGCCGCCCGTCGGCATGATGGCCAGCGTGTTGCGGCCCGGCGAGCACCGCCTCGACGATCTCCTCCTGCCCGGGACGGAAGGCGGGGAAGCCGAAGACGGAGTGCAGAAGCTCGGAGGCGCGGGGCATGGACCTGTCAGTCTGGGAAGGCTTGGGCGCAGTTCCGACAGGCTACAGGAACACGCCCGCGTTGTTCAGCAGGACGATGCGCAGCGCGTAGACCGCGAGAAGCACGACCAGCGGCGCAAGGTCGAGCCCGCCCATCTGCGGCAGGATCGCGCGGAGGCGCGAATAGACCGGCTCCAGCAGGCGGTTCAGGCCGTCCCAGATCTGCGCGACGAGCGGCTGGCGCAGGTTCAGCACCTGGAAATTGATCAGCCAGCTCATGATGATATGGGCGATGATGACGAACTGCGCGATGTCGAGGATCAGGAGCAGGATTTGCAGCAGCGAGGTCATGATGTGTCCGCGTTGGAAGGTTGCGCCAGAGGTAGCCGCAGGGGCGGCGAAGGGCAACCACTTCCGCAGCGTTCTGCTTGACGCCGATGCCGCGCTGCGGCACGCCGGGGCAGAGCGAAGGAGGCCCCGATGTATCCCTATCTGCGCATGGTCAAGGAACTGTGGCGCTGCACCGCGCATGCGCCCCGATTGGGCGTGACCGACACGCATGTGTCGCATCACCGCTGCTGGCCCTGGGACCTCGACCCCTGGATGGAGCTGAACAACGGCCGCACGCTGACGCTCTATGACCTTGGCCGGATTCCGCTGTGCGGTGCGGACGGGCTTGAACGGACGTGCGTGAAGGCGCAAGGGCTGGGGGATGACGGTCGCGGGCAACACGATCCGCTACCGCCGCCGGGTGCGGCTGTTCGACCGGCTCGAGATGCGCACGCGCTGCATCGGCTGGGATCACGGTTCTTCTACATCGAGCAGAGCATGTGGAAAGGGACGGACTGCACCAGCCACATGCTGCTGCGCAGCGGCCGTTACCTCGCCAGGCGGAATCGTTGCCCCCGCACGGGTCATGGCGGCGATGGGGCAGCCCGCTGACAGCCCCGCCCTGCCCGACTGGGTGCAGGCCTGGATCGACGGCGACGCCGAACGGCCCTGGCCGCCGCTGCGCTGAGCGGTCGCGCTTGCGCGGCGCGCGGGCGTTCGCGCTGTTCGAGTTGCCCGCCAGATGCAGGACGAGGCAGCCCGCATGGCCACCGCAACGCCGGCGCATCTGGGGCTGGTACTTCTTCGACTGGGCCAGCCAGCCCTACAACACGCTGCTGCTGACCTTCATCTTCGCGCCCTACTTCGGCGACGCTGCATGCAGCGACGGCACGGCGGCGCAGGCGGTCTGGGGCTATGGCAACGGCGCGGCGGGCATCGTGATCGCGCTGCTCTCGCCGCTCCTGGGGGCGATTGCCGACGAGACCGGCGGGCGGATGATGTTCATCCTGCTGTTTTCGATCATCTATGTGGTGGGGGCCTGGGGCCTCTGGTGGGTGGCGCCGGGCGACTTCAGCATCTGGTGGGTGATGCTGCTGCTTCGGCACTCGGCTTGATCGGGATGGAGTTCGCGACGATCTTCACCAACGCGATGATGCCCGACCTCGGGACGCCGAAAGAGATCGGGCGCATCTCGGGCTCCGGCTGGGCCTTCGGCTATCTGGGCGGCGTGCTGGCGCTGATCCTGATGCTGACGCTTCTTGGCCGAAGGGGCGACCGGCAAGACGCTGATCGGGATCGCGCCGATCTTCGGGCTTGACCCCGAAGCGCGCGAGGGGACACGGGCCGTGGGGCCGTTCACGGCGATCTGGTATGTCGTCTTCATGATCCCCTTCTTCCTGTGGGTGCGCGAGCCGGCAAAGGCCGGGCGCGATCGGCGTGCGCGCGGCGGCGCGGGGCGCCTGGCCGGGGCTGGTCGCGACCCTGCGCGGCTTGCCGAAGCAGCGGAGCCTGTTCGCCTTCCTTGGTGCCTCGATGTTCTATCGCGACGCGCTGAACGGCATCTATGCGTTCGGCGGCGTCTATCGCCGCGGGCGTGCTGGGCTGGAGCGTCGATCGCAGGTCGGGCATGTTCGGCATTCTGGCCGCGATCACCGGCGCGGTCTTTGCCTGGCTCGGCGGGCGCGCCGACAGCCGCTTTGGCCCGAAGCCGGTGATCGCGGTCTGCGTGCTGGTGCTGACGGCCGTGGCCCTGGCGGTGGTCTTCATCTCGCGCGAGCAGGTCTTCGGCCTGGCGGTGGGGCCGGACAGCCGCCTGCCGGATGTCGCTTCTATGTTCTGGGCGCGCTGATCGGCGCGGCGGGCGGGGCGCTGCAATCGGCCAGCCGGACGATGATGGTGACGCAGGCCGGACCCGGCCGCGGATGACCGAGGCCTTCGGGCTGTACGCGCTGTCGGGCAAGGCCACCGCCTTCATCGCGCCGCTGCTGATCGCGGTGGCGACCGCGGTAAGCGGAAGTCAGCAGGCGGGGCATCGTGCCGCTGATCGGGCTGTTTCTGATCGGCCTCGTTCTGCTATTCTGGGTGAAACCCGATGGCGACCGAGGCATGGCATGATGCGCATTCTGTTCCCTGATCGCGGCCCTGTTCCTTGCAGGCGCCAGCCTCGGCCGAGCAGCTGGCGAACAGCTTGTTCGGCGCGATGGACTGCGCCTTCGGCACAGCCGCCCGATGCCGATCGGCAGCTATGCGCGCGGGCTGCGCGGCGGGGATGGTGGAGCTGCCCGAGACGGGGCCAACCTGGCAGGCGATGCGGCTGTAGCCGGAACCGGAACTGGGGCCAGCCCGAGATGATCGAGTTTCTGCAGCGAGCTGAGCGTGGCCGCGCAGACAGGTCGGCTGGGCCGGGCTCTACATCGGCGACATCAGCCAGCCGCGCGGCGGGCCGATGACCTCGGGCCATGCCAGCCACCAGATCGGGCTGGACGCCGATGTCTGGATGCTGCCGCCGCGCAGGCTTGACCTGAGCCGGGCCGAACGCGAGGAAATCAGCTCGATCCCGGTCCGCTCGGCCGATCAGCGCAGCGTGACGGCGAACTGGACGCCGTCGCACCACGCGCTGCTGCGCGCTGCGGCGTCCGACCCGCGGGTGGACCGCATCTTCGTCGCGGCGGCGGTGAAGATCGAGATGTGCAAGACCGCGCGAAAGCAAGGACCGGGAGTGGCTGCAGAAGATCCGCCCCGTGGCGGGGCATGACACCCATTTCCATGTTCGCCTGAAATGCCCCAAGGGCGCCAGCTACTGTCAGACACAGAAGCCGACGGTCAAGGAGCTGTCCAACGGCGGCGAACGGCTGTGACGAGACGCTGACCTGGTGGGTGACGGACTATCTCGACCCGCCGAAACCCACGAAGAAACCCGTGAAGCCCACCAAGCGCGAGAAGGGCCCGCGCGAGTTCACGATGGCCGACCTGCCGAGGCAATGCGCTGGCGTTCTGGCCTCGCGCTGATCGCGGGGGTCGTTCTGACGGCGGCACCTTCGGGCGTCACGGGTCGGGGCGAGGTTGCTGGCTATCTCGCCAGTTTCCGATGGTCGATGGACGACCCGGACTTTGGCGGGCTGTCGGGGCTGGAGGTGGCCGAAGACGGCCTGGGTTTCGTCGCGCTGACCGATCGCGGGGCGATCGTCAGGGGTCGGTTCGTTCGCGATGCGGCGGGCCGGATCGTGGATGTCGCCGATGCGCGACTTGCCACGCTGGCCGTGCCGCCGGGGCCCGTTCCCGATGATTTCCGGATGGACACCGAAGGTCTGGCGATGGGGGACGCGGGGGACCTCTATATTTCGACCGAGTTCGTGACGCGCATTCTGCACCTAGAGGCGGGTTCCCAAACGCCCACCGTCCTGCCCAGCCCGCGTGACTTCGCCGGCCTTGAAAAGAACGGCGGCCTGGAGGCGCTGGCCTTCGGTCCGGACGGCGCGCTTTTCACGCTGCCGGAAGTGTCGCGGCGCAACGACGGAACCGCGCCCCTGTTTCGCTATCGCGATGGCATGTGGGACGTCGCTGCGCGACTCCCGGTCGATGGCGCGTTCCTGCCCGTGGGGGCCGATTTCGGGCCGGATGGCAGGCTCTACCTGCTGGAGCGCAAGTTCTATGGCGTGGGCGGGTTCGCGTCGAAAGTGCGGCGGGTGACACTGGGCGAAGGCGGGATCACTGCGGACGAGACGCTGCTCGAGACGCGGCCCGGCACGTTTGGCAATCTCGAGGGCATCGCGGTCTGGCGGGACGCGGCGGGCGCGCTGCGGATGACGATGATCTCGGACGACAACTTCTTGCCCGTCCTGGGCACCGAGGTGGTGGAGTTTCGCGTGCCGGATTGACTTTGCAGTGCGGGCGGCGCAAAGGGACCGCGCCCCAGCCGGGGCCAAGTTTCCGCAACCTTGTCAAAACGGACCAGACCCATGACCCGCTCGCTTCTGCCCGCCATCCTCGCGATGGCTGCCATCGTCGTCGCTTTCCAACATCCTGGTGCAACACCTGTTCGGCCAATGGCTGACCTGGGGGGCCTTCACCTATCCGCTGGCCTTCCTCGTGACCGACCTGACGAACCGGCTGCATGGGCCGGTCGCAGCGCGGCGCGTGGTCTGGGCGGGGTTCGCCACCGGTATCGTCTGTTCGCTGATCGGGTCGCAGATCGCGGGCGAGTTCGGTCCGCTGGTCACGCTTCCGGGTCGCGCTCGGGTCGGGCCTTGCCTTCCTGACCGCGCAGATGCTGGACGTGACCGTCTTCGACCGGTTGCGGCGCAGTTCCTGGTGGAAGGCTCCGCTGATCTCGACCCTGCTGGGCTCGACGCTGGATACGGTGATCTTCTTCTCCATCGCCTTCTCGGCGGCGCTGACCTGGCTGGAGCCGGGCAACGACGTGTCCTGGGCGGGTGAGATCCTGCCGATCCTGGGCGTCGGACCTGATGGCGCCGCTGTGGGTTTCGCTGGCCGTAGCCGACTGGCTTGTGAAGCTTCTGATCGCTGTGGTGGCACTTCTGCCATTCCGCCTCATGATTGCGCGATTTAGCGCAAAGGTAGCGTAAAAACTTTTGACAAACACAAAATCTGTGGCACGCTTTCCCTATCGGCAACCATTTTGAAAGGAGGTGATCCAGTGTCTAGAGTGATATTGGAGAGAGGTGTCGGGACAGTCGGCGGGGGTGTTTTCTAGGGGCAGCCCCCTGGTCAACAGACCACCGATTGGGCTTGAAACCTAACTGGCCCATCTCCTTGGAACTCGGAAAGGGTTGCCCCGGCGGGCAGCCCTTTCTCTTTTGGCGCAGGGCGATTAGCGTGCCGCCCATGTTGCGGATCACCGACACCCTTGCCCTGGCCGACTGGGAACTGACCGAGAGCTTCTCGCGCTCTTCCGGCCCGGGCGGGCAGAACGTGAACAAGGTCGAGACGGCGGTCGAACTGCGCTTCGAGGCGGACCGTTCGCCGCATCTGACGCCCCCGGTGAAGGCACGACTGAAACGACTCGCGGGGCGGCGCTGGACGCTGGACGGGGCCATCGTGATCCGCGCGGAAGAGACGCGCAGCCAGCAGCGCAACCGGGAGCTGGCGCGCGAACGGCTGGTCGAGATGATCCGCGCGGCGCTGGTCGCGCCGAAGCGGCGCGTGCCGACCAAGCCCACGCTGGGCAGCCAACGGCGGCGACTGGCGGCCAAGGCCGTGCGCGGCGAGGTCAAGGCGGGGCGCGCCCGGCCGGAGGTGGAGGAATGACCGAGACGCTGGTCGAGCGGCGCGCGCGGCTGATGGGGCCGAACGTGCCGACCTTTTACCGAACGCCCGTTCATATCGTCCGCGGCGAGGGCGTCTGGCTGTGGGATGCTGACGGCAAGCGCTATCTCGACTGCTACAACAACGTGCCGCATGTGGGGCATGGCCATCCGAAAGTGGTGGAGGCGATCTGCGCGCAGGCGCGGGTACTGAACACGCACACGCGCTATCTGCACGATCTGGTGCTGGACTATATCGAGCGGCTGACGGCCACGCTGGGGCACGGGATTTCCCAGGCGATCCTGTGCTGCACGGGGTCCGAGGCGAACGACATCGCGCTGCGGATGGCGCAGGCGGTGACCGGCAAGACCGGCATCATCGCGACCGACAACACCTATCACGGGAACACGACGGCGACCTCGGTGCTGTCGACCCGCCGCCCGCCGATCGGCGGCTATCCGGGGCATGTGCGGCTGGTGCCCGCGCCGGATTCGCTGCGACCGGTGGGGGGAACGGTCGAAGGGCAGGCGCAGGCGTTCGCTGCCAACGTCGCGCGCGCGATCGGGGAACTGGAGGCGGCGGGGCACGGCTTCTCGGGGATGATGCTGTGCCCGATCTTTGCCAACGAAGGGATCCCGACGGTTGCGCCCGGTTTCCTCGATCCGACGGTCGAGGTGATACGAGAGGCGGGCGGGCTGATCCTGTGCGACGAGGTGCAGCCGGGGTTCGGGCGGGTCGGCAGCCACTTCTGGGGGCATGACTGGCTGGGCTTCGCGCCCGATGTGGTGACGGTGGGCAAGCCGATGGCGAACGGGCATCCGGTGGCCGCCGTGCTGGCACGGCCCGAGGTGATGGCGGCGTTCCGCGAGGCGTTCGGCTATTTCAACACCTTCGGCGGCAACCCCGTTTCGGCGGCTGCCTGCCTTGCCGTGCTGGACGTGATCCGGGACGAGGGCTTGCAGGAGAACGCCGCGAGGGTGAGCGCGCATATGATGGACCGGTTGCGCGCGCTGCGGCACCCGCTTCTGGCCGAGGTGCGCGGGGTCGGGCTGTTCTTCGGGGCCGAATTCGTGCTGGACGACCGGATGACTCCGGCCACGGAGTTTGTGGCCGACGTGGTGGAGCGGATGGTGGCGCGCGGGTTCCTGATGAACCGGATCGGGCGGGCGGGCAACACGCTCAAGATCCGCCCGCCGATGCCCTTCTCGGTCGAGAATGCGGACCAGCTGGCGGATGCGCTGGAGGTGACGCTGGCCGAAACTCCGGTGGCCGTGTGAGCGCCACGGCCGAGACAGCGGCGCGGGCCTTTGGCGGGCGGGTCGTCCGCCTGATCAAGGCGCGCGAGAACGAGGTCTACGAGATCGCCCTGCCCTCGGGCCGCGCGGCGCTTCGGCTGCACCGGGTGGGATACCAGTCGGAGGCCGCGATCCGGTCGGAGTTGTGGTGGTGCGATGCGCTGGCCGCGCGGGGCGTGGCGGTGGCGCGGCCGGTGCCCGCGCTCGACGGCGCGCTGGTCGTTCCGGTGGGGCCTGAAGCGGTCGCCTCGGTGGTGGCCTGGGTGGAGGGCGAGCCACTGGGCGAGGCGGGGGTTCCACTCTCTGGGAGTGTCGAGGAGCAGGTGGCGCGGCACGCCGCCTTGGGGCGGCTGATCGCGCAAGTGCATCGGGAAACCGAAGCGATGACCCTGCCCCCGTGGTTCAAGCGGCCCCGCTGGGACCTGGACGGGCTGGTGGGCGAAGCCCCGTTCTGGGGGCGGTTCTGGGAGCATCCGGCGCTGACACCGGACGAGGCGGCACTGCTGCGCTGCGCGCGGGAATGGCTCGCCGAGCGGATCGGGGACCATGCCGCGCGGCAGCCGCTGCGGCTGATCCATGCCGATGTGCTGCGCGAGAACGTCTTCGTCGGGCCGCAGGGCGCTGGCGCTGATCGACTTCGACGATAGCGGCTTCGGCTATCCGCTCTACGATCTTGGCACGGCGCTGAAGGACAGTCTCGAGGAGCCGGGCTTGCCCCGTATCGCCGAGGCGCTGATCGGAGGCTATGGCGAGACGCGGGAGGTCGAGGACGGGATGGTCCCGGTCTTCACCCTTATGCGCTGCTGCGCCTCGGTCGGCTGGATGATCCCGCGCTTGCAGCCGGGGAACCCGATCATCCGGCGCTACATCGACCGGGCGCTTGGGGCTGGCCGGGGTGTTGCTGGCGGGCAAGCAGCCCTGGTAGGGCGGCGGGGTGAACCCCGCCCTATACCAGCACGTCGTCGGCGACCTGCAGCGCCGACGCCGAACACGCGCTTGTAGCGGGCGATCTCGTCGGCCGGACCCATCGCCTTGTTGGGGTTGTCCGACAGCTTGACGGTGGGGCGGCCGTTGGCGCTGACCGCCTTGCAGACCAGGCTGAAGGGCGCGAGCGTGTCGCCCTCCACCAGCCCGCGGAAGTCGTTCGTCAGCATCGTGCCCCAGCCGAAGCTGACCTTCACGCGGCCCGCGAACTGGCGGTGCAGCGCCTCGATCTTCTCCACGTCGAGCCCGTCGGAGAAGATGACCAGCTTCTGTGCGCGGGTCCTCGCCCCGCGACTGCCACCAGCGGATCGCGATCTCGGCCCCGGTCGCCGGGTCGCCGCGAATCGATGCGGATGCCGGTCCAGCTGGCCAGCCAGTCGGGCGCGTTGCGCAGGAAGCCTTCGGTGCCATAGGTGTCGGGCAGGATGATGCGCAGGTTGCCGTCATGCTCCTCGTGCCAGTCGGCCAGCACCTGATAGGGCGCCTGCGCCAGCTCGGCATCGCTGTCGGCCAGCGCGGAATAGACCATCGGCAGTTCGTGGGCGTTGGTGCCGATCGCCTCGACGTCGCGGCGGTATGGCGATCAGGCAGTTCGAGGTGCCGGTGAACTTCGACCCCAGCCCCTCCATCATCGCCTGCACGCACCAGTCCTGCCACAGGAAGGAATGCCGGCGCCGGGTGCCGAAATCGGCGATCCGCAAGCCCGTCGATCCGGCGCAGCCGTTCGATCTTTTCCCACAGCCGGGTCATCGCGCGGGCGTAAAGCACCTGAAGCTCGAACCGGCCCATGTCCTTCAGCACGGCGCGGGTGCGCAGCTCCATCAGCACGGCGAGGGCCGGGATCTCCCACAGCATCACCTCGGGCCACTTGCCCTCGAAGGTCAGCTCGTACTGGCCGTCGCGCTTTTCGAGGTGGTAGGGCGGCAGTTGCAGCCCCTCGAACCATTCCATGAAATCGGGGCGGAACATCTGGCGCTTGCCGTAGAAGGTGTTGCCGCGCAGCCAGGTGCTTTCGCCCCGCGACAGGCGCAGGGTGCGGACATGGTCCAGCTGCTCGCGCAGTTCGCCCTCGTCGATCAGATCGGCCAGACGGACGGACTTGGTGCGGTTGATCAGCGAGAAGGTGACGTTCGTTTCCGGCTTGTTGCGGAAGATCGACTGGCACATCAGCAGCTTGTAGAAATCGGTGTCGATCAGCGACCGCACGATCGGGTCGATCTTCCATTTGTGGTTCCAGACCCGTGTCGCGATGTCGACCATGTCAGGGCTCCAGATGCACGCCGGCGTCGCGCCATCAGGCGCGCGCGCTTCGGCCAGCGAGCCGTTCAGGTCGATGGCGCGGCAGGCCCCTTCCAGCACGGTCGCGCGGAAGCCGTAGCCGCGCGGCATCGAGTGCGGAATAGGCGACGCAATAGTCGGTGGCGAGGCCGACGATGCGTGACGGCGGTCACCCCGCGCGACGCGCAGGTAGCCCTCCAGCCCGGTCGGCGTGACCTGGTCATTCTCGAAGAAGCCCGAATAGCTGTCGATCTCGGGGCGAAAGCCCTTGCGGATGATCAGGTCGGCGGCGTTCACGTCGCAGCGCCGGGTGGAATTCGGCCCCCGCCGTCGCCCTGCACGCAATGCGTCGGCCAGAGAACCTGCGGGCCATAGGGCATCTGCGTCAGGCTGAAGGGGGCGGCACCGGGATGGTTCGCGGCGAAGGACATGTGATCCGCCGGGTGCCAGTCCTGCGTCAGGACGACCACGGCGAACTCCTCCATCAGCGCGTTGACCGGCGGGATGATGGCATCGCCCTCGGCCACGGCCAGCGCGCCGCCGGGGCAGAAATCGTTCTGCATGTCGATGACGATCAGGGCTTCGTTGGCGGGTCGCATGGGGCCTCGCGGCACAGGGGCGATATCCTTGGGTAAGTGGCGGGCCGGGGCGCGTCAAGGACGGGGTCTTGCAGTGCGCGGGGCTGCGGCGCCTATCAGGCGGCATGCTGACCGTGGCCGCGCTCTATCACTTCACCCGGTTCGCCGACCCGGCAGGCTTGCGCGGCGCCGCTGCTGGACGCTGTGCATGGCAGCGGGGGTGAAGGGCACGCTTCTGCTGGCGCGCGAGGGGATCAACGGCACGATTGCCGGGACCCGCGCGGGGATCGACGCGGTGCTGGCCGCATGTGCGCGCCCTGCCGGGCTGCGACGGGCTGGAGTGGAAGGAAAGCCCTGCCGACGCGATGCCGTTCCGGCGGATGAAGGTGCGGATGAAGCGCGAGATCGTGACGATGGGCCAGCCCGACGTCGACCCGCTGGCGCGGGACGGGGCACTATGTCGAAGCGCGCGGACTGGAACGCGCTGATCGCCGCCCCGGACGTCGTCGTGATCGACACGCGCAACGACTATGAGGTCGCCATCGGCACCTTCCAGGGCGCGGTCGATCCCGGGACCGAGGCGTTCCGCGAGTTTCCCGGCTGGTGGCAGGCGAACCGCGACGCGGTTCGCGGGCAAGCGGATCGCGATGTTCTGCACCGGCGGCATCCGCTGCGAGAAGTCGACGAACTACCTGCTGGGACAGGGCGTTGACGAGGTGTTCCACCTGAAGGGCGGCATCCTGAAATATCTCGAAGAGGTGCCCGAGGACGAAAGCCTGTGGCAGGGCGAATGCTTCGTCTTCGACGAGCGGGTGTCGGTGGGCCACGGGCTTCGGCCCGGCCGGATGACGGCGTGCGGGGCCTGTGGACGTGCGCTGTCGCCGTCAGACCGTGAGCATCCTGCCTATGAGGCGGGGGTGGCCTGCGCCGCGTGCAAGGACAGCTACACCGAGGCCGATCGGGCGCGCTTCCGCGAACGGCAGCGCCAGATTGACTTGGCAGCGGCGCGCGGTGCGCGCCATCTGGGGCCAGGCTAAGCCGTCCGCTGAGGGCATGCGGCACCCGCGCTTAGAGGTGACGCGATATCCGAGTAAAAGAATCGGCTTTACAAATCCTACTCTTTCAATCAGGTTTTGGCTGTCGCCCAGCCAGCCGATGTCGGTCAGCCCGGACCACCTCAGTCAACGGAGACTCAGATGACCCGAACCGACCCGACGCCTGTGCGTCTCGCCTTGCGCGACAGACCCTCGGCACCCCTCTGGCGCGATGCCGAGACGATGCTTGCCAGCCTGTCCTCGCTGATGCCGCTTGGCCTGATCGAGGCGCTGATCGATCGGCTGGAGCGGCGGCCATGAATGCCCGTCCCGATCCCCGCATGATGGCAGACCCCGCGGCAGAGCCGCCGCTCCACGATGCCGAGACGCTGACGCAAGGCGGATCGCTCGCGCGGATCGTGCTGCACGGACAGGTCTACAGCCTGCGCATCACCCGCCAGGGCAAGCTGATCCTGACCAAATAGCGCAGGCCGACTGCCCGCTGACCGACACCCCGAACTGGACCATCTCACATGAAACGCCTTCTTCTCGCCTCGCTGCTCGGTTCCGCCGCAATCCCCGCGCTTGCGGCCGATCCGGCGGCGGTGGTCGCCCATTATGCCGATATCGCCCAGGCGACCTATGATGACAGCGTGACCACCGCCCGGGCGCTGCAAGTGGCGGTCGATGCCCTGCTTGCCGCGCCATCGGAGGAAACGCTGGAGGCTGCGCGGGTCGCCTGGATCGCGGCGCGGGTGCCCTACCAGCAGTCCGAGGTGTTCCGCTTCGGCAACCCCATCGTCGACGACTGGGAAGGCCGCGTGAATGCCTGGCCGCTGGACGAGGGGCTGATCGACTATGTCGGCTGCGGGTGTGGGCCAGAACGAGGAGAACGAGCTTCGCGGCCCTGAACGTGATCGCGACTCCGACATTCACCCTGTCGGGCGTCAGAGATCGACGCGACAGAGATCACCCCTGCCCTGATCTCAGGGACCCTGCACGAGGCGGACGGGATCGAGCAGAACGTCGCCTCGGGCTATCACGCCATCGAGTTCCTGCTGTGGGGGCAGGACCTGAATGGCACCGGGCCCGGCGCGGGCGACCGGCCCCATACCGACTTCGTCCAGGGCGAGGGCTGCACCGGCGGCAATTGCGACCGGCGCGCGGCCTACCTGGGGGCCGCGACTGCGCTGCTGGTGGCCGATCTTGAGGAGATGGCAGGCAACTGGGCAGCGGACGGGGCGGCGCGTGCCGCGCTTGCCGACCGATCCGCAGGCCGCGCTCGGTGCGATGCTCAAGGGCATGGGAAGCCTGTCCTATGGCGAGCTGGCGGGCGAGCGGATGAAGCTGGGCCTGATGCTGAACGACCCCGAGGAAGAGCACGACTGCTTCTCGGACAACACCCACAACAGCCACTACTACGATGGCGTCGGCATCCGGAACGTCTACCTCGGCACGTATCGCCGGATCGATGGCAGCACGGTCAGCGGACCGGCGCTGGCCGATCTGGTCGCAGCCGCAGATCCTGCGGTGGATACGCAGTTGCGGGCGGAACTGGACGCGTCGGTGGCAGCACTCGACGCGATCAGGAGCGCGGCAGAGGGCGGCTTTGCCTATGACCAGATGCTGGCGACCGGCGACGCGCGGGGCGAGGCGCTGATCATGGGGGCTGTCGACGCGCTTGTGGCCCAGACCGCCTCGATCGAGCGGGCGGTGGCGGCGCTGCGGCTTGGCGAGGTGGGCTTTGAAGGGTCCGACAGCCTCGACGCGCCGGAGGCTGTGTTCCAGTAAGGCCGTCCCCGATGATCGTCTGCCACTGCCAGAACATCAGCGACCGCGACATTCGTGCCGCGGTCGACTGGATGCGCGCCGCGGACCCCGACACCCTCATCACGCCCGGGAAGCTCTACCGGGCACTGGGCAAACGCGCCGATTGCGGGGGATGCATGCCCCTGTTGCTGGACACCATGCGCCAGTGCGACACTTTTGGCATACCAATCGAGCTTCGCGGTCTTCGGGCCGCCGCCAGGACAGGGAGAACACCATGAAGGGCGACAGCAAGGTCATCGAGTATCTGAACGCCGCGCTGCGGTCGGAACTGACGGCGGTCAGCCAGTACTGGCTGCATTTCCGCTTGCAGGAGGACTGGGGCTTTGGCCGCCTTGCCGACAAGTCGCGCGCCGAAAGCATCGAGGAGATGCACCATGCGGACCGCCTGATCGCGCGGATCATCTTCCTGGAAGGGCATCCGAACCTGCAAAAGCTCGACCCGCTCCGGATCGGCCAGACCCTGCGCGAGACGCTGGAGTGCGATCTTGCCGCAGAGCATGACGCGCGGCGGCTTTACATCGAGGCGCGGGAGCATTGCGAGAAGGTCGGCGACTATGTGAGCAAGGTCCTGTTCGAGGAACTGATCGCGGACGAGGAAGGGCATATCGACTTTCTTGAAACGCAAATCAGCCTGTTCGACTCGCTGGGGGCCGAACGCTATGGCCTGTTGAATGCCAAACCCGCCGACAAGGCGGAAAGCTGAGGAAAGGGGCCGCTCGGTGCCCGCGCGGTCACGGACGATGATGCGCCGCCTTGCCCTTCCTGCCGCGCTTGCTGCCTTCGGTCAGGCGGCGTTGGCCATGCCTCTGGGTGATCCCCACCTGCACGTCGTGCCGAGAACCGAGGCAGAGGCGGAGAGGATCGAGGCTGTGACGCGCCCGACCGTCGATTTCAGCACGCCCGAGCCGTTCGAGGATCTTCCCGGCGGGGCCGCGACCGTGCGGGCAATCGAGACGCCGGATGCCTTCTCGCAGCCCTCGGGCAACATCGGCTTCGAGCGCGAGATGGACTTCAAGCTTGGCAACGGCCTGTTCCGCAAGCTGTGGGTGGCCGCGCCGGCCTCGACCAGGGCATCGGACGGGCTGGGCCCGCTCTACAATGCGCGGGGCTGCCAGAACTGCCATGTGAAGGATGGGCGCGGCGCGCCGCCCGCAGGGCCGGATGCGCCTGCGACCTCGATGTTCCTGCGCCTGTCGGTGCCGGGGGGCAGCCCGCCCGGCGAGATCGAGGGCTACCTCGCCACGCTGCCCGATCCGGTCTATGGCGGGCAGTTGCAGGATTTCGCGGCCCCCGGTCAGGCGGCCGAGGGGCGCATGGTCATCACCACGCAAGATCGCCCGGTGACGCTGGCCGATGGCACCGTCGTGACCTTGCAGGCCCCGAGCTATTCGGTGTCTGACCTCGCGATGGGACCTATGGCAGCGGATGTGATGCTCTCGCCCCGCGTCGCGCCGCAGATGATCGGGCTTGGGCTGCTCGAGGCGATTCCGGCGGCTGACATCCTGGCGCTTGCCGATCCGGACGATGCCGATGGCGACGGGATCTCGGGCCGGCCGAACATCGTCTGGTCCGCCGAATTCGACCGACCGATGCTGGGCCGGTTCGGGTTGAAAGCCGGAACGGCCACGGTGCGCGAGCAATCGGCGGGGGCGTTTCACGGCGATATGGGACTGTCCAATCCGCTGTTTCCCGATCCCTGGGGCGACTGCACCGAGGCGCAGACAGCCTGCCGGTCGGCCCCGCACGGACAGGAGGACGGGGTTCGCGACGGGCTGGAGGTCGATGCGGAAAGCCTCGACCTGGTCGCCTTCTACTCGCGCAACCTGGCGGTTCCTGCGCGTCGCAATCTGGACGACCCTCAGGTGCTGCGGGGCAAGCAGGTCTTCTACGACAGCGGCTGCACCGGGTGCCATACCCCGAAATTCGTGACCGCCCGGCTGGAGAACCAGCCGGAGCAAAGCTTTCAGCTGATCTGGCCCTACAGCGACATGCTCTTGCACGACATGGGCGAGGGGCTGGCCGACAACCGGCCCGAGGCGCGGGCGAACGGGCGAGAGTGGCGCACGGCCCCGCTCTGGGGCATCGGGATGACCCGCACGGTCAGCGGGCACACCCGCTTTCTGCATGACGGACGCGCGCGATCGCTTCTCGAGGCGATCCTGTGGCACGGGGGCGAGGCCGAGGCCTCGCGTCAGGCGGTGATCGCCCTGCCCGCGCCGGACCGCGATGCCCTGATCGCCTTTCTGGAGAGCCTGTGATGCGGATACGTGCCGTTGTCGCTTGTCTTGCGCTGCTGTCGGGTTTCGGGACGGCACCGGGACGGGCCGATGTGTCGGACGCGGTCGAGGGTCAGGTGCTTCCGGGCTACACCGCCTTCGCCGCCGCCACCTCCGAGCTGTCCAGGATGGCCGAGGCGGACTGCGCGCCCGAGACACTTCGAGGCCCCTACATGGCGGCCTTCGATGCGTGGATGGGCGTATCCCACCTGCGCCTTGGTCCGGTGGAGGAGGACGGGCGGGCGCTGGCGATCGCGTTTTGGCCCGATCCCAAGGGTGCGGGACAGCGGGCGGTGACGGCGCTGGTTGCGGCGGATGGACCGCCGCTGGACGACCCGGCCGCCTTTGCCGAGTTCTCCGTTGCCGGGAGGGGCCTGTTTGCATTGGAGCGGCTGCTTTACGGCGATGTGACGGGTCCGCGCTCCTGCGATGCGATCCGCGCGGTCGCGGATGACCTGGCGCGCATGGCGCAAGAGACGGAGCGCGGCTGGACAGGCGGCTTCGCCGAGGCGCTGGAGACCGCGGGCGAGGCGGGCAACACGCAGTTCCTGAGTGCTGTCGAGGCGCGGCAGGCGCTGTTCACGCAGTTGATCTCGGGGCTGGAATTCACCGCCGACACCCGCCTGGGCCGACCGCTCGGCACCTTCGACAAGCCTCGGCCCGAGCGCGCCGAGGCTCACGCTTCGGGCCGTTCCATGCGCAACGTGCGTTTGTCGCTTGCGGCTCTCGAGGCGTTTGCGACGGCACTGGTTCCGGACAGTCTGCAGACCCAGGCGGCCTTTGCCCGCGCCCGCAGGCTGGCAGACGGTCTGGATGACGCGGCCCTGTCGCGGGTGGCGGATCCGCAGGTCTGGCTGAAGGTCCAGATCCTCCAGCAGGCGGTCGATGCGGCAAAGGACGCGGCGATGGCCGAGCTTGGCCCTGCGCTGGATGTGGGTGTGGGCTTCAACGCGGGCGATGGAGACTGAGATGGCAACACGCCGGGGTGTCCTCGCCGGTCTGATCGCCACGTCGCTGCCCCGGATCGGCTGGGCCAGCGCCGGCGATCCAGCCTATCTGGCTGCGGCGAAGGACAAGACGGGCCAGTGCTGGCTGCATGGTCTGAGCGTGGCGGGCGAGAGCCGCTTTCGCCTGCCCCTGCCCGCGCGCGGCCATGCGGCGGCGGCGCATCCCGAACGGGCCGAGGCCGTGGCCTTCGCCCGCCGCCCCGGCACCTTCGCCTTCGTGCTCGACTGTGCGACGGGTGACACGCTGGCACGGCTGACCCCGCCCGAGGGGCGGCAGTTCAACGGGCACGGGGCGTTCTCGCGTGGATGGCCGCACGCTCTACACCTCGGAAGTCGTGGCGAAGACGAGCGAGGGTCGGCTGGGCCTTTGGGACAGTGCCGCCGGGTATGCGCGCATCGGCGAGGTGGCGTCAGGCGGGATCGGGCCGCATGACGTGAAACGGCTGTCGGATGGCAGCCTGGTTGTGGCGAATGGCGGGATACGCACCGACCCGCAGGATCGCAGCAAGCTGAACATCGAGACGATGGAACCGAACCTGACCTATCTGTCGCCGGATGGTACGGTGACCGAACAGGTGCGCCTCGATCCGGCACTGCACCAGAACTCGATCCGTCACCTGGCACTTGCCCCCGACGGGACCGTCGCCTTCGCCCTGCAATGGGAAGGCGATCCGGCCGAGGCGGTGCCCTTGCTGGGCCTGCACAAGCGCGGCGGTCACGTGAAGCTTTGCGCTGCACGCGAAGAGGAGGCCTTTGCGATGAGGGGATATGCCGGGTCGATTGCGATAGACAGGGCGGGCGAGCGGATCGCGCTGACCTCGTCACCTGGCGGGGTGATCATGTTGTTCTCGATCGACGGAACCCCGCTCGCCACGATCCGGCGACAGGATGCATCGGGTGTGGCCGCGGGACCGGACGGGTTCCTCGTGACGGACGGACTGGGCGTCGTCAGCCATTGCGACGGTCAGGGGCTGAGCGTGCTTCGCCGGATGGACGAGGCCTGGGACAACCACCTCATCGCGATCTGACCGGGGCGCTACCGCAGCCCGGCCTCGGTGAAGTGGCGCGGGAAGAAGGCGGCGGCGCAGGCCATGACCGTGGCCAGCGCCTCTTCGCGCTGATAGGGCGCGGTCATCGTCATCAGGTCGAGCCAGACCCCCTCGACCGTGACCCGCAGCGCGCGGGCGATGCGTTCGGGCGTGCCGGGATAGCCGCCCTCGGCAGCGAGCGCCGTGCAGATGCCCTCGAGTCTGGCGGATATAGGCCGCGTCGTTCGACCCGCAGCGCTCCTGATACATGGGACGGCTTTGCGCCTCGCCCCAGAAGGAGCACCAGGCCGACAGGCGCGAGGGCGTGCAGATCGCCGGGTTGAAGTCGGCCCGCAGCATCGCGTCGAGTTGCGACGCCGGATCGGGCGCGGCCGCGGCCAGCGCGGCTGTCCAGTTCTGGCGATACTCCTCGGCGATGTAGACCAGCGTCTCGGCCAGCAGTTTTTCCTTGGTCTCGAAATGGAAGTTCACCAGCCCGTGCGACAAGCCCGGCCACCTTCGCCACCTCGGTCAGCGTGGTGCGCGCATAGCCCCGCGATCGCCAGCGTCTCGATCGTCGCCTCGATCAATTGCGCGCGGCGCGCCTCGCGGCTGAGCTTGCGGGGGGCCGGTTCCGGCGGTGTGCCGGCTGGGGTTGGGGCAATGGGCGTCTGGTCGGTCATGGCACCTTCCCGATGGCTGTCCGGCTCATCTAGGACAGCATTCGCCGAACGAAAGAGGCAAGAGGCGCGCGAGGTCAAGCGGAATTCTGATTGACAGCCCAGTCAAAATCCGCCGATCCTGATCGCGACGCCACACAGCGCGTCGCTTCCGGAGCCAGACATGACCCTCGCGCCCGCCCGCGACCTGACGAAATCGAACGCGCAGTTCAAGGCGGCGGTGAAACGACTGCCCTTGGGCGTCGCCTCGACCTTCCGCTACTGGGGCGACGAGCGGACGATCTATGTCAGCCACGGCAAGGGCGGGCGGACCTGGGACATCGACGGCAACGCTTACGTCGATTACCGTCTTGGCTATGGCCCCGCGATCCTGGGCTATGCCGACGACCGGGTGGATGCGGCGGCGCGGCGGGGGATGGAGGTGGGCGGCGTCTTCGCGCTGTCGACCGAGCGCGAGCTGATCGTGGCCGACCGGATCGCCAAGATGGTTCCGGCGGCGGAACTGGTGCGCTTCTCCAACTCGGGGACCGAGGCGGTGATGGCCGCGCTGCGCCTCGCCCGCGCCCATACGGGCCGCGACAGCTACCTGCTGGTCGAAGGCGGCTATCACGGCCTGTTCGATGCCGCGATGTGGATGTCGAACATGGAGGACTGGGAGGCAGGCTCGAACCGCGACCCCGAGCTGGTCTCCTACGGCAAGGGCATCCCGCAGACGCTGAAGGCGCTGGCCCACATCACGCCGATGAACGACTTCCAGCGGCTGGAGGATGTGTTCCGACGCCACGGCAACACGATGGCCGCGATGCTGATCGAGCCGATCCAGGGCAACTGCTGCTCGATCATGGCCTCGGTCGAATATGTGAAGCTGGCCCGCGAGCTTTGCACGAAGTACGGCGTCCTGCTGATCATCGACGAGGTGAAGTCGGGCTTCCGCGTCGGCAAGGGCGGCATCCAGGGCCTCTACGGCGTGACGCCCGACATCACGACCTTCGCCAAGGCGGTGGCCAACGGCTATCCCATCGCGGTCGTGGCGGGGCGCGAAGAGGTGATGCGGACCTTCCGCTACGGCGGCGCCTCGCATGGTGGCACCTATACGGCGCATTCCGTCTCGCTGGCCGCGGCAGAGGAATGCCTGCGCATCCTTGACGAGACGCCCGCGCTTGAAACGCTGGCCGCCTATGGCGAGCGGCTGAAGACCGGCATCTCGAAGATCCTCGATGCGCGCGGGATCGTGCATTCCTACACGGGCCACCCGTCCATGTTCGGCCTGTTCTTCGCCGAGACGCCGCCCGACAACTACCGGGCGTGGAAGACCTCGGACTATTCGTTCTACGACCGGATGGCCTATCACCTGCACGACCTGGGCGTGATCTGCGAACCCGACAGCCGCGAGCCCTGGTTCATGTGCGAGGCGCATGGCACGGACGAGACCTGCCTGACCGACACGCTGGACGCGGTGGAAACCGCCGTGGACCTGACGCTGGAGCATTTCGCCAACGAAGCGAAGCGGGCATGACCTATGACGCGGTCATCGTCGGCGCCGGGCACAACGGGCTGGTGGCAGCCTGCTACCTGGCGCGCGCCGGGCTGAAGGTGATGGTCGTCGAGAAGAACGACTGGATCGGCGGCGCGGCAGTCAGCCGCGAGCTTTATCCCGGCTTCACCTATTCCAACTGTTCCTATGTCGCCTCGCTGTTCCGGCCCGAGATCATGCGCGATCTGGAGCTGCCGAAGTACGGGTTGCAGATCCTGCCCTACGAGGGCGGCGCGGTCTTCATGGAGGGCGGCGACTACCTGGGCATGCACCGCGACCACGATGCGAACCGGCGCGAGTTTGCCCGCCATTCGCCGCGCGACGCCGAGGCCTATGACCGCTACAGCCGCGACGTGCTGCGCCACTGCCGCTTCATCCGCCCGATGCTGCTGCGCACTGCCGCCCGATCCGTCCAGCTTCCGCCCGCGCGACCTGGGCGAACTGGCCTGGCTGGGCAAGCAGATGTTCGGCCTGTCGGAGGCGGCGATGTACGACATGATCCGCTTCTGGACGATGTCGATCAGCGATTTCCTGGACGAGTATTTCGAGCATCCCGACGGTCAAGGCCTATCAGGCGGTCGCCTCGATCATCGGCACGGCGCTTGGGCCGATGTCGCCGGGCATCGGCCTATGTGCTGCTGCACCACGCGATGGGCGATGTGGATGGCAACGTGGGCGCCTGGGGTTTTGCGCGCGGCGGGATGGGGTCGATCACCAAGGCGCTGCGCGCCTCGCTGGAAGCGGCGGGGGGCGAGGTACGTGCGGGCAGCGGGGTGGAGAAGATCCTTGTCCGGAACGGCCGCGCCGTCGGCGTGGTGCTTGAGAATGGCGACGAGGTGCATGGGCAAGCGCGTCGTGTCGAACATGGACGTGAAGCGCACCTTCCTGAAACATGTGGACGAGGACGAGCTTGCCGGGCGACTTCGTGAAGCGCGTGAAGGCGTTCAAGATCCGCGGTTCCTCGGGCAAGCTGAACATCGCGCTGGATCGCGCCCCGCGCTTCACCGCGCTTCCCGAAGGCTCGCCGCACCTGAAGGGCGACATGCACTTCACCGACTCCATCGAGAAGATGGAGCGCGCCTATGACGACTGGAAGGCGGGGCACTACAGCGCCGATCCGTTCCAGGACATGATGATCCCGACCATGATCGACCCGACGATGACGCCGCCGGGCAAGCACTTCATGTCCTGCTTCGTGCAATACGCTCCGCCCAAGATCGAGGGGCGCGACTGGACGGATGCCGACCGCGACGCCTTCGCGCAAGGCCTGCCTCGACCAGATCGAGACCTACGCGCCGGGCTTCAGGGACTTGATCCTGCATGTCGAGGTGCGCACCCCGCGCGAGCTGGAGCAGGAAGTGGGCCTGACCGAGGGCAACATCTTCCAGGGCGAGCTGACCTTCGACCAGTTGCTGTTCAACCGCCCCGTGCCGGGCTATGCGCAGTACCGCAGTCCGATCAGGGACCTTTGGATTTGCGGCTCGTCCACCCACCCGGGCGGCGGGGTGATGGGCGCGCCGGGGCGCAATGCCGCGTCCGAGATCCTGCGCGACATGCGCCGCCCCGCGAAAGACATGAGCGAAGCCTATGCCGTCCTTTGATGTCATCGTGATCGGGGGCGGCACGAACGGGCTGGCCGCCGCTCATCGCCTGCAAGGCGCGGGGCGCAAGGTCGTCGTGCTGGAACAGGGCGCGGTGGCGGGTGGCGGCTGCGGTGGGCGCACGAGTTCGCGCCGGGCTTCCGCACGCCGGGCCTCGCCCATGTCGCGCATATGCTCGACAGCAGGGTGGTCGGCGGGAATGGACCTTGACCGGCATGGGCTTGGCTTATGTCCGCGGCACCCTCGCCTCGACGGCGGTGTCGCTGACCGGCGAGCATCTGGTGCTGGAGGGTCCGGTTGGCGCGACGGTCAGGGGCACGCTCTCGGACGCTGACCGTGCTGCCTGGGCGGCGCTGCGCCAACAGTTGATGGCCTTTGCCGGGGTGCTTGCCCCGTTCAAGCAGATCACCGCCCCGCGCATCGCGAAGGGGGCGGACAATGACTGGTCGCGGCTGGCGAAGCTGGGGCTGGGCGTGCGGATGCTGGGCAAGGCCGAGTTCCGCGAGTTCCTGCGGATGCTGCTGATCAACGTCTATGACGTGGCTGAACGACGAGCTGACCGACCAGCGGCTGAAGGGGCTGCTCGCCTTCGACGCCACGCTCGGGTCCTGGCTCGGGCCACGCTCGCCCAACTCGCTGATCCTGCTGTTGAACCGGATGGCCGGCGAGGCGGTGGGACAGCGCGGGGCGCTGGCGCTGCCGAAAGGCGGGATGGGGGCGGTGGCGGCGGCGATGGCAAAGTCCGCCGAGGCAGCGGGTGTCCTTGTTCGCACGGGCGCGGTGGTGGAGAGCCTGATCCTTGAGAACGACCGCGCGGTGGGTGTGCGCCTGGCGGGAGGCGAGGAGATACGTGCGCGCACGGTGCGTCTCGGCGATCAGCCCCAAGACGACCTTCCTGCGCCTTGTCGGCCCGCGCCATCTGGATGCAGGGCTTCGTCAAGCGCATCTCGGACCAGAAATCGCGCGGGGCGGCGGCGAAGCTGCATCTGGCGCTGAAAGGCGCGCCCGACTTCCGCGGGGCCGACCTGAAGACCCGCCTCGTCCTCGCGCCGTCCGATACGGCGGTGGAACTTGCCTACAACGCGGTGAAGTACGGCGAGGTGCCGAAGCGCCCGGTGATGGAGATCATCCTGCCCTCGGCGCATGAGGACGGCTTCGCCCCCCAGGGACAGCACGTTCTGTCAGCCATCGTGCAGTTCGCGCCCCACGCGCCCAAGGCGGGGGCCGAGGCGGCGCGGGCCGAGATGCTGGAGAACACGCTGGCAGTGCTGGAGGACCACGCGCCCGGCATCCGCGGCGCTGGTCGAGCCATGCCGAGCTGCTGATGCCCTACGACATCGAGGCGCGCTACGGCATGGTCGGCGGCAACTGGCATCATGGCGAACTGTCGGTGGAGCAGATGCTGTTCCTGCGGCCCGTCGCCGGGATCGCGCAATACGCCACCCCCATCGCCGGGCCTGTGGCTGGCGGGCGCGGGCTGCCATCCGGGCGGCGGCATTTCGGGCGCGGCGGGATGGAACGCGGCGAACCGCATCATCAAGGAAGAGCGGGCATGAACGCCGATCCGAAGCTTGCATTACAAGACGCCGCTGAGGCAGACGCCGTTCCATCCGCGCACGGCAGCGGCGAACCGGCTGAACAGCTGGGGGCCGTGGGGCGGCTACACCACCGCGCTCGTCTTCGACGACGACGCGATGGAATACACCGCGATCCGCAACGCGGCCTCGGTCTATGACCTCTGCCCGATGGTGAAGTACCGGATCAGCGGGCCGGATGCGGCCGCCTATCTGAACCGCCTGACCGTGCGCAACGCCGCCAAGCTGTCGGTCGGGCGGCGTGCATTACACCGTCTGGTGCGACGACGCGGGCAAGATCATCGACGACGGCACGCTGTTCCGGCTGGGCCGAGAGCGAGTACCGCATCTGCTGCCAGGAGCGGCACCTGCCGTGGCTGCTGACCAGCGCCGTGGGTTTCGACGTGCAGGTGCGCGAGGAGACCGAAGAGATTGCGGCGCTGTCGCTGCAAGGCCCGTGCAGCTGGTCGGTGCTGAACGCGGCAGGCTTCGACGTGGCCGACTCTGAAGCCCTTCCGCATGCGCGACGTTCCCCTTCGACGGCGGCGAGCTGATGATCTCGCGCACCGGGTTCACCGGCGATCTGGGCTATGAGCTGTGGACGACGCCCGACCATGCGCTGGCGCTGTGGGACGCGCTGTTCGCCGCAGGCGCGCCCTGGGGCATCCGGCCGATCGGCACGCATGCCCTGAACCTCGCGCGGATCGAGGCCGGGTTCATCATCACCAACATGGATTTCGTCCCCGCCGACCAAGCGTGCGCGAGGATCGCGCGCGCTCGCCCTTCGAGATGGCGCTCGACTGGCTGATCGACTGGGACAAGGGGCATTTCACCGGACGCCGCGCGCTTCTGGCCGAGCGGGACAAGGGCACGTCCGAATGGGCGCTGGTGGGGCTGGACATCGAAGGCAACATCCCGGTGGACGGCTCGCTGATCTATGCGGGCAAGACGAAGGAGGTGGGCTACATCACCGCCGCCGCCTGGTCGCCCACGACCAAGCGCAACATCGCGCTGGCGCAGGTCCGCCGCCCGCATGACCGCAAGGGCAACCTCTGGGTCGAGGTCTATGCCCTGCGCGAGCTGCAATACGCGAAACTGATGCTGAAGGCCGAGATTTGTGAACGGCCGTTCTTCTCGCCCGCCCGCCGGCGGGCCACCCCGCCCGCCCCGGTCTGAGGCGCGGCCGATGTCGCTGCACCCCCAGTCCCCCCTGATGTCGCACTGCCCCGAGACGCTGCCTTCGGTCGCCTATCTCGACCCGGAGTGGTTCGCGCGGGAGCGGCGGGCGATCTGGGCGCGGGAGTGGGTCTATGCCGGGCGGCTGAACGATCTTGCCGCCCGGCACGATGCGGCGCGTGACGGTCGCCGGCGAGAACCTGATCCTCTGCCGCGACGCCGAGGGTACGGTGACCGCCTTTCACAACACCTGCCGCCATCGCGGGGCGGAGTTGTGTGCCGAGGCGGAAAGGCCGATGGGCAGCCTCATCACCTGCCCCTACCATGCCTGGGCCTATGCGACCGACGGGCGGCTGGTCTCGGTGGCCCATGCGACGCCGGCGCGACGACTTCCGCAAGGAGGATCACGGTCTTTACGCGGTGCATGTCCGCGACTGGAACGGCTTCCTCTACCTCTGCCTCGCCGACGATCCGCCCGATTTTCGCGCCCGACCTCGGCGTTCATGCGCTGGACAACTGGCCGATGGCGGACCTCGTCACCGGGCACCGGCTGGAGACGGTGCTGGACTGCAACTGGAAGATCTTCTGGGAGAATTACAACGAATGCCTGCACTGCCCGGGCATCCACCCCGAACTGTCCGACATGGTGCCGGTCTATCGCAAGGGGATCATGTCGGCGCAGGAGGCGCCGGACTGGACGCCCGAGGTGCCGTCCGAACCGGTGCTGAAGGCGGGCGCCGGACGCTGGACGATGGATGGCCAGCCCTGCGGGCCGGAATTCCCGAACCTGACCGCCGCAGGAGCGGGCGAGCGGGCATACCTTCGTCACCCTGTACCCGACGATGTTCGTCGTGGCGCATGTCGACTACGTGCGCGCGGTCAGCCTGACCCCGCTTGGCCCCGAGCGAACCCGGCTGACGGCCGAGTGGCTGTTCCTGCCCGAGACGCTGGCGCAGCCGGGCTTCGACCTGGCCCGGGTGACGGATTTCGCCACGACCGTCCTGCGGCAGGATGGCGCCGCCTGCGAGATGAACCAGCGCGGGCTGCACTCCTCGCGCCATCGAGCGCGGGCGACTGATGCCGCAGGAATTCGACATTCACCGGTTCCATCACTGGGTGCTGGACCGGCTTGCACGGACGGAGGCCAGACCATGACCATCGAGATTGCACATAACGCGCCGTTCCAAACGACTGGGACCGGCGCGGGCCTGCCCGGCTGGACCTATCACTCGCCGGCGCTGTTCGAGCTCGAGCGCAGAGCAGATGTTCCTGAACCACTGGCAGGTCGTGGGCCATGTCAACGACCTTCCCGCGCCGGGCGACTGGCTGACCTTCGACCTGCTGGGCGAACGGGCGCGTGGTGATGCGGGGGCGCGACGGGTGGTGCGGGCCTTTCACAACCTGTGCCGCCATCGCGGCGCGCGGGTGGTGGATGGCGACGCAGGGCCACTGCAAGGGGGCGCATCGTCTGCCCGTTTCACGGCTGGGTCTACAACCTTGACGGCACGCTGCGCGGCGCGGCGCGACCCGAGACCTTCGGCGAGATGGACCGCGAGCAGTTCGGGCTGAAGCCGATCGAGATGGAGATCTGGCACGGCTTCGTCTTCCTGCGCTTCCTGCCGGGACCGCAGCCTTCGGTCGCCGAGCTGCCTGAGCACCTACGACGCCGACTTCGCGGCCTTCCGTGCGGATGAGCTGCTGCCGGTCCCGATGCCCGACTGGTCGACCACGCTGCCGGTCAACTGGAAATCGGTCCGCGACGTCGACAACGAAGGCTACCACGTCGCGATGGCCCATCCGGGGTTGCAGGACCTTTACGGGCGCACCTACCGCGACCTTGTCCACGAGAACGGGCTGGCCAGCTCCTATCGCCGAGTTCGGCGATCAGCCGGGGCGGCTCTGGTCGGTGCGGAACTATGTGAAGCTCTCGCCGTTGCAGGACTGGCTGCCGCCGCGCCTGCAGAAGGCCTGGACCTATTATGGCCTGTTCCCCAACACCGTCTTCGCCTTCACGCCCGAGGGCGTTCAGTTCTATCACGATCTTCCCGCTCTCGCCCGGCGAGACGCGGCTGACCGGGCGCGGTCTACCGCCGGCCGGACGAAACCCGCCAGCAGCGGCTTGCGCGCTATCTTGCCTACCGGATCGACCGCGAGACCTCGGCCGAGGATCAGCAGCTGTCGATCTGGTCGAACGAGTCGATGAAATCCACGGCGTTCGAGGATTTCCACCTGTCCGATCTGGAATACGGCCTGCGCAACCATCACGACCAGTTGCGCGCGCCTGATGCCCGTGATGCGCTGAGCCAGTCGCACCGCCGGAAGCGGAGATCGTCCGCGCGTAACGAAGAATTGCTTCGGATTGACGGGCAAAGTCGACCTGACATAGCGTCAAGTGAAACGCAGCCCGGCAGCAAGGATGTGGCACACAAAACCGGGGAGACCACGATGAAACTCAACCGACGCCAGACACTTGACGGCTCTGGGCGGCGCGCTTGCGCTGCCCTATGTGCGCCCGTCCTGGGCGCAGGCCGGGACCGTGAACGTCTACAACTGGGCCGACTACATCGGCGAGACGACGCTTGCCGATTTCGAGGCCGAGACCGGGATCGGGGTGGTCTACGACACCTATTCCTCGGCCGAAGAGATGCAGGCCAAGATGCTGGCCGGGTCCTACGGGCTACGACGTCGTGCGTGACGGCGGGCCTGACACAGCCCGCAGGCGATCACGGCGGGGATCTACGCAGAAGCTCGACCGCGTCGAAGCTGCCGAACTGGGGCAATCTGGACCCCGAGATCCTGCAGGTCCTGGACGGCTGGGACCCCGGCAACGCAATACTGCGCTGCCCTACATGTGGGGCTCGGTCGGATTCACCTACAACCTCGACATGGTGAAGGAACGCCTGCCCGATGCCGACCTGCAAAGCCTCGACACGATCTTCAAGCCCGAGAACGCGGCGAAGCTGGCCGATTGCGGGATCTCGATCCTCGACAGCCCGCCCGACATCATGCTGATGGTGATGCCCTATCTTGGGCATCGATCCGGACACGACGGACGTCGGCGGAGTACGCAGAAGGTGGTCGAGGCGTTCGCGCCGATCCGGCAGTACATCGCGACCTTCGACAACACGAACTACCTGAACGCCATCCCGAACGGCGAGCTTTGCGTCATCAACAACTGGTCCGGCGACTATGCGGTGGCCAAGGCGCGCGCCGCGGAGGCGGGGATCGAGATGAACCTCGCCTATTTCGTGCCGAAGACCGGCGCGCCCGCCTGGTTCGACGTCTTCGCGATCCCGTCGGATGCGCCGAACCCGGACAATGCCTATGCCTTCCTGAACTATCATGCTGAAGCCCGAGGTGATCGCGGCCTGCACCAACTACACCGCCTATGCGAATGCCAACCTCGCCTCGAAGCCCTTCGTCGATCCGGCGATCCTGTCCGATCCGGCGGTCTATCCGGATGAAGAGATCATCAAGCGCCTCTGGACGCCCAAGCCGCATGAACGAGGAGCAGGACCGCGCGATGACGCGCGCCTGGTCCGAGATCAAGACAGGCTGACCGGGGCGCAGGTGCAGATGCCCGCCCAGATGATCCCGTCCCCGGATGCCCTGACCGCATCCGGGGTGGCCCCGTTCATCCGGATCGAAGGCGTCTCCAAGCGCTTCGGCACGTTCCAGGCGGTCCAGAACGTCACCCTTTCGATCGCGAAGGGCGAGATCTTCGCGCTGCTGGGCGGGTCGGGCTGCGGCAAGACCACGCTTCTGCGGATGCTCGCGGGGTTCGAGGAGCCGACGGCGGGCCGCATCTGGCTGGACGGGCAGGACATGACGGGCGTGCCGCCCTATGAGCGGCCGGTGAACATGATGTTCCAGTCCTACGCGCTGTTTCCCGCACATGACGGTCGAGAAGAACGTGGCCTACGGCCTGAAGCACGAGGCGATGACCGAGGCGCAGCGCAGCGACCGCGTGCGCGAGATGCTGGATCTGGTGCAGCTTACCCAGTTCGCCGCCCGCAAGCCGCACCAGATTTCCGGCGGCCAGCGCCAGCGCGTGGCGCTCGCCCGCGCGCTGGCGCGCGCGCCGAAGCTGCTGCTGCTGGACGAACCCCTGGCCGCGCTGGACAAGAAGCTGCGCGAGCACACGCAGTTCGAGCTGATGAACATCCAGCAGCAGACCGGCGTGACCTTCGTCGTCGTGACCCATGACCAGGAAGAGGCGATGACCCTGTCCGACCGGATCGCGGTGATGGACAAGGGGCAGGTGCAGGCAGGTCGGCAGCCCGACCGAGGTCTACGAATATCCGAACAGCCGTTTTGTTGCGGGCTTCATCGGCTCGATCACCACCTTCGAGGGCACGGTCGGGCAAGTGTCGGGCGAGACGGCCCATGTCGCGGTGCCCGCGCTCGGGCGGCACGGTTCTCGCCCGCGCCCTGCCCGGCCTCGTCGGCGGGCGAGGCGATCACCCTGGCCGTGCGGCCCGAAAAGATCGCGATTACCCGCGACAGGCCGGACGGGCCGAATGCCTTTGCCGGAGCGGTGCGCGACCTGGGTTACTTCGGCAAGGACTCGCTCTACCGCGTCGCGCTGCCGTCGGGCAGATCGTCTCGGTCAACTCGGTCAATGCCCGACGCGACCGGAGAGGCGGGGCGCGTGGCGGATTGGGAGGATGCCGTCTGGCTGTCCTTCGATCCGCAGCGCGGCCATCCTGCTGAGGGACTGAGCGGATGGCCGACGCTGCGGGCGATCATGTCGAGGGACGCACGGACACCGCAGGGTCGCGCGACGGGCCGGTCCTGCGCTGGTTCAACCGCCGCGGCTGGTCGGACATCGTGATCGCCACGCCCTATCTCTGGCTGCTGGTGTTCTTCTTCCTGCCCTTCCTGATCGTCGTGGCGATGAGCTTCGCGACCCGCACGCCGACCGCCCCGCCCTTTTCCTTCGGTGGCGAGCATCCGCTGTTGAACCTCGAGGGCTATGCGCGGCTGTTCCAGGACAGCCTGTACATCCGCGCCTTCCTGACCTCGGTCGCGCAATGCCCTCGTGGCCACGCTGCTCTGCCTGCTGATCGGCTATCCGATGGCGCTTGGCCTGACGCGGGTCACGCAAATCTGGCGCAACGTGCTGCTGATGCTGGTGATCCTGCCGTTCTGGACCTCGTTCCTGCTGCGCGTCTACGCCTGGATGGGGCTTCTGGGGAACAACAGCTGGTTCAACCGCGCTGCTGACCGACGCCTACAACTGGCTCGTGCCCACCGAATGGGCGCTGCGATCGATCCCGATGATGAACACGAACTTCGCGGTCGTGCTGGTCATGGTCTATTCCTACCTGCCCTTCATGATCCTGCCGCTTTACGCGAACCTCGAGAAGCTGGACCGCACGCTGGACGAGGCGGCGATGGACCTGGGCTCGCGCCCGTCACGCGTGTTCCTCGACATCACGCTGCCGCTGTCGATCCCGGGCATCATCGCGGGCGGGCTTCTGGTGTTCATCCCGGCGGCGGGCGAACTGGTCATCCCCTCGCTGGTCGGCAATGCCTCGCAGCCGATGATCGGGCGGGTGATCTCGGACGAGTTCTCGCAGCGCGCGCGACTGGCCCATGGCCTCGGCCGTGGCGGTGGCGCTGCTGTTCCTGCTGGTCTTCCCGATGATGGCCTACACGCATTTCGAGGGGAAGGCGCAGGCCAAGGCGGAGGACCGGCCATGAACCGCCGCCCCGTCTTCCTGATCACCGTGCTCTGCTTCGGCTTCGCCTTCTTCTACATCCCGATCCTGTCGATGATCGTCTATTCGTTCAACGCCTCGCGGCTGGCGACGGTCTGGGGCGGGTTCTCGACGAAATGGTATGTCTCGCTCTTCGGGAACACGACCAGATCATCGACGCCGCGATCCTGTCGCTGAAGATCGCGCTTCTGTCGGCCACCTTCGCCACGATCCTTGGCACGATGGCGGGCATCGCGCTGGCGCGGTTCAAGCGGTTCCGCGGGCGGGTGCTGTTCTCCGGCCTTGTCACCGCGCCGCTGGTCATGCCCGAGGTCATCACCGGCATCTCGTCGCTGATGCTCTTCATCCTGATGGCAGAGTGGATCGGCTGGCCCGGCGCGCGCGGCTTCACCACCGTCACGCATCGCGCACATCACCTTTTCCATGATCTTCGTCGCCACCATCGTCCAGTCCCGGATGATCCAGGCCGACCAGGCGATCGAGGAGGCGGCGATGGACCTGGGCTCGCGCCCCTGGCAGGTGATGAAGGACATCACCCTGCCGATCATCTGCCCCGCCATCCTGTCGGGCTGGCTTCTGGCCTTCACCATCTCGCTCGACGACGTGGTGATCACGAACTTCACCACCGGGCCGGGCAACACCACGCTGCCGCTCCTGATCTGGTCCAAGGTCAAGCTGGGCGTCACGCCCGACATCAACGCGCTGGCCACGATCATCGTGCGTGCTCGTGGGGATCGGCGTGTTCATCGCCGGGTTGGGTGCTGAACCGGGCCGAGAAGCGCCGCGACCGCGAGATGCGCATGGCCTACAGGGCCAACGAATGACCGAAGCGGGTGCGGGGCTGCTGTCGGTGCCGCTGGGGCGACCCGGATCGGGTCGGGTGCGCTACGGCGCGGCGATGGCGCTTTATCGCGACGGGGACCTCTCGGCCGAGGCGCTGGAGGTCTATCGCATCTGCGCGGCGCGCGATGGAGACGATCCCGCGGGGCTGCTGCGCGGATCGGGGCCTGTCGCCACCGGATCAGCGGCCGCCCGACACCGCCACGCGACTCCGCGGGCTGATCGACGAGGCCGATCGCTACCTCGCAGGCTTGCGCGGCCCCGGGGTGGCCGAGGTCCGTGCGGGCATCGCGACGGCGACGCGGACGGGTCATGTCGTGCCGCCGGTGCCGCGGCAGAGCGCGGTGGTCTTGTCGCATCTGGACGAAGCACTGGTACAGCTTCGCCCGTCCCATCCGGCGCTGGCGGAGGCCATCGCTGGCGGCGGCGCCCTTGCTCGACTGGATCACCTACGACGCCTACCCGCGGGACCAGATCGGCGAGGCCTTCGCGACGGGCCATGCCTTCGCCTCGCTGATCGGCGAGGGCGCCCCGGTTGCGGCAGACGACTTTGACATGGGCCTGTTCCTGATCGCGCCGCATCGTCCTCTACCGCGATCACTGCCACAAGGCCGCCGAGCTTTACGCCCCGCTGACCGGTCCGCATGGCTGGCGCTTCGGTGCCGGATCGGCCCCTCGTGGTGAAGCCCGCGCATCGGCCGGTCTGGAACGAGCCGTTCCGCCCGCATCTGACCAAGGTCGGCCCGGTGCCCTTCCTCGCCCTGTTCGGCTGGACGCGCGATGTGAACGACCCGGCCCGCGTGCTGCCCGCAACGGACTGGCCATCGCTCGAGGCGCTGCGCCTTGAGGCCTGACCGATCACCCGTGCAAGTCGCGCGAAATCGGCGGGCCAAGCGTGAAGTCGTGGAACACCACTTCGAACCCGCCCCGCATGGGCGAGCAGCACATCGGACCGACCAGCAGCGGCAGGTCAGGCGGAAAGAAGGCCAGCCGAACGGCCACCCAACCCCCTTCGGCGTTGCGATACTGGACCCGGATGGCGTCACCATGCCGCGTCACGCGCATGACCATCGGATCAGGGGCAACCCCCATCGCCAGTTGCGACCAGTCGGACCGGCCGTTGGTCACGACGACCGAAAAATGCGCCTGACCGTCGGTCATCTCGATCCCCGCCTTGATCCAGTGCTCGGGATCGGCGCGAAGCATCAGACCTGCCTGATCGTAAAGCGCGGTGTAGTCCGCCGAAAAGCTCAGCTCGGCAGTGAAATCGCCATGGGTCGGGCCAAGCAGGGCGTGGCCGTTGTCGGTGATGTAGCCGTAGAAGGTCTCGCGCCAGAAATCGGTTCGCTCGCCCGTCGTCACGTGCAGGGCGGACCCGCGGCGTTCGGTGTGCGGTGGCGGGTTGAGCCAGGTGAGGCCATCGGTCCAATGTGACATGATCGAACTATCGCGGCAGGGCAGGACCAAGGCAAGGGGGGCAGGATGAGCGGAGCGGCGGGTGAGGAGTTGTACGGGGCAAAGCTGATCCGGATCCTCGAGGCGGTCTGGGGCGAGGGGTTCCTGTCGCCGGGCGGCGAGGCAGAGGTGGCGCGGCTCGTCGCGGGGGTAGAACTGGCTGGCAGGGCCGTTCTCGACATCGGCTGCGGGGCGGGCGGTATCGACGTGGCACTCGTGGCGAACCACGGCGCGGGCTTCGTGACCGGGATGGACGTGGAGGACGGCGTTCTGGCCCACGCAAGGGCGCTGGTGGCGCGGCGGGGGCTTTCCGACCGGATCGGGCTGGTCAAGGTCGCGCCGGGGCCGCTGCCCTTTCCGCCTGGCACGTTCGACATCGTGTTTTCGAAGGACTCCATCGTCCACATCCCCGACAAGCACGCCCTCATGCGCGAGGTCTTCCGGGTGCTGAAGCCGGGCGGGTGGTTCGTGGCCTCGGACTGGCTGATCGGCCATGACCGGACGCCCAGCCCCGAGATGGCGGCCTATATCGCGGCGGAGGGGCTGGATTTCGGCATGGCCTCACCCGCACGCTACCGGGACGCGATGGAGGCGGCAGGGTTCGATGCGGTCGAGACGCGGCCACGCGGCGAGTGGTATGCCGGGGTCGCAGCAGAGGAGCTCGCGCGATTGCGGGGGCCGCTGGGGCGACAGATGGCGGCGGACCTGGGCGAAGACTTCGTTGCCCACAATGTCGAAATCTGGGAACGGATGGTGCCGGTGCTCAGGTCCGGCGAACATTGCCCGACGCATCTCAGGGCGCACAAGCCGGAATAGGAAAGGGGCGCGACGCGCGCGCCCCATCCTGCGGTCGCTGAGCCGTCAGACGCGACGCCGGCGGGCTGCGAAGGCCAGCGCGCCAAGTCCGGCGATCAGCAGCGGCGCGGCGGCCGGCAGCGGCACCGGTGCGGGAACCTGGGTAGAAGGCAACGTGGCCAGCGGGGGTGCGACCGGTGCCGCGTTTCCCTCGAGGCCGATCGAATAGGTCAGCACGCCATGCGTGTTGAACAGCGCGAGGTAGAGCGTTCCGCCGAAATCGTCGCCGAGCTTCAGCACGGTGTCGAACAGCTCGTTCCCCCTGCCCTTGTTGACCTGGACAGAGGCGAGTTGGGTGCCTTCGCCCCAGGCGCTGTACTTGAACGGGACCGTGCTGTAGCGCACAAACCCGCCCGCCGAAAAGCTGTTGTCCTTCGGACCGATGGGCGCGAGCGGCGAGAAGGACAGCGTGACGCTCTGCGCGCCGGTCTTGAGACCGGTGAACGCCAGAATGTCGTAGTCGCCCTTCCCCCACAGGCCGGTCACGGTCGTAGCCCCGTTGCCGATCACGGTCGGGGCGCCGAAATCGGACGAGAACTCGCCGAATTCCGATTCAGAGACGGTCGCGGCCATCGCGGGCACTGCGACGCCAAGGGCAAGGGTTGCGGCAAGAAGTGTGCGGAACAAAGTCATGTCAAAGCCTTTCAAGGTCATGTGCCGCCCCAACCCCCGTCAGGCGACGTGCGCGATCTGGCGCTGCGATGCGGCGCAAACAAGGCGATGACGAGGGGTTTTCACGATGACGCCGCGTCAGGGCTGGTTGACGTGGCGTCACGTCTCTGCCCGCGGGCAACCCGGCGCGACGCGACCCAGAAACGGCTCCGGAAAACGGACGGAACGTTGGCGCTACCGCAGCCGCGCGCCGTTCTCGGCAAACAGCATGGCATCGGCAGGGTCGAAGGCAATGCCGACCTGTTGCCCCAGTGTCACCTTCGGGTCCTCGCGCGATTCGACGATAAGTTTCTCGCCGGTGGACGCGGTCACGTGGATATAGGAAACCCCGCCCAGGGCCTCGGTCACGTCGACGCGGTGGGTGCGGCCCTCGGCAAGCGACAGGTGTTGCGGGCGCAGACCGACCGAGACCTTGGCACCGCCGCCCGGCAGGGCGACGGACGTGGGGATGCTGCCCTCGGCCAGGCCAGGGGCGCGGATCGCGCCCTTTTCGGCAGTGGCCTGCACGAAGTTCATCGGCGGGCGAGCCGATGAAGCCCGCGACGAACTTGTTGTCGGGGTCGTGGTAAAGGTCGAGCGGGCGTGCCGACCTGCTCGACCCGGCCCGCACGCAGCACCACGATCTTGTCGGCCAGCGTCATCGCCTCGACCTGGTCATGGGTGACGTAGATCATCGTCGCGCCGATCTCGCGGTGCAGGCGGGCGATCTCGACCCGCATCTCGACGCGCAACTCGGCGTCGAGGTTCGACAGCGGTTCGTCGAACAGGAACACCTCCGGCCCGCGCACGATGGCGCGCCCGATGGCGACGCGCTGACGCTGGCCGCCCGACAGCGCCTTGGGCTTGCGCGCAAGGTAGTCGTCGAGCTTCAGGATGCGGCTCGCCTCCTTCACCTTGGCGTCGATCTCGGACTTCGGATGGCCGGTCATCTTCAGGCCGAAGCCCATGTTCTCGGCCACCGTCATGTGGGGGTAGAGCGCGTAGGTCTGGAACACCATCGCCACGCCACGCTCGCGGGGTCGGCGCGGGTCACATCGCGGGAGCCGATGCGGATCGTGCCCTGCGCTCGTCTCCTCCAGCCCCGCGACCATGCGCAGAAGCGTGGACTTCCCGCAGCCCGACGGGCCGACGAAGACGCAGAACTCGCCATCCTCGACCTTCAGATCGACGCCATGGATGACCTGCGCATCGCCGTAGCGCTTGATCACGCGGTTCCAGTGTGACTCCCGACATGTGGTCCCTCCCCCTGTGGCCGTTCAGGCCTTGTCCTCTTCCGGAAAGCGCCAGCTTTCCGCCTCGGCGGCGATCCGTTCCGCCGTTTCGCGTATCTTCGGTCGTCAGCCCCGCCAGCGCGTCGAGCGTGGTGCGGGCCGTGGTTGACGTGATCGACAAGCGCCCCCATCGCCCGCCCGGCACGGGTCAGGATCGGCACGGCGACGCAGATGATGCCCGGCTCGTGTTCCTCGCGGTCGAAGGCAAAGCCCCGGTCCGCGAATCGCCTGAAGCTCGGCCAGCAGCTTGTCGGGCGTGTCGAGCGTCTGTTCGGTGAAGCGGTGGAACGACTGCCGGTCGAGCGCGCGTGCCAGCTCGTCATCCGAGAGATAGGCCAGCATCGCCTTGCCCACGCCGGTGCAATAGGCCGGGCCGACCTTGCCCGCCTGGCTGAACATCTCGACCGGGCGCTGCGCGTTGCGCTTGTCGACGTAAAGGACCTGGCCCTGGTCGAGCTGGGCAAGGTGGATCGTCTCGCCCATTTCGGCCGAAAGCCTGTCGATGTAAGGCCTTGCGAGCGGCGCGATGCGAGCTTTGCGCCCAGGCGGCATGGGCCAGACGCACCAGGCGCACGCCCAGGCGCGTAGGTCTGGCTGGTCGGGGTCGTAGGCCAGCATCCCCTGATGCGTCAGGGTCTGGAGGAAGCGGTAGAGCGTGGCCTTGGGATAGGTCCGTCGGCCAGAAGCTCGGAAAAGCGGACCGGGCGGCCGACCTGCGCCACCCTGTCGAGCACGTCGAGCGCCTTGCCCACCGTGCCGTCGCCTCCACCCTCCGCGCCCATCGGTGCGTCCTTCTCCACCCTGTTGACAGGATAGACGATACGCCGCATAGTTTTCAATATTCAAGACTAAGTTTCACATAATGGAACCAAAGGGAGGAAACCATGGTCCATATGAAAGCGGGTGCGCTTGCCCTTGTGGCGGCGTTGCTCATGTCCACGTCGGCATTGGCGCAGGACAAGCGCGTCGTCACCTGGAACGCGGACTACGATCCGATCCCGCTGGCGGCCGCCGAAGCCCTGATTGCCGATTTCGAGGCCGCGAACCCCGAGATCGACGTGCAGCTGACCAACTTCGACCACGAGGCCTACAAGAACGCGATCCGCAACTTCCTGACCGCCGACCCGCCGGATCTGGCCAACTGGTATGCCGCGAACCGGATGCGTCCCTTCGTCGAGGCCGGCCTTTTCGCCGACATCTCGGATGTCTGGGCGAACAACGGGCTGACCGAGGCGCTGGCCTCGTCGGTGCCGTCGTCGACCATCGACGGCAAGCAGTATGCGATCCCCTACACCTACTACCAGTGGGGCATCTACTATAACCGCGACGCCTACGCGGCAGCGGGCGTGACGCCTCCCGGTCCGGAAGGCGTCAGCTGGGACGACTTCCTCGCCAACTGCGAGAAGTTCAAGGCCGCCGACATCGACTGCCTGACCACCGGGTCGCTCGGCGCTGTGGCCGGTCGCGGGGATCTTCGACTACCTGTCGCTGCGCACCAACGGCTACCAGTTCCACAGCGACCTGGCCGCCGGAAAGATCTCCTGGACCTCGCCCGAAGCCCGCGCGGTATTCGCCGAGTTCGCCAAGCTCCAGCCCTATGTCACCGAAAACCATGCGGCCATCGACTGGCAGGATGCGGCGGCGCTGCTCGTGCAGGGCAAGGCCGCAAACTACGTCATGGGCAACTTCGCCGTCGGCGTCTTCAAGGAAGGCGGGATGACGAACGACAACCTCGGCTTCATGGTGTTCCCGGAAATCACCGCGGGCGTCGCGCGCGCCGAGGAAGCGCCGACCGACACGATCCACCTGACGAGCGGGCGCGAAGAACCCGGACGATGCGAAGACGTTCCTGGCCTACATGGCCTCGGCCGACGCGCAGTCCAAGTGGAACGCGGCGGTGGGCCAGCTGCCGACCAACAAGAACGCGACCGTCGATCCGGCCGATCCGTTCCTGACGGCGGGCTTCCAGGCGCTGTCGACGGCGACGGGCGGCATCGCCCAGTTCTGGGACCGCGACGCGGATGCCGAATATGCCAAGGCCGGCATGGAAGGCTTCCAGCAGTTCCTCGTCCAGCCCGACCAGCTCGAAGCGATCCTCGACGCGGCTCGAGCAGACGCGTCTGCGGCTCTACCCGCAGTGAACTGACGACACGGGCGCCCCGGCCTGTCCGGGGTGCCCGTTCTTCATTCCGGGGGGACATCCATGGCACAGGCATCAGACGTCAGCTACAGCGGTCCAAGCGCGACGCGGTCTGCGACGCGCTGGAACCAGCGCACCCTGGCGCCCTGGCTGTTCCTGGCGCCGGGCCTGTTCATGTTCACGGTCTATGTGCTTTGGCCCGATCGTCCAAAGCATCACGCTGTCGCTTCTACGACTGGAACGGGCTTTACAACGCGGACGGCGAGTTCACCGGCACCTTTGTCGGCACCGGCAAACTACCGCGAGCTGATGACCGACCCGGCATTCGAGACCTCGCTGTGGAACAACCTGAAGTGGCTGGTCCTCTACATGCTGGCCCTGCCCATCGGGCTGTTCATCGCGATCTTCCTGAACCAGACCGTCGCGCGGCATCCGGCTTTACAAGTCGCTGTTCTTCTTTCCCTTCGTCATCAGCCAGGTCGTCGTCGGCCTGATCTTCGCCTGGTTCTACGCGCCGAACTTCGGCCTGTTCTACCTGCTGACCGAATGGGTCACCGGCAAGGGCACCGCCATCCTTGCCGACCCGGACCTTGTCACCTACGGCATCATCGCCGCCGGGCTCTGGCCGCAGATCGCCTATGTGATGATCCTGTACCTGACCGGCCTGAACAACGTCGCCCCCGACCAGATCGAGGCCGCGCGGCTGGACGGCGCGAAGGGCTGGCGGATGCTCTGGTATGTCGTCCTGCCGCAACTGCGCCCGGCGACCTTCATCGCCGTCATCGTCACCGTCATCGGCGCGCTGCGGTCGCTTCGACCTGGTGTCGATCATGACCAAGCGGCGGGCCGTTCGGCGTCAAGCCGGGTGCTGTCCTACTACATGTACGAAAAGGCGCTGGGCGAGTACGGCTTCCGCATGGGCTATGGCGCGGCCATCGCCGTCGTCCTGTTCGCGATCATGATGATCTTCATCTCGGGCTTCATCTGGAAGATGTGGCGCGACGAGAAGGAGCGCTGAGCCATGTTTCCCCGCCCGATCCAGCAGGCCGCGCACCGGCACGCAGTGGCTCTACACCATCGCGCTGCCCATCGCCCTGCTCCTGTGGCTGTTCCCGCTGCTCGGCGTCGCGCTGACCTCGCTGCGCCCGGCCTCGGACCTTGCGCAGGGCAACTACTTCGGCATGCCGTCCGGGCATCGCCTGGGAGAACTACGTCTACATCTTCACCGAGACGCCCATCGGCGCAGTACATGCTCAACTCGCTCTGGGTGACGATCCCGACGGTGATCGGCGCGGTCGGCCTGTCGCTGATGACCGGCTTTGCGCTGGCGGTCTACGGGTTCCGCGGCGAACATCCTGATCTTCTTCATGTTCGTCGCCGGCAACTTCGTGCCGTTCCAGATCCTGATGGTGCCGGTGCGCGACATGACGCTGCAACTGGGCATGTACGACACCTGGTATGGCCTTGCCCTGTTCCACATCGCCTTCCAGACCGGGTTCTGCACGCTCTTCATGCGCAACTTCATCAAGGCGCTGCCGTTCGAACTGATCGAGGCCGCGCGGGTCGAAGGCGTCACCGAGTGGCGCATCTTCTGGTACATCGTCCTGCCGCTGATGCGGCCCGGCCATCGCGGCGCTGTCGCGTGCTGGTCTTCACCTTCATCTGGAACGATTTCTTCTGGGCCACCGTGCTGACCCAGGGCGTCGACAGCCAGCCGATCACCGCCGGCCTGTCCTCGCTCAACGGTCAGTGGATCGCGCAGTGGCACCTTGTCTCGGCCGGGTCGATCCTGGCCGCCCTTCCCCCCGTCGCGATGTTCTTCCTGATGCAGAAGCACTTCATCGCGGGCCTGACACTCGGAGCCGTCAAATGACCAAGATCGCCTTCATCGGGGCCGGATCGACCGTGTTCATGAAGAACATCATCGGCGACGCCCTGCACAATGCCCGCGCTGTCGGGCGCCACCATCGCGCTGATGGACATCGACACGCAAGCGGCTCGAGGAAAGCGCGCTGGTGGCGCGCAAGCTGGTCGCCTCGCTGGGCGGCCACGGCGAAGGTCGAGACGCACACCAACCAGCGCGCGGCGCTGGAGGGCGCCGATTTCGTGATCGTCGCCTTCCAGATCGGCGGCTACAAGCCCTGCACGGTGACCGATTTCGAGGTGCCGAAGCAGTACGGCCTGCGCCAGACCATCGCCGACACGCTGGGCGTGGGCGGCATCATGCGCGGCCTGCGCACCGTGCCGCACCTGTGGAAGATCGCCGAGGACATGGCGGCGGTCTGCCCGGACGCGCTGATGCTGCAATACGTGAACCCGATGGCGATCAACACCTGGGCGCTGTCGGCCCGCTATCCGGAGGTGCGACAGGTGGGCCTCTGCCATTCGGTGCAGGGCACGGCGGCGGAACTGGCGCGCGACCTCGGCATCCCGGTCGAGCGACCTGCGCTACAAGGCGGCCGGCATCAACCACATGGCCTTCTACCTGAACTTCGAGGCGCAGCAGGCCGACGGCACCTATCGCGACCTCTACCCCGCCCTGCGCGAGGGCTACCGCGCGGGCGCGCATCCCGCTGGAAAGCGACTGGAACCCGCGCTGCCCGAACATGGTGCGCTACGAGGTGATGATGCATCTGGGCTACTTCGTCACCGAGAGCGCGGAGCATTTCGCCGAATATGTGCCGTGGTTCATCAAGGACGGGCGGCGCGGACCTGATCGAGCAATTCCGCATCCCGCTGGACGAATACCCGATGCGCTGCGAAGAGCAGATCGCCCGCTGGGCCGCGCAGGCCGACAGCTATCGCACCGCCGACCGGATCGAGGTGAAACCGAGCCACGAATATGCGGCGACGATCATGAACGCGGTCGTGACGGGCGAGCCTGCGGTGATCTACGGCAACGTGCGCGAACCGGGGCTTCATCCCGCAACTGCCCGAAGGTGCGGCGGTCGAGGTGCCCTGCCTTGTCGATGCGAACGGCATCCAGCCGACCGTCGTGAAGGGCATCCCGCCGCAGCTCGTCGCGCTGATGCGGACGAACCTGAACGTGCAGGAACTGACCGTCGCCGCGCTGATGGAAGAGAACCGCGAGCATGTCTATCACGCCGCGATGCTCGACCCGCACACGGCGGCCGAACTGGACCTGCGCCAGATCCGCAGCGCTGGTCGACGACCTGATCGCCGCGCATGGCGACTGGCTGCCGGAGTGGCTGCGCCCGCGCAAGGCCGCCTGACCCCGTTTCGTTTCCCGGTTCCCAGTATCCCCGCCGGAGGCTCGCACCCCTCCGCCACAGACCGAAGGCAAGACATGACAGACCACGCCATTTTTCCCGACCTGAAGGGCAAGTCCGTTTTCATCACCGGGGGCGGCTCCGGCATCGGGGCCGCGCTGACCGAGGGGTTCCTGCGGCAGGGCGCCAAGGTGGCCTTCGTGCAGCGCTCCGACGCGCGCGGCCTTCTGCGACCGGATGGAGGCGGCGACGGGCAACCGCCCGCTGTTCCTGCAGCTGCGACATCACGGACACCGACGCGCTGCGCTCGGCCATCGTCGAATCGGCGGCGGCGCATGGGCCGATCACGGTCCTGGTGAACAACGCGGCCTTCGACGACCGCCACAAGACGCTGGAAGTGACCGAGGCCTATTGGGACTGATGATGGCGATCAACCTGCGCTGCTACTTCTTCGCGGCACAGGCGGTGATCCCCGGCATGCAGGCCATGGGCGGCGGGTCGATCATCAACTTCTCGTCGATCAGCTACATGATGGGGCTGGGCGGATTATGCCGCCTATGTCACCGCGAATTCCGGGATCAACGGGCTGACGCGCGGCCTGGCGCGCGAGTTCGGGCGCGACCGCATCCGGGTCAACGCGGTGGCCCCCGGCTGGGTGCTGACCAGCGCCAGAAGGACCTGTGGGTGACGCCCGAGGGGCTGGCCGCGCATCTGGCCAAGCAGTGCCTGCCCGACACGCTGGAACCGGAGGACATGGTGGGGGGCGTGCTGTTCCTCGCCTCGAACGCCTCGAAGGCGATGACGGGGCAGGCGCTGGTCATCGACGGCGGGGTGGTGGTGACGGGATGACCGGCGCCGCCCCGATACACGCCGACTGGATCGCGGTCGACTGGGGCACGAGCAACCTGCGCGCCTATGCGATGGGTGCGGGCGGGTGCCTGGCCGAGGCGTCGAGCGACGACGGGATGGGCAAGCTCGCGCGCGACGCGTTCGAGCGGGCGCTGCGTGCGGCTGATCGAGCCGTGGCTGGCGGCGGGCCGGGTCACGCCGGTGATCGCCTGCGGCATGGTCGGCAGCCGTCAGGGCTGGCTGGAGGCGCCCTATCGCGCGGTGCCCTGCACGCCGCTTGACCCGGGCTCGCTGGTCGCGGTGCCGACACGCGATCCGCGGATTTCGGTGCGCCTCGTGCCGGGGCTGAAGCAGGCGAAGCCCGCCGACGTGATGCGCGGCGAAGAAACCCAGATCGCCGGGCGCGCTGGCGCTGATGCCGGGCTTTGACGGCGTGCTCTGCCTGCCCGGCACGCATTCGAAATGGGTGCATCTGAGCGCGGGCGAGGTGGTCAGTTTCCAGACCTTCATGACGGGCGAGATGTTCGCGCTGCTGTCCGAACAGTCGGTCCTGCGCCACGGCATGGCGGGCGAGGGCTGGGACGAGGCGGCCTTTGACGAGGGCGTGTCCGACGCGCTGTCGCGACCCGAGCGGATCGGCGCGCGGCTGTTTGCGCTGCGCGCCGAGGGGCTGATGTCGGGGCTTGTCCCGGCCGCGGCGCGGGCGCGGCTGTCGGGCCTGCTGATCGGTCATGGAACTGGCCGGCGCGCGGCCCTACTGGCTGGGTCAGCCGGTGGCGCTGGTCGGGGCCGAGAAGCTGTCGGCGCCTATGCCCGCGCGCTTGGCGGCGCAGGGCGTCGACGGCGCGGTCGCTTGCCGCGCGCGACACCGTGCTCGCCGGATTGACGGCGGCCTTCCGCGGGCGCGATGGAGAAGACGACATGAGCCGCAAGCTGATCGCGATCCTGCGCGGGATCACCCCGCCCGAGGCGCTGGCCGTGACCGAAGCGCTGATCGCCGCCGGGATCACCCGGATCGAGGTGCCGCTGAACTCGCCCGACCCGCTGAAAAGCATCGAGGCGATGGCGAAGCGCTTTGGCGACCGAGGCGACGATCGGTGCGGGCACGGTGCTGACCGTCGCGGCAGGTGGCCGAGGTGAAGGAGGCGGGGGGCACGCTGATCGTGTCGCCCAACTGCGACCCGCATGTGATCGCCACGACCAAGACCGCGCGGATGCAGAGCTATCCCGGCGTGATGACGCCGACCGAATGTTTCGCCGCGCTGGCGGCGGGGGCGGACGGGCTGAAGTTCTTCCCGGCCTCGCTGATCGGGCCCGACGGGGTGAAGGCGATCCGCGCGGTGCTGCCGAAGGACACGCAGGTCTACGCCGTGGGCGGGGCGGGGCCGTCGAACTTTGCCGACCTGGAGCGCGGCGGGGGCGGACGGCTTCGGCATCGGCACCGCGCTTTACACGCCCGGACTGTCGGTGGCCGAGGTGACGGCGCGCGCGACCGGATCTGGTCGCGCGCCTATGACGAGGCGTTTCCATGATCTCCGATCCATGACGACCGGCGCTGCGAGCTGGGCGAAGGCCCGCTCTGGCACCCCGAACGTGAACAGCTGTTCTGGTTCGACATCCTCGGCAAGCGGCTTCTGTCGCAGAACGGCGAAGGCCGCGCAGGAATGGAACTTCCCCGAGCGTGTCTCGGCCGCCGGATGGGTGGACCGTGACAACGCTGCTGATCGCCTCGGAAAGCAGCCTGTTCCGCTTCAACCTCGTGACCGGCGAGCAATGGACGCTGGCCGCGCTCGAGGCCGAGAAGCCCGACACCCGGTCGAACGACGGGCGGGCCGACCCGCAGGGCGGGTTCTGGATCGGCACGATGGGCAAGAAGGCCGAACCGGGCATGGGCGCGATCTGGCGCTTCTACCGGGGCGAGCTGCGCAAGCTTTTCCCCGGCATCAGCATCCCCAACTCGATCTGCTTCACCCCCGATGGCCGCACCGCGCATTTCTCGGACAGCGCGCAGCGCAAGGTGATGCGCGTGGCGCTGGACGCCGAGGGCTGGCCGGTCGGGCGAGCCGCGAGGTCTACGTGGACCTCGGCCCCGACAAGGGCGAGCCGGACGGCGCGGTGGTCGACGAGGCGGGCAACCTCTGGCTCGCGGAATGGGGCATGAGCCGGGTCTGCTGCTATGCGCCCGACGCCACGCTTCTGCATGTCGTCGAGACGCCCGCCGCGCAGACCTCCTGCCCGGAACTGGGCGGGCCGGACCGCGCGACGCTGTTCGTCACCTCGGCGCTTCAGGGCATGACCGGAGGCGCAGCGCGCCGCCGAACCCAAGGGCGGCATGACCTTCTCCATCCGCGTCGAATGCGCGCGGGCAACGCGAACATCGGGTGATCCTGTGAGTTTCAAGCGCACGCTGGGTGTCTGCTACTACCCCGAACACTGGGACGAAGGCCAATGGGCCGAAGACGCGCGCCGCATGGCCGCGCTTGGCCTGACCTGGGTGCGCATCGGCGAATTCGCCTGGACGCCGGATGGAGCCCGAGGACGGGCGGCTGGACCTGGACTGGCTGGACCGCGCGATCGAGGTGCTGGGCAAGCGCGGGCTGAAGGTGGTGCTGGGCACGCCCACGGCCACGCCGCCGCGCTGGATGCTGACCAAGCATCCCGACATGCTGGCGCTGGACAAGGAGGGCAGGCCGCGCGGCTTCGGCTCGCGCCGCCACTACTGCTTCAGCCACAAGGGCTACCGGGCCGAGTTGCGCGCGCATCGTGCACGATCCTGGCCGAGCGCTACGGGCGCAACCCGCATGTCGCGCGCCTGGCAGACCGACAACGAATACGGCTGCCACGACACGGTGCTGAGCTATTCCGACGGCGGCGCGGGACGCCTTCCGCGACTGGCTGGCGCAGCGCTATCAAAGCCCGCAGGCGCTGAACCGGGCCTGGGGCAATGTGTTCTGGTCGATGGACTATGCGAGCTTCGACGAGATCGACCTGCCGAACCTGACGGTGACCGAGCCGAACCCGGCCCATGTCATGGCCTTCCGCCGCTTCGCCAGCGACGAGGTGGTCGGCCTTCAACCGCATCCAGACCGAGATCATCCGGCGCATTCCGACTATCCCATCGCCCACAACTACATGGGCAACGTGACCGAGTTCGACCATTTCGAGGTGGGCGCCGACCTCGATATCGCAAGCTGGGACAGCTATCCGCTGGGCTTCCTGTCGGACCGGCTGGCGGTTTCGGCCGAGCACAAGCGCGACGCATCTGCGGCAGGGCGACCCGGACATGCAGGCCTTCCACCACGACCTTTACCGCGCCGTGGGCCGGGGCCGCTGGTGGATCATGGAACAGCAGCCGGGGCCGGTGAACTGGGCGCCGTGGAACGCCGATCCGCTGCCCGGCATGGCGCGGCTCTGGGCGTGGGAGGCCTTTGCGCACGGGGCCGAGGCGGTCTGCTATTTCCGCTGGCGGCAGGCGCCCTTCGCGCAGGAGCAGATGCATGCGGGGCTGCTGCGCCCCGACTCGGTCGCCGCGCCCGCGCATGACGAGGCGGCGCAGGTGATCGCGCGAACTGGCCGCGATGCCGCGAAGCCGCGACCGGCCCTGCGCCGGTGGCGCTGGTCTTCGACTATGCCAGTGCCTGGGCCTGGGACACCCAGCCGCAGGGCCGCGACTTCAGCTACTTCCGGCTGATGCTGGAGATCTACAAGGGCCTGCGCAGGCTGGGCCTGTCGGTGGACATGGTGCCCCCCATCGACCGCCGACCTGTCGGCCTTACAAGGCTGGTGCTGGTGCCGGGGATGATGAGCCTGACGCCCGAGCTTCTGGGCGCGCTGTCGCACTACAAGGGCGTCGCACTGCTGGGGCCGCGAACGAATTCCAAGACCGCCGAATTCGCCATTCCCCTGCCCCTGCCGCCGAACCTGCCCGGCCTCGATGCCACGATCGCGCGGGTCGAAAGCCTGCCGCCCGACGTGACCGTGCCGCTGGAACAGGGCGGCGCGCTGCGGCACTGGCGCGAGAAGCTGGAGGGCGGCGCGAAGGTGATCGAGACGGCGGAGGACGGCTGGCCCGCGCTGGTCGCGGCGGGGGGGCTGCACTACCTGGGCGGCTGGCCCGACGAGGTGGCGCTTGACCGCATCCTGCGCCGCGCCTGCGCCGAGGCGGGCGTAGCGGTGGAGCCGATGCCGGGATCGCTGCGCCGCCGCGACAGCGGGGGGCGGCGGTTCTACTTCAACTACGGGGCCACGCCGGTCAGTCACGCGGGCGTGACGATTCCTGCCGCTGGCGTTCACTGGACGGACGCGTGACGGACAGGAATTTCGTTCAAGCGAAACGAAGCAGCAAGCATTACCCTGTCATCACGGTGTAACGCCGCTCGGTCGATGCTGGGCTGTGGCCGAACGGGAGACATGCGATGCGGTATCTGACCCTGCCTTTCGAGACGCGCTATCTCGCGCTCACGCTGGCGGTCGTCGGTATTGGCGTCTTCGTGGGCCTTGGCCTTCTGTTTCCCGGGTGGGAGCTGTTCTATGCCATCCTCGCGCTGCTCTCGGCCGGGCTGGTGCTGGTCGGTCTGCGCGACCTGACCCAGACGCGCCATGCCGTCCTGCGGAACTACCCGATCGCGGCCCATCTGCGGTTCATCCTCGAAGGCATCCGCCCCGAGATGCGGCAGTATTTCTTCGAGGGTGAGAAGGACGGCGCACCGTTCTCGCGCGACAAGCGGGCCATCGTCTATCAGCGCGCGAAGAAGGAATTGGACAAGCGGCCCTTCGGAACGCTCTACGATGTCTATGGCGACGATTACGAGTGGCTTCACCATTCGCTGGCCCCGAAGCCGCCGGTGCCCGTGGACGCAGATGCGGGTGACGATCGGGCAGTCGGACGGGCTGCACGCAGCCCTATTCGGCCGTCGCTTCTGAACATTTCGGCGATGAGCTATGGCGCGCTGTCGGCCAATGCGGTGCGCGCGCTGAACAAGGGGGCGAAGCTGGGCGGCTTCGCGCATGACACGGGCGAAGGGGGCGTCTCGCCCTATCACCGCGAGCATGGCGGCGACCTGATCTGGGAAATCGGCTCGGGCTATTTCGGCTGCCGCAACCCGGACGGCTCGTTCAGCGCCGAGCGCTTTGCCGAAGCCGCGCGCGATCCGCAGATCAGGATGGTGGAGCTGAAGCTGAGCCAGGGCGCGAAGCCGGGCCATGGCGGCGTGCTGCCTGCCGCCAAGGTGACGGAAGAGATCGCGGCGATCCGGGGCGTGCCGATGGGGCAGGATTGCGTCTCGCCCGCCGCGCATACGGCTTTCCACACGCCGGTGGGCCTGCTGGAGTTCGTCGCGCGGATGCGAGAGCTTTCGGGCGGCAAGCCTGCCGGGTTCAAGCTGTGCATCGGCCACCCGTGGGAGTTCATGGCGATCTGCAAGGCGATGGTCGAGACGGGCATCACCCCGGATTTCATCGTGATCGACGGCAAGGAAGGCGGCACCGGCGCGGCCCCGCTGGAGTTCATGGACCATGTCGGCATGCCGCTGCGCGAGGGCCTGACCTTTGCCCACAACGCGCTGGTCGGGCGTGGGGCTGCGCGACCGCGTCCGGCTGGGCGCCTCGGGCAAGATCATCAGCGCCTTCGACATGGCGCGGGTCATGGCGCTTGGGCGCGGACTGGTGCAACGCGGCGCGCGGCTTCATGTTCGCGGTCGGCTGCATCCAGGCGCAAAGCTGCCACACGGGGATGTGCCCCACCGGCGTGACCTCGCCCGATCCGCTGCGCCAGCGGGCGCTCGTGGTGCCCGACAAGGCCGAGCGGGTGCGCAACTTTCACCACAACACGATCCACGCCCTGGCCGAACTTGTGGCGGCGGCGGGGCTGGACCATCCGGGCCAACTGGGCCCGCACCATTTCCTGCGGCGCGGTGCCTCGGACCGGGTCGTCAGCTATGCCGAGCAGTACGACCGGCTTCAGCCCGGCGAGCTGCTGGTCGCACCCGAAACCGCGCCGCACCGCTATGCCGAGGCCTGGCGCGCCTCGCAGGCGGGCAGCTTCGCGATGGCGGCGCAGGATGGCGGGGTAGCGATCCCTCGACGCCTGACGGCGGTGTGACGACGGTTCCGTCGGACCTGCACTGTCTTCCCGTGGCGCAGGCTGACACGCCACCCTCCGGCTCCGGCGTCGTGATCCGGATTGCTTTTTCGGTCATGCTGGGTGGCCCGGCCGGGTCATCCCGACCACGGGTCTTCGCGCCTTGCGTCAATCACACCCCGGACCACAGCGCGAGGCACCTAGGCGTAGGCGCGCTGCGGGACATGCGCATTGCGCCACTCGGTCGGCGACGTGTCGCTCCACCGTCGGAAGCTGCGCACGAAGGCGCTGTGATTGGCATAGGACAGGGCGAGCGAGATATCCCCGACCGACAGGTTGGTCAGCGCCAGCAACTCGCAGGCCATGACATGCCGGACGGAATCGCGCTGCGCGGAAAAGCTCGTATCCTCCTCGGCAAGGCGGCGGTTCAGCGACCGAACCGACAGGCCGAGCCGCCGCGCGAGCCCCTCCAGCGTGGCGTCGCCCCGACTTAGCGCCGGGCGCATCTGATGGCGCAGGCGCTGCGTCGTGCCGCCCGCCTTCAACCGCAGCGACGATGCCACGACCTCGGCCAGCCGGGAATGACGCTCGCGATCGGCATGAGGGTTGGGCAGGTGGAACACGGTCTTCGGGAACAGCACCGCCGTCTGCTCGCAATTGAAGCAGACGCGTGCCCGAAGCAGCCGCTCGTAGGTCCGCGGGTCGGCCGGAGCGCGGTGCGAAAAATGGACCTCGATCACATCGGCCTGTCCGGCGGAAAGGCGACGCAGGGCATTCACCGTCACCGCCGTAGCGATGGCATAGAAATGCTCGGTCCCCGGCGCATAGCGATCGTAGACCCCATAGCCGAGCGCCGCGACATCGCCGAGCGAGAGGACATAGGCGCTGGCAGCCTGGGACAGTCCACCCTGGACGGCGACATACTCGTCCAGCGCGCGACCGACGGTCACCGCGCAGTCCACCAGTTCGCCAACGATGCCGAGCGAGCGATGATCGGCCCGCGATCCCAGAAGCAGGCCGATCTCGGGGCGGTTCGTGGTCTGTGCGGCCCTCTCCATGATCGCCGTGGAACGAACGAAGGGCATACGCGTGTCATGGCTCAACATCGCCACATCGATGCCAAACGGTCCAAACACGGCGACAGGATCGACCCCGAGTTCGGACAGCAGGGCCGGCAGTTCGGCCAGCACGCCAATGCGTTGAAGCGGACCATCCCTTGCCGGCATACACCTATACTCTCGTATGTACACTTTAGTCGTAGCATACCGCCGCTATCCGCAAAAGCTGCCTTTGCAACCCTGTCGCGAGGCAACCTGAGCGTCACAGCCCTTCGGCGGACGCACGCACGACCTCGGCGATCTGGTCCAGTTGACGGGCCAGCGGGCTGGACCGCCGCCAGACCATCCCGACAGTCCGCGACGGCTCCTCGCCGCCGAAGCGCGCAACCGAGACCTGCGCCGACCGCGTCTCGACCGCGACCGCCATTTCCGGGATCAGCGTGACACCGATCCCCGCGCCGACCATCTGGACAAGTGTCGAAAGCGAGCTTCCCTCCAGCAGCTCGCGCGGGGCCGAGGGCGCAAGGTTGCAGAACGACAGCGCCTGGTCGCGGAAGCAATGGCCCTCTTCCAGCAGCAGCAGGCGCATCTCGCGCAGCATCTCGCGGCTTGGCACGGGCTTGTCCGCGTCCGCATCGGGGCGGACCAGCACGAACGCCTCGGAGAAGAGCGCGACTTCCGTCAGTGACGGCTCTGACACCGGCAGGGCGACGATGGCGGTATCCAGGCGGCCTTCGGCGAGTTCGGTCAGAAGCCGCGGCGTGACCGTCTCGCGGACATGGATGTCCAGTCCGGCATTGGTGCGCGTGAGGTTGCCGATCAGCGTGGGAAGCAGGTAAGGCGCAACAGTGGGAATCACGCCGATCCGCAGGCGTCCCGTCAACCGCTCGCGCGAGGCGCGCGCGGTATCGCCCAGCTCGTCCACCGCCCGCAGGATCGCGCGGACGCGATCCGCAACTTCCTCGCCGAACCGGGTCAGGCGCACCTGGCGCGCGCCGCGCTCGAAGAGCGCGGTGCCCAGTGTCTCTTCCAGGTCCTTGATCTGCATCGACAAGGCGGGCTGCGAGATCGCGCAGGCGTCGGCCGCTCGTCCGAAATGGCCGTGGCGGGCCAATGCCTCGAAGTAACGCAGCTGCTTCAGGGTGAGGTTCATCATAACACAGACTTATCGATGCAATCAGAAAATCCAACTTAAACTAATCGCACCGCTTTGATAGAGGTTACGCAGCGAAGCGGGCGGCATCGCAGCCGCCCTGCCCCACAGCCAGCAATGGAGAGCGAGATGGACGGAAACGATGGTGCAAGCGCAGGCAAGTGCCCGGTGGCGCATGGCGCGGGATGGCATACCAGCTTCAGCCTACGGTCGAACCGGGACTGGTGGCCGAACCAGCTTAACCTCGGCATCCTGAACCAACGCGAGCTGTCGAGCCCGATGCCTACCGGCTTCGACTATGCCGAGGAGTTCAAGAAGCTCGACCTCGAGGCGCTGAAACAGGACCTGTTCGCGCTGATGACCGACTCGCAAGAGTGGTGGCCCGCCGATTTCGGCCATTACGGACCGTTCTTCATCCGCATGGCCTGGCACAGCGCGGGCACCTACCGCACCGGCGGACGGCCGGGGCGGGGCCGGGGCCGGCACGCAGCGCTTCGCGCCGCTGAACAGCTGGCCCGACAACGGCAACCTCGACAAGGCGCGGCGCCTTCTGTGGCCGATCAAGCAGAAGTACGGCAACAAGATTTCCTGGGCCGACCTGATGATCTTCGCCGGAAACTGCGCGCTCGAATTGATGGGCTTCAAGACCTTCGGCTTTGGCGGCGGACGTGTCGACGTGTGGGAGCCGGAAGAAAGCATTTACTGGGGCAAGGAAGACACCTGGCTTGGCGATGCGCGCTACACCGGCGAGCGGCAGCTGGAAAACCCGCTGGCCGCGGTGCAGATGGGCCTGATCTACGTGAACCCCGAAGGGCCGAACGGCGTGCCCGACCCGCTCGCCTCGGCCCGCGACATCCGCGAGACCTTTGCCCGCATGGCGATGAACGACGAGGAAACGGTCGCGCTGATCGCCGGGGGCCACACCTTCGGCAAGACCCACGGTGCGGGGCCCGTCACCCATGTCGGGCCCGAGCCCGAAGGCGCGGGGCTCGAGGCGCAGGGCTTTGGCTGGCTCAGCACCTACGGCACCGGCAAGGGCGGTGACGCCATCACGAGCGGGCTCGAAGTGACCTGGACGACCCGCCCCACCCAGTGGACCAACGAATACTTCGACAACCTGTTCAACTTTGACTGGGAGCTGACGAAAAGCCCCGCCGGTGCGCATCAGTGGACGCCGAAGAACGGCGCGGGCGCGGGCACGGTGCCCGACGCGCATGACCCGGCCAAGCGCCACGCGCCCGCCATGCTGACCAGCGACCTGGCGCTGAAGGTGGACCCGAACTATGCGGTCGATCTCGAAGCGCTTCCACGAGAACCCCGACCAGTTCGCCGATGCCTTCGCGCGCGCCTGGTACAAGCTGACCCATCGCGACATGGGCCCGCGCGAGCTCTATCTCGGCCCGCTGGTTCCGGCCGAGGAACTGCTGTGGCAAGACCCGATCCCGGCGGTCACGCATCCCCTGGTCGACGCGGCCGACATCGCGGCGCTGAAGGACAAGATCCTCGCCTCGGGCCTGTCGATTCCGCAGCTGGTGGCAACCGCCTGGGCCTCGGCCTCGACCTTCCGCGGGTCGGACAAGCGGGGCGGGGCGAACGGGGCGCGCATCCGGCTTGCCCCGCAGAAGGACTGGGAGGCGAACCAGCCCGCACAGCTGGCCCACGTGCTGGCGACGCTCACCGGCATCCAGACGGCCTTCAACGCGGCACAGACCGGGGGCAAGCGCGTCTCGCTCGCCGACCTGATCGTGCTGGGCGGCTCGGCGGCGGTGGAACAGGCGGCGCGGAATGCGGGCCATGACGTGGAGGTGCCGTTTGCACCTGGTCGCGCCGATGCCTCGCAGGAACAGACCGACGTGCATTCCTTCGCCGTGCTCGAACCCACGGCGGACGGCTTCCGCAACTACCTGAAGACGACCTACACCGTCTCGGCCGAGGAGCTGCTGGTCGACAAGGCGCAACTGCTGACCCTCTCGGCCCCCGAGATGACCGTGCTTCTGGGAGGGTTGCGGGTGCTCGACGCCAATGTCGGCCAGTCGCAGCACGGCGTCTTCACCAAGCGGCCCGGCGCGCTGACCAACGACTTCTTCGTGAACCTGCTGGACATGGGCACGGTCTGGAAGGCGGCGTCCGAGGCCGAGGACGTGTTCGAGGGGCGCGACCGCGCGACGGGCGAGCTGAAATGGACCGGCACGCGGGTGGACCTCGTCTTCGGTTCCAACTCGCAACTGCGCGCGCTGGCCGAAGCCTATGCGAGCAGCGACATGCAGGACGCCTTCGTGCAGCAGTTCGTCGCCGCCTGGACCAAGGTGATGAACCTCGACCGCTTCGATCTGGCCTGAGACCGGCCTCGACGCGACGGAACATGGCAGGGCGCCCCGGGCAACCGGGGCGCCCTGCGCGTTCCCGGTTGAACCCGGCCCGCCGCATCGGGCATGGAGGGGCGGGGGATGCCACCGTGCCAGAGCTTTCGCTGTCGATCGTCATTCCGACCCACAACCGCCCGGTGCTGCTGCGCCGCGCGGTTCTCTCGGCGCTGGCGGCAGCGCCCGAAGGCGCGGAAATCCTGGTGGCGGATGATGCCTCCGACCCGCCCGCGGCCGAGGCGCTCGGGGATCTTGCGGCAACCCACCCGGCCCTGCGGGTGATCCGCAACGGCGGGACGCGCGGCGCGGCAGGGGCGCGGAACTTCGGCGTGTCGCTGGCGGCCGCACCGCTGATCCTTTTCCTGGACGACGATGACGAGGTCATGCCGGATTACCCCGCCCGCGTCCTGCGCGCGGCCACCGGGCCCGAGGCCCCCGGTTTCGGCTTCTCGGCCGTCGTGATCCGGACGGCGGACGGCCCGGACGCGGTGGAGTCGCGGTCCCTTCCCACGGGCCCGGTTCCGCTGTCGGCTCCCTTGCGGCATCGCATCGCCGCGCTGAGTGCAGGGTTCTGGATAAGGCGCGAGTTGTTCCAGTCGCTTGGCGGTTTCGCCCCGGATCAGGTGGTGGACGAAGATACGGGCCTCTGCTGCGCCCTGGCGGTGCGCGGCATCGCGCCCTGGTATGAGGGCGAGCCGGGCGTCACGGTCCATCGCGGCCACAGCGCGGCGGGGTCTGCGGCGCAGCTGACCCGGTCGACGCGAAGCGAGGTAGTGGCGGCCTGCTACCTGCGCACATGGGCGCGGTTCGGACCGCTCTTCCCCCGCTGGTCCGAGGCGCGCTGGTTCCTAGCGACCCGCTACATCCGCCGCGCGGTCAAGGGCGGGCAGGTCGCAGAGAGCTGGCACATGGTGCGCGCCGCACGACCCTTGGCATTCTCGGCGGGACTGGCCCTGTTCTGGGGGGCGAAGTCCGCCGTTCAGCGGGTCCGGTCCGCGTCGCAGAGATAGGCCGTTACGAGATCTTCCGCGTCCGCCGCTTGAACCACCAGCGCTGCCAGTAGGCCCCGTGGAAGAACCGCAACGCGCGGTCTCGCGGGGCCGCGATCTGGTCGACCACCGCCTTGCGTCCCGCTTCGATGGCCGAGTCTGCGATGCCGACCGGCGGGTGGTCGACGATCCGCGGCCAGGTCACGACCCCGGCGAGAGCCACCATGTCGCAGGGCCAGTCGGCCAGACCCGCGACGGGCGTGCTCTGCGCAAGGATATGGCGCGCGGCGGCAGCCGACAGGCTATAGCCCGTCGTCAGGCTGCGCATTCGCAGCAAGCGGGATCAGTTCGATCCTGTCCGACCAGGCCTTGCGGCGGCGATACCAGACCCGGGCATCCTGATGGTCCAACTGAACGAAATCGGCGGCCAGATAGCCTTTGCCCTTCAGAAACTCGGCAAAGAGCGGTGTCAGGATCGCATCGTCCTCCAGCACGATGGCCCCCGGCAGACCCTCTTCGACGATGCGGCGATAGACGCGGTGATGTGACAGCGCACAGGCAAGCTCTGCATCCGTCACCATCCGCCCGGCGCGGGCGCGGGCACCCTGCCGATCCACCGCGGCCTCACAATCGGCGGGAAGACCTTTGCGCCCGTCGGTGGCATCCACGATGATCGGTTCCAGGCCGAGCGCCGCACATTGTGCGGTGATCGCGCTACGACGCTCGGCCGCGTCGGCAAGGCTGACCACGAAGATCGGCCAATCGGGTGACTGCGAGGCGGGAACGGTCATGGCTCGGCCCGCGGGGGCATCTCGCGCCGCGATCCGGGAAGCATGTACAGGACACGCCGCGACAGCCTGGGCGAGTAGTAGGGATCGTCGCGGAACAGCGTTGGGTGCAGCCGCGCCGCAAGCGCGTGCTCCCGCGCCAGGCGCGCGGCCTTCTCGGGCGTGGTATCGCGGCCACGGCTTGCGCCCTCGAAATGGAAGAAGAGCGGGTCGGCGACATAGATGTTGCGATACCCGGCGGCAAGCAGATCGAGGCACAGCACGATGTCGTTGTAACCCACGGCAAGCGCCTCGTTGAAGCGGCCAACCGCCTCGAATGCGGTTCGCCGGATACACAGGCAGGCACCGACCACCGCGGCGACCTCGCGGGTCAGGTTGGCAAGATTGGCATAGCCGCCCGCATCGCCCGGACTGTCCATGAAGGCATTGACGGCCCCGCCCTCCATCCCCAGCACCAGCCCCCCATGCTGCACTGTGCCCTGTCGGCATGCAGCAGCTTCGGCCCAACCGCCCCGACATCCGCCTGCAACGCGAAGGATGCGAGGACGCGCAGCCAGTCGTCGCGTCGGGCGACCGTATCGTTGTTCAGGAAAACCAGCAACTCGGCGTCGCAGGATGCCACCGCAAGGTTGTTCAGACGCGAGAAATTGAACGGCTCGTCATTGCGCATGACTGTGATGAGCCCCTCGGCCTGCGCCGCGGCCATCCCCTCCAGACAATCTGGCGCCTGCGAGCCGTTGTCGACCACGATCACCTGCAACCGGTCCTTCGGCCAGTCCGTCGTCCTCAGCGAACTCGAGGCAGGGGCCAAGCAGATGCCAGCCATCTCGCGTTGGGATGATGATCGCCACTTTTGGCTGGGGCAACGGCAGCGGGCGCGGCGCGAGCGGCAGCGGTTCCCGCGTCGTGTCGGGGCGCAGGGCGCAGACGCGCGCGACATGGGCGACATCCCCGGGCCCGAGTTGCCCCGCGAGATCAGCGAGCGCAATTCGCCAGCCGCGCGACAGCGCCGCCGCCCAGGCCCGGCCCAGCCGGGGGTCGCGCAGGTCGACTGCCACGGCACCGTCCATCAGCCACCCTTGCTCGGCCAGCAGGGGCGACCAGGCGGGGGGCTTGAACCAGTAGTCAACCGGTCTCCCGTCCGTACTCACCATCACCTCGTCGCCATGCGCGATGACCCGGCCTTCGTCGAGCGCGGTCTCCAGCAGCCAGGCACCCTGTGGCGTGGGCAGGCTTCCCCCCATCAGCAGGATCGCCTTGGATGGCGGGGGCGCGTCCGGATCGAGGGAAATGATCTCGATCCCCTCGATCCCGACAGCTTTCCCGGACTGTCGCGGCCCGGGCGGCCAGAATGCGATGCGGACCGTCCCCACCCCCACCAGCGCACGACAGGTCGCCGCGAGCCTGCGCAAGATCGACCGGTTGGGTCGCGTGATGCTCCACGAAGAAAAGGATGTCGCGCGGATCGGCGGCCATTGCACCACGCTCGGCGGTCGAGGGGGCGTCGATACGGTTCAGCCAGAACCGCAGGCGCTCGGCCGCGATGGCCTGTTGCAGGTCCGCCGGCAGGGTGCCTCGCGGCGCACCGCTTTTCTTGAAGATCGTCCGGCGAAACAGGGCGCGCGGCAGGCCGCTGCCGCCCTGGAACAGCAGCGCGCCCGTCAGCGCCCGTGCTGTACCGTCCGTGCGCACGAACAGCCTGCTCAACAAGGGTCGCGACCGCTTCATCATCGCCCCGACGCCCACGCGCACCCTCTGCGGCAGCGAGGCCCCGACGCGTCGCGACGGTCAGGGCCGTCAGACACCCAGCTCTCCGGACACCTTTGCCAGATAGGCCGAAGCCCGATGCCCCGTCTCGGGCGGGAGGGACACAAGCTCGGCCGCGAAGGCCTGCCCGGCGGCGATCTCGGCCGCGAGCATCGCGCCGCGCGAGCGGGCCGTCGCGCTGTCATCGTGGCGGCGATGGCGGTTGAGCACCTCGGGCGTGTAGGCAACTGCGCCGCCGCTCGCCAGAAGCTGCAAGTAGATCAGCCAGTCGCCAGATACCCGTACCGCCTTCAACCTGTCTTGCAGCGCATCCATCGCGGCGATCAGGGCTTTGCGCCGGAACAACACCGCGCTGACATTGGGGATCGTGTTCTTGACAGCGAGCGCTTGCGCAATCTCATCCTCGCCCTCGGTGACATAGGCGTGCCGCCAGCGGGTGGGCGAGATGTCAGAGACATAGTCCAGATAGTCTTCCATCACGCGGCGTCCGGTGCCATCGACGGCGCAGGACTGCGAGTACGACAGCGCCACGCGCCCATCCGCCATTGCGTTGACGACCGCGCCGACAAAACCCGGCTCTGCCGCGTCGTCCGCCTCGGCGATCCACAGCAGGTCGGAACCCGCCAGTTCTGCACCGCGGCGCCACTGGCGAAAGACCGAGCCCGAATTGGTCTCTTGCAGAACCAGCCGCGCGCCGCGCACCAGATGCGGCAGATGCTCTGCCAGCCAGGCACCGCTGCCATCGGTCGAGGCATCATCCAGCACGATCACCTCGCGCAGCGGATAGGTCTGCGCGGCAATCGAGGTCAGGCGTTCTTCCAGGTGATCGCGATAGTTGTAGTTGGGAACGACCGCCGAGACCGAGACCAGATCGGGATAGAGCAGTTGCAGCAGGTCGAAGACATAACTGCGGAAGCTGAATTCCCGCTCCACCACCTCGCGGCCCGCCTGCCCGAGGGCGCTCCGTCGCCCGGGATCGGACAAGAGCGGCGAGACGGCGCTTGCCAGCGAGACGGCAGTGATCTCGGGTGCCAGTTCGCCGCCAACCCTCCGCAACAGGTCGCAAAACCCGCCTGCCCCGTCGAAGGCGACGACCGGCAAGGCGGCGTCGAGCGCCTCGAGTACGACCGACGGGAAAGGATCCTCGCGGGAGGTCAGCAAGAACAGGTCCGCGCCAAGCAGGAAACGGTCGGGCTGCTCGACAAAGCCCACGAAGCGGATGCGCTCGGACAGACCGGCCGCCTCGACGCGTTCGATCTGCGCCTGCGCGATCGCGGTCGAGGCATCGCCTGCCCAGAGAAAGACCGTATTCGGGATGCGAGCGACAGAGCGTGATCGCCGCTTCGGTGAACAGGTCTACCCCCTTGCGCGCATCGGCATGGGCAAGCGCGACGGCAATCACTGCGCTCTCGGCAAGGCCATGGGATACGCGCAACTCCGCCCGCGCCTCGGCGCGCTTGGCCGGATCGCGCGAGGCCGCAGCCTGGTACATCCCCTGGGGACGGATCACGCAGCGGTCGGGATCGAGCGGTGCAAAAGCTTCGAACGCGCGGCGCACCTCTTCGGCGGGGAAGACGACGTGGTCGGCGCATTCGGCCACGCGCCTTGCGGCGGGTGCCAGCCCCTTGTCGCGGATCACCCCCGGCAATTCGTGCACAAGCGAGACCACGCGGAAGCCGCAGTCGCGCAGCGCCGGCAGCAGCGCGCCAGAGACAACCGTGTTGGCGATCACCGCCGTGACAGCCATCCGCGCGCAGCGTCTTCAGCACGGCACGAACCTCGGGTCCATCGGGCGCTTTGTCGGACAAGTCGATCACCTGACCAACCTCCTTATACCTGTGCATGAGGTCACCCTTGCCCAGAAGGATGAAGTCGACCTCGACCTGGAAGGCGTTGCGCAGGAACTGCCCGATGTTCAGCGCGAGGAACTGCGCGCCGTGCAGGTGGGCATCGTGGCTCACGATCGCCACACGCCTGATCTCGTCGCCCCGCAGCCGCAGCGCGGCCGTCTGAAGCGCATCGTATGTCGCTTGCAGATAGGCGTGGCCATAGCGGGCATCAGGCTCCAGATGGGCGCCCTCGGCCCATTCGTTCCAAGCGTTGACGAAGACGAGGCGCTGGTCCGGTGCTGGCAGGCGGCGTGCCGTCTCGATGACGCCATTCTGCAGCCAGCGCCTGTAGCCCGCAGGGGTCGAGCCGTGAAAGATCGTGCCATTCGCACCCCGCCGCGCCGTGTTATCCCAGGCCGGTGTGGTTCCGCGGAACAGGGTGTACTCGGGCGTCTCGTAGCTCTCGCTCCGCGTTGGATAGACGGTCCAGTCATAGACCGTACCCGCGAAGTCCTTGCGCAGGCCGTCGATCGACTTGGTGATGATCGGAGGCGCGGTGTTGTTCGGCGGAAACTCGACCGCCGCATCGAAGCCGTGCACGGCAGGGTCGACCTTTTCGACGGTCTGCACGTAGGCCAGGAAAATCTCGCCCACGCCATTGTCGCGGCACCATCCACGCCATCGCTCGGCAGTGGCGCGCGAGTCCTCCAGCAGGTCGGGGCGGTAAAGCAGCAGCAGTGGCTTGCCGTCGATGCGGATGTTGCGCGGGTCGCGCAGGTACTCCGAGACATGCGCAATGAAGGCGATGTCATCTTCGGGCGAATGGTCCTGCGCGATCAGCAGTTCCTTGTCGAGCCCGTCCCAGCGGCGGCTCCAGTTCTCGTTCGCCCAGCACAGGCAGAACTCGATTTCCATGTCCGGGTTGTCGAGGAACTGCCGCAGCGGACGCTCCAGCAGGGTACGCCCGCCGAACCAGTAGAAGTAGAAGCAAAATGCCCCTACCCCGTAAAGCTGCGCGAGGTCGATCTGCTGCTTCATGACCTCGGGCAGGCGAAGGTCATAGAACCCGAGGTCGGCCGGAACGTGGGGCTGGTAATGACCCGGATACTGCGGAACAGCCCGCGTCACGTTCCGCCACTCGGTAAAGCCCGCGCCCCACCACCTGTCGTTTTCGGGAATGGGATGGAACTGCGGAAGGTAGAAGGCGACCACCTTGGCAGGAAGGTCCATCGGCGCAAGGCCGACACGACGCGCGGTCCATTCCTCCGAGACGGAGACAGCCGGTTCGGGTAGGGAGCGAAGAGCGAGTGCCGACATGTCTGCCGTACCGCCCGGTCCATGGCCTGATGAAAACCGTGCGGGATCCCGCTTCGCCGCGGAACGGCTGAAGCGCGCCGCCATACGTGCGGGCACGGGCGGGCTCAACCGGGACAGCACAGACAGAAGGCGGAAGAGCGCGTGATCCAGCAACAGGCGAAACGGATGTCGCACGGCATCATCCAGCGCGCCGCGATAGGCCTCTGCCGCTGCGCGCTGCTCGGCGAGTTCGGTAGCGGTCAGACGGTGTGCGTGCTTTTCCTGTGTCAGCGCGGCGACGATGGCGTGAGGCTCGGTGTACGAGGGCGTCACGGTCGGGGTTTTGCTCTCGTGACTCTTCATCCGGCACATCCGTAGCTTCGCACCAACCGCGTCAGCATCGATCCGTTCCGTTAATCTTCGACGCGGGGGTCAATTGCCCGTGTGTCGCCTCGGATGCAAGTGCCTAAACGGCTTCCGGCGCAAGCGCTACCGTTCAGAGCCATCGAAAAATGGCGCTTCCGTGCCGACGCAGCCAGATGCGATGCCCTTCCTTCACCACAGCCCTCGCGCCCTGACTGCCCCGCACGCAGTCCTCCAAGCGGCGGTTGTCTTGAACCGGACGGCACCAAGCCGAGAGTTTGTGGACTGATGCGAGCCGCCCCCTCAGGCGGCCGCCTTGCGGGAAACCTCGGCCTGCCAGAAGCGAAGCGTGTCGCGAAGGACATCGTCGAGCGCGGTGGCCCCTGTGCCGAATTGCGCCGTCCATGCGTCATGGACTGCGACGAAGGTCTGGGCGAAGGAATACTCCATCTCGACCAGTTCACCCGCGGACGGAACCGCCAGACCGACCAGTCGCAGAAGCAGTTTCGGGGTCTGGCGGAACCGGGGCGCGGGCGCTCCGGCAAGGGCGGCGGCACGCCCGGCGATCTGCCTGGGGCTCAGCGTCTCGGGCGAGGGGACGTGCCATGCGCGACCCCAGGCCGCCTCGGTGGCCCCCAGCGTGACCAGCGCCCGCGCGAAATCGGGCAGATAGGTCAACGTGTGCGGACTGTCGGGATCGCCGAACCAGTTGATCGGGCGGCCCTTCAGAAGCTCGGGCCAGAACCGTTCGCCGAAGGCCGACATCCGGACTTCCGGCCCGCAGAAATCCGAGGCGCGGCCCGAGACCGCACGGATCTCTCCCCCTGCATGGGCCTCGAACAGCCGGTGGCTCATCCGCGCGCGGACCGCCCCCTTGCGCGTCCGGGCGGCGAGTGGCCGGTCTTCGGTCAGGTGCCCCGCGACGCCGTAGCCGTACAGGTTCTCGGCCACGACCAGAACCGCGCCGGTCCGCCGGGCCAGCGCGATCGCCCCCTCCTGCAGGGCTGGAAACTCGCGCGGCCAGTTCTGATAGGGCGGGGCCGCGCAGAAATAGAGGATATCGGCATCACGCCCGGCGCGCAGCGCGCTCGCGGGGTCCGTCAGGTCGCCGGTCTCGCATTCTACTCCGGGAAGGCGGGTCACCCCGCCGCGCGACACCAACCGCACAGCGGCACCGGTTTCGGCAAGGTGGCGGGCGACTGCCCGGCCGAGAACGCCGGCTCCGAAGACCACGTGAAGGGGGTGGGATGTCATGATCATTGTCCTGGATGAAAGTGCAGGGGCAGTGGGGCCTGTCAGCCGCGACGCCAGAGGCGAATGGCGAGCGCGAGCGTCCAGAATTGCCAGATGATGCCCGAGAGCGTCAGAAGCACAGGCGATTCGATCCCGACCACCGAGGGCAGCGTGGAAAAGAGCAGCACCGCCGCCACCAGGCCCGCGGCACCCAGGATGATCGAACCCGCCCGCCACAGCGTCATCGACAAGAGCACTGTCCAGACCCCCGCGAAGAGGCCGACACCAAGAATCTCGCCCACGCCGCCGGCATAGGCATTGAACGCCTGATAGACAACGGCCACCGCCTCGCGCCCCGCCTCTCCCGTGTCCGGCGCGGTGTAAAGCGCGGCAAGGCCCGGCATGAGGAAGATCCAGCGCGTGATGCCAAGCGCCTTGGCAAAGCCTGCCAGCCCGCCGAACAGCATGGCAGCCCGCCCCGCGCCCTCGCCCATCCCCAGGGCGCGCGGCAGAAGCGCCGCGACCGGGATCAGCAGCAGGGCGTGGATCAGGTAGCTGAGGTAGCCCAGGAAGACCGCACCCGACTGCTCAAGGATCAGCGGCAGGATCACCGCGGGCGGCTCGTCCAGCGAGGCGGGCCAGTTGATCGCGGGGGCCAGGATCAGGAAGGCCCCCCACATGGCGATGAACTGCCCGATCAGAAGGATCGCGGCCATCCGGCCTGCCGAAAGGCGCGCCGGGGTCGAGGCGGGGGCGGCCTGTTCCCGGATGTTCGTCGTGGCTGCTGACATGATGGATCTCCGAACCAGCGACCACGGCAGGGTGCGGTGGTCTTAGGCCAGATTGCCCCGACCTGCGGATCGCCTGCATTGACGACGGGTAACTTCCCCTGCCTCAGTCGCGCGTCTTGGCCGGTGGGGTCTTGCGGGCCAGCCTGCCGCGCACACGGGACAGGCTTTCCGGCGTGATGCCGAGGAAGCTTGCCAGCAGGTATTGCGGCACGCGGCGCACGATCTCGGGGCGGGTCTCGACATAATGGCGGTAGCGTTCATGCGGGGCGAGGTTCAGCAGGTTCGCCGCGCGGCGCTGCGAGCCGAGGAAGCCGCCCTCGACCAGCTTGCGCCCGAAGCGTTCGATGGCGTGGTCCTCGTCATAGGCGGCCAGCAGGGCCGTCCTGGGGATCGCGACGACGACCGAAGGCTCGACCGCCTCGACCGTCTGGGTCGCGGGTGCCCCGGTCAGGAAGCTTCCGGCGTCGGTGACGACCGACCCTTCGTCGAAGAACTGTCCGGTGCGCTCGTCGCCCGTCTCGGGGTCGAGGTAGTAGTAGCGCAGCAGGCCCTGGTCGATGAAGAACAGCCGGTCGGCGACATCCCCCGCGCGTAGCGCGATCCCGCCCTTGGGCAGCGTCACCTCGCGGCAGGCCGCGATCAGCCGGGCGATGGCTTCGGGTCGCACCGCGAGCGGCCGCGCCGCAGCCTCGATGCGCGCAATCAGGCGATCGCTCGGGGTATCGTCAGGCGGCAATCCAGACCCTCGCTTGCAGGGGATGCGCGCGTAGCCACGATCCGCCCTCTTGCCGAAGAGCTAAGGCTTTGGCTGGCCTCGTCAACCTGCGGCTGCACGCCTCGCCTTCAGATCGGGGGAAGCCCCGCCTGAGCCGCCGCCAGAGCCGTCAGCGTGGCCCAGGTCCAGGCTGCGGCAAAGACGGCAACCGCCAGCACGCCCGACTTTGGGGGAAGCACGTGACCGAGGGCAAGCGCCGCCAGAGGTACCGCCTGCATCGCATGCAGGCCCAGGAAATGCGCGATCCGCAAGTCGCCCCCGCTCAAGGACCAGCCGGTCAGGGGCAGGAAGGGGCCGACCGCCGCACCCACGTAGGGGCCCTGGTTCGCGCCAATCGCACTGCCGGTCATCCCGCCCAGGACGGCGGACAGGACCAGCCCGAGCGCCATCGCAAGCAACAGGGGCGTGCGGGCATCGACCTTTCGATCCCGCATCAGACGCCAGAGCAGCAGTGCGCCAACCAGAGCGGGTGCCAGTGTCAGCACACCCGCGCCGAACGCCATGATCGACCCGCCGACCTCGTCGAACAGCGTTGCGTGGTTGAAATGCGACCGCACCCCGCGGCTTGCCTGAATCCCGATGAACGCAACCTCGTAGAGGATCGTCACGCCGACCGCCGCCCCCACCCAGCGGGTGATCGGCGACCGGGCGAGCGCGCCGGGCAGCCGCGCGAAGATCCACAGCAGCGTGGCGGCGTGCAGCGCCAGCGCAAGCTGGAACTTCAGTGGCTTAGCCCAGACCGACACCCCGCCCAGCGTCCGGCCGTCGAAGGCCATCGACAGCAGGGACAAGGGCATCAGCGCAAGGCAGATGCAGAGCGCGAGGTGAAGGACGCCGCGAGGGGCCCAGGCAGAGGCGGCGCGGGCGGGCAGGACATGCGACAGGATCATGCCTGATCCCCCGCGACGGCGAGGTAGGATGCGCCGGAAACGCGGGCCGCGAACTGCGGCTGCCAGGCCTCGATCCGCAGGAGTCCGGCCAGGGCCGCTGCCGACGCGGCCAAGGCGTTGAAGACCGGCGCGGGTGGTCCGGCAAGGGTGAAACGGTGCGCGTGGCACAGGGCGAGAAATGCCCACCCCGGCGCGAAACCCCCGAGGCGGCAACCCGCCCGACCGGGACAGGCCGTAGATTGCCTCGAAGAAGCGGTGTGCGTCGAGCGCGGGCCACAGCTCCACCTCGACAAGCGCAAACTCTCCGGGTTCGCCGCCCGGCGTGTAGGTGTGCACCCGCCGAGGCGCGACTTCGAGGCTTTCGCCCGGGCCAAGCCTGCGCACTTGCCCGTCAACCGTCAGGTCGAGCGCGCCCTCGATCACGGTGAACCGTTCGGTCTGGCGCATGTGCCGGTGCAGCGGGACGGGGGGCGCGTCGGGGCCGATATCCTCGCGGAACCGCAGGCGTCCGGCGGGCGCGGCAAGGAACACGAGGTCCTTGCCGGGCGCCGACAGGACGGAGCCGGGGCGGGGCACGGCAAACCCGAGGGCCGCCGGTTTGCCAGGGATCGCGTTCATGGCCGATCCCCTTATGATATCAGGCGCGAGTCGAGCGGCCAGCGCGGGCTGCCCTTGGGTGCCGCGGCAAACCCGAGCCGCGCGAACATCTGCACCCGTGCCCCGGCGGGCGGCGCAAGACGCTCTTCAAGTTCGGCATAGCTCGCCTCCATCTCGCGAAACTCCTGCAAGGCCTGGCTGAAGGGCTGCATGGCGATCCCCTCGGCGGTCGCCGCAAGGTTGGCGCGCAGATAGCTTGCGCCTGCGGCAAGTTGCGCGGTCCGGCTGTTGTCGGGCGTCACGATCCAGAGGAACGCCATCGCCGTGTCGAAGGACGGCCGCATTGCATCCATCATGCCCGCAAACCCGCGTGAGGATGGGTCCATCATCGCACTGCGGCTGAGAAGGCCGGCCAGCGCCAACCCCTCGACCATCGGGCCGGCAAGCGAGATGCCGTCGGGATTGGCCTCGATCTCGGCCCGCCCGATGCGGGTCAGATCGACGCTTTCGAGGGCCGTGGCCGGCGTGGTCATCTCGATCAGCATCGCGCGCCACGCGACATCGCGCAGGACGGCGACCTTGGCCGGGTCCGCCGTTACCTGCGTCAGAAGCGGCGCGGCCGCCGCCGCCACCCGCGCCAGGGCCGCTTCCGGCACGGGGCGCGCGATGTCATAGGCGGCGCGGTTCGTGCGCCGCAGCGCGGCCTGCGCGAAAAGCGGATCGCGGCTCGCCGTCCCTTCGACCACCCGCAGGCGTGCCACGGGGCGCTTGTCGAGCCCCTGCTGGCCAGCGCCATCCGGAAACGCCTCGACCTGAAGCAGCACACCCTCTTCGGCGGCGGCCATCCGGGCAAGCTCGAGAAACGCCCCCAGGCCGATGGTGATCTGGCGGTCGAAGGGATCGGTCTCGGGCAGGCGGCGGTCGGGATCGGCGAGCAGGGTGATCTCGCCGGGCTGGCGCAGGTCCGCGATCCAGGGCTGGCGGTTGTGCGGGTTGGGCGCGAGGATGGCCCAGGACAGCCAGCGCTGGCGCGCATCGACGGGCGTTCCCGCCACCTGCCAGGCGGTCCGGGCGGCGGACGGATCGCGCGTCGCGGCCCAGCCCGCTGCCCCGGCGGCGGCAATGGTGCCGCCCCCCAGGATCGAAAGCACGGTGCGTCGGTTCATCATCGGGTCTCTCCTATCAGCGGGCGCGCGCCGGTCCGCTCTGCGGGGCCGCGCCGGATCTCGATGTCGGGGTTCTGGACCCGCCCTACCTCGGCAGGCGGGTCCGGATCAGCGCGCGGTTGCGCCGGTTGTCACAAGGGTTTCCAGCGTGTCGGCAAGGCTCGCCAGAGCCTGCTGTGCATGCAGGTCGTCCGACAGGTAGCCGCGCGGCCCGCCGCGCCCCGTGGCCGTGCCGCCCAGGGCCGCGACCACCTCGCCGCTGGCCGAGTTCGATCACCTCGGCCTCGATGGCCGCGCCGCCCTTGGTCGCGGGCACGAAGAGCACGGCCATGGTGACGGCGTTCAGCACCTTGCGCGGCTCGCCCACGGCAGTGACGGCAGAGCGCACTTCAAGGACCCCCGGACCTGGCTTGTCCGTGACCTTCAGCCGCTGTCCGAAGGCCCGCGCCATCTCGGCGTCGAGCCTGCGGGCGAGATCGGTCTTCGCCTCGGGCGACAGCGGGGAACTGGCGCCGCCGCTGAACTCTGCCGGGCGGAGGATCACCGCCGTGTAGGACGCGGCATCGAAGCCCGGCTTGCGATAGGTCCTCACATCGCCCCGGGTCCCGGCGGCGGTCAGGGGCAAGTCCTGCGCGAGGAAAGCGCGGGTCGGCTCGGGCACGGTGCTGCTGCAGGCGGCGACAAGCGCGACTGCGCCCAGCATCAGCGCCCGCATCGGTTTGGGGATGCCGGGGCGCCGGTGCTGCGAAAGGTGGTCCATCGTGGTGCTCCTTGGGATGCGGCCCGCCGCGACGGACCTTCGACATCGCCGCATCGGGCGACATGTCCCAGCTATGCCCCAAGGCGCGCGCCGGGCCATTGACCGAAGGTAAGAACGCAAGCGGCCTCTTCCGCAGTCCCCTGCTTGGGGGACTGCCACCCGGCCAGGTATTGACGCGGCGGAGAGGCCGTCAGCCGAAGGTGACGGACTTGAACCGGCGGGTCTGTTCGGTCAGCGCGATCTCGGTCGGCAGCCGCTCCATCGAGGAGGCGCCGTAGAAGCCATGGCAATGGCGCGCGGTCCGCAGGATGTATTGGGCGTCGTCCGGCTCTGCCACGGGTCCGCCATGGGCCAGCACGATCACCTCCGGGTTCACGGCAAAGGCCGCCTCGGCCCAGGCGTCGAGCAGCGCCGGACAGTCTTTCAGCTTCAGAGCAGTATCGGCCCCGATGGTGCCGCCGGTGGTCAGCCCGAAATGGCACACGATGATGTCGGCGCCCGCCGCTGCCATGTCCCGCGCGTTCTGGGCGTTGAAGACATAGGGCGTGGTCAGCAGGCCCTTGCGATGCGCGAGCGCGATCATCTCGACCTCCAGCGCATAGGACATCCCCGTTTCCTCAAGGTTCTGCCGCAACACGCCGTCGATCAGGCCGACGGTCGGGAAGTTCTGCACCCCCGCGAAGCCTTTCGCGATCACCTGGTCGAGGAACTCGTCAAAGATGCAGAACGGGTCGGTCCCGTTCACCCCGGCCAGAACGGGCGTGTGGCGGACCACGGGCAGAACCTCGTGCGCCATCTCCATGACGATCTCGTTCGCATTGCCGTAGGCGAGAATTCCCGCCAGCGATCCGCGCCCCGCCATCCGGTAGCGCCCCGAGTTGTAGATGACGATCAGGTCGATCCCGCCCGCTTCCTCGCATTTCGCCGAAAGACCGGTGCCCGCGCCGCCGCCGATGATCGGAACGCGCTGCGCCTTCATCTGCTGGAAGCGCGCGACGAGGGCGGCTCGGTCATGTCTGGGCATCTGGCCCTCCTTTGCAGCTGAGAGGAAAATGTGCGCATTGCATCCGCCGCGATGCGGGGAGGGACCGTGTCCGACGCGCGATCGGGCTGATGCGTCGGCGAGGTCCGGCGGTCCGACCGTCGCCCCGTCCGCATCGCGCCTCACCCTGGAACACCATTGGCATCGCTGATCCCCCGGCGGACCCAATCACGGGAAGCGCGGGCCGTGCAACCGGAATAGCCACGATCTGGGGCGAACTCCGCATCGAATGGTGTGGCGCTGATCTCATCGCGGACACGGAAAGGGCCGAAGGCCTTGCGGCCTTCAGCCCTGATCGGGGTCGCTAGCTGCGGGGACTGGACCTTCGATCGGCGTGCAAACGCAGAGCGGGCCGATCGGTTCCATGGTGCCCCGCAATGTCGGCACCCGGACCACAAATGGCCAAGCATCTGCGGTTGCCGCCGCCCGGTCCATGCCCGATGCTGCCGCGACAGCGCAGCGGGGCCGACCTTGGGCGCCTGCGGGCCAGTCCCGGCGACGCCGGGGGCGGAAGTGAAGGGGAGCGAGGCACGCATGGGCTATGGACTTTACTCGCTGCTGCTCACGGTCGCGCTTTTCGTGGCGATGGTTGGGCTTCTGCTTGTCGGTCGCCATTTCGGGCGTCGTCAGGGCCAGGACGATGCCGAGGCCGGCATCGGACCGGTGAACGCCGCGATCTTCGCCTTGCTCGGGCTGATGATCGCCTTCGTCTTCTCGGGGGCCGCCCAGCGGTTCGACGAGCGGCGCGACCTGATCGTGGAAGAGGCGAATGCCATCGGCACCGCCTGGCTGCGGATCGACCTGCTGCCCGAGGCCGGTCAGGCCCCGATGCGACACCTGTTTCGCGACTATACCGACGCCCGCCTCGCCGCCTATCGCGCGCTGCCGGACGAGGCGGCGTTCCGGGCACGCTTCGACGAGGCATCCGCGCTCCAGTCCCGGATCTGGGACGAGGCCGTGGCCCTGACGGCACGCGGGGACTTCATCCCGATCGGCCGAGATGCTGCTGCTGCCTGCGCTGAACGACATGTTCGACATCACGACCACGCGCGAGATGGCCTTGCGAAAGCACCCGCCACCGGTCGTCTACGTCATCCTCTGCGCGCTTGCGCTGGTTTCTGCCGTGCTTGCCGGACATGCGATGGCGGGACGCCGAGAGCAAAGCCTTCTGCACCTGGTGACTTATCCGCTGATCGTCGCGGTGGTCGTGAACCTGGTGATCAACCTGGAGCATCCCCGGCTGGGCCTGGTCCCGATCAGTGCGTTCGACGTGGCGATCGAGAATGTGCGCAAGGCCATGGATGCGGCACCCGCGCCCTGACGGCTTGCCCGCCGCTACCGGGTGCATCCGGTGTGCGAAGGCTCCGGGCCGACGGCATCGTGCGACAAGCCGGACCGCATCGGTTCATCGTGCCTTGCCGATCGACCTCAGATGATCCCAGACGACGATCTCTGCATGGCTTGGCGTTCCCTTCAGTCGAACGGCGCGGACGGTGAGAGGCGTGCTCGGCAAGGTCGCGGACAGGTCCGCGACACGCTCATGTCGCAGATCGAGGCGAGCGAGCGTTTCGGGCACCCAGGCAACCGCCACTCCGGCCGCCGCCATCTCGAGCGCGGCATGGGTCAGGGCGGTCTCGGCCCTTGGAAGGGCCCCGCGTCCAGGCCCGAGAAGAGGCAGGATCCGCTCTGCCATGACCACCCCGAAGAAAACGTCCGGAGGATAGGCGATGTACGGCACATCCGCCGGGCATTCCCCCGCCAGATAGGGCCGTGCGAGGTCGGTTCGCAGCACCGGGACAAGGCGGTCTGGCCCGATGTCGATGCTGTCGAGGAAATCGCCTGTCATCTGCTCATCCGCATCCGGCAGGGCATAGACAACAGCCAGATCGGCCTGCCGCGAAAGAAGCAGGCCATAGCACCCGTCAAGGTTCGCCGACCGCAGCCGCACATAGACCTCTTCGCCGCCGTTGAGGATGTCGTTGACGATCCGCGGCGCGAAAGAGGTCGTCAGCGCATGCTGGCTTGCGATCACGATCCGGTTCGACGCGACCCGGTCACCACGGCGCAGGTCTACGACAAGCTGGCGGAGCGCCGAGGATATCTGTTCGATCTGCGCGCCCTGCGCCAGTGTCGTCGGACGCAGTTGGACCGGCTTGCGGCTGCGATCGAACAGCTCGACGCCGACATGCTCTTCGATTTGCTGGATGCGGCGCGAGAAGGCCGATTGCGTAAGGTTGCGCCGCTCTGCCGCGCCGCTGAAGGACCCGGTCTCGGCGATCGCCAGGATATCCTCGAGCCATTCGAGCCGCATGGGCACCCCTAACTTGCAATGTTTGCAAGATAGCCGCAGATTTTCGCATTTGCAATTGAATCCGGTCCTGATGAAGTCTTGACTTCTGCAAGTTAAGACGAGGACCTGACCCATGCATCTTGCCCGCTTTCCCCGCGTGTTCCTGGCGCATCTGCCGACGCCGCTCGAGCGGCTGGATCGGCTGTCGCGAGAGCTGGGCGGGCCGGAGATCTGGATCAAGCGCGACGATTGCACCGGGCTGTCGACCGGCGGCAACAAGACACGCAAGCTGGAATTCCTGATGGCCGAGGCGCTGGCGATGGGTGCGGACACGGTCATGACGCAAGGCGCCACGCAGTCGAACCACGCCCGCCAGACGGCGGCCTTCGCGGCGAAGCTGGGTATGGCCTGCCATATCCTGCTGGAGGATCGGACCGGCTCGAACGACCCGAACTACAATGCACAACGGCAACGTGCTGCTGGACCATCTGCACGGTGCGACCACCTCGCGAAGCGGGCGGGCGGGATGGACATGCAGGCCGAGATGGAGCTGGTGGCGGACCGGCTGCGGGCCGAGGGCCGCAAGCTCTATGTCATTCCGGGCGGCGGATCGAACCCGACCGGCGCGCTTGGCTACGTGAACTGCGCGTTCGAACTACTCTCGCAGGCAAATGACCGTGGGCTCGTGATCGATCATATCGTGACGGCAACCGGGCAGCGCGGGAACGCAGGCGGGCCTTGTCACGGGGCTGAAGGCGATGAACGCCGGCATTCCGCTGCTGGGCATCGGAGTTCGCGCCCCGCAGCGAGAAGCAGGAGGAGAACGTCTTCGCCCTGGCGCAACGGACGGCCGAGAAGCTGGGCTGCCCCGGCGTCGTGACCCGTGCCGATGTGGTGGCGGATTCAAGCTATGTCGGTGCGGGCTACGGCATCCCGCGCGCCGATACGCTGGAGGCGATCCGGATGTTCGCCCAGCTTGAAGGCATCCTTCTGGACCCGGTCTATTCCGGCAAGGGCGCGGCGGGGTTGATCGACCTGATCCGCAAGGGCCGCTTCACGCAAGGGGCAGCGGATCGTCTTCCTGCATACCGGCGGGGCGGCGGCACTGTTCGGTTATGATGCGGTCTTTGCCGACGATCGCGCGCGGTTGACGGTCTGATGCGATGATCCATGCGCCGATCGCCAAGATTTTCATCGATCCGGCGGCGCGGCCAGGTCGGGCGGGCCTGTCCGGTCTGCGGAAACGGCGATCGCGGTTGACCTTCGGGGGCCTGCCCCGTGACCTGCAAGACGGGCGTGGGATCGCGGAAAGGTCGGCCCGGTGATGCGGCGTGTGGGGATACTGGGCGGCATGGGACCAGAGGCGACCATCCTGCTGATGCAGAAGGTTCTGGACTGCGGTCCCGGCCCGGGATGATGCCGACCATCTTCCCCTGATCGTCGACCAGAACCCGCAGGTCCCCTCGCGCATCCGCCACCTGATCGAGGGAACGGGCGAAGACCCGGCCCCGTGCTGGCGGACATGGCACGGCGGCTGGTCGCCGGCGGGGCGGAGGCGCTCGCCATGCCCTGCAACACGGCCCACCACTACGCCCCGGCGATCCGGGCTGCGGTCGGGGTGCCGTTCCTCGACATGGTCGCGCTGTCGGCGACCACGGCCGCGCGGCTTGGCCGAGGGGAATGGCCGCGTGGGTATCCTTGCCTCGCCCGCGGTGCGGCAGATCGGTCTCTTCGACGCGCCCCTTGCCCGGCTTGGCATCGAGCCGCTCTATCCGGTCGACGAGGTGGCGCTTCTGGCCACCATCCGCCAGATCAAGGCCGCCGGGCCAGGTCCCGACGCACGGGCAACGCTGCGGGCTGCGTCGGACGACCTCTTGCAACGCGGGGCGACGGTGCAGATGATCGCCTGTACCGAGTTCTCGCTGGTTCCCGACTCCACGGCCGAGGGCGTCACGGCCTTCGACACGCTGGACGTCCTGGTCGGGGCGATCAGGGATTTCGCAATGCTGCCGTCCGGGCCGACCGATCTGGAAGCAGAGTGACGCAGAAGACGAACCAAGAACGCGACAACAGAGGAGACGACCATGACACTCAAACTGAAGCACATCCTGCTTGGCGTTGCGGCCTCGGCCGTTCTGGCCGGGCAGGCCTTGGCCGAGAAGATCATCATCGGTCATTTCGGCAATCCCACGCCCATGCAACTGCTCTCGACCTCCGACGAGCTGGCCCAGGCGACCGGCTGGGAAATCGAGTGGCGCAAGTTCGATGCCGGTACCGACGTGATCGCGGCGATGGCGTCGGGCGACGTCGTGCTGTCCGAGCTTGGCTCCTCCCCGCATCGCGATCGGCGCAAGCTCGGGCCTCGATCTGCAGCTGATCGCCTATTCCGACGTGATCGGCAAAGCGGAGTCGCTGATCGCGCGGAACGAGCTCCGGCATCGCGAGCGTCGCGGACCTGAAGGGCAAGACGCGTGGCGGTGCCGATCGGGTCGACCGCGCATTACTCGCTGATGGGCGCGCTCCAGCACGAGGGCATCGCGAGACCGGATGTCAAGATCATCGAGCATGAAGCCCGATGACATTGCGGCGGCCTGGGACCAGGGCAGCATCGACGCGGCCTGGATCTGGCAGCCGGTCCAGTCCGAAATCCTGAAGAGCGGGCACGCTGGTCATCGGCGCCGACCAGACCGCCGCATGGGGCTTCCCGACCTTTGACGGCTGGGTGGTCAACAAGGCCTTTGCCGAGGCGAACACCGACAAGATCGTGGCCTTCCTGAAGGCGATGGACAAGGTGAACGCCATGCCTACCTTGCGAACCCGGCGGCCTGGACCGCCGACAGCGCCGAGGTCAAGGCGCTTGCGGCAGCGACCGGGGCCGACCCGGCGCAGGTTCCGGGCATCCTCGAAGGCTTCACCTTCCTTCCGATGGCGACGCAGGTCGGCGACGACCTGGCTGGGCGGCGCTGCGCCCCAGATAAAGGTCACGGCCGAGTTCCTGAAGGGTGCAGGCCGGATCGACGCGGCGGCTGGACGACTATTCCGGCTTCGTGAACCCGTCCTACGCCGCGGCAGCCGCGCAAGTAAGCCTGTCCCCGACCGCCCGGACCGGCAGGCCCGGGCGGTCGTTCCCTGATGCGAAGGGTCCGGCCGTGGGCCTGAATGATCGATCATGTCTCGGTCGATCTATCCGGCCGCGGACGGCCGCCCGCCGGTTGCCGCGCTGAGCGAGATCAACCTCGACATCGCCGAGGACGAGTTTGTCGTGGCGCTCGGGGCCTCGGGCTGCGGCAAGTCCACATTGCTGAACCTGATCGCGGGTTTCCTGTCGCCCACCTCGGGCACGCCTGACCCTGGACGGACAGCCCGTGATGGGCCCGGGGGCCGACCGGGCCGTGGTGTTCCAGAAGCATGCGCTGCTTCCCTGGCTGAACGTGATCGACAACGTGGCCTTCGGCCTGCAGATCCAGGGCATCGCCGAAGGTCGAGCGGTATCGAGACCGCGAACGAATTCATCGGCCTTCTGGGGCTGGACGGGTTCGAGAACTCGCCGGTCTACAAGCTGTCGGGGGGGATGCAGCAGCGCGTCGGCATTGCCCGCGCGCTGACCTGCGACCCGAAGATCCTGCTGATGGACGAACCCCTGGGCGCGCTGGACGCGCTGACGCGCGAAAAGGCGCAGGAGCTGATCCTGAACATCTGGGACGACGACCGCGCAAGTCGGTCTTCTTCATCACCCACAGCGTCGAAGAGGCGCTGTTCATGGGCACGAAGCTGATCGTGATGTCGCCCCGGCCGGGACGGATCACGCATCTCTTCGACCTGCCCTTCTCGCGCCAGTTCCTGGACGGCATCACCCGCGCGGCAGGTCAAGGCGTCGCCGGAGTTCATCGCGCTGCGCGAAGAGGTCCTGAAGATCATCTTCGCCGACGAGGAGGCCGTCGCATGACCGCAGTCCCCGCCTCCGACAGTCCACCGGGGATGCTGGCGCGCCTTGTCCCGCGCGCGGCCGACCAACCCGGGCGAGATCTACGGCGTGCCGGGCCAGGGGAATACGCTTCTGGCTGTCCGTCGCCTCGGTCGCGGTGTTGCTGTTCGTCTGGTGGCTGGTCACCGACCCTGGGCTGGGTCAAGCCGCTCTTCGTGCCCTCGCCGCAGGCGGTCGCTGGACGAAGTTCGTCGCAGATCTGGCACGAAGGGTTCACCAACACCCGCTTCCTCGAGCATATCCTGATCTCGACCGCCGCGGGTGTTTGGCGCCTTCCTGCTGGCCTGCCTGATCGGCATGCCGCTGGGTCTTGCCATGGGGATGAGCCCGCTGATCCGCGGCATCTTCGACCCGCCCATCGAATTCTACCGGCCCGATCCCGCCGCTGGCCTACCTGCCGCTGATGATCATCTGGTTCGGCATCGGCGAGACGTCGAAGGTGCTTGCTGATCTTTCTGTCGGTCTTCGCGCCCGTCGTGCTGGGCGCACGGTCCGGCGTGAAATCGGCGGCCATCGAGCAGATCCACGCCGCCTATTCCTTCGGCGCGACCCGCTGGCAGGTGATGCGCCATGTCATCCTGCCCTCGGCCATGCCGGAAATCCTGACGGCCATGCGGATCGGCATCGGCTTTGGCTGGACCACGCTGGTCGCGGCCGAGATGGTCGCGGCCACCGAGGGCCTTGGCTACATGGTCCTGTCGGCCAGCCAGTTCCTGCAAACCTCGGTCGTGATCATGGGCATCTTCGTGATCGCCATCATCGCCTTTGCCTTCGACCTGTTGATGCGCTTCCTCGAACGCCGCCTGGTGCCCTGGAAGGGCCGAATGTAATCCGAAAGACACGCCCTCATGATCTACCTGAAGAAAGCCGTGACGAACCGCCGAGGCGGACCATCAGGACGTGCGCGATCTGGCTGTCGAGGTGATGCTGGCGGAGATTGCGGTCGGCGGCGAAGAGGCCGCCCTCGACTACTCCCGCACCTTCGACAAGTGGGAGGGCGACATCATCGTCTCGCGCGAGAGCCTGCAGGGCCGCCGCGGGCCAGGTGTCCCGAGCGGCTGAAGGACGACATCCGCTTTGCCCATGGCAACATCCGCCGCTTTGCCGAGGCGCAGCGCGGCGACGATGGCGGATTTCGCGGTCGAGATCATTGCCGGGCCTGATGGCCGGGCAGAAGCAGATCCCGGTCGGCGGCAGCCGCATGCTATGTGCCGGGCGGGCGCTACAGCCATGTGGCGAGCGCGATCATGACGATCACCACGGCCAAGGTCGCGGGAGTTCCGCATATCGCGGCCTGTTCGCCGCCGCGCCCCGGCGTCGGCATTCCGCCGGCGATCCTCTATGCGATGGACCTGTGCGGAGCCGACGTGATCCTGAACATGGGCGGCGTCCAGGGTGTGGCCGCCATGGCCAACGGCCTGTTCGGTCTGCCCCAGGCCGATATCCTTGTCGGACCGGGCAACCAGTATGTGGCCGAGGCCAAGCGCATGCTGTTCGGCCAGGTCGGCATCGACATGTTCGCGGGTCCGACCGACAGCATGGTCATCGCCGATGCCGGTGCCGATGCCGAGATGGTGGCCTGCGGACCTCGTCGGGCAGGCCGAGCATGGCTACAACTCGCCGGTCTGGCTGGTCACGTCGGACGAGGCGCTGGCCTGAGCGGGTGATCGCGCGGGTGCCGGAGCTGATCGACGACGCTGCCGGAGATGAACCGCGAGAGCGCCCGCGCCGCATGGGACGACATGGCCGAGGTGATCCTCTGCGACGGGCCGAGGCGATGGCGCAAGTTGCCGACCGCTACGCGCCCGAGCATCTGCACGTGCAGGCGCGCGATCTGGACTGGTGGCTGGGTCGCCTGACGGCCTATGGCTCGCTGTTCCTGGGCGAGGAGACGACGGTTGCCTTCGGCGACAAGACCTCGGGACCCAACCATGTGCTGCCGACCTCGGGTGCGGCGCGCTACACGGGCGGGCTGTCCGTGCACAAGTTCATGAAGACCGTCACCTGGCAGCGCGCCACACGCGCTGCGGCGCGTCCGCTGGCAGAGGCGACGGCGCGGATTTCCCGACTGGAGGGGATGGAAGGCCACGCCCGCTCGGCCGATATACGGCTGGCAAAGTTCTATCCCGGACGAGACATTCGACCTGCGGGCCTCCGACACGGTCGCATGACAAGGGCACGGGAACTGTCCCCCCTGAAGTGGCAGAGACCTCACGGCGCGCAAGGACGCAGATGGGCCTAGCGGGAAAGCGGGTAGGTCTCGGGCGAGCGATGGTAGGCTTCCTCGCACCGCGCGGAACAGAACCACGGCCCAGTCGGAGCCGACCTTTGGAACGCGGAATAGGGCGCGGCCATCTTGCAGACGGGATCGATCCAGGCGGCATCGGGCAGATCGGCGATCCCGATCTCGAACATCGGGATCGGGTCGGGCAGCGAACGCAGCGCGACCGTGCCCAGATCCTTCACGAGGATGCCTTCCGCGGCAGCCGCAGCGGCAACGGGCCGGGTCGCAAGAAGCTGTCCCGGACCGGCCAGCGCCGCGATCCGCGCCGCGATGTTGACGGTCGAGCCGAAGAGATCGCCCGACCTGCGGATGACCGGGCCGTGATGCAGAGCCGCGCGTGTCAGCGGAAGCCGAGCCTCGTTTCGGCAGGCCGGCAAGAGGCGACCGAGAGCCCTGATGGCGATGGTCGGGTCGGGAAAGGAAAGCATCACCTCATCGCCGATCCACTTCACCGGCGGCGCGGACTCTTCAAGGGCGCGGCAGACCATATCCTCGAAGATGTCGAGCATGGCGATTGCGCTGGTGTCGCCGTAGACATCCGTGATGGCGCTGAACCCCGCGAGGTCGATGAAGGCGACAGTTGCCCATGCGCTTTCGGCGGGACTGGTGGCGGCGGAATGCTCAGCCATTGATCCAGCGATCCTGCGATCTCGTCTTGCGGGACCTGCTGGGTTCGGCAGTCTGCGCGGCGTTGCCGAAATCGGTAAGGATCGGGCAATCGGGCCGGTCATCGCCACAGCAGGCGTCGGCAAGGTGCTGCAAGGTGTCGACCATGGCCTGCATCTCGATGATCTTCTTCTGCAACCCGCCGATCTGTTCCAGCGCAAGGTGCTTCACATCGGCGCTGTGACGACTGCGGTCACGCCAGAGCGCCAGCAACTCCTCGATCTTGTCGACCGGAAAGCCAAGGTCACGGGACCGCCGGATGAACCGCAGCATCTGCACGTCGGTCGTCGAATAGACGCGATATCCCGACGCCGTCCGCCCCGCGGCAGGGATCAGCCCGATGGTCTCGTAGTAGCGGATCATCTTGGCCGATACGCCTGACGCCTTCGCGGTCTCGCCGATGTTCATGGGCTTGCTCCTTCAGGTCTGCGCAGGGACAAAGCGCCGCAAGCGCAGCGCGTTGCCAAGAACAAAGATCGACGAGAGCGCCATCGCCGCGGCGGCGGCGATTGGCGACAGAAGAATCCCGTAGACCGGCCAGAGCGCACCGGCGGCCACCGGAATAAGGGCGGCGTTATAGGCGAAGGCCCAGAACAGGTTCTGCCGGATGTTCCGCATGACCGCCTTCGACAGCGCGATGGCGTCGGGGACGGCCGTCAGGCGCCCCGAGACCAGCACCACGTCGGCCGCCTCGACGGCGATATCGGTGCCTGTGCCGACGGCCAGGCCCACATCCGCCTCGGCGAGCGCCGGCGCATCGTTGATGCCGTCGCCGACATAGGCGAGCCTGCCACGCCGCCTTCAGCCGCCTCACGGCGTCGACCTTGCCCTCGGGCAGGACTTCGGCCACGACCTCGTCGATGCCCAGTTGCCGCGCGATGGCCTGCGCCGTGCGGGCATTGTCACCCGTGATCATCGCCACCTTCAGGCCAAGCGCGTGAAGGGCCTCGATCGCCGAGGGCGTCGTCGGCTTGACCGGGTCGGCAACGGCGAGGATCGCCGCAAGCCTGCCGTCGAGGGCCGCATAGATCGGCGACTTGCCCTCGTCTGCCAGCCGGGCTGCGACGTCCGCGAAGATCATCACGTCCAGACCCAGCTTCCGCATGTAGCGGTCGGCGCCGATCTCGACCCGCCGGTCACCGGCGCGGGCTAGGACGCCATATCCGGTGACGGAGGTGAAGCCGGTGACCTCGGGCAGGGACAGTCCCTCCTCGGTCGCGGCGGCGACGACCGCACGGGCGATGGGGTGTTCCGACTTTGCCTCGACCGCGGCGACGGCAGCCAGCACGGTGCCACGGTCCAGACCGGGGGCGAGGTACAGGTCGGTCAGCACGGGTTTGCCCGTTGTCAGCGTGCCGGTCTTGTCGAACGCAACGATCGCGACGTCCTGAAGGGCCTGCAACGCATCACCCTTGCGGAAAAGGATCCCCAGCTCTGCCCCCCGGCCGGTTCCGACCATGATCGAGGTCGGCGTCGCCAGACCCATAGCGCAAGGGCATGCGATGATCAGGACCGCCACCGCGTTGACAAGGCCGAAGGTCAGCGCGGGCGTCGGACCCAGGGCCAGCCACAGCACGAAGGTCAGTGCGGCAAGGGCCATGACCGCCGGCACGAACCACAGGGTTATCCGGTCGACAAGCGTCTGGATGGGCAGCTTTCCGCCCTGCGCCGCCTCGACCATCCGAACGATCCGTGCCAGCATCGTGGCCTCGCCCACCGCCGTCGCGCGAAACGTGAAGGCCCCGGTCTGGTTGATCGTGCCGCCGGTCACCCTGCTGCCGGCGGTCTTTTCCACCGGCAACGGCTCGCCCGTGATCATGCTTTCGTCGATCCAGCTGGCCCCGCTGGTCACCTCGCCATCGACCGGCACCTTCTCGCCGGGCCGGACCTCCACCAGATCATCCAGGCGAACCTCGCTGATCGGAACGTCCAGCGCAATTCCGTCGCGAATGACCCGCGCCGTCCTGGCCTGCAAGGCGACGAGCCGCCTGATCGCCTCGGAGGTGCGTCCCTTCGCCCGGGCCTCGAGCATGCGGCCAAGCAGGATCAGCGTCACGATGACCGCAGCAGCCTCGAAATAGACATGCACCGTTCCGGCAGGCAGACTAGCGGGCGCAAAGGTCGCGACCAGGGAATAGCCATAGGCGGCCAGGGTACCCACCGCGACCAGGCTGTTCATGTCGGGCGCGAGCCGCGCCAGGGCAGGCAGCCCCTTGGCAAGGAACCGAAAGCCGGGGCCGAAGAGGACCGCCGTCGTCAGCGCGCATTGCAGATACCAGCTGTTCTGCATCCCGATCGTGTTCATCACCGCCATGTGCACCCACGCAGACAGGTGTGATCCCATCTCCAGCACAAAGACCGGCAGTGTCAGGACGGCAGCGATCGTCAGATCGCGCCGCAGGGTCCGTTCCTCGGACGCCTTGCGTGCGGCGGCCTCTGCCCCATCGCCGGGCGCTCCTACCACCCGCGCCGCGTATCCCGCATCGGCTATGGCGCGCAGCAGCGCAACAGGATCGGCCCGCCCCTCCACGTTTGCCCGCTCGGTCGCGAGGTTCACCGAAGCGCCAGTCACGCCGGGAACGGCCCTTAGCGCGCGCTCCACCCGCCCCACGCACGAGGCGCAGGTCATCCCTTCGATTTCCAGATCGACCGCGGCGGACGGCACGACATAGCCCGCCGTCTCGATGGCCTTCACCAGGGCGGCCCGGTCGAGATCGGAACCCATGACCTCGGCACGCTCGGTTGCAAGGTTCACAGAAGCCGCCTCGACACCCGGCACGGCCATGAGCGCACGCTCCACCCGCCCGACACAGGACGCGCAGGTCATGCCTTCCACGTCGAGCACAAGTCTCGCTGCAGGTGTTTTCTGACGATGGATCGTGCTGATGTTCATGACGGATTGCCTTGACCGAGTCTGTTCCGTCACCTCAGATAGAGCTTCCCATCATGGTAAGGTCAAGGGGTTTGGCCAACTCTCTGGATCACGGTCTGGTGCTCCCGACCCCAAAGGGCTGGAAGCCCCACCAGGCGGTGCCTGTGACAAGAACGCGGAGGCAACTCTTGCCGTTCCCAACAAGACCCTGACCTTCTGTGGCGGCACCTGGCCCCTTCGGACCTTGCCTGCCCATTCCGTTTCCTGCCCTCGTCACCGCAAGGGTGAGCCGCGGGTCTTGTCGAGGACGCGTTGGAGCGGATGGGGAACACGACCCCCAGCAGAGTGATCGACGGCGCGAGCACCCGCTGGACGTCCTCGCATCTGCACGCAATTGTCAGGCAGGGCATCGGCAGCGGCTCGAAGCCGTTTGTCGCGCCGTCAGGAGAGCCGGGCCTGGCGCCACTCGGACGGCGCGCAGCCGACCGAGCTGCGGAAGACGCGCGCCAGTGCCTGCGGCGTGGCGTAGCCGACCGCATGCGCGATCTCGGTGATGGTCAGCTCGGTGTGTTCCAGCAGTTCCTTCGCTTTCTCGACGCGACGGATCGTGTGATAGCGGTGCGGCGGCAGCCCCGTCGACAGCTTGAACGTGCGCGCGAAATGATAAGGCGACAGTCGGACGAGACCGGCAAGTTCCTGAAGCGAGACGGGCTCGGCCAGGTGGTCATTCAGGTACTCGGTCACGCGCCGCACTTGCCAGCCCGCCAGCCCGCCGGACGGCCCGCGCAGCGGGGCCTGCATCTCGGCCATCAGCTCGGACAGCAGCAGAAGCACCGCTCCATCCAGGAACAGAACCCCGCGCGGGTTCCCGGCCAGCGCCTCGGCGCGGATCGCGTTGACGAGGCCACTCCACGCAAACCTCGCCAGCGGCCGCGTGTGCAGGACACCGAAATTCCCGTCGGCAGGCAGGCCCGCGTCGTCAGCCAGCGCCAGCGCAAACGACCAGCGCAAGAACAGAAGCCGCGCGCGATGCGGATGCCGCGCAAGGACGCGCGTGGCATGGAAGGGAGGCATCAGGACACCGGCGCGGGGAGGCAGCCCCCGCGTGAAGCGCCCCGCGCCAAGATCGGCGTCGACCGTGGGCTGATCGAAGATCATGCCCAGAAGAAGGTCGGGGTGAGTCGCCGCGCGAGCAATCGCCCTCGGGGCAGCCCGTATCGATAAGCCGCACCTCGTCCCGCGCCGTGACGAGCCGGGTCGTGACCGGGACCCCGGCGGGGCCACGGCGGAGGGCCGGGTTGCCCTCTGCCAAGAGGGCACTCCGCGGAGCCCGAATCGGTCCGGTCGCCGTCATGCCACCTGCCGATGCCGCCGGGCGATTGTCCGGCAACCGTCTGGTACAGGAATGCAATGCGGGGATGGCAAAGCTGACGTCATTCCAACGGACGCCGGGAAGGGGAAACCAACAGACCACCGCGAGACCAGATACCTGCCGCGCCGACGCGCGGACTGGCCTGCGGCTGGTAGATTTCCGGTGACGTCATTCCGTGCAATTCTCTTCGTCTTTCGAACCCTTTGCGCCCCGCCCAACGTCCCGCAAGCATAAGAGCAACGCCGACAGTTGCGGCAGAACTTGTGCCGTAGGGCACCGCTTGTATGCAAGCCACTCCTTGGTCGCAGCCACCTATGGACCCATCATTTCGCCGGGGAGACTTGCCCCGGGTGAAACACTGCACAAGGATCCATCACGCCGCAAATCACCTGATCGTGGAAAGCGGCAACCGGCCTCGTCTGTGGGTGAAAAGACCGTCGTCGTGGGCAGCCGCTGGTACAGCTCCTTGATCTCGGCCCGCATCTGGACGCGCAGCTGGCATCAAGTTTCGAGAGCGGCTCGTCGAACAGGAACAGCTTCGGGTCTCGCACGATGGCGCGACCCAAAGCATGGACTGAGCCATCGCCACTGGAGGGTCGCGGCTGTCGCTTGTCGGAGGCGTTTGCGCCGATGTTGCATCCGGCGATCGTGTGGCGGTAACGTCGATCATGCCGCGAAAGCTGCCCCCGTTGAATGCCGTCCGGGCCTTCGAGGCCAGCGCCCGCCATGGCGGATTTGTCGCCGCGGCGAGCGAGCTTGGGGTCACGCCTGCGGCCGTGAGCCTGCAGATTCGCAAGCTCGAGGATTACTACGAGGCCGCGCTGTTCCGCCGCCTTCCCAGCGGCGTCGAGCTCACCGAGGTGGGTGCGGCGATCCACGCGGATTGCGCGGCGGCGCTCGCGACCCTCGAGTCGACGGTGGACCTTGTCGCCGCGCGCGACAAGCGGACGCGGATCGTGGTCAGCTGCATCAATTCGCTGGCGCATCGCTGGCTGGCGCGCCGCCTGGCCGCACTCTCGGCGAGCGTGCCGGAGAACTGGATCGAACTGCGGGCCGAGGCCGATCCGGTGGATTTCGAGGATGGCGGCGTCGATATCCGGATCACCTATGGCGAACACCTCTACCCGCATCAGGACACGCGGGCCCTGTTCACCGATCGGCTGCTTCCGCTCTGCACCCCCGATTTCGCCCGCCGCGCCGGACTGGGCGGCGATGCCGAGGCGCTGCGGGACGAGCACCTGATCCAGACGTGGTGGAGCCCCAGCTTCTGGTCCTATCCCACCTGGACCGACTGGTTCGATGCTGCGGGGGCACCCCGCCTGCCGCGTCAGGGACTTGGTCCGGCGGCGAACATGCCTGCGCTGGCCATCGACATGGCCCTGGAAGGGCTGGGCGTGGCCCTTGCCCAACGGTCGCTTGCAATGCCCGACATCGGCGCAGGCCGCCTTGTCGCCCCGTTCGCCACACAGGTGTCGATGGCGCATCCCTACGCACTGGTCGTGCCCCGTTCGGCCCGCAGGCGGCGGCGTGTCGCGGATGTGGTGGGCTGGCTTCAGGACGAGGCGACCAGTCTGTTGAGATAGCGTGGCAGGTGTCATTTTTTCTTGGTCAGAGGCAGATTTTCTGCCGTTGAGACCAAGGTGGAGGCGGCTATCCTCCCAGTGCTCCGGGAACCGCCGGAACTTACCATGTCGGGATGCGGCCATGAACGATCTTCTCCGTCCCCGGACCGGCGATGTAATCCCTGAACTCAGCGACGGGCTGAAACGGTCGTTCCTGAACATCGACGCCTTCGGCAAGTCGCTGAAATCGCCGATCCCGCAGGCGACCGTCGACCGGGCGCGGGCCTGGCGGCTGGACCGCCTGCGGCAGCAGGTCGTGGCCCATGACTGCGCGGCGCTGCTGATGTACAGCCCGATCAACATCCGCTACGCCTTCGACTACACGAACATGCAAATCTGGAGCTCGCGCGAGGCGACGCGCTACGGGATGCTGTTCGGCGACGGCCCGGCGATCATGCACGAATACAAGGGCGCCGAGCACATGGTCCGCAATGGCGCGGGCGTGGACATCGTGCTGCCGGCCACGACCTGGCTCTACATGATCTCGGATCGGGGGGTGGAGGATCGGGCGAAGCTTTGGGCCCGGCAGATCGCCGACCTCGTCCACCAGTATGGCGGCGGCAACCGCCGCCTCGCCGCGGACAAGCTCGATCCGCTGGGTCTGCACGCGCTCGAGGCGCTCGGGATCGAGGTGGTGGATGGGCAGGAGCTGGCCGAGAAGGCGCGCTGCATCAAGTCGGCGGACGAGATCGAGTTGATGAAATGGACCATTCGGGTGGCGGAGTCGGGCATGTCGCGAATGTATGCCGCCTCGGTCCCCGGCATGACCGAGAACGAGATCTGGGCCGAGCTGCACCACGAGAACATCCGCTCGGGCGGCGAATGGTTCGAGGCGCGCCTGCTGTCCTCGGGTCCCCGCACCAACCCGTGGTATCAGGAGGCGTCGGACCGTGTGGTGCAGGCGGGCGAAATGATCAGCTTCGACACCGACATGATCGGCCCCTACGGCTACTGCGCCGACCTGAGCCGGTCCTGGACCTGCGGCCATGTACCGATGACGCCGGAACAGCGCGGCCTCTACCGCCTCGCGCTGGACCAGATCCAGCAGAACACCGAGATCCTGCACGCCGGCATGAGTTTCGGCGAGTTCAACGAGAAGAGCTGGCGGATACCGGAGGTCAACCGGCCCTTCCGCTATTCGCTGGCCATCCATGGCGTGGGCCTTGTCGACGAATGGCCGGTGATCCCCCTGCATGTCGATGCGGACGGCAGTTTCGGCACCCATGACGGGCGCTTCGCCGAGGGGATGGTGGTCTGCGTGGAAAGCCTGATCGCCGCGCCGGGGACCGAGAGTATCAAGCTGGAAACGCAGGTGCACATCACCGCCGACGGCCCCGTGCGGCTGGACAGCTTTCCGTGGGAGATGTGATGGACCCAGCCCCCCGCGCGCGCCGGGGCCGCGAGGCACAGGCGCGCGAGCGGACGGCGGCCGCGGCTTTCCGGCAGACGGAATGGGGCGGGCCGCGCCATGCGACCGGGCCACTTGGCCTTGTCGATGACGCAGCGCTCGACCGCATCCATGCGGCGTCTCTGACCATCCTCGAAGAGATCGGCATGGATTTCCTGTCGGCCGAGGCGCGCACCATTGCCATCGCGGCCGGTGCCACGCCCGGACCGGAACCCGAGCGCCTGCGCTTCGACCGGGCGCTGGTGATGGAGATGGTGGCCAAGGCCCCCTCGGCCTTCACGATCCGCGCAGGCAACCCCGCGCGCGACCTTCCAATCGGTCAGGGCTACACACATTGGGGCTGCGTCTCGTCCGCGCCGCAGGTGAACGATCTTGCGGGAGGACGCCGCCCCGGCAGCCAGGCCGATTTCCGGCGGTTCCTGAAGCTCGGTCAGTCCCTAAACGTGATCGGCTTCTTCGGCGGCTATCCGGTGGAACCGGTGGACCTGCCCGCACCGACCCGTCACCTCGACTGCGTGGCCGATTTCGTGACGATGACCGACAAGGTGTTCCACCCCTATTGCCTGGGCCGCACCCGCATCCTCGACGCGCTGGAGCTGATCTGCCTGGGCCGGGGCCTGTCGCGGGCGGAGCTGGAACAGGGGCCGTGCTGCTACACGGTCGTCAATTCCTCGTCGCCGCTGCGCTACGACAAGCCGATGCTGGAAGGGCTGATCGAGATGGCGCGGGCCAACCAGTGCGTCTGCTTCACCCCCTTCACGCTGGCGGGTGCCATGGCGCCGATCACGCTGGCCGGGGCCATTGCGCAGCAGAACGCCGAGACGCTGGCGGGAATCGTTTTTGCGCAGATGGTCCGGCCCGGTGCCCCGGTGATCTACGGCGCCTATACCTCGAACGTGGACATGCGCACGGGGTCTCCCGCGATGGGAACGCCCGAGTATTTCAAGGCCGCCGTGATCTCGGGCCAGCTCGCGCGGCGCTATGGCGTGCCCTACCGCTCCTCGGGCGGAAACGCGGCCAATGCGCCGGATGCGCAGGCGGTATACGAGACGACCTTCGCCCTCTGGGGCGCAAAGCTGGGGCAGGCCGACATCGTCATGCATGCGGCGGGGTGGCTCGAGGGGGGCCTGTCGGCCAGCCCCGAGAAGCTGGTGATCGACGCCGAGATCCTGCAAGGCATCAACGCCGCCATGTCGGGGGTCGAGGTCACGGACGAGACGCTGGCGCTGGATGCCGTGCGCGAGGTCGGGCCGGGCGGCCACTTCTTCGGCGCGGCGCATACGATGGAGCGCTACACCTCGGCCTTCTACACGCCGCTCTTGTCGGACTGGTCCAACTTCGGCACCTGGGCCGCGGCGGGCAGCCGCGAGGCGCTTGCCCGCGCCCGCGACCTGGCCCTCCTGATCGAAGAGGCCTGGACCCCGCCGCCGGTCGATCCGGCGCGGGTTGCCGCGATGGAGGAGTTCGTCGCGCGCCGCAAGGCCGAAGGCGGGGCGCGGGATGAGTGATGTCCGAGCGGGGCTGCGATCGCTGTTCCAGCCGCTGACCCTGCGTGGGCGCACCCTGAAGAACCGGATCGTCAGTACCGCCCATGCCCCCGGCTATGCCGAGGGGGGCATGCCGCTGGCCCGCTATCAGGCCTATCACGAGGAAAAGGCGAAAGGCGGACTGGCGCTGACGATGTTCGGGGGGTCGTCCATCGTCTCGGGCGACGTGACCTCGATCTACGGCCAGATCGACGTGAGCCGCGACGAGGTGATCCCGCATTTCCGCGCATTTGCGGACCGCATTCACCGCCACGGCGCGCTGCTGATGTGCCAGATCAGCCACATGGGGCGCCGGACGGCGTGGGATGCGGGCGACTGGATAGCGCCCATTGCGCCCTCGGCCGTGCGAGACCCCGCGCATCACTCCATGCCCCGCGCGATGGAGGAAGAGGACATCGCGCGCGTGCTGGCGGACTACGCGTCGGCGGCGCGCCGCTGTGCCGAGGGCGGTCTGGACGGCTGCGAGGTCTTCGTCACGTCGCACCTGCCGGGGCAATTCCTGTCTCCGCTCGCCAACTTGCGCGAGGACATGTGGGGCGGATCGCTGGAAAACCGGATGCGCTTCCTTTTGGAGATCCTGCGCGGCATCCGCGCCGTCGTTCCGCAGGAGTTCATCGTTTCGCTGCGGATGAGTCCCGACGAAAGCAGCGAGGGCGGGCCGGACGCGGACGAATGCCTTGCCGTGGCACGTGCGGCGCGGGACGAGGGGCTGATCGACCTAGTGAACCTGATCGGGCCGGGCGGTGCCACGAATGCCAGCATCGCGCAAGTCATCCCGGGCATGGCACTGCCACTGGCCCCCTGGCTTGGCATGGCGCGGACGTTTCGCGAGGGCATCGGGCTTCCGGTCCTGCATGCGACCCGCATCACTGACATGGGCACGGCGGCGCATGCGGTGGACAGCGGCGCGGTGGACCTCGTCGGGCTGACGCGTGGGCATATCGCCGACCCGCATATCGTCAGGAAACTGCTGGCCGGAGAGGAGGAGCGCATCCGCCCCTGCGTGGGCGCGGCCTATTGCATCGACCGCGTCTATTCCGGCAAGGACGCCGTCTGCCTGCACAACGCCGCCACGGGGCGCGAGACCTGGTTGCCGCACGAGATCGCGCCTGCGCCGCGGAGCCTGCGGGCCGTGGTCGTGGGCGGCGGTCCCGGCGGCATGGAGGCGGCGCGCGTTCTGGCGTTGCGTGGCCATCAGGTGGTGCTGTTCGAAGCGGCTGCCCGGCTGGGCGGGCAGGTGTTGCTGGCACAGAAGGCCGCGTGGCGGCGCGACCTTGCCGGGATCGTCGACTGGCTGTCCTCGGAACTGGCGCATCTGGGCGTTGAACTGCGGCTGAACACATTGGCCGAGGCCGCCGATGTGCTGGCCCTTGACCCCGCCCTGGTGATCGATGCCACGGGTGGCCTGCCCAAGTCCCTGCCTGTTCCCGGCGGCGAATTGGCGCTGACCTCGTGGGAGGTGATCGAGCGTCCGCCCGACGCGGGCCGAAGCGTTCTGATCCATGACGAGGTAGGCGGCCACGCGGCGGTCTCGCTGGCCGAGCATCTGGCCCGTCGCGGCTGTGTGGTCGAGCTTTGTACCCCCGACCGGCTGGTGGGGCGCGAACTGGGCGGGTCGAGCTATCCGATCTACCTCGGCAACCTCTCGCGGGCCGGTGTGCGCCTGACGCCGGATCATGGGGTGGCGGCCATCGAAAGGGCGGGCAACCGCCTTTGCGTGCGCCTTGCGCATCCCTACGGCGGCCCCGACCAGACGCGCGAGTTCGACATCGTCGTGGCCGACTGTGGAACCGAGCCTGTGTGCGACCTTTTCGCCGCGCTCAAGACCTGCGCAGCGAACCGTGGCGTGACCGACCTTGCCGCAATCCTGGGCGCAACCCCGCAACCAGGCGATGGGTCCGCGATGCGCCTGTATCGCGTGGGCGATGCCGTGGCCAGCCGCGACATTCACGCGGCACTGCTGGATTCTCTCCGTCTTTGCAAGAACTTGTAAGGCACCCTGCGCTTTTCCCGGCTAAGGCGCGCTCAGTTTTTCTGGGCCTGATCAAGATTTAATGCAGTTGCGGGGCCAATTCTCCTGACGGCACGCTGCACAAAGCCGTCCGTCCAACCGCCGCACCAGTCGCCGCACAGGGAGTCTCGCGATGTCCGACTTCATGCTCACCCGCCGTTCGCTTCACCCAAATGCCGCGACGACAGCCGAGGATTTTCGCGCAGGGCGCCTGAACCGGCGCGAGTTCTTCGCCACGATGGCCGCCTGGGGCGTCAGCGCGGCGGGCGCCCATGCGCTTGGCGGGATCGCGCCGGCCCAGGCGCAGGAGGCGACGCCGGTGGCGGGGGGCACGTTCCGCGTGGCGATGCTGGTGAAGGCGTTCCGCGACCCGCGCCTGTTCGAGTGGACCGAGATGGCAAATGTCGCCGGTTGCTGCAACGAATACCTCGTCCGCTGGGACAACGACTTCACCTTCCAGCCCCAGCTTCTGGAAAGCTGGGAGGCAAGCGACGATGCGCGAACCTACACCTTCAACCTGCGCAAGGGGGTGAAATGGTCGAACGGCGACGATTTCACCGCCGATGACGTGATCTTCAACCTCACCCGCTGGGCCGATCCTTCGGTCGAGGGCAATTCCTTCGTGGCCCGTCTGGCGGCGCTGACCGACCCCGACACAAAGGTGCTGCTGCCGAACGCCATCGAGCGGGTCGATGACCACACGGTGCGCCTGAACCTGCGCCAGCCCGATATCGCGCTGATCGCGAACCTGTCGGACTACCCCGCGATCATCATGCACCGCTCTTACGACGGCAGCGACGACCCCGCCAAGGCGCTGGCCATCGGGACGGGTCCGTTCGAGTTGGTCAGCTACGAGACGGGGGTGCGAGCCGAGGTCAAGCGGCGGGAAACGCCCTGGTGGGGCGGGGATGTCTGGCTCGACGGGGTGGTGTGGACCGATTACGGCACGGATTCCACGGCGATGGTCTCGGCCTTCGAGGCGGGAGAGGTGGACGCGAACTACCAGACGACCCCCGATTTCCTGGCGGTGATGGAGGCGGCCGGCGTAACCAGCGAGGGCGTCGCCACCGCGCAGACGCTGGTCCTGCGCCTGAACCAGAAAAGCGCGCCCTACGAGGATGTTCGCGTTCGTCGCGCGGTGCAGCTGGCCGTCGACAATCAGAAGGTGCTCGAGATCGGCTATGGCAACGCGGGCATCGTTGCGGCCAACACCCATGTCGGCCCGATGCACGAGGATTACGCCGATATCGGCCCTGCCGTGACCGATCCGGCGCAGGCCGCTGCCCTGATGGCCGAGGCCGGGCAGGAGGCGCATGAGTTCGACCTGATCTCGCAGGAAGAGGAATGGCAGGCCAACAGCTGCGATGTGGTGGCCGACCAGATGCGCAGCGCGGGTCTGAAGGTGAAGCGCACGCTGCTGCCCGGCTCGACCTTCTGGAACGACTGGGACAAGTATCCCTTCTCGGCCTCGGAATGGGCGGGTCGCCCGCTGGGGGTGCAGGTCTACATGCTGGCCTACAAGACCGGCGGACCGTGGAGCGAGACGGCCTTTTCCAATGCCGAGTTCGATGCGCTGCTCGACAAGGCCACCGCGATCCCCGACGCTAAGGCGCGCAGCGAGGTGATGGCGCAGCTTCAGACCATCCTGCGCGACGAAGGTGTCATCCTGCAGCCCTACTGGCGGTCGGTCTATCGCTCGTACACGCCCAAGGTTCAGGGCTACGGCGCACACCAGTCGTTCCGCCAGTTCATGGACCGCGTCTGGCTTCTGCAGGGGTAAGCATGCATCGCGTCCCTTTCGTTAACCGGGCACCTCATGCCCGCTGCCTCTGTCGGGGCGACCCTTGCTGTCACTGCTGCAGTGTTGCAAGGGTCGCCGGGTCCATCCGTGTCTCGTGCCGCTTGACCTGCCAGCCCTCGGGACCACGCGCAAAGGTGTCGGTGATCATCGCCGTCCCTGCCAGGGTCAGTCCGGCCTGACGTTCGACAACCACCAGATAGTAGATCGCGGTTGCCGTATCGCCCTGCCCGAAGATCACAAGGTTCGTGGCGGCATGGCGCTTGTTCGAGATGAAAGGGGCGGACTGGTCGAGCGAGGCGATGATCGCTTCGCGCCCCTCGACCGGCGGTCCGAAGCCCGAAGTCGATCACCCCGTCCTCGGCATAGAAGCTCGCGTAGAGTGGATAGTCGTTCTGGTCGATCGCATGGTTCATCCGGGCGATGATCCCGGTGATCCGCACCTCGTCTTCAACAGGCAGGGTGGACGCGGCGGTGATGTAGTCCGCGGACGAACCCGACTGTGCCATCGCCGCACCGGCGAAAGACCCCACCGTCAGGGCGATCAAGAACCTGCGCCAAGCCATCGTCCGCTCCCTTCATGCTTCAGTCTTCGAGTCCTTTATCTAGGGGCATCCCGCCGAACGGCGTTCCAGACCTTGCGCAGGTGTTCCGGATCTTGCCGTCTCGTTCAGCCCGTCTTTGCGTGGGCTTTGTCCATGACGATCTCGAAAAGCTCGCGCGGGTCGTAGCTGATCGGAAGCGCAACGTGTCGGCCAGCACGCTCAAGGAACAGCGCGGGATAGCTGGCGACACCCAGGGCGCGCGTTGCCGCGAACTCATGGGCAAGGTCAGGCGGAACGATGTGCGGCTCTGGAAGGTCAAAGGCGATATCCAGGCCAAGAGTCGCGTGCCGTGCGGTCGTGGACGCCAGGATCGTTCAGGTCCTCGCCCGCACCGAAATGGGCCAGTTGCAGCGCGGCGGCAAACTCGGCGGCGCGATGGGGCGCGGCCTTGCGCACCTGAAGGACGGCGGCGCAGGGGACGACCGAACTTGCGACGATCGCCGGATTTCCGGTGATCCGTTCGAAGAAGGCAGGGGACACAGCCATTCCCGTGATCTCTTTGAGGCGGGTCGAGGCGGCGCGGATATAGCCCTCCATCGCGGCATAGCGGCCGATGCGGGCCCCGGTGACAAGACCGCCCATCACAGGCCGGATCTCGAGGTCGGGGAAAGCCTGCCTCAGGTGCCGCAAGGCCGGGGTGAAGCCGTAGCACCAGCCACACAGCGGGTCATAGCCATAGAGCAGGCGCGTCATGCCGTGGCCTCCTGCCGGGTAAAGGCGGCCGCATGACGGCGGGCGAAGGCCTCGAGGCTGACGGGCTGGATCGGCAGGCGGGCCAGCAGGGCCGCGTGGTCGATCCGCGTCGCCATCAGGTCGGGAGTCGTGGCGACCGCCTCGTAGAGCGCCGCGACCGCGTCGCCACCGCCACCCATCGCCTGATCCATGATCCTGCCGAACTCGCGCGGGGGCATCGGGCGGAAGGTGATCGTGCGGCCCAGGCCGCGGGTGAAGGACCGGGCCATCTGCGGGCCGGTCAGGGTTTCGGGTCCACAGATCATCACCGCCTCGCGCGGCTGGCCAGGCAGGGCGAAGGCCGCGACGGAGAAGGCCGCGGCATCCTCGTGGCTGATCCATTGCAGGCCCAGTGTCTCGGGGATCGGATAGGCAAGCCGGTCTGCTGCCGCCACCTCGGGCGCAGTCCAGGGGCCAAGAAGGTTCTCCATGTAGATCGTCGGTTGCAGCGCCACCCATTCAAGCCCGCTTTCCGCCAGCAGATCGCGGATCGTCAGCCGGATGTCGACGCCAGGTGCGCCCGTGAGAACCGGGGGAATGCCGCCCGTCGCGTTCCAGACGATCCGGCGCATGCCTGCCGCGCGGGCCGCGTCGATCAGCGTCCGGGCGTGCGCTTCGTTCGGCCCGAAGAACGGCAACAGCAGGAACATCGCCTCCTGCCCCGATGTCGCCGCGGCGATGGCAGCAGCGTCGTCGTAGCTGCCCTGCGACGATGTCCGCGCCGGCGCGCGCCAGGTCCGCCACCTTGTCCGGATCGCGCACAAGAAGCCGGACACGGTGCCCGGCGCGCATCAGCTGTTGCGCCACGGGGCGGCCCTGCGCGCCCGAGGCGCCGGTCACGAGAATACGGGTCATCATGCGATCCTTTCGGTTTTGCCTTGCCGGACCGGAGATATCTCTTGCGCCGATTTTAACAAGAACGCATAATTTCAGGACATACTCAGGAAAAACATACCATGGATGCCGCGCTTCCCCTGACACAACTCGGTTGCCCGGTCACCCGCGCCATGGCGGCCATCGGCGGCAAGTGGAAGCTGTTCATCCTGTATCACCTGATGGGCGGCACCCGCCGCTTCGGCGAGCTGCGCCGCCTGATCCCCGACGTGACGCAGCAGATGCTGACGGCGCAACTGCGCGAGCTGGAGGCTGACGGGCTGATCACCCGCACGGTCTATCCCGTCGTGCCGCCGAAGGTCGAGTACAGCCTGACCCCCTTGGGTTGCGAATTGCGCCCGGTGACCGACGCCCTGCTGGAATGGGGCGCCAGGCTGCCGGAGCCCGGGAGCCTAGCCACGGCCTCTGGTGGATCGGATCGAGGATGAAGCGATCTGCTTCTGTAGCCTGGACGTGAAGCCTGCGAGCGTCTTCAGTCGGCGTGAAAAGCTGTAGGCTGTCATGAAACTCCGCGAGATATGTTCGCAGCGGATCGTGGTCACAACAGTGGGTCCATTTGACGGTCGCCTCCCGGATCGTACGGTTCATCCGCTCGACTTGGCCGATCGTCCTGGGATGGTTCCGTTTCGCCAGCCTGCGCTCGATGACATTGGCCTCGCAGATCATGTCGAAGCGCATTGGCCGGGACTAGAGTTCTCTCGGACCAATGGCGTTGCAATAACTCGATCCGTGAGACTGGTGTGGACCTGTTAAGGCACCACCTTCAACATGTGCCGCATGCAAAAAAGCGCCCCATGGGGCGCTGTGCAGGTATGCAACTAACAGAGGTCTGGTTGCGGGGGCAGGATTTGAACCTGCGGCCTTCAGGTTATGAGCCTGACGAGCTACCGGGCTGCTCCACCCCGCGCCGGGTTCCCTCGGCCAACTGGTCGGGGGGGGTATTTGAGGGATCGTTGAGGGAGATACGGGGATGTGTGCGTCTTTTTAGGTTTGGCGGTGACCTACTCTCCCACGTCTTGAGACGCAGTACCATTGGCGCGACGGCACTTAACGGCCGAGTTCGGGATGGGATCGGGTGTTTTGCTCGTGCTATGACCACCAAACCGAAGAAGACGCACCCCGATGCCGTGGCTTCTCGGGTGTCGCGGATGTGATCCGGGACCTCGTTTTGCCTTGGCGTCGGGTTCATCAGTGCGCCACCTCTGGCGCTTGTTCCAAGTCTGGTTTGCTTTCGAGTTTTTCCGGGAACGCGCTTGGCTGGTATTGCCTTGCTGTTACTGGATCAAATCAAGCCTATCGAGCAATTAGTACCGGTCAGCTGAATGCGTTGCCGCACTTACACCTCCGGCCTATCGACGTGGTGGTCTTCCACGGCTCTCAAGGGAGACCTTGTTTTGAAGGGGGCTTCCCGCTTAGATGCCTTCAGCGGTTATCCTGTCCGCTCATAGCTACCCAGCACTGCCGTTGGCACGACAACTGGTCCACCAGTGGAGCGTTCACCCCGGTCCTCTCGTACTAGGGGCAACTCTTCTCAAGTCTCCTACACCCACGGCAGATAGGGACCGAACTGTCTCACGACGTTCTAAACCCAGCTCACGTACCTCTTTAAATGGCGAACAGCCATACCCTTGGGACCTGCTCCAGCCCCAGGATGAGATGAGCCGACATCGAGGTGCCAAACGATGCCGTCGATATGGACTCTTGGGCATCATCAGCCTGTTATCCCCAGCGTACCTTTTATCCGTTGAGCGATGGCCCTCCCACTTGGGACCACCGGATCACTATGACCGACTTTCGTCTCTGCTCGACTTGTCAGTCTTGCAGTCAGGCAGGCTTCTGCCATTGCACTCAACGAGCGATTTCCGACCGCTCTGAGCCTACCTTCGCGCGCCTCCGTTACGATTTGGGAGGCGACCGCCCCAGTCAAACTCCCCACCACGCAGGGTCCCGGATCCCGATAAGGGACCGCGGTTAGACAACAAGAGTGCGAAGGGTGGTATCTCAAGGGAGGCTCCACGAGAACTGGCGTCCCCGCTTCGATGCCTACCACCTATCCTGCACATCGCAATCCTGTTGCCAATGCGAAGCTAGAGTAAAGGTGCATGGGGTCTTTCCGTCTAACCGCGGGTAGTGTGCATCTTGACACACAGTTCAATTTCGCTGAGTCCACATCAGAGACAGCGGGGAGATCGTTACGCCATTCGTGCAGGTCGGAACTTACCCGACAAGGAATTTCGCTACCTTAGGACCGTTATAGTTACGGCCGCCGTTTACTGGGGCTTCAGTTCAGAGCTTGCACCCCTCCCTTTAACCTTCCAGCACCGGGCAGGCGTCAGACCCTATACGTCGCCTTGCGGCTTCGCAGAGCCCTGTGTTTTAAGTAAACAGTCGCCACCCCCTAGTTTGTGCCCCCCACCTCTACTTGCGTAAAAGTGGGGCCTCCTTCTCGCGAACTTACGGAGGCATTTTGCCGAGTTCCTTTGATGTGGTTCTCTCAAGCGCCTTGGTATACTCTACCAGTCCACCTGTGTCGGTTTAGGGTACGGTCTGATGTGGGGCTATTTCCAGGAACCGCTCAGCGGCCCGCCCAATCCGATAAGGGCGAACAACCTCTGCGATCCGTCACATCCCACTGGCCCAGGAATATTAACCTGGTTCCCATCGACTACGCCTTTCGGCCTCGCCTTAGGGGCCGGCTTACCCTGCTCAGATTAGCTTTAAGCAGGAACCCTTGGACTTACGGCGAGGGGGTCTCTCACCCCCTTTGTCGCTACTCATGTCAACATTCTCGCTTCCGATCTCTCCACCGGATGCCTTACGGCCCGGCTTCACAGAAAGCTCTCCATGTCCGTCCGCCCCGAAGGACGTAAGACATGATGAGCTATATCACGGAACGCTCCGCTACCACGTGCATTGCTGCACATCCTGAGCTTCGGCTCGTGGCTTGAGCCCCGTTACATCTTCGCCGCAGGACAGCTTATCTAGACCAGTGAGCTGTTACGCTATCTTTAAAGGATGGCTGCTTCTAAGCCAACCTCCTGGTTGTTTTGGCCGTCCCACATGCTTTCCCACTTAGCCACGAATTAGGGGCCTTAGCTGCAGGTCAGGGTTGTTTCCCTCTTCACACCGGACGTTAGCACCCGATGTGTGTCTCCCGGAT
>CAVVOC010000005.1:0-1025000 GCA_963749855.1 uncultured Alphaproteobacteria bacterium | reverse complement strand
GGCCATAGGTGCCCGGCTTGTCGACCAGCCCGTCGATCTCGACCGACCAGGGCTCGGTCGTCAGCGACCCGGCATAGCGGGCGGGGTCGCTCCTTGTCCCATCCGAACTCGTAGAAGTTGTTGTAGCTGGTGATGTCTTCCAGCGTGGTCGGTTCCTCGGCGGTGGAATAGGCGCTTGGAACTGTCGCGATCTTCGCCGCCGCCGGCCCCGCCAGCGCCAGCGCCCCCGCGCCGGCGATCAGCTGGCGTCGGTTCATCCAGACGGATTTCGGCGTCACATCCGACCAGCGAAGGTCAGTCTGGAAGGTCTTGCGCATCGCAGTCTCCTCGGCATCCGGCTTCAAGCATGCACAAAACCTGTATCGCCCGCTTGGAGATTCCAAGGAAACTTGTGTCACATGTCCGGCAGAGCGCTGAAACATGGCTTCGATCGTTCACGCGGGATAAACAGCGCTCACACCATTTTGAGTGGACGCCGTCAAATGTCGCCGCTTAGTCCGCCGTTCGCATCAGTCAAGGCCCGATGACGCAGTTTTGCCCTGCATCCAGTCGTCGCAGTCCCACGTCTCACCCTTGCCAGACCAATGGCTAACCTCACGGGAGAGACACCAATGATCCGCCGTACTTTTCTTGCACTGACCGCCGCCAGCTTCATGGCCGTCCCCGCCTTCGCGCAGGACAAGGACATCGTCGACACCGCCGTCGGTGCCGGCAGCTTCACCACACTCGTTGCCGCCGTCGAGGCTGCCGGCCTTGTCGAGACGCTGAAGGGCCCCGGCCCGTTCACCGTCTTCGCGCCGACCGACGCGGCCTTCGCCGCCCTGCCCGCGGGCACGGTCGAGGACCTGCTGAAGCCCGAGAACAAGGACAAGCTGGTCGCCGTCCTGACCTACCACGTCGTACCCGGCAAGGTGATGTCGACCGACCTGTCCGAAGGCCTGAAGGCCAAGACCGTCCAGGGCGGCGAAGTGACGATCACCCTGGAAGGCGGCCCGAAGGTGAACGGCGCCACCATCTCCGGCGCCGACGTGGCTGCCTCGAACGGCGTGATCCACGTGATCGACGCGGTCATCCTGCCGCCGATGTAAGGAACCCCGGGGCGGGCCGCCGCGTTGCCGTGGCGTCCCGCCTGCCCTTGAACCTGAACGGAGGACATAATGAACAGACGTTCCATCCTTGGCCTGCTTGGTGCTGCGACGGCCGCGCTCGCCATCTCGGCCTGCTCGCCCACGGCTACGACATCCCGTCCCGACATCGTCTCGATCCTCGCGTCGAACGACCAGTTCAGCACGCTGGTGGCCGCCGCGACTGCTGCGGGCCTCGTCGAGACGCTGAAGGGACCCGGGCCCTACACCCTCTTCGCGCCCTCGGACTATGCGTTCTCGCAACTGCCCGCTGGCACGGTGGAAGACCTGCTGAAGCCCGAGAACCAGGCGAAGCTGGTGCAGATCCTGACCTATCACGTCGTGCCGGGCAACGTGACCTCGGACCAGCTCGTCGGCAAGCGGCTCGACGTCGCGACCGTCGAAGGTCAAACCGTCCGCGTGGACGGGCGCAACGGCGTGAAGGTGAATGGCGCGACGGTCAGCCAGGCCGATATCCTTGCGTCGAACGGCGTGATCCACCGGATCGACCGCGTGCTTCTTCCGAAGTGAGGTTGATGGAAGGCCCCGTCCGGGCTGCACCCCGGGCGGGGCCGACCTGCATCCTGCACGACCTCACAAGGAAAAAGGGCGGCTCGCGCCGCCCTTTTCTTTAGTGGACCACCGCATCCTGCGGACGCTCGCGCCGGGAACTTGCCACCCGGTCGCCGATGATCAACCCGTCGGCCCGGCGCTGATCGTCACGATGGCGCCATCCAGCACGTCGCCCGACAGGATCATCTCGGCCAGCGGATCCTGCAACGAGCGCTGGATCACCCGCTTCAGCGGCCGCGCGCCGAAGACCGGATCATAGCCTTCCTCGGCCAGCCAGGCCTTCGCCGCCGGCGTCCAGCTCCAGCGTGATCTTGCGCGCCGCCAGCCGCTTCTCCAGCCGGCTGCAGCTGGATCGTCGACGATCCCGACCATGTCGGCCCGGTCCAAGCCGGTCGAAGATGATCGGCTCGTCCAGACGGTTCAGGAACTCGGGCCGGAAATGCGGCCCGCACCGCCTCCATCACCTCGGCCGGGCCGGGCCGGGGTCGGCACCGTCCGGCAGCTCGCTCAGGGCCTGCGCCCAGGTTCGAGGTCAGGACGATCAGCGTCTGCTTGAAGTCCACCGTGCGGCCCTGGCCGTCGGTCAGCCGACCGTCGTCCAGCACCTGCAGCAGCACGTTGAACACATCCGGATGCGCCTTCTCGACCTCGTCGAACAGGACCACCTGATAGGGCCGGCGCCGCACCGCCTCGGTCAGCACGCCGCCCTCGTCATAGCCGACATAGCCGGGGGGCGCGCCGATCAGCCGGGCGACCGCGTGCTTCTCCATGAACTCGCTCATGTCGATGCGCACCATCGCCTGGTCGTCGTCGAACAGATACTCCGCCAGCGCCTTGGTCAGCTCGGTCTTGCCGACGCCGGTCGGCCCGAGGAACAGGAACGACCCCAGCGGCCGGTTCTCGTCGTTCAGCCCGGCCCGCGCGCGCCGCACGGCGTTGGCCACGGCCGTCACCGCCTGCCGCTGGCCGATCACGCGCTTGCCCAGCTCCTCTTCCATCCGCAGAAGCTTCTCGCGCTCGCCTTCCAGCATCCGGCTCGTCGGGATGCCGGTCCAGCGTTCCACCACCTCGGCGATCTGCTCGGGCCGCACGGCTTCGGACACCAGCAGCGTCGCCCTCGCGCGCCTCGGCCTCGGCCAGCTTCTTTTCCAGCCCCGGGATGATGCCGTAGGACAACTCGCCCGCGCGGCCGAGGTTGCCCTCGCGCTTCGCCTGGTCCAGCTCGGCCCGCGCCTTGTCCAGCTGCTCCTTCAGTCCGCGCGCCGCTTCCAGCTTGTCGCGTTCGGCCTGCCACTTGGCCGTCATCTCGGCCGAGCGCTGCTGTCAGCTCCGCCAGTTCCTTCGTCCAGCTTCTCCAGCCGGTCCTGCGAGGCCGCGTCGTCCTCTTTCTTCAGCGCCTCGGCCTCGATCTGCAACTGCAGGATCTCGCCGGTCCAGCGCGTCCAGTTCCTCGGGCTTGCTGTCCACCTCCATCCGCAGCCGGCTCGCGGCCTCGTCCATCAGGTCGATCGCCTTGTCGGGCAGGAAGCGGTCGGTGATGTAGCGGTGCGACAGCGTCGCCGCCGCCACCAGCGCCGAGTCGGTGATCCGCACGCCGTGGTGCAGCTCGTACTTCTCCTTGATCCCGCGCAGGATGCTGATCGTGTCCTCGACCGTCGGCTCGCTGACCATCACCGGCTGGAAGCGACGGGCCAGAGCCGCGTCCTTCTCGACATACTTGCGGTATTCGTCCAGCGTGGTCGCCCCGACGCAGTGCAACTCGCCCCGCGCCAGCGCCGGCTTGATCAGGTTCGCCGCGTCCATCGCGCCTTCGGATTTGCCCGCGCCGACCAGCGTGTGCATCTCGTCGATGAACAGGATCACCTCGCCCGCCGCCGCCTCGATCTCCTTCAGGATGGCCTTCAGCCGCTCCTCGAACTCGCCGCGATACTTCGCGCCGGCGATCAGCGCGCCCATGTCCAGCGCCATCAGCCGCTTGTTGCGCAGGCGATTCCGGCACGTCGCCATCGACGATGCGCAGCGCAAGGCCCTCGGCGATCGCGGTCTTGCCGACGCCGGGTTCCCCGATCAGCACCGGGTTGTTCTTGGTGCGGCGGCTACAGCACCTGCATCGCGCGGCGGATCTCCTCGTCGCGCCCGATGATCGGGTCGATCTTGCCCTGCTCGGCCGCCTCGGTCAGGTCGCGGGCATATTTCTTCAGCGCGTCATAGCCTTCCTCGGCGGAAGCCGTGTCCGCCGTCCGGCCCTTGCGAATGTCGTTGATCGCGGCGTTCAGCTTCTGCGCCGTTCACCGCCCCCGCATCCAGCGCGTCCTTGGCCTTGCGTGTGGCACCAGCGCCAGCGCCATCAGGATGCGCTCGACCGGAACGAAACTGTCGCCCGCCTTCTTCGCGACCTTCTCGGCCTCGTCCAGCACCCGCACCAGCGACGGGTCCATCATAGGGCTGCGCATCGCCCGTCACCTTGCGGCAGCTTCGCCAGCGCGGCATCCACCGCCTCCAGCACGCGCTGCGGGCTCGCCGCCCGCCGTGCGGATCAGGTTGCTCGACAACCCCTGGTCATCATCCATCAACGCCTTCAGCAGATGCTCGGGCAGCAGCCGCTGGTGGCTTTCCCGCATCGCAATCGTCTGCGCGGCCTGAAGGAACCCGCGCGACCGTTCCGTGAACTTTTCCAGGTTCATCGGCAATCTCCTTTTCCAAAGCACCGGCTCCGGAACGCCCTCTCAGGCACGTCCCCTCCGGTCTTGAAACGAAGATGGGGCGCGGCTGCGCTTGATGCAAGATTGCCACAGCGGCGCATCCCAGAAATTCCTCCCGCTCAGGCGGTGGCCGAGATCACGAAGGCCCGGATCCGCCCTTCGACCGGACCGCTCCCGAACTGCGCCTCGAGCGCGTCGGTCACAGCCTCTGTCGTCTGGGCAAGATCGCCGCCGCGTGCCTCGATCTCGGACCGCATCGGCGTGCCCTGGCAATAGGCTGTCGCCACATCGCGGGCCGAGGGCATGCGCGACGCGCGCTCGACCGCCTCGGCCCGTACATCCGAAGAACCCGGCCTCGTCCAGCGCTGACGCGATGGCCTTCATGTCGTGATAGCCGTGCGGCGTCCGCTCGAAGAACCGCGGCGGGTCGCTGGGGAAGTGTCGCGCCAATGCCGTCTCCGACAAGCCGGACGAAATCGTTCCGCTCCGGCCCGTCCCAGACGTTGAACAGGAAACGTCCGCCGGGTTTCAGCACACGCCGCGCCTCGCGATAGCCTTGTGCCTTGTCGGGAAAGAACATCACGCCGAACTGGCAGACAAGCACCTCGAAGCGTCGTCCGCGAAGGGCAGCGCCTGTGCGTCGGCCTGTTGCCAGTCGATCCGCGGGTCATCCGGCAGCACGTCTGCGCGCCAGCTCCAGCATCGCCGGATTCAGTTCGGTAACGACGAGCCGCGCGTCCGGTCGCAAGACGGCCGCAATCCGGCGCGTCACCACCCCGGTCCCCGCCGCAGTCTCCAGCACGGCACGCGGGGTTCCAGGGCGGAAACCCGCTGGCGCCATGTCCATGCGCATAGGGCTCGAAGATCATCGGCACCATCAGCCGCTGATAAAGCGCGGGGATGGAGCCGGCAAAGACACTGTCCGACGCGACCATAGCGATCCGACCTCCCGCAGAAGCCAGGAGCATAGCACGGATCTGCCAAGCCGACGCCTCTTTCGCGGACCTCTGGCCGGGTCAGACCCTCGGCTTCCTCCACTTTCCCGCCGCCCTCGACCCAGTCCTTGAAGCCGCCAAGGTTGTAGACCTCGGCATAGCCCATGTCCTTCAACAGCTTGCCCGCCAGTGCCGACCGACCGCCACTGGCGCAGTGCAGGATCACGACGCGATCCTTGCGCAGCTCCGGATCGTAGAGGGCCGTCGCCGGATCGGCGCGGAACTCGAGGATTCCTCGGGGAATGTGATGCGCGCCCTCGGCCTTCCCCGTCACGCCCAGCTCCGCCGAGTCGCGCACGTCAAGCAGCAGCGCCCCCGCCGCCATCAGGTCCTGCGCCTTCGCTGCATCTATGCGCGGTACCGCGGCGTTCGCCGCATCGAGCAGGTCCTTTGCCGTGATCGCCATGTCCACTCTCCTCCCGAAGCTGAAACAGAGGCGTGCAGGCCCGTGCCGCCCCTGTTCAGTCGTAGACGCGCAGCGCCCCGGCGGCAACCGCAACTCAGCCGCGAGGGTTTCTGCCAAGGCGGTCCAGCGCCTGTTCGACGAAGTGCCGGACCAGGTCGCCCGCCGGCAATTCGCGGTTCAGCGCGGCCGCCTGACCGTAGAGGTGGAACGAGACGGGTTCCTCGGCGCGGCCCCGGCTTGCCTCCTCCAGCGGACCCGAGAAGGCATACATGTCGGGATAGGCTGCCATTCGTCCCGCATGGGGGGCCATCGCCTCGGCATAGCGGCTTCGCACCGCGCGGGCCGACCGGCCCGAGACGGCATCCGTCACCATCGTGTCCGTGTCCGACGCCCGGCGCAGAAGCTGCCGTCGCCGCTCGTCGGTCGCCGCCTCAGGGCAGGACAGGAACGCCGTGCCCAACTGCACGCCGCTCGCACCCAGCACGAAGGCCGCGGCGATGCCCCGCCCGTCGCCGATGCCCCCCGCCGCAATCACCGGAACCCGCACGGCATCCACCACCTGCGGCACCAGCGCCATCGTGCCCACCCCATCCCCCGGCGGAGTAGGACGGTGCGATCCGCGATGCCCGCCCGCTTCCCAGCCTTGCGCGATCACCGCATCCACGCCGCCCTGCTCCAGCCCACGCGCTTCGGCCACAGTCGTCGCCGTGGCGATCACGCGAACGCCCGCACCCCGCAGCCGCCCGACGGCTTCCGGGCCGGGCGAGCCGAAATGAAAGCTCACGACCGCCGGTCTTTCCCGTACAAGCAGGTCGACGAGTGCCGGGTCGAAGCCAGTCCTTCGTTCGGGACAGGGCGGATCGGGCACCTCGCCCGCGCCAAGCTCCCGGTAGAACGGCATCAGCCACTCGCGCATCCGCGCCCGGTCGGTCGCGTCCTGTACCGCGTTGTCCATCACGAAGAAATTGAGGTTGAAGGGCGCGTTGGTCTTCGCACGAAGCGCGGCAAGCCCGGCTTCAACCGCCTCGACCGTGCCAAAGCCGAAACCCAGCGACCCTAGCCCTCCCGCCGCGCTGACCGCCGCCGCAAGTTCCGGCGTGACGGACCCAAGCATCGGCGCCTGGATGATCGGGTGCCGGATGCCCAGAAGCTCTGTCAGCCGTGACGATGGCCACATGCCCGCCCCCTTCCCTCGCCGCGCCCGGCCGGGTCATGCCTCTGGCGCATAGCGCATATAGGCGAAGGCCGACCCGTCCGGGGCCCAGTTTGGCACGTTCATCGTGCCCTGTCCGCCGAAGATCTCGGCCACGACGCGCCGCTTGCCCCCGTCGGCATCGGCGAGGACCAGCGCCACGTCCTTGTCGCGCGGATGCCCCTCGGTCCCTTCCGGATAGGCGAGATAGAGCAGGTGCCTGCCATCCGGCGAGGGGTGGGGAAACCAGTTCACCAGACCGTCCTCGAACACCTGCTCGTGCCCCGTCCCGTCCGGCCGCACCCGCCAGATCTGCGCATGGCCCGTCCGGTCGCAGTTGTACCAGACCCATGCGCCGTCGGCTGCATAATCCGGCCCGTCCGAATGCCCCTCGCCAAAGGTCAGCCGCGTCTCGTCCCCGCCCCCCGCCGGGCAGGACCAGACATCCACCACCCGGCCCTCGCGCGCCGCGGCATAGACGATCCGCCGACCATCAGGCGAGATCGCCATGCCACCAGCTTGGCGCGTTCCGCGTGACTGGCGCAGGCTCGCCGCCACCGACCGGCACCGAGAACACCTCCGACCCCCGATCGGTATGCGACGAGAGGAAGATCGTGCCGCCGTCGGGCGAGAAGCCGTGGTCGTTGTTGCAGCGCACCGCCTTGCCGGTCTCGACCGGCAGCAATTCCGGCTGGTCGAGCGGCACCCGCCACAGCCGACCGTCACCATTCACCAGCAGCCAGCCTTCGGGATGCCAGTTCGGGGCCTCGATCAGTTTCTCCGTGGCCAGCACAAGGTGCGCCCGGCCCGAGCGCAGGTCGTAGATCTCCAGGAAACTGCGCATTCAGCGCCCCTTGGGCGTAAGCAACCGGGCAGGGCGGATCGCCTCGGCGGCCTTGAACAGGCTGAACGTCTGGTTCACGTAATTGACCACGCCCGAGAGCTTTTCCAGATAGGCCAGCAGTTCCGGCGTCCGCTCGGCCTGCACCACCTGCACCGGTCGGTCTGGCCCTTCGGCTTCGAACTGAACATAGAACAGCGGCTCGCCCCGGCGCAGGACGATGTCGCGGCTGGTGTCGTGCCATTCGAAGGCCCACATCAGCGGGCGTGGCCAGACATGCACCGGAAACCGCCCGCCAAAGATCGTGCCGGGCAGCGGATCGGGTCGGTAATGCGCAAAGCATCCGATCTGGGTCAGGTAGACCGGCTCGTCCGCGATGAAGCAGTAGGGCAGCGCCATCTGCACCGTGGGGCGGTCGGGATAGCGCCACTCGGCCTCGTTCACCAGCGTCAGCAACTCGTTCAGCTTGTTCGCGCGAACGGGGCTCGCCGCGCCCGCACGGTTCACCAGAACCGCCTTGCCCTTGTCGTCGCGGGTAAAGCCGATCTGCATGTCATAGGGGCTGTTGACCACGAAGTAGCGGCTTTCCATCTGGATCACCGCCGGGCAACGCGCCGCCGATTTCGCGTGGGTCTTGCGCGTCTCGCGCGAACCCAGGCGTTCGGGCGCATCGAACAGAACCGCGCCCTTCTCCTGCGTCAGGAACCATCCGACCGTCACCGGCCCGCTGCGCCCGCCTTCCGGCCCGTCCACCGAGATGTTGATCTGCATGCGCCCTGCCCTCTTTCGATCCAGAGAACCCCGAGGCCCTGATCCTGTCAACCGAGCCGCGCCGCCGGCCTCAGACGAGACCCGATTTTCGCAGCAAAATCGTCTGGTTACCAGTCGAGCAACGCCGCCTTCAGGGCGGCGACCCGGCCCGCATCCGTGCGCCGGGGCGCACCGAACCCCAACGGCGCGGCCAGGCCCGGTACCGAGCACGATGCGTGAACCTCGCGGATCGCAAGCCCGCGCAGGACATCCAGCGTTTCCACCGACACGCCGCCCCCCGGCATGATCGAGATGCGGCCCGCCGCCTGCGCCACGCTCGCGCGCAGCCCCGCGATCCCCGCCGTCACGTCTGCGCCTCCGCCCGAGGTCAGCACCCGCCGGAACCCCAATCGCATCGCCAGGCCGAGCGCCTCGGCCGGGTCCGGGACCAGATCGAAGGCGCGGTGCAGCGTCAGGTCCATCCCGGCCGCCTCCGCCACCAGAGATCGCAGCATCGCCTCGTCCAGCCGACCGTCGGGCCGGGATGCACCCAGAACGACACCCGCCAGACCCGCCGCACGTGCCGCCGCGATGTCGGCGCGCATGATCGCCAGATCTTCCGTTCCGAAGACGAAGTCACCCGCGCGCGGCCGGATCATCGCAAGGACCGGCACCCCGCAGCCCACCGCCATCCGCATCAGCCCGACCGAGGGCGTCAGCCCCCCCACCTCCAGCGCCGCGCAGAGTTCGATCCGGTCCGCGCCGCCCGCGACCGCGGCCGCCAGCCCCTCGGCGCTGTCGACGCAGACCTCGAGCAGCAGGTCAGCCACCGGCCATCTCCGCAGCCCCTGCCAGCGCCGCCCCAACCAGCCCCGGCTCTACCCGCAGTTCCGCCACGCGCAGCAGCGGCCCGTCCGACGCACGCAGGACCCGCGCCCGCACCGCCCTGTCCAGCCGGGCGACCAGTTCGCCATCATTCGCCAAACCACCACCCACCGGCACCACCGACGCGCCCACCACGTTCAGCACCATCGCCAGCGGCCCGCTGACCACATCCGCCCAGACCTCCACCGTCCGGTCCGCCGCCGCATCGTCCCCCCGCCAGCGGTCGAGGATCGCGACCGATCCTGCGTCCTCGCCATGCAGATGCGCGTGCAAACGCTCGATCCCCCGCGCGCCGCCCACGGTGTCGAGGCATCCGCGCAACCCGCAGCCACAGTCGAACCACGGGACCAGCGCGCCGTTCACCACCGGCCCGTGTCCCCATTCGCCCGCGTAACCGCCCGCCCCCGCGACGATCCGCCCGTCCAGCACAAGACCGCCGCCCACGCCGGTGCCGAGGATGATGCCGAAGACGTTCCGATGCCCCCGGCCGGCCCCCAGCCGCGCCTCGGCCAAAGCGAAGCAGTCCGCGTCATTGAAGACCCAGACCGGCAGACCGAGCGCCGCCGAAAGCTCGCTGGCAACCTCGCGCCCGTCGAGGCAGGGGATGTTCGCCACCTTCAGCCGCCCCGTCTCGGGGTCCACCACGCCCGCGATGGATATGGCCACGCCGCGTGGCGCGCGCCCGAACAGGAACCCGCCCAGCATGCCCACGAAGGCCGCGAAATCCTCGCGCGGGGTCGCGGCATCGCCCAGTGGCTCCACCGCGCCGCCATCACGCGCCCGCGCCGCCTTGATGCGCGACCCGCCGATATCGAAACAGACCAGCATCCGCCCCCCTTGTTGACGCCGACCCTAACAGGCCATCAGCGGCTTGACAGCCCACCCCCCGAGGGATCATGACGGCCCGACCCCGGACAAGGAGAGCGCAATGCACGCAGATGATCGCCTGATCGTCGCCCTCGACGTGCCGAACGTGGTCCAGGGGCTCGACCTTGTCGACCGGCTGGGCGATGCCGTCGGCTTCTACAAGATCGGCCTGGGGATGCTGACGGGCGGCGGGCTCGCGCTTGCGAACGAGCTGAAGCACGAGCGGGGCAAGCGCGTCTTCCTCGACATGAAGCTGTTCGACATCGGCGCCACGGTCGAGGCCGCCGTACGCGGGATCGCCGCCTACAATCTCGATTTCCTGACCGTCCACGGCGACCCGCAGGTCGTGCGCGCCGCCGTCCGGGGTGCGGCGGGCAGCGAGACGCGCATCCTTGCCGTGACGGTGCTGACCTCGCTCGACCGGGCCGACCTTGATGCCAACCTGATCCGCCCCGGTGCGCTGTCCGAGATCACCGTCGAACGCGCCGCCCGTGCCTTCGACGCCGGGGCGCATGGCGTCATCTCCAGCCCCAACGAGGCCGCGCTGATCCGGGCCCTGCCGCAAGCGGCGGGCCGCCTGATCGTCACCCCCGGCGTGCGTCCGGCGGGGGCGGACAAGGGCGACCAGAAGCGCACCGCGACCCCGGCCCGGGCGCTGGCGGACGGGGCGGACCATATCGTCGTCGGTCGTCCCATCTGGGCCGCGCCCGACCCGCGAGACGCTGCACTCGCGATCCGGGCGGAACTCGATCACGCACGCGCCGGTTGACCTGTCGCGATCGTCGGTGGCAAATGGGCCTGTCTCGAGTTCAACAGGTAAAAAGTGACCATGCCCCGACGTCCCATCGCATTTGCGACCGCGCTGATCAGCCTTGCCACGTCCGCCTTTGCCACTCCGCCCGAAGTCGTACCGCATGCTGACTATCAGGGCGTGATCTTTGGCAGCGACCCCGGAAAGCCCGAGCTTGCAGTCTATTCCGGCATTCACGAGGTGAACGGCAAGCTCGCCGTCTGCGGCATCGTTGTGATCGACACGAAAGACAACTCCCTGAAGCGCGCCGAGAAGCAGATTGCGCGTCAACTCACCTATCGCTTTGGAGGCGAGGATCTGTCGGTGCAGACCGCCGCCTTCAAGCGCTACGAAAGCCCGGAAGCGGCCGATGCGGGACTGGCGGGATGCTGGGTGTCGCGGCGTGACTGGCAACCGGCTTTTGCCACGATGCCCTACGAAATGGTCGGCGGTCGGGTCCGATACACCGATCAGTGACGGTCGGCCTCAGCGCGGCGTCATCTCGTGACCGTAGCGCTCATGCGCGAGCATTGCGGCAGCGGCACCTATCCCGCCGCCCAGCAGGAAGACGGCAACAAGCAAAGTCTTCTTCCAGGCTCCACTGCGCCGCGCTGTTTCGGGCGCATCCATGAGCACGCGGTGGGTTTGTTTGATCGACGGGCCAAGTCGATAGATCGGCATTTCCACGCTCCGCAGATTGACCGAAGCTGGCAACGCGCCCGGCCGGGTTCGGTTCCCGTCAGGATTGAATCTTTTCTGAAGTAGCCACCAAGGTCGCGTTGACCGACTGACGCCGCGCGATGTCGGAACCGCCGGTCAGCGCGGGCCGCAGCAGCAACCTCAGTTGTCGTTGATGTCCCGGTCCCAGCGTTTCACCTCGCCCAGGTTCTTGCCGAAAGCGATCCGCAACGCGGCCCAGGCCACGAGTGACACGACGGCGAAAACCACCAGCGCGACGGGCAGGCTGCTGCCGAGGACCCCGATCCAGATCAGCACCCCGGTCAACACCGCCGCCACGGCAAAGCCCGCAAAGATGTAGCCGGGCAGGATCACCTCGAGACAGGCCAGCACCAGCCCCGCCACCACCCAGACCCACCAGATCCCAGCCATCCCGCTTCCCCTTACTGATTGATGACAAAGGCCGCGTCGTACTGGGAACGCCGCAACTGGGCGGCGCGCGAACAGGCGTCGAGGTCCATCGCATCGCAGGCAGCCGCCAGTTGCTCTGGCGTCGCGTCTTCAGGGAGCGGGGCGGGCTCGCAGCCCGCGAGCAGCCCCAGGACAAGAAGCACCGAAAACCTCATGTCCGGCCCCTCAGCATCTTGAACGCATCGCCGAAGGCTTCCAGCGCCTGGGCCGGGACGATGATCGTCTGCTTGCCCGCGCCCTGCCCGACCGCCGTCAGCGCCTCTACCTGCTTCAGTGCGACCTGATACTGCGCGGCCTCGATCCCGGTCTCCTTGATCGCATCTGCGATCACCATGGTCGCATAGGCTTCGGCATCGGCCAGCACACGCCGTGCCTTCGCCTCCTGCTCTGCGGCATAAAGCTCGGCATCGGCGTTCAGTTCCACCGCCCGCTTCTTTCCCTCGGCCTCGGTCACCTGCGCCCGCCGCGCCCGCTCGGCGTTCAGCTGTTGCAGCATCGCCGCCCGCGTCGCATCGTCGAGGCTGACGTCGAGGATTTCGGCCCGCGTCACCTCGATCCCCCAGTCCTCGACCATCGTCGCCACCTGCTCGCGCACTTTCAGGATCAGGTCCGCCCGGTTCGATTGCACCTGGTCCAGTTCCAGCTTGCCGATCTCGCTGCGCACGATGCCTGCCACGGTCGTGGCGATGGCCCCGTCCACGTCACGGATGCGGTACACCGTCTTTTCCGGCTCGGTGATGCGGTAGAACACGCTCGTCTCGACCTTCACCAGCACGTTGTCCGCCGTGATCGCGTCCTGTGTCGCGTTCGGCAACTGCCGCTCAAGAATGCTGATCTTGTGCGCGACCCGGTCCAGGAACGGCACGATGAAGTTGATCCCCGGCCCCAGCACCTTGTTCAGCCGCCCGAACCGCTCGACCACATGCTTCTCGCTCTGCGGCACGATCCTGACGCCCAGGAAGATCGACAGGATGATGAAGGCCGCAATGGCCAGAAGAACGGCGTTGCCGCCCAGAAAATCGCTCGGCTCCACGATGCCCCCCGGGATTGTTTCGACCAGCAGAATGTCCGGCCCGCCCCGCCGGTGCAACTGCCGATTCGCACGCCGAGTCCCAAGGTTGATTCTGCCTGCGGTAATCTTCTGAACCAGTCATTCGAATGTCGGGGGCGTGGCGATGCCGGGACGCAAAAGTGTCGTAAAAATGGCTATTTGACTTCCGACCTATTCAGAAGAGTAGGCGGCCTGTCGAAACATTGACCTGCGTTTTGATCGGCTGTTAGCGCTCTCGCAAATTCAGGAGACTGCCATGACCGTGTTTCGGGCTTACTCTTCTTTCGACATCTCGAAGATAGATCTGAATTTTTATGATCGTTTCGATCAGCAGCGAATTTTCTTCGAGGAACCGCGCGACGAGAATGGCGATGGATGGTTTCGTATTTTCCCCTTTACCGATTCAGACCAGAGCTACACGGCGCAGTACGGCCAAAAGGCGGAGACAAGTTCGCCCAATGTCGAAAAGTCGATCTTTGTCTATGGCGACAATCTCGAGGTCGAGCAGGTCAGTTTCCTGGACGAGACGAGAACCCTTCTGACATCCGGCACGATCAACGCCATTCAGGAATATGACTGGAATGCGTCCGGCGGGTCCGACACATGGGCGATGGAGGGCTTCTCCATCGACGTGGCCACATACCTCGGCGCGCTTGAAACGGCCTCGAATGTGGATGACATCGCCCTGTTCCAGTCGGTCCTCACCGGGGATGACGTGATCTACCTTGCCGACGGCGCGAACCGCTTCGACGCCGGGGCAGGCGATGACGCGATCTATGGCGGCACGGGCAGGGACACCCTGCTGGGCGGCGACGGCGATGACCTGATCTACGGCAGCGACGGCAATGACAGCCTCGTGGGCGGGGCGGGGGACGACTCGCTGACGAGCGGGTTTGGCAACGATGTGATCAGCGGCGGCGATGGCGTGGACACCGCCTATTTCGGCGAAGCCGAGGCTGTCACCGTGAACCTTGCGGTGACGACGGCGCAGGTGACCGGTCTGGGCGCAGACAGGATCACGGGGATCGAGAATGTTTTCGGCAGCCTGGGTGCCGACAGCCTGACCGGCGACGCAAGCAACAACCGGCTGGTCGGCATCGACGGTGCCGACACGCTCTCTGGCGCGGGCGGCAATGACACCCTCGAAGGTGGGAACGGCAAGGACCGGCTGGCGGGCGGCGACGGTGCTGACAGCCTGTCGGGCGACGCGGGCGATGACACAATCGGTGGCGGGACGGGGAACGACTCGCTTTATGGCGGGGCGGGTGCGGATGTCCTTCGCGGCGCGGCCGGAGCGGATGCCTTCTTCGGCGGCGAGGGCGTCGATACGGCCGATTTCTCGTATCTCACGACCGGCGTGAAGATCAGCCTTGCGAACGCCGCCGACTCCACGGGCGACGCAACGGGAGACACCTTCTCCGAGATCGAGCGCATTCTCGGCGGCGCGGGCAAGGACACGATGCTGGGCGGGGCCGAGGGGAGCGGGCTGGATGGCGGCGGCGGCGATGACAGCCTCGTGGGTGGCGCAGGCAAGGACACGCTGGCCGGTGGGGTCGGCAACGATACGTTGACGGGCGGCGCAGATGACGATGTCCTGAATGGAGGCGAGGGCAACGACTGGGCGACCTTTGCGGGTGCGACGGCGGTCTCGGTCAATCTTGGGATCACCACCGCGCAGAACACTGGCCTCGGCATGGACACGCTGACCGGGATCGAGAATCTTGGCGGCAGCAGCGCGGCAGACACGCTGACCGGCAACGCCGCAAGCAACCGCCTGCGCGGCGAAGGCGGAAACGATACGCTGAACGGTGGGCTGGGCAACGACACCCTGAACGGCGGGGACGGGTCGGATACGGCCAGCTTTGCGGGCGCGACCGGCGTCACCGTCGACCTGCGGATTACCACTGCGCAGGCGACCGGACTGGGCAGCGATACGCTCGTCTCGATCGAGAACCTGACAGGAAGCAGTGCGGCCGATCTGTTGCGCGGCGACGACCTGGTCAACGTACTGTCAGGGGCGGATGGGGCGGACACCCTGTCCGGCAACGGTGGCAACGACACGCTTTTTGGCGGGGCTGCGGCTGACCTGCTTGCCGGAGGGCTGGGGAACGACTCGCTCGATGGCGGCACAGGCGATGACATCCTGCGCGGCGGGCTGGGGAATGATGTCCTCAACGGCGGCGACGGGATCGATACCGCTGATTATTCTTCGTCCACGGCGGCGATCCTGCTGAGCCTTGCCAATCCCTCAGCCAGCACGGGCGAGGCGGCGGGCGACAGCTATAGCCTGATCGAGCGTTTTGTGGCCACGCGCTTCAACGACACGCTGCTTGGCGGAACGACCGCCGTGTCGCTGAACGGCGCGGGTGGCAATGACAGCCTTGCCGGCGGGGTGGGGAACGACACGCTGATCGGCGGCGAGGGCAATGACAGCCTCGACGGCGGCGACGGGGCCGACGTGATCTCGGGCGGCGCGGGGATCGACACGATTGTGTTCAGCGGCTCGGGCGCGATCAACATCAACCTTGCGCTTGCGAGTGCGCAGAACACGAACCAGGGCAACGACACGATCACCGAAGTCGAGAACGTGACGACCGGGTCCGGCAGCGACACGATCATGGGCAACGCGGTGGCGAACCTGCTGTCCGGCAATGCCGGAACGGACACGATCCGCGGCTTCGGCGGCTCGGATACGCTGTCGGGCGGCACCGGCAACGACTATCTCGACGGCGGCGAAGGCCACGACTTCCTGTATGGCGGTGCCGACGACGACTCGCTGACCGGCGGGCTGGGCAACGACCTGTTGCAAGGCGGCGCGGGGGTCGACACCGCGCTCTACCTCAGCGCGACCGCGGTCACCGTGAACCTGTCCCTCACCGCCGCGCAGGCGACCGGCCAGGGCACCGACACGCTGCTCGGGATCGAGAACCTGACCGGTGGCACCGGGTCGGACCTGCTGACCGGCAGCGATCTCGCCAATTTCATCTTCGGCTCGTCCGGGGCAGACACGCTGACCGGGCTTGCCGGGGACGATACGCTGTCGGGCGGTGTGGGCGACGATCTTTTGCGCGGCGGCGACGGCAACGACTCCCTTCTGGGCGGCGATGGCAACGATACGCTCACCGGGGGCCCGGGCACGGACGTGCTGACGGGCGGCGCGGGCGCGGACAGGTTCGTGTTCAACACGGGCTTCGGGTCCGACACGGTCACCGACTTTCAGGACGGCATCGATCGCATCGCCATCACGACCGGCGCAGAGGCGATCCGTGACGTGACGATCGCCGACTCCGGGATGAACACCCTGATCACGTTCGGCGGCGTCACGATCACGCTCGCCGGCATCGACCATGCTCTGATCGGCGCGCAGGACTTCCTGTTCGTCTGATCGAAAACGGCCGAAGACATGACCCGTTCCGCAGGCTTCTGCGGAATGGGTTTTCTATTCATCTTGTTTTAAGGATGGTCCTGATATTGCTCATATATTAAATAGCAAGACTGGAACCATAAATCATCCCATTGAATTGAAAGCTGCTTTGAGGGGTTACTTTCTTCTCGTACTGTCCTCACAGTCCTGTGAGTGGAGATTGGAATGACCACCCTTCGTGTTTTTGAAGCGTTCGACTCGTCAAAGTTCAATCTCGGCGGCTCGGCCGATTTCGATCAAGGTGGCGGATATGCCTATAGCGATTGGTGGGAAGAAGGCGGGTGGTACGGTTTCAAGGTTCTGTCCCGCTATGTCGGCCCGTCCTACAAATTCGTCTACAACGACTATGAAACCCGCAGCATCCAGCTCTTGGGAAATGATTTCACCTTCGCGGGCGAGGGGCCCTATACACTCGAGTCGGGCACGATACAGGGGATCGCCTATTACAACTACGCCTCGAGCAACGGCGACATCATCGGCATCGACGGCATTTCCATCACGCTCGAGGATCTCAAGGCCGTCGTGAACTCGGCCAGCACCGCCGACGATACCGCGCTGCTCGCCTCCTGGCTGACCGGCGACGACAAGATCTATCTGTCCGAGTTCGCCGACAGGGTCGACGGGGGCACCGGGGCGGATTCGATCGTCGGGGACGGCTTCTCCTATTACGGCGGCGCGGCCGACTGGATCTCGGGCGGGGCGGGCAACGACACCCTGATGGGAGAGTTCGGCAACGACACGCTGCTCGGCGGAGAGGGGAACAACTCGATCGAGGGCGGCAAGGGCAGCGACAGCATCTCCGGCGGCGCGGGGAACGAGACCATCTTCGGCGGCGTCGGCAACGATTCGATCTACGGCGGCGCGGGCAACGACATCCTGATCGGCGAGGCGGGGAACGACCTGATCTCGGGGGGCGAGGGCATCGACCGTGTCGAGTACTACCAGGGTCTCGGCGTGACTGTGAACATCGGCATCGCGACCGCCCAGGCGACGGGGCTGGGCACGGACACGCTGCTCAGCATCGAGGAAGTGCTGGGCGGATGGGGCAATGACTCGATCACCGGGAATGCGACAGCCAACCTGCTGGTGGGGTTCGAGGGCGCGGATACGCTTCTTGGCGCGGCGGGCGACGACCAGCTCGAGGGTGGGGCGGGCAACGACTCGATCATCGGCGGCGACGGCAAGGACGACATCTACGGCGACGGGGATGACGACCGGCTTTTCGGCGGGGCCGGGAATGACACGCTCAACGGCTGGACCGGAAACGATTTCATCGACACCGGCACAGGCAGCGACCTCGCCTATGGCGGCGACGGCAACGACACCATCGTGGGCAGCGGCGGGGCGGACACGGTGGACGGGGGCGATGGCACGGATGCCATAAGCCTAGCCGGAACCACCACAAACCTGACGATCAGCCTCGACAGCGAGATGATCACCACAATCGGAGGCTACAACGTCGTCTCGATCGAGGGCGTCGTCGGCGGCAGCGGCAATGACAGCCTGACCGGAAGCACCATCGACAACATGCTTGGCGGCGGAGGCGGAAACGACACGCTGAACGGCCTGGCCGGGAACGACCTGATCGAAGGCGGCGCGGGCAACGACCGGCTGTTCGGCGGTGACGGGCTCGACACGGCGGCGTTCCGCGGCACCCTCGCCGCCACGGTGAACCTTGCACTGACAACCGCACAGGCGACCGGCTATGGCACGGACATCCTGACCGGGTTCGAGAACCTGCTCGGCTCGAGCGTGAACGACCAGTTCTGACCGGCGACGCGCAGGCCAATGACATCGACGGCGGCGCGGGGAATGACACGCTGCGCGGTGCGGCGGGCGACGACAGCCTGCGCGGTAACAGCGGGGCCGACCTGCTGGTCGGCGGCGAAGGTTCGGACTCGCTTTATGGCGGCGATGGCGACGACGCCCTGCGCGGGGGGGCCGGGGCCGACTACTACGATGGCGGAAGCGGCCTCGACACGGCCGATTACTCGACCCTCACCGCCGCGCTGGTGCTCAACCTGTCCGACACGTCGCTGAGCACACTGGACGCGGCCGGCGACTCGTTCAACAGCGTGGAGCGGTTCCTCGGGACGGCCTATGGCGACAGCTTCACGGCCAGCTGGTCCGATGTGATCTTCGACGGGGGCGCGGGCAACGACACGCTGACCGGCGGATACTACTCGGACCGTCTTCTGGGCGGCGCCGGCAATGACGTGCTGCGCAGCGGTGGCGGGCAAGATACGCTGAACGGAGGCGACGGGATCGACACCGCGGTGTTCGACAGCGGATCGAACGAGACGGTTGTCACGGCTAACCTGTCGCTGACAACGGCCCAGTGGACGGGACTCGGCAGCGTTATCATGACCGGCATCGAAAACCTGTCTGGCGGCGTCAGCTTCGACCAGCTGACCGGTGACGCAAATGCGAACCTCCTGTCGGGCCTGGCCAACAACGACACCCTGAGCGGGGGTGGCGGCAACGACACGCTCGACGGGGGTGCGGGCAGCGACAGCCTGATCGGGGGGGCCGGGTCCGACACGGCGCAGTATCTGTCGGGCAGCGCGATCACGGTCGATCTGTCGCTGACGACCTCGCAGAATACGGGCGAGGGGCGCGACGTTCTGAGCGGAATCGAGAACGTCACTTCCGGAGCGGGGAATGACCGGCTGACGGGGGATGGAAATGCGAACATCCTGAACGGCGGTGCGGGAAATGATACGCTGACCGGCGCGGCGGGCAACGACACGCTGCGCGGCGGCGATGGCGACGACCTGCTGTTCGGTGGCCTGGGCAACGATGTGTTCTCGGGCGGGGCAGGCATCGATACGGTCAGCTTCTCCGGGTCCGTCGCGGTCACGGTCAACCTGGGCCTGACCACCGCGCAGGCCACGGGCCAGGGCAGCGACACCTTCCTGCTTGTCGAGAATCTCATCGGCTCGTCGGCGGGCGACACCCTGACCGGGGACATCACTGCGAACCGCCTGTCGGGCGAGGGCGGCAATGATGTGCTCCGCGGGGGCGACGGGGCTGACACGCTGCTGGGTGGCGACGGGGCCGACACGCTGAGCGGTGGCACCGGGGCGGACAGGCTGACGGGGGGCGCGGATGCGGATCGGTTCGTGTTCAACACCGGCTTTGGCAGCGATATCGTGACCGACTTCCAGAACGGCATCGACCGGATCGCGATCACGACCGGGGCCGAAAAGTTCGGCGACGTCACTGTTGCAGATGCGGGTGCGGATGCGGTGATCACCTTCTCGGGCGTCACGATCACGTTGCTGAGCTTCGACCATGCGCAGATCGGGGCAGAGGATTTCGTGTTCCTTTAAGCGACAGGAGTGGACCCGAGGGCGATCAGAAGGGGGCGGTATCGGGGGAACAATCGGGGCGCGCGCCTGTTGCAGGATCATCACCCTTCGAAAGGACATGTCATGCTCGCAACAGCCCTTCCCGCCCTGATCGTCTTCGGCATCCTGCTGGCCATCTGTCTGTTCGGTCTGAGCGTGTCGAACCGTGCAGCCGACCGGAACGATGCCAGCCGCCGCGCGTCGGGCCAACCGAACCCAGATCTGGCCCCGGGTGGTCGCTTCCAACCCGCGACGACCGGCTAGGCCGCGCGCCCTGCGGGCAGGTCGGCTGCGGGTCGGGCCCCAGTTTCGCCCCGTGGTGCCGCGTGTTAGCATGCGGCCATGCCCGCCCTCTGCCGCGATTGCCTGACACATTTCGACAGCGGGGCGCGCTGCCCCGCCTGTCGCGGCCCGCGCGTGATCGCCCATACCGAGCTGGATACGCTGTCCATCGCCCATATGGACTGCGACGCCTTCTACGCCAGCGTCGAGAAACGCGACAACCCGGCCTTGCGCGACCAGCCGGTCATCGTCGGCGGCGGCACCCGCGGAGTCGTCTCCACCTGCTGCTACATCGCCCGCATCCATGGGGTGCGCTCGGCCATGCCGATGTTCCAGGCGCTGAAGCTGTGCCCGAATGCCGTCGTGGTGAAGCCCCGCATGGCCGTCTACGTCGAGGTCTCGCGCCAGGTCCGCGCGATGATGGAAGACCTCACCCCCGCCATCGAGCCGCTCTCGCTGGACGAGGCCTTTCTCGACCTGACCGGCACCGCGCGCCTGCACGGCGCGCCGCCCGCCGATCATGCTGGCGCGCCTGTTGAAGCGGATGGAGGACGAGTTGGGCATCACCGGCTCGGTCGGCCTGTCGCACAACAAGTTCCTCGCCAAGATCGCCTCCGACCTCGACAAGCCGCGCGGCTTCTCGGTGATCGGACGTGCCGAGACCGAGGACTTCCTGCGCCCAAAGCCGGTGCGCATCATCTGGGGCGTGGGCGAGGCGGGCCAGACGGCGCTGGCACAGGCGGGCATCCGCACCATCGCCGACCTGCTCCGCTGGGACCGGCGCGACCTGAACGCCCGCTTCGGCAGCATGGGCGACCGCCTCTGGCACCTTGCGCGCGGGATCGACACCCGCCGCGTCAGCCGCGACGAGAGGATGAAGTCGATCTCGGCCGAAACCACCTTCGACGAGGATACGGGCGACCCCGACATCCTCGATGGCCATCTCTGGCGCCTGGCCGAACGGGTGGCCGACCGCGCCAAGGCCAAGGACCTTGCGGGGCGGACGGTCACGCTGAAGCTCAAGCGTGCCGATTTCCGCATCGTGACCCGCCGCCACACGCTGCCCGACGCCACGCAGAGCGCCGACCGCCTCTATCGCGAGGCGCGCGCCCTTTACGACGCGGCCCGCGACCCCGGCCCGTTCCGCCTGATCGGCGTGGGGCTGAGCGATCTGACCGAGGCGGAGGAGGCCGACCGCATGTCCGACCTGCTCGACCCCCAGGCCGCCCGCCGCCGCGCGGCGGAACGCGCCACAGACGCCATTCGCGCGCGTTTCGGGAAAGAGGCGATCATCAAGGGCCGCGCCCTGCGCTAGCCGCGTCGGGTGCTGGCGGCCGCCAAGGCCGGTCGGGGCCTATTCCGCCGCAAGCGGCAAGTGCCGCCGCCCAATTCCCGCAAGCCGCGCGACCACGCCCGCCATGACGCCCTGGAAGGCCGCAAAATCCGCGCGCCGCAGGATTCGCCCTTCGTCCATGTAAAGCGCCCGGTCGATCTCGACCTGCACCACATGCTGCCCGCGCGACGGGCGACCATAGGCCTGGGCGATATAGGCCCCGGCGAAGGGCGCGTTGCGCGCCACGCGCAATCCGGCCTCGGCAAAGGCCGCTTCCACCGCCTCGACCACCTCATGCCCGGCGGCAGCCCCGAAGCGGTCGCCCAGCACCACCTCCGGGCGGGGCTGGCCGGGGCGGGCGTGGGCCTCGATCGCCTCGTGCGGCATCGAGTGGCAGTCGATCAGGACCGCCTCGCCGAAGGCCGCAAGGCTTTCGTCGATCAGGCCGCGCAGCGCATCGTGATAGGGCTGCCAATGCCGCTCGATCCGCGCCTGCGCCTCGCTCAACGGCAGCTTGCCGCGATAGATCGCCCGCCCGTTTGCCACCACACGGGGAATCACCCCGAGGCCCGAATTGACGCGCGGATTGTGAGGCGCGCGCACCACACCCTCGATCAGCGCGGGGTCGAGTTCGTCCGCCGCGCGGTTCAGGTCGATATAGGCGCGAGGCACCCGCGCCGCGATCAGCGGCGCGCCCATCCGGGGCGCCTCGTGGAACAGCTCGTCCACGAAGGCATCTTCCGAAGAGCGGATCGCCTGTTCGTCCAGAACGGCTCCGCTCCAGCAAGCTGGCCGGATAGTCGCGCCCGCTATGGGGCGACGAGAAGATCACCGGCGTGTCGCGGCGATCGGGCAGGAATACCTTGAACGGGCCTGAGGTCATGCAAACTCCCAATCCTCAAGCTATACGCACATCATCGGCCTTGTCCAAAACCCCCTTGAACAGCCTAGGCCTTCCTTTTATAGACCCGCTGACCGACGCGGTTCCGCCCGCGTCCTTTTCATTGGGGGCATCCCCTTGGGGCTAGGGCGGGTCCGATCGGCGTGGGCGGTTAGCTCAGCGGTAGAGCACTACGTTGACATCGTAGTGGCCACTGGTTCGATCCCAGTACCGCCCACCATTCACCGCCGCCCGCCCGGGCGGCACGTTGTTTTCATGGCGCAGACGCGCCGCGAAGAAGGAGAAGTGCGATGAAGGTTGCGAACTCGCTCCGCTCGCTGAAGACGCGTCACCGCGATTGCCAGGTCGTGCGCCGCAAGGGCCGCGTCTACGTGATCAACAAGACGCAGAAGCGCTACAAGGCCCGTCAGGGCTGAGGCGCAGGCGAGACGGATCACCTGGACGGGCCGCCCTGGGAAACCACGGCGGCCTTTCTTATTGGAGCTGGCCATGCATCCCAATCCCGCCTTCCGCCAGACCCCGGCAGAGCGCAACCTTGCCTTCGCAAGGGCGCGCGGATTTGGGATTCTGTCCATCAACGGCCCCGACGGCCCGCTGGCGGCGCATATCCCCTTCCTGATCTCGGCGGATGGCACGTATCTTGACCTGCACCTCGCCCGCTCCAACCCCATCGCGCGGGCCGACCTGCCTGCACCGGCCCTGATCGCGATATCGGGGCCGGACGCCTACATCTCGCCCGACTGGTACGGCGCGCCCGATCAGGTGCCGACGTGGAACTACGTCGCCGTCCACCTGCGCGGCACCTTCGCGCCGCTGCCGGTCGAGACGTTGCGCGAGCATGCCGATGCCCTCTCGGCCCGGTTCGAGGGCGATCTGCTGCCCAAGATGCCCTGGGTCTCCACCAAGATGACCGAAGGGGTGATGGAGCGGATGATGCGCATGATCCTGCCCTTCCGCCTGACGATCACCGGCATCGACGGCACCTGGAAGCTGAACCAGAACAAGCCGCCCGAGATGCGCCATGCCGCCGCCGATTCGCTCGCTGCGACGGGTGGCGAGGCCGCGTCGCACGCGCTCGCGCGCCTGATGCGCGCCGCCGACTGAGCATGGACAGCCCGCGCGCCCGCGCCTAGCATCGACCCCGCAGCTTGCGGAGGTCCCGATGCGCCTGTTCCACTCGCCCACCTCTCCTTACGTCCGCAAGGTCATGGTCGTGCTGCACGAAACCGGGCAGCTTGGCGATGTCTCCATCGTCCCGGCGGCCGGCACGCCGGTCGATGCGACCAACATGCCGCTTGCGCAGAATCCGCTGGGCAAGATCCCGGCGCTGGAGCGGCCGGACGGCCCCGCGCTTTACGACAGCCGCGTGATCTGCCGGTTTCTGTCACAGCGGGCGGGGGCGAAGCTCTACCCCACCGGCGCGCGCGAATGGGACGCGCTGACGCTCGAGGCGACGGCGGACGGCATCCTCGATGCCGCGATCCTGATGGTCTACGAGTGGCGCGTCCGGCCCGAAGAGCGGCGGATGCCGGAATGGGTCGAGGGGCAATGGGCCAAGATCTCGCGCGCGCTCGATACGGTCGAGACGCGCTGGATGAGCCACCTGAACGGGCCGCTCGACATCGCGCAGATCGCGGTGGCCTGCGCGCTCGGCTATCTCGACTTCCGCCACGCCGACCGGACCTGGCGCGAGGGGCGGCCCGCGCTCGCGGGGTGGTACACGGCCTTCGCCGCGCGCCCCTCGATGGTCGCGACGCAGCCCCCGGCCGCATGACTCTGCCGCTGGCGCAGTTCCTGACGGTCTGGGCCTTCCTCGCGGTGAACATCGCCTCGCCAGGGCCCAACGTGCTGAACACCATTGCAAGCGCCATGGAATCCGGCCGCGTCGCGGGCCTCGGCTCGGCGGCGGCGGTGGGGCTTGGGCGTGGCGCTCTGGTGCCTCGGCATGACCCTGGGCATGGCCGCCATCTTCACGACGCTCCCCTCGGCACAGACCGTTCTGACCCTGGTGGCGGCGGGACTGCTCGCCTGGTTCGCAAGCCGCTACCTCCGCGCGGCCTGGGCCGGGTATCGCGGGCACCCGGCGCTGCCCGGCGGCGGCAGCGGTCTGGGCTTTGGCGAGGCCTTTCGCCGGTCGCTTCTGGTGAACGTCCTCAATCCAAAGGCGCTGACGAGCTGGCTTGCGATTCTCACCTTCTTTCCCGTGGCCGAGGCCCGTGGCGGCGACATCGCCGTGCTCTGCCTCGGTGCAAGCCTCGTGGCCATCGGGCTGCACACGGTCTACGCGCTCCTCTTCTCGGCACCCGCCGCCGCGCGGCTCTATCTGCGCGCGGGTTGGGTCATCTCTGCCTTTGCCGGACTGTTCTTCGGTGTCTTCGCGCTGCGACTCGTCGCGGGAATCGCGACGGGCCTCAACGGATCGTGACCGTCGGGCACCCTCCGATCCCGTGGCGGGCCGAAAAATCCCTTGAACTGCGGCGATCTGCGCAGCTTTGCCCGCTGGACGACCGGGACGCGGCACACTAAAACGCCCCCCACAGGGCTGGGGGCGACTCCGGCCCACTCAGGTCATGGGCGCGCCTTGCGCCCCCCAAGGGAGAATTCTCGTGTCCCACGCAGACGACACCACAGGCACCCGCCGGGATTTCCTGTTCTATGCCACCGCCGGGGCCGGGGCCGTCGCCGCAGGCGCTGCGGTCTGGCCGTTGATCAACCAGATGAACCCTTCGGCGGACGTGCGCGGCCTGTCGTCGATCTTCGTCGATGTCAGCGCGGTCGAAACCGGAACGCAGCTGACCGTCAAGTGGCGGGGCAAGCCCGTGTTCATCCGCCGCCGCTCCCCGGAAGAGATCGAGGCGGCCCGCGCCGTGCCGCTGACCGACCTGCCCGATCGGCTGGCCGAGAATGCGAACATCGACCAGAACGCCGAGGCCACGGACGAGCACCGCACGCTGGACGAGGCGGGCGAATGGCTGGTGATGATGGGCGTTTGCACCCATCTCGGCTGTGTGCCGCTGGGCGATGGGGCGGGCGATTTCGGCGGCTGGTTCTGCCCCTGCCATGGCTCGCATTATGACACGGCCGGGCGCATCCGCCGCGGGCCCGCCCCGCGCAACCTGCCGGTGCCGGTTGCGGCATTCACCGACGAAACCACCATCAAGCTCGGGTAAGGACAGATCATGGCCGGAATTCCGCACGACCATTACGAGCCCAAGTCGAACGGCGAAAAGTGGCTCTACCGCCGCCTGCCGATTGCCGGGCTGCTGTACGACACGCTGATGATCCCCACGCCCAAGAACCTGAACTGGATGTGGATCTGGGGCATCGTCCTGACCTTCTGCCTGGCGCTGCAGATCGTCACCGGCATCGTCCTGGCGATGCACTACACGCCGCAGGTGAACATGGCCTTCGCCAGTGTCGAGCACATCATGCGCAACGTGAACGGCGGGTTCATGCTGCGCTACCTGCACGCGAACGGTGCCTCGCTGTTCTTCGTGGCGGTCTATCTGCACATCTTCCGCGGGCTCTACTACGGCTCGTACAAGGCCCCGCGCGAGGTGACCTGGATCATCGGCATGCTGATCTACCTCTTGATGATGGCCACGGCGTTCATGGGCTACGTGCTGCCCTGGGGCCAGATGTCCTTCTGGGGCGCGACCGTGATCACCGGCCTCTTCGGGGCCATTCCCGGTGTCGGCGATGCGATCCAGACCTGGCTGCTCGGCGGTCCGGCCGTGGACAACGCCACGCTCAACCGCTTCTTCTCGCTGCACTACCTGCTGCCTTTCGTGATCGCAGCGCTGGTCGCGGTGCATATCTGGGCCTTCCACACCACCGGCAACAACAATCCGACCGGGGTAGAGGTGCGCCGCACCTCGAAGCAGGAGGCCGAGCGCGACACGGTTCCGTTCTGGCCTTACTTCGTCCTGAAGGACCTGTTCGCGCTGGCGGTGATCCTGGTGATCTTCTTCGCCATCGTGGGCTTCATGCCCAACTACCTTGGTCACCCCGACAACTACATCCCGGCGAACCCGCTGGCGACGCCCGCGCATATCGTGCCGGAATGGTACTTCCTGCCGTTCTACGCGATCCTGCGCGCCTTCACCGGCGACGTCTGGGTCGTGATGGCGGTGGAATGGCTGACCTTCGGCATCATCGACGCCAAGTTCTTCGGCGTGCTGGCGATGTTCGGCGCGATCGCAGTGATGGCGCTGGCCCCCTGGCTCGACACCTCGTCGGTCCGGTCGGGCCGCTACCGTCCGATGTTCAAGTGGTGGTTCGCGCTGCTCGTCGTCGACTTCATCGTGCTGATGTGGTGCGGTGCGATGCCGGCCGAAGAACCCTATGCCACGATCTCGCTGATCGCCTCGGCCTACTGGTTCGCCTATTTCCTCGTGATCCTGCCGCTGCTCGGTGTCATCGAAAAGCCGCTGCCGCAGCCTGCGACGATCGAGGATGACTTCAACGCCCACTACTCTCCGACGACCGGCGGCACCAAGACCGTCGCGGCCGAGTGAGAAAGGACCAGATCGAGATGCTCCGCACCCTCACCCTCAGCGCAATCGCGGCGCTCGCCCTTTCGGGCGGGGCCATCGCCGCGGAAGGCGCCTTCGAGCCGCACACCACCGACGTGGCCTTCAGCTTCGAAGGCCCCTTCGGCACCTTTGACCGCAACCAGCTCCAGCGCGGGTTGCAGGTTTATACCGAGGTCTGCTCGGCCTGCCACGGGCTCGAGTTCGTCCCGATCCGGTCGCTGGGCGAACCCGGCGGTCCGGAACTGCCCGAGGATCAGGTCCGCGCCTATGCCGCGACCATGGATATCGACGATCCGGCAACAGGCGAAACGCGCCCGCGCACCCCGAACGACCACTTCCCGGTCTCGGGCCTCGAGAACGCGCCCGACCTGAGCCTGATGGCGAAGGCGCGGGCGGGCTTCCACGGTCCCTACGGTACGGGGATCAGCCAGCTGATCAACGGGGTCGGCGGGGCCGAGCACCTGTATTCGATCCTCACCAGCTATACCGGCGAGGAAAAGGAAGAGGCGGGCAATGTCTTCTACGAGAACACTGCCTTCTCCACCGGCTGGATCGCCATGCCCCCGCCGCTCTCGGACGGGCAGGTGGAATATGCCGACGGCAGCCCGAACGATGTGGCGCATCTTGCCGAGGACGTGTCGGCCTTCCTGATGTGGACGGCGGAACCGAAGATGATGGCGCGCAAGCAGGCCGGCTTCACCGCCGTGGTGTTCCTGTCGATCCTCGCCGTCCTGCTTTACCTGACGAACAAGCGGATCTGGGCGAATGTGAAGGGCCCGAAGAAGCACGCCTGATCGAACGATCGGGTCGCATCATGAAACCCCGCCCGGCTCGGGCGGGGTTTTTTCATGCCGCGCGCCGCGCCTGTGGATCCGGCGGAGCGGGGGGTTTCACACCCCCCGCGCCCCCCGTGGGATACTTGTGAACAGAAAATGAGGCATGACCCTCAACGCTCGACCAGGCCGCGCAGCTCGTAGACCAGCCGCAGCGCCTCGATGGGCGTCAGCTCGTCCGGATGGACAGCCTTCAGCCGATCTTCCACCGCCGACCCCTTCGGAGCGGGCGGCGGTGCCGACGGGCGCGGCGCGGAACAGGGGCAGGTCGTCGATCAGCGCCTTGGGCCGCGCACCGCCCTGCCGCTCGCCCTGCTCCAGCGCCTCGAGCACCACCCGCGCCCGCTCCACCACCGAGGGCGGCAGCCCTGCCAGACGCGCGACCTGGACGCCGTAGGAGCGGTCGGCGGCGCCCTTGCGCACCTCGTGCAGGAAGATCACCTCGCCCTCCCACTCCTTCACCGTGACGGTCGCGTTCTCCACGCCGGCCAGCTTGCCCGCCAGCGCCGTCATCTCGTGGTAATGGGTGGCGAACAGAGCGCGGCAGCGGTTGACCTCGTGCAGGTGCTCCAGCGTGGCCCAGGCGATGCTGAGGCCGTCATAGGTCGCCGTCCCCCGCCCGATCTCGTCCAGGATCACCAGCGCCCGGTCATCGGCCTGGTTCAGGATCGCCGCCGTCTCGACCATCTCGACCATGAAGGTGGACCGCCCCCGCGCGAGATCGTCCGAGGCGCCGACACGGCTGAACAGCTGGCTGACCAGCCCGATCATGCGCGCCGCGTGGCGGGAACGAAAGCTGCCCGCCTGCGCCAGCAGGGCGATCAGCGCGTTCTGCCGCAGGAAGGTGGATTTCCCCGCCATGTTCGGCCCGGTCAGCAGCCAGATCGCCGGTGTCTCGCCGGTCGTCAGCAGCGCAGTCGTTCGCGACGAAGGGCATCGCCCCCTGCCGGCGCAGCGCGCGCTCTACCACCGGGTGCCGCCCGCCCTCCACCTCGAAGGCGCGGCTGTCGTCGACCACCGGCTCGCACCCAGTTTTCGGCCACCGCAAGGTCGGCGAAGCGCCGCCGCAAGGTCGATCTCGGCCAGCCCGCGCGCCGCCGCGCCGATCGGACCGCGCCTCGGCCAGAACCGCGGCTTTCAGGCCATCATAGAGCCGCTTTTCGATCTCCAGCGCATGGTTTCCGGCGTTCAGAATGCGCGTCTCGATCTCGGACAGCGGCACGGTGGTGAAGCGCACCTGATTGGCCGTGGTCTGGCGGTGGATGAAGGTCTCCGAGCAGCGGCGGCGACAGCATCCGGTCGGCATGGGTGTCGGTCGTCTCGATGAAGTAGCCCAGCACGTTGTTGTGCTTGATCTTCAGGCTGGCGATGCCCGTCAGCTGCGGCATACTCGGCCTGCATCCCGGCGATCACGCCGCGCCCCTCGTCGCGCAGCGCGCCGCGTCTCGTCCAGTTCGGCGTCATGTCCCGGCGGCGATGAACCCGCCGTCCCGCGCCAGCAGCGGCGGTTCGGCCACCAGCGCCGCCTCCAGCAGCGCCACCAGCGCCTCGTGCCCGACCAGCGCCAGCGCCGCCTCGGCCAGCAGCGGCGGCGCATCGCGCCAGCAGCGCGGCGACCGCCCGGCTTGCGCCAGCCCGGCGCGGATCGCCGCAAGGTCGCGCGGTCCGCCCCGGTCCAGCGCCAGCCGCGACAGCGCGCGGTCGATATCCGGCACGCGGCGCAGAAGCGTCGCGCAGATCGGTCGCGCAAGCGACGGCTGTCTCCACCAGAAACCGCAGCGCCTCCTGCCGCGCGTGGATCACGCCACAGATCCCGCGAGGGCGCGGACAGCCGCCGCTCCAGCAGCCGCGCGCCCGCCGCCGTCACGGTCCGGTCGATCGCCGCCAGCAGCGAGCCCTCGCGCCCGCCCGACAGGCCTGCGGTCATCTCCAGGTTGCGGCGGGTCGCCGCGTCGATCTGCATCGCGCCGCCCGCGCGTTCGCGCACCGGCGGGCGCAGGCAGCGGCAGCTTGCCGCGCTGCGTCAGGTCCAGGTAGTCGACGAGCGCCCCCATCGCCGAAACTTCGGCCCGGTCGAAGGCTGCCGAAGGCGTCCAGCGATGCCACCCCGAACAGCGCGCACAGCCGCCTCTCGGCCCTGGTGCTGTCGAAGACTGCCGCGCGCCAGCGGCGTCAGCGCCGCCCCGCCTCGTCCACCATGCTCGCGCCATTTCCGCCTCGCGCGCCTCGCTGACCAGCACCTCGCGCGGGGCGAGCCGGGCCAGTTCCGGCGCCAAGCCGCGACAGGCGGACAGGGCATCACCCGGAACTCGCCGGTCGAGATATCGGCCCAGGCCAGCGCCGCCTCGTCCCGCACCTCGGCGAAGGCGGCGAGAAAGTTGTGCCGCCGCGCGTCCAGCAGGCTTTCCTCGGTCAGCGTGCCGGGCGTGACCAGCCGCACCACGTCGCGCTTCACCACGGACTTGTAGCCGCGCTTCTTCGCCTCGGCCGGGTCTTCCAGCTGCTCGGCGATGGCCACGCGAAAGCCCTTGCGGATCAGCGTCAGCAGATAGCCCTCGGCGGCATGGACCGGCACGCCGCACATGGCGATCGGCTCGCCCAGATGCATGCCGCGTTTCGTCAGCGCGATGTCCAGCGCCGCGGCGGCGGCCACCGCATCGTCGAAGAACATCTCGTAGAAATCGCCCATCCGGTAGAACAGCAAGCGCGCCGGGATTCTGCGCCTTGATCTCCAGATACTGCGCCATCATCGGCGTCACGGTGTCGTCGGTCACACCCATCTCCCAGACACCGGGGGCGAGCCTAGCGAAGCCCATGGGCACCGGAAAGCGGCAAATCCGCTTGTTCGCTCCCGCGCCGCCCCGCTATCACGAAGGGCAAAAAGGGGGAAACGCATGGCCATCTGGAACCTCGGCTCGATCAACATCGACCATGTCTATCTCGTCCCGCGCCTGCCCGGCCCGGGCGAGACGCTGGGGGCCAGCGACTACACCATGGGGCTTGGCGGCAAGGGCGGGAACCAGTCGGTCGCCGCCGCCCGCGCAGGTGCCCGGACGTGGCACATCGGCGCGGTCGGGCCCGAGGGCCGGTGGGCCCGCGAGGCGCTGGAGGCGTTCGGCGTGGACGTGACGCATGTGACAGTGGGCGAGGTGCCGTCGGGCCATGCCATCATCTATGTCGATCCGCAGGCCGAGAACGTCATCGTGACCTTCGCCGGGGCCAATCACTCTGCGACGCCCGACAGCGTGGCGCGGGCCCTGTCCGGCGCGCGGGCGGGCGATACGCTCATGTTGCAGAACGAGACCTCGGCGCAGGCCGAGGCCGCCCGGATCGGTCGCGAGAAAGGCCTCCGTGTGATCTATTCGGCGGCCCCGTTTCAGGTCGCCGCCGTCCGCGGCGTGCTGGCCGACACCAGCCTGCTGGTGATGAACACCGTCGAGGCGGCGGAACTTCGCGACAGCTTCGGCGCGCTTCCCCCGGTCGATTGTGTGATCACCCACGGCGCGAAAGGGGCCGAGTGGATTTCGGCTGGCACAGAGCCGCTTTTCACTCCGCCTTCCGCGTCACGCCGGTGGATACGACCGGTGCGGGCGATTGTTTCATCGGCACGCTCGCCGCCGCACTCGATGCCGGTCTGGACCGGCCAAAGGCGATGCGCCGCGCCGCCGCTGCCGCCGCGATCCAGGTGACCCGTCCCGGCGCGGCGCAGGCGATGCCCACGGCGGCAGAGGTTGACGCCTTCCTCACTGCGTGAAGGCCGCCTCCGCCCCCCACAACGCCTGCACCCGCGCGTCGCGGCCGCAGGACTGACGGTAAAGCTTGTAGGCCGAGGCTTTCGACTTTGGGCCGAACCGCGTCAGGATCAACTCGTCGCTCTTGTAGTAGTCCTGGTGATAGGCCTCGGCGGGCCAGAACGTGCGCCGCCGGCAGGATCGGGGTTACCACCTCCTGCCCCAGCACCTGCTCAGCCTCCGCCTTTGCCTGCTCGGCGGCTGCCTTTTCGGCTGCGCCCGAGACGAAGACCGCGGTCCGGTAACTGTCCCCCCGGTCGCAGAACTGCCCTCCGTCGTCTGTCGGGTCCACCGAGCGGAAGAACAGCCGCAAGAGCTCGGCATAGCTGAGCTTCGCGTCGTCATAGGTGATCTGCACCGCCTCGTAATGGCCCGTGCCGCCCTTCGTCACCTGCTTGTAGGTCGGATTCGCGACCGCCCCGCCGGCAAATCCCGACACCACGTCCAAGACGCCGGGCACCTTCTCGAAATCGCTCTCGACGCACCAGAAGCAGCCACCCGCCACCACCGCCGTCTTTGCCTCGGCCTGCGCCGCCCCCGCGACCAGGGCCAAGGCCGCCGCCATCACGATCCGCTTCATCGCTGTCTCCTCCATTTGCTCGCGGACGATGCGGGCAGCCGGGCCGACGCCGTCCATTCACCCCCTCGTGAAGCACGCATCGGTGATCGGTCCCCCTTGGCGCGCCCGCCTGCCCCGTCTAGCCTCGCCGGGAAGCGGAGGACCCCATGACCGACCATGTCAGCACCCACCAGGCCGAGGAGGACGCCCGCAACGAGGCGATCCTGATCTACGTGAACGGCCGGATCGTGCCCAAGGCGCAGGCGCTGGTCAGCGTCTATGACGCCGGCTTCATGCTGGGCGACGGGGTGTGGGAGGGGATCCGGCTCTACGACGGCCGCTGGGCCTTCCTCGACGAGCATATCGACCGCCTGTTCGAGGCGGCGAAGGCCATCGACCTCGACATCGGCATGACCCCCGATCAGGTGAAACAGGCCATCGTCGACACGCAAGACGCCAACGGCATGACCACCGACGCCCATGCCCGCCTGATGGTCACGCGCGGGGTCAAGACGCGGCCCTTCCAGCATCCGCGCCTCAGCCAGCAGGGGCCGACCATCGCGATCATCATGGAACATTCGCGCCCGAAACTGCCGCGCCCGATCCGCCTCGCCACCGTCCCGCACATGCGCGGCCTGCCGATGACGCAGGACCCGAAGCTGAACAGCCATTCCAAGCTGAACTGCATCCTCGCCTGCATCGCCGCCGAAAAGGCCGGGGCGGACGAGGCGCTGATGCTCGACGTGCATGGCTTCGTGAACACGACCAACGCCTGCAACTTCTTCATCGTCCGCAAGGGCGCAGGTCTGGACCAGCACCGGCGACTACTGCATGAACGGCATCACCCGCGGCAAGGTCATCGAGCTCTGCCGCGACGAAGGCATCCCGGTGTTCGAGCGCAACTTCTCGCTGGTCGACACCTATTCGGCCGACGAGGCCTTCCTGACCGGCACCTTCGGCGCGCAGACACCGGTCGGCAGCATCGACGGGCGCACCATCGGCACCGGCCAGATGGGGCCGATGACCGAACGCCTGCGCGGCCTCTACAAGGAACTGGTCACGCGATGACCCGGATCATCGCCATGTGGTCCGGGCCGCGGAACCTGTCGACCGCGATGATGTACAGCTTCGCCGCGCGCGGCGATTGCGCCGTCTGGGACGAGCCGTTCTACGCCGCCTACCTCGCCGCTGACCGGCATCGACCACCCGATGCGTGCCGAAATCATCGCGGCGGGCGAACCCGACCCGGCCCGCGTCGCCGCTGCCTGCCTGGCCGACCCGCCGGAAAAACAGGCTCTGTTCTACCAGAAACACATGACGCACCACATGATGCCGGGCGTCGCCGCGCGGCTGGATGGCAGGCCTGCACCAACGTCTTCCTGATCCGCCACCCCGCCCGCGTGATCGCGAGCTACGCGCAGAAGCGCGAGGCACCGACGCTGGCCGACCTCGGCTTCACGCAGCAGGAGGAACTGTTCCGGGCCGAGGCCGACCGCCTGGGCCATGCGCCCCTGGTCATCGACAGCGCCGACATCCGCGCCGACCCGCGAGGCGGCGCTGACCCGGCTCTGCGACGCGCTCGGCATCCCGTTCACGCGCGGCGATGCTGCGCTGGCCCGCCGGGCCAAAGCCCTACGACGGCGTCTGGGCCCCGCACTGGTACAACGCCGTCCACCGCTCCACCGGGTTCGATGCGGCCGAGGGCCGCTGCCGGACCTGCCGGACGATTACCGCGCGCTGCTGGGGCAGGCGCTGCCGATCTACGACCGGCTGCGCGCCTTCGCGCTGTAACCGGGGATCAGCCCTTCACCCGCGCGTTCCGCGTCGCGATCAGCTTCAGCCGCAGCGCGTTCAGGCGGATGAAGCCCTGCCGCGTCCTTCTGGTCATAGGCGCCGGCGTCCTCCTCGAAGGTCACGTGCTTCTCGGAGTAGAGCGAATGGTCCGACCAGCGCGCCACCGTCCGCGCGAGCCCTTGTAAAGCTTCACCCGCACCGTCCCGGTCACATGCTCCTGGCGTCTTGTCGATCAGCGCCTGCAGCATCTCGCGCTCCGGGCTGAACCAGAAGCCGTTGTAGATCAGCTCCGCATAGCGCGGCATGATGCTGTCCTTCAGGTGGCCGGCGCCTGCATCCAGCGTGATCTGCTCGATCCCCCGATGCGCCTCCAGCAGGATCGTCCCGCCGGGCGTCTCGTAGACCCCGCGCGACTTCATGCCGACGAAGCGGTTCTCGACCAGGTCGAGCACGCCCACGCCATGCTTGCCGCCCATCTCGTTCAGCCGGGTCAGGATCGTGGCCGGGCGACAGCGCGCTCGCCGTTGATCGCGACCGCGTCGCCCTTCTCGAAGGTGATCTCCACCATCTCGGGCGTGATCCGGTGCCGCTTCCGGGTCCACCGTGCGCTGGAGACATAGTGCGGCGGCTCCTCGCCCGGGTTCTCCAGCACCTTGCCCTCGGACGAGGTGTGCAGCAGGTTCGCGTCCACCGAGAACGGCGCCTCGCCGCGCTTGTCCTTGGCGATCGGGATCTGGTTCGCCTCGGCGAATTCCAGCAGCTTCGTCCGGCTGGTCAGGTCCCATTCCCGCCACGGCGCGATCACCTTGATCGCGGGGTTCAGCGCATAGGCGCCGACAGCTCGAACCGCACCTGATCGTTGCCCTTGCCGGTCGCCCCATGCGCCACCGCATCGGCCCCGGTCTCCTGCGCGATCCGCACCAGATGCTTGGAGATCAGCGGCCGGGCGATCGAGGTGCCCAGCAGGTACAGCCCCTCATACAGCGCATTCGCCCGGAACATCGGGAACACGAAGTCGCGCACGAATTCCTCGCGCACGTCCACGATGTGGATGTTCTCGGGCTTGATCCCCAGCAGCATCGCCTTCTGCCGCGCCGGTTCCAGTTCCTCGCCCTGCCCCAGATCGGCGGTGAAGGTCACCACCTCGCAGCCATATTCGGTCTGCAGCCACTTCAGGATGATCGAGGTATCGAGACCGCCGGAATAGGCAAGGACGACTTTCTTCGGCTCGGACATGGCGGCCTCCTGCGGCAAGGTTTTGCGGCGCGATTACTGGGATTAACCGCGCAAGGGCAAGGATCGCGCCGCACGGGACAATCGGCTTGCGGCTTTGCCGGCATTCCTTGCCACGGGCCGCGTCCTTCGGCATCTGAGCGGATGACCGATTTTGCCGACGCTGCCCGCGCCGCCACCCGTGCCCTGCGCGATCTCTTCCCCGAAACGCCGCTGCAGCGGAACGATCACCTCTGCCAGCAGTACGACGCCGAGATCTGGCTGAAGCGCGAGGATCTGTCCCCGGTGCGCAGCTACAAGCTGCGCGGCGCCTTCAACGCGATGCGCAAGGATCTGGCGGCGCATCCCGACCAGACGCGATTTCGTCTGCGCCAGTGCGGGCAACCACGCGCAGGGCGTGGCCTTTGCCTGCCGCCATTTCGGCGTGCAGGGCACGATCTTCATGCCGGTGACGACGCCGCAGCAGAAGATCGACAAGACCCGCATCTTCGGCGGCGACGCGGTCGAGATCGTGCTGACCGGCGACTATTTCGACCAGACGCTTGCCGCCGCCCAGGCCTTCTGCGCCGAAGCGGCGGCGCATTTCCTGTCGCCCTTCGACGATCCCGACGTGATCGAGGGCCAGGCGAGCGTCGCGGTCGAAATCCTCGACCAGCTGGGCCGCGCGCCCGACCTCGTGATCCTGCCGGTGGGCGGCGGCGGCCTTGCCTCGGGCGTGACCGGCTATCTGCGCGAAGTCGCGCCCCGGACCGACTTCCGCTTTGTCGAGCCGCTGGGCGGGGCGAGCCTGACGGCCGCGCTGCGCCGCAGGCGGTCCGGTCACGCTGCCGCGGGTGAACAGCTTCGTCGACGGCGCGGCGGTGGCGCGGATCGGCGGCAACAACTTCGCCCGGCTCGACTGGGTGCGCCCGCGACCAGGTGCTGCTCGCGCCCGAGGACCGCATCTGCGTCACCATGCTGGAGATGCTGAACATCGAGGGCATCGTGCTGGAACCCGCCGGTGCGCTGGCCGTCGATGTGCTGCCGGACCTGGCCGAGACCATCCGGGGCAAGACCGTGGTCTGCGTGACCTCGGGCGGGAACTTCGACTTCGAGCGCCTGCCCGAGGTGAAGGAACGGGCGCAGCGCTATTCGGGCCTGAAGAAGTACTTCATCCTGCGCATGCCGCAGCGCCCCGGTGCCCTGCGTGAATTCCTGATGATGCTGGGCCCGGACGACGACATCGCCCGGTTCGAATACCTGAAGAAATCGGCGCGCAACTTCGGCTCGGTCCTGATCGGGATCGAGACGAAGGCAGCCGGCGAACTTCGTGCCAGCTTTCCGACCGGATGGACGCGGCGGGCTTTGCCTATCGCGACATCACCGGCGACGAGGCGCTGGCCGAATTCCTGATCTGACGGCCGTCAGGCCGCGCGTGGCTTGCCCAAGCCCCGGCCAGGAAGGCCTGCCGGGTGCCTGCGTAGCTGTCGATCACGCCGCGCAGGTCGACCGTCTGACCCGCCGCAGCGGCGCTTTTCTCGCCATGGCTGCAAATGGTCGGCGAGCTCGTTGAAGCCCAGGTTCAGCGCGCTGCCCTTCAGGAAATGCAGCTCTGCCTCCAGCGTCGGATAGGGCCTGCCCGAGCGCAGGCGGGCGATCACCTCGTCCGATTCGTCCAGGAACATCTCGACCACCTCGGCGAAACTCGGCCACGCCGATCTCGTCGCGCAATTCCGCGACCCTGTTCCAGTCAATCATCGCAGCCTCTGCCTGTTCCGCCATCGATCCACACCATCGACCGAGGATGCCGGGTCAGCCTTAACGCGCCAGTTAGGCGAGCCGCGGCCATGAACCTGGAAAATTTTACGCTTCACCGTCTCTTAAGCGCACGCCTCCGTAGACAGGCGGGTGACAAAGGCGGACCAGGCGATTGGCAGCAGCGTGACGGATCAGCCCGGCGGCCCGACGCCTCAGCCTTCCCGGCTGGCCGCGCCGGCGCATCCTTGTGGTCGACGACAGCGCGGCGCAACGGCGCGTGCTCGCCCTGTCGCTGGCGCCGCTGGGGATATGACGTGACCGAGGCCGCCTCGGGCGAGGCGGCGCTTGACCTGTGCCGCGCGGGACGCCTTCGACATCGATCCTCAGCGACTGGGTGATGCCGGGCATGACCGGCCTCGACCTCTGCCGCGCGGTTCGGGCATGCCGGGCGACGAGCTATGGCTACTTCATCCTGCTGACCTCCAAGTCCGACAAGACCGAGGTGGCCGACGGGCTGGATGGCGGGGCGGACGATTTCCTGTCAAAGCCGGTCAACCCGGACGAACTGCGCGCGCGCATGCGGGCGGGCGAGCGGATCCTGGCCATGCAGGCGCGAACTTGCTGGAAAAGAACCGGCTGGTCGCTCGACACTCGACCGAATTGCAGGCTGTCTACGATTCGCTCGACCGCGACCTGATCGAGGCGCGCAAGCTGCAACAGACACTGATCCGGGACCGCGTGTCGCGATTTCGGCGGGCGCGGTCGTCGATGCTGCTGCGGCCTTCGGGCCATGTGGGCGGTGATCTGGTCGGCTGCTTCCGGATCGACGACGGCCGGATCGCGATCTATGCGATCGACGTCTCGGGCCATGGCGTCGCCTCGGCGATGATGACGGCGCGGCTGGCCGGGATGCTGTCCGGCGCATCGCCCGAGCAGAACCTTGCCCTCATGCCGGATGGCGGCGGATGGTGCCCGTTGCGCCTGGCCGCCCGAGCTGTCTGGCCGAACGCTTCAACCGCATCATGCTGGAAGAGATGCAGGTCGAGCAGTATTTCACCATGGCCTATGCCGAGATCGACCTTGGCACCGGGTCGGTGAAGCTGGTGCAGGCGGGCCATCCGCATCCGGTCATCCTGCGGCGCAGGTGGCGAGGTGGAGCTCGTGGGGCAGCGGCGGCTTGCCCGTCGGTCTGGTCGCCGGATGCGCCCTACGACCGGATCGATCTGCGGCTGTGGCCCGGGTGACCGGCTGTTCCTGTGTCTCGGACGGGGTCACCGAATGCGCCGATGCCACGGGGCGAGGAACTGGGCGAGGAGGGTCTGGCCGCATGCCTGATCGCGGCGCAATGCGCACCTGTCCGGTCCCGACCTTGCTGGAGGCGCTGGTCTGGGACCTGCACAGCCATCAGGGCGGGACGGACTTTCCGCGACGATGTCTCGGGCGTGCTCTTCGACTATCGCGGTCCGTAGGCGGCCTGGGCCAGCATCGCCCGGTCGCCGGCATTGCCCAGCCGGTGCAGCGCCTCGTCCACCGGCAGCCAGACGGCGCGTATGCCCCGGCTCGCGCGGGCGGTCCAAGGCGCAGGACCGGGCGGGCCAGATAGACGTGCACAGCTTCTCGGCCCAGAGGTCGTATTCCGGCATGTAGGTGAAGCGCCGGAACGCCCCGAGCCGCCGGGTCACGGCGATCTTCCAGCCGGTTTCCTCGAACACCTCGCGGTGCAGCGCCGCGATCGGCTGCTCGCCCCGGTCGATCCCGCCGCCGGGCAGCTGGAACTCGGGCACCGGCTCCGCCTGGAAGCGTGGTCAGGAGGCTGTCGCCGCGCAGCAGCACCGCATAGACCCCCGGCCTGCGGCGGTAGCGCTGGCCTGCCTTCACCGCCTCGCCGTAGCGTCTGATCATGGTGCCACCCTTGGTGCTGTCGGTTGCCGTGCCTATATAGGCGCGGTATGCCAAGCGCTGGCGCCCCAAGGAAACCCCAATGACCTCGGATCACAAATCGCCTGGGACGATACCGTCCTGCCGTTTCAGCTTGACCGCTCGGACATCCGCGGCCGCGTCGCGCGGCTGGACGGCGTGCTGGACCGGTGCTGGCGCAGCACGCCTATCCGCCGCAGATCGAGGCGCTGGTGGCCGAGGCCGCGCTGCTGACCGCGCTGATCGGCCAGACGATCAAGCTGCGCTGGAAGCTGTCGCTGCAGATCCGGGGCAACGGGGCCGGTGCGCCTGATCGCGACCGACTACTACGGCCCGACCGAGGATGGGCAGGCCGCGCGCATCCGCGCCTATGCCAGCTTCGACGAGGACGGGCTGGACGAGGGGGCCGATCCCTTCGGCCAGATCGGCGAGGGCTATTTCGCCATCCTGATCGACCAGGGCGAGGGGATGGTGCCCTATCAGGGCATCACGCCCATTGCCGGCGGCTCGCTTTCCGCCTGCGCCGAGACCTATTTCGCGCAGTCCGAACAGTTGCCGACCCGATTTGCCGTGACCTTCGGCCGCTCGCAGGTGCCGGGCGGCCGCGCCGCACTGGCGGGCGGGCGGCGTGATGCTGCAGCACATGCCGAAGGCCTCGCTCGACGTGGCCGCCGAGGCAGGGTCGGGCGAGGGCGGGCTGCTGTCGCACGCCGACATCCTGGACGGGGAAGAGGGCGAGAACTGGACCCGCGCCAACCTGCTGCTCGACACGGTCGAAGAGCTGGAGCTGATCGGGCCCGTCGGTGCAGCCGACCGACCTTCTGGTGCGCCTGTTCCACGAGGAAGGCCCGCGCGTCTTCGACGCGCAGCCGGTGCGCTTCGGCTGCTCCTGCTCGGCGGACAAGGTGCGCCAGTCGCTGTCGATCTACTCGGCCAAAGGACATCGCGCACATGACCACGGACGAGGGGATCGTCACCGCCGACTGCCAGTTCTGCGGCGCGCATTACGAGTTCGACCCCAGGACGCTCGGGTTCGAGGCCGAGGAGGCGCCGGGTGAGCGTCGATTGACCGCGTCGAGCCGCTCGCGCTGGCCCTGGCGCGCCCGACGGGCGCGTCGTCCGACTTCGACCTGAACCCCGGCATCCGGTCCTGCCGCCGACACGCGCGCTGCGGCCGGCGGCGCGTGCTGATCGCGGTCTGGCTGACCGGCCCGACGGCGCCGCGCCTGATCCTGACCAAGCGGTCCTCGCATCTGAAGCACCATCCCGGGCCAGATCGCCTTTCCCGGCGGCAAGGTCGACGCGGCCGACGACGGCCCCGAAGGCGCCGCCCTGCGCGAGGCGCGGGAGGAGATCGGCCTTGCCGCCGCCCGCGGTGCAGGTCCTCGGCACGCTGCCCGCGCACGAGACCGTGACCGGGTTTGCCGTCACGCCCGTTCTCGGCCTGATCCGCGGCGCCTTCACGCCCGTCGCCCGAGGCGGGCGAGGTGGAGGAGGTCTTCACCGTTCCCGCTGTCGCCATGTCACCGACCCGGCCAGCTACCGCGATCGAGCGGCGGCGCTGGCGTGGGCGAATGGCGGCGCTACTACGCCGTGCCCTACGGCCCCTATTACATCTGGGGCGCGACCGCGCGCATCCTGCGGGGGCTGGCCGAGCAGGCTGGGGCCATGAAGGTCATCGGGCGACTGGCTGACGCGACCCGAGACGCAGGCCGTCTGCGCCATGCTGACCAGCGGCGGGCCATCAGGCCCTGTTCGTCGGCGGCTGCGTCCGCAACGCGCTGCTGGGGATGCCGGTGGCGGATGTCGACATCGCCACCGATGCGCACGCCCCAGAACGTCTCTGATCTTGCCGAAAGCGGCCGGTCTGCAAGCCTGTGCCGACCGGGCATCGACCATGGCACGGTCACCGTCGTCGCGGGCGGCATCCCGCATGAGGTGACGACCTTCCGCCGCGATGTCGAAACCGATCGGCCGCCACGCCATCGTCGCCTTCTCCACCGACGTGGCAGAGGATGCCGCGCGGCGCGACTTCACGATGAACGCGCTCTACGCCACGCCCGAGGGCGACGGTGATCGACCCGCTCGGCGGCCTGCCCGACCTGCTGGCGCGCCGCCTGCGCTTCGTCGGCGACGCCGCAGCCGCGCATCCGCGAGGACTACCTGCGCATCCTGCGCTTCTTCCGCTTCCACGCCTGGTATGGCGATCCCGAGGGCGGCCTCGACCGCCGAGGGTCTTGCGGCCTGCGCGGCGCTGGCCGACGGGCTGGACAGCCTGTCGCGCGAACGGATCGGGGCCGAGATGCGCAAGCTGCTCTTGGCGCCCGACCCCGCCCCCGCCGTGGCCGCGATGGAGCAGGCGGGGATCCTCGCCCGCGTCCTGCCCGGCGCGGCGGCACGGGCGCTGCCGGTTCTCGTTCATCTTGAGGGCGATGCGACCCCATCCTGGCTGCGCCGGCTGGCCGTGCTGGGGGGCGAGGATGCCCTCGACCGGCTTCGCCTGAGCCGGGCAGAGGCGGCGCGACTCGACCGTCTGCGCGCCGCCGTGGGAACGCCGATGCCCCCGCCGAGCTCGGCTATCGTCTGGGGCGCGACGCGGCGACGGATGCCGTCCTGGCGCGCGCGGCCCTCCTGGGCACGCCGCCACCCCCCGGCTGGACCGACGAGGTGAGCACGGGGCAGCGCCGCACGCTTTCCGGTGACGGCAGCCGACCTGATGCCCGCGCTGACCGGGCCTGCCCTGGGCGCGAGGCTTGCAGGCGCTCGAAGAGCGCTGGATCGCCTCGGGCTTCACGCTGACGCGCGACGACCTGCTGCTGATCGGCCGTCGGCGGTTTTCCTTTCCGCTGAACGGGTCTATATGCACCGGACAACGATGCTGAGGCTTCCCCCGTGTTCCGTTTCTTCGAGAGCCTCGTCGACCCCTATGTCGAATACGAGCAAACCGATACGCCGCCCCGGCGGCTCTGGCCGTTCCTGAAGGAATTCATGCTGCCCTTCCGGGCGGTCTTTGCCGTCACGGGTATCCTCGCCATCATCATCGCCGCCTCGGACGTCGCGCTGATCTGGTATGTCGGGCGCCTGGTGGACCTTCTGGCGAGCGGCACGCCGCAGCAGGTCTGGGACGCGCACGGGACCGAGATCATCCTGGTCGCCCTCGCCGTCCTTCTTCTGCGTCCCGCCGTGGCGGTGGGTCGAGGTGGCGCTGCTGCACAACACGATCCTGCCGAACTTCGGCACGATGATCCGCTGGCGCGCGCACCGCCATGTCCTGCGCCAGCCGGTCGGCTGGTTCGAGAACGATTTCGCGGGCCGTCTTGCCAACCGCATCATGCAGACGCCGCCCGCCGCCGCCGATGCCGTGTTCCAGACCTTCGACGCGATCGCCTTCGCCGTCGTCACGATCATCGGCGCGGGCATCATGCTGGCCGATGCCGACCCGCGCCTGCTTCTGCCGCTGGTGATCTGGTTCGCGCTTTACGCGGCCCTCGTCCGCTGGACGCTCCGGCGCGCCGGTCCGGCCGCGCAGGCCTCTTCCGACGCGCGGTCGGCGATCACGGGCCGGGTGGTCGATGCCTATACCAACATCCATTCGGTCAAGCTCTTCGCCCATCACGACACCGAGGTGCTCTACGCCAAGGAGGCGATCGAAAGCGCGCGCCAGACCTTCCACCGCGAAATGCGCATCATCACCAAGATGGACGTCGCGCTGACCGTGCTGAACGGCTTCCTGATCGTCTCGGTCACCGGCTGGGCGCTGCTGCTCTGGTATCAGGGCGCGGCGACGGTGGGCGCTGTGGCGGCGGCGACGGCGCTGGTGCTGCGGCTGAACAGCATGACCTACTGGATCATGTGGGCCACGACCTCGCTCGTGCAGGCGCTCGGCGTGGTGCAGGAAGGGATGGAGACGATCGCCCAGCCCATCGGCCTGATCGACGCGCCCGGGGGCGGGAAACGCTGAGTCTGACCGAAGGACGGATCGAGATCCGCAACGTGTCGCACCACTACGGGCGCGGAGTGGGCGGGCTGGACAATGTCAGCCTGACGATCCGGCCCGGCGAGAAGATCGGGCTGATCGGACGGTCGGGGGCGGGCAAATCGACCCTCGTCAAGCTGATGCTGCGCTTCTACGACACCGAAGGCGGGCAGATCCTGATCGACGGGCAGGACATCGCGACGGTCACGCAGGACAGTCTGCGGCGGAACATCGGCATGGTGCAGCAGGACTCGAGCCTTCTGCACCGCTCGGTCCGCGACAACATCCTCTACGGTCGCCCCGACGCGACCGAGGCCGAGATGATCGAGGCCGCCAAGCGGGCCGAGGCGCATGACTTCATCCTGACGCTGGAAGACCCGCGAGGGGCGGCGCGGCTATGACGCGCATGTCGGCGAGCGCGGGGTGAAGCTGTCGGGCGGCCAGCGCCAGCGCGTCGCCATCGCCCGCGTGATCCTGAAGGACGCGCCGATCCTGATCCTGGACGAGGCGACCTCGGCGCTGGACAGCGAGGCCGAGGCCGCGATCCAGGAGACGCTCTACGGCGTGATGGAGGGCAAGACCGTGATCGCCATCGCGCACCGCCTGTCGACCATCGCGGCGATGGACCGGATCGTGGTGCTGGACGATGGGCATATTGCGGAAATCGGCACCCATGCGGAACTGCTGGCGCGGAACGGGCTTTATTCCCGCTTCTGGGCGCGCCAGTCGGGCGGGTTCATCGGGATCGAGGAGGCTGCGGAATGAGCGTGCTGTTGCGGCTGGGAAACCTGATCGCCCCGTTCGAGCGTGCCGAAGGCCCGCCGCCGCAGACGCTCGGCGCGTTCTTCCGCTGGTGCCTGTCGGGCGCCTGGCCGATGCTCTGGGTGGCCGGCCTGATTTCGTCGCATCGCCGGGGCGACCGAGGTGGTTTCGGCCCTGATCCTCGGCTGGGTGGTCGATGCGGCGGTCAGCAGCACACCGCAGGGCTTCTTTGCAGAACATGCCGACCTGCTGCTGATCTTCCTGGTCTTCTACCTTGTCCTGCGCCCGCCTCGCTTCGGGCTTTCCTCGGCCTCGAACTCCATCATCGTCGGGCCGAACGTGATGCCGCTGGTCCTCAGCCGCCTGCACCGCTGGACGCTGGGGCAGGCGGTCACCTTCTTCGACAACGATTTCGCCGGCCGCATCGCGCAAAAGCAGATGCAGGCCGCCCGCGCCGTCACCGATGTGGCGACCGAGATGATCAACACGGTGGCCTTCGCGCTGGCCTCGATCATCGGCTCGGTCATCTTCCTGCTGGTCATCGACGTCTGGATTGCCGTCGCCCTGGCCGTCTGGCTGGTCGGCCTATGTCGGCCTCATCCGCTTCTTCCTGCCCCGCGTGCGCGAGAATTCGGCCGCCCGCGCCGCGTCCCGCGCGATGGTGTCGGGGCAGGTCGTGGACACGATCACCAACATCAAGACGGTCAAGCTTTTCGCCCACGCCGCCTTCGAGGATCGCGTCGCGCTGGACGCGATGGAGGTGTTCCGCGACCGCTCGCTGGAATTCGGCGCTGATCTCCACCTGGTTCCGCTTTGCGCTGATGACGCTGGCGGGGGTGCTTCCCGTGCTGCTGATCGGCGGCACGCTGCTGCTCTGGCAACAGGGCCAGGCCACCGCGGGCGACATCGCCGCCGCCGGGGCCATCGCGATGCGGATCGCGCAGATGTCGGGCTGGGTCAGCTTCACGCTGATGTCGATCTACACCAGCGTGGGCGAGGTCGAGGACGGGATGAGGACCCTGTCCGTGCCCCACACGCTGACCGACGCACCCGATGCGGTCGACCTGCCGCGCATCAAGGGCGAGGTGACGTTCGACCATGTCACCTTCGCCTATGGCCGGCGCCGCGGCGGGGTCGAGGACATCGACCTGCACATCGCGCCGGGCGAAAAGCTGGGCATCGTCGGCGCGTCGGGCGCGGGCAAATCCTCGCTCGTCTCGCTGCTCCTGCGGCTCTACGACACCGAAAGCGGGCGGGTTCTGGTCGACGGCCACGACGTGCGCCATGTCACGCAGGAAAGCCTGCGCCGCCAGATCGGCATGGTCACGCAGGAAACCGCGATGTTCAACCGCTCGGCCCGCGACAACATCCTCTATGGCCGCCCGGACGCGACCGAGGACGAGCTGATCGCCGCCGCCAAGGCCGCCGAGGCGCATGACTTCATCGCGCACATGATCGATCACAAGGGCCGCAAGGGCTATGACGCCTTCCTGGGCGAGCGTGGGGTGAAGCTGTCGGGCGGCCAGCGCCAGCGCATCGCGCTCGCCCGCGCCTTCCTGAAGGACGCGCCGATCCTCGTGCTGGACGAGGCGACCTGCGCGCTCGACAGCGAGGTCGAGGCGTCGATCCAGGAGGCGCTGGGCCGCGTCATGCAGGGCAAGACCGTGCTCGCCATCGCGCACCGCCTGTCCACCATCGCCGCGATGGACCGGATCATCGTGATGGACCGACGGCCGCATCGTCGAAGAGGGCACGCATGACCAGCTTCTGGCGAAGGACGGTCTCTATGCCCGCTACTGGAACCGCCAGTCGGGCGGCTTCATCGGCACGGACGAACAGGAAGCGGCCGAGTGATCGTGACGATCGACCGGCTCGGACACCGGGGCGACGGCATCGCGCAGGGGCCGGACGGCCCGGTCTTTGCGCCGGGCCTGCTTCCCGGCGAGGTGGTCGAAGGCACGTATCGAGGGCGACCGCCTGATCGACACCCGCATCGTCACCCCCTCGCCCGACCGGGTGCGGCCCCCTTGCCCCCATGCGCGCACCTGCGGCGGTTGCCTGATGCAGCATGCGTCGCGACCCGTTCGTGGCGCGGCTGGAAGCAGCAGATCGTCGAGAGGCGCGCTGGCGGGTCAGGGGCTGTCCGCGCCGGTCCGTCCGATCCTGACCTCGCCGCCCCGCTCGCGCCGCCGCGCGACCTTCGCGGGACGGCGCACCAAGGGCGGCGCGCTGATCGGCTTTCACGCCCGAGCGTCGGACATGATGGTGGCCGTGACCGATTGCCAGCTGCTCCACCCGGACCTGCGCGCCGCGTTCCCGGCGCTGGAGGCGCTGGTGCGCACGGGCGGCTCCCGCTCGGCCGAACTGTCGCTGACCGTGACCCGCAGCCCGGGCGGACCCGACGTTGTCGTCACGGGCGGCAAGCCCGCTGATGCCGACTCTGCGGATGGACCTTGCCCGGCTGGCCGAGGCGCAGGGCATCGCGCGCCTGACCTGGGACGGCGAGACCATCGCGCTGCGCACCGCGCCGATGCAACGCTTTGGCCAGGCGCTCGTGGCACCGCCGCCCGGCGCCTTCCTGCAGGCGACGGCCGAGGGCGAGGCGGCGCTGCTGGCCGCCGTCCGCGAGGCCCTGGGCCCGGCGCGGCGCATCGCCGACCTGTTCGCGGGCGCGGGCACGTTCACGCTGCCGCTCGCCGAGACCGCCGAGGTTCACGCGGTCGAGGGCGAGGCGGCGCATGCTGGCCGCGCTCGACAAGGGCTGGCGGCAGACGCCGGGCCTGCACCGGGTCACGACAGAGGCGCGCGACCTGTTCCGCCGCCCGCTGGAACCGGACGAGCTGAACGGCTTCGACGCCGTCGTGATCGACCCGCCGCGCGCCGGGGCCGAGGCGCAGACCGAGGCGCTGGCCCGCGCCCGCGTGCCGGTCATCGCCGCGGTCTCGTGCAACCCCGTCACCTTCGCCCGCGACGCGCGGCATCTGGTGCAGGCGGGCTATGTGCTCGACTGGGTGCAGCCCATCGACCAGTTCCGCTGGTCCTCGCATGTCGAACTTGCCGCGCGCTTCCATCTGCCGAAACGCTAGGCATTTCACGGAAGCGTGAGCGATTGCCGCTTTGCGAAGCGCCTGCCCCTGCTGTATCGCTTCGAAAAACGAGCGGGCAGATAAACATGCGGGCAGTGCGCCTTCTTCTCATCCTGATGCTGATGCTGGGCCTCGCCGCCTGCGGCAACTCCAAGTTCAAGCGCTACAACGGCCCCGAGGTGACGCGGATCGAGGTGCACAAGGCGGATCGCAAGATGTATCTCCTGCACAACGCCGAGGTGCTGAAAGTCTACGACATCGAGCTCGGGTTCGATCCGGTGGGACACAAGCAGTTCGAAGGCGACGGCAAGACGCCCGAGGGCAGCTACCGCATCAGCTACAAGAACCCGCGCAGCCGCTATCACCTGTCGCTCGGGATCTGCTATCCTGACGAGAATGACGTGGCAGCCGCCGAGGTGCTGGGCAAATCACCGGGCGGCGACATCATCATCCACGGCCACACGGGCTATCGCGGCAAGAACAAGAACGACTGGACCGCAGGCTGCATCGCCGTGAAGAACCGCGAGATGGAGGACATCTACGCGATGGTGCAGCCGGGGACGCCGATCCTGATCGTGCCCTGACCGCTACTGAAGCGCCACGCCCGCGAAAACCGGCAGCGTGGCGGCGGAACTGCCGGTGACCATCGTCCACCAGATCTTGCCGTTCGGCTCCTGATACCAGGAAAAGCCCATCTGGTTGGCGGACGGATCCATGATGATGGCGCGCGTATCCGGCTGTTCCATCCAGTCCGACAGCGTCTCGATCTCGGTCTCGTAGGTTTCCGAGATCAGCTCGCCCACCAGCTTGCCCGTATAGCCCACGCGGCGCACGCGATCGAGCGGCGAGGACCCGTCCGAGCCGAAGTGCCAGGGCCGGTTCTGCACCGACATGTCGCGCGAATGCGTGGCGGCGGCGGCGTTCAGTTCGGCGTTCAGCTGCATGGGCTGCAGGCCCTTGGCACTGCGCAGCGCGTTCGACCGAATCAAGCGTGCGATACTGGATCGGGCCGGGATCGGCCGCATCCAGCCGGTTCTGTGATGCCCCGCCGCCACCCGTTCCCACGCATCCGGAAAGCGCCATTGCGCCACACAGCATCAGGATGGAAACGATCTTCATGGTTGGGGTCGCCTTCGCGGTGTTGCGCTTCGCCCGTCCTTTATCGAAAGGTGCAGCGGGGTTCAAACGCAACTCTGCGAGAGGTGCTGACGCGGCTTTGATTTGCGCCGGGCGCGCGCCCATTGTATCCCTGCGGCCACGCAGACAGAAGGAGACGGGCAGATGACCCTCAAAACCTCGCAGAAGGTCGGGCGGCGGGCATTCATTGGTGGAACGGCGCTGGCCGTCGCCGGACTTGCGGCTCCGGCCCTTGCCATGCAGGGATCGACCGAGGCCGATACCGCGCTTGGCGGCGCGGTGCGCAGCAACGTGTCGAGCTTCCGGATGCTCGAATGGCAGAATTACTTCGCGAATACCCGCAATGGCGCGATCCTGTGCGATACCAAGTCGCGGGCGCTGCACTACTGGTCCGAAGACCAGAGCATCTACAGGCTTTACCCCACGTCGGTCCCGCTGTCCGAGGACCTGACACGGCTGGGCAAGACCGAGGTGATCCAGAAGGTCGTCAATCCGCCGTGGCGTCCCACCGCCTCGATGCGCGAGCGGAACCCGGACTGGCCGGAATTCGTGGAAGGCGGATCGCCCGAGAACCCTCTGGGCGTGCGCGCGCTCTACCTGTCCTGGCCTGCCTACCGCATCCACGGCACGCATGACACGCGCAAGATCGGACGGCGGTCGTCGAACGGCTGCATCGGTCTTTACAACGAGCATATCGTGCAGTTGTACGACCTGGCGCAAGTCGGCACGCAGGTGTTGCTAATTTGACGACACCCGCGCAATCAGAGTGTTGCAGCAGCGAAGTCACGTTGCATTCCATCGGGCAAGCTGCTTATGAAAGCATACGAGGTACAGCTTGGGTGTGCGCCATCGTCCTCTGAAATATTCGGTGGCGTGCAATATCTGGAGGTTAACATGAAGAAACTCGTACTCGCTGCGGCCCTGGCAGGCGCTGCTTCGACCGCCGCTTATGCCGGTGGCGTTGCCGAGCCCGTTATGGAACCGGTTGTTGTTGAAGAGCAGACCTCTTCGTCGGGCGCCGGCATCGTTGTTCCGCTGCTGCTCCTGATCCTGATCGCGGCTGCTTCGGCTTCGTGATCTGACGGACAGTCATTGGAAAAGGCGGCGAACTTGGTTCGCCGTCTTTTTCATTTTCCAGGGTCCGGGAACGTGGGGTGACTGACGCCTAGCGCACCCAGCCCGACAGGTTTTCCTCGATCACCGCCACCAGCGCATGCACATGCGCCTCGTCGTCGTTCAGGCAGGGGATGTAGGTGAACACCTCACCCCCCGCATGTTCGAACGCCTCGCGGATCTCGCCGTTGATCTCTTCCAGCGTCTCGATGCAGTCGGCCGAGAAGGCGGGCGCGATCACCGCGATCTTCTTCTTTCCCTGCCTGGCCAGCTCGGCCACATGCTCTACCGTGTAGGGCTTCAGCCATTCCTCGGGACCGAAGACCGACTGGAATGTCGTGTCGATGCTGCCCTTCTGCCACCCCAGACGCTCGCGCAGCAGGCGCGAGGTCTTGGCGCACTGGCAATGGTAGGGGTCGCCCGACATCAGGTAGCGCTTGGGCATCCCGTGATAGGACGCCACCAGCACATCCGGCACATGGTCGAGCGCCGCATAGGCGCGCTCCACCGATTGCGCGAGCGCATCGATGTAGAGCGGATGATCGAAATACTCCGGCACCGTGCGCACCGCCGGCTGGCGCTTTTCCTTCATCAACGCGCGGAAGAACTGGTCGTTCGCGGTGGCCGAGGTCGCGCCCGCGTAATGGGGGTAAAGCGGGAAGAACAGGATCTTCTCGCATCCCGCCTCGACCATCGCGCGCACCCGGCTCTCGGTCGAGGGGTTGCCGTAGCGCATGCAGAAATCCACCATCACATCGTTGCCGTGCAGATTGGCCAGCGCTGCCGCGATCTTGGCCGTCTGGTCCTTGGTGATCGTCATCAGCGGGCTTTCGCCCTTTTCGTGGTTCCAGATCAGCTTGTAGTTCGCACCCGAACTGAAGGGCCGCTTCGTCAGGATGATGAGCTGGAGCAGCGGCTGCCACTTCCAGCTGGCATAGTCGATGACGCGCTTGTCCGAGAGGAACTCGTTCAGGTAGCGCCGCATCGACCAGTAATCGTAATTGTCCGGCGTGCCGAGGTTCGCCAGCAGCACCCCCACCTTGGCCCGGCGCACCGGGGGATGGTCGGCGGGCGCGTGGGCCAGCCGCTCGGTTCCCGCGGGGATCATCGCGAGCCTCGCCGAGGCCGCATGGCCCGTCTTTGCATCCAGCATCGCTGTCGTCCTGTCATCTCTAGGTTACCAGCGGAGATAACCGCTATTTTCCCGGGGTCAACTGCGGGCGTCCGACGCGCCCGGAAGCGGAACCTCGGTCGCGCCGAGCGCATCGGCCAGCCGTTGGGCCGCCGAACCGGGTCGAAGCGGCTTCGGCTGGCTGGCGTCGGGGGCCCAGCCGGTGAGAAAGATCATCTCGAACGTCGCGCGCACCCGCCCGTCCGGCAGCGCGTAGGCCTCGGCATAGCGCCGGGCCGCGCCCTCCAGCACGGCGCGCCGCGTCGGGTACCGGACGCGGGCCGCGAGGGCGTTGCCCTCGCCCATCGCGCGCAGGTCGGCCATCAGACGGAAGGCATCGGCATAGCTGACCGACCAGGCCGCGCCGTCGGCCACCGGCAGGGCGAATCCCGCCCGCTGCAAGAGGCCGCCCAGATCGCGAATTTCGCCCATCGGCAGGACGCGGGGCGACAGCCCGCCGGTCGCTGCCACCTCGGCCTCGGCCAGGCAGGCGCGCAATTCGGTCAGCGTCTGACCGCCGAACAGGACCCCGAGCATCAGCCCGTCCGGTCGCAGGGCCCGGCGGCACTGCACGAGTTGCCCCACCGGGTCGTTCGCCCAGTGCAGGCACAGCGCGTGGATCACCAGGTCATGCGCCCCCTCGTCCAACGCCAGCACCTCGTCATCGGCGACGATCCGCGCCCCCGGCATCCGGGCGCGCCAGAAGTCGGGGAAACCGGTCACGACGGCGGGTGACGTAAAGGTTCTGTTAACCTCGACGAGCCTTTCCTGAAGCTCGTCCGCCGCGAGGTCCTGAAGGAACAGCGCGGGCGAGCGCCCCGCGCGGGCGCGGTGGCGAAGAAGGGCCGTACGGTCGGTGAGCGGCGGCGGCATCTGCATGGGCCGCAGCTAAGGAGGGCGGGATGAGATTGCAAGCCATGCTTCGCCCCGCGCTTCAGGCGGTCTACCCGCCGCAATGCCTGACCTGCGACGCCGCCGTGACGACCGACTTCGGCCTCTGCGGCCCCTGCTGGCGCGACACGGCCTTTGTCTCGGGCCTCGTCTGCGACCTCTGCGGCACGCCGCTGCCGGGCGATGATCCCGGGACATGCGGTACACTGCGACGATTGCCTGACCATTGCCCGGCCCTGGTCGCGCGGGCGCGCGGCGCTGCTCTACCGCGACAACGGGCGCAAGCTGGTCCTGTCGCTGAAACATGGCGACCGCACCGATCTGGCGCGGCCTGCCGCGGCCTGGATGCTGCGGGCGGGGGCACCGCTGATCACGCCCGAGACCATCGTCGCCCCGATTCCGCTGCACTGGCTGCGCCTGCTGACGCGGCGCTACAACCAGTCGGCCCTGCTTTCTGCCGCCATCGCCCGCAGCGCGGGGCTGCGGCACCTGCCCGACCTGTTGCAGCGCAGCCGAAACACCCGCAGCCAGGACGGGCGCGACCGCGACGGGCGGTTCCGCAATGTCGCGGGGGCGCTGCGCCTGCACCGCCGCCACCACGCTGCACTTGCCGGGCGGCCTGTCCTGCTGGTGGATGACGTGATGACCTCGGGCGCGACGCTGGCCGCGGCGACCGAGGCCTGCCATGCGGCGGGGTCTGGGCCGGTCTCTGTCCTGGTGCTGGCGCGCGTTGCGAAGGATGCCTAAATCCCTATAGTCGCACGGACTGCAAGGATCAGGCCATGAAACCCGTCGAGATCTACACCACGCCGCTTTGCGGCTATTGCCATGCGGCCAAGCGGCTGCTGACGCAAAAGGGCGTGGCCTTCACCGAGGTGGATGTCAGCCGCGACCCCGAGCTGCGCGCGACGATGACGCGGCGATCGAATGGCGGGCGCACGGTTCCGCAGATCTTCGTGGGCGAGACGCATGTGGGCGGCTGCGACGATCTCTACGCGCTGGATCGTGCGGGCAGGCTCGACCCCCTCCTCGCGGACTGAAGGATGCGCACCGCCCTCGTGCAGCTTACCGTCACGGACGATCCCAAGGCCAACCTCGCCGTGACGCGCGACCGGGTTCGCGAGGCGGTGGCCGGGGGGGCCGGGTTCGTCCTGACGCCGGAATGCACGAACTGCCTGTCCTCCAGCCGCGAGCATCAGGGCGCGGTCTTTCACGGCGAGGCCGAGGATCCGACGCTGGCCGCGCTGCGCGACGAGGCGGCTCGGGCGGGGATCTGGCTTCTGATCGGCTCGCTGGGGCTGAAGACGACCGACCCGGACGGACGATTTGCCAACCGCAGTTTCCTGATCGACCCGGCGGGTGCGGTGGCGGCCCGATACGACAAGATCCACATGTTCGACGTCAACGTCTCGGAAACCGAGGTCTATCGCGAATCGGCGGGCTACCGCCCCGGCGCGAAGGCGGTGCTCGCCGACACACCCTTTGCCCGAATCGGCCTGACCGTCTGCTATGACGTACGCTTTCCGCATCTTTATCGCCGACTGGCGCAAGGCGGGGCGCAGGTCATCACCGTCCCGGCCGCGTTCAACCACATCACGGGTGCCGCCCATTGGGAGGTGCTGCTGCGCGCTCGCGCGATCGAGACGGGCTGCTTCATCCTCGCCCCCGCACAGACCGGCTTTCATGCCGAGACGCAAGGCAAGGGGCGCCGCACCCATGGTCACAGCCTTGTCGTGGCCCCCTGGGGCGAGGTTCTGGCGGATGGCGGGACGGAACCGGGCCTGACCTTCGTCGATCTCGACCTGTCGCAGGTGGACACGGCGCGCGCCCGCGTCCCCTCGCTCGGCCACGACCGCCCCTTCGACGGCCCGTGATGAGCGACAAGACCGAAGACATCGCGATTGCCGTGTTCAGCGAGTTGCTGATCGCCGACCAGCTGGCCCGCACGCGCATCGCCAAGGTCCTGCCGCGCGGGATGGAGCTGTCGCAGTTCTCGGTGCTCAACCACCTTGCCGGTGTGGGCGAAGAGCGCAGCCCGGCACAGCTTGCGCGCGCCTTCCATGTGACGCGGGGGGCGATGACCAACACGCTGACCAAGCTGGAATGGGCGGGTCACGTCCATATCCGCCCCGACTGGGACGACGCGCGGCGCAAGTTCGTGGCGATCAGCCCGGCAGGCCGCGCGGCCCGCGACGCGGCGGTGCAGGCGATCACCCCGCTGATCGCCGATATCGTCCGGACGCTCGGCGGCGACCGTCTGCGCACGCTGCTGCCGATCCTGCGCGACCTGCGGCGCGAACTGGAAGACGACGACCACCCGTAGCGGCGCGAAGGCCACGGCGGCGGGCGAAGACGCGGGGCGCGGCGCTGCGGCATTGACCTGCCGCCTCACCTGCTTCCACTCTCCGCTCTGGCGGGGCCTTCGGGCACCGCAGCAGCGCGCCTTCCGCAGGACCATGGCCAGAAAAACCCGACCCGTTCTGGATACCTTCCTTCGGCTCTGGCGGCGCAGCCTCGAGGCCAACCTGGGGCTGATCTCGGCGGGGGTGGCCTTCTTCGGCTTCCTCGCCGTTTTCCCGGCCGCGGCAGCGGTCATCGCGGTCTGGGGCTTTGCCAGCGATCCCGCCGTGATCCGGGGCCAGATCATGGTGTTGCAGGATTTCCTGCCGCCCGATGCCTACAGCCTGCTCGACGCCCAGATCCAGGCGCTGATCACCTCGAACAGCGATGCGTTCGGGCTGACCACGATCTTCTCGACCCTCTTTGCCATCTGGTCGGCGCGTGCAGGCGTGGATGCGCTGATCCAGGGGCTGGACGCGGCCTATGGCACGCACAGCCGGGGCGGCATGTGGCATGCCCTTCAGGCGGTTCTCCTCACCGCCACGCTGATCTGCGTCGCGCTGATCTCTGTCGTGGCCGCCGTCATCGTGCCCATCATCTTCGCCCTTGTTCCCAACCTGCCCGAGGCGGCGCGGTGGCTGGCGCAGACGAACGAATTGGTGGGGCTGGGCGTGGTCATCCTGGGAATCGCGCTCGCCTACAGGTTCGGGCCGAATCACGCAGGCCCGACCCGCCCCCGCATCCTTCCCGGCGTGATCCTGTCGACGGTGCTCTGGGCGGCGGTATCGCGCGGGTTCATCCTGTATCTGAGCAACTTCAACAGCTACAATCACATCTACGGGTCCATCGGGGCCGTGGTCGTGCTGATGATGTGGTTCTGGTTCAGCTCGTATGCCGTCTTGCTGGGGGCCGCGCTGAATGCCGTGATGCCGCGACGCGACGAGGGTCAGTAATCCTGCTCGACGAAGACGCCGATCCCGGTATTGCCGGCGCTGTCGGCCGAACCACGCACCGTGACGCCGGGCCGCACGTCGAGGTTGAGGTTCAGTTGCGTCGTCCCCTGGCTGCCGACCTCGACATCCGTGTAGACATTCTTGGCGATGTAGCGCCCAAGCCGAAGCGAGGTGCCGCCTCCGGCATCCGTTCCCACATCCAGATCGTCCAGCCCGAACGCCCGCCGCAGGTTCCCGATCAGGCCATCCCCGCCGCGGCCCGCCAGGGTCGCGACCGCGTTGGCAAGCTGCAAGGCCTGGAAGGGCGACAGCGAGGTGAGGTTTCGCCCAAACAGCAGATGGGCGAGCACCTCTTCGTCGGGCAAGGGCGGGCTAGAGGTGAAGCTGATCTCGGGCTGGCTGATGCGGCCTTCGATCGTGACCGAACTCGTCACGCCATCGCTGCTGTTCGATGCGACCACGCGCAGCGACGGGTCCAGGCTTCCCTGGACCGTCAACTGCGCCTCGCTCAGGTCGAGGCGGCGGCCAAGGATATCCAGCCGACCCCGGATCAGGCCGATCCCGCCGCTTGGCACAACGGCGTCGGTCGTCCCGCCCAGCCGCAGCGTGCCGCCCAGCTCTGCATCCAGGCCACGCCCGCGCACAAAGACCCGGTTCGGCGCGTCGATCACAAGTGCCAGAGCATAGGGCCGCGAAGGACGCGTGCGCTCGCGCTCCTCGCGCTCCAGCAACCCGGCGCGCGCGCGCGTCGCCCGGACGGCAGCGGATTCGTTCCGGTGGATCAGATCGGGGATGCCGCCGGGCCCGCCGATAGCGGTCGAGGGCACGCGGATTTCCGTCTCGGGCAAGGTCAGCCTTCCCGAGATGGTCGCACCGCCCGTCAGCGGACCCGTGACGCGCAGCTCGCCATTCACGGTGGTCTCGTAAAGATCCGGGTCGCGCAGGACGAAGGCGCGCGGGGTCACGGTAAGGTCGGCCTGAAGGGGCGGTTGAAGGGCTACCTTGCCGTTCAGGCCGACCCTGCCGCCCGCCGCCGAGGCTGCATCCGCGCTGACGGTGGCGCTGCCGTTCGCCAGCACCGCCTCGGCCGTCATGCCCTGCAAGGCCAGCCGCAGCACCGGCGCCGACAGCCGCCCTTCAGACAGCGAGACCCGGCCCGACAAGGACGAGAGCGCGACCGGACCGTTCAGCCGCAGATCGAAGCGGAGCGGGCCGCTGATGCTGCGGGGCTTGATGAACGGATTGGCAAGCGCGGCCTGCGCCGTTCCAGTCAGGCCAAGATCGGCGCGCCCGCCCTGCACCGTGCCGGCCACGCGCGCATCGATCCGCCCCGGCCCCTTGGCCTGAAGGTCAAGCCGATAGCCGCCCGATGCCTCGGTTGCGGTGCCCGCGAGGCTGAGCGTGCCCGGAAACTCGGGCAGCAGCACGCCCAGGTCCGTCAGCCGCGCCTCGAGGTCGAGCGTCGGGCCCGGGCCTTCCGTCCGCGCCTTGGCGGTGAGGCCGACCTGGGGGTTCCGAAGCTCCAGCGCATCGACGCGGACCACGCCCGCCTCGCGCCGGACCGACGCGGTCAGGGTGCTGCGCCCGCGCAAAAGGAGGTCGGCCTCGGCCTGTCCGACCGCCAGCCCCTCGGCCACCGCGTCAAGCTGCAACCGACCAGCCTCTGGCGTTCCGGTCACCCGCGCAGTGCCCGTCAGCTTTCCGCGATACGGGCCGCCCAGAGCGGCCAGATCATCGAAACGCAGCGTTGCCGACAGATCGCTTCCCGCGCTGCGCAGCCAGCCCGTCAGCCCCACCGACAGGGTCGACGCCGTCAGATCCAGCTGTCGCACCTCGGTTCCCGCGGTTCCCCGTGCGACCGAGAAGGCGACCCGGGCGGGGCCGGAGAGCAGGGCATCCACCTCGGCCTGGCCGATGCTCAGGCCCTCGCCGCTGACGCTTCCCGTCAGGTCCAGGTCGCCGCCCAGCAGGCTGCCGCGGCCAGTCATGTCGAGGCGCGCCGTCCCGCCCAGGGGCCGCTTCGCGAGGCCGGAAAAGCGGGTGAGGTCGGACACTTCCGCACTAACCTGCCCGTCCAGCCCGATTCCGCTTCCCAGGCCGGAAATGGTGCCAAGCGTTCGGATCACATAATCGGACCCGGCCACCGTCAGGTCCGACAGCTTCACCGGCTTGCCCTCTTGCCAGGCAAGCTGCATCTCGCCCGTGACCGCCTCGCCAAGCGCCTGCGACAGCGCGGGATCAGCCGGGCGAAGACCAGCGGCCACGAGGCGCAGCGTGGCACCGACCCTCCCGCCCATCGGCCCGCCGCGTATCTGGCCCGAGCCGTTCAGCACGATCTGGTCGACCGCCAGATCGTCGCGCTGCAGGCCCTGCACCGCAGCACTCCCCGACCATCCCGCATCCTGCGCCGCGTCGTAGGACAGCGCGATATCGGCACCCGCGACACGCGTCGCCGCGCCGGCCAGGGGAAGAAGCACCGGGCTTCCGTCGCCCGACCCGATGCGGCCGGTCAGCGCAAACCGGGCGGGCAGCCGATCCGCGCCCACGCTCAGCGTGCCGTCCAGCGTCAGCGCGCGGGTCCGCACCGAAAGCCGCGACAGGTCGAGCGCACCCGAGGCGAGGCGCCGCCCCGCGAGGTCCAGCGCCACATCCTCGCCAAAGAACGCGGCATATTCCGGCACGAAGAGCGGTGCCGGATTGCCGCCAAGCGTCGCGGTGAACAGCCGGTCGCCCTGCTCCTCGGCCAGGGTCACGCGGCCCGACAGGCGATCCACGCCATCGGTGGCAAGGCGGATGTCGGCGGCGAAATCGTCGATGATTTCCTGCCCCGTGACCGCGAAATCGGTCGCCGGGGCGCCCGGCAGGCCAAGCTTCTGGGCCGCGATGCCGCCCGACCCCTCATGCGCGTCGAGATCGAGCACCAGAAGACGGCTGGTGTTGGAATAGCTCGCATCCAGCGTGACCCGCCCGGCTGGCCCCTCGTCCAGCCGCAGCAGAGACAGCTGCGCCTGACCCTCGCCATTCGCAAGCCGCATCGACGCCTGGAGAGAGGCATCCACCGCCTGTCCCAGCACGGCGGGACCAAGCTCCACCCGCGCTGCCGAGATTGTGCCGATGCTGACCGAGATCGGCAGCTGCGGCAGCGAGAAACCCTTGGCCTCGGGCGAGGGCAGCGTGGCCTCGGCGACCGGCGGGCGCGCCACGATCACCTCCGAGGCGCTCAGCTCGTTGACCGAGAATTCCCCCCGCAGCACCGCCGCGCGGTTCCAGTCCAGCGTAACCCCGTTCAGCGTCAGCCACACCCCCTCGGCATCGGCGATCGTCATCTGCTGCACGGTCGCGCGCGACGACAGCGCGCCCTGGAATCCCGTGATCCGCACCTCGCGCCCGGCGCTGGAGAGATTGTCCTGAAGGAAGCGCGTCAGGATGCCGGGATCGTCGCTTTGCGCGAAGGCGATCGTCAGGGGCTGCCACGGCGGCGAGGATGAGGAGCCGCCGCATCAGAAGGACTGCCCGATGCCGACATAGAGCTGCACGCCGTTGTCGTCCTCCTCGCCCGTGACGGGGACTGCCAGGTCGACGCGCAAGGGCCCGAAGGCCGTCAGATAGCGCAGGCCCAGCCCCGCCCCCGATTGCCAGCCGCCTTCGGGGTCGTCCACGAACTCCGTCACGCCGACGCTGCCCGCATCGTAGAAGCCCACGATCCCGATCTTCTCGGTGATCGGCGCGCGCAACTCGGCCGACAAGGCGACAAAGCGGGTGCCGCCGGTGGTCTGGTCGGGCGACAGCACGTTCACCCCGAGCGACTGGTAAGGATGGCCGCGTACGGTATCGGCCCCGCCAGAGTAGAACAGGTAGTCGCGCGGGGTGCGCTCCAGGCTCGACCCGTAGATCGCGCCGATCTGGACGCGACCGGCCAGGACGAGCGGCAAGTTCGCCTCGGTGAACGAGCCCACGCCCTGGTAGGCGCGTGCATCCACCGACAGCCGCGCGCCCGAGTTGGTCTCGTCAAATCCCGCGAAGGGCGTGAGGCCCGCGTTGATGAAGTAGCCCGCCGTCGGGTTGAACTTGTCGTTACGCGCATCCATCGTCGCACCAAGGGGAAAGGCCAGCGCGCGGTATTCGTAGTCTCCGGTCGTGTCGCTCACGTTCTCGGCCCGCGCCTCGATCCCGCCGCGCAACGTCAGGCGATCCGAGACGAATTGCGTCGCCCCGAAGGTCAGCGTGGCAAGGTCGATGATCGTATCGTCGTCATCGTCCAGCCGCGCGATCTGCGCCCCGACGCTGACCAGCGTATCCGGGGTGAAGGTTGCGGGGCGTTCCAGCGTGACACCCAGGCGATAGTCGATGCCGTTGTCCTGCGCGCCGATATTCTCGATGGCCGCATCGAAGCGCAGGCGTTCAGCCCCCCCGAACAGGTTGCGATGCATCCAGAAGGCCGTCGCGTCGACCCCGTCCAGCGTCGAGATCTCGCCGCCGAAGCCGTAGCGCCGTGGCAGTTCCTCGACCACGGTCGTGGCGATGTCGAGCGTCCCGTCCGCGTTCGGCTCGTCCGCCTCGGCCAGCGCGACCGAACGGAAGACCCCGGCGCGGCGCAGGCGGTTTGCGCTGCGCTCCAGCGCCTCGGGATCGAAGACCTCACCCTCGGGGAAACCGGCGATGGCGCGGATACGTTCCTCGCGCATCCGCTGGGCCCCGGTTATGGGAAAACGACCGAACCGGAGGCGCGGCCCCGGCTCCATCAGGATCTCGGCCGAGAGCGCATTCTGCGCGTGGTCGACCACCAGCCTCTGATCGCCCGCCTGCGCCTTGGCATGTCCCACGGCCCGCCACCCATCGACCGAGGATTTCACCGCGTCTCGGATGACGCCGGTTTCGGCAGGTTTGCCGATGGCAAAGCCGGTGGGCAGCGTGGTGTCCGGGGCCAGCGGCGCGATCCGGGCCTGCGAAAAGGCGAAGGGCGGCCCGGGTTCGACGCTGACGACGATCCGGCTGACGCGCTGCGGAACGTCCAGCGCGGGAATGCTCGCGGCCTCGCGCCCGTCCACAAGCACCGAGATCACCGGCGAGAAATGGCCGCGCGCGTAGAGAACCGCGATCAGGCCGGAGTATTCCGCCTGTGCCGCCGCGACCAGGTCCTGCGCATCGACGCGGTCGTCCCGTTCGGCTGACAGAAGCGGCGAGGCCGCGCGCAGCGCCGCGTCGAGATCGTTGCTCGCACCCTCTACCCTGAAGTCGATCGTGGCGGCGTAGGCGGGGGCGGCGATCCCTGCGGCGGACATCAGCAGCAGAACGGCCAACGCCCGTCCGGTTCGCTGCGCGCCGACGCGTGCTGCCCCTGCCAATGCTCTCTCCTGCTCTTCTTTCGCCGAATCTTCGCATGCCGCGAATCGCTCGGCAATGCGTTCCGGTCTGTTTGGGCGCCAATGGGCAACAACGCGCGCCGGTGCAGGTCCGTTCCCGCTATTGCGCAGCCAGCTCGCGGGGCGGCGCGAGCAGCCGCTCGGTGACGGCGGACAGGGCGAGGGCCGCCGCACCGCTGGCCCAGAGCATCTCGCCCCAGGCATGGATCTCGATCTGCGGCAAGGGACGCCCGGTATCGAGGACCAGCGCCTCGATCTCGGCCAGCGTGTCGGCGGCATAGAGATAGTCGAAGCGCATGCGCGCGCCCGCAAGGATGATGAGCGGGGGGTCGAAGAGGTTCACGACGTTCCCCATCCCGACCGCAAGGTAGCGGCCCGCCCGGCGGAAGATCGACCGTGCAGCGTGGTTTCCCGCCTTTGCATGGTCGTAGAGGCTTTCCAGCAGCACCCGCATCGACTGGCCGTCCTTGTAGGTCCAGTTCAGCGCCGTCGTCGCCTCGCGCGCCAGCGCATAGTCGGCCACATAGGCCTCGAGGCAGCCGCGCTGGCCGCAGCGGCACAGCGCACCGTCGAGCTGCACCTTCGTGTGCCCCAGTTCCATGCCCAGCCCAAGCGCGCCGCGATGGATGCGGTGGTTCAGCACCAGACCCATGCCAAGGCCGTGCTCGATCGTCAGCACGACGAAATCGCTTTGGCCCCGCCCCATGCCGAACCACAGTTCGGCCATCGCGCAGAGGTTGGCATCGTTGTCCACATGCACCGGCAGGCCGAGCCGCGCCTGCGCCAGCGCGGCAAGCGGCAGCGCCCGTTCGGTGAGGACCGAGGACCACAGAACCCGCCCCTCGGGGCTGTCCACGTAGCCGGGCATCCCGATCCCCACCGCCGAAAGATCCGCCCGACGCATTCCCGCCTTCGCCGCGACCCGGTCCACCAGCCCCTCGATCACCGCCAGCACCTCGGGCGGGGTCAGGGCGACGGGGCGACGCTCCTCGTGATGCTCGGCAAGGCGATTGCCCGCGAAATCCACGATCACCGCCGAGATGTCCTGGTCCGAGACCTTCAGCCCGGCGACGTGATGGGCGGCTGCGCGCACGCCCAGGGCCACGGCGGGCCGGCCGCGCCCCTCGCCCCCCTCGCGGGGGGCCGACACCTCTTCGATCAGGCCCGCCTCGATCAGTTCCGAGGTCAGCGTGGTGACCGAGGCCGGACTGACGCCCAGTTCCTTTGCGACTTGCACCCGCGCGATCAGCCCTGCCGCCCGGACCCGCTCGAACACCTGCTGGCGCAGCGGGCGCAGCGTTTCGGACAGCGGCGCGATCATCGGGCCACAGCCCGCCGTGCCCCCTGCCCGCTCTGTCATCCGCAACGGCATTTCTTCGGTTCCCAAATCAAAAATCGCCGCGTCGAGCAAATTCATGGCCAAGTTGTGCTGCATTGCAGCGAAAATTGCCCGATGGAGGTGCAGTACCAATCTCTAGCACCAATTTTATTTTGACAACTGAAATTATTCACGGCAATTTGCCGCCGTGCCGACGAATCCGTCGGACCGGTCATGCGCTGGCCGCATCCATAGGGAGGATACCAATGCGTAACGCAATTCTCATCGCCGTCATGGCGGTGACAGGGTTCTCGACGGCCGCCCTGGCCGAAGGGAAGAAGATCGGCGTGTCCTGGGCCCAGTTCCAGGAAGAGCGCTGGAAGATCGACGAAGCGGCGATGAAGGCGGCCATCGAGGCTGCGGGCAACGAATACATCTCGGCTGACGCGCAGTCCTCGGCGGAAAAGCAGCTGTCGGATGTCGACGCGCTGATCTCGCAGGGCGTCGACGCGCTCATCATCAATGCCTGGGACAAGGACGCGATCGGGCCGGCCATCGAGAAGGCCGCCGCCGAAGGTATCCCGGTCGTCGGCTATGACCGCCTGATCGAGGACAACCGCACGTTCTATCTGACCTTCGACAACGTCGGCGTGGGCCGGATCATCGCCGAAAGCGTCTTTGCCGTCGCGCCGAAGGGCAACTACGCGATCATCAAGGGCGACCCGGGCGACCCGAACGTCGGCTTCCTGCGTCAGGGCATGGAAGAAGTGATCGGTGCGGCCGTTGGTTCGGGCGACATCGTGATCGTCGGCGAGGCCAACTCGGACGGCTGGAAGCCCGAGAACGCCCAGAAGAACATGGAACAGATCCTCACCGCCAACAACAACAAGGTGGATGCGGTTCTGGCCCAGAACGACGGGATGGCCGGCGGTGCCGCCGCCGCGCTGGCCGCGCAGGGCCTGAACGTGCCGCTGGGTGGCCAGGACGGCGACCTCGCCGCGATCAACCGCGTGGCCCGCGGCACCCAGACCGTCTCGGTCTGGAAGGACGCGCGCCAGCTGGGCAAGGCCGCGGGCGAGATCGCCTCGGCTCTGGCCGACGGCGCCGCGCTCGACTCGATCGCCGGTGCGACCAAGTTCTCGGGCGGCGAGAAGGGCGTGGAGATGAACGCGATCCTGCTGACGCCGACGGCCATCACCAAGGACACGGTGAACCTGGCCATCGACGCGGGCCACATCACCAAGGAACAGGCCTGCGAAGGCGCCATGGCCGGTGTGAAGGGCTGCGAGTGATCGCCTGACCGACGGGGCGCCGATCCGGGTGGATCGGCGCCCTTTCTTCTTCGGAAGCCGTGGCCCCGCCCCGGCACCCCGCGTCCTCACCGGACCGCCGCTGCCCGATCCCGGGCCGCCCCGGCCATTCACCTCATGGACGAGACATGACCGATACAGCCCATCGCCCCCAGGCCCCCGCAGACGAAGGCCCGTTCGGCCGCTTCCTGCGCGCGACCGAGATCGACCCGCGCCTTGTCGGCATGATCGGGGCGCTCCTGCTGATCTGGCTGGCCTTCGAGGCCTATTCGACGATCGTCCTCGGCCGCCCGTCGATGCTGCTGGGCGCGGCGCAGGCCGATGCCAACGGCTTCCTGACCCCCCGCAACCTGTGGAACCTCAGCGTCCAGACCGCCTATATCGGGATCATGGCGACGGGGATGGTGCTGGTCATCATCACGCGCAACATCGACCTCTCGGTCGGCTCGATCATGGGCATGGTCGGCATGTACATGGGCCTGATGCAGGTCGAGTGGCTGGCCCCCGCGCTTGGCCTCGGCCATCCCGCGATCTGGATCATCACCGTCGCCTTCGGCATCGCCATGGGCGCGCTGATCGGAGCCTTCCAGGGCTGTCTGATCGCCTTCCTCGGGATACCGTCCTTCATCGTCACGCTCGGCGGCCTGCTGGTCTGGCGCGGCGCGGCCTTCCTCGTGGCCAGCGGCAAGACCATTGCGCCGCTCGACGACACCTTCGCGCTGATCGGCGGCGGGTCCTTCGGGTCGCTTGGGCCGCACCGGAAGCTGGATCTTCGCGGCCATCGGGTGCGTCTTCGTCGCCTGGGCGGTCCTGAACTCGCGCAAGTCGCGCAAGCTGCACGGCTTCCCGCTGCGCCCGGTCTGGGCCGAGTGGTTCGTGGGCCTCCTGATCAGCGGCGCGATCCTCGGCACCACGGCGCTCGTCAACTCCTATGTCTGGCCGCCCGGCAACATCAAGAAATACTTCGAGAACCTCGGGCAGGAGGTGCCGGAATGCGCCCTGCCGGGCGGGTCGATCTATACCGACGTCTGCGCCAGCTTCGGCCACGGCTTCGCCTATCCCGTGCTGATCATGATCTTCGTGGCCATCGTCATGACCGTGCTCATGACCCGCACGCGCTTTGGCCGCTATGTCTTCGCCATCGGCGGCAACCCCGAGGCGGCGACGCTCTCGGGCATCAACACCCGCATGATGACGGTGAAGATCTTCACCCTGATGGGTGCGCTGGCGGGCATCGCCGCCGTGATCGGCGCCGCGCGCCAGAACAGCGCAACCAACGCCATGGGCAACCTCGACGAGCTTTACGTCATCGCCGCCGCCGTGGTGGGGGGCACCTCGCTCGCCGGGGGGGTCGGCACGATCTATGGCGCGATCATCGGCGCGCTGATCCTGACCTCGCTCCAGACCGGCATGGTGCTGATCGGGTTCGGTGACGGTTCCTACCAGAGGATCGTGATCGGCATCGCCCTCGTCGTCGCCGTCTGGCTCGACATCGTCTATCGCAAGCGCATCAAGTAGGGAGGGGCCACCATGAGCACACCCAATCGCGGCACGCCCCTTGTCGAGATGCGCGACATCTCGATCTCGTTCGGAGGCATCAAGGCGGTCGATCATGTGACGGTCGACCTTTACCCGGGCGAGGTCGTGGGCCTTCTGGGCCACAACGGCGCGGGCAAGTCGACGCTGATCAAGTGCCTCTCGGGGGCCTACAAGGCCGATGCGGGCGAGATCCGGATCAACGGCGAGAAGGTCGAGATCAACAGCCCGCGCGACGCCCGCGCGCTGAACATCGAGACGATCTACCAGACGCTGGCGCTGGCCGACAATCTCGACGCGGCCTCGAACCTGTTCCTCGGGCGCGAGATCGTGAACGCCATGGGTTTTGTCGACGAGACCAAGATGGAAGCCGAGACGCGCAAGATCATGCACCGTCTCAACCCCAACTTCCGCAAGTTCAACGTGCCCGTCTCGGCCCTGTCCGGCGGGCAACGCCAGTCGGTCGCCATCGCCCGCGCCGTCTATTTCAACGCCAAGATCCTGATCATGGACGAACCCACAGCCGCGCTTGGCCCGCACGAGACGCAGATGGTGTCCGAGCTGATCCAGGAACTGAAGGCGCAAGGCCTGGGCATCTTCCTGATCGAGCATGACATCCACAACGTCATGAAGCTCTGCGACAGGGCGAGCGTCATGAAGAACGGCCAGCTCGTCGGGACCGTGAATGTCGACGAAGTGACCGACGAGGACATCCTCGGCATGATCATCCTCGGCAAGAAACCCGCGAAAGCCGCGTGATGTATATCGGGCTTGACCTTGGGACCTCGGGGATCAAGGGACTTCTGCTCTCCGAAGATCAGCGGGTGCTGGCCGAGGCCAGCGCGCCCCTGACCGTCAGCCGGCCGCACGAGGGGTGGAGCGAGCAATCCCCAGCCGACTGGATTGCCGCCACCGAGTCGGTGATGGATCAGCTTTCCGCCGAAGGGCTGGGCAAGGTTCGGGCCATCGGACTGTCGGGCCAGATGCATGGCGCGACCCTGCTCGACGCGGGCGACGAGGTGTTGCGCCCCTGCATCCTGTGGAACGACACCCGCAGCTTCGAGGAAGCGGCCGAGCTTGACGGCGACCCGATCTTTCGCCGGATCACCGGCAACATCGTCTTTCCGGGCTTCACCGCGCCCAAGCTGATGTGGGTCCAGCGCCACGAACCGGCGCTGTGGGACCGTGTGGCGAAGGTGCTGCTGCCCAAGGACTACCTGCGCCTCTGGCTGACCGGCGAGCATGTCGCCGAAATGTCGGATGCCGCCGGAACGAGCTGGCTCGACACCGGGGCGCGCGACTGGTCGGACGATCTGCTGACCGCCACCGGCCTGTCGCGTCGCCACATGCCGCGGCTCGTGGAAGGCTCCGAACCCTCGGGGACGCTCCGGACGGCGCTGGCCAGCCGCTGGGGCCTTCCCGCCTCGGTCATCGTGGCGGGCGGGGGCGGCGACAATGCCGCCTCGGGCGTCGGTGTGGGCGTCGTGCGCGCGGGCGAGGCCTTCGTCTCGCTCGGCACCTCGGGCGTCCTCTTCGCGGCCAATGACGGCTACCAGCCTGCGCCCGAGACGGCCGTGCATACCTTCTGCCACGCCTTGCCCGACACCTGGCACCAGATGGGCGTGGTGCTGTCCGCGACCGACTCGCTCAACTGGTACGCAGCGCTCGTGGGCGAGACGGCCGCCAACCTGACGGCAGGTCTCGGGGCGCTTCAGGCACCCGGAAAGACCCTGTTCCTGCCCTATCTGGGGGGCGAGCGCACGCCGCTGAACGATGCCGCGATCCGGGGCGCTTTCACCGGCCTCGACCACGCGACCGACCGCGCCGCAGGCACGCGCGCGGTGCTGGAAGGGGTGACCTTCGCCATCCGCGATTGCCGCGATGCGCTGGCCGCCACCGGCACACGCCTCGGCCACCTGATTGCGGTCGGCGGCGGCTCGCGTTCGGACTACTGGCTTCAGGCCATTGCGACGGCGCTCGACCTGCCCGTGCATCTTCCCGTTGCGGGCGACTTCGGCGGAGCCTTCGGTGCGGCCCGCCTCGCACTGATGGCGGCCACCGGGGCGGGGGCCGAGATCGCCACCCTGCCCCCGATCGCACGCAGCATCGAGCCTGTCCGCGCCCTCTCCGCCGCCTTCGACGAGGCTCACCAGCGCTATCGCGCCGCCCAAACCGCCATCAGGACCCTCACATGACCGATTTCTTCAAGGACATTCCCGCCATCACCTATGTCGGCCCCGACAGCGACATCGAGTTCGGCTATCGCCACTACAACAAGGACGAGGTCGTCCTTGGCAAGCGGATGGAGGATCACCTTCGCTTCGCCATCGCCTGGTGGCACAGCTTCGCCTGGGAGGGCGGCGATCCGTTCGGCGGCCAGACCTTCCAGCGCCCCTGGCACCCGCAGGATTCGATGACAGGCGGCCAAGATCAAGGCCGATGTCGCCTTCGAGATGTTCCAGTTGCTCGACGTGCCCTTCTACTGCTGGCACGACGCCGACGTGCGCCCGGAGACCGGCAACTACGCGGACAACCTGCGGACGCTGAACGAGATCACCGACTACATGGCGAAGAAGCAGCAGGACACCGGCGTCAGCCTGCTCTGGGGCACGGCCAACCTTTTCAGCCACCGCCGCTGGATGTCGGGTGCCAGCACCAACCCCGACCCCGAGGTCTTCGCCTTCGCCGCGGCCACCGTCAAATCCTGCCTCGACGCCACGCACCGCATGGGCGGGCAGAACTACGTCCTCTGGGGCGGGCGCGAAGGCTATGAGACGCTGCTGAACACCGACTTGAAGCAGGAGCTGGACCATATGGGCCGCTTCCTGAACATGGTGGTCGAATACAAGTACAAGATCGGCTTCCAGGGCACGATCCTGGTAGAGCCGAAGCCGCAGGAGCCCTCGAAGCACCAGTACGACTATGACGCCGCCACCTGCTACGGCTTCCTGCAAAAGTACGGCCTGGAAAAAGAGGTGAAGCTGAACCTCGAGCAGGGCCACGCCATCCTCGCCGGGCACAGCTTCGAGCATGAGATCGCCACCGCCGCCGCTCTCGGCGTCTTCGGCTCCATCGACATGAACCGGAACGACTACCAGTCCGGCTGGGACACCGACCAGTTCCCGAACAACGTCCCCGAGATCGCGCTGGCCTATTACGAGGTGCTGCGCGCGGGCGGCTTCACCACCGGCGGCACCAACTTCGACGCCAAGGTGCGCCGCCAGTCGCTCGACCCGGCGGACCTGATCCTGGCGCATGTCGGCGCCTTCGACACCTGTGCACGCGGGCTGAAAGCCGCCGCCGCGCTCCTTGAGTCCGGCGAACTCGAGGCGAACCGCAAGGCGCGCTATGCGGGCTGGGCCACGCCCGAGGCGCAGAAGATGCTGAAGGACGGCACGCTCGACTCGATCACCGCCGATGTGCTGGCCCGGGGCACCAACCCCCAGCCCGTCTCGGGCCGCCAGGAACGGCTCGAGAACCTGTGGAACCGCTACGTCTGACAGGAAAAAGGGGGCCCGCGATTCCCCGCGAGCCCCCTTCGCCTGAATGGACAGCTTACTTGCCCTTCAGCGCATCCTTGGCGCCGCCATAGGCGTTCTGCACCTTGCCTTCGGCCTGCTTGGCCTTGCCTTCGGCTTCCATCTTCTGGTCGCCGGTCACTTTTCCGGCGGCTTCCTTCACCTTGCCGCCCATCGTCTTTGCAGCGCCTTCGATACGGTCCTTGTCCATCTGACAATCCTTTCCTTGTGTGCCGGTGAAACGCCTGCCCCGAAGCGCCGGTTCCCCCTTATCCGCCTTGCAGGCGATCACAGCCGCGCTATCACAGGTCGGCAAAGAGGAGCGTCCCGATGACCTATACCCCCGCCGAAGACCGCTACGAGCGCATGATCTACCGCCGCTGCGGCGCGTCCGGCCTGATGCTGCCTGCGATCTCCTTGGGCCTCTGGCACAACTTCGGCCATGACACCCCGCATGCCACGAAGCAGGCCATCGTGCGCACCGCCTTCGACGCGGGCATCACCCATTTCGACCTGGCCAACAACTACGGCCCGCCCCCCGGCAGCGCCGAGGAAGCCTTCGGCGACATCCTGAAGACCGACCTCAGGGGCTACCGCGACGAGCTGATCATCTCGTCCAAGGCGGGCTACCGCATGTGGAATGGCCCCTACGGCGAATGGGGGTCGCGCAAGTATCTCATCGCCTCCTGCGACCAGTCGCTGAAGCGCATGGGGCTGGACTATGTCGACATCTTCTATTCCCACCGCTTCGACCCCGACACGCCGCTGGAAGAGACGATGGGCGCGCTCGACCACATCGTGCGTTCGGGCCGCGCGCTTTACGTGGGCATCTCCTCCTACAACTCCGAGCGCACCCGGCAGGCGGCGGCGATCCTCAAGGACCTCGGCACGCCCTGCGTCATCCACCAGCCCAGCTATTCCATCCTGAACCGCTGGGTGGAACATGACGGGCTGAAGGACACGCTGAAGGAACTCGGCATCGGCTCCATCGCCTTCACGCCGCTGGCCCAGGGCATCCTGACCCGCAAGTACCTGAACGGCATCCCGCAGGGCAGCCGCGCCGCGCAGGGCAAGTCGCTCGATCCGGCGGTCATCACCGAAAGCGCCCTGAACTCGGTCCGCGCGCTGGACGCGATGGCGCAGTTGCGCGGCCAGACGCTCGCGCAGATGGCGCTGGCCTGGGTGTTGCGGAACGAGGGGATCACGACGGCCCTGATCGGAGCGTCCAAGCCCGAGCAGGTCATCGACTGCGCGGGTGCCATCGGCAACCTCGACTTCACGCCCGAGGAACTGGCGCAGATCGACCGGATCGCGGAAGAGAAGGACGTGAACCTCTGGGCGAAGTCGTCCGAAACGGAGTAACGGTCGCGCCCTGTTGCCACGTCCTGCCCCGCGGCATTACCTTGGCGCGGCGGGCAGCGCGGGGGCAGCCATGACGGCAGGGGATGTGGCAGAGCTTCGCGCGGCGCTCGAAACGGCGAGGTCGTTTCTTCTGCACATGGCGATCCGCGAGCAGGTGCTTGCCGTAGCCGGTCCCAATGCACTTGCCGAGTGGGAGGATTTCCCGACGGGCATTGCCGCGCTCGGTTCCTTGGAACTGCGCCTCACCCAGGCCGCCGCCCTCGCGAAAGAGGTTGCGCCCGAGATCCAGGACAAGCTGAAGTCATTTGCCGAGAAAAGCCCGCTCTCGCTCCAGTCCGCCGAGATCGCGGTCAACGTGGCCATCGCGCAGGCGCGGAAGGTGGACGGCCAGGTGGTCGTGCTGGCGCGCAAGACCGCGTCGATCTTCTCGTATCTCGCGGGGGGCGGTTTCGTGAAGAAGCTGTTCGCGAAGAAACCCGACCTGCCGATCCGGCAGATGGTGATCGACATCGACCGCCTGCTGCCCTTCGTCGATGCGCTTCACGCTGCGGCGGCGGCCAAGGCCGCGCAGCCCACGGAGGCGTAGGGCGGGGTTCACCCCGCCATCCCTGTCTCGCTCAGATGCCGCGCGTGTTCTGGCGCACCCGCACCGTCCATTCGCCGATGGGCAGCATCACCCGTACCGGCGTCGGCTCCACGATCCCCGTCGCGTCGATCCCGGCGACGGCACGGCAGACTTCTGCTCCGTAGCTCGCATCGCCGAACTGCGCGCGCATCGAGGTCACCGCCTGCGACGGCATGATCACCTCGGTCGGCCCGCAGAGCACCGAATTGCCCAATTGCACCGTCGCCACGCCCGGGGGCGCGCAGGCCGCCAGGGCCATGACGCTTCCCGCAACAGCCAGAACCAGAGCGATCTTCATGAAAAATTCCCTTCGTGCAACGCAAAGCCAAACCGGCGACTCACGCCCATGCTTCTTCTGTTCTCAAGTATCCCACGGGGGTAGCCGATTGTTCGCCATTGGTTCAAGAACCAATCGGCTACGGGGTGTGAAACCCCCGCTGGCCGGCCGGTGGCGGGGCTTCGCTCAGACAGGGGCGGAGCCGCGCTTCACGCTGGCCGTGACGTAATTGCACGACAGGTCGCGGGCCGACAGGCTCCATGACCAGCCAAGCGGATTGAACACCATCCCCTTGCGATCCACCGGCTCCAGCCCCGCCTTGCGGATCAGGTCGTAAAGCTCGTCCGGCGTGATGAACTTGTTCCAGTCATGCGTTCCCTTGGGAAGCCAGCGCATGACATGCTCGGCCCCGACGATGGCCATCAGGTAGCTCTTCGGGTTTCGGTTGAGCGTCGAGCAGATCATCAGCCCGCCCGGCTTCAGAAGTTGCTGGCAGGCGGTCAGGTAGGCCAGCGGGTCGGCCACATGCTCCACCACCTCCATGTTCAGCACCACGTCGAACTGCTCGCCCGCGGCGGCCAAATCCTCGGCGGTGGTGTGACGGTAGTCGATCGTCAGCCCCGACTGCTCCGCATGAAGCCGCGCGACGGGGATGTTGCGCGCCGCCGCATCCGCGCCCACAACCTCGGCCCCCAGACGCGCCATCGGCTCGGACAGAAGTCCGCCGCCGCAGCCGATGTCCAGCAGGCGCAGCCCGGCGAAGGGCCGGGCTTGCGTCAGGTCCCGGTCGAACTCGGCGGCGATCTGGCCCGTGATGTAGTCCAGCCGGCAGGGGTTGAGCATGTGGAGCGGCTTGAACTTGCCGTTCGGGTTCCACCACTCCGCCGCCATCGCCTCGAACTTCGCGACCTCGGCGGCGTCGATCGTGCTGGTCATGGCGGCATCCTTCTCGGTTTGACTTGTAGTCCTGTGGTCCCGCGGGGTTATATAGGGCGATCATGGACCAGAGATCAGGCCAAAAGCGCGCAGTCGAGTTCCTCTACCCGCCGATCGACCCGTTCGATCAGCGCGTGATCGACATGGGCGATGGCCACCGGGTCTATGTCGAGCAATGCGGCAACCCGCACGGCATTCCGGTCATCGTGCTGCATGGCGGGCCGGGCGGCGGGTGCAGCCCTGCCATGCGGCGGTACTTCGATCCCGCGGTGTTCCGGATCGTCCTGTTCGACCAGCGCGGCTGCGGGCGCTCGCGGCCACATGCCTCGGTCGTGGCCAATACGACATGGCATCTGGTCGAGGATATCGAGACGATCCGCCGCGACCTCGGGGTCGACCGCTGGATCACGTTCGGGGGCAGCTGGGGGGCGACGCTGGCGCTGATCTACGCCATCACCCATCCCGACCGCGTGGCGCATCTGGTCCTGCGCGGGGTGTTCCTGATGACCCGGGCCGAACTGGCCTGGTTTTATGGCGGGGGTGCCGGGGCGTTCTTTCCCGACGTCTGGGCACGCTTCCTGGCACCCATCCCGGAGGAGGAGCGGGGCGACCTGATCGGGGCCTATCACCGCAGGCTCTTCTCGGGCAACCTGATGGAGGAGACGCGGGTGGGGCGGGTCTGGGCAAACTGGGAGAATGCGCTGGCCTCGGTCCATCATGACGGGCCGGTGGGGGAAAGTCCCGCCGAATACGCGCGCGCCTTCGCCCGGCTTGAGAACCATTACTTCCAGCATGCGGGCTTTCTGGAAGAGGATGGCTGGATCCTGGGCCAGCGCGCGCGGATCGAGCATATCCCGGCCAAGATCGTGCAGGGACGGCTTGACATGATCTGCCCGCCGCTCGCCGCCTGGAAGCTTGCAGACGGATGGGACAAGGCCGACCTCAGGATCGTGCCGCTGGCGGGTCACGCGCTGTCGGAGCCGGGCATCTCGGCCGAGCTGGTGCGGGTAATGGATGGGTTGAGGGGGTAGCGCGGCGCACCCCGTCTGCCGGATCGCGCGGCACGGGGCGGACCCGGGATCGCGCGGAGTGCGACGGCTTGGCGGCAAGGGAGCGGGCGTGAAGAAGATCGTCGTCGCCGGGGAGATCCTCGTCGAGATCATGGCGGATACGGTCGGCGACGGGTTTCGCGGACCCATCCCGCTGACCGGACCCTATCCTTCGGGCGCGCCTGCGATCTTCATCGACCAGGTTGCGCGCATGGGCCAGCCCTGCGGAATCGTCTCGATGGTGGGGAACGACGATTTCGGGCGGCTGAACGTCGCGCGCCTGAAAGAGGACGGCGTGGATGTCTCGGCGATCGGCGTCGATCCCGACCGCCCGACCGGCAGCGCCTTTGTCCGCTATCGCGCGGACGGATCGCGGGATTTCGTCTTCAACATCCGCCACAGTGCCTGCGGACGCCTGCCGGACAGCGCCGCCGTGCAGGCCCTGCTGGACAGCGCGGATCATCTGCACGTCATGGGCTCGTCGCTGTCCAGCCCGGCGATCATCGCGTTCAACATCGACGCGGCACGGGCCGTGAAGGCGAAGGGGGGGACGGTCTCGTTCGATCCGAACCTGCGCAAGGAGATCCTTGCCAGTCCGGGCGTGGCCGAGGCGATGCGGGCGATCCTGTCTGCCACCGACCTGTTTCTGCCGAGCGGTGAAGAGATCCTGCTCTTGACCGAGGCCACGGACGCGGGCGGGGCGGTGTCCGAGCTTCTGTCACGGGGGGTGCGGGCTGTTGTCCACAAGCAGGGGGCGGCGGGTGTCCGTTATCACGACGCGGCGGGTCCCCGCTTCGTTCCCGCCTTCACGGTGGACGAGGTCGATCCGACCGGGGCGGGCGACTGCTTCGGCGGGGCGTTCACCGCGCTCTGGCTGCGGGGCGAAGACATCGACCGTGCGCTGATTCTCGCCTCCGCCGCAGGGGCGCTGGCCGTCACCCGGCGCGGCCCGATGGAGGGTGCGGCGACCCTCGACACGCTCATCGCCTTCGCGGCGTCCCATGGGAGGCCGGTGTGAGGGCGCATCCGCTTCAGGCCATGGTGGCGGACTGGCGTGCGGGCGGCAGGGCCGGGGTCACCTCGGTCTGCTCGGCGCATCCCGTGGTCATCGAGGCGGCGCTTCGGCATGGGGTGTCGGTCGACCGGACCGTGCTGATCGAGGCGACCTGCAATCAGGTGAACCAGGACGGCGGCTATACGGGCATGACGCCCGCCGGCTTCCGCGACTTCGTCCTTGCCATCGCCGCCCGTGCGGGCTGTCCGGCGGACCGCCTCATCCTTGGCGGCGACCACCTTGGGCCGAACCCGTGGAAGCACCTGCCCGCAGATCAGGCCATGGCAAAGGCCGAAGCGATGATCGCCGCCTTCGCTGCCGCAGGGTTCACGAAGCTGCATCTCGACACGTCGATGGGTTGCGCGGGCGAGTCTGCCGCGCTGGACGATGCTGAAACCGCGTCCCGCGCCGCGCGCCTCGCCTCGGTGGCCGAGGCGCATCGGCACGGTCCCGTCGCGCCGGTCTATGTCATCGGGACCGAAGTGCCCGTGCCCGGTGGCGCGGTCGACGGGCTGGACCACCTGCATGTCACCGAACCCGAAGCGGTCCGGCGCGACCTACGCCATTCACCGCGCGGCCTTCGAGAAGGCGGGCCAGGCAGACGCCTTCGCCCGCGTGATCGCGCTTGTGGTGCAGCCCGGCGTCGAGTTCGGCCATACCGAGGTGATCCCCTATGCCCCCGAGAAGGCCAGAGAGCTGTCCGCCGCGCTCGGTGAGCTTCCGGGCATGGTGTTCGAGGCGCATTCCACCGACTACCAGACGGGGGCCGCGTTGCGACGGCTGGTGGTCGACGGCTTTCCGATCCTGAAGGTCGGGCCCTGGCTGACCTTTGCGCTGCGCCAGGCGCTTTACGGGCTGGACGCGATTGCCGACGTTCTGGACGGGCAGGCCCCCCGGCACCGTCTGATGCAGACGATGGAGGCGGTCATGCAGGCCGCACCCGCCGACTGGAACCGATACTACCATGGCAGCCCTGCCGAGGAATGGGTGCAGCGCCATTTCAGCTATTCGGACCGCATTCGCTACTATTGGCCCGACCCGGCGGCGCAGGCGGCGGTCAAGGATCTGCGGTCGCGCCTTGCCGGGCGCGACATCCCCGATCCGGTTCTGCATCAGTACCTGCCCGGCCTGCCGGAAGAGTCTGCGCGGCGCGGCTTCGACGCGATCCTTCTGCACTCGGTCGAGGCGGTGCTCGGCATCTACCACGACGCGGTGCGGGGCTGAGCGCCGCAGGCAGGCGGCATCAGTTCCCGGGCAGGGAAGAGTGCAGCCACGCGATCAGCCCGGTCAGGTCGAGGTCCTCGGTCGTGTCGATCTGGCGGCAGGGGGCGAGGCCCGTCGGCGCGGCGCGGGCGGCAAGTGCGACCAGCTCGGGCACGTAGTCGGCCCCGGGGTGGCCCGCCGGGCGCTGGTCCAGCCGCGCCGCATAGCGCGCGCCCACCGTTTCGGGCGGGGCGTGGCACCAGACCTCGGCCAGGTCGGTCACGCCTGCGCGGGCGAGACCGTCCTTCAACACCTCGAGCGGCTGAAAGCCGAACCAGGCATCGACGATGAAAGGGCTGCCCTGCGGCGCATCGGCAATCAGGTCGAAGATCGCGGCATAGCTGGCACGGCCGAGCGTCCGGTTGAACAGGCGGTCGCCGGGCGGGAGGATGGAGAGGAAGGGGTTCTTGATGGTGTCGAGCGTCAGGATCGGCCAGCCGGTCGCGTCGGCGATCCGGCGCGCGACCGAGGACTTGCCGGAGGCAGGCACGCCGTTCACCAGCACCACCCGCTTGCGAGGCCGGGCGGCAAGCGCCTGGGTCGCCGCCCCGATCACCCCGGCATCGTCCCCCAGCATGGCGCCGACGACCGGGGCGCTGTACCACGCGCCGCGCGCGGGGACTGTGCCGAGCGCGGCCAGCGCCGCCGCCCCGGCCCCGCCGCCGATCACGACGCAGTCGGGATTGAGGGTGGCGATCAGGCTGTCGATGGCCGCCCGCAGAGGGGTGGCCCAGGCGGCGATGACGGCGCGGGCGACGGGGTCCTGCCGCGCCAGCAACTCTTCGGCGCGGGTGCCGGGCGGCAGGTCCGCCTCGGCCAGATGCATGGCAAAGGCGGTGCCGGAACTGACGGTCTCGACACAGCCGATTCGGCCGCAGACGCATTGGCGCCCCATCGTGTCGATGCAGATATGGCCCAGCTGCCCCGCCGCCCCCGCCCCGCGCAGGATGCGGCCTCCGTCGAGGATGGCCCCGCCGATGCCGGTGCCGATGGTCAGCATCACGACCGACGCCAGCCCCTTGGCCACGCCATGCGCCGCCTCGCCGAGAAGGGCCGTCGTCGCGTCGTTCTCGATCGTCACGGGCAGGCCCGTCGCGGCCTCGACCCTGGCCGCGAAATCGACGCCCGCCAGGTTGACGTAGCCCCCCGACAGAACCTGCCGAGTGGCCGCGTGGACCTGACCGGGCACCCCGATGCCGAGCGCGCTGACCTCGGGCGTGCGAAGTTCTTCGACGAAGGCCAGGACGCGAGCAAGGACGACCTCCGGGTCCGGCGAACTCGGGGCCACGGCGCGCGCCTCGATCCGGCCATCCGAGACGCGCGCCGCCCGCAGGCGGGTGCCGCCGATGTCGATGCCGATGGCGGTTGCCATCCGCGCTATCTCCGGAAGTGCCGCGCGATCACTGCCTGGATCTCGCGCAGGCGGGGCACCGCAATGGTCTCCAGCCGCTGCCTGGTGACCGCCCGATCCAGCGAGATGCAGTCTTTCCACAGCGACCGGCCCGCGATCACGCCCGATGCGCCGTTGGCCATCGAGGTTTCGACCTGGCCCAGGAACGTGGCGTGATCCACCCCCGCCGAGAGAACGGCCCAGGGCACATCGCCACACATCGCGGTGATGTTCGCGCAGGCCTGTGCCGTGCCCGGATAGGGGATCTTGAGGACCTTCGAGCCTGCATCGAGACAAAGCCGGCTGCCGCCCTCGATCAACTCGGGGATCTTCGCCGCATAGGCCTCGGGCGATTCGCCCGGCAGCGCATAGGTCAGGAACTCGACCACCAGAAGCAGGTCCTCGGCGGCGAAATCGGCGATCACGTCGCGCAGGGTCTGCATGTTGGCGCTGTTGGCGGCGGGCGTGTCGGAGCGCAGGTAGATCATGATCTTGGCGCCCGTCCCGCCCAGTTCGCGCACGCGACGGGCGGTGATCCCCTCGACCATGTTCGAGATGCGGTAGCCTTCCGGCGTCACGTCGAACCCCGAGGCATCGAGCCCGATCAGAAGGCCGGTCGAGCGATGCAGGACGCCTTGGTCCACCAGGCCCGGAACGGCGCAGATCGGATCGACCAGCACACATCCGGCGTGGCGCGCGAGATGGGCCGTGATGTCCATCTTGGTCAGGCCGAGGATGTCGTTCCCGATCGCCGCCTGTGCCTCGGGCGTGGAGGCAAGTAGGGTCCGCATCCCGCCGCGCTGATCGCAGGCGATCACCATCATCGCGCCGTCATCGCCGCAGATTTGCTGATAGCCGCGACGTTCTGCGGTGGTCATGGCGGGCATCGCGGTCACTCCGGTGAATATTCGGGCGGGACGGTCGCCCAGCCCTCTTGCCAGTTGCCTGATCACGCGGATTGCGGGATAAGCGTTCTTAAGTCGTGTGTAACACCTTGCAGAAAGGAATTGCAACCTGTCCGTTTCGAGTGCCGGCCAGGCCGCACCTTCCGGCGGCGGCGTCATCGGCGAAAGCCGGGCGATGCTGCATGCGGTCGCCAAGATGCATTACGTCGGCGAACTGAGCCAGGTGCAGATCGCCAAGCAACTTGGCCTGTCGACCGCCACGATCTCGCGCCTGTTGCAGCGTGCGCGGCTGGAAGGGATCGTCCGGATCGAGGTGCGCGACGTGTTCTCTCCCGGCGAACTGGGGGCCGATCTGGCAGCGAAGCTGGGCCTGTCGCAGGTCGAGGTCGTGGATGCGCCGGTCAGCGGGGCGCTGGCCCTGCCGCTTGGGCGGATGCTGGCCGCGGCAGAGTTGCGGCCCGGGCAGGTGCTGATGATCGGGTGGGGGCGCACCGTCTCGGCGGTGATCGAAAGCGGCCTGCCGCCGATGCCGGGCGTGCTGGTCGTTCCCTCCACCGGGGGAATGCAGCAGCACGCCCAGCATTTCCAGAGCAACGAATTCGCCCGCCGCGCAGCCGAGGCCACGGGTGGCGTGCCGCATTTCATCCACGCGCCCTATCTGCCCGATCCGGAAGCGCTCGACTTCTTCCTCGCCGATTCGTCGGTGCAGGAGTCGGTTGCGCTGTGGGACCGGATCGACGCGGCCGTGGTGGGAATCGGTCAGCCCTACGGACTGGAGCGGCCGGTCAGTGGCGGCGGCACGCCGCTGGAACCGGAACTGGCCGATGCCGTGGGCGACGTGGTGCGCCACTATTTCACGCGGGACGGACAGATCGTGGCCTGGCGCGGCGAGGGCCGGATGATTGCCGTCTCGACCCGTCAGCTTCGGGCGACACCGTTGGTGATCGGCCTGGCGGCAGGCGATACGAAAGTGCCCTCGATCATCGGGGCTGCGCGTGCGAAACTGGTCACAGCCCTGATCACGGATACGCGCACCGCCGAGTCCGTGCTGGACGCGTTGGCGCGCGGCGACTGACCGTCCGCAATAGCCAAGAAAATACTTGCAGCAAAAAATTGCGCTTGACGCAGCGGCACGTGCAGCGTGTTATCGCTCAGGCTGAAGAGGTCCGCGACGGGCACTTCGGCGAGCCGGGCCACCCTGAACGGGACGGGCTTCCGGGCATTCAGGGAGGAATGGAAATGGATCGTCGTCGTTTTCTGGGCGCTGCCTCGGCAGTGCCGCTTACCGCTGCCATGGCCACGATGGCCAAGGCCCAGGACAAGAAGTTCACCATCGCGCTGATCCCGGGTCTGACCACCGACGGGTTCTACATCACCATGAACCGCGGCGCGCAGGCCGCTGCCGATGCCCTGGGGGTCGAGCTGGTGTTCCAGGGCGCGCCGGACTTCAACCCGGTCACGCAGGTGCCGGTTCTCGACGCCGTGATCGCCCGTGCGCCGGACGCGATCCTGATCGCGCCGACCGACACGACACAGCTGATCGAGCCGCTGCGCAAGGCGCATGACGCGGGCATTCCGGTCATCACGGTCGACACGTTCATCGGCACCGGCGTCTACCAGACCGGCGCGGGCGATGCCGATTTCCCGCTGTCCTACATCGCCTCGGACAACATCCTGGGCGGCAAGATCGCCGCACGGGCGCTGGCGGCCGCGATCGGCGGCGAGGGCAAGGTCTTCGTGTCGAACGTGAAGCCCGGCATCTCGACCACCGACCAGCGCGAGGCAGGGTTCAAGGCGGCGATGGCCGAGGAGTTCCCCGGCGTGACCGTCCTGGAGACCCAGTTCAACGACAACGACGCCAACAAGGCCGCCTCGCAGCTTGCAGGGCGTCTTCGCGCGTGATGCCGACCTGAAGGGCGTGTTCGGGGCCAACCTGTTCTCGGCGCTCGGTGCTGCGAACGGCGTGCAGCAGGCCGGGCAGTCCGGCGACGATCAAGGTCGTGGCCTTCGACGCGCCGGTCAGCATCGTCGACAACATCAAGTCGGGCCTCGTCGACGTGGCGATCGCCCAGCATCCGGCCGAGATCGGCTATTTCGGCGTGGTCTCGGCCGTTGCCCACCTGACGGGCAACTCGATCCCGGTCAGCATCGGCACCGGCTTCACCATCATGGACAAGACCAACATCGACGACCCGAACGTCGCGAAGTACCTCTACTCCGAGTAAGCGCGGACCGGGCGGCGGGATGCTCCCGCCGCCCGACCATCCTTCGGCGGCGGCCCGGTTCCCGGCCCTGCCCATCGTGCTGAACGCGCGCTCTCGCGGTCAGCCCCGTCGGAAAGCCCTTCCAGATGTCGCACGTCTCTGAACCCCATGTGGCCCCCCAGGCCGACCATGCCGACAAGGCCCGGACCTTGCTGCAGCGTGTCGCCGATCTTCGGGCCTGGCTGTTCCTGGCCTTCCTGATCGTCGGGTTCGAGGCCTGGTCGCGGATCGCCTTTGGCGGGACCTTCCTGTTCAACCCGTTCAACATCCAGTCCATCGCGATCTTCGCGGTCGCGCCGCTGTTGCTGGCGACGGGGCAGACCTTCGTCATCATCTCGGGCGGGATCGACCTGTCGATGGGCTTCATCATGGGGCTGGCGGCGGTGGTCGCGGCGCATGTCATCAACTGGGCGACGCCGGGCATGGGGTTCGGCATGGCGGTGCTGTTCGGCGGGTTGGTCGCGGTGCTGGTTGCGGCCATTCCCGGGCTGGTGAACGGAATGCTGGTGGCGTTCCTGAAGCGTGCCGCCCTTCATCGGCACGCTCGGCATGTTCGGCGTGGCGCGCGGCGTGGCCTTCCTGCTGGCGGGCGGCACCACGGTTCCGGTGAAGAACGAGGTCTTTGCCGCGCTCGGCAACGGCAAGCTCTATGGCGTGCCCTACATCGTCATGGTGACGGCCGTCTTCGTGCTGATCATGCACTACCTGCTCAGCCAGACGAAATTCGGTCAGCACAACTATGCCATCGGCGCGAACGCGCAGGCGGCGCGGCGGGCGGGCATCGACATCAAGTGGCACCTGCTGCGGCTCTACGTCCTGTCGGGCGTCTGCGCGGGGCTCGCCGGTGTCCTTTACTCCGCGCGGTTCAGCGCCGGGGCGGCGCAGGCGGGCGAGCCCTTGCTGCTCGATTCGGTGGCCGCCGTGGTGATCGGCGGGGCGAGCCTGTTCGGCGGCTCGGGCACGATCCTGGGCACGGTGGCAGGCGCGCTGGTGATCGCCGTCATCCAGTACGGCCTCGTCTTCATCAACGTGGCGCCGTTCTGGCAGTTCATCTCGGTCGGCGTGGTCATCATCATCTCGGTCCTGATCGACCAGGCGCAACGGCGCTTCGCGGGAGGGCGGCAAAGTGAATGACCTGAGCCAGACGCCCGAGACGCTGCTGGAGGTCCGGCACCTGTCGCAAGAACTTCGGCCCGGTGCAGGCGCTGAACGACCTGTCGATGACGGTGCATGCGGGCGAGGTCGTGGCGCTGGCCGGCGACAACGGCGCGGGGAAGACGACGCTGATCAAGGCGATCTCGGGGGTCTACCAGCCGTCCGGCGGGCGAGATCCTGCTGAAGGGTCGAGCCCGTAACCTTCGCCTCGCCGCAAGAGGCGCGGGACCAGGGGATCGAGACGATCTACCAGGACCTGGCGCTGGCCGACAACCTGACCATCGGCGCGAACATCTTCCTCGGCCGCGAACCGATGCGCCGCGCCTTCGGTTTTCTGCCCGTGCTCGACCGCGCGAAGATGGCCGAGGCGGCGAAGAAAACCATGGCGCTGCTCGACTTCCACGTCAGCCGCCTGGATGCGCCGGTGTCGAACTTCTCGGGCGGGCAGCGGCAGGCAGTCGCCATCGGCCGGGCGGTCTACTGGAACGCGCAGATCCTGATCATGGACGAACCGACGGCGGCGCTCGGCGTGCCCGAGCAGCGCAAGGTCATCCAGCTGATCCACCAGCTCAAGGCGCAGGGGCGCGGCGTGATCTTCATCAGCCACAACCTGCAGGACATCTTTGCCGTGGCCGACCGCATCGTCGTGCTGCGCCGGGGCGTCCAGGCCGGCGAGCGGCGCATTTCCGAGACCACGCATGACGAGGTGGTCAGGCTGATGGTCGGCGGCTAGGCCGGCCCTCGCCTCACCACCCTGACAGGAGCCTGCCATGCCATCGAAGGACGACCGGGTGCTGCGTGTCGGCGTGCTGGGCTGCGGCCCCATCGCGCAGGCCGCGCATTTCGAGGCCTGCACCAAGGCGCGCAACGCCGAGCTTTACGCGATCTGCGACGTGGCCGACGACCTGCGCGAGCGCATGGCCGCGACCCATGCGCCGACCCGCAGCTTCGCGCGACTACGACGCGATGCTGGCCGACCCCGATCTTGAGGCGGTGATCATCGCCACCTCGGACGCCTTCCACGTCCCCGCCGCCCTGCGTGCGCTGCAGGCGGGCAAGCACGTGCTGTGCGAAAAGCCGCTGGCGGTCGACGGTCGAAGAGGCCGAAGTCCTGCGCGCGGCGCTGCGCGAGAGCGGCATGCGTCCTTCAGGTCGGCCACATGAAGCGGTTCGATGCGGGGCTTCAGGCGGCGAAGGCCTTCATCGACGGGCCGATGGGCGCAGATGGTGGCGCTGAAGGCCTGGTATTGCGACAGCACCCATCGCTATCCGATGACCGATGCGGTGCAGCCGCTGATGGTGACCTCGCGCCATGCCCGCAAGCCCGCCGAGAACCCCAAGGCCGATCTCGACCGCTACTACATGCTGGCCCATGGCAGCCACCTCGTCGACACCGCGCGCTTCTTCGCGGGCGAGATCGTGGCGGTGGACGCGCGGCTTCTGAACCGGGCGGGCATCCGCTGCTGGTTCGTCGACGTGGAATTCGCGAACGGGACGCTCGGCCACCTGGACCTGACGGTTGCCGTGCGCATGGACTGGCACGAAGGGCTTCCAGATCTATGGCGAGAATGGCTCCATCCTTGGGAAGACCTACAACCCGTGGTACTACAAGTCGTCCGAGGTGGACATCTTCCACGAGGCCGACGGCGCGACCCGCCGCGTGCTGGGGGCGGACGGGCATTTCTACCGCCGTCAGCTGGAGGGCTTTGCCGAGACGATCCTGACCGGCGCGCCGCAGTACGGGGCGGATCTGGAGGATGGCATTGCCTCGGTCCGCGCGATGGTGGCCATCGCGCAGTCGGCCCGCGACCGGCCGACCGGTGCGGCTGGCCGATGTGTCGGGGCGGCTCTGATGCGGCTCGGGATCTTCGCCAAGACCTTTGCCGGGGCCGATCCGCTGACCGTGCTGCGGGCCGCCGGGGCCGCGGGCTATCGCTGCGTGCAGTACAACATGGCCTGCTCCGGCCTGTCCGCCGATGCCCGACGCCTGACCGAGGACGCAGGCCGCCGCCGTGGCGCAGGCCAGCGCCGAGACTGGCGTGGCGATTGCCGCCGTCTCTGGCACCTACAACATGATCCATCCCGATCCGGCGGTGCGGGCCACGGGCCTGCGTCGCCTGGGCGTGCTGATCGACCACGCCGCCGACGATGGGCACCGGCATGGTCACCCTCTGCACCGGCACCCGCGACCCGGACGACCAGTGGCGCGCATCACCCCGACAACGCCTCGCCCGAGGCCTGGCGCGACCTGCTGGACGAGATGGCCAAGGCCTGCGCGCTGGCGGAACCGAAGGGTGTGAAGCTGGGGATCGAGCCGGAACTGGCCAATGTGGTGAACGGGGCCGAGAGGGCGCGCGCGTTGATCGACAGCCTGCAAAGCCCGGCTCTGGCCATCGTGCTCGACCCTGCGAACCTGTTCGAGGTGGCGCCGCTCGCCACGCAGCGCGACGATCCTGGCGCAGGCGGTCGACCTGCTGGCGGACCGCATCGCCATGGCTCACGCCAAGGACCGCGATCCCGAGGGAGGCTTTGCCACGGCGGGGCAGGGTGTGGTGGATTTCCCCTGTTTCGTGGACCGCCTGCGCCACGCGGGGTTCGACGGCGACCTCGTGACCCACGGGCTGACCGCGGCCGAGGCGCCGGGCGTCGCAGCCTTTCTGTCACGGCTATGACCCAGACCGGCTGGCTGTCCCGCAACGGGCTGCGCCTTGCGGTGCATGGCGGTGGTGGCGACTGGCCCGGCGCTGGTGTTTCAGCACGGTCTTTGCGGCGATGCGCGGCAGGTGGCCGAGGCGATGGCGGGGCTTGCCCCGCAACGCTGGGTCAGCCTCGACTGCGCCGGTCACGGGGCGTCGGACGCTGCCCCGCATCCGTCCATCGCGGGCTTTGCCGAGGATGTCGCCGCGCTGATCGAGACGCTCGCCCACCCGGTCGTTCTCGGCGGCATCTCGATGGGGGCGGCCATCGCCTGCCGCCTTGCGGTGACGCGGCCCGACCTCGTGCGCGCGCTGGTGCTGGTGCGCCCGGCCTGGGTCGCCGAGGCTGCGCCGCCGAACATGGCCCCGAATGCCGAGGTGGGCCGCCTGCTTGCCGACCTTCCCGCCGACGAGGCCCGCGCGGGTCTTCTCGGGCAGCGAGACGGCGCGCAGGCTCTCACGCCAGTCGCCCGACAACCTCGCCTCGCTGATGGGGTTCTTCGACCGCGCCCCACAGGCCGAAACCGCCCGGCTGCTGACCGCGATCTCCGCCGACGGGCCGGGCGTGAGCGAGTCCGACCTGCGGGCCCTGACCCTGCCCGCGCTGGTCTGCGCCAGCGATGAGGATGCAATCCACCCCGCCGCCCATGCCGAGGCGCTGGCCCGCCTGATCCCGAACGCCCACCTCGTCCGGCTGCCCGCCAAGGGCCGCGACAAGCCCGCCCATCTGGCGGCGCTGGCCGAGGCCATGACCCGCTTCCTGAAGGAGAACTGACATGCCCCGCCCCGCACCCGGCTGGATCGCCGCCCTGCCCCAAAGCCGACTGCTCGCGGAGTTCTCGATGTGGTCCGCCGACCTGACCCGGCTGGCGGACGATCTGGTCCGCATCACGCCCCATGCCGATATCCTGCATGTCGACGTGGCGGATGGCATCTTTGCCCCGTCCTTCCTGTTTTTCCCCGATCTCGTCGCCCGGTTGCGCGACCAGACGGCGCTGCCCATCCATGTCCACCTGATGGTCGACGACGCCGTGCTTCTGTCGCAGATCGACCAGTTCGCCGAGGCCGGCGCCGACCTGATCAGCCTGCATGTCGAGAATTCGCTGGCGGGCGAGGCGCTGGACCGGATCGCCGCGCTCGGCCTCCGGGCGGGGCATGGTGCTGCGGGTCGAAACGCCGGTGGCAAAGGCCGCGCCCTGGCTGACACGCATCGACATGCTGACCCTGCTGGGCACCGCCATCGGGGTGAAGGGACAGGGCCTTGACCCCTCTGCCCCGTCCCGCCTGCGCGAGGCCGCAGGGATGATCGCCGACAGCGGCAGGCGGATCGTTCTTGCGGCGGATGGCGGCATCCGCGACACCACCGTGCCGCTTGCTGCGCGCAGGCCGGGGCAGAGACGGTGGTTCTGGGATCGCTCGGCATTCGGTGCTCCGGACCTGGCCGAGCGGATGCGCTGGCTGCATGGGCTCGCAGGTCCGACCGCGCCCTGAGCCGCGCGGGGGCGACGGGCGAAGCAATCCCTTGCAGACTCTGCCGCCCGCGCGTATATGCACCTCAACACAGCGGTGTCGGCGTCCACACCCGACGCTCACCGGACCTTCGCAACGGGCCGCTGGCCCGTTTTTTCGTTTCTGGAACCTGCCCATGTCCGACCTCATCGCCAAAACCGCCATCGACCGCCGCCTGGCCGAGATCGTCGACCCCCGCCATCGAGGGCATGGGGTTCGAGCTGGTGCGCATCCGCCTGATGGGCGGGCGGACGCCGACCCTGCAGATCATGGCCGACCGGCCCGAGGGCGGGATCGTGGTGGACGAGTGCGCGACGTATCTCGACCGCCGTCTCGGCCGATGCTCGATGTCGAGGACCCGATCGAAGAGAACTACATCCTCGAAGTCTCCTCCCCCGGCATCGACCGGCCGCTGACGCGGCTGAAGGATTTCGACATGTGGGAGGGCTACGAGGCGCGGATCGAGACGACCGAGCTGATCGACGGGCGCCGCCGCTTCAAGGGCATCCTGCGCGGGACCGAGGGCGACGAGGTGCTGATCGAGATCGAGGAGGGCGAGGAGACGCTGACCATCGGCCTGAAGTTCGACTGGCTGTCGCGATGCCAAGCTGATCCTGACCGACGAGCTGATCGCCGAGATGCTGCGCCAGAAGAAGGCGAGCGGCGTCATCGACGAGACCGAATTCGACGAGATCGAAGAGACCGAGGGCGACGACGAGGATGAATCTCGACGCGCCCGAGACGAAACACTGAGACCGACCGGGAGCAACCGACATGGCGATCACCTCTGCCAACCAGCTTGAACTTCTGCAGACCGCCGAGGCGGTCGCGCGCGAGAAGATGATCGACCCCGACCTGGTGATCCAGGCGATGGAGGAAAGCCTCGCCCGCGCCGCGAAGTCGCGCTACGGGGCGGAGCTGGACATCCGCGTGAAGATCGACCGCAAGACCGGCCGCGCGACCTTTGCCCGCATCCGCACCGTGGTCGAAGATGACGCGGTGGAGAACTACCAGGCGCAGCTGACGGTCGAGCAGGCCAAGGCAGTACCTCGCCGATCCCGAAGGTGGGCGACGAGATCATCGACGAGGTTCCGCCGGTCGACCTGGGCCGCATCGCCGCGCAGATCGGCCAAGCAGGTGATCCTGCAGAAGGTGCGCGAGGCCGAGCGTGACCGCCAGTTCGAGGAATTCAAGGACCGCAAGGGCAGATCATCAACGGCGTGGTCAAGCGCGAGGAATACGGCAACATCATCGTCGACCTATCGGGCGCGGCGAGGCGATCCTGCGCCGCAACGAGAAGATCGGCCGCGAAAGCTACCGCATCGGCGACCGCATCCGCTGCTACATCAAGGACGTGCGCCGCGAGGCCGCGCGGGCCGCAGATCTTCCTGTCGCGCACCGACCCGCAGTTCATGGCCGAACTGTTCAAGATGGAAGTGCCGGAAATCTACGACGGCATCATCGAGATCAAGGCCGTGGCCCGCGACCCGGGCAGCCGGGCGAAGATCGCCGTCATCAGCTATGACAACTCCATCGACCCGGTCGGTGCCTGCGTCGGCATGCGCGGCAGCCGCGTGCAGGCCGTGGTGAACGAGCTGCAGGGCGAGAAGATCGACATCATTCCGTGGAACCAGGATCAGGCGACCTTCCTTGTGAACGCGCTGCAGCCGGCCGAAGTGTCGCAAGGTCGTGATCGACGAGGAAGCGGGCAAGATCGAGGTCGTGGTGCCGGACGAGCAGCTGTCGCTGGCCATCGGGCGGCGCGGGCAGAACGTGCGGCTGGCCAGCCAGCTGACGGGCCTCGACATCGACATCATGACCGAAGCGGATGAAAGCGCGCGGCGTCAGGCCGAATTCGCCGAACGGACCAATCTGTTCATGGAGACGCTCGATATCGACGAGATGATGGCCCAACTGCTGGTCTCGGAAGGGTTCACCAACCTCGAAGAAGTGGCCTATGTCGATCTGGACGAACTTCTGTCCATCGACGGGTTCGACGAGGCGACGGCGGCGGAACTTCAGGCCCGCGCCCGCGACAATCTGGAAGCGGCCAACAAGAAGGCGCTGGAAACGGCCATCGCGCTTGGGCGTCGAGGACAGCCTGATCAACTTCGAGGGGCTGACGCCGCAGATGCTGGAAGCGCTGGCGCAAGGACGACATCAAGACGCTGGAAGACTTCGCGACCTGCGCCGACTGGGAACTGGCCGGCGGCTGGACCACCGAGAACGGCCAGCGCAAGAAGGACGAGGGCGTGCTCGAGAAGTTCGACATGAGCCTCGAAGAGGCGCAGCATCTGGTGATGACCGCGCGCGTCATGCTGGGCTGGGTCGATCCGACCGAAGCCGAGGACCTGCTGGCCGAAGGCGCGGCAGAAGACGAGGAGGCCGAGGCCTGATTTCAGGCCTCGGAGGTGCACATGACGCGCGGCGGGCAGGACAAGACCCGGGACGACCCGGAGCGCAAGTGCATCGTCACGGGCGAAAGCCAGCCCAAGGCGGGGCTGATCCGCTTCGGGCTTGGGCCTGAGGGTCAGGTTGTGCCCGATGTGCTGGGCCGCTTGCCGGGCCGGGGCATGTATGTGGTGGCCGACCGGGCGGCCATCGCGAAGGCGGCGGCGAAGGGCCTGTTCGCCCGGGCCGCGAAGCAGCCGGTGATGGTGCCCGCAGACCTGGCCGACGAGGTCGAGCGCCAGCTGGCGAAGCGCGTCGTCGAGCTGATCTCGCTGGCCCGCAAGGCGGGCGACGGCGGTGATGGGGTTCGAGAAGGTGAAGGACTGGCTGACCAAGGGGCAGGCGCGCGATCCTGATCCAGGCCAGCGACGGATCGGAACGCGGCAAGACGAAGCTGCATCCGCCCGGGGGACACGGACGACATTCATCGGCTGTCTGACGGCCGGGGAATTGGGTTTGTCCTTCGGGCGCGAACATGCAATACACGGCGCGCTTGCGGCTGGTGGACTCACCGACCGTGTTGTAGAGGAAGCGGCAAGACTTGCGCGGCTTGCGCAAGCAGATGGGCGGCGATGCCGCCATCGAAGGATACGAAGAACGCATGAGCGATACTGACGGCAAGAAACCGCTTGGCCTTGGCGGGTCACGGTCGGGACAGGTGAAGCAGAGCTTCAGCCATGGCCGGACCAAGAACGTCGTGGTCGAGACCAAGCGCAAGCGTGTGGTGGTTGCCGAAGCCGGGCGTCCCGGGCGCGGGCGACCACAGGCACGTCGACGCATCTGGGCGATCCGTCGAAGCGGCCCGCCGGCATCTCGGATGCCGAAATGGAACGCCGTCTGGCCGCCCTGCGCAACGCCAAGGCGCGCGAGGCCGGGCGAAGCCCTGCAACGCGCCGCCGACGAAGTCGCGCGCGAGGAAGAGCGTCAGCGCCGCCGCGACGAGATCGAGGCGAAGGAGCGCGAAGAGCGCGAGCGCGCCGACGCCGCCCGCGCCAAGGCCGAAGAGGAAGAGCGCGCCAAGGCAGCTGGCCGATGTGCGTGCCAGCCGCACCGAAGAGGTCGAAGAAACCCTGCCGCCAAGGCCGCGCCCGCCGAAGAGACGGCCGCGCGGACGATCACGCCCGCGAACGCGCCCGGCTCGGCCAAGCCCGGCCTCAGCCCGCGCAAGACCGACCGCGAGCGCGAAGAGCGCGAGCGCGACGCCCGCGCCAAGGCCAAGGGCGATGACGACCGCCGCGCCGGCAAGCTGACGCTGAACGAGGCGCTGGCGGGCGAAGGCGGGCGCACGCGCTGCTCGCCGCGATGAAGCGCAAGCAGGAAAAGGCCCGCCAGAAGGCGATGGGTCTGAACATGAAGCGCCGAAAAGCATGGTGCGCGACGTGCAGCTGCCGGAAACCATCGTGGTGCAGGAACTGGCGAACCGCATGGCCGAACGCGCGGCCGATGTCGTCAAGTCGCTCATGAAGATGGGCATGATGGTCACGATGAACCAGACCATCGACGCCGACACCGCCGAACTGGTGATCGAGGAATTCGGTCACAAGGCCGTCCGCGTGTCGGATGCCGACGTCGAACAGGTCATCGACAGGTGCAGGACAGCGACGAGAACCTCGCCGCCGCGCCCGCCGATCGTCACGATCATGGGCCATGTCGACCACGGCAAGACCTCGCTTCTGGACGCGATCCGCAAGACCAATGTCGTCTCGGGCGAGGCCGGGCGGGATCACCCAGCATATCGGCGCCTATCAGGTGAAGACCGACAATGGCGCGATGCTGACCTTCCTCGACACGCCGGGCCACGCGGCCTTCACCTCGCATGCGCGCGCGCGGCGCGCAGGTGACGGATATCGTGGTGCTGGTGGTGGCGGCGGACGACGCGGTGATGCCGCAGACGATCGAGGCGATCAACCACGCCAAGGCGGCCAAGGTGCCGATGATCGTGGCGATCAACAAGATCGACAAGAAATCGGCCGACCCGAACAAGGTGCGGACCGACCTGCTGCAGCACGAGGTCGTCGTCGAGAAGATGTCGGGCGACGTGCTGGACGTCGAAGTGTCGGCCGGTCACCGGGCAGGGCCTGGACGAACTGCTGGAAAACATCGCGCTGCAGGCCGAAATCCTGGACCTGCAGGCCAACCCGAAGCGGGCGGCATCGGGCGCGGTGATCGAGGCGAAGCTGGACGTGGGCCGCGGTCCGGTCGCCACGGTGCTGGTGCAGAACGGCACGCTGCGCAAGGGCGACATCTTCGTCGTCGGCGAGCAGTGGGGCAAGGTGCGCGCGCTGATCAACGACAAGGGCGAGACGCGTCGACCGAAGCCGGGCCGTCGGTTCCGGTCGAGGTGCTGGGCCTGAACGGCACGCCGCAGGCGGGTGACACGCTGAACGTGGTCGAGACCGAAGCGCAGGCGCGCGAGATCGCGACCTACCGCGAGAAGGCCGCGAAGGACAAGCGCGCGGCGGCCGGGTGCCGCGACCACGCTGGAACAGCTGATGGCGAAGGCCAAGGCGGACCAGAACGTGGCCGAACTGCCGATCGTGGTGAAGGCCGACGTGCAGGGCTCGGCCGAGGCGATCGTTCAGGCGATGGAAAAGATCGGCAACGACGAGGTCCGCGTGCGCGTGCTGCATTACGGCGTCGGCGCGATCACCGACACCGACGTGGGCCTGGCCGAAGCCAGCGGCGCGCCGGTCATCGGCTTCAACGTTCGGGCCAATGCCAGTGCGCGGCAGCAGCGGCGAACCAGAAGGGCGTGGAGATCCGCTATTACTCGTGATCTACGACCTGGTGGACGACGTGAAGGCGGCCGCGTCGGGCCTGCTGAAGGCCGAAGTGCGCGAAACCTTCATCGGCTACGCGACGATCAAGGAAGTCTTCAAGGTCTCGAACGTCGGCAAGGTCGCCGGTTGCCTCGTGACCGAAGGCGTCGCGCGTCGGTCGGCGGGCGTGCGCCTGCTGCGCGACAACGTGGTGATCCACGAAGGCACGCTGAAGACGCTCAAGCGGTTCAAGGACGAAGTGAAGGAAGTGCAGTCCGGGTCAGGAATGCGGGATGGCCTTCGAGAACTACGAGGACATCCAGCCGGGCGACGTGATCGAGATCTTCGAGCGTCAGGAAGTCGAGCGCAAGCTGGCCTGACCTTCGGGCAAGACAGAAAAGGAAAAGGCCGGGCAAGCGCCCGGCCTTTTTCCTTCTGACCAGCGGGGGCGCCGGTCAGGATGCGCGTCTGGCCTGTACGGGATAGCCGACAAAGGTCTTTTCATCGACCTTGATCACGATCTTTCCATCGGCAAGCTGGCTGACCATCAAGCCTTGGACGGACACACAACTTCCCAGAGATATCGTTCGCAGCATGAGCTCCCCCCCAACCTGCATCCGTGTTCTGACAGTATCTGCATATTGTTCCCAAAAGCATCACTAATTTTTCATCGAAACGTTAAACATATCCGAAAGGATACAATGCTTGGGTGCGCTGTCGCGATTCTGCCACAATCTTTCTCAGAGCCAGTCGCGCAGGATCGGGATCAGCGGCAGGTCGGCCGGGGGCATCGGATAGTCGCGCAGCCGTTCGGGGCGGACCCAGGCGAGCGTCTGCCCTTCGCGCGCGGCAGGCGTGCCTTCCCAGCGGCGGCAGGCGAACAGCGGCATCAGCAGGTGAAAGCCGTCATAGGTATGGCTGGCGAAGGTCAGCGGCGCGAGGCAGCTTTGCCAGGTGTCGATGCCAAGCTCTTCTTTCAGCTCGCGGATCAGCGCCGCCTCGGGGGTTTCCCCCGGTTCGACCTTGCCGCCGGGAAACTCCCACAGACCGGCAAGCGACTTGCCCTCGGGGCGCTGCGCCAGCAGCACGCGCCCGTCGACGTCGATCAGCGCGACGGCCGAGACGAGGACGATCTTGGTCGTCACGACCGGTAGTCGGCGTTGATGTCGATGTAGCGATGGGTCAGGTCGCAGGTCCAGACGGTGCGCTGGCGGCCGTGCCGAGCCCGAGATCGACGGCGATCACGAGGTCCTGCTGCTTCATGTAGGCCGCGCCATCCTCTTCGCGGTAGCTCGGGCGCGCGCCAGCCCTTCTCGGCCACCAGGATATCGCCGAAGCGGATCGACAGGCGGTCGCGGTCGGCCTCCGCGCCGGACTTGCCGATGGCGGCGACGATGCGGCCCCAGTTCGGGTCCTGCCCGCGATGGCGGTCTTGACCAGCGGCGAGTTGGCGATGGACATGCCGACGCGATGCGCGTCCTCGACCGTCTGCGGCCCCGGTCACGCGGATCTCGACGAACTTCGTGGCGCCCTCGCCGTCGCGGACGACCTGATGGGCCAGGTCCAGCATCACGCCGCGCAGCGCCGCCTCGAAGGCTTTGGCAACCGGGGACCGCGCCGTGATCTCCGCCGCGGCGCTCTGGCCGGTGGCGGCGAGGATCAGCGTGTCAGAGGTGGAGGTGTCGCTGTCCACGGTGATCGCGTTGAACGTCTCGTCCACCTGCCGCGAGAGCATTTTCTGCAAGCAGCGCGGGCGCGATCTTCGCATCGGTGAAGATATAGACCAGCATCGTCGCCATGTCCGGCGCGATCATGCCCGACCCCTTGGCGATGCCCGCGATGTGGATCGGCCCCGCCGTCGCCCTGCACGGTGGCCGACGCGCCCTTGGGGAAGGTGTCGGTCGTCATGATCGCGCGGGCGGCCATCGCGATGCGCGTCTTCGGACAGGCTCGGCGACCAGAGCGGCGACCTTCGCGGTGATCCGCTCGTAGGGCAGCGGCTCGCCGATCACCCCGGTGGAGGAGGAGAAGACGCGGCTGGCGGGAAGGTTCAGCGCGCTCGGCCACGGCGCCCGTGATGGCATCCACCGCCTTCTGTCCGCCCGCGCCGGTGAAGGCATTGGAATTGCCCGAGTTCACGATGATCGCGGCCCCGGCGCCCGGCGGCACCTTGGCCGCGAGCTTGGCCTGGCAATCCAGCACGCAGGCCGCGCGGGTGGACGAGCGGGTGAAGGCCCCGGCGATGGAGGTGCCGGGCGCAAGCGAGACCAGCATCACGTCGGTGCGGTTGGCATAGCGCACGCCGGCCTCGACGGCGGCGAAGTCGACACCGTCGATGACCGGCAGGTCCGGAAAGCCGCCGGGCGGGGCCAGCGGCGAGACGGGCTTGGGCGCCTTGACCTTGGCCACCGCGGCCTCGACCGTCTCGCCGAGGGCCGCCAGCTTTTTCTTCAGCGTCTTGGCCTCGGCCTTCCAGTCGGTCTTGCCCATCCCCGTCTCCGTGCGATCAGTTGCCCAGCAGGTTCTGATCGCGAAGCAGCTTGGGGTCAATCCCGTCGGCGCGGGTGATCTTGGCATCGGCCGAGAGCTTGGCGACATAGTCCTCGGCCGCCTTGCGCTGAAGCTCCTGCGTGATCTCGTCGCGCAGCTCGTCCAGCGTGGGCTGGGCGGCGGGGCGGGTTTCGTTCAGCTTGATCAGGTGCCAGCCGAACTGGGTCTGCACCGGGGCCGACAACCTCGCCGGGCTTCAGCGGCCACGACGGCATCCTCGAAGGGCTTGACCATCATGCCCAGCCCGAACCAGCCCAGATCGCCGCCGTTCGCAGCCGACCCGTCCGATGGAGTTCGCCTTGGCGAGTTCGGCAAAGTCCGCGCCGCCGTCGATCTGCGGCCTTGAGGTCCTTGGCCTTGGCCTCGTCGGCGCACCAGGATGTGGGCGGCGTTGTATTCGGTCGCCGGCCGGCATGGCCGCGATGCGGGCGTCATAGGCGGCCTTGAGCGCCTCGTCCGTGACGGCCGCCGTGACCACGCCCTGCAGAGGCGTGCCGGCCAGATAGGCAAGGCGCTGGTTCTCGCAGATTCAGCTCGTCGCGCTTGGTCAGCTTGCCCTCGACCGTCTGTGCCAGCGTTTCCTGCTGGATCAGCTGGTCGAGGATGCCCTTGAACAGAACGTCGTCGGGCAGTGGCTGGTACTGTTCGGGCAGGCTCCTGCGCCAGTGCCAACATCTGGCCCAGGGTGATGTCGGTGCCGTTGACGGTGGCCACGACGGTGTCGGCGGTCTCGCCCTCGGCATGGGCCGCCGAAAGCGGCGCAAGGGACAGGGCGACGGCCAGGGCGACCTTCGCCCCGAAACCCGCATGATTCGACATCGTGTCACTTCTCCTGAACGGTGCCGCTTCCTCAAGCGGCGTTGACACTTTCGCGCCTGCCCCCTTACATCGCGTCGGTCACGTGAGACAGGGCGCCTCGGGCCTTCTTGGCTCTTCTATGGAAGGCGGTGGAGGCGGGCAAGACCTGCGCCTCACACGATCTTGTCAGGAACGACCAGGCGGAGAAAACATGCTGGGTCTCGGAACGCTCGCGCGGAAGGTGTTCGGCACGCCGAACGACCGCAAGGTCAAGTCGGTCCGTCCGCTGGTCGCGAAGATCAACGCGCTGGAGCCCGAATTCGCCGCGCTGACGCGACGAAGGGATCATCGCCAAGACCGCAGAGTTCAAGGCGCGGCTGGAGAAGGGCGAGAGCCTGGACGACCTGCTGCCCGAAGCCTTTGCCAACTGCCGCGAGGCGCGCGCGGCGCGCGCTGGGCCTGCGCGCCTTTGACGTGCAGCTGAAGGGCGGCATCTTCCTGCATCAGGGCAACATCGCCGAGATGAAGACGGGCGAGGGCAAGACGCTGGTCGCGACCTTCCCGGCCTATCTGAACGCGCTGACCGGCAAGGGCGTGCATGTCGTCACCGTGAACGACTATCTGGCCAAGCGCGACTGCCGAGTGGATGGGCAAGGTCTATGCCGCGCTCGGGCTGACCACGGGCGTCGTCTATGCCGCTATCAGCCGGACGCCGAGAAAAGCGCGCGGCCTATCGCGCCGACATCACCTATGCCACGAACAACGAACTGGGCTTCGACTACCTGCGCGACAACATGAAGGGGTCGATCGAAGAGATGGCCCAGCGCGGGCATTACTTCGCCATCGTGGACGAGGTGGACTCGCATCCTGATCGACGAGGCGCGGACGCCGCTGATCATCTCGGGCCCGTCGCAGGACCGCGTCGGACCTGTACATCACGCGTCGACAAGCTGATCCCGAAGCTGTCGCCCGAGCATTACAAGGTGGACGAAAAGACCCGCAACGTGACCTTCACCGAAGAGGGCAACGAGGTCATCGAGCAGCTTCTGCGCGACGACGGGATCCTGCCGGACGGGCAGTCGCTCTACGACCCCGAAAGCACCACGCTGGTTCACCACGTCACCCAGGCGCTGCGCGCGCACAAGCTGTTCAACAAGGACCAGCAGTACATCGTGCGCGATGGCGAGGTGATGCTGATCGACGAATTCACCGGCCGCATGATGAAGGGCCGCCGCCTGTCGGACGGCCTGCACCAGGCGATCGAGGCGAAGGAGGGCGTGAAGATCCAGCCCGAGAACGTCACGCTCGCCAGCGTGACGTTCCAGAACTACTTCCGCCTCTACGAAAAGCTGGCCGGGCATGACCGGCACCGCCGCCACCGAGGCCGAGGAATTCCGCGAGATCTACAAGCCTGGGCGTGGTCGAGGTGCCGACGAACCGCCCCGTCGCGCGGAAGGACGAGCACGACCAGGTCTACCGCACCGCGCGCGAGAAGTACGAGGGCGTCGTCAAGGCGATCCAGGAGGCGCATGAGAAGGGCCAGCCGATCCTTGTCGGCACGACCTCGCATCGAGAAGTCCGAGTTCCTGTCGGAGCTGCTGAAGAAGGAAGGCATCCCGCACAACGTCCTGAACGCCCGCCAGCACGAGCAGGAGGCGCAGATCGTCGCCGATGCGGGCAAGCTCGGCGCGGTCACCATCGCCACCAACATGGCCGGTCGCGGCACCGACATCCAGCTGGGCGGCAACGTCGAGATGAAGGTGCTGGAGGCGATCGCCGCCGATCCGCAACTGCACCCCGACGAGGTCCGCGCGCGGATCGAGGCGGAACATGCCGAGGAAAAGGAAAAGGTGAAGGCCGCCGGCGGGCTGTTCGTGCTGGCCACCGAACGCCACGAAAGCCGCCGCATCGACAACCAGCTGCGCGGCCGGTCGGGCCGTCAGGGCGACCCGGGGCGGTCGTCGTTCTTCCTGCAGCCTGGAAGACGACCTGATGCGCATCTTCGGGTCGGAACGGCTGGACAAGGTGCTGTCGACGCTGGGCATGAAGGAAGGCGAGGCCATCGTCCACCCCTGGGTCAACAAGTCGCTGGAGAAGGCGCAGGCCAAGGTCGAGGGCCGCAACTTCGACATCCGCAAGCAGCTTCTGAAGTTCGACGACGTGATGAACGACCAGCGCAAGGCGATCTTCGGCCAGCGGATGGAGATCATGCAGGCCGAGGACCTGTCGCGAGATCGTGCAGGACATGCGCCATCAGGTGGTCGATGACCTGGTGGACGAGCACCTGCCGCCAAGTCCTATCGCCGACCAGTGGGATGCCGAGGGGCTGGATGCCGCGCTGCCGCGAATGGACTGAGCCTCGATCTGCCGCTGGCCGCCTGGGCCGCCGAAGAAGGCGTCGATCAGGACGCGATGCGCGAGCGCATCGTCGAGGCGTCGGACAAGCTGATGGCCGAAAAGGCCGAGGCCTTCGGCCCCGAGACGATGGCGACCATCGAAAAGCAGGTGCTGCTGCAGACCATCGACGGCAAGTGGCGCGAGCACCTGCTGCGGCTGGAGCATCTGCGCTCGGTCGTGGGCTTCCGCGGCTATGCGCAGCGCGATCCGCTGAACGAATACAAGACCGAGGCCTTCCAGCTGTTCGAGATCCATGCTGAACTCGCTGCGCGCTGGACGTGACGCAGAAGCTGTCGCAGGTCCGCCCGATCACGAAGGAAGAGCAGGACCGGATGATGGCGCAGTTCCTGGCGCAGCAGCAGGCCGTGCAGGCCGCTGCCGCAGGCCCAGGCCCCGGCGCAGGCCTGCGGCACAGGCGCGCACGCCAGAGCTTGTCGGTGCAGGAGCGGCCGCGCCGCTTGCTGGCCGGGTTCGACGAGGCCGATCCCGCGACCTGGGGCAATCCGGGGCGCAACGACGCCTGCCCCTGCGGATCGGGCCAGAAGTTCAAGCACTGCCACGGCAAGCTTGCCTGACCAGCCTGTGGCGAAGCCTGCGGGCTTCGCCCTCAGGTTGCGCCCCGATCCAATGAATCCTCGCTTCCGCCACGGATCGGCCTGATTCCGCCGACAGCCTGTCCTGGTAGTGGAATTGGGGATGAGCGGGCATGAAATCCGGTCGCAGGCTGCTGCGCGTGATCGCAGTCATCGCCATCGCGCTTGCCGCAGGGCACGTCGCGCAATCGGGTCGAGGCCAGGCAACGGCGCAGGGGGCATCCATGTTTCCCCTGGTCCTCGAGACACCGCAACGCACCGAAGGCATCGTGAGGGTCTCTGCACCGACCGAGCCGGAGCTTGGGCAACCGTCGCTGACCGAGCCAAGCCTGCCATCCCTTCCCCGTCCTGCATCCCGCCCCGCGCCCGGCGCTGCTGCGCCAACCGCCCCGCTTGTCGACGCCACGGGTGATCTTGCTTCGGCGCCCGTCGCGCGCGACTGCACGCCGCTGCTCGCGCTGTCGCCCCGGCCGGGCGCGATGATCGACCTGTTGCTCAGCGCACCTTGCCGCCGCGGCGAGCGCGTCGTTCTGCAACACGCGGGCCTTGCAGTGACCTATCGCACCAACGCGGCGGGCGCGCTCTTTGCCTCGCTTCCCGCCCTTCAGGCAGAGGCACGCGTCTCGGCGCACTTCGCCGGAGGCGAGACGGTCGAGGCCGCGCTCGCCCTGCCCGAGGCCGTCGAAGGTCCGCCGGTTCGCCGTGCAATGGATGGGTCCGCAAGGCCTTGGCGTGACGGTGAGCGGCAATGCGTCCGGCGCGATTGGCGAGCCGACCGTGGACGCACCGGCGGCGGCAGGCTTCCTGTCCGCTCTCGGAGACCCTTCGGTCGAGGCACCGTTGCTGGCCCAAGTCTATACCTTTCCCGAAGACGGCGATCCGGTCTCGGTCGCGGTCGAGGCGGCGGTGACCGACGCGACCTGCGCGCGCGAAATCCTGGGCGATGTGCTGACCGCCGAGGGCGGACAGGTCCGCCGTGCCGACCTTTCGGTCACCATGCCGGGCTGCGATGCGGTCGGCGACTATCTGGTGTTGAAAAATCTTGTCCCGGACCTGACACTCGCCTCTGCGAACTGACGCAAGGGACGGGGCTTGGCACAATCATGGTTGCGGCGCGCGGCGGCCTTCGCCGTGCTTTGCCTTATGCCCTTCGCCGCACAGGCGCAGGATGTCACGCTGACCTCGCGCGACGGCACGCTGACCGTCTCGGGCGAGTTTCGCGGCTATGACGGCGAGCTTTACCGGGTGATGACCGAATACGGTCTGCTGACCCTCGATGCGCAGGGCGTGATCTGCGACGGTCCGGCCTGCCCCGACCTGACGCAATTCGTGGCCGAGGTCCGTGTGACGGGCGAGCCCGACCTTGGCACCCGCCTGCTCGACCCCCTGCTTGCGCGCCTTTGCCAACGGTCGCGGTTATGCGCTGCGCGTCGCGGGCGGTGGCGAGACGGAACTGATCGACGGTGCCACAGATCGCGTGGTCGCCCGCTTTCTCTACCAGCCAGCCGACAGCGCGGGTGCCGCCGAGGCCCTTCGTCTGGGCGAGGCAGACATGGCATTCTCCTCGGTCGACCAGCCCGACCTGAAGGCGCGCACCATCGGGCGCGAGGCGCTGGTTGCCGTCGTCTCGCCGGACAATCCGCTGCGGCAGATGGCCACGACCGACCTCGCCCGCGGCGCTGTCGGGGCAGGTGTCGAACTGGGCCGAGCTTGGCGGCCCGGACCGGCCGCTCGCCGTTCATGCAATGGCCGCTGCGACCGGTTTCCGGCAGGCGCTCGAGGCGCGGCTTGGGCAGGCGGTCGTTGCCGAACAGGACCATGCGACACTGATCGCGCTCGACGCCGCCGTGGCGCGTGACCCATGGGGTATTGCGGTCACGGCGGCCTCGGCGGTGGACCGCTCGCGGGTGCTGACGCTGACCGACAGCTGCGGCTTCGTGCTTCAACCCGGCTCGCTTGCGGTGAAGGCCGAGGATTATCCGCTGACCCAACCCTTCCATGTTCCTGACACCCCGGCGTCGCCTGCCCCTGATCGCGCGCGAGTTCCTGGAGTTTCTCGACACACCCGCCGCCGGACCCGCCATCGCCCAGTCCGGCCTGGTCGACCGCGAGGTGGAACGCACGGACCTGCTGGGCGACGGGGTGCGGCTGGCCAACGCCATCCGCGCCGCAGGCGAGGGCGCGCCGGTCAGCGAGTTGCAGCGGCTGACACGGGCGATGGAGGGGGCCGAGCGTCTGTCGCTGACCTTCCGCTTCGAGGACGGCGCGCGCACCCTCGATACCGCGTCGCGCGACAACCTGCTGGACCTCGTGCGGCTGGTGGACCTGGGCCGCTTCGACGGGCAGGAGCTGGTCTTCGTCGGCTTCTCGGACGGATCGGGACCGGCGGAGGCGAATCTGGAGCTTTCGCGCGACCGGGCGGAGCTGCTGCGTCAGGATCTGGCCGAGACGTTGCCGGACCTTCGGGCGGGCGAGGTGACGCTGGCGGCAGAGGCCTTCGGCGAGGCGCTGCCCATCGCCTGCGACAAGAGCGCCGTCGGGCGCGGGTTGAACCGGCGGGTGGAGCTGTGGCGTGCGGCCCGTTACAGGTAGCCCAGCGACCGGAAACTGACCTCGCGCGATTTGCCGACGATCAGGTGGTCGTGCAGCGTCAGGCCCAGCACCTGCGCCGGCATCCTGGATCTGCGCGGTCATGGCGATGTCGGCGTCCGACGGGCGTGGGATCGCCCGAGGGGTGGTTGTGGACCAGGATCAGCGCGCTGGCGTTCAGTTCCAGCGCGCGCTTGACGACCTCGCGCGGGTAGACGGGCACATGATCGACCGTGCCGCGCGCCTGCTCCTCATCGGCGATCAGCACGTTCTTGCGGTCGAGGAACAGGACGCGGAACTGCTCCGTCTCGCGATGCGCCATCGCGGTGTGGCAATAGTCGAGCAAGCGCATCCCAGGACGACAGGACCGGGCGGTGCATCACCCGCGCCCGCGCCATCCGCTGCGCGACCGCCTCGACACAGCTTCAGCTCCTGCACCACGGCGTCGCCCGACGCCCGTGACCAGCTGCAGACGTGCGGGAGAGGCGGTGACGACCCGGTTGAAGTCGCCGAAGGTATCCAGCAGCAGCCGCGCGAGCGGCTTGACGTCCTGCCGGGGAATGGCGCGGAACAGGACCAGCTCCAGCAGTTCGTAATCCGGCATCGCCGCCGCACCGCCCTCCATGAAGCGGTCGCGCAGGCGCTTGCGGTGATCCGTGATGTAGGAGGGCAGCCGTTCGGGCAAGCGGCATGCGCGTCGGCCTCATCCTCGTCGCCGCGGAGAAGAGCGACGGCAGCGAGTCGGAGAAGGCGCGCATGGGGTTCATCGCGCCAGGCTCTGGCCAGGCTTGGTGAACAGACCCTTAACGTTTTCTGTTCACAAGTGATCCTCGAGGGTGGGGTCCGGGACGGGGCAGACGGCCCCCTACCCGGCCTCTCAACCGGGCATGGCCTCAGCCCTTCATCCCGTCCCAGAAGCTCTTCACCTTCGAAAAGAAGGATCGAGCCTTCCGGGTTGTTCTCCTCGCTCAGCTTCTCGAACTCGCGCAGAAGTTCCTTCTGGCGCGCGGTCAGGTTCACCGGCGTTTCCACCGCCAGCTCGATCAGCATGTCGCCCGTGGCCGCCGCCGCGCAGGGCGGGCATCCCCTTGGCGCGCAGGCGCATCTGCTTGCCGGTCTGGCTGCCGGCGGGCACCTTCACCCGGGCTCTTGCCGCCGTCGATGGTCGGCACCTCGACCTCGCCGCCAAGCGCGGCGGTGGTGCATGCTGACCGGCACGCGGCAGAAGAGGTTCACGCCGTCGCGCTGGAAGATCGGATGCTCCTTCACCTCGATGAAGATGTAGAGATCGCCCGTCGGCCCGCCGCGCAGGCCGGCCTCGCCCTCGCCGGCCAGGCGGATGCGGGTGCCGGTCTCCACGCCCTGCGGGATGTTGACCGACAGCGCGCGTTCCTTCTCGATCCGGCCGTGCGCCGCCGCAGTTGCGGCAGGGGTTCTTGATGATCTGGCCCATGCCGTTGCAGGTGGGGCAGGTGCGTTCGACGGTGAAGAAGCCCTGCTGCGCGCGCACCTTGCCCATGCCGCGAGCAGGTCGGGCAGGTGACGGGTTCGGCCCCGCCTTCGGCGCCCGGTGCCGCGGCAGACGTCGCAGGTGACCGAGGTCGGGCACGTTGATCGTCTTCTGGACGCCCGTGATAGGCCTCTTCCAGCGAGACGCGCAGGTTGTAGCGCAGGTCCGAGCCGCGCTGCGCGCGTGACCGCGCCGCCGCCACCGCCGCGCCCACCCATGAAATCGCCGAAGAGATCCTCGAACACGTCCGAGAAGGCGATGGCGAAATCGCCCTGCTGGCCATAGCCGCCGCCGCGGCCGCGGACCGCCGCCCATGCCGCCCTCGAAGGCCGCATGGCCGAAGCGGTCATAGGCCGCCTTCTTGTCGGTCGTCCTTCAGGACCTCATAGGCCTCGTTCACTTCCTTGAACTGGGCCTCGGCCTGCGGATTGTCGGAGTTGCGGTCGGGGTGAAGCTCCTTCGCCTTCTGCGCGATAGGCCTTCTTCAGCTCTTCCGCAGAAGCGCCCTTCGTGGCACCCCAGAACTTCGTAGTAGTCGCGTTTTGCCATCGGCACAATCCCCATGCGGAACCGGAGAGGGGCGGCCCGTTGCCAGGACCGCCCCCTGTCCGGTTCCGTCGCGGTGTTACTTCCGCTTGTTGTCGCCAAGATCCTCGAAGTCGGCATCGACGATGTCGTCGTCCACCCCGCGCGGTTCGTCCGGGTCTCCGCCTTCGGCCTCCGCCTGGTCGCCTTGTAGATCGCCTCGCCCAGCCTCATCGCGGCTTCGGTCACGTTCTGGATGCCGCCCTTGATCTTGCCGGCATCGTCGCCCTTCAGCGTGTCCTCCAGCGCGCCCATGGCCAGCTCGATCGCCTCGACGGTCGAGGGATCGACCTTGTCGCCATGCTCCTCCAGCGACTTCTTGGTCGAGTGCAGCAGGCTTTCGGCCTGGTTCTTGGTCTCGACCAGTTCGCGGCGTTCCTTGTCGGCGTCGGCATTCGCCTCGGCGTCCTTGACCATCTTCTCGATCTCGTCGTCCGACAGACCGCCCGAGGCCTGGATCGTGATCGCCTGCTCCTTGCCGGTGCCCTTGTCCTTGGCGTTGACCGACACGATGCCGTTGGCGTCGATGTCGAAGGTCACCTCGATCTGCGGCACGCCGCGCGGGGCGGGCGGGATCTGTTCCAGGTTGAACTGGCCCAGCATCTTGTTGTCGGCGGCCATCTCGCGCTCGCCCTGGAAGACGCGGATCGTCACGGCGTTCTGGTTGTCCTCGGCGGTCGAGAAGATCTGCGACTTCTTGGTCGGGATCGTGGTGTTGCGGTCGATCAGGCGGGTGAAGACGCCGCCCAGCGTCTCGATGCCCAGCGACAGCGGGGTCACGTCGAGCAGGACCACGTCCTTCACGTCGCCCTGCAGCACGCCGGCCTGGATCGCCGCGCCAAGCGCCACGACTTCGTCCGGGTTCACGCCCTTGTGGGGTTCCTTGCCGAAGAACTTGGTCACTTCCTCGACCACCTTGGGCATCCGGGTCATGCCGCCGACCAGAACGACCTCGTCGATGTCGCCGACCGACAGGCCCGCATCCTTCAGCGCGGCCTGGCAGGGCTTGATCGAGCTTCTTGATCAGGTCGCCGACCAGGCTTTCCAGCTTGGCGCGGGTCAGCTTGACCACCAGGTGCAGCGGCTGGCCCGTGTTGCGGTCCATGCTGATGAACGGCTGGTTGATCTCGGTCTGGCTGGCTGGACGACAGCTCGATCTTGGCCTTTTCCGCCGCTTCCTTCAGGCGCTGGAGCGCCATCTTGTCGAGCGTCAGGTCGACGCCGTGCTCTTTCTTGAACTCGTCGGCCAGGTAGTTGACGATCCGCATGTCGAAGTCTTCGCCGCCGAGGAACGTGTCCCCGTTGGTCGATTTCACTTCGAACAGGCCGTCGTCGATTTCCAGGATGGTGATGTCGAAGGTGCCGCCGCCAAGGTCATAGACCGCGATGGTCTTCGCTTCCTTCTTGTCGAGACCGTAGGCCAGCGCGGCGGCCGTCGGTTCGTTGATGATGCGCAGCACCTCGAGGCCGGCGATCTTGCCGGCGTCCTTGGTGGCCTGACGCTGGGCGTCGTTGAAATAGGCGGGCACGGTGATGACGGCCTGCGTGACGGTCTCGCCCAGATAGGACTTCGGCGGTTTCCTTCATCTTCTGCAGGATGAAGGCCGAGATCTGCGAGGGCGAATACTTCTCGCCGCGCACCTCGACCCAGGCGTCGCCGTTGCCGCCGTTGACGATCGTTGTAGGGGACGGTTCTTCTTGTCCTTCGCGATCATCGGCGTCGTCGAAGCGGCGCCCGATCAGGCGCTTGACGGCGAAGACGGTGTTGGAGGGGTTGGTGACGGCCTGGCGCTTGGCCGGCTGGCCGACGAGACGTTCGCTTTCGGTGAAACCGACGATGGAGGGCGTGGTGCGCGCGCCTTCCGAGTTCTCGATCACGCGGGGCTGCGCGCCGTCCATGATGGCGACGCAGGAGTTGGTGGTCCCGAGGTCAATCCCGATGACTTTGGCCATGTAATGCTACCTCTTCTTTCGGCGATGTTGTGGGGTCCAGACCCGTTTTGGCTTCTGGTCCCCGATCCCAATGAGATCCGGCCAGGGCGGCCGCCCCGATCCGGCTTCGGGGGGTATATAAGAGGGGGTCGGGGGGGCTGCAAGCGTGCGCAGAGCCACGAAAATCGGGGGACGTGACGGATGATACTGCGATTCTGCCGACCGACCCGAGCCGACGCTGCGCGTCGCGGGGTTCGCGCTGTTCCAGGGCCTGATCGGGCCAGAGGCGCAAGCGGCGGTGCTGGACGATCTGCGCGCCGTGGTGGCCGCGGCACCGCTGATCGCCCCGGTCACGCCGGGCGGGCGACCGATGAGCGTGCGGATGACCGCCGCCGGGCGGCTGGGATGGGTCACCGACCGGGCCGGCTATCGCTATGCGGACCGGCATCCCTCCGGCGTCGCCTGGCCGCCGATCCCGGACCGGGTGCTGGCGCTCTGGCACCGGGTGACGGGGTTGGAGCGTGTGCCGGACTGCTGCCTCGTGAACTTCTACGGCGAGGGGGCGCGCATGGGTCTGCACCAGGATCGCGACGAGGGCGACTTCAGCTTTCCGGTCCTGTCCGATCTCGCTTGGCGACGAGGCGCTGTTCCGGATGGGCGGGGTGGAGCGGAATGCGCCCGACGACAAGCGTCTGGCTGCGGTCGGGCGACGTTGTGGTGATGGGCGGCGCGGCGCGGCTGGCCTGGCACGGGGTCGACCGCGTGCGCCACGGCAGCTCCACGCCTGTTGCCGAAGGGCGGGCGGATCAACCTGACGCTGCGGGTGGTCGCGTGATCAGCCCTTGGCCCCCCAGCTGACCGAGGCATGGCGGCGCGTGTAGAACTCGGCCATCAGCCCGATCAGGATGCAGACCAGCGTGACCTGGACCGGGTAGAGGATCGAGCTGTAATGCGGGTTGTAGTTGAGAAAGACGAAGCCGCGCGTCTGGTCGATCGTGTGGAACAGCGGGTTCCAGTCGAACCAGGCCCGCACGCGGGGCGGTGTCGCGTTGGCCAGGAACATCTTGCCCGAGGCGATCATGTTCAGCCGCTGGTAGATCATCACGAGAATGCCGACCAGCGCCGGGTTCCAGGGCTTGCGCCGCCATGAAGATCATCCCGATGGCGCAGCCGCTGAGCCAGGACAGCAGCAGCATGCACAGCGCGCCGACGGGCTGGTCGATCGTGATCGGGTTGCCAGAGCGACGTGGTAGAGAAACAGGATGCAGGCCGCCGACAGGATCTGGGTGTAAAGGCGTCGACAGCGCCGCGGCCGCAGATCGACACGATGGTGTTCATCGGCGCGTGCTTCATCATCGGCGAGGTCGAGGCCTTCGGCCCCCGACGACCGCGCCGATCGCCTTGACATGCGTCATGAACATGAACACGCCGGTCATGATGTAGAGCATGAAGTCGCCCCGGAGCGGCGTCGTGCCGGATGCCGAGGATGTAGAAGGTCAGCAGGAAGATCGCGACGAAGCATCGCCGACTGGATCATGTTCATCACCAGCCCGAAGGCCGCGTTGCGATGCGACTTGCGGACGCTGCGCACGCTGGCGTGAAAGATCACCTCAAGCAGCGACAGGGCCGAGCGGACCGGCGTCTTGCGCATATTGGGGCGGAACATCACCTGCTGCCTTCTGCTGGGCCGAAGTCCTGGCCCGCCATCCTGCACGGGGAAATCTTGCCGTTCCCTTGCCGACGAAGCATAAGGAATCCGCAGGATTTTTCAACTGCCGGGCCAGGATGCCCGGACCGAGAGGGCAGTATGGACTTCGACCGGCTGGCCACGGTGATGCGCCGCCTTGCGCTGGAGGCGGGCGAGCGGATCATGGAGGTCTATGCCTCGGCCCGACTTCGAGGTGAAGGCCAAGTCCGACACAAGCCCGGTGACCGAAGCCGACGAGGCGGCCGATGCGCTGATCTCGGCCGGGCTGCGCGCGGCCTTCCCCGAGGTGCCGCTGATCACCGAGGAACAGGCCGCGTCCCATGCGCTTGCGGCGCAGACGTTCCTGATCGTCGATCCGCTGGACGGCACGAAGGAATTCGTGCAGCGGCGCGGCGACTTCACCGTGAACATCGCCTATGTCGAGGATGGCGTGCCCGTGCGCGGCGTCGTCTATGCACCCGGCCAAGGGGCGGCTGTTCTATACGCGCGCCGATGGCGTCGTCGGTCGAGGAGACTGGGCCGCATCGACACGGACGCGCCCGGTCGCTCAGACGCGTCCTTCGGGTCGCCGTGCCCGACAATGCCGCGCTGATGGTCGTGGCGTCGAAGTCGCACCGCGATCAGGCGACCGACGACTACATCTCGCGCTATGCCGTGCGCGACATGCGCAGCGCGGGGTCCAGCCTGAAGTTCTGCCTGGTGGCGACGGGCGAGGCCGACCTCTACCCGCGCCTGGGCCGCACGATGGAATGGGACACGGCGGCAGGCGATGCGGTGCTTGCGCGGCGCGGGCGGGCCATGTGCGTGCGCTTTGACGACCACAGCGCCGCTGGCCTATGGCAAGCCGGGCTGGGACAATCCGTTCTTCATCGCCTATGCGCCCGGCGTCGATCTGAAGTGACACCATGTCCGTCCTGATCGCCATTCCCGCCCGCTATGCCTCGACCCGCTATCCCGGCAAGCCGCTGGTCGAACTGCGCGGGGCCGACGGCACGGCGAAAAGCCTGATCCGCCGCAGCTGGGACGCGGCGATGGCGGTGCAGGGCGTCGACCGGGTCGTGGTTGCAACCGACGACGACCGAATTCGCGATGCAGCGCAGGCCTTCGGCGCCGAGGTGGTGATGACCTCGTCCGACTGCCGCAACGGGACCGAGCGCTGTGCCGAGGTCGTGCGACAAGCTGCCGGGCTATCGACATCGTGGTGAACCTGCAGGGCGACGCGCCGCTGACGCCGCCCTGGTTCGTCGAAGATCTGGTCGCAGGCCCTGCGCGCGCACCCCGAGGCCGACCTGGCGACACCTGTCCTGCGGTGCGACGGGCGGACGCTGAACGGACTTGCTGGCCGATCGCCGGGCAGGCCGGGTGGGCGGCACGACGGCGGTCTTCGGGGCGGGGGACCGGGCGCTCTACTTCTCGAAAGAGGTCATTCCCTTTACCGCTGCGGCCTACGCCGCGCACGATGCCACGCCGGTCTTCCACCATGTCGGCGTCTATGCCTATCGGCCGGCGGCGCTGCTCGCCTATCCGGCACTGGCCGGTCGGCCCGCTGGAGGAGCTGGAGGGGCTGGAGCAGCTGCGTTTCCTGGAGCAGGGCCGGCTGTACTCTGCGTCGAGGTCGAGGCGCGCGGGCGACTGTTCTGGGAACTGAACAACCCGCAGGACGTTGGCGCGTATCGAAGCGATGCTGAAGGAGATGGACGAGCCGTGATCGGGATTGGGTCGGCGAACGAGGCCGGGGATCAGCCAACATCCTTCGATGCGCGAAACGTCGCCAGTCGTTTCATTAACCGCTACAGACCGGCAAGAAATTGCTCGTTTGGTCAGCCCTTTGCCGAAATCCGGTCAGATTTGTATGTGACCACGAAACGAGCCTAGGTAAGAAGACCAAGCGCGGCTACACATGCAAAGATCGTGGAAAGTATAGAAGATGAAAAAGCATAAGGTCACGAAAGCCGTCTTTCCCGTTGCGGGACTGGGTACGCGCTTTCTTCCCGCGACCAAGTCGATCCCGAAAGAAATCATGACCTTGGTGGACCGTCCGCTGATCCAGTATGCGATCGACGAGGCGCGCGCGGCCGGCATCAAGGAATTCATCTTCGTGACCTCGCGCGGCAAGGGCGCGCTCGAGGACTACTTCGACCACGCGCCGGAACTCGAAAGCGCCTTGCGCCGCGCCGGGAAAGAGCACCTGCTGGAGCTTCTGAAGCAGAGCAACATGGAAAGCGGCGCGATCGCCTATGTCCGCCAGCACAAGGCACTGGGCCTTGGCCACGCCGTCTGGTGTGCCAAGCGCCTGATCGGCGACGAGCCCTTTGCGGTCATGCTGCCCGACGACGTGATCGCGGCCGAGAAGCCCTGCCTTCAGCAGATGGTCGAGGCCTATGCCGATATCGGCGGCAACATGGTGGCCGCGATGGAAGTGCCGCCGGAAAAGGCCTCGTCCTATGGCGTGCTCGACATTTCCGAAGACATGGGCGCGCTCGTGCCGTGCAAGGGCATGGTCGAAAAGCCGAAGGCGGAGGATGCGCCGTCGAACCTCGCGGTGATCGGCCGCTACATCCTGTCGCCCAATGTTCTGGAGAACCTGAGCCGCATGAAGCAGGGCGCAGGCGGCGAAATTCAGCTGACCGACGCCATTGCCGAAGAGATCACGGCGGGCCGCAATGTCTATGGGTATCGCTTCCGCGGCCAGCGCTACGACTGCGGCTCGAAGGCGGGCTTCCTGCAGGCGACCGTGGCCTTCGGGCTGGCGCGGTCGGAACTTGCACGACGAGTTCTCTGATTTCCTGCACCAGATGATCGCCCAGCAAAAGGCGGCACAGTGAGCCATGCCCTGCGTGCCGCCCGCCTCTAGGCGCGCGGGCAAACGGTGACGGGGCCGTCCGCACAGTCGCTGTGGACGGCCTATCGGCTGCGGTGGAAACGGCGACGCCTGCTGTGGCGCGCGATCAGGAGCCGTCGAGACCTCTTTCCCGTCAGCGACCGAACCGCAGGCATCCGCCGGGACAGTATCCTTGCCGCCTCGGTCATGCGAAACGAGGCCGTCCGGCTTCCCCACTTTCTTGCACATTACCGCAAGCTCGGCGTCGGGCATTTCCTGATCGTCGACAACGGCAGCACCGACGGGACGGGCGCCTATCTGGCGGCGCAGCCCGATGTCTCGGTCTGGCATACCGCCGCGGGCTACAAGGCCGCACGCTTTGGAATGGATTGGCTGACCTGGCTTCAGATGCGGCTTGCCGATGGCCACTGGTGCCTGACGGTGGATGCGGATGAATTGCTGATCTATCCGCATTGGGACAGCCGCGACCTGCCTGCGCTGACCGACTGGCTGGATCGCAGCGGGCTGGAGGCCTATCCGGCGATGATGCTGGACCTCTACCCGAAAGGGCCGCTCGCAGCGCAGCACTACCGCGCAGGCGACGATCCGACCGGCGTTCTGGGCTGGTTCGACAGGGGCAACTACACGCTTCGCCAGCGGGGACCACTGGGCAACCTCTGGATCCAGGGAGGGGTCCGGGCGCGCGCGTTCTTCGCCGACGAACCGCGCAAGGCACCGACACTGACGAAGGTGCCGCTGGTGAAATGGCGGCGGCGCTACACCTACGTCAACTCCACCCACAGTCTGCTGCCGCCGAGGTTGAACCAGGTTTACGATCGGACGGGCGGCGAGATGGCCTCGGGCCTGCTGTTGCATACCAAGTTCCTGCCCATCGTGGTGCAGCGGTCGCAGGAAGAACGCCTGCGCCGCGAGCATTTCGCACGGAGCGAGGACTACGAGGACTACTATGCGCGGCTGTCCGAGGGTCCCGACCTGTGGACTGCGTCTTCCACGCGCCTCGGCGGGTGGCGGCAACTCGAGGCGATGGGTCTGATGTCGCGCGGCGGATGGGTCTGACGCGCGAAAGCCCGCTTGGCTTTGAGCACCGATTGTTTACATGATTCGCAACAAAGATTACGGTTACAAAACCTGTCGCGGAATATTGTTTCGCGGCGATCGAAGGGCAGCGACGTGAGACGCTCGAACAGGTCTACCAGACATCGAGATTCCGGGACGACACGCGGCTTTTCGCGAAGGACGTCGGCAGGGGCAGGTCTTGGGTCTCTTTAGCTCGTACCGGATGCGATTGCGCCGCAGACGGTGCCACCTGCGTGCGTTCCTGCGCTCGCGCGACCTGACGGCGCGGGTCGACCGGACGCAGGTCATCCGGCCCGGCGCGATCCTCGCGCTCTCGACGCTTCGGAATGAGCGTGTAAGGCTGCCCTACTTCCTGCGGTACTACCGCGACCTTGGCGTCGATCATTTCCTTATGGTCGACAACGGGTCCGACGACGGATCGACCGAATATCTGGCCGCACAGCCCGACGTCTCGGTCTGGCAGACCTCGGCAAGCTACAAGCGGGCGCATTTCGGGGTGGACTGGCTGACCTGGCTCCAGCGCCGCCACTGTCATGGCCACTGGACGCTGACCGTCGATGTGGACGAATTCCTGGTCTATCCGTTCTGCGACACGCGACCGCTGCGCGCGCTGACGGACTGGCTCGACGCGTCGTCGCTTCGGTCATTTTCGGCGATGCTGCTGGACATGTATCCGAAGGGGCCGATCGGCGGGCAGCCCTATCGCGACGGGCAGGATCCGTTCGAGATCGCAAGCTGGTTCGACTCGGGCAACTACACGATCTCGCGCAACGGACTTTACGGCAACCTGTGGATCCAGGGCGGACCGCGCGCGCGCGGCCTTCTTCCCCGACGACCCCCGGCATGCACCCGCGCTGAACAAGATCCCGCTGGTGAAGTGGCATCGCGCCTATGCCTATGCCAGTTCCACCCACATGCTGCTGCCGCGCGGGCTGAACCAGGTCTACGACACCTGGGGCGGCGAGAAGGCATCGGGCTGTCTTCTGCACGCCAAATTCCTCGACACCTTCGCGGCCAAGGCCACCGAGGAAATGCGCGCGACGGCAGCACTATGCCGACAGCCAGGAATACAAGGCCTACCACGCGAGGGCCGAGACGCGGCAGGACCTGTGGTGCAAGTGGTCCGAGAAATACATCAACTGGCGTCAGCTCGAGATCCTCGGGCTGATGTCCAAGGGCAACTGGGCCTGAGGGGAACAGATGACCGTCGGCTTCATCATGCTGTGCCACACCGCGCTGGACCGTGCGGCGCAGGTGGCGCGCCACTGGGCCGAGCGGGGCTGTCCCGGTCGTGATCCATGTCGACCGCCGGGTAGGTCACGCTCCGGCTGCGGCGCTGCGCGAGGCGCTGGCGGATGTGCCCGACATCCGCTTCTCGGCCCGCCACCCCTGCCGCTGGGGCACCTGGGACCTCGTCGCGGCGACGCAGACGGCGGCCGAGCTTTTGCTGCGCGAGTTTCCCGGCGTGCAGCATGTCTATCTCGCGTCCGGCTCCTGCCTGCCGCTGCGGCCGGTGGAGGACCTGGTGGCGTACCTCGCGGCGCATCCCCGCACCGACTTCATCGAAGTCGGTGACGACGCGCGACGTGGGATGGACCGTCGGCGGGCTGGATATCGAGCGCTTCACGCTGCGCTTCCCCTTCTCGTGGCGCACGCACCGGCGGCTGTTCGATGCCTATGTCCGCCTGCAGCGCAGGCTGGGGCTGCGCCGCCGCATTCCGGCGGATATCGTGCCGCATCTTGGCAGCCAGTGGTGGTGCCTGACACGCCGTACCCTGTCGGCGATCCTCGAGGACCCGGACCGCCCCGCCCATGATCGCCTATTTCCGCCGCGTCTGGATCCCTGACGAAAGCTACTTCCAGACCCTCGTGCGACGCTATTCGACCGAGATCGAAAGCCGGTCGCTGACGCTGTCGAAGTTCGATTTCCAGGGCAAGCCGCACATGTTCTACGACGATCACCTGCAGCTGCTGCGGCGGTCCGACTGCTTCGTGGTGCGCAAGATCTGGCCCCATGCCGACAAGCTCTACGACGCGTTCCTGAATGGACCTCGGGACGAGCCGACGGATGCTGGACCCGAACCCGGGAAAGATCGACCGGCTGTTCTCGAAGGCGGTGGAGCGGCGGATGAAGGGGCGGCCCGGCCTTTACATGCAAAGCCGCTTTCCCGACGAGAGCTGGAACTACGGCAAGACCTGCGCGCCCTATTCGGTCTTCCACGGCTTTGCCGACATCTTCGACGATTTCGAGCTCTGGCTGGGCAAGGTCACCGGAACGCGCGTTCACGGGCATCTCTTCGCGCCCGGACCGCGTGCAGTTCGCGGGGGGCGAGACCATCTTCAGCGGCGCGCTCAGCGACAGCGCCCGGCTGCGCGACTACAACCCTGCGTCCTTCCTGACCAACCTTCTCTGGAACACCCGGGGCGAGCGGCAGTGCTTCCAGTTCGGGCCTGCGGACCGGCAGGACATCGCGGCGTTCATCGCGACCGATGCCAATGCCCAGATCTCGGTCGTGACCGGGGCCTGGGCCGTGCCCTTGTTCCGCGCGAACCGGAACTTCGGCGAGATCCGGCAGGAGGCGGCACGGTTGCAGAAGATCGAGGCGGGCTATCTGTCTGTCCTGCGTTCGCCCAACACCAAGGCGCGCGTGCGCATCTGGACGCTGGCCGAATTCGTCGAGAACCCGATGGAGCCGTTGCAGATGATCCTCGACGAGATCAGCCCCCGCGCCGTGCGACGGCTGACCGAGGCGCCGAGGCTGGTCGACCTCGGCGGGTTCGGACAGTTCCTGCAGAACCTGCGCAACCAGGGAATGCAGCCCGTCCTGATGGGCGATTTCCCGACGGGTGATGCCGCGCTGCCCGCACAGGGCCGACGCGGCAGGCCCTATCTGGTCAGGTGATGCCGCGGCGGTTCTCCAGCTTCGTGATGTTTGCAGGGATGCGCACGGGGTCGAACTTCCTGGAGGCGAACCTGAATGCGCTGCCCGGGGTGCATCTGCCATGGCGAAGCGTTCAACCCGCATTTCATCGGGACGAAGGACAGGCTCGACTATCTGGGCGTCAGCATCGCCGCGCGGGATGCCGACCCGTTCGCGCTGCTTGCCCGGATGCGGGCCGAGACCGCGGGGCTTTCCGGGTTCCGCTTCTTCCTCGACCATGATCCGCGCATCCTCGACGGCGACGCTGGCCGATCCGGACTGTGCGAAGATCATCCTGAACCGCAATCCGCTGGACAGCTACATCTCGCTGAAGATCGCGCAGGCGACGGGCCAGTGGAAGCTGACGAATCCCAGGAACCGGCGCAGCGCGCTGGCCGTGTTCGATGCGACCGAGTTTGAAGCCTATCTGGAGACGCAGCAGGCCTTTCAGCGCCACCTGCTGCACGGCCTTGCAGAGGACCGGGCAGACGGCCTTCTACCTCGATTACGAGGATATCGGCGATCTCGCCGTGCTGAACGGGTTGGCCGCCTTCCTGGGGGTCGAGGCCCGGCTCGACGCGCCCGATGCGACGCTGAAGAAGCAGAACCCCGGCGGCCCTGCCGACAAGGTCGCCAATCCCAGGGAGATGGCGCGGGCGCTGGCACAGCTCGACAGGTTCGACCTGTCGCGCACGCCGGTGTTCGAGCCGCGCCGGGGACCGGGAATCCCGCGGCTTCTTGCCTCGGCTGGCGCGCCTCTCCTCTACCTGCCGCTGGCAGCGGGGGCCGATCCGGTCCCCGACTGGCTGGGCAGGCTAGGCGGCAAGGGCCTGTTGGGACAGTTCGACCGCAAGAGCCTGCGCCAGTGGAAACGCGCCAACCCCGGCTTTCGCAGCTTCACCGTGCTGCAACATCCCGTCATCCGGGCGTTCGAGGTCTATGCGGGGCAGGTGCTGCCGGGCCGTCTGCCCGAGATGACCGCTGCGCTGTCGCGCCACCTGGAAAGCGGCCTGCCCGACCCCGCCGACCGGAACGCGACGCGGGCAGGCTTCCTGGGGTTTCTGACGCTGGTCAGGCAGGCGCTGTCGGGCCAGTCGCACCTGCGGATCGCCCCCGCCTGGGCCACGCAGACCGCGATCCTGCAGGGCTATGCCCAGGCGCAGCTACCCGACCACATCCTGCGCGAGGACCGGCTGGACGAGGGCCTGCGCTGGCTGGCCGCCGAGCTAAGGCAGGACGCCCCTGCGCCCGTCCCGCTGGCCGAGCCGGCGGAACTCGGGCACCTCTACGACAGCGAGATCGAGGCGGCCGTGCACGCCGCCTATCAGCGGGATTATCTGGGCTTCGGCTTCGGTCCGCTGCGCTAGGCGTCAGGCAGCCTGGTTCGCGCGGCCTTCGGTCAGGATCGCGTGCAGCTTGGCGGGATCGGTGTTCGCCCGCAGCTTCGCGCAGATCGACGGATCGCGCATCGTGCGGCTGACGAGCGCGAGCGCCTTGAGATGATCGACCCCCGAATCCTTTGGCGCAAACAGGGCGAAGACCAGATCGACCGGCTGGCGGTCGACCGAGTCGAAATCCAGAGGCTTCTCCAGCCGCAGGAAGATCCCGATGATGCTCGTCAGATCCTCCAGCCGGGCATGGGGCAGCGCGATGCCATGGCCGACGCCGGTCGGGCCGAGGCTTTCGCGCTCCTGCAGGCCATCCACTGCCACGGCGGCATTCAGGCCGTAGGCCTGCGACGCGACCTCTCCCAGCTCCTGAAACAGACGCTTCTTGCTGGTCAGGTGCCCGACGACCCGGACGGCCCCCGGCTTCAGAAGCTTGGAAAGTTCCATGGGCCGATCAATTCCTGCGCGGGCGAGCGCTACTTGCTGTTGCGCGGGTCGATCCAGCCGATGTTCCCGTCATCCCGCGATAGACGACATTGACGCCACCATGACCTTCGTTGCGAAAGACCAGCATGCGCTGCCCGGCCAGTTCCAGCTGCATCACGGCCTCGCCGACGGTGATCGAAGGGATCTTCGTCTCCATCTCGGCGATCACGACGGGCTGGAGCGTGTCAGGCTCCGCATCCTCGGCTTCCTCGGATGAGGCGAGGATATAGGAGGAGCCGCCGTCGAATTCAACAGGTGCCGTACGGTCACGATGGTGGCTGCGCAGCCGCCGCTTGTAGCGACGCAGCTGCTTGTCCATCTTCTCGCGGCAGGATTCGAAGGCCGCATAGATCTCGGATGCGTGGCCCTTCGCCTGTGCGGTCAGCCCGGTGGACAGATGGATCACGCATTCGCAGACGAATTCATGCGCATCGCGCGAGAAGACCACGACACAATCGGTCGGACGCTGGGCATACTTCTCGACCACCTCGCCCAGCTCGGCCTTCACATGGGTCTGAAGCGCCTCGCCGATGTCGATCTGTTTTCCGCTGATCTGGTACCGCATGATCCCTCTCTTCGGATGTGCAGCCGGACGGTCCCGCCGGCGGCAGGACGATCTAAACTGGCGCGTTCGTGCTGGTCGAGCGACGGCGACCCTGCGCTTCTCCGCACAGCCGGGCGGTCGCATGGGGGCGGTCGAAGGGGGCGGGTCGCGCACGCATCACGGGTCATTTGGCGGCAGGGAGGGCCGGCTTGTCAACAGCTTCGTCACCCGCATGTCACAATGCGCGGCAAGCCTCAGCTGATCCGGAAATCCCGCCCCAGATAGACCCGGCGCACATTCTCGTCGCGGACCACCTCGTCGGTCGTGCCGCTCATCAGGACCGCGCCGTCGTGCAGGATATAGGCGCGGTCCACGATATCGAGCGTTTCGCGCACGTTGTGGTCGGTGATCAGCACGCCGATTCCCCGGCTCTTTCAGGTCGTGCACCAGGTGGCGGATCTCGCCGACCGCGATCGGGTCCACCCCGGCGAAGGGTTCGTCGAGCAGAAGGTACTTGGGATCGGCCGCGAGGCAGCGGGCGATTTCCACCCGCCGCCGCTCGCCGCCCGACAGGGCCAGCGCGGGGGCGCGGCGGAGATGGGTGATCGAGAAATCCGACAGCAGTTCCTCCAGCCGCTCGCGCCGCTTGTGGCGGTCGGGCACGGCGATCTCGAGCACGGCCAGGATGTTGTCCTCGACCGAGAGCCCGCGAAAGATCGACACTTCCTGCGGCAGATAGCCGATGCCCAGCCGCGCGCGGCGATACATCGGCAGCTGCGTCACATCGCGCCCGTCGATCGGTCACCTGCCCGCCCTCGGGCGTGACGAGGCCCGCGATGGCATAGAAGCAGGTGGTCTTGCCCGAACCGTTGGGGCCGAGCAGCGCCACCACCTCGCCCCGCATCAGGTCAAGGCTCATGTCCCGGATCACGAGCGGCGGCGGTAGCTCTTGCGCAGGTTTCGGACCTGAAGGCCTGCCGTGCCATCGGTCAGCACAAGGTCGGGTGTGGACGGGCTCACGGCGTGGTCTTGCCCGGGGTGAAGACCGTCTGCACCCGGCCCTGCATCACGCCCTGACCGGTGTTCAGGTCCACCGTCAGCCGGTTGCCGGACAGCGCGCTGGTGCCTTGCGTCAGCAGGACCTGCCCGTCATCACCACCTCGCCCGAGTCGATGGTATAGACCGCCTCTTCGGACTCGGCCGCCTCGCCCCCGTTCACCAGCGTGACCCCGCCCGAGGCATCCAGCCGCTCGATGGCCGAGCGATCCTCGGCGTAGTTCACCTTCACCAGCGGCGCCGTCAGGCGCATCGCGCCCTGGATGACAATGACATTGCCGGTGAAGATGGCCGTGCCGTCGGCCTGATTGACCTGAAGCTGGTCCGCCGTGACCTCGACCGGCAGCGTCGGATCGCCCTTCATGCTGCCGAAGGCGACGGTCGCCCCCTGCGTTTGCGCGATCGCAGCGGGTGCGGCCAGCGCAAGGCTCAGCGCGATGAGGCGGACGGTGTTCTTCATGCCTGGCCTTGTGTTCAAATTACTTGCCGGGCTCGTATACCAGCCGCACCCGGTCCTTGAAAACCAGAAGATACTGGCCCGGCACCGCCGGATCGGAACGAAGCTGCATCCGGTCGGCGGTGATCCGCCCCATCGGCGCGTCCGCCTGCACCGACCCGGTCGCGTCGAGCGCCGTCGCATCGAGTTGCCCGCTCAGCCGGTCCGAGGTCACGCGGTACCCGGCCGAGTTGGTGATGACGACCGATCCTTCCATCTCGTAGGTGCCCGCGCCGCTGTCGATCTTGCCGGTATCGGCGCTCACCTCGGTCGTCTGGCCGTCGGGCGTGTCCATGCGCGCCCGCATGTCCACGGTCGTGCCCCGGCCCGGATTGGCGAGATCCGGCCGCATGTCGGTTGCCTCGAGCGTGACGGTCGCGCCGTCGCTGGTCACGCCCGAGAATTTCGGCGTGGTCAGGCGCGGCTCGCGCACACGCTCGTCCAGCTCCACCTGCGAATAGGGCAGCGTGGCCGTCGGGTCGATGCTGCGCGAGACAAGGAAGATCGACGACAGCATCCCAAGCGCGATCAGCGGCAGCACGATCTTCAGCCAGGTGACCAGCCGCGAGTGGGTGTTGTCTGTCTGCGCCATCGCTCAGGCCACGCCCGCCCGCAGGCAATCGTGGATGTGCAGGATGCCGACCGCCGCGCGGCTGCCCTCGGGGTCCACGACGAAGAGGCAGGTGATCTTTCGGTCGTTCATCACGGCAAGCGCCTTCTCCGCCAGCGCCTCGGGCCCGATGGTGCGGGGCGAGGGCGTCATGACCTGCTCGGCGGTGTGCGACAGCAGCCCGTCCATGTGCCGCCGCAGGTCGCCGTCGGTGACGATCCCGATCAGATGGCCATTCGCATCGGTCACGCCAACCACGCCGAAGCCCTTCTGGCTGATGGCAAGCAGGGCCTCGCTCATCGGGGTGCCCGCGCGGACCAGCGGCAGGTCGCGTATGCATCAGGTCGCGCACGCGGGTCAGCCGCGCGCCCAGCTTGCCGCCGGGGTGGAACAGGCGGAACTGGTCGGGCGTGAACTGGCGATGCTCCATCAGGGCGATCGCGAGCGCATCGCCAAGCGCCAGCGTCATGGTGGTGGAGGTGGTGGGCACGATGCCCGTATCGCAGGCCTCGGGCGCATCGGGCAGCAGGATCGCCACGTCCGACTGGCGCAGCAGGGTCGAGCCCGGCCGCGCGGCGATGCCGATCAGCGGGATGCCGAAGCGGCGGGTGTGGGCGACGATATCGGCCAGCTCGGGCGTCTCGCCGGAGTTGGACAGGACCATCACCACATCGCCGCGCATCACCATGCCAAGGTCGCCGTGGCTGGCCTCGGCCGGGTGGACGAATTGCGCGGGCGTGCCGGTGGAGGCGAAGCGTGGCCGCGATCTTGCGGGCGATATGGCCCGACTTGCCCATGCCCGAGACGATCACCCGCCCCTGCGCGTTCAGGATCACCTCCACCGCCTCGGCCACAGACCCGTCCAACCCGGCGGCGAGCAGCGTGCAGCGCCTCGGCCTCGCGCGTGATGACGCGGCGGGCGGTGGCGAGAACGGCGTCAGTGGTGGAAGAGGTCATTCGGCTCGTCCCAGCCCATCAGGTCCAGCTCGGCCCGCGTCGGCAGGAAGTCGAAGCAGCGCTGCGCCAGGTCCAGCCGCCCCTCGCGGATCAGCCGCGCCTCAAGCTCGGCCTTGAGCCGGTGCAGGTAGAGAACGTCCGATGCCGCGTATTCCCTCTGCGCCTCGGTCAGCTCGGCCGAGCCCCAGTCCGAGGTCTGCTGCTGCTTCGAGACATCGACGTTGACCAGTTCCTGCAAGCAGGTACTTCAGCCCGTGGCGGTCGGTGAAGGTGCGGATCAGGCGCGAGGCGATCTTGGTGCACCAGACCGGGCGCGGTGACCACGCCGAAAGCGTGCCTTCAGCGCGGCGATGTCGAACCGGCCGAAATGGAACAGCTTCAGGATCTTCGGATCGGTCAGAAGCCGCTCGAGGTTCGGCGCCCGCGTCTGGCCACGCTCGATCTGCACAAGATGCGCATGCCCGTCGCCGGACGACAGCTGCACCACGCACAGCCGGTCGCGGCGCGGGTCGAGGCCCATCGTCTCGGTGTCGATCGCGACCACGGGGCCAAGATCGAGGCCGTCGGGAAGGTCGTTCCTGTAGAGGTGGATTGTCACGGTCTGACCCCTCGAACTGGCACGAAGGATCGATGGTGCCCAGGAGAGGACTCGAACCTCCACGCCTTGCGGCACACGGACCTGAACCGTGTGCGTCTACCAATTCCGCCATCTGGGCAGGTGTCGTGGGGGGCGATTTACCGGGGGGGGCATGGAGTGTCAACGGGTTGTCATGAAAATTCGTCGCGGCCTTTGGTGCTTGTTCGCGGCGGTGCGAAAAGCTATTCCCTCGGCCAGTTTCCCACGCGCGCGGGTCAAGGAGCGGGGCCGATGGACAAGCTTGTCACCATCTACGGCGGATCGGGGTTCGTCGGGCGCTACATCGCGCGCCGGATGGCGAAAGAGGGCTGGCGCGTGCGCGTTGCCGTGCGCCGTCCGAACGAGGCGCTGTTCGTGCGGCCCTATGGCGTGGTGGGGCAGGTGGAGCCGGTCGCTCTGCAACATCCGCGACGACGCCTCGGTCCGGTCGGTGATGCAGGGGGCGCGATGCGGTGGTGAACTGCGTGGGCATCCTGGCAGAGCGTGGCAAGAACACGCTTCGACGCCGTGCAGGCCGAAGGCGCGGGTCGGGTCGCGCGGATCGCGGCCGAGATGGGCGTGGAGCGGCTGGTGCAGATCTCGGCCATCGGGGCCGATCCGCGGTCGGACAGCGACTATGCCCGCACCAAGGCGGCGGGCGAGGCGGCGGTGCTGGCGGCCTTTCCGGCGGCAGTGATCCTGCGCCCATCGATCATCTTCGGGCACGAGGACCAGTTCTTCAACCGCTTCGCCGCGATGACCCGCATGGGGCCGATCCTGCCGGTCGTGGGGGCGGAGACGCGGTTCCAGCCGGTCTATGTCGACGATGTCGCGCAGGCGGCGGTGAAGGGCGTGACGGGTACGGCCGCGCCGGGCATCTACGAGCTGGGCGGGCCGGACGTAGAGACGTTCCGCGAGCTGATGCAGCAAGATGCTGGGCGTGATCCAGCGGCGGCGCGCGGTGGTCAACATGCCCTTCTTCGTGGCGCGGATCATGGGCTTTCGGGCTTGATGCGGCTGCAGGCGCTGACGCTCGGGCTGATCCAGAACGGGATGATCACCCGCGATCAGGTGCGCAACCTGCGCGCGCGACAATGTCGTGTCGCCGGGCGCGCAGGGCCTCGCCGACGCTCGGCATCGTCCCCACTCGCGATGGATGCCGTGCTGCCCGAGTATCTCTGGCGCTACCGGCCCTCGGGCCAGTATGCGGCGATCAAGGACTCGGCCAAGAACCTGCGAAGACTCCTGATCGGCAAAGGGGCGGCCTTGGCCGACAGTTCGACTCTGGTCGCGGCCCTGCTCGGGTTGCTCGAAGGGCTGACCGAGTTCATCCCCGTTTCGTCCACCGGGCATCTGCTGCTGGCGGGGCATTTCCTGGGTTTCGAGAGTGCCGGGCGGACCTTCGAGGTGGTGATCCAGCTTGGCGCGGTGCTGGCGATCCTGACGGTCTATGCGGCGATGGCTGTGGTCGGTCGTTCGCGCGGCCCCGCATGATCCGGCGGCGCGCCGGTTCATCGTGTCGATCCTGATCGCCTTCCTGCCGGCCGTGGTGATCGGCGTTCTGGCGCATGATTTCATCAAGACCGTGCTGTTCGAGACGCCGATGCTGATTGCCGTCATGCTGATCCTCGGGCGGTGTCGTCCTGCTGTTCGTGGACCGGCTGGCGCCGACGCCGGTGCATCGACGACGCGATGCGCGTTGCCGCTTCGGCATGGCGCTGAAGATCGGGCTGTTCCAGTGTCTTGCGATGATCCCCGGCGTCTCGCGGTCGGGGGCGACCATCGTGGGGGCGCTTATGGCTGGGGGCGGGGAAGCGGGCGGCGGCGGAGTTTTCGTTCTTCCTGTCGATGCCGACGATGGCCGGGGCGGTGGCCTATGACCTCTACAAGAACCGCGACGTGCTCGACTGCGAGCGCCGTGTCCGAGATTGCCGTGGGCTTCGCGGTGGCCTTCGTCAGTGCCGTTGTCGTGGTGCGCTGGCTGCTGGGTTACGTCAGCAGCAATGGCTACGCGCTGTTCGGCTGGTGGCGAATCGTCGTCGGCAGCGTCGCGCTTGGTGGCGCTTTTGCTGGGCTTCTGAGGCGTATAGGACAGCTATTCTGACCTATTCTTGGGTGCGATAAGTCAGAAAAACTGACCATGGATCGAAAGAAAGCGCCGAATAGGTAAGTCTTGCTGACTTTTATTTGCCGGACGACGGTCGTATCAAGTCGCACCCGGACCGATTTCCATTGGAAGCGCAGCCATGGCCAAGCAACGATGCTCCAGTTCGTCACCGTGGCGAAGGAAATGCCCGAGAAGCGTCCGCCCAGCCTGCGCGTCGCAGGATTTCCACGAGATTTATCGCGAGTACGCGGACCAGAAGGCCGCCGAGCAGGCCGGGCGGTGCAGCCAGTGCGGCGTGCCCTATTGCCAGACGCATTGCCCGCTGCACAACAACATCCCCGACTGGCTGCGCCTGACCGCCGAGGGGCGGTTGCAGGAGGCCTACGAGATCAGCCAGGCCACCAACACCTTCCCCGAGATCTGCGGCCGCATCTGCCCGCAGGACCGGCTGTGCGAAGGCAACTGCGTGATCGAGCAGTCGGGCCACGGCACCGTGACCATCGGCTCGGTCGAGAAATACATCACCGACACCGCCTGGGAAGAAGGCTGGGTCAAGCCGATCCGCCCCGAGGTGGAGCGGACGGAAAGCGTCGGCATCATCGGCGCGGGGCCGGGCGGGCCTTGCGGCGGCGGACATGCTGCGGCGGCAGGGCGTGCAGGTCACGGTCTATGACCGCTACGACCGCGCGGGCGGGCTGCTGACCTATGGCATTCCCGGCTTCAAGCTGGAGAAGCACGTGGTGATGCAGCGGATCGAACAGCTGGAGGCAGGCGGCGTGCAGTTCGTGCTGAACTGCAACGTGGGCGAGGACATCAGCTTTGACGCGATCCGGGGCCAGCATGATGCGGTGCTGATCGCGACGGGCGTCTACAAGTCGCGCGATCTGGAGGCGCCGGGCGTGGGCGCGGCGGGGATCGTGCCGGCGCTGGACTACCTGACCGCCTCGAACCGCAAGAGCTTTGGCGACGACGTGCCGGACTTTGACAGCGGAGAGTTGAACGCAGCCGGCAAGCGGGTGGTGGTGATCGGCGGCGGCGACACGGCGATGGACTGCGTGCGCACGGCGATCCGGCAGGGCGCGGTTTCGGTGAAGTGCCTTTACCGGCGCGACCGGGCGAACATGCCGGGCAGCCAGCGCGAGGTGCAGAACGCCGAGGAAGAAGGCGTCGAATTCGTCTGGCTTTCGGCGCCGCGCGGTTTCACCGGCGGGGCCAGCGTCGACGGCGTGATGGTGCAGAGGATGCGCCTTGGCGCGCCGGATGCGACGGGGCGGCAGATGCCGGAGATGATCGAGGGCGCGGACTACGTGGAGCCCGCCGACCTGGTGATCATGGCGCTGGGGTTCGAGCCGGAGGAACTGCCGACGCTGTGGGGTGTGCCGGAACTGGCGGTGACGCGCTGGGGCACGATCAAGGCGGATTTCCGCACGCATGAGACGAGCCTGCCCGGGCGTCTTTGCCGCGGGCGATATCGTGCGCGGGGCAAGCCTTGTGGTCTGGGCGATCCGCGACGGGCGCGAGGCGGCGGAGGCGATCCTCGACTACATCGCGCAACCGGCCCGCGGTGGCGGCGGAGTGAGCGACATGACGATAAAGAAACCATGCACGTCCCATGCAGCACCCGTATGCAGGCGGACATCCTCGGGATTTCGCGCATGGGTCAGAGGCACTGATCTTCTGTCGGTCGCCCTGATGGCTGGCGTCATTGCCCTGACCTCCGGCGCGGCGCAGGCCCAATCGCCCGTGCCGGGGGTGTTCACGCCGCCCGAGGGCTGCACTGGCTGGCTGACGGTCCAGTCGCGCGGATGCCGCGTGTCGAACCACTACAAATGCGTGGGCGACGCGCCGGGCGACCAGTGGCGCGCGGACTTCGACCAGGAGGGCATCTTCTTCGTCAGCCGGATCGACCGCGAGACGCAGTGGGTCGAAAGCTATGACATGTTCCCCACGGTGCGCCAGACGCTGGACCCGAACCCGGCCGACCCGGCCTCGTTCAGCGAACTGCTCTCGGCGGGCGTCGACACCTTCGATTTCGGCCTGACCGAGGATACCGGCAACCAGAGCCGCGTGCACCGGCTTCGACCGGCTGACCGGGAATGTGGTGACCATCGACGGGATCGACCTGCAGGAGACGGAGTTCGAGTTCCGCGAGATGTCGTCTGACGGCACGGTGATGCGCAGTGCGAAGGGGAACGAATACATCAACCCGGACTGGCGCATCTTCCTGTCCGGGCAGTCCGAGTGGATGACCGATGAGGGGGCCTTGCCCGTCGACGGCACGCCCCGGCAGTTCATCTTTCCCGGCGAGAAGGGCTTTTTCTCGACCGAGCCGATTTTCGACTGCGACGCGACCATGTCCTATCGCGAAGGCACAGGCGCGGTTGTTCCCGCCTCGGTGCGGCCATGAGCCTGACCGGACAGTGCCTGTGCGGCGCGGTGACGATCCGCGTCGCGGGTGGGCATGACCCGCGCCCCGGGGCCTGCCATTGCCGGATGTGCCAGCGCTGGTCGGGCGGGCTGTTCCTGTGCTTCAACGCCGATGCCGATGGGGTAAAGGTCGAGGGGCCGGTGACGCGCTATGCCTCGTCGGACTTTGCCGAGCGCGCCTTCTGCGCCGATCTGCGGCAGCCACCTGTGGATGCGGAACGTTCCAGGGCAAAAGCTACGATCTGATGCCGGGCCTGTTCGACGAGGCCCGCGACTGGCCCCTGCGGTCCGAGGTCTATTCCGACCGGGCCATGGCCTCGGTGCGCCTCGGCGGCGATCACCGCCGGGCGACGCAGGCCGAATATGAAGCGAAGAACCAGTATGTTACGGGAGATGCGCCATGACCTATGACGACGCCTGGGTTGCCTCGGAAGAGGCGAAGCGCGCCTATATGAACGAGCATTCGCTTTACAAGCTGGACGACGAACATGCGTCCTGCGGCGTGGGCCTTGTCGTGTCGATCAGCGGCAAGCCGAGCCGCAAGGTCGTCCAGAACGGGATCGACGCGCTGAAGGCGGTCTGGCACCGGGGCGCGGTCGATGCCGACGGCAAGACCGGCGACGGGGCGGGCATCCATGTGCAGATCCCGGTGAAGTTCTTCTACGACCAGGTGCGCCGCACGGGGCACGAGCCCGACATGGGCAAGCTGATCGCCGTGGGTCAGGTCTTCCTGCCGCGCACCGATTTCGGCGCGCAGGAACGCTGCCGCACCATCGTGGAGACCGAGGTCCTGCGGATGGGGCACTACATCTACGGCTGGCGGCATGTGCCGGTGAACACCGACGTGCTGGGCGAGAAGGCGAACGCGACGCGGCCCGAGATCGAGCAGATCCTGATCCGCTGCGACAAGGGCATCGACGAGGAGACGTTCGAGCGCGAGCTCTACATCATCCGCCGCCGGATCGAGAAGGCGGCGGTGGCCGCGCAGATCCAGGGGCTGTATCTCTGCTCGCTGTCCTGCCGCAGCATCATCTACAAGGGCATGATGCTGGCCGAGCAGGTGAGCGTCTTCTATCCCGACCTGCTGGACGAGCGGTTCGAGAGCGCCTTCGCGATCTATCACCAGCGCTATTCGACCAACACCTTCCCGCAGTGGTGGCTGGCCCAGCCCTTCCGCATGCTGGCCCATAACGGCGAGATCAACACGCTGAAGGGCAACGTCAACTGGATGAAAAGCCACGAGATCCGCATGGCGTCGAACAACTTCGGCGAGGCGGCCGAGGACATCAAGCCGATCATCCCGCAGGGCACGTCCGACTCGGGCGCGCTGGATGCGGTGTTCGAGGTGATGGTGCGTTCGGGCCGGAATGCGCCGATGACCAAGACGATGCTGGTGCCCGAGGCCTGGTCGAAGATGACGGGCGAGATGCCGAAGGCGTGGCAGGACATGTACGCCTATTGCAACGCGGTGATGGAGCCGTGGGACGGCCCGGCGGCGCTGGCGATGACCGATGGCCGCTGGGTCTGCGGCGGGCTGGACCGCAACGGTCTGCGCCCGATGCGCTATGTCGTGACCGGTGACGGTCTGCTGATCGCGGGGTCCGAGGCGGGGATGGTCCCGGTGGACGAAACGACCGTTCGGGAAAAGGGCGCGCTCGGGCCGGGGCAGATGATCGCCGTCGATATGGCCGAGGGTCGGCTTTACCACGATGCGGAACTCAAGGACAAACTCGCCGCCGCCCAACCCTTCGGCGACTGGATCGAGAAGGTCGTGGACCTGAACGCGCTCTTGCGCGACGTGCCGGAGACGCCCGCTGTTCGAGGGGGCCGAGCTGCGCCGCCGGCAGATCGCCGCGGGCTATACGCTGGAAGAGCTGGAGCAGGTCCTGGCGCCGATGGCCGAGGACGGCAAGGAGATGGTGGCGTCCATGGGCGACGACACGCCCGCCGCCGTGCTGTCGAGCGTCTATCGCCCGCTGAGCCACTTCTTCCGCCAGAACTTCAGCCAGGTCACGAACCCGCCCATCGACAGCCTGCGCGAAAGCCGGGTGATGAGCCTGAAGACGCGCTTCGGCAACCTGAAGAACGTGCTGGACGAGCATCAAAGCCAGGCCGAGATCCTGGTGCTGGAAAGCCCGTTCATCGCCAATGCCGAATTCGACGTGATGGTCCGGCAGTTCGGCGCCGCAGGTCGCCTTCATCGACTGCACCTTCCCGGTGGGCCCGGGCCTCGATGACCTGCGACAGGGGCTGGAGCGGATCCGGGCCGAGGCCGAGGATGCCGTGCGCTCGGGCGCCGCGCATCTGGTTCTGACGGACGAGCATCAGGGGCCTGCCAAGGTGGGCGATGCCGATGATCCTTGCCACCAGCGCGGTGCATAGCTGGCTGACGCGGAAGGGCCTCAGGACCTTCTGTTCTGTCAACGTCCGCTCGGCCGAATGCATCGACCCGCATTACTTCGCGGTGCTGATCGGTTGCGGGGCGACGACGGTGAACGCCTATCTCGCGCAGGACAGCATCGCCGACCGGGTGAACCGTGGCCTGATCGAGGGCACGCTGACCGACGCGATGCGGCGGTATCGCGACGCCATCGACGCGGGGCTGCTCAAGATCATGTCGAAGATGGGGATCAGCGTGATCTCCAGCTATCGCGGCGGTCTGAACTTCGAGGCGGTGGGTCTGAGCCGCGCGATGGTGGCCGAATACTTCCCCGGCATGCACAGCCGCATCTCCGGCATCGGCGTCAGCGGCATCGAGCAGAAGCTGGAAGAGGTCCATGCCAAGGGCTGGCTCGGCGGCTCTGACGTGCTGCCCATCGGCGGCTTCTACAAGGCGCGCCGGTCGGGCGAGAAGCATGCGTGGGAGGCGTCCGTCGATGCACATGCTGCAGACGGCCTGCGACCGGGCGAGCTATGACATCTGGAAGCAATATTCGGCCGCGATGCGGGCGAACCCGCCGATCCACATCCGCGACCTTCTGGACATCAAGCCGCTGGGCAAGCCGGTGCCGATCGAGGAGGTGGAAAGCATCACCTCGATCCGCAAGCGCTTCGTGACGCCGGGGATGAGCCTGGGCGCGCTGAGCCCCGAGGCGCACAAGACGCTGAACGTGGCGATGAACCGGATCGGGGCGAAGTCGGACTCGGGCGAGGGCGGCGAAGACCCGGCGCATTTCACGCCCGAACCCAATGGCGACAACCCGAGTGCCAAGATCAAGCAGGTGGCCTCGGGGCGCTTCGGCGTGACGGCGGAATACCTGAACGCCTGCGAGGAGCTGGAGATCAAGGTGGCGCAGGGCGCAAAGCCCGGCGAGGGCGGGCAGTTGCCCGGCATGAAGGTGACGGCGCTGATCGCGCGGCTCCGGCATTCGACGCCGGGGGTGACGCTGATCTCGCCCCCGCCGCACCACGACATCTACTCCATCGAGGACCTTGCGCAGCTGATCTACGACCTGAAGCAGATCAACCCGCGCGCCAAGGTGACGGTGAAGCTGGTTTCGGCCAGCGGCGTCGGCACGATTGCCGCCGGGGTGGCCAAGGCCAAGGCCGACGTGATCCTGATCTCGGGCCACAACGGCGGCACCGGGGCCTCGCCCGGCCACCAGCATCAAGTATGCGGGCCTGCCCTGGGAGATGGGCCTGACCGAGGCGCATCAGGTGCTGGCGATGAACAACCTGCGCGAGCGGGTGACGCTGCGCACCGATGGCGGGCTGCGGACGGGCCGCGACATCGTGATGGCGGCGATGATGGGGGCCGAGGAGTATGGCATCGGCACCGCGGCGCTGATCGCCATGGGCTGCATCATGGTGCGCCAGTGCCAGTCGAACACCTGCCCGGTCGGCGTCTGCACCCAGAACGAGGCGCTCCGGGCGAAGTTCACCGGCACGGCGGACAAGGTGGTGAACCTCATCACCTTCTACGCGCAGGAGGTGCGCGAGATCCTCAGCCAGATCGGGGCGCGGAGCATCGACGAGATCATCGGGCGGGCGGACCTGCTGACGCAGGTGTCGCGCGGCGCGGCGCATCTCGACGACCTCGACCTGAACCCGCTGCTGATCACGGTCGATGGCGCGTCGAAGATCACCTACGACCGTTCGAAGCCGCGCAACGCCGTGCCCGATACGCTGGACGCCGAGATCGTCAAGGACGGCGCGCGCTTCTTCGAGGATGGCGAGAAGATGCAGCTGTCCTACGCCGTGCGGAACACGCACCGGACCATCGGCACGCGCGCGTCGAGCCATATCGTGCGCAAGTTCGGCATGCGGAACAGCCTGCAACCCGACCATCTGACGGTGAAGCTGACGGGCAATGCCGGGCAGATCCTTGGGGCCTTTGCGGCACCTGGCCTGAAGATCGAGGTGATGGGCGATGCCAACGACTATGTCGGCAAGGGTCTGTCGGGCGGTCTGATCGTCGTGCGCCCGCAAATGGCCTCGCCGCTGGTGGCCTCGGAGAACACCATCATCGGCAACACCGTGCTTTATGGCGCGACGGCGGGGCATCTCTTTGCCGCGGGCCGCGCGGGCGAGCGGTTCGCCGTGCGCAACTCGGGCGCGAAGGTGGTGGTCGAGGGCTGCGGGTCGAACGGCTGCGAGTACATGACGGGCGGGGTCGCGGTGATCCTGGGCCGGATCGGGGCCAACTTCGGGGCGGGGATGACGGGGGGCATGGCCTATGTCCACGACCCCGACGGCACGGCCGAGGACATGATGAACCTTGAATCCATCGTGACCTGCGCCGTCAGCCACCCGCATTGGGAGGCGCAGCTGAAGGGCCTGATCGAACGCCACGCAGCCGAGACCGGCAGCCTGAAGGCGCGGCAGATCCTGGCGGACTGGGCGGAGGAGCGGGCAAACTTCATCCAGGTCTGCCCGAAGGAGATGCTGATCCATCTGCCCGTGCCCCTGAGCGACGAGCGGCAGGCAGTTCCGGCGGAGTGACGAGATGGTCGGGGGTCGAACGCCCCCGACCCTACTGGAAGCCGGAACAGAGGCGAAGCGCCTGACGCGCTGTCTCCACATCGGTGGCCGAGAGGCGACCGGCGACTCGCAGCACGCGGTCGATCTCGATTGTAGCGATCTTGCTTGCACGGAGCGTCGAGGCAGACGGCAGTCCTGCCGCGTCGAGATCGGAAATAGCCGTGTCGCCGATCAGCCCGACCTCGCTGCTTGTGATCATGGCGACCCAGACACGTCCCAACTCTTGCGCCAATGCCGGGTGGGACACGACCAGCGCTGGCCTGCGCTTTTCGGCCAGACGATCCGAATACGGGAACGGGACGACGACGACATCGAAGGGGTTAAGCATCACAGGTTGCGATAGGCCTCATCGTCGGCGGTGCCGGACCATTCGTCAAAGGACGAGAACGGGTCTTCGACATCATCGTGTTCGATGGTGATTTCCTTCGAACTGATGAGGTTCGGTTGCCCGGTGATGCTTCCCTTCATCCTAAGCGAGACGCCACCGCGTTTCAGACGCGCCGCGACAGCTTCGATATCCTTGATGTAGAACTGGTTGATCGCCTTGTTGTGCTGCTTGTCCACGACTCGGTCGGCCAGAACGAAGTAGCCGTCTGCGTTCAGCATGGGTGTGAACACCTCGATCCGTCCGTCGGGGAGCGGTCGGCGGCGAACGATACGGAGCATGGCAGCACCCTTGCAATATATTGCAAGAAAGTAGCAAGTTTCTATAGCAAAGTCAAACATTAAGAATGATACGTCTTGCAGCGCCGCTGTGGATTCGTCCTTTCAATCACCGGTTTCCCATTCCCAAGCCTCACAACGATGTCTTGCCCGCGTGACAATCCTGCGCCAAAGGTAAACCCGCGCCGGTTGTGGCGCGGGTTTCCTGTTTGGGGGAGAGCGACATGTCCGATCTTATCGTTGTGGCATTTGATGACGAAGCGACGGCGTTCGAGCTGCGCGCAGCTCTGGTGAAGCTGCAGAAGGAATATCTGATCGAGATGGAAGATGCGGTGGTCGTCACCAAGTCGGCGGACGGCAAGGTGGCGCTGCACCAGGCGGTGAACCTGACGGCGACCGGCGCCGTGGGCGGCGGGATGTGGGGCGCGCTGATCGGGCTTCTTTTCCTGAACCCGCTGCTCGGGGCGGCTGTCGGCGCCGGGGCCGGGGCGATCTCGGGCAAGCTGACCGATATCGGGATCAACGACCAGTTCATGAAGGATCTGGGCGCGACGCTGACCAATGGCGGGGCGGCGGTCTGCGTGCTGGTGCGCAAGGTAACGGGCGACAAGGTGCTCGAGGGGCTGGCCTCGTTCAAGCACAAGGGCCGTGTGCTTGCAGACCTCGCTGTCGAAGGAACAGGAAGACAAGCTTAAGGCCTTCATCGGGTCGGGTGCCGCCAGCGCCTGACGTCCGGTCCCGGGCTTGACCGGGGGCCTCTGCCCATGGTCAAGCTGCGCCAATGGCAGCGACCGACAGCAAGACCAAGAAACCGAAGACCGCGGCGGGAAAATCCGCCCGGTCCGACGCAGCGGGGGCAGCGGCGCGCGGGCCGGTCCGGCGCGCCCTGCGCTGGCTTGGGCGCGGGCTTCTGGCGCTGGCTGCGGTCCTCACCTTCCTCGTGCTGCTCTACGCCGTCGTGCCCCCTCCCACCACGCTCTACATCCTGCAAGAGCGCTGGCGGCTGGGTTCGGTGGAGCGCGACTGGGTGAGCGGCGACCAGATCGCCCCGGTGATGTTCCGCTCGGTCGTGGCGGCGGAAGACGCGAATTTCTGCCTGCACTGGGGCTTCGACATGGCCGCGATCCGCGAGGCGGTGGCCGAAGGCGGCACGCGGGGCGCGTCGACGCTGAGCCAGCAGGTGGTGAAGAACGTCTTCCTCTGGCACGGTCGCAACTGGGCGCGCAAGGCGATGGAGGCCGCGATCACCCCGGTGATGGAGCTGGTCTGGACCAAGCGGCGCATCCTGGTCGTCTATCTGAACGTGGCCGAGTTCGGCGAGGGGGTCTTCGGGGTGGAGGCCGCAGCGCGGCACTATTTCGGGGTCAGCGCGGCGGAGCTGACGGCGGTGCAGGCGGCGCGGCTCGCGGCGGTGCTGCCGGACCCGAAGGGCCGCAACGCCGCCGATCCGTCGCGCTTCGTGCGCAACCGGGCGCGGGCGATCATGGGCGGGGCCGAGACGATCGCCGTCGATGGCCGGGCGGCCTGTTTCGAGCGGACAGTCGCGGAATGAGGCGAGGCGGGATTGAAACCCGGCGCGCCGGAGCGCTAAGAGTGCGGACGTTTTCAGCAACCGGATTGTGCCGATGAACCGACTGTTCCATTCGCCCCTCTCGCCATTCTGCCGGAAGGTTCGCCTGACGCTGGCCGAGAAGAAGATCGAGGTGGAGCTGATCGAGGAACGCTACTGGGAACCGAGCCCCGAATTCCTGCGCCGCAACCCGGCGGGCAAGGTGCCCGTGCTGCGGATGGACGCCAAGGTGATGGCCGAAAGCCAGGCGATCTGCGAGTACCTGGACGAGACGGTGCCCTCTCCGCCACTGATGCCGCGCGATCCCGAGGGGCGATACGAGGTGCGCCGCCTCTGCGCCTGGTTCGACGACAAGTTCCATGACGAGGTCACGTCGAAACTGCTGTACGAGCGGGTGAACAAGAAGATGCAGGGCGCGGGCTATCCGGATTCGAAGAACGTCAAGGCCGGGGCGGGGCGGATCAAGTATCACCTCGACTACCTCGGCTGGCTCCTGGACCAGCGGCGCTGGCTCGCGGGGAACGAGATGTCGCTGGCCGATTTCACCGCCGCGGCGCATCTGAGCTGCCTCGACTACATCTCGGACGTGGACTGGAACCGCTCGGCCACGGTCAAGGACTGGTATGCCAAGATCAAGTCGCGCCCCAGCTTCCGGCCCCTTCTGGCCGACCAGGTGCCGGGCTTTCCGCCGCCCGCGCATTATGCGAACCTCGATTTCTGATCCCTCGCGGGCGGGGGGTCTCACACCCCCCGCACATCCCGTGGGGTATTTTTGCCGAAAAGAAGCCGGGCGATGACCGAAGCGCTCAAGGCGAGGCTGGTCCAGCAGGCGCTGAACGAGGGTTTTTCAAAGATCGGTATCTGCGCGCCGGATGCTGTGCCGGAAGCCGCAGGGCGGTTGCGCGCCTGGCTTGAGGCGGGGCATCACGGCCAGATGGGCTGGATGGCCGAGCGGGCGGAGTGGCGGGGGAGTGCGGCGGCGCTCTGGCCCGAGGCGCGGTCGGTCATCATGCTGGCCGAGGTCTATACGCCCGACGCCGATCCGCTGGCGGTGCTGGAGCAGCGTGACCGGGGCGCGGTCAGCGTCTATGCGCAGGGCAAGGATTACCACGATCTGGTCAAACGTCGGCTGAAGCGGCTCGGGCGCTGGCTGATCGAGGCGGCGGGGGGCGAGATCAAGGTCTTCGTCGATACCGCGCCGGTGATGGAAAAGCCGCTGGCGCAGGCGGCGGGGCTGGGTTGGCAGGGCAAGCACACGAACCTGCTCAGCCGCGATCTGGGCAACTGGTTCTTCCTGGGCGCGATCTTCACCACGCTGGAGTTGCCGCGCGACGTGGCCGAGGTCGAGCATTGCGGCACCTGCACCGCCTGTCTCGACATCTGCCCGACGCGGGCCTTTCCCGCGCCCTTCCAGCTCGATGCCCGGCGCTGCATTTCCTACCTGACGATCGAGCACAAGGGGCCGGTGGACGAGGCGCTGCGGCCGCTGATGGGCAACCGCATCTATGGCTGCGACGATTGCCTGGCTGTCTGCCCGTGGAACAAGTTCGCGGTCGCGGCCCAGGAGATCGGCTATCGGCCGCGCGTCGGTGCGCCGCTGCTGGCCGAGCTGGCGGCGCTGGACGACGCGGGGTTTCGCGCGCGCTTCGCAGGCTCGCCCATCAAGCGGATCGGGCGCGACCGCTTCGTGCGCAACGTGCTCTATGCCATCGGAAACTCGGGCGAGACCGGGCTTGCGGCGGTTGCCGGGCCATTGATGAACGATGCCGACCCGGCGGTGGCAGATGCGGCGGGCTGGGCGGTGGCGCGCCTGACTTGAGAGGGCCTTCGGCAAGGGCTGGCCGAAGCAGTGAACGGGGCGGGTTCTGGACAAGGCGATTCGGTGCTAGGGTCAGGGCCTCTGGAGAAGGGAGAGCTGCCATGACCCGACATCTTGCAGATCACAGGACACCCTCGCAGGGGGGCCGCCTGCGCCACTTCCTGCGCATCGCGCGGGGCGAGCCGCGCCTCTGGCACCGCTCGGAAGCCGCCGCGAGCAACCGCCGTCTGGTCGAGTTCTGCCGCATCGCGCGCGGGATCACCGTCTAAGACGGCCGGGGTGCGGCAGGACCGCACCCCTTTCGCGTCATTTCCTGTAAGTAACTGCCAGCGGCACGCCCGCCTCTTTCAGCGAGGCGTTGAAGGCCGCAAGATCCGCCTTGGGGTCGATCATCGCGAGCATGCCGCCCAGCATCGCGGGCGTCATCTGCGGCACCACCCTCTCCACCTCCAGCGCCGCAAGCGCGTCGAGGTCGAAGGCCCCGGGGAAGATGAAGCCCGGCTCGGGCGGCAGGGTGTTCACCGCCGTTCCCGAGGCCAGCGGCAGGCTCGCCTGCGTCTGGTCGGTGATGGCGCCCGTGGCCGAGAAGTAGGTGGTGCGGTTCTGCGGGGTGAGCAGGACCTTCACCGGGGTCTTTGACTGCGGCCCGAACACGAAGAATTTCCCCACCTTGCGGAACGTGGCAGGCAGCGTCAGCCGGACATAGCCGCGCACCTCGAAATCCGGGGCGGTCAGCGGCGTCGGCTCGCCCGGCAACGGTCCGAAGGCCGAGGGCAGGATCGCGACCAGCGCCGTGCCCTTGGGCGGGATGGTGATGAGGCCGTTCGACGGAAAGAACGAGGTCGAGGTGATCGCGCCGTTCAGCACGCCGGGCGCGTTGTTCGCGCCGGGCGTGTCGATGAAGACGATGGCGTTGCCCGAGAGGCTGCGCTTTGGGTCTGTCACCGCCGCCGCGACCAGTTCGACGCGGTAGGAATAGGCGACGGATTCGAGATTGGTGATCTCGAGGAAGTACCCCTGGATCAGCGTGGCGACGGCGGTGGTGCCGGACGGGGCGGCGGGGGACTGGGGTTTCCAGATCAGTTCAAAATGCGAGACATCCATCGAAATGGCTCCTGTGAAATGCAGCGTTAAAAAATGACTTCGGGTCGTGTGGGAAAAAACTCCCAACGGGAAGATATCACGTTTCGTCAGCGAAATCTATCGGAGGTTGAGTGATCTCCGAGGCTGGGAACACCTGCGGGCCGCACGGGTTGGGGGAGCGTCCGCCTGACGCGGCCAAGAGGAGAAACCCATGCGACACATGATCTATGCCATCGTGGCCAGCGCCGCGCTTGGGGGCGCTGCCCAGGCCCAGACCGTCACCGACCCGGCGCAGTTTGCGCAAGAGGCAGCTTCGGGGAACCGGTTCGAGATCGAACTCGAGCGAGTTCCTTCTGACTGTCGTACCCGAGGGCGAAGCGGCCGCATTCGCCCGCCAGATGATCCGCGATCATGGCGCTGCGGGCGAGCAGATGAAGGTTGCGGCCGAGGCGGATGGCCTGCCCGTCCCGACGGCGCTGACCCCGGCCGACCAGGCGCAACTGGACGCGCTGGCGCAAACCCCCCCGGACCAAGTGGAGCAGGCCTATATCGCCGCCCAGATTGCGGCCCATGACAAGGCCGTGGCGCTGTTCACAGGATTTGCACAAGCGGGCCAGCCCTCGGCCTTGCGGGATTTCGCCGCGCAAATCTTGCCGACGCTCGAAGAACACCAGCAGCACGCCAAGACCCTGCCGACCGAATGATCTCAGCGCAAGGGGGCCTCAGGCCCCCTTCTCGCGCAGCCAGGCGTCGATCATCTCGCGAAGCCGCTCACCGCTGAACGACGGGAAATGCCCGCCATGCACCACGCGGGCGGGCAGATCCCGCAGGCGGCGCATGGAGCGGATGTAGTCGGCGGCATCCGAGTGATAGGTGTCCTCGATCAGCGGGCCGTCATAGACGAGATCGCCCGAGATCAGCACGCCCGTCTCCGCCTCCCAGAGTGCGATGCCGCCCGGGGAATGGCCGGGGGTATGGATCACCTCGAACCGCCGGGGGCCGAGGGGCAGGATATCGCCATCCTCCAGCAGCTGCGTGGCGGGGGCGGGTGTCACCTCGTAGTCGTCCGAGGAATAGGGTTCTGGTGGCAGAGTGTCGAAAATCGTGTCGGTCACGTAGGGGTCGGCGAGCACCGCCTTGCGCGAAGGCGCGGCCAGAAGATGCGCCTCGGCCCGGTGGACGGCCCGGCGGGGAAACTCGTGGTGGCAGCCGATATGGTCGAAATGCGTGTGGCTCGCCACGGCGAGCAGAGGTTGCTCCGTGACCAGCCCGACCCAGGCGCGCATCGGGACCACGCCCATGCCGCTGTCCACGAGCATATCCTCGCCCCCGCCCCGGATGTGCCAGCAGTTGCAGCGATAGAAGGGCTGGATATGCGGCTCGTCGATCAGGGTGATGCCGTCGCCCACGGGCGTGACGCGCCACCAGTCCTGGGGCCTTGCGCGCCTCATGGCAGCAGCACGATCTCGGCAGTGTCGACGGCCAGCGTTACCCGGTCGCCCGGCGCGGCCTCCATCCCCAGCGGCAGATGGGCAAGCAGGTCCAGCCCGCCCGCCTGAACCCGCACGCGGCGGTGGATGCCCTGGAACATCACCTCGCGCACCACGGCCTCTACCGGAACACCAACACCGGGGCGCAGATGGGCGGGGCGGATGCCGAGCGTCACCGGGCCCGTGGCGTCGGTCGGGCCAAGATCGCCGAGCGGTGTGACCAGCCGACCGGCCCGCACCTCTGCCGGAACGAAGTTCATCTCGCCAAGGAAAGACGCGGCGAAGCGGCTTTTCGGGCGGCGATAGACACGTTCCGGCGCGCCTTCGTCCTCGATCAGCCCCTTGTTCATCACCACGATCCGGTCGGCGATCGCCATCGCCTCTTCCTGGTCATGGGTCACATGCACGAAGGTCGCGCCCACCCTGCGCTGGATCGCCTTCAGCTCCTCCTGCATCGTGCGGCGCAGGTTCAGGTCCAGCGCGCCGAGCGGTTCGTCCAGCAAGAGCACGTCCGGCTCCACCGCCAGCGCACGGGCAAGCGCCACGCGCTGTCGCTGCCCGCCCGAGAGCTGCGAGGGGCGCTTGGCCCCTGCCCCGGTCAGGCCCACCAGCGCCAGCATCTCTTCTGCCCGGCGGTTCCGCTCGGCCCGGCCCTCGGCCGCGCATCCGCAGGCCGAAGCCCACATTGTCGAGCAGGCTCATGTGCGGGAAGAGCGCGTAATCCTGGAACACCGTCGTCGTGGGCCGCGCCGCCGCGGGCACCCCCACCATGTCGCGCCCGCCGATCCTGAGTGCGCCCGAGGATCGGGTCGGCGAAGCCGCCGAGGATGTTCAGAAGCGTGGTCTTGCCGCAGCCCGATGGCCCGAGCAGGACGCAATACTCGCCCGCCTCGACGGTCAGCGATACGCCCGCCAGAGCCATCGCCTCGCCATAGCGGCGCGTCAGGTTCTCCACCTCGATCCGTGCCGTCATGTGCGCCTCTTCGTGGCCAGCTCTACCGCCAGAAAGGCCAGCGCAGAGACGAGGAAGACCAGCGACCCCACCGCGTTGGTCTTGGGGTTCAGGCCGGAGCGCAGCAGGCTCCAGATCTCGACCGGCAGCGTCACCTCGAAGCGCGACAGAAGGAACGCGATCAGGAATTCGTCCCACGAGAAGGTGACCGAGAGCAGGAAGGCCGCGAGCAGGGCGGGCGCGATCATCGGGGCGGTGACCAGCGCCATGACCCGCCACTCGCCCGCGCCAAGGTCGCGCGCGGCGCGTTCGGCCTGCACCTCGCTTGCGCCAAGGGCCGCGAAGCAGATGGCAAAGCAGAGCGGCAGGTTGATGACGACATGGCCGATCCCCACCGTCCAGAGCGACAGGCCCACGCCCGCCATGTTGAAGCTGGCGAGCAGCCCGAGGCCGATCACGAGGTAGCTGACCGACAGCGGCGCGGTCAGCGCGCCCCGGATCGCCGCCGCCCCGCGCAGGGACGAATGCGCCAGCGCGCGGGCCGCGAGAAACCCCAGAAACAGCGCGATCAGAGACGATACAAGCGCGACGATGCAGCGAATTCATCAGTGCCGCCCGCAGGTCCTCGTCGGCCAGCACCTCGGCATGCCATTTGCAGGGTCAAGCCCCGCAGAGGCGGCACGGGAAAGCGGCCGTCCTGGAACGAGAAGAGCACCAGCACGACCACGGGCAGGAAGATGAAGCCGTAGATCAGCAGCATGTACCCGGCACAGGCGACGAAGCGTTTCATCGCACCGTCCTCATGAAGCGGGCGGTCAGCAGGTAGGCCACCGTCACTGCCGCCATCAGCACGATCGAGAGCGCCGAGGCCATCGGCAGGTCCGCCGCCCGCCCGATCTGGAGCATCACCAGTTGCGGCAAAGCGAGGTCATTGCCCCCGCCGAGGATTTGCGGGGTCACATAGTCGCCAATGCAGAGCGCGAAGGTCAGGAAGGCCCCCGTCGCCACGCCGGGCAGCGTCATCGGCCAGATCACATGGCGGAAGGTCGCCACCGGTCCCGCGCCAAGGTCGGCCGCCGCGCGGCGCAGGTTTGGGGGAAGCTGCACGAGGCTCGCATAAATCGTCAGCGTCAGCAGCATGGTGAAGAAATGCGTGAAGCCGATCACGACCGCCACGCGAGAGTTGCCAAGTGCCAGCGCAGGCAGGCCCACCCCCTCCAGCGCCTGGTTGATGACGCCCTGCTTGGCCAGCACCAGCGCCCAGGCATAGGAGCGCACGACGTAGGAGGTCCAGAACGGCAGCACGGCGAGGGCCAGCGCCAGGCGCCGGTAGCGCGGCGGCACCTCTTCGGCAATGATCCAGGCGAGCGGATAGGCCAGCAGGACCGACAGCACCGTGACCGTCAGCGTGATCTCCAGCGAGTTCAGGAAGGCGCCCAGATACTCCGGGTTCCCCAGAAACTCGGCATAGTTGCCGCCGCTCCATGGACTCTTCGCCCCGGCGCAGGCTCAACAGCGCCATCACCCCGAACGGCAGCGCGAAGAACAGCAACGTCCAAAGCGTGGCGGGCGCCAGCAGTGCCAGCGCCCGTCGTCGGTCAAGGCGTTCGATGCCTTGCGCCATTACTTCGCGAGGAACCGCGTCCACACGTCCTGCATGGCCGCGTCCAGTTCGGCATCCGGCGCGGGGTAAAGCTGCGCGCGGGTGAGGTAGGCCGCCTGGTCATCCCACCGCAGCGCCGCCTTCTGCTCGGCCGTCAGCACATCGCCCGCCGCCTTGTTCGCCGGCATCGCCCAGTAGCAGGCCGAAGTCGCAAGCGCCGCCTGCCCTTCGGGGCTGAGCACGTGCTTCACGAATTCCAGCGCGAGGTCCGGCTTGGTCGAATTCGCGAAGACGCCGATCGACTGCGACCAGCGCACCGCGCCCTGCTCGGGGATGATCCAGTCGAGATCTGGGTTCTCCGAGACGAGGCCCGCCGTCACCCATTCGCCCCCGCCGACGAGGATATCGACCTCGCCCGTGGCGATGGCGGTCTGCGACGCGACGACTTCACCAACCGACGCCGCGGAGTCCTTCAGTGCCAACAGCGCCTCTTCGATCTTGGGCAGGTCCGCCACTGTCAGATCCGCGGTCTTCAGGCCCAGACCCACGCGCGACCATGCCCATCACCGGCAGGTAGTAGTCATAGACCGCGAGCCGCCCCTTGAAATCGCCCGACCAGAGCTTGGTCATGTCGGCCATCTCTTCCGCCGTGACCTTGGACTTGTTGAAGGACACGGTGTTGTAGCCGAACTTCTCGGAAATCGCATAGGTCTTGCCGTCGATGACGTGGTTCGCGTCCATCACCAATTCGGGGAAGAGACGTGTCATAGGGCAGCTGATCGGTTGGCAACGGCCCGAGGATGCCCGCCGCAACCGCGCGCGGCACGTCGATGCCGTCGATCACCAGCACGTCCCAGTCGCCGGGCTGCGACTGTTCGATGATCGACAGGCCCGCCCCCGTGCCTTCGTATTCCTTGAGGTTCACCTTGACGTCGAACTTTTCCTCGAAGGGCTTGATCAGCGCGTCGATCGGTATGGTCGCACCAGACCAGCGCGTTCAGCTCCTGCGTCTGCGCGAGCGCGCCGAAGGGCAGGAGGGCCACGCAGAGGGCCAGCGTCGAAATCGTGGTCTTCATCGGTCGTCTCCCTGAGTTTGTTGTTATGGGCGTCAGATAGGTCGGTTTCAGTCCGCGTCCCGCCTGAGCGGCATCGTCATGCAATGCGCGCTGCCCCCGCCATGGGCAAAGAGCCGCAGCTCGGGGTCCAGAACCGTGATCCCTTCCGCGCGGAGCGCAGCGTTGGTCGAGACGGAATGGCGCGGCGACAGTACGCGACCCGCGCCGAGCGCCAGCACGTTGCAGGCCATATCGGCCATCGCCTCGCGGTAGCCCACATCGATCAGCCGGATCTGGTGGTCGCGCAGCCAGTCGAGGAAGGCGGGCGGCAAGGCATCGGGGCAGGCCAGCGCCAGCCCCGGCGCGCACATGGAGAAGATCACGTCCAGATGCAGGAAATGATCGTCGAAGGGCACGACGATCACCTCCCACCCCTCGTCGCGCAGCCAGCCCGCGTATTGCTCTGCCCCCTCCGGCGAGGTCCGCCCCCCGGACGAGCCGATGGCCGCGAGGCCGGGGCGGATCAGGTGGATGTCGCCGCCCTCCACCGTCCCGGCGGTCGCCATCTTCCACATCGGACCGTAGAAGTTCAGGACCGAGGCATATTCCCCCCGCCGCTGCGGCATCGCCAGCATGGTCAGCACCGGCCCGCCGGGTGAGACCTGCGAGCTGTCGCGGGTGTAAACTTGGTAGGGCAGGTGCGCCTCGGTCGCCAGGTAGTGGCGCGTCACCCCGGCCTCGTCCAGCGCTGCCTCGAACTCGGCATACTCGGCCATCAGCGCCGCCCGGTCCATCGGCGTGCCGGACGACAGGGTGGCACGTGCAATCGCATTCGTCGGGATCCAGGCATAGTTCTCTGGCCTGCACAGCAGGACATCCGTCAGCCGTCCGGTTTCCGAGTGCAGCGTCCAGGCCATGCGCGAATCCTCCGATCGGGCGATTGTGGCGAAGCGGTCGCTTGGGTAAAAGTGGAATGTCTCGAAGTTCACTTCGTGAATTCCGGAGTATCTGATGTCACGCCCGACGCTCGACGCCGCCGATTTCCGCCTTCTCCGGGTCTTCGTGACGGTGGTGGAGCGGGGGGGCTTTGCCGCCGCCGAAGTTCCGCTCGGCCTGTCGCTCTCTACCATCTCGGGGCAGATGAAGGCGCTGGAGACCCGGCTTGGCCTGACGCTCTGCTCCCGTGGCCGCGCGGGGTTCCGGCTGACCGAGGCGGGCGAGGCCGTCTATGCCGAGGCGCGGCAACTGATCGCGGCCTCGCAGGGGTTTTCCAACCGCATCGCGGGGCTGAAGGACCGGCTCGCCGGGCCGGTCCGCATCGGCACGCTGGACGCGACGATCACCGACCCGAAAAGCCGGATGACCGAGGCGCTGGCGGCCTATGCCGCAGCCGCCCCGGAATCCGAGATACGCCTTGTCACCCGACCGCCGGACGAGCTGTTGCGCGACATATCGGACACCGCGCTCGACGTGGCCGTGGGCAGCTTTCCCCGCATCGCGCTTGGGCTGACCTATGTCGACCTCTACGAAGAGACGCATTCCTTCTATGCCGGTGCCCCCCACCCCCTGTTCACGGTGCCCGACGCGCAGATCGGGCATGAAGACCTGCGCCGTCACCGCCTGATCGGGCGAGACTACTGGGGCGCGCGCGACCTGAAGGTGTTTGCCGGGACTCGGGTGGGTGCAACGGTGTCCGAGATGGAAAGCGAGGCGCTGCTGATCCTTTCGGGGGCGTTCCTGGGCTACCTGCCGGACCATTATGCGCGTTTCTGGGTGTCGCAGGGTCGCATGCGGGCCCTTGCCCCCGGTCGCTTCGGCTATGTCGCACCGTTCCAGCTGACCTTCCGTCCCGACCGCATCGGCGTGCCCCGCATCGCCGCGCTGGTCGAAAGCATCGCGGCGGCCCATGGGGCGACGCTGCCGAAAGCGCGGCCCCCTCGCGCCTGAATCGGCCTGTCCAAAGGCGCGGCTCTGGTTGTAACAACGGCGGGCGCCCAAAGGAGCCGACCCCATGCCAACCCCGCTTCCGGTCTTCGACGGTCACAACGACCTGTTGCTGCGGCTGTTAGAGGCGCCCGACGCCCGCGAGGCGATCTGGCTGACAGGTGAGGGGAAGGGGCATCTCGACCTGCCGCGCATGAAGCGTGGCCATTTCGCGGGCGGTTTCTTCGCGATCTACATTCCCTCGCCCGAGGCGCATGACATCGCGGATTTCCAGGCGATGATGGAGACACCACCCTATGACGTGCCCCTGCCTGCCCTGATCGGACACGAGGCGGCCCAGCCGGTGGCGCTGGCCAAGGCGGGCCACCTGACATGGATGGAGCGGGTCCTCGGGCGGCGCGTTCAAGGTCTGCCGGACGGTGGCAGAGCTGCGCGATTGCCTGGACAAGGGCGTGATCTCGGCCATCCTGCATATGGAAGGGGCCGAGGCGATCGACCCCGGACTCGACACGCTGCCGCTCTGGTACGACATGGGCCTGCGCTCGCTGGGGCCTGTGTGGAGCCGTCCGACGGTGTTCGGCCATGGCGTGCCGTTCCGCTTTCCGGGCGACCCCGACACGGGGCCGGGACTGACCGAGGCGGGCAAGGCGCTGGTCAGGGCCTGCAACGAGATGGGCATCCTGATCGACCTGTCGCATCTGAACGCGAAGGGTGTCGAGGACGTGGCGCGGATCAGCACCGCGCCGCTGGTGGCGACGCATTCCAACGCGCATGCAATCACCCCGTCGAGCCGCAACCTGACGGACCGGCAACTGGCGATGATCGCCGAGACGGGCGGCATGGTGGGGCTGAACTTCGCCACCGTCTTCCTGCGCGAGGATGGCCGCCAGTCGCCTGACATCGGCCTCGACGTGATGCTGCGTCATCTCGACCACCTGATCTCGAAACTCGGCGAGGATCATGTCGGCCTCGGTTCGGACTTCGACGGCGCGACGGTGCCGAAGGGAGTCGGCGATGTGACCGGCCTGCCCGCGTTGCAGGAGGCGATGCGCGCGCATGGCTATGACGCGGCGCTGATGCGCAAGCTCTGTCATGAGAACTGGTTCGCCGTGCTGGAGAAGACCTGGAAGTGAAGGCACGCGGTTGACACCGGCGTGGGGCTGCTACGTCTGAGGGATGTTCCTCGTCTCCCCCGCAACAGTCCTCAACGCCTCTGCCCTCGAGACCCGGCAGATCCCGCGCCGCTTCTTCGGCCGAGTGACGCTCATTCCGGTGCGGGGGGCGGGGCTGGTCCTGACGCTGCGGATGATCTTCGAGGTGGAGCTTCTGCGCTATCTCGGCGCGCTGCTTCCCTTCGTGGCGGCGGCGCTGGTCTGGCGAGAGAGTGCGCTGGCCATCGCGCAAGCGCCCTTGATCATGTTCCTGGTGGTCTACGGGGTCGAGACCCGGTTCCTGCGGCTGACGCCGTCGCAGCGCGAGGCTCTGCTTCAGCCGGGCGAGGCAGAGCGGGGGCTGGACCTGCTGCGCGTCCGGGCCGTGGCGATCCTGACGCGGATCGCGGCGGGGCGCGGGATGATGGCCGGGTCGTTGCACCTTGTGGTGGAACAGTCCGACCTGGCCCGCATCGCGCCTCTCACCTATGTCTCGGTCCAGTCCGAGGAGGGGCCGGAGGTGCTGCGGTTGTCGGCAGAGGAAGAACGGCTGATCCGCGAGACACTGTTCCAGCCGCCGCTGACCGAACGCGCGCTGCACCGTATCAACCTTGCGCAGGACGAACAGGTGCGCGACATGGCTCTGGACCTGCGGGCGATCTCGGCCCATGCCCGGCTGGCGGCGATGATGGGCTGATCAGCGCGCGAGGCTGAGCAGCCGACCGAACGGCGGCTGGGGCAGACCGGTCGCATCCGGCACGGCCCAGATGACGGGCAGCCCACGCGGCTTGGGGCCGAACTCGCCCTCCAGATCGGTCAGGACGACAAGGATCGACGGGGAGAGCGTCGCGGCGGCGGCGACCACCGGCGCAAAGCTGGTGCCCCCGCCGCGCGGCAGGTTCAGCGCCGCCAGCCTCGCGCGCCAAGCCGCAGGATCGAGTTGCACAGGCGGACGCGCCGCCTCGTCAAAGGGGATCACCCACAGCTCCGCCCCGCCCCGCCGCGCGATTCCGGCAATCTCGGAGACGAACATCGCCAGACGGATGTCGTCCACGGAACTCGATGCGTCCAGTCCCACCACCACGCGCGGCACCTCCGCCGCGCGCTGCACGCCGGGTTGAAATGCCGGGACCGGTCCGCCCGTGGCCAGCGCCTCGGCCTCCATCGCCACCCAGGCGCGGGCGGGGCGGCGCCATGTGGCCATCGGCGCTTGCATGACGGCGCGGGTGACGAGGCCGCGCAGAACCACCTCCCACGGCGTCGAGGGCACGGGGATGTCGGCGAGGCGGTGCCCCAGCAGGCCGATCCCACGACCGGCGAGCCGCCCCGCCTCCATCGCGCGCGACAGGTGCTGACGCCAGAGGGCGTCCTCTCCCGCATCCTCCGGTGCGCCGCGGGGGGCATCGGGCTCCATGTCCTCGGTGAACACCGTCTGCCGGGCATGGGCGCGGGCGCGGTCGGCGGCGCGTCCCTCGCCCGGCCCGTCCTGCATCAGGCGAATGTAGAGCCGGTCCACGTCCCATTCCGCCAGCGCCTCCATCGCCGGAGGGGCCGCGCCCGTCACCTGTTCCAGCAGGACCGTCAGGGTCAGCGCGGGGCGCGGCAGGGCATAACCCGCCTGCACCAGCGCCTCGTTCACCACGGCATCGGCGGCGATGTTGTAGACTTCGGGGTTGAAGCGGTCGGCAAAGCGCGCCTCCATCGCGGCCATCCGGCCCGTATGGCGTAGCGCGACATGCAGGATATGGTGGGCGGCGAGGCCGATCTGCTCGTGCCTTGGCAGGGTGTCGAAGTCCGGTCCGTAGGTGACGGTGCTGCCCTGCGTCACCGTCCGCTCGCCGTCGCGGTGATCGCACCAGAGCGCCAGCGCGGCCATCGCAGGGTCGCTTTCGTTCAGCGCCCTGAGCGCGACGCTGGCGCGGGCGCTGTGCCGGGTCATTCCAGCCCCGCCGCCTTGCGCTCGGCGGCATAGGCTGCGTAGGCGGGCGAGGTGAGGAAGGCCTGCTGCCAGCCGTTGTCGAGCGCCTTGCGGATCAGCAGCTCGAAGCCATAGGTCGCGAGCTCTCCCAGTGGCAGTCGGGCGAAGACCGGCTCGCGCCGCAGGGTGGCAAGGGTTCGGACCTCGGCCATGATCTCGATCACACCGGGCAGCGTCCGTTCGTCGGCGAGGCTGACCAGGCCATAGACGAGCGCCGTCAGTCCATGCATCGTCTCGGGGTACAGCGCGACCCGGCCTCGTGCCCCGGCCTCCAGCATGTCCTCCACCTGAACCGTTGCCGCGATCTCGTCGGCGATCAGGATGAACTCGGCCGCCGCCGCCTCGCCCACCGTGCCCGCCACCATCACGTCGCGCAGGCGGCGGTCGGGGATGGCGGTCAGGATGGTGCTGACCCGCGCCCAGCTGCGCGGGGTGCAGGCGATCACCTGGCCCCGGCGCAGCGACTCCTCGGTGGTCTCCAAGAGGTCGGGGCGGGTGCGGATGAAGGTCACGACCGCCGGATGCAACCCTCGCGGCACGGCATAGCGCGCGAGCCAGTCGCCCGCCTCGGCCCGCACGGCAAGGTGGATCAGCCGGTCGGACAGGGCCGTGCCCATCTCATAGGCGACCGCGCCATCTTCCACGTCGTTTCCCGCGGCGACGATGAAGGTCGAGGGCGGCAGGCGGTGGCGACCCACGCGCCGCTCCTGCAACAGGCCGTAGACGGTGGGTTGCAGGCCCGGCGCTGCCGCCGTCAGCTCGTCGAGGAACAGGATCGCGGGGCGCGCGGGATCGTCGGGCAGGTCCTCGGGGCGGTACCAGACCGTCTTTTGCGCGGCGTGATCGTAATAGGGCAGCCCGCGCAGGTCCTGCGGCTCGATCGTCGTCAGCCGCAGGTCGAACAGCATCGCGCCGGTGCGGTCGGCCAGTTGCTGCACGATCTCGGTCTTGCCGATGCCGGGGCGACCGTGGAGCATCCAGCTTGCCGTCATCTGCCCCGCCGCCTGCGCCTGCCATCCGGCCAGCAGCACGTCGAAGGCCTCGCCCGCCGAAACCGGAACCGTATTCGCCGCCATGCCAGACCCTCCGCTGGCTGGGATCGTAGGGTGGGCAGCGGCGGGGGCAAGAAGGTTGAATTGGACCAGATGATGGTCCATATTGGGAGTGGAGGTGCGCGATGGAGATTTCCGTCACCGAGGCGAAGGCGCAATTGACCGACCTCGTTCGCCGGGCCGAAGCGGGGGAAGAAGTCGTGCTGACCCGGCATGGGCAGCCTGCGGCGAGGCTGGTCCCCGTGTCGCCACGCGTTGACCGAACGGCGCGGCGCGCCTTGCTCGAGTCGCTGATCGGCGTTGCGGCACGGGGCGGTGATGACGCGGCACGCAGCCAGGACTGGCTTTATGACGAGGCGGGCCTGCCACGGTGATCGTCGTCGATACGTCGGCGCTTATGGCGATCTTGTTGGGCGAGCCCAAAGCCGCAGCCTGCGTCAACGCGCTGTCCGACAACGATCATGTGCTCCTTTCGGCAACCACGATGGCGGAAGCGCTTGTGGTCGCCCAGGCGCGGGGGATCGGAGAGGCGATGGACCGCCTGCTGAAGGGACTTGGTGCGGAGATCGTGCCCGCGACCGAGGCGACGGCGCGCTCGGTCGCCGAGTGTTATGAGCGTTGGGGAAAGGGCGTGCATCCGGCCGGATTGAACTTCGCTGACTGCTTTGCTTATGCCCTCGCAGCGGAACGGAACTGTGCGCTGCTCTACGTGGGCGAGGATTTCAGTCGGACCGATGTGCGGCCTGCCTTGGCAGGCTGATCGTTCTATTGGAACTGGTGAGCGGGGGGGGATTCGAACCCCCGACCCCATGATTAAAAGTCACGTGCTCTAACCAACTGAGCTACCCGCCCTCACCGTCCCGGATCCCGGCCCGAAGGCCGGTCTCGGGCCACGAACCCCCTAGGCTTCGCCGGGCGAAGTCCCGGAACCTCCGGATTTGACGGAAATTTCGAGGCGCAGCCCGCCAGCGGCAGGGTGCCGTGACAGGTGCGCTTCCTAGAAACTTCGCCAGACGGGGTCAAGTGGCAATCGCGGGGGAAGGGCTGACGCTCTGGCAAAAGCGAAGCCACGCGCGTATATCGGCGCGCATGAACGCCGAGAACCCCTTCCCCGGCCTGCCCTTCATGAAGATGCACGGGCTTGGCAACGACTTCGTCGTGATCGACTCGCGCGGGCGCGGGGCGGTGACGACGCCTGCGCTGGCCCGCGCGCTCGGGGACCGGAACCGGGGCGTGGGCTTCGACCAGCTGGCCGAGATTCGCGACTCGGATGCAGGCGGATATCGCGCTCGACTTCTGGAACAGCGACGGCACGCGGGCGGGGCCTGCGGCAACGCCACGCGCTGCGTGGCCGACCATGTGATGCAGGGAACGGGGCGCGGGGCGATCACGCTGCGCACGGCGCGGGGCGAGCTTCGCGCCGTGCGGCGGGCGGACGGGCTGGTCAGCGTCAACATGGGCCAGCCGCAACTTGACTGGGCGGAGGTGCCGCTGGCGCGCGAGGTGGACACGCTGCACCTGCCGCTACCGGGCGATCCGGCCGCCGTGGGCATGGGCAACCCGCATTGCGTATTCGTCGTGGCCGATGCCGACGCCGTCGATGTGGCGGGCGAGGGCGCGCGGTTCGAGCATGATCCGCTGTTCCCGCAAGCCACGAATGTGGAATTCGTCTCGGTCACCGCGCCCGACCGCCTGCGGATGCGGGTGTGGGAGCGGGGGACGGGCATCACGCTGGCCTGCGGGTCGGGCGCCTGCGCCACGGCGGTGGCGGCGCATCGGCGCGGGCTGACCGGGCGGCGTGTGGTGATCGACCTCGACGGCGGCGCGCTGGAGGTCGACTGGCGCGAGGATGGCGTCTGGATGACGGGCCCGACCGCGCATGTGTTCGACGGCGTGCTGACGCCGGCCTTCCTCGCCGCCCATCCATGACCGCGCCCGTCTTCTCGACCCTCGGCTGCCGTCTCAACGCCTATGAGACGGAGGCGATGAAGGAGCTGTCGCCGCGCGGGCTGGAGAATGCCGTGGTCGTGAACACCTGCGCCGTCACCGCCGAGGCCGTGCGCAAGGCCAAGCAGGAAATCCGGCGCCTGCGCCGCGAGCACCCGGAAGCGACGCTGATCGTCACCGGATGCGCGGCGCAGACCGAGCCCGAGACCTTTGCCGCGATGCCCGAGGTGAGCCGCGTCATCGGCAATCACCGAAAAGATGCAGCCCGCGACCTGGGCCGCACTGACGGCGCCCGACCTGATCGGCGCGACCGAGCGGGTGCAGGTCGACGACATCATGTCGGTGCGCGAGACGGCGGGCCACCTGATCGACGGCTTCGGGCGGCACCGAGCCTATGTGCAGGTCCAGAACGGCTGCGACCACCGCTGCACCTTCTGCATCATCCCTTACGGGCGCGGCAATTCCCGCTCGGTCCCCGCGGGCGTGGTGGTGGAGCAGATCAAGCGGCTGGTGGACCGGGGGTTCAACGAGGTGGTGCTGACCGGGGTGGACCTGACCTCCTGGGGGGCCGACCTGCCCGCGCACGCCCCGACTGGGCGACCTCGTGCTGCGCATCCTGCGGCTGGTCCCGGACCTGCCGCGCCTGCGGATCAGCTCCATCGATTCGCATCGAGGTGGACGAGGCGCTGATGCGAGGCCATCGCGACCGAGCCGCGCCTGATGCCGCACCTGCACCTGTCGCTGCAGGCGGGCGACGACCTGATCCTGAAGCGGATGAAGCGCCGCCACCTGCGCGACGACGCGATCCGCTTCTGCGAAGAGGCGCGGCGGCTGCGGCCCGACATGGTCTTCGGCGCCGACATCATCGCGGGCTTCCCGACCGAGACGGAGGCGATGTTCGAGCAACTCCTGAGCGCTGGTGGCGGACTGCGGGCTGACCTTCCTGCACGTCTTCCCGTTCAGCCCGCGCAAGGGCACGCCGGCCGCCCGGATGCCGCAGGTCGCGGGCGCCGGCGATCCGCGACCGGGCGGCCCGGCTGCGGGCGGTGGGTGAGGCGCGTCTGGCGCGGCACCTCGCGGCGCAGCAGGGCCGGACGCACCGGGTGCTGACGGAAGGCCCGCGCATGGGGCGGACGGAGCAGTTCACCGAAGTGGCCTTCGGGACGGACCAGCCCGAGGGACAGATCGTGAGCGCGACGATCACCGGCGTTTCGGGCGGCAGGCTGGCGGCCTGAGCGCAAGATCCTTCGAAGGATTTTGCCAAGGCTTTTCGAAAAGCCTTGGTCTCACCCCTTCCGGATCGTGTCGCCCGGCTGAAGCGTCGGCGAAAGTTCCACCACGCCGCCCTCGCGCTTGCCTGCCACGATCTCGGCCGCGATCTGGCCGATCAGCAACCGGCAGGCATCCATCGTCGCCAGCCGTCGCGGCAGCCCGTCCAGCAGATCGACCCCGTTGAAGCCCGCAAGGCCCACGCGCTCGGGCACGTCGATGCCTTCCTGCAGGCAGTAGAGCAGCCCGCCCGCCCCGATCATGTCATTGGAATAGTAGAGGAAATCGAGGTCCGGCGTCCGCTTCAGGATCGCCGCGGTCATCTCGCGCCCTTTCAGGAGGGCCGAGCCGCCCGAATAGAACTCGCGGTCCGCCAGCGTCAGGCCCGCCGCGGCCAGCCCCGCCTCGAACCCCTCCAGCCGCTTCCGCGCGCGGTGGTCGTCGGGCATCATCGTGCCGAGGAAGCCGATGCGCGCGGTAGCCCGGCCGCGACGATCGCCTCGGCCATCTGCCGCCCGGCGCGGCGGTGCGAGATGCCGACCACGCTGTCCACCGGGTCGCCGTCGACATCCATGATCTCGACGATGGGGATGCCCGCATTCTGCAGCATCGCGCGCGCCGGCGGCGGTGTGCTCCAGCCCCGCGATGATGACGCCCGAGGGCCGCCAGGACAGCATCTCGTACAGCACGGTCTCTTCCCGCTCGGGCGAGTAGTTCGTCACGCCGACCACGGGCTGAAGGCCCGTGTCCTCCAGCGCGTCCGAGACGCCGGTCATCACCTCGGGGAAGACCATGTTCGACAGCGAGGGGATGATGACCGCCGACAAGGTTCACCCGCTGGCTGGCCAGCGCCCCTGCGATCTTGTTGGGCACATAGCCAAGCGCGCGGGCCGCCTCCAGCACCTTGGCGCGCGTCGGCTCCGACACGTCGCCCCGGTTGCGCAAGACGCGGCTGACCGTCATCTCGCTGACACCCGAGGCGTCGGAGACGTCGCGCAGGGTCAGCGGGCGGCGGAGCGGAAGGGGCGGCAGTCGGGTCACGCAGCGTCCTCTGGAATGACGGGCCACAGGATGTTGTTAACCGCAATCCCGGGACTTGTCCAAGCGCGCGGTCTTGGCTATGTTACCGCTAACAGCGAAAGCTGACGAACTCCCGCGCGTCCTGCAAGCTCTCAACTCCGACGCATGGGACCCTGGGGGGAGTGGTGGGCCAAACGCACTCCCCCTCACTTCCCTCGCTCGCGGCATGACGAACAGGTTGCGAAACCCGCCGTTTCCCCGCATGAAAGCGCGGACTGGCCTCGTAGCTCAGGGGATAGAGCGGCCGCCTCCTAAGCGGCAGGTCGATGGTTCGAATCCATCCGGGGTCACCATCCAAAAATTTAACCATTTTAATTCAAATAGATAAGCGGCTGATTGTCAAACCATCGGGCAAGGTTTGACACTTCACGAAGCCTGCACGGTTCGGTCTAGCGACGACATGGCGCGTTCGGCTAGGTGTTTTCGACTGGCGGCGACCGTGTATCGAGTCACTTCCGACAGAGTTTTGTGGCCGCTGATCGCCATGATCTCATGCGCAGTGCAGCCCGCTTCGGCCAATCTGCGGCACGTCGCCTTTCGCAGCCCATGCGGAGACAAACCATCAGGCAACAGGCGGTTGCCGTCCGCATCAGTGACTTCCTTGACGCAATCTCGAAACCAGTTTGTGAATGACTCCGGCGTCAGTGATCCGCCCCGTTCACCGACAAGGAATGTGGGGGAGTCCTTCGGAAGTGTGTCGATCAGGGACTTCAAGTCGCGGTGCAGGGGGATGCTCACCTCTTGTCCTGTCTTGCGTTGCACGATGGTGAGAAACCCACCTCTGACGTGCTGGTGGCCCATAAGCACAACATCACTGCGCCTCTGACCAGTGCAGATCAGGAGCGTCAAAGCGATAGCCGCGCGACTGCCTTCCTTGTGGTGGTCGAGGAAGGCGGCGATCTGATCTTCATCCCAAGTAGCGAAGCCGGTCGAGGTGGAGCAGAATCTGCGGACTCCCACGGTCGGATCGTCCCGCCTCAGCCCTTCTTCAATGGCATGACGCATCAGAAGGTGAAGGATATTCAAGAAGCGGTTTGCAGCGGTGGGGGTTGATGACTTGTCGGCGACCATCTTCTGAACGTGGTGCCGCTGGATCATCGCAACCCGCTTGTCGGCATGATCGTTTCGGAATCGTTCGATGATGTTCCTTCGGACGCGCTTGGTCGAACTCGGCAAGTTGAGTGAAGTCGGCAGACCTGTAGTAAGAGGCGATCAGGGCATCTACCGTCCCCGGCTTGCTGCGATGACGTCCGATGTGCATGGGCTCGCCCTGCGCTGCCCGCTCATATGCAGCCATGAAGTCAGGCGACCACGGCAATCCTGGTAGCGGGGTCAGGGGATAGCCTCTCCGGCGGAAATACCACCTCACCTTGCCGTGCCGATCTGCAAAGCCTTGGACGTATTTCGGCGGTCGTCTCAGCATGTCGGGCATCAGATCAAAGTCCCACTCGTTAACTTCTGGCTCATCTTCGGGTGATTCCGTCTCACCGGGCAAGCGATCTATCGCGGCGTCCAGAGCCCGGACGTCCCACAAAACGCGGCCATAGACCCTTTTTGGGCGCGGCATCAGCCCATCGGCTTGCATCCGGTCGAAAGTGTTCGGGCTGACGCCACAAAGCGCAGCCGCTTCAACACGCGACAGCGACGCGCCGTTGGCAGCGGTACAGCCTTCGTCCTTTCGCGCATCTGGTGTTGCATGTCGTTTACTCCAAGGACGGGGAACGGGTGGACAAACTGTACCGTCTGGCCGACGGCATCCCAGAAACGCCCCGCTGCGGGGGGCAATCCGCAGCGGGGCTGGCCGGGTCGGGCGGACGAGGAAAGAACACCCGTCCCGGCGAAGCGAACGGCCACCCGCAGCAAGGCAGCCGCCGCTATCCCTCATTCAGAACGCGGCCGACAGGCGAACGCGGGCGAGGGCTTCCCCGGAAGCGGCAGCCTTCACGGCGACGCCGATTCTCGCGTTGTCGGTGGCCACGGTGGTGACCACGCCGGGCGTCGAGTCCCAATAGACCACGGCCCCGGCGGAGATCGCCCCGGCGGCCTTGGGCAGGTCAAAGACGCCCGTGACGGACAGCACCACGTCGGCGCCGCTTTCGGCCGCGCCATTGGCTACACCGAAGATCGAGCCGACCAGGACCCCGGCGCCCGAGGCGACGGCGGCGGGGGCGGTAAGGGTGAGCGCGTCACCCGGTTGGACGAAGTTTTTCATCTCAGATTCCCTTTGAGGTTTGGACCCGGATGGTGTGGGGCCTCTTGGCGCCCGCGATCTCGGATTCCAGTTGCGCGATGTAGGCAGCGAGGCGCGGGGCACTCGCGGCCTGGTATTCGACCCGCTCGCCGTTCTGGTCGGTGAACGAGGCAGCCGCCGCCCCCGTGAGGAGGCGGTGGTAAGCTTCTTTGGCTTCTGCCAGGGCTTCGGCGGGGGTCAGCATCAGGCACCCGCGTTGAAGTAAGCGCCACGCCAGTCCAGGAAGCCTGCCGAGAAATCCAGGAAGGCGCGATAGGACATGCCAAGGGTCGTCCACGCCTCGGACGCTGGATCTGGACCCCCTGCGCCGAATTGAGATAGCCGTATTGCAGGCAGGGCAGCCGGGCCGGATCAGCGAAGATGAACCACGAGTCATCGGTGATGCGCGGCTCCACCATGAGAGTCAGCTTCCCCGCAAACGGGTTGACCTCGGCCGTGGTGGTGGCGTTCAGCGTGGCCAGGAACATCTTCAGCCTCGGATTTCGATCTCCGGCCCGACCAGGAGGTAGCGGGGCGTGACGTTCACCAGCGTCTTGCCGTCCAGGCCCTTGACCCCGCGCATGGCTTTGCGGGCCGCATCCACCGACGACACGCCCAGGGCAGCCGGCGGTGCCGACATTGCCCCGCGCAGGAGTGGAAAACCGGCGGTGCCGTCGGTCAGGTTCCGGGTTGCCGGTCAGCAGGTCCACCATCAGGTCGGCTTCCGTCGCTGCGGCGGCCTCGCCAAAGGCGCGGGTCATATCGCCGAGCAAGTCCAAGATCATCATTGATGATCAGTTCCCGGCTGACGTTGATCGCGCTGGCGATAGGTCGCCAGCTTCATGGACTCGCCGATTCTCGGCCCGCGCTGGTGTGGGTGATCTCACCACTCTCGGCCAGCGCTCCAAGACGGCCGACCTCACCCAGACGGATGGACGTGGACGTTTTGAAGTCGGGCAGCGTCCGCTGCCGGGCCAGAGCCTTAAGCGGCGACGCGGCAGCCTGGTAACTGTCGAACGCCACCTTGCCCATCGCGTTGCTGACACACCAGCGGGGAAGTCCGACGTGGTATGCGCCGCGCGATGGAGCACCTCATCGGCCGACATGCCGCGCACCGACTCGCGCCCGCCCGCATCAGCGCGCCGCGCGCCATGTCTAGGAGGGAGTCGTCGAGGTAGCGGCTTCACGCCTCGGCCGAGGGCGTACCGCCAGCCATGCGAACAGCCACGGCCTCGGCCTGGCGCCGGTCAAGTCGCGGTCGGGTCATCGTTCGCGGCGCCACGGGTGGCCAAGATGGGCGCCACGGCGCGGGTGGTCGCACACGTGGTCGAACAACTCGGCTCTTGGCGCGGGTCAGGTCCGCCCCGGCGTCAATCAGTTGATCGGCGATTTCAGCCCCCAGCCCGGCGGAGCGGACAAGGGCGCGGATTTCGGTGCGGCGGGTGGCCTCGGCCTCTTGCGGCGTCGGCGTGGTTCTCAGGTCGTCAGGCATATCGTTATCCTCTTGTTTGCGGATTCTGGCGTTGGGGTCAGCGGGTTGCGGGGTTAGGGTGACCTCGGAGATGCTCCAGGCGGCGGGCCGCCGGGTGCGGGTGCCATCGGCGCCGGTTGACTCGCGCCAGGCAGTCGCGCGGTAGCCAATCGACACGCCGCGCAAGGTGCCGTCGGCGACCCGCTGCACCACGGGGCGCACGTCATCGGCCCGGCTCAGGCGGAGCGTGGCGAGCAACTGGCCGCCGTCGATACGGGCGGACTCGACCACCCCCACCTGGTCGCGGACAGAGCCGGTGCGGTGGCTGTCCAGCACGGGCAGCCCGGCCAGGGCGGCCAGGTCGAGCGTGGCCATATCCAGGACCTCGGCATAGCGGCCGCGCGCGTCAGAGCGGGCCACGGGGGCCTCAGTGGCCGCCACCACCTCCAGGGTCATGGTCTCGGGGTCCCAGGTCTCAGGCATCGGTTTTGCCTCCTGTGAAGGTCAGGCCAAGCGCGGCCTCGCGTTCGCGGTCTGCGGCGATCTCTTGGTCAAGCTGCGCCACGTTCCAGCCGAGCGAGGCGACGGCCTGGCGGCGGCTGGTCAGGCCCAGGGCCAACTGTTCCTTGACCGCCTGGGCGTCCTTGGCTGGGTCCACCTGGGCCGGGCGCGGGGGCAGCCACTCAGCCGCAAGCCCGGCTTCAAGGTCGGGCAGATCGAGCCGCCCCGCGATAACCTCGTGGGTCACCACGCGGCGGAAGATCGGGTCCAAGGCTTGTGGGATCAGGACGTGATACTGGAAGGCTCCACTTTCGCCCGGAACGGCAGCAGCCCCGCGCGCAAGCTGCTGTAATTCGCGCCGGTCAGGTCGCCGTCCAGCAGGTGTTGCGGCACCCCAAGACCGGCCGCCAGTTGGCCCAGAATCAAACGCGCGAACTCGACCCCCTGCTGGGCCTGTTGCGGGGCCGTGAACCGATGTCGGTACCAGCCGGCAGAACGCTGAAGGTGCCCGGCTCCATGGCTCAAATCGCCTGATGTCCGTGGTCGCGTCTGGGAACGGCTGGCCGCCAAGCTGGGTCTGGTCCACGATGTAACCGGCGAACATCGCGCTGACCTTGGCCCCGACCAAGGCGCGTCTAGGAGCGCGTCCAGATCGGCCGCGGGCAGAGCAAGGCGCCAGCCACGAAACCCCGCGCACCTGCCCCGGGCCAAGGGGCCGGAACAGGTGGAGCATGTTTTCGGCGGGCACCCGGATGGTCTCGTAGCTGCCCGGGAACAAGTCGTCGGGCGGCCTGGCCGGACGTGGTAGGCGACCCGGCGGCCGCGGGCATCGAACTCGACTCCCGCCGCGATGTAGCGCCCTCGCCCAGATCGCCGGTGCGGCTTCGTCCACGAACTCGGCCGGGATATGGCGCAGCCGCACCCCGTCGGCCTCCTCCTCGATCAGACGAAGGCTTCGCCGTCCACTACGCAGCTTTCACCATGGCGGCCGTTAGCCCGCGCCAAGTCCGTCCTGCCCTCCGCGTCGATCACCCGCGCGTGGCGGGCGAAGGCAGCGTCAATCAGCGGGCGCAGGGCGGGGTCCGGATGGGCGCTCGTGGCTTTAATCCCGGCGCCCACGGTCTCAGCCACGAGGGCCTCAACGGCGTTCCGGATGAAGCCCTGATTGGCATATGCATGGCGCGCCCTGGAGCGCAGCGACGGCGCGGCCGCCAGGGTCTCGGGGCCGGTGGCGCCGAAGTGGCCGAAGCCGCTGGCCCGCCGCCCGCCGCCCGCTGCATCGAAGCGGCGGACAGCTTGCGGAGCCGGGGCGGTACGATTCAGGAGGCGGCTCCAAATTCCCATGTCAGAGCCCCGCAGCCCGCATCTTGCCGTCGATCATGGCAAGGTGGGGGTCGATAGGCATAATCATGTCGGCGGTGGGCCAGAAGCCTTCGCCGAGCGGCCGGTTGTTCCAATCTTCCTCGGCGCGATATCCGAGCGAAGCGTGGCACACAAATTGGCCGTTGGAGATGTGGCGCATCCACTGGACACGCAGCGACCATCCGGGCGGCCGGGTCGGATCGGCATCATAGGTTTTCCAGATGAAGCCCAGCGGGTTGGGGGTGCGCCGCTTTTCGCCTTCGCGCCAGCCGTAAAGGCGGACGTGCGCCGCGACCATCGCGGATGCACTCGCGTCCGGGCTGTTAAAGCCCGGCGAGTGCATCCCGGCTGACGCGATCTCGGAGAAGATCGCAGCCGCAAGGGCGCTTTCTCGGGTGAAAAGGAACGCGCCACGCCCGTCGTGCAGGTCGCGGGCTGCCGGGATCAGGAAGCCCTTCTTTGTGTATGCGTTGATCCGGTTGCCCGATTCCGTGTGGTGTTCGCCGGGACGTTGGATCAGGCGCGCCATCACGCCCGGCGCGAACTCGCCCGCCTGCTTCGGCCGCGTGTCGATAGTGAACGGCCCTGGGTAATCATCTTCGGTCATCTCGCGCTCCTTCGGGGTAACTCCGCAATATGTGCCTGATTCGGCCCGGTGAGTCAAAGCCAAAAGATTCCGTCTATCAAACTAGATTTGCTCACCGCGCCATGGTATTTGATTCGAGCCAGGCGTGTACGGCATGCGCGTCTGGCCTCCTTGACTGGGGCGGCGCAGCGGTAGGGGTGCCGTTGCGCCGTTTCGGTTTTCACCCCCATGCCGCATGGAAGGAAAATCACATGCCCGAACCCGTACTGCCCGGCGGCGGCCGCCTCGCCGGAAAGAGCCGCGCCCGGGGCGCCGCCAGCAAGCTGCACATGGGCCGCCGCGCCCGCCGCCGCGCCGCTGATGCCGAATTCGCCCAGGGCCTGAAAAAGCTGGGGATCAATCCGTATCGCGATTTCGACCTCGTGGACCTTGCCCCAGAGACGCTGGCGGCCGCCCTTCGGCTGATGGCCGAGGTAGAAGCGAAGTGGCAAGTCTATGACTGACAACGCGAACCTGGCCGCCGCCCTCGCCCTCGCCCGCGCGGGCTTTGCCGTGTTCCCGGCGGACCCTCTAACGAAAAACCCGGTTGACGGATTCAAGTGGAAGGACGACGCCACCAGTGACCCGAAGGCCGTCCGTCGGTTGTGGCACCAGTGGCCCGAGGCCGTGCCCGCCTTGCCTACCGGGTCGCGAAACAGGGTCTCGGTGGTTGACCTCGATCAGCGCGAGGCGACGGCCGACAAGCCAAAGAAGGACGGTGCGGCCACCTTTCGCTCCCTTGGCCTCGACCCTGAACTCCGCGACCTTCGCCGTGCGGACGCCCTCCGGCGGGATGCACCTCTATTTCGACCATTCGGAGGGGGTGCGGAACGTCCAGAGCCGGAAGGACTGGCCCGGCCTCGATATTCGGGGCGAGGGCGGTTACGTTATCGGGCCTAACGCGGTGGCGGCCTCTGGAGCGTATCAGGTGATCCGGGGCACCTTGGACGAAGTCCACGGCCATGGTCGGCCTCGGGAGATTCCCGGCGGCCCTTCGGCGGGCCAAGGTGGAACGCGACAAGCCCTCCGAACCGGCCGCCCCGGTCGATTGGCCCGCTCTCAAGGCGGCCTTGTTCACGATCCCGAACGATCTCGACTACGGCGACTGGGCGAATGTCCTTATGGGCTTGCACCACGCTTCGGGCGGCTCGCAGGACGGCCTCGATTTGGCGCGCTCCTGGTCATTCGGATACCCCGGCTACAGCCGCGCCAAACTGGCCGACAAGTGGCGCAGCTTCGGAAAGCAGGTCGGTGCAGAACAGATTACTGCGGCCACGATCTTCGACATGGCGAGGAAGTACAGCCGGGCCGCGATCTCGGCAGATGACTTTGACGACGACGTGGGCGAATCCGAGGAAGGAGCCGAGGTGGACTTCGGCCGGGCTATCTTTCCTCACCCCGGACGAATGCGCCGCTCTCGCCCCGGCCGACTACACCCTCAAGGGCATGATCGCCCCTGGCCAGGTCGGTTGCATCTTCGGTGATCCCGGCGCGGGCAAGTCGGTAATGGCGCCGCGCCTCGCCTATGCCGTGGCCCAGGGCGAGACCATCTTTGGACTGCGCACCCGGCAAGGCGGGGTGTTTTATGTCGCCGCCGAAGATGAAAGCGGCATGGCGGGCAGGGTGACCGCGCTGCACCATGACCTGGGCGAGGCGAACGGATTCCGGCTGGTGCGGGGGTGCGCCGATCTGTTCTCGCCCGGGCAGGTCGCAAGCAAGGGCAGCCCTCATCTGCAGGCCTTGCGCCGGGCGGTGAAGGCGGAGCGCCCCCGGCTGGTTGTCATTGACACACTGGCAATGGCAATGCCCGGGCTGGAGGAGAATGACGCGGCCGGAATGGTCCGCGTGGTCGCCATTGGGCGGGCTCTGGCGCGCTGGGGCGCGGCCGTGATCTTCATCCACCACGGGACCAAGGCCGAGGGAAGCACCCCGCGCGGCCATTCTGTATTCAACGGCGCGCTGGACTTCTCGATCCAGGTAAAGGCCGCCGATCAGTCCGGCATCGCGCGGGGCGTGATCCGGAAGAACCGGAACGGCCCGCCCGATCTGGATATCGCCTTCCGCATCGGGTCGCGCGAGGTGGGGCGGGACGTGGACGGCGAGCCGGTGACTGCTCCGATCTGTGAACCTTGCAGCGCGCGCGAGGCAGAGCCGGTGCCACGCCTGTCGCCTGCGCAACTGGCGGCCTTGGACCTGGTGGACCGCATGGCGGACAAAACCGGACAGGTCGCGGAGTCCGACTGGCGCGCGGCTGCCATCGAAGGTGCGGAGGTATCCGCGTCGGACAACCGGGACAACCGGCGTCGCGCGGTAACGCGGGCGCTGCAAGACCTGACCCGGCTAAAGCTGGTGACGGTCAAGGACGGCCGTATTGCACGGCATCATTCCTCCGGTAGTGCGTGGGATTTCGATGACGATGGAGGTGATTTCGATGACCTCATTTGACCGGACAGCCGGACAGACCCGAACAGTCCGCCCTTTGTCCGGCTGTCCGAAACACGGTAAATCGGCGGCGCAGACCCGGACGGACAGGACAGCCCCCCTTAAGGGCTGTCCGTTGTCCGGTCCTGCCCGGCACCCGGACAAAAAAGATGAATGGTTGAAGCATTGCGACTGGGGCGGTTGCCTTGGTGGGGCATATGCCCCGGCCCAAGGTACTTGGAAGCCGGTGCCCGGGCTGCGGGGGTCGCGGAGCCCGGTATTCGAACTCTTTGAGAATAATTCTCAACTGGCATCCGGGGCAACCGCCCTGCCGGGGCAACCGCCCTACCTGACCTGGAGACTCTGGCATGGACATGACGGATGACGAATACCGCGAACTGGTCGGCGACCTGCCCGGCGACAGGCCGCAGCGCGGACACGTCGTGGCGGTTGCCGATCTACCCTCCACTGTGGGGCTGCAAGTGCTATCAGCCTTGCTGGGGCTTTCCGGCAACCGGGTGACGGCGCTTGCCCGGCAAGGAGCCATTCCGCGAGGCCAGTATGGTGCCTATCCCCTTCTCGAGGCGGTGCGAGCCTACGTCGAGTGGCAACGCGAAAACCCCATTGGTCGCCACGTTGCCAACCCTGGGCACAGCGACGAAAAGCAACGGCTGACCGCAGCCCAAGCGGACCTTGCCGAACTCAAGCTGGCGCAGACCCGTGGCGAACTCCTGCCCCTCGAAGATGTGCGGCGCGAGTGGGCCAGCTTGGCCGTTGACCTGCGCGCCCGCCTCATGGCGATCTCGCCCCGCATCGCGGCCACGCTTGGCCTTGACCGGGCCACGGCCGCCCGGCTGGACAAGGAACTGCGCGCCGCCCTGGAGGATATCGCCAATGACCAGTGACCCCCGTTTTGCCCGGCTGCGGGCCGAGACCTTCGCCATGCTGCGGCCGCCGCCCAAGCTGCGCCTATCGGAGTGGTGCGAGGGTCATGTGCGGCTGCCCGCGTCCCTGTCCGCTACCCCCGGCCCGATGCGCCTGTGGCCGCAGCAGCGCGAGATTCTGGACGTGATCGGCGATGACACGACCGAGCGCGTCTCGATCCTCAAGAGCGCCCGCGTGGGGGCCACGCAAGCCATGATCGCCGCCCTGGGCCATTTCGTTGTGAACGACCCCGCGCCGGTCATCGCCCTGATGCCCAGCGAGGAGGACGCGCGCACTCTGATGGTCTCTAGCATCGAACCAGTGTTCCAGGAGTCGCCGTCGCTGCGGGCTGCCCTGTTGCAGGACAAGCTGCGCGACACCCTCCTGCATCGCCGCTACCCCGGCGGCTCGCTTATGGTCATGTCGGCCCGCGCCCCGCGCAACCTGCGCGCCCGCACGGCCCGCGTGGTGCTGGCCGACGAGGTGGACGGATACGAGATCGACCTGCGCGGGGAAGGCGACCCGGTGGAACTGGCGATCAAGCGGACGATGACCTACGGCAACCGGAAGATTGTTCTGGCCTCGACCCCGGTCCATGCCGACACGAGCCGGATTCAGCGCGCCTATGACCTGTCTGACAAGCGCATCTGGGAGGTGCCCTGCCCGCATTGCGAGTCGTCTCGGAAGTCCTCTGGAAGGATATTCACTGGCCGACCGACCGACCGGAGGAAGCCGCCTGGTGCTGCCCCGAGTGCGGCGCCCTGACCGACCACGGGCAGAAGGGCCGGATGGTCGAGCAAGGTCGCTGGCGGGCCACGGCGCCGCACGTGGAGGGTCACGCGGGGTTCAAGCTGACCGCCCTCACCAGCCTGTTGCCGAACGCCTCCTGGGGCCGCCTGGCGCAGGAATTCGTCGCCGCCAAGAAAAGCCCGGTCACCTTGCAGGTTTTCGTCAACACCACGCTGGGCGAGGTGTGGCGCCCGGCGGGCGAGGAACTTGACGATGCCGAACTCCAGAGCCGAGCGGAGCCCTTCGGCCTCGACCGGCTGCCCCCTGACTGCCTGGTCCTGACGGCCGGAGTTGACGTTCAGCACGACCGCCTAGAGTGTCTGACGCTGGGCTACAGCGCGACGGAGACCTACGTCCTGGACTACCGGGCCTTCTGGGGGCCGGTGAACACGTCGGACGCCCCCTGGAGCGAACTGGAATATTCCTAGCCACGCGCTTCAAGCATCCGCTGGGGGCCACCCTGGGCTTTGACGCGGCAGCCGTGGACTCGTCGGACGGCCAGACTTCGACCAAGTCCTTGCTTTCTGCCACCCGCGCCTGTCCCGCCGGATCGTGGCGATCAAGGGGGCATCCGGGCAGAGGCCCGCCATCCGCCTGTCTGCCACGAAAGGCGTCCGGTTGTTTATCGTTGGGGTAGACGGCGAGAAGGCCCGCCTGGCCGAGCGCCTCAAGCGCGGCCGCTCGATCCGGTTCAGCGACGGCCTGGAGCGGCGGTTTTACGAGGAACTGGCAAGCGAGCGGCGGGTGGTCAAGTACTCGCACGGGGCACCCACTGCCGTTTGGGAACGAATTCCCGGCCGTCGGGCCGAGGCCTTGGACGCGTACGTGTACGCCTCTGCGGTGCGGAACCTGGTCGGGGTGGACCTGACCGCCAGGGCCGACGAATTGGGGGCCGTGGCGCCGCCCCCTAAGCCTGTGGCCGTCGTGCGGTCGAAATGGTTGACCGGAGGCCTAGTGCAACGTCCGAGTACTTTTCCGATGGCAAATGGCTAGAGGTGCAGAGAGGAAGAATCGTCCCACCCCTGGTTCTGCTGATTCGTGATCCTTTCCGTAGCTGTCAGCCATCTATGCTTGCAGATTGTTCTAGAAATCGAAACAATCAGGCTGGATTCTTCGCATTATAAACCAGTTGATTACAGGCTTCTCTCAAGAGTTGCAGCTGAAAACGAAAGATTTCGGCTTTTTTGAGTCATGACATATCACTATTTCTTGAAGAGATTGCTGTGATGGTCCTTTTGGCAGCAATAGACATAACTTCGTGAATGGGGATTGATCATGACATTAAGAATTCTTGGCGCTGCAGGTGCTGCTACGCTTCTTATGGCTGGTTTGGCGCAAGCGGCGACGATCGGCGTCGCTCTCAGCGGCTCGACTATCGGCGGATCGCCAGTGGCAAATCCAGCGGTTCCGTTATCCGGGGCCGAGCAAGCAGAGCGAAACGCTACAGTTGCAGCGGCGAACAGTGCAGAAGTGGGTCTCGGCGCAACGAACCCCAACGCAATTTCTTACTTTATTCCGCTCACAAATGGAACGAATTGTTTCTTTGGTGTTGGCAGCTGCGGTCTCGTGTCTGACACTGGCCAAGGTGGCGGCACCATGAGTATGTGGGTTAAGTACGCCAGCGTGGCAGGTGGCCTGTCGTTTTTGAACACGGTTTTTGGCGACCTTGACTTGATTGGGGTCAATGATCCAGTAGGATTTTTTGAAAGCGTACAGGTTTTTGATAAAGACGGCAATGCGTTGACTAGCCTGATTGACAGCGCTTCTGATGCAGGTGTGGATGCTGCAGACGCAACGACACAACAAGGCGTCGCCATCAATCTTGGTACTCTGAATGCCAATACGGACTATTTTGCTCGGTTCCAGTTCAAGACTACTTTTAGAAGGGAGACAGCATCAAACACTCCCGAGCATTTGGTGACGTGGATTTCGAGCACGCCAATCGTTACCACTGTTCCGCTCCCTGCGGCAGCATGGATGCTTATTTCGGGCATTGGCGGTCTGTTTGCCGTATCGCGCCGCAGGTCCCGAGTGAGCTGATCAGAACTTTGAAGGGCGCCTCTGGGCGCCCTTTATCTTTTAGCAGAACGATGCTTGAGCGCGACTTAAGCAATCGTCTGCATTGCAAATCGGCCGAGCGCCCTTGACTAGTGGGGTGATGCAGTCGAGGAAGCCCCATCCCTCCACGTGGACCGCCTCGGGATGCCACCGGCCCCCCTCGCCCGCCACTAGGTCGCCGGTGCGTACGACGACGGACAAGAGCGGTAGCGGCCCAATGCTATTCTTCTGACGTTCGAGCAGGTCCACTCGTTCCTCCAGACGCCCCCCGAGAAACAGGATACCATTACCGCTGAGACCGATCTTCTGACTTCTTGGGTGATCCCTCGCCCTATGGGTGATAGTCGTCCGAAAGCCTTTCCATTTCGCAGAAAACTTCGCGCTGGGTTTGACAGACGGCAGAAAAATCCTTGGAAATCAGCGAACCGGATTCTGTAGGTTTGTGGGCACAACCTATTGATATTGCTCTTTCCCTCTAACCCATCCGGGGTCACCAGTTGCGCGATCCAGAATGATCGGCGAAGCGGCTCAGCCTAATTTTCATAGCGCGACACAGACTTGTCGTGACAGGGTCGGCTAGTCGCGAGGCTCCCACGAGGCCACAATAGCGGTGCCCGGATGTGACGTCACACGGTCACAACTTGAGGCGGTGTCGTTCATCCAGCCGAGATTATCGGTTCCCCGCTCGTTTCCTTCGCGGGCATACTCGGTCGCGTCTTCCCGTGCTTCTTCTTCCGTGTCTGCGCGCACGACCATCTCAACCTGCTTGTCCCAAAAACCGGAAAGCTTGATCGTCTTCATCAGCCATTTTGCCATGTGCCGATCCTCCGTGAACGACCTATTACCACCCTAGGGCGCACGAGTAAGAAACTTCAATCACTCAATCAAACTTCAAAGCCGTCTGGGCAATTGCCGTAGCGGCAGGGCCTGCAAAGCGATCAATATCTCGGGTGGCACAAAGAGAATTCGGCAAGAAGCCGTGCAAAGCGACTCAAGTCCTTCGGGTTGCAACCGGGGGACGGGGTAGGCAGGCAGTCAGTGGGCCTGCCGCTTCCACTCCAGCCGCCGCGCATGGAGGATCGGCTCGGTATACCCCGACGGCTGCTCCCGCCCCTTGAAGACCAGATCGCAGGCCGCCTGAAAGGCGAGGCCGTCGAAGCCGGGCGCCATCGGCCGGTAGAGCGGGTCGCCTGCGTTCTGCCGGTCGACCACCGCGGCCATCCGCTGCATGCGTCTCCATCACCTCGGCCTCGCTCACCACGCCGTGATGCAGCCAGTTGGCGATGTGCTGGGCCGAGATCCGGCAGGTCGCGCGGTCCTCCATCAGGCCCACGTCGTTGATGTCGGGCACCTTGGAGCAGCCGACGCCCTGGTCGATCCAGCGCACGACATAGCCGAGGATGCCCTGCGCGTTGTTCTCGACCTCGCGCAGGATCTGCGTCGTCGCGTCCACTTGCGGTAGCTGGCGAGCGGGATGTCGAGCAGCGCGTCGACATAGGCCCGCCGGCCGCCCGGCCTCGAGCGCGGCCTGCACCGCGAAGACGTCGACCTGGTGGTAGTGCAGCGCGTGCAGCGTCGCCGCGGTCGGGCTACGGCACCCAGGCGCAGTTGGCCCCGGCCTTGGGATGCTCGATCTTCTGCTTCCAGCATCGCCGCCATCAGGTCGGGCATCGCCCACATGCCCTTGCCGATCTGCGCGCGGCCCGGACAGCCCGCATTCCAGCCCGATGTCGACGTTCTGGTTCTCGTAGGCGGTGATCCAGGCCTTGCGCTTGATGAAGTCCTTGCGGCTGAACGGCCCCGCCTCCATCGAGGTGTGGATCTCGTCGCCGGTGCGGTCGAGGAAGCCGGTGTTGATGAAGGCCACGCGCGATGCTTCGCCGCGCGGATGCATTCCTTGAGGTTGACGCGAGGTGCGCCGCTCCTCGTCCATGATCCCGAGCTTCACGGTGTACTGCGGCAGCCCGAGCACCGCCTCGACCCGGGTGAAGGTCTCGTCGGCGAAGGCCACCTCCTCCGGCCCGTGCATCTTCGGCTTCACCACATAGACCGAGCCGGTGACGCGAGTTGCGCGGGCCCTCGGTCTTCTTCAGGTCGTGCATCGCGATCAGCGTCGTCACCATCGCGTCCATCAGCCCCTCGAACACCTCGCTGCCGTCGCGGTCGCAGGATCGCGGGGTTGGTCATCAGGTGGCCGACGTTGCGCACCAGCATCAGCGCGCGGCCCTTGACGCGTCAGCGTGCCGCCGTCCGGGGCGGTGAAGGTCCGGTCGGGGTTGAGCTGCGGCGCGTCACCGCTGGCCGCCCTTCTCGAACGTCCGCCGCAAGGTCGCCCTGCATCAGGCCGAGCCAGTTGCGATAGGCCTGCACCTTGTCCTCGGCATCGACGCAGGCGACCGAATCCTCGCAATCCATGATCGCCGAGACGGCGCTTTCCAGCCGCACGTCGGCCAGCCCCGCCTGGTCGCGGCTGCCGATCGGATGGGTGCGGTCGAAGACCAGCTCCACATGCAGGCCGTTGTTGCGCAGCAGCACCGCGTCGGGCGCCCTGGGGTGGCCGCGATAGCCGACGAACTTCTCCGGGTCGCAGCAGCGGCAGGTCGTCGACCAGAAGCGCGCCGTCGTGCACGTGGTAGCGCCGCGCGTCGGCATGGCTGGTGCCGGCGAGCGGAAAGGCCTCGTCGAGGAACACCCGCGCCCGCGCCACGACCCGCGCGCCCCGGCCGCGGTCGTAGCCGCCCGGGCGGGGCGGGCTGCCCATCGCGTCGGTGCCGTAGAGCGCGTCGTAGAGGCTGCCCCAGCGCGCGTTCGCGGCGTTCAGCGCGATAGCGGGCGTTGGTGATCGGCACGACCAGCTGCGGCCCGGGCACGCGGGCGATCTCGGGGTCGACGTTCGCGGTCTCGATCTGTGAAGTCCGGCGCCTTCGGGCAGCAGATAGCCGATCTCGTGCGAGGAACGCCTTGTAGGCCTCGTGATCGTGCGGCTGGTTGCGGCGGCCGATGTGCCAGGCGTCGATCTGCGCCTGCAACTGGTCGCGGCGGGCGAGCAAGGCGCGATTCTCGGGGCCAAGCTCGTGCACGAGGGCGGAGAGGCCGGTCCAGAACCGGTCGGCAGCGATTCCCGTGCCGGGCAAGGCGCGGGTTTCGACGAAATCGGCCAGCGCCGGGTCGACCTGCAGGCCGTGAAGGTTCCGCCGATCAGCCATTTGCGTTTCCTTGTCCGTGTTCGTCGGGCAAACTATGAGCCTCGATCGGGATAGGCAACCGCAGGCCGCCACCGCCCCGACGCCCGGTTCACCAAGGCGTGAGGCCGCGCTGACCCTTCGGCCGCCAGCCCTACAGTCTTGTCGACCCAGCCAAGGAGATCGCCATGCCCTTCCCCCGCCGCCTGTTCCTGCTGTCCTGCCTCGGCCTTGCTACGGCCTCGGCAGCGCTCGCCCATCATGGCTGGTCCTGGGCCGAGGCAGAGCTGACGACGCTCGAGGCGCGGGTCGAGACGGTCTCGATCGCCCCGCCTCATCCGTCCCTGACCGTGACCGATGCCTCTGGCCAGCTCTGGCAGGTCGAGCTGGGCAATCCGGCGCGCACCGAGCGGTCGGGCTTCCGGGCAGACACGGTCCAGCCCGGCGGAAGCATCACCATCCTCGGCAACCGCTCGCTCGATCCGGCCGAGTTCGTCATCAAGGCCGTCCGCGTCACGGTCGATGGTCAGCCATACGACATGTATCCCGAACGCATTCCGACCAACTGATCGTGGAGGCCCTGCTTCTCGCATCGGGGGATTCGGGGCTTGCACGCGCGCTGCGGGGGTCGGGCAATCTCTATGCTGCGATGAACGCGGCCCATATCCTGGGCCTTGCGCTGCTGGTTGGCGCGATCCTGCCGCTCGACCTTCGGCTGGCGGGCGCGTTCCGTGGCGTTCCCGCCACCGTACTCCTATCGGTGTTGCGGCCTGCGGCGGCTGTGGGGCTGGCGCTTGCCGTGCTGACGGGGGCCATGCTGTTCACGGTGAACCCCGTGGACTATCTGGCAAACCCGGCGTTTCGGCTGAAGCTCCTGCTCCTGCTGCTTGCACTGGGAAATGTGGTGCTGATCGAACGCAGCGCGGCGCTGCGACATGTCGCAGATGGCGGCGATCCTTCGGCGGCCTTGCGCGTCGGGGCGGCGATCTCGGCCGTTCTCTGGGTTTCCGTTCTGGTCGCGGGGCGCTGGATCGGGTTTCTCTGAGGGTTCAGACCACGCGGATCACGTCCTTGCCGACGGCCAGCACATAGCCGCGCCGGGCGATGGTCTTGACCAGAAGCTCGCTGACCATCTGGTTGCCCAAGCGCGTCGCGCAGGCGCTTGACCCGCGTTGCCCCTGCCGCCTCGTCGCACTCGGCGGCGTCGCGGCCCGAGATGACGCCCTCGATCTGCGCGCCGGTCATCACCTCGTCATCCATCCGCGCCTCGGCCAGCACGCTCAGCGTCTCGATGGCGGCCTCGGTCAGCTGGAATTCCATGTCGTTGATGTAGACCGACCGGCTTTCCCGCGCGATCAGCAGCGACGACACCTGAATGCCCGATCGCTGGATGGCCGAGATGCGGCGGTTCAGCGTGATGATGGTGACGAGGAAGACGAGCGCGGCAAGCAGGAGCGCCGTCGCAAAGACCAAGAGCACGAAGATCACCACGCGGTAGCTTTCCAGCACCTCGGAAAAGGCAGTGCCCGACTGCGCGAGAATCTCCAGCAGCTTGATCTCGGCCCCGGCGCGCAGGTCGTCGTTCTCGACGAAGATGCGTTCCACCTTGGCGTTGAAGGCATTGGCGTCGGGCAGGTTCAGCGAACAGGAAGACCGCAGCGCCCAGAAGGATCGCCACGATGGCCGCGATGCCGCCCGCCACCACGCGGTTGCCCGCGCGGAAGGCGTCAGTAGCGGAGGAAGAACTCTCCGGCACTCGCTTTCCTTTCCTCGAGACCCTCTGCGCCGAAGATGGAGAGGATGTTGAGCAAGGTCCACCCCGCCGCCGCCAGACGGGGGGCGAGCTCGGCCGCCGCCGCATCGGGGCTGCCGCAGCCGCCATCCGACAATCTCGGCCACCCCATAGGCCAGACGCAGCGGGGCGTCCTGCTTGGCCTTGTAATCGACATAGCACGACGCCTGCGCGGGCAGGGCGAGGGCCAGCGACACAAGCAGGGCGGCGGTCAGGGGTTGCGTCATCATCCGGTCCTCCGAAGCGTACCAATGATTGCGCGGAAAGCTGCCGTCATTCAATGACAACCGGGGTTTAGGCGGCTGTTATCGCATATCAGCCCGGCGATATTGCCTGTCCGGCCCGCCCTGCCCCAGCTTCCGGTCATCCCCTCCGGCACGAGCCTCGTGTCGGACCCCACACCGGAAGGACCACGCAGATGACCACCGCCAGAACCTGGATCTTGAACGCCGTCACCGCCACCGCCGTCGCGGGCGCGGCCATCACCTCGGGCGCCGGCCCGGCCGCCGCCGATGACAAGGACCTGCTGCGCGCACTGGCGGGGATTGCCGCCGTCGCCGTCATCGCAGGCACGATCCAGAATCAGAACCGTGCGCAGCAACCGGTCACGCGGGCACCTGTCTATCCCGCGCCGCAACCTGCGCCGGGCTTCTACCGCGACGAGCCCCGCTGGGACGCCGAGCGCGACTGGCGCACAGGATACTTTCGCCAGGATGACCGCTACAGCCGCGTGAGCCAGGGTCCGCGCCTGCCCGGCACCTGTGCGGTGGAGGTCGGCGGGCCGCGCCCTGCGACCTATTACGCCGAATCCTGCCTGAAGCGCGAAGGCGTCGGCTACGGCCTGCCGCAATACTGTGCCCAGAGCATCCGCAGCCGCGACTGGCAGGGTCGCGTCTACGAGGAAGACTGCCTGCGCGACGCCGGCTATCGCGTCAGCCGCTGGTAAGGGCACATCTGCGGCCCCGCATGCCCCCGCAGGGGGTCGCAGATCGGGGGTGGGCGGACGAGCAGCGCCCACCCCCTTTTTCTTTTCCGTCCGGTTCGGCACAGTCGCACCATGGACGGACCGCACTTCCTTTTCGAGACGACCGCACAACGGGGCGGCGCGCGCTTTGTCATCGGCGTGGACGAGGCCGGGCGCGGCCCGCTTGCCGGGTCCGGTCACCGCTGCCGCCGTCCGGCTGCGACCCGATTGCATTCCCGATGGCCTGAACGACTCGAAGCAACTTGACCGCAAGCGGCGCGAGGCGTTGTTCTCCATGCTCCTCGATTGCGCCGAAATCGGCATCGGCCATGCGAGCGTCGAGGAGATCGACGCCATCAACATCCTGCGCGCGAGCCACCTGGCCATGTGCCGTGCCATCGCCGCGCTGCCTGTAACCGCCCGACCACGTGCTGATCGACGGCAACATGATTCCGCGCGATCTGGCCTGCCGGGCCGAGGCGATCATCGGGGGCGACGCGCTGCTGTCTGTCGATCGCTGCCGCCTCGATCATCGCCAAGGTGACGCGCGACCGGATCATGGTGGATTTGGCGCAACAGCACCCCGGCTACGGCTGGGAGCGCAACGCCGGCTACCCGACGCGGGACCACGTCGAGGCGCTGCAAAATCTTGGTGTCACCCCCGCACATAGGCGGTCGTTCCGGCCCGTCCACAACATCTTGTATCAAGCCGTTTCTGTAACCCCTTGATTCAAAAAAGAATTTGACGGCGAATCGCCGATGACTCATCCTTGTCCCAACAAGACGGCGCAAAGCCGTGGGGACAGAGGCAGAGATGACGAACGACCAGAATGCCGGAGGCGCCCCGTGCTTCCGCTGAACGAGATCCTTGGCGGCGACTGCATCGAGGTGATGAACGCGCTGCCTGCCGGAAGCGTCGACCTGATCTTCGCCGACCCGCCCTACAACCTGCAGCTCAAGGGCGAGCTGCACCGGCCCGACAATTCGCATGGTCGATGCGGTGGACGATCACTGGGACCAGTTCTCCAGCTTTGCCGCCTATGACCGCTTCACCCGCGACTGGCTTGCCGCCGCGCGGCGCCTGCTTGAAGCCGAACGGCGCGATCTGGGTGATCGGCAGCTATCACAACATCTTCCGCGTCGGCGCGGCGCTGCAGGACCAGGGCTTCTGGCTGCTGAACGACGTGGTGTGGCGCAAGTCGAACCCGATGCCGAACTTCCGCGGCAAGCGCCTGACGAATGCGCACGAGACGCTGATCTGGGCCAGCCGCGACGAAGTCGTCGAAATACACCTTCAACTACGAGGCGCTGAAGGAGCTGAACGACGGCGTGCAGATGCGGTCGGACTGGGTGATCCCGCTCTGCACCGGGGGCGAGCGGATCAAGGACGCGAACGGCGACAAGGCGCATCCGACGCAGAAGCCCGAGGCGCTGCTGCACCGCATCCTGGTGGCCACGACCAATCCGGGCGATGTGGTGCTCGACCCGTTCTTCGGCACCGGCACGACCGGGGCGGTCGCCAAGATGCTGGGCCGCAGCTATCATCGGGATCGAGCGCGAGGAAGCCTATCGCAAGGTCGCCGCCGACCGGCTGGACCGGGTGCGCGCCTATGACCGCTCGGCGCTGGAAATCACCGGGTCGAAGCGGGCGGAACCGCGCGTGCCCTTCGGCCAGGTGGTGGAGCGCGGGATGCTGCGGCCGGGCGAGGTGCTGACCTCGCCACGCGGCAAGACGGCTCGGGTGCGGGCCGACGGCACGCTGATCTCCGACGATACCAAGGGCTCGATCCACCAGGTCGGCGCGGCGCTGGAAGGCGCACCAAGCTGCAACGGCTGGACCTACTGGCACTTCAGGCGCGACGGCCAGATGATCCCCATCGACATCCTTCGCCAGCAGATCCGCGCCGAGATGGACGAGGGCCCGGCACACTGACCCAAGCCAGACGAGAGTTTACCGCCCGCCCGCCGGTGTCATGCCCGGCAGGCGACCTGGCCCGCCATGCCTGCATGGCGGGCTTTTTTCCAAGCATGACGGAGGTCGACATGACGACGAAGGTCCCCAACCCGACCAGCATCCTTACCGGCTATCTCAACATCGCCCACGCCATCCCGGCCGCCTTCGGAAACCCGAATGTCCGCGCGCTCATGATCCTGGCGGGCGGCATCGTCACCTTCAGCGCGCTGATCTACATGTGGCTTGAAGGCTGGGGCTTCCTGGATGCCGTCTATTTCTGCGTCGTCACCATGTCGACGGTGGGCTATGGCGACTTCGCCCCGAAGACGGCACTCGGCAAGATCTACACGATCTTCTACCTGCTGATCGGCATCGGCATCTTCGTGCTGACCGTCACGGCCATCGCCGAGGCGATCTACAGCGAGTTCCGCGCGCGGAGCGATGCCGCCGGTACAGACGAATAGGCGGGGTGCGCGTCGAATCCCGCCGCGCCGTCACAGGCAGAGGAACAGCAGTTCCGAGTCGTAGTCCGATATCTGGCGGGTCGAGGCATATTCCGCACGCTTTCCGACCTTCTGGCAGATGCGCGCCGCCTCGGCGCTGGCAAGCTGCGGCGCGTTCGCGTTGAAGGCCGATGTCTGGATCTTCACGCTGGACCCGTTGAAATCCGAGACGGCGGGCGGGATGTCGCAGGCGGCCAGGGCAAAGAGGCCGATCAGGGGAAGATATCTCGTCAAGGTGTCACTCGCACGGTTGGGGTTACGGGGTTCCATCAGAGCGGGCTTCTCTGAAGATTCCGTTTCTTTTCGCCGATGCGGTTACGCCTCTCCCGGCACCGGATGGCGGGCCTTGTTGTAGGGTTTCCAGTTCGGCGATGTCGGGATAGTGCCGCCGCCGCCAGTCCTTCACGCGGGGGTTCATCACCCGCTTCCACAGCGGCGGCACCATGGCGAGGACTGTCATCACCGGATAGCCGTAGGGCAGCTGCGGCGCCTCGGCGTCGTCATAGGTCTGCAACAGCGGAAAGCGGCGGTCGGGCTTGTAGTGGTGGTCCGAATGGCGCTGCAGGTTGATCAGCAGCCAGTTCGACGCCCGGTAGTCCGAATTCCAGCTGTGGCGCGGCAGGACATGCTCGTAGCGGCCCTGGCCCAGATGCCGCCGGGTCAGCCCGTAATGTTCGATGTAGTTCACCAGTTCCAGCTGCCAGATGGCGACGAAGGCCTGCCAGACGAACAGCCCCAGCCCGATCCAGCCGCCCAGCCCATAGGCCAGCAGCAGGAACGCCGCCTGCAAGGCCGCATAGCGCCAGAACGGATTGCTGCGGTGCCAGGCGGGCAGCCCGCGCCGCGCCAGCATCGCCCGTTCGGCGCGGCAAGGCCGAGCGGGGCGATTGGACCAGCACCCGCGGGAAGAAGCGGTGGAACCCCTCGTTGTAGCGCGCCGTCACCGGATCGCGCGGGGTGCCGACCCAGAGGTGATGCACCCGCAGGTGTTCGGACCGGAAATGGGAATAGAGCACACTCGCCAGCAGCAGGTCCGCCAGCCAGCGCTCCAGCCGCGGGCGCTGATGCATCAGCTCGTGCGCATAGGTGATGCCCGACCGTCCCCGACACCACGCCCATGCCGAAGAACAGCCCGATCCGCTCCGCCCGCTCCAGATGCGGGGCCTGCGGCACATACCAGAGCAGCCAGCAGAGCAGGGCGAACTGGACAGGAAACCAGACCAGCGTGATGGCCCGATACCAGAGCAGGCTGGCCTCTGGCGTAAGCGGATCGGCGTTGCGGCTGTCGATCCCCTCCACGGCGTCCAGCACCGTGAAGAGGCCCCACGAGGCCAGCGGCACCAGCGCGATCGTCCACCCCCCCTGCACCGCCGCCAGCACCACCACCGGCACCAGTCGCCAGCGACAGCCAGAAGGGCAGCGCGCGGCCCGGGGCGGGCAACCGTTTCTGCGGGAATGGTCTCGATGGTCATGCGCACAGCCTATCCGCAGTTGGCGCAAGGTTCAACGCGGCGAGAACGCGCCTGACGCAAGGTCGAAGGCCTTGCGCATCAGCGTGGGCAGGTCCGAGGGGCGGAACTCGCCGCGCGACAGGAAGCGCCCGCGCAGCGGCACGGCCTCGCGCCCGACCTCGGCCACCTCGACGGCGAGGAGCAGGTGAAAATGGGTGAAGGTGTGGCGCACCTCTGCCCCCGCATCGCGCCAGTCGGCAGACAGCGGCGCGCCGCCGCCCTGCCCCGTCCCAGTCGGAGCCCGGCCAACCCAGCATGCCCGCCCAGCAGGCCGCGCTCGGCCCGCGTCTCCAGCAGCCAGGCGCCATCCTCGCGCCGCGCGATCCAGACGGTTCCCTGCCGCACGGGCTTGGCCAGCTTCGCGGCCTTGCGCGGCAGCTCGGCCTGCACGCCTGCGGCGCGGGCCGCGCAGTCCTGCCACCAGGGGCAGATCCCGCAGGCGGGATTGCGCGGCGTGCAGATCGTGGCGCCCAGATCCATCACCGCCTGGGCATAGTCGCCGGGCCGGTCCGGGGCGTCAGCGCCTGCGGCGAGGCGCGTCAGCTCGGCCTTGGCGGCGGGCAGTGGCGTCTCGACCGCGGAACATCCGGGCCATCACCCGCTCGACATTGCCGTCCACCACCACCGCCGGCTTCGTCGAAGGCGATGGCCGCGACGGCGGCCGCGGTATAGGGGCCGATGCCGGGCAGGCCCAGCAGCCCCTCGCGCGTGCCGGGAAAGCGCCCGCCATGATCACGCGCACACGGCCCGTGCGCAGGCGAGCAGGTTGCGGGCGCGGGCGTAATAGCCAAGGCCCGCCCATTCGCCCATCACCTCGGCATCCTCAGCAGCGGCCAGCGCCTCGACCGTCGGCCAGCGCTCGATGAAGCGGCGGAAATAGTCGCGCACCGCCGCGACCGTGGTCTGCTGCAGCATCACCTCGGACAGCCAGACGCGATAGGGGTCCGGCACGCTCGCCTGCCCGGCGCGTCGTCGGGTCCGACGCGCCAGGGCATGACGCGGGCATGCGCGTCGTACCAGGCCAGCAGCCGTTCGGCCAAATCCCCGTCACGCAATGTTTATGCCCCTTCCCGCGCCATTTGTCTGGCAAGCGCCGCCCGTCTGCCTAGAATAGCCGCCGACAGGACGATGACCAGATGACCCGCGCGCCCGATCAAACGCCCAATGCCGCCCGCCGCTCGCGCGGGTTCGAAGCCGCGTCCAGGCTGGTTTCGGACCGCATCCGCGCGGCGGGCGAGGCGCGCGGTTTTGCCGTGGCGCGGCTTCTGACGCACTGGGCCGAGATTGCGGGCGAAGACCTGGCCCGCGTCACCCGCCCCGTCAAGATCGGCTATGCGCGCGACGGGTTCGGGGCGACGCTGACCCTGCTCACCACCTCGGCGCAGGCACCCGATGGTGCAGATGCAGTTGCCGCAGGCTCCGCGAGCGGGTGAATGCCTGCTACGGCTACAACGCCATCTCGCGCATCACGCTGACCCAGACCGCCCCCACGGGCTTTGCCGAGGGGCAGGCCGAGTTCGCCCCCGCGCCGAAACCGGCCCTGGTCCCCGATCCGGCCATTGCCGCCACGGCCGCAACCGTGGCAGAAGGCGTGCGCGACGACGGGCTGCGCCGCGCGCTGGAACAGATCACCCGCAACTTCCTGACACGGCAAAAGACATGAGGCATCCCATGGCAAAGAAACTCTCGGCCGTCGCGCTCGCGCTCGTTCTGGCACTCGGCGCGGCCTTCTGGCTGGGCAAGTCCGACACGGCGGGCATGACGCAGATCACCTCGACCGCGGCGCTGGCACAGGAAGCGTCGGCCACCGCTCCGCTGCCCGAGGTGCCCGAGATGGTCCTTGGCAACGCCGATGCGCCGGTGACGATCATCGAATACGCATCCTACACCTGCCCGCATTGCGCGACCTTCCACGAGACGGTCTTCAAGGACCTCAAGAAGGACTACATCGACACCGGCAAGGTCCGGTTCGTCTACCGCGAGGTCTATTTCGACCGTTTCGGTCTCTGGGCCGCGATGATGGCCCGCTGCGGGGGCGAGACGCGGTATTTCGGGATCAACGGCATGCTGTTCGAACAGCAGAAGGTCTGGGCCGGGACCGAGGACCCGACCGTGGCCGTCGAGAACCTGAAGAAGATCGGTCGCACCGCGGGCATGGACGATGCCACGATCGACGCCTGCATGCAGGATGCCGTGATGGCGCAGGCCCTGGTCGCGAAGTTCGAAGAGAACCAGGCGAAGGACCAGATCGAAGGCACGCCGACGCTGATCATCAACGGCGAGAAGCACGGCAACATGAGCTATGACGACCTGAAGGCGATCCTCGACGAAAAGCTCGGCTGACGATGGCCGCCCCGCTCGCCGGCCTGCGCGTCATCGAACTGGCGCGCATCCTGGCCGGTCCCTGGGCCGGCCAGACGCTCGCCGACCTTGGTGCCGACGTCATCAAGGTCGAGGCGCCGGAAGGGCGACGACACCCGCCGCTGGGGCCCGCCCTTCATCGACCATGAGGGCGAGCGGGCGGCAGCCTATTTCCATTCGACCAACCGGGGCAAACGCTCGATCACCTGCGACTTCCGCACGGCGGAGGGGCAAGAGACCGTGCGCGGGCTGGTGGCCGACGCCGATGTGGTGATCGAGAATTTCAAGGTGGGCGGGCTGGCGAAATACGGGCTCGACTATGCGGTCGCTGGCGGCGTTGAACCCCCGGCTGATCTACTGTTCGATCACCGGCTTCGGCCAGACTGGCCCCTATGCGCATCGGGCGGGTTACGACTACATCATTCAGGGCATGGCCGGACTGATGAGCGTGACGGGCGAGCCGGACGGCCAGCCGCATGAAGGCCGGTGTGGCGATTGCCGATATCTTCACCGGGGTCTATGCCACTACCGCGATCCTCGCCGCGCTGCACCAGCGCGCCACCACCGGGCGCGGCCAGCAGATCGACATGGCGCTGTTCGATGTCGCGACCAGCATCACCGCCAACCAGGCGCTGAACTACCTCGCCACCGGCACGCCGCCCGGCAAGCTTGGCAATGCCCACCCGAACCTTGCCCCCTATGCGGTGTTCGACTGCGCCGATGGCTGGATCATCCTCGCCACCGGGAATGACGCGCAGTATCAGCGCCTGTGCCGCATCCTCGGCCTGCCCGCGCTCGCGACCGCGCCCGACTACCTGACCAACGCCGCCCGCATCGCCAACCGCGCCGCTCTGACAGCCGCGCTGACCGCGGCGACCCGGCAATGGACCAAGACCGACCTGCTGGCGGCCTGCGAGGCCGAGGGCGTTCCCGCCGGACCGATCAACGACATGGCCGAGGTCTTCGCCGACCCGCAGATCCGCCATCGCGCCATGCAGATCGCGCCCGGCGGCGTGCCCGGTGTCCGCGCGCCCTTCCTCTTCTCGGGGGCCGAGCTGACGCTCGACCGACCCGCGCCGCGATTGGGCGAGCATCAGGACGAGATCGTTCCGCGCAAGGTCTGACCGGCGCGGCGGTCAGGGTGTCATCTGACCGCGCAGGTCCAGCAGCAGGCCGCTCTGCGGATTCGAGGCAAGCGCCCTTTCCAGTGTCGCGCGCGCCTCGGCCCCCCGACCGAGCGCATCCTGGATGCGGATCACCATGCCCCAGGCCTCGTCCAGTTGCGGGTCCATCGCGGCCGCCTCGGCAAAGGCCTGCTCGGCCATCGCCCAGTTGCGCATCTGAAGCGCCGCCCCGCCGATCTGAAGGTGGGTCTCGGGGAAGTCCTGCCGCAGCATCAGTCCCGCCTGCCATTCCTGCATGGCGGCACCCAAGGCGGCGGATTCGGGCGAGCCGGACGGCGGCTGCGCATCGAGCAGCGCCCGCGCCGCTGCCACGCGGACCGCTTTCATCGGATCGCCAAGGGCCCGTGCCAGGAGTGCCAGCCGCTGATCGGGCGGCACGCCGCGCAAGGCTCCGGTCGCCGCCGCCCGAACCAGCGGGTCGGGGTCATCGAGCAACGCGGCCACGCGCGGGGCCGAGGCGGCGTGGCCCACCGGCCCGAGCAGGTCGAGCGCCGAGGCGCGCACGATGCCCGGCCCGTCCCATTCCGCCAGCGCCAGCAGCGCCTGCACCTGCGTCTCGGGGGCCTGCCGGGCTGCGGCAAGGGTCGTCGCGTAATGCGGCCCGCGATGCGTGCTGTCGGGGAACCACGCCTGAAGCGTCGCCGACGCCCAGGCCGCGTCCTTGTCGTCGTGGCAATCGGTGCAGCCGTCCGGGGCGCCTGTCGCGGCCAGATCGGGACGCGGGATGCGGAAGCTGTGATCGTGCCGCCGGTCGATCGCCCATGTAGGTGCGCTGGATCATGTGGCAGTTGACGCACTGGCTGCCCGCGCTGCCCGCCGGATGATGCGTATGCTCCGGCCCGTCGAAGACCTTCAGCGGCAGCGACGGGAAGTCAGGGTTGCCCGCAGGCGAGTGGCATTGCGTGCAGACCGCGTTGCCCTCGGCCCGCAACTCGCCCGAATGCGGCTCGTGGCAGTTGGAGCAGCGCACGCCCTTGGCGAACATCTTCGATTGCAGGAAGGACGCCCCCTCGAACACCTCGCTCAGGATCGCGCCATCGGCGTGAAACAGACCCTGCCGCAGCAGCGAGAGGGTGAAGGCATCGTGATAGGGGGTGCCGGGAACCGGGTTGCCGTCCGCCAACGCCTCGCGCAGCGAATGGCAGGTCATGCATTGCTCGACCTCGGCGGTTTGCGAGGCGGCAAGGTCTACGGTGAGTCCAAGGGGCGTCAGTCCCGAAGGCGACGGTGCTTCGCCGGATTCTCCGCCCAGGCGACATGCGCCGCGCCGGGACCGTGGCATCCCTCACACCCTACCCCGATTTCCGCGAGCTTTGGCGCGTAGAGATGCGTCGCCGGGTCGTAGTTGCGGCTGTAGCCCGTGGCATGGCACTCGGCACAGCGCGCCTCCCAGCTCTTGTAGGGACCGGTCCAGTGCATCCCGTTCCCCGGCGAGGCGTCCTGACCGGGAAAGACCGGGAACCAGCGCTTGCCAACAACGTCCCAGCCGATGTCGAACACCTGCCTGCGGCCTGGAACCGGCTCCAGCAGATATTGCTGCAAGGGATCGATCCCCGCCACGCCGACCACCGGATAGGTGGCCGTTTGCCCGTCCGCCCCTTGCGTCTCGATCACGATAGCGGTCGCCGTCGCGCAGGAAGCGCGTGGTGCTGCCGCCATGCTCGAATACCACGCCGCCGAAATCGCCCAGCACGTTCCCGGGGGTAGGAGGGGTCCAGGCCAGATGATGATCCGATCCCGTCCAGGCCGCGCTTTCCGCCTCATGGCAGCCGCTGCATGCGGCCGACCCGAGATAGGCAGGAGCCTCTGCAAGAACGGGGGACACCCCGAGCAGCATCAGCACAGTCGAGGCGATCCAGAGTCGTGCCAGCACAGAAGCTCCCCCCGCCAGACGGCGCAGGGATGCGAGCTGCTGGTCAGTCGCACCCAGTGTCGACGCGAAGGCCCGCAGGTTTCAAGGGCCGTCTTGCCTGCCAGCGCCTGTTTTCGGGGGCAGTTAGTGTGGAAGTGGTGCCGCTGAAGGGACTCGAACCCCCGACCCCATCATTACGAATGACGTGCTCTACCAGCTGAGCTACAGCGGCATCCTTCCCGGCGCAGGCCCCTGATCAGCCATTAGGGCTACGCCCGGGTGCGTTTAGACGTTCGGAACGAACCCTGCAAGGCGGAATCAGACTGGGCTTGCTTAGTCGTCGCGGAAGCAACCCCGGATCGTGTCCGCGGCGGACGGCAAAGCGACCACCTGCGCGGCGTTCGACACTTCGGCTTCGGTCAGGGTTGACTGCGTGATGACCAGATCAGTCGGGCGGAGCGGCGTCCGGTCTCTCGGGCGATGATCCTGGCCTGCTGCCCTGCCGGGGCGACGCAGAGTGTCAGCGACTCCGGCATGTGGGAGTTCTTCGACCGAGCGGGTGGCGAGGACGCTCGTTTTCCGCGTTTTCCTCCAGACACGCATGTCCCTTCGATCGGGCGATCTTCGGTCCGGCCCAGTCGACATCGGGCCGTCACGCAATCGGGCTGACGGCCAGGATCGTGGCGCCGATGACGATTGCGCTCTTGATCCTCAGACGGACCTGAGGCGCCGCGCGGCCAGCCAACTGGCCAGTGCCATGATGCCTGCCGTGGCAAGGCACAGCGGCAGCCCGCCGATCTGATAGCTGAGGCCCGAGAGCAGCGTGCCGATCAGACGGCCTGCGGCGTTGGCCATGTAGTAGAAGCCCACGTCCCGAGTGATCCGCTCTGCCGATCCGAAGGCGAGGATCAGGTAGGAATGGACCGAGGAGTTGACCGCGAAGACGAAGCCGAACAGCAGCAGGCCGCCGATCAGCGTGGCGGTCAGCCAGGGCGAGGGCCCGCCTGCCGCCCATGCCGCCCCGGCCAGCAGGAACGGGATCGGCACCAGCAGCCCGGCCCAGAGGATGGCCTTGCGCGTCGTTTCCGCCTCGGGCTGGCCTTTGCCTCCGAGAAGTCGCGGGCGCGAAGGCCTGCACCGCGCCATAGGCGATGATCCAGAGCGCAAGGAAGCTGCCGATCAGGAAAAACGCCTCGCGCCGCCCCTCGGCCGTGCCGTCGGACAGGACCGCCTGGAAATAGACGGGGATGCCGACCACGAACCACACGTCGCGCGCGCCGAAGAGGAACATCCGAGCGAGGCTCAGCCGGTTCACGCGCGGGTCCTTCGACCGCCAGCCGCCCCAGGCTTCTTCCGACTTCATCCGCCCGGGCAGGCCCGCGGGCAGGAACAGGACGACGGCGATCAGGATGACCGCCAGCACCGCCGCCATGCCCCAGACCGCCGCCTCGAACCCCGCCAGCGCCAGAAGCGCCGCGCCGAGGAAGAAGCCCAGGCCCTTCACCGCGTTCTTCGATCCGGTCAGAAGGGCAACCCAGCGGAACAGTCCGCCATCCTCCCTGGGCGCCAGCAGCTTCACAGCAGACTTCGAGGACATCTTGGCAAGGTCCTTCGCCACACCCGACACGCCCTGCACCGCCATCACGAAGGCGACCGAGGCGGCGACGCCCCATGATGGGTCAAGCTGCGCCAGTGCGACCAGCGCGCCGATCTGCAAGCGCGAGCCCGCCATAGAGCGTGGCCGCCAGCCCGAAGCGGGCGGCGAGCCAGCCTGCGGCGAGGTTCGTGACGATGCCGGCGAGCTCGTAGAGCAGGAACAGCCACGCCAGCTGGATCGGCGTGAAGCCGAGGCTGTTGAAGTGCAGCAGCACCAGCATCCGCAGCGCGCCGTCCGACAGCATGAAGGCCCAGTAGGCCGCCGTCACGGCCGCATAGGCGCGCAGCGGGTTTGGCGGCGGCGCGGCCGGACGGGCGGCGTCGGTCACAGCGACCCCGCCACCATCCGCGCGATATCGGCGAGCCGGCAGGCATAGCCCCATTCGTTGTCGTACCAGGCGTAGATCTTCACCTGCGTGCCGTTGATGACCATGGTGGAGGGACCATCGACGATCGACGAGCGCGGATCGTTGGTGAAGTCGCAGGACACCAGCGGCCGGGTCTCGAACCCGAGGATGCCCTTCAGCGGGCCCTCGGCGGCGGCCGCGAACAGCGCGTTCACCTCCTCGACCGTGGTCGCCCGCTCCACCTCGAACACGCAGTCGGTGAGCGAGGCGTTCAGCAGCGGCACGCGCACGGCATGGCCGTTCAGCCGGCCCTTGAGTTCCGGGTAGATCAGCGTGATCGCGGTGGCGCTGCCGGTCGTCGTCGGGATCAGGTTCATCAGCGCCGAGCGCGCGCGGCGCATGTCCTTGGCGGGGCGGTCCACGATGGTCTGCGTGTTGGTCACGTCATGGATCGTGGTGATCGACCCGTGGCGGATGCCAAGCGTCTCGTGGATCACCTTGACCACCGGGGCGAGGCAGTTGGTCGTGCAGGAGGCCGCCGTGATCAGCGCTCTGCGAGCCGTCGTAGAGGTGATGGTTCACCCCGTAGACCAGGTTCAGCGCGCCGCCGTCCTTGACCGGGCGCCGAGACGACAACCTTCTTCACCCCGGCCGCGAAGTAGGGCGCGACCTTGGCGGCGGTCTTGAAGACGCCGGTGCAGTCGATGACCAGATCGACGCCCAGGTCCGCCAGCGGCAGCGCCTCGATGGTCTTCTCATGGCGTCAGCCGGATGGTCTGGCCGTTCAGGACCAGCGCGCCGTCCGCCGCGCTGACCGGCGTGCGCCAGCGGCCATGGACAGAGTCGAACTCCATCAGCAGGGCATGCTGTTCGGCATCGCCGACGGGATCGTTCAGCAGCACGATCTCGCCGCCCGCGCCGGTGTCGATCAGGTCGCGCAGGACAAGCTTTCCGATGCGGCCAAGGCCGTTCAGGGCGATACGGGTCATGGGGATCAGGCCTTTGGCTGGGCTGTCGGTGCCGATCGCGTCGACGCGGGCTTGAAGCGACATGCGGCTCAGGCGCTCGAACGGCAGTTCGACGAAGGCCATGATCCGGCGGCGCAGTGCGGCGTAGGTCTGGGCAAAGACCAGCGCCTTTTCGGCGTCAGTTCCGGTTGCCTTCACCGGGTCGGGCAGGCCCCAATGGCCGGTGATCGGCTGACCCGGCCAGGGCGGGCATTCCTCGGCCGCCGCCGTGTCGCAGACGGTGAAGACGAAATCCATCACGATCGAGCCGGGCTGCTGGAACTCGGAGATGTGCTTGGAGCGCAGACCCGACGTGTCATGGCCGTTGCGCTTCAGGATCTCCAGCGCGAAGGGGTTCAGCTCGGTGTTGGGGCGCGTTCCGGCCGAGAAGGCCTGGAACTTGCCCTTGCCCAGATCGCGCAGCAGGGCCTCGGCAAAGATCGAGCGGGCCGAGTTGCCCGAGCAGATGAAGAGCACGTCGAAATCGGTGTCGGGGACCTTGGCAATCATTCCAGCGGCGTCCTTTCGGGCAGAGAGCAGGGGGGCAAGCAGATCGGGCCGCGCCCGGCCGACATCGAGCGCGAGGTAGCCGATCAGCCCTTCGGTCGTGTCGAGATCGACCGCGTAGTAGAGCGACCGGCCCCGCGCGTTCGACCTGACAAGGCCAGAGGCCGTCAGGTCGGCGAGGTGATGCGACAGCGTGTTCTGCTTCAGCCCAAGCGCCTTGGCGATCTCGGTCGGGCGCACGCCTTGCGGGGCAAAGCGCATAAGCAGGCGGAAGACAGCCAGCCGGCCGGGATGGCCGAGGGTGGCAAAGGCATGAACGGCGCGATTTTGTTCCATATTTCCCGATTACAGGAAATGATATTGCTCGTCCAATGAAGGTTTCATGACACGAGGTTCCAAGGCGCTCCCTTGACTGGTCCAGAAGGCCCGGCGACCGCATCAGATGGCAGCCATTGGTTACCCCTGCCCAATTCCCTCAACGCGACTGCCCCTCGGAAGACCTCGCGCAAACCACTCGCGAGCATTGCCGACCACTGTTACAAGAGCTTCGAGCCAGAAACCCTGGAGGGAGGATTCCGATGAACAAACCCCATGACCCGGCGTCATCAACGAATGCTGCACTGTTGCGCGCGCAGGCCTTCATGACCCCGTCCCCGGTTCCGTCGATCTCGACCGAACTTCTGGTCACGGCGGACGGCGAGCTCAACCGCGAGCTGCGCGATTTCCTTTTCGACCCGCCATCCAACCCCGAGCTTCTGCGCGGCAAGAAGATCGCCATCTGCTGCACCAATGGCGTGGAAGAGGTCGAGATCACCGGTGCCATGAAGTGGCTGAGCGAACATGGTGCCACCGTTCATGTGGTGGCTCCGCGCATCGGCGAGTTTCATCCGACACTGGGCCTGCGGTTTCCGCCCCTGACGAAGACCCACGTCCTTGCCATCCGCCTGATGGAGAATGCGGGCTGGCTGGCGATCGACTGCTACATGGACGAGGCTCGGGTGGCTGACTACGACGCCTGCATCTATCCGGGTGGCTGCTGGAACCCCGACGCCCTCCGCGCTGACCAGCATGCCCAGGCCTTCGTGCGCGACATGCTGGCTTCCGGCAAGCCCACCTGTGCGATCTGCCACGGGCAGTGGGTCATGGTCAGCGCGGGAATCCTGAAGGGCAGACGGGCGACCGCGGTCTGGAACATCCACCCCGACCTTGCAAACGCGGGCGCCACCGTGCTGGACGAACCCTGCGTCGTCGACGGCAACCTGATCACCGCGCGATTCCCCTATGACCTGCCCCGGATGGTCTCTGCGCTGGTCGAGCAATTGGTGAAATGAAGCGCCGCAACGACTGACGTCGCCTGCCCGGCAATGTCTGGGGCGACCGGATACGACCTGGTCGCGTCAGCTTGTTGCGCGACCGCCTGTCCCTGCGAGAGCTGCGGCCCGGCTCTGCCGGATGAGCCCGTGGGCATTGGGGCTGCGTTACTTCGCTGACGCGCTTGGGGAGAAATGCGCGAGCGCATGCGAACGTGACCATACGCATGCGCAGTGACGCGCCCCCTCCAGAAGACGCGTGGGCGACGATGCGCCGCCACGACAATGCCCCAAAGAAGACGGGGAGGCGCCCGATTTCCCGCGCGCCCGCGTGTTACTCCATACCCATCCAGTTTGCGGGTGCTGATGACCGCAGACGAGGCTAGTGCGTGCCTTCTGCCCCGCGTGTGAGGGGATCGGTTCTGCCAGGCTTGCGATGGGGCATCGGCACGCCGACAGCCGCATGTGCCGAGGCGTCATCCCGTTCCGGACATGACACGGCCGAAGGACCGCACCGATGACTTCCTCCTCCCTTCCCACCTGGATCCCAGCCACCGCCGAGGCGACAGGGGGCACCTACTGGGTCGCCACCACCGGCAGCGACACGACGGGCGACGGGTCGTACGAGAACCCGTGGCGGACAATCAACTATGCCGTCAACCGAAAGGACCTGGGTGCGGGGGACGAGGTGGTGGTCCGGCCCGGGGTCTATGAAGAGCGGGTGCTGTTCTGGAACACCGGAGGCTCTTCCGAGGGCCAGTTCACGCTGCGCTCCGAGGTGCCGGGGGCGGCGCAGATCCGTCCTACGGCAGAACAGATGTATCCGGTGATCGTTCGCACCGACTATGTCACGGTCGACGGGTTCGACGTCCAATCCAACGGCGTGACCGCCGGCGGCATTTGGGTGAGCGAGGCATCGCACACCGTCATCCGCAATAACATCGTTCATGACAGTGGCGGCGGCGGCATCGGCACCCATAAGGCCGAATTCACGGTCATCGACGGCAACACCGTCTATGGCAACGCCACGACGCATCCCAACCACGGCAGCGGAATCTCGATCCTCGAAGCCGCAAACGTCTCGAAGGACACAACGACCGAGGGGTTCCGGACGATCATCACCAACAACGTCGTCTACGGCAATTATACCGGCCCGACCGTCACCGAGAACCATACGGACGGCAACGGCATCATCATCGACCGGCTCGCCGACAACGAGGGTGAGAAGTACCTCTATCCGACGCTGATCGAGAACAACCTCGTCTACGAGAACGGGGGCCGTGGCATTCACGTCTGGTACAGCGACTATGTGACAGTGCGGAACAACACGGTCGCCAACAACCAATGGGACACGCTCGCAACGAGTTCCTGGCGGGGTGAGCTGTCGAATGCAAACGGCTCGCACAACACCTGGGTGAACAACATCGCCATCGTCAACACCGGGACGAACGCGCAGAACTACGCGATCGGCAACCTGGCGGGGGGCGGCGAGACCAACGAGAACGTGGTCTGGGAAAACAACCTGACCTTCAACGGCACGGTGGGGGTGGCGTCGGTCCGGACAGCGGGGGGCGCGTCGGCACCGAGCGCGTCCGAGAACCTTCTCGGCGTCGACCCGAAGATCACGAATGGCGCGGGGGCCGACTTCACGCTTCTTCCCAACTCGCCTGCCCTGAACGCGGGAACGTCCGCGTTCGGCCTGTCCCCGGTAGACATCGACGGCGAGACGCGCACCGTGGGCACGGTCGATATCGGTGCCTACGAGACGGACGCGGCGGGCACCTCTGCCACCACTCCACGGCGGCTTGTCGGCAGCGAGGGGCACGATACCCTGACGGGTGCCGCGGGGAACGATCGGCTTCTTGGAAACGCGGGGAACGACGTTCTCGACGGCGGGCGGGGGAACGACACGCTGAACGGCGGCGACGGTGCCGATGCGGCGCGGTACTCGGGCTCGGTCGCGGTGACGGTGGACTTGCGGATCGCCGGGGCGCAGGACACGGGACGCGGACGTGATACCCTTGTCTCCATCGAGCAACTGGTCGGCGGCAATGCCAATGACCGGCTCATCGGCAACGCCGGGGCGAACCGGCTGTGGGGCATGGACGGCAACGACACGCTGTCGGGTCTCGAGGGCAATGACAGCCTTTATGGCGGGCGGGGCCAGGACCTGCTCGGCGGCGGTGCAGGCGCCGACTGGCTGGCAGGCGGGGACGGAAACGACTCGCTGCGCGGTGGCGAGGGGGCCGACAGCCTCATCGGCGGGGCAGGCTTCGACGTGGCGGATTATTCGACGGCCACCACCGCGCTGGTGATCGACCTTTCGGACCTGTCGCGCAACACGGGCATGGCGCAGGGCGACAGCTACGAGTTGATCGAGCGCATCCTGGGCGGGCTTGGCAATGACAGCCTGACCGGCGGGACGGGCAACGACAATCTTGGCGGCTACCACGGAACCGACACGGTCAGCGGCGGCGGGGGGAATGACACTCTCGCCGGCGGCATCGGTGACGACGTTCTGAACGGCGGCGCGGGAAATGACAGCTTGAACGGGGGGGACGGCAAGGACACCGCGCTCTACACCTCTGGCGCGGCGATCACCGTCGATCTGCGCATCCTTGCCGCGCAGGCGACAGGCGAGGGCAGCGACACGCTTTCCGCCATCGAGAACGTGACGTCCGGCAGCGGCAATGACAGCCTTACGGGCAACGATCTTGCAAACATCCTTTCCGGCGATGCGGGCAACGACACCCTGTCCGGCGCGGGCGGGGACGACAGGGTGCTCGGCGGTGCGGGCAACGACATCCTGGACGGAGGCCTGGGCAATGACCGGCTCGATGGGGGCGAGGGCACCGACACCGCACGCTTCCTCGGCACGACCCCCGTCAAGGTCACGCTGGGTCTTGCAACCTCCGCCGTCACGGGAATGGGGACCGACCGGCTGGTGTCGATCGAGAACCTGACGGGTGGCTCGGGTGCCGATACGCTGACCGGCGACGCGCTGGCCAACGTGCTTTCCGGCGAGGCCGGGGCAGACATCCTGGCGGGCGCTGCGGGCGCGGACACGCTTCTGGGTGGTGCCGACAACGACCATCTTTCGGGCGGAGAGGGCAACGACCGGCTCGATGGCGGAGCGGGGGACGATACGCTGCGCGGCGGCGCGGGTGCCGACACCCTGATCGGGGGCGAGGGGTACGACACGGCCGATTATGCAAATGCGTCCTCGGCCCTGGTGATCGACCTCGCGACGCCCTCGCTCAGCACCGGAGTCGCCACCGGCGATACCTTCTCGGGGATCGAGCAGGTAAACGGCACGGCGTTTGGCGACAGCCTTTTCGGGGCAAGCGGCGCCGAGGTGCTGATGGGCCTCGACGGCAACGATCGTGTTTCGGGTCGTGCGGGCAACGATACGGTATCGGGCGGGCTTGGCGACGATACCCTGGCGGGCGGGCTTGGTGACGACCTGATCCAGGGCGGCGCGGGCATCGATACCGCGCTGTTCGAAACCACCGCGGCCGTCACGGTCGATCTGCGCATCACCGAAGCCCAGACGACGGGCGAAGGCACCGACACGCTGGCGGGGATCGAAAACATCTCGTCCGGCAACGGGTCCGACCGCCTGACGGGCAATACCATCGCCAATCTCCTGTCGGGCGGCCTTGGCAATGATACGCTCGAGGGCGGCTCCGGGGACGACACGCTCGATGGCGGTCACGGGAATGACAGTCTGGTCGGCGGGTCGGGCATCGACACCGCGCGCTTCCTCTCGGGAAACCCGATCACGGTGAACCTGTCGCTGACGACCGCGCAGGGGACGTGGGAGGGCACCGATACCCTGTCGGGGATCGAGAACCTGCTGTCGGGCGCGGGGAACGATCTGCTGACGGGCGATGGCGGGGCCAATCTGCTGGCATCGGGTCTTGGCAACGACACGCTGCGCGGCGGGGACGGGGCCGATACCCTGCGCGGGGGCGGGGGCGACGATCAGCTGGACGGCGGAACCGGCAACGACCTGATCGACGGCGGGGCGGGCAACGACACGGCGATCTTTGCAGGCAGCGTCGGCGTGACGGTCAACCTGGCCCTGACATCGGCACAGGCGACCGGGCTGGGCCGCGACACGCTGCTGGGGATCGAGAACCTCACGGGCGGCACCGGGAATGACAGTCTCGTGGGCGATGCAGGCAACAACATTCTCAACGGCGATGCCGGGGCAGACGTGCTGCGCGGTGGCGGCGGGGCCGATCGCCTGCTGGGTGGCGATGGGGACGACACATTGTTCGGCGGGGCGGGAGACGACATTCTCTCCGGCGGGGCAGGGGCGGATCGCTTCGTGTTCAACTCCGGTTTCGGCAAGGACACGGTCACCGATTTCCAGGATGGCATCGACCGTCTGGTCATCTACACCGGGGCGGAGCGCTTCGGCGACCTGAGCATCGGCTCCTCCGGAATGGATACCCGGATCGCCTTTTCGGACGTGGTCATCACCCTCACGGGCATCGAGGCATCCTCGCTTTCGAGCGGCGATTTCCTGTTCCTCTGACCAAGGCCCGGTGCGCGCGACCCGTTCCCTCGGGCCGCGTGCGCCGGTGCTCCTTCGCTCGACGGGCAGCGATCACCTGCCGGACAATCCCGACCGGAACGCCTCAAGCTCAGCAGGGTCCATCGCAACCACATGGACCTTTTCGGGATATGCACCGCTGGCCACATCCCCGACAAACTCCTTGAATGCCGCGATGCGTTCCTGTTGCAGCCGGTCGAACTCGGCGGCGAAATTGCGGTAGACCTTGGAGTGGCGGGGCATGTGCCCGCGATTGGTGCCCAGGATATCCTCGGCAAAGAGATACTGCGCGTCGCAGCCGGGGCCTGAACCCATCGACCAGCAGAGGATGTTCACGCGACGGCTGATCTCGGTCGCAACCTCGACCGGCACGACCTCGACCTCCACGGCGAAAGCGCCCGCCTGCTCATAGGCGCGGACCTCATCGAGCAGGGCGAGCGCTGCATCGGCAGTCTTGCCGACCGCGCGGAAACCGCCCGTCCAGGTCGCGCGCGAGGGGACGAGGCCGACATGCCCGACCACGGGAATATGCTCGTCCGCGCAGGAACCGCACCGTGCCAAGCCCGCCCGAGCAGTAAAGCGCGTCGGCCCCCGCCATCAGCATCCGGCCCGCAAAGCGCAGGTAATCGTCGCGCGTCCCGGCCTCGCGGTGATCCACGCCGGTCATCGAGAAGAGCGTGGGCGCGACGTCGCGATAGCGGGGATGCGAGACGAGGTCGGGCGGGACAGAGACGATGTCGATGCCTGCCGCCTCGGCCGCCGCCGCCTCGTCGAGGGTGAACACCCGCAGCATGGTGAGCTGGCCCTTGCCCTTGAGGGCGCGCAGGTCGGCGACGGTGGGTTTCTTGCGGGTCATCGGCGTGCTCCGGTCAGTCGAGGGCGATTTCCACGGTCTCGCCCACCACGCGGGTGGGATAGATCGCGGAGGTTGACGCAGACCGGCGCACGCAGCGCCTGCCCGGTCTTGTAGTTGAAGCGCCCGTTGTGCTTGGGGCATTCGATGGTGTCGTCCATCACCAGCCCGTCGGCGAGGTGGACATGCTCGTGCGTGCAAAGTCCATCGGTGGCGAAGAAGCCGCCATCGGGCGCGCGGTAGATCGCATAGGTGGCGCCGCCATGGTCGAAGCGGATCACGTCTTCTTCCTCCACGTCGTCGACGTGGCACGCCGGAACCCAGTTGCTCATGTTCAGCCCCTCATGCTGGCCCGTTCGGGCACGATCTGGTGGAATTCCTCGCGATAGGGCCGGGCCGTCGGCGGCAGTTCGCGGCGGATGTAGTAGCCCGGCTCGCGCCGCTGGCGCAGGATCGCCGGCACCATCTCGGCGAAGGCATGCGGGATCGAGGGGTTGGGCGCGGGCAGGTCGTGCTTGATCAGCTCGTGCAGGCGCGGCAGGGCGTGGTAGGGCACCATCGGGAAACATGTGATGCTCGACGTGGTAGTTCATGTTCCAGTAGATCCAGCGGCTGATCGGGTTCATGTAGACCGTGCGGCTGTTCAGGCGGTGGTCGACCACATCCTCGGCCAGCCCTCCGTGCTGGATCAGGCCGGTCAGGAACATGTGCCAGGTGCCGTAGATGCGCGGGCCGCCGATCAGCATGAACGGGATGAGCGAGGCCCAGCCCGCACCGGAGGCGAGCATCCAGACCGTGACGGCCAGCGTGGCCGCGTAGATGGCGATGTGGATGCGGGCGGCGAGGATGGCCTTGGGCACTTCGCTGTCCGGGATGTAGTCTGCGCTCGTCGGGGCTGAGGTTTCCGGCGGCGTTGCGCAGCAGGATCTTCATCCAGTGCCAGATGTCGAGGATGCCCACGAAGTGCAGGCTGTTCGGCAGGATGCCGGTCGGGTGCATGAAGGCGATCTCGGGGTCACGGCCCACGATGATCGTGTCGGTGTGGTGGCGCGCATGGCTCCACCGCCAGCTGACCGGGTTGCGCATGACCATGAAGCTGGCGATCTGGTAGACCACGTCGTTCATCCACTGCGTGCGGAACGCGGTGCCGTGGCCGCATTCGTGCCAGCGCGAGTCGCAGGCCGAGCCGTAGAGCACGCCGTAGACGATCCAGAACGGCACGCACCACCAGCTGCCCCAGAGCATCACGCCGCCGGCCCCGCTGACGACCAGCAGACCAAGCCACAGGATCGTGTCGCGGATCGCGGGCCCGTCGCGGCGCTGCATCAACTCCTTCATCACCTTGCGCGGCACCTCGGAGTGATACCACTCGGCCGAGGCAAGACCGATCTCGACCGCACGGCGGGATTCGGGGCCGGTCAGCGAATAGTCGCGGCGTGGCACAAGGCTGTCTGTCATCGACATTGTCGTTACCTCTTCTCGTTCGTCGATCCCGGCGACCCGTCGCGTGCGGGCCTCGCGCGGCCCGGCAGGGGCGGGAAGCGCCCTGACGGTTCCGGAAAAGGATCGGTCGGTTGCGCGGCTGCCGCCGAAATGCGGTGCTCGGAAGCGGCGGTTGCGGCGGCGTCGGGCAGAACCCGTATCGTCAAGGACGTGGCCCGCTCCTCGCCCGCGTCAAGCCAGATCATCTCGTCGCGCGCGCGGGCGGCGCTGTTGCCCAGGACGTGATGGGTCGAGGGTTCGATGCCCACGACATAGCTGCCCGCGTGGAAGTTCTGCCACTGGTAAAGGCAGGGCAGCTGGTCGTGGCGGAACGAGACCTCGACCCCGAAGCCGAGGCGGTCGTTCACCAGCGCGACGGCCACCCGACCCTGCGGATCGGGGACGACGGCGTGCTGCCAGACCTGCTCGCGAAAGCGCCGCTGGGGCGGCGGGCATCGGTCAAAGCCCACGCCCTGCGCGCGGTAAGCCGCCCCGGCGTGGCCGGCCCAGATCACCTCGGTGATCGGCGCGAGATAGCGCGTGCCCTCGTCGACGACCGGGTAGCCGACGTTGACGTGGTAGAACATCATGTGCGGCGTCAGCGAGAAGCCTGCGTTCACCACCCGGTCGATCACGCGGATCTCGTCGCCGCCCAGGTCGGCCTCGATCCGGCGGTGCAGGTGCAGGACCTCGCCAAACACGGCCGCCTGCACCACGACGCCCTCGGCCCAGAGCAGGCAGCGGTCCCCCTGCCATGCCTCGCCATAGCCCGTCAGCCGCGCGGGGATGGTGCCGATGCGGCCGTGCAGCGAATGGCGGACGGTGGCGCGGCCGGGATAATCGTAGGTCTCGGCCGAAACCTCTTCCGGCCCGAGGATATGGTCGAGCCCGCAGGTCACGAGCATCCCCGAAAAGCTGCGCGCCCAGGCCAGGCCGCCCTCGCCCTCGTACTCGTGAAGCGCGGGGTTGCGAAAGCCGGTCGGGCTGATGCCAGCCGACCGCCCGCCCGTTATGTTCGACCTCGGCCACATCCATCGCCCGGTCCACGAGCACGGTAAAGCGCAGGCCCGATCCGGTCCGGAACTCCAGCATCCGGATGCCCCGCTCCACCCCGTCGGCCAGCGTCATCAGCCGGACTCCGGCGACCTGCGAGAGGTTGCCCGTGCGGGAGGCGATCCCTGCGCGGCTGACGGGGGCGTCGTAAAGCGTCATGCATGGACCTCGCCCTGGGCGCGAAGGTCGACCCCCATGATCATCCCCTCGACATCCAGCACGTCGCGGCCGGCAAGGTCGCTTTCGGCCACCACCTCGCCGCGCCGCATCACCACGATGCGGTCGGCGACGGCGAAGACGTGGTGGATGTTGTGGGTGATGAACAGGATCGAATGGCCCGCCGCCTTCATCTCCTTCACGAAGCGCAACACACCTCGGGTTTCCTCGACGCCGAGGTTGTTGGTGGGCTCATCGAGAATGATCAGCCGGGCCGCGAACTGCATCGCGCGCGAGATCGCGATGGACTGCCGCTCGCCCCCCGACAGGGCGACCACCGGCGTGTCGGCGGCGAGCGACTTCTTGATCCCTACCCGCCGCAGCAAGGTCGCAGCGGCGCTGCGCAACTGATCGCCGTCCATGGGCGCGAAGATGCCGAGCCAGGACATCCGCGTGGGTTCGCGCCCCAGAAAGAGGTTGCGCGAGATGGAAAGGTCGGGGGCGAGCGAGGTGTCCTGGTGGATCGTCTCGATGCCCGCGGCCATGGCGTCGCGCGCGTTGCGGATCTGGACGGGCTGGCCGTCTACGAGGATGCGCCCTGTGTCCGGCCTGTGCACGCCCGAGATGCACTTGATGAGCGTCGACTTCCCCGCGCCGTTGTCGCCCAGCAGTGCCACCACCTCGCCCGCGTTGACGGAAAAGCTGGCGCGGCGCAGCGCCTTCACGCTGCCGAAGGACTTGGACAGGTTCTCGATGCGAAGGACCTCGGTCATCCCTTTGACCCCGCATGCTTGATGGCGGCGTGCAGCATCAGCATGACCATGATGATGCCGCCGACGAAGATCGAATAGGCGAGCCCCGGCACGCCCACCATGATGATGCCGTTGCGGATGGCGCGCAGAAGGATCACGCCGACGATGGTCCCGAGGATGGTGCCGCGCCCGCCCGTCAAGGCGGTGCCGCCGACCACGACCATGGCGATGACCTCAAGCTCATACTCCGAGCCCGCCACGGGACTTGCGTTGTTGATGCGGAAGGCGCTGATCATGCCCGCAAGGCCGGCCAGCACCGAGACGGTGATGAACAGTCCGATCTTGACGGCGTCGGCGGGAACGCCGCGCGCCACGGCCGCGCTGCGGTTGGAACCGACGGCGCTGATCCAGTTGCCGACCTTGGCGCGGTTGAGGATATAGGCCGCGAGGATGGCCAGCCCGATGAACCAGAAGAGCGAGGCGTAGAGGCGCATCCCGCCGAATTCGACGTAGCCCGCGAAGAGGCTGACGAGCAGCCCTTCTTCGTTGATGGCCGCCAGTGGGAAGCCTTGCGTCATGAACAGCGCGGTCCCGCGGACGATCAGCAGCATGGCGAGCGTCACGAGGAAGGACGAGATGCCGATCTTGACCACCACGAGCCCGTTGACGAGGCCGATCAGGACACAGACGAGGAAGCCGACGATCAGCGCCGAACCGACGGCAAAGCCGCCCTGCTGGACAAGGACCATGACGAGGCAGGGGATGAAGCCGAAGACCGCGCCCACCGACAGGTCGAACTCGCCCGCCGTCAACAGCAGGCACATGCCAAGCGCGATGATCCCGAGCTCGGGCATGAAGGCCAGCATGTTGGTCAGGTTGCGCGGCGAGTAGAAGGCGGGGTTGGCGATCGAAAAGCCCGCAAGCACCACGATCAGGATGATGAGGGATGCGATCTGGGGGCGCTTGAGCAGCGTCAGCAGGCCGGGAGAGGGGGCGGGAGTGATCGTGGCGTCGGTCATGGCGTGTCCATCAGGTATCGGGGCCGCCCGGGCGGCGGGCGGCCCCGGGATGCCTTACTTTGCGTAGTGGTCGAGGATCGGCTGCACGCTGTCCTTCGTGTAGAGGTTCAGCGTGATGATGTCATAGCCGATGGGCTCGCCCTTCGCGGCCAGGTTCAGAAGCGCCACGGGCATGAAGCCCTGCGCGCTCGGGAACTGCCAGGCGGCGGCGAGAACGTAGCCGTCGCGGACCGCTTCGGCCGTTTCCTTGCTGTTGCCCCAGCCCACGGCAGGTATCTCTCCGGCGGCGATACCCTGCTGCTCCATCACCGGGCGGATCGAGGCCGCCACCATGTCGCCCAGCCCGATGATCGCTGCGGGCTGGTTCGCCGTCAGGTAGTCGGACATGACCGAGATCACGCCCGCCGGGTCGGTGCCGGCATCGACCACCTCATAGGTGATGCCAAGCGGGTCGAAGACGCTGGCGATGCCTTCCGTCTCCAGCACCTGGTACGAGGCGCCGGGCACCTCGACCGGCATGAAGACCTTGTCGCCCGACTTCACATGGCCGTTGTCGACGAGGTATTGCGCCCACATCCGCCCCACGCCGTTCAGGTCGGCGCCCACATAGGCCTGACGCGGAATGGCGGGATCGTCGGTGTTGTAGAAGACGACCGGAATGCCCGCCGCCTGGGCCGCCGGAACCTCTTCGGTCCACAGTCCGGGTTGGGCGGCCGTCGTGGCGATGCCTGCCGGTGCGGCCGCGATGGCCGAGTTGAACGCCTCTTTCTGCGCGGCGAAGTCGCCGTTCGAGAAACTGACGTTGCAGGTGACGGCAAGCTGCTCGCAGGCGGCGGTGACGCCCGCGTTCCAGTCGACCCAGAACGGGTCGGTCGGCCCGCCATGGCTGAGCAGGAAGAACACGGGCTTGTCCTGCGCAAAGCCCGGAAGGGCGGTCAGCGCGAGGACGGCGGCGGTGACGAGAGATTTCATGGTGTTACTCCTCCTGATGAACCGGTTACAGCCCGTTGGCCTTGAACTTTCCGTCGAGGAATGTCTTGGCGCGGGGAATGTCGTCTTCGGACAGGTGCTCGATGATGACGGGGATGTTGGGGTGCTTCTCGGCGAGGCGCCGCAGGTAGAGGTCGTAGTTCAGCGACCCGAGGCCGGGTGCAGGAAGCTCGATCTCGCCCACGCCGCGGAAGGTGTGGCTTTCCAGCGCGTCCTCGTCGCCGATATCGGCGTGCTTTTCCGACTTGTCGTCGCCCGAGCGCTTCACGTCCTTGGCATGGGCGATCTTGATGTGGCTCGTCAGCGTGTCGAAGACCTGGTTCAGGATCTGGTCCATGCGGTCGATGTTGTGCGTCTCGAAGTAGTTGGTCGGGTCCATCAGCAGGCCGAGGCCGGGATGGTCCACTTGCGCGAACATCTTCACCGTCTCTTCGACGCTGCCCACGACGTTGTTCACATAGGTCTCCAGCAGGAAGACCGCGCCGTGGTCATAGGCGGTCTGCGCGAGGTCGGCGATGACCTTGCGGCAGTCCTCGAAGCCCTCTTCGGTCTTGTTCTTGGGGTGGTGGACCCAGTCGGACTCGGTGTTGAAGGTGCCGGTCTCGGAGATCACGTAGGGGCTGCCGAAGGCGCGGGCGTTGCGGATGATCTCCTTCAGGTAACCTACCCGCCGCGCACGCTCGTCCGGATCGGGGTGGACGATGTTGGTATAGCCCGAGACGCAGCAGATGGGCAGGTTGTGGTCGCGGAACACGTCGCGCACGCGGCGGGCCTTGTCGGCGGTGATCTGCCCGGGCCGAAGGTCGATGTCCTTGAAGTGCAGGTCAAGCTGGACCGTGGTGAAGCCCTGGCTCTGGATGCGCTTCGCCGTCTCCTCCAGCCCGTACGGATAGTATCCGGTGAAAATGCCCGCGTGCATCATGGTCGAGTTCCTCCCTCAGTTGATGCTGATTTCCGAAAGCCGCACCGTCCGCCCCTCGGCCATCGAGCGGTAGCCCGCCTCGATCAGCTGGACGGTGCGCACGTTGTCCTCGACGGTCAGCGCGGGCGGCTCGCCCGTCTTTACCGCGTGCTGAAGCTGCTCCATCACGCCGATGAAGGCATGGGGGAACCACATCGTGTCCCAGGTCGGCGTGACCCACTGGCCGCCGGTGGTCTTGCGGCTGGCATAGGTCAGGGTCGAGGCCGCGCCGGTGGGCCAGCCGATCGTGCCCTTGGCCACGCCCTCGGTGCCGTCCACGCGGAAGGTGATGTGCTGGTCGTCGGCATAGCCCTCGGCGCGCGGGCCGTGCCACACGTCTTCGAGCGACAGGGCGAGGACACCGGAAGGGAAGCGCAGGGTCGAGACGGTGATGCCGTCGCTGTGCTTGAAGCTCGTGCGCGGGTCGGTGCGCGACTGCGTGGTGATCTCGTCGGGGTCGCCGAACAGGAAGCGCAGCACGTCGAGGTGATGGACGCTCATGTTGGCCAGCGTCAGCCGGTCGTAATCGGCGAGGAAGGTCTGCCAGTGCGGGATCGCGTGCATGTCGATCTGCGCGAAGACGATCTGCCCCAGGTCGCCCCGGTCGATGATCTGCTTGAGGACGCGCATCGACTGGTCGTAGCGCATGTTCTGGTTGACGCTCAGGATCTTGCCCGCAGCCTTCGCCTCGTCCCGCAGCGCCTTCGCCTCGTCGAGCGTCAGCGACAGCGGCTTTTGCGCGAGGATGCCCTTGATGTGCGGCTGCTTCAGCGCGGCGCGGATCAGTGCGGGCTGCTGGTCGGGCGGATAGGCGATGTCGAGGATCTGCACCTCGGGATCGGCAATCAGCGCCTCGGGCGTGTCATGGACCTTGGGGATGCCCCAGCGGGCGGCCACCGCCTCGGCCTTCGACTTGGTCCGGCTGGCGATGGCTGCCACGGGAAAGCCCGCCTGCTTGTAGGCGGCGAGGTGACATTCGGCCATGATCATCCCGGCGCCGATGCAGCCGATGCGGAACTCGCGCGTGCGGATGGCGGGGTCGGGCTGGAAGCCAAGGGCGTCGGGCATCGTCATCTCCTCCTCATGCCCGGGCCAGGGCGAGACCGCCCGGCCCGAAGAAATGCGCGCGCGCCGGATCGCAGCGCAGCGCCACGCGCGTGTCGACCCGGATGTCGGGTTGGCCACGCAGCGTAGCACGCAGCCGGTCTGCGCCCGCGTCGATCGTAAGCACGGTGTATCCCCCCAGCGGCTCCACCTCTCGCACCGTGGCTGATGCCTCGCCTTCGGCGGGCAGCACCTGAAGGTCCTCGGGGCGCACCCCGATCTCGCTGGCCTCGGGCGGCGCGCCCGCGGCATCGAGGACAAGCGCGCCCCCCGCCGCCTCGATTGCTGCCCGGGCCCGCCGGAGGGGGAGGATGTTCATCACCGGCGAGCCCAGCAGCCGAGCCACATAGGCGCTGGCGGGGCGGTCGTAGATCTCGACCGGGGTCCCCACCTGCCGGATGCGGCCCGTCTCGAGGATGGCCATGCGGTCGGCGACCGACATGGCCTCTTCCTGATCGTGCGTCACATAGATCAGCGTGCGCCCCGCCTCGCGCTGGATGCGCTTCAGCTCGATGCGCGTCTCTTCCCGCAGGCGGGCGTCGAGCGCGCTGATCGGGTCGTCCATCAGGTAGGCCGCCGGGTCGCGCACCAGCGCACGGGCGATGGCGACGCGCTGCCGCTCGCCCCCCGAGAGCTGGGCGGGAAACTTGTGCAGGATGTGCCCGATATGCAGCTTCTCCGCCGCGTCAGACAGCCTTGCGGCGATCGCGCCTTCGGCCAGGCCCCGCTCCACCAGCGGGAAACGGATGTTGTCGCGCGCGGTCATGTGCGGGAACAGCGCGAGGTTCTGGAACACCATCGCCACGTTGCGGGCCGCGGGCGGGATGTGGGTGACGGGGCGGCCGTCGATCAGGATCTCGCCCTCGTCCGGCGTCTCGAGGCCAAGGATCAGGCGCAGGATGGTGGTCTTGCCCGAAAGCGGCGGGCCGAAGAAGCAGAAGAACTCGTTGTCGGCGACGGTGAAGCTGGCATCGTCCACGGCAAGCGTGCGGCCGTAGCGCTTGGTCACGTTGCGAAAGGCGATCTCGGCCATCTCAGTTCCCCCGCAGCGCCAGGCCGGTGGCGGCGTCGAACAGGCGCACCGCCTGCGGGTGGGGCAGCACATTCAGGACCGTGCCTGCGGCCGCGTCCATCCGGTTCTCGACCACGGCCTTGAGCGACTGTGCCGCCCCGCCGAAATGCAGGATGGTGCGTGCCCCGATCCGTTCGACCACGTCCACGGGCAGGGACAGGCCCCCTGCCCCGGACGCGACCGTAACCTGTTCCGGACGGAAGCCGTAGACGACCGGCCCCTTGGCGGCGCGCACCGCTGCCGCCTGCTCCGGCGCCAGGACGGGCGACAGGCCGAGTGCGCCCAGGTCGATGGCAAGGCCCGAGGGCGTCTCCACCGGCCGCCCCTCGACCAGGTTCATGCCGGGCGCGCCGATGAAGCGGGCGACGAACAGGTTGGCGGGATCGTTGTAGACCTGCAAGCGGCGTGCCCGACCTGCTGAAGCACGCCGTGGTCCATCACCGCGATACGGTCGGCCATGGTCATCGCCTCCAGCTGATCATGGGTGACATAGACCATGGTCTGGCGGAACGTGCGCTGAAGCTGCTTCAACTCGGTCCGCATCACCGCGCGGAAGGCGGCGTCGACGTTCGACAACGGCTCGTCCAGCAGGAAGATCGCAGGCTCCATCATCGCAGAGCGTCCGATGGCGACGCGCTGCAGGATGTTGACCGAGAGCCCCGCCGCGGGGCGGTCGAGCAAGTCGGTCAGTTGCAGAAGCTCGGCCATGGCGGCGGTGCGGCGCGCGATCTCGGCCGCCGGGCGGCGGGCCATGCGCAGCCCGTAGTCGAGGTTCCTGCGCACCGTCATGTGGGTGAAGATCGCGTAGTTCTGGAACACGAAGCCCACGCCGCGATGGCGCATCGAGACGCCCGCCATGTCGCGCCCGCCGAACAGGATGCGCCCTTCGCTGGGCTGTTCCATGCCGGCGATCATGTTCATCGTGGTGGACTTGCCGCAGCCCGACGGGCCGAGCAGCGCCATGAACTCGCCGTCATCGATGGTGAGGTCCATCGTCTTGAGCGCGGTGAAGGCGCCGAACCGCTTGACGAGATTTTCCAGGCGGATCGCGCTCATGCCCGCACCTCGCTTGCGCGCGGCCATGCGCTTCATCGCCCAGATGCAGAGGATCGACAGCGCGATCAGGATGGCCAGCGCGATGGCCGCGACATAGCCCCAGATCAGGTCCTGCGTGGTGATCTTGTAGATGTAGACGCTGATCGTCTCGGTCGCCACGCCGGGGCCGCCGCCGGTCATGATGTAGAGCGTGTCGAAGATCTTGAAGCACTCGATCACGCGGATGGCGAGGGCGATCACGATGATCGTCTTCATCCGGGGCAGAACGATCGTTCGGAAACGCTGCCATGGCCCCGCGCCCAGCAGGGTCGCGGCCTTGAGCTGGTCGTCCGGCACCCCGGCGAGGCCCGCCAGCAGGATCAGGAACATCAGCGGCGTCCATTGCCAGATGTCGGCGACCATGACGGCAATCAGCGCAAGCGTGGGATCGGAGAGCCAGGCGATGGCAACAGGCTGACCCAGCACTGCCGAGAGCAGTCGTTCACCGGCCCGCCGGACTGGAACAGCATGTAGAACATGTATCCGGCGACGGCGGGCACGACCATCATCGGCATGATGAGGATCGGAATAGAGCACGCGCTTGCCCGGAAAATCGTCCATGAACAGCGTGGCGAGCGCGAGGCCCAGAAGGAACTCCACCGGCACGCAGACCGCCATGACCAGAGCGGTGCGGCCCAGGGCGGCCCAAAGCCTGCCATCCCCCATAAGGTCGGTGTAGTTGGCGAAGCCGTTCCACATCTCCCACGCCCGGGGCCAGGCGATGCCGGAGAGGGGCGACCAATCGGTGAGCGAGATGTAAAGCTGCATCAGCAGCGGGAAGACCGAGATGAACAGGACCAGCACCTGTGCGGGCAGGGTCAGGCGGAAGCCCAGCCTGCGCGCCTCGTCCTGCGGTCCTGGCGCGGTCACGGGCATTCCTCCGGTCGTCTCTGCGGCGGCGGTCATTGCTTCAGCGCCCCGAAGGTCAGACCGCGCACGAGGTGCTTCTGGATCAGGATGCCCAGGATCACCGGCGGCACGGCGGCGATCAGGCCGAGCGCGGCCTTGGCCCCGTAAAGCTGCCCGGTCATCGAGGACGAGAGCGAGGCCATGTAGACGGGGATCGTCACCCATTCGCGCGTCGTCAGCAGCAGGGCGATCAGGTAGTCCGACCAGTTCAGGATGAAGACGAAGAGCGCGGCCGAGGCGAGCGGGGCGCGCATCATCGGCAGCGTGATGCGGGTGAAGACGCGCCAGCGCGAGCAGCCTTCCACCAGCGCCGCCTCCTCGATCTCGCGCGGCATGTCGTCGAAGAAGGTCTTCATCAGCCAGAAGGCGAAGGGCAGCGTGACGATGCCGTAGATCAGCGCAAGGCCCCACCAGGTGTCCATCACGCCCAGGAAGGACCACATGATCATCACCGGGATCATGACGGCCATCGGCGGGAACAGCCGCAACTGGATCAGCGCGAGCGGCAGGTTGCCCCCTGCCCCGAAGCGCGACAGGCCATAGGCCGCCGCCGTGCCCGCCCCCATCGCGATCATCGTGCCGACCCCGGCCGCCAGAAGCGACGACAGGATCGGCTTGGTCGCCGTGCGGTCCAGCGCGACGATCAGGTTGGAACTGCTCTCGCCGAAGATGAAGCGGAAGTTGTCCAGCGTCGGGGCCTTGGGAAACCAGGTCAGCGCCGCCCCCGTGGCCTGCCATTCCGCGACCGGCTTGAAGGCCATCGAGGCCATCCAGAGGATCGGCACCAGCGTCACCGCCACTGCCAGAAGCAGGATCAGGTAGCGGAACGCAACGAAGGCCAGCGGGCGGGTCATGGGGATCTCGGTCAGTCAGGTTGGCCCGGCCAGGACGGGACGTGCTGTCTTGGCCGGGCGGGGGTCGTCACACCGGATCGAGGACGGTCGGCCAGGCCTTCATGTTCTCGCGCACCGCCTCGGCGATCTTGTCCTGGCCGGTGCGCCGGGTGATCTTCTGCCACTCGGCGGCGGTGTCGGCCATCGCCTGCTCGGGCGTCTTCGCCTTGGTCAGCGCCGCCATCAGGTTCTCGTCCAGCGCGTTGTTGAAGGCCGTGGCACCAGCATAGTTGATGGTGGGCACCGACCTTGCCACCGTCTCGCGCACGATGTCCATGTGGTAGCCGTGGTAGGTCTCGCGCACCAGCGGATCGGCGAAGTCGTTCAGGCTGAACGGATCGAAATAGCCGCCCGGGTTGGCGGTCATCCACGAGTAGATGCGGCTCGAGCCCGAGCCATTGCAGGAAGAGGTAGGCAAGCTCGGGGTTCTTCGACTGCGCGCTGACCATCCCGGTCAGCGAGAACCACAGCACCGAGCGGCTCACGATCTTGCCGTCGATCTCGTTTCCGGGCGGCAGCATGGAGCCGACCTTGCCCGTCACGGTGGACCCCGTGTTGCCCGGGTTGTCGAGGAACTTGGGCAGGTTCGAGAAGGCGCAGGTCATCGCCGCACCGCCCGCGGCGAAGTTGCCATACTGCTCGGGCCAGCCCCAGCTGATCGCATCCGGCGAATGGTGCGCGAGCGAGGCGATATAGGCCTGTGTCGCGGCGACGCCTTGCTCGGAGTCGATCAGCGGTGTCGCGTCGTCCTGGAACAGGAACTGGTTCGGCGAGGCGAGCGACGTGTAAAGCTGGTACCAGTTGGTATAGCCCCATCCCTGGTTGCGCAGGTCGGTAGAGCCGAACAGGCCCTTGTCGGGGCGCTGGAAGAAGGCGGCGACATCGTTGAACTGCGCCCAGGTCCGCGGCGGCGCAAGGTCGTAGCCATACTTGCTTTTGAACGCAGATTGCTCGGCCGGGTCGTTGAACAGATCGGTCCGGTAGACCCAGGTCTGGAAGTCACCATCCAGCGAGACGCCATAGGTCGCGCCGCGATACTTGTTCATCAGGGACACGCCCTGCGCGCCGTTCACATAGCCGCGCACGGGATCGTCCCATTCCGGCCGGTACTGCGCGACGAAGTCGTCGAGCTTGGCGATGCCACCCGATTCCGCCAGGTCGCCGAGGCGGTTCCAGTCGGTCGAGTAGATGTCGTAGCCACCCGCGTTGGTCGAGATGTCCTGCATCGTCTTGGTGAATTCCTGCCCGTTGGGCAGACCCACGATTTCAAGCGTGATCCCCGTCTCGCGTTCCCACAGATCCTTGATCGAGGGTGCCCCCGCCGGGAAAGGCTGCGTGAGCTGCCCGATGGAGCCGTCCGAGAGGCCGATCACGATCCGGTCGGGTGCCTTGCCGGCGGCCTTGAGCGTCTTTGCCGCCTCGACCGCCCGCCCCTCGGGCGTGTCAGGGCCGTACTGGTAGCGTTCGGCCCCGGGGAAACCGGTCGGCCCGCCGATCATGCCGGGGGCCAGATCCTGCGCCCAGGCGGGGCGGATGTAGCGCGGGGCGATGCCGATGGCCGCTCCGTAAAGCGCAAGCTTGCCGCCGGTCGAAAGCAGGCCGCGCCGCGTCATGCGGGTGTCCATGTCGAATTTCTCCTCCCTCGGATCGCCACTACGCGGTGGTGATCTCGGTTGATGATGTAGGGTGATGTATTGCATCAAGTCAATCTCATTTTTGATCATCATCATGAAGCATTTTTGATGGAAACGCCCGGTATGCATCACCTTCGGGCATAAACTTTGCTGTCGATGTAAGGACTTCATGCTTCATTGAGCTACGCGTTGCGCTATCACTGATGTCCAGGTCCGAGAGACATCATTTTACATCATTTACACCATTGCGAAACGATGGCATGACGTGCCAGAATTCGCACCGGGGACAGAAGCGATGCCTTTGACCGAAGAAGTTTTTCCAGATCCATGAACGCGCGCATTACGCTCAGGGACGTTGCGAAGGAGGCGGGCGTTTCGACGGCCACGGTGGACCGTGTCCTGAACGCAAGGGACGGCGTGCGCGAGCGGACGCGCGAGATCGTGCTCGAGGTGGCGCAGCGGCTGGGCTATGTCGGCGAGGCCGAACCGGCTGCCCCCGCCGCCGCCGTCGCCCGGGCGCGCCTGGTCTTCCTCTTCCCGGCAGGCACGAACAGCTTCATCCGTGGGCTGAAAGAGCAGATCGAGCAGCAGGCCGAGGCGCGGACCGACCTGACCGCGCGGGTCGAGAGCCTCGAGGGGTTCAATCCGCAGTCCATCGCGTCGCGGCTGGTGGAATTGCAGGGCGAGGCCGACGGATTCGGGGTGATCGCGCAGGACCATCCGCTGGTGCGTGAGGCGATCCGCACGCTGGCTGCCTTGGGCACGCCGGTGGTGACCATCGTCTCGGATATCCAGAACGTGCCGCGCATCGCCTATGTGGGCGTCGACAACCGGCAGGCGGGCCGCCTTGCGGGCTATCTGCTGGGCCGTCTACTGGGCAACCGGGCGGGAGCGAAAGTGGCGCTCTTCGCCGGGTCGTTCTCGTATCGCGGGCATGAAGAGCGCGAGATGGGCTTTCGCCATGTCCTGCGAGACGAGTTTCCCGACCTTCGGTTTGTCGACACGCGCGAGACCTTCGACGACCGCCTGCGCGCTTTGGACGAGACGCGGGCGCTGCTGGCGACGCATCCCGACATCGCGGGCATCTACAATGTGGGCGCCGGGATGTGGGGTATCGCCGAGGCGCTGAAGGAACGAAGCCTGGGGCACAAGGTCGTGCTGGTGGGGCACGAGGCGACAGAGGCCAACAAGCTTCTGCTTCTGGACGGCACGCTGGACGCGGTGATCGACCAGAACCCGCGCGTCGAGGCCCGCGAAGCACTGAACCTGCTTTCCGCGACGATCACGGGTCGCCCCTACAAGTTCATCTCGCCGCGGATCCAGGTGGTGTTCAAGGAGAACCTCCCCGACGAATAGCCCCGGACCTCGACGGTCGTTGCGGATGCGCCCCGTCCGACCAAGGCGACGTCGGTGTTGGGCACTCGCATCATCGCAGAGGCCTGAAAACGTCGAAGCCTCAGGTCTCGCCGCGACTGCGCGCTTCGTTGTCCTCGGGTTCAGGCTCGGGCGACATCCCGACGAGCAGCGGCAGCAATTCGGACTGGGTCGCGCTCGGCCCCGTCGTCTCGACCGGCTCGCGCCACGAGAGGGTGTCGAAGCCACCGCAGTTGCTGCAGACGGGGGACCAGTCGGCGTGGATGCTCTGGCACTTGTCGCAGACCCATTGAGGGCCGCGCGGGGCGGTCAGGGTCTTGGCGAGCCAGCCGCGCACCACCGCCTCGTCCGCCCCTTCGCCGCGTTCGACGGCGGCCATGATGGCCAGGCTGCGCCGCGTCGGGTGCCGTGTGGCGAGGTCGCCGAGCGCGCGGCGTGCGGCGGGAAAATCCTCGGCGGCCAGGTTCAGTTCGGCCAGCAGCATCCGTGTTTCGTCATGGTCGGGCTTGATCGCGGTCAGCGTCCGGAACCGTTTGAGCCGTTCGGCGGGCGTCTCGTCCGGCACGATCTCGGCGAAGGCGGCGGCGAGATCGGGGTGGGGCGTGCCTTCCCAGGCCTTTTTCAGCACCCGCGTGGCGTTCTTGCTGTCGCCCTTCGCGATGTAGCTGCGTGCCGCCATGACCGCAGCCGGAATGAGATCGGGCGACAGGCGGTGCGCCTCGATCGCCGCCTCGCGGGCCTCGATGTTGGACCCATCGTCGATGATCGCCCGCGCCTCTTGCAAGGCAAGAACCGCGTCGCGCCGTCGATGAAGGTCGCGCGGGATGGTGCCCGAGCGCAGCTTGGCGCCCAGCGTCGCCCGCGCCCCGGCCCAGTCGGAGCTTTCGGCCTGCAACTCCAGCAGCAGGTCCTGCGTCTCGCGGTGGCGCGGCCGCAGTTCGAAGGCTTTCTGCGCCAGTTTCAGCGCGGTTTCGCGGTCGCCCTCGGCCAGCTTCTGGTCGATCAGGCCACGGATGCCGATGAAGCGGGACTTCGGATTGGCGAGCAGCGCCTTGTAGGCCGCCGTCGCCCGGCGCGTGTCGCCCGCCGCCGTCGCCGCCTGGGCGGTCAGGATCGTGGTGAGTTCGGGTTTCTTGAGGTAGCGTTCTGCCCGCCCGGCGCGGGCCAGGGCCGTCTTCGGCTCGCCCGAGGCCAGCGCGATCATGCCGTCGGCGAAGGCCTCGTATCCCTTGCGCTCGCGGTTTCGGTCGAAGTAGCGCGAGATGGCGGTTTCATCGCCATTGATGAAGCGCAGCACGGCGACGATCAGGCCGACCGCCTTGGCCAGCAACCACAGAAGGCCAAGCAGCACGGCCGCGACGATGACCGCCTGTAGCGGGCCGAGGGTGAACTCATAGCCCGCCACGGCCACCTGCATCCCGCCGCCCGTCTCGACCAGCGCGCTGGCGACCAGCGTGATGAGCGCGACGAGGCCGAAGAAGATCAGGATTTTCAGAAGCGACCAGATCATCGGCGCGGCCTCACTGCGTATCGGCGGCGGTGGCCACCGTCTGCACGGCGGCCTCGGCCTGCTGGCGGCGGTCGGCCGCCGCGATCCAGTCGGCCATGGCGGCGCGCGCCGGTTCCGGCAGGGTCGCCACTTCGGCCAGCGCGGCGGGCAGATCACCCAGTCTGAAGCGCCGCCTCGGCACGCGACAGGATCGCGTCGGGATCGTCGCCCTCGCGCGGTTCAAGCGAGCGCGCACCGGTCTGGGTGCGCAGGAAGGTGGTCAGACGTTCGTCCCAGCCCTCGCCCACGTCCGCACGCAGGGCCGCATCGAGGCCGGCGCGCGCGGCGGCGGGAAAGCTGCGTTGCAGCTCGGGCAGCGTCTCGATCCCGGTCGGCGCGGCCTCGGTCAGGACTGGCGGGACGGCTACGCCGGCTTCGGTCAGGTCGGAGAGGGCCGACGCGAAGGGCCCGCCCGATTCGATGGCTGCCTCGAGCCGGCCAAGCGCCGCGTCGCGCCGCGCGACACGGGCGGCGGCGGCGGCCTCGGATTGCAAGCGCTCGGCCTCGGCGGCGGCGGCGGCAAGGTCTGCCTTCGCCTCGGACACGGCCTGTTCGATGGCGCTGCTCGCCTGCCCGCCTGCCCCCGCAAGTTGCTCGACCTGCGCGCGCAGCGCCTGAAGGTCGCGCTCGTAGGCGGCGACCGCCGTTGCCGATGCCCCGCCTGCCGTACCCGCCGGTGCCTTCTCGACCTGTTGCAGCCGCGCATCGAGGGCAGCGAGCGCGTCGTCGACGGTCTGGCGCAGGGCGGCAAGGTCCGGCCCCGGATCGGCGGGGCTTGGCAGGCTGTTCAGCCGTTGTTCGACCTCGCCGCGCAGCGTGGCGATCTGCGACGACACGTCGGCGGCAGGCCGGGCGGCAAGCTCTTCCAGCCGGGTTTGCAGCGTGGCGATCTCTGCGGCCTGGTCGGCGATCTCCTGCCGCAGGGCGTCGGTGTTCCCCAGCGGCCAGCCCTGCGGGCACCAGTTGTGCCGCGCCGAAGCCGGCAGCCGCGGCAAGGACGCCGCCCAGCAAGGCGGGAAAGACAGACGAGCGGCGCGGGGGCGGCGGGCGCGACCGGGTCGGGACGAGGAGCGACGACGGGTTCTTCGATCACCTCGGCGTCGGGCACCGTGTCTTCGGCGGGTGCATCCACCACGACCGCGTCCGATTTCTTGTCCTCGTCCGGCATGACCCACCTCCTTGCAGCGCAGCGGCCGTCTGTCCGGCGTCAACCAAACCTTACGCCGCGAGGGAGGAACGCTTCAAGGCTGCCGCTCCGTTCCATACCATTCCTGCACTGCGTCAATCAGCGCCTCGGCCTCGGGCCGGGGTGCGACGACCACGCTGCTCGGGCCTGGCCGGTGCAGCGGCCTCGGCACACCGCCGGGCTCAGGGCCGCGACGATGAGGGGGCATCGCCGGGATCGGACCTCGGGCTGCGCGGCGAGATGGGCCGCGGTCCGCGCCGAGAAGAGCGGTGCGATGACCGGACCGGCCCCGGCGAGAAGCGCTTGCGCCGCCGGGGTCAGGGATTGCAGGTCCTGGGCATAGACCACCACGTCCTCTGCCCGGACGCCGCCCGCCTTGAGCAGCGCCACAAGGTCGACGGCCTGATCCTGACCGCGCGCGATCAGCAGGGGCAGACGGGGGCGCGCGGCGATGATGCGCTCAGCCATGACGGCTGCCTCGCCCCCACCCTCGATGACGCGCGAAGCCGGCCGCGCGCGCAGCCTCGGCGGTGCGCGGGCCGACGCACCAGGCGGGCAGCGCCTGTTCGGCGGTCAGCCGCCGATAACCCGCGACGCCGGTTTCGGAAGTGAAGACCACGGCATCGAACGGTCCGGCGGGCAGGGTTGGATCGAGGAATCGGGGGGCGAGCAGGGGCGAGTCGACGAATCGCACCCCTGGGCCGAACCGGGCGGTGACCTGGGCCGCGAACCGTGCATTCTGTGCCGCCGGGCGGGTCAGCAGCATCACGGGGCGGGACGGCCGGGATTGTCTGGGCATGGTTGCGGTGTTACCTGCGGCGGATCGTTCTGGCAATCGGCACCCGTCCATGCAGACCCCGTTGACCGTCCTCGGACTCGAAAGCAGCTGCGACGATACCGCCGCGGCCGTCGTGCGCCACGCGCCGGAGGGCGCGCCGGAGATCCTGTCCTCGGTCGTGCTGGGCCAGACGGCGCTGCACGCGGCCTTCGGCGGCGTCGTGCCCGAGATCGCGGCGCGCGCCCATGCCGAGCGGCTGGATCTGTGCCGTGGAGCAGGCGCTGGCGGCAGGCCGGGGTGCCGCTGGCCGAGATGGACGCGCATTGCGGTCACGGCGGGGCCGGGGCTGATCGGCGGCGTGCTGTCGGGCGTGATGCTGGCGCGGGGGCTGGCGGCGGCGACGGGCCTGCCGCTGATCGGCGTGAACCATCTGGCGGGCCATGCGCTGACGCCGCGCCTGACCGATGGGATCGGGTTTCCCTATCTGATGCTGCTGGTGTCGGGCGGGCATTGCCAGTTCCTGATCGTGTCGAGGGCCGGACCGCTTCACGCCGCCTGGGCGGCACGATCGACGACGCGCCGGGCGAGGCCTTCGACAAGACGGCCAAGCTTCTGGGCCTGCCGCAGCCGGGCGGACCGGCGGTCGAGGCCGAGGCGGCGCTGGGCGATCCCGCGCGCTTTGCCTTTCCGCGCCCGCTGCTGGACCGGCCGGGGTGCGATCTGTCCTTCTCGGGCCTCAAGACGGCGCTGCTGCGGGCGCGCGATGCGCTGGTCGCGGAGAAGGGCGGGATCACGCGTGCAGGACCGGCGCGACCTTTGCGCCGGGTTCCAGGCGGCCGTGGCCGACGTGCTGGCGGAGAAGACGCGGCGGGCGATGGCGCTGTATCTGGCGATGCGCCCGACGTGCCCGTGCTTGCCGTGGCCGGCGGTGTGGCGGCGAACAAGGCCATCCGCGGCCATGCTAGAGACGGTTTCGGCGATGGCCAGAGCGTGCCGTTCCTCGCCCCGCCGCTGCGCGCTCTGCACCGACAATGCCGCGATGATCGCCTGGGCGGGGATCGAGCGGTTGCGGGCCGGGGTGGCGGCCGATCCGGACTTCGTCGCCCGGTCCGCGCTGGCCGCTGGACGAGACGGCGCCCGCGCTGATCGGGTCGGGCAAGAAGGGGGCCAAGGCATGATCGGCGTCGTCGGGCGGCGGGGCGTTCGGCACGGCGCTTGCGCGTGGCGCTGGCGCGGGACGGTCGTGAGGTGCGCCTTTGGGCGCGCGACGTGCAGGACGCGCGCCGCGACGTCGCGGCTGCCGGGGGTCGACGCTGCCGGAGTCCGTCGCGATTACCGACGAACTCGCGCGATCTGCGACGGGGCCGAGATGCTGCTTGTCGCCGTGCCGATGCAGGCGCTTGGCGGGTTTCTGGCGGCGCATCGCGGCGCGGTTCGACGGGCAGGCCGCTGGTCGCCTGCTGCAAGGGGATCGACCTTGCGACCGGGCTTGGCCCGAGCGGCGCTGATCGCGCGCGGCCTGCCCTGAGGCCGCGGCTGGCGATCCTGACCGGGCCCGAGCTTTGCGGCCGACATCGCGCAGGGGCTGCCGACGGCGCTGACGCTGGCCTGCGCCGACGAGCGCGTGGGCGAGACGGCTGCAGACGCGCGCTGTCGACGCCGATGCTGCGGCTTTATCGGACGCACGACGTGACCGGGGCGGAACTGGGCGGGGCGCTGAAGAACGTGATCGCCATCGCGGCGGGCGTCGTGATCGGCGCGGGGCTGGGCGAATCGGCCCGGGCGGCGCTGATGACGCGGGGCTATGCCGAGATGGTGCGGCTGGCCGCTGGCGCTTGGGGCGCGGGCCGAGACGCTGGCGGGCCTGTCCGGGCTTGGGCGATCTGGTGCTGACCTGCACCTCGGAGCAATCGCGGAACTTCCGCTTCGGCCAGGCGCTTGGCGCGGGGCGAGGCGTTCGATCCGCCGGTCACGGTCGAAGGCGTCGCGACGGCGCAGGCCGCGGTGCGGCTGGCGGCCGAGCGGGGGGTGGACATGCCGGTGGCGGCGATGGTCGCGGCGCTGGTCGAGGGCCGGATCGCGCGTGCAGGATGCCGTCGCGGCCCTGATGAGCCGACCGCTGAAAGAGGAATGACATGCGCGTGGCCCTGATCTGCCGGGACAAACCCGGCGCGCTGCAGATCCGGATGGAGAACCGGCCCGCCCATCTGGAGCTATCTGCGCAGCCACCGGCGTGGTCGAGATGGCCGGGCCGTTCCTGAACGAGGCGGGCGAGATGTGCGGCTCGCTGATCGTGCTCGACGTCGCCTCGCTGGCCGAGGCGCGGGCCTGGGCCGCGGCCGACCCCTACGCGAAGGCGGGGCTGTTCGACGAGGTGACGCATCCAGGAATGGAAGAAGGTGATCGGCTGATGGCCTACTGGCTGTTCAAGTCCGAGCCCGACACCTGGGGCTGGGACCATCAGGTCGCGAAGGGCGACGGCGGGCGAGGAGTGGCACGGGGTCCGCAACTATCAGGCGCGCAACAACATGCGGGCGATGAAGGTGGGCGATCTCGGGTTCTTCTATCACTCGAACATCGGGAAAGAGATCGTCGGGATCGTCGAGGTCTGCCGCGAAAGCGCGCCCGACAGCACGACCGACGATCCGCGCTGGGACTGCGTGATGATCCGGGCGGTGCGGCCGCTGGAGCGGCCCGTGACGCTTGAGGAGTGCAAGGTGGAGCCGGGGCTGGAGAAGATGGTGCTGGTCAACAACTCCCGGCTGTCGGTCCAGCCGGTGACGCCGGAGGAATGGCGCGATCGTCTGCCGGATGGGCGGCGTCGATCCCTGATCGCTGCAAAGCTGGCGATGCACTGCAGACATGAGAAATGGAGGGCCCCGACCCCGACAGGACCCTCCATTCACCCCACGTGCTCCCTTCGCACCACACGTGTTCTGGATAGGTCCTGGGCATCCTGCCCCGATACCCCGACTATGTCCGCGCGGGCGAGATCGCGCAAACGGGGAATGCGCGGCAGTTGAACCAAACTCTCGCGAAGCTAGCCCGGCAGTGTGGCCGCACGCCTGTCCCGCTTCTACTCATCAGGCTCCAAAAGACTTCGCGGCGGCCAAGACAACGCACATTTGCGGTGATCGGCGACCAGCGTGGTGAACCGCCATCTGCAAAGCTGGGACGCGAGCAAGCTCTTCGTCTTCGGGGCCTCGGCCTTTCCGCAGAGCGCAGCGCAGACCCCGACCGGAACGGTCGGCGCGCTGACCTGCTGGGCGCTGGAGCGCATCACCTCGGCCCATCTCGGCGCGGCGGGGCCGCTGCAATAGGCGGGGCGGCACGGAGGGATACCGTCAATCGCGAGCGCCTCGCAGTGGCGTCAGTGACAACCGGTGGTCCCGTGCCGGCCCGGTCTGGACAGGCCGAAGTCCGGTCAGGCGTAGGCGGATTCCTTGCCGAAATGCTTCACCAGCATGTAGTAGATGACCGCGCGGTACTTGTTGCGCTCGGACTTGCCGTAGGTGTCCACGACCGCATTGATCGCCTCGGTCAGCTTTGCGCTGTCAGCGAGGCCCAGCTTCTTGATCAGGAAATTCTTCTTGATGAGCTCGAGCTCGGTCGCCTGCGACGCGGCCACCGTCTCGGAATCCGCGCTGTAGATGGCGGGACCGCAGCCGATGGTAACCTTGGTGAGCAGGGCCATGTCGGGCTCGATCTTGCATTTCTTGCGCAGGTCGTCGGCGTATTTCGCAATCAGATCGTCGCGCTTGCTCATTCCCGTCTCCAATATCAGCCGCCGTTGCGGCGGCACCCCCAAAAATTCCGCGCCCTGCGGCGCGGTGCGGGAAGGCTAGGCGAAACGGGCTGAGGCACAAAGCGGAAATTGGTGCGGTCCGCGCGGGTCACGCCCCGGCGCGGGTCAGTGCCTGAATCTGCACGGACGACAGCGTCAGGCGCGCGCCGCGCGCCAGGCTCTCGACCTGGGCCACGGACGTGGCCGAGGCGATGGGCGCGGTGATGCCGGGTTGCGCGATGATCCAGGCGAGCGCGATTTCCGCCAGTGCCGCACCGGTGTCCGCCGCAACCTGATCCATCGCCGCGAGGATCCGAAAGCCTCGCGCATCGAGATACTTCCCGATCCCCTCGCCGCGCTGGCTTTTGCCCAGATCGGCCGCGCTCCGATACTTGCCGGTCAGGAAGCCCGAGGCGAGCCCGTAATAGGTGATCGCCCCCATCCCCTCGCGGATCACGATGTCCTGCACCGCGCCCTCGAAGGCGTCGCGACTGTAGAGGTTGTATTCGTTCTGGATCGTCTGATAGCGCGGCAGCCCCTTGTCGCGCGACAGCGCCAAGCGCGTGCGAAAGCTGGTCCGCGTCGTAGTTCGACGTGCCGATGGCGCGCACCTTGTCCGGCCTTCAGGAGTTGGTCATAGGCGCCCAGGGTTTCCTCCTCGGGCGTGCCCGCATCGGGCCAGTGTGTCTGATAAAGGTCGATCACATCGGTCTGGAGACGGCGCAGCGAGTCCTCGACCGCCTGTTCGATCCAGCGGGCGCTCAGTCCGCTGCGACCCTGCCCAAGGTCGGAGCCGACCTTGGTGGCGAGCACGACCTTGTCGCGCACCCCGCGCGCCTTCATCCAGCGCCCGATGATCTTTTCAGAACTCGCTGTCATTTCCGGGGACCCAGCGGGAATAGACATCCGCCGTGTCGATCATCGTGAAGCCTTCGGCCAGGAAGGCATCGAGCACGGCAAAGGACGTGGCCTCGTCCGCCGTCCAGCCGAAAACGTTGGCGCCGAGCACCAGCGGGTCGATCGCAATCCCGGTCTGGCCGAGGGGGCGTGTCATGGGCTGTCCTTTGCGACGGTGCCCCGCGCCCAAGGGCGCGGGACGATGACAGTCAGTAGCGGTAGTGTTCCGACTTGAACGGACCTTCGGGCGCCACGCCGATATAGTCGGCCTGATCGGGCCGAAGCTGGGTCAGCTTCACGCCGATCTTCTTCAGGTGCAGGCGCGCCACCTTCTCGTCCAGGTGCTTGGGCAGGATGTAGACGCCCGGGCGCATAGTCCTTGCCCTTGGTCCAGAGCTCGATCTGCGCCAGCACCTGGTTGGTGAAGCTGGCCGACATCACGAAGGACGGATGGCCCGGTCGCGTTGCCGAGGTTCAGCAGGCGGCCTTCGGACAGCAGGATGATGCGGTTGCCCGAGGGCATCTCGATCATGTCCACCTGTTCCTTGATGTTCGTCCACTTGTGGTTGCGCAGCGCCGCGACCTGGATCTCGTTGTCGAAGTGGCCGATGTTGCCGACGATGGCCATGTCCTTCATCTCGCGCATGTGCTCGATGCCGGATCACGTCCTTGTTGCCGGTGGTGGTGATGAAGATGTCGGCGGAGGCGACCTCATCCTCCAGCAGCGTCACCTCGATAGCCGTCCATCGCGGCCTGCAGCGCGCAGATCGGATCGACCTCGGTCACCTTCACGCGGGCGCCGGCGCCGCGCAGCGAGGCGGCCGAACCCTTGCCCACGTCGCCATAGCCGCAGACGACGGCGACCTTGCCGGCCATCATCGTGTCGGTGGCGCGGCGGATGCCGTCGACCAGCGATTCCTTGCAGCCGTACTTGTTGTCGAACTTCGACTTGGTGACGCTGTCGTTCACGTTGATCGCCGGGAAGGGCAGCAGGCCCTTCTTGTGCAGATCGTACAGGCGGTGGACGCCGGTGGTGGTTTCCTCGGACACGCCCTTGATCGCGTCGCGCTGCTTGGTGAACCAGCCGGGCGAGGCGGCGAGGCGCTTCCGGATCTGGTTGAACAGGCAGACCTCTTCATCGCTGGTCGGGACCGCGATCAGGTCGGTCTCGCCCGCCTCGACCCGCGCGCCCATCAGGATGTAGAGCGTGGCATCGCCGCCATCGTCGAGGATCATGTTGCAGGTCCCTTCCGGGAACTGGAAGATCATGTCGGTATAGTCCCAGTAATCCTCCAGCGTCTCGCCCTTGATGGCGAAGACGGGCACGCCGGCCTCGGCGATGGCGGCGGCGGCGTGGTCCTGGGTCGAGAAGATGTTGCAGGAGGCCCAGCGCACATCGGCGCCGAGCGCCGTCAGCGTCTCGATCAGCACGCCGGTCTGGATCGTCATGTGCAGCGATCCGGCGATGCGCGCGCCTTTCAGCGGCTGCGCCGCGCCGAATTCCTCGCGCAGCGCCATCAGGCCCGGCATCTCGGTTTCGGCGATGGTCAGTTCCTTGCGGCCGAAGGCGGCGAGGGCTGATGTCCTTGACGATGTAGTCCTTCATCGCGGTCTCCCGTGCGATCATGTTTGGCGGTCACATAGCAGCGTGGGCGGGGCGCGGCAACGGCAGGCGGGTTGACGCGGGGCGCGCGGGCGGCATTCTTCGGCGCGGAACCGGGAGAGGCAGGATGGCGAAGGCGGCGGCGCGCGCGTGGCAACGGATGCTGTCGGGGCGCAGGCTCGACCTGCTGGACCCGACGCCGGTGGATATCGAGATCGAGGACATCGCTCATGGGCTGGCCTTCGTCGCGCGCTGGAACGGGCAGACGCGGGGCGACTGGCCCTATTCGGTGGCCGAGCATTCGCTGCTGGTGGAGGAGCTGTTCGGGCGGCTGAACCCGGCCGAGGGGCCGCGCTGGCGGCTGGCGGCGCTGCTGCACGACGCGCCGGAATACGTGATCGGCGACATGATCAGCCCGGTGAAGGCGGCGGTGGGTGCGGGCTATGGCGAGATGGACGCGCGGCTGGCGGCGGCGGTGCACCTGCGCTTCGGCCTGCCCGCGATTCTGCCCGTGGCGGTGAAGACGGCGATCAAGCGGGCCGACCGGATCTCGGCCTGGATGGAGGCGGTGCAGATCGCGGGGTTCCGCGAGGACGAGGCGAACCGGCTGTTCGGGCGGCCGGCCGAGCGGGCGTGATCCGGGGTCTGGAGATAACGCTTCGGCCGCCCGTGGAGGTTCGGGCGGCCTTCGTGGCGCGGCATGGCACCTTGCTGGCGGGCTGCTGATCAGCGCAGCCAGTGATCCGGCGCTTCCCACGACGGGCGGTCGGGGCGGCGAGAGGGGTAGCGCTGGTCGGGCTGACGGGTCAGCGGGCGAAGCGTGGTGGCGAGGATCAGGGCGTCGGCGAGGATACGGAACATGATGTGGCTCCTTTCTGGTTTCTTGATGACCTGAAGATTAAACCCGGGAGTTCAGGAGGCGTGAGTCAGGAATACTCACCATCTGATAGCTCAGCTATCATATCCAGTCTTGGTGGGCTCGCCGTGATCGCTTGGCCGAGGACGGGTTTCGGACCCGGGATAAGCCTGTCATCGGGCTGACAGCTGCGCTTTGCTGGAGGAAACAGTTCCCAACGGGTCCAAGCGTGCTGATCGCTCAAGGTTGCGGGCAGGGTCGGGTTGGGCGATAGTCCCCGGATGAAAGCTGATCTAACAGGATGACCGTCGATTGGCGAACCATGCCGCCGCTGACGGCGCTGCGGGCGCTGGAAGCCGTGGCGCGGCTCGGCGGGTTCAGCGCGGCGGCGCGCGCGCTGAACGTCACCCACGCGGCTGTCGCGCAGCAGGTGCGCGCGCTGGAGGCAGAGCTGGGCGTGGCGCTTTTGCGCCGCGACGGGCGCGCGGTGGTTCTGACGGCAGAGGGCGAGCGTCTGGCGGCGGCGCTCGCTGACGGGTTCGGGACGATCCAGGGCGCGGTTCAGGCGGCGCGGGCGCGGCGTGAGGACGGCCCGGTGCGGATCACGCTGACTGCGGCCTTCGCCGCGCATTGGCTGATGCCACGCCTGCGCGACTTCTGGGCACGGCACCCGGACATCCCTCTGTCGCTGCATCCCGACCCTCGGGTGATCGACCTGCCGCGCGAGGCGATGGACCTTGGCATCCGCTACGGTCAGGGCACATGGCCCGGCGTCGCGGTCGAGCGGCTGGCGGCAGGGCGGCTGGTGGTCGTGGGTGCCCCGTCACTTGTGGGCGACGGCCCTGCCGAGCTTGCCGCGCTGCCCTGGGTTCTGGCGAGCGACTGGCCCGAACAGGCGCGCTGGCTGGCGAGCCGCGGCCTTGACCCCGCCAAACTCGATGTCTCGGATTTTCCCGGCGAGGATCTGGCGAGTGCCGCCGCGCGCCAGGGCCTTGGCCTGACGGTGGAGGACCTTGCGCTGGTGCAGGACGACGTTGCGGCGGGGCGGCTGGTGATCCTGCTGGATGACCGGGAAAGCCTGCCCGCCTATTTCGTCGTGACGCCGCCGGGGCCGATGCGCCCGGCGGCAAAGATCTTCCTGAACTGGCTTCTGAAGCAGCAGTAGCCTGTCAGACGGCCAGGTCTTCGGGCGACTTGCCGGAATTCAGCGCCGCCTCGAACCAGCGCGGCTTGCGCCCGCGGCCCGACCAGGTTTCCGACTTGTTGGCGGGATTGGCATACTTCGCCGTGGCCGGCGCGCGCTTGCGCGTCAGCTGTCGCCCCGGTCAGTTCGGCCAGGGAAAAACCCAATTGCACGGGCCTTTTCTTCCAGTTCGGAAAGCACTTCCTTTTTCTTGCGGTCTTCAAAAGTCGCGATGGCCTTGGCAACCTGGGATTGCAGATCCTTCAGCTCTTTCAGCGAAAGGGAATTCAAATTCACGTCCATCCGGTTTTCCTCCTAGGATGGAGGACTGAATATTCCGGATTAAGATCGGATTTCAAGTTTTGAATACAATTCAGGCGTAAAAACCGCCTGATTACTTCGGGCTTCGTTTGGCCAGAATGCGCTGCAACGTCCGGCGATGCATATTCAGTCGGCGCGCGGTCTCGGAAACATTTCGGTCGCACAATTCGTAGACGCGCTGAATATGTTCCCACCGCACGCGGTCGGCGGACATCGGATTGTCCGGCGGCGGCGGAAGGGACTCGCCGCGCGACAGCAGGGCGTTGGTCACATCATTGGCATCGGCAGGTTTCGAGAGATAATCCGTGGCCCCGATCTTCACCGCAGCAACGGCGGTGGCGATCGCGCCGTATCCGGTCAGCACGACAATCCGGCAATCGGGGCGGCGCTCGCGCAGGACTTCCACCACGTCGAGCCCATTTCCATCCTCAAGCCGCAGATCCACGACGGCATAGGCAGGGGGGCGCGACAGCGCGATGGCCCGGCCCGCGGCAACGCTTTCAGCGGTCTCGGGAAGAAAGCCGCGCTTTTCCATCGCCTTTGCAAGGCGCTTCACGAACGGTTCGTCATCGTCCACAAGAAGCAGGGTCCGGTCGGCTCCGATTTCGGCGGCAGGCAATTCTGACATGACATGTCCCTTCATTGCACAAGCATGTAGGCCACGGACAGGGCATGGTCAAACCGGTCAGGCCGCCTCGGCGAAACAGGCGACCGTCCTCGGCCATCTCATCGGCCGTGGCCTCCCGCTTGAAGAAATCGACGAAACCGATCTTCGGCATCATCAGGTAGGTAAAGGTCGAATGATCGACCAGGTAATTGTCGGCGTCTCCCGGGTTGATGCTGAAATAGACCTTGTAGGCATCCGCCGCCGCCTTGACCTGTTCTTCGGTTCCGGTCAGGGCAATCAGGCGCGGGTGGATGTTCTCGGCATAGGTCGCAAGATTTTCCGGTGTATCGCGCTTTGGATCGACCGAGATGAATACCGGCGTCACCTCGACTCCGCCTTCTTCCAGGATGTCGATGGCCTCGGCATTGCGTGCCATGTCGAAGGGGCAGACATCCGGGCAGAAGGTGTAGCCGAAATAGACGAGCGTCGGTCTGGTAATCACATCCGCATCGGTCACCGTCTCGCCCGTCTGGTCGACCAGGGTAAAAGGGCCGCCGATTGCACCGGGCCCGCCTGCAATCTGTCGTCGCACGACATTTCGCAAAGGGATCGCTGTTGCGGCTGGAATAGATCGCCCAGGCCGACACGGCCAGAAAGGCGCAAACCGCAAGGATCGCAGCGCGGGCAATAAGGCGTGTCATCAGCTTCCCCCTGTCGATCGGACATCCGGGCGCATTGATCGGGCATTGAGCGCAGCTTAACAAGGTCGGACCGTCAGGTCAGCGAGTGTGGCGCATGGTCTCTCCCAGTCTGGGTCTTTTCAACCGCGACACGCGCAGCGACTGGGTGCGCCTGCGCACGCTGATCCTGCTGCGCTGGCTGGCGATCGGCGGGCAGCTGGCCGCGATCACCGTGGCGGACCGCCAGTTCGGCATGCAGCTGCCGCTGGGCCTGTGCTATCTGGCGGTCGGGGCGGCGATCATCGCCAATCTGGTCTCGACCTTCATCTTTCCCCGAGAACAAGCGGCTGTCGGAAGCCGAGGCGATGCTGACGCTGCTGTTCGACGTGTCGCAGCTGGCGTTCCTTCTGTTCCTGACGGGCGGGCTGAACAACCCGTTCGCGCTGCTGATCCTGGCCCCGGTCACGATCTCGGCCAGTGCGCTGGAACTGCGCACGACGGTGCTGCTGGGGGTGATCGCGATCGTGCTGGTCACGGTCGATCGGCGTCTACAACATTCCGCTGCGCTTTGCCGACGGAACGGAGCTTGCCGTGCCGGCGATGTTCGAGTTCGGCTTCTGGCTGTCGATCGTGATCGGCATCCTGTTCCTGGCGCTTTACTCGCGCCGGGTGGCGACCGAGATCCGCACGATGTCGGACGCGCTGCTGGCCACGCAGATGGCGCTGGCGCGCGAGCAGAAGCTGACCGACCTTGGCGGCGTGGTGGCCGCCGCGGCGCATGAGCTTGGCACGCCGCTGGCCACGATCAAGCTGGTCAGTTCGGAGCTGATCGAGGAGCTGGCAGACCGGCCGGACCTGCAGGAGGATGCGCGGCTGATCCGGGCGCAGGCCGACCGCTGCCGCGACATCCTGCGCTCGATGGGCCGGGCGGGAAAGGACGACCTGCACCTGCGGCTCGGCGCCCCTTGGCGCGCTGCTGCGCGAGGCGGCCGAGCCGCACATGGCGCGCGGCAAGACCGTGCAGTTCGACATCGCCCCGGCCGGCGACGGCGCGGACCGCCAGCCAGCGGTCCAGCGGCGACCGGAGGTGATCCACGGGCTGCGGAACCTGGTGCAGAACGCGGTGGATTTCGCCGCGATCCGAGGTCTGGATCGACGCCGACCTGGATCGGCGACCACCCTGACCGTGCGGATCAGTGACGATGGCGAGGGCTATCCCGCCGCATGTGCTTGGCCGGATCGGCGATCCCTTCGTGCGCAGCCGGCGCGACGTGCCCAGACGCGACCGAACGCCCGGACTACGAGGGCATGGGGCTGGGCCTGTTCATCGCCAAGACGCTGCTGGAACGGTCGGGGGCCGAGCTGAGCTTTGCCAACGGGACCGATCCGTTCCTGACGGCGGAAGAGCATCCGACGCGGTCCGGCGCGATCGTCGAGGTGGTCTGGCCGCGCAGCGGCGATCGAGGCGACAAAGGCCGACGCGCTGGGCCGAAACCGGCAGATCGAGCCGTGAGGCGGCCATCGCTCCACCGTCGGCGTCATTTATGTTCCGTTAAGGAATACACCGGATAGTTGCCAAAGAGTTAAAGGCGCACCGGGATAAGCTGACATGAGCTTTCGACTGGGCGCTGGGACTGTCCCTGTTGCTGACGGCCTTGGCGGCAGCCCTGGCCGCCGTCATCTTTCTCGCGCTGATCACGCGCCGCCCGACCGCTGCGAAGGACTCTGTCTTCGCGGGACCGGATACCCCGGCCACGCTGTTCGTCTTCGACGGCGAGACCCTGATCGACGCATCGCCGAGCGGCGCGGGCGCTGCTTGCCGCGGCGCCGTTCCGGGGGACGCCCTGGCAGCGGCTGATGGCCTTTCTCGCACCGCGCTTTCCCGCAGATCGGACGCAGGCTCGCCAACCTGGAAAGCGATGGCCGCATTGTCCTGAACGGCTCGCAGGACCGATGGCGAGCGTCCGATGTGCCTGCTGGCCGAATGGCGCAGCGGTCTGGCGCGGATCACGCTGAGCGATCCGGACGCCGAGGGCATGGTCAGCCTCGCTGATCCGCTCACCCTGCGCGCGATGGAGGAAGAATTGCGTCTGCTGCGCGGGACGGTGGCGCATGCGCCCGCTGCCGATCTGGCTGGAGAACGGGCCGGGCGACATCATCTGGGCCAATTCGGCGCTATCTTGCGCTGGCCAAGACGCTGCTTGGACCCGAGCAGGACTTCTCATGGCCGCTTGCCCCGCCTGATGAAGCTGCACGGGCGACGACCGGCAACGGGTGCGGGCGGGGGCGTGCCAACTGGTTCGACGTCTACGTTCACCCGGCGGATGACGGGCGGATGATCTATGCGACTCCCGATCGACGCGCTGGTGCAGGCCGAAGGTGCAGTTGCGCGACTTCACGCAGACCCTGACCAAGACCTTCGCGCATCTGCCGATCGGCCTTGCCGTCTTCGACCGGCAACGCGAGCTGGTGCTGTTCAACCCCGCGCTGCTGGACCTGACCGGGCTTGCCGGCCGATTTCCTGTCGTCGCGGCCGCTGCTGTTCCATGTCCTCGACCGGATGCGCGACCGCCAGATGATCCCCGAACCGAAGGACTACGGCGAGCTGGCGCCAGAAGATCATCGACCTCGAGAAGCAGGCGGCGGCGGGCCTCTACATGGAGACGTGGAACCTGCCGGGCGGGCAGACCTATCGCGTCATCGCGCGGCCCGCATCCCGACGGGGCGCTGGCCATGCTGTTCGAGGATATCTCGACCGAGATGACCCGCACCCGCCGGTTCCGGGCCGACCTGGAACTGGGCCAGTCGGTGATCGACGCGATGGACGAGGCGGTCGCGGTGTTTTCGCCTGCGGGAACGCTGGTGATGTCGAACCTCGCCTATTCGCTCCTCTGGCTGCACGACCCGGCCGGGATCGGTCGGATCGGACAGCGGGATTGGCGCGCTCGCCGCCTATTGGCGCGAGCCGGTCGGCCCCCTCGACCGCTCTGGGCCGAGGCCGAGGATTTCGTGGCGGGCTCGGGCGCGCGCGAGGCGTGGGACGGGCGAGGCGCGGCTGAACGACGGGCGGCTGTTGTCCTGCCGCTTCGCGCCGCTGGCGGGCGGCGCCACGATGATCGCCTTCCGCGTGGCGCGCGGCGAGGACCGCGCTGGTTCTGCGGCCCGCCAGTTCCAGCGCGCGCGCGATCGCGGGAAGCTGAGCGCCCGAACCGGCTTGCGGTGGCGCGGGACAGGGGCTAGACTCGGGCCATGTCCGTTGCGCCCGATCGTCCTTTGCCTGATCCTGCCAAGCGAGGATGACACGACGCGGCTGGGCGAAGTCGGCTTGCCCGGCTCGTGCGTCCGGGCGATACGCATCCTGCTCGACGGGCCGATCGGAGCGGGAAAGACCCATCTTGCGCGGGCCCTGATCCGGGCCCGGCTGGGACGGGCCGAGGATGTGCCCTCGCCGACCTTCACGCTGGTGCAGACCTATGGCGACGGCGAGGACGAGATCTGGCATGCCGATCTCTACCGGCTGAGCCACCCCGACGAGGTGCTGGAACTGGGGCTGGACGAGGCCGTTCGGCCAGGCGATCTGCCTGGTCGAATGGCCCGATCGGCTGGGCAGCCATCTGCCCGCCGATGCGCTTGTGGCTGCGCTTCGCGCGCACGAAGGCGACGGGCGGCGCGTGTCGCTCTCGGGCGGCACGGCTGGGCGGAGCGGCTTCGAGCATCTGGCGGCCGCCGCATGACCGGCGACCGGGCGGCGCTGGCGACGGCTTTCCTGGATCGCGCGGGCTGGGCTGCTGCGCGGCGCAGCGGCGCTTGCCGGAGATGCCTCGGCCCGGCGCTATGAGCGGCTGTGCCTGGGCGCGGACACGCGCCGTGCTGATGGACGCGCCGCCCGGGCAGGGCGAAGAGATCGCACCCTTCGTCCGCGATGGCACGCATCTGCGCGGGCTGGGCCTGTCCGCGCCCGCGATCCTGGCCGAGGACGACGGCGCACGGCTTCCTGCTGCTGGAGGATCTGGGCGACGACCTGTTCGCCCGGGTGATCCCGCGAGCAACCCGACTCTGGAAGATGCGCTCTATCGCGAGGCGGTCGAGGTGCTGGTGCACCTTCAGGCCGCAGCCCGCCCCTGGCCGGCCTGCCGGATGCGTCTGCCGCAGGACTGGGCGGAGGCGGCGGCGTTGCGCTGGACTGGTATGCCTTTGGCGTCACGGGCGAACGGACCGACGCCGCGCGCCTTCGTCGCGGCGCTGACCGAGGCGCTTGTCGCGCCATGCCGACGGGCCACGGGTGCTGATCCTGCGCGACTATCACGCCGAAAACCTGCTCTGGCTGCCGGATCGCGGACGGGGTGGCGCGGGTCGGGCTTGCTGGACTTCCAGCTGGCGCAGATGGGGCAGCCGGGCTATGACCTTGTCTCGCTGTGCCAGGATGCGCGGCGCGACGTTCCGCCGGACGTGGAGGCCGCGATGATCCGCGCATTTCGTCGCGCGCGACGGGGCCGGCGAGGCAGCCTTCGGCCGGGCCTATGCCGTCCTGGGCGCGCAGCGGGCGCTGCGGATCCTCGGTGTCTTCGCGCGGCTTGGCGTGCATGCGGGCAAGCCCGGCTACCTGCCCCTGATCCCGCGCGTCTGGGGCCAGTTGCAGCGCAACCTGGCGCATCCGGCGCTGGCCGAGGTGGCGCGCGGTCTGCGCCGGGACTGCTGCCCGCGCCCACGCCCGGACGGTCTGGAAAGGATACGCGCGCAGCGATGCCCCGTCCGCTGATGCTCTTTGCCGCCGGGTTCGGCACCCGGATGGGCGCGCTGACCGCCGACCGGCCAAAGCCGCTGATCGAGGTGGCGGGCGCGGCCGCTGATCGACCATGCGCTTGCCCTGGCCGACGAGGCCGGCGCGGCGCCGGTCGTGGTGAACCTGCATTACCGGGGCGAGCAGCTGGAACGCCATCTGGCGGGGCGCGGCGTCGCGCTTTCCTGGGAGCGCGAGGCGATTCTGGAAACCGGCGGCGGGCTGCGGCAGGCGCTGCCGCTGCTGGGCGTCGGGCCGGTGTTCACGCTGAACACCGATGCGGTCTGGACCGGGCCGCAATCCGCTGGCGCAGCTTGAGGCGGCCTGGGACGCGGCGCGGATGGACGCGCTCCTGCTGGTCGTGCCGGCGAGGGCGGCGCGGGGGCATGGCGGCGCGGGCGGATTTCGCATGCTCGGACGGAAGGGCGGCTGGTCGCGGGCCGGGCGACGGGCGTGGTCTATCTGGGTGCGCAGATCGTGCGAACCGAAGGGCTGGCCGCAGATCGCCGGAGCAGGTCTTCTCGCTGAACCGTGCTCTGGGACCGGATGATCGCGGACGGGCGCGTCTGTTCGGCGTGGTGCATCGACGGCGGCTGGTGCGATGTCGGCCGGCCCGAGAACATCGCCGAGGCCGAAGCGATGCTGCGCGATGCTTGAAGGGCGACGCGCCCCGGCTGTTCGCCCTGCCGCCCGGGCGCCGATTTTCCCGGGCGACTTCGCGCGCGGGCCTGCTGGCGCGGTTCGCAGGCGGGCCGCCCGAGGCGACTGGCGCGGGTCGAGGTGTTCCTGAACACCGGGCGGATGCGGCGCGAGGTGCGCGATGCGCTGGCCGATGGCGGGGCGCGGCTGCTGCCGCGCTTGCGGCTGGTCACCGAGGCCGGGCTGGAGCCCGGCCCGGACCGTCTGCCCGCCGCCGATCCCGCCGCTGCGCCGCACGGCTGGAACTGGCGCAACTGGTCGCGCGGGCTGATCGAGACGGCAGCCCGACCTCGCACCAGCGCGGCGCTCTATGATCTGGCCGACAGCCTGGCGCTGCTGATGGACGAGATGCAGGGCGAAGGCGTCGTCGCCCGAAGCGGTGGCGGCGCTGGACGTGTCGCGACCACTCGGCGCACTGGGCGCGGACGCAGGCGTTCCTGGGATCATCCTGCCCTTCTTCTCGGGCGAGGCGCCGGACGGTCCGGCGCGGCAGCGGATGGCGGTGCTGCGGCTTGGCCGCGCGCTGGGCAGCGACGCCGCCCGCGGATCCGGTGATCGTGGCAGGGTCGACCGGATCGCGCGGGACGACGGCGCTGCTGATGCAGGCGGTGGCGCGGCTGCCGCAGGGGGCGCGTGGTGCTGCCGGGGTTCGATTTCGACATGCCGCAGAGCGGTCTGGGACGGCCTGGGCGATGCGCTGACGGCCGAGGATCATCCGCAGTTCCGCTTTCGGCGGCTGTTCGACGATGCTTGGCGCGCGGCCCGGCGACGTGCGGCCGCTGGGCGGCACGAAACGGCGCCGAACCCGGCGCGGAACCGGCTGATTTCGCTGTCGCTGCGGCCCGCGCCGGTGACCGACCAGTGGCTGGCCGAAGGGCCGGGCTCTGCCGATCTGGCCGAGGCGACCGCGCGCATGACCCTGATCGAGGCCCCGGACCCGCGGGACCGAGGCGCTGGCCATCGCGCTGATCCTGCGGCAGGCGGCCGAGGAGGGGCGCGCGGTGGCGCTGATCACGCCCGACCGGATGCTGACGCGGCGGGTGACGGCGGCGCTGGACCGCTGGGGCATCGTGCCGGACGACAGCGCGGGCGGCCGCTGGCGCTGTCGGCGCCGGGGCGGCTGCTGCGGCAGGTGGCGCGCGCTGTTCGGGCGGGTGCTGACGGCCGAGGCCCTGCTGGTGCTGCTGAAGCATCCGCTGGTCGCCTCGGGCAGCGGGCGGGGCGACCACCTGCGCCTGGACGCGCGATCTGGAACTGTCGCTGCGGCGGAAGGGCCCGGCCTTCCCGACGGGCGAGACAATCCGTCGGCTGGGCGGCGGCGCAGAAGGGCGACGGGCGTGCGTCGGCCTGGGCCGCGTGGCTGGCGGCGGCGCTCGACGGTGTGGCCGAGGTGGGGACGCGCCCGCTGGCCGCACATGTGGCGCACCATCTGGCCGTGGCCGAGGCGCTGGCCGCGGGGCCGGGAGGGCGAGGGCGCAGGCGAGCTTGTGGGCGCGCGAGGCCGGGGACGGCGGCGCGCGCCGCGATGGACGAGCTTGCTGGCCGAGGCCGCGCATGGCGGGATCGCTGACGCCGGCGGACTACGCCGATCTGTTCGACGCGCTGATGGCGCGGGGCGAGGTGCGCGAGGCGGTGCACCGCGCATCCGCTGGTCAGATCTGCGGCCCGCGCGAGGCGCGGGAGTGCCGGGCGCGGATCTGGTGATGCTGGGCGGGCTGAACGATGGCAGCTGGCCGCAGATGCCGCCGCCCGACCCCTGGCTGAACCGGGCGATGCGGCAGGCGGCGGGGCTGTTGCTGCCCGAACGGCAGATCGGGCTTTCGGCGCATGACTACCAGCAGGCGGTCGGCGGCGCCGCGAGGTGATCCTGACCCGGGCCGTGCGGGATGCCGAGGCCGAGACCGTGCCGTCGCGCTGGCTGAACCGGCTGATGAACCTGATGGGCGGGCTGCCGGAGCGGCGGGGGCCGGAGGCGCTGGAGGCGATGCGGGCGCGCGGGCAGCGACTGGCTGGCCATGGCGCAGGCGATCGACCGGCCCGAGGCACGGGTGCCGCCCGCGCACCGCCCCGCGCCGCGGCCGCCGGTCGAGGTGCGGCCGAAGGAACTGTCGGTGACGGGGATCACGACGCTGATCCGCGACCCCTATGCGATCTATGCGCGCCACGTCCTGCAGCTGCGCCCGCTGGACCCGCTGCGCGCCGAGCCCGATGCGCTGGCGCGGGGCTCGGTGCTGCACCGTATCCTCGAAGCGTTCATCCGCGAGCGCCGCCGGAGCGAAGCCGACGAGCGCGGCACGCGCACGGCTTCTGGCGATCGCAGACGCGGTTCTGGCCGAGGACGCGCCCTGGCCCGCGGCGCGGATGCTGTGGCGGGCGCGGCTTGAACGGGCGGCGCCGGCGCTTTCCTGGCGCGCGAGGCGCGACAGCGAGGGAACGCCGGTGTTCATCGAGCAGAAGGGCGGCGTGGACCTTGCCGGGCTGGGCTTTCGCGCTGACCGCGAAGCCGGACCGGATCGACGAGCTGCCGGACGGGCGGCTGCATATCCTGGACTACAAGACCGGCGCGCCGCCGACGGCGAAGCAGCAGAAGGCGTTCGACAAGCAGCTGCTGCTGGAGGCCGCGATGGCCGAACGCGGGGCCTTCGCGACGCTTGGCCCGCGCGAGGTGGCGCGGATCACCTATGTCGGGCTGAATGCGGCGGCGAAGGTCGAGACGACCGAGATGACGGCAGAGTTGACCGGCGAGGTCTGGGAAGGGCTGGCCCGGCTGATCGCCCGCTACATGACGCGCGACGCAGGGCTATGCCGCGCGGCGGGCGGTGTTCGACCTGCGCACGCCGGGCGACTATGACCACCTGGCGCGCTTCGGCGAATGGGAGATGACCGACCCGCCCCAGCCCGAGGACGTGGGATGAGCCGCGACGCCGCCAGCGAGCGGCAGGTGCAGGCGGCCGATCCCGCGGCCTCGACCTGGCTGTCGGCCAATGCCGGGTCGGGCAAGACCCGCGTGCTGACCGACCGGGTGGCGCGGCTGCTGCTGGACGGGGTGGAGCCGCAGCGCATCCTGTGCCTGACCTACACCAAGGCCGCCGCGTCCGAGATGCAGAACCGCCTGTTCCGGCGGCTGGGCGAGTGGGCGATGCTGCCCGATGACCGACTTGCGCGCCGAACTGGCGGCGCTTGGTGTCGAGGGCGCGCTCGGACGCCGAGACGCTGGCGCGCGCGCGGCGCCTGTTCGCCCGGGCCATCGAGACGCCGGGCGGCCTGCGCATCCAGACGATCCACTCCTTCTGCGCAGTCGCTGCTGCGCCGCTTTCCGCTGGAGGCCGGGGTGTCGCCGCAGTTCACCGAGACTGGACGACCGCGCCGCCGCGCCTGATGCGCGCCGAGATCGTCGAGGAGATGGCCGAGCGGACTCGCGCCCGAGGCCGTGCGCGGCGCTGGCGCGCGAGTTCACGGGCGAGGATTCTCGACAAGCTGGTCGGCCGAGATCGCGCGGCACCGCGCGATCTGCTGGCGCCGCCGCTGACGCGCGACGAGGCGCTGGCGGCTGTTCGGGCTGCCGCCGGGGTGACCGAGGCAGCGCCTGCTGGCCGAGGTGTTTCTGGGCGGCGAGGCGAGCTGGCTGCCGGAGGTGGCCGCTGTGCATGGCGGGCGGATCGTCGACCGACGTGAAGGCGGCGGCGGCGCTTGCGGCGCATGACGCTTGACCGGCCCGATCATGACGACGCTTGCGGCGCTGGAAGACGTGCTGCTGACCGGCGCCAAGGCGGCGGAGCCGCTTTCGCCGCCAAGGTCGGCAAGTTTCCGACCAAGGCACACGCGGGCCGCGCTGGGCGACCTGGCCGACCGCGCTGGACGCGCTGATGCTGCGGGTCGAGGCGGCGCGGCCCAGGCGCATTGCGCCTTGCGGCGCGCGCAGAGCGGCCGCTGGCGCTGCACCGCTTCGCCGCGGCCTTCCTGCCCGACCTATGCACGCGCGCAAGGCGGCGCGCGGGCTGCTCGACTTCGACGACCTGATCGCGCAGGGCGCGGGCGCTGCTGACCGATCCGTCGGTGGCGCATGGGTGCTGTTCCGGCTGGACGGCGGCATCGACCACATCCTGGTGGACGAGGCGCAGGACACCAGCCCGGACCAGTGGCGCGTGATCGAGCTTCTGGCGCAGGAGTTCACCGCCGGCGCAGGGCGCGCGGCGACGTCGAGCGGACGATCTTCGTCGTCGGCGACAAGAAGCAGTCGATCTATTCCTTCCAGGGCGCCGACCTGGCGGCCTTCGACCGGATGAAGGCGCATTTCCGCGAGCGGCTGGCGGCGGTGCGGACGCCGTCTGGCGGACGCTGACGCTGGAATACTCGTTCCGCTCCTCGCCCGCGATCCTGCGGCTGGTCGACCTGACCTTCGACGACCGCAGCGCGGGCGCGATCTGGGCGGCGAGGTCGCAGCACATCGCCTTCAAGAGCGACCTTGCCGGGCGGGTCGACCTGTGGCCGGTGGTCGAGACGGTCGAAGGACCCCGAGCCGGACGACTGGTACGAGCCGGTCGACCTGATCTCGGAAGAGCACCACGCGGCGCGGCTGGCGCGCAGGATCGCGGCCGAGATCGCGGGGATGATCGCCGCGAGGCGAGCGCGATCCCGACGCGATGGCGGCCCGCGCCCCGTCACGGCGGGCGATGTCCTGATCCTGGTGCAGCGGCGCTCGGTGCTGTTTGCCGAGATCATCCGCGCCTGCAAGGCGGCGGGCCTGCCGATTGCCGGGGCCGACCGGCTGAAGCTGGGGGCGGAACTGGCGGTCAAGGACCTTGCGCGCGCTGCTGGCCTTCCTTGCCACGCCGGAGGATGACCTGTCGCTGGCCGCCGTCCTGCGCTCGCCCCTGTTCGGCTGGACCGAGGATGCAGCTGTTTCGCGCTGGCGCAGGGTCGAAACGGCTATCTGTGGGACGGCGCTGCGCGAGGCCGACGGGCCATGACGACACGCTGCGCGTGCTGCACGACCTGCGCGACCAGGCCGATTTCCTGCGGCCCTACGACCTGATCGAACGCGTGCTGACCCGCCATGACGGGCGGCGCCGGCTGCTCGCGCGGCTGGGGCCGAGGCGGAGGACGGGATCGACGAGCTGCTGTCGCAGGCGCTGGCCTATGAGCGGACGGAGGTGCCCAGCCTGACCGGCTTCCTCGGCTGGCTGCAGGCCGACGAGGTCGAGGTGAAGCGCCAGCTGGACGCGGCGGGCGGGCGCATCCGGGTGATGACGGTGCACGGCGCCAAGGGGCTGGAGGCGCCCATCGTGATCCTGCCCGACACGCAGGACCGCAAGCCGCCGGACGGCAGCGAGATCGTGCCGCTGGAGGAGGGCGTGGCGGCCTGGCGGATGCCGGCGGACGAAAGCCCTGCCGCGCTGGCCGCAGCCCTGGCGGCGCGGCGGGCAAGGCGGCGGAGGAAAGCCTGCGCCTGCTCTATGTGGCGATGACGCGGGCGCAGGTCTGGCTGATCGTGGCGGCGGCGGGCGAGGTGACGAAGCCCGACTGCTGGTACAACATCGTCACGCGACGGGATGGAGCGGGCGGGTGGCCGCAACGCTGGAGGATGGCACGCTGCGGCTGGCCCACGGGGACTGGCCCGCGCCGGCAGCCGGTGCAGAGCGTCGACGGCGGCAACGCATGTCGACGCTGCCGGACTGGGCGCGGCGCCCTGCCCCCGTCGCCGAGCGACCGCTGCAGCCGCTGTCGCCCTCGGACCTGGGCGGGGCCAAGGTGCTGCCGGGCGAGGCCGACGCAGACGCTGTCGGACGAGGCGAGGCGGCGCGGGACGCGAGCTGCACCTGCTGCTGGAACATCTGCCGCGCCATGCCGAGGCCGACTGGCCCGCCGTTGCGCTCGGCGCGATCGCTGCGACGGGGCCCGCGCGGCAGCGCGTGCTGGCCGAGGCGCGGCGGTGCTGATCGATGCCGAGCCTGGCCGCTGTTCGCCGCCGGCGCGCTGGCCGAGGTGGCGGTGACGGGCGAGATCGGGGCGGCGGCGGTTCCTGGGCTCCATCGACCGGCTGGTGGTCGGCGCCGGACCGCGTGCTGGCGGTCGACTTCAAGTCGAACCGGCTGGTGCCGGACGCGGCCCGAGGACGTGCCCGAAGGCATCCTGCGCCAGATGGGGGCCTATGCCGCGCTTCTGGAGCAGATCTATCCGGATCGCGCGGGTCGAGATGGCGATCCTGTGGACCGCAAGCGCCGCGTGCTGATGCCCCTGCCCCGCGCGCTGGTCATGGCGGCCTTGCAGCGGGCCGGGTTCCCTTGACCTTCCGGGCCGTGGTCCATAGGTTTGGGGTCAACCCAATTCCCGGAGACACGATCATGGCTACCCACAGCGCCGTCACCGATGCCACCTTCGACGCCGAAGTGCGCAAGTCCGACGTGCCCGTCGTCGTCGATTTCTGGGCCGAATGGTGCGGCCCCTGCCGCCAGATCGGCCCGGCGCTGGAAGAGCTTTCGGCCGAGTACGCGGGCAAGGTGAAGATCGTGAAGGTCAACGTCGACGAGAACCCCGACAGCCCGGCGCAGCTGGGCGTGCGCGGCATTCCGGCGCTGTTCCTGTTCAAGGACGGCCAGGTCGTGTCGAACAAGATCGGCGCGGCCCCCAAGGCGGCGCTGGCGAACTGGATCAACTCGGCGATCTGACCGCCGACGAGCGGTTCGGAGAAGGGCGCCTTCGGGCGCCCTTTTGCTTGGGCGGGGCGGGCGGGTTGTGCCGCCGGGATCGCGCGGCCATATTCCCGTGCGACAGACAGGGCGAGGCGCAGATGGCGGATGACAGGTTTCCCGGCTGGCACGGCACGACGATCCTGGCCGTGCGGCGGGGCGGCGAGGTGGTGGTCGCGGGCGACGGGCAGGTGAGCCTGGGCCAGACGGTGATCAAGGGCACCGCGCGCAAGGTGCGCCGGCTGTCGCCCGGCGGGACGCGACGTGGTTGCGGGCTTTGCCGGATCGACGGCGGATGCCTTCACCCTGCTGGAACGGCTGGAGAAGAAGCTGGAGGCGATGCCGGGGCAACTGGCGCGCGCGTGCGTGGAGCTGGCCAAGGACTGGCGCATGGACAAGTACCTGCGCAACCTCGAGGCCATGCTGATCGTGACCGACGGGCGCGATCTGCTCGTGATCACCGGCGCGGGCGACGTGCTGGAGCCGGAGCATGACGTGGCCGCCATCGGCTCGGGCGGGAACTTCGCGCTGGCGGCGGCGCGGGGGCTGATGGCCACCGACCTGTCCGCCGAAGAGATCGCCCGGCGCGCGATGGCGATTGCGGCCGACATCTGCGTCTACACCAACGGCAACCTGACGGTGGAGACGATCCGTGGCTGACGCGCGGACGGCGCTTCGGGGCCGAGGACCTGCGCGCCGCCGTCGCGGCGGGCATCCTGACCGAGGCGCAGGCGGCGTCGGTTTCCGCGCTGGCGCAGGACCGGGCCGGGAAGCGCGCTGCCATGCCCGCCGAGGACGAGCCGTTCGAGTTCTTCCGGGGCTTTTCCGAGATCTTCGTCTCGATCGGCCTGGTCATCCTGCTGGCCGGGATCTCCGCGACTGCTGGCGCTGTTCGGCGGCTTTGCGCTGCTGATCGCTGCTGCCGCTTGATCACGGCGGCGATCGCCTGGTGGTGGGCGGGGTACTTCACCCTGAAGCGGCGGATGAACCTGCCGTCGATGGTGCTGGCCTCGGCCTTCGGTGGCGGGCTGTTCCTCGTCTGCGGTCACGCATGCTGGGCAGGTCGGACTGCGGCGATGCGCATGGCCGTGGTCGCCAGCTTCGCTGATCGGCGGCGGCGGGCGATGGCGCTGTGGTATCGCCGGTTCCGGCTGCCCTTCTCGATGTTCATCCTGCGGGCTGTTCGTGCTGGGCGCGGTCTACACGCTGACGGCCTCGGTCGACGCGCTTGGGCGGGTTCGTCGACGGCGGTCGCTGGGGCATCGACGGGCTGTTCGACCTGCGGGAAAGCCCGGCCTTCGCGCTGGCCACGCTGGTCTTCGGGATCGCGGCCTTCCTGGCCGGCATGTGGTTCGACACTGCGCGACCCGCACCGGCTGGGCCGCCATGCGGCGACCGCGTTCTGGCTGCACCTGCTGGCCGCGCCGGCGCTGGTGAACACGGTGGCGCTGACGCTCTACAACGTGGGCGGCGGCGCGGGATCGCGGCGCTGAGCGTGGCGCTGGCGCTGATCGCGGTGCTGGCGCTGGTGATCGACCGGCGGTCGTTCCTGACGGCGGCCATCGGCTATATCGCCGTGCTGATCGGCTGGATCGTGCAGGGCGAGGATGGCGATTTCGCGTCCTGGACCTTCGTTCTGATCGCTGCTGGGCGCTGTCATCACGGCGCATCGGCACCTGGTGGGTGCCGCTGCGCGCCGGCGCTGATGCGCGCCCTGCCGGACTTTCCGGGCAAGGATCCGCCTTCCCCCCTATGCGGAGCACAGAATGACCACCTGACCCCGCGCGAGATCGTCTCGGAGCTTGACCGCTTCATCATCGGCCAGAAGGACGCCAAGCGCGCCGTGGCCGTCGCCATGCGCAACCGCTGGCGGCGCAAGCAGCTGGGCGATGACCTGCGCGACGAGGTCTATCCCGAAGAACATCCTGATGATCGGCCCGACCGGCGTGGGCAAGACCGAGATCAGCCGCCGCCTGGCCAAGCTGGCGAAGGCGCCGTTCCTGAAGGTCGAGGCGACGAAGTTCACCGAGGTCGGCTATGTCGGCCGCGACGTGGACAGCATCATCCGCGATCTGGTGGATGTGGCGATCGTCGAGACCCGGGCCCAGATGCGCGACGAGGTGAAGGCCAAGGCCCACCGCGCGGCCGAAGACCGGGTGATCGAGGCGCTGGCGGGCAAGGACGCGCGCGAACAGACGCGCGAGATGTTCCGCGGCAAGCTGAAGCGGGGCGAACTGGACGAGACGGTGATCGAGCTCGACGTGGCCGAGGCCGCGCCCGCCATGCCGATGCTGGGCGGGCATGCCGGGGATGGAACAGCAGATGCAGGGCCTGCAGGACCTGTTCGGCAAGGCCTTCGGCGGGCGCAAGGTGCGGCAGGCGGCTGACGGTGGCGGAAAGCTATGACCTGCTGATCGGGGAAGAGGCCGACAAGCTTCTGGACGACGAGACGGTGACAAGGCCGCCGCGCTGGCGGCGGTGCAGGAGAGCGGCATCGTCTTTCTCGACGAGATCGACAAGGTCTGCGCCCGCGCCGACACGCGGGGGGCCGATGTCAGCCGCGAAGGCGTGCAGCGCGACCTGCTGCCGCTGATCGAGGGCACGACGGTCTCCACCAAGTACGGGCCGGTCAAGACCGACCACATCCTGTTCATCGCCAGCGGGGCATTCCACATCGCCAAGCCGTCGGACCTGCTGCCCGAACTGCAGGGCCGCCTGCCGATCCGGGTGGAGCTGACAGCCGCTGACCGAGGGCGATTTCGTGCGCATCCTGACCGAGACCGGACAATGCGCTGACCCGGCAATACAGCGCGCTGATGGCAGACCGAGGAGGTGACGGTGACCTTCACCGACGGACGGCATCGCGGCCCTGGCGCGGATCGCGGCCGAGGTGAACCGCCGCGGTCGAGAACATCGGCGCGCGGCGGCTCTACACGGTGATGGAGCGGGTGTTCGAGGAGCTGTCCTTTGCCGCCCCGGACCGCGCGGGCGAGGCGGTCGTCGTCGATGCGGCCTTTGTCGAGGCGAATCTGGGCGCGCTGTCACGGTCGGCCGACCTGAGCCGCTATGTGCTGTAAACCGAAGCGGACTTGACTGAACGCGTGGTGAGGGGCAGGTAACGGGCGCACTGTGCCTGCAGGCGCAGGCCACGGGGGGTCCGACGGATGCGCAGGCTGCTGATGATGATCCTGATTGCGATCATCGCGACAGGCTGCACGCCTCGGGGCAAGATCACGCTCGACCCGGTTGCGCGGGATGTCGGAACGGAAAAGACGATCTGGGTCGCGCACCACGCGCGAGATCGACCCTGCGACGGGCCTTTACGGCAACCAGCGGTCGCGGCAGGTCAGCTATTCGCGCTTTGACGTCTCGGTTCCGCCGGATCGGCAGCCGGGGCAGATCACCTGGCCGAAGAAGGGTCGCCCGGTCGATCCGACGACGGATTTCGTGACCACCGACATCGCTTTTTTCCGCGACGCACGTGGCTTCGAGGCAGAGCTTGGGGCGCGGCTTCGCGCAGAAGCCGCAACGGCAAGCGCACCGCGACGATCTTTGTCCACGGGTTCAACAACACCTTCGCCGAAGGCCTCTACCGGCTGGCGCAACTTGCCAACGACCTGAACGTGCCGTGACGAGATCGTGCACTACTCCTGGCCCTCGGCAGGCGAGCCGCTGGGTTATGTGTATGACCGCGACTCCGCGCTCGTGGCTCGCGACGGGTTCGAGCAACTGCTGGACGAGGTGATCGCTGCGGGGGCGGATGACATCGTGCTCGCCTGTCACTCGATGGGCTGCCAGCTGATGATGGAGTCGATGCGGCAGATCGCGATCCGCACGCCGGGGCGGCTGCAGCCGCGAGGTGTCGTCGGTCATCATGCTGTCGCCGGATATCGACGTGGAGGTGTTCTATTCGCAGGCACAGGCGATCGAGGATCTGCCGGATCCGTTCTTCATCTTCTCGTCGCAGAAGGACAAGGCGTTGCGCCTGTCGTCCTTCATCACCGGGCAGCCGGACCGGCTGGGCAACATCATCGACCTGAAACCGGTCGCAGGACCTGAAGGTGACCGTGCTCGACACGACCAGCTATTCGACCGGCTCGGGACACCTGAACGTCGGCGAGTCCCCGGCGCTGATCGCGCTGATGGATCAGGTTCGCCAGGCGCAATCCTCGCTGGATCAGGACCGCGCGGGACGGCCGGGACTGCTGCCGGGTGCGGTGCTGACGGCGCAGCGGGCGACCGAAATCGTGGTGGCCCCCGTCAGCGCGCTGCAGAAGGCCGTCGAGCAATAATCAGCGCGGACGGCGCAGATAGACGTAGAACGCGCCGCTGCCGCCATGTTTCAGATGCGCCTCGGCAACCTGGAGCACCGCCTGTCCCAGCGGGGCCTGCGACAGCCAGACCGGCACCTGATGGCGCAGCGCGCCCATGCCGTTGCGGCATCGGTCCGTCGTCCTCGGTCGCGCCGGCCCTTGCCCGGTGATGACCAGAACCAGCCGCAGCCCATCCGCCTGCGCGTTCAGGATGAAGCGCACCAGTTCCGGCCGCGCCTCGGCCAGGGTCATGCCGTGCAGGTCGATGCGCGCCTCGGGGGCAAGCTTGCCGCGCGACATGCGGGCGAAGGCCTTGGCGTCCATGCGAAGCGGCGCAGCGGCAAGGCGTGCGGACAGGTCCGGCGCGAGGTCATGGGGCGAGCCACGCGATGGCACGGTCGCCGATGCGAAACGGCTCGATTGGCTGTTGGGGGCGATGGCTTCGGGCGCGGCTTCGACAGTGCGGGCGGCAGTTCCAGCGGAGCCGGTCGGGGCCGGTCGGGATGCAGGGGGTGGGCGGTCCGCGCGACCGTCTGCCACAGGTCCTCTTCCTCGGGCCGCAGCGGGCGGCGGCGGCGGGACACGGCGTTCAGTCCCCGGTCAGCATCGCGTAGGCGCGGTCGATGGGCAGCAGCACGACCATCCGGCCGCCGTCCTTGATCTGCCCCGCCGCGTCGCCCGCCTCGGGCCCGGTGCCGAAGAAGAGGTCGGCCCGCTGCGGTCCCTTGATCGCGCCGCCGGTGTCCTGTGCGATCATCAGACGGCGCATCGGCTCTGCCCCGTCCTTCTCGACCCAGACCGGCGCGCCGAGCGGCACGAAGGCCGGGTCAATGGCAACCGAGCGCATCGTGGTGATCGAGCGGCCCATCGCGCCGATCGGGCCGTCGTCGGGGGCAAGGTCGGCGATCTTGCGGAAGAACACGATAGGACGGGTTGTGGTTCAGCAGTGCCTGGCCTTCGGCCGGATTGCGCCGCACCCAGTCCTGGATCGTTTCGGCCGAGACCTCGCTGGCCGTCAGCTCGCCCCGGCGGATCAGTTCCTGCCCGATGGAGCGGTAGGGCTGGTTGTTCTTGCCCGCATAGCCCACGCGCATGACATGGCCGTCCGGCATCCGGATGCGGCCCGATCCCTGGATCTGCAGGAAATAGACCTCGACCGGATCCTCGAGCCAGGCCAGCTCCAGTCCCCGGCCCTGCAGCCGGCCGCCGGTCTCGATCTCGGCCCGCGAGTACCAGGTGCCGTCCGACGCCAGTTCGGGCGGCTTGCGATAGAGCGGATAGGCGAAGCGGGGGGTGCGGACGGGCGAGCCGCGCAAGCTCGGGCTCGTAATAGGCCGTGAACAGCGCGGGCGGATCGCCGATCAGGACGGGGCGAAAGAAGATCTCGAAGAAGCTGCGCGCCGCTTTCGGCTTCGGTGTCCCGCGCAAGGTTGCAGACGGGCCGCCAGTCCGGCGCGTCGAGCAGGTCGCAGGTTTGCACGAAGACGGCGAGTGCCGCGGCATGGTCATCCTCGGCCCAGCCATCCAGCGCCTCGAAGTCAAGCACTTGCGCCGAAGCTGGGCGATCGCCCAGCGTCACCGAGGCAGCGAGGGCGAGGGCGAGCAATCGGCCACGCATCCGGTTCCCGTCACTCGCCCGTGGCGACAAGCTGCCAGTTCGGATCGTCGACCCCCATGCGGCGCGCAAAGGTCCAGACGTCGCGCTGGCGCTTGATCGCGGTCGGGCTGCCCTCGACAATCTCGCCCGCCTTGTTGCGCACGACCGAGGTCAGTTCGCCGACGAAGCGCACCGTGATTTCGCCTTCGCGCGTGCCCTGGTCGAAGGTCGCATTCTGCAGCGCCAGTTCACGCAACCCGACAAAGGTGGCCTCGATGGTCAGCCCTTCGCGGTCACGGGCCTCGATCACCTCGGTGAAGCTTGACCGCACGTCGTCGGACAGGAAGGCGCGGACATTGGACAGATCGCCCTTCTCGAAGGCCATCAGGATCATCTCATAGGCGCTGCGCGCGCCGGTCAGGAAGTCGTTGACGGAAAACGACGGCTCGGCAGCCTTCATCTGCGGCAAGCGCCTGGGCGGCCGGGCTGCCTTCGGGGACGTGGTCGAGAATGTCACGATCGGGTCCGCCCTCGATCACCTCGAAATCGCGGCGGGTCGCGCGGGGGCGCACATCCTCGAGCGGCGTTGCGGGTTTCTCGAACCCTTCGCGTGTCCCGAGAACGGAACGCAGCTTCAGGATCAGGAAGATGGCGACTCCCGCCAGGACCAGAAGCTGGATCACGGAAGAACTCATCTTGACCTCGCGAGCGGCGGTCATCGGACTGTTCACCTGCCGCCTTGACGCCTATGTAGGTCAGGGTCGGGCCCAAGTCTACCGCTGGTCCGGAAACTTGAGGTGTGACATGTGGCTTTTTGCGCTGTTCATCGGACTGCCCCTGGTCGAAATCGCCCTGTTCGTCACGGTGGGCGGATGGCTTGGCCTTTGGCCGACGCTGGCGATCGTGGTCGGGACGGGGCTTCTCGGCCTGTGGCTGATCCGGCGGCAGGGCGACCGGGCACGCAGGGACTTGCAGGCCGCAGTCATGCAAACGAGCAGCCCCGCCCCGGCGCTTGCCTCGGATGCGATGGTCGTTGTGGCGGGCATACTTCTGATCCTGCCCGGGTTCCTGACCGATACGCTCGGCGCGCTGCTGCTGCTGCCGCCGGTCCAGCGGGCGGTCATTGCCTATGCGACCGAGCGGGCCAAGGCGCGGGTCGGCGCTCACCTGCGGCGGACGGCATGGCAGGCCGCGGCCACGACGGCGACGCAGGCCGCGACCTCGGGCCGGCGCAAGGACGAGATCATCGACGGCACCTGGGAAGAACTGCCGGACGATGCACCGCGACGGCCGTCCGGCTGGACCAAGCATTGAGGCGCGGGGGCCGACCTGCTAGAGACGCGCCAAGCCGAAGAACGCAGGGAGACCCCGATGGCCGAAGCCAATGGCAATGCGACACCCGAGACACGCAGATCCGGATGCAGGTCCTGGCGCAGTACATCCGCGACATGTCGTTCGAGAACGTGGTGGCCCAGAAAGGGCCTGCAGGCGGGCGAGGTGCAGCCGGACGTGCAGGTGCAGGTCAGCCTTGATGCGCGCAAGCGGCCGGCGGACCATCAGTACGAGGTGATCACCAAGTTCAAGGTCACGTCGAAGAACAAGGCGAACGGCGATGTGCTGTTCCTGCTGGAGCTGGACTACGGCGGCATCTTCCATGTCGAGGGCGTCGCCGACGAGCAGCTGCACCCGTTCCTGCTGATCGAATGCCCGCGGCTGCTGTTCCCCTTCGTGCGCCGCATCATCTCGGACGTGACGCGCGACGGCGGCTTCCCGCCGCTGAACGTCGACACGGTCGATTTCCTGGCGCTGTACCGCCAGGAACTTGCCGCGGCGGGCCGAGGCGCAGAAGGCCGTTTCCTGAACGCGGCCTAGCCGCGCTTCGAGCCAGATCGCGCCGCTCGCCCATCGCGGCCACGAAGGCGGCATGGGCGGCGCCTCGGCCTGCGGTCAGGCGCGAGGGCAGCGGGATTGGGCCGAGCCTGGGGCCGCCAGTCGGCTACGGAGACGGCACCGTTCGGCATGGTCCGCGACGTGCCGTCCGAGCACCAGGTCGGGCTGCCGCCCGCCGATCAGTTCCAGATAGACCTCGGCCAGAATCTCGCTGTCGAGCAAGCGCGCCATGCTTTTCGCGCGCCGAGTTGTCGACGCCGAAGCGCCGGCAGAGCGCATCGAGCGAGGCGGGCGAGCCGGGAAACTTTGCCGGGCGATCAGCAGCGTATCGAGCGCGCGGTCGAAGGGCAGCGCGGGCAGGCCGGCCCAGCCAAGCTCGGCATTCAGGAACTTCATGTCGAAGCTGGCATTGTGGATCACCAGCTGCGCATCGCCGATGAAATCGAGGAAGGCCGGCCGACTGCCGTGAACACGGGCTTGTCGCGCAGGAAGTCATCGCCCAGGCCATGCACCTCGAACGCCTCGCGCGGCATCGGGCGTTCGGGGTTGATGTACTGGTGGATAGGTCCGCCCGGTGGGCATGTGGTTCAACAGCTCGACCGCGCCGATCTCGACGATGCGGTGGCCTTCGGCGGGTTCGAAGCCCGTGGTTTCGGTGTCGAGCACGATCTCACGCATGGCGCTGGCTCCGGATATAGGCGATCAGCGCACGTGACGCAGGCGCTGACCGACTTCGAGGCTGAGCGTTTCGATCACATGGGTGGCGCGCGCGCGCTTTTCGCGCATCGGGCATCTGTTTGGCAAGGATGGTCTCGAAAAGCGCCTCGGTCATCCCCGGGCGGGACAGGACGCGGCGCGTTGCAGGTCGGGCGGGGCAGTGACGACCAGCGTGGCGTCCATCTCGCGCCTCGGCGCCCGATCTCGAACAGCAGCGGAATGTCGAGAAGGACGATGTCGCCTGTCGACGCTGGCAAGGAACGTCGCGCGGTCCTGGCGCGACGAGCGGATGGACGATGCCTTCGATCCGGTCGAGCGCCGACGGGATCCGCGGCGATCCAGGCTTTCAGCGCGGCGCGGTCGATCCCGCCCCCGACATGTGCCGCGGGGCAGAGGGCGGCCAGCGGCGCCGACAGCCGCGCCTCCGGGCGCATAGAGGCGATGGACCGCGGCATCGGCATCCCAGACGGGGATGCCCTGCTGCGGCGAACATCGCGGCGGTGGTCGATTTTCCCATGCCGATCGAGCCGGTCAGGCCAAGCCGAAACGCCTCATGCCGCGAGAACGGCCGCGCGGGTGGCGGCGTCCACCTCGGGGCGGGTGCCGAACCAGCGCTCGAACCCGGGTGCGGCCTGGTGCAGCAGCATGCCAAGACCATCGACCACGGTGCAGCCCGCGCCTCGGCCTCGATCAGGAAGCTGGCGTCTGCAGCGGCGTGTAGACGAGGTCGGTGACCAGCGCGCGCGGGTTCGAGCGCATCCAGCGGCACGCGGAACTCCGGCTTTCCGGTCATGCCGAGTGACGTGGTGTTCACCACGGTCACGGCATCCTCGAGCAGGTTGCCGGCCTGCACCCAGTCATGGACATGGACCTTGGCCCCGAAATCGGACCGCAGCGCATCGGCCCGTGCGCGGGTGCGGTTGGCGAGGCGGATCTCGGGCACGCCGACCTCGATCAGGGCCGCGACGACGGCGCGCGCCGCGCCGCCTGCGCCAAAGACCACGGCCGGGCCCGGCGGACGGGGCCCAGTGCGGCGCCTCCTGCCGCAGGTTGGCGATGAAGCCCGAGCCGTCGGTGTTGTCGGCGAAGATCTTGCCATCCTTGCGGAAGATCAGCGTATTCGCCGCCCCGATCAGCGCGGCGCGGTCGGTCACGATGTCGGCAAGACGCAAGCATCGGTTTCCTTGTGCGGGATGGTCACGTTCAGACCGACGAAGCCGAGGCGCGGCAAGCATGCGCCAGCGCCTCCTGCAGGTCGGACTGGGCGACGTCCATCGGGATGTAATGCCCCTTGATGCCGTAGCGCTTCAGCCAGTAGCCATGCAGCGCGGGCGAGCGGCTGTGGGCGACGGGCGAGCCGATGACGCCGGCGAGCGGAATGCGGGGATGATCGGTCATGCTGCGATGAAGCCCCGAGTTCCGAGCAGATAGCCAAGCAGCGGCAGCAGCGGCAGGCCAAGAATGGTGAAATGGTCACCGTCGATGCGCGGAGAACAGCCGGATGCCCTCTTCCTCGATCTTGTAGCAGCCGACGGAGTGGCGCGCATGCTCTCCCAGTTGCGGGCGAGATAGTCGTCGAGATAGGCGTCCGAAAATCGCTGCATGGTCAGCCGCGCCTCGGCCGACATGCCGCCAGATCGGTTCGGCATCGTGATAGAGCACGACGGCCGAGTGCAGCAGGTGGGTCTTGCCGCGAAGGGCGCGCAGCTGGCTCCGGGCGGCATCGGGATCGTCGGGCTTGGCGAAGACGTGGCCCTCAAGACTCGAGCACCTGGTCGGCAGCCGATCACGCAGGCCTCGGGCATTCGCTCGGCGATCTTGCGGGCCTTCATCTCGGCCAGCGCATCGGCCATGTCGCGCGGGCTGGCCCCTTCGGCGGCGAGCGCGGCACGCAGCGCCTCTTCATCGACGCGGGGCGGCTGGGCGGTGAACGCGAGCCCGGCCGCGCGCAGAAGCTGGGCGCGGATCGCAGAGGTGGAGGCGAGGACGAGGAGGGGGGCGGTCATCAATCGGTTCCGCAGGGGCTGTGCATAATCCTGATATGTTCCTGCGGAGCCCACAAGGCGAGAGACGCGGGAGAGCGCCGCGGCCATTCGGCGACCGTGGCGAAGTCACGCGACAGATCATCACCGCTTATCCACGGCGGGACAAGCGTGCGACGGCGTTGTGGGACAACCACGTTGGCCAGCCGGTTGGAAGCAAATTCCGTCCACAGCAGGAGCTGGTCATGCTGATCAAGTCATTGAATTTAATGAGATGTATCTTTCACGAACATTTAGTTCGCATCGGTTTCTCCCCGGCTTTTCCACAGGCCTGCGTCTGTGGATGGCTTGCGGGACGAACTGCGAAATCCCGTTATCCCAGGGCCTACTGCATCATTCCTTTCAGATATTCTTCTTTATAGAAGAAGAGCCTGCGAAGAAGGAGGAGCGGAATGGAAGATCTGCTGGCGACGGGCTATCCGTGGATCAAGACGCTGCATGTCGATGTCGGTGATCGCGTGGATGGCGGGGCTGTTCTACCTGCCACGCCTGTTCGTCTATCACGTCGAACAGGTCGGGCTCGGCAGCGCCGACCGATGCGTTGTTCCAGACGATGGAACTGAAGCTGCTGCGCGCTGCATCATGAGACCCGGCGATGATCGCGACCTGGGTCTTCGGCCTGGCGCTGGTGATGACACCGGGAATTGTCGACTGGTCGGAGCGTCTGGCCCTGGGTCAAGGCGGCAGGCGGTGCTGGCGATGACCTGGTTCCATCATTGGCTGGGCGCCAGACGGAAGGAGTTCGCGCGGGGCGAGAACAGCCGGACGGGCCGCAGCTACCGGATCATGAACGAAGTGCCGACGTTGCTGATGGTGGTGATCGTCGCCTCGGTGATCGTCCGGTTCTGAGCGATTGACTTCGCGATGCACGATGCGTATCTGGGCTGATGCAAGGCCGTCCGGCCCATGCGCTCCCCTTCCATGACTGTCGATGATCCCCGGTGGATTGTCCGTCTGCGCGAGCCCGTCCCATGACCAAAGACCGCTTGAACCTCTCCGACCTCAAGGCCAAGACCCCGGCCGATCTGCTGGCCATGGCCGAAGAATGGGAGATCGAGAACGCCCCCTCGATGCGCAAGGGCGAGATGATGTTCTCGATCCTGAAGGAGCATGCCGAGGAAGGCTGGGAAATCGGCGGCGACGGCGTGCTGGAGGTGCTGCAGGACGGGTTCGGCTTCCTGCGCTCGCCCGAGGCGAACTATCTGCCGGGGCCGGACGACATCTATGTCTCCCCCGAAATCCTGCGGCAGTTCTCGCTGCGGACCGGCGATACCATCGAAGGCGTGATCCAGGCCCCGCGCGAGAACGAGCGGTATTTCTGCATGACCAAGGTCACGCGGATCAACTTCGACGATCCCGAGAAGGCGCGCCACAAGGTGCATTTCGACAACCTGACGCCGCTTTATCCCGATGAGCGGTTGAAGATGGAAGTCGAGGATCCGACGATCAAGGATCGCTCGGCCCGGATCATCGATCTGGTGGCGCCCATCGGCAAGGGCCAGCGCGGGCTGATCGTGGCCCCGCCGCGCACCGGCAAGACGGTGCTGTTGCAGAACATCGCCCATTCGATCGCGACGAACCATCCGGAATGCTATCTGATCGTGCTGCTGATCGATGAACGGCCGGAAGAAGTGACGGACATGCAGCGCTCGGTGAAGGGCGAGGTCGTGTCCTCGACCTTCGACGAACCGGCAACGCGGCACGTCGCGGTGGCCGAGATGGTGATCGAAAAGGCCAAGCGCCTGGTCGAGCACAAGCGCGACGTGGTGATCCTGCTCGACTCGATCACCCGCCTGGGCCGCGCGTTCAACACGGTCGTGCCGTCGTCGGGCAAGGTTCTGACCGGCGGTGTCGATGCCAACGCGCTGCAGCGCCCGAAGCGGTTCTTCGGTGCCGCGCGGAACATCGAGGAAGGCGGGTCGCTGACCATCATCGCCACCGCGCTGATCGATACGGGCAGCCGGATGGACGAGGTGATCTTCGAAGAGTTCAAGGGCACCGGCAACTCGGAGATCGTGCTTGACCGCAAGGTCGCCGACAAGCGCGTCTTCCCGGCGATGGACATCCTGAAATCCGGCACCCGGAAGGAAGATCTGCTGGTCGACAAGACCGATCTGCAGAAGACCTATGTCCTGCGGCGCATCCTGAACCCGATGGGCACGACGGACGCGATCGAATTCCTGATCTCGAAGCTGAAGCAGACCAAGTCGAACGCCGAATTCTTCGAATCGATGAACACCTGAGGGCAGCTTCCGAAGGCGTGACGGATCATGGACACGATTTATGCCCTTGCCACGGCGCGTGGAAAGGCCGGGATCGCTGTCGTCCGGCTGTCCGGGGCTCGGGCGCATGATGCCGTGAGGCAGCTTGCGGGCGATGTGCCCGCCGCCCGGCGCGCGTCGCTTCGTGCGTTGCGACGGGGCGATGACGTGCTGGATGAGGCGCTTGTCGTCTGTCTTTGCCGAAGGCGAGAGCTTCACCGGCGAGGCTGTCGGCGGAGTTGCACCTGCATGGCAGCCACGCGGTGATCGTCGGCCGTTCTTGCGTGCGCTCGGCGAGATGGCCGGGCTTGCGGCCTGGCGGAGCCGGGGGAGTTCACGCGCCGGGCGCTGGAGAATGGCGGGCTTGACCTGACGCAGGTCGAGGGTCTGGCGGACCTGATCGACGCCGAGACCGAGGCGCAGCGACGGCAGGCGCTGCGCGTCTTGTCAGCGGTGCGATCGGGGCCAGGGCGCGAGCACTGGCGGCGCGACCTGATCCGGGCGGCGGCGCTGCTCGAGGCGACGATCGACTTCGCCGATGAGGATGTGCCGGTCGATGTCGTCGCCCGAGGTGATCGGGCTGCTTGGCGAGGTTATTGGCGAGCCTGCGCCAGGAGGCAGAGGGTGGCGCAGACGGCCGAGCGGATTCGGGAAGGGTTCGAAGTTGCGATCGTGGGCCGGCCAAATTCTGGAAAATCCACTCTTCTCAATGCGTTGGCTGGGCGGGAGGCGGCGATCACCTCCGAGATTGCAGGGACGACGCGCGATGTGATCGAAGTCCGGATGGACCTTGGCGGCTTGGCGGTGACCCTGCTTGATACGGCTGGACTTCGGGAAACCGTTGACCCTTTGGAGCGGATGGGGATCGAGCGAGCCGTGCAGCGCGCGGAGCAGGCTGATTTGCGGATCCTGCTGCTTGACGACGCGCGAGACGTAGCCGGAGTCGAAGCGAGGGACGATGATATCGTCGTTCAGGGAAAGGCGGATCTCTTTGGCTCGGGTGTGTCGGGACGGACTGGTCAAGGGATTCCGGAGCTTGCTGAGCGAACTGGAGACGCGCCTTGGCAAGACGGGTTGCCGGAGCGGGGATGATGACCCGGGAGCGGCATCGCCTCGCCATCGAAGCTGCAATCCGGTCTTTAGAGTCCGCGCCAAACTCAGCTATCAGATTGCGCATATCAGCAGGAGTTCGTGGCAGAATCGATCGCGTTCGGGTCTACGATCGCTCGACCTGCTTATCGGGCGTGTGGATGTAGAGGCGATTCTCGGGGAAATCTTCTCGAGCTTCTGTATAGGCAAGTAGGGTGTTTCACGTGAAACAGTTCGACGTCATCGTGATCGGCGGTGGTCATGCCGGAACGGAGGCGGCGCATGCCGCCGCCCGTGTCGGTGCGACGACAGCACTCGTTACCTTGTCGTTTGCGAGCATCGGCGTGATGTCGTGCAACCCAGCGATTGGTGGACTGGGCAAAGGCCATCTCGTGCGCGAGATTGATGCGCTCGATGGGGTCATGGGGCGCGTTGCCGACGCTGCAGGGATTCAGTTCCGCCTGCTCAATCGCCGCAAGGGCCCGGCAGTGCAGGGGCCGCGCGCACAGGTGGATCGGGCACTGTATCGGGCGAGGATGCAGGATGAGACACGTCGTCAGGAAGGCCTGTGTGTCATCGAGGGCGAAGTCGTTGATTTGGCGATCGAGGGTGACAAGATCACCGGGGTCATGCTTGCCGATGGAACGAGGTTAAGCGCGCCAGCCGTGGTGCTGACGGCGGGAACGTTCTTGCGGGGCATGATCCATATTGGTCACGAGCGCACCCCAGGCGGTCGCATGGGTGACAGGCCTGCTGTCCGGCTTGCAGAAAGGCTTGCGGACTTGTCGCTCGTCCAGGGTCGGCTGAAGACAGGAACGCCGCCGCGTCTGGACGGCGAGACGATTCGGTGGGAGGCGCTGGAAACGCCAGAAGGGTGATGACGATCCGGTTCTTTTCTCGTTTCTCAACGAGAGGCCGATTGTCCCACAGGTTTCCTGCGGAATCACGCACACGAATGAAGCGACACACGAAATTGTTCGGGCGAACCTGCATAGGTCCGCAATGTATGGTGGCCAGATCGAAGGTGTCGGCCCGCGCTACTGTCCCGTCGCTTGAAGACAAGGTTGTTCGCTTTGCCGAGAAAGACTCGCATCAGGTCTTTCTTGAACCCGAGGGTTTGAACGACCGGACGATCTACCCGAATGGAATTTCGACGTCCTTGCCCGCTGATGTTCAGTTGGAATACGTCAGGACGATGCAGGGGCTCGAGAACGTCCGAATCCTGCAGCCGGGCTATGCGATCGAGTACGACTACTTCGATCCGCGACAATTGCGTCCGACATTGGAGCTGAAGGCGGTGCGTGGGCTTTACTTCGCAGGGCAGATCAACGGTACGACCGGTTATGAAGAAGCCGCTGCGCAAGGCCTCGTCGCCGGACTGAATGCTGCGCTTGGCGCAAAAGATGGCCAGACCGTGATCTTCAGCCGAAGTGAAAGCTATATGGGCGTGATGATTGACGACCTGATAAACCGGGGCGTCACGGAGCCATACAGGATGTTTACATCGCGGGCGGAGTATCGGCTTACGCTCCGAGCCGACAACGCCGACCAGCGGTTGACGCCGATTGGTATCAAGCATGGGGTCGTCAGCCCAGAACGCATGGCCGCGTTCCAGGGAAAGCTTGACGAACTTGAGAAAGGCCGAAATGCCCTGCAACGCCGACGGATAGGGCAGCGATGAGATTCGGCAGCTTTCGGTCGCGCAGCGAAAGGACGGGGCGCACAGGTCGGCTTTCGACATTCTCGGTTTGGCCGGGGTTGAGCCGACGGACCTGAAAGAGATCATATCGGAGTTCGCAGCGATTTCTGACCGCGTGATGGGCCAGTTGAAGATAGAAGCAACCTACGCCCCGTATGAGCGTCGACAGATGGCTGAAACCCTGGCGCTTCGACGGGATGAAGCGGTGCGCATCCCGGAAGACTTCTGCTATGGTTCGTTGAGCGGCTTGACAAAAGAACTGCTCACGAAACTTGAACGTGTCAGGCCGGCCGACCTCGCGCAAGCTGGACGGATAGAGGGGATGACGCCGGCTGCGCTGACCTTGATCCTCGCGCGGCTGCGGCAGGACGATCGCGCAAAGGCATGCTGACGTCGTCTTCGCGCATGGAGGGCGTACCGGAGTCGGTCCGCAACCGCCTCGACGTTTATGCTCGGCTGCTTGTTCGTTGGAATGGCGTGATAAACTTGGTTGCCGCGAATACTACTAGACGATATGTGGCACCGCCACTTTCTGGACAGTATGCAGTTGCTCGACATGGCGCCGGAGACGGCAACCAATTGGGCCGATCTGGGAAGCGGTGCAGGCTTTCCGGGTCTGGTTGTTGCGATGGTTGCCGCAGCGAGGAGACCAGCGCTCCGCGTGACGCTCGTCGAGGCAGATCAGAGGAAGGCGGAGTTTCTCCGGACTGTTTCACGTGAAACACGGACCGAGGTAAGAATCATCTCGGAACGGATCGAGCAAGCTGCTCCGCTAGGCGTGGACGTGATTTCTGCAAGGGCCTTGGCGCCCCTTGCCGTGCTTTGTGGCTATTCCGCTCGGCATGGCAATTCGAACTGCGTTTCGCTCTTCATGAAAGGCACAAGCTTTCAGAAGGAGATTGACGACGCACGTCTAACGTGGCGCTTCGACTGTGAGGTCGTGAACAGTGAGACCCAAACTGAGGCAGCAATTCTGCGGCTAAGGAACCTGACCCGTGGCTGATCCCACACGGCCTGCGCCCCCACGAATTATTGCGGTCGCCAACCAGAAGGGTGGCGTCGGAAAAACCACGACAGCAATCAACCTTTCTGCCGGATTGGCAGAGCGTGGCGCAAAGGTGTTGCTGGTCGATATCGATCCTCAGGGCAATGCATCGACAGGCCTGGGGGTCGACCTCGCAATGCGAGAATTGACCAGTTATGATCTGTTCTTGGATGACGTGCCTATCAGTGACATCCTGCAGCAGACCGCGATTCCAGGTGTCTGGATTAGTCCTGCCACCGCGGACCTGTCGTCAGCAGACATGGAGCTTGTCGCAAATGAACGGCGCAGTTTCATGTTGCGTGACGCTCTCAGACAACGACCGCTCGACGACTTTGCTTTCGATTATCGTCCTGATCGACTGCCCTCCGTCACTGAACCTGCTGACTGTCAACGCCATGGTCGCTGCGGACTCGGTGCTCGTCCCCCTGCAGGCAGAATTCTTTGCCCTTGAAGGGTTGTCGCAATTGATGCTGACGATCAGGGAAGTTCGCCAGACGGCGAATCCGGAGCTAAGGATCGAAGGCGTGCTCTTAACGATGTACGACCGGCGCAACAATCTTTCGCAACAGGTCGAGCGCGACGTGAGAGAGACTCTGGGGTCTCTGGTGTTCCCGACCGTTGTACCCCGGAATGTCCGCGTGTCAGAAGCCCCCTCGTTTGCGCTTCCGGTCCTGCGCTATGATCCGACTTCCAAGGGAAGCGAAGCCTACCGCGCGCTGGCCGATGACATCCTGAACAGGCATCGAGTTTCAAAGACAAAGGGGGTCACCCATGACTGACCGAAAGCCCGAGCGTCGCGGTTTGGGGCGTGGTCTCTCTGCGTTGATGGCAGATGTGAATCTCGGCCCCTCTGCCCTTGGCGCGGCCAGGCGGCCAGACGGTATGGTGCCAGTCGAGAAGGTTCACCCAAATCCTGACCAACCGCGGCGGGATTTTCATCCGGAAAGCTTGCAGGATCTTGCAGCCTCGATCCGATCCAAGGGGATCATCCAGCCCCTGATCGTCCGTGAGATGGGTGATGGCGACTATCAGATTGTCGCTGGCGAACGACGCTGGCGGGCCGCGCAGCTTGCGCAGCTCCATGAAGTGCCGGTCATCGTCCGAGACCTGACGGATGAGGAGGTGCTCGAGGTCGCGATCGTCGAGAACATCCAGCGTGCCGATCTGAATGTCATCGAAGAGGCCCTAGCCTATCGGCAACTCATGGACAGGTTTGGCCATACCCAAGAGCGGATGGCGGAAGCGCTCGCCCGAAGCCGAAGCCATATCGCGAACACGCTGCGTCTGCTTCAGCTTCCTGACGAGGTGCAATCTTATCTGCGGGAAGGCAAGCTGACTGCAGGTCACGCGCGCGCCCTCGTGCCGGTGCCCAACGCCGCGGAACTGGCGCGTCAGATCATTGCGAAAGGCCTGACCGTGCGTCAAGCGGAAGATCTTGCGCGAAAGGTTGGCATCGCTTCCAGCGAGCGCCCTTCCCGTCGCCAGGCCGCAAGCGAGAAGGATGCCGATACGCGCGCCCTGGAGATGGATCTGTCGATGAACTTGGGAATGGCCGTGTCGATTGCACATGAAGCAGGAGGCAATGCCGGGCTTCTGACGATCCGCTACAACTCTCTGGACGAACTCGATCTGCTCTGTCGGGGCCTGTCTCAACTGCCCCGCGATGGTTCGGTCTGAAGTGAATCCGCCAAACGACGAATGATCGCGTTGAGGAGCAGACGGCCCTTCGCCGTTGCCCGAATGCGATGCTCATCGCGTTCGATCAACCCGAGGTCGACAAGCTCGGCAACCGCTCTGTTATCCAGCTGCCTGCCTCGCAGCAGTGACAGACGGCGCATGTCTGTTCCCTCGGTAAGCCTAAGGCTCATCATCAGGTACTCAACCGCCTGTTCGGAACAGGACAGCTGCTCGCGCGGCAACTCGCCATGACCGAATTCCCTGATCTGCGATAACCATGCCAACGGTGAAAGGGGTGCAGACGTCGCCCACCGCTTACCACCCAAGGTCAATCGCCCATGCGCACCTGGTCCGATCCCTACGTAATCGCCCGCGCGCCAGTAGATCAGGTTATGGACGGATTCGGAGCCTGGCCGAGCATGATTCGAGACTTCATAAGCCGACAGACCCGCCTCGTCACAAAGCTCCTGCGTAATCTCGTACAACGCGGCAGAGCGTTCTTCATCCGGCAGTCCGGCAAGCCGGCCGCGAGCATGGCGGTCTCCAAAAGCGGTGCCGTCCTCGATGGTCAACTGGTAAAGCGAAAGGTGATCCACAGCCAAACCAAGCGCCCGCCTCAGTTCGTCTGACCACTCTGCTAGAGTCTGGTGCTGCCGTGCATAGATCAGGTCGAAGCTCACCTTGTCGAACTCGCTTCGTGCAATCTCAAAGGCCTTCATCGCCTCGGCGGCCGTATGCAGTCGCCCAAGTCGCTTCAGGTCACCGTCATTCAGGGCCTGCACGCCCATCGACACGCGATTGACGCCCGCCTGATGGAAGCCCTTGAAACGTTGCGCCTCGACAGAGCCAGGGTTTGCCTCAAGCGTCACTTCCCAGTCGTTCGCTACCCCCCAGCGCGTCCTTACCCGGTCGAGAATACTGTGCACCATCTCCGGCGGCATCAGCGATGGAGTTCCCCCTCCAAAGAAAACGGAGTTCAGGCGCCGGCCTGGGACTTCCTCGGCCATCCGGTCAATTTCGTGAGAGATAGGCATTCGTCCAGGCGGCGGTATCGACCCTGTCGACGACATGGCTGTTGAAATCGCAGTAGGGGCATTTCGACTGACAGAACGGCCAGTGAAGATACAGCCCGAAACCTGCAGTCGGATCGCTCACGAAACCTATCCCTTGAAGGCCGTAACTTCTATCTCGACGAGCATCTCTGGCCGGATCAGCCCCGCGATGACCATCGTCGCTGCCGGACGGATCGGACCCGAGCGCACGCCCCAGCTCGGGTAGCATCTCTTCCACAGGTTTTCAGTGCTGGTCAGTGTGTACTGTACGCGCACGATGTCCTCCATCGTAAACCCGGCTTCGGTCAAGACCGCCTGGATTGTCGCTGAAGCAATTCCGTGTCTGATCGACGGCAGCAGTCGGCATGGCCATCGTCGCATAGTCGTAGCCCGTAACCCCGGACACGAAGCACCAGCCGCCCTTCACCACCGCCCGCGAATATCCCATCGTCCTTCGAACGGAGAACCTGTGGAAATGTGTTTCATGTGAAACACTCCGCGACCAGATGTCGAAATGCATCGGCTCTGTGGCTGATCAGGTTCTTTTCCCAGCGATCCATTTCACCGAAGGTCTGCGCGGAGCCGTCGGGCATGAACATGGGGTCATACCCATGTCCTTCGCGCCCCGCGTGGTGGCCAAACAAGCCTGCCCATAGCTAAACCCTTGATAATACAACATCTTTTCCATCTGGCCAGGCCAGCACCAGGGTGCAGCAGAATCGCGCGCAGCGCGGCTCGGGCGCGCTGATTGCCTCCAGCGCGTCCCAGGTTCGCTGCATCGCCAGTCCGAAGTCGCGGCCCGTCGGCGTCTCCGCCCAATCGGCCGTGTACACCCCGGGCGCACCGCCAAGCGCGTCGACCTCCAGCCCGCTGTCATCCGCCAGTGCTGGCAGCCCGGACGGCCCGCGCCGCCGCATGGGCCTTCAGCCGGGCATTGCCGACAAAGGTCGTCTCGGTCTCTTCCGGTTCCGGCAGGCCCAGTTCAGCCGCCGAGGTCACCGCAATCCGAATAGGGCGCCAGCAGCTCGGCGATCTCTTCCAGCTTGCCGCGATTGTGGGTTGCCGAACAGCAGCCGGTCCCCGTCGAACCGTACGCATTCCGGTTCACGCCCAGCGCCGCCCGCTGCGCCGCAACAAGCTGCCGTCGACGCCCGCTTCGGCCAGATCCAGCAACTGCCCCATCTCGTCTCGCGAAAAGCTCGCACCCTTCGGCTGACATCTGCACCTCGATCAGCCGCCCGCGCCGGTCAGCACGAAGTTTCCATCCGTTCCTGCCGCGCTGTCCTCGGCATAGTCGAGATCCAGCACCGCCTGCCCGGCATAGATCCCGCAAGAGATCGCCGCGACATGGTCCACGATCGGATCCGAGATCAGCACGCCCGCCGTCAGCAGCTTGTTCACCGCCAGCCGCAGCGCGACCCATCCCCCGGTGATCGAGGCGCAGCGCGTGCCGCCATCGGCCTGGATCACATCGCAGTCGATGACGATCTGCCGTTCGCCCAGCGCCACCCGGTCGACCCCGGCGCGCAGGGCCCGGCCGATCAGCCGCTGGATTTCCTGCGTGCGGCCCGATTGCTTGCCCGCCGCCGCCTCGCGCCGGTTGCGCGAGTTCGTGGCGCGCGGCAGCATCCCGTACTCCGCCGTGACCCAGCCCAGTCCGGTGTTCTTCAGGAACGGCGGCGCCTTGTCCTCGATCGTGGCCGAACACAGCACATGCGTCTCGCCCATCCGGATCAGGCAGGAGCCCTCGGCATGTTTCATCACGCCGGTTTCGATTGAAATCGAGCGCAGTTCGCCCAGGTTCCGGCCTGATGGTCGCATGACGTGACCTCTCGCTGTGCTGCGTGCCAGATACGCCACCCCCGGCCTTGTGATGCAACCCCGATTGACGGCGGCCCTCGGCGCTCCCTAGTGTAAGTCGCCCCGAACGCCGGTGGAGCCATGACAGACGGAACCCGAATCCTCACCGACATGAACGACCGCTCGCGCGAGGTCTTCCGCCGTGTGGTCGAAGGCTATCTGGCGTCGGGCGAGCCGGTCGGCTCGCGCACGCTGACGCGCACGCATGCAGGAAAAGGTCAGCGCCGCGACGATCCGCAATGTCATGCAGGATCTGGAATATCTGGGCCTGCTGGACAGCCCGCACATCTCGGCCGGGCGCGTTCCCGACGCAGCTCGGCCTGCGGATGTTCGTCGACGGCCTGATGGAGGTGGGCGTCGTCGCCGACGAGGATCGCGAAAAGATCGACGCGACGCTCGGCTCCAACGACCAGGGATGTTCCGTCCCTGCTCGATCAGATCGGCGCCGCCCTTTCGGGCATCACGCATGGGGCGAGCCTTGTCCTGTCGCCAAAGCGCGAAGCCCCGATCCGGCATATCGAATTCGTCAGCCTCGGCACCCGACCGCGCGCTGGTCGTGCTGGTCTTTGCCGACGGGCACGGTCGAGAACCGCCTCTTCACGCCGCCACCCGGCCAGACCCCGTCGTCGATGCGCGAGGCGGCGAATTTCATCAACGCCCTGGCCGAAGGGCGCACCCTGTCCGACCTGCGCGTCGCGATCGTCACGGAAATCGCCGCGCGGCGGCAAGAAATCGATTCGCTGGCGCGCGAGCTGGTCGAAAGCGGCCTTGCCCTGTGGGAGAACGCGGGCGAGCCGTACGAACGGCTGATCGTGCGGGGCCGGTCGAACCTGCTCGACGCCGGCGCCGAAGCGCCGGATGTCGAACGCATTCGCCATCTGTTCGACGATCTGGAACGCAAGCGCGACATCGCCGAATTCCTCGAACTTGACCGAAGCAGGGCGAAGGCGTGCGCATTTTTATCGGCTCCGAGAACAAGCTTTTCTCACTTTCGGGTTCCTCTCTGGTGGTCTCTCCCTATATGAACGCTGACCGCAAGATCATCGGCGCGGTCGGGGTCATCGGTCCGACGCGGCTGAACTATGGACGCATCGTGCCGATCGTGGACTACACGGCACAGCTGGTGGGAAAGCTTGATCTCCGATCGCGGCAAGGGATGAAGACATGACGAAGGAATCCGAAGATGGCGCAGGATCAGGCCACTGCGCAGAGGCAACTGGACAGACGTCGAGCGATGACCGCACCGTCCGAGGCAGAGCTTGAGGCACTGCGCGCCGAACGCGACGAACTGAAGGACCGCTTCATGCGCGCCCTCGCCGATGCCGAGAACGCGCGCAAACGCGGCGAGCGCGACCGGCGCGAGGCCGAACAGTACGGCGGCTCGCGCCTGGCCCGCGACATGCTGCCGGTCTACGACAACCTGCGTCGCGCGCTCGACGCCGCGACCGAAGACCAGCGCGCGCAGGCCTCCGCCCTGATCGAAGGGGTCGAACTGACGCTGCGCGAACTGACCAATGTGCTGACCAAGCACGGCGTCACGACGATCAGCCCCGCCATCGGCGACACCTTCGATCCGCAGCTGCATCAGGCGATGTTCGAGGCGCCGCTTCCCGGCACCAAGGCAGGCCAGATCATCCAGGTGATGACCGAGGGCTTCCTGCTGCACGACCGCCTGCTGCGCCCCGCGCAGGTCGGCGTGTCGTCCAACACCCAGGGCTGACGCACCCCAGGGTCCGTCTGGTGTGGTTCTAGCCCTTCGCGCCCTGTCCCCGCGCATAGACATCGTCGTAGCGGATGATGTCGTCCTCGCCCAGATAGACGCCGGTCTGGACCTCGATCAGCACCATCGGCACCTTCCCCGGATTTTCCATCCGGTGAACCGCGCCCAGCGGGATGTAGATCGACTGGTTCTCGGTCAGCAGCCGCACGTCGCCGTCCACCGTGACCCGCGCCGTCCCGGCCACGACGATCCAGTGTTCCGACCGGTGCACATGGCTCTGCAGCGACAGCGACGCGCCCGGATGCACGACGATGCGCTTGACCTGGAACCGGTCCGCCAGCGCCAGCGTCTCGAACCAGCCCCAGGGACGGTGATCGCGGCGAAAGGCCTCCGCCTGGGTCGCGCCCCTGCGCCTTCAGCGCGGCAACCGCCTGCTTCACGTCTTGCGCGCGCGACCGGTCCGCCACCAGGACCGCGTCCGGCATCGCCACCACCATCAGGTCGTGCAGACCGATGCCCACCAGTTCCAGCCCCTCGGCCTCGGATCGCAACAGGCTCGCCGTGCAGTCGATGGCGGTCACCTGGCCGTGCTGCACGGTCGCCGTCTTCGTCCGGCCCCCTCTTCACGCCAGACCGATGCCCAGTCTCCCAGGTCCGACCAAGCGCCGGCGAACGGCACGACCTGCATGTTCGGCGCGCGCTCCATCACCGCGTAGTCGACCGAGATGTCTCGTACCCGCACCCAGTGCGTCGCATCGAGCCGCAGGAACCCGAGGTCGCTGCGCGCCTCGCTGAAGCGCGTCGCGCACGGGATCCATGAGATCGGGCGAATGGGTCTCGAAGGCTGCAAGCGCCGTCTTGACCGACATCAGGAAGATGCCCGCATTCCACAGGATATCGACCCTGCGCCAGCATCTCTTCCGCGCGCGCGGCATCGGGCTTCTCGACGAACCGCGTACGAGGGGAACGGCCGCGGTCGCCTCGCCAGCCGGTTCGCCCGCCAGCTCGAGCCAGCCATAGCCCGTCTCGGCCCGGTCGGGCCGGATGCCGAAGGTCACGATGCTGCCCACCCTTGGCAGCAGCCACCCCGGCCGCGACCGCGGCACGAAACGCCTCCGCGTCCGGGATGACATGATCCGACGGCATCACCAGCATCAGCGCGTCGGGATCTGTTTCGTGAAGGTGAAGCGCTGCGGCCAGAACCGCGGGAGCCGTGTTGCGCGGAGCAGGCTCGATCAGGATCGGCCCCGGGTCGATCCCGCCTTCGGCCAGCTGCTCGGTGACGATGAAGCGAAAATCCGAACTGGTGATCACGATCAGCGGCTTCGCGACGTCCGGCCCCGTCATCCGGCCCGCGGCGGCCTGGAACAGCGTCTCCTCGCCGACCAGCCGGGTAAACTGCTTCGGAAAGCTCTTGCGCGACAGCGGCCAGAGCCGCGTCCCGGACCCTCCGCACAGCAGCACCGGATGCAAATGCGCCATTCTGTTCCACCTGCTTCAACTGCCTCGCCGACCTGTAATGTGACCGCGCCACACGGCAGAAACAAGGTACAACTCCGGCCAAGCCTTGACCCCAACCGGGTTTCCATGATCCGAAACGCGGATCCAGAAAGGGAAAGACCATGGCCGCGCTCACCTGCTTCAAAGCCTATGACATCCGCGGACGACTGGGCGTCGATCTGGACGCCGGGATCGCCCGACGCATCGGCAGCGGCCTTTGCGCTTGCGCTCGACGCGCGCGTGTCGTGGTCGGCCGCGATTGCCGGGCCTCGTCGGAAGAGTTGATGGCGGCAGTGGTCGAGGGGCTGGTCGCGGCCGGGCGTCGAGGTGCTCGACCTTGGCCTGTGCGGCACCGAAGAGATGTATTTTGCCACCACCCATTTCGATGCGGATGGCGGAATCGAGGTCACCGCCTCGCACAATCCGATGGACTACAACGGCATGAAGCTGGTCCGGCGCGGCTCTGCACCGCTCGACAGCGCGACGGGTCTTGCCGCGATCCGGCAGCTGGCCGAGGGGGATGCCCCGCTGCCCATGCAGGCCGCGCGGCACCGTCCGGGCCGCCGAGGGCGCGCGCGCCGCCTATGTGCGAGCGTGTGCTGTCCTTCGTCGATGTCGCGGCGCTTCGGCCCATGACGATCCTCGTCAATGCGGGCAACGGCGCCGCGGGCCCGACCTTCGATGCCATCGCTGCCGAGCTTGCCGCACGCGGCGCTCCGCTGACCTTCCTTCGCCTGCATCACGAACCCGACGGCCGCTTTCCCAACGGTATTCCCAACCCGCTTCTGCCCGAGAACCAGCCCGTCACCGGCAAGGCCGTGGTCGAGGCCGGTGCGCGCAGATGGGCGTGGCCTGGGATGGCGATTTCGACCGCTGCTTCCTGTTCGATTCGACGGGCCGCTTCATTCCCGGCGAATACATCGTGGGCCTGCTGGCCGCCGCCTTCCTTGCCAAGGAACCGGGCGCGACGATCATTCACGATCCGCGCGTGATCTGGAACACCCACGACATCGTCGCACGGGCCGGCGGGCGGGCGATCCAGGCGCGCACCGGCCACGCCTTCCTGAAGCAGGCGCTGCGGGATACGGGCGCGGTCTATGGCGGCGAGATGTCGGCCCACCATTATTTCCGCGATTTCATGGCCTGCGATTCCGGGATGATCCCCTGGCTGCTCGTGGCCGAACTGATCGGCCGTTCGGGAAAATCCCTGGCCGAACTGGTGGAGGATCGCATGGCGGCCTTCCCCTCCTCAGGCGAGATCAACTTCGTCTGCGCCGATCCAGACGCCGCTATATCCCGCGTGGAGCAGGCCTTGGCCCCGGATCAACCCGCACCGGGACGAGACCGACGGGCTGAGCCTCGCCTTTGCCGACTGGCGGCTGAACCTGCGCAAGTCGAACACCGAGCCCCTGTTGCGCCTGAACGTCGAGGCGCGGGGCGATGCTGTCGACATCGCTGCCAAGGTCGGCGAACTGCAAGCCTTGATCACGCAGTCCGCGCCCTAGCCGAGGTAATCGCGCAAGGCGGGCGGAGGATCTGCGAACAGCGCCTCGGTCGCCAGCGGTGCATGGGCCTGACCCTCTGCCACCAGGATCACGCGGTCGGCGAATCGCCGCGCGTCCTGCGGGTCATGCGTGACCATCAGCACGAGCGCCCCGGTTTCCGTCGCGATCTCGTCCACCAGCGTCAACCATCTCGGTCTTCAAGGCGGGCCCAGGGCCGCGAAGGGCTCATCCAGCAACAGGATCGGTCTTGCCCGCAGCAAGCGCCCGTGCCAGCGCCGCCCGCCCCTGCTGCCCGCCCGAGAGGTTTCCGGGGCGACGGTCGCCCAGCCCGCCCAGACCCGACCCGGTCCAGCGCCGTCTCCAGCGTGGATCGCGTCCCGGACGAGCGCCTTCGCATCCGGCGACAGGCCGAGGCCGAGATTCTGCAGCAGGGTCAGGTGCGGAAACAGGTTCTGGTCCTGGAACAGGATGCTGACCGGCCGCTCTCCGGGCGAAAGCGGGCCAAGGTCCTGCCCGTGCCACGAGATTCGGCCCTTCTCCGGCGCGACGAAGCCCGCAATTGCCATCAGCAGGGTCGATTTTCCCGCACCGGACGGACCGATCACGGCGATGCGCTCACCGGGGTCAAGCGCCCAGTCCGCGCGCCAGGCGGAACCCGTCCAGCCGGATCGTCAGGTCTGTCACAGCGCAGCACGGCGACCTCCGCGATCCAGCAGCCAGAACATCCCGAAGCTGAGCATAACCAGAAGCAGGGCCGCGCCAGCCGCCGCCTCCATTCGGTAGGCGCCCGTCAGGCGCTGCACGAGCAGCGGCAACGTCGCCTTGCCCTCGCCCGCGAACAGCGCGATCACCCCGAGATCGCCCATCGACAGCGCCGCGACCACGCCCGCGCTGAAGCCCAGCACGGGGCGCAGCCGGGGCAGGATCAGCCAGCGCAGCCGCGCCCAGCCCTGCAGCCCGAGCGAATCGGCCAGCCGGCCATGGGCGCGCCTCGATGTCCCGCAGCGCCGGCAGCAGCAAGCGCAGCGCGAAGGGCAGTGCCATTGCGGCATTGACCAGCACCGTCACCGGCAGTGCCAGACGCTCTGGCGCGATCAAGGGGTGCACCACCAGGAACAGCCCCGTGCCCAGCACCAGCGACGAGGCGGCGAGCGGCAGCATCCCGGCCACCTCCAGCCAGCCGCTCGATCCGCGCGCGGCCTGCATGGCAAGCACCAGTGCCGCCGTCACGCAAAGGCAGGTCGAGAGCGACCGCGACCGGCAAGCGACCGTCCGCGCGGCAAGCCAGACGTCTTCGGGCATCTCCAGGAGACCAGGCGCACCCTGCAGGCCCACCAGCGCCAGCGGAACCAGCAGGAACAGCGCCGCCCCGCCGATTGCCACGTATGTCCGCACCCGCTCGCCGCCACACCATTTGCGTCCCACCGCCGCACGCTCCGGTCGAGCCCCGCGCCGAATTCTGCCGGAACAGAGACGAAAGCGGCAGCCAGAACCGCCGCCGCGCACAGACCGAACTGCACCGCCGCCAGCAGCGCCGCGCGGCCCAGATCGAACTCGAACCGCAAGCGCCTGATAGATCGCGAGCTCCACCGTCGTCGCCCGCGGCCCGCCGCCCAGCGTCAGCGCCACCGCAAAGCTCGTCAGGCAGATCAGGAAGATCGCCACCAGCGCGCCCGGCAGGACAGCGCGCAGCATGGGCAGTTCGAGATGGCGGAAGATCGCGGCCGAGGTCAGTCCCAGGCGCAGCGGCCAGCCGGAACCGTTCGGCCGGGATGGCCTGCCAGCCCGGCAGGATCATGCGAACCGCCAGCGGCAGGTTGAAGAACACATGCGCCAGCACCACGCCATGAAAGCCATAGATCGAAAGCGGCGGCAGCCCCACCGCCGCCAAGCGCCTCGTTCACCAGCCCGGACCGGCCGAAGACCGCGAGCAACCCGAGGACGGCCACGATCACCGGCAGCAGGAACGGCGCCCCCATCAGCGAGATCAGCAGCCCGCGCCCCGGAAAGCGCCGGCGCGCCAGCGCACGCGCCACCGGCACGGCCAGCAGCCACCGAGAGCACCGCCGAGAGCGCCGCCTGCACGACCGTAAAGCGCACCGCCGCCCAGTCCGCCGGGCCAAGCGACGCCTCCCCGCCGCGGCCAGCACCACGGCGAGCGTTCCCAGCGTCAGAAGGCAGAGGATCGCCGCAACGGCGATCCCCGCCCCCTTCATCGCGACAACGCCGCGCGCCATTCGTCCAATGCCTCGGTCCGAGCCGCCGCTGCCTCATCCGCGCGTCATCAGCAGCGATGTCTCGGGACGGATCAGCGTCTCGAAACCCTCCGGCAGGCCAGCGGCTGGCGTCACGGCCGGATACATCCAGTTCGTCGTCGGGATCACCGCTTGAACGCCTCCGTACCGAGGAAGGCGAGGAACCTGTCCGCCAGTTCCGGCTGATCCGATCGCCGCCAGCTTTCCCGCCACCTCGACCTGCAGGTAGTGCCCTTCGGCGAAGGGGCCGCGGCCTTGGTGTCGTCCTTCTCGGCGATCAGGTGATAGGCGGGCGAGGTCGTGTAGCTCAGCACCATGTCGGCCTCGCCTTCCAGGAACAGGCCATAGGCCTCGGACCAGCCCGGCGTCACGGTCACGATGTTGTCGGCAAGCGCCTCCCAGATCTCCGGTGCGCGGTCGCCATAGGCGGCCTTGACCCACAGCAGCAGGCCCAGACCGGGCGTCGAGGATCGCGGGTCCTGAATGACGATCTTCACGTCCGAGGCCGCAAGCTCCTCGAACGATGCGGGCGGCGTGGCAAGTTTCGTGCGGTCATGGACGAAGGCGAACCAGCCCCAGTCAAACGGCACGAAAAGCGGGTCTGTGTAGGCCAAAGGCAGGTCGTTCCTCACGGTCAGCCCATGCGGCGCGAACAAGCCCGGTCGCGGCGGCGGCGGCAGTCAGGCTGGTATCCAGCCCCAGCACCACATCGGCCTCGGACCGGCCACCTTCCAGCTGGACGCGCGCCAGAAGCGCCGCGCCGTCGCCCGCCGTCACGAAGCGCAGGTCGCAGGCGCACTCCGCCTCGAACGCCTTCTCCACCGCCGGGCCGGGGCCCCATTCGGTGGTGAAGCTGTCATAGGTCAGCACAGTCAGAACGGGTGTCTCCGCCGCCGCCATCGTGGCTGCGACAGAAAACCCCGCTGCAATGATCGAAGATCGCATGTCTTCCTCCAATTGCGACGGGACAGGTCGGGCAGGAGGTCGATCCATGCACCTTCCCTCCGCCGGTATGATCCGGTTCAGGTTCAACGGGTCCGCTTGCGCATCTCAGCTCGTCTCCGAGCACCCCGAGGTATCGCTGAACATAGCCCCGCCGCGCGCATCCGCAAGCCGAAACCCGCTTGAGCGCCCCCGGCCCCCCCGCTAGACCCACGGGCAAAGGAGCGGCGCATGAGCTTCAACACCTTCGGCCACCTCTTCCGCGTGACGACCTGGGGCGAAAGCCACGGCCCCGCCATCGGCGCCACCGTCGACGGCTGTCCGCCCGGCGTGGCGCTGGCCGAGGCCGACCTCCAGCCCTGGCTCGACGCGCGCAAGCCTGGCCAGAACAAGTTCACCACGCAGCGGCGCGAGGATGACCTCGTGCGCATCCTGTCGGGCGTGTTCGAGGGACGGACGACGGGCACGCCGATCCAGCTGATGATCGAGAACACCGACCAGCGGTCGAAGGACTATGGCGACATCGCGCAAAGCTTCCGCCCCGGTCATGCCGACATCACCTATCACCAGAAGTATGGCCTGCGGGACTACCGCGGCGGCGGCCGATCCTCGGCGCGCGAGACGGCGTCGCGGGTCGCGGCGGGCGGCGTGGCGCGCGCGGTGCTGGCGCGCGCTGGTGCCGGAGCTTCGCATCACCGGCTACATGGTGCAGATGGGCGACCGCGCGATCGACCGCGCGCGCTTCGACGCCGACCCAGATCGCGCAGAACCCGTTCTGGTGCCCCGATCCCGTCGCGGCGGCGGACTGGGCAGACTATCTCGATGACCTGCGCAAGTCGCACAACTCGGTCGGTGCCATCATCGAGGTCGTGGCCGAAGGCGTGCCAGCCGGTCTTGGCGCACCGCTTTACGCCAAGCTCGATTCAGACCTGGCCAGCGCGATGATGTCGATCAACGCCGTGAAGGGGGTCGAGATCGGCGCGGGCATGTCGGCGGCCAGCCCTGACCGGGCGTGGACAATGCCGACGAGATCCGGATGGGCCCGGACGGGCCGGAATACCTGTCGAACCATGCGGGCGGTATCCTCGGCGGCATTTCGACCGGCCAGCCCGTCGTCGTGCGCTTCGCGGTCAAGCCGACCTCGTCGATCCTGACCCCCCGCCGCACGATCACGAGCGACGGCGAGGAGATCGACCTTGTCACGAAGGGCCGTCACGACCCCTGCGTCGGCATCCGTGCTGTCCCGGTGGGCGAGGCGATGATGGCCTGCATCCTGCTGGACCACCTGCTGATGGATCGCGGCCAGACCGGCGGCGTGCGCGGGCAGATCGGCTAGCGGGTGGGCCTTGCCGCGCGGCGTTGCGCGATCCGGGAGCGCGAAGGTCGGGCCTTCGTCTCGGCGGCGGGCTTCCCGGCGATCGGAGCGGTCAGGGTAATGCGGGCGGTCAACAGGCGAAAATCACGATCCGTCATCTCTGCCTCCTTGGCGGTGCTGGGCGGCCCGGGCCGCCACCGCCCGACCAAGACTGACAGCGCAACGGCCCTATGGGAAACCACGCTTGCGTGATCCTTCTCGCGGTTCTCGTCACGCCTCTGGCACGGCTGCGCGTTGCGACCTTTGCACTGCAAGAATCCCCGCTGCGATGATCACCACCCCCAGGACATCGCGGGGCTCCAGGCGCTCGCCCAGCAGCACGGCCCCGGTCGCGACCCCGAAGACGGGTTGAGGAAATGGAAGGTCGCGGCCCGTACCGCGCCGATCCGTCCCACCAGGCGGAACCACACCCAGGTCGCAAGCAGCCCGGGCACCAGGGTCGTGTAGGCAAAGGCCAGCCCGAGCCGCGCCGTCCAGTTCACGTCCCATGTCTCGAACAGCAGCGCCGCCACCCCAAGCACCACTGCGCCCACCAGCATCTGCATGCCCACGATCATCAGAAGGTTTCCGCCCGAACTGGCCGAGCGCACCGTCAGCGTCGCAACCGCCAGCGCCACCATCCCCATCAGGCACAGGCACGAGCCCCGTCGCGTCGACACCGCCCGACAGGCGCGATCCCATGATGATCGCTGCCCCCGCAAAGCCGGCCGCCAACCCGGCCAGCGCCAGCGGCCTGACCCGGTCGCGGAACACCACCCAGCCGAGGACGGCGACCATCAGCGGCATCATCGACGCGATGATCGAGGCCAGCCCCGCCTCCACCCGCTGCATCGCGACGAAGTTCAGCCCGAGGTAAAGCGCGTTCTGGCAGATGCCGAAGATCACCACGCTCTTCCATTGCGCCCGCGTCAGGCGCGCGCTCTGTCCCAGAGCCGCCGCAAGACCGATCCCGATCAGGCCGGAGAGGACAAAGCGGATCGCCAGCGCCGTCAGCGGCGGCGCATCCATCACGATCATGCGCGCGCTGGTAAAGGCCGATGACCACATGAACGAGAACGCCAGCCCCATCCAGATCGCGCGAAAATCCATGCCTGCCGCGCTCCCCGGATGCGTCTGCGCCGACCCTATCCGCGCCCGAAGCAGGCGCAAGTCCGAACCCCTTTCGCGCCCGGCCCGTCTCGTCTATGCCAAGGACACGCCAGACAAGGACAGTGCCGTGGCCGATCCCGCCCCCCGCCCCGCCCGCGCCGCCGTGCCGGATCGTGTCGTCCTCTGCATGAAATGGGGCACGCTCTATCCCGCCGACTACGTCAACGTGCTCTACTCGGCCGTCCGCAAGAACCTGACGGGAGAGTTCCGCTTTCTCTGCCTGACCGATGACCCGACCGGTTTCGCGCCCGGCATCGAACATCGGCCCATTCCCGACCTCAATCTTTCCCCGGGCATGAAGAAATCCGGCCAATGGGCCAAGGTCGGCCTCTACCTGCCCGATCTCTACGGCTTCACCGGGCGCGCGTTGTTCACCGATCTCGACATGGTGATCTGCGGCTCGCTCGACGCGATGTTCGAGCGGCCGGAGCCCTTCATCACGACCGACATGGGAACCGACTGGCGACCCGAACCGACCGGAACCGGCACGGTCGAGCCGGGGACCTGCCTCTTCGCCTTCAACCTTGGGCAGGAGTCGCAGATCCTCGACAACTTCCTCGCCGACAAGCAGGCGGCGGTCGATACCTATGTGATCGAACAGGCCTGGGTCGGCGCGCAGGCCTCGTCCATGGCCTATTGGCCGCGCGGCTGGGTCATCAGCTTCAAGCGCCACCTGCGCCAGCCGATCGGGCTGGACCTGTTCCTGCCGCCCAAGGCCCCCCCGCCCGGTGCCAAGGTGCTGGCCTTCCATGGCGAGCCGCGGCCGATCGACCTTCTGCGCCCCGGAAATCGTCTCTGGGACCGCCTTCCGCATTTCGGGCACGGGCAGGTGCGCTGGATGGCCGACTACTGGACGTCGAACGGCGGCCGTCTTCCTGCCTGACGCACCGCTAGCGCTTCGGCAACAGCCGCCCCTTGCGCGCGCCAGATACGCGGCCTTGCCGAAGAGGTTGCCCCAGCGAACCCCATACATCGGCAGCCGCCGATACCAAGGCGCCTTCTTCACGGCGGCAAAGCCCGTTCCGGTGATCGTGCTTTCGTTGCCGTCATCGACATGGCTCGGCCAGGGCTCCAGCCCGAAATGGCGGAAGTCATGGACGTGGATGCGATCCAGTTCGTGATCGACGGGCCGGGTGATCGGCAGCATCTGCGGCAGCAGCCGCTCGGCCAATGGCCGGGTGATGAGGTAGGCCCCGGTGCCCGGTCGCGGGCCCAAGATAGGCGTTCAGCACCCAGTCGCCAACGCGCCCCTGCCGGATCGGCTGCTTGGCGCGAATGCGGTTCAGCTTCAGAAGATCCCACTGGTCCCATGCGGCCAGCGCCGCCTCCAAGGCCGCGCCAAACTCGGGATGGAAGACGACGTCATCCTCCATGACCAGTGCCACGTCGGCATCGCTGCCCAGAAAATCACGCCAGACATCGAGATGGGCGTGATAGCACCCGACATCGCCGGGCAGGGCGTCGCGTCCGACATTGCGGCGGAAGGCCTCTGCATCGAGCGTCGGGGCCAGCCGCGCCCAGTCCGCCCGCCCGTCCACACCGGGAAAGACACGATACTCCAGCCCCAGCGCGGCCAGCCGCGCCTCCATCTGCGCGCGCCGCTCGACCGAGCGGGGCAGGTTGATCAGGTAGCTGGCAAGGCGGGGCGTATCAGACATCGGTCGTCTCCCTGTCCGCGCGTTCTACCCGATGCGACAGGCGGCCAGAAGACCCGCAAGGCCGGGTGGAATGCAAAAGGGCTGCCGAAGGGCAGCCCTTGCGCACGGATCGGCAGGTGCGATCAGTTCACGCTGTCCTTCAGCGCCTTGGCGATGGTGAACTTCACCTGCTTGTCGGCGGGCTTCGTCAGCGTCTCGCCGGTGGCCGGGTTGCGGACCTGGCGCTCGGGGCGGGCGCGGCAGGCGACCTTGCCGAGACCCGGCAGCGTCACCGTGCCGCCCGCGGCCACTTCACGGGCAACCACCGCGGCGATCGCGTCCAGCGCGGCGCTGGCGGTTTTCTTGTCGGTGCCCATCTCTTCGGCGAGGGCGGCGACGAGCTGCGTCTTGGTCATCGGTTTCGACATCATGTTCATCCTTGTTCTTGCCCCGAGATGCGGGGTCTGTCCCTGCCCGCGGACGGGCGATGCGGCCCTTCCATACGTGTTTCGCTGAACAAATCAAGCGATTTCGTGAACGCGAAGCGGCGGTTTTCCCGGCGTCACTTCGCCGGTTCAGAGGAAGGCGGTTTCCTCGAAACTGCGCAGTTTGCGGCTGTGAATCCGCTCCAGCGGCGTTTCGCGCAGCAGCTCCATCGCCCGGATGCCGATCTGCAGATGGCGGCCGACCTGCGTCTTGTAGAACTCGCTCGCCATGCCCGGCAGCTTCAACTCGCCATGCAGCGGCTTGTCGCGACACGCAGAGCAGCGTGCCGTAGGGCACGCGGAAGCGGAACCCGTTGGCGGCAATCGTCGCGCTTTCCATGTCCAGCGCGATGGCGCGCGACTGGCGACAGGCGGCGCCACCGGGCCGGACTGGTCGCGCAGCTCCCAGTTGCGGTTGTCGATGGTGGCGACCGTGCCGGTCCGCATGATCCGCTTCAGCTCGTAGCCTTCCAGCTGCGTCACCTCGGCCACGGCCTGCTGCAGCGCGATCTGGATCTCGGCCAGCGCCGGGATCGGCACCCAGACCGGCAGGTCGTCGTCCAGCACGTGATCCTCGCGCAGATAGGCATGGGCCAGCACGAAATCGCCCAGGCGTCTGCGAGTTGCGCAGGCCCGCGCAATGGCCCGACCATCAGCCAGGCATGCGGGCGCAGCACGGCGATATGGTCGGTCGCCGTCTTGGCGTTCGACGGCCCGACGCCGATGTTCACCAGCGTGATCCCCTGCCCGTCGGCGCGCTTCAGGTGATAGGTCGGCATCTGCGGCATCTTGGCGTCAGAAGCCCGATCTGCGCCGTCCGGCGTGTCGATCTCCTGGTTCCCCGGTCGCCACGAAGGAGGTATAGCCGAGCCGCTTGTCCGCCAGCGCCTCGCGCGCGAAGGCCTCGAACTCGTCGACGTAGAACTGGTAGTTGGTGAACAGGACGTGGTTCTGGAAATGCGCCGGGTCCGTCGCCGTGTAATGCGTCAGGCGCGCCAGCGAATAATCCACCCGCTGCGCCGAGAACGGGGCCAGCGGGGAAGAGCCGTCGGGATTGGTCAGCCGCGTGCCGTTCACGATGTCGTCGTTCGTCGTCGCCAGGTCCGGCACGTCGAAGACATCGCGGATCGAGAAGTCCAGCACCCCTTCCTGCGGCACCGACACGCCGGGGTTGCCGGCCACCGCGAAATGCACCGGGATCGGCGTGTCCGACGCGCCGATCATCACCGGCACGCCGTGGTTCTGGACCAGAAGGCCGATCATGCTGGCTCCAGGTAGTTGCGGAACAGGTCGGGCCGCGTGACCGTGGTGGAATAGCTGCCCGGTCCCGCCACATGGCCGAAGCTCAGGCGGCTGTCGATCTTGACGAAGCTGGTCGTCGGTCAGCCGGATTTCGGGGTAGAAGGCCCGGACGCGGGCGGCGGGCCGCCCCTCGAGCACCGTGCGGTTGAACTGCTCGGCCAGGAACTCGGTCGCGATCCGGAACAGCTCTTCCAGACGCCGCACCGCCGCCTGTGGATCGGTGAACGCCTCGGGCGCGGGCGTGTCGGGGGTCAGGATGGGCAGGCTGGTGTCGTCGGGCATCGGTCGCTTCTCTGAAATGATCCGGCATGTAACACGCAACCGGGGTCGCCCCGCAAGGGTCGCCCCCTGTAGCATCCGCGCCATGTCAGGGGCGTGACACCGCTTGCAGCCACGCCCGCCGCCGCCGATAGTCGCGGCCATGACCGGAACGCTCCTTTCCCTCGGCCACGGCTATTCCGCCGGCGCGCTGGCCCGCCTCCTGCTCCCGCAGGGCTGGAGCGTCATCGGGACCACCCGCGACACCGCCCGTGCGCGACGCTCTTGCTGCCGAGGGGGTGGAGCCTGTCCTCTGGCCCGGCGAGGCCTTGGCCCGGCGCTCGACGCGGGCGACGCATCTTCTTTCCTCCATCGCCCCCGACGACCAGGGTGACCCTGCCCTGCGCCGCTACGGGTCGCGAGATCGCCGCAGCACCGTTGCGCTGGGCGGGCTATCTTTCCACCACGGGCGTCTATGGCGACCATCAGGGCGGCTGGGTCGACGAGACCACGCCGCTCACCCCCTCGACGCAGCGCGGGCGTCCAGCGGGTGCGGGCCGAGGCGGAATGGCAGGCGCTTGGCCTGCCGCTCCACATCTTCCGCCTGGCCGGGATCTACGGACCGGGCCGTGGCCCGTTCGAGAAGGTGCGCGACGGCACGGCGCGGCGCATCGTCAAGCCTGGCCAGGTGTTCAGCCGCATCCATGTCGACGACATCGCGCGCGTCCTTCAGGCCTCCATCGAGCGGCCAAGCCCGGGAACGGTCTACAATGTCTGCGACGACGATCCCGCCCCGCCCGAAGACGTGATCGGCCATGCCGCCGAACTGCTGGGCTTGCCGCTGCCGCCCGCGATCCCCTACGAACAGGCCGAGATGACCCCGATGGCGCGCAGCTTCTATGCCGAAAGCAAGCGCGTCCGGAACGACCGCATCAAGCGCGAACTGGGCGTTGCTCTGCGCTACCCCACCTACCGCGAAGGGCTGGCCGCCCTCCTGTCGGCCGAGGCGGCCAGGTAGCGAAATTTCCTCGATCGCCCCCTTGCCGCTTCGCCGCATTCCTCCCATCTCGACGCGGCGGACCGGGCCCCTCTGACGACAGATACCTGCCGTGATGTCGGACCGCATCGAGCGCGCTCGGTGTCAGCCCGGTTCAGGTCGACCCCGCAGTGCAAGTTTCGTTGCATGAGGTCGCACACGTGGAAACCCTTCTCTTTGCCCTGTTCCTGGGAAAGCCGCTCTGGCTCTGGTTCACCTTCATCGTCATCGTCCTGGCCCTGCTGATCTTCGACCTTGGGGTGCTGCACAGCAAGGATCAGGAGATCGGCGTGGCCGAAAGCCTCAAGCTCTCGGCGCTTTACATCACCCTCGGCGTCGCCTTCGGCGGCTTCGTCTGGTACCAGCTTGGCGCGCAGTCTGCCGCGGAATACATGACCGCCTTCGTGGTGGAAAAGACGCTCGCGCTCGACAATGTCTTCGTCATCGCGCTGATCTTCAGCTACTTCGCGGTCCCTCGCGCCTACCAGCACCGCGTGCTGTTCTGGGGCATCCTTGGCGTGATCGTCCTGCGGGGCATCATGATCGGCCTCGGCGCGACGCTGGTCGCGCAGTACGGCTGGGTCCTCTATGTCTTCGCGGCCTTCCTGATCTTCACCGGCATCAAGATGCTGGTGACCGGCGACAAGGAAATGGACCTGAACGCGAACCCCGTGCTCAAGTTCATGCGCAAGCACTTTCGGGTCACCGACAGGCTGCACGGCAACAACTTTTTCGTGCATGAGCCCGATCCCAAGACCGGCAAGGTCGTGCGCTGGATGACGCCGCTGTTCCTTGCGCTGGTGCTGATCGAGATCGCCGATCTCGTCTTTGCCGTCGACTCGGTTCCTGCGGTCTTTGCGATCACGACCGACCCGTACATCGTCTACACCTCGAACATCTTCGCGATCCTCGGGCTCAGGGCGCTCTACTTCGCGCTGGCGGCGGTGCTGCACCGGTTCCACTACCTCAAGTACGCGCTGGCAATCCTTCTGGTCTTCATCGGCTCGAAGATCTTCATCGCCGACGCCCTGGGGTGGGAGAAGTTTCCGGCGGCCTGGTCGCTGGGCATCACCTTCGCCATCCTCGCGGCGGGTGTGCTCTACTCGCTCTGGCGGTCGCGCAACGACCCGCCCGCGCTGCCCGGCGATCCCGCAAAGGCCGCGCAGTGACGCAGAAGACGGCGGCACCCCGGAGTGATCCGGGGTGCCGTTTCCAAGGCGAGTTTCACGGCTTCGCCCACGAAGCGGCTTGTTTCCGCCATCGGTCATGTCCAAATCGAAGGCATGACACCACAGCGCCCAGACGACGCGGATGAACTCGACCTCGACGACGATCTGCCCGAGGATCACGACGATGAGGGCGAGGATCATCCAGACGAGGACCAGCCCTCCGGCCGCCTCGGCCGCCTCCGGCGTCGTCGGCGCAAGCCGCGCAAGCGCCTGTCGCAGATCCTTGACGAGATTGCCGCAGACGAGAACCGGGTGCGCGTGTCGGTCGCCGACCTGCTTCGGATGATGAGCGGTCGCGCCATCGGCGCGCTTCTGCTGCTCTTCGCCCTGCCCAACATCCTTCCCGCGCCGCCGGGAACCTCTGCCATCCTCGGGATGCCGCTGGTCTATCTGTCGGCGCAGATGATGCTGGGGCGGTTGCCCTGGCTGCCCGCCTTCATCGCCAACCGATCCATGTCGCGCGAGGATTTCGCGGCGACCATCTCGCGCGCGACGCCGATCCTTGCGCGGGCGGAAAAGCTGCTGAAGCCGCGACTGTCGATCTTCGTGCGCAACGGGGCCGAGCGGGTGATCGGCGCGGTGTGTCTGGTGCTCGCCATCGTGCTGCTGCTGCCGATCCCTCTGGGCAACATGCTGCCCGCGCTGGCGATCGGTCTGATCGCCCTTGGCGTGCTGGAACGTGACGGGGTGTGGGTGCTGATCGGGCTGGGCGTCGCGGGAATCAGCCTGTTCATCGTGGCGGGCGTGGTCTACGCGCTGTTCAAGGCCGCCGTCTTTGTCGTGCTGAACGCTTTCTGAAAGCGGTATCCGCCCGGAAACAGTTTTGCGACACCGCGCCTGATTTTCGCCTTTCTTCTTAACGCTGACCAGAAGCGATCAGGTCTTGGTCAAGGTTTGGCCTTTTTCCGGGCACAGCATGATCACCACAGGGTTGTGTCGCAGCGTGCTTCGGGAGGTTCGTTTGATGATCGTTCAGCTTTTCAGTGCCGTCGTTTTCGCTCTCGCCACCGTCATCAGTGGTTGGGCGCTTGGATATGTCGGCTGGATCAGCGTTGCCCTTTACTCGGCGGGCGGGCTGGTCGGTTTCATGCTGGTGTACCCGACGGTTCTGCTGCTCGGTCTGCGGATGCAGCCACAGGATGACGCGGCGAGCCAGGAGATGGGCGAGGCGACCGTCTGATCCCTCTCAGGCCCGCCGCTCCATGACCGCAACGCCAAGCGCCGCCAGCGCCTTCGCCTCGATCTGCGCGGCACTCAGGCCCGCGACGCGATACATCTGTCTCCGGGCTGGCCTGGTCGATGAAGATGTCCGGCAGGACCATTGCCCGGAACTTCAGCCCCCGGTCGAACAACCCCTGCCTCGGCCAGAAGCTGCGCGACGTGGCTGCCGAACCCGCCAATGGCGCCTTCCTCGACCGTGATCAGCGCCTCATGCTCGCGCGCCAGGCGCAGGATCAGGTCCCGGTCCAGCGGCTTGGCGAAACGCGCGTCGACGACTGTCGCGGAGATGCCGCGCGCGGCCAGAGCCTCGGCCGCCTGTCAGAGCTTCGGCCAGCCGGGTGCCGAAGCGACAGGATCGCCACGCGCGTGCCCTCGCGCATCACGCGCGCCCGGCCGATCTCGAGCGGCGCACCGCGCGCGGCATCTCGACCCCCACGCCTTCGCCGCGCGGGAAGCGGAAGGCTGATCGGCCCCTCGTCATGGGCGGCGGCGGTCGCGACCATGTGAACCAGCTCCGCCTCGTCGGCTGCGGCCATCACCACGAAACCCGGCAGGTTCGCAAGGAAGGCCACATCGAAGGCCCCTGCATGGGTCGCGCCGTCTGCGCCCACCAGACCCGCCCGGTCGATGGCGAAGCGCACCGGCAGGCGCTGGATCGCCACGTCATGCACGACCTGATCATAGCCGCGCTGCAGGAAGGTGGAATAGATCGCGCAGAACGGCTTCATCCCCCCCGCCGCCATCCCCGCGCTGAAGGTCACCGCGTGCTGCTCGGCAATGCCCACGTCGAAGCAGCGCTTCGGGAAGCGTTCGGCGAACAGGTTCAGCCCGGTCCCGTCCGGCATCGCCGCCGTCACCGCCACGATCCGTTCGTCGCGCTCGGCCTCGGCGATCAGGGTCTGCGCGAAGACCTTGGTGTAGGACGGCGCGTTCGACGCCGCCTTGGCCTGCTCGCCGGTCAGCACGTCGAACTTGCCCGTGGCATGGCCCTGGTCGCGCGCCGCCTCGGCCGGGGCGTAGCCCTTGCCCTTCTTGGTCAGCACATGGATCAGCACCGGCCCCGTCGCCCGCGCCTTCACCGTCCGCAGCACCGGCAGAAGCTGGTCGAGGTCGTGGCCGTCGATCGGTCCGATGTAGCTGAACCCCAGTTCCTCGAACAGCGTGCCGCCCACGGCCATGCCCTTGAGCATGTCCTTCGCCCGCCGCGCGCCTTCCTGGAACGGCTCCGGCAGCAGGCTGACCGCGCCCTTGGCCGCCGCCTTCAGCTCCTGGAACGGCTCGCCGGCATAAAGGCGCGACAGGTAGGTCGACAGCGCGCCCACCGGCGGCGCGATGCTCATCTCGTTGTCGTTCAGAATGACGATCAGCCGCTTCTTCAGATGGCCCGCGTTGTTCATCGCCTCGAAGGCCATGCCCGCGCTCATCGCGCCGTCGCCGATCACGGCAATGGCGTCGCCCCCCGTCGCCCCCAGCTCTCGCGCCATGGCAAAGCCGAGCGCCGCGCTGATCGAGGTCGAGGAATGGGCGGCGCCGAACGGGATCGTAAGGGCGATTCCGACCGCTTGGTGAAGCCGCTGAGGCCCCCTTCCATCCGCAGGGTCCGGATCCGCTCGCGCCGCCCGGTCAGGATCTTGTGCGGATAGCACTGGTGGCCCACGTCCCAGATGATCTTGTCGCGCGGCGTGTCGAAGACGGCGTGCAGCGCCACCGTCAGTTCGACCACGCCCAGCCCCGCGCCCAGGTGCCCGCCCGTGACCGAGACCGCCGAAATCGTCTCGGCCCGCAGCTCGTCGGCCAGCAGCCGCAGCTCGCGGTCGGTCAGCCCCTTCAGGTCCGAGGGCAGCGTCACGCGATCAAGCGGCGGGGTCTTGGGTCGGTCGGTCATGCCTGCCTTCTGTCTGGACCCGCTAGGCCCGTCACCGGTCGCGGGCAATAACAAACCGCGCCGCCGCCTTCAAGTTCGCCGCCCGTTCGCCATAGGGCGACAGGGCCGCGCAGGCCTCGTCCACCAGGGCGCGGGCCCGCGCCCGCGCGCCATCCAGCCCCAGGAGCGACACGAAGGTGGCCTTGCCCGCCGCCGCGTCCTTGCTGCAGCCGCTTGCCCGCCTTGGCCGCGTCGCCCTCGACATCGAGGATGTCGTCGGCGATCTGGAAGGCAAGGCCAAGCGCTGCGGCATAGCGGCGCAAGCGGGGCAGGGTCCGCCCCGGCGATCACGCGCCCCGGCCTCGGCCGACCAGCGGATCAGCGCGCCGGTCTTGCCCGCCTGCAACTGCGTGATCTGGTCCAGCGTCAGCGGCCGCGCCGGCCGTTTCGGCGGCGATGTCCAGCGCCTGGCCCAGCACCATCCCCTCGGCCCCCGAGGCCCGCGCGAGCGCCGACGACCAGCGCGATCCGGACCTCGGCGACTGCCAAGGGCGGGATCGGTCAGCAATTCGAAGGCCAGCGTCTGCAAGGCATCGCCCGCCAGAATCGCCGTCGCCTCGTCCCATTTGCGGTGGACGGTGGGCTGGCCGCGCCGCAGGTCGTCGTCGTCCATGCGGGCAGGTCGTCATGCACCAGCGAATAGGCGTGCAGCGCCTCGATCGCCGCCGCGGCGCTGACCGCGCTGCGTCTCGGCCACCCCCAGCATCCGCGCGCCTTCCAGCACCAGGAACCCGCGCAGCCGCTTGCCGCCCCGCACCGCATAGCGCATCGCATGGATCACCGGCTGGTCGGCGCGGGCCGGCCAGCGCGGCATCGAGCCGAGCCTGGATCGCAGCCGCCGTCCGCCGCCAGCGCGGTCTGGAAAGCTCACATCCCCTCCGCCGGGGTCGTGCCGACGGCCCGGCCCTCCTGCGGCGCGGATCAGCTCCACCTTCTCCTCGGCGTCGCGCAGCTTGGTCGCGCAATGCGCCTTCAGCGCCGCCCCGCGTTCATAAAGGGCGATGGACTGCTCCAGCGGCCACGTCGCCCCGCTCCAGCGCACCGACCACCTGTTCCAGCGCGGCCATCGCCTCTTCAAAGCTCATCTCGCCGATCGGCTTGTCGTTCATCTGCCCCGCTCCTCCAGCACGCCCACATGCGCGGCGACCGACGCTGCCAGCGCATCCAGATCATAGCCGCCCTCCAGTGCCGAGACCACCCGCCCCTCGGCATGCGCATCGGCGATGTCGCAGAGCCGCGCCGTCAGCCAGGCATAGTCGGCCTCAGCCAGTTCAGTCCCGCCAGCGGGTCGTCCGCATGGGCATCGAACCCGGCCGAGATCAGCAGAAGCTCGCGGCTTGAAGGCGTCCAGCGCGCGGAAAGACCTGCGCCTCGTAGGCCGCGCGCATCTCGGTCCCGCCCGATCCCGGCGCGCAGCGGCACGTTCAACATCTGCCCATGCGCGCCCCTTTCCGACGGGTCGCCTGTGCCGGGCTAAAGCGGCATCTGCTGGCTTGTCACGAACAGCGCCCGCGCCTCGTCCCACAGCAGGTCCTGCGTGCCATTGCCGTGATGCACGTCGAAATCCACCACCGCGACGCGGCTCAGCCCGTGCACGTCCAGCGCCCGCTTCGCCCCGATTGCCACATTCCCGAACAGGCAGAACCCCATCGCGCGTCTCGCGTTCCGCATGGTGGCCGGGCGGGCGCATCGCGACGAAGGCACTCGCCGCCTCGCCCGCCACCACCGCATCGACCGCCGCGCAGACGCCTCCCACCGCGCGCAACGCGGCCTCGAGCGTGTCCGGCGACATCCAGGTGTCGGGGTCGAGCTGCGACGATCCCCTCGCGGGGGCGCGGCCTGCCGGATGCGTTGAAGGTAGTCTTTCGGGTGGCAGCGCAGGATATCCTCGTCCTGCCCCAGGGGCGCTTCGTGCCGCTCGAGCGTCAGGCCTGCCAGGCCGCGCAGCACGGCGTCCATCCGCGCAGCCTGTTCGGGATGCCCCTCGGGCGTCCGGTGACGCGCCCCTGCCCCATGCGAGAATACCGCTGTAGCCACCTTAGCCTCCGCCCGCCATCTGCGATCTGCGGCCCAATCTAGTCATGCCGGGGCCAGATGCGAGCGGATATGGACCGGCTAGAGGCAACGAAACGGGCGACTGGCGCGCAATTGGCGGGGAAGTTTCGGTCACATGCCGTTCAGTCCGGCGCGAGCATGTAGCCCTCGCCCCGCACCGTCTGCAGATAGCGGGGCTGCTTGGGATCGGCCTCGATCTTGCGTCGCAGGCGGGTGATCTGCACATCCACCGCCCGTTCCTGCGCGCCGCCCTCGTCGCGCCCCAGGTCCCCCGCCAGCCGCTCGCGGCTGACAGGCGCACCGGCGGCGGCGGCGAAGATCCGCATCAGCTGCGCCTCGGTCGCGGTCAGGCGCACGATGTCCGCGCCGTGCCACAGCTCGCCCCGGTCCACGTCATAGCGCACCGCGCCCAGGTGAAGCACCTTCGGCCCGGCCTCGGCGGCTTGCGCCTGCGGCACCCGGCGCAGGATCGCGTTGATCCGCAGCAGCAGCTCCTTCGGCTCGAACGGCTTGGCCAGATAGTCGTCCGCCCCCGCCTCCAGCCCCTCGATCCGGTTCGCCGGTCTCGGCCTTGGCGGTCAGCAGCAGGATCGGCGTCGTCAGCCTCGCGCGCAGGTCGCGGGTCAGGGTGATGCCATCCTCGCCCGGCATCATCACGTCCAGCACGATCAGGTCGAACTCCAGCCCCGCCAGGAGCGCGCCGCGCCTGCGCGGCGTCGCGGGCGGTCGAGACCAGGAAGCCGCTCCGGATCAGGAATTTCTGCAACAGCCCCCGGATGCGCTCGTCGTCATCGACGACCAGAAGATGCGCCTGCAGGTCCGTGGTCATGCGCCGCCCTCCTTCAAGGTCTGGTACTGGCGCCGCAGGTCGGGGTCCATCATCGCCTCCAGCACCTGGCGGAAGCCCTGCACCGCCACCGGCCCCGCGGCGCGGTAGGCCGCCCGCATCCGCGCGCGCTGCGCATCCGACAGTTCGCGCTCCAGCGCCGCGCCCTTGTCGGTCAGGAACAGGTGCCGCTCGCGCCTGTCCTGCGCGCCCGACCCGGCTTTCCACCAGCCCGTCCTCGATCAGCGTGCGCAGCACGCGGTTCAGGCGACTGCTTCGTGACGCCGAGGATCGACAGCAGGTTGTTCACCGTGGTGCCCGGGCTGCGGTGGATGAAGTGGATCGCCCGGTGATGGGCGCGGCCGTAGTCCATCCCTTCCAGGATCCGGTCGGGGTCGGCGGTGAAGCCGCGATAGGCAAAGAACATCGCCTCGATCCCCTTGCGCAGCTGTTCGTCCGTCAGGAACAGCAGGCTCTCGCCGCCCGTCGGTCCGCCTGCGCCCTCTGCCATGCCACTCCTCCTCCTGTGCCCGAATTTATGTCAGCCTTGTTGACTTTCCAAGACTCAACTGTTAGCCAGCCGATGATTTCGCGCAAGATTATGTCCGAAGCGGACCTATCACGCGCAACATTCGCAAAAGACGCCGATGCTGGAGGGCAAGATGGCTGGCTATGACGATCGCGACGGGATGATCTGGATGGATGGCAAGCTGGTGGACTGGCGCGATGCCAACGTGCACATCCTGACCCATGCCCTGCACTACGCCTCGCTCGGTGTTCGAGGGCGAGCGCTGCTACAACGGCAAGATCTTCAAGGGCCACGAACATTCCGAGCGCCTGCGCAAGTCGGGCGAGCTGCTCGACATGCCGCTGCCCTACACCGCCGACGAGATCGACGCCGCCAAGGAGGCGGTGCTCAAGGCCAACGGCCTGACCGATGCCTATGTCCGCGCCATCGCCTGGCGCGGCGCGGGCGAGGACATGGGCGTCGCCTCCAAGCGCAATCCGATCCGCATGGCGGTCGCCTGCTGGACCTGGGGCAACTACTACGGCGACGCCAAGATGAAGGGCGCCAAGCTCGACATCGCCAAGTGGAAGCGCCCCTCGCCCGAGACGATCCCCTCGCGCGGCCAAGGCCGCCGGGCCTCTACATGATCTGCACCATGTCCAAGCACGCGGCCGAGGCGAAGGGCTGCTCCGACGCGATGATGTTCGACTATCGCGGCTACGTGGCCGAGGCGACCGGGGCCAACATCTTCTTCGTCAAGGACGGCGAGGTGCACACCCCGCTGGCCGATGCCTTCCTGAACGGCATCACCCGGCAGACCGTGATCGGGATGCTGAAGGACATGCAGATCAAGGTCCACGAACGCCACATCCTGCCCGACGAGCTGGAGGGTTTCGAGCAGTGCTGGCTGACCGGCACCGCCGCCGAAGTCACCCCGGTCGGCCAGATCGGCGACTACAACTTCGAGGTCGGCGATCTGATGAAGCGGGTGGCCACGGAATACGAGAAGCTCGTCCGCAGCTGACGGAAACGGGGCCGTTCAACGCGCCTGCCGTGTCACCCAGCCTGTCATCTCGGAGAGCACCTGCGCCGTCGCCACCTCGAAGGCCGAGACCAGAGTGATCGTGCCGTCGCTGGCCGCGGGGGCGGTCGCTTCGAACCGTCGCGAGGCGCGAATGCTGCGGTCCGCCTCGTCGACGAGCGAGGCGCGGGCGGCGACACGCACGGTCCAGGTGCCGCCCTCGGCTGCCGGGGCCTCGGCCTGGAAATCGGACAGGTCGAGCAGCAGCGACAAGTCCGGGATCAACCCCGCATCGTCGCGACCCACCAGCCGGAACACACCGCTGTTCTGAAGCGAGGCGACGGTGAGCGACTGGAACAGGACGGGGGCCGGATCGACCCATCGACCGCCCGGCAGATAGGCCGCCTGGAGGCGGTTCGGCTTGACCAGGATGCGATCCGTGGCAATTGCGCCGCCGGCTGTCGGGGGCGGCACGACGATGTGGCGGCTTCCCTGTGCCGCCGGGGCCGGCCGGGCCGGCGACAGGGTGAAGGCCTCCAGCTCCTCGCTCGCCCCCGAAACCGCGCTGAGCGTTCCGCATGACGGACAGGAGCAGTGCCGCAAGAAGCCAGAACAGGGTCTGTTTCATCGTGAATACTCCGGTGTCCGGTTGCCCAGGAAGAACCGCGCCGGGTCGCGTTCGATCTGTGCCGTCACGCGCCGCAGCGCCTCGATCAAGCGCGAGGCTTCGGTCGTCGCGTTGGTGATCTCGGGCAGCCCGGTTTCGCTGAACGTCTTGGCGCGCGCCAGGACGGCTTCGGCATTCGCAAGTGTCGCCTCGGCCTTGTCCGCCACCTCGTCCAGACGTGCGGTGAAGGCGGTGATCTGATCCACGCCCTTCCCCACGCTCTCGGTCAGCTCCGCGAAATCGGTCATCGCGTCGTCCAGGCGGGCCGTCGCCGTGTCGACATTGGCCAGGATGTTCGCGACCGCCTTGCGGTTCTCGTCATTGGCAAAGGCGCTGAGGTCGCGCAGAAGGTCCGTCGCCTCGCGCAGCAGATCGGGCGCATCCTCGATCAGCCCCTCCACCACCGAGGCTTCCGAGGGGATGACGGGAACGCCCGTGTCGGGGTCGGGCGGAAGGCGGGCCGCGTCGACCGCGCCACCCTCCAGCCCGACGAACGAAACCCCCGTGACACCCTGCGACTCCCGTCGGGCGACGGTGCCCTGACGGATCGGCGTATCGGCCCCCACCTCGATCCGCACGCGCACCCGCGACGGATCGGCACGGCTGAGTTCCACTGTCAGTACCTGGCCGACATCCACGCCGTTGAACCGCACCGAACTGCCGCGCGCCAGACCCTCGACCGAGTCGAAGATGACATCGTACTGGGCATAGCTCTTGTCGATCTGCACGCGCGCAAGCCAGAGGAAAAAGCCCAATGCGCCGATGATGGCGATCAGCGTCACCGCCCCGACAAGCACGAAATTGGCCTTGGTTTCCATGGTCCTCCCTGCCTATGCCGCCGCCGTCGCGGCCCGGGCGCGGGGCCCGTGGAAGTACGCCTGCATCCAGGGATGATCGACCTCGGCCCAGCTCCTCGATCGTGCCGGTGACAAGCACCCGTTTTTCGGCCAGCACGGCGATCCGGTCGCAAGTCGCGTGCAGCGTGTCGAGGTCGTGGGTGACCAGGAACACCGACAGCCCGAGGCCTTTTGCAGCGACCGGATCAGCGCGTCGAACTCGCGTTGCCCCGATCGGGTCCAGACCCGCCGTCGGCTCGTCCAGCAGCAGGATCTCGGGGTCGAGCGCCAGCGCCCGCGCCAGTCCCGCACGTTTGCGCATCCCGCCCGACAGTTCCGACGGATAGAGCCCGCCGGCGCGGGCCGGCAGGCCGACGAGCGCGATCTTGAGGGCGGCGAGCGCCCGCCGAAGGTCCGGGGCGAGCGTGGTGCGTTCGCGCAGCGGCACCTCGACATTCTCGGCGCACGGTCAGGGCCGAGAACAGCGCCCCATCCTGGAACATCACGCCCCAGCGACGCTCGACCCGCCGCACCTCGGCATCGCTCGCCGTACGGATATCGGTACCCAGAACCGTCACCGACCCGGCAGCGGGCCGCTGCAGGCCGACGATGGTGCGCAGCAGAACCGACTTGCCCGTGCCCGACCCGCCGACGATCCCCAGCACCTCGCCCCGGTCGCAGGTCGAGGTCGAGGCCGTCATGGATCACCGTCGATCCCGAAGCGGTTCACGAGCCGCGCAACTCGATCACGGGTGCGTCCGCCATCACAGACCCGCCAGCGCGAAGAAGATCGAGAAGACCGCATCGGCCACGATCACCGCAAAGATCGCCTGCACCACGGCGCGCGATGTCAGGCGGCCCAGCGACTCGGCGTTGCCCTCGACCAGCAGCCCCTGATAGCAGCCGATGACAGCGATGATCACCGCGAAGAACGGGCCTTCACCATCCCGATCAGGAAATGGCTGACATCGACATCCAGAAGCCGGGTCTGGAACACTTGCGGCGACACGCCCAGCTGCGCCCACGCGGTCAGCGCGCCGCCCAGAAGGCCCGACAGATGTCGGCCAGAAACGTCAGCGCCGGCAGGAAGATCACCAGGGCCAGCACGCGCGGCAGCACCAGAAGCTCGATCGGATCGAGGCCGATGGTCCGCATTGCGTCGATCTCTTCGCTGCATCTTCATCGACCCGATGGCGGCGGTGAAGCCCGAGGCCGACCGTCCCGCGACGAGGATCGCCGTCAGAAGCGGTGCAAGCTCGCGCAGAAGCGAGACGGCGACGAGATCGACCACGAAGACCTCGGCGCCGAACTGCGTCAGTTGCTGCGCGCCCTGATAGGCCAGCACGATCCCGATCAGGAAGGACATGAGCGCGACGATACCTGCCGCCCCGATCCCCGCCTGGCCGATATGGGCGACCAGGGCCGTCAGGCGCAGGCGGCGCGGATGGAACAGGGTGACGACGGCCGATGCGACCAGTTGCCCGAAGAAGCCGAGCAGGCGCAGGACACCCGCAAGCCCCGCCACAGTCGAGGCCCCAAGCTGTTCCAGCGCGGGCGTCACACGTTTGCGAACCGGGCGGGCGGAGTCGTCGGGCAGGGCGCGCGTAACGGTTTCGATCAGTTCACGCTGCGGTTCGGTCGCCTGCGACAGCGACCCACCCAGCCGCCGCAGCGTGTCCGCAACCAGCCAGGCCCCCGCCGTGTCCAGGCGCGTGACTTCGGACAGATCGATACTGACCGGCCCCGACAGCCTTTTGCGCCGCAGGGCCAGACGCAGCGCCTCCACCTCGCCCATCGCAAGCGGACCCGAGAACCGCAGCGCAGCCTGCGGTCCGCCCGTCTCGGCAACGAGGCGCGCCGTGGTCGTGGTCATGAAAGCGTCGGGCAGTCGAAGCGGAACATGGCGGTGTCCTTGGGCATTCGGTCGATGAACGCGAGACGAACCGAGGTGGTTCCCGCAAGCCCGTAGACGTATCCCGCGGACCTGTCGCGACGCCCCCGCAAGAACCCGCCGACGCGGCCCGCGTCTTGGGGAACAATTCGCGCGTCCGGCCTGTTGGCTGATGCGTTCCCAGAGCCGGGACCGTTGATTGATCGGGAGACGAACGATGGATAACGACAAGACTTCGACAGGCCGCAGCCGCGGTGGAGAGAATTCCGGCGGCAACTTCAAGAACGATCCGCAACGGGCCTCGGAAGCCGGTCGCAAGGGCGGCCAGCAATCCGGCGGCAACTTCAAGAACGACCCGCAGCGCGCGTCCGAAGCGGGCCGCAAGGGTGGCAGCGCGTCGCATCAGGGGGGCGACCGCTGAGGTCGCTTCGGGGCGGGATCCTTGGGTCCTGCCCCGCCTTTCCCGTCAGGATGTGGCAAACGGCTGCGGCATCGCCGCAAGACGCGGGCCAACCGGACGAGGGCGCTCGCCGGGTTCTTCCCGGCAGGTGCCGATAGACATATTGCATTTGAAGCGATTGAGCGGCCCGGCAAAGAGGTTGGAAATCACCTGTTAAGCCAGCCTGCGTAGGTGTTGCGGGACAAATCCGCAGTGCCGCGAGGGTTCCGCCGATGAAGACGTCCAGTCCATCCGTTCCACAGGTGCCGCAGGCCGGTGAAGCGCCATGCCATGCGCTGCCGCCGCGCTGGTCGCCGGAAGCGCGACAGATGCTCGACGCCTTTCTGATGGAGCGGCAGGACCAGTCGGTATGCCTTTCGGCGCGCGACGTCCGCAAGCTCGATTGCCTGATGGTGCAGTATGTCGTGGCGGCGGCGCGGGCCTGGACTGCCCGCGGCAAGAAGCTCGCCATCACCGATCGCGATCCTGACTTCGACGCGGCGCTGACGCTGATCGGTGTCACCCCGGACATGCTGCACGGTCGCGCATGACGATCCGGGTTCTCGCCATCGACGATTCGCGGACGATCCGCGGACTTGTGAAGCAGGTCATGGAAGATGCCGGCTTCGCCTGCATCTGCGCCGAGGACGGCGAAGCGGGGCTGGCCGTCTTTGCCGCCGAAGTCCCCGACGTTGTCATTACCGACATCAACATGCCCCGGCTGGACGGCTACGGCGTCATCCGGGCGATCCGGACCGGCGAGACGCATCGCGCCGTTCCGATTCTGGTCCTGACGACCGAAAGCGCCGACCACCTGAAGGTCAAGGCACGCGAAGCGGGCGCGACCGGCTGGATCGTGAAGCCGTTCGATGACTCCACGCTGGTCTCCGTCGTGCGGCGCGTGACAGGGGCCCGAGGGTGACATGGCGTCGATGGCTTCGATCCGCGATACGTTCTTCGAAGAATGCGAGGATCTGCTCGCAGCCCTCGCCGATGGCCTCGCCGCGATGGAGGCGGGCGCGAACGACAGCGAGACGGTCAACGCCGTCTTCCGCGCCGTCCATTCGATAAAGGGCGGCGCAGGGGCCTTCGCCCTGACCGATCTCGTGTCCTTCGCGCACGGGTTCGAAACCGTGCTCGACGCGATCCGGTCAGGCGGGCTGGCCGCCGACGGACCGATCATGCTGTTGCTGCAGCGGTCGTCCGACCATCTGTGCACACTGGTCGAGGCGGCGCGCGACGACAGCCCGGCGGACGCAGCCGTGACCGCCCGTTTCCTGGACCAGCTCGACGCCTGCCTGGGACCGGGACGCGCCGGCGGCCATGGCCGAAGACTTCAGCTTTGCCGCCGTCCCCCTCGACCTTGGCGACATGGACGGTGGGGAGGCGCCAGAGCAGGCTCAGTCCGACAGGTTCGATATCTTCTTTCGCCCCCATCGGGCCTTTTCGCCAATGGCCACGACCCGTCGCTGCTGTTGTCGGCCCTTGCCGCGCTGGGCGGGATGGAGGTCGATCTCGACCTTTCGGCCCTTCCCGAGTGGGGTCAATTCGACCCTGATACACCCTATCATGGCCTGGAAACTTCGCCTCAGCGGCGTCGAATCCGAAACCGCGATCAGCGAGGTCTTCGAGTTCGTCGAAGGCCTCTGCGATCTGGAGATCACGCAGCACGCCGCTGCATCCGTGCCGGAGGCCGCCGTGCCTCCCGATCTGTCCCCGGTCGCGAGTGTACGGCCTGTCGCGACCCAGACGCCGCCCAGCGGTGAAAGCCCCGCCTCATCCGATACCCGCGCCCCGCAGCCGACGCTGCGGGTGACGCTCGAACGGGTGGACAGGCTGATCAACGCGGTGGGGGAACTGATCATCAACCAGGCCATGGTCGCCCAGCGGGTCCAGGAAGTCGGCTCTAGCCAGCGACTCGCGGCCTTGAAAGCCATGTCGAGGACTATCGGCTGTTGGCGCGGGACATCCAGGAAGCCGTCATGGCGATCCGCGCGCAGCCGGTGAAGCCGCTGTTCCAGCGCATGTCCCGCATCGTGCGCGAGGCGGCGGATGCCACGGGAAAGCCGGCCCGTCTGGTGACCTCGGGCGACTCGACCGAAGTCGACAAGACCCTGATCGAGCAGCTGGCTGACCCGCTGACCCACATGCTTCGCAACGCCGTCGATCACGGGCTGGAAGCGCCGGATGTCCGGCGCGCGACCGGGAAAGGACCCCTGCGGCACGATCAGGCTTGCCGCGGCCCACCGCTCGGGCAGCGTCGATTCTGACCATCGGTGACGATGGGGCGGGCCTGAACCGCCCGAAGATCCTCGAGATTGCCCGCCGCAAGGGCCTGATCCCCGCGACCGGCGACCTGTCCGATCCCGAAATCGACGCGCTGCTGTTCCTGCCCGGTTTCTCCACCTCGCAGGCCGTCTCGAACCTGTCGGGGCGCGGCGTCGGGCTCGATGTCGTGCGCAACGCGGTCACGGCGTCTGGGCGGCCGGATCTCGATCTCGTCCATTCCCGGGCGCGGCACCGAATTCACGCTGTCCCTGCCGCTGACGCTGGCGGTGATGGACGGGATGCTCGTCTCGGTCGCAGGACAGACCCTGGTCGTTCCGACGAGTTCGATCATCGAGACCATTCGCCCCCTGCCCGACGACCTGCATGCGGTCGGGCCGAACGAGACCCTGCTGCGGATGCGCGGACGGTTCATCCCGATGGTCGACGTCGCCCGTTCGCTCGGGTTCTCGCGGCCCGAGCCGGAATAGCGCGTCACTGCTGCTTCTGGTCGAGACGGACACCCAGAGCCAATGCGCGCTGATCGTCGATGCGGTGCATCACCAGCGACAAGTCGTCATCAAGGGGCTGGACCTGAACCACGGTCCCATCTCGGGCGTGTCGGCGGCCACCGTGCTTGGCGACGGTCGCATCGCCCTGATCCTCGACACCGATGCGCTGGCCGCCTCGCGCGCCGCGCCGCGTGTCGGCCTCATCGCACCATCCCTTACTCTCGAAGGAGCAGGCCATGCTGGCTGAGACCCTCGCGAACCCCGGCGCTGCAGAGTTCGTGTCGTTCTTTGCCGGCGGCCAAAGCTTCAGCCTGGCCATCACCCAGGTGCGCGAAATCCGCCGATGGAGCCCTGTCACCCCTTTGCCCAATTCCCCGCGGGAACTTGCTGGGCGTCATGAACCTGCGCGGATCGGTCATCCCGATCTACGACCTTGCCGCAAGCTTTGCCTTGCCCCCGACAGTCGAGAGCCCGAGGAACGTCGTCGTCGTGGCTGTGCATGAAAAGCAGACGATCGGGCTTCTGGTCGAGGCCGTGTCCGAAATCCTCTCCGTCGACCAGTCGAGCATCCAGGAAGCCCCGGACATCCGGTCGGAGAACGCCCGCCGCACCATCACCGGAGTGATCACGGTGGACGACGGCATGACGCGTGTCATCGACCTTGCCGCCATGCTCCACGGTGCCCGGAAACCGGCCCCATGACTGTGGCACGACCGGATCGCATGCGCGGGCGATCTGCCCTTCACCGATGCCGACTTCCACGCGATCGCGCAGCGCGCCCACCGGGATTTCGGACTGCATCTGCCCGAGACCAAGAAGGATCTGGTCTATTCCCGCCTCCTGAAGCGACTACGCCAGCTGCGACTTGGCGCTTTCCGGGACTATTGCACCCTGATCGAGAGCCCCGACGGCGAGGAAGAACGCCTGCGGATGCTCTCGGCGCTGACGACGAACGTGACCCACTTCATGCGGGAAGAGCATCATTTCCGCCTGCTGCGCGAGACGGTGCTTCCCCCGCTGCTGGCCAGGGTCCGATCGGGGAACAGGCTGCGCCTGTGGTCCGCAGGCTGCTCGGCAGGGCAGGAGCCCTATTCGCTGGCCTTCACGCTGCTCGCGCTTTGCCCCGAGGCGCCGCGCCTCGACATCCGCATCCTTGCGACCGATGTCGATCCCGAGATTCTCGATCGCGCCCGCGCCGGGAACTACCGGACCGAGGAGCTTTCGGCGATCCCCGAACCGGCGCGAAGCCAGCATGTCGAGCGGTCGCGCGATGGAACGTGCTTTTCCATCGGGGCGGCCCCGCGCGCGCTGATCCGGTTCGCCGAACTGAACCTGATCGAAGCCTGGCCGATGCGCGGACGGTTCGAGATCATCTTCTGCCGGAACGTCGCGATCTATTTCGACAAGGCAACGCAAGAGCGGCTGTGGAGCCGCTTCGCCACCATGCTCGCCCCTGGGGGCCATCTGTTCATCGGTCACTCCGAGCGCATTTCGGGCGAGGCCGAGGCGCAGTTCAGAAGCGTGGGCGTCACGGTCTATCGACACGAAACCAGGAATGGCGGCCGGCCCGCCGAAACGGAAGGGCAGCTTGCATGGCGCTGAGGGATTCATTGCGGGTGATGGTCGTCGACGACATGTCGGTCAGCCGGGCGTTGATCGAACAGGCGCTGGACGAAATGGGCATACGCCACTACGCGACAGAGGCGGACAGCAAGGCGGCCCTTGGAAAACTGGTGGCCAACCCCGTGCATCTGGTGATTTCCGACATGAACATGCCGGGTCTGACGGGGCTGCAATTGCTTCGTGCACTGCGGGAGAACCGGTCGACCCAGCGGATCGGATTCATCCTGATCACCGGCTCGCCGACGCCCGAGGTCATGGCGCAGGGCCAGCAGCTTGGGCTGAACAACCTCGTCCGCAAGCCGTTCTCGACCGTCACGCTGCAGGCGAGCATCGAGCGGGTCGTGGGCAAGCTGTGAACGGGTCTGCGCCTGCCGAAACGGAGCCCGCCCGCGATCTTCTGCTGCGTGCAGCAGACGAGGTGGAACTGTGCCGCATCCTGGTCCGCCAGATCGAGGCCGCCCTCGCCCCGCTGATCGAACAGCGCATGGTCGGGGGGATGGCGCCGCAGGCGATCGACCTGCTCGACCAGGTGCTTGCGGACCTCGCGACATGCGTCGCAGGGCTGGCGCGCGGCCTTCCCGAAGGCACGACCCTCGCCCCCGGCCCGGTTCTGGCCCTTCTCCGGCTCGACGACGTGCGCCGCAGGCTGATGGGCGGAGGCCTTGCCATCGGCACGCCTGAAACGAGTTCTGCGCTGTTCTGACGGCATGGCAGCGCGAATTCAGATGAGAATTTTAGTGATCCCAGCAGGTTAAGCCCAACTTAAGGCACCGGTGGCTATGTGGGAACCGGGCTTGCCAGACCGGCGGCAAACTCCCCGAGCGTCTTCGTGAAAAGAACAGGTGAATGCGATGCCGAGACTTCCCACCCTGCCCCTGAAATACAAGTTGCCCGCCGTGATCGTCGGGTTCTGCCTTGCGGTGTCCGCCGTGCTCCAGGTCTACGTCTTTCTGGAACAGCGACAGCTGACGCGCGACTGGGCAGAGGACAAGTTCCGCGCGGCAACCCAGCAGCGGCATGACAACCTGCATCAGTGGGTCGACCAGATGGTTGCGGACGTGCGGGCGCTGGCGGTCAACCCCACCACACGGGACGCCATGGAACGGCTCGGCACCTCGTTCAACGGAATTCCTGAGGAGCCGACCCGAACGCTGCAGGATGTCTACATCGCCGGCAACCCGAACCCGCAGGGCAAGCGCGAGCTGATGGTCGACCACCAAGGGTCACTGAGCTACTTCCGCCAGCATTCCGTCTTCCATCCCGCCTTCACCGAGTTGCGGAACCTGCGCGGGTTCTACGACATCTTCCTGATCGATATGCGCGGCAACGTGATCTACACCGTGGTCAAGGAGCCGGACTTCGCCACGAATGTGATGAACGGACCCTTCGCGGAAAGCGGTCTTGGCGACGCCTACCGTGCCGCGCTGAAGGGCACCCCCGACGAGATCCACATGATGGATTTCGCCCCCTATGCGGCCAGCAACGGAATTCCCGCCGGGTTCATCGCGGCGCAGGTCACCGGCGCCAACGGCCAGCCTGCCGGAGTTGTGGCGGTGCAGATGCCGATCAGCAAGCTGACCGCGATCACGCTCGGGTCCGACGACCTGGGCGAGACGGGCGATGCCTATCTTGTCGGCTCTGATTTCAAGGCGCGCACCGGGTCCCGTTTCGAAGGGCGCTTCGCTGCGATGGATGAACTGGGCCGCTCGCCACAGATCGAGGATGTCCTGGCCGGCCAGGAGAACTTTCATGTCGACGTGCCCGCTCCGGTCCGGCAATCCCGGGATGGCCCAGAGCATGCTGATCGAGGCGCCAGGCGTCACCTGGGGGTTGGTGGTCGAACGCGACCTGGCCGAAATCACGGCACCGACCCGCGCCGCGCTTATCCGGATGGTGGAGATCTCGGGGATCGCGACGATCATCGTGCTTGGCCTGGGTGTCCTGATCGCACGGTCGATCACCCGGCCAATCGGACAGATCGGCGCGGCCATGACGTCCGTCGCCGAAGGAAACCTTTCGGCAGAAGTGCCGCATGCGGGCCGGGGCGACGAACTTGGTCGGATCGCCACCGACCTCGACGGGCTGCGCCAGAAGCTGATCGTCGCCGAAGGGCTGCAAAAGGAACGCGAGGAACAGCAGGCTGCCCAGCACCATGTCGTCAATGCGCTTTCGGTCGCCTTGCAGGGTCTGTCGTCGGGCGATCTGACCCGCCCGATCGAGACGCCCTTCGCAGCCGAGTACGAAACGCTCCGCCACGATTTCAATGCGACGCTCGAGCGGCTGGACGACATCATGGTCCAGATCGTCGAGACAGCCGCGACGATCCGCGCGCGGTCCGACGAGATCAACAGCGCCTCGGAGGACCTGTCGCACCGCACCGAGAACCAGGCCGCGGCACTCGAGGAAACTGCCGCCGCGCTCGATGAACTCACGGCCAGCGTGAAGTCCGCCGCCGAAGGCGCGCGGGAAGTCGAGACGATCGTCCGCCAGGCCTTGGGCGAAGCCGAGGAAAGCGGGACGGTCGTCCGCGGTGCCGTCGCGGCCATGACCGAGATCGAGAAGTCGTCCGAACATATCTCGCAGATCATTGGCGTGATCGACGACATCGCCTTCCAGACCAGCCTGCTCGCGCTGAATGCGGGGGTGGAGGCCGCGCGCGCGGGTGATGCCGGCCGCGGCTTCGCGGTCGTCGCCTCCGAGGTCCGGGCGCTGGCCCAAAGGTCGTCGGCCGCCGCGAAAGAGATCAAGACGCTGATCGGGGCGAGCACGCAGCATGTCGGGCGCGGTGTCGACCAGGTCGGGCGCGCGGGCACGGCGCTGGCCAGCATCGTGGACCGCGTGGCGCATATCTCGTCGCTGGTTTCGGAAATCGCCTCGGGCGCGGGAGAGCAATCGACCGGCCTTGCAGAGATCAACATCGGTGTGACGCAGCTGGACCAGGTGACGCAGAAGAACGCCGCCATGGTCGAGGAATCCACCGCGGCCAGCAACGCGTTGCACCAGGAAGCGACAACGCTCGGCGAGCTCGTCGCGCAGTTCACGACCCGATCGGCAGGGCCTGGTTCCACGGTTGTCGAGATGCGGCGGCGGCCCGGCGCGCCGGACCATGCCGCGTCTCGCCCGGGTCAACCCGCGGCGCGGCTCGCTTCGGCGGGGAAAGGGGCGCAAAGCCCTGGCCTATGGCAAGAGTTCTGATCGGGAAGCCCGGAACGGAAGACGATGGGGATGGACCGCATTCTGAACCTTGTCATAGCCACCCCGAGCGCCGTCGAGCGATCGCGCCTTGCCCGGATCGTCACGCAATGTCGAAATGTCAGGCTGATCGCGCAGACAGCGGACCTGTCCGAGACGTACACGATCTGCGAGGCGCAGGAACCCGACATCGTCCTCGTCGGGAGGGGCTATGCCGAGAGCGACGAATTCACCTGCATGAAGTCGCTCTTCTACGCGGTCAAGGCGCACTGGATCGTCATCGGTGACGCGCGCAGCCGGCAAGGCGCTGCGTCGACGACCGGTGCTTCTGCGGTGACCGAGCCGCTCGTTTCGGCCACCATGACGCCCGACGAGATCATGGCCGAGATACGTGCAGTCCTCCAGCTTCGAACCCGCACCGCGCGGCCCGACTGGCGGGCATCCGCCGCCCCGGCCATGGTGCGGCCGCGCACCGACCGGGTCATCCTGATCGGGGCCTCGACCGGCGGGGTGGACGCTCTGCTGACCGTCCTTGCGGCCCTGCCGCCGGACAGCCCGCCAGTCGCGATCGTCCAGCATACGGGGCTGGGTTTCTCGGACAGCCTGATCCGCCTGCTCGACCGCCGCACGCAGCTTCAGGTTCGCGCTGCGACGGACGGGCTCGTTCTGGGGACAGGGACTGCCTGCGTCGGCGCCGGAACGGCAGCGCATCTTCGCCTGACCGGATCGCCGACGCGGGTCCTGAAAGCCTCGCTGATGCGCGGCCCTGCCGTGTCGGGACATCTTCCCTCGGTGGACGAGCTGTTTCGGTCGGCCCAGCCCTTCGCCACGTCGGTCGTCGCCGTGCTGCTGACCGGCATGGGGCGCGATGGGGCGGCGGGGATGCTGGCTCTGCGCAATGCCGGTGCCGCGACGATTGCGCAGGACGAGTCGAGTTCCGTGGTCTACGGGATGCCCCGCGCCGCCTGGGAAATGGGTGCCGCGCAGGTTCGCCTGCCGCTGGGCCAGATTGCAGCCGAGATCGCACGCCTGTGCTCGCAGGGCGCGGATGCACGGGTTGGCATGCGATGATGCGGAACCGCGACGACTGCGTCACCCATGTCATCCAGGGCGAGTACCGCGTCTCTTCCCAGGCGGACGAGGTGCTCTCTACCCTGCTTGGGTCCTGCGTCGCTGTATGCCTCTGGGACCCTGTCGAAAGGGTCGGGGGCATGAACCATTTCCTGCTGCCGATCGGGCCAAAGGGCGCAACCGATGGACCGATGCGCTATGGCGTCCACGCAATCGAAGTTCTCATCAACGCCCTGCTCCGCCACGGGGCCCGGCGAGAGCGGTTGCGCGCCAAGCTTTTTGGCGGTGCGCGGATTTCGTCGCGCCTGCGCGATATCGGCACCGCGAATGCCATCTTCGCCCGCGACTACCTTGTGACCGAGGACATTCCCTGTGTCGCTGAAAGCCTCGGCGGACCGAGCGCGCGTCGGGTTCTGTTCCGGCCATCGACCGGCGAGGCGCGCCAGCTGCTCGTCCCCGATCCTGTCGAGGAAATCCTGCCTGCCTCGCCAAAGTCACAGGATGTCACGCTGTTCTGACATGGGGTGTCAATCTGCGAGGCAGACGCCACAGACCGGGCGGGTCAGGCGTCGAGGTTCTCGACGTTCAGCGCGTTCTGCTGGATGAAGTCACGCCGCGGCTCCACCACGTCGCCCATCAGCTTGGTGAAGATGTCGTCGGCCTCGGCAAGGTCGTCGACCTTCACCTGCAACAGGGTCCGCGCCTCGGGGTCGAGGGTCGTTTCCCACAGCTGGTCGGGGTTCATCTCGCCCAGGCCCTTGTAGCGTTGCAGGCTCAAACCCTTTTCGCCTTCGGCCAGGATCGCCTGCAACAGTTCCACCGGGCCATGGATCAGCTGCTCGCGATCCTTCCGGATCAGACGGGCGGGCAGCGCCATAGACCTCTTCCAGCCCGGTCGTATGGCTGGCCAGTCGCCGCGCCTCGCCCGAGCGCAGCACGGGGCCGTCGAGCGTGCGCACCTCTTCCACGCCCCGCACAGCGCGCGAGAAGCGCAGGCCGTGATCCTGCGTCGGGCGGCCCTGCCAGCCGCGTTCGTATTCCAGCGCGATCAGGTCCAGCCGCCGCGCCACGCGGTCGGCCACGCCCTGCGCATCGGCATCCACCCGGCCCGGCACCAGCGCCCCGGCGATCGCCGACTGCTCCAGGATGTGGCTGGGGTAATGTGTCGGGAAGGCCTGAAGGATCCGGCGGACGACGCGCGCCTCCTCGACCACCCGCGCAAGGTCGGCGCCGGTGATGTCCTCGCCGGTTCCCAGGCGCAGAACCGCGCCCTCGATCCCCATCTGGACGAGGTAATCCTCCAGCGCCGACTGGTCCTTCAGATAGACCTCGGACTTGCCGCGCGCGACCTTGTAGAGCGGCGGCTGGGCGATGTAGAGATACCCGCCCTCGATGACTTCCGGCATCTGGCGGAAGAAGAAGGTCAGCAGCAGCGTGCGGATATGCGCGCCGTCCACGTCGGCATCGGTCATGATGACGATCTTGTGGTAGCGCAGCTTGGCGATGTCGAACTCGTCCCGCCCGATGCCGGTGCCGAGCGCGGTGATCAGCGTGCCGATCTCCTGGCTGCCGAGCATCCGGTCGAAGCGGGCGCGTTCCACGTTCAGGATCTTGCCCCGCAGCGGCAGCACCGCCTGGTTGGCGCGCGACCGCCCTTGCTTGGCCGAGCCGCCCGCGCTGTCGCCCTCGACCAGGAACAGCTCGGACTTCGCCGGGTCGCGTTCCTGGCAATCGGCGAGCTTTCCGGGCAGCGAGGCCACGTCGAGCGCGGTCTTGCGCCGCGTCAGCTCGCGCGCCTTGCGCGCCGCCTCACGCGCCAGTGCCGCCTCGACGATCTTGCCGACGATCTGCCGCGCGGGGCCGGGATTTTCCTCGAACCACTCGGCCAGCTTTTCGTTTACCAGGTTTTCCACCGCCGGGCGGACCTCGGACGAGACGAGCTTGTCCTTGGTCTGGCTGGAGAATTTCGGATCGGGGACCTTCACCGACAGCACGCAGGTCAACCCCTCGCGCGCGTCGTCGCCGGTAAACTCCACCTTTTCCTTCTTCGCGATCCCGGAGGATTGCGCATAGTTGTTGATCGTGCGGGTCAGCGCGCCTCGGAACCCGGCAAGGTGCGTGCCCCCGTCGCGCTGCGGGATGTTGTTGGTGAAGGGCAGGACCGTTTCGTGGTAGCTGTCATTCCACCACATCGCGATTTCCACGGTGATGCCGCTGCGCTCTCCCATGATGTAGATCGGTTCGGGCATGACCGGGGTCTTGGACCGGTCGAGGTAGCGCACATATTCCCGCACCCCGCCCTCGTAGAACAGTTCGGACCGCAGCGGTTCGGCGGGACGTTCATCCTCCAGCACGATGCGCACGCCGGAATTCAGGAAGGCAAGCTCGCGCAGGCGGTTTTCCAGCGTCTTGAACACGTAATCTAGGTTCGAGAAGGTCCCGTCCGGCCGGTTGGTCTTGGCCGAGGCCAGGAACCGCACCTCGGTGCCCTTCTGCCCCGGCGCGTCGCCCACCACACGCAGATGCTCCACCGTGTCGCCGTCCTCGAAGCGGGCGAAGTATTCCTTGCCGTTGCGCCAGATGCGCAACTCCAGCCAGTCCGACAGGGCGTTGACAACCGAGACGCCGACGCCGTGCAGGCCGCCCGAGACCTTGTAGCTGTTCTGGTCGAATTTGCCGCCCGCATGCAGCTGGGTCATGATGACTTCGGCCGCCGACACGCCTTCCTCGGCATGAATATCCACCGGAATGCCGCGCCCGTTGTCGCGCACCGAGACCGAGTTGTCGGCATGGATCTTGACCGTCACCGCGGTGGCATGACCCGCCAGCGCCTCGTCAATCCCGTTGTCCACGACCTCGTAAACCATGTGGTGCAGGCCCGAGCCATCGTCGGTGTCGCCGATATACATGCCGGGGCGCTTGCGGACAGCCTCCAACCCCTTGAGAACCTTGATCGAATTCCGAGTTGTAATCGTCGCGTTTCGGTGCAGCTTCGGCCATGCGGACCCGTTCCTTTTCTTGTGCGCGATTTATAGTCGCTTCGCCCGGGATTGTCACGCGACCGACACAAGATTTGGGGGTCAGAGCAGCGCCATCATGCCCGCCACCACGATCAGCAGGGTGCCCGCCGTCAGGTTCATCCGGCGCAGCGCGGCAGGCGACGACAACACGCGCCGGACCCGGTCGATCATCAGGGCGAAGGAGAGGTTTCCGATGATCGGAATGGCGACGGATACGGCCAGGATGGCGGCAATGTCAGGGGCGGTGATGGTCCGCAAGTCGAAGAAGCCGGGCAGCACGCCCATGTAGAAGAGGATGGCCTTCGGGTTGCCGAGGATCGCCGCCACGCCTGCGGCAAAGCCCGCCCAGCGACCGGGGCGGGTCAGGCGGCTGTCCTGCGAGATCGGCCGGTCGGCATGACGGATCAGCAGCCAGCCCATCAGCACGAAGATGGCCACGGCGACCCAGCGAAGCACGTCCATGAACCCGGCATAGACCGACAGGATCCAGCTGAGCCCGAAGATCGCGGCCAGCGGCCAGACCAGATCGCCGATGGCCACGCCCACTGCCAGCGGCCAAGCCGCACTGAACCCACCCGACAGGCCGCGCGCGATGATCGCGACCCAGACCGGACCGGGCGTGAGGAAGAGGATCACGAGCGCCCCGCAATAGAGCAGCAGGCCGTCGAGGGTGATGGTCATGGCATGGCCTCTTCGATGCGGGATTCGCCGCCGACCTCGCGGACCTGAAAGCGCTGCGCATCGGTGCCAAGGCTGACGAACAGCTCGGCCCCCGTGCCGGTCATCAACGCCTGCGCGCCCAGCGCGGCCAGTCTCGTCATAAAGTGCGGCGCGACGGGTTTCATCGAGATGCGCGGCGACCTCGTCCAGCAGCAGGATCGGCGGCGCGCCAAGGTCCGCGGCCAGCGCGCGGGCATTGGCGAGGATCAGCGAGATCAGGAGCGCCTTCTGCTCTCCGGTCGAGCACTGGTCCGCCGGCACGCCCTTGGCCGCGAAGATCGCCGTCAGGTCGGCGCGATGCGGTCCCGACCAGGCTGCGCCCGGCGGCCATGTCGCGGCGACGGCTTTCGGCAAACGCGCGGGCAAGGTCGTGGGCCGTGTCCGGCAGCGGTTCCGGCGATGTCAGAGCCAGATCGGCGGTGGGAAAGGCGGTCTCGGCCCCGTCCTGCGCCGCGACCAGCCGGGCGACGGCGGCGGCACGATGGCTGATGATGGCTGCGCCCGCCTCGGCCATCTGTCCCTCCAGCGCCGCATACCAGGCGGCATCGACAATCCCGTCGCGCAACAGCCTGTTCCGCTCGCGCATCGCCTTGTCATAGGCAAGCGACGCCTCGGCGTGTTCCGGAAAGAGGCTGAGCGTCATGCGGTCGAGAAAGCGCCGGCGCCCCTCGGCGCCTTCCGATCCAGAGCCGATCCATCGCGGGCACCAGCCACAGGATGCGCGCCACGCGGCCAAGCGCGGCCTGCGTGGCCGCCTTGCCGTCGATCCGTGACGTGCCGTGTCTCGCCTGCCTCGGCCCAGGTCTCGACCTCATGCGTCGTGTCGGGGCCGTCGATCGCTGCCGATACCTTCCACCCCAGCGCCTCGGGCCGCCGCGACAGCTCCTCTGGCGCGGCGCGGCGCAGCCCGCGTCCGGGCGACAGCAGAGAGACGGCTTCGAGGATATTGGTCTTGCCCGCCCCGTTCGGACCGTAAAGCGCGACAGGCCGGCCGCAGCACCAGCCGCGCCATCCGGTGCGACCGGAAATGCGACAGGGTCAGCGAGGTGATCGCAAGTCCTGCCAACGGCCAGTCCATTTTCCGTTCACAAGTATCCTGCGGGGTGCGGGGGTGCAAAACCCCCGCCTCGGCGAGGTCACACGCGCATCGGCATCACGACATAGACCGCCGACATGTCGTTGCCCTCGCGCATCAGGGTCGGATCGCCCGAGGAGTTGAACAGGAACACCGCATTCTCGCGGTCGACCTGGCTGGCGATCTCCAGCAGATACTTGGCGTTGAAGCCGATTTCCAGCCGGTCGTCCGCCATAGGCGACGGCCAGTTCCTCTTCCGCCGCCCCGCTGTCGGGGGCGTTCACCGACAGGACGAGACGATCCTCGTCGAGCGACAGCTTCACCGCGCGCGAGCGTTCGGAGGACACCGTGGCCACGCGATCCACCGCCTTGGCGAACTCGCTCGCGTCGACCTCCAGCCGCCGGGTGTTGCCGGTGGGGATGACGCGGGTGTAGTCAGGGAAGGTGCCGTCGATGACCTTCGAGGTCAGCATGATCGCCGGCGTGGCGAAGCGGATCTTGGTTTCCGAGACCGAGACGGCGATTTGTGCCTCGTCATCGTCCAGCAGCTTGCGCAACTCGTTCACCGTCTTGCGCGGCACGATGACGCCGGGCATGCCTCGCGGCCCCCTCGGGCAAGGGCGCGTCGATACGGGCCAGGCGGTGGCCGTCGGTCGCGACGCAGCGCAGGACGGGCCGACCCTCGGCCTGCGAGACATGCAGGTAGACGCCGTTCAGGTAATAGCGGGTCTCTTCGGTCGAGATCGCGAATTTCGCCTTGTCGAACAGCCGCCGCAGCACAGGCGCGGGGCAGGAGAAGTTCGAGGAATATTCCGAGCTTGCCATCACCGGGAAATCTTCCTTCGGCAGGGTGGCAAGATTGAAGGTCGACCGTCCGGCTGCGACGGTCAGGCGGCCGTTCGCGCTGTCTTCCGACAGGGTCACCAAGGCGCCATCCGGCAGCTTGCGGACGATCTCGTGCAGCATCACCGCCGAGACCGTGGTGGCCCCCGGACGCTCCACCAGCGCGGGCGCGCGATCGACGACCTCGATGTCAAGGTCGGTCGCGCGAAAGCTGACCTGCGCGCCTTCGGCCTCGATCAGGACATTGGCAAGGATCGGGATCGTGTTGCGCCGTTCCACCACCGACTGGGCCTGCCCGACCGCCTTCAGAAGTGCGGCGCGTTCGATGCTGATCTTCATTCCCACGTATCCCTGTTCCGCCCCGCCTTGATCCGGCAGGGACCGGAAAACTACCGTTTTCCCGGCACTACTCAAGCTTTTTCGCTGCGTTTCGTCGAAGCTCGACACGCGCTTGGGGCTTTAGCCCTCGAGTTGTCTGCGCAGCAGCTGCAGATCGTCGGAAAGCTGGGAGTCCGTCGTCATCAGCTCTTCGATCCGGCGCACGCCGTGCATGATCGTCGTGTGGTCCCGCCCCCGAAGCGGCGGCCGATCTCGGGCAGGCTGCGCGGGGTCAACTGCTTGGCCAGGTACATGGCAATCTGGCGCGGCCGGGCGATGGTGCGCACGCGCTTCGGCCCGATCAGGTCGGACAGGCGGACGTTGTAATGTTCGGCCACGCGGCGCTGGATCTCCTCGATCGTCACCTTGCGGTCCGAGGCGCGCAGGATGTCGGCCAGGCAGTCCTGCGCCAGTTCCAGCGTGATCTCGCGCCCGACGAGGCTGGCGAAGGCAAAAAGCCGGGTCAGCGCGCCTTCCAGGACACGGACATTGGTGGTGATCCGATGGGCAAGAAATTCGAGCACGCCGTCCGAGATCACGAGGCCACGATACTGCTGCCGGTAGTATTCCGCCTTCTGCTGAAGGATTCCGAGCCGCAGTTCGTAATCGGTCGGGTGAAGGTCCACCACGAGGCCGCATTGCAGGCGGCTCTTGATGCGGTCCTCCAGATCCTTGATCTCGCCCGGCGCGCGGTCGGCGGAAATCACGATCTGCTTGTTCTGGTCCACCAGCGCGTTGAAGGTGTGAAAGAACTCTTCCTGCGTGCTGTCCTTGCCGGCGATGAACTGGACGTCATCCACCATCAGGACGTCGACCGAGCGGAACAATTCCTTGAAGCCCATGATCTGCCGCTCGCGCAGGGCCTGCACGAAGCGGTACATGAACTGTTCGGCAGACAGGTAGAGAACGCGCAGTTGCGGGTTACGCAGTTGCAGGTCATGGGCGATGGCCTGCATCAGATGCGTCTTGCCCAGCCCGACACCGCCATAAAGAAACAGCGGGTTGAAGGTCACGGGTCCGCCCTCGGCGACCCGCCGCGCAGCGGCATGGGCCAATTCGTTGGGCTTGCCCACGACGAAGCTGTCGAAGGTGAACCTTGCGTCAAGCGCGGCCCCCTTGAACTCGTCCTCGCCGCCACTCGGTTTCGGCTTGGTCGCGGCGGGCCTTGGGCGAACCGCCCCGTTCTCGCGCTGTGCGGGGCTGACCGCGAACTCGATCCGGTCCACCTGCTCGCCCAGACGGTTCAGGTCGGCGCGGATCTGGTCAGCGTAGTTGCGCGAGACCCAGTCACCGAAGAACACGGTCGGCACCTCGAACCGGGCGACGCCCGCTTCGATGGACGCCAGTCGCAGGGGTTCGATCCACGTCACGAAGTTGTTCTTGCCGATCCTCTTCAAAAGGTCGTTTCGCAGAAGTCCCCAAGTGTCGTCGGTCATTATCTGTTGCCCGCTCAATTCGTTGCCCGTGTGTCGCACGCGTCTGTTTCCACCCGCATTCCCCGCGACGCACACGGTCCCGACCTGATACAGGCACTCGCCCGGCCAGAAGCCGGGCTTTGCCGCCACGCGCCTTGGACCAGAGCGATGCTCCGGCCGGCTGGCACGGTTTCAAGTTCTTGGACACGACCTTGCCTTTCGGGCAGCCGGAGCAGCCCAAAAGACTTGGCTTCTGAACGGCAGGGACGCCCCACGCCCCTACACGTCAAATGGTTGACTACAAACGACTTTCTTTGTGATGCCATCCGTCGGCAGTGACAGGCATGGCGAGAGACCCCGTTCGCAATCTTCCCATGTCCCCCCAGGACGATGTGAATCGCCTCGTGACGCTAGCAACTGGCGAAGCGGCTTCGCAACCGAACATCTCTCTTGACTCGGGGGTGGGCGGAGAGAATCCGGCGGGGCATGAGGTTGTTCTGCAACACTCCACCCGCGAGACTCGCGCAAAGGACGAATCCCGCGGCGCGCAATGCGAAAAGGGCGCCCGATTTACGAGCGCCCGTTTGGAAATCCGGTCGGAGATGCGTCCGTCAGGCGGTCGCGGTGGCCAGCGATTTCACGCGCGACGACAGGCGCGACATCTTGCGGGCGACGGTGTTCTTGTGCAGCACACCCTTGGTGACGCCGCGCGCCAGTTCGGGCTGGGCCACCTTGAGCGCTTCGGCCGCGGCCGTCTGGTCGCCAGAGGCGATGCGCCTCTTCGACCTTGCGCAGGAAGGTGCGGATCCGCGAGCGGCGCGCCTTGTTCACGGCATAGCGGGCTTCGCTCTGGCGGGCGCGCTTCTTGGACTGGGGCGTATTTGCCATAGGTCGGTGTTCCGGTTCATCGGTTCGGGTAAATCTGAAGCCGCGTCTTTAGGGCCGAGTTCGAGCGGCAAGTCAACCGCGAAACATGCGGGATTTGCTAGCGGTCCGGAACTGGGGCTGGCGCTTTTCCAGGAAGGCCGCCATGCCCTCTTTCTGGTCCTCGGTCGCGAACATCGCGTGGAACAGGCGGCGTTCGTGCAGCAGCCCCTCGCGCAGGGTGGTTTCCTCGGCGCGGTTGACCGCTTCCTTCACCGCGCGGACGGTCACGGCGGACTTCTCGGCGATCTTGCGCGCCGCCTTCATCGCCTCTTCCATCAGGCGGTCTGGCGGGCACGACGCGGCTGACAAGGCCGGCGCGTTCGGCCTCGGCCGCATCCATCAAGCGACCGGTCAGGTTCATGTCCATCGCCTTCGACTTGCCGACCGCGCGGGTCAGGCGCTGCGTCCCGCCCATTCCCGCGACGATCCCGAGGTTGATCTCGGGCTGGCCGAACTTCGCGGTCTCGGCGGCGATGATGAAATCGCACATCATGGCCAGCTCGCAGCCGCCGCCCAGTGCATAGCCTGCGACGGCCGCGATGATGGGCTTGCGGACGCGCTGGATCGCCTCGGCCTCGGGTCCGAAGAGATCGCCGGTGAAGACGTCGACAAAGCTCTTGTCGGCCATTTCGCGGATATCCGCCCCGGCGGCAAAGGCCTTGTCCGATCCGGTCAGGACGATGCAGCGCACCTGACGTATCGGCATCGGCGGCGGTCAGGGCCGTGGCCAGTTCGCGCATCAGCTGAAGATTGAGGGCATTCAGCGCATCGGGCGGTTCAGGCGGATCAGAGATACGTCGTCTTCGCGTCTCGACGATCAGGGTCTCGTAGGCCATGCTGCGCTCTCTGCTTGGGTTGGGCCTAGCACTGCCGGGCGCAGTCATCGCTGGCAGCGCGGGCAGTAGAATGAGGATCGTCCCGACTGGACGATGCGCGCGATCGTGCCACCGCAGCCCGGCGTCGCGCAGGGCTGCCCCTCTCGGTCATAAACGCGGAAGGTGTGCTGGAAGTATCCCAAGCTCGCCATCCGTCTGGCGGTAGTCCCGCAGCGACGATCCCCCCGCCTCGATCGCCTCGGACAGGACCTCGCGGATCAGCGGCACCAGGCGGGCGACGCGCGCCGTGCCGAGGTTGCCTGCGCGGCGGCGCGGGCTGATCCCGGCGCGGTGCAGAACCTCGCAGACATAGATGTTGCCGAGACCCGCGACGATCTGCTGATCCAGCAGCGCCGACTTGATCGGCGTGTCCCGGCCCTTCAGGCGCGACGACGAGATAAGGCTTCGTCGAAGTCGTTGCCCAGCGGTTCGGGGCCAAGGCTCGCCAGCAGCGGATGCGCCTCGGCCGCTTCGGTCGCCACAGGTCCATCGCGCCGAAGCGGCGCGCGTCGTTGAAGGTGATCCGCGCGCCGCCCTCCATCGTGCAGGACCACATGGTCGTGCTTCTCGGGCGCGGGATGGTCGTGGTGGAACTGCCCCAGCATCCCGCCCGAGACCAGCATCCGCCCCGACATGCCGAGGTGGATCAGCAAGGTCTCGCCCGAGGACGAGGTCGGCGAGGATATACTTCGACCGCCGCCGCAGCCGCTCCACCCGCTGGCCGGTCAGCCGCTCGGCCATCCGCTCGGGCAAGCGGCCAGCGCAGATCGGGGCGGTCGACCTCGGCCAGCGCGATCACCTGCGCCGGTCCATCACCGGGTCGAGGCCGCGGCGGACGGTTTCGACCTCGGGCAGTTCGGGCATGGGCGGGCCTTTCGGACGTCTGGAGACCTTGTGGCAGCATTGGGAAGCCGGGCCGTTGCGAGAGGGCGCGCGGCCTGCGTCAGATTGAAGGTTGTCCTTGGCTGCGGGACGTTATATCCCACGCCAGACCCAAGGCAGACGGACCGGCGATGAACAGCGACGACCCGACCACCCATTTCGGCTTTCAGACTGTGCGCGAGGCCGAGAAGGCCGGGATGGTGCATGGCGTCTTTACGCGCGTCGCCTCGAAGTACGACATCATGAACGACCTGATGTCGGGCGGCGTCCACCGGCTGTGGAAGGACGCGATGATGGACTGGCTGGCGCCGCGTCCGGGCCAGCGCCTGCTGGACGTGGCGGGCGGCACCGGCGACGTGGCGTTCCGCTTCCTGCAAGCGTGCGCCGACGGCGACAGCCACGGTGCTCGACATGACCGAGTCGATGCTGGTCGAGGGGCGCAAGCGCGCCGAGGCCGACAAGCTGGCAGACCGGCTCGACTGGGTCGTGGGCGACGCGATGGCGCTGCCGTTCCCGGACAACAGCTTCGACGTCTACACGATCAGCTTCGGCATCCGGAACGTGACCCGCATCCCCGACGCGCTGGCCGAGGCTTACCGCGTGCTGCGTCCCGGCGGGCGGCTGATGGTGCTGGAGTTCAGCCAGATCCCGAACGACGGGACTGCAATGGCTCTATGACCGCTATTCCTTCAACGTCATCCCGGTGATGGGGCAGATCGTGGCGGGGGATCGCGACAGCTACCAGTATCTGGTCGAATCGATCCGCAAGTTCCCCGACCAGGAGAGTTTCGCGGCCATGATCCGCGCAGGCGGGCTTCGAGCAGGTGAAGTATCGCAACCTGACGATGGGTGTCGCGGCGCTGCATTCGGGCTGGAAGATCTAGGTGCGCGGGCCGCACAACATCTGGCGGCTGGTCCGCACCGGCGCGACGCTGGAGCGGACCGGCGCGATGGGTGTGGTGCTGGAGGCGTTCGACGCCCCGCCGCGCCTGCGGCTGGTCGCGCGGGTACTGGGCTGGCCGTTCAAGTGGCTGGGCCTGAAGGGCGACCCGGCGCTGCCGCCCGCAACCCGCGCGCTGACCGCGCTGGGCCCGGCCTATATCAAGTTCGGGCAGATCCTGTCGACCCGCCCCGACGTGGTGGGCGAAGAGCTGGCCGATCAGCTGAAGTACCTGCAGGACAAGCTGCCGCCCTTTCCGACCGAGATCGCCAAGCGGATGATCGAGGCGGAACTGCAGGTGCCCGTCGATCAGGCCTTTCAGCGAGTTCTCCGAGCCGGTCGCCGCCGCCTCGATCGCGCAGGTCCACAGAGCGCGAAGCTGGCCGAGACGGGCGAGGACGTGGCGGTCAAGGTGCTGCGTCCCGGAATCGAGCGCGCCTTTCGCAAGCGACATCGACGCCTTCTACCTTGCCGCGCGGATGATCGAGTTGCTGTCGCCGGCCTCGCGCCGCCTGCGCCCGATGGACGTGATCGCGCATTTCGAGGGCGTGGTGATGGGCGAGCTGGACCTGCGGCTGGAAAGCAGCGCGGCCGTCGGAGTTCGCGGCGAACACCGCAAGGACGATGCGGGCTTTCGGGTGCCGAAACCGGTGTGGTTCCTGTCGGGTCGCGACGGTGATGACGCTGGGCTGGGCCGAGGGCGTGTCCATGTCCGACAATGCGGCCATCGACGCGATGGGGCTGACCGGCCGGCTTCTCGCGGCGCGCGTGCTGCAACTTTTCCTGAACCACGCCCTGCGCGACGGCTATTTCCACGCCGACATGCACCAGGGCAACCTGAAGGTGGCGGCGAACGGCGACATCATCGCCTATGACTTCGGCATCATGGGCCGGATCGACGAATACACGCGCCGCGTCTATGCCGAGATCCTGTTCGGCTTCATCCGCAAGGATTATCGCCGCGTGGCCGAGGTGCATTTCGAGGCGGGCTATGTGCCTGCCGACCGCGACATCGACGAGTTTGCCCGGGCGCTTGCGGGCGGTCGGAGAGCCGATCTTCGGCATGGATGCCAGCCGTATCTCGATGGCGCGCCTGCTCACCTACCTGTTCGAAGTGACCGAGCGCTTCGGAATGGAGACGCGCACCGAGCTGATCCTGCTGCAACGCACGATGGTGGTGGTGGAGGGCGTGGCGCGCAGCCTCGATCCGCATATCAACATCTGGCAGGTCGCGCGGCCCATCGTCGAGGGCTACATCAAGGACAATGTCGGCCCCAAGGCGCTGCTCCGCGACCTGGGGCGGACGGCGCTGGTTCTGGCGCGCTTCGGGCCGAAGCTGCCGCGTCTGGTCGAGGCGCAGTTGATCCGTCAGGCCGAGGTGCCGAAGCCTGTCGCCCCGCGGCGGGGGTTGCACCCGTTGGTCTGGATGGCCGCGGGCGCCACGCTGACCGCGCTTGGCGTCTGGCTGGGGACGATGATCTAGCCGAGTTCCAGCCGCAGGGCCTGGGCATAGTCCGCCGCACCCCGCTCGGCCTTCCAGAGGCAATGCGCGGCCATGCGCCAGCGGAAGAGCGGTTCGAGGGCAAGGCACCGCCCCGTGACGGTCTGGTCCGGATAGGCGGCGAGGAAGGAGGCTCGCTCATCCGCCGACAGGACGACGCCGCGATAGAGCCATTGCATGGCGGGCGACAGGAACAATGCAAGGTCTTCCGCGGGGTCGCCGAGGCCGGGGCATTGCCAGTCGATCAGCGTCAGCCCGTCCGGTCCGTCGATGATGTTGCCTGGAACCACGTCGCCATGCAGCGGCACGGGCTGCGCGACGGGCGGCACGCCGGGATCTGGCGGGGGCGGACCGAGGCTGCCCTTGCAGGCAGCGAGGATGCGGCCCGCCTGCGCCAGCACCGCTGCGCTGCCCGAGGGACGCTGGCGGAAGCCAGGTGCATCCATGGCGTGCAGTCTGTGCAGCAGCAGGGCGACCCGGGCCGGATCGCTGCGCCAGCCTTCGCCCGGCAGGAAACGGTAGGCCACCCAGTCTGCGCCGGAGTCGACAAGGGTCGGAGAAAGCCCCGCCGGGCCGTAGGTTCTGAGGGCCAGCGCCTCGGCCTGCGGATCGTTGGGGAACAGGTCGGATGCGGCGGCGGCGTCGTAGGCCTTCACGACGACATCGCCAAGCCGCCAGACCTGGTTCGTCCTGCCTCCGTTCAGTGGAAGCCAGGCGAGGCCCCGAAGCTGGGGAAAGCGCTTCAGGACGCAATCGCGCAGGTGGGAAGACGGTGCCATCGGACGGGCAGGCTAGGGGGGCTGCCGGGGTCTGACAAGCGTCACCCATCCCGAAGCGCGGTGATCTTGTCAGAGTTCACCTCGATCCCGCCGGTAAAGACCAGCACCGTCTTGCCCCCGGCATTGCGCGCCTCGGTCACCTGTCCGTAGGTCTCAACCTCGGTCGTGGCGATGACCGAGCCGTTTTCCGAGCTTTCGAGCGACAGCGTGTACTTGCCGGTCTCGAGCACTCCGCCCTCAGCGTTCGTCCCGCGCCACTCATAGCTCGACGCGTCGAGGGGGACATTGTCGCGGGCGACGATCTTGCCGGTCGAGTCGCGGACCACCAGCTCTGCCTTGTCGGCGCGGGAGTCGGGCGTGGCGTTGAAGGTAATGGCCTTGCCCTCGAACCAGACGGGCATGACGGCGCGCGCCTCCTTCCCGACCCACCCCGCCAGCTGCGACAGGTTTGAAATGCCCAACTGGCCGCCCAGCCCTTCGAGCAGGTCGTTGGTCTTCACCTGCTGCTCGACGCCGGAGAATGTGGCGAGTTGCACGGCATATTCCGAGTTGTCGATCGGGTCGAGCGGGTCCTGGTTCTTCAACTGGGTTGTCAGCATCTTCAGGAAGGTGTCGAAATCCGAGTTGATGACACTCGTTGACTCCTTCTTCTGTGCCGCCTGGATCTGGCTGGTCGAGGTCGCGGTTCCCGGGAGTGCGGTGACAGACATGTCGTGTCCTTTCAGAGGCGAAGATTGAGCGAGCCGGAAGCCACGGCCTGTGGGGGTGGCGGTGAGGAGGCGGCAAGGGCGTCTGGGGATGGGCGTGCGTCTTCCGGCACGATGGCGCGGTCGTCTGATTGCCTGTCGGTACCGGGGCCGCCCTGGCTGTCGGCTCCCCAGCCCGTGAAGCTGAGCGTGCCGCCAGAGAAGCCCGCGTTGCGAATCTCGGTCATCAGAACATCGGCGTGGCGGCGCATGAGGTCGAGCGTTTCGGGTCGTTCGACCTGGATCGTGACGCGCAGCGCCTCGCCCTCTTGCGTCATGTGCAGGCGAAGATGGCCCAGTTCGGCAGGCGAGAGGCGAAGCTCGACGGGCGATTCGGGGCGCGTCGAGACGATGGCCGCAACCTGTGCCGGGACGGCCGGTGGCAGGGTCGCGGCGGTCGGCGCAGTGGGCGACGACGAAGGCAGCGCAGGCGGAGCCGCCGCGAGTGGCTTCATCGCGGGCGAATCAGCAGGCACGGTCGGGTCACCCGCGTCGACAACCGTCGCCGCGGTGTCTCCATCATCGAGACCCTTCGCCTCGGGTTTCGCCACGGGGGGCGACGCGGTCTGGGCCACGCGAAGCTGCCAGTAGACCGGCACGCCCGGATCGGGTTCCACGGCCTCGCCCTGGGCAACGACGACAGGCGCGGCAGCGGCGGGCGGGGGCGAGGCCGCGTCGGGTGCCTCGTCGGGTCCCGCAAGCGGCTCAGGCCGCAGGACAGATACGGCGGCGGGAGACGGGACGGCTACCGCCGGATCATCCGGCCGATTGGGGGGCGTCGCGGGTAATTCCGGCCAGTCTGAGTGCTTTCCGGCGATCCCGACCGGGCTTGCCATTGTTGCCTCTGCCTCGTCGGAGGCGGGTATCACCCAATCCGACCCAGCCAGAATGGGCACGGACAGGCGCTGCGCATCCACCTCCTCGGCCGCAGGCACCGTTGATGTTTCGTCCGTCGATACAAGCAGCCTGGCTTCGGGAAGTTGCCCCTCGGGCGTGACGATGAGGTGATCCAGGGGCCAGAAGGCGAAAAGGGTCGGCGCGGCGGGGGCAGGTTGGTCGGAACCTGCTTCGGCGATTGTCGCATCCCCATCTACAGGCTCGGTAGCAGCATTTTCCGGATTGTCCGGCCCGGTATCGACCAGCGCAGCGAACACCCCTTCCTCTTCTGACACCCCGACAGCTTCGCCGGATGGCACAGAAGAGGGGGTTGCGGGAAAGAGGAGCGCTGCGGTCTGCATGGGAACTCTCGGGGCACGTTCGGATGCCCGACTTTCCGCAGAATTGCTTACTGCCTGTTTACCGAGCCTGCGGATAGTCGCGAAAACTGAATCCAGAAGGAGTTGCCGATGCTCGACCCTGTCCCTGTGCCCGCAGCTCCCGGGCCGACACCCAATGCCGACGCCCGGCTTCGCAAGCTGGCACAGGACCTCGAGGCAACGTTCCTGTCGGAAATGCTGGGTCATGCCGGCCTCGGGCAGACCAGCGGACCGTTCGGCGGGGGCGCGGGCGAAAGCCAGTTCGCCTCGTTCCTGCGACAGGAGCAGGCGACGGCCATGGTCAAGGCCGGCGGAATCGGGCTGGCCGAGAGCCTGTTTCGCGCAATGACGAAGGTGCCCGCATGACCATGGAACACATCGATTCGCTCCTCGACGCGGTCCATGGCGCGTTGCGCGAGGGCCGCTTGTCGGGCCTCGCCACGCTCAGCGACGCGTTGGAAACCGCGCTCGCCGCTGCGGCGGCCCCTGACCGGGCGGCCCTGGAACAGCTGGCCACCAAGGCGCGGCGCAATGCCCGGGCGCTCGAGGCGGCAGCGCGAGGGGTGAGGGCCGCGCAGCGGCGGCTGGCCGAGATTCGCTCCGTGCAACAGGGTTTCGTGGGCTACAGCCCGTCGGGTGCGCGTGACGAGGCTTGCGTGCCGACACAGCTGGCCCGGAGGTTCTAGGATCGCTCAAATTCTCGGAAACGGGCCGGGCCGGTTTAGCGAACTCTTAGAACTTCGACCCGCTTCATAGCCCTGCATCCCGCATATGGGATGGCGCGGCCCCCGCAGGCCGCACCGGCGAGAACGCCCTTTCCGCCATCCCGAACGATGGTCTCACACAGGTCGGCGCAAAGCGTCCGGCGCAAGAAAGGTGACGATACGATGTCTTCGATTCTGACCAATACCAGTGCCATGGTTGCCCTGCAGACCCTCAAGGGGATCAACAGCAGCCTGGCCAAGACACAGGACGAAATCTCGACCGGCAAGACGGTCGCTTCGGCAAAGGACAATGCCACGGTCTGAATGACCTTTGCGTTCGAGGAATAGGCACGCTGCGTGGTGATCAGCTGGGTCAGCTCGCCCGCCACATCGGTCGCCGACTCTTCCCGGGCGAACCCGAGGATGGATCCTGTCGGACCGGTCCCGGCGTTCCACAGGAACATCGCCCCGCTTTCGTTCGAAAGCTGGTAGGTCTGGTTGCTGCCGGCAGTCAGGCCGTTCACATTGGGCACGTCCACCAGCGGGATCTGATAGATCTTGCGAGTGAAGCCTTGATCGTAGATCGCGTAGAGGTCGCCCTTCTCGTCGATCTGCACCGAGGTCACGTTCGCAACGGGCGAGCCATTCTTGGACACGGCGACGGGCGAGAAGGTGTCGGACAGTTGCGTCATGCCGTCGGTTGCGCCGATCGGGCCGAGAGTCAGGGCAATCGGCCCGCCCGCCACTGTCAGGTTCACCGTGCCCGTGGCGCCGTCATAGGCGCCACCGCTGACGGTCACGACCGATTCGAGGGTGCCGCCCGCGCCGCGCGTGTCGTCGAAGGTCAGCGTGTATTCGCCCACAACCGCCCCGCCCGATGCCGAATCGCGCAGTGTCAGGGTCCATTGGTTGGAGGAGCCGGTGGCGGGAATGACCGGTGTGAAGGTCGCCTCGATCGTCTCCGACGCACCAAGGTTTCCGAAGTACTCGACCGACAGAGTCTGATCGTCGCCGGAGGCCGTCGCGGCCGTCTCGGTCGCCGGAAGGTTCACGATCAGCGACATCTCGGTGGTCGGGTTGGCCGCGAACTGGTTGAGGCGGATGTTGACCGGCTGCAAGCCCTCGGCGCTGACCCGCGGAATAGTTCGGAATCGTGCCGTCGGCATTGGCGGGCCAACCCATCAGCACCAGCCCCGTCTCGGTCGTCAGCAATCCGTTCTCGTCGGGCCGGAACGAGCCGGTCGTGACCAGGCTCAGCGGATAGGCCCCCCCCGCCTCGGCTGCGGTAAGCGAGGTCACGGGCAGCATGCCGCGCCCGTCCACCGCGATGTCCGTGGCGTTGGACGTCGAGACGAGCGGACCACCCTCGTCGATCAGGCGCAGGGTCGAGACGCGCACCCCGCCCGCCGCGTAGCTGCCCGAGTTGCCGCTTTGCAGGACCATCGAGCTGAAATCGGATTCGACCCGGCGATAGCCGTAGGTGCCCGAATTGGCGATGTTGTCGGATATCGTCGCCAGCCGCGTGGCATTGGCCGAAAGGCCCGCAACACCAGCGTTGAGCGAGGAAGAGATCGTCATGCGACTGCGCCTTTCTGCCAGACCTTCGAACTGGTCTGCAGGTTGCGCACCCCGCTTTAAGATCGACCTAACGGATAAAACTCGAACGACTCAACGATCCTTGCGCAAGAGGATGACCTCCAGCCGGTTGTTGCGGGGGGCCGAGGGGTCAGCCGTGGCGGGCTTGCGGTCGGCGAAGCCCGAGACACGCTCCATCCGCACGGTGGCGCAGGCCCGACTGTTCCAGCAGGCCCCGCATCGCCTGCGCGCGGGCAGCGGACAGCGACCATGCGGGGTTGTCCTTCAGCGGGGTGGGATAGCTTCGCACATGGCCGCCGACCGCCACCTTGTTGCTGGCCAGACCCAGGACTTCGGCCAGCAGGACCGAGATCTGCGCCAGTACCGGTTCCGGCTGATCGGTGTCGTCGCGGAACAGGGTGGCGTCGTCGAGGTCGAAGATCTCGATCACCAGACCCTCGTCGGTGACGCGGGTCACGACATGGCGCAGCATGCGCTTCATCGTCATGCTCTCGCCCCCGCGCGCCAGCAGCAACTTTTCGACGGCTTCCAGCGACTCGTCCTTGCCCGCCCCTGCCGCGCCCTCGCCCGCGTCGAGGTTCACGCCCCTGGCCTGGCGGTCGTCCGTTGCGCGTGCGACAGAGGCGCCAGTGCCGGTCTGGGTCAGCACATCCTCGGAAAAGATGCTGTTCCCGCCAAAGGCCCCGTCGCCGCCGCCCGAAACGCGGTTGATCGGAATCGTCGGATTGAAGTAGTCCGCAATGCCCTTGCGTTGCTTTTCGGTCGTCGCGTTCAGCAGCCACATCAGCATGAAGAAGGCCATCATCGCGGTCACGAAGTCGGCATACGCCACCTTCCAGGCACCGCCATGATGCCCGCCGCCCTGAACGACCTTCTTCTTCTTGATGATGACTGCCGCAGCATTTGTCTGCCCGGCCATCACACCACCTTCTCACACCCGGAACCAGAGCTAGCGGATCGGGGTGAAGACGCGCTTAACCTGTGGCCTTTTAGAAAGTTTCCTGGCGCGAGCCGCGCAGCGACAAATCCACGTCCAGCCCGATCAGCGCATAGTCCGCAGCGAATTGCAGGGCCGCGCGATAGGAAAGATCCGCATCGACGAGGCGCGGGGCGCAGGGCGCCTGCGCCTTCCGGGCCGTCGGACGTGCGGCCAGGAACCGCTCCAGATCGGCGGGTTCCACCCCTCTCGTCTTGCGCAGGTACAGGTCAAAGCGTTGGAACGCCCGGTCGAGGATGACCAGCCGCCCTTCCATGCGCCGCGCCAGGAACGCTGCGGTCGGGCCGTTCAGTCCGGTACCGACCGCGCCTGTCAGCGGGCAGGGCGCGAGGCCGAGGCGCTTCAGCTCGGCGGTCGGTGCCGGAACGCCGGGACGCTCGAACGCATCGTAGACCGCCGTCGGTGCAGCCGAGACGACAAGGCGAAGTGATCTTTCGCGACGGAGGGCGCGCCGCAGGCGGACCGCACGCTCTGCGGTCTGCCCCTTCAGGATCAGGCCGCCGGGCAACCAAAGCCCGTTGCGGACATCATCCGGGTGACGCTCCAGCACGCGGCCCAGGCGTTCGACCGTGCCCTGGTCAACCGTGCCGCTCGCCTGTACGGCCAGGTCGACGGGTTCGGCCAAATCGGCGGACACGGGAGAAAGGGCGGGATCGAGCCGGACCTGATGCCCGAGCGCCATCAGTAATGCTGACAAGCGCCGGGCGACAGGGGGGGCCACGTCTTCGGCCAGCACCGTGGGGAGCGATGCCATCCGATCCGCTGCCTGCTGCGGCTCGATCCCCAGAACGCTGGCGATGGACAGGATCGCCAGCGGCGCGGCCGGGGCAGCCGCGGTTACGTGAATGCGGAAAGCGACCGAGTTGGTGAGGGTGGCTGTCATCTCTGTCTCCAACTTCCTGCATCGAAATCTTCTTGCAGTCAGAATGGCCCAGGTGGCGTATCCCTGACGTAACGTCATCGTCAAACGGACGTCAAAAGAGCCTGCCTGGCGCTCAGAATTAAGGTTTGTGAAGGATTTCCTGCAAAGCGGCTGCGGATTTCACCGATTGCAGCGCATTTCGGCGTCTCCCGTGCTCTTTTTCGGGATACATGATTCGGCGTGAATGTGTTCGCCGTTGTCCTTAGGTCGCGATGGCCCGTCCGAACAGGCGCGACAAGCGGATCTGGCCCGCACGGTAACTTTCGAAATCCGATACCGATGACTTCAGCCCCTTCAGGGCGGCCATGATCGTCTGGGCGATCTGCTCGGGTGATCCGATCCCCTCGGGCAGGTCTTGCCGGCGAAGCCAGTCCGCCAGCAGCCCGACCAGCCGCGCCTCGCCCTCGGCCGCGATATCGCCCGAGATCGCAAAGCCTGCGTCCAGCAGTTCTGCACCATGCGGGGTGCCAAGGACGGCTTCCATCGAACCGCCATCCTTGGCCTTGAAGGCGGCGGCCAGAACCTCGTCCGCCGGTCCGTCACGCTTCAGGGCATCGTCGACATCGGCGATGGCACGCTCGAAGAAATGCGCGACAAGCGAGCGGAAGATGTCTTCCTTGTTACGGTAGTGCAGGTATAGCGCCGAGCGCGACATCCCCGCCTTCTGCGCGATATCGTCCATCGACGTGCGTCGAAAGCCATAGGTCGCGAAAGCAGCGAAGGCCGCGTCAAGGATGGCGCTTTGACGCGCGGCTGTCGGCAATGACGTCGTCATGAAGACACCATGACAATCGACGTGCAGAATGTCAATTGACACACTGACACTTTATGCGCAAAGTGTCAGAAATCTTGCGAGAGGTGTGACATGTCCTTTGCCCTGACCGTCAACAACCAACCCCATGAGCTGGACCTGCCCGGCGACATGCCCCTGCTCTGGGCGCTGCGCGACGGCCTGAACCTGACCGGCACGAAATATGGCTGCGGCGTTGCGGCCTGCGGGGCCTGTACCGTCCTTCTGGATGGCCTGGCCGTGCGGTCCTGCCAGACCACGCTGCAGGATGCGGTCGGAACCGCTATCACCACGATCGAAGGCCTTGGCACGCCCGAGGCGCTTCACACCATCCAGGCTGCATGGCTTGATGCGCAGGTGGCGCAATGCGGCTACTGCCAGTCCGGACAGATCATGCAGGCCGCGAGCCTTCTTGCCCAGACGCCCAACCCCACCGATGCCGAGATCGACGAGGCGATGTCCGGCAACCTGTGCCGTTGCGGCACCTATCCCCGCATCCGCGCGGCCATCCACGACGCCGCCCGTCGCCTGCAGGAGGTCTGAGCCATGAGCCGCATCGGAACCATCGCCCGCCGCAGCTTCCTGATCGGCTCCGCCGCCATCGCGGGCGGCGTCGTCTTCGGCTGGTGGAAGTACTCCACCCCCTATCCGAACCCGCTGGAGCAGGATCGGCCCGAAGGCAGCGCCACGCTGACCCCTTACGTCCTGATCGACCAGTCGGGTGTCACGCTGATCGCCCCGCGCGCCGAGATGGGGCAGGGCATCCACTCCACCCTCGCCGCCCTTGTGGCCGAAGAAATGGACCTGGCCTGGGACCAGGTGCGCGTCATCCACGGCCCGGCCTCCAACGCCTATTACAACGGCGCGATCATGGAGGAAGGCATCCCCTTCGCCTCGACGAACACCAGCTGGCTGGCCGAAACCCTGCGCAGCGCGACCCATATTCCGACGAAGTTCCTCGGTTTCCAGATTACCGGCGGCTCCTCCTCGATCCCTGACGCCTTCGACAAGATGCGCCTTGCCGGGGCAGCGGCCCGTGGTGCGCTCGTCGCGGCGGCGGCAAAGCAACTCGGCGCCGATCCGGCGAGCCTCAAGACCGAAGCGGGCGCGGTTATCGCCCCGGATGGCACGCGGATTCCCTATACCGAGCTTGCCGTTGCCGCTGCCTCCATCGCGCTGCCCGAGGAGCCAACGCTGAAGCCGAAGGCCGACTGGAAGCTGCTGGGCAAATCGCTTCCCCGCACCGATATGCTGTCGAAAGTCACCGGCACCGCCCAATTCGGCATCGACGTGCGGCTGCCCGGCATGCTCTTCGCCTCGGTCCGCACCAATCCCGGCATCGGCGGCGCGCTGAACGGCTATGACGCTTCGGCCGCCGAGGCGCTGCCGGGCGTGAAGCAGATCGTGCCGGTCGAGAACGGCGTGGCGGTCGTTGCCACCAATACCTGGACGGCGATGCAGGCGCTGGATGCCATTATCTTCGACTGGGCCCCGGCCCCCTATCCCGCCACCAGCGCCGAGATGCGCGCGGCCCTCGCCGCCGCCTTCACGCCCGAGATGCAGGACAGCCGCCAGCGCGACGACGGCGATGTCGAGGCCATCCTGACGGGCGAGATGTTCGAGGCCGAATACCACGTCCCTTACCTCGCCCATGCCACGATGGAGCCGATGACGGCCGCCGCGCATCTTCAGGACGGCCACCTCACCGTCTGGGCGGGCCACCAGCTTCCCACCATCATCGTGACCGAAGCCGCGCGTATGGGCTTCGACCCGGCAAAGGTCACCGTCCACACCCTCGTCATGGGCGGCGGTTTCGGACGCCGGGCCGAGACGGACTTCATCAAGCAAGTCATCACGCTGGCCAAGGCGATGGAGGGGACGCCCGTTCTTCTGACCTGGAGCCGCGAGCAGGACATGGGGCAGGACGGCTATCGCCCCATGGCCACTGCCCGCGTCCGCGCCAAGGTCAAGGATGGCATGGTGGAGGCGATGGACCTGTCGCTCGCCACCACTTCGGTCATCGAAAGCCAGGTCGGCCGCCTCGGCTGGTCGGTGCCCGGGCCGGATGCGACCATCGTGCAGGCGGCCTGGGACCAGCCCTATGCCTTTCCCAACTACCGCGTCACCGGCTATCGACCGCCGGTCATGGCCCCGGTCGGGTCGTGGCGGTCGGTCGGCGCCTCGCAGAACGCCTTCTTCCAGGACAGCGCCATCGACGAGCTTGCCCATTTGGCAGGTGTCGACCCGATGCTTTTCCGCCTGCGACAGATGACCCACACCCCCAGCATCAAGGTGCTCGAGGCGGTGGCCGAGATGTCGAACTGGGGCACTCCCTCGCCCAACCGCGCGCGCGGCGTGGCCTATTGCCTGTCCTTCGGCGTGCCCTCGGCCCAGGTGATCGAGGTCGAGGACACGCCCGCCGGCATCCGCCTGACCAACGCCTGGGCGGCGGTCGACGTGGGCACCGCGCTCGATCCCCGCAACATCGAGGCGCAGGTGTCGGGCGCGATGGTCTATGGCCTGTCCGCCGCGATCCGGGGCGAGATCACCTTCGACGGCGGCGCGGCCCAGCAGACCAACTTCTGGGATTACGAGCCGCTCCGCCTGCGCGAGGTCCCGTCCATCGCCGTGCGGGTGCTGGAGAACGGCGAAAAGCTCAAGGGCATCGGCGAGCCCGGGCTCCCTCCCGCCGCCCCGGCGCTGGCCAACGCGATCTTCGCCCTGACCGGCCAGCGCATCCGCGAGCTGCCGATGAGCAAGGCCGTCAGCTTCGCCTGAACGGCGGCTCAGCGCAGCCTCTGCCCCGTGGCGTCGAAGTGAAAGGCCCGACCCTGATCCGGGGTCAGGCCGACCGCCTCGCCCACCTCGAAGTCGTGTTCGCCGAACAGCCGCACCGTCAGCAGTCCCTGATCCGGCGTGTTCACATAGACCAGCGTCTCGCCCCCCAGCTTCTCGACATGGCTCACCGTCCCCCGGATCTGCCCGCCCTCGCGGCTGATCGCGATATGCTCCGGCCGGACGCCCATCGTCTCGGACCGCATCCCGAGCGCCCCGGCTTTCAGGAAATTCATCTGCGGGCTGCCGATGAAGCCCGCGACAAAGGTGTTGTCGGGGTCGTTGTAAAGCTCCATCGGCGCGCCGACCTGTTCCACCTTGCCCGCGCGCAGCACCACGATCCGGTCGGCCAGCGTCATCGCCTCGACCTGGTCATGGGTCACATAGATCATCGTCGCGCCCAGCTCGCGGTGCAGGCGCGCGATCTCGATCCGCGTGGCCACCCGCAGTGCGGCATCGAGGTTCGACAGCGGCTCGTCGAACAGGAACAGCTTCGGCGTCCGCACGATGGCCCGCCCGATGGCAACGCGCTGCCGCTGCCCGCCCGACAGCTCCGCCGGTCGCCGGTCCAGCAGCGGCTCCAAGCGACAGCATCCCCGCCGCCCTGTCGACCGAGGCCGCGATCTCGGCCTTGCGACACGCCCGCCTGCTTCAGCGCCAGCCCCATGTTGTCGCGGACCGTCAGGTGGGGGTAGAGCGCGTAGCTCTGGAACACCATCGCGATCTCGCGCTTGGCAGGCGCCACGTCGTTCACCCGCTTGCCGTCGATGGCGATGGTCGCCCGCCGTCGCATCCTCCAGCCCCGCGATGATCCGCAGCAGCGTGGACTTCCCGCAGCCCGAGGGGCCGACGAAGACGCAGAACTCGCCCTCGCGCACGTTCAGGTCGACGCCCTTGATGACATCGGTGCTGCCGAAGCTCTTGGTGACGGCGGAGAGGGTCAGCGCGCCCATGTCGGCTCCTTCACAGTTTCACGGGCTGGCCGGACCGCACGCTTTCATCCGCCGCAAGGCAGATGGCGAGCGACTGGACCGCATCGGTCATGTGGCGCGTCAGGTCGAGGTCCTCGCGGATCGCCCGCGCCATGAAGGCCGCCTCGCGGTCGCACAGCTCCTGATGCCCGGGCTCGTCGGCCATCGAGATGTCGGTATCGCCGGACGCGACCTTGTGGACCCGCAGCAGCGAGGTCTTGGTATGCGTGTCGATGTCGTCCGACCGCGCGCTTTCCGGCATCCGGATCGAGACGGCGCCGTTCGGGCTGACCACGTCCTTCACGAAGAACGCCGTGTCCGACATCATCGGGCCCCAGCCGGCCTCGTACCAGCCGAGCGAGCCATCCGCGAACAGCACCTGGAAATGCCCGTAGTTGTACATGTCCGCCGCGATCTCGTACGACAGGCGCAGGCCCATCCCGCGCACCTCGACCGGCTTCGCATCGGTGATCTGGCACATCACGTCGACGTAATGCACGCCGCAATCGACGATCGGCGACGTCGTCTGCATCAGCGCCTTGTGCACCTCCCAGGTCGGGCCTGAGGATTGCTGGTTCAGGTTCAGCCGGAACACGTAAGGCCCGCCAAGCGCGCGCGCCTCCTCGATCAGCCGCTGCCAGGACGGGTGATGGCGCAGGATGTAGCCGACCACCACCTTGCGCCCCAGCCGCTGCGCCGCCTCCACCACCCGCTGCGCATCCGCCACCGTCGTCGCCAGCGGCTTTTCGACGAACACATGCGCCCCCGCCTCCATCGCGGCCACGGCATAGTCGGCATGGCTGTCGGAATAGGTGGCGATGCAGACGAGGTCCGGCTTCAGCCGCGCCAGCGCCTCGTGGAAATCGGGCGTGATCGTGTAGCCTGCGAGGGCGGGGTCCAGCTGCGGGGTGGAGCGGTTGACCAGCCCCACGATCTCGAACTCCGGGTTGTGGTGATAGGCCAGCGCATGGCTGCGCCCCATGTTGCCCAGGCCTGCGACGAGGGTTCGGATCATTTGACGGCTCCGGCGGTGATGCCGCGGATCAGCTGGCGCGAGAAGATGAGGTAAAGGACCAGCACCGGCAGGATGGCGAGCGACAGCGCGGCCAGCACCGCGTTCCAGTTGGTGACGAACTGCCCGATGAAGACCTGGCTGCCCAGCGTGATCGGTCTTGGTCGCCTCGGCGGGCGCGAGGATCAGCGGGAACCACAGGTCGTTCCAGATCGGGATCATGGTGAAGACCGCCACCGTCGCCATCGCCGGGCGGACCAGCGGCAGCACGAGGCGGAAGAAGATGCGTGTATTCCGACAGCCCGTCGATCCGGCCGGCATTCTTCAGGTCGTCCGAGACCTGCTTCATGAACTCCGACAGGATGAAGACCGCCAGCGGCAGCCCCTGCGCGGTGTAGACCAGGATCAGCGCCGTCAGCGTGTTCACCAGCCCGCGTCGCCACCATCAGCTCCAGGATCGCCACCGTGCCCAGCCGGATCGGGATCATGATGCCAAGGGCAAGGTAGAGGCCCATCAGCGTGTTGCCGCGGAAGCGGTACTCCGACAGCGCAAAGGCCGCCATCGCGCCGAACAGCAGCACGAAGAACAGCGAGGCGACCGTGACGATCATCGAGTTCTGGAAGTAGAGGAAGAAGTCGCCCTGCTTCAGCACGGTCGTATAGCCGACCAGGTCGAAGGTCTCGGGCGTCGGGCACGGCCAGCGGGTCGGCGAAGATCGCCTTGCGCGACTTGAAGCTGTTGATGACGATCACGAAGACCGGGAACAGCGCGATCAGCGTGTAGGTGATCAGCACCGCATGGGCGGCGACCGAGCGGCCGGTGGAGGTGCGGGCGCATGGGCCATCAGAACTGATACCGCCGCAGCCGGGTCTGGATGCCGAAGAGATAGAGGCAGACCCCGATCAGGATGATGAAGAACATCGCCGTCGCGATGGTCGCGCCCATGTGCGGGTCGCCCAGTTGCAGCTGGAAGCCGAAGAAGGTGCGGTAGAGGAAGGTGCCCAGGATGTCGGTCGCGAAGTCCGGCCCCGCCAGCGCGCCCTGCGCCGACGTAGATCAGGTCGAAGGCGTTGAAGTTGCCGACGAAGGTCAGGATCGAGATGATCCCGATCGACGGCAGGATCAGCGGCAGCTTGATCTTCCAGAACTGCGCTCATGCCGGTGATGCCGTCCATCTCGGCGGCCTCGAGCACCTCGTCGGGGATCGACAGCAGGGCGGCATAGATCAGCATCATCGGGATGCCGACGAACTGCCAGACCGAGATCAGCGCCAGCGTGGTCAGCGCGTATTCCTCCTTGCCCAGCCAGGGCGCGAAAAGGATCTTCAGCCCGACGAAGTCCAGCATCCCCGGCGCGATGCCCCAGATCGGCGACAGGATCAGCTTCCAGACGAAGCCGACGATCACGAAGGACAGGATCGTGGGGATGAAGATCGCGGTGCGGTAGAAGGCCGCCATCCGCAGCCGGGGCGAGGACAGGAGCGCCGCCAGCAGGATGCCGATCGGGTTCTGCACCAGCATGTGGATCAGGAAGAACCAGGCGTTGTTGCCAAGCGCGTTCCAGAACGCGTCGGACCAGAGCGGGTCGCCGAACAGCGTGCGGAAGTTGGCGAGACCGACGAAGACGCGCGTCCGCTCGCGGCGTCCTGGTTGCAACAGAGCGACAGGTTCAGCGTCCCGAACAGCGGCACGATCATGATGGCGGTGTAGACGAGCACCGCGGGCGCAAGAAACACGGCGATATGCCAGCGGATCGGCTTGCGGGCGGCCATCTGCCCGTCTCCCTGCTTCTTTTCGGAAAGAATACCCTCGGGGGGTCCGGGGGGCAGACGGCCCCCCGGCCTTGGTCAAGCCGCGTGCGGCCGCGATCACTTCTGCTGCGGTGCGTACCAGGTGGCGAGGCCCGTCCTGCAGGCGCTCGGCGGCGGCTTCGGGCGTCTCGGTGCCCTTGATCACGTTGGCCGAGGCGTTCCAGGTCTCGTTCTCGAGGTTCGGCGTGCCGCGCGACAGGATCTGGTAGGTCGAGCGGATCGTGGACTGGCACTTGCTCGCGCCAGCTCACGAATTCCTGCGCCAGCGGGTCCTGCATCTCGACCGGGGTGGAGTTCAGCGAGAAGAAGCCGGGCAGGGCGTTCGCGTAAAGCGTCGCGAATTCGGGCGAGCCGACCCATTCGAGGAACACCTTCGCCTGCTTCGGCATTCGGCGACTTGGCGTTCATGCCGAGCGCGATGTCGGTGTGGTCCGAGATGTAGCAGGTGTCGCCCGCGGCCGCGACCGGCGGCGGGAAGGCGCCCATCTTGAACGTCGGCCTGGGTGTTGAAGCCCGAGATCTCCCACGAGCCGGCCGGATAGATCGCGGCGCGGCCCAGGGTGAACAGGTTCTGGCTGTCGGGATAGGTCTGCGCCTCGAAGCCGTCGCCGAGGTAGTCCTTCCACTTGGCCAGCTGCGGTGAAGGGCGCGACCCATTGCGGATCGGTCAGCTTCTGCTCGCCCTTGATCAGCGCCAGACGGCCCTCTTCGCCCTTCCAGTAGTTCGGCCCGATGTTGTTGTAGCCCATCGTGGCGGCTTCCCACTGGTCGTTGGTGCCCATCGCCATCGGGATGTAGGTGCCGTCGGCCTTGATCTTGTCGAGCGCGGCGAAGAACTCGGCCTCGGTCGTCGGCACGGCGATGCCAAGCTCGTCGAAGGCGTCGGCGTTGTAGATGAAGCCGTGGATCACCGAGGCCATCGGCACGCAGAAGGTGGCCGCGCCGTCATCGGTCTGCCAGGCCGACTTCGCGACCGGCGAGAAGTTGGCCATCGAGGCGAGGCCGGACAGGTCGGCCAGCTGGCCCTTGTTGTAAAGCTCCAGCGAGGCGTCGAAGGGGCGGCAGGTGATCAGGTCGCCCGCCGAACCGGCCTCGAGCTTGGAGTTCAGCGACGGCGTTGTATTCGGCCGGGGCGGAGGGGGCGAAGACCACCTTGATGCCGGGGTTCTTCGGCCTCGAAGGCCGGGATGATCGTGTCCTGCCAGATCGTCAGGTCGTCGTTGCGCCAGCTTTCGATGGTCAGCGTCACGTCCTGCGCCTGGGCGGCGCCGGCCAGCAGCGTGCTGGTCAGAAGCGCGATGCGAAGCGTCTTGTTGTCATGGTCGTCTCCCTGTTGGCGGGCCTTCGCCCGGTGTTGTCGTGACGCTCAGCCGGTCACTTCAGCCAGCGCGGGGCCAAGATGGCCCCGGTGGCGTGTCGAGCGCGGCGTGCGGCCGCTGTCGGGCGTCGCGCCCGCGCGCGATCAGGATGGCGGGCTTGACTGCCCCGCCGGTCTGCGCCAGCGCCGCGTCGGCCGCGCCGCGGTCCGACCCCGGCAGACGGCGGCCACGATCCGCGCGGCGCGGTCGCGCAGCTTGGCGTTGTCGGCCACGACATTGACCATGTAGCCCTCATGCACATGGCCGAGATGCAGCGCCATCAGCACCGACAGCATGTTCAGCGCGACCTTCTGCGCCGTCGCAGCCCCCATGCGGGTGGAGCCGGCAACAACTTCCGGCCCGGTGTCCAGCAGGACGGGAATGTCGGCGAGCGTCAGAAGCGCCGACTGCCCGCCGACATTGGCGATGCCGACGACCGTCGCCCCGCTGCCCGTGCGGCCAGACGCGCAATCGCGCAGCGTATAGGGCGTGCTGCCCGAGGCCGAGACGCGATCACCACATCGCCCTGGCCCGAGCCCGACGCGCGCCAGATCGGCGCGCGGCGAGCGCCGGGTCATCCTCGACCGCGCCGGTCATGTGCAGAAGGCGTCGGCACCGCCTGCAAACAGCATCGGCGTGCGGTCGGGCGGGATGCCGAAGGTGCCCGCAAGCTCCAGACAGTCCGCCAGCGCCATGAGGCCCGAGACTGCCCGCCCCGGCATAGGCCAGGCGTGCCCCTGAGCGCAGCGCCGTGGCCGCCGCCTCGGCGGCGGCGTGCGAGTGCGGGCAAGCGCCGGCGCGGACCTGCGGCCGCGGCGGCGATCTGCGCATCGAGCAGCCGGGCAAGCACCTCGTCGCGGCGCGGCATCCTGCAGCCCGGCGGCCGATGGATGCAGGCCTCGGTCCGGCGGTCGGTCATCTGATTCCCCCTGCTGCCCTGACAATGCCAAACTAATACCAATTGTAAAGACATTTGTTCCCAAGGCCGGTTTCTGGCATGTGATCGCCTCTGCATCATGATTGTCCTTCCCATTTGGTATTGTTTTGGTATCTTGTCCTCGGAGAGAGTCGCCATGGCGCTGTTTCTGGGGATCGACGGAGGGGGAACGGGGTGCCGCGCGGCGGTGTGCGATGCGTCGGGCCATGTCCTGGGCGAGGCGCAGGGCGGACCGGCGAACATCGCCTCGGACCCCGAGGCGCGCGCGACGCAACATCCTGGCCGCCGCGCGCGCGGCGCTGCCCGGCGGCGCCGACGCTGGGCGACCTGGTCGGCGGTCTGGGCCTTGCCGGGGCGAATGTCGCCGGCAGCGTGGCGCAGCTTCCGCGCGGGTCTGCCGTTCGCGCGCTGCGGATCGAGACGGACGCGCTGATCGCCGTGAAGGGCGCGCTGGCGCGGCGACGACGGGATCGTTGCGGCGATTGGAACCGGGTCGGTCTTTGCGGTGCAGCGGGCCGGGGTGGTCCGGCAGATCGGCGGATGGGGGCTTGTGCTGGGCGATGAGGGGTCGGGGGCCTGGATCGGGCGGTCGATGCTTGTCGCGCTGCCTGCGCGCGGTCGACGGGCTGCGAGCCGATGACGCCGCTGACGCGAGTCGCTGCTGGACGAATATGGCGGCCCGGACGGAGTCGTGGCCTTCGCGGCCGCGGCGCAGCCTGTCGATTTCGCGGCCCTCGCGCCGCGGATCGTGGCGTCGGACGACCCGGCGGCACGGGCGGTCATGGACATGCGCGGCGGGTTGTGGTCGCGCGAGCGATCGACCGGCTGCAGGCGGATCGGCACATTGCCGGTCGTTTTCCTCGGCGGTCTTGGCCCGGTCTATGCCGCGCGTCTTGCGGGGCGCTGGCCGATCGCCGCGAGCCGCTGGGCTCGGCGCTGGACGGCGCGCTTTGGCTGGCGCGGCAGGAGGGCTGATGGAGCGACTCTTCTCGCCCGAGGGCTTCGACGAGCACCGGGGCCGGGCCGCTTTACCTGCAACTGCAGCGGCGGATCGCCGATGCCATCGGCGCTCGGGCCGCCTCGCGCCCGGCGACAGCCTGCCGCCGGAGCGCGACATGGCCGCGATGACGGGCCTCAGTCGCGTGACGGTCCGCAAGGCCGTGCAGGCGCTGGTCGCGTCGGGGCAGCTGGTGCAGCGGCGCGGGTCGGGCACCTTCGTCGCGCCGAAGGTGGAGCGGCTGGAACAGGCGCTGTCCCTGCTGACCTCGTTCACCGAGGACATGGCGCGGCGCGGGCGCAGTCGGTGGAATTCGGTCTGGCTCAGCCGCGCGCTGCATGCGCCCGCGCCGGAAGAGGTGATGGCGCTGGGCCTTGGCGCCGGCGACCGGGTGGCGCGGCTGGAGCGGGTGCGCCGGTCAGCGACGGCGTGCCGCTGGCGATCGAGCGCGCGTCGCTCTCCTCGGCCATTCCTGCCGGACCCCGAGGTGGTGGCGGCGTCGCTTTATGCCGTGCTCGAGACGCGGGGTCTGCGCCCGGTGCGCGCGGTGCAGCGCATTTCGGCGGCCAATCTCGGGCCGCGGGATGCGGAGCCTTCTGGGCGTTGCCCGCGGCGCGGCGGGACTGCGGATCGAGCGGATCGGCTACCTGCCCTCGGGCCGGGTGGTCGAATTCACCCGCTCGATCTATCGCGGCGACGCCTATGACTTCGCGGTCGAGCTGAAGCTGGCGCCCGGGCAGCCGGAAACGATCGAAAGGACGACGACATGACGCAAAGCTTCATGGCCGCCGAAGTGGCCGAAATCCCGCAGGCGGCGGCCCGGTTCCTCGACCTGTCGGCGCAGGCGGTGCGCGAGGCGGCAGCGGCGCTGCGCCGCGCCGATCCGGGGCTGTTCGTGACGGTGGCGCGGGGGTCGTCCGACCATGCGGCGACCTATCTGAAATATGCGGTCGAACTGCTCGCGGGCGTGCCGGTCGCCTCGGTCGGGCCGTCGGTCGCGTCGATCTACCGGCGGCCGCTGCGGCTGGAGGGGGCGGCCTGCATCGGCATCTCGCAATCGGGCCGCAGCCCGGACATCGTCGAGATGATGCGGGCGGCGGGCGCGGGCGGCGCGCTGACCATGGCGATCACCAACTTCGCGGACGCGCCGATGGCGCAGGCCTCGGCCCATTGCCTGCCGCTTGCAGGCGGGGGCGGAACAGAGCGTGGCGGCGACCAAGACCTTCGTGACCAGCGGTCCTGGCCGGCCTGGCGCTTGCTGGCCGAATGGCAGGAGGACGACGAGCTTGCGCCGCGCGGTGGCCGGACTTGCCGGAGGCTTTCGCCGCGGCGCTGGACGCTGGACTGGTCGCCGCTGGCCGGCCGGCTGTCGCGGGCGCAGTCGCTTTATGTGCTGGGGCGCGGTCCGGCCTTTGCCATCGCCAGCGAGGCGGCGCTGAAGTTCAAGGAGACCTGCGGCCTGCATGCCGAGGCCTATTCGGCGGCCGAGGTGCTGCACGGGCCGAGCGGCCATCGTGCAGGCGCGGTTTCCCGGTGCTTGCGCTTGGGGTGGAGGATGCGGCCCTGCCGCATCTGGTGGCGACGGCCGAGCGGCTGGCGGCGCAGGGGGCGGATGTGTTCCTGACCGGGGGCGACGGCGCAGGGGGCGGTCACGCTGCCCTCGCTCGACGGGTCTGCATCCGCTGGTCGCGCCGCTGGTCCTGGCGGTCAGCTTCTATGCCTTCGTCGAGGAGCTGGCGCGGCGGCGCGGGCTTGACCCCGACACGCCGCCGCATCTGCGCAAGGTGACGGAGACGATGTGATGAGCGCGCAGATCTTCACCGGAGCCGCGGTCTTCGACGGCGACAGGCTGCATCGCGCAGCGCGCTGGTGCGTCGAGGACGGCCGCGGTGGCGGCGATCGGAGCCGCTGGCGCGGAGCCGAGCGGCTGGCCGGCGGCATCCTCGCGCCCGGCCTGATCGACCTGCAGGTCAACGGCGGCGGCGGGCGGATGGTGGATGGGCGCACCGACCGCCGACTGGCCTGGCGGCGATCTGCGCCGTCCATGCGCGGCTGGGCGCGACCGGCATCCTGCCGACGCTGATCACCGACACGCCCGAGGCGACCGCCGCCGTCATCGCCGCGGGGATCGAGGCGCGCAGCGGCGGACGTGCCCGGCTTCCTCGGCCTGCATCTCGAAGGGCCGCATCTCGACCCGCGCCGCAAGGGCGCGCATGACCCGGCGCTGATCCGACCGATGACCGAGGCCGATCTCGTCCGGCTGCTGCGATGCGGCGCGGCGTCTGCCCGCGCTGATGGTCACGCTGGCGCCCGGAAGCGGCCACGCCCGAGCAGATCGCGCGGCTGGCGGCGGCGGGGGTGATCGTCAGCCTTGGCCACACGGACTGCACCATGGCAGGCGGCGCAGGCGGCCATCGCGGCGGGCGCGTCCTGCGTGACGCATCTCTTCAACGCGATGAGCCAGCTTGGCAACCGCGAGCCGGGGCTGGTGGGTGCGGTGCTGACGGGACCGGTTCGCGGCCGGGCTGATCGCGGACGGCATCCATGTCGCACCCGAGCGATCCGCGATCGCGACTGGCCGCGCGGCCCGAGGGCTGTTCCTTGTCTCGGACGCGATGGCGGCTGCCGGGACGCGACGCTGACCGAGTTCACGCTGGGCGGGCGCCGCATCCTGCGCCGCGACGGTCGCCTGACGCTGGAGGACGGCACGCTGGCCGGGGCCGACCTGACCCTGCCGCAGGCGCTGCGGGTGATGGTCGAGGAGGTCGGGGTTTCGCCGTCGCGCGCGCTGGCGATGGCAACCTCGGTCCCCGCCGCGCTGATCCGCGCCGAGGGCCGCGCGGGGGCGATCCGTGCCGGACGGTGGGCCGACCTCGTGCATCTTGGCGCGGACTGGCAGCCCCTTCAGGTCTGGCAGCGCGGAGCGGCGCTGCTCTAGCCGCGCCAGAGCGAATTCTTCTCGTGATGCTGCACGGTCGCCGACAGCGTCTCGAACTGGGCGATGATGTCGCTGCGCAGGCGGCGGGCTGCGGGGGTCTGGTCCGGTGCGGGGCGGTGCAGGATCCCGAGGTTGCGGTCGGGGTGGTCGATGCGCAGCGACAGGGCTGCGATGCCGAACTGCCGCCGCAGCGTGAAGACGACCGAATAGGGCAGGATCGTCAGCGAATCCGAGGCGGTCAGGATGCTGAGCACCGCCGAAAGACCGCCTCCCGTGAAACTGATGTGGAAGTTCTCGTTCCCCAGGCCCTGCAACACCTGCCGCAGGTCGCGGTAGAGCGGGCTGTCGACCGGCGGGGCGATCCACGAGAACCGGGCAAGATCGGTCACGCGCACGCCCTTGCGGTTCGAAAGCGGATGCCCGACGCGGCAGGCGATCACGTTGCGACCGGGGAGGATCGTCTCGAACAGCAAGCCCTCGGGCAATTCGTCGGGCCGGATCGGGCAGATGGCAAGGTCGAGCGTGTTCTTCCGCAGCCGGTCGACCAGGTCGGTCACATAGCCGTAGGACTGGTCGATGCGCACGCCGGGATTGCGCGACTGGAACCCCGCGATCATCCCCGCGATGACCCCGTCCATGAAGATCGGCGTCCCGCCCACGCGCACCACCCCGGATCGTCCGGCCCGGTAGCGTTGCACGATGTCGCTGGCCGCAAGGTTCGCCCGCAGGATCTGCCGCCCCTCTTCGGCCAGCATCGCGCCAAGCTCGGTCGGTTGCAGCGGGCGACGGCCCGGGTGGAACAGCGGGCTGCCGATCCTCTCCTCCAGCTGCGCCACGGTCCGCGACAGGCTGGGCTGCGACTTTCCCAGGCTGATCGCGCCTTCGGTCAGGCCTCCGCTGTCGACGATTGCGGCGAGGACTTCAAGCTGGCGGGGATCGAGTTTCATAACGGAGCGTTATATTTGCTGCCGGGAATTCTATCAAGTTCCATGCCGTGACGAGATAGAAGGAGAACGAGGTCAAGCGCAGGGGAGGGCGCGATGACGCCGTTCCAGCAGAAATTCACCGCACGTACTGCCGCTGTCCGGGTCCGCTTCGGCGAGCCCGCCATCGGGATCGTCGCGGAAGAGGTCGCCGCGCTCGGGTGCAGCCGCGCGCTTGTCCTCTCCACGCCGCATCAGGCAAGCACCGGTGAGGCCTTTGTGCAGGCGATCGGCGGACGGGCGGTCGGGCTGTTCTCGGGTGCAGCCATGCACACGCCGGTCGCAGTGACCGAAGAGGCGCTGGCACTGGCACAGCGACTCGGGGCGGATTGCCTGGTGGCCGTCGGCGGCGGGTCGACGACCGGCCTCGGAAAGGCACTCGCGCTGCGGACCGACCTGCCCCAGATCGTCGTGCCCACGACCTATGCCGGGTCCGAGGCGACCGCGATCCTTGGCCAGACCGAAGGCGGGCGCAAGACGACGATCACCGATCCGCGCGTGCAGCCCGAGGTCATCCTTTACGATGCAGCGCTTGTGCAGAGCCTGCCGGTCCCGATGACGGTGGCCAGTGGCCTGAACGCCATGGCCCACGCCGCCGAGGCCCTCTACGCCCGCGATCGCAATCCGCTCTCGACCATCCTCGCGCGCGAAGGGCTGGCCGCGTTCATCCGCGCGCTGCCGCAGGTGGTGGCGACACCTGACGATCTGAGCGCGCGGGGTGAGACGCTCTACGGGGCCTGGCTCTGCGGGACGGTGCTGGGACAGGTCGGCATGGCCCTGCATCACAAGCTCTGCCACACGCTTGGCGGCAGTTTCGACCTGCCGCATGCCGAGACCCACGCCATCGTGCTGCCCCATGCACTGGCCTACAACGCCCGCGCCGTGCCCGAGTTGCTTGCCCCCCTCGACGAGCTTCTGGGTGGCGAGACGCTGCATGCCTTCGCGCGGCGCATGGGGGCGCCGCTGGCCCTGCGCGATATCGGGATGAAGGAGGCCGACCTCGACCGCGCGGCCCAGATCGCGACCGAGAACCCTTACTGGAACCCGCGCCCGGTGGAACGCGGCCCGATCCGCGCGTTGCTGCAAGCGGCGTGGGACGGGGCGGAGCCGGTCGCATGACACGCATCCTGGCCCTTCATGACGTGTCGAAGTCCTTCGGAGCGCTGAAGGTCACCGACGCGGTCAGTTTCGAGCTGGCGGAGGGCGAGGCGCTTGGCATCATCGGGCCGAACGGGGCGGGGAAATCGACCCTGTTCAACCTGATTACGGGCAATATCCTGCCCGATGCGGGGCGCATCGAGTTCCTGGGCCGCGATGTGACCCGTACCCCGGCGATGCAGCGCTGCCTGATGGGGGTCGGACGCTCGTTCCAGATCCCGCAGCCCTTCGGGCAGCTGACCGTCTTCGAGAACCTGCTGGTGGCGGCGACCCACGGGCAGGACAAGCCCGAGGCGGCGGTGGTCGACGAGGTCGGCGCGATCCTCGAGCGCGACGGGGATGCTGGGCAAGGCGAACCTGCCGGCGGGGGGGCTGGGTTTGCTGGACCGCAAGCGGCTGGAATTGTCGCGGGCACTGGCGACGGGGCCGAAGCTTCTTCTGCTGGACGAGATCGCGGGCGGGCTGACCGAGGGCGAGTGCCGCACGCTGGTGGCCACCATCCGCGATATCCATGCGCGCGGCGTGGCGATCATCTGGATCGAGCATGTCCTGCATGCGCTGACCTCGGTGGTGGGCCGTATCCTTGTGCTCGATTTCGGCCGGGTGATCGGTATGGGCGCGCCGGATGTCATCATGGCGTCCAAGGAGGTGCGCGAAATCTATCTGGGGATCGAGGTATGAGCCTGCTCCAGACACATGGCCTGACCGCACATTACGGCCTGTTCCAGGCCCTGTTCGGCGTCGGCATGCGGCTCGACGAGGGCGAGACGGTCGCGATCATCGGTGCGAACGGCGCGGGCAAATCGACCCTGATGCGCGCAATTACCGGGCTTTTGCCCTCGGCCCCCGATCAGGTCACACTGGACGGCCAGCCCATCGGGCACCTGCCCGCGGCGCAGGTTGCGAAGCTTGGCATCGCGATGGTGCCCGAGGGGCGCAAGCTGTTCCCCTCGCTGAGCGTCGAGGAGAACCTGCTGATCGGCGGGCAGAACGGGCGGGTGGCGGGTCCGTGGACGCTCGACACCGTCTATGACCTCTTCCCGATCCTGAAGGAACGCCGCCACTCTCCCGGTACGGCGCTGTCGGGCGGGCAGCAGCAGATGGTGGCGATCGGGCGCGCGCTGATGGGCAACCCGCGCGTGCTGCTCTGCGACGAGATCAGCCTGGGCCTCGCCCCGGTCGTCATCCGTGACATCTACGCCGCCATGCCCCGGATCAAGGCGGCGGGGGCCTCGGTCGTGATTGTCGAGCAGGACGTGGGCAAGGCGCTGGCGGTGGCCGACCGGGTCTATTGCATGATGGAGGGCCGCGTCACGCTGGAAGGTCGCCCGTCCGAACTGACGCGCGACCGCATCCACGCGGCCTATTTCGGCGAGGCGGCATGATCTGGATCGACACCATCCTCCAAGGCGTCCTGCTCGGCGGTCTCTACGCGCTCTTCGCGGCCGGGCTGAGCCTTGTCTTCGGCATCATGCGGCTGGTGAACCTTGCGCATGGCGACCTGATCATCGCGGCGGCCTACCTGATCCTGCTCCTCGTCTCGCTGACCGGCCTGCATCCGATCCTCGCCGCGCTGGTCGCGGCGCCGCTCATGTTCGCCGCCGGATGGGCGTTGCAGAAGGTCGTGCTGAACCGGACGCTCGGGACCGACCTGCTGCCCCCGCTTCTGGTCACCTTCGGCCTGTCCGTGATCCTTCAGAACGCGCTGCTTGAGGGGTTCAGCGCCGACAGCCAGCGCCTGCCGCCGGGAGAGCTCGCCACGGCGTCGGTGTCGATAGGGCCGATCAACCTGGGCGTCCTGAGCCTTCTGACCTTTGCCTCGGCGGTCGCCGTGATCGTCGCGCTCAACGCGATCTTCTACCGCACAGCGCTTGGGCGCACCTTTCGGGCCACCTCCGACGACCCGGCGACGGCGCAGCTTGATGGGCATCCGGCCCGGCAATGTCTTTGCCCTCGCGACCGGCCTTGCAATGGTGGTGGTGACAATCGCTGCGCTCTATCTCGGCATGCGGGCGAACTTCGATCCCTCGATTGGCCCGGCGCGCCTGATCTATGCGTTCGAGGCGGTGATCATCGGCGGGCTCGGCTCGCTTTGGGGGACGCTGGCGGGCGGCGTGATCATCGGGGTGGCGCAGACCCTAGGCGCGGCAATCAACCCGGAATGGCAGATCCTCGCCGGGCATCTGGCCTTCCTCGCCGTGCTCTTGGTGCGGCCGCGGGGCCTGTTCCCGAAAGGCGGCCAGTGATGACCTACCGTTCGGTCACAAGCACGGGCGTCTCGCGCATCGCGGCTGTGTCGGCCGTGGTCCTTGTCGCGGGCCTCGCGCTGCTGCCGCTCTTCGCGGGGCGGGGGTTGGTGCAGGACCTGTTCTTCATCCTGACGACACTGGTGCTGGCACAGTTCTGGAACCTTCTCGCGGGCTATGGCGGGTTGGTCTCGGTCGGCCAGCAGGCCTTTGTCGGGATCGGTGGCTATGCGCTGTTCGGCCTTGTCATCCTGGCGGGCCTCGACCCGATCCTGGCCGTGCCGCTGGCGGGCGTGGTGGCGCTGGCCCTCGCCTTGCCCACGGCTTTCTTCGTTTTCCGCCTGTACGGAGCCTATTTCGCCATCGGAACCTGGGTGATCGCCGAGGTCGTCCGCCTGCTGGTGGCGCAATGGAAGGCGCTCGGCGGCGGGACGGGCACCAGCCTGCCGCGCGACGCGCTGTCGGACCTGTGGGGTGCAACCTGGGTCGAAGAGACGTTCGGCATGCGCTCGGCCGCCGCGCGCGATGCGATGGCCTACTGGCTCGCGCTGCTGCTGGCGGTGGCGACCATCGCAGGCATCTACGCGCTGCTGCGCAGCCGGAGGGGCCTCGCCCTCGCCGCCGTGCGCGACAATGTCGAGGCTGCGCGCGCCGTGGGCGTCGATGCCGGGCGCATCAAGTGGATCGTCTACCTGACGGCCGCCTTCGGGACCGGCGTGACCGGCGCGATCATCCATCTGCAAAAGGCACGAATCTCGCCCGACAGCGCCTTCAGCGTCACCGACTGGACCGCCTATGTGATCTTCGTCGTGGTCATCGGCGGCATCGGCACAATCGAGGGGCCGATCCTGGGCATCCTCGTCTTCTTCCTGTTGCAGAACATGCTCGCCGACTATGGCAGCTGGTATCTGATGGCGCTTGGAACCATCGGCATCTGCGTGATGCTGTTCGCCCCTCGCGGGCTCTGGGGACTGATCTCGGCCCGCACGGGGCTGGAGCTGTTTCCGGTGCGCCGACGCCTTCTGGTTGGACCCACGACATCGAAAGGGAGGACAGAATGATGTTGAAAGCGACGCTTGCGGCGGCCTGCCTTGCCGCGCCCGCCTTTGCTGAAGGCCTGCCCGGGCTGCGCGGCCCGGACCATGTGGGCATCACCGTGCCGGACCTCGAAGCGGCCGTTGGCTTCTTCACCGAGACTCTGGGCTGTCAGGCCTTCTACCCTCTCGGCCCCTTCTCGGGCGGCGACACGACCTGGATGCAGGACCACCTGAACGTGGACCCGAAGGCCACCATCCCCGCTTTGCGTCTGGTGCGCTGCGGGAACGGGGCGAACCTGGAAATCTTCCAATACACCGCACCCGATCAGAACGTGACCCCGCCCCGCAATTCCGACATCGGCGGGCATCACGTGGCCTTCTACGTCGACGACATGGCGGCGGCCGTGGCCCATCTGCGCGACAAGGGTGTGCAGGTGCTGGGAGAGCCCACGACGATGACCGAGGGACCGAGCAAGGGCGAGACCTGGGTCTACTTCCTCGCCCCCTGGGGATTGCAGCTGGAGCTTGTGAGCTATCCCGACGGAAAAGCCTATGAGGCAGAGTACGAAGGCCGGCTGTGGGATCCGCGCAGCTGATCTGACTGGCGAAAAACGAAGGAGCGGCCGATCATGGCAGACATCACCACCGACGTACTCATCATCGGCACTGGCCCGGCGGGGTCTGCCACCGCCGCCCTTCTATCGACCTACGGGATCGAGAACATGGCGGTGAACCGCTATCGCTGGCTCGCCAACACGCCGCGCGCGCATATCACCAACCAGCGCACGATGGAGGTGCTGCGGGACCTGGGCCGCGAGGTGGAGGCCGAGGCCTACATGCACGCGACCCCGCAAGAGCTGATGGGCGAGAACATCTTCTGCGAAAGCCTTGCCGGGGAAGAGATCGGCCGGATGAACAGCTGGGGCACGCATCCGCTGTCGAAGGCGGAGCATCTTCTGTCCTCGCCCACCTTCATGAACGACCTGCCGCAGACTTTCATGGAGCCGCTGCTGTTCAAGACGGCCTGCTCGCGCGGGACACAGGCGCGGATGAGCACCGAGTATGTCAGCCATGTGCAGGACGCGGAGGGCGTGACCACGACCTGCCGCGACCGGCTGACGGGCAAGGAGATCACCATCCGCTCGAAGTATCTCGTGGGCGCGGATGGTGGCAATTCGGGTGTCGCAGAGACGGAATCCTGCCCTTCGAGGGCAAGATGGGTGTCGGCGGGTCGATGAACATCCTCTTCCGCGCCGACCTGTCGCGCTATGTCGCGCACCGGCCTTCGGTCCTTTACTGGGTCATGCAGCCCGGCGCGGATGTGGGCGGCATCGGCATGGGACTGGTGCGGATGGTGCGGCCCTGGGACGAGTGGCTGATCGTCTGGGGTTACGACATCAACCAGCCCGCGCCGGTGGTCGATGCCGCCATGGCGACCCATGTCGCGCGGCAGCTGGTGGGCGATCCGAAGCTGGAGATCGAGCTTCTGTCGGCCAACACCTGGACGGTGAACAACATGTACGCCACCCGGATGTCCAAGGGCCGCGTCTTCATCATGGGTGACGCGGCGCACCGCCATCCGCCGTCGAACGGGCTGGGGTCCAACACCTCGATCCAGGACGCCTTCAACCTGGCCTGGAAGCTGGCCGCGGTGATCCGGGGGCAGGCGGGGGCGGCGCTGCTCGACACGCTACTCGGTGGAACGCGCCCCCATCGCCAAGCAGATCGTGACCCGCGCGAACCAGTCGATCGGAGAGTTCGGGCCGATCTTCCAGGCGCTCGGCATGACCGGAGGCACGGATTACGAGACGATCCAGGCCAACATGGACGCGCGCTGCAACGCAACGCCCGCAGCCGAGGCGCAGCGTGCCGCGCTGCGCGACGCCATCGCCTTCAAGAAATACGAGTTCGACGCGCATGGGGTCGAGATGAACCAGCGCTACCGGTCGGACGCGGTGGTGACGGACGGCCAGATCGAACCGGCCTTCGAGCTTGATCCCGAGCTGCACTACCAGCCCACGACCTGGCCCGGCGCGCGCATCCCGCATGTCTGGCTGTTCGACGCGGCGGGCGGCAAGCATTCGACGCTGGACCTGTCGGGCAAGGGCCGCTTCACCATCTTCACCGGCATCGGGGGCGAGGCCTGGGTGGAGGCGGCCGCGACCGTGGGTGCGGAACTCGGGGTCACGATCAAGGTGCATGTGATCGGCCCGCGCCGCGACCTGCTGGACCACACCGGCGACTGGGCGCGCGCGCGCGAGGTGACCGATGCGGGCTGCGTCCTCGTGCGCCCCGATCACCACGTCGGCTGGCGGGCCGAGGGGCTGAGCGAGGATCCGACGGCCGACCTGCGGCGGACGATGAAGCGCCTGCTGGCGCGCTAGGAGGACAACATGACCACGCGAGACGGTTACTTCACGGAAGAGAACAGCGCCGATGTGGTGATCGCGCGGAACGCCAAGGCCACCGATGCGCGGCTGGCCGAGGTGATGGCGGTGATCGTGCGGCACCTCCACGCGGCGGTAAAGGAGATCGAGCCCACGACCGAGGAATGGATGACGGCGATCCAGTTCCTGACGAAGACCGGACATACCTGCACCGACTGGCGGCAGGAATACATCCTGCTCTCCGACGTCCTCGGCGTGTCCATGCTGGTCGACGCGATCAACAACCGCAAGCCGTCGGGCGCGTCCGAAATCCACGGTGCTGGGGCCCTTCCACATTCCCGATGCGCCCGAGCTGCCCATGGGGGCCGATATCTGCCTGGACCAGAAGGGCGAGCCGATGCGGGTGTCGGGGCGCATCCTCGACACCGAAGGCAATCCCATCGCCGGGGCCAAGATCGACGTGTGGCAGGCCAATGACGAAGGCTTCTACGACGTCCAGCAGAAGGGGCTGCAACCCGACTTCAACCTGCGCGGCGTCTTCCGCACGGGGGCCGACGGGCGCTACTGGTTCAAGGGCGTGAAACCGCGCTTCTACCCGATCCCGGCTGACGGGCCGGTGGGCCAGCTTCTGGCGAGGCTCGGTCGCCATCCCTATCGCCCGGCGCACCTCCATTACATTCTCGAGGCACCGGGGCACGAGACGCTGGTGACGCATATCTTCGATCCGGACGATCCCTACATCCACTCCGACGCCGTATTCGGGGTGAAACAGAGCCTTCTGGCCGAGTTCCGGCAGGTGACCGACCCCGCCGAGATCGCCAAGGCCGGGTTCGCCCGGCCCTTCTACGACGTGGTGCATGACTTCGTTCTGGTGAAATCCCGATGAAGCCCTGCATCATCTGCGTCGCGATCACCGGCTCGCTGCCGACCAAGGCGCACAACCCGAACGTGCCCATCTCGATCGCCGAGCAGGTCGAGAGCACCCATGCGGCCTTCGAGGCGGGGGCGACCATCGTCCATGCCCATGTGCGCGACGACGAGGGGCGGCCGACGAGCGACCCCGAGCGGTTCGCACGGCTGATGGAAGGGGTGCGCGCGCATTGCCCCGGCATGATCGTGCAGTTCTCGACCGGGGGCCGGTCGGGCGCGGGAAAGGAACGCGGCGGGATGCTGCCGCTGCGGCCAGACATGGCCTCGCTCACGGTCGGGTCGAACAACTTCCCCACGCGGGTCTATGAGAACCCGCCCGATCTTGTGGACTGGCTGGCCGCCGAAATGCTCGCCTACGACATCAAGCCCGAGATCGAGGCCTTCGATCTGAGCCATCTGCACCAGGCGGCGGCGATGCAGAAGGACGGGCGGCTGAAAGGCCCGCTTTACGTCCAGTTCGTGATGGGGGTGAAGAACGCGATGCCCGCGGATCGCGATGTGTTCGACTACTACATCGCGACGGTGAAGCGCCTGATGCCGGATGCCGAATGGTGCGCGGCCGGCATCGGGCGGCACCAGATCGAGCTGAACGAATGGTGCGTCGCCAGTGGCGGCCATGCGCGCACGGGGATGGAGGACAACCTGCGGCTTGACCGTGACACGCCGGCCCCCTCGAACGCGGCGCTGGTGCAGCGGGTCGTGGACCTCTGCCATCGCTACGAGCGGCCCGTGGCCACCCCCGCCGAGGCGCGGCGGATGCTGGGGTTGCGGGCGGCCTGATCGGCCGCGCCGCGTCGTCAGTCAGGTGTTCAGCAGGCTGCGGATCGCCGCGATGTCGTCCTGCATCACGCCATGCCCTGCGCCGGGATAGACCCTGGTCTTCACGTCCGCGCCGAGCGCGGCCAGCACCGCGGCGCTGTCTTCGACCCGCTTCAGCGGGATGTGCGGATCGCGCTGGTGCACGACTGATCCAGACCCGTGCGCCCGTCCGCCGCCCGGCATAGTCGAAGCGCTTCGGGGCGTGGCCGTAAAGCGCCGGGTCGCTCGCCCCGCCCGCATCCGACGTGCCGACCAACCCGCCCGACAGGGCGATCACCCCGGCCAGCCCTTCGCCCTCGCGGGCAAAGGCCTCCAGCGCAAGGCATGCGCCCTGGCTGAACCCTCCCAGCCAGATCCGGTCGCGCGGCAGCCCCTCGGCCTCGAGTGCGCCGACGGCATTGCGCAGCGCGCCAAGTCCCGCCGTGACGAAGGGCTCCATCTGCGCCGAGGGCGCGAGGAAGCTGGTGGGCCACCAGCTGTTCCCCGGTGCCTCGGGTGCAACCGCCGCCACCTCGGGCAACCCCGCGTGGGCGAGAAGGCCGAGGATATCCCCGGCGCTTCCCCCCCGGCCATGCGCGAGGACAAGGCCGGCGCGGGCCCGGCCTGCCGCCGCGCCCGCCCGTTTCACGACGCCACCTTCAGCGGCGGCAGCACCCGTGTCAGCCGGTCGCGGATCGGCTCGTACTGCGCGGGCAGTTTCAGAGCCTGGCCAAGGGTCTCCACCGGCTCGTCCACGGCGAAACCGGGCGGATCGGTCGCGATCTCGAACAGCACGCCGCCGGGCTCGCGGAAGTAGATCGCGTTGAAGTACTGCCGGTCGATCACCTGCGTCGTGCGGTGCCCGAAGGACGCGAGGCGCTCTTGCCAGCCCACCTGCTCGGCATTGTCCCGCGCGCGGAAGGCGACATGGTGGATCGTCCCGGCCCCCTGGCGTCCGATCGAAGGCGCGTCCGAGCGGATGATGTCGATGACATTGCCAAGCTCGTCGCCAGGTGCCACCAGCCGCAGACGTTCCACACCGCCGACCGTCTCGCTGCCGGCCTCGACATAACCGAACACCTCGGTCAGCAGGCGCGCAGTGGGGGCGATGTCACGTTCCCAGAGCGTGACCGAATGGAAGCCCGCCAGCAGGTCGTCCGCCGCGCGGTCGGATTCGATCAGTTCGACCGGGGCGTTGTCGGGATCGCGCAGCGTCAGGACCTGCTTTCCGAAGCGCAGGTCGGGACCGGCAAAGTCGATCGCCCGGTCGCCCAGGTCGGCCATCAGCGAGTCGAAGGTGCCCGCAGGCACGGCATAGGCATAGGCGCTGGCCATCCCCGGCCCGGCGCGGCCGGGACCGGCATCGGCGAAGGGGAAGAAGGTCAGGATCGTGCCGGGGCTGCCGACACGATCACCATAGTAGAGGTGATAGGTGTCGGGCGCGTCGAAGTTCACGGTCTTCTTCACAAGGCGCTGCTTCAGCACGCCGGTGTAGAAGTCGACATTGGCCTGGGCGGGACCGGAAATCGCGGTCACGTGGTGCAGGCCGGGAATGGTGGCGGTGGACATGATGCTCTCCACATTCAGGTGCCGCGCCGGGATGGCGGGCGATTGACGTGAAGATGGTGCCATGCGCCCCGCCTGTCATCTCGCGCCAGCGCACCAATTCTGTGCAGGATCGTCTTGCCCGCACGACCCGCAACGCAGAAGGCCGGGGATCTACGCCCTGTCCAGCGAATGGAAGAGGGCGAAAATTCTGATTGTTCGTAGAAAATCGCAGCGCGTCGCAAGCGGGACGGCGCGGGGCAGCCTTCGCGCCGCCCCCTTTAGCCCGCCGTCAGCCCTTCTTCAGCACGCGGTTGCCCAGCACTTCCGCGATCTGCACGGCGTTCAGCGCCGCGCCCTTGCGCAGGTTGTCGGACACGCACCACAGCGAGAGGCCGTTCTCGATCGTGCTGTCCTGCCGGATGCGGCTGACATAGGTGGCGTATTCGCCGACGCATTCGATGGGCGTGATGTAGCCGCCCGGCTCGCGCTTGTCGATCGACCAGCACGCCCGGCGCCTCGCGCAGGATGTCGGTCGCCTCCTGCCAGTCGAGGAACTCCTCGAACTCGATGTTGATCGCCTCGGAATGGCCGACGAAGACCGGCACGCGCACGCAGGTCGCCGTGACCTTGATCGTGGGGTCGAGGATCTTCTTCGTCTCGGCCACCATCTTCCATTCTTCCTTGGTCTCGCCCGAGTCCAGGAAGACGTCGATCTGCGGGATCACGTTGAAGGCGATCTGCTTCTGGAACTTCTTCGGCGGCACCTCGGAGGTCGGGTTGTAGACGGCCTTGGTCTGGTCCCACAGCTCGTCCATGCCCTCCTTCCCGGCACCCGAGACGGACTGGTAGGTCGCTGACCACCACGCGCTTGATCCGGCGCACGGTCGTGCAGCGGCTTCAGCGCCACCACCATCTGCGCGGTCGAGCAGTTGGGGTTCGCGATGATGTTCTTGTTCTTGTAGCCGCACGATCGCGTCGGCGTTCACTTCCGGCACGATCAGCGGAATCGCGGGGTCGTAGCGGTAGAGCGAGGAGTTGTCGATCACGACGCAGCCCGCCGCCGCCGCGCGCGGCGCATAGATCTTCGTCGCATCCGACCCGATGGCGAACAGCGCGATGTCCCAGCCCGTGAAATCGAAGGTGTCGAGGTCCTTGGTCTTCAGGGTCTTGTCGCCAAAGCTGACTTCGGTGCCCAGAGATTTGCGCGACGCAAGCGCCGCGATCTCATCCACCGGAAACTCGCGCTCGGCGAGGATGTTCAGCATTTCGCGGCCCACGTTGCCCGTGGCTCCGGCGACGACGACGCGATACCCCATGATCAAACTCCAGACTGTGCGCCCGCGCTTCTGCCGCAGCTTCCGGCGAATGTAAACCGCTGCCGTCAGGCCGCGGCGACCGCCATCGGACGCTCGCGGATCGGCAGGTGCACGATGGCCGAGAATGCCCCCACACCGACGCCGATCCACCAGACAAGGTCGTAGTTGCCGTAGGTGTCGTAGAGCCGCCCGCCCAGCCAGACGCCCAGGAACGCGCCGAGCTGGTGGCTGAAGAAGACGAAGCCATAGAGCGTGCCCATGTAGCGCACCCCGTAGATATAGGCGACAAGGCCCGAGGTCAGCGGCACCGTGGCCAGCCACAGCGCGCCCATCACCAGCGAGAAGAGGATGACGGAGGTCGGGGTCATCGGCAGAAGGATGAAGGCGATCGAGGCGATGGTGCGCCCGGTATAGATCGCCGCCAGCAGGTACTTCTTGGTATAGCGCTTGCCCAGCCAGCCCGACAGGACCGAGCCGCCGATGTTGGCCAGCCCGATGATCGAGATCGCGATGGCCCCAAGGGCCGAGGTGGTGGTGATCCCCAGTGCGGCGAGCGCGCCGTTGGGGTTGATCGCGCCGCAGACCTCGGTGACGAAGGCCGGGAAATGGGCGGTGATGAAGCCCAGCTGATAGCCGCAGGAAAAGAAGCCCACGAAGATCAGCGTATAGCTCGGGTCGCGGAAGGCGCGCGACAGGACCGTGCCGAGCGATTCCTGCAATTCCTGCTTCGAGGCCATGACCGGCGCGCGCAGCAGGGGCAGGGCCAGCAGCGACAGCAGGATGACCACGGCAAAGATCAGGAACACGGTCTGCCACGGGTAGAACGACAGCAGGACTTCGGCCGCCGGTGCCCCGATCACCTGCCCCGCCGACCCCGCCGCCGTGGCGATGCCCAGCGACAGCGAGCGGTTCTCGGGCGTGGCGGCGCGCCCGACCACGGCCAGGATGACGCCAAAGCCCGTGCCCGCGATGCCGAAGCCCACGAGGATCTCGAGCAACTGGTGCTGGCTGGGCGTGACCGCGAAGCTCGACAGCACCAGCCCCGCCGCATAGAGCAGCGCGCCCAGGATGATCGCCCGCCTGTCGCCGAACCGCTCGGCAATCGCGCCGAAGATCGGCTGGCCGATGCCCCAGGCCAGGTTCTGGATCGCGATGGCCATCGAGAACTCGGCGCGCGGCCAGCCGAACTCGGTCGCGATGGGGATCTGGAAGACGCCGAAGCTGGCGCGGATGGCAAAGCCGATCAGCAGGATGATGCAGCCGCCGATCAGGACGGGCGTCAGAATGGGCGTCTTTGTCATGGCAACCTGTGCGCAGCGGGACGTGAAGACTGCGATCCGTCCGGCGCAAGGTCAACGCGGGTTTTGGTGATATGTGCCATGCGATTTCCGCATGGGCCGGGCGGTGGCGGGTTGAGGCGGCCACCTGCGATGGTATCCTCTGTGGGAACATCCGCGCGGTCGCTCGCCTCGCGCAGATCGAGAGGTGACCGTGACTGCCGCGATGACGCCCGACCGCCGCCCTGCCGCGCAGGACCGCTGAGTGATGCCGCTTGCGCTTGCCGATCTCTACGACGCCAAGGTGTCTGCGGGCGAGTTGCGCGCCGATCCGGCGCAGCGCGCAGTGCTTGGGCAACTGGAGGCGCTGCGCGGCTTCCTGGAGGCGCAGGACGGGCGGCCCCGGGGCGGGCTGCGCGGGCTGTTTTCCCGCGCGCCAGAGCCGCCGAAGGGTCTGTATCTGTGGGGCGGGGTCGGTCGGGGCAAGTCGATGCTGATGGACCTGTTCTACCACTCGCTCGCCATCGGCGCGAAGCGGCGCGTGCATTTCCACGCCTTCATGCAGGAGATCCACCGAGGGCATGCACGAGGCGCGCAAGCGCGAGCGTCGAGGACCCGCTGGCCCCGGTGGCCGAGCGCCGTCGCCCAGTCGACTGCGCCTGTCTCGGCCTTCGACGAGATGCAGATCACCGACATCACCGACGCGATGATCGTGGGGCGGCTGTTCGAGATGCTGTTCGACGCAGGGCGTGGTGATCGTCACGACCTCGAACCGCCCGCCCGAGGATCTTTACAAGGACGGGCTGAACCGCGCCTCGTTCCTGCCCTTCATCGCACTGCTGCGACGACCGGATGGAGGTGGTGGAACTGGAAAGCCCGACCGACTACCGCCAGCACCGCCTGGCCGGGCGCGCAGGTCTATTTCACGCCCGCCGGGCAGCAGGCGACGCGGCCATCGAGGCGATCTGGGCCGACCTGACGGGCGGCGCGCCGGGCGAGCTGCTGCATGCTGCCGGTGAATGGGCGCGTGCTGGACATTCCGCGCTTTGCCAACGGCGTCGGGCGCGCGAGCTTCTGGGAGCTTTGCGCCAAGCCGCTCGGCCCGGCAGACTACCTCGCCATCGCCGCGGCGGTGCGGGTGCTGATCCTCGAGGATGTCCCGCAACTCTCGGCCTCGAACTACAACGAGGCGAAGCGCTTCGTCACGCTGATCGACGCGCTCTACGAGGCGAAGGTGCGGCTGATCTGCTCGGCGGCGGACGAACCCGAACGGCTCTACATCGAAGGGGCGGGGTCCTTTGAATTCGAGCGCACCGCCAGCCGCCTGCGCGAGATGCAGGCAGCGGATTGGGGAAGCTGAGGGTTGCGGGCGGCCGTCGGGTTTCCCATGTGCGACAGGGAAGCACATGCGAAAGGAGAGGCCGGATGAAAAGCAACTCGCTCAAGATCGCGCTCGGGCTAATTCTCGCCTTCGCGATGGCCGTGCCGATCCTGTAACGGCCTGACGCCGCGCCTTACCGGCGCAGCGTCCCGCCGGTGGCCTTCGTCACCTTTTCCACGATCTTGGCGCTGACCGCCTCGATCTCGGCCTCGGTCAGGGTCTGCTCGGTCGGTTGCAGGCGCACGGTCAGGGCGATCGACTTCTTGCCCGCGCCCATCTGCGCCTCGGCCTTGTCGCCGGTGAACTGGTCGAAGACGCGGACGCTTTCGATCAGCGCCTTGTCGGCCCCCTGGGCGGCGTTCACCAGCGTCAGGGCCTCGACCGACTGATCGACGACGAAGGCGAAGTCGCGGTCCACCGCCTGCAGGTCGCTGACAGCTCAGCGCCGGGCGGGTCGGGGTCTTCGCCTTGGGCGCGGGGACGTCGGCGACAAGCGCAGGGTGAAGGCGACGGCCGGGCCCTTCACGTCCATCGCCTTCAGGACCGAGGGATGGACCTCGCCGAAGGTGGCGAGGATGTTCGGCCCAAGGCCGATCACGCCCGACCGGCCGGGGTGCCACCAGCCGGCGACCTTGCGGGTGATCTGCACGCGCGCAGGCGCGCCGAGGGCGGCCAGCACCGCCTCGGCATCGGCCTTGGCGTCGATAGACATCGACCATCCGGCGCGAGCCATGCGGATCGCGCGGGGCGGCCGCCCCGACCAGCAGGCCTGCCGCCTGCAGGTGCTGCTCGCCCGGCTCGCCGCCGTGGAAGACCGGGCCGATCTCGAACAGCGCCAGGTCCATGAAGCCGCGCGCCTGGTTGCGCGCCGCCGCCGCAGCAGGCCGGGCAGCAGGTCGGGGCGCAGATGCGTCATCTCGGACGAGATCGGGTTGTCGATGCGCACGGCATCGGTCCCGCCGCCGAACAGCGCTCGGCCGCGGCGGCGTCGATGAAGCTGTAGGTCACGCATTCGTTGTAGCCGAGGCTGGCCAGCGTCCGCCGCGCCGTCCGTTCGCGCACCTGCAGCGGCGTCAGGATCGGCTTCGGCACGCCCGGCAGCTGCCGCGGCGCAGCGGCTTGCCCTGCAGCCTGGTCGAGCGAGGCGATGCGCGCCACTTCCTCGACCAGGTCGGCCTCGCCCAGCATATCGGGCCGCCAGGTGGGCGGCACGGCGCGGTCGCCCTCCAGCGGTGAAGCCAAGGGCCGCCAGCGTGCGCGCGCTGGTCGGCTCGGGAATCTCCATGCCGACCAGGCTGACCACCGCGGGCGGGGTCGAAGCGGTAGGCGCGCGTGGTGTCGCGGCACCGCGCCGTCCTGCACGATCTCGGACGGCTCGCCGCCGCACAGGTCGAGGATCATCTGCGTGGCGAGCTCCAGCCCCGGCAGGGTGAAGGCCGGATCGACGCCGCGCTCGAACCGATAGCGGGCGTCGGAGTTGATCTTCAGCGCGCGCCCGGTGGCGGCGATGGTGATCGGGTCCCAGTAGGCGGATTCGAGGAAGACATCGGTCGTCTCGGGCGTGCAGCCCGAACGCCTCGCCGCCCATGATCCCGGCGAGCGATTCCGGCCCGTGGTCATCGGAGATGACCATCATGCCGGGTTTCAGCGCATAGGTCTTGCCGTCCAGCGCCAGCAGGCTCTCGCCGTCCTCGGCGGGGCGGATGCGCAGCGTCGCCGTGCACCTTGGCCGCGTCGAAGACGTGCAGCGGGCGGTTCAGGCCGAAGGTGAAGAAGTTGGTGATGTCCACCAGCGCCGAGATCGGCCGCAGGCCGATCGCCTTGAGCCGCGCCTGCATCCAGTCGGGCGAGGGGCCGTTCTTCACGCCCCGGATCAGCGCGCCCGGCGAAGAGGGGGCAGCCCTTGGCCTTCAGCTCGGGTCGATGATCGCGACGCGGATCGGGCAGGGGAAGCTGCCCGCGACCTGCGGCGACCGCCAGCGGCTTCAGCGTGCCCAAGCCCGCGCGCCGCGAGGTCGCGCGCAATGCCGCGCACGCCAAGCGCGTCGGGGCGGTTCGGCGTGATCTTCACTCGATCATCGGGTCGTTCAGGCCGCGATAGTCGATGAAGCGCGCGCCCAGGGGCGCGTCGGCGGGCAGCTCGATGATGCCGTCGTGATTGTCCGACAGCATCAATTCGCGTTCCGAACAGAGCATCCCGTTGGACTCGACGCCCCGGATCACGCCGGGCTTCAGGTCCACGCCGGTTCCGGGCACATGCGTGCCCGGCGGGGCGAAGACGCCGACGAGGCCGGTGCGCGCGTTCGGCGCGCCGCAGACCACCTGCACCTCTTCGCTCGGCCCCCCGGGCCGTCGCGGAAAGGTCTCCACCCGGCAGACGCGCAGGCGGTCGGCATTGGGGTGCTGCACCGCCTCGATCACCCGGCGATGCGGAAGGCCCCGAGCGCCTCGGCCGGGTCCTCGACCCCTTCGACCTCGTGCCCGAGGTCGGTCAGCGCGGTCAGGATCGCGTCGAGCGGCGCATCCGTCGCCAGATGATCCTTGAGCCAGGAGAGGGTGAACTTCATGTCGTCATCCTGTTGTCATCGCACCCAGTGGTCGGGCGGAGGAAAGGGTGGTCAGCGCGACAGGCCGCCCGCGAGGTCGGGCATGTCGAGCGCGGCAAAGCCATAGTGGCGCAGCCAGCGCAGGTCGCTTTCGAAGAAGGCGCGCAGGTCGGGGATGCCGTATTTCAGCATCGCGATCCGGTCGATCCCCATGCCGAAGGCAAAGCCCTGCCACTGGGTCGGGTCCACGCCCGCCGCCGCCAGCACCTTGGGATGCACCATGCCCGAGCCGAGGATCTCCATCCACTTGTCGCCCTCGCCGATCTTCAGCTGGCCGCCTTCCCAGGAACAGCGGATGTCGACCTCGGCCGAGGGTTCGGTGAAGGGGAAGTGGGTGGCGCGGAAGCGCAGTTCGACCGAGGGCACCTCGAAGAAGGCGCGGCAGAATTCCTCCAGCACCCATTTCAGGTTGGCCATCGTGATGTCGCGGTCGATCGCCAGCCCTTCGACCTGGTGGAACATCGGCGTGTGGGTCTGGTCCATGTCCATGCGGTAGACGCGGCCCGGCGCGATCACGCGGATCGGCGCGCCCTGCGCCATCATCGAGCGGATCTGCACCGGGCTGGTATGGGTGCGCAGGACATGGGGCGGGCGGTTGTCGCCCTCGGCGCGCGCCATGAAGAAGGTGTCATGCTCCTGCCGCGCCGGATGCTCGGGCGGGATGTTCAGCGCGTCGAAGTTGTACCAGTCGCTTTCGACCTGCGGGCCTTCGGCGACGGAAAAGCCCATGTCGGCGAAGATCGCGGTCAGTTCCTCCATCACCTGGCTGACCGGATGCATGGTGCCCATCCGGCGCGGGCGGCCAGGCAGGGTGATGTCCAGCCATTCGGTCCTGCAGCCGCTCGTCCAGCGCCGCGTCGGCAAGCGCCGCCTTGCGCGCGCGAAGCGCCGCGTCGATCTCGTCCTTCAGCGCGTTCAGAGCGGCGCCCGGCCGCCTGTCGCTGCGTCGGGCTCCATCTGGCCGAGGTCGCGCATCTTCAGGCTGATCTCGCCCTTCTTGCCAAGCGCCGTGACCCGGACCTCTTCCAGCGCAGCCTCGTCCGCTGCCGCGGCGATGGCCGCCAGATATTTGGCCTTGAGCGTGTCGAGCCCGTCCATGAACCGTCTCCGTTGGATGCGAGACGGTGCTAGCGAGAGGGGCCGCCGATTGCAAGCCGCCGGAGGGTGCCCCTGTCGCCGCGCCGCCGCGCGCATTGAAAAAGGCCCCGCCCGGTCTTTCGCGGGCGGGGCCTTCAAACCGTTACAGGCGTGCGATCAGGCGAGCGCAGCCTTGGCCTGGGCCGCGATGGCGTTGAACGCCTCGGGCTCGTGCACGGCCAGATCGGCCAGAACCTTGCGGTCCACCTCGATCCCGGCTTTCGCCAGACCGTTGATGAAACGCGAATAGGTCATCTCGGCGTCGAACAGACGGACGGCCGCGTTGATCCGCTGGATCCACAGGGCGCGGAAGTTGCGCTTGCGGGTCTTGCGGTCGCGGGTCGCGTACTGGTTGGCCTTGTCGACGGCCTGGGTCGCGGTGCGGAAGTTGGTGCTGCGGGCGGCGTAATAGCCCTTGGCAGCCTTGATCACCTTGCGGTGGCGGGCGTGCGTGACGACGCCGGATTTGACGCGGGACATGTGTGCTTCTCCTTACCGGTCGTAGGGCATGTACTTCTTGACGATCTTCGCGTCGCTGTCGGACAGGATCATCGTTCCCGTCGTGTTGCGGACGAATTTCGCCGTGCGCTTGATCATGCCGTGGCGCTTGCCGGCCGGGCCGGCCTTCACGCGGCCCGTGGCCGTGAAGGAGAACCGCTTCTTCGCAGCGGACTTGGTCTTCATCTTGGGCATTTCCATCTCCTGGTCGAGTGCTGATCGCGCGACTCGGCATGCCACTTCGGCCGGACGCGCGGGGTAACGAGGTGCGGCGTATAGGCAAGCCGCCCGCCGCACGCAAGGGAATTGTTGACGGGCTAACTCACGAAGCGGGCAAAGACGTTGCTGAAGGCCTGGACGATCTCGTCGAAGGTGTAGCCGCCGGGGGTATTGCATCGCCGCGATGAAGATCAGCGCGGCCGCAGCCACCGCCAGGATGATCGCGGCCTTCGGTGCCCGCCCTTCGGTGTAGCCGGTCAGGAGCGAGGGCAGCGTCAGGACCCCAAGGACGATCCCGATCACCAGCATCAGATCGGTGTCCATGGACCTACCCGACATTGCCCGTCCTGGACGGAAGGCTATTCGGGATCGACGTTCAGAATCAACCGTTCGTCACAGGGAGCCACGCGCAGGATGTTGGTCGTCCCCTGCACGTTGAACGGCACGCCTGCGGTCACCACGATCTGGTCGGTCAGTGGCAAAGCCGTAGTCCCGCGCAGCGCGAGCGGCGGCGATCACGGCGCCCTTGAAACGCTCCTGCGCGGCCGGTGATCACGCAATGCGTGCCCCAGGTCAGGGACATGCGCCGCGCGGTCTCGACCAGCGGGGTCAGCGCGAGGATCGGAACGCGCGGACGCTCGCGGGCCACCAGCGACGCGGTGGTGCCGGTCTGCGAGAAGCAGCAGATCGCCTTGATGTTGGTCGACTCGGCAATCTCGCGGGCGGCGGCCACGATGCCGTCGGCGACGCTCGTGCGGCGGACCGACCGGCTGGCCTCGATGATGCTGCGATAGGTCGGGTCGCTTCTCGACCGAGATCGCGACGTTGTTCATCATCGTCACGGCCTCGACCGGATAGGAACCGGCGGCGGACTTCTGCCGAGAGCATGACCGCATCCGCGCCCTCGTAGATCGCGGTCGCCACGTCGGACACCTCGGCCCGGGTCGGCATCGGCGATTCGATCATCGATTCCAGCATCTGTGTCGCCACGATCACCGGCTTGGCCGCCGCGCGCGCGCCGCGCACCAGCCGCTTCTGGATCGGCGGCACCGCATGGATCGGCAGTTCCACGCCCAGATCGCCGCGCGCCACCATGATCCCGTCCGACACCTGCGAGAATCTCGGCATAGGCCTTCACCGCCGCGGGCTTCTCGATCTTCGACAGGATCGCGGCGCGGCCCTTGGCCAGCTCGCGCGCCTCGATCACGTCCTCGGGGCGCTGCACGAAGGACAGCGCCAGCCAGTCCACGCCCAGCTCGCAGGCAAATTCCAGGTCCTTGCGGTCCTTCTCCGACAGCGCGGCCACGGGCAGCACCACGTCGGGCACGTTCACGCCCTTGCGGTTCGAGATGGTGCCGCCGACCGTCACGGTGCAATTGGCGAAATCCGGGCCGCAGGTCTCGACCTTCAGGCGGATCTTGCCGTCGTTCACCAGCAGCGAGGAACCGGGCGTCAGGGCCGCGAAGATCTCGGGATGCGGCAGGTTCACCCGTTCGCCGTTCCCCGGTGCCGGATCGAGGTCCATGCGGAAGGCGGCACCATCGACCAGCTCGGCCGAGCCTTCGGCAAAGACGCCGACGCGCAGTTTCGGTCCCTGAAGGTCGGCCAGGATGCAGATCGGGCGGCCGGTATCGGCCTCGATCTGGCGGATGATCTTGTGGCGCGCGCGGATGTCGTCATGGGTGCCGTGGCTCATGTTCAGGCGGAACACGTCTGCCCCTGCCTCGAACAGCGCGCGGATCATGGCGTAATCGCTGGAGGCCGGGCCCAGAGTGGCCACGATCTTGACGTTGCGAAGGCGTCTCATATGCCTTTTTCCTTTGTCGTGGGGATGCAGATCGGTGGGCCACGGGCGTTATGGCGGAATTCAGCGGGACGGGCAACTGGCGCTTTCCCGGCCAAAGGCATAAATCGGAAGCGCGCCCAAACTTGCGACGGGGAATGACGTGAACGCCTTCAGGATCATCGGCAGAGGATCGCGTCTCGCGGTGGCTCGTCACCTGCGACCATGCGTCCAACCGCGTGCCGGCCGAGGTGGGCGAGGGCGATCTTGGCATCCGTGCCGAGGATATGGAGCGCCACATCGCCTATGACCTCGGCGCGGCGGGACTGACCATCGCGCTGGCCGACGAGCTGTCCGCCCCCGCGATCCTGTCCGACTTCTCGCGCCTCGTGATCGACCCGAACCGGGGCGAGGATGACCCGACGCTGATCATGAAGCTTTATGACGGCACGATCATCCCGGCGAACCGGCATGTCGATGCGGCAGAGACCGCGCGGCGGCTCGACCTGTTCTACCGCCCCTATCACCGCGCCTATGAAGAACTCGCCTCGGCGCGGAATGACACGGTCATCGTGGCGATCCATTCCTTCACGCCCTTCCTGAAGGGACGGTCGCCGCGCCCCTGGCATGTGGGTGTCCTGCATTCCCATCTGGACGATCGGCTGTCGCAGGCGCTGCTGGAGCGGCTGCGCGCGATGCCGGACCTTTGCGTGGGCGACAACGAGCCCTATGCGGGCCACCTGCCGGGCGATGCCATCGACCGGCATGCGCTTGCAGCCGGGTCGGCACAACACGCTGATCGAGCTGCGCCAGGACCTGATCGCCGACGAGGCGGCGCAGCGGGCCTGGGCGCGCCGGCTTGCCCCGGCGCTGCGGGCCGCGCTGATTGACGCCGAGGCGGACGCGCCCCATGTCAGGGAAAAGGAGATCGGCCATGGATGACGCGACGCGCACCGAACTGGAAGCGGCGGCCTTTCGCGCGCTGGTCCATCACCTGATGGAGAAGCGGCCCGACGTGCAGAACATCGACCTGATGAACCTGGCCGGGTTCTGCCGCAACTGCCTGAGCCGCTGGTATCAGGAGGCGGCGGGCGAGCGGGGCATCGCGATGGACAAGGACGAGGCGCGCGAGATCGTCTATGGCATGCCCTATGCCGACTGGGTGGCCGCGCACCAGACCCTGGCGGATGACAAGACGAAGGCCGAGTTTGCCGAGGCCTTCGCGCGCAACGTCACCGGACCCAAGCCCTAGATGGCGTGCTTTCGCATCTCGTCGAGGTAGATCTCGCGCAGCCGCGTCGTGACCGCGCCGGGCTTGCCGCCGCTGATCGCTGACCCGTCGATCTCGACCACCGGCATGACGAAAGCCGAGGCGGAGGTGAAGAAGGCCTCGTCTGCCGCCTTCGCCTCGTCGATGGTGAAGGGCCGCTCCTCGACTTCCATCTGCGCCTCGGCGGCGCAGCGCAGGACGGCAGCGCGGGTGATGCCGTGCAGGATCTCGTTCGAGAGTTGCCGGGTGATGATCCGGTTGCCCTTGACGATATAGGTGTTGTTCGACGTGCCCTCGGTCACGAAACCGTCCTCGATCATCCAGGCGTCGTCGACAGCCGGCCTTCTTGGCCATCATCTTGCCCATCGAGGGGTAGAGCAGCTGCACCGTCTTGATGTCGCGCCGCCCCCAGCGGATGTCGGGGATCGAGATCACCTTCATGCCGGTCTTCGCCACGGGGCTGTCCGCGAGACCGGGTTTCGACTGGGTGAACATCACCAGTGTCGAGGGCGTCGTCGCGGGGTCGGGAAAGGCGAAGTCGCGGTCGCCGGGCGCGCCGCGCGTGACCTGAAGGTAGACCAGGCCGTCGGTCACCTCATTGCGCGCGACAAGCTCGCGATGGATCGCGAGCAACTCGTCATCCGTCACGGGTGCGGCCATGTCCAGTTCCGCCAGCGACCGCGCCAGCCTGCGGCAATGCCCGTCGAAGTCGATCAGCTTGCCGCCCAGCACCGAGGTCACCTCATAGACCCCGTCCGCCATCAGGAAACCGCGGTCGAAGACCGAAACCTTCGCCTCGGCCTCGGGCAGATAGTCTCCGTTCACATAGACGATGCGGCTCATTTCTATCCCCAGAGTTCGGGTTCGGGTGGATGGACGCCCGCCTGATCGAAGCGCAGCGGATGCGGGCGGTCTTCGGCCAGAAGCAGCGGCCCGTCAAGGTCGACAAAGGCCGCACCCTGCGCCAGCAGCGTCGCGGGGGCCATGGCGAGGCTGGAGCCCACCATGCAGCCGACCATCAGGCCATAGCCCTCGGCCAGCGCGGCCTCTTTCAGCGCCAGCCCCTCGGTCAGCCCGCCGGTCTTGTCGAGCTTCAGGTTCACCACGTCGTACTTGCCCTGCAGCGACGGGCAGGGAATGGCGGTCATGGCAGCTTTCGTCGGCGCAGACGGGCAGGGGGCGGGCGATCTCGGCCAGCATGTCGTCGGACCCGGCAGGCAGGGGCTGTTCCACCAGCTTCACCCCCAGCCGGATCAGGTGGGGGGCGAGGTCGGCATAGACCTCGGCCGTCCAGCCCTCGTTCGCGTCGACGATGATGGGGGTCGCGGGCGCGCCCGCCCGCACCGCCTCGAGCCGCGGCATGTCGTCGGGCGTGCCGAGCTTGATCTTCAGGAGCGGCCGATGGGCATGGATCGCGGCCTGCGCGCGCATCGCGTCGGGCGTGTCGAGCGAGAGGGTATAGGCCGTGATCTGCGGTCCCGGCGCGGGCAGGCCTGCCAGTTGCCAGACCCGCTTGCCGGTCGTCTTCGCCTCCAGATCCCAGAGCGCGCAATCGACGGCGTTGCGGGCCGCACCGGCGGGCAGGGCCTCTTGCAGCGCCGCGCGGTCGATGTCGGCGGGCAGCCCCTCGATCTGCGCCGCGACACTCTCCAGCGTCTCGCCATAGCGGGCATAGGGCACGCATTCGCCCCAACCGGTGACGCCGCCCCGCGTGATCCGCACGGTCAGCACGCGTGCCTCGGTCCGGCTGCCACGCGAGATGGTGAAGACCTGCGCGAGGCGGAAGGTGTCGGGCGTGACGGTGATCAAGGCGGCTCCCTTCCCGATTTTTCTACGAAAAATCAGAAATTTCGTAGAAATTTCGGCATGTCAGACGGCGATCATCGCGTCGACGAGCTTGCCCGCCCCGAAGCGGAACGGATCGGTCGCGGGCAGGCCCGTCCGCGCCTCGACATCGGCCAGATAGGCCTTCGCCTCGGCTTCGCTCATGTGTTGCGTGTTGATCGAGACGCCCACGGCCACGCAGGCCGGGTTGGCCACGCGGGCCAGCGCCAGCGCCATGTCCCGTACCGCCTCGATGCTCGGCAGCTTGTACTCCGGCAGGCCCCGCATGTGCGCGCGTGTCGGTTCGTGGCAGATCACCAGCGCGTCGGGCTGCCCGCCATGGATCAGCGCCAGCGTGACGCCAGAGTACGAGACGTGGAACAGCGAGCCCTGCCCCTCGATCAGGTCCCAGTGATCGGGGTCGTTGTCGGGCGTCAGCCATTCCACCGCACCGGCCATGAAATCGGCGATCACCGCGTCCAGCGGAACGCCATCGCCGGTGATCAGGATGCCGGTCTGTCCTGTCGCGCGGAACGAGGACTTCAACCCGCGCGCCCGCATCTCCTTGTCCATGCAGAGCGCGGTGTACATCTTGCCGATCGAGCAATCGGTGCCCACGGCCAGCATCCGCTTGCCGCGCCGCTTCTTGCCGTTGGCGATGGGATAGTCGACCGAGGGCACGCGCACATCATGCAGCGTCCGGCCCGTCGCCCGCGCGACCGCCGCCAGATCCTCCTCGTCCCGCAGCAGGTTGTGCAGCCCGCTCGCCAGGTCGAAGCCCTCTTCCAGCGCCGCGACCAGCACCTTCTTCCAGGCGGGCGAGATCACGCCGCCCCGGTTCGCGACGCCAATCACCATGGTCTTGCAGCCCGCCGCCTTCGCCTCGGCCAGCGTCATGTCGGGCAGGCCCATGTCGGCATTGCAGCCCGGCATCCGGTATTGCCCCACGGCATATTCCGGGCCGCCAGTCCTTGATCCCCTGCGCGACCTTGGCCGCCAGCGGGTCGGCGGCATCGCCGAGGAACAACAGGTAGGGCGTCTCGATCATCATGGGCTCCGTGCGTTCGTCGGGGCCGACAATGGCAAAGCCGACCGGGATTGTCTCGGGGCAAAATCGCGCTGCCCGATGTTCCGCGGCACGGCTTGCCGCGCCGATCAGAAGCGTTGACAGAACGTCCAGAAAAGAGGCACTCCTGTGGGCATCTCGGCCCGGTTGCGGGCCGAATCCGGATACCCGTGCTGCGGAGGGAGGGGAGGCCCGAACCAGCGAAGGGGAGGATGCACGCCCCGGGGCACGGCCTCGGGGCGTTGCTGTTTGCCGCTGGCGTCAGGTTTGGCGCAGGTTTTCAGGCAAGCTTTTGTTATAGCTTATGAAAAATGCAGATACTCCTGCCGTTGGCGGGATAATGCTATCGATTCGATGCGAACCGTCAGCAGAGGATCACATGCGCTACCTGCTCTACGTCATCGGCCTTCTTGCCGTCGCGGCGTTTGCCGTCGTCATGATCGGTTTTGTCCTTCCATCGACGCGGCAGGGCACTTCGGAGCGGCTCTTGCCCGCACCGCCCGAGGTGGTCGCAGACACGCTTCTCGATGTCACATCCCAGCCGTCCTGGCGCGCGGGGAATCGCCTCGGTCGAGGTGACGGGCGACACGTGGATCGAGCGTACCGACCGGGGCGAGACGATCGCGTTTCGCACGGTGCAGCGCCAGCCCGACCGGATCGAACTGACCTTCGAAAGCAGCCGTGGCTACCACGGAAGCTGGGCCGGAGAATTGACCGCGCAGGACGGCGGCACGCTGCTGCGGGTGACCGAGACGGCGGTGACGCCCTCGCCCCTTGGTCGTATCCTGTCGCGCCTGTTCTTCGATCCCGAGGCCTATGCGCGCACCTATCTCGACGCGCTGGAGGCCGAGGTGACGCGGCGCGGGGCGGCATCCTGATGGCAGCGGCGAAACGTCCCCCGGACTGGCGCAAGCGCTTCGCCGCCGCGAAGGCCCCGCATGTCGTCATGCTCTCCAGCCCCTTTGCCGGGGTTCCCGCCGGAGCCTCGATGCTGATCTCGTCGCCGGGCGAGCTGGCCAACTACATCGCCCGCATCCCGCGCGGCGAGACCCGCAGCATCGACCGGCTGCGCAACGAGATGGCCCGGAAGGCCAAGGCGCAGGCAATGTGCCCGGTCACGACGGCGATCTACCTCAAGGTGGTGGCCGAGGTCGCGCTGACGGACCTTGCGGAAGGCAAACCGCTCGACAGCGTCATCCCGTTCTGGCGGGTGGTGACGCCCGAGAGCAAGGTGGCCAAGCGCCTGTCCTGCGGCCCGGACCATGTCGCGCACCTGATCGCGCTGGAGCGTGGGACGGAGGCCTAGGCCCGCCCCTTCGGTTGCATTCGTGGCCCCCGGGGGGCATATAGCGGGCGACCGTCCGGGAGAACGCGATGAACTATCTCGAGTTTGAAAAGCCCCTCGCCGAGATCGAAGGCAAGGCCGAGGAGCTGCGCGCGATGGCGCGGGCGAACAAGGAGATGGATGTCGAGAAAGAGGCCGCCGCGCTTGACCGCAAGGCCGAGATCGATGCTGAAGGACCTCTACAAGGACCTCACGCCCTGGCGGAAATGCCAGGTCGCCCGGCACCCGGACCGGCCGCATTGCAAGGACTACATCGAGGGGCTGTTCACCGAATTCACGCCGCTGGCCGGCGACCGGAACTTTGCCGACGATCATGCGGTGATGGGCGGCCTCGCGCGGTTCAACGATGCGCCGGTGGTGGTGATCGGGCATGAGAAGGGCAGCGACACCAAGACCCGGATCGAGCGGAACTTCGGCATGGCGCGGCCCGAGGGCTATCGCAAGGCGATCCGGCTGATGGACCTGGCCGACCGCTTCCGCCTGCCGGTCATCACGCTGATCGACACGCCCGGCGCCTATCCCGGCAAGGGGGCGGAGGAACGCGGGCAGGCCGAGGCCATCGCGCGGTCGACGGCGAAGTGCCTGGAGATCGGGGTGCCGCTGGTCAGCGTCATCATCGGCGAGGGCGGGTCGGGCGGGGCGGTGGCCTTTGCCACGGCGAACCGGATCGCGATGCTGGAGCATTCGATCTATTCGGTGATCTCGCCCGAGGGCTGCGCCAGCATCCTGTGGAAGGACGCCGAGAAGATGCGCGAGGCCGCCGAGGCGCTGCGCCTGACCGCGCAGGACCTGTCAGCGGCTGGGGGTGATCGACCGGATCATCAAGGAACCGATGGGCGGGGCGCAGCGGGCGCGGCGCGAGACGGTCGAGGCGGTCGGCAAGGCAGTGGAGGCCATGCTGAAGGAGTTGTCGGGCAAGAAGCCCGACGGGCTGGTCAAGGACCGGCGGCAGAAGTTCCTGGACATGGGGTCGAAGGGGCTGGCGGCGTAACCCGCCGCGCAGTCACCACATCGTCTTGGCGGCCCGGGCGGGCCAGGCGGCGTCATAGGCCGCGCCGTCGATACCGCCTTCGGTGATCTCGCGCAGCATCTCGCCCACCGTCGGCAGGCCCGCCGACTGGTCTCCGGCGGTCCAGAGCGCCGAGCGGATCAGGGCGCGGGCGCATTGCGAGTAGACCTCGGCGATGGTGATGACGATGACGGTGCGGGGCTGCGCGCCGTCGCGCGCGAATCGCGCGCGCAAAGCCTCGTCGGCGGTCACGATGGCGGTGCCGTTCACGCGGATCGCGGTGTTCGAGCCGGGGATCAGGAACATCAGGCTGACGCGGCCATCGCGGACGATGTTGCGCAGGCTGTCGATGCGCTCGTTCCCCCGCCAGTCCGGCATCGCCAGAGTACGCTCGTCGAGGATCGTCACCACTGGCCCGTCATCGCCGCGCGGGCTGCCGTCGGTGCCCTCGGGGCCGACAGTCGTCAGCACGCAGAAGCGCGCGCGCTCCAGAAAGGTGCGATAGGCGCGGGTCAGGCGGGGCGTGACCTTGACGGTCGACGCCTCGCCGGGCGTTCCGTAATGGGCGTGAAGGGCGTCGAGCGTGGTGAGGGGGGTCATGATGGACTCGATCTGATACAACTGGACAAATCTGAGGCCGAAGTCACGACCGTCTCCGACAAGCCATCGCGCGGGTGAATGTTTTGTGACGGCGGGCTCGCTCAGCCCCTGTGGCGTCTTCGGCCTTCGGCGGCTTCGGCGCAGGCAAGTCCGGCGCCACGGCGCGGATCAGCTTCCACCAGCCGGTCAGGCTCGTCCAGCAGGGCATCGGCGGCGATATGCGGCTTGGCGCCGGGATAGGGCGGGCCCATGGCGGGATCGCCCAACAGCGCTAGCGCGCCGGAGGTGGGCTTGACGAACAGGCTGTCGTCGCAGACCAGCGCCACCACCTTGCCGTCGAGGTAGAGCGGCATACTCGCCGAACATCTTGCGGGTCGAGACCGACGCCGGCCCCGGCCAGCCTGCTCGGCAGATGAAGGCGATGGTGTCGGGCGAGGTGGCCATGTCAGCCGCGTCGGCCGCCCGTGGAAACCCGCCTCGGCCAGCAGGCGGTTCGTCGCCCCCTCGATCCGCGCCTCCAGCTCGGCCATGAACTCGGCGTTTGTCAGGCCCGGGGCAATGCGGGGCAGGAATTCCACCACCGCGAGGCCGGGTTTGCGGGTGATGCCATGGCGCGGCCAGAACACCCCCACATTGGTGGCGGCCGGCACGCAATCCTGCCCGAGCTGGCTGTAGAGCACGGCCGAGCCGACCTTGTAGGGCGGGCGGCGCGCCGGGCGCGACGCGGGTGCCCTGCGGGGTAGATGATGAGCTGCCCCGGCTCCTGCCGCCCCTGCCTCGACCGCCTTCATCATCGCGGCGATGGCCTGCCCCCGCTTGCCGCGATCCACCGGCACGCAGCCGATGCGCAGCGCGTACCAGCCAAGGATCGGCGCCCATTTCAGCTCTTTCTTCATGATGAACTTGGCGCGGGGCATCGAGCCGAAGAGGATGATGATGTCGAAGAAGGAGTGGTGCTTGGCCGCGACCAGCACCTCGTCGGTGGGGGGCGTGCCGCGCACCTCGGACCGCAGGCCGACCATCCAGGCGGCGGTCCAGCGCACCCAGCGGCAATAGGCATGCATCGCCGCATAGGCCGCTGGACGGCTGAAGATCGCGAAAGGCGTGTAGACGATCGCGAGCACGGCCATCGCCACGTACATCTGCACGATGAAGAGAAGCGAGCGGAGCCATTGCAGCGCATGCATCATGTCAGCTCCCTCAGCTTGCGGAAGGCGGCAAAGCGGGTCGCGGCAAAGGCGACCACGGCGGCGAGGGGCGGCAGGACCAGCGGCCAGAGCCAGCCCGCTCCCTGAAAGCCGAGGCCGGTCAGGAAGCCGCCCGCCGCGTCGGCCGAGGGCAGTGCGGCGACGGCGGCCATCCCCGCGACCGTGCCGATGGCGGCCCCGGACAGGGCGCGCAGGGTGAAGCGGCGGACGAAGGCGCGGGCGATGTAGGTGTCGCGCGCGCCGATCAGGCGCAGGACGCGGATCACCTGCGCGTTGGTGGCGAGGGCGGCATTGCGCGGCGAGCGTGATCATCGCCCCCATCGTGGCCAGGATCAGCACGATCGAGACCAGCCCGAAGAAGCGCAGACGCTCGGCCGCGACGGTCAGCGGCCTGCGCCAGCGGGTGTGGTCGTCGAGCACCGCGCCGGGCGCCTCGGCGGCCAGCCGCAGGCGCAGCCCCTCGCCGTCATAGCCCGTGGCATCCTCGGTGATCTGCGATCAGGCGCGGGATCGGCAGGGCGTCGATCGGCAGGTCCGGGCCGAACCACGGCTCCAGCAGGGCGCGCTGCTCGTCGTCGCTCAGCGCGCGGGCCGAGGCGATGCCGGGCGTCGTGGCGAGCAGGTCGAGCACGGCCTGCGTCTGGCGCTCCATCTGCTCGGGCGGGGCCGAGATGCGGATGGTGGCGCTGTTCGGCAAGCGCCTCGGACCAGCGGTCGGCGAGGCGGCCCGAGGCGAGCGCGAGAGCGAGCGCAAAGACGGCGAGGAAGGCCATCGCCGCCGAGGTGAGCGTGGTCAGCCAGGCGGTGGGGCCGGAGGGCGGCACGACGCGGTCGCGATGCCGCTCGGTCAGCTCGGCCGTGGTCGGGTCGGGTCGGCCGGTCACAGGTCGGCCCCGGCCAGCTGGATGCGCCGGTTCTTGATGCGCAGCACGCGGGCCGCCACTTGCGCCTTGGCCTGCCGGATCAGGTTCAGGTCATGCGTGGCGATCAGGATGGTCTTGCCCATCCGGTTCAGTTCCACCAGCAAGGCCAACAGGCGCAGCGACATCTCCCAGTCGACATTGCCGGTGGGTTCGTCGGCCAGGATCACGTCGGGTTCGATGATGACAGCGCGGGCCAGCGCGGCGCGCTGGCGCTCGCCGCCCGAGAGCGAGGGCGGCAGCGCCTCGGCCAGCGGCGACAGGCCGACCCAGCCGAGCAGGTCCGACAGGTCGCCCGGCGGCACCTCGCCGCTGCGCCACCGTCAGCGGCAGTGCCACATTGGCGGCGAGCGGCAGGTGATCGAGGAACTGCAGTCCTGATGCACGATGCCGATGCGGCGGCGGGTGCGGGCGATGTCGTCGCGGCCGAGGCTGCGCACCTCGCGGTCGAAGATCGTGACCTGGCCCGCCGTCGGCAGCAAGCTCGGCATAGCAGAGCTTCAGGAAGGTGGATTTCCCCGCCCCCGACGGCCCGGTCAGGAAGTGGAACGAGCCCGGCGAAAGCCGCAGGGTGATCTCGGACAGAAGCTCTCCACCACCGTAGCTGTAGGCGACATTGTCGAACGCGATCACGGGACCCCCAGCCCGGCGACGCGGCCGGATCGGCGGCAGTTTCGCCCGGTTTCGTGTGGGATTCAATCGGTTGTGGCACGAAGGACTCACCTATTCCGATACAAAGACTTGGAGAAATGGGCCATCGTTGCTACAACGGTGGCAACGAACAGACGGGCAACCCCTTGCGGGGGGCCTTCGGGAATTGAAAAGACATGCGGCTGGTTTGCCCGAATTGCGACGCGCAGTATGAGGTGGATGACGCCGCGATCCCCGATGCGGGGCGCGATGTCCAGTGCTCCAACTGCGGCCACGCCTGGTTCCAGCGTCACCCCACGGCCGAGGCCGAGCAGGAGATCGAGGACGAGATCTTCCTGAGCGACGACGAGGTTGCGCCAGGTCCCCATCCGCAGCCGGCGGCACCGCCCCCGGTAGAGCCCGCACCAGCGGTGGCCGCCGCGCCGCCAGCGCCCGCGACCGACGAGTACGACGAGGAACCGGAGCTTCCCGCACCGCCGCCGCCCGCGGAAGAAGTACAGCCGCCGAAGCGCGCGCTGGACGAGTCCCTCATGGCTGTCCTGCGCGAGGAGGCCGAGCGCGAGCAGGCCGTGCGTGCGGCCGAAGCGCCGCCGGATGCCCGGCCCACCGTCGAGCAGGCCGCACCGGCGGTCGCACCGGCCCCCGTGGCCCCGCCGCCCGTCCCGCCCTCGGTGCTGGCCGCGCGCGAGCGATTTGCAGACCTGTCGGTCGATCGCGACGTGGAGGACGAGGAAGAGGTGGTGATCCGCCCCGCGTCGCGCCGTGAACTGCTGCCGGATATCGAAGAGATCAACTCCACCCTGCGCGCCACCTCCGAACCCCGGGGGATGGAGGAGGAGCCGCCCTTGCCGCCGGTGGTCGTGGCCGACTCGCGGCCCGGGTTTCGCAGCGGTTTCCTTCTGATGCTTCTGGTCGCGGCGGGCCTTTGGTTGGCCTACGTGATGGCCCCCCGCATCTCGACCCAGATCCCCGCCAGTGCCTCGGCGATGGATGCCTATGTCGCGGTGGTCGACAAGGCGCGGATCAGCGTGGATGCGGCGTTGCAATCCGCCAGCCAGTCGCTGCGCAGCCTGAGCGGGCAGGACGGCTGACCCCTAGAACCGGTCGAGCAGGCGCTTGAGGTAATCGAGCTCGGTTTCCGGGCGCGACTGGTCGCCCGAGCGGCGGCGGATTTCGTCCAGCAATTCCTGCGCGCGGCGATAGACGTCGTCGCCCTGGAGCATGTTCCGGTCCGACCCGATCCGGCCCATCTCGCCGATGTTGCGGCCCAGCGGGTCGCGCTGGCTGTTCGGGTCGGCGCGTCCGAAGGCCTCGCCCTCGGCGCCGGTGCCGTCCTGCTGGCCCTGTTCCTCGGCCATCGCCTCGCCGAGGTTGCGCATCCCCTCGCGCAGCGCCTCCAGCGCCTCGGCCTGACGGTCGAGCGCGCCCGAGAAGTCCTCGTTGCGAAGCGCGCGTTCGGCTTCGTCCATCGCGCGCCCGGCGCGGTCAAGCTGCCTGCGCCCCTCTTCGCCCGCGGCGCTGCCCTCGCCGGGCAGGCCGTTCAGGCCATCGAGGCGGTCGCGAAGCTCTTGCTGGCGTTCGGCCAGCGAGCGGTTGTCCTGGCCTTGCCCTGGCCCTGGCCTTGCCCCTGTCGCTGACCGGGCTGCTGGCCCTGTCCAGGCTGCTGACCCTGTTGGCCCGGTTGCTGGCCTTGGCCCTGTTGGCCCTGACCTTGCTGGCCCTGGCCTTGCTGGCCTTGTTGACCCTGCTGCCCTTCCTGGCCCTGCTGTCCTTGCTGCCCGTTGAACTGGTCCTGCAACTGCTGGAAGCTTTCGTCGGACAGGTCCTGCTGTTCCTGCAGCGTCTCGGCAAGGTCGCGCATGGATTGCTGGCCCGGGCCCGCCTTGCCCGCCCTGGCCCTGCGTGACCTGCATGTTCTCCATCAGCTGGCGCAGCGCTTCCATCATCTCGGCGGCGTCGGCCATGCGGCCTTCCTTCATGAGCCTTCTCCAGCTCGTCCAGCATCTGCTGAAGCTGGTCGCCGGTCATCTGCATGCCCTGCATCTCCGGATGTCTGCTGATCCGGGTTGCGGGCCGACCTCTTCGGCAAGCTGGCGCATGTAGTCGTTCAGCGCCTCGCGCAACTCGGACATCAGCTGGTCGATCTCGGACTGGTCGGCGCCGTTCTTGATCGCCTCGTCCAGCCGGTCCTGCGCGCGCCGCAGTCGTTCCAGCGCCGAGGCGAGGTCGCCCTCTTCGACCAGAAGCGCGATTTCCCACAGTTCGTCGGCGATGGCGTCGCGTGCGGCGGGTTGCAGGTTGGCCGCGTCGGCGTCGAGGCTGCGCATCAGCACGCGCAGCCGCAGGTAGGCGCGTTCGTTGCGGATGAAGCCTTCGGGCTTGTGGGTCACGGCCTTGAGGATCTGCGCCGAGCGCGGGGCGTTGGCGGTCGACCACAGAAGGTCGCGCCGCGTCTCGATCAGGGCCGCGGCCAGCGGGTCGAAGAACCGGCGGCCCGGCAGGACGGCGCTGAGCGGCTCGGCTGTGCCCGTCTGGCCGAGCGCGTCGGTGGCCGCGAGCGTGATCGTGACGGGCAGGTTGGCGAACGGATGCTTCGAGAGGTCGTCGATCAGCGCCTCGGTGAACTCGGTCCGGTCGCCGGTGATCGGCATCGGCAGGTCGAGCACGATCGGGTCGCGCGGCTCCGGGTCGACCGCCAGCCCGTAGCGTCGCTCGATCGCGGGCAGGTCGAGCGCGATGGTCGCCTGCCCGCCGACGACGCCGTAATCGTCCGTGGCCGTGAAGGGCTGCTGCATCGCGCCCGTCCTCGCTCGCGCGTGATTTCGCCAGCCGGGGCAATGCTCGGGAGGTTGTCGGGGGTGGCCAGCACCTCCCATGTCCGACCGCCGGGGCCAGCGATCTCGATGGTGCCGCTGCGCGCCACTTCAAAGTCCTGGGACGGCTCCGAGGCCGGGGGAACCTCGGTGCGGTTCGAGACGGTTTCCGCCAGCGTCAGTGCCCCGACCTCGCCGTAAAGCCGGACCTGGATGCGCGTGCCCGCGGGCAGTTCCAGCCGGGTCTGCGGTGATGTCGTTCAGGTAGAGGCTGGGCTTGCCGGTATAGGCGGGCGGCTGCGCCCAGCCCTCCCAGACCGGCCCGTCGGCGCAGCGTGCCGCCCGCGCCGGGGGTCAGCGCGGTGACGGAACCCGCGCGCCAGATCGAGCCGAAGAGCAGCGCCATGACGAGGGCGGTCAGGGCCACGTAGCGCAGCGCGAAGGGGTCGCGGGTGGCAAGCGCGCAGGTCGGGCGCGACCGGCTTGCGCCTGCGCGGCGCGGGCGGCCATGCGCGCACGGTGCGCCTGCCAGACGGCCAGCGAGGCGGGGTCGGTCGCTGCCGATGGCCTGCGTGTCGGTCAGGGCGGCGATGGGGCGGCCGGGCAGCGCCGCAGTCGAGCCGGTCCAGCGCCTCGGCGCGGGTGGGCCTGCGGAAATGACGCAGGCCGGTGACGAGTGTCCACACCGCGCCAGCGGCGGCGGCGACAAGGCCGATCCAGACGGCTTCGATGGGCAGCGTGTCCTGCAGCGCCGAAGGCGAGGGCGGCGAGGGTGGCGATCAGGACGCGTCCAGAGCGGCCAGAAGGCTGCGGCTGATGCGTTCCGCCCACAGCCCCGCCCAGGTCAGGCGAAGGGGCCATTTCAGGCGTGCGATCGTTCCTGTGCCGGTCTGTCTCTGCCATGCCCTCGGCCTGCAAGCGGCCCGTCAGAGCCATGGAGGAATGGTATCGCGGTTCAGGATTTCGTCAAACGTCGGGCGGGCCCGGATGACGGCGAAGTGATCGCCCTTCACCAGCACCTCGGGGATCAGCGGCCGGGTGTTGTATTCCGAGGCCATGACCGCGCCATAGGCCCCGCCGAGCGGAAGGCGACGAGATCGCCTTCGGCCAGCGGCGGCAGGGCGCGGGCCTTGGCGAAGGTGTCGCCGGTCTCGCAGACCGGGCCGACCACGTCGAAGGCCTGCGTCGGTGCGTCGCCGCGGGGGCTTCGGCCACCGGGACGATGTCGTGATGCGCGCCGTACATCGACGGGCGGACCAGGTCGTTCATCGCGGCGTCGAGGATCAGGAAGTCGCGCCCCTCGCCTTCCTTCACGTAGATCACCCGCGACACGAGGATGCCCGCGTTGCCCGAGATCAGGCGGCCCGGTTCGATCTCGATCTCGCAGCCCAGGTGGCCGACCGTGCGCTTGATCAGCGCGCCGTAGTCGAGCGGCAGGGGCGGCGCCTCGTTCGAGCGGGTGTAGGGGATGCCGAGGCCGCCGCCGAGGTCGAGCCGGCGTGATGTCGTGGCCGTCGGCGCGCAGGCGGCGGGTCAGGTCGGCGACCTTGAGATAGGCCTCCTCGAAGGGGGCGAGGTCGGTCAGCTGGCTGCCGATATGCACGTCGATGCCCACCACCTCGCAGCCCCGGCAGGCGGGCGGCCTCGGCATAGACCTCGCGCGCGCGGGCGATGGGGATGCCGAACTTGTTCTCCTTCTTGCCGGTGGCGATCTTCTCATGGGTCTTGGCGTCCACGTCCGGGTTGACGCGCACGGTGATCGGGGCGGTCACGCCCAGGCTGGTCGCGACCTCGGACAGCGCGCGCAGCTCGGGTTCGCTTTCCACGTTGAACTGGCGGATGCCGCCCTCGAGCGCGAGGCGCATCTCCTCGCGCGTCTTGCCGACGCCGGAGAAGACGATGCGGTCGCCCGGCACGCCCGCCGCCTTGGCGCGCAGGTATTCGCCGCCCGAGACCACGTCCATCCCCGCGCCGAGATCGCCCAGCGTCTTCAGCACGGCGACGTTGGACAGCGACTTGATGGCAAAGCAGACGCGGTGGGGCAGCGGACTGAGCGCCTCGTTGAACAGGCGGTAGTGCCGGGTCAGGGTGGCGGTGGAATAGCAGTAGAAGGGCGTGCCGACCGAGGCCGCGATGTCGGCCAGGGGCACATCCTCGGCATGAAGCTGGCCGTCGCGGTAGAGGAAATGGTCCATGGCAGTCTTTCTGGCAGAGGTCGGACCGGGGTGCCAGCCCCCGGACCCCCGGGATATTTGTGAACAGAAGAAGATCAGGGGGCGGGCCGGCTGCGGAGCCAGAGGTAGAGCGGCAGGCCGCAGCTGACGCCGATGCAGAAGGTTGCGGGGATGGCGAGCAGGTTCGCCCAGGTCTTGCTGCGGGCGGTTTCGGCGATGATCCAGACGGTCAGGGCGATGGCGGCGATGGTCAGGTCCCAGGTCAGGCCGGTGGTGGAGGCGTTGACGTACCAGGCGTCGATCAGGCCCGAGAGGCCGGTGCCCGTCTCGCGCATGTAGGTCACGAACCAGTACATCGGGTGGATGGCGCCCCAGAGCGCCAGAGCCAGGAAGACCAGCGCGCAGCAGAGTCGTCGGCCGTCGGCCGCCGAAGCGGGCGTCGCCGGTGATGGTCAGGTTGACACCGCTCCTGCGTGGTCGAGGGTCGTGGCCTTGGACGGCGCGACCGGGCTGCCGTCGGCACCGCAGGCGGCGAGGAGGGCGGCGAGGGCGAGGGCGACAAGGGCACGGGTCATGCGAGGATGTCCTTCCAGCGGGCGATCTGGGCGCGCACCTGATCGGGGGCCGTGCCGCCATAGGAGGTGCGGCTGCGCACCGAGTTTTCAACGCCGAGCACGGCGAAGACATCTGCGCGTGATGCCGGGATGGACCGCCTGCATCTCGGCCAGCGTCAGGTCGGGCAGGTCGCAGCCCTTCGCCTCGGCCAGCGCGACCAGCGTGCCGGTCACATGATGCGCCTCGCGGAAGGGCAGGCCAAGCGCGCGCACCAGCCAGTCGGCGAGGTCGGTGGCGGTCGAAAAGCCCGAGGCGGCGGCGGCGGCCAGCGCCGTCGCGGTTGGCGGTCATGTCGGCCGACCATGCCGGTCATCGCGGCCAGGCGCCAGCATCAGGCGTGTCGGCGGCGTCGAAGACCTGTTCCTTGTCTTCCTGCATGTCCTTGGAATAGGTCAGCGGCAGGCCCTTCATCACGGTGAACAGCGCCACCGTCGCGCCCAGGATGCGGCCCAGCTTGGCGCGCAGCAGCTCGGCCGCGTCGGGGTTCTTCTTCTGCGGCATGATGCTGCTGCCGGTGGTCCAGCGGTCCGACAGCCGCACGAAGCGGAACTGGGCCGAGGACCAGATCACCAGCTCCTCGGCGAAGCGCGACAGGTGCATGGCGCAGATGCTGGAGGCCGCACAGGAACTCCAGCGCGAAGTCGCGGTCCGAGACGCTGTCGAGCGAATTGGCCGTGGGCCGGTCGAAGCCGAGGGCCTGCGCCGTCATGTGCCGGTCGATGGGAAAAGAGGTTCCCGCCAGCGCCGCCGCACCCAGCGGGCATTCGTTCATCCGCGCGCGGGCATCGGCGAAGCGGCCCCGGTCGCGCGCCAGCATCTCGACATAGGCCATCATGTGATGGCCCCAGGTGACGGGCTGCGCGGTCTGCAGATGGGTGAAGCCGGGCATGACCCAGTCCGCCCCGGCCTCGGCCTGCGCGAGGAAGGCGCGCATCAGCGCCTCGATGCCGGTGATGGCGGCATCGCACTGGTCGCGCACCCAGAGGCGGAAATCGACCGCCACCTGGTCGTTGCGCGACTGCGCGCGGTGTGCAGGCGGCCTGCCGGGTCGCCGATCAGCTCCTTCAGCCGGGCCTCGACGTTCATGTGGATGTCTTCCAGCTCGACCCGGAAGGGGAAGCTGTCCTGTTTCGATCTCTGACAAGACCGTGAGAAGGCCTTCCCCGATCGCCTCGGCATCCTTATTGGTCAGGATGCCTGTCGCGGCCAGCATGGCGGCATGGGCGCGCGACCCCCGGATGTCCTGGGCGTAGAGCCGCTTGTCGAAGCCGATGGAGGCGTTGATCGCCTGCATGATGGCATCCGGACCTGCGGCGAACCGCCCGCCCCACATGGCATTCGCCGCCGGGGCGTCGGGTTCGGGGGAAGTGTCGGTCATCGGGAAGCCCCATGGAGGGAAGATGCTGCGTGTCGTCGTGATGGGTCTTTATACGGCCCTGTTGCTTGGTGCAAATCCCGCCCATGCCGGGGTGGCCGAGGCGCAGGCCGCGCTTGCCGGCGACATGCGCAAGCTGGTCTTCGCCGAAGCGCCGACGGCACTGCCCGACGTGCCGGTGATCGACGGGGGCGACCAGCCGCATTCGCTGGCGGAATGGCAGGGCAAGTGGGTCGTGCTGAACTTCTGGGCGACCTGGTGCGCGCCCTGCCGGCACGAGATGCCCTCGCTCGACCGGCTGCAGGCGGCGATGCCCGAGATTGCGGTGGTGCCGGTGGCCACGGGGCGCAATTCGGTGACGGCGATCGAGAAGTTCTATGGCGAGGCGGGGGTGACCAGCCTGCCGATCCTGCGCGATCCGAAGTCCGAACTGGCGCGCGGGCATGGGCGTCATGGGCCTGCCGGTGACGGTGATCCTGAACCCCGAGGGGCAGGAGGTCGCCCGGCTGATCGGCGACGCCGACTGGGACAGCGACGAGGCCATCGCCGTGCTGCGGGCGCTGGCCGACTAGGGCTGCCGGCCCGGCCAACCGGGCATGGGCCGGGCAGGTGACGAGGTGGTCGTTGACCAGGCCGCAGGCCTGCATGAAGGCATAGACGATGGTGGGGCCGCAGAAGCGGAAGCCCTCGGCCTTGAGGTCCTTCGAAATTCGGCGCGACAGGTCGGTCTCGGCCGGGATCTGCGGCCATGCTGGTCACGCGGGTTTGCAGCGGAATGCCGTCCAGATAGCGCCAGAGGAAGGCCGAGAACCCCTCGCGCTCCTCGATCCGCAGGAAGGCGCGGGCACCGTCGATGGTCGCCTCGATCTTGCCGCGATGGCGGACGATGCCGGGATCGGCCAGCAAGCGCCGCCACCTCCGGCTCGCCCCAGCGGGCGACGATGGCGGGGTCGAAACCCGCGAAGGCCGTGCGGAAGGCGTCGCGCTTGCGCAGGATGGTGATCCAGGAGAGGCCCGCCTGAAACCCGTCGAGCATCAGTTTTTCCCACAGCGCGCGGCTGTCGTATTCGGGCACGCCCCATTCGCTGTCGTGATAGGCGACGTAGAGCGGATCGGTGCCGCACCAGGGGCAGCGTGTTGCGTCGGGCATCGTCGCTCCGTCAATCGGGAAAACTAGAACAAAAGTGGAATCTTTACCCTTCGTTTACACCCCGTGCTGCACGGTGTCGAGCGATGCTGTACCGCGAAGGGGGGGCCATGGCCGAGCATTGGATCGACGACCGGGGCGGCCGACCAGCCCGCTCGCTATCGCGGTGGCCGAACGCGACGGCGAAACGCTCGACCTGGTGCGCGAGGCCTTGCGTGACCGCCGGGTGGTGCTGGCCTATCAGCCGGTGGTCATGGGCGTCGGACCCCTCGCTGATCGCCTTTCACGAGGGGCTGGTGCGGGTGCTGGACGAAACCGGGCGGGTGATTCCCGCGCGCGATTTCATGGGGGCGATCGAGACGACAGAACTGGGCCGCCTGATCGACTGCGCGGCGCTGGACCTGGGCCTGCAGGCGCTGGCGCGCGAGCCGGGGCTGCGGCTGGCGGTCAACATGTCGGCGCGCTCCATCGGCTATCCGCGCTGGATCGAGACCCTGCGGCGCGGGCTCGAGGCGGAAGCCGACGGTGGCGGAGCGGCTGATCCTGGAGATCACCGAAAGCTCGGCGATGCTGATGCCGGAGCTTGTGGTCACGCTTCATGGCGGACCTGCAGCGCAAGGGCATCTCCTTCGCGCTGGATGATTTCGGGGCGGGCTATACCGCGTTCCGCTATTTCAAGGAGTTCTTCTTCGACATCGTGAAGATCGACGGTCAGTTCATCCGCGGGATCGCGCGCGATCCCGACAATCAGGTTCTGACCCAGGCGCTGATCATGATCGCCCGGCAGTTCGACATGTTCACGCGTGGCCGAGGCGGTGGAGACCGCCGAGGATGCCGAATGGCTGCGCGCGCAGGGGGTGGATTGCCTGCAGGGCTATCTGTTCGGCATGCCGACGACCGTGCCGGTGTGGGAGGATGCGGCGCGGCGACGGCGCGGCCTGACCCTGCGTCATGCCGGGGTTGCGCAGGCCGCTTCGGTTGCCGCTTGCGCTTGACCTCGCCCGTGCTTAGGCCATGCTGGAGCGCGGCGCAGATGTTGTCTGCCGCGACCGGCCCTGGGAGAGGACTTCAGCATGACCAATGTCGTAATCGTATCGGCCGCGCGCACCGCCGTCGGCAGCTTCAACGGTGCCTTCGCCAATACCCCGGCGCATGAGCTTGGCGCCGCGGTGATCGAGGCCGTCGGTGGCACGCGCGGGGATCGACAAGGCCGAGGTGTCCGAGACGATCCTGGGTCAGGTGCTGACCGCAGGCCAGGGCCAGAACCCGGCGCGTCAGGCGCATATCAAGGCGGGTCTGCCGAAGGAATCGGCGGCGTGGTCGCATCAACCAGGTCTGCGGGTCGGGCCTGCGGGCGGTGGCGCTGGGCGCGCAGCACATCCAGCTGGGCGATGCGCGACATCGTGGTCGCGGGCGGTCAGGAAAGCATGTCGCTGTCGCCCCATGTCGCGCATCTGCGCGCCGGGCAGAAGATGGGCGACATGAACTTCATCGACTCGATGATCAAGGACGGTCTGTGGGATGCCTTCAACGGCTATCACATGGGCCAGACGGCCGAGAACGTCGCCAACCAGTGGCAGATCAGCCGCGAGATGCAGGACGAATTCGCCGTGGCCAGCCAGAACAAGGCCGAGGCGGCGCAGAAGGCCGGCAAGTTCGAGGACGAGATCATGCCTTTCGTGATCGCGACCCGCAAGGGCGACGTGACGGTCGATGCCGACGAATACATCCGCCACGGCGCGACGATGGACGCGATGCAGAAGCTGCGCCCGGCCTTCGCCAAGGACGGCTCGGTCACGGCCGGCAATGCGTGCGGGCTGAACGACGGCGCGGCGGCGGTGGTGCTGATGTCGGCGGAAGAGGCCGAGCGGCGCGGGCTGACGCCGCTGGCGCGGATCGCGTCCTATGCGACGGCCGGGCTTGACCCGTCGATCATGGGCGTCGGCCCGATCCATGCCAGCCGCAAGGCGCTGGAGAAGGCGGGCTGGAAGGTCGGCGACCTTGATCTGGTCGAGGCGAACGAGGCGTTTGCGGCGCAGGCCTGCGCGGTGAACAAGGACATGGGCTGGGATCCGGCGAATCGTGAACGTGAACGGCGGCGCGATTGCCATCGGCCACCCGATCGGCGCGTCGGGCGCGCGCATCCTGAACACGCTGCTGTTCGAGATGAAGCGCCGCGATGCGAAGAAGGGTCTGGCGACGCTGTGCATCGGCGGCGGCATGGGTGTCGCCATGTGCCTCGAACGCGCCTGATCGCTGCAGTCGCGGAGCAGCGCAATGATCGCGGCGCGCAATAATGTTGCGCGCCGCTTTCGTTTCGGTAACAGGATTTCAACGATACAAGTCTCCGTGGAGGAGGAAATCATGGCAAGGTTGCATTGGTCACGGGCGGATCGCGCGGGATCGGGGCGGCGATCTCGGTGGCGCTGAAGGCGGCGGGCTACACGGTGGCCGCGAACTATGCCGGCAACGACGAGGCGGCGGCGGCCTTTACCAAGGAGACCGGCATCCCGACCTACAAATGGTCGGTCGCCGACTATGACGCCTGCGCCGCCGGGATCGCCAAGGTCGAGGCCGAGCTGGGCCCGATCGACGTGCTGGTGAACAACGCCGGCATCACGCGCGACGCGATGTTCCACAAGATGACGCCCGCGCAGTGGAAAGAGGTGATCGACACCAACCTGACCGGCCTGTTCAACATGACCCATCCGCTCTGGTCGGGGATGCGCGACCGCAAGTTCGGGCGCGTCATCAACATCAGCTCGATCAACGGGCAGAAGGGGCAGGCGGGGCAGGCCAACTATTCGGCGGCCAAGTCGGGCGACCTGGGCTTCACCAAGGCGCTGGCGCAGGAAGGCGCGCGGGCCGGGATCACCGTCAACGCGATCTGCCCGGGCTACATCGGGACCGAGATGGTGCGCGCGATCGACGAGAAGGTGCTGAACGAGCGCATCATCCCGCAGATCCCGGTGGGCCGTCTGGGCGAGCCGGAGGAGATCGCGCGGATCGTGGTGTTCCTTGCCTCGGACGATGCGGGGTTCATCACCGGATCGACGATCAGCGCGAACGGCGGGCAGTTCTTCGTCTGACGTCAGCCGACCGTCCGCAATGCAGGCCGTCGGCGGGGCTTGTGGCCCCGCCTTTTCATTGGCAATCAGGCGCCATGACCCGCCGACCGCGCCACCCTCATCGGTTTCACCGCCATCCTGATGTGGTCGCTGCTGGCGCTGTTGACCGTCGGCAGGCGCCCGTGCCGCCCTTCCTGCTGAACGCGATCTGCTTTGCCATCGGCGGGCGGCATCGGGCTGGTCTGGATGGTGGCGAGCGGCGAGGCGCGCGGCGCTGCGGGCGGTCGGCTGGCAGGTCTATGCCTTTGGCACGGCGGGGCTGTTCGGCTATCATTTCCTGTATTTCTCGGCCCTGCGGCTGGCCCCGGCGGCCGAGGCGGGGCTGATCGCCTATCTCTGGCCGCTGTTCATCGTGCTGCTGTCGGGCCTGCTGCCGGGCGAGCGGCTGCGGCGGCTGCATGTGGTCGGGGGCGCTGCTCGCCTTTGCCGGGGCGGCGCTGATCGTGCTGCGCGGCGCGGGCGGGATGACGGTCGATGCGCTGCCCGGGCTGGCGCTGGCGTTCCTCTGCGCGGTGACCTGGGCGGGCTATTCGGTCCTGTCGCGGCGGCTGGGCGACGGTGCCGACGGCGAGCGTGACGGTGTTCTGCCTGGCGACGGCGGTGCTGTCGCTGGCTGGCGCATCTGGCGCTGGAGGACACGGTCTGGCCGGCGTCGACGCTCGGCTGGCTGGCGGTCCTGGCGCTGGGCATCGGGCCGGTGGGGCTCGCGTTCTTCACCTGGGACGTCGGGATGAAGAAGGGCGACATCCAGCTTGCTGGGTGTCGCGTCCTACGCGGCGCCGCTGCTGTCGACGCTGGCCCTGGTCGTCGCGGGCATCGCGACAGCCGTCGGCCACGATCCTGGTCGCGGCGGTCCTGATCGCCGGGGGGGCGGCGCTGGCGGCGCGCGCCAGCGCCGAAAGGTCCTAGGCCTGGCTGAGGCGCGTGATCTCTTCCTTGAGCCTGCAGTTTCTGCTTCTTCAGTCGCGGCGATCTTCAGGGCATCGGTCGCGGGGCTGCGCTGCGCCTGCTCCACCTGTTCGGAGAGGGTTTCGTGCTTGCGGCGCAGTTCCTGCAGATGCGAAGCGATCGTCATGTCCGTCCTCCTGTGTGTCGTTCGACAGAGTCAAGTGCACCACAAAGCCCGAGTCGTGTCACGCGGTGTTGGCGACGTCGGGTCAGCGCGTCGCCGAAAATTCAACCAAAGGGCGACTCGAAGGGCGGCGCCCGCGCGCAGAATTGCCTGTGCCGCCGGGGTGAAACTGTCGCGGTCGCCGTCATGTGCCGGCCCCGTGTGCAGGACGAAGGGCGGCAGCAGGCGGAAGCGGCGCGCGCCCGCCCTTGCGGGCGCGCAGAAGGACGCGGGTCGCCGGGCGGCCGGCGCGCGGCGCAAGCGGCAGCAGCGCGAGCGAGCCGAGGCGGTGGTCGAGCGCCGCGAGCAGGTCGGGCAGCCGCGCGGCCTCGTGGATCAGGGTCAGCCAGCCGCCCGGGCGCAGGCGGCGCGTGGCCGCGTCGATCCAGAGCGGCAAGGGGCGTCTCCTCGCGCTGCGCCGCCTCGCGGCCCGGATCGGCGGCGGGCGTGCCGCTGGCCGGGGCGAAGTAGGGCGGGTTGGCGATCACATGGTCGAAGCGGACGGCGCAGGGCGGCGGGCATGGCGCGCAGGTCGCCCTCGACCACCTCGAGCGGCGATGCCGTTGCGGGCGGCGTTGCGGCGGGCGAGGTCGGCATAGTCGGGCTGGCGTTCCAGCCCGGCCAGGTGCAGGCCCGGCACCCGCGCGCCCGAGGCAGAGGCTCGCCACCCCCGCGCCGCAGCCCAGGTCCAGCACGCTGTCGCCCGGGCCGGGCCGGGCAGGCGGCGGCCAGCAAGCACCGGATCGGTCGCGGCGCGATAGCCCTCGCGCGGTTGCAGGATGCGCAAGCGCGCCGCCGAGGAACTCGTCATCCGTCAGCGCGCTGTCGGCGAACATCTACAGCCCCGTCGGAATGTCGTTGTCGCGCAGCACGATGCGGGCGCGCCAGAGGTCGCGATCGCGCACCATCAGGCGGCGCGGCAAAATGCCGAGGGAGCCTTCGAGGATGCTCATGTGGACGTCCAGCGGAAACACGGCTATACCCTCGCCCTCAAGAAGGGCGGTGGCGAAGGCGATGATCGTCGGGTCGCTGCTGCGCAGAAGCTCTTTCATGATGCAGGACATAGTCGGCGGGCCCGCGGCTTGTCGAGGGGTGCGGGCTGGAACGGTGCATGGGTTTGGACGAGGTAGCGGTGAAGCCGCACGAACGGCTGGCGGCACTGGCTGGCCGACGACATGGACGCGGTGAACGCGCTGATCCGCGAGCGGATGGCCTCGGAACATGCGCCGCGCATTCCGGAAGTGACGGCGCATCTGGTCGAGGCCGGGGGCAAGCGGCTGCGGCCGATGCTGACGCTGGCGGCGGCGCGGATGTGCGGCTACGACGGGCCGTTCCATGTCCATCTGGCGGCGACGGTGGAGTTCATCCACACCGCCACGCTGCTGCATGACGACGTGGTGGACGAAAGCCAGCGGCGGCGCGGGCGGCCGACGGCGAACCTGCTGTGGGACAACAAGTCGTCGGTGCTGGTGGGCGACTACCTGTTCGCCCGCACCTTCCAGCTGATGGTCGAGACGGGCAACCTGCGGGTGCTGGACATCCTGTCGAATGCCGCGGCCACGATCGCCGAGGGCGAGGTGCTGCAACTGACGGCGGCGCAGGATCTGCGGACGGATGAGCGCGATCTATCTGCAGGTGGTGCGCGGCAAGACGGCGGCGCTGTTCTCGGCGGCGACCGAGGTGGGCGGCGTGATCGCCGGGGCGACCGAGGCGCAGGTCGGGGCGCTGCGCGACTATGGCGATGCGCTGGGGATCGCGTTCCAGATCGTGGACGACCTGCTGGACTATGGCGGCAGCGCCGCCGCGATCGGCAAGAACACCGGCGACGACTTCCGCGAGCGCAAGCTGACGCTGCCGGTGATCAAGGCGGTGGCGAAGGCCGACGCCGAGGAGCGCGCCTTCTGGGTGCGGGTGATCGAGAAGGGCGACCAGCGCGACGGCGACCTGGCCGAGGCGATGGCGATCATGGCGCGCCACGGCGCGATGGAGGCGGCGCGGGCCGAGGCGCTGGCCTGGGCGGAACGGCGCGCGGCTGGCGCCTGGCGCTGCGTGCCCGCGCATCCGCTGCGCGACATGCTGCACGACCTTGCGGATTATCGTGGTCGGAGCGGATCAGCTAAGGCCCTGCAGCGGGGCGGCAGGCGACCCACCAGCCGGGCTGGGCCGCGCGGATGGCGCTGGCGGCGGCGCTGGCGGCGAGCGGGTCGGCGAACAGCCCGAAGCAGGTCGCGCCAGAGCCGGACATGCGCGCGATACGGCAGCCGGGCTGGGCCGACAGCGCGGCCTGCACCTGCGCGATCACCGGGGCGAGGCGCTGCGCCGGCGCTTCCAGATCGTTGCGCATCATCGCGAGGAAGGCTGCGAGTTCGGCCACGTCGCGCAGGCGCGGCAGGTCGCGCGGCATCGGCGCATGGTCGCGCCGGTCCAGCGCCGCAAAGACGGCGGGGGTGGACAGGCCGACGCCGGGATTGACCAGAACCAGCGCTGCCGGCGGCAAGGGGTGGGCCAGCGGGTGCAGCCCCTCGCCCACCCCGGTCATCCGCAGCGGCGCGCCCGTCAGGCAGACCGGCACATCGGCCCCGAGCGCCAGAACGGCGGCAGGCCGCGGCAGCGGCAGCGCGCCAGAGCGCGGACAGCGCGCGCAGCGTGGCGGCCGCATCGGCCGACCCGCCGCCGATGCCGGAGGCGACCGGCAGGTGCTTTGTCCAGCGTCAGCGCGGCCCCGCGCCCGGCTGCCGAAGAGCGCGGCGGCGCGCAGCACAAGATTGTCGGGCCCGGCCGACAGGCCCGCCGCCTGCGGCCCGGTCACCGTCAGCGACAAGGCGCGTCGGCGGGCGCGCCGTGATCCGGTCGCCGACATCGGCAAAGACGACGAGACTGTCGAGCAGGTGATAGCCGTCGGCGCGCTGGCCGGTGACATGCAGGGTCAGGTTGATCTTGGCCGGGGCGAAGGCCTCAGTTGCCATCCGCGGCGGCCCCGTCCTCGGTCACCGCCGTGGTCGGCGGGGGCGGGTCGAGCGCGGCGCGGCGTTCGTCAAGCGGGGTGGCGCCCTCTTCCTGCAGCACGGCGTCGAGCCCGACCTCCAGCTTGCGGCGGATGCGCGCGCGCCTGTTCCTCCTCGGGGTCGAAGGACAGGGCGCGGTGCCACTGGAACTCGGCCTCCAGCTTGCGGCCGACCGCCCAGTAGACATCGCCGAGGTGGTCGGTCACGATCGGGATCGACCGGCTCCAGCAGCGAGGCGCGTCTCCATCGGCTCCAGCGCCTCGTCGTAGCGGCCGAGCGTGAATAGCGCCCAGGCCAGGCTGTCGATGATGTAGCCGCTGTCGGGCTGCGGCCGCGACGGCCTGCTCGATCATGCCGAGCGCCTCGTCCAGCTTCTCGCCCCGTTCGACCAGCGAATAGCCGAGGTAGTTCAGCACCTGCGGCTGGTCCGGGTTCAGTTCCAGCGCCTTGCGGAAATCGGCCTCGGCCAGGTCCCAGTCGCTTGCTGCGCTCGTGGGTGATGCCGCGGCTGTAGAAGAGCACCCAGTGCCGCTCGGTCGAGTCTCGACCACAGCTCGATCGCCCGGTCATAGGCCTTGCGTCGCCTCGTCAAAGCGCTCTTCCTTGCGCAGCAGGTCGCCCAGCGCGAACTGCACCATCATCAGGTCGCCATGGGTCTCGGCCAGTTCTGGTCAGCGTCGCGATCGCGGCATCGGTGTTGCCCGCCAGCGCAGCGCATCGGCCCGGCCGATCTCGGCCGCGAAGAAGCGACGGGTCGGTCGGGCGGGATCAGCGCATAGGTCTCGATGGCCAGGTCGGTGCTGGCCCTGCTGTTGCAGCAGGCTCGCGGCCAGAAGGATGCCGTCGGCATGGTCGGGGCGCAGGATAGTGCGGCGACGCGGGCATAGATCAGGGTATAGCCATCCGCCGCCTCGCCGTTCAGGGCGGTGGCGACGGTGAAGAAGACTTCGGCCATGCCGTCGGTCGCGTTGCGCGCGATGTCGAAGGGCAGCGTCTCGCCCGCCGCAAGGCGGGCGCGCAGCGTCGTCGAGCATCGGATCGGGCTCGGTGCCGAAGTCGCGGTCCAGCAGGGCGAGCGCATCGGTGTTGCGTTCGAGCTGGCTGAGGATCTGGGCGTGGGCGATGACGCCGCGGCGCATCGACGCGCAGGTTCTCGCTCGGCCGACAGGATCTCGTCCGCGCCCTCGAAATCGCCGACCGAGGCCAGCGCCAGGGCCTTGTGATAGAGCGCGAAGGCCTCGCATCCCCTGCAGCTTTGCGCGATCTTGTCGAAGGCCGCCAGCGCGTCGGACATCCGGCCCGCCCCGACTTCGGCCCAGGCGCGCGGCCAGCCCGTCGAGCGCCGGGTTGATGGTGCGGCCCGCCTCGATGTCCGTCAGGAAGTCCTCGAACGCGCCGCGCTTGGCCTGATCGGCCAGGAGCGTCAGGTTGGCCGAGACGCTGGCGCTGTTCAGCTGCACCAGACGCGGGCGCGATCGCCATCGCCGCCTTCGAAATCGCCAAGCGACATCTTGCCGACCAGCGCGCCGTCCAGAAGCTGCTGGTTGGCGGAGTCCGAGATCAGGGCCCGCGTCGAACCACGAGGTCGCCTCGCGATAGTCGCTCGGCGATCACCGCCGATGCGCGCGGCGAGATAGGCCCCGGCGTCCTCGTCGGCATGCGGCGGGCCAGCGGCGCGGCCAGCGCAGTCAGGACGAGGGCAAGGGCGAGCGGGACATGGACAAGGGCGGCACTCCGGATGCTGTGGGCGAAGCTAGCCCCGCGGCCTGCCCATGGCAATGCGGCGAGGCGCGCGAAGGCGCCCGGATCGGCCCCCGCTCGCGCAATTGTCACATGTTGGGTAGTTCGGCCCGTCGCCGCCCTGCGGGGTGGTCCAGACGATGTTCTGGCTGGGGTCCTTGATGTCGCAGGTCTTGCAGTGGACGCAGTTCTGGAAGTTGATCACGGAAGCGCGGCGTCCTTGCCCGCCTCGGCCACCACCTCGTAGACCCCGGCCGGGCAGTAGCGCTGCGCCGGTTCGGCATATTTCGGCAGGTTCACCCGGATCGGGACCGACGGGTCCTTCAGCGTCAGGTGCGCGGGCTGGCTTTCCTCGTGGTTGGTGAAGCTGAAGGCCACGTTGGTCAGCCGGTCGAAGGACAGCATGCCGTCGGGCTTGGGATAGTCGATCGGCTTGTAAGTCCTTGGCCTGGCCGGTCGCGGCGGCGTCGGACTTGCCGTGCTTCAGCGTGCCGAAGAGCGATGAGGCCGAACAGGTTGTTCGTCCACATGTCGAGCCCGCCGCCGCATCAGCGAGGCGACCAGGCCGTATTGCGACCAGAGCGGCTTGACGTTGCGCACCTGCTTCAGGTCCTTGCCGATGGCGCCGGTGCGCACCTCGGTCTCGTAGGCGGTCAGCTCGTCGCCCGCGCGGCCCGCCTTGATCGCGGCATGGGCGGCCTCGGCCGCGGCCTTGCCCGACAGCATGGCGTTGTGGTTGCCCTTGATGCGCGGCACGTTCACCAGGCCCGCCGAGCAGCCCAGCAGCGCCACGCCCGGTGCGACCATCTTCGGGATCGACTGCCAGCCGCCCTCGGTGATCGCGCGCGCGCCATAGGCCACGCGCTTGCCGCCCTTCAGCAGCTCGGCCACCATCGGGTGGTGCTTGAAGCGCTGGAATTCCATGTAGGGGTAGAGGTGCGGGTTCTCGTAGTTCAGGTGGACCACGAAGCCGACATAGACCTGATTGTTCTCGAGGTGATAGATGAACGACTCCGCCCCCGGCGTTCTTGCCCAGCGGCCAGCCCATCGTGTGGGTGACGGTGCCCTCGCGGTGCTTGGCGGGGTCGATCTCCCAGATTTCCTTCATGCCGAGGCCGAATTTCTGCGGGTCAGTGGCCCGTCGGACAGGTCGTACTTCGCGATCACCTGCTTCGACAGCGACTGCCGCGCACGCCTTCGGACAGGAAGACGTACTTGCCGCGCAGCTCCATCCCCGGCTCGTAGGACGGGCCCGGGCGTGCCGTCGGCGGTCGCGGCCGAACTCGCCCGCGACGACGCCCGCGACCGTCGCCTTCTCGCCATAGACCAGCGCCGAGCAGGACATGCCGGGGAAGATCTCGACGCCCAGCGCCTCGGCCTGCTCGGCCATCCAGCGGCAGACATTGGCCATGCGGACGATGTAGTTGCCGTGGTTCGACATCAGCGGCGGCATCGGCCAGTTCGGGATGCGGATCTGCCCCGCCGGGCCGAGGATGTAGAAGTTGTCCTCGCGTCACCGGCGACCTTGATCGGCGCGTCCATCGTCCGCCAGTCGGGGAGCAGCGCGTCCAGGCCCGACGGGTCAAGCACCGCGCCCGACAGGATATGCGCGCCGACCTCGGACCCCTTTTCCAGCACGACGACCGACAGGTCCGGGATCGAGCTGCTTCAGCCGGATCGCCGCCGACAGGCCCGCGGGGCCGGCGCCCACGATCACCACGTCATAGTCCATCGCTCTCGCGCTCGATCGCGGTCATCGACTTGTCCTATCCTCCGGCGGTCTGCTCGCGCCATGCAGTGCTGGCTTTTCCCGTGCCCTGCGTGCCTTAGCCCGATGCGCCGGTCAACCGTGACGTCAATCATGACGCCAGCGATCCCGGTGCCGCGCTGCGGCATCTGTACCGCGACGGCGACGATGCGCCGCGTTCCGCCGGCATCCCCCTTGCAATTGCCGGTCCGATCTGGTTTCAGGTGAGACGAGACCGAAGTTCAACGTCATGGGCCGAGACCCGGGCCGTGGCGCTGTCTGTTTACTGTGGAAGGCCGATGGAAAAGATCCCGATGACCCGCGCGCGGCTTTGCCGCGCTGGACGACAGAGCTGAAGCAGCTGAAGTCGGTCGAGCGTCCCGCCGTCATCCGCGCCATCGCCGAGGCGCGCGAGCATGGCGACCTGTCGGAGAACGCCGAATACCACGCCGCGCGCGAAAAGCAGAGCTTCATCGAGGGCCGCATCAAGGAGCTGGAGGGCATCCTGTCGCTGGCCGAGGTGATCGACCCGTCGCAAGCTGTCGGGCGCGATCAAGTTCGGCGCGACGGTGACGCTGGTCGACGAGGACAGCGGCGAGGAGAAGACCTACCAGATCGTCGGCGAGACCGAGGCCGACATCGAGCACGGCCTGCTGAACATCCGCTCGCCCCTGGCGCGCGCGCTGATCGGCAAGGACGAGGGCGACAGCGTCGAGGTGAAGACCCCCGGCGGCCAGCGCAGCTACGAGGTCGTCAGCGTCCGCTTCGTGTGACGGACGGGAACGGCGGATCGGAATCAGCAGCATGCCGGACAGCAGCAGGACAAGCCCGGTCGATCTGGGGCGCTTTCCCCGGCCCGAGGAGCGAGCGGCCGCGGCCGTGGACCGACCTGGTCGCGGCGCGTCCTGAGCCTGATCTGGATCGTCTCGTCGCTGCGGCCTATGTCCTGTTCGCGCCCGGCGAGCGGCCGGGCCGCTGGGCCTGGTGATGACGCTGCTGGTGGTCTTCCTGCCGCTGGCGCTGATCTGGGTGGCGGTCACGACGCTCGCGGTCGGTGCGCGCAGCTGCGGGACGAGGCGGCGCGGCTGCAGGCGGCGGTCGACGCGATGCGCAACGCCTATGTGGCGCAGAGCCAGGCGGCGGCGCAGTCGGCGTCGAAGCCCTCGGTCGAGCAAGAAGCTGGACGAGATCTGCGGCGGCGCAGCGGCAGACGGAGACTGTGCTGGCCACCTTCACCTCGCGCCGCGATCCGGTCGCTGACCGTGCCGTCGGCCGACCGCAAGGCCGCGCTGGCCTTGCCGCGGCCGAGCCGTGGCCGACGAGCAACCGGCGCTGGCCCTCGGCACCCCGGCCGAAGACCTGCGGCCGCCGCTGTCGGTCGCGGATTTCATCCGGGCGCTGAACTTTCCCGAAATCGCCCGAGGACAAGGACGGGCTTCCGCGCCCTGCGCCTGGCGCTGGAGGATCGCGACGCGTCGCCAAGCTGATCCGCGCCGCGCAGGACGTGCTGACGCTGCTCAGCCAGGACGGCATCTACATGGACGACCTGAAGCCCGACCGGGCCGCGCCCGAGCGTCTGGCGGCGCTTCGCCGCAGGGCGAACGGGGCCGGACCGATCGCCGGGCTGGGTGGCATCCGCGACCGTTCGAGCCTCGCGCTGACGGCGGCGCGGATGCGCGAGGACACGGTCTTTCGCGATGCGGCGCACCATTTCCTGCGGACCTTCGACAAGACCTTCGCAGGAGTTCGAGAAGAACGCGACCGACGCAGGACATGGCCGACCTGGCCGAGACCCGCACCGCGCGGGCCTTCATGCTGTTTGGTCGGGTGACGGGCACCTTCGACTAGCGGACGCTATCCGTCGGTGGCCATGACATCCTTGCGGAAGGTCAGCGATGTCGGCCGGTCGAAGCCCGGATGGGCGGTCGCCGCCGACCTGGCGAAACCCCATGGCGCGGAAGGTCGCGTGGTTCTCGATCAGCTCGACTCGTGACTGAAGCTCCAGCGCGGGCAGGCCGAGGGCGCGGGCGCGGTCTTCGGCCAGTGTCGATCAGGCGGCGGGCATGGCCCTGTTGCCGCTCGGGCTTCGGCCACGGCGAGCTTTCCCAGATAGAGCGCGCCGGGTTTCGGGGTCAGGAAGACGCAGGCGACCGGGGGCGCGCCGATCACCCAGACCTCGCCGCTGCGCGCCTGTGCGGCGATGCTCTCGGGCGTCAGCGCGTGCATCGACGAGGGCGGGTCGATCCGCCCCTCCATCCCCGCAAAGGCGCGTCGGATCAGGTCGAGCAGCGCGGCCCAGTCGTAGGGATCGCTGGCCCGGTGCGGGGTCATATGCCGGGAAGCCCGTCGCAGAGGACGACCCAGGACAGACGCTCGTCCGCACAGGTCATGGGCGGTGGGCCGGTAACCGCTCGGGGTCGTCGAGCGTGGCCGCGTAGAAATGCATCTCGTCCGGGGCGCGGTCGGTGCTGTAGCTCATCTGCGTGCCGCAGGTCGGGCAGAAGCGGCGCTCGACGCCGGGGGACGAGTGGTAGAGCGCGGGCGTGTCGCCCGTCCAGCGCCAGTGGCCGTTGGCGATCGCGAAGAACGAGGTGAAACCGGATGCGGTCGCGCGGCGGCAGCTTTCGCAATGGCAGTGCATCTGCCAGAGGGGTGCAGCGTCCGCGCGGTAGCGGATGCGACCGCAGAGGCAATGGCCGGTGATCGGCGGTGTCATGGCGCTGTCCATGCGCGCAGAGTGATGGCGTCGACGCGGCCGTGTCGCAAGCGGGTGTCCGACCCGCAATATGTTGGGGATAAGCGCCTGGCCCACGCCAGATGCGGGGCTGCGTGGTTGACTCGCACCGGTGCGGGCGCGACGATGCGTCTTCCGGAACGGAATCACGGCGAGGGACCCGGTGCGCTTCACGCGGCTTCGGCTGAACGGCTTCAAGAGCTTTGTCGACCCGACGGATCTGGTGATCCATCCGGGCCTGACAGGCGTGGTCGGGCCGAACGGCTGCGGCAAGTCGAACCTGCTGGAGGCGATGCGCTGGGTGATGGGCGAGAACCGCCCCACCGCGATGCGCGGCGGCGGGATGGAGGACGTGATCTTCGCAGGCGCCGCGACGCGCGGGCGCGCGGCAATTTCGCCGAAGTCGTCGATCATCATCGACAACTCCGACCGCCTGGCGCCCTCGGGCTTCAACGATCAGGACCAGATCGAGATCGTCCGGCGGATCACGCGGGATGCGGGATCGGCCTACAAGGCCAACAGCAAGGATGTGCGCGCCCGCGACATCCAGATGCTGTTCGCCGATGCCTCGACCGGGGCGCAGTCGCCCGCGCTGGTGCGGCAGGGGCAGATCGCCGAACTGATCAACGCCAAGCCCAAGAACCGGCGGCGCATCCTGGAGGAGGCGGCGGGCATCTCGGGCCTCTACCAGCGGCGGCACGAGGCGGAGCTGCGGCTGCAGGCGACCGAGACGAACCTGGCGCGCGTCGATGACGTGATCGAGCAGCTGGCGCAGCAGCTCGCCACGCTGGCCCGGCAGGCCCGGCAGGCGGCGCGCTATCGCGAGATCGGCGCAGAGCTGCGGCAGGCCGAGGGGATGCTGCTGTTCCGCCGCTGGCGCGAGGCCGACGAGGCGCGGGCCGAGGCGGAGGCCGCGCTGCGCGAGCGGGTGGTGGCGGCGGCGCAGGCCGAGGCGGCGGCGCAGGCGGCCGGGCAAGGCGCGCGTGCTGGCCGAAGATGCCCTGCCGCCCGCTGCGCGAGGAAGAGGCGATTGCGGCGGCCGTCCTGCAGCGGCTTGCTCGTGCAGCGCGACCAGCTGGCCGACCAGGAGGCGCAGGCGCAGGCGCGGATCGAGACGCTGAAGGGGCGGATCGAGCAACTGAGCCGCGACATGGAGCGCGAGGCGGGGCTGAACCGCGATGCGGGCGAGACGATCGCGCGGCTGGACTGGGAGCAGGAGCAGATCGCCCGCGCGCAAGAGGGGCATGACGAGCGGCTGGCCGAGGCGGCGGAGCTGGCGCGCGAGGCGGGCGCGATCCTGACCGAGCGCGAGGGCGCGTTGTCGCGAGGTGACCGAGGATGTGGCGCGGCTGGCGGCCCGGCACCAGTCGGTGCAGCGGCTTCTGGGCGACACGCGCACGACCGTGCAGAAGGCCGAGACCGAGGCCGACCGATCCCGCGCGGCGGTGACGGCGGCGGAAGAGGCGCTGGCGCGGGCCGCGGCGGCCTTTGCCGAGGCGGAAGGCGGCGCAGGAGGCGGCACGCGGCGCTCGCCGCCGATACCGAGGCCGCGCTGGCCGAAGCCGAGGCCGCGCGGGCCGAGACGCAGGGGCGCGAGGCCGAGGCGCGGGCGGCGCGGTCCGAGGCCGAGGGCGAGGCGAATGCGCTGCGGGCCGAGGTGGCGGCCCTGGGCCGGCTGATGGACCGCGAAACCCATGCGGGCACGCAGGTGCTGGACCGCCTGACCGTGGCGCCGGGCTACGAGAAGGCGCTGGGCGCGGCGCTGGCCGATGATCTGCGCGCGCCGGAAATCGGGGCGGACGGGCGCTCGGGCTGGGCGGGTCTGCCGGACTACGACGCGGCGCAGCCGCTGCCCGAGGGCGTCGCGCCGCTGTCGGACCATGTCGCGGTGCCGGACGTGCTGCGGCGGCGGATTGCGCAGATCGGGCTGGTGGCGCGGGGCCAGGGGCGCGGCCTTGCAGGCGGCGCTGCGGCCCGGTCAGCGGCTGGTCAGCCTCGAGGGCGACCTCTGGCGCTGGGACGGGTTCCGCGCCGGGGCCGAGGATGCGCCCTCGGCGGCGGCGCTGCGGTTGCAGCAGTTGAACCGGCTGGTGGCGCTGAAGCGCGACCTCGAGGATGTCGCGGCGCGGGCCGAGGGCGCGCGGCAGGCGCATGAGGCGTTGCAACGGCGGCTGGCCGACCTCGCCCGCGCCGACCAGATGGCGCGCGAGGCGCGGCGGGCGGCGGACCTGCGGGTGACGGAGGTGAGCCGCGCGCTGGCGCGGGCCGAGGCGGACCGCTCGATCGCCGGCGGCAAGCTGGAGGCGGCGCGGCTGGCCGTGGCGCGCTTCGACGACGAGGCGATGGCGGCGCGGGCGGCCCTGCGCGAGGCCGAGGCGGCGGCGGCGGCCCTGCCCGATCTGGCCGAGGCGCGGGCGAGCGTGGAGCAGGTCAAGACGGCGGTGGAGGCCGCGCGGATCGCCATGATGACGCGCCGCTCGGCCGCATGACGAGCTGCGGCGCGAGGGCGAGGCGCGGGTGCGGCGGCGGCAGGAGATCGTGAAGGAAGTCTCGGGCTGGCGGCACCGGCTGGAGACCGCCGAGAAGCGCACGGCGGAACTGGCCGAGCGGCGGGACGGAGGCCGAGCAGGCGCTGGCCGAGGCCGGGGCGCTGCCCGCCGAGATCGCGGCGAAGCGGGCGCAACTGGGCGAGGCGCATCGACGGCGGCCGAGGCGCGGCGGCGCGCGGCTGCCGATGCGCTGGCCGAGGCGGAAGCCGCGTTGCGCGCGGCGCAGGCGGCCGAGCGCGAGGCCGAGCGCGCGGGCAGCGAGGCGCGCGAGGCGCGGGCGCGGGCCGAGGCGCGGGCCGAGGCGGCGCGAGGCACGGTGGACCTGCCGCGGAGCGTATCCGCGAAGAGACGGAGCTGACGCCTGCCGCGCTGCTCGACACGCTGAAGGCCGACCCGGCGCGGATGCCCGATGCCGTGGCGCTGGAGACCGAGGTGAACCGGCTGAAGCGCCAGCGCGAGGCGCTGGGCGCGGTGAACCTGCGGGCCGAGGAGGACGCCAAGGCGGTTCAGGACGAGCACGACACGCTGAAGGCCGAGAAGGACGACCTCGAAGAGGCGATCAAGCGGCTGCGGTCCGGCATCGCCGGGCTGAACCGCGAGGGGCGCGAGCGGTTGCTGACGGCCTTCGAGCAGGTGAACGCGAATTTCGCGACGCTGTTCACGCATCTCTTCGGCGGCGGCGAGGCGCGGCTGGTGCTGGTGGAAAGCGACGATCCGCTGGAGGCCGGGCTGGAGATCATGTGCCAGCCGCCGGGCAAGAAGCTGGCCACGCTGTCGCTGCTGTCGGGGGGCGAGCAGACGCTGACGGCGCTGGCGCTGATCTTCGGGGTGTTCCTGGCCAACCCCGCGCCGATCTGCGTGCTGGACGAGGTCGACGCGCCGCTGGACGATGCCAACGTGACGCGCTTCTGCGACCTGCTGGACGAGATGACGCGGCGGACCGAGACGCGCTTCCTGATCATCACGCACCACGCCGTCACCATGGCGCGCATGGACCGGCTGTTCGGCGTGACGATGGTGGAGCAGGGGGTGAGCCAGCTGGTCAGCGTCGACCTGAAGAAGGCCGAGGCGCTGGTGGCCTGAACCCCCGGGGCGCGGTTGCCAAGGGCGACCTCGCCATTTTCGTTTACCGGGCGAAGACTGCCTTGCAGCCGTTGGCAGGGACGTGAAGGGTCGTTGTCATAGCGCGTCGAGCAGGGCTGGCGTAGGCCAGGCATCGGCGGGCAGGCCGAGGCGCACCTGTTCCGCCTGCACGGCGGTCCGTGTCTTTGCCCCCAGAATGCCGTCGATCGCGCCAACGTCATGGCCCGCGCGCCGCCAGCTTTTCCTGAAGCTGCGCCATCTGCTTTGCCGCCAGGCCCGGCTCTGGCGCGCCGGCGGCATAGGGCGGCGCGCCTTCGAGGCGGGTTGCGAAATAGGCGGCGGTGGTCACGTAGACGAAGCTCTTGTTCCAGCTGAAGAGCACGTTGAAATTCGGATAGGCGAGGAAGGCCGGGCCGTTGCGCCCCTGCGGCAGAAGGATCGAGGCGCGCAGGCTGCCGTCGGCCAGCTGGCCTGCGACCGGGGACGCGCCCAGCTTGGCCCAGCTGTCCACCGAGAGCGTCTTGTCGAGGCCGGTCAGCGACCAGTCGAAGCTGTCGGGCAGCGTGATTTCCTGAAGCCACGGCTCGTTCGGCCGCCAGCCGAGCACTTGGAGCTTCTTCGCCGCCGAGAGGAGTGCGTCGGGGGCGGAGGTCTTCAGGTCGATCTTCCCGTCGCCATCGCCATCGACCGCATCGGCGAGGATGTCGCGCGGCAGCATCTGGACCATGCCGATCTCGCCCGCCCAGGCGCCGGTCGTCGTGGCCGGGTCGATGATGCCCTGCTCCATCAGCGTGATGGCGGCGAGGATCTGCGGCTGGAACAGCTCGGGCCGGCGGCAGTCATGGCCGAGCGTGACGAGGGCGTTGACGGTGTTGAAGTCGCCCTGCACCTGCCCGAAATCGGTCTCGAAGGCCCAGAAGGCCAGCAGGATGCCGCGCGACACGCCGTAGTCGCTTTGCGCACGCTGGAAGACCGCGTCGAGCTGTTCGCTCTTTGCGAGGCCTGTCTGCAGGCGGTTCTTGCTGATGAGCGCTTTGGAGAAATCGAGGAAGGGCTTCTGGAACACGGCCTGCGACCGGTCGGCCTTCAGCACCTTTGGGTCCTGCCGCACGTTTGCGAAGAAGCGCGTCGACCGAGGCCGGATCGCTGCCCGCTGCGATTGCCTCGGCCTTCATCGCCGCGACGAAATCGCCGAAATCGCCGCCGCAGGGTGCGGCAAGGGCGGGGGTGGCGAGGCAGAGGGACAGGGCGGCGATCAAGGGGCGCATCGAAACGGGGTCCTCCGGGCAATGGCCGAACTGTAGCAGCCGGTCGCGCTGTCGCAACGGTCAGATAGCGCAGCAAGGACGATGCCGAGTGCAAGAAGCGCGGCCCAGGCCCGCCAGAGGGCGGAGCAGGCGGCGTCGATCTGATCCGGGCCGATGTCGTCGCGGCCTTCGGGCCAGACCCAGGGGAAGTCGCGCCGCTCGCCATGGTAGCTGCGCGGGCCAGAGAGCGAGACGTTCAGCACCACGGCCATCGCGGCTTCGGGCCAGCCTGCATTGGGCGAGCGGTGCAGCGGCGCGTCGCGCAGGATCGGGCGCGGGGTCGGTCCAGCCGTGGGTGAGGGCGATCAGCAGGGCCGTGACGCGGGCCGGGATCCAGTTCAGCACATCGTCGAGGCGCGCGGCGGCCCAGCCGAACTCCTCGTGGCGCGGCGGTGCGGTGGCCGATCATGCTGTCGGCGGTGTTGGTGATCTTGTAGACCAGCAGGCCCGGCAGGCCGAAGACCAGGAAGAAGAGCGCGGGCGCGATCACCCCGTCGCTGAGGTTTTCGGCCGCGCTCTCGATGGCGGCGCGGGCCACCTCGGGTTCGGTCATCGTCGCCGGTGTCGCGGCCGACGATGCGGGCGACCATGCGGCGTCCGTCGCCGAGCGAGAGGCGCAGCGCGTCGGCGACGGCGCGGACATGATCGACGAGGCTTTTCTGTGCCAGAAGGATCGCGGCGATCAGGATCTCCAGCAGGCCGCCATCGGGGACGGCCGAGATGATCGCGCCCAGGGCGGCTGCGCCGAGGGCGAGTGCCGCCATCGACGGCAGTGCCCTTCAGGCGGCGGTTTTCGCCCGGTTGAAGCGATGCGTCCGGCCCAGCCGATGACCCGGCCCATCAGCACGGCCGGGTGGGGCCAGCGGGACCAGAGCCATTTCGGCTCGCCCAGGGCCGCGTCGAGGATCAGGGCAGGGACCAGGAGCGTGGCGCTCATGCGATGTCTCCAGGGCCGTGGCAAGGCGGGACCAGTCGCGCCTCGGGCCCCGGCAGGCCGAAGCGCAGCCAGGTCCGCGAATAGGGAAAGCGGCGGGTCCAGATGTGGTGGCGGGCGAGACGCGTCTTGCCAGTGGCGCGGCGTCGGGGACGGTGTGCGAGGCGGTAAAGCGTGGTGCCGCCGACGATCTGCGCGCCCGCTGCGGCAAGCAGCCTGTCGAGGCGCGCGGCGTCGCGCGGCCAGGCGCGCGCGGGTGGCGCTGGCCCAGGCGGTGTCGGCAGAGCGCCGCGGTGCCGATGGCGAGCGCAGGGCCCGAGACCGGCCAGGGGCCGAGCAGCGCCGGCAGGCGATCGACAGGGCGGGGTCGCCGATGGCGAAACCGAGGCGCAGGCCCGCGAGGCCCCAGAACTTGCCGAGCCCCTTGAGCACCAGCGCGCCGGGGCGGGTGGCCAGCGCGATCAGGCTGCCGTCCGGGTCGAGGTCGGCAAAGCTCTCGTCCAGGATGGTGAGGGGCGCGGTCGCGTCCTTTGCCTGCCACATCCGGCCGTCGGGGTTGTTGGGGTTGACCAGGACGAGCGCGTCCGAGCGCGCCGTCGGTCAGCACCCAGCCCTGCGGCGGCGAAGGCGCGGGCGTGCTCGTTGTAGGTCGGGCCGGGGATGCGGATCGGTGCCGGGGCGGGCGAGCGCCGGAAGCGGGCGATGAGGGCCGAGGTGCCGGGCGCGGCGAGGATCGCCGCGCCGTCCGGGACGGACCAGAAGCGCCGGGCGGCGGCGAGCAGCGCGTCCTCTGCGCCCTTGTCGGGCAGTTGCGTCCATGCCTCGGCCGGCGATGCGCGGGCAGCGGATAGGCGACCGGGTTGATGCCGGTCGACAGGTCGAGCCAATCCGCCCGCGATCCGCCCCACCGCGCGCGGGCCGCATCGATACCGCCGCCGTGGTCGGCGGGCGCGGGGGTAAGGGGCAAGGCGGCGGGCCGGGTCACGCGGGGCTCCTTCTTTGCCGCCGGTCAAAGCGGAAAAGCGGGTTCCGCGCAAGTCTCAGCGCCCGTGCGGTGCCAGGAAGTCCAGCACCGGGTTGATCGGGATGATCCGGTGCGGATTTATCGTGTCGTGGCTGTAGTGGTAATGGCGCACGATGTGATCCATGTGGACCGTCCCGGCCACGCCCGGCACCTGATAGAGCGCCCGCGTGTAGGCCCAGAGGTTCGGATAGTCGATGATGCGCCGCCGGTTGCACTTGAAATGCAGGTGGTAGACGGAATCGAAGCGCACCAGCGTGGTGAACAGCCGCCAGTCTGCCTCGGTCAGCCGCTCGCCCATCAGCCAGCGGTTCCGCGCGAGATGGTCCTCCAGCCAGTCGAGCGAGTCGAAGAGGGGCGCGACGGCGGCATCGTAGGCGGCCTGCGTCGTGGCGAAGCCCGCCTTGTAGACGCCGTTGTTCACCGTGTCGTAGATGCGGGCGTTGATGGGCTCGATCGCCGCGCGCAGGTCGGCGGGCCAGTAGTCGTCGCCGTGTTGCCGGTCAGCCGGTCGAAGGCCGAGTTGAACATGCGGATGATTTCGGAACTTTCGTTCGACACGATGGTCTCGCGCTGCCGGTCCCAGAGGATCGGAACCGTGACGCGGCCCGACACGGCGGGATCGGCCTTGGTGTAGATGTCGCGCAGGAAGGGCAGGCCGTAGAGCGTGTCGCCAGTCGTCCCCGCGAAGTCGGTCGCGAAGGTCCAGCCGTCGTCGAGCATGTCGGGATGGACGACCGAGACGCCGATATGCGGTGCAAGCCCCTTCAGCTGCGCGGAAGATCAGCGTGCGGTGCGCCCAGGGACAGGCGTAGGAGACGTAGAGGTGATAGCGCCCGCTTTCCGCGGCGAAACCGCCCTGCGCCGGACGGTCCCGGCGCTGCCGTCGGGCGTGATCCAGTTGCGGAAGCCTGCCGTGCTGCGGCGGAAGGCGCCGCCGGTGGATTTGGTGTCGTACCAGGACGTATCCCAACGCCCGTCGATCAGTTGTCCCATGAGACTCACTCCTTTGGTCCTAAGGATAAGGCGCCGCGGGAGTCGCGGCGACAGATCGCCTTGCGCGCATCAGGACTGCGCTGGCGCACAACCTTTGCGTGGCGAATTCGGGCACGACTTCGGGGCATGGGCCGGCTTTCTTTCTGAAACTGCTTGCTTTTTAATCGAACCGACCCATCCTTGACGCAGGGGCATCCGCCAAGGAGACCGCCATGCTGGAATTTCTGCCCAAGGAAGTGCGCGAGGGGCTTGAGGCCGCCCGCAAGCGCGATCGCGCGCGGAAGTCGCGGCTGCGCGTCCAGCTTGGCGAGGCGGTGTTTCCCGGTGCTGCGGCTGTGGGACGACGGCTTTGCGCTCGATGCCGACCGCGCGCCGAAGCTGCGCGGGCTGGTCGACGTCTACGACGGCACCCGGCACCTCTGCCAATGCCTGATCGTGGCCTCGACCGTCGAGAACGGCGAGTTGATCTGCGAGTTCAAGCGCTCCACCCCCGCCGAGGATCGCCCCGCGCTGGACTTCTGGCGCGACGAGAATGCGCCGGTTGGCTATCTGGCGAAGAACTGACCGGCGATTTCCTTACTGAAGGTCGGAAAAGGCGCGCTGTAGTCGTTCGACCGCTTCGACGATATGCGCGCGCGGCGCGCCGAGGTTGAACCGCAGGAAACTTTCGCCCCCTGCACCAAAGCTCGCGCCGTGGTTCGTGGCGATCCGTGCGCCCTTTTCCACGCGCGCGGTGAATTCGGCCTGCGACATGCCGGTGCCCGCGAAATCCACCCAGGCCAGGTAGGTCGCCTCGAGCGGCATCGAGGCGACGCCGGGGATCGCGTTCACGCCTGCGTCGAACAGGCGTCGGTTGCCGTCGAGATAGACCATCAGCTCGTCGACCCAGGCCGCGCCCTCGGGCGAATAGGCGGCGGTCGCCATGTGCATGCCGAAGCTGTTGGGCGAGATGCCGAGCGCCATCATCCGCGCGGCGAAGGGCGCGCGCAGGTCGGGGTCGGGGATGATGACGTTGCCGATATGCGCGCCGGCGATGTTGAAGGTCTTGGTCGTCGCCGTCATCATCACCAGGCGGTCGGCGATCTCGGGTGCGGCCAGCGGCATCGCAGTGTGATGCTGGCCGGGATAGACGAGATCGTGGTGGATCTCGTCCGAGATCAGGATCAGGTCGTGGCGCTGGCAGAAATCTGCCACGCCGCGCAGTTCCTCGACCGTCCAGACCCGCCCGCCGGGATTGTGCGGCGAGCAGAGGATCAGCATGCTTCTCGTTGCCGGTCATCTGCGCTGTCCCAGGCGTCGAAATCCATCTCGTAGCGGCCCGCGACCTGCTTCAACCGGCATTCCACCACGACGCGGCCCGCGGCCTTCGATGACGCGGGCGAAGGCGTGGTAGACCGGGGTCAGCAAGCACCACGCCGTCGCCCGGCTGGGTGAAGGCGTCGATGCACAGGCCGGTGCCATTCACCAGACCATGGGTCGTGAAGATCTGGTCGGCCTCGACGGACCAGCCGTGGCGGCGTCTGCATCCACCACGGATCGCCGCGCAGATAGCCGCGGATCATCGCCGAAATAGCCGTAGACCCCATGCGCCGCCATGCGCTCCACCGCCTGCTGCACGCACGGCGGGCGGGGCGAACTCCATGTCGGCCACCCACATGGCAAGGCCGGTCTCGGCCGGGACGCCATAGATCTTCTCCATCATGTCCCATTTGGCGCAATGTGTGCCACGGCGGTCGATCGGTCTGTCAAAGCTCATTCGGGTGTCTCCTTGGGCGGACAGTCAGGATAAGGCGGCGCGGGGGCGGCGCAAGGTGGGGTCTGCGCTGGCCGGGTCGCGGACTGATCTACAACGAATCTGGGAAAGTGTGGAACAACGTAGTGGCATAGCTGATAAAATCGGGAAAATGTTCCGTTCGGCCTTGGAAAACCCGTCTCGCAAGTCGAAGACGGCCGCACCGTCGCCTGTGCGGCGAAAGGGTTTCCCCGGCCATCGGCTTGGTCCCCGCCGCGCATGCCATTGCGGGAACGGGAGCCTTCCCTTAAATCGGGCGCATGATACGCCCGATCCTGATCCATCCCGATCCGCGCCTGAAGAAGCTGTGCGAGCCTGTCACCGCCATCACGCCCGAGCTGGGCCGGCTGGCCGAGGACATGCTGCAAACGATGTACGAGGCCCCCGGTGTCGGCCTTGCCGCGCCGCAGGTGGGGGTGACGAAGCGCCTCCTCGTGATGGATTGCGTCAAGGACCCGGAGCTGACCCCGCGCCCGATGGTGCTGTTCAACCCGCGCATCACCTGGGCCTCGGAAGATGTCTCGACCTATGAGGAAGGCTGCCTGTCGATCCCCGACCAGTATGCCGAGATCGAGCGGCCCGCCGAGGTGCGGGTGCGCTGGACCGGGCTGGACGGTGTGGAGGTGGAAGAACAGTTCTCGGGCCTCTGGGCGACCTGCGTGCAGCACGAGATCGACCATCTGGAGGGCAAGCTGTTCATCGACTACCTGAAGCCGCTGCGCCGCCAGATGATCACGCGCAAGATGGAAAAGCTGAAGCGCGACCGGGCACGCGAACAGGGGGCGCGGGTCTGATGGCGGTGCGTCCGATCCTGCGCTGGCCCGATGCGCGGCTGGCTGCCCGCTGTGCGCCGGTGGTGCCGGGGCCAGAGGTGCGGCAGCTGGCCGAGGACATGCTGGACACGATGTATGCAGCACCAGGGCGGGGGCTGGCCGCGCCGCAGGTGGGTGTGCTGTCGCGCCTCTTCGTGATGGACCCGACCTGGAAAGAGGGGCGGCCTGCCCCGGTGATCCTGCTGAACCCAAGCCTCATCTGGTCGTCCGAGGCGCGCGTGACGGGCCCGGAGGCCTGCCTGTCGATCCCGGGCGTGGTCGCCGAGGTGGAGCGGGCGGCGGAGGTGCGGCTGCGCTGGACGGCGGTGGATGGGACGCTTCGGGAAGAGACGTTCGGCGACTTCGCGGCGATTTGCGCGCAGCATGAGATGGATCATCTCGACGGGATCGTTGTGCTCGATCACCTCTCGCCCGCGGACCGGCAGGCAGCCGGGATGGTGCCTGCGTGACGGTCCGCCCGTTCGTCGCCTATCCTCACCGCATCCTGCGCACCCCTGCCCTGACGGTCGACCGGATCACGGACGAGGTGCGCGCGATCTGGGCCGACATGGTCGAGACGATGGACGCGATGCCGGGCTACGGCCTTGCCGCGCCGCAGATCGGCATCGGGCTTCGGCTTGCGGTCGTGGATGCGTCCGAGGCGCGGGGGCAAGCGATCCTGATGGCAAACCCCGAGGTGCTGCATGCCTCGGGTCAGATGCGCGAACATGAAGAGGCCAGCCCCAACCTGCCCGGCGTCTCGGCCGTGATCGCGCGGCCCCGCGCGGTGACCGTGCGGTTCCTGAACGCGGCAGGGCGAGATCGAGGAGCGCGACTTCGTGAACCTCTGGGCGACCAGCGTGCAGCACCAGATCGACCATCTTGCGGGAAAGATCTATCGTCGACCACCTGTCGCCGCTGAAGCGCCGGATGCTGGTCGCGCGGTCCCAGAAGCTGAGGACGCGGGCATGAGGGTCGTCTTCATGGGCACGCCGGAATTCTCGGTGCCTGCGCTTCGCGCGGTTGCGGCAGCGCATGAGGTCGTCAGCGTCTATACCCAGCCGCCCCGGCCCGCCGGGCGCGGCAAGAAGGACCGGCCCTCTGCCGTCCAGCTCGCGGCCGTCGAGCTTGGCCTGCCGGTGCGGCACCCGGCCAGCCTGCGCGCCCGCGAAGTGCAGGCCGAATTCGCGGCGCTCGGGGCCGAGGTGGCGGTCGTGGTGGCCTATGGGCTGATCCTGCCGCGCGCGATCCTCGATGCGCCACGGCTCGGGTGCCTCAACATCCACGCCTCGCTTCTGCCGCGCTGGCGCGGGGCGGCACCGATCCACCGCGCGGTCATGGCAGGGGATGCCGAGACGGGCGTCTGCATCATGCGGATGGAGGAGGGGCTGGACACCGGGCCGGTCCTGCTGCGCGCCGCGACGCCCATCGGCCCCGAGGAAACGACGCAGGATCTGCATGACCGGCTGTCAGTCATGGGGGCGGAGCTGATCGTCCGAGGCGCTTGCGGCCTACCCCGAGCTTGTCCCGGTCGTCCAATCCGAACAGGGGGTCACATACGCCGCCAAGATCGCGAAGGAAGAGGCGCGGATCGACTGGGGTCGCCCTGCGATCGAGGTGGATCGTCAGATCCGGGGCCTGTCGCCCTTCCCTGGCGCATGGTGTGACGCGGGGGGCGAACGGGTGAAGCTTCTGCGCTCGCGCCTCGCAGAGGGCAGCGGCAGGCCAGGCGAGGTCCTGCGCGGCATGGTGATCGCCTGCGGTACAGGTGCCGTCGAGGTGACGCTGGCGCAGCGCGAGGGGAAGCGACCCGCCACGCCGGAGGACCTTCTGCGCGGCTTCGACTTGCCTGCGCTGCTCGCTTGAGAAGTTCGGGCAGAGCGCTCATCCTGTCACCACCCGGCAGGCGTCCGGCGGAGGGAGGACTGTCATGCCCATCGTGGCACTGATCATCATCGGCGCGGCGGCGGGATTTCTCGCCACGCGCTTCATGCGCGTGCAGACGGATGTGCCGACGACGATCCTGATCGGGGTCGCCGGCGCGCTGATCGGCGGATTCCTGTTGCGGTTCCTGATCACGGTGACCGGATGGATGGCGGGTTTCATCGGGGCGCTTCTGGGCGCGATGCTGCTGATCTGGCTGTGGCGAACCTATGTCGGACGGTGATCGCTAGCTGAGGCGCTTGATCGCGTCCTTCAGCTTGAAGACCTTGCCCCCGGCCCGCGACCAAAGCGCCTGACCCTGCCAGGCGGCGAAGAGAACCGATGCCGCCTCTCGCCCTTTCGAGCCGCCGCCGAGCCGCGGCGCAAGCGCTGCCTCGAGCGATTCGCGCCAGCGCACGGCACGTTCGCGCAGCGCCGCATCCCGGAAATCCGCAGCCAGCAGGGCAAGGTCGACGCCCGACCCGCCTTCCCCCGAGAGTGACTTGAGGATCTGCGCCGCGCCCTTGGCGGAAAGGGGTGCCGTCGCGGCCAGGTCTTCCGTCTGGCGATCGAGATCGTCCCAGGCGGCCATCAAGCGCCGCGCGGAGCATCCCGTCGCGCGACGCGTAGCGTTGCACCAGCGTGGGCGCCGCCAGTCCGGTTGCGCGCGCCACTGACGAGAAGGCAACCGCCTTGTCGCCGCCCTCGGCCAGAAGCTGGCGGATGGCGGCGTAGACGTCGAGATCAGGAACGGTTCTGCTGCGGCCCATGCCGATTATATAAACGCTCGTTTGCGTTTGGCAAAGATGCTGCACGCATCCGTGATCAGCGCTTGGGCGACTCGGGCTTTGGCGGGCGGCTCTTGTAGACCGGCAAGCTCCAGCCCAGGGCCAGGCTGCCCGCGCGCAGTACGAACGTGGCCAGCGCGCATCCGGCAAGCGCCCAGGCCTCGCTTGCGCCAAGCGCGATCATGGCAACGGCGCTGCCGGCGCCGGCCAGCGCTGCCGTGGCGTAAAGCTCTCCCTGCCGCAGCACCAGCGGCACCTCGTTGCAGACCACGTCGCGCATCAGCCCGCCCAGGCAGCCCGTGATCATGCCCGACACCAGCACGAGCGGCCAGCCGAGGCCCAGGCCCAGGGCTACACCGACGCCCGCCGGAACGGCCACGGCCAGCGCGCAGGCATCCAGCCACAGCAGCGCGCGATAGCGGCTTTCCAGCAGATGCGCGGTGAAGAACACCAGCACCGCCGCCAGCGACGCCGCCAGCAGAAGCGCGGGCGTGGCGATCCAGAAGACCGGCCGGTCGAGCAGCACGTCGCGAATCGTGCCGCCGCCGACGGCGGTCAGGCAGGCGATGAAGATGAAGCCCACGATATCCAGCTGCGACCGGCTGGCGACCAGCGCGCCAGTCAGCGCAAAGACCACGACCGACGCATAGTCGAGCGCATCGGTCAGCCGTTCCGACGACAGCACCTCGCGCGCGATTTCGGCGACGGGCGCGGTCATGCGGTTGCCCTTCCCGGCTTGAAGGGGGCCATGCCCGCGCGGGCCAGTTCATCGGCCCGCTCGTTCTCGGCATGGCCGGCATGGCCCTTGATCCAGCGCCAATGTCACGCTGTGGCGCGCCTGCGCGGCGTCAAGCCTTTGCCAAAGATCGACATTCTTGACCGGCGGCCCGCCCGCGGTGCGCCAGCCCTTGCGCTTCCAGCGCGGCCATCCACTCGGTGATGCCGTTCTTCACATAGGCGCTGTCGGTGACGATGGTGATCTCGGACGGCCGCGACAGCGCCTCGAGCGCCGAGATCGCGGCCATCAGTTCCATCCGGTTGTTGGTGGTCAGCGCCTCGCCGCCCGACAGCTCGCGCTCCTGACCACCGTCTCGCCGTCGCGTGCCAGCATCAGCACGCCCCAGCCGCCCGGGCCGGGATTTCCCGAGCAGGCCCCGTCGGTATAGGCGAAGAGCTCTGGCATCGGTTCGGTCAATCCCGTGGTTGCGGTCGGAAGGATAGGCGGAAACGCGGCGGGATCACAGCCACAAGGGCGCAAGGCACACCAGGACGATGGCGGTCAGCCCGATGCGCAAGGTCATCCACCAGGGCGGGGCGAGGCCCTGCCGCCAGAATGACCAGTCAAGCGCCAGAAGCCCCGCGAACCCGGCGCTCAGATGGATGGCGGCTGATGTCGGACCGCCGCCCACGAAGAAGAATGCCCATAGCGCCGGGATGACCGACAGCGCATAGCCCGATGGCGGCCTGCGCGCCCTCGGCCCGGGTGGCGAACCCCCAGAGCACGCCGGACATGAAGGACAGGATGACGGTGCCATAGGACAGCGAGACGAAGGGCGCCGACGATAGCGCGGGCCGAGCGTGGCTATCGCCCAGTCGTTCAAGGCTGGCGAGAGCACGCGTCAGCGCGCCCCAAAGGAACGGCAACAGTCCGGCAAGCCCAAGCAGCAGGGGCGCGCGGGGAATGGGCGGTCACGCGGCCGAGGCCTTCGATCAGCGGCGTCGATGCGCTTGGCACCGGGTCGCGTGCGGTCTTTGCCGTGCCGATCTGGTAGAGCAGCCCGCGGCGCTTGCCCGGCGTCAGCGCGTCCCATGCAGCCATGCACCCCGCCCGCACGAAGCGCGGCCTCGACATCGGGCGGCGTCTCGACCCGGTCGTCGGGCGACGGGCGCAGGCGGACCTCCAGACGGTCGCCGGGCGCGATGCCGAGGCGGTCGAGCAGGCTTTGCCCCGCCCAGAGAAAGACGCCCTCGACCACCGGGGCGCGCGAGAGCGCCAGGTTGACGGGATGCTCGTTGATCTCGCCCTCCACCCGTCGCGCTCCGGCTGCATGCAGCGCTTCCGCGACCGGATCGGGCAGGCGCAGGATGGTGTAGGTCGCGCGGCCCCAGGCCAGCGGCTCCACCTCGACCCTCGAACGCCTGACCCAGTCGGTCATGCAGGCTCGCGCAGGATGCGGGGTACCTTGAACTCGACGTTCTCGCGCGCCGTTTCGACCAGTTCGACCGTCGTGTCGAAGCGGGCGCGGAAGGCGTCGAGCACCTCGTTCACCAGCACCTCGGGCGCGCTGGCCCCGGCGGTCACGCCGATGGCGCGGATGCCCTCCAGCGCGCGCCAGTCGATATCGTCGGCGCGCTGGATCAGCTGCGCATAGGCGCAGCCCGCGGCGCGGCCCACCTCGACCAGGCGCCTGGAGTTGGACGAATTCGGCGCGCCGATCACCAGCAGCGCGTCGATCTGCGGCGCGATCTGCCTTGACGGCCGCCTGCCGGTTGGTCGTGGCATAGCAGATGTCTTCCTTGTGCGGCCCGACGATGGCCGGGAAGCGGCGCTTGCAGCGCCGCGACGATCTCGGCCGTGTCATCGACCGACAGAGTGGTCTGGGTGATGAAGGCCAGCCGTTCGCGGATCGCGCACCGTCGAGCCGGCCACATCCTCGACCGTCTCGACCAGCAGCACCTCGCCCGGCGGGCAGCTGGCCCATCGTGCCGATCGTCTCGGGGTGGCCGGCATGGCCGATCATCACCATCTGCAAGCCCGGCCTCGTGGTGCCGCTCGGCCTCGATATGGACCTTGGTGACCAGCGGGCAGGTGGCGTCGACATAGATCATCTCGCGCCGCGCGGCCTCGGCCGGGACGGCCTTGGGCACGCCATGGGCCGAGAAGATGACGGGGCGGTCCGACGGAACTTCGTCGAGTTCCTCGACGAAGACCGCGCCCTGCGCGCGAAGCCCGTCGACGACGAACTTGTTGTGCACGATCTCGTGCCGCACGTAGACCGGGCTGCCCCATTTCTCCAGCGCCATCTCGACGATCTTGATCGCGCGGTCGACGCCGGCGCAGAAGCCGCGCGGCGCGGCGAGGTAGAGGGTCAGGGGCGGCTTTGGCATCTGGGCCTCTGGTCGGCAGCGTCGCGATACTAGGTAAGGCGAACCCGACTGTCCGTCCATCCCAGAACGGGCCGTCCCCGAACGGGCAGAGTCACCCGCAATGAAAAAGGCGGCCGAGGCCGCCTTTTCGTCACTTCGCCTCGACCGGGATATCCTCGCGGTCGATCACGGCGCGCGGTTCGCGCGGCGGGCGGCCGATCACGTCGCGCAAGCTCGTCCAGCTCGATGAAGTTGTCGGCCTGGCGGCGCAGTTCGTCGGCGATCATCGGCGGCTGGCTGCGGATCGTCGAGACGACCGACACCCGCACACCCTGGCGCTGCAGGCTTTCCACCAGCGGGCGGAAATCGCCGTCGCCCGAGAACAGCACGATGTGATCGACGCGCGGTGCAAGTTCCATGGCATCGACGGTCAGTTCGATGTCCATGTTGCCCTTCACCTTCCGGCGGCCCTGGCTGTCGGTGTATTCCTTGGCGGGCTTCGTCACCATGGTGAAGCCGTTGTAGTGCAGCCAGTCCACCAGCGGGCGGATCGGCGAATACTCGTCGTTCTCCAGCAGCGCGGTATAGTAGAACGCGCGCAACAGCTTGCCCCGACGCATGAACTCCTGCCGCAACAGCTTGTAGTCGATGTCGAAGCCCAAGCGCCTTGGCGGCGGCGTAGAGGTTCGACCCATCGATGAACAGCGCCAGCCGATCGTCCTTGTAGAACATATCCGTGTCCTCTCAAATACGCATCGCCCTACACGAACTTCAGCGTACCAAACCACGTGTTTGATAAGAAATAGCCGTCGGCAAACAAACAGAATATCGGCGTATCAACAGACTGCTAGACAAGGCTAACTATACGAAAGATCGCCATTGATTGCCGTAACGGAATTCTGCCCGACTCTGATCGCACTTGGCGCGAATCTGCCGAATCGGCGGCACACGCCCCGGTAGAAACATTGCGCCTTGCGATCAACGACCTAGCTCGAGCGACGGCTTTCCTGCAATCCGGGTCAGCCGCGTCTTTTCGCGACGCCCTGTTTTCCGGCAGGCGCCGGGACCCGATTATGTCAATGCCGCAGCCGTCATCGAGGCACGTGAGGTGAACTCGCCCGACGCGCTTCTGGACCTGCTGCATTCGGTCGAGTGCCCATGGGCGAGAGCGGAAGCGCGCTGGGGCATGCGGACGCTGGACCTCGACCTGATCGCCTGGGGCGATCCGGTGCTGCCCGACGCCGCCACGCAGGCATGGCTGGCGCGAGCTGGCGCCCGGCGCGCAGGCGGCGGCGGCCCCGGACCGGCTGATCCTGCCGCATCCGCGGCTGCAGGACCGCGCCTTCGTGCTGGTGCCGCTGGCCGATGTCGCACCCGGACTGGCGTGCATCCGCTGCTGGGCCAGACGGTGCCGGCAGATGCTGGCGGCGCTGCCCGACGGCCGATCGCGACGGCGGTGCGACCGCTTTGATTTGCCGCGATTCTGCGCTTGTCAAGGCTTTTGCGCAGGCCTTACATAGGCCGCTTCCATGCGCCCCGATCCGAATTGGAGTTGCCGATGGCCCGCGTAACGGTCGAAGATTGCGTTGACAAGGTTCCCGAACCGGTTCGAACTGGTGATGCTGGCCGCCCACCGGGCGCGCGAGATCCAGGCCGGCTCGCCGATCACGGTCGACCGCGACAACGACAAGAACCCGGTCGTCGCCCTGCGCGAGATCGCCGAGGAAACGCAGAGCGCCGAGGTGCTGCGCGAGCGGATGATCGAAAGCCACCAGACCCAGATCGAGGTCGACGAGCCCGAAGAAGACCGATGGCGCTGCTGATGGGCGGCGAGGTGGACCGCCCGATGGCCGACGACATGTCGGAAGAAAAGCTGCTGCGCGCCCTGATGGAAGCGCAGGGGCAGAACTGAGCCCGGCTCGGGTCCGGGACGGGATGGGACGAGGATGATCGACGTCGAAGACCTGATCGCCCTCGTCCGCAACTACAACCCGCGCACGAATGACGACCTGATCCGCCGGGCCTATGCCTATGGCAAGAAGATGCACGAGGGGCAGATCCGCCAGTCGGGCGAGCCCTATTTCACCCATCCCGTCGCCGTGGCCGCGATCCTGACCGAACAGCGGCTGGATGATGCGACGATCGTCACGGCGCTGCTGCACGACACGATCGAGGACACCAAGTCCACCTATGCCGAGATCGCCGCGCCTGTTCGGCGACGAGGTGGCCGAACTGGTCGACGGCGTGACCAAGCTGACCAACCTGCAGCTGTCCTCGCACCGAAATCCAAGCAGGCCGAGAACTTCCGCAAGCTGTTCATGGCGATGTCCAAGGACCTGCGGGTGATCCTGGTCAAGCTGGCCGACCGGCTGCACAACATGCGCACGATCAAGTGCATGAAGCCCGAAAAGCAGGCCCAGAAGGCGCGCGAGACGATGGAGATCTTCGCGCCGCTGGCCGGCCGCATGGGCATGCAGTGGATGCGCGAGGAGCTGGAGGATCTGGCCTTCCGCGTCCTGAACCCCGAGGCGCGCAACTCGATCATCCGCCGCTTCATCACGCTGCAGCGCGAGACCGGGCGACGTGGTCCACAAGATCACCGCCGACATCCGGCACGAGCTGGAAAAGGCGCAGATCGAGGCCGATGTCTATGGCCGCGCGAAGAAGCCCTATTCGATCTGGCGCAAGATGCAGGAAAAGGACCTGGCCTTCTCGCGCCTGTCCGACATCTACGGCTTCCGGGTCATCTGCGCGACCGAGGCCGGACTGCTACCGCATCCTCGGCGTGATCCACCAGCGCTGGCGCGCGGTGCCGGGGCGGTTCAAGGACTACATCAGCCAGCCCAAGACCAACGGCTACCGCTCGATCCACACCACCGTCTCGGGCCGCGACGGCAAGCGGGTCGAGGTGCAGATCCGCACCCGCCAGATGCACGAGGTGGCCGAGGCCGGGGTGGCCGCGCACTGGTCCTATCGCGACGGCGTGCGCGCGAAGAACCCCTTTGCCGTCGATCCGGCCAAGTGGATCGCCACGCATGACCGAGCGGCTGGACGAGGACGACCACGACGAGTTTCTCGAAAACGTCAAGCTCGAGATGTATTCCGATCAGGTGTTCTGCTTCACGCCGAAGGGCGACGTGGTGCAGCTGCCGCGGGGGGCGACGCCGCTTGGACTATGCCTATGCGATCCACACGCGCATCGGAAACTCCTGCGTCTCGGCCAAGGTCGACGGCATCCGCGTGCCGCTCTGGACGCGGCTGAAGAACGGCCAGTCGGTCGAGATCATCACCGCCGAAGGCCAGCGCCCGCAGGCCAGCTGGATCGACATCGTGACGACGGGCCGCGCCAAGGCCGCGATCCGCCAGTCCCTGCGCGAAGAGGACCGGGGCCGCTTCGTCAAGCTGGGCCACGAACTGGCGCGCGCGGCCTTCGACCATGTCGGCAAGAAGGCCACCGACAAGGCGCTGCGCACGGCGGCCAAGACGCTGGGGCTGGCCGACGAGACAGGACCTGCTGGCGCGCCTTGGCAGTCGCCGAGCTGACCGCGCGGCGGGTGGTCGAGACGCTCTATCCCGAACTTGTCGCAGGCCACGGCCGAGGAGGTCGATGCGCAGCGCCCGGTCGTGGGCCTGGCCGCCGACCAGACCTTCCGCCGCGCGCAACTGCTGCCAGCCGGTGCCGGGCGAGCGGATCGTGGGCATCACCTATCGCGGGCAGGGCGTGGTCGATCCACGCCATCGACTGCCCCGCGCTGGAGGAATTCGAGGAACAGCCCGCCCGCTGGGTCGACCTGCACTGGCATGCCGGCCGTCACGCGCCGGTCTACACCGTCAGCCTGGAGGTCACGATCTCCAACGATGCGGGCGTTCTTGGGCGCATCTGCACCTGATCGGCGAGCAGAAGGCCAATATCTCGGACCTGCGCTTCACCGACCGCAAGCCGGACTTCTACCGGCTGATCGTCGATGTCGACCTGCGCGATGTCGAGCATCTGCACATGGTGATGACCGCGCTCGAGGCCGAGACCGACGTGGCGCAGATCGCGCGGCATCGCGACCTGAGCCGCAAGCCCTGAGCGGCCGGAGGTCGGACCTGGTCTTCAAGCGGCGCAACCGCGCGCACCGCTCTGGAATGGATGCGGGAGTTCGTCTATCCGACGGGCGGCTTCAGGCGGGCCGCGCAATATGTCACGCACCGGCTGCGCCGCCTGCCGGACGAGCCGCACCGCATCGCGCGCGGCGTCTTCGCCGGGCGTCTTCGTCAGTCTTCACGCCGCTCTTCGGGTTTCACTTCCTGCTGGCGGCCGGGCTGGCCTGGCTGATGCGCGGCAACATCCTTGCGGCGCTGCTGGCGACCTTCGTCGGCAACCCGATCACCACGCCGTTCATCGCCATCTCGGCGGTCGAGACTGGGGCACTGGATGCTGGGGATCGAGGTGCCGCTGTCGTTCCTGTCCATCGTCGCCGCCTTCAGCAATGCCGGCACCGAGCTTTGGGAGAACGTCCGGGCGATCTTCACCGATGCGCCGACGCAGTGGGGCTCGCCTTGGGCAGTTCTTGCACACCTATCTATCTGGCCCTACCTGGTCGGCGGCATCCTGCCCGGGCTGGCGGTCAGCCTGCTCTTCTACTGGATCACGATCCCGATCGTGCGGACCTACCAGAAGATGCGCGGCGGCAAAGCTGAAGGAGCGGATCGAGAAGCGACGGCGGCAGGCACGAAGGCGGACTGCGGCAGCGGACGCGGGGGATGACGGCGCCGCCGGCGCGCCCTAAGACTGTCGGTTGGAATCAGCGAGAGGACAAACGGCATGGCACCTGCGGGCAGGCTCCGACTGGGCGTGAACATCGACCATGTGGCGACCGTGCGGAACGCGCGCGGCTCGGCCTATCCCGACCCGCTGCGCGCGGCGCTGCTGGCCGAGGCGGCGGGGGCGGACGGGATCACCGCGCATCTGCGCGAGGACCGCCGCCACATCCGCGACGCCGATATCGAGGCGCTGATGGCCGGGCTGTCGCGTGCCGCTGAACTTCGAATGCGCGGCGACGCGCCGAGATGCAGGCCATCGCGCTGCGCCACCGCCCGCATGCCGTCTGCCTCGTGCCCGAAAAGCGCGAGGAGCGGACGACCGAGGGCGGGCTTGACGTGGCGGGCGACCAGAACCGGCTGGCCGACTACATCGCGCCGCTGCGCGAGGCCGGCTGCCGCGTGTCGATGTTCATCGGCCATGACCCGCGCCAGATCGAGGCCTCGGCCCGGATCGGCGCGGCGGTGGTGGAACTGCACACCGGCACCTATTGCGACCTGCATGCCGAAGGGCGTTTCGAGCGAGCGCGACGCGGAACTTGACGGGCTCTGCGCAAGGGCGCCGCGCTGGCGCACTGCGCTGGGGCTGGAGGTGCATGCGGGCCATGGCCTGACCTTCGACACCGTCGGACCCGATCGCCGCCTTCCCGCAGGTGATGGAACTGAACATCGGCCATTTCCTGATCGGCGAGGCGATCTTCCTCGGGCTTGGCCCGGCGATCGCCGAGATGCGCCGGCCGATGGACGCGGCGCGCGGGGGCAGGCGTGAGCCAAGGCTTTTCGAAAAGCCTTGGCAAAATCCTTCGAAGGATTTTGCGCGCGGGATGCGGGCGGGCCGCATGATCCTCGGCATCGGCACCGACCTGTGCAACATCGAACGGATCGAGGCGACGCTGGCGCGCTTCGGCGACCGGTTCCGCAACCGCGTCTTCACCGAGCGCGAGCAGCGCAAGGCCGAGGGCCGCCCGCGCGCCGTCGCCGCGACCTATGCCAAGCGCTGGGCGGCGAAGGAGGCCTGTTCCAAGGCGCTGGGCACCGGGCTGCGCATGGGCATCGCGTGGAAGGACATGGCGGTGTCGAACCTGCGCTCCGGCCAGCCGGTGATGCATGTGACCGGCTGGGCGGCCGAGCGGCTGGCCGCGATGACGCCCGCCGGGCCACGAGGCGGTCATCCATGTCACGCTGACCGACGATCACCCCTGGGCGCAGGCCTTCGTGGTGATCGAGGCGCGGCCGCTGGACGCGCCGGGGCCAAGCTTGACTCCCGCGCGGGCGGCGCGCATGTAGCGCCGAATTCGGCAAAAGGCAGGACAGCATGGCGACCAAGGCAAAGACCGAAGGCGGCATCGTCGAAACGGTCAAGACCGTCGTCTAGGCGCTGCTGATCGCGGGCGTCTTCCGCACGCTGTTCTTCCAGCCGTTCTGGATTCCCTCGGGGTCGCATGAAGGACACGCTGCTGGTCGGCGACTTCCTGTTCGTCAACAAGATGGCCTATGGCTATTCGCGCTACTCCTGCCCCTTCGGCCTTTGTCCGATCTCGGGCCGCATCCTGGGCTGCGGAGCCCGAGCGCGGCGATGTCGTGGTGTTCCGCCATCCGGTCAACGGGTCGGATTTCATCAAGCGGCTGATCGGCCTGCCGGGCGACACGGTGCAGGTGAAGAACGGCGTCCTCTTCCTCAACGGCGAGGAAGTGCCGCAGGTGCCGACGGCGTCTTCGAGGAAGTGTTCGAGCCGCAGGGCCCGCATGGGCCAGTATCCCGCGCTGCGAGAACGGCCCGGTGGGCGAGGGCGGCATCTGCACGGCGAGCCGCTTCACCGAGACGCTGCCGCCGACCGAAGCCTGGCCAGACGGGCGCACGCATGACGTGCTGAACATCGACAGAATGGGTTCGCCGACAACACCGACATCTTCACGGTGCCCGAGGGCCACTACTTCTTCATGGGCGACAACCGCGACAACAGCCAGGACAGCCGCTTTCCGCCAGGCCGTGGGCGGTGTGGGCTTCGTGCCGGCCGAGTACCTGATCGGGCGCGCCGACCGGATCATGTTCTCGTCCGCCGGGCGGTCGATGCTGTACTTCTGGACATGGCGGGCCGACCGCTTCTTCAAGGCGGTGGAGTGAAGCTGGCGGCCGATCTCCGGGCCTTTGCCGGCCGCATCGGGCACGAGTTCCGCACACCCCGACCTGCTGCTGCGCGCCGTCACCCATGCCTCGATCTCGGCGTCCGACCCGGCCCGACAACCAGCGGCTGGAATTTCTGGGCGACCGGGTGCTGGGCCTGGTGATGGCCGAGGCGCTGCTGACGGCCGACCCGGACGCCAGCGAGGGCCAGCTTGCGCCCCGCTACAACGCGCTGGTCCGCAAGGAAACCTGTGCCGACGTGGCGCGCGAGCGTCGGCCTGGGCGAGGTGCTGAAGCTCGGCCGGTCCGAGATGATGTCGGGCGGGCGGCGCAAGGAGGCGCTGCTGGGCGACGCGATGGAGGCGGTGATCGCCGCCGTCTATCTCGACGCAGGGTTCGAGGCGGCGCGGGACGTGGTGCTGCGGCTCTGGGGCGAACGGATCGGGGCGGTCGAGGCCGACGCCCGCGATGCCAAGACCGCGCTTGCAGGAATGGGCGCAGGCGCGCGGCCTGCCGCCGCCGGCCTATGCGGAAGAGGGCCGCGACGGGCCGGATCACCAGCCGGTCTTCACCGTGCAGGTGCGGCTCGGCAACGGCGCGACCGAGCGCGCGGCGGCGGGCACGAAGCGGCAGGCGGAACAGGCGGCGGCGAAGGCGCTGCTCGCGCGGATGGAGGCGACAGAATGACCGAGGCAGCAAGCGGGACACGCGCGGGCTTCGTCGCCCTGATCGGCGAGCCGAATGCCGGGAAATCCACGCTGCTGAACCGGATGGTCGGGGCCAAGGTCTCGATCGTCACGCACAAGGTGCAGACGACGCGGGCCCGCATCCGGGGCATCGCGATGGAGGGGCACGCGCAGATCGTCTTCGTCGACACGCCGGGGCTGTTCACGCCGCGCCGCAGGCTGGACCGGGCGATGGTCGCGGCGGCCTGGGGCGGGGCGGCGGATGCCGACATCATCGTGCTGCTGGTCGAGGCGCATCGGGGGATGACCGAGGGCGTGGAGCGGATCATCGACGCCATGCGCGACCGCATCCCGCAGGGCCAGCCGGTGGCGCTGGCGATCAACAAGATCGACCGGGTGAAGGCCGAGGTCCTGCTGGGGCTGGCCGAGACGCTGAACGAGGCCTTTCCCTTCGCCAAGACCTTCATGATCTCGGCCGAGAAGGGCTATGGCGTGGCCGACCTGCGCGCGTGGCTGGCCGCGCCAAGTGCCTGAAGGGCCGTGGTTTTATCCCGAGGACCAGATCGCCGACCTGCCGATGCGGATGATCGCCGCCGAGATCACGCGCGAGAAGCTGACGCTGCGGCTGCATGAGGAACTGCCCTATCAGCTGACCGTCGAGACCGAGAACTGGGAGGACAAGCCGGACGGGTCCACCAAGATCGACCAGCTGATCTATGTCATGCGCGACGGGCACAAGGGCATCGTGCTGGGCAACAAGGGCGAGACGATCAAGGCCATCGGCCAGGCCGCGCGGGCGGAGCTGATGGAGTTCCTGGGGCGGCCGGTGCACCTGTTCCTGCAGGTCAAGGTGCGGCCCGGCTGGATGGAAGAGAAAGAGCGCTTCCAGGAGATGGGGCTCGATTTCAAGGATGGCGACTGAGTCCCCGCGCCTTGCGCCCCGTGGTGGCTGTCGGAGCCTCCGGCGGGGATATTTTCAAACGGAAGAACTGGAGTTGCGCTGCACGGGGTTGAGCCGTGACGCCCCGGCTGACCGCGGATTTCTGGGTGCGTGCCTATCTGGCGCGGCTGCGGCTGGCGGATATTCCGGCCTATGTGACGGCGCAGGGCGATGCCGACGGCGGGGGCGGTGCTGGTGAAGCTTGCCACGCTGGACGGGCGGGCGAAGGCGTTCCAGCGGAGCTTCGACTTCGCGGCGGATGAGCGGGTCTGGGTGGTGCTGGCCGAGGGCGAGGAGGCGGCGGTGGACGCGGCCATCGCGCGGCAGCGGGGGTTCGACCGCGACCTCTGGGTGATCGAGATCGAGGACCGGGCGGGGCGGACGCTGCTGGACGAGGACGGTTTGCGCTAGATGCGGCGAATCGGGGTTAACCGGCTGATTTCGTTGCAAAAACGGCGGTATGGATTCCGATATGGCTTCCATATGGCTTTCATACATATGATTTTCGCGCGGGGCGGGGTTAACGGGCCGCGCGCCGGGGCCTTGTGACGGGCCGCGCGGCGACGGATACTCGGCCTCATGGAATGGCGCGATCAGGGGGTGCTTCTGGCGGTGCGGCGGCACGGCGAGAGTGCCGCGATCATCGAGGTCTTCACCGCAGCGCATGGCCGCCACGCGGGCGTGGTGCGCGGCGGCGGGGCGCGCAAGGCGGCGCCGATCCTGCAACCCGGCGCGCAACTCGACGTGACCTGGCGCGCGCGGCTGGACGAGCATCTGGGTGCCTTTGCGGTGGAGCCGCTGCGCTCGCGCGCAGGGATCATGGGCAGCCGCGATGGCCTGGCCGGGCTGAACGCCGTCTGCGCGCTGCTTGTCCCATGCCTTGCCTGAGCGCGAGGCGCATCCGGCGCTTTATCCGGCGACCGTGGCGCTGCTGGATGCGCTGGAGGGCGAGCGGCTGGGCGCTGGACTACCTGCGCTGGGAGCTGCTGCTGCTGGAGGAACTGGGCTTCGGCCTTGACCTGACGCGCTGTGCGGTCACGGGGGCGGTCGAGGGGCTGGCCTATGTCTCGCCCCGCACCGGTCGGGCAGTGACGGCGCAGGCGCGCGGGGGCGCTGGCGCCGAGGCTGCTGCCGCTGCCGCCCTGCCTGACTGGCGGGCCGGTGGACGCGGCGGGGCTTGCGCAGGGGTTGAGGCTGACGGGCCATTTCCTGGCGCGCGAGGTGACGGTCGGCGGCGCACGCCCGCTGCCCGAGGCGCGGGCGCGGCTGGTGGCGGTGCTGACGGTCGCGGGGTGATTTCGGGTTGAGCGGGGTCATCTGATCGGTCGAGGCCCCGGCCTGCGCCGGGGCGCGGTGGCACGGGAGAAATGCGTTCAGCTGCGTGGGCTGCGGCTGTCAGGTGTCTCCTAGCGCACGCGTATAACAGGCGCCCCTCGCCCGGCGAAGGCCGGGGCTCGGTCCAGGCGCGCTGTGGTCTCGTGTGCGGAGCGCGAGGCCCCGGCCTTCGCCGGGCGCGGGGGACCTGTGCCGGGGCGCGGTGCTGAAAAATCGGGCAGGGCGCGAACCTGCGCTGCAATGTCGCGGCTGGCGCAGACGGTGCGGGCAGCGGGCGCGTCAATGTGCGCCAGAGCATTGCACATGGCCACCCGTTACATTCCCCTTTTCCTGAGGCATTCCCCGACCCCGCGTGTCGAGGCCTTTGCGCTGCTGGCGGGGCTGGAGGCCGGGGTACGAGGCATCCTGATCTCGGTCATGCCGCTCGTGATGTACGAGGCCGTGCAGGATGCGGCGATCGTCAGCCGCATCTATTTCGTCATTGGCATCGCCTCGCTGGTCTGGGGGCTGCTGGTGCCCTGGGTCACGCATTTCGTCCCGCGCCGCTGGGTCTATACGCTCGGCACGGGGCTGTACCTGCTGGGCATGGTGCTTGCGCTTGTCGGCGGGCCCGTCGGCGATCGGTCTTGCGATCCTTGTCAACGCGCTGGCGACGGTGACGATCTTCGTCTGCCTGAACGCCTATGTGCTCGACTACATCCAGCGCGCGCAACTGGGACGCTCGGCCTCGCTCCAGATGCTCTATGCGGCGATCTGCTGGGCGGTGGGGCCGATGCTGGGGGTCTGGCTGCTGTCGGTCTGGGCGCCCGCTGCCCTTCCTTGTGGCGGGCGGATTTGCCGTCGCGCTGCTGACGGCGTTCTGGATCCTGCGCCTGGGCAACGGCAAGCAGATCGCGCGGGCGAAGGGGCCGGCGATGAACCCGCGTCGCCTATCTGGGGCGGTTCTTCGCGCAGCCCCGGCTGATCGCCGGATGGCTCTTTGCCTGCATCCGGTCCTGCGGCTGGTGGGTCTATGTCGTCTACCTGCCGATCTTCTGCATCGAGGCGGGGCTGGGCGACAAGGTGGGCGGCATCGCGCTGTCGCTGACCAACGCGCTTGCTGTTCACCACGCCGTTCCTGCTGAAGCTGGTGCACCGGGTCAGCGTGCGCCGTGTCGGTCTGGGGCGGGTTCCTGTGGGGCGCGGTGCTGTTCACGCTGGCGGGGCTTCTGTCGGGCTGGCCCTGGCTGGCGGTGGGGCTGATCTTCGTCGGCGTCGGTCAGCCTGGTGCTGCTGGACGTGGCCGGGGGCCTGCCCTTCCTGATGGCGGTGAAACCGTCGGAGCGGACCGAGATGGCGGCGGTCTATTCCAGCTTCCGCGACATCTCGGGGATCGTCACGCCGGGCGTGGCCTGGCTCGTGCTGCTGGTCGCGCCTGTGTCGGGCGTGTTCGTCGCGGCAGGGGTGGGCATGGGCGTCGCGGCTGCGATCGCGGCGCGACTGCACCCGCGGCTCGGCGCGCCACGCCCGTCGCGCGGGCTGGCGCTGCCGGGCGAGTGATCAGGCTTCGGCGAGGTGGCGCGCCGTGGCAAGGATCGAGGTCTTCGCGGGCGTGATGGCCAGCCCGAGTTCGCCACGCGCCTTGGAGTTGTCGAGCGTCGCCTGCCAGTCGAGCCAGGGCAGGATCAGCCGGATCTCGGGGTCGAACAGCGCGAGCAGGCGCAGCAGCGGGCGCGGGGCGACGCGTGTGGCGATGCGGCGCTGCGGGTAAGCCTCCTTCAGGATGCGGGCCATGTCGGGCATCGACAGGAAGCGGTCGGCCACGATGAAACGCTCGCCCGCCGTCTCGGGCCGGTCCAGCGCGGCGACATGCGCGGCCGAGACGTCGGCAATGTCCGTGACGGGCAGGCGGAAGTCGGGCACGACCGGGTCCTTGCCGCGCCAGAGACGCGCGATGACGCTGATCGAGCTGCCGGTGTGGCGGTCCATCGGCGTGCCCAGCACCATGCCGGGGTTGATCGCCGTCAGCTGCATCTGCGGGTGGTTCGCCACGAAATCCCAGGCGGCGCGTTCGGCCAGCGTCTTGGACCGGGTGTAGGCGCTGGCGGTCGCAGCCCTGATGTCGGTCCAGTCCGCCTCGGTCACCGGCCCGGATTTCTGCCCGTGCATCACCGCCTCGATGGATGAGGTCAGCACGACGCGGTTCACGCCCGCAGCCTCGGCGGCACGAAGCACCCGCAGCGTCCCCTCGACGGCGGGGCGGATCAGGTCGTTCTCGTCCTTCGGCTGGGCGAGCGGGAAGGGCGAGGCGGTGTGGATCACCGCGTCGATCCCGCGCATCGCCTCGCGCCAGCCCTCGTCGCGCGTCAGGTCGAGCGTCAGGAACCCGAGCCGAGCCAGGGTGGCCTCGTCAAGCCCGTGGGCGCGCAGGGCCGCCTGCACCTCGGCCTCGCGCGCAGGGCTGCGCAGCGTGCCGGTGACAGAGTGACCGGCCTGCAGAAGGTCGAAGGCGATACGCTTGGCGATGAAACCGGAAACTCCGGTCAGAAGGACGGACTTGGGCATGGACGGCTCCGGGCGCGAGGTATGTTAGAGTTCCTAACATGCGCCGCGCGTCGCCCGCGTCAACCGTGTGCCGAAGATTTCAGTCCAGCAGACGCCGCGCGATCACCTGCGCCTGAATCTCGGCGGCCCCTTCGAAGATGTTCAGGATGCGCGCATCGCACAGGATGCGGCTGATCTGGTATTCCAGCGCAAAGCCGTTGCCGCCGTGGATCTGCAGCGCGTTGTCGGCGCTGGCCCAGGCGACGCGCGCGCCCAGCAGCTTGGCCATCCCGGCCTCGAGGTCGCAGCGCTTGTCATGGTCCTTCTGCCAGGCGGAGAAATAGGTGAGCTGGCGGGCGATCATGATCTCGACCGCCATCATCGCCAGCTTGCCGGCCACGCGGGGGAAGGCGATCAGCGGCTTGCCGAACTGCTTGCGGTCCTCGGCATATTTCATGCCGACCTCCAGCGCGTTCTGCGCCACGCCCACGGCGCGGGCGGCGGTCTGGATGCGGGCGCTCTCGAAGGTCTGCATCAGCTGCTTGAAGCCCTGCCCCTCGACCCCGCCCAGCAGGTTCTCGCGCCTTCACCTTGAAGCCGTCGAAGGCAAGCTCGTATTCCTTCATGCCGCGATAGCCCAGCACCTCGATCTCGCCGCCGGTCATGCCGGGGGTCGGGAAGGGGTCGGCGTCGGTGCCGGGGGTCTTTTCGGCGAGGAACATGCGACAGGCCGCGATAGTCCGTCGTCGCCGGGATCGGTGCGGGCCAGCAGCGTCATCACATGGGTGCGGGCGGCGTGGGTGATCCAGGTCTTGTTGCCGGTGACCTCGTAGTTGTCGCCCGTCTTCGACCGCGCGGGTGCGCAGGCTGCCGAGGTCGGAGCCGGTGTTGGGCTCGGTGAAGACGGCCGTGGGCAGGATCTCGCCGCTCGCGAGCTTCGGCAGCCACTCCGCCTTCTGCTCCGCCGTGCCGCCGCAGAGGATCAGCTCCGCCGCGATCTCGGACCGGGTGCCGAGCGAGCCCACGCCGATATAGCCGCGCGACAGTTCTTCCGAGACGACGACCATGCTGGCCTTCGACAGGCCGAGCCCGCCGAATTCCTCGGGGATGGTCAGGCCGAAGACGCCCATCTCGGCCAGCGACTCGATGACCTCCATCGGGATCAGCTCGTCCTTCAGGTGCCAGTCATGGGCGAAGGGGGCGACCTGTTCGTCGGCATAGCGGCGGAACTGGTCGCGGATCATCTCGAGCTCGTCATCGAGGCCGGTGGCCCCGAAGGTCGCGCGCCCGTGGTTGTCGCGCATCAGCGTCGACCAGCCGCATCCGCGCCGCGGCGCGTGTTGCCATGGGCGATCAGCGTGGCGGCGGCGGGGCCGGGGGCGGGCAGGGCCACGCCGATGTCCGGCACGCGGGCGATCTCGCCCTGGCTCATCGGGATGCCGCCGTGGATCTGGGCGAGGTATTCGCCGAAGCCGATCTGCAGCAGCAGCGCCTCCATCTCGCCGAACTTGCCCTCGGCCTCGATCCGGCCGGCCCAGGCGCGCATCTGGCGCAGCGATTCGGTATAGGTCGCAAGCCAGGCGAGCGCATGGGCGGCGAACTGGTGCTCCTCCAGCGCCGCGCCGCTGATCTTGCCCGCGACGGTGACCTGCGCCCGCAGCGCCTCGCGCGCGGACTGCGAACAGCGCCTCGACCTCGGGCAGGGCGGCTTCGGTCAGCGCCAGGATGTCGGCCAGCAGGGCGGTCTGGGTCAGGGATTGTCCGTCATGCGGCATGGCGCCTCTCCGATTGTGCAGGTGCGGCATGATCTAGGGTGATTCAGATGGCGAGGGCAACAAAAATTCGTCCGAGAGACTCGCAGACGAACGAAAATGTCGCGCCCGATTTCCTGTCTTCATCTTCAGGCTTCTTCTTGGCTGAAATACCCCACGGGGGGTCCGGGGGGCGTGACAGCCCCCCGGCCTCTCCGCTGGCTCAGCCGATGGCGGCGGCGCGCACGTCGTCGTCGATATGGCCCAGATACTGGCCGAAATTGTCGGCGAACATGCCCACCAGCTTCGCCGCCTGCGCGTCATAGGCGGCCGGGTCGGCCCAGGTGCCGCGCGGGTCGAGCAGGGCCGCGTCCACGCCCGGCACCGCCACCGGCACCTCGAAGCCGAAGTTCGGGTCGCGCCGGAACTGCCCCGCCGGCCAGCGAGCCGTCGAGCGCCGCCGTCAGCAGCGCGCGGGTCGCCTTGATCGGCATCCGCGGCCCGTGCCATAGGCGCCGCCGGTCCAGCCGGTGTTGACCAGCCAGCAGGTGGCGCCGTGCTTGGCGATCTTGGCCTGCAGCAGCTTGCCATAGACCTCGGGGCGGCGCGGCATGAAGGGCGCGCCGAAGCAGGTGGAGAAGGTGGGCTGCGGCTCGGTCACGCCCTGTTCGGTGCCCGCGACCTTGGAGGTGAAGCCCGACAGGAAGTGATACATCGCCTGCGCCGGGGTCAGCCGCGCGATCGGCGGCAGCACGCCGAAGGCATCGCAGGTCAGCATGATGATGTTGCGCGGATGCCCGCCCAGGCCGCGTGGCCGAGGCGTTCGAGATGTAGTCGAGCGGGTAGGCGCAGCGGGTGTTCGCGGTCAGGCTGGCATCGTCGAAGTCCAGTTCCAGCGTCTCGGGGTCATAGACCATGTTCTCCACCACCGTGCCGAAGCGGTGGGTGGTGGCATAGATCTCGGGCTCGGCCTCGGCGCTCAGGTTGATGGTCTTGGCGTAGCAGCCGCCCTCGAAGTTGAAGATGCCGCGGTCGGACCAGCCATGTTCGTCATCGCCGATCAGGATGCGCGTCGGGGTCGGCCGACAGCGTGGTCTTGCCGGTGCCCGACAGGCCGAAGAACACGGCGGTGTCGACCGGATTGCCGGGCGCGTGGTTGGCCGAGCAGTGCATCGGCATGACGCCCTTTTCCGGCAGCAGGTAGTTCAGCAGCGTGAAGACCGACTTCTTGTTCTCGCCCGCATAGGCGGTGCCGCCGATCAGGATCAGCTTGCGGTCGAAGTGGAAGGTGATGACCGTCTCGCTGCGGCAGCCGTGGCGGGCCGGGTCGGCCTTGAAGGACGGGCAGTTGATGATCGTCCAGTCGGGCGTGAAGCTGTCCAGCTCGGCCCGCGTCGGGGCGGCGCAGCAGGTGGCGGATGAACAGGCCGTGCCAGGCCAGTTCGGTCACCACGCGCACGTCCAGCCGGTGCGCCGGGTCGGCGCCCGGCGTAGAGGTCCTGCACGAAGTAGTCGCGGCCCTGCATGTGGGCCAGCATGTCGGCATAGAGCCGGTCGAACGCCTCGGGCGCCATGCGCGCGCGTTGTTTTCCCACCAGATCGTGTTTTCGACGCGAGGCGGTGCGGACGACGTGCTTGTCCTTGGGCGAGCGGCCGGTGTGGCTGCCCGGTCGAGCACGAGGAACGCGCCGCCCAGGCCCAGCCGGCCCTCGCCGCGCGCGACGGCCGCATCGACCAGGGCGGGTTCGATCAGGTTGTAATGGACTGTCGCCCAGTCCGGTGATGCCTTGATCGTCCAGCCGCATGGCTGGGTTCACGCGTCCGATGGTCATCCTGCAAGCTCCCGTTGCCGCAAACGCGGCGGGTTCTGGTGTCGGTGGCCGGCGCCCTGGGCCAAGAGGGTGGGCCGACACGCACCCCGACGGGGCGCGCAATATTATTATAACACGACGCCAAGCGTTTGTAACAAGTCGCAAATGGACGGTTAGCGCAACCATTGCGAGCGGCTAGGTCAACAAACCGCCGATGGTGAGGCAAATTAGTCAATGATTGGCAACTTTCGACACGTCATCGGCGCAGGCGGGCCAGGGTGATTCGCGTTTTCTGTTGCCATTCTTGGTGACAAAAACCGATCATATGGGAAAAATCAGGCAAAATCGGCAGAACAGGAATACCATAGATGTCAAGGATCGCCCTTGTGGACGACGACAGGAACATCCTGACGTCGGTCTCGATGACGCTCGAAGCCGAAGGCTTCGAGGTCGAAACCTACAACGACGGCCAGTCCGCGCTGGACGCCTTCAACCGGCGCATGCCCGACATGGCCGTGCTCGACATCAAGATGCCGCGGATGGACGGGATGGACCTGCTGCAGCGGCTGCGGCAGAAGACCTCGATGCCGGTGATCTTCCTGACCTCGAAGGACGACGAGATCGACGAGGTTCTGGGCCTGCGGATGGGCGCGGACGACTATGTGAAGAAGCCCTTCTCGCAGCGGCTTCTGGTGGAGCGCATCCGCGCGCTGCTGCGCCGGCAGGAGGCGATCGCGACCGGCGAGGTCGCGGTCGACCGAAGAAACCAAGATCATGGAGCGCGGCGCGCTGCGGATGGACCCGCTGCGCCATTCGGTGACCTGGAAGGGCCAGGACGTGGCGCTGACGGTGACCGAGTTCCTGCTGCTGCAGGCGCTGGCGCAGCGGCCCGGCTTCGTGAAAAGCCGCGACCAGCTGATGGACGTGGCCTATGACGATCAGGTCTATGTCGACGACCGCACCATCGACAGCCACATCAAGCGGCTGCGCAAGAAGATGCGCACGCGTGGACGACGACTTCTCGGCCATCGAGACGCTGTACGGCATCGGCTATCGCTACAACGAAGAATGACGACCCTGCCGCGTCTCGGGCCAGCCAAGACCCCGCCCGCGAGGGACGGGGACGTCCTTCTGGGCGAAGACTGGGTTTCGCCCGAAACGCTGGCCGACGAGCGCGCTGCGCGAGGATCGCGGGCGGCGCGGGCATCGTCGCGCTGAACCGCTCGCCGCTGGCGCGCAAGATCATCATCTTCAACCTGCTGGCGCTGGTGATCCTGGTCGTCGGGCGTTCTGTTCATGAACCCGTTCCGCGACAGCCTGGTGCTGCAGCGCGAAGAGGCGCTGGTGACCGAGGCGCAACTGATCGCCGAGGTGTTCGAGGCGCAGCTGCCCGCGACCGGCGAGGCGGGCGTGGCTGCGGGGCGGCGTCGACGTGGCGGCGACGCTTGCAGCGGCATCGACCTGTGCGCCGGGGGTCGAGGTCTTCGTCTTCGATCCGGTGGGCACGCTGGTCGCGTCGCAGGTCGGGCGCGCCGCGCCCGGCAGGCAACGCGGCGCGAGTGACACGCGGTCGACCATCATCACCGATTTCCTGAACCGGGTCTGGGACGGCGTGTCCGTTCGTGCTGAGCGCCGGCAAGCAGGACGTCGAGCCGGTCGATGCCGAAGGTCTGGCGCGCGCGCTCTATGCGACCGCGCAGGAAGGCGGCACGGGCGTGAACACGGGCCGCGACGCGGCGACCGGAAGCGCGATCTTCTCGGTCGCGACGCCGATCAAGCAGGGTGGCAGCGTGGTGGGCGTGGTCGCGCTGACCAGTGCCGCGGGCGAGATCGACCGGCTGGTCCGCTTCGAGCGCGAGCAGGTGCTGCAGATGTTCATCATCGCGCTGTTCGTGTCGATCGGCCTGAGCCTCGTGCTGGCCTCGACCATCGCCAACCCGCTGTCCGACCTTGCCGCGGCGGCCGAGCTGGGGCGCGACCGCAACTGCGCGCAAGATGGCGCCGGGCCGCGTGCGCATCCCCGACCTTGCCGCGCGGCCGGACGAGATCGGGCGGCTGTCGGTCGCCATGCGCGGCATGGTGGCGGCGCTTTACGACCGGATCGACGCGAACGAACAGTTCGCGGCCGACGTGGCGCACGAGATCAAGAACCCGCTGGCCTGCCTGCGCTCGGCCGTCGGCACGCATGCGCTTCGCCAAGCGCGACGACCAGCGCGAGAAGCTGCTGGACGTGATCGAGCATGACGTGCGCCGGCTGGACCGGCTGGTCAGCGACATCTCGAACGCCTCGCGGCTGGACAGCGAGCTGGTGAAGGAAGAGGAAGACGTCGTTCGACCTGCTCAAGACGCTGTCGAACCTGAGCGAGTATCTGGGCAAGCAGGCGGCCGAGAAGGGCGTGGACTTCATCACCGACCTGCCGCCCGAGCCGATCATGATCCACGGGCTGGAGGCGCGGCTGGCGCAGGTCTTCGTCAACCTGATCACCAACGCCATCTCGTTCTGCGAGGAAGGCGACGCGGTGCGCGTCTGGGCGCGGCAGCGCGAGAACCGGGTGCTGGTGGTGGTCGAGGATACCGGGCCGGGCATTCCCGAACAGGCGCTGACGAAGATCTTCAAGCGCTTCTATTCCGAACGTCCGGCGGGCCAGTTCGGCAACCATTCCGGCCTGGGCCTTGCCATCTCGAAGCAGATCGTCGAGGCGCATGGCGGGGTGATCTGGGCCGAGAACATCCGCCCGACCGCATGCCGACGTCACCTCGGAACCCGCTGGGCGCGCGCTTCGTGGTGGGCCTGCCGGTCTGACGCCGCGGCCGCCTGACCCTGCACGCGACCTGCGTGGCGGTCGACGGGCGGGGCTGCTGATCCTTGGGCCGTCGGGGTCGGGCAAGTCGGCGCTGGCGCTGCAGCTGATCGCGCTTGGGCGCGCGGCTGGTCGCCGATGACCGGATCGAGCTGTCGCGTCGAGGCGGGCGCGCTGGTCGCGCGCTGCCCCGCGCCGCTGTCGCGGGCTGATCGAGGCGCGGGGGGTGGGCCTCCTGCGCTGCGATCCGCTCGCCGCAGGCCGAGGATCGCGCTGGCCGTCGACCTTGGCACGCCAGAAGACGGCGCCGCCTGCCCGAGTCGCACGCGATCGTGTTGCTGGGCCGGCGCGTCGACCTTGTGCGACATGCGCCGAATCGCCCATTTTCCCGCCGCACTCCTGCTCTATCTTCGCGGCGGACGTGTGGCCTGAGGACCGGCACGGGATGGACGGACAAGCCAAGGACGGCGACCGGCACGGCAGAGCACCGCTCTGCTGCTCGTCACCGGTCCGTCCGGTGCCGGGCGCAGCACGGCGATCCACGCGCTGGAGGATCTGGGCTACGAGGTGATCGACAACCTGCCGCTGTCGCTGGTTCCCCGGCTGATCGACGGGCCGCCGCATGGCCGCCCGATCGCGCTGGGGCTGGACGTGCGCAACCGCGACTTCAACGCGACCGCGCTGATCGAGCTGATCGACCAGCCTGACCCGCGATCCGCGCGTCGACGCCCGAGGTGCTCTACCTGGACTGCGCGCCGGACGATGCTGATCCGCCGCTACTGCCAGACCCGCCGCCGCCACCCGCTGGCCCCCGCCGACACGCCCGCACGAGGGCATCGCGCGCGAGATCGACCTGCTGGCCCCGATCCGGGTGCGCGCCGACCACGTGATCGACACGACCGACATGAGCCCGCATGACCTGAAGGCCGAGATCGGCGGCTGGTATCGGCGGCGGGCCGGCGGCGCGGCTTGCGGTCTCGGTGCAGTCCTTCTCCTACAAGCGGGGCGTGCCGCGCGGCGTCGACATGGTCTTCGACTGCCGCTTCCTGAAGAACCCCTACTGGGCGCCGCGCTGCGCGCGCTGGACGGGCGCGACCCGCCGGTGGCGGCGCATATCGCGGAAGATCCCCGCTTTGCCGACGTTCTTCCAGAAGTTGCAGGACCTTGTCCTGTTTCTCCTGCCTGCGCATCTGGACGAGGGCAAGGCCCATCTGACGATCGGCTTCGGCTGTACCGGAGGGCAACATCGCTCGGTTGCAGTCGCAGAAAAACTGGGCAATGTGCTTGCGGAAGCAGGCTGGCCGGTGTCGCTGCGTCACCGCGAACTGGAGCGCGGGCGGGCGGCACGCCGGGCACGGGGACAGGATGATCGGCGCGTGATCGGGATCGTGATCGTGGCACATGGCGGGCTGGCGCGGGAATATCTCGTCGGCCGTCGAGCATGTCGTGGGCAAGCAGGACGGCGTGCAGCGCCATCTCGATCGAGGATGACCATGACCGCGCAGCGCCAAGCAGATCGAGATCTGCGCGGCCGCCGATGCCGTCGATACCGGGCGACGGCGTGGTGGTGGTGACCGACATGTTCGGCGGCTCGCCCTCGAACCTGTCGCTGCGGGCCTGCGCGGCCACGGACCGGCGCATCATCTACGGCGCCAACCTGCCGCTGCTGATCAAGCTTGCCAAATCCCGCACCTTGAGTGTACCCGCAGGCCGTCGAGGCCGCGCTCGAGGCGGGGCGGAAGTACATCAACAGCCTCGATGTGGGCGGACGGGATTTCGGGTAGCGCCTTGGGCACCACGGAACGGCAGCTTGCAGATCGTCAACGAAAAGGGCCTGCACGCGCGCGCCTCGGCCAAGTTCGTCGAGGTGGTCGAAGCGCATGACGCCACGCGCCGAGGTGGCGAAGGACGGCATGGCGGTCTCGGGCGACTGATCATGGGGCTTTTGATGTTGGCAGCCTCGCGCGGAACCTCTATTGAGGTCCGGACCAGCGGGGCGCAGGCCACCGAGCTGGCCGACGCCCTCGAACGGCTGGTTGCGGACCGGTTCGGAGAAGTCGTTCTGAACCCCCGGCCAGATGAAAGACAGCGCACGGTGGAGGACGGAACACCCTTGGCGGACGTGACGGCGCGATCGACGGGGCTGGTGGGCGATCCCGACTACAAGCCCTATGACAAGCGCCGCCTGTCCTATGCCGGCACCTTCACCGACCCGCGCAAGGCGGCGACGATCCGCGCGATCGAATGGCTGACGGGCAAGCTGACGCTGCTTGCGCCGCATCCGCCGGTTCGAGGCGATGGGGCCCGCGCAGGGGCTGGAATTCTGGCAGCGCGCGCTCGACGTGATGGGGATCCCGGTGCTGACCCCGCCCGAGCAGGTCGCGCTGATTCCCCGGACCGGGCCGGTCGTCGTCGTGGCGAACCACCCCAGCGGGCTGGTGGACGGGCTGGTGATGGCGCGGCTGGTGATGCAGGTGCGGTGCGGATTTCAAGATCCTCACCCGCTCGCTGCTGACCGGCATCCCCGAGATCGCCTATCACATGGTGCCCGTGCCCTTCCCGCATGAGGAGGACAGCCTGGAGAAGGGGCTGGAGATGCGGCGCATCTCGATGGAGCATCTGGCCAATGGCGGCGTGCTGATCCTGTTTCCCGCCGGGCAAGGTCGCGACCTCGACCGGCTGGTGGGGCCCGGCGGTCGAGGCGGAGTGGAACGTGTTCACCGCACAAGATGCTGAAGCTCAGCAAGGCCACCGTCCTGCCGATCTTCTTTCCCGGCCAGAACACGCGCCTCTACCACATCGCCAACAAGATCTCGCCGACCTTCCGGCAGGGGCTGCTGCTGCACGAGATCGGCCCATGCGCTCGGCAAGCCGCAAGCGCCCGGTGATCGGCCAGCCGATCCCGCCCGAGGAACAGGCGCCCTGGCTGGCGAACCCGCGCGGGTTCGTGGCCTGGCTGCGTGAGCGTACGCTGGCGCTGGACCCGAAGCGCGCGGGCTGAACATCCTACCGCGTCGGCACCGGCACCTGGCCGCGATAGTCGTAGAACCCGCGCTCGGTCTTGCGGCCCAGCCAGCCGGCCTCGACATACTTCGTCAGCAGCGGGCAGGGGCGGTACTTGGTGTCGGCCAGCCCGTCATGCAGCACGTTCATGATCGCAAGGCAGGTGTCCAGCCCGATGAAATCGGCCAGTTCCAGCGGCCCCATCGGGTGGTTGGCGCCCAGCTTCAGCGATTCGTCGATGGATTTCACCGAGCCCACGCCTTCGTACAGCGTATAGACCGCCTCGTTGATCATCGGCATCAGGATGCGGTTCACGATGAAGGCCGGGAAATCCTCGGCGCTGGCGGCGGTCTTGCCCAGCTTCTCGCACCACGCCGAGCAGGCGTCTGGTAGGTGGCCTGCGTCGGTGGCGATGCCGCGGATCAGCTCGACCAGCTGCATCACCGGCACCGGGTTCATGAAGTGGAAGCCCATGAACTTCTCGGGCCGGTCGGTGCGGCTGGCCAGCCGGGTGATCGAGATCGACGAGGTGTTCGAGGTCAGGATCGTGTGCGGCAGCAGGTGCGGCAGCAGGTCCTCGAAGATCGCCTGCTTCACCGTCTCGCGCTCGGTCGCGGCCTCGATGATCAGGTCGCGATGGGCCGAGGTCGGTCAGCGTCAGCGTGGTGCGGATGCGCGCCATCGCGGCATCCTTGGCCTCGGGCGTGACCTTGCCGCGGCTGACCTGGCGGTCGATGTTGCGGTCGATCTGCGCCAGCGCCTTGTCGAGGCTTCTGCTGGCTGATGTCGGTCATCAGCACGTCGTAGCCCGCCAGCGCGAAGACATGGGCGATGCCGCTGCCCATCTGGCCTGCGCCGACGATGCCGACCTTGCGGATCTCCATGGCCCGATCTCCCCGTTGCGGTGACGGCCAGACCTTATGCGGCGGGGCCGCCGGGGCGCAAGGGCGAGCGGGTCTGGAAAGTTCTCGGCAAATTCGCGGTTTAGCGCATTTGGAAACGCCGTCCCGGCAGTCTGAGTCGCGGGTGTGACCAAGACGTTTGGGTGGGTGGCTATGGCTTATGCGTATCCGGGCGCCGGGGCGCTCGACTATTTCCCATGCCGGTATGGCAAGTCGAAGCTTCTGTTCCGCGGGCCGCCGCGCGCGCTTGACCGCGCCCTATGGCGTGGTGATCGGCGGGACCGAGACCTATGGAAAGTTCGTGCCCGACCCCTATCCGGCGCTGATCGAGGCAAGGATGGGGCTTCAGATGGTCAATCTCGGCTGCCTGAATGCCGGGCCGGACGTCTTCCTGAACGAGCCGGAGGTCTTCGCGATCGCGGCCGCGGGCCGGGGTCGACGGTGCTGCAGGTGATGGGGGCGCAGAACCTGACGAACCGCTTCTACGCGGTCCATCCGCGCCGCAACGACCGGTTCCTGCGCGCCGCGCCGCCCTTGCAGGCGCTGTTTCCGCGAGGTGGACTTCACCGAGTTCCACTTCACCCGCCACCTGCTGCGCACCCTGCGCGCGGTCAGCCGCGAGCGGTTCGAGGTGCTGGCCGAAGAGCTGCGCGCGGGCTGGGTCCGCGCGGATGACCGAGCTTGCTGGAGTTGATCGGCGGCCCGGTCGTGCTGCTCTGGCTGGCCGACCGGCCGCCGCAGGCACCCATGGCCTCGCGCAGCCCGCTGCACGATCCGTTGCTGGTCGATGCCGGGATGCTGGGCGCGGTGAGGGCGCGATGCGCGGACTATGTCGAAGTGGTGATCAGCGCGCAGGCCCGGGCGCAGGGGCTGGCGGGGCATGGCCTTCGGCCCGCTGGACCGCCCGGCGGCCGCCCAGATGCCCGGACCTGCGGCGCATGCCGAGGTGGCGGCGGCGCTTGTGCCACGGCTGGCGCGGCTGGTCGTGAATGCAAACGGGCGCCCGAAGGTGCCCGCGCATGTGCCCTGCCGAATGGGGCGTCAGAGCTTCTCGATCAGCTCCGGCACGGCGGTGAACAGGTCGCCCACGAGGCCGTAATCGGCCACCTGGAAGATCGGCGCCTCTTCGTCCTTGTTGATCGCGACGATGACCTTGCTGTCCTTCATCCCCGCAAGGTGCTGGATCGCGCCCGAGATGCCGACGGCGACGTAGAGCGTGGGGGCCACGACCTTGCCGGTCTGGCCGACCTGCCAGTCGTTCGGCGCATAGCCCGAGTCGACGGCGGCGCGCGAGGCACCGACGGCGGCGTTCAGCTTGTCGGCCAGCTTCTCGATCAGCGCGAAGTTCTCTTCCGAGCCCACGCCGCGCCCGCCCGACACGACGATGCCCGGCCGCTGGTCAGCTCGGGCCGGTCGGACTGGCCGCCACCTTGTCCTCGACCCAGGCCGACAGGCCGCCGTCTGGCCGCGCCCGACACCGTCTCGACCGGGGCGCGAGCCGCCCTTGGCCGCCGCGTCGAAGGTCGCGGTGCGGATGGTCATCACCTTCTTCGCGTCCGACGACTTGACCGTCTGGATCGCGTTGCCGGCATAGATCGGGCGCTCGAACGTGTCGGCGTCGATGACGGCCGTCACGTCCGACATCACCATCACGTCCAGCAGCGCCGCCACGCGCGGCAGGACGTTCTTGGACGACGGCGGTCGAGGGCGCGACGATGTGGCTGTAGGCCGGCGGCCAGCGACCACGATCAGGGCCGCCGTCGGCTCGGCCAGGCCGTGGCAATAGGCGTGGTCGCTCGGCGAACAGCACCTTGGACACGCCCGCCAGCGTCGCGGCCTCGGCGGCGGCGGCATCGCCGCCCTTGCCCGCGACCAGCACAGCACCGTCGCCCAGCGCTTTCACGGCGGTCAGGGTCTTGGCGACCTGCGTCGGTCGCCAAGCTGCGCCTTCGTTCACATCGGCAAGAAGAAGAACGGCCATCAGATCACCCCCGCTTCGTCTTTGAGTTTCGCGATCAGTTCGGCCACCGAGCCGACCTTGACGCCGGCCTTGCGGCCCTGCGGTTCCACCGTCTTGACGCACCGACAGCCGCGGCGCGACGTCGACGCCGTAATCGGCGGGCGTCTTGATCGCCAGCGGCTTGGCCTTGGCCTTCATGATGTTCGGCAGCGACGCATAGCGCGGCTCGTTCAGGCGCAGGTCGACGGTCACGATGGTCGGGCATCTTGACCTTGATCGTCTGCAACCCGCCGTCGACCTCGCGCGTCACCATGGCGCTGTCGCCCTCGACCGCCAGTTCGCGAGGCGAAGGTCGCCTGCGACCAGCCGAGCAGCGCCGACAGCATCTGCCCGGTCGCGTTCATGTCGTTGTCGATGGCCTGCTTGCCGCACGAGGACGAGGCCCGGAGCCTCTTCCTTCACCACGGCGGCCAGCAGCTTGGCCACGGCCAGCGGCTCGATGTCCTGGTGCACGTCGTCGGTCGCCTCGATCAGGATCGCGCGGTCGGCGCCCATGGCGAGCGCGGTGCGCAGCGTTTCCTGCGACTGCTTCACGCCGATGGAGACCGACGACGACCTCGGTCGCGATGCCCTTTTCCTTCAGCCGGATCGCCTCTTCCACCGCGATCTCGTCGAAGGGGTTCATCGACATCTTCACGTTGGCCAGATCGACGCCCGACCCGTCCGCCTTGACGCGAACCTTCACGTTGTAGTCGATCACCCGTTTGACAGGCACCAATACCTTCATCGGCGAAATACTCCCGTTAGTGGCGCCGCGGGGGCGCGCAAGCTCTCGGCACCGGGTCTACCTGCTTTGCCCGGCCGAAAACAGGCCAGAATCGACGCGGAACGACGTCAAGACGTCGCGTTTTCAGGCTGGCCGCGTCAGCCCGGGCACCCAGAGCACATCGTCGCGTGCCGTCGTTGTTGGCGATGCGGCCCGCGACGAAGAACCAGTCCGACAGGCGGTTGAGGTACTTCACCGCCTCGGGGTTCACCTCTTCCATCGTCGCCAGTTCCACCGTCAGGCGTTCGGCGCGGCGGCAGACGGTGCGGCAGAGGTGCAGATGCGCCGACAGCGCCGTGCCGCCGGGCAGGATGAAGCTGCGCAACGGCTCCAGCCGGGCGTTCATCGCGTCGATCTCGCGTCTCCAGCCGCTCCACCTGCGCGGTCGAGCATCCGCAGCGGCACATAGCCCGCCTCGTGGTCGCGCGCCATGTCGGGGCGGCAGAGGTCGGCGCCAAGGTCGAACAGGTCGTTCTGGATGCGGGCCAGCGCCGCGTCCATCTCGCCCGTCGCGTGCATCCGGGCAAGGCCGAGCGTGGCGTTGGTCTCGTCCACCGTGCCATAGGCGGTGACGCGGATCGAATGCTTGGCCACGCGCGCGCCGTTGCCAAGCGCGGTTTCCCCGGCATCGCCGGTCTTGGTGTAGATCTTCGACAGGACGACCATCAGTTCCCCATGTATCTGCGCACGGTGACGAACAGCAGGATCAGCGCGACCGCCACGGCCTGCGCATAGATGCGATAGCGCATCAGCCGGTTGGCGTGCTTCTTGTTGAACTCGCCGCCCGCGCGCGAAGCCGCCGATCCCGATCATCAGGATCACCAGCACGCCCAGCACCGCGATGGCGGCGACGATGAAAAGCGGATCGTTTGCCATGGTCTGTCCCCCTGTGTGCGGGCTGATCTAGCGGCGGCCGCGGGCAAAGGCGAAGGGAAATCGTCAGCCCTTCGCCAGCAGCCAGTCCAGCGCCCGCGTGGGCAGGATACGCCGGGCGGCGCTCATCAGATAGGTGGGCGTGGTGACAAAGTAGCGCGGCGGCGGGGCGCGGGTCTTCCAGCGCGCGGATCAGCTTGGCGGTGACGGCCGAGGGCGGCAGCTCGAACCGGTCCGGCCCCTTGCTCTCGTACAGCCGCTTCAGCAGCGTCGCCTCGTATTGCGCGCGGCGGGGCGAGGCGCGCCAGTCGATCCAGCGCTCGAAATGCGCGATCGCGTTCTGCCGGATGCGCGAGGTGACGGGGCCGGGCTCGATCAGGATCGACGTGGATGCCGGTGCCCCGCATCTCGATCCGCAGCACGTCGGTCAGCCCCTCCATCGCGAACTTGGTGGCGACATAGGCCCCGCGCCACGGCGCGCCGACCAGGCCGAGGACCGACGAGCAGTTGACGATCCGCCCGTGCCCTTGCGCCCGCATCACCGGGATCACCCGGCGCGTCAGCTCGTGATAGCCGAAGAGGTTGACCTCGAAGATCGCGCGCAAGGCGCCCGTCGGCAGATCCTCGACCGCGCCGGGGCAGGCGAAGGCCCCGTTGTTGAACACGCGTCGAGCGTGCCGCCCGTGCGCGACAGCGCCTCGGCCAACGCGGCGGCGATGCTGGCCTCGTCGGCGTAGTCGAGCGCGAAGCTTTCCAGCCCTTCGGCCCGCAGTCGGTCGCAGTCCGCCTCCTGCCGGCAGGTCGCGAAGACGCGCCAGCCGCGCGCCTTCAGGCCGCGTGCCGCATCAAGACCGATGCCCGAGGAGCAGCCGGTGATGAGGATCGATCGTTCCGCCATGCGCCTGCCCCCGATGTCGTCGGGCGCACCCTAGGCGGCGCGGGCGAAGGCGGCAATGCGTCAGAAGTCGTCGCCTTGCGTGGCGCTTTCGGTCAGGAAGCGCGAGGCGATGTAGCCTTCCACGCCATCGCCCTCGATCCGGATCATCGACCAGCCGGGAGTGTCCGAGGGCATCGCCAGAACCGCCTCGCCGCGCGACAGCCGGGTCAGCGCCTCGGTCTCGGCCGAGGGTCCGCTGCGCACGTTCACCGAACTGCCCGAGACATACATGACGACCGGGTCCGACGGGAATCGCTGCGTCCTCCACCGGCTGCGGTTCGGGTGCGGTCGTGTCAGGGTCGACGAGCGGCAGCGCCAGCGTCAGCCCGGTCCCGTCCCCTTCCTCGGCAGGAAAGGCTGCGTCCAGCAGGGCGGGTGCCGACGGCGCCTCGCGCACGATGGGCGCGGGCGGCGGGGCGGGCTGGACCACCGGTGTCACGCGCGCGGTGCGCTGCGCGGCCTTGGGCTGCGGGGCTTCGACCTCGACAAGGCGGGTCGCCGGGACAGGTGCCCGCTCGGTCTCGGCCATCAACGGCGGCACCTTACCGGCCAGCCCGTCGCGCACCGGGCCGCCGTCGCGACCCAGCACGTAAAGCGTGGCGAAAAGACCAGCGCAGAGGAAGACCAGCATCTTGAACATGGCAGACCCGATTCCACGAACTTGGCCGATTGTTACCATGCGATCGCCGAGTCCGCAGGCAAAAACTGAACATTCCTTGGGCAGCGGAACCGTCTGGACCGGCGACGCGGATGAAGCTACACGATCCCATGGCGAAATCCCCCGACGACCCCAAGATAGAGCCTGTCCTGGTTTCCGAGCCGCTGCGCCGTGCCATCGGCGAGCGCTACCTGACCTATGCGCTGTCCACCATCATGCACCGCGCGCTGCCCGATGCGCGCGACGGGCTGAAGCCGGTCCACCGCCGCATCCTCTTCGCGATGCGCGAACTGCGGCTGGCGTCGAACGGCGGGTTCCGCAAGTCGGCCAAGATCTGCGGGCGACGTGATGGGGAACTACCACCCGCACGGCGACGCCGCGATCTACGACGCGATGGCGCGGCTCGCGCAGGACTTCAACCTGCGCTACCCGCTGGTCGACGGGCAGGGCAACTTCGGCAACATCGACGGCGACAACCCGGCGGCCAGCCGCTACACCGAGGCCCGCCTGACCGCGGCCGCCGAGGCGCTGATGGAAGGGCTGGCCGAGAACGCCGTCGACTTCCGCCCGAACTACGACGGCACGCTGGAAGAGCCGGTGGTGATGCCCGCGGCCTTCCCGAACCTGCTGGCCAATGGGTCCTCGGGGATCGCGGTGGGCATGGCCACCAACATCCCGCCGCATAACCTGCACGAACTGATCGACGCCTGCCAGATGCTGCTGCGCGAGCCCGAGCCTGCCGACGAGGCGCTCGTCGCGCTGGTCCCCGGCCCCGATTTCCCGACGGGCGGCGTCATCGTGGAACCGCGCGCCTCGATCCTCGAGGCCTACAGGACCGGGCGCGGCGGCTTCCGGCTGCGCGCGAAGTGGGCGGTCGAGGATCTGGGCCGCGGCACGTGGCAGATCGTTGTCACCGAGATTCCCTATCAGGTGCAGAAATCGAAGCTGATCGAGCGGCTGGCCGAGCTGATCCAGACCAAGAAGGTGCCCGCCCTGGCCGATGTGCGCGACGAATCCGCCGAGGACGTGCGCATCGTGCTGGAACCCCGCGCCCGCACGGTGGAGCCCGACATGCTGATGGGCATGCTGTTCCGCAACTCCGACCTCGAGGTGCGCTTCTCGCTGAACATGAACGTGCTGATCGACGGCAAGGTGCCCAAGGTCTGCTCGCTGAAGGAGGTGCTGCGCGCCTTCCTCGACCACCGCCGCGACGTGCTGCAGCCGGCGCAGCCAGCACCGGCTGGAAAAGATCGACGCGCGGCTGGAGATGCTGGAAGGCTTCATCATCGCCTTCCTGAACCTCGACCGCGTGATCGACATCATCCGCTATGACGAGGACCCCAAGCGCGCGCTGATGGCCGAAAACTGGGGCAAGCCGCACATGCGCGCGACGTCGGAGAAGGACTACGTCGCCGCCCGCGGCCAAGCGGCGAGGGCGAGCTGACCGAGGCGCAGGCCGAAGCCATCCTGAACATGCGCCTGCGTCGCTTGCGCCGGCTGGAAGAGATGGAGCTGCGCCGCGAGCACGACGCGCTGATGAAGGAGCGCGCGGCGCTGGACGACCTGCTGGGCGTCGACCCGCCTGCAATGGACAGCGCATCGGCGACGAGCTGAAGGCGGTGCAGGTGCAGTTCGGCAAGGACACCGCGCTCGGCGCGCGCCGCACCCTGTTCGCCGAGGCGGGCGAGGTCGAGGACGTGCCCGATCGAGGCGATGATCGAGCGCGAGCCGATCACCGTCATCTGCTCGAAGATGGGCTGGATCCGGGCGATGAAGGGCCATCAGCCGCTGGACGCCGAGGTGAAGTTCAAGGACGGCGACGAGGGCCGCTTCGTCTTCCACGCCGAGACGACCGACCGGATCAGCCTGGTCGGCTCCAACGGGCGCTTCTACACGCTGATGGGCGCGAACCTGCCCGGCGGGCGCGGCATGGGCGAGCCGGTGCGCCTGATGGTCGACCTGCCGAACGAGGCCGGGATCGCCGAGCTGATGATCTGGCGGCCGGGCGAGAAGCTGCTGCTCGCCTCGTCGGCCGGGGATGGCTTCGTCGTGGCGTCCGAGGAAGTGCTGGCGCAGACCCGCGCGGGCAAGGCGGTGATGAACCTGTCGGGCAGCGACACGCTGGTGGCCGCCCGCGTGGTGCAGGGCGACCATGTCGCGGTGATCTCGAAGAACCGCAAGCTGCTGGTCTTCCCGCTTGGCCGACCTGCCGGAAATGGCGCGCGGCAAGGGCGTGCGCATCCAGAAATACCTTACCGCCAGGGGCAAGCAGGGGGTGCTGGAACTGGATGGCGGGCTATCCGACATCACGACGTTCAGGCTGGCCGATGGTCTGAGCTGGACGATGACCAATGGCCAGATCCGCCGAGAGACGGGGATTGCCGAGTGGGTCGGCAAGCGCGCCACGATGGGCAAGGCCCCGCCCCACGGCTTCCCGCGCGACAACCGTTTCCGGTAGCGCGCGGAAAGGGACCGGCCTCAGGAATAGAGGCCGGGCATCCCGAGATGACCGTGGATCGCGTTCACCTGCTGCGGTGACAGGCCCAGCCCCTGCGCAAGTTGGTGCAGGTATTGCGCCTCGGTCTGGTTGTCGAGCTGGATGGCCATGACCGACATAGTATAGACCTGTTGTTCCAGCCCCTTCGGCACCTGGCTGACCAGCCCGTCGATGCTGACCGGCGCGGCCAGTTCGGCCTTGACGAAATTCATCTCGGTCTCGGTCGCGTCATGCAGGTTGTCGAGCAGTTTCTTGCGCTCGCCCTCGTCCACCTTGCCGTCGGCCTTGGCCGCCTGGATCATGGCGCGCAGCATCAGGGCGGCGGCGGCCTCCTGCTCGGGCGCGGGGGGCACGTCCGGCTCGCCGTAGTTCTGCAGGGACTGATCCAGCAACTCGCCAAAGCTGGGCTTCGGCCGCGCCATTCGCCTGGCGGGGTGCCTGCGTCGGGGATGCGCCGGTGGCCGCTCCGGCCAGCCCGCCCAGCAGGCCGCCCAGCCCACCCGCTCCGGCCAACTGGCCCAAGAGGTCGTCCAGCCCGCCACCCGCGCCCGCCTTGCGGCTGCCGCCCGGGCGCACCGCCCCCGGCCAGTTGCTCCAGCAACCCGCCGAGACCGCCAAACGCGTCAGGTCCACCCGCCGCGCCACCGCCCGCCGGGGGTGCCGATTGCCCGGCGGGCTTGGCCCGACCGCCGAGAACCTGCCCCATCAGATCCTCCAGCCCGCCCGGCGCCGCGCCCGCCGTCTGGGCGCCGCCCCGAGGACGCGCCGCCCCCGTAGGTGCGTGCCGCGACCCGCGACGCCGCCGCCTTTCGCCCCCTGCACGACCGCGCCAACGCCCTTGGCGATGGCTACGCCGATCGCGACTTTTGCCAATGTCTTCATCAAGCTCATGCCAGAATTCTCCCGTGCAAACCCGGCGGGGCAGAACCCGCCCAAGGCAGGCTAGGGCAGAATCGTCCTGTCGTCATAAGGGAAAGATGGGGCTTTCCGCCGGGCGGGTGCCCTACCCGTTGCGCGGCAGGTCGGCACAAGCTATCTCGGGGGCGGTTTGAAAAGGTCCTGATGATGAACTTTGCCTCGATTGCGCGAAACCTCGGCCTCCTTGCGGCGGGGTTCGCACTGGTGGCCTGCGGCCGTCAGGACCTCGACGAACCGCCCGTGGACCTGGGGCCGTTCAAGCTGGGGCTGAACATCGTCGTCGCGGACAACATGCAGAAGGTGCCGATCTCGCGCGATGCGACGGTCGAGGAGTGGGAGGCGGGGCTGAAGAAGGCGGTGCAGGACCGTTTCGGGCGCTATGACGGCGACCGCTTCTACAACATCGGCATCAATGTCGACGGCTATGCGCTGGCCCCGCCGGGCATTCCGGTCGTCGCCGCGCCGAAATCCGTGGTGGTCGTCACCGCCAACATCTGGGACGATGCGAGTTCGACCCGGCTGAACCCCGAGCCGAAGCAGTTCACCGTGTTCGAGAACCTCTCGGGCGATACCGTCCTCGGCTCCGGCTTCACCAAGACCAAGGAAGAACAGCTCGACGCGCTGGCCTACAACGTGGCGCAGACGATCGAGGGCTGGTTCATGGACAACCCGCAGTGGTTCGCGGCCGAGGGCGCGATTCCGGGGGCGAACCCGAACGCCAATGCCGGACGAGCCGCCGCCCACCTCGATGTCGGCCAAGCCCAAGACGCCCGCCGCCTGCGGCCGCCGCGCCCGTGGCGGTGCGACGGCGCCGTGCTGGACACGGTCGTGGTCGAGCAGGCACCGCTGGCCGCCCCCGGCGGTTGCGGACCGTGCCGGGTGCCGGCGTTCCGGTCCGCCCCCTGCCGCGTCCGCGTCGCGCCCGCGAACTGAGCAGCCCCGTGCCGTGCGTGGGCGCTTGATTTCCGCCCGGCCAATGGATAAGTGCCGCGCGGTATTGAACAGGGCCCGCTCCGGGGCCCCCGAACCGCGAGGCGTGCCCTATGGCAAAGGCAAAGTTTGAACGGACGAAACCGCACGTGAACATCGGGACGATTGGTCACGTTGACCACGGCAAGACGACGCTGACGGCGGCGATCACGAAGTATTTCGGCGAGTTCCGCGCCTATGACCAGATCGACGGCGCGCCGGAAGAGCGGGCGCGCGGGATCACGATCTCGACGGCGCATGTGGAGTACGAGTCCGACGCGCGGCACTACGCCCACGTCGACTGCCCCGGCCACGCCGACTACGTGAAGAACATGATCACGGGTGCGGCGCAGATGGACGGCGCGATCCTGGTGGTGTCGGCCGCCGACGGCCCGATGCCGCAGACGCGCGAGCACATCCTGCTCGGCCGCCAGGTGGGCATCCCCTACATGGTCGTCTACATGAACAAGGTCGACCAGGTGGATGACGAGGAGCTGCTGGAGCTCGTCGAGATGGAGATCCGCGAGCTGCTGTCGTCCTACGACTACCCCGGCGACGACATTCCGATCATCAAGGGCTCGGCGCTGCACGCGATGAACGGGACGCAACCCGGAGATCGGCGAGAACTCGATCCGCGAGCTGATCGCGGCGGTGGACAAGTACATCCCGACGCCGGCAGCGCGCGGTGGACCAGCCCTTCCTGATGCCGGTCGAGGACGTGTTCTCGATCTCGGGTCGCGGCACGGTGGCCACGGGGCGGATCGAGCGCGGCGTGGTGAAGGTCGGCGACGAGATCGAGATCGTCGGCATCCGTCCGATCGAAGAAGACGGTCTGCACGGGCGTCGAGATGTTCCGCAAGCTTCTGGACCAGGGCGAGGCGGGCGACAACGTGGGCCTTCTGCTGCGCGGCGTCGACCGCGAGGGGATCGAGCGCGGGCAGGTGCTGTGCAAGCCCGTCGTCGGTGAAGCCGCACACGAAGTTCGAGGCCGAGGCCTACATCCTGACCAAGGAAGAGGGTGGCCGCCACACGCCGTTCTTCGCGAACTACCGCCCGCAGTTCTACTTCCGCACGACGGACGTGACCGGGACGGTGCAGCTGCCTGAGGGCACCGAGATGGTGATGCCGGGCGACAACCTGAAGTTCAACGTCGAGCTGATCGCCCCGATCGCGATGGAAGAGAAGCTCCGCTTCGCCATCCGCGAAGGCGGCCGCACCGTTGGCGCAGGCGTCGTCTCGAAGATCATCGAATGATGATTTTGGAAACTCAGGGCGCCGCAGGCCGTCTCGAAGATCATCGAGTAATCGGTCCGACAGACCGGTTTGCAGGGCGCGCCGGGAAACCGGCGCGCCTTTCTCTTTGCGCCTCGTGCGAACGCCGCCCTTCCTGGGGGCGGCCCTTACATCTTCGGCCCCGAGTCGCGCCCCGGAAACCTCCGGTCGAGCTCGGCGATCAGCCGCTCGCCCTGGTCCGGCTCGAGCCTCCGGATCAGCAGGTCGATCTTCTCCTCCATCCGGTCGCCCTCTTCCTTCGACTGGGGCGAGCCGATGAACAGAAGGAAAGCCAGACCGCCGACCTGCCACAGCAACTGAAGGAATTCCGACTGCCAGTTCTCCAGCGTGTCGCGGCCCATTTCCACAAGGTAGCCCGCCATCTCGACCGGCGCGTTGTGTTCGGCCTGGGTGTCGACATAGGCATACCAGCCAAAGGTCCAGTGACCGGCCAGCGAGCCCACGAACAGGACCAGCGTGATCCACGCATAGCCATAGCGTTTCCAGACCGACATGCTTGGCCTCCGGATGTGTCGTGCGAAACTGGCGGGCCGTCGGGAATGTTCCGTCAGACCCGGCCTGGCCTGCCGGCGTCGGGGGTTTTGACCGCTGCGGGCCCATGCGGTATGCTGAGCCAACCGCAATGGAGGATGACATGGTGCTGCGCCGGTTCTGACCTGTTCCCGAAACACCTCAGACGGAAAGCATCATGCCCACATCCTTCCTCGACCCCGCGCTGCGGCATCCCCTGACATTGCCGGACGGCACCGCCTATCCGAACATGGTTCACCTGAACCGCGTGATCTCGCACCCGAACATCGAGATCGGCGATTTCACCTATGCCAACGACTTCGACCCGCCGCAGGACTGGGCGGCGCGGCTTGCGCCATATCTGTATCCGGGCGCGCCGGAACGGCTCCGGATCGGGCGGTTCTGCCAGATCGCCCATGGGGTCCGCTTCATCACGTCCAGCGCGAACCACGCGATGGACGGGATATCGACCTATCCCTTCCCGGTCTTCCACCCCGACGGCATGGAAGAGTATCGCCAAAGCTTCGCGGGGCTTCCCGATACGGTGATCGGTCACGATGTCTGGATCGGCCACGGCGCGCTGATCCTTCCCGGTGCGGTGCTTGGCAACGGCGTGATCGTCGGGGCGGGGGCCGTTGTCTCGGGCCGGATCGACGACTATGCGATCGTCGCGGGCAATCCGGCGCGCGTGATCCGGATGCGGTTCCCGCCCGACACCGTTGCGGCGCTGAACCGCATCGCCTGGTGGGACTGGCCGCTGGAGCGGATCGAGGCGCATTTGCCCGCCCTGCTTGGCAGGGATCCGACGGCGCTCGAACAGCTGATGCACGGCGACGGGGCTGCTGGAATCCCCCCTTGATTTCGCCGCCCGCGTACCGTACGTCCCCCGCAGGCCTAGGAGTTTAGCTCAGTTGGTAGAGCATCGGTCTCCAAAACCGAGGGTCGTGGGTTCGAGTCCCCCAACTCCTGCCAGCCTTTTTCCCTGAAATCCTTCCGAGTTTGCCTCGGTTTCGTCCCGACAGGGCCGTGCTTGACGTGCATTGCGATCGTCGGGTGGGCGGCAGATGCGGAACGGGAGCGTGATCGGAATGTCGTCTCTGCGGGGCTTGTCGTGGCAGATCACCGCCGTCTTCGGCCTGGCGCTGCTGGCCATCTCGCTCCAGCTTGCCGTCACGGGGCGCCAGATCGACGCCGAGCGTGCCGCCGCCCGGGCTGCGGGTCGACCCGAGGCGGTGGCGCTGGCGGCCTTCGACCCGGCACGGGACATCCATCCGGCGGGCGAGGTGCATCTGGCCGTCCGCATCGATCCGGCGGCGATGATCGGCGTTACCCAGCGGTTGCACGGCGCGGATGGTCTGCAAACCACCCAGTCGCGCCGGCTCTATCCTTTGCAGGATGTGACCGACCGCAGTGCCTCGACCCTGGTGCGCGGCGCGGTGCTGCTGACCGAGGCGCAGGTCGGCGATTTCCTCGACCTGATCGGGAGACGGGCGAGGCAGGCCAAGGGCGGTGCGCGCCTTGTCGCGCTGAATGGCGTGCGCCGAACCCGCGCCGCCGCTCGCCCAGCCGGCGATAGCCGCGCTGCGTCAGCTTGGGCTGGAGCCGGCCGACAATTTCGTCTTCGTCATGCCGTTCCTCAAGGGCCGGGACAGTTTCCTGGCCGATCACTCCGGCTCGTGGAACCTGCTGGTCGCGCTGATCTCGGGCGCGGGTGCGGCGCTGATCGCCCTGGCGCTCGGGAAGCTTTTCCGCCGCCAGCGCAGCCCTTCTGCCGTGCGGCGCACGGCGTAGCGCCATGGCCGGGGACCTTTGATACCCCATCTCGCTTGAATTCCCCGCTCCAAGCGCGTATCTGCCCCGAAACCGATGCAGCAGGACCGATCCGATGGCCACCAAGGCGAACCCTTTCCAGTTCATCCAGCAGGTCCGCGCCGAAGTGGGCAAGGTGGTCTGGCCGACGCGGCGCGAGGTGGTGCTGACCACGGTGATGGTCTTCATCATGGCCGCGCTGACCTCGGCCTTCTTCTTTCTGGTGGACCTCGTGATCCGCACCGGCCTGACCTATGTGCTGACCATGTTCGGCCAGTCCTGAGACACGCCGTTTTCCCTTGAAATCGACCGGTCGCGCGAGTAATGCGGGCGACATCCAAGGAAGACGGCGCGCATCGATTCGGGTTGCGCGCTGTTTTTTGTTCCGGGCATGGCGGTCCAACCGCTTGAAAATAAAAGAGCTTCGGGGGGTATCCCCCTCGGGTGACAGAGGTGACTGAGGCATGGCCAAGCGGTGGTATTCGGTGAGCGTTCTCTCGAATTTCGAGAAGAAGATCGCCGAGCAGATCAAGACAGCCGTAGCCGAGGCCGGTCTCGAGGACGAGATCGACGAGGTGCTGGTGCCGACCGAAGAGGTCATCGAGGTGCGCCGCGGCAAGAAGGTCACGTCCGAGCGGCGCTTCATGCCGGGCTATGTCCTCGTGCGCATGGAAATGTCGAACCGCGGCTATCACCTGATCTCGTCGATCAACCGCGTCACCGGCTTCCTCGGGCCGCAGGGCAAGCCGATGCCGATGCGCGACGCCGAGGTGAACGCGATCCTGAACCGTGTCGAAGAAGGCGAGGTTGCGCCGCGCAACCTGATCCGCTTCGACATCGGCGAGAAGGTGAAGGTCACCGACGGCCCGTTCGAGGGCTTCGACGGGATGGTCGAGGAAGTGGACGAGCCGCACAGCCGCCTGAAGGTGTCTGTCTCGATCTTCGGCCGGGCGACCCCGGTCGAACTGGAATTCACGCAGGTGTCGAAGGACAGCTGACGTGCATCGCGTGGGAGGCGAGCGCGCCGGGTCTCATGAGCCCGGGGTGACGGACCGAACCACTAAACCGCCCCGGCGCAGACCGGGGCCTCTGCCCCGGCAGAGCAACGGTGAGAAGAGGAGAGGCCAGATGGCCAAGAAGATCATCGGGCAGCTGAAGCTGCAAGTGAAGGCGGGGCAAGCCAACCCGTCCCCGCCCGTCGGCCCCGCCCTGGGTCAGCGCGGACTGAACATCATGGCCTTCGTGAAGGAATTCAACGCGAAGTCCGCCGACCTGGAGCCGGGCTCGCCCACTCCGGTGATCATCACCTACTACCAGGACAAGTCGTTCAGCCTGGAGCTGAAGACCGCGCCTGCGTCCTTCTACCTCAAGAAGGCCGCCGGCCTGAAGCCGGTCGGCAAGCGCAACCGTCCAAAGGGCTCGTCCCGTCCGGGCCGCGATGTGGCCGGGTCCGTGACTGTCGCGCAGATCCGTCAGATCGCCGAAGCGAAGATGAAGGACCTGAACGCCAATTCCGTCGAAGCGGCGATGCAGATCATCCTTGGCTCGGCCAAGTCCTGCGGTATCGAGGTCAAGGGGTAAGTCATGGCAAAGCTTGGAAAACGCACCCGCGCCGCGCGTGAGGCCTTCGCAGACAAGACCAACCTCACCGTCGAAGACGCCGTGAAGCTGATCAAGACCGCCGCCTCGGCGAAGTTCGACGAGACGCTGGAGATCGCGATGAACCTGGGCGTCGACCCGCGCCATGCCGACCAGATGGTCCGCGGCGTGGTCACGCTGCCGAACGGCACGGGCAAGACCGTGCGCGTGGCCGTGTTCGCCCGTGGCGCCAAGGCCGACGAGGCCAAGGCCGCCGGTGCCGATATCGTCGGTGCCGAGGACCTGATGGAGACCATCCAGCAGGGCAAGATCGAGTTCGACCGTTGCATCGCGACGCCGGACATGATGCCGCTGGTCGGCCGCCTGGGCAAGATCCTCGGCCCGCGCAACCTGATGCCGAACCCCAAGGTCGGCACCGTGACGATGGACGTGAAGGCGGCCGTCGAGGCGGCGAAGGGCGGCGAGGTCCAGTTCAAGGTCGAGAAGGCCGGCGTGATCCATGCCGGGGTCGGCAAGGTCTCGTTCGAGGACGACAAGCTGGCCGAGAACGTGCGCGCCTTCGTCGATGCCGTCAGCCGTGCCAAGCCCGCCGGGGCGAAGGGCGCCTACCTGAAGAAGGTGTCGCTCTCGTCCACGATGGGTCCGGGCGTGTCGGTCGACCTGACCTCGGCCACGGGGAACTGATCCGGATGGTGGGTTGACACCCACCCTACGGCTTTTGGTGTAGGGTGGGTGTCAACCCACCGTGCATCCTGAAGATGTCCCGGTCCACAAGGCCGGGAAGCAGGGGCGAAAGCCCCGTTCTGTCCGAGACGGTGGGTGAGGCGCAAACCTCTTAATCTCCTGCCTGAGATGGGTGAACGAGACGGATTTCCGGGGTTTTCCTCGGGTGGATCTTGGCCTCGGGACCTCATGCGGACCCGACGCCCCCAGCGATGGGGGCAAACATGAGCCGGGGGGAAACCCCCACACTTGGAGAGAAACTGTGGATAGAGCCCAGAAAGAGAAAGTGGTCGATGAACTCGGCCAGATCTTCGAAAGCTCTGGCGTCGTGGTGGTTGCCCACTACGAAGGCATGACGGTTGCTCAGATGCAGGACCTGCGCGCGGAGATGCGTGCCGTGGGTGGGTCCGTGCGCGTTGCCAAGAACAAGCTCGCCAAGATCGCCCTTGAAGGAAAGCCCGGCGCAAGCATGGGTGATCTGCTCAAGGGGATGACCGTGTTCGCCTATTCCGATGACCCTGTCGCAGCCGCGAAGGTCACGGACGCCTATGCCAAGAAGAACGAGAAGTTCGTGATCCTTGGTGGCGCGATGGGCAATGCGGCCCTTGACCCGGCCGGTGTGAAGGCCGTGGCGTCGATGCCGTCGCGTGAAGAGCTGATCGCTCAGATCGTGTCGATGATCGGCTCCCCGGCGTCGAGCCTTGCCGGTGCGATTGGTGCGCCTGCGTCGAACATCGCCAGCATCCTCACCACCATCGAGGAGCGGCAAGCCGCCTGAGAAACCTGATGCCTTCGTGGGGTTGATCCCCCGACGTTGGACCCCATCTTGATAGGAACGGAACGTACAATGGCTGATCTGAACAAACTTGCCGAAGAAATCGTCGGTCTGACCCTTCTTCAGGCGCAGGAACTGAAAACCATCCTCAAGGACAAGTACGGCATCGAGCCGGCCGCCGGTGGCGCCGTCATGGTTGCCGGTCCGGCTGCCGGTGGCGCTGCCCCGGCTGCCGCCGAGGAAGAAAAGACCGAGTTCGACGTCGTGCTGACCGAAGCCGGCCCGAACAAGATCAACGTGATCAAGGAAGTCCGCGCGATCACCGGTCTTGGCCTGAAAGAAGCCAAGGACCTGGTCGAAGCCGGCGGCAAGGTGAAGGAAGGCGCGACGAAAGCCGACGCCGAAACCATCAAGAAAAAGCTCGAAGAGGCTGGTGCCAAGGTCGAGCTGAAGTAATCGGGCGGGATGCGCAACGCATCCTGACCCATGACCATGGCTGGGCCCGACGCAGTTCGGGCCCGGCTTTCTGCGTCTTTAGGCCACGTCTTGGCAGGGGCTCCCCGAAGCGGAGCCTCTTCCAGGACGCGGTGCAAGGTTCGGGAGCGGTCCGGTGGGACGGGCCGCGTGAATGGAACCTGCCCCCTCCCTGTTTCGCAAGCGGCGCCTGCCCGTGACCCCGACGGCAGGCCTCCGCGAGAGACGAAAGGTGACGACGAGCATGGCTCAATCGCTATGTCGGCCAGAAGCGCATCCGCCGCTACTTCGGCAAAATCCGTGAAGTGCTGGAGATGCCGAACCTCATCGAGGTTCAGAAATCCTCCTACGACCTGTTCCTGAAGTCGGGCGACGGCCCGAAGCCCGCCGATGGCGAGGGCATCCAGGGCGTGTTCCAGTCGGTCTTTCCGATCAAGGATTTCAACGAGAATGCCGTTCTGGAGTTCGTGAAGTACGAGCTCGAGAAGCCGAAATACGACGTCGACGAATGCCAGAGCCGCGACATGACCTATGCCGCGCCGCTGAAGGTGACGCTGCGGCTGATCGTGTTCGATACCGACGAGGACACCGGCGCGCGCTCGGTCAAGGACATCAAGGAACAGGACGTCTACATGGGCGACATGCCCCTGATGACGTCGAACGGCACGTTCATCGTGAACGGGACCGAGCGGGTGATCGTCAGCCAGATGCACCGCTCGCCCGGCGTGTTCTTCGACCATGACAAGGGCAAGACCCATTCCTCGGGCAAGCTGCTGTTCGCCTGCCGGATCATTCCCTATCGCGGGTCGTGGCTCGACTTCGAGTTCGACGCCAAGGACATCGTGTTCGCACGGATCGACCGTCGCCGGAAACTGCCGGTGACGACGCTGCTCTATGCCCTCGGCATGGACCAGGAAGGGATCATGTCGGCCTATTACGACACGGTCATGTACAAGCATGTGAAGAACAAGGGCTGGGTCACCAAGTTCTTCCCCGAGCGTCTGCGCGGCACGCGCCCGTCCTATGACATCGTCGATGCGGCCACCGGCGAGGTGATCTGCAAGGCGGGCGACAAGATGACGCCCCGCATGGCGAACGAGCTGATCAAGTCGGGCAAGGTGACCGAGCTTCTGGTGCCGTTCGACCAGATCGTCGGGCCGCTATGTCGCCAAGGACATCATCAACGAGGAAACCGGCGAGATCTGGGTCGAGGCCGGTGACGAGCTGACGATGGAATACGACCGCGATGGCGGCGTGAAGGGCGGCACGCTCAAGCTGCTGCTCGACCAGGGCATCACCGACATCCCGGTGCTCGACATCGACAACGTCAACGTCGGCCCCTACATCCGCAACACCATGGCGGTGGACAAGAACATGGGCCGCGACACCGCGCTCATGGACATCTACCGCGTCATGCGTCCGGGCGAGCCGCCGACCGTCGAAGCCGCAAGCCAGCTGTTCGACACGCTGTTCTTCGACAGCGAGCGCTACGACCTGTCCGCCGTGGGCCGCGTGAAGATGAACATGCGCCTCGACCTCGGCAAGCCGGACACCCAGCGCACGCTGGACCGCGACGACATCATCGCCTGCATCAAGGCGCTGACCGAACTGCGCGACGGCAAGGGCGAGATCGACGACATCGACCACCTCGGCAACCGCCGGGTGCGCTCGGTCGGCGAGCTGATGGAGAACCAGTACCGCGTCGGCCTGCTGCGGATGGAGCGGGCGATCAAGGAGCGCATGTCGTCGGTCGAGATCGACACGATCATGCCGCAGGACCTGATCAACGCCAAACCGGCGGCGGCGGCGGTGCGCGAATTCTTCGGCTCCAGCGCAGCTGTCGCAGTTCATGGACCAGACCAACCCGCTGTCGGAAGTGACGCACAAGCGCCGTCTCTCGGCGCTCGGGCCGGGCGGTCTGACGCGCGAGCGGGCGGGCTTCGAGGTGCGCGACGTGCACCCGACGCATTACGGCCGGATGTGCCCGATCGAGACGCCCGAAGGCCAGAACATCGGCCTCATCAACTCGCTGGCGACCTATGCCCGGGTGAACAAGTACGGCTTCATCGAGACGCCCTATCGCAAGGTCATCGACAACAAGGTCACCGACGAGGTGGTCTACATGTCGGCGACCGAGGAGATGCGCCACACCGTGGCGCAGGCCAATGCGGCGCAGGATGCCGAGGGGCATTTCACCGATGACCTGATCTCGTCGCGCAAGGGCGGCGAGTTCATGCTGAACCCGGCCGAGGCGATCGACCTGATCGACGTGTCGCCGAAGCAGCTCGTCTCGGTCGCGGCCTCGCTGATCCCGTTCCTCGAGAATGACGACGCGAACCGCGCGCTGATGGGGTCGAACATGCAGCGCCAGGCGGTGCCGCTTCTGCAATCCGACGCGCCTTTCGTGGGCACCGGGATCGAGGCGGTCGTGGCGCGTGACAGCGGTGCGGCCATCATGGCTCGCCGCGCGGGTGTCATCGACCAGGTCGATGCGACCCGTATCGTCGTGCGCGCGACCGAGATGCTGGAACCCGGCGAGCCGGGCGTCGACATCTACCGTCTGCGCAAGTTCAAGCGCTCCAACCAGTCGTCCTGCATCAACCAGCGCCCGCTGGTGAAGGTGGGCGACGTGGTGACGCGCGGCGAGGTGGTGGCCGACGGTCCCTGCACCGACATGGGCGAACTGGCCCTGGGCCGGAACGTCGTCGTCGCGTTCATGCCGTGGAACGGCTACAACTACGAGGACTCGATCCTGATTTCCGAGCGCATCCTGCGTGACGACGTGTTCACCTCGATCCACATCGAGGAATACGAAGTCGCGGCGCGCGACACGAAGCTGGGGCCGGAAGAGATCACCCGCGACATCCCGAACGTCGGCGAGGAGGCGCTGCGCAACCTCGACGAGGCGGGCATCGTCTATATCGGGGCCGAAGTGCAGCCGGGCGACATCCTGGTGGGCAAGATCACGCCCAAGGGCGAAAGCCCGATGACGCCGGAAGAAAAGCTGCTTCGCGCCATCTTCGGCGAAAAGGCATCGGACGTGCGCGACACCTCGCTGCGCCTGCCGCCGGGGGCCTATGGCACGATCGTCGAGGTGCGCGTCTTCAACCGCCACGGCGTCGACAAGGACGAGCGCGCGTTGCAGATCGAGCGCGAGGAAGTGGAGCGTCTGGCCCGTGACCGGGACGACGAACTCGCGATCCTCGAGCGCAACATCTACGCGCGCCTCAAGACGCTGATCATGGGCAAGGTCGCGGTGAAGGGGCCGAAGGGCATCCGCGCCGGGCTCGACCATCGACGACGAACTGCTGGGCACGCTGTCGCGCGGCCAGTGGTGGCAGCTGGCGCTTGGCGAGGAAGCCGATGCGAAGGATGTCGAGGCCCTGCACGACCAGTACGAGGCGCAGAAGCGCGCGCTCGAGCACCGGTTCGAGGACAAGGTCGAGAAGGTCCGTCGCGGCGACGACCTGCCTCCGGGCGTGATGAAGATGGTCAAGGTCTTCGTCGCCGTGAAGCGCAAGCTTCAGCCGGGCGACAAGATGGCCGGGCGTCACGGCAACAAGGGCGTCATCTCCAAGGTCGTGCCGATCGAGGACATGCCGTTCCTGGCCGATGGCACGGCGGTCGACCTGGTGCTGAACCCGCTGGGCGTGCCGTCGCGCATGAACGTCGGGCAGATCCTGGAAACCCACATGGGCTGGGCCGCGCGTGGCCTGGGCATCAAGATCGACGAGGCTCTGAAAGAGTATCGCCGGTCGGGTGACCTGACCCCGGTGCGCGAGGCCGTGCGGCTGGCCTATGGCGACGAGACCTACGAGGCGGCCTTCGCCGACCGGGACGAGGACGACTTCCTCGAACTCGCCGGCAACGTGACCAAGGGCGTTCCGATCGCCACGCCCGTCTTCGACGGCGCGAAGGAGTCGGACGTGAACGACGCGCTGCGGCGTGCGGGCTTCGACGAAAGCGGCCAGTCGGTCGTCTTCGACGGGCGCACGGGCGAGCAGTTCACCCGCAAGGTCACGGTGGGCGTGAAGTACATGCTGAAGCTTCACCACCTGGTGGACGACAAGCTGCACGCGCGCTCGACGGGTCCCTACTCGCTCGTCACCCAGCAACCGCTGGGCGGCAAGGCGCAGTTCGGTGGCCAGCGTCTTGGCGAGATGGAGGTCTGGGCACTGGAAGCCTACGGCGCCGCCTACACCCTGCAGGAAATGCTGACGGTGAAGTCGGACGACGTGGCGGGCCGGACCAAGGTCTACGAGTTGATCGTCAAGGGCGAGGACAACTTCGAGGCCGGCGTGCCGGAATCGTTCAACGTCCTCGTCAAGGAGGTCCGCGGCCTGGGCCTCAACATGGAACTCCTGGATGCGGAGGAAGACGAGTGATGTGACGGGCCGAAATTTCTACGAAATTTCTGACTTTTCGTAGAAAAATCGGCCCGGCCGCCGCCCGTTCCCCCGCCTCTGCCCCTTTTCAAGGATGTGAAGATGAACCAGGAACTCTCGACGAACCCGTTCAACCCGGTTGCGCCGTCAAGACCTTCGACGAGATCAAGATCTCTCTGGCCAGCCCCGAGCGGATCCTCTCGTGGTCCTATGGCGAGATCAAGAAGCCGGAAACCATCAACTACCGCACGTTCAAGCCCGAGCGTGACGGGCTGTTCTGCGCGCGGATCTTCGGGCCGATCAAGGACTACGAGTGCCTCTGCGGCAAGTACAAGCGCATGAAGTATCGCGGCGTCGTCTGCGAGAAGTGCGGCGTGGAAGTGACGCTCCAGAAGGTGCGGCGCGAGCGGATGGGCCATATCGAACTGGCCGCCCCCGTCGCGCACATCTGGTTCCTGAAGTCGCTGCCCAGCCGCATCGGCCTGATGCTGGACATGACGCTGCGCGATCTGGAGCGGATTCTCTACTTCGAGAACTACGTCGTCATCGAGCCGGGCCTGACCGACCTGACCTATGGCCAGCTGATGACCGAGGAAGAATTCCTCGACGCGCAGGACCAGTACGGCGCCGACGCCTTCACCGCGAACATCGGTGCGGAAGCGATCCGCGAGATGCTGGCCGCGATCGACCTCGAGTCGACTGCCGACCAGCTGCGCGAGGAGCTGAAGGAAGCGACCGGGCGAACTGAAGCCGAAGAAGATCATCAAGCGGCTGAAGATCGTCGAATCCTTCCTCGAGTCGGGCAACCGGCCCGAGTGGATGATCCTGACCGTGCTGCCGGTGATCCCGCCGGAACTGCGCCCGCTGGTCCCGCTGGACGGCGGCCGCTTTGCCACGTCGGACCTCAACGACCTTTACCGTCGCGTCATCAACCGCAACAACCGCCTGAAGCGCCTGATCGAGCTTCGCGCGCCCGACATCATCGTGCGCAACGAAAAGCGGATGCTGCAAGAAGCGGTCGATGCGCTGTTCGACAACGGCCGTCGTGGCCGCGTCATCACGGGCACCAACAAGCGCCCGCTGAAGTCGCTGTCGGACATGCTGAAGGGCAAGCAGGGCCGGTTCCGCCAGAACCTTCTGGGCAAGCGCGTGGACTTCTCGGGCCGTTCGGTCATCGTGACCGGGCCGGAGCTGAAGCTGCACCAGTGCGGCCTGCCGAAGAAGATGGCGCTCGAGCTGTTCAAGCCGTTCATCTACTCGCGGCTTGAGGCGAAGGGGCTGTCCTCCACCGTCAAGCAGGCGAAGAAGCTGGTCGAGAAGGAGCGTCCCGAGGTCTGGGATATCCTGGACGAGGTGATCCGCGAGCACCCGGTTCTGCTGAACCGCGCGCCGACGCTGCACCGTCTGGGCATCCAGGCCTTCGAGCCGATCCTGATCGAAGGCAAGGCGATCCAGCTGCACCCGCTCGTCTGCTCGGCCTTCAACGCCGACTTCGACGGCGACCAGATGGCCGTGCACGTTCCGCTGTCGCTGGAAGCCCAGCTGGAAGCGCGCGTGCTGATGATGTCGACCAACAACGTGCTGTCGCCCGCCAACGGCGCGCCGATCATCGTGCCGTCGCAGGACATGGTCCTTGGTCTTTACTACACGACCATGGAACGCAAGGGCATGAAGGGCGAGGGCATGATCTTCGCCTCGATCGAGGAGGTCGAGCATGCGCTCGCCGCCGGCGAGGTGCACCTGCACGCCAAGATCACCGCGCGGATCAAGCAGATCGACGACGAAGGCAACGAGGTCTGAAGCGGTACGAGACCACGCCGGGCCGCCTGCGGCTGGGCAACCTCCTGCCGCTGAACGCCAAGGCGCCGTTCGAGCTGGTGAACCGCCTGCTGCGCAAGAAGGACGTGCAGAACGTCATCGACACCGTCTACCGCTACTGCGGCCAGAAGGAGTTGGTGATCTTCTGCGACCAGATCATGGGTCTGGGCTTCCGCGAGGCGTTCCGGGCGGGCATCTCGTTCGGCAAGGACGACATGCTGATCCCGGATTCCAAGTGGACCATCGTGAACGAGGTCCGCGATCAGGTGAAGGAGTTCGAGCAGCAGTACATGGACGGCCTGATCACCCAGGGTGAGAAGTACAACAAGGTCGTCGATGCCTGGTCGAAATGCTCGGACAAGGTCGCGGGCGAGATGATGGCCGAAATCTCGGCGGTCCGCTATGACGACGACGGGCGCCGAGAAAGAGCCGAACTCGGTCTACATGATGTCCCACTCCGGGGCGCGTGGCTCGCCTGCGCAGATGAAGCAGCTGGGCGGGATGCGCGGCCTGATGGCCAAGCCGTCGGGCGAGATCATCGAGACGCCGATCATCTCGAACTTCAAGGAAGGCCTGACCGTGCTGGAGTACTTCAACTCCACCCACGGCGCGCGCAAGGGTCTGGCGGACACGGCGCTCAAGACGGCGAACTCGGGCTACCTGACCCGCCGTCTGGTCGACGTGGCGCAGGACTGCATCGTGCGGTCGAACGACTGCGGCACCGAGAACGCGATCACCGCGGAAGCGGCGGTGAACGACGGCGAGGTCGTGTCGTCGCTGGCCGAGCGTGTGCTGGGCCGTGTCGCGGCCGAGGACATCCTTGTGCCCGGGCACGGACGAGGTGATCGTCAGCCGCAACGAGCTGATCGACGAACGCCGCGCCGACGCGATCGCGCAGGCCGGCGTCGCCAGTCGGCCCGCATCCGCAGCCCGCTGACCTGCGAGGCCGAGGAAGGCGTCTGCGCCATGTGCTACGGGCGTGACCTTGCCCGCGGCACGATGGTGAACGTCGGCGAGGCGGTCGGCATCATCGCGGCGCAGTCGATCGGCGAACCCGGCACGCAGCTGACGATGCGGACCTTCCACATCGGCGGCATCGCGCAGGGCGGCCAGCAGTCGTTCCTCGAAGCCAGCCAGGAAGGCAAGATCGAGTTCCGCAACCCGAACCTTCTGTCCAACGCCAATGGCGAGCAGATCGTGATGGGCCGGAACATGCAGATCGCCATCATCGACGAGAACGGTCAGGAACGGGCGGCCCACAAGGTCAGCTACGGCGCGAAGGTGCACGTCAAGGACGGCCAGACGGTCAAGCGTGGCGCGAAGCTGTTCGAATGGGACCCCTACACCCTGCCGATCATCGCCGAAAAGGGCGGTGTGGCGCGCTTCGTGGATCTCGTCTCGGGCATCTCGGTGCGCGAAGAGACCGACGAGGCCACCGGCATGACGCAGAAGATCGTCTCGGACTGGCGGTCGGCGCCGCAAGGGCAACGACCTGAAGCCCGAGGTGATCATCATGAACCCGGAAACGGGCGAGCCGGTGCGCAACGAGGCGGGCAACCCGATCACCTACCCGATGTCGGTGGACGCGATCCTGTCCGTCGAGGACGGGCAGGAGGTGCGGCCGGGCGACGTCGTGGCGCGTATCCCGCGCGAAGGTGCCAAGACCAAGGACATCACCGGGGGTCTTCCCCGCGTGGCGGAACTGTTCGAGGCCCGTCGCCCGAAGGACCACGCGATCATCGCCGAAAGCGATGGCTACGTGCGCTTCGGCAAGGACTACAAGAACAAGCGCCGCATCACGATCGAGCCGGTCGACGACACCCTTGCGCCCATGGAATACATGGTGCCCAAGGGCAAGCACATCCCGGTGCAGGAAGGCGACTTCGTGCAGAAGGGCGACTACATCATGGACGGCAACCCGGCCCCGCATGACATCCTGCGGATCCTGGGCGTCGAGGCGCTTGCCAACTACATGATCGACGAAGTGCAGGACGTCTATCGCCTGCAGGGCGTGAAGATCAACGACAAGCACATCGAGGTCATCGTCCGCCAGATGCTCCAGAAGTGGGAGATCCTCGACAGCGGGGAGACCACGCTGCTGAAGGGCGAGCATGTCGACAAGGCCGAACTGGACGAGGTCAACGAGAAGGCGCTGTCGCACAACCTGCGGCCCGCCTCGGGCGAGCCGATCCTGCTGGGCATCACCAAGGCGTCGCTGCAGACCCGCAGCTTCATCTCGGCGGCGTCCTTCCAGGAAACCACCCGCGTCCTGACGGAGGCGGCGGTTCAGGGCAAGCGCGACAAGCTGGTCGGCCTGAAGGAGAACGTGATCGTCGGCCGTCTGATCCCGGCCGGCACCGGTGGCGCCACGACGCGGGTGAAGAAGATCGCGGCCGACCGCGACATGACCGTGATCGAGGCGCGTCGGTCCGAGGCAGAGATCGCCGCGGCCCTCGTCGCCCCGATGGACGAGGCGGCGGACCTGATGGCCGAGGCCGACCTGATGGACACGATCGAAAGCCGCGGCGAGTAATCTTCGCCACGGCGTGCAGACTTGGCCCTGTCCCCCTCCGGGGGCAGGGCCTTTCCATATGCGCTGTCCCGGGGAACGGCCCTCGCGGCCGCGTTTTGTCGCTGGACAGCCTGCCCGCCCTGTGGTCTCCACCGCGACATTCCACGCCTTGGACACAGCCCATTGAACGTCTCGGACAATCTGCGCGGCGCGCTTTACATGATGGTCGCGATGGCGGCCTTCACGCTGAACGACAGCGGGATGAAGGCCGCCACCGAAACGATGCCGCTCTACCAGGCCATCGCCCTGCGCGGCGGGCTGACGGTGGCGATGCTGCTTGTCCTCGGTGCGCTGATGGGCGGTTTGCGGCACCGGCTCTCGCGGCGGGATGCCGGGATCATCGCGGTGCGGACGCTGGCCGAGATTGCCGCCACGGGCCTGTTCCTGACGGCGCTGCTGCACATGCCGCTGGCCAACATCTCGGCCATCCTGCAATCCCTGCCGCTGGCCGTCACGCTGGGGGCCGCGCTGGTCTTTGGCGAGCGCATCGGCTGGAGGCGCATGGTCGCGATCCTGATCGGCTTCGGCGGTGTGCTGCTGATTGTCCGACCCGGGACGAGCGGGTTCGATCAGTGGTCGGTGCTCGCGCTCGCCTCGGTCGCCTGCGTGGTGGTCCGCGACCTGTCGACGCGACACCTGTCGCGGGCGGTGCCGTCGGTCCTGGTCTCGATCTGCTCGGGCGCGGGGGTGATGGCGATGGGTCTGGTCGGCGGCACGATCGAGGGATGGCAGCCCATGGCGCTGGCCGATGCGGCCATCGTCGGCGCGGCCTCGGTCTGCCTGATCGCAGGTTACATGTTCGGCGTGATGGCGATGCGGGTGGGCGACATCGGCTTTGTCGCGCCGTTCCGCTATACCTCGCTCATCTGGGCCATCGCGCTTGGCTGGCTGGTGTTCGGCACCTGGCCGGACCCGCTGACGATGGCGGGGGCGGGGATCGTCATTGCCACGGGCATCTTCACGCTGTATCGGGAACGGAAACTGGCCCGCAGCAGCAACGCTGCCGCATGAACGGCCACAGGGCGCGCGACGGCTACGGACGGATCCATGTATTCAGTGTCGGTCGTCATTCCCGCCCGCAACGAGCGCGAGAACCTTCCCGCCCTGCTTGACGGAATCGAGGCCGCACTGCGCCCGGTGGCCGAGCACGAGGTGATCGTGGTCGATGACGGCTCGACCGACGGCATGACCGAGATGCTGCGAGAGCGGATGCTCGTGACGCCCAACCTGCGCGTGCTGCGCAACGACCGCTCGGCGGGGCAGAGCGCCGCCGTTCATTCCGGCGTCCGGGTGGCGCAGGCGCCGGTCGATCGTCACGCTCGACGGCGACGGGCAGAACCCGCCCGAGGAACTGCCGCGCCTTGTCGCGCCGCTGATGACGGGCAATGCGCGCGTGGGCCTCGTCGCGGGCCAGCGCGTGAAGCGCAACGACACGCTCTCCAAGCGCCTTGCCTCGCGCTTTGCCAACGGGCTGCGCAGCTGGATGCTGAACGACCACACGCGGGATACGGGATGCGGGCTGAAGGCGTTCCGCCGCGACGCCTTCCTCGACCTGCCCTATTTCGACCACATGCACCGCTACCTGCCGGCGCTGTTCGGCCGCGACGGCTGGGAGGTGGTGCATGTCGACGTCAGCCATCGCGCGCGGGGCGGCGGTCGGTCGAACTACTCCAACATCCAGCGCGCGCTCGTCGGCATCGTCGATCTGTTCGGCGTGGCCTGGCTGATCCGCCGCCGCAAGAAGGCGGTGCCCCGTCCGCTGGCCGCGCCCGGGGCAGAGGACTGATGCAGACGCTTCTCGAGATCTTCCACGTCGACAGCCGGTTGGAGCTGCTCTGGGTCCTGTTCGGCCTGTTCGGACAGCTGATGTTCACCGGCCGGTTCCTCGTGCAGTGGATCGCGTCCGAGCGGGCGCGGCGCTCGGTCGTGCCGGTGATGTTCTGGTGGTTCTCGATCGCCGGGGGCCTGGTTCTGCTGGCCTATGCGATCTACCGCCGCGACCCGGTGTTCATCCTGGGCCAGTCGCTGGGGGTCTTCATCTACGCCCGGAACCTGTGGCTCATCCGCCATCAAGATGACCCGGTCTGAGCCCGCCCCCTGGCTCGCCCCCGCCGTTCTGCTGATCACGGGGCTGACGGCGCTGCGGCTGGCGCTTCTGGCCTTTGACCGGACCGACCTGTTCGTGGACGAAAGCCAGTACTGGCTCTGGGGACAGCACTTCGCCTTCGGCTACTACTCCAAGCCGCCGCTGATCGCCTGGGTGATCGGGGCAGTCACGGCGCTGGCGGGCAGCGACGAGGTGTTCTGGGTCCGCGCGCCGGGTGCCGTGTTCCACGGGGCGACGGCGCTGATCCTCGCTGCGGTGGCCGCGCGCCTGTATGGCAGTCGCGCCGCGGTCTGGACAGCGGTCACCTATGCCACGCTGCCGATGGTGACGGTGGGCAGCCTGCTGATCTCGACCGACACGATCATGGCCCCGTTCTTTGCCGCCGCGCTCTACTTTCACACGCGCCTGATCGAGACGCCCGCGATGCGGTTTGCGGTGCTGGCCGGGGCGATGGCCGGGCTGGCCTTCCTTGCCAAGTACGCGGCGGTCTACTTCCTGCTGGGCGTCGGGCTTGGCGCGCTGCTGGTTCCAGCGCTGCGGCTTCGACCTGGGCATGCCGTGGCGATGCTGGCGCGTGTTCGGCTGCGTGATCCTGCCGAACCTCTGGTGGAACGCGAGCAACGGGATGGCGACGGCTTCGCACATCCTCGACAATGTGGGCTGGGTGCGCGAGGACGCACCGTTTGCCGGGTTCAATCCTGCCGGTCTGGCTGAGTTCTTTCTGGCGCAGTTCGCGGTCTTCGGGCCGATCCTGTTCGCCACGCTGCTCTGGGCCGCCGCGACCGGACGGGAGGCACGGCTTCTGGTCTTTGCGCTGCCCCCGGTGGCGCTCGTCTGCATGCAGGCCTTCCTCGACCGTGCCTATGCCAACTGGGCGGCGGCGGCCTATTTCGGCGGGACGGTTCTGGTTGTCGGAGTGCTGCTGGCGCGGCCGCGCCTGCTGCTTCTGTCGCTGGTGCTGAACGGGGCGGTCGCTCTGGCGCTGCCCGCATTGACGCTGGTGCCAGAGGTCCGCCTCGGCGGCGATGCGCCGGTGCTGAAGCGCTATCTGGGGCGCGAGGCGCTGAGCCTTCAGATCCTCTCGCTGGCGCGCGACGCAGGCAATGTGCCCATCGTGGCCGAGCGGCGCGATGTGCTGGCCGACCTGTTCTACACCGGGCGCGACGCGGGCCTCGCGATCTATGCGCCACGTCCCGTGGGTCGCCCGCAGGACCATTACGCGCAGACCTATCCGCTTCCGGCGACGCTGTCGGGGCCGGTCCTGTTCGTGGGCGAGGCCGCGCCCGCCTGCCCGACGCTCGGGCCGGTGCTGCCGCTCGACACGGCAGGCGGCGGGTATGACGGGCTGGCCCTGTCGGCCTGGCTGGTCGATGCGGAGTGCCTGCGATGACCGCCGCCCGCCTGGCCGCGCTTGGCGTGGCGATTGCGCTGACCTTCGCCCTGTTCGCGCTGTGGCCCGGCCTCGATCTTTGGGTGACGGGGATGTTTTTCGATCCCGTCTCGGGCTTTACCGCGGACCAAGGCCTGCCCGAGGCGTTCCGGCTGGCGGTCTGGAGGCTGTCCGAGGCCTTGCTGACGGTGGCGATCCTGGCCTTGCTGTTCGGCCTTTGGACGAAAGGGGACATTCTGGGCGTTTCCCGGCGTGTCTGGGGCTTCGTCACGCTGCTTTACCTGCTAGGGCCGGGCCTGCTGGTCGACGTGGTCCTCAAGCCCGGTCTGGGGCCGGGCGCGGCCTGCCGACGTCACCGAGTTCGGCGGCATGCTGCCCTTCACGCCACCGCATGTCCTCTCCGGGGCCTGCGCGCGGAACTGCTCGTTCACGGCCGGCGAGGTGGCGGGCGCGGTCGCGCTTTCGCTGTCGCTGTGGATGATCCTCGGCCCCCGGCTTTCGCCCCGGTGGCGCAGCGGCGTGGCGGCGGTCCTGGTCCTTGTGCCGCTGTTCACCGCGCTGCAACGGATCGCGGCGGGGCGGCATTTCCTGTCGGACTCGATCCTGTCCGCGCTGTTCGTGCTGACCGTTGCCGCGCTCTTGCACGCCGCGCTGTTCCGCGGGCGTCGCGGCTGATTGCCCCTCCCGGGCGCGCTGTTGACAACCCCCGCGACTCCCCCTATACGGCCCCCACTCGAGAGGCGGAGACCGCGTTGAGCGGCATTCTGCGACTTGGGTTCTGAAGTCTGAAGTGGTCATGATCCGGGCCAACGCCCCGATCCTCTGGAATTCCACCGCGTCGTCCCCGCGAAGGGGACGCATGCGGTTTTGGCGTTTTGCGGTCTGCGCAGGATGCCGTCGAGAAGCAGTGCGCCCGGGTCGGGTGCGAGTATTGACAGCGCAACACGGGGTACGTGAATGCCGACGATCCAACAGCTGATCCGCAAGCCGCGGGAAGCGAACGTGAGAAAGTCCAAGTCGCAGCACTTGGAATCCTGCCCGCAGAAGCGCGGCGTCTGCACCCGCGTCTACACCACGACGCCGAAGAAGCCGAACTCGGCCATGCGGAAGGTTGCGAAGGTTCGCCTGACCAACGGTTTCGAAGTGATCAGCTACATCCCCGGCGAAAAGCACAACCTTCAGGAACACTCGGTGGTCCTGATCCGTGGCGGCCGGGTGAAAGACCTTCCGGGTGTCCGCTACCACATCCTGCGCGGTGTGCTGGATACCCAAGGCGTCAAAGACCGTCGTCAGCGCCGTTCGAAATACGGCGCGAAGCGTCCGAAGTGAGGATTTGAGAGATGTCCCGTCGTCACGCCGCTGAAAAGCGCGAAATTCTTCCCGATGCCAAGTATGGCGATCGGATCCTGACCAAGTTCATGAACAACCTGATGGTCGACGGCAAGAAGTCCGTCGCCGAAGGCATCGTCTATTCCGCGCTGGAGCGCGTGCAGACCCGCCTGAAGCGTCAGCCGATCGAGGCGTTCCACGAGGCGCTCGACAACGTGAAGCCCTCGGTCGAGGTGCGCTCGCGCCGGGTCGGCGGCGCCACCTACCAGGTGCCGGTCGAAGTGCGCCCCGAGCGTCGCGAGGCGCTGGCGATCCGCTGGCTGATCATCGCCGCCCGCAAGCGCAACGAGAACACGATGGAAGAGCGTCTGGCGGCCGAACTGGCCGATGCCGTGAACAACCGTGGCACCGCCGTGAAGAAGCGCGAAGACACCCACAAGATGGCCGACGCCAACAAGGCGTTCAGCCATTACCGCTGGTAACATTTCAGCCTGAGGCACCCCAATGGCACGCGAATACCCGCTCGATCTCTACCGGAACTTCGGGATCATGGCCCATATCGATGCGGGCAAGACCACGACGACCGAGCGGATCCTCTACTACACCGGCAAGAGCCACAAGATCGGCGAGGTGCATGACGGCGCCGCGACGATGGACTGGATGGAGCAGGAGCAGGAGCGCGGGCATCACCATCACCTCCGCCGCGACCACGACCTTCTGGGAGCGCACCGAAGACGGCGACGCCGATGGACGACGAAGCACCGCTTCAACATCATCGACACCCCCGGCCACGTGGACTTCACGATCGAGGTGGAGCGTTCGCTGGCCGTGCTCGACGGCGCGGTCGTGCCTGCTCGACGCCAACGCGGGCGTCGAGCCGCAGACCGAAACCGTGTGGCGTCAGGCCGACCGCTACGGGTGCCGCGGATCGTGTTCGTCAACAAGATGGACAAGATCGGCGCCGACTTCTTCAACTGCGTCAAGATGATCAAGGACCGCACCGGCGCGACCCCGCTGCCGATCGCGCTGCCGATCGGGGCCGAGGACAAGCTGGAAGGCATCATCGACCTGATCAACGATGGAAGAGTGGATCTGGGCAGGGCGAAGACCTGGGCGCGTCCTGGACCCGCCAGCCGATCCGTGCCGAGCTGCTGAAGCAGGCCGACGAATGGCGCCACAACCTGATCGAGATCGCCGTCGAGCAGGACGACGAGGTGATGGAAGCCTATCTCGAGGGCAACGAGCCCGACGAGGCGACCGTCTGCGCGCGCTGATCCGCAAGGGCACGCTGTCGCTGTCCTTCGTGCCGGTCACGGCAGGCTCGGCCTTCAAGAACAAGGGCGTCCAGCCGCTGCTGAACGCGGTCATCGACTATCTGCCCTCGCCGCTCGACGTGCCGGCCTACATGGGCTTCGCTGCCGGGCGACGAGACGGAAACCCGCAACATCGCGCGCTCGGCCGACGACGCCGAGCCGTTCTCGGCGCTGGCGTTCAAGATCATGAACGACCCCTTCGTGGGCTCGCTCACCTTCACGCGCATCTATTCGGGTCAGCTCAAGAAGGGCGACCAGATGCTGAACTCGACCAAGGGCAAGCGCGAGCGTGTCGGTCGCATGATGATGATGCACGCCATCAACCGCGAGGAAATCGAAGAGGCCTTCGCGGGCGACATCATCGCGCTGGCGGGTCTGAAGGAAACCACCACCGGGCGATACGCTCTGCGATCCGAACAAGCCGGTCGTGCTGGAAACGATGACCTTCCCCGAGCCGGTCATCGAGATCGCCGTGGAGCCGAAGTCGAAGGCCGACCAGGAGAAGATGGGCATCGCCCTTGCGCGCCTGGCCGCCGAAGACCCGTCCTTCCGCGTCGAGACCGATTTCGAGTCGGGCCAGACGATCATGAAGGGCATGGGCGAACTTCACCTCGACATCCTCGTCGACCGCATGCGGCGCGAGTTCAAGGTCGAGGCGAACATCGGTGCGCCGCAGGTGGCCTATCGCGAGACGATCAGCCGCGAGGCCGAGATCGACTATACCCACAAGAAGCAGACCGGCGGCACGGGCCAGTTCGCCCGCGTCAAGCTGGTGATCCGCCGACCGATCCGGGCGAGGGCTATTCCTTCGAATCCAAGATCGTCGGTGGCGCGGTGCCGAAGGAATACATCCCCGGCGTCGAAAAGGGCATCAAGTCGGTGATGGACTCCGGTCCGCTCGCGGGCTTCCCGGTGATCGACTTCAAGGTGGCGCTGGTCGACGGTGCGTTCCACGACGTCGACTCCTCGGTGCTGGCCTTCGAGATCGCCGCGCGCGCCGCGATGCGCGAAGGCCTGAAGAAGGCCGGCGCGAAGCTGCTCGAACCGATCATGAAGGTCGAGGTCGTGACGCCGGAAGAATACACCGGTTCGGCGTCATCGGTGACCTGACCAGCCGTCGGGGCATGGTGCAGGGGCAGGACAGCCGCGGCAACGCGAACGTCATCAACGCCTTCGTGCCGCTGGCCAACATGTTCGGCTACATCAACAACCTGCGCTCGATGTCCTCGGGCCGCGCGGTGTTCACGATGCAGTTCGACCATTACGACGCGGTGCCGCAGAACATCTCGGACGAGATCCAGAAGAAATACGCATGACGGTGTGGCGGGGTGAACCCCGCCCTACCAGCCCGTAGGGCGGGGTTCACCCCGCCGCAACCGAAGACATCAGGAGGCCATCATGGCAAAGGCAAAGTTTGAACGGACGAAACCGCATGTGAACATCGGGACCATTGGTCACGTTGACCACGGCAAGACGACGCTGACGGCGGCGATCACGAAGTATTTCGGCGAGTTCCGCGCCTATGACCAGATCGACGGTGCGCCGGAAGAGCGGGCGCGCGGGATCACGATCTCGACGGCGCATGTGGAATACGAGTCCGACGCGCGGCACTACGCGCACGTCGACTGCCCCGGCCACGCCGACTACGTGAAGAACATGATCACGGGTGCGGCGCAGATGGACGGCGCGATCCTGGTGGTGTCGGCGGCCGACGGCCCGATGCCGCAGACGCGCGAGCACATCCTGCTCGGCCGCCAGGTGGGCATTCCCTACATGGTCGTCTACATGAACAAGGTCGACCAGGTGGATGACGAGGAGCTGCTGGAGCTCGTCGAGATGGAGATCCGCGAGCTTCTGTCGTCCTACGACTATCCGGGCGACGACATTCCGATCATCAAGGGCTCGGCGCTGCACGCGATGAACGGGACGAACCCGGAGATCGGCGAGAACTCGATCCGCGAGCTGATCGCGGCGGTGGACAAGTACATCCCGACGCCGGCGCGCGCGGTGGACCAGCCGTTCCTGATGCCGGTCGAGGACGTGTTCTCGATCTCGGGTCGCGGCACGGTGGCCACGGGCCGGATCGAGCGCGGCGTGGTGAAGGTCGGCGAGGAGATCGAGATCGTCGGCATCCGTCCGAACGAAGAAGACGGTCTGCACGGGCGTCGAGATGTTCCGCAAGCTTCTGGACCAGGGCGAGGCGGGCGACAACGTGGGCCTTCTGCTGCGCGGCGTCGACCGCGAGGGGATCGAGCGCGGCCAGGTGCTGTGCAAGCCCGTCGTCGGTGAAGCCGCACACGAAGTTCGAGGCCGAGGCCTATATCCTGACCAAGGAAGAGGGTGGCCGCCACACGCCGTTCTTCGCGAACTACCGCCCGCAGTTCTACTTCCGCACGACGGACGTGACCGGGACGGTGCAGCTGCCCGAGGGCACCGAGATGGTGATGCCGGGCGACAACCTGAAGTTCAACGTCGAGCTGATCGCCCCGATCGCGATGGAAGAGAAGCTCCGCTTCGCCATCCGCGAAGGCGGCCGCACCGTCGGCGCAGGCGTCGTCTCGAAGATCATCGAGTAACCGGGCACGGGCGGGGGGACCGCCCCCCGCCACCACCACCAGCCCGAGGGCACAGAACATGTCGTCTCAAACCATCCGTATCCGGCTCAAGGCCTTCGATTACCGCGTTCTGGATGCCAGCACGCTGGAAATCGTGAACACGGCCAAGCGGACCGGCGCGCAGGTGCGCGGCCCGATCCCGCTGCCGAACAAGATCGAGAAGTTCACGGTTCTCCGTGGTCCGCACATCGACAAGAAGTCGCGCGACCAGTGGGAAATCCGGACGCACAAGCGTCTTCTCGACATCGTCGATCCGACCCCGCAGACCGTGGACGCGCTGATGAAGCTCGACCTCGCGGCCGGCGTGGACGTCGAAATCAAAGTGTAAGGGGGCATGACCATGCGCTCTGGCGTCATCGCAAAGAAGCTGGGCATGACCCGGCTGTTCCTGGAAGACGGAAAGCAGGTTCCTGTGACCGTCCTCCAACTCGACAACCTGCAGGTCGTCGCGCAACGCACCGCTGACCGGGATGGCTACACCGCCGTCCAGCTTGGCGCGGGCGCGGCGAAGGCCAAGCGGACCACGGCCGGAATGCGCGGCCACTTCGCCAAGGCGAATGTGGAGCCCAAGCGCAAGATCGCCGAGTTCCGCGTGAGCCCGGACAACCTGATCGACGTGGGCGCGGAGATCACGGCCGACCACTACCTCGCGGGTCAGTACGTCGACATCGCGGGCACCTCGATCGGCAAGGGCTTTGCCGGTGCGCATGAAGCGGCACAACTTCGGCGGCCTGCGTGCGTCGCACGGCGTGTCGGTCTCGCACCGCTCGCACGGCTCTACCGGCCAGTGCCAGGATCCGGGCAAGGTGTTCAAGGGCAAGAAGATGGCCGGCCATCTGGGCTCGGTCCGCGTGACCACGCAGAACCTGCGAAGTCGTCCGCACGGATGCCGACCGGGGCCTGATCATGGTCAAGGGCGCGGTCCCGGGTTCCAAGGGCGGCTGGGTCACGATCAAGGACGCGGTGAAGAAGGCGGCCCCGTCGGGCCTGCCGATGCCTGCGGCCATCCGCGCGGCAGCCTCGGCTGCGGCTCCGGCGGTCGAAGCGCCCGTCGAAGGGGGTGAAGCATGAAACTCGATGTGATCAAGCTGGACGGCGGCAAGGCCGGCTCCATCGACCTGGACGAAGCGCTGTTCGGCCTGGAGCCGCGCGCCGACATCCTGCATCGCGTGGTGCGCTGGCAGCGGGCGAAGGCCCAGGCCGGCACCCATTCGACGCTGGGCAAGTCGGACGTCAGCTATTCGACCAAGAAGATCTATCGCCAGAAGGGCACCGGCGGCGCACGCCACGGCTCCAAGAAGGCCCCGATCTTCCGTCACGGCGGCGTCTACAAGGGCCCGCAGCCGCGCAGCCACGCGCATGACCTGCCCAAGAAGTTCCGGGCGCTCGGTCTGCGTCACGCGCTGTCGGCCAAGGCCCAGGCGGGTGAGCTGATCATCCTCGACGCCGCGACGATGACCGAGGCCAAGACCGCGACCCTGGCGAAGGCCGCCAAGGAACTGGGCTGGAAGCGTGTCCTGATCATCGACGGTGCCGAGATCAACGAGAATTTCGCGAAGGCCGCGCGCAACATCGACACCATCGATGTGCTGCCGTCGATCGGCGCGAACGTGTACGACATCCTGAAGCGCGATCAGCTGGTGATCACGAAGGCCGGTGTCGAAGCCCTGGAGGCGCGCCTGAAATGAGCGTGAAACCCGAACATTACGACGTGATCAAGAAGCCGGTCATCACCGAGAAGGCCACCATGGCCTCCGAGGCGAACGCGGTCGTCTTCCAGGTGGCGATGGATGCGACCAAGCCGCATGATCAAGGAAGCGGTGGAAGCCGTGTTCAACGTCAAGGTGAAGGCGGTCAACACCACCATCACCAAGGGCAAGACGAAGAAGTTCCGCGGCCGCCCCGGCGTCCGCTCGGACCGCAAGAAAGCCTATGTGACGCTCGAGGATGGAAACACCATCGACGTCACCACGGGCCTTTGATAGAAGGCCGCGAATCTGGCGGCCCCGGTTTTCCGGGGCCGCGCGATTTTTCTGATACGGGGATCTTCGGAGCCCTTCACCGGACCGCTCGCGGGTCCTCAAGCTGACGGAAGACAGAAAGCATGGCACTCAAGTCGTACAAGCCGACGACGCCTGGCCAGCGTGGGCTGGTTCTGATCGACCGTTCGGAGCTTTGGAAAGGCCGCCCGGTCAAGGCCCTCACCGAGGGTTTGACCAAGACGGGTGGACGGAACAATACCGGACGCGTCACGATGTGGCACAAGGGTGGCGGCGCCAAGCGCCTCTACCGCGTGGTGGATTTCCGCCGCACGAAATTCGACGTGGCGGCGACGGTCGAGCGGATCGAATATGACCCGAACCGCACCGCCTTCATCGCGCTGATCAAGTACGAGGATGGCGAGCTGGCCTATATCCTCGCGCCGCAGCGCCTGGCCGTGGGCGACAGCGTGATCGCCGGTGCCAAGACCGACGTGAAGCCGGGCAACGCGATGCCGTTCTCGGGCATGCCGATCGGCACGATCGTCCACAACGTCGAGCTGAAGCCCGGCAAGGGCGGCCAGCTGGCGCGCGCCGCGGGCACCTATGCCCAGTTCGTCGGCCGTGACGGCGGCTATGCGCAGATCCGCCTGTCCTCGGGCGAGCTGCGGATGGTGCGCCAGGAATGCATGGCGACGGTTGGCGCGGTGTCGAACCCCGACAACTCGAACCAGAACTTCGGCAAGGCCGGGCGTCGTCGCCACATGGGCATCCGCCCGACGGTGCGCGGCGTGGCCATGAACCCGATCGACCACCCGCATGGCGGCGGCGAAGGCCGCACCTCGGGCGGCCGGCATCCGGTCACCCCGTGGGGCAAGGGCACCAAGGGCAACAAGACCCGGAAGAACAAGCAGACGGACAAGTACATCGTCCGCTCGCGCAATGCGAAGAAGGGGCGTTAATCCATGTCGCGTTCAGTCTGGAAAGGCCCCTTCGTCGACGCCTACGTCCTGAAGAAGGCCGAAAAGGCGAAGGAAGTCGGGCAAGAACGAAGTGATCAAGATCTGGTCGCGCCGTTCCACGATCCTGCCGCAGTTCGTCGGCCTGACCTTCGGCGTCTACAACGGGCACAAGCACATTCCCGTCAACGTGACCGAAGAGATGATCGGCCAGAAGTTCGGTGAATACTCGCCGACGCGGACCTATTACGGTCACGCCGCCGACAAGAAAGCGAAACGGAAGTAAGCCATGGGTAACGAGAAAAATCCGCGCCGCGTGGCCGAGAACGAAGCCATGGCGAAGCTGCGCATGCTGAAGACCAGCCCGCAGAAGCTGAACCTCGTCGCCGCGATGATCCGCGGCAAGAAGGTGGAAAAGGCTCTGTCCGACCTCACCTTCTCGAAGCGCCGCATCGCGGGCGACGTGAAGAAATGCCTGCAGTCGGCCATCGCCAATGCCGAGAACAACCACGGCCTCGACGTGGACGAACTCGTCGTGGCCGAGGCCTTCGTCGGCAAGAACATCACGCTGAAGCGCGGCCGTCCGCGGGCGCGTGGCCGGTTCGGCAAGATCATGAAACCGTTCAGCGAACTGACGATCAAGGTTCGGCAAGTCGGGGAGTCCGCATAATGGGTCAGAAGGTCAATCCGATCGGTATGCGCCTCCAGGTCAACCGCACCTGGGACAGCCGCTGGTTCGCCGAGTCGAAGGACTATGGCAACCTGCTGCTTGAAGACCTCAAGATGCGCGAGTTCATCCACGAGGAATGCAAGCAGGCCGGCGTCAGCAAGGTCATCATCGAGCGTCCGCACAAGAAGTGCCGCGTGACGATCCACACCGCCCGTCCGGGTGTCATCATCGGCAAGAAGGGCGCGGACATCGAAGGTCTGCGCAAGAAGCTGGCGAACTTCACCAAGTCGGAACTGCACCTCAACATCGTCGAGGTCCGCAAGCCCGAGCTGGACGCGCAGCTGGTGGCCGAGTCGATCGCCCAGCAGATGGAGCGTCGGGTGTCCTTCCGTCGCGCCATGAAGCGCGGCGTGCAGAACGCGATGCGCATGGGCGCGCTCGGCATCCGGGTGAACGTCGGTGGCCGTCTTGGCGGCGCCGAGATCGCGCGGACCGAGTGGTACCGCGAGGGCCGCGTGCCGCTGCACACGCTGCGCGCCGACATCGACTATGCCCTGTCCGAAGCGACGACCCCCTACGGGATCATCGGCGTCAAGGTCTGGATCTTCAAAGGCGAGATCCTCGAGCATGATCCGCAGGCGCATGACCGCCGCCAGGCCGAAGCCCAGGAAGGCGCCGCACCGCGCCAACCGCGCCGCGAACGCGCGTAAGGGAGAGACAAGATGCTGCAACCCAAACGGACAAAGTTCCGCAAGCAGTTCAAGGGCCGCATCCACGGCGAGGCGAAGGGCGGCTTCATGCTGAACTTCGGCTCGTTCGGCCTGAAGGCGACCGAACCCGAGCGTGTGACCGCGCGGCAGATCGAGGCGGCCCGCCGCGCGATCACCCGCCACATGAAGCGCCAGGGCCGCGTCTGGATCCGGATTTTCCCGGACGTTCCGGTCTCGTCCAAGCCCACCGAAGTGCGGATGGGTAAGGGCAAGGGCTCGACCGATTACTGGGCGGCCAAGGTGAAGCCGGGCCGGATCATGTTCGAGATCGACGGCGTCGGCGAAGTCGATCGCGCGCGAGGCCCTGCGCCTTGGCGCGATGAAGCTGCCGGTGACGACCCGCGTCGTCGTCCGCGAAGACTGGTAAGGGCGGCGGGGTGAACCCCGCGCTACGAGAAACGGGGCCCTGCCGGAAACGGCGGGGCCTTTTTCATGCAAGGAAGCACCTCCATGGCCGAGATCGCATCGCTGTTCGTCACCCGCCTCTACCGCGCCGAGGTGAATGAGCTTGCCAAGAAGAAGATCGACTTCGCCGACCTCGCCGCGTCCTGCCTCGGCATCGCCGAGGATGACGAGGCCGGGCAGGCGTGGTGCGAGGCGAACGGCTATCCGGGCTATACCAGCTACGCCTCGCTGAACGACCTGCCCTGGCGCTTTCCGATCTTCGCCGATCTGGAGAAGGCGCTGGACCGGCACGTCGCGGCCTTCTGCAAGGATCTGGGGTTCGACCTGCAGGGCAAGGCGCTGAAATGCGGCTCGTTCTGGATCAACATCCTGCCCGAAGGCGGGATGCACGCGAGCCACATCCACCCGCATTCCGTGATCTCGGGCACGACCTATGTGGCGATGCCCAAGGGGACCAGCGCCCTGAAACTCGAAGACCCCCGCCTGCCGATGATGATGGCCGCCCCGGTGCGGCTGAAGACGGCCCCGCAGGAGTTGCAGAGCTTCGTCTACGTGACGCCCGAAGGTCGGCGAGGTGCTGCTGTGGGAAAGCTGGCTGCGCCACGAGGTGCCGATGAACATGGCCGAAGACGAGCGGGTGTCGGTGAGTTTCAATTATGAGTGGGGTTAGGATTCAAGGTCGTCCGTGAACGACAGCGCCGCAAGGTTTTGCCGCTGATGGACAATCCGCACGATGACAACCGCGCCACCGGCATGCCTTATGGGATTAAAGAAGATGACATGCTGCTCGAACGTGAGCGATCGCAGGCCCATATGCAGTATGTCACGTTGTCGACCAGTCTGCGGGTCTCTGGCGATGCGTTCGAAGGCTGCCGAAAGCCCGGCGAAATACCGCAGCCATTGATCGCGGCCCCACCGCGCCAAAGTATACTGTCGAATGTCCTCGAGATCGCGCCGGGCCGTCCGGGTCAGTTTGGCTCGGATCAACGAAAGGCATCAGGTTCAAAGGTGACGGGGTCGAACTCTTCATAGTCGCCACGCTCGGCTTCTGCGATGGCTTGCTCAAGTTCCGCCTTGAGCACGAAGAACGCCCGCGCGCGATCCCGTTCCATCAGCGCCCGCATCCCTGCCCGGACGATTTCGGACAGGTTCGCATAAGCCCCGGCCTTGATCTGCGCCTCGGCGAATTCCTGCATGGGCTTGGTGAGATGGACGTTCGGCATTTGGATTCTCCGTATGGCAGATCATAGCAGATACTGACATATCGGCAAGTTTGGCGCGAACTCAAACTTGCTGCGATAATCTGAGGCAGCCAAATCCAAAGCGATTGCCGAAACAGAGCATCGCTCGAGAGAAACCTTGAAAGACAAGACACCTTTCCAAAGCCATGTGCCCAACTTCCCCCTTGCCACCCCATCGCCCGTCCCCTATACGACCGCATCCACGGTTCCGGGGCGACTCGGACTCGGGGTGCATCATTGATCCACCGGGTTCAGAGGTAACCCTGCTGCAGGGGCCTTCCGGTGATTGTAAAAGGAACAAGGCGCATGAACGCCCAGGAACTGAAGTCGAAGACGCCCGACCAGCTGCGCGACAGCCTGGTCGCGCTGAAGAAGGAAGCGTTCAACCTGCGCTTCCAGCAGGCCACCGGCCAGCTTGAGAATACCGCCCGCATGCGCGCCGTCCGCCGTGACGTGGCCCGCATCAAGACGGTGCTGAACCAGAAGGCCGCGGAAGCGGCCTCGGCGAACTGAGGAGCACGCACATGCCCAAACGCATCCTGCAAGGCACCGTGACGAGCGACAAGAACGAACAGACCATCACGGTTCTGGTCGAGCGCCGCTTCAAGCACCCGCTGCTGCAAAAGACCGTCCGCAAGTCCAAGAAGTACCGGGCCCACGACGCCGAGAACAAGTTCAAGGTCGGCGACGTCGTCCGCATCGAGGAATGCGCGCCGATTTCGAAGACGAAACGCTGGACGGTGGTGGTCGACGCAACCGCGTAACCCCCTCCGGTCTGATCGAAACCCTGGGGCGCAGCCCCGAAGGTCGGGAGACAACCAATGATCCAGATGCAGACCAATCTGGATGTCGCTGACAACTCCGGCGCACGCCGGGTGCAGTGCATCAAGGTTCTGGGCGGTTCGCACCGCCGCTATGCCTCCGTGGGCGACATCATCGTGGTGTCGGTCAAGGAAGCCATTCCGCGTGGCCGCGTGAAGAAGGGTGACGTCCGCAAGGCCGTCGTCGTCCGCACCGCCAAGGAAGTCCGTCGCGAAGACGGCACCACCATCCGCTTCGACCGCAACGCCGCCGTCATCCTGAACAACCAGGGTGAACCGGTCGGCACGCGCATCTTCGGGCCGGTGGTGCGCGAGCTGCGCGCCAAGAACTTCATGAAGATCATCTCGCTGGCGCCGGAGGTGCTCTGATGGCTGCGAAACTGAAGAAGGGCGACAAGGTCGTCGTGCTGACCGGCAAGGACAAGGGCAAGACGGGGGAAATCACCTCGGTCGCGCCCAAGGACAACAAGGCCGTCGTCGAAGGCGTCAACGTCGCCATCCGCCACACCAAGCAGTCGCAGGCCAGCCAGGGCGGCCGCATCGCCAAGGCGATGCCGATCGACCTGTCGAACCTCGCCATCGTTGATGCCAACGGCAAGGCCACCCGCGTCGGCTTCCGCATGGAAGGCGACAAGAAGGTCCGCTTCGCCAAGACCACCGGAGAGGTGATCTGATGCTCGACGCAGCCACCTACACCCCGCGCCTGAAGGCCGACTACAAGGCCCGCATCCGTGCGGCGCTGATGGAAGAGTTCGGCTACAAGAACGAGATGCAGCTTCCCGCGCCTGGACAAGATCGTCCTGAACATGGGCGTCGGCGAAGCGGTGAAGGACACCAAGAAGGTCAAGACCGCCGCCGAGCAGCTGACGCTGATCGCCGGCCAGAAGGCCGTCATCACCCATGCCAAGAAGTCGATCGCCGGCTTCCGCGTGCGGGAAGAGATGCCGCTGGGCGTCAAGGTCACCCTGCGCGGCGACCGGATGTACGAATTCCTGGACCGTCTGATCACCATCGCGCTGCCCCGCGTCCGCGACTTCCGCGGCGTGAAAGGCAGCTCGTTCGACGGCCGCGGCAACTACGCCATGGGCCTGAAGGAACAGATCGTGTTCCCCGAGATCGACTTCGACAAGGTCGACGACGTGCTCGGGATGGACATCATCATCTGCACCACCGCGAAGACGGACGCCGAAGCGAAGGCACTGTTGAAGCACTTCAACATGCCGTTCACCAGCTGATCGCGGAGAGAAAGAGATATGGCAAAGAAATCCATGATCGAACGCGAACTGAAGCGTCAGAAGCTGGTGAAGCAGTATGCTTCGCGGCGTGCTGCGCTGAAGACCATCGCGACCAACCAGGACCTGCCGATGGAGCAGCGCTTCAAGGCGCAGCTCAAGCTGGCCGGTCTGCCCCGCAACTCCTCGGCCACCCGTCTGCACAACCGCTGCGAACTGACCGGTCGTCCGCGTGCGTATTATCGCAAGCTCAAACTCAGCCGCATCATGCTGCGTGACCTGGCCTCGTTCGGCCAGATCCCCGGCATGGTGAAGTCCAGCTGGTAAGGAGGGTTCAACCATGATGATGAACGATCCTCTCGGCGATATGCTCACGCGTATCCGCAACGCGCAACTGCGCGGCAAGTCGACCGTGTCCACGCCGGCCTCCAAGCTGCGCGCCTGGGTGCTCGACGTGCTGGCGGGCGAGGGCTACATCCGCGGCTATGAAAAGGTCGCCTCCGACAACGGTCAGGGCGAACTGGTCATCAGCCTGAAATACTTCGAGGGCACGCCCGTGATCCGCGAGATCAAGCGTGTGTCGAAGCCCGGCCGTCGCGTGTACATGGGGGTGAAGGACATCCCTTCGGTCCGCAACGGTCTTGGCGTCTCGATCGTCTCCACGCCCAAGGGCGTCATGTCCGATGCAGCAGCACGGTCCGCCAATGTTGGCGGCGAAGTGCTCTGCACCGTGTTCTGAGGAGGGGTTTATGTCTCGTATCGGCAAGAAACCCGTCACCCTGACCAAAGGCGTCACCGCCTCGGTCTCGGGCCAGACCATCGAAGTGAAGGGGCCGAAAGGCACCCGCAGCTTCACCGCGACCGACGATGTCACGCTCACGATCGAGGGCGAAGAGATCAAGGTGACCCCGCGCGGCACGTCCAAGCGGGCGCGCCAGCAGTGGGGCATGGCCCGGTCGATGGTCGAAAACCTCGTCACCGGCGTGACCACCGGCTTCAAGCGCGAGCTGGAGATCCAGGGCGTGGGTTACCGCGCCGCGATGGCCGGCAACGTGCTGAAGCTGTCGCTCGGCTACAGCCACGAGGTGAACTTCGAGGTTCCGAAGGGCGTCACCGTCACGTCGCCCAAGCAGACCGAAATCGTTGTGGAAGGGATCGACCAGCAGCTTGTTGGCCAGGTCGCCGCGAACATCCGCGAGTGGAAGCGCGCCCGAGCCCTACAAGGGCAAGGGCATCCGCTACAAGGACGAGTTCGTGTTCCGCAAGGAAGGCAAGAAGAAGTAAGGGGCTAGGGAAATGGCGAACAACAAGCGAGAGCTGTTCCTCAAGCGCCGTCTGCGCGTCCGGAACAAGATCAAGGCGATGGCCAACGGGCGTCTGCGCCTGTCGGTCCACCGTTCGAACAAGAACATCAGCGCCCAGCTGATCGACGATGTCAACGGCGTCACCGTCGCTGCGGCCTCGACCCTGGAAAAGGATCTGGGCTTCGTCGGCAAGAACAACGTCGAGGCCGCCGCCAAGGTCGGTGCGGCGATCGCCGAGCGGGCAAAGAAGGCCGGGATCGAAGAATGCTACTTCGACCGTGGCGGTTTCCTCTTTCACGGGAAGATCAAGGCGCTTGCCGAAGCCGCCCGTGAAGGCGGCCTGAAGTTCTGAAGGAGCGAGACATGGCAGAACGTGAACAACGCCGGGACCGCCGCGACGACCGTCGCGAGGAGACCCCGGAATTCGCCGATCGTCTCGTGGCGATCAACCGCGTGTCGAAGACCGTGAAGGGCGGCAAGCGCTTTGGCTTTGCGGCTCTCGTGGTGGTCGGCGACCAGCGCGGTCGCGTGGGCTACGGCAAGGGCAAGGCCAAGGAAGTGCCCGAGGCGATCCGCAAGGCGACCGAGCAGGCCAAGCGCCAGATGATCCGCGTGCCGCTGCGCGACGGCCGCACGCTGCACCACGACATGGAAGGCCGCCACGGCGCCGGCAAGGTCGTCATGCGCACCGCCGTCGCGGGTACCGGCATCATCGCCGGCGGTCCGATGCGCGCCGTGTTCGAGATGCTGGGGCTGCAGGACGTCGTGGCGAAATCGCTCGGCTCCACCAACCCCTACAACATGATCCGCGCGACCATCGACGGTCTGAAGCAGGAATCGTCCCCCCGCCAGGTCGCGCAGCGTCGCGGCAAGAAGGTGGCCGACATCCTGAAGAAGCCCGAAACCGAAGCCGCCGAAGCGGTCGAAGCGTAAGGAACCGGGATCATGGCAAAGAAAACCATCGTCGTGAAGCAGGTGGCCTCGGCCGCCCGCCGCCCGGCCATCCAGACCGCGACCCTCAAGGGTCTCGGCCTGAACAAGATGAACCGCACCCGCGAGCTGGAAGACACGCCTTCCGTGCGCGGCATGGTCAACAAGATCTCGCACCTCGTGCAGATCATCGAAGAGCGCGGATAGCGCCACGGGTGCGCGACACGCGCACCTCTACATGAACCGCGTTTGGCCGGGGCGTCGCTCCCCCGGTCAATTCCGGGCAAAGGAGAAGCGACATGAAACTGAACGAACTTTCCGACAATCCCGGCGCAGCCAGCAAGCAGAAGCGCGTCGCGCGTGGCCCGGGTTCGGGCAAGGGCAAGACCGCCGGGCGCGGGATCAAGGGCCAGAAGTCCCGCTCGGGCGTGGCCATCGGCGGCTACGAAGGCGGCCAGATGCCGCTCTACCGCCGCCTGCCGAAGCGCGGCTTCAACAAGCCGAACGCCAAGCATTACGCGGTCGTGAACCTGGGCCTGATCCAGAAGTTCATCACCGAGGGCAAGCTGGACGCTTCGGCCGCCGATCACCGCGGAGACGCTGGTGGCGGCGCGGTCTGATCCGCCGCGCGCTGGACGGCGTGCGCGTGCTGGCCAAGGGCGAGATCACCTCGAAAGTCACGCTGAACGTGACCGGCGCCTCGGCAGCCGCGATCGAGGCCGTGGCCGCTGCGGGGGGCACGCTGACGGTTGCCGAAGCGCTGCCGCCCCATGGCAAGTCGGTGCGGAAAACCAAAGCGGAATAGTGGTTGTGAGCCGTCCCCGGACGGCTTACATGACATGAAGTTTTCCCGCGCCGCCGACCGGAAAAACGGTCTGGCGGCGCAGTCATGAAAGAGACTGGCATGGCATCTGCTGCAGAGCAAATGGCGGCGAACCTCAGCTGGGGCGCGCTCGGCAAGGCGACCGACCTTCGCCAACGGATCTTCTTCACCTCGGACTGCTGATCGTCTATCGCCTGGGCACCTATATTCCGGTGCCGGGCATCGACGGCGTGCAGCTGCGCCAGTTCATGGAGCAGGCCGGTGCGGGGATCGGCGGCATCCTGAACATGTTCACCGGCGGTGCGATCAGCCGGATGGGCATCTTCGCCCTTGGCATCATGCCCTACATCTCGGCCTCGATCATCGTGCAGCTTCTGACGTCGATGATCCCGCAATGGGAATCGCTGAAGAAGGAAGGCGAGCAGGGCCGCAAGAAGCTGAACCAGTACACCCGCTACGGCACGGTGGCCCTGGCGATCCTTCAGGGCTGGGGCATCGCCGTCAGCCTCGAGGCCGGCGGCCTTGCCCAGGATCCGGGCATGTACTTCAAGCTGGCCTGCCTCATCACGCTGGTCGGCGGCACGATGTTCCTGATGTGGCTGGGCGAACAGATCACCGCGCGCGGCATCGGCAACGGCATCTCGCTGATCATCTTCGTCGGCATCGTGGCCGAAATTCCGGCGGCGCTGGCGCAGTTCCTCAGCCAGGGCCGCTCGGGTGCGATCTCGACGCCGGTGATCATCGGCGTTCTGGTGATGGTGGTCGCCGTGATCGCCTTCGTCGTGTTCATGGAACGCGCGCTGCGCAAGATCCACATCCAGTATCCCCGCCGTCAGGTCGGGATGAAGATCTATGACGGCGGGTCGAGCCACCTGCCGATCAAGGTCAACCCGGCGGGCGTGATCCCGGCGATCTTCGCCTCGTCGCTGCTGTTGCTGCCGACGACCATCCTGACCTTCTCGCACCAGCAGGCGGGGCCGATCATGTCGACCTTCCTGGCCTATATCGGCCCCGGCCAGCCGCTGTACCTGCTGTTCTTCATGGCGATGATCGTGTTCTTCGCCTATTTCTACACCGCACAACGTCGCCTTCAAGACCGAGGACGTGGCCGAGAACCTCAAGAACCAGAACGGGTTCATTCCGGGCATCAAGCCGGGCAAGAAGACGGAAGAATACCTGGAATACGTCGTCAACCGCGTGCTTGTCGTCGGTTCGGCCTATCTGGCGCTCGTCTGCCTGCTGCCGGAAGTCCTGCGCTACCAGTTCGCGATCCCGTTCTACTTCGGCGGCACCTCGGTGCTGATCGTGGTGTCGGTGACGATGGACACGATCAACCAGATCCAGTCGCATCTTCTGGCGCACCAGTACGAGGGCCTGATCGAGAAGTCGCAGCTGCGTGGCCGCAAGCGGACCGGGACGACCACGCGCAAAGCGCCCGCGCGGCGCTGAGGGCGGCATGGCGAACATCATCCTTCTCGGCCCGCCCGGGGCCGGCAAAGGCACGCAGGCCAAGCGGCTCGAGACCGAGCGCGGCATGGTGCAGCTCTCGACCGGCGACATGCTGCGCGAGGCACGCACCTCGGGCACCGAGATGGGCAAGCGTGTCGCCGACGTGATGGACCGCGGCGAGCTTGTCACGGATGACATCGTCATCGGCCTGATCGAAGAGAAGCTGACCCACCCCAAGGGCAGCGGCTTCATCTTCGACGGCTTCCCGCGCACCCTGCCGCAGGCCGATGCCCTGGGGCGGCTGCTGGAGAAGACCGGGCAGACGCTGGACGCGGTGATCGAGATGCAGGTCGACGATGCCGCGCTGGTGGACCGGATCACCGGGCGCTACACCTGCGGCAATTGCGGCGCGGTCTATCACGACCGCACGCACCCGACGGCAAGGCCCGGCGTCTGCGATACCTGCGGGTCGACCGACCTGCGCCGGCGGGCGGATGACAACGAGGCCTCGCTGCGCCAGCGGCTGATGGAATACTACAAGAAGACCTCGCCGCTGATCGGCTATTACTACGCCAAGAGCGCGCTTGCGACGGTCGATGGCCTGGCCGAGATGGATGCCGTCTCGGCGGCGATCGCGAAGGTTCTTGACAAGGCGTGAAAGGCGGTGCCGCGCCCTTGACGCCCCGGTCAAAACCCCATAGATCACGGCGTCTCGCAAGAGAATCGTCTTGACGGGCGCAGTCGCGCGTTCCTGACAGGCCAGTTGACCGGCCCGCGGCCTTGGCCCCGGGTGCGGTTGTTGTGAAAAAAGGTTCCGGCATTACGGAACCGCAACGAAAGGACGAACGCGTGGCACGTATTGCTGGCGTAAACATTCCGACGGGGAAGCGGGTTCCCATCGCCCTCACCTACATCACCGGGATCGGCCCGCACATCGCGGAACAGATCTGCGAGGCGAACAACATCGACCGCGCGCGCCGGGTGAACGACCTGTCCGACGCCGAAGTGCTGGCGATCCGCGAATACATCGACGCGAACCTGACGGTCGAAGGCGACCTGCGCCGCGAAGTCGCGACGAACATCAAGCGCCTGATGGACCTCGGCTCGCTACCGTGGCCTGCGCCACCGCCGCAACCTGCCCGTCCGCGGCCAGCGCACGCACACCAACGCGCGCACCCGCAAGGGCCCGGCCAAGCCGATCGCCGGCAAGAAGAAATAAGGGGACAGGGATATGGCACGTGACAAGACCCGCATGAAGAAAAAGGAACGCAAGAACATCGCCGCCGGCGTTGCTCATGTGAACTCGTCGCTTCAACAACACCAAGATCCTGATCTCCGACGTGCAGGGCAACGCGATCTCGTGGTCGTCCGCCGGCACGATGGGCTTCAAGGGCAGCCGCAAGTCCACGCCCTACGCCGCCCAGATGGCCGCCGAGGATGCGGGCCGCAAGGCGCAGGAGCATGGCGTGAAGACCATCGAGGTCGAAGTTCAGGGCCCCGGCTCGGGCCGCGAATCCGCGCTGCGCGCGCTGGCGGCCGTCGGCTTCAACATCACGTCGATCCGTGACGTGACGCCGATCGCCCACAACGGCTGCCGCCCGCCGAAGCGCCGCCGCGTCTGAGCAGGTTCACCATTTCCCGGGCCGTGCGGATGCGCGGCCCGGATTCGTCATTTCTGATCCTCGGGCGTCTGCTGCTTAGGGACATGGGCAGGAGACTGGTATGGAGGCGACACGCATGATCCATAAGAACTGGCAAGAACTCATCAAGCCGACGCAGCTGGAGGTTCGCCCCGGCGCCGACCCCTCGCGTCAGGCCACCGTCATCGCCGAACCGCTGGAGCGTGGCTTCGGCCTGACCCTCGGCAACGCGCTGCGCCGCGTGCTGATGTCCTCGCTGCAGGGCGCGGCCATCACCAGCGTCCAGATCGACAACGTCCTGCACGAGTTTTCCTCGGTGGCCGGCGTGCGCGAGGATGTGACCGACATCGTCCTGAACCTCAAGGGCGTGGCGATCAAGATGGAAGTCGAGGGGCCGAAGCGCCTGTCGATCTCGGCCAAGGGGCCGGGCGTCGTGACCGCCGGCGACATCTCCGAATTCGAACGGGATCGAGATCCTGAACAAGGATCACGTCATCTGCCACCTCGACGACGGCGCGGACGTGTTCATGGAACTGACCGTCATCGACCGGCAAGGGCTATGTCGCCGCCGACAAGAACCGCCCCGAGGATGCGCCCATCGGCCTGATCCCGATCGACGCGATCTATTCGCCGGTCAAGAAGGTCAGCTACGAAGTGCAGCCCACCCGCGAGGGCCAGGTGCTGGACTATGACAAGCTGACGATGAAGATCGAGACCGACGGCTCGCTGACCCCGGACGATGCCGTGGCCTATGCCGCGCGCATCCTGCAGGACCAGCTGTCGATCTTCGTCAACTTCGACGAGCCGGAATCGGCGCTGCGCCACGACGTGGACGACGGGCTGGAGTTCAACCCGCTGCTGCTGAAGAAGGTGGACGAGCTGGAGCTGTCGGTCCGTTCGGCGAACTGCCTGAAGAACGACAACATCGTCTATATCGGCGACCTGATCCAGAAGACCGAGGCCGAGATGCTGCGGACCCCGAACTTCGGCCGCAAGTCGCTGAACGAGATCAAGGAAGTGCTCTCGGGCATGGGCCTGCACCTTGGCATGGATGTCGAGGACTGGCCGCCGGAGAACATCGAGGATCTGGCCAAGCGGTTCGAAGACCAGTTCTGAAACAGGGTGGGTTGACACCCACCCTACGGCACTAGGGTAGGGTGGGTGTAACCCACCAAACCGTCAAATGCCCGGGCGAGCCGGGGAAAACATGGATCGCAAGATCCCAAGGTGAGCGGGGCCACACGCAGGCCCCGCCGGACAAAGCAAAACAGACGTCAGGAGAAACATCATGCGTCACGCCCGCGGCTACCGCCGCCTGAACCGTACCCACGAACACCGCAAGGCGCTGTTCGCCAACATGTCCGGCGCGCTGATCGAGCACGAGCAGATCAAGACGACCCTGCCCAAGGCCAAGGAACTGCGCCCGATCGTCGAAAAGCTGATCACGCTGGCCAAGCGCGGCGACCTGCACGCCCGCCGTCAGGCCGCGGCGCAGCTCAAGGAAGACAAGCATGTCGAGCGGCTGTTCGCCATCCTCGGCCCGCGCTACAAGGACCGTCAGGGCGGCTATGTCCGCGTGCTGAAGGCCGGCTTCCGCTATGGCGACATGGCGCCGATGGCGATCATCGAATTCGTCGACCGCGATCCGAACGCGAAAGGCGCCGTCGACAAGGCCCGCACCGAAGCCGAGGAAGCCGCCGAGGCCTGATCGCCCGCTTCGGGCCAATGACAGCAACCCACCCTCGCGGGTGGGTTTTTTCTTGCGCGGCAGCTGCCATCGTCCTCGCCAGAATGCCACTGGTCTTGGGCAGGGACATCGCCCATATCAGGCGCAGCGAACCTTTCCGAGGATGCCATGACGCCCCTCCTGCCGCTCGCCTTCTCGATCCTGCTCGCCGCGCCAGCCCTTGCGGAAACAGCGCAGGTCCCGACCACGACGACCCAGATCGCCCTCTCCTTTGCGCCGGTGGTCAAGCAGACCGCGCCGGCTGTGGTGAACATCTATGCCAGCCAGATCGTGCAGGAGCGGCCCAGCCCCTTTGCCGGGGACCCGTTCTTCGAGGAGTTCTTCCGGAATTTCGGGCCAACGACGCCGCGCGTGCAGAATTCGCTGGGCTCGGGCGTGATCGTCTCGCCCGACGGGATCGTGGTCTCGAACTACCATGTCGTGGGCGAGGCCACGCAGATCCGCGTCGTGCTGAACGACCGGCGCGAATATGACGCGACGGTGATGCTGGCCGACGAGCAGAGCGACCTTGCCGTGCTGAAGCTCGACGGGGCTGCCAACCTGCCCGTCATCGCGCTGCGTGACAGCGACACGGTGGAGGTGGGTGAGCTGGTGCTGGCCATCGGCAACCCCTTTGGCGTGGGCCAGACGGTCTCGTCGGGGATCGTCTCGGGGCTTGCGCGGTCCAGCCCGCTGGTGGGCAACGGGCACGGCTATTTCATCCAGACCGACGCCGCGATCAATCCCGGCAACTCGGGCGGCGCGCTGGTGGACACGGCGGGGCAACTCGTCGGGATCAACACCGCGATCCTGTCCAAGTCGGGCGGATCGCTTGGCATCGGGTTCGCCATTCCCGCGAACCTCGTCAGCCGCGTCGTGGAACAGGCGCGCGCCGGGGCCACGCGGTTCCAGCGCCCCTGGGCAGGGGTCACGGCGCAGGCGGTGGACGCTTCGCTGGCCGAGGCGATGGGGCTGCCTTCACCCGAGGGGGTCGTGCTGAACGACCTGCATTCGGAAAGCCCGTTCGGCAAGGCGGGCCTGCGATCCGGCGATGTGATCCTGAGCCTCTCGGGCCAGCCGACCAACACGCCGGAAGAGGTCTATTTCCGCATGGCGGCGCTTGGCGTGGGGGCGGATGTGCTGGTGCGCTACAGCCATGCGGGCGAGGTGCGCTATGCGACGGTTCGCCTGATCGCCGCGCCCGACATGCCGCCGCGCGACACGCGGACCCTGTCTGGCAATGTCGCGCTGCGGGGGCTGACCGTGGCACGGATCAACCCCGCGGTGGCGGACGAGTTGGGCTTGCCGCAGCAGACCGACGGGGTGATCGTGATGGCGGCCGAGGATCTGGCCGCCCGGGCGGGCCTGCAACCGGGCGACATCATCCTCGCCATCAACGGCGACCTCATGCAGACAACTGCCGATGTCGAGGCGGCGGCCTCGCAGCGGACGCGCCTTTGGCAGGTGGATGTGAACCGTGGCGGCCAGGGACTGCGGCTGCGCTTCCGGCTTTAGCGCGCCCCAGGACGAACCGAAGCATCGAAACCACGCGGAATGGCGTGGACCGCAGCGCCGCGAGCGGGTATCGCAAGCCCATCAACCAGGCGGGCACGAGGGCAAGCATGACGATCAGGTTCGGACTTCTGGGCGCGGGACGCATCGGCAAGGTGCATGCCAAGGCCATCACCGGCGATGCCGGGGCGCAACTCGTCGCCGTCGCCGATGCCTTCCCCGAGGCCGCCCGCGCGCTGGCAGACCAGTATGGCTGCGCGATCCGCAGCATCGACGAGATCGAGGCGGCCAAGGACATCGACGCCGTGGTGATCTGCACGCCCACCGACACCCATGCCGACCTGATCGAGCGCTTTGCGCACGCCGGCAAGGCGATCTTCTGCGAAAAGCCCATCGACCTGTCGCTGGACCGGGTGAAGGCCTGCCTGTCGGTCGTGCGGCAGTCGAAGGCCGTGCTGATGGTCGGCTTCAACCGCCGTTTTGATCCGCATTTCCAGGCAGTCCGGGCCGAGATCGACAAGGGCACGCTTGGCGAGGTCGAGATGGTCGTGATCACCAGCCGCGACCCCGGCGCGCCGCCGGTCGATTACATCAAGCGCTCGGGCGGCATCTTCCGCGACATGACGATCCACGACTTCGACATGGCGCGCTTCCTTCTGGGCGAGGAAATCACGGAGGTGTCGGCGATGGCCGCCGTGCTGGTCGATCCGGCCATCGGCACGGCTGGCGACTTCGACTCGGCGCAGGTCATGCTGCGGACGGCGAGCGGCAAGATGGCCGTCATCTCGAACTCGCGCCGCGCGACCTACGGCTATGACCAGCGGATCGAGGTGCACGGGTCCAAGGGCCTCGCCTCGGCCGAGAACCAGCGCCCGGTGTCGATCGAGGTGGCGACGGGCGCCGGCTATACCCGCCCGCCGCTGCACGATTTCTTCATGACGCGCTACACCGAGGCCTATGCGGCCGAAATCGCGGCCTTCATCCGGGCTGTGTCGGGCAAGGGCGAGGCTGCGCCGTCGGGCGAGGATGGGCTGGCGGCGCTGGCCCTGGCGGAAGCTGCGCTGAAGTCGGTGGCCGAGGGGCGTGTGGTGAAGCTGGCCGAGGTGCTTTAGGTCAGTTGCGCAGGATCTGGTAGGTATTCTCGACCCCGCCGGGATTGGTCACGCCGATCGTGAAGCTGCCGTTTCGTTCGGGAACCCAGTCGCAATAGGCGACATCCCCGGGCCCTGCGGCCAGACAGACGATGTTGCCGGCCTCGTCCGTGATCGTGAGGTCAAGGTTGCCATCGCCGTCGCCGACAATCGCCAGCTCGGCCAGCGCGCCACCGAAGAAGGGAATTGTCCAGACATCGCGATGGCCCGCCGCAAGCGGGCTTTCCGCCATCGCCGCCGTGACGCGGCCATCGGGGGCCTCGGCCTCGATCCGGTCAAGCAGCGTCAGCACCACCTCGTCGTTTCCGGCGATGGCGCGCGCGGCAGCGATCATGCCCGGAATCGTCACCGGCCCCGGCGCGCCGGTCTTTTCGCCGGTCTGGTCCAGCCCTTCGACCGCCTCGGTGACCTTGGGCGAGGCGAGCGGCGACAGCCTCACCTCGCGCGCAAGCCGCGCCGCCGTCATCAGGTCGACCGCATCGCGCCGCGCGATGCCCTGCGCGTAGAGCCTGTGCGCGAGCGCGATCTGCGCGACCCCTCCCGGCGTGCCCGCCCCGCTTGCGGAAAGGTTCGGCGCGGGCGCGTCTTGCGCGAGCGCCGTGCCCGCCAGCATCGCCAATCCCATCGCCCATCTCAGCGCCATCGCTGCCCCCTTCGCCGCTGCGCCGGACTGTCTCACTCCTCGTGCCGCTTGGAAAGCCGCGACGGGGCTTTCGCCTCGCGCGCTTTTGCGGTTTGGTGGCGCGGCAACAGGGCAGGGACGATGCAGAGCAGGGACATCCTCGACAGGCTGGTGGCCTTCGACACCGTCAGTTCCCGCCCGAACATCGCGCTGATGGACTGGGTGCGCGATCTTCTGGCCGGGGCTGGGGTCGAGGCGGTGCTGATCCCCGACGCATCCGGTGGCAAGGCCAATCTCTACGCGACCATCGGCCCGCAGGACCGGCCCGGCGTCATGCTGTCGGGGCATACGGATGTGGTCCCGGTGGAGGGGCAGGTCTGGACGAAGCCGCCCTTCGCGCTGACCGAGGCCGATGGGCGCTACTACGGGCGTGGCGTGACCGACATGAAGGGCTTTGTCGCCTGCGCCCTGGCGATGGCGCTGCGGGCCGCTGCGCGACCCCTGCGCACGCCGCTGCACCTGGCGCTGAGCTACGACGAGGAGGTGGGCTGCCTCGGCGTGCGGTCGTTGATCGACCTCTTGGCGCAGGCGCCGGTCCGCCCGGCCATCTGCATCGTGGGCGAGCCGACGGGGATGCAGGTCGCCACCGGGCACAAGGGCAAGATCGCGCTGCGCGCCACCTGCACCGGGCGCGAGGGGCATTCGGCACTGGCCCCGATGGCGCTGAACGCGCTGCATCTGGGGGCGGACTTCCTGAACGCTGTCAGGCGCTTGCAGGCCGAGGTGGCGGAGCATGGCCTGCGCGACGGCGACTATGACGTGCCCTACACCACGCTGCATGTGGGCAAGATGAATGGCGGCGTGCAGGTGAACATCGTTCCCAACAGTTGCGTTCTGGATTTCGAGATCCGCAACCTCGCCGAGGACGATCCGCAGGTGCTGATCGACCGGCTGAGGGCCGAGGCGCAGGCGATCACGGCACCGCTGAAGGCGGAATTCCCCGAGGCGGAGATCGTGGTGGAGCGGCTGTGGGATTATCCCGGCCTCGGAACCCCCACGACCGCGCCGGTGGTGAACTTCGTCAAGGGGCTGACCGGGGCCAATGGCACGATGAAAGTGGCCTTCGGAACCGAGGGCGGCCTGTTCTCGGCCCGGCTCGGCATCCCGACGGTGATCTGCGGGCCGGGCAGCATGGCGCAGGGGCACAAGCCGGATGAGTGGGTGAGCGTAGAGCAAATCGGGCGCTGCGAGGCGATGCTGGCGCGGCTCCTCGACCGGCTGGAGGCGGGGCTGTGAGGGTGGTTTCCGGAGTATGGAAACCGTATGGGACTCGTATGGCATCCATACAGACGTTTTTCCGCCCATGCCTCTGACGCTTTCCAGCCTTCGGCAGGTCCTCGACCTCGATTATGACGACATCATCGACGTGCGCGCGCCCGCCGAATGGGCCGAGGACCGCCTGCCGGGCGCGATCAGCCTGCCGGTGCTGGACGACGAGGAGCGCGCGCGGGTCGGCACGATCTACAAGCAGGACAGCCCCTTCCGCGCCCGCAAGATCGGTGCCGCGCTGGTGGCGAAGAACGCGGCGAAACACCTCGAGGGGCCGCTGGCCGACAAGCCGGGGGGATGGCGGCCGCTGGTCTATTGCTGGCGGGGCGGGCAACGCTCGGGCTCCTTCGCCTCGATCCTGAGCCAGATCGGCTGGAGGGTGGAGACGGTGGCGGGCGGTTACAAGACTTACCGTACGCTGGTGGTGAGGGCGCTTTACGACGACCCGCTGCCAAGCCGCGTGATCGTGCTGGATGGGAACACGGGCACGGCCAAGACCGAACTGCTGGGCCTGATGGCGGGGCTGGGCGTGCAGGTCATCGACCTGGAAGGGATGGCCAACCACCGCGGCTCGCTCTTCGGGGCGCGGGCGGGGGGCAGCCGTCGCAGAAGGCCTTCGAGGGGCGGCTGGCGCTGGCGCTCGCGCGGCTCGACCCGGCGCGTCCGGTGGTGGTGGAGGCCGAGAGCAGCAAGATCGGCACCCTGTCGCTTCCGCCGCGCCTCTGGCGGGCGATGGTCGCCGCGCCGCGCCTGGCCGTGGAGGCGCCGCTGGACGAGCGCGCGGCCTATCTGACGCGGGCCTATGCCGACCTGACGGCAGATGCGGCGGAACTGGAGGCGGTGATCCATCGCCTGCGGCCTCTGCACCCGGCAGAGCGAGTCGAGGACTGGCTGAAGATGGCCGCCGATGGGGCGTTCCAGCCGCTGGCGCATGACCTGATGGCGCGCCACTATGACGCCCGCTATGCCAAGCAGCGCAGCCTGACCGGCGCGCCGCAGCCGCTGACGGTCGAGGCGACGAGCCTTGCGCCCGAGGCGCTGCCCGCGCTGGCCGCCCGTCTGGCCGCCGAGATATCCCGCCTGTGACGGAGGAAGCGATGACCAGTCCCGAACGCCTTGCCCTCGACATGGGCCTCGACATCCCTGACTTCGACGTGATGGGGTATTACGGGGCCGACTATGGCACGATGAAACCCTTTCACCGGGTCGGAAGTCTCCTGTTCCTGTCGGGCCATGTCGCGCAGATCGGGGCCGAGATCACGCACAAGGGGCGGCTGGGGCAGGACCTGACCACCGAGCAGGGCTACGCCGCTGCCCGCCAGACCGGGCTGAACGTGCTGGGCGGCATACGGCAGGCGGTGGGATCGCTCGACCGCGTGACATCCATCGTCCGGACGTTGAACTTCGTGGTCTGCACGCCGGACTATGAAGAGGTGCACAAGGTTTCGTCCGGCCTCTCGGACCTGTTCGTCGAGGTCTTCGGGCGCGAGCGGGGCCTTGGCGGGCGGGCGACCATCGGCGTGATGGCGCTGGCGGGCGGGGTATGCTTCGAAACCTGGGCGACAGTGGAGGTCGCGGACTAGAAGGGAGACTCGGTTCGTGCCCCGGTGAGTGCGAATCCGGTGTCGCCGGTGACGACGGTGGCGTTGCGCGCCAGCGCCGTCGCGGCGATCAGCAGGTCCGCCCCGCCGTGGCCGAGGCGTGCCGAGAGCGCACCCCAGATGCGCGCCTCTTCCGCACCGAAGGGCAAAAGCCGGTCGGCAAAGAGCAAGGTCGTACGGTCCAGCCAGCGCCGCAGGTCCGTCGCGAAGGCCGGGTTGCGCCTGTCCTGCTGCGCGATGCCACGCTCCAGTTCGCCAAGCGTTACAACACTGAGAAACAACGTGTCTTCGGCCTTGGCCGCCAGCCAGCGAGCGACCTGCGGTGCGCGGTCAGGGCGCCGCAGTACCGAGACGACGTTGGTGTCGAGGATGTACATCAAAACGTGACGGAGCGAAGACTTGCCTCGGCCCGGGGCACATCATCGCCGGGGAAGGCAAGAAGATGGTCGATGAACGAGCCGCGATTATGCTGGGCTTCTGCGATGAGCCGGTCGTATTCGGCTGCCGCCAGTACGACGACGGCGGGCTTTCCGCGGCGCGTCACCTGTTGCGGTTGACCTGCAAGTGCTGCGTCGACGACGGTCGAGAAGCTGTTCTTTGCGTCCTGGAGTGTCCACATTTGCGGGGCCCGTGCTAGCTAGCTGTCTGGCTAGACAGATAGGGGCGCGTCTGGCCGAGGTCAAGTCGGGCATACCACCTCGATCAGGAACGGCCCCTTGCGGGTCATCGCATCGCCGAAGGCCGTGACGAACTGGTCGGTGTCGGTCACCCGGATGCCGTCCACACCGTGACCCTTGGCCAGCGCGACCCAGTCGAGCGTGGGATCCTCGACGTTGAACATGCGCGCGGCGTTGCGGCCGGGCGTTGCGCCCACGGCGGCCATCTCGAGACGCAGGATCTGGTAGCCGCGATTGGCGAAGATGACCACGGTCACGTCCAGCCGCTCGCGCGCCATGGTCCAGAGCGATTGCAGCGTATACATGCCCGACCCGTCGCCTTCGAGTACGACGACCTTGCGGTCGGGGCAGGCGATGGCCGCCCCCGTGGCGACGGGCAGCGCGTCACCGATGGCGCCGCCGGTCAGCGAGAGCCAATCGTGGGCGCGGGCGGTCTCGGTCGCGGCCTGCACGGGGGCAGAGGAGGTGATGCCTTCGTCAACGATGATTGCGTTCTCGGGCAGGAGGGCAGCGATCGCCTGCGCAACGCGGTCCAGGCGCATCGGGCCAGAGGGCAGGTCGGGCAGCGACAGGTCCTGCAACTCGTCAGATGGCAGGTCGCTCTGCGCCGCGCCCAGATGGTCGGCAAGCAATGTGAGCGCGCGTTCGTAATCGTCCCCCGGGCCGCACAAGTCGATCACCCGACCGTCGGGGTTCTCGGGCAGGTTCGGCTTCTCGGGATAGGCGAAAAACCCGGCGGGGCGAGTGGTGCCGCAGAGCACGAGCGTGGTGACGCCGCCAAGCTTTTTCAGGTTGTCCTCGGTGCGGAAGGCAAGCCGCTCCATCCGAACCGCACCCGCGCCCCGGCGCATGCGCGAGACGAAATAGGGCGCGATCAGGCGGCATCCCGCCGCCTTGGCGACCTTTGCCGCGAGAATGGCAAGATCACCGTGCAGCGCGCGGTGATCGACCATCAGGGCGGCTCCCGGCGTCCGCAGGGCGCGGGCGGCAGCGGCGATGTCGCTCTCCGCGGGGCAATGCGACGGCGGGACGGGAAGTGCCGCTTCGGCATGGTCGGCCTCGGTCCATGCGGAATCGGCGGGCAGGATCAGGGTGGCGATCTGGCCGTTCATCGAGCGGGCGGCACGAACCGCCTCGGCCCCGTCGCGGGCGACCTGGGTGGCGTGGGCCGAGGTGCGGACCCAGTGCGAGACGGCGCGCGCGATGCCCTCGGTATCGCCCTTCAGCGGGGCCTCGTGCTTCAGATGGTAGCTGGCGTGATCGCCCATGATGGTCACCACGCCGCTTTGCGCCTTGCGGGCGTTGTGCAGGTTCGCAAAGCCGTTGCCGAAACCGGGCGCCAGGTGCAGGAGCGTCGCCGCCACCTGCCCGGTCATGCGGTAGTAGCCATCCGCCGCCCCCGTCGCGCCGCCCTCGAACAGGCAGAGGACACAACGCATGTCGGGATGCCGGTCCAGCGCCGCAACGAAGTGCATCTCGGACGTGCCGGGATTTGCGAAACAGACGGTCACATTCGAAGCAAGGAGCGTCTCGACAAGGGTTTCCGCGCCGTTCATGGCGAGCGCTTCAATACACCACCACGCTGCGGATGCTTTCGCCCCGGTGCATCAGGTCGAAGCCCTTGTTGATGTCCTCGAGCCCCAGGGTGTGGGTGATCATCGGGTCGATCTGGATCTTCCCGTCCATGTACCAGTCCACGATCTTCGGCACGTCGGTGCGCCCGCGCGCGCCGCCAAAGGCCGTGCCTTTCCAGACGCGGCCCGTCACCAGCTGGAAGGGGCGGGTCTGGATCTCGGCCCCCGCGGGGGCGACGCCGATCACGACCGACACGCCCCAGCCGCGGTGGGTGCATTCCAGCGCGTCGCGCATCACCTTGACGTTGCCGGTGCAGTCAAAGCTGTAATCCGCCCCGCCGATCTGGTCGAAGGGCGTCTTCGTCATGTTGACGATGTGCTGGACGATCGAGCCGTCGATTTCTTTCGGGTTGACGAAATGGGTCATCCCGAAGCGCTCGCCCCATTCCTTGCGCGTCGGGGTTGATGTCGACCCCGATGATCATGTCGGCCCCGGCCAGCCGCAGGCCCTGGATCACGTTCAGCCCGATCCCGCCGAGGCCGAAGACCACGGCCTTGGCCCCGATCTCGACCTTGGCGGTGTTGATGACCGCGCCGATGCCGGTCGTCACGCCGCAGCCGATGTAGCAGATCTTGTCGAAGGGCGCGTCCTCGCGCACCTTGGCCAGCGCGATCTCGGGCAGGACGGTGTGGTTGGCGAAGGTCGAGCAGCCCATGTAGTGCAGGATGGGCGTGCCATCGAGCATGGAAAACCTTGAGGTGCCGTCGGGCATCAGGCCCTGGCCCTGCGTCGCGCGGATCGAGGTGCAGAGGTTGGTCTTCTGGCTGAGGCAGGACGGGCAGGCCCGGCATTCGGGGGTGTAGAGCGGGATCACATGGTCGCCCGGCTTCAGCGAGGTCACGCCCGGCCCCACCTCCACCACCACGCCCGCGCCCTCGTGCCCCAGGATCGCGGGGAACATCCCCTCGGGGTCGGCGCCCGACAGCGTGAATTCGTCGGTATGGCAGATGCCGGTGGCCCGGATCTCGACCAATACCTCGCCCGCCTTCGGGCCGTCGAGGTTCACCTCCATGATCTCCAGCGGTTTTCCGGCGGCGATGGCGACGGCGGCACGGGTGCGCATGTTCTTCCCTCCAGCGTGACGTGGCGCGAGATTGGGGGAAAGCGGCGGCGGCTGCAACTGCCCGTCGACATGCGCGCGACGCGGGGCAATCTGTGACAGTCTTGCTGGAAAGCCCGGGCAATGCCCGATGCGGGGCTTGGTTTTTCCCCGGTATGCGTGTCAATGATAACGGATCGCTGCAACCACGAGGCCCCCATGATGCTCCGCCCCGGTCTGATCCTTGCCTGTCTTGCGCTTTCGGCCTGTGCGCCCGAGGTGGCGACGCTGCCGCCCCTTGGTGCCGATGCAGGGCCCGCCACGCCGGCCGGTCCCGATGAGTGCGGGGCATCGGGCCTTCAGGTGCTGGTCGGTCAGCGGGTGGAACTGTTCGAGGGGCAGGTGCGGCCGGGTCCGAAGCGCATCCTGGGGCCGAACGACGTGGCGACGATGGACTTCAACCCGAAGCGCACGAACGTCTATATCGACGAGGGAAGCCGGATCACCCGCATCACCTGCGGCTGATCCGGCAGCAGGGTCACATCTTGTAGGCCTTGTGGCAGGCACCACAGGCCCCGCCGACCGCGGCCATGCCCGCGCCGATGGTCTCGACCGAGCTGACATCCAGCGCCTCGGCGGCGGCGTGCAGGGCATTGGCCTTGGCGACGTAGTCGTCCCAGTTCGTCCAGATCTCGGGCTTCGAATCCGACATCGGGTCGGTCGCCTGCGGCTCGAACACGGTCGCGATTTCGTTGGAGGTGGCGACAAGCGTGGCCTTCGCTGCCTCGGCGGCGGCCGCGTCGAACGGGGCCTTGCCGTTCGCCATGTCGCCCAGGACCTTGGCGCTCATCGCCTGTTTGCCCATCAATTCCTGCCGGGCCTTCACCTGCGGGTCCGTGACCCCTTCCTTGGCAAAGGCGATGCCGGCCGCAAGGACGGCGGCTATGGCGATTGTCTTGCCGATGGTCTGCCTGAACGTCACGATGATCTCTCCCTGGTTGACCTGCGTGAACTATGTGTCAGGCGCTGACGCAACGGAAGCAAAGAGATTTCGCGAAGCGCCCGCTCACGCGATCGTCATCCGGCCCCGGGCGCGCGCCGATCCAGAAGGCGGTCGAGCGCGGCATCGAGCGGGGCCCAGTCGTCGATCACAAGGCGTACGGGAACGGTCAGCACGGTCGGCCGGAAGGCGGCGGGCAGGCGAACGGCGTCCTTCTCGGTGGTGACCAGCTGTGCGCCAAGCGCCGTCGCCTCGGACTGAAGGCGCAGCAACAGCGCGTCAGACAGCGGCTGGTGATCGTCCAGCGCCTCGGCCCGGACGATCTCGGCCCCCAGCTGTCGCAAGGTGGCAAAGAACTTCTCTGGCTGGCCGATGCCCGCAAAGGCCAGCACCCGCTCGCCGCGCCAGTCCATGCCGGTCGGCAGCGGCTCGATCCGGCCCGTCAGGTGTCGGTCGGGCAGCAGCGGCCCCCACCGCTCGCGGAAGGCCGCCTGCGCCTGTGCCGCGCCGATGGACAGCAGCATGTCGGCGCGGGAGAGCCCGGTCGAGACAGGTTCGCGCAAGGGACCTGCGGGCAGGCACAGGCCATTGCCGAAGCCCTGCGCCGCGTCCACCACGACAATGGACAGGTCGATGTGGACGGCGGGGTTCTGAAAGCCGTCGTCCAGCAGGATGACCTCGGCGCCCGAGGTTTCGGCCAGCCTGGCACCCTCGGCCCTGTCGCGGGCCACGATGGTCGGGGCGAAGGCGGCCAGCAACAGCGGCTCGTCCCCGACATCGCGGGCGATGTGAACGGCCGGGTCGACGCGGAGCGGGCCGGCGAGCCTGCCGCCGTAGCCGCGCGACACGATCTGCGGCGCAATCCCCCGGGCGCGAAGCCGCTCCACCAGCGCGATGCAGGTGGGCGTCTTGCCTGTGCCGCCGGCGTTGAGGTTCCCCACGCAGACCACCGGAACACGCGCGCGATAGGGCTGTCCCTCGCGCAACCGACGCGCCGTCGCCGCGGCATAGGCCGCCCCCAGGGGGCGCAGCAGCCGTGCGGCAAGGGCGAGGTCGCCGGGCGGGGTGAACCAGAAGGCGGGGGGCTTCATCCCTTGTCCTCGACCATGGCGCGGATCTGCATGAGGATTCGGTCGGTCACCTCGGCCCCGGCCGAGCTTGCCGCCCAGGCGGCCTGCGCCAGCCGCGCGGCACGGTCGGGCGCAAGCAGGTCAGACAGGCCATCGGCGAGCTCGGCGGCACTGGCGACAGGCCGCATGGCGCGCGCCTCGGCCAGTTTGCGCTGCGCCTGCGTCCAGCGCCCCGATTGGGGACCGCAGAGGATGGCCGAGCCGAGGGCTGCGGCCTCGAACGGATTGCGCTGAAGCCCGCCGCCATAAAGGCTGCCGCCAAGAAAGCTGATCGGGGCAAGGCGATACCACAGGCCCATCTCGGACGGACCGTCCGTGATGTAGACGGCCACCTCGCTGTCCGGCTCTTCCTCGGCGCTGCGCCGGGCGACCCGCCAGCCTTCATCCTTTTCGAGCTGGCGGGCCAAGGCGTCGACCCGTCCCGGCATTTCGGGAACGAGGATCAGCAGCAGCCGGTGTGCCAGGCGCAGCGCCGCACGGTGGGCGGCGATGACGGCCGCCTCTTCTGCCTCGGGCAGGCTGGCGGCGAGCCAGACCGGGCGCGCCTGGAACTGCCGGGCCAGCGCGGCACGTTCCGCCTCGGTACAGGGCAGGACGCGCGAGCCTTCGGCCATCCGTCCCTCGACCCGCACGGCGCCGTCGCGCGCGCCACGCTTGCGGAACTGCCGGGCTGCCGCCTCGTCCACCGCGATGATGGTGTGGAACCGCTCCAGAAGTCCGGGGACCAGTCCGGGCCAGAGCGGTGGCCGGTTGCCGGGCAGGAAGGGCGTGCGGCCGTCGACAAGGATCAGCGGTATGCCGCGATCTGCCGCCTCGGTCAGCACGACCGCGCGCAACTCGCCCTCGGCAATCACGGTCAGGTCGGGTTTCCAGTGGTCGAGAAAGGCACGTGCCGCAGGCGGCGTGTCGGGCGGCGGCGGCACCACCACGGCCCCTGCGGGCGCGTCCGCCGGCTCGGGCGTGGTCAGGACCACGGCAATGTCATCCTCGTCACGCAGCCGCCGCGCCAGTTCAAGCACCCCTTGAAGGCCGATCGGACCAGGCGCGTGCAGCCAGACAAGCGGCCCCGCCGGGCGTGCGGGCCAGACGGGCAGGGGCGCCGTGTCGCGGCCCCCCAGAAAGCTGTAGAGCGTCAGGCCGAAGGAGCGGGACATGGGGCTTGGTCGGTCAGGCCCCGAAGGCCTCGGTCGAGGATCCGGCGCTTTCCTCTTCGCGCAGGCGGTGGAGATGGGCGATGAAATAGCGCATGTGGGCATTGTCCACCGTGCGCTGCGCCTCGGCCTTCCAGGCCTGGAACGCCTCGGCATAGTTGGGATACATGCCCACGATGTGGATCGCCGAGACGTCCTTGAAGACGGTCTTCGTCGGGTCGGTCAGCTCTCCGCCGAACACGAGATGCAGTTTCTGCGCCATGGCTTGCTCCGTCGCTTGGGTGCCGTCCTCCCGCGCGCACCCTATGCAAATGCGGCGCGGGGGGGAATTGGTTTTCCCGACGGCGTGGCGCTTCAGATTGTCAGGATGGTGGAGCCGGTGGTCGCCCGCGCCTCGAGCGCGCGGTGCGCGTCGGCCACGCGGTCGAGCGGGAAGCGCTGCTCGATATGGATCTTGACCGCGCCCGACGTCACCTTGGCGAAGAGCTCTGCCGCCATCTGCTGGCAGGTCGCGGGGTCCGCGATGTGGCTGAAGAGCGTGGGCCGCGTCAGCTTGAGCGAGCCCTTGGCCGAGAGCTGCAGGATGTCGAAGGGCGGCACCTTGCCCGAGGCATTGCCGAACGAGATCATCATGCCGAAGGGTTTCAGGCAGTCGAGCGAGCCCTCGAAGGTGGCCGCCCCCACCGAATCCATCACCGCATCCACGCCTTTGCCGCCGGTCAGCTCGCGGACGCGGGCCGGGAAATCCTCGGTCGAATAGTTGATGCACTGCGCAGCCCCGTTCTCCAGCGCGAGGCGGCATTTCGCGTCCGACCCGGCGGTGCCGATCAGCGTGATCCCCTCGGACGCCGCCCATTGGCAGGCGATCAGGCCGACCCCGCCGGCGGCCGCGTGGAACAGCACCGTGTCGCCTTTGCTGAGGGGCAGCGTGCGGCGGAACAGGAACTGCGTCGTCATGCCCTTGAGCATCATCGCCGCGCCCTCGTCGAACGAGATGGCGTCGGGCAGTGGGCAGACCTGCGCCGCGGGCATGGTGCGCGCTTGCGTATAGGCGCCGGGCAGGTTGGTCGCGTAGGCGACGCGACTGCCGACCTTCAGGTGCGTCACGCCCGCGCCCACGGCGGTCACGGTCCCCGCGCCCTCCATCCCCAGGGCGGCGGGCAGCTTCATCGGGTAAAGTCCGGTGCGCTGGTAGACATCGATGAAGTTCAGCCCCGCCGCCTGCTGCGCGATCGTCACCTCGCCCGGGCCGGGGGCGCGGCACATCGCGCTCGACGAGGGTCAGGACCTCGGGGCCGCCATGGGCTTCGATGACGACGGTGCGGGCGGTAGGCATGGCGGTCTCCTTGGGCCTGGGCGGGCGCAATCATCCCACTCTGGCCGGTCGGCACAAGCGGAATCCGGGCGCACTATACACGGGACGAGATTCCGATTATGGCCTCGCCCAAGGCTCCGCACATCCGGGGCGATGCGGGCGAGGAGGCCCGGTCGCGAAGGGGAAAGGACGCCGTCCTCGGGCGCTCTGGCTGCGCCCCCCTTCAAGGCTGAACGAATGAACGACGATGCGATTGCCGCGCCGCTGGCCGCGGCGCTTTCCGCCCGGGGTTACGAGACCCTGACCCCCGTACAACAGGCGATGCTGGCCCCCGAGGTTGCGGGCCGCGACGCGCTGGTCAGCGCCCAGACCGGATCGGGCAAGACCGTGGCCTTCGGCATGGCCATTGCGCCCGACCTGCTGCAGGGCGCCGACCGGCTGCTGTTTGCAGACGTGCCGATGGCCCTGATCATCGCGCCGACGCGCGAACTGGCGCTTGCAGGTCGCGCGCGAGCTGGACTGGCTTTACGCCGAGACGGGGGCGCAGATCGCCACCTGCGTCGGTGGCATGGACTATCGCACCGAGAAGCGCGCGCTGGATCGCGGCGCGCATATCGTCGTGGGCACGCCGGGCCGCCTGCGCGACCATATCGACCGCGGATCGCTCGACCTGTCGGGCCTGCGCGCGGCGGTGCTGGACGAGGCGGACGAGATGCTCGACCTCGGGTTCCGCGAGGATCTGGAGTTCATCCTGGCCGCTGCGCCGGCAGAGCGGCGCACGATGATGTTCTCGGCCACCGTGCCGCCCGCCATCGCGGCGCTGGCCAAGGATTTCCAGCGCGACGCGCTGCGCATCCAGACGCAGGGCGAAGCGCGCCAGCATGTCGACATCGAATACCGCGCGCTGAACGTCTCGGCTCGCGACCGCGAGCACGCGATCTTCAACGTGCTGCGCTATTACGAGGCGCGCACGGCCATCGTCTTCTGCAAGACGCGGGTGAACGTCAACCACCTCTTCGCGCGGATGGGCAACCGGGGGTTCCAGGTGGTGGCGCTGTCGGGCGAGCTCAGCCAGCAGGAACGCACCCACGCGCTGCAATCGCTGCGCGACGGGCGCGCGCGGGTCTGCATCGCGACCGATGTGGCGGCGCGCGGCATCGACCTGCCGGGGCTGGATCTGGTGATCCATGCCGACCTGCCCGCCAATTCCGAGACGCTGCTGCACCGCTCGGGCCGGACGGGGCGGGCCGGGTCCAAGGGCGTCTCGGCGCTGATCGTGACGCCGTCGGAGTTCAAGAAGGCGCAGCGGCTGTTGCAAGGGGCGAAGGTGGTGGCCGAATGGGCCAAGGCGCCCTCCGCCGACGAGGTCCGCGCGCGCGACGAGGTGCGCCTGCTGGAACATCCCTCGCTGGTACAGCCGGTGAGCGAGGACGAGCGCGCGATGGCGGACGCCATCCTCGCCCGGGTCGGGCCGGAACAGGCGGCCGCCGCCTTTGCCCGGCTGTGGCGCGAGGGGCGCTCGGCCCCGGAAGAGCTGATGGATGCCTCGGGCCCCATGCCCGCCGCGCCCAAGCCGCGCGCGGAATTCGGCGCGTCGGTCTGGTTCGCCGTCTCGGTCGGCCGGGCGGGCCGGGCCGAGGCGCGCTGGCTTCTGCCGAAGATCTGCGATGGCGGCGGGATCACCAAGGACAGCATCGGCGCGATCCGGGTGCAGGAGGATCAGACCTTCGTGCAGATCGCGGTGGCCGACGCGGGGAAGTTCGGCGCGGGGATGGAACTGGAACCGGGCGTCACGATCCGCCGGGTCGAAGGGGAGCCGAACCTGGAAGAGCCTGTGAAGTCGCGCGCGGCGAAGCCCTATGACGGCAAGGGCAAGGTCTATGTGCCCAAGGCCCTGCCGGACGACCATGCGCCCCGCGCCGCCGCGCCCGAGCGGGCCGCTGCGCCGCGCCCCGCGCGCGACGACAGCGCACCCGCGCCGCGCAAGCCCTACGATCCTGACCGCAAGCCCTATGATCCCGACCGCAAACCCTATGCCAAGCGCGACGATGCGCCCAAGCCCTATGCCAAGCGAGCCGACGGCGAAAAGCCTGCCTATGTCAAGCGCGAGGGAGGCGCCCGCGAAGCCCTATGCGCCGCGTCCGGCTGGCGACAAGAAGCCCTACGTGAAGCGCGACGACGCGGCAAAGCCCTATGCCAAGCGCGACGATGCGGCGAAGCCCTACGCCGAAGCGCGACGATGCGGCGAAGCCCTATGCCAAGCGCCCCGAGGGCGACCGCAAGCCCTATGCCAAGCCGGCGGAAGGCGAGCGCAAGCCCTATGTGAAGCGCGAGGATGGACCGGCCAAGCCCTATGCGAAGCGCGGCGAGGGCCCGGCGGCCCGCCCGCGCGCCGCGCGCCGAGGGCGATGCGGCCAAGCCGCGCTGGAAAGCCAAGGACGGCGCGCCGTCGGGCGACCGTCCGCGGCAGCGGCGGCGCGGGCAAACCGTTCAAGGCGGCGGGCAGCAAGACGCATGGCAAGCCCGCCTTCGCCAAGCGCCCGCCTGCCGATCCGAAGGACACGAGCAAGCGCTTCGTGCCGCCGAAAAAGCCGCGCGCCTGACGGGTTCTTTTCGGCAAAGACACCCCCGCCGGAGGCAAGGCCCGCATCTCGCGGGCCTTTTTCCTCAGCCCGACAGCCGCGCCAGCAGCGCGCCATGCAGGCCCGGTGCGGCGGCCACCACGCCTGCCGCCTGCGGATGGGCGGCATTGAAGACGATCGGCGCGCCCGTGCGGTCGGTCACCATCGCCCCCGCCCGCTCGCAGATCAGGCAGCCGGCCGCGATGTCCCATTCCCAGGTGTCGCGCAGCGTCAGCATCCCGTCGAACCGCCCCTCGGCCACCAGGCACAGCCGATAGGCGAGCGAGGCGCGGAAGCTGCGCTGCAAGGTCCGGCACGCCGCCCGGCCAGTGTTCGGGCGGCAAGGCTGGTGCGGGTGGCAAGCAGGCTCGCGCCCTCGATCCCCGCCCGCGCGCTCGCATGGATCGGCTCGCCGTCGCACAGCGCCGGGCCGTGATCGCAGGCGGTGTAGAGCCGGTCGAGCGCAGGCAGGTAGACCACGGCGGCCGTGACCCGGCCGCGTTCGGCCACGGCGAGCGAATGGGCGAAGGTCTCTTCCCCCGCCATGAAGGCGCGGGTGCCGTCGATGGGGTCGATGATGAACAGCCGTTCGGCCTCCTGCCGCGCCGCACCGTCCTCGGTTTCCTCGGACAGCCAGCCATAGTCCGGGCGGGCCGCGCGCAGGGCGGTCGGCAAGCATCTCGTTCACCGCGAGGTCGGCCTCCGTCACCGGGCCGTGGCCGCCGCCCTTGTCCCAGCTTTTCGGGTTCCGCTTCCAGTAGCCGCAGCGCGATCTCGCCCGCCTTGCAGCGCCGCGTCCGTCAGCAGGGCCAGATCATGCGCCGGCAAGCGTCAGCCCTTCGACCAGCAGGCTCGGCACGCGCGTGGACAGGTGCGCGCGGGCGTCGTTGGCAGGCGTCAGCCGCAGCAGCATGTCGCGCAGGTTGCCGGCCACCGTCACCTCGTTGACCGCATGGGTGATCTCGCCGTTCTCGACCCAGAAGCCCGCTCGCGCCGCGCGAATAGTCGCCCGTCGTCGGGTTGATGGACGAGCCGATCATCGAGGTGATCAGCAGTCCGGTGCCCATCGCCGCGATCAGGTCGGCGCGGCTGGCGGTGCCGGGGGTCAGGTCGATGTTCGACGTGCCGGGCGAGGGCGGCGAGGAGGTCCCGCGCGAGGCGCTGGCGGTGCTCTCCATCCCCAGCTTGCGCCCGGTGGCGAGGTCCAGCGTCCAGCCCGTCAGCACGCCCTTGTCCACGATCACCCGACGGCGCGTGGCCAGCCCCTCGGCGTCGAAGGGGCGCGAACCGGGGATGCGGGGGCGGTGCGGATCCTCGATCACCGAGAGTGTCTCGGGCAGGACCTGCTCGCCCAGGAGGTCGCGCGCCCAGCTTGCGCCGCGCGCGATGGCGCTGCCGTTCGTCGCGCTGAGAAGGTGGCCGATCAGCGAGGACGCCACGCGCTCGTCGAACAGCACAGGGTATGCGCCGGTGCGGGGTTTGCGGGCGCCGAGCCGTTGCAGGGCGCGCTCGGCGGCGAGGCGTCCGGCCTCCTCGGGCGCGGGCAGGTCGGACTGGAAGGTGCGGCTCTCGGCCGCCCAGTCCCGCTCCATCCCCGTGCCTTCGCCGGTGAAGGCCACGGCCGAGAAGGATCGCGAGGTGCGGGCATAGCCGCCCGCGAAGCCGTTCGATTGCGCAAGATGCATGGCACGGCGGCCATAGCCTGCCGAAGCCTCGACCTGGGTGATGCCGGGCACCGCCATCGCGGCGGCCTCGGCGCGCCGCGCGTCGTCTTCCAGCGCGGCGGCGGTGGGTTCGGGCGCGGCGTCCGCCAGTTCCAGCGCGGCCAGATCCCAGTGTCGCGCCAGCTGCGACGGGTCCGCCAGCCCTGCATAGGGGTCTTCGGGCGCTTCCCGTGCCATCGCGACCGCCCGCTCTGCCACCGCGGTGATGGTCGCATCCGAAATGTCCGAGACCGAGACGCAGGCCTGCCGCCTGCCCACCAGCACCCGCAGGCCAAGCTCGATGCTTTCCGACCGTTCCGCCTGTTCCAGCTTGCCCGCCCGGATGTCGATGGAGAGCGACGTGCCGTCGACGGCCAGCGCATCGGCGGCGTCGGCCCCGGCGCGGGCGGCGGCGGTCAGAAGCGCGTCGGTCAGGCTGTCCAGCGGTCGGGTCATCGGGCGCTCCTTGCAGGTTGGTGCCTGAGGTAGTCCGTGCCGGTGCGCGCGTGCAAGCCGCCCGCAAGCAAAGGGCGCCCCCGGCGACGGGGACGCCCTTCACGTTTCGGGCAGTATGTTACTGAAGGCGCTGGCCGTTTGCGTAGAAGCCCTTGTCCTTGAACTCCAGCGTCGAGGTCAGCGTGTCGGTCTGCCCCTCGACCGGCTTGGCGAAGAGACCCATCATCATGCGCGCACCCATCGCCTGATCCTCGGGCAGGAAGCCCAGCTGGATCAGCTTGTCGAGCAGCCCGTTCGCCCCGACGATCCTGAGGTCAAGCGCGCCGGTCGGGCGCGGGCACGCCGGGAAAGGTGGTCGTGTCGGTGTTGTCGAAGGTGAAGGCGCCCTTGCCCGTCACCTCGGCCCCGGCGATGGCCAGCTTCAGGTCGTTCACGTCCAGCGCGTTGATCTCGGCGGGAACCGATTCGGCGGGCAGCGCCTCGGTCGGCGGCGGGGTCCATGATGTCGACCAGCCAGCGCAGCTTGCCGGTGGCGTCCAGGATGACCGTGGCCGGATCGCGCGGCAGGACCTTGCCGGGATCGAACATGTCCCAGACCTCGTCGTTGATGCGGAAGTCGATCAGCCGGGTCAGCAGGGCGAAGTCGCCCGGCTCGTCGGCCTTCGACACCGGCATCAGCAGGTTGAAGGCGGCCTCGGCATAGCTTGTGGTCAGCTGCGGGAAGGGCATGTCGCTGCTGGCGATGGTCAGCGTCACGTCCTTGGCCCCGCCGCCATAGTTCATGCGGGCCGCGTCCATCGCGAACCTGATGTCGCCGCCGCCCATGGTCGCATTGCCCGTCGCTGTCTGCTCCTTCTCCGCGAAGTCGAAGTCGAAGGCTCCCGCGCCATAGGTGAAGGTCGCATCGGTGGCGAAGCCGGCCTTCAGCGCCGCCGCCATGTCGGCCATCGCGGCCGCGTCGAGAATGGTCCCCGTGGACGTTCCGGCGAGGGTGCTGACATCGCCCTTCAGGTTGAACTTCGCCTGCGCTTCGGGGTCGTTCAGCGCCATGTCGACAGTGGCATTCTCGACCGTGATGTTGGACGAGAGCTTCGTAGTCGGCGGCATTGGACACGAGGTAGCTGCCCTTGAGCGCGGTCATCCCGACGTCAAGCTTCAGGTCCACGGGCTTGTCGTCGGTCGTCACCTCGTTGACCGTCACCTTCACGGTGGGGCCGGTGAAGTCATAGGCCGTCTCGGCATCGCTTCCCGAGGCGATGATCACGAGGTCGGGCTGGCGCACCGTCACGTCGACCTTGGTCTTCTCTCCCTCCGGTGTCGTCGTCTCGACGGACAGCGGATACTCGGGCGACATGGTGACCTCGACCCGACCATCGCCCAGGTCGCGGAAGTTCACCGTCTCGATCGTGCCGTTCACGGCCCCGCCCTCGAAGGTCGAGGCGATCGTCAGGCCCGAGATGACCAGCGTGTCACCCTGCCGGGCCTCGGACGTGGCGGTGAGCGTCTGGCCGTAGCTGGCGCTGACGGTCTTCCAGTTCTCCCAGACCTGCTCGGGCGTCACGTCGGCCCAGGCGGCTGTCGACAGAAGCATCGCGGCAATGCCGCCGGAAAATGCGCGAACGGGTCTGGTCATAACGGAGCCTTCCTGATGGAATATGTCGGCGCGCATCCTTTCCCTGGCCGGGGGCAGGGTCAAGGAATTTGCGCGTGATCATGGCGGCAGCGGTGGCAGCGGAAAGGGTGCAAACCTTGAGCATGGACGGAAAGGTCGTGGCGATCACCGGGGCCAGTCGCGGCATCGGGGCCGCCGCCGCGCGCGTCTTCGCCGATGCGGGCGCGCGGGTCGCACTCCTGGCGCGCAGCACCGCCGAGGTCGAGGCGCTGGCCGCCGAGATCGGGCCCGGCGGCGCTGGCCCTGACCTGTGACGTGGCCGAGGACGGCTCGGTTTCCGCGGCGCTGGCGGCGGCGCGGGACTGGGGCGGGCGGCTGGACGTGCTGATCAACAATGCGGGCGTGATCGAGCCGATCGCGCGCCTTGCCGATGGCCGCCCCGCCGATTTTGCCCGCACCATCGCGATCAACCTCAACGGGGTGTTTCATGGGATGCGCGCGGCGATCCCGGTCATGCGGGCGCAGGGGGGCGGGACGATCATCACCGTGTCGTCCGGGGCGGCGCACAACCCGCTGGAGGGGTGGGGCGCCTATTGCGCCTCGAAGGCGGGGGCGGCGATGCTGACCCGCGTCGCGCATCTGGAAGAGGCGGCGCATGGTCTGCGGATCATGGGCCTGTCGCCGGGAACGGTGGCGACCGAGATGCAGGTGAAGATCAAGGCGAGCGGGATCAACCCGGTCAGCCAGCTTGACCCGGCCGTGCACATTCCCGCCGACTGGCCCGCCCGCGCACTGTTGTGGATGTGTGGGCCGGGCGGCGATGCCTGGCTGGGCCAGGAGGTGTCGCTGCGGGACGAGGGTATCCGGCGGGCGGCGGGGCTGGTCTGATGATCGAGACCAAGGCCGAAGGCGGGCTCTGGACCATCACGCTCGCGCGGCCCGAGAAGGCGAATGCGCTGACCCGTGCCATGCTGCACGATGTCGAGGCGGCGGTGACGCAGGCGGTGGCGGCAGAGGCGCGCGTGCTGGTGCTGACCGGGGCGGGCCGAGTCTTTTCCGCCGGGGCCGACCTGGGCGAGATGCAGGCGGGCCTGGGCACCGATCCGGTGTGGGAGACGGCTGTCGGGCGCGATCGCGGGCTTTCCCGGGCTGACCATCGCCGCGCTGAACGGGACGGTCGCTGGCGGGGCGATGGGGATGGCGCTGGCCTGCGACCTGCGGCTCGCGGTGCCGGGGGCCACGATCTTCTATCCGGTGATGCGGCTCGGCTATCTGCCGCAGCCGTCGGACCCGGCGCGGCTGGCGGCGCTGGCGGGCGTGTCGCGGGCGAAGCTGATCCTGATGGGCGGCGCGCGGGTGACGCGTGGAAGAGGCGCAGGGCTGGGGCCTCGTCGACCGGATCGTGCCGGGTGAGCGACTGATGGACGAGGCGGCGGCGCTGGCGGCGGATGTGCTGGCCTCCAAGCCGGGCCATGCGGCGGCGATCAAGCGGATGCTGCGGTGACGCGAATTCGGGGCGGTCGATGCCCTGGTGATCGGTGCAGGTCCGGCGGGGCTGATGGCCGCCGAGGAGATGGCGCGGGCGGGGCGCAGCGTGGTGATTGCCGAGGCGAAGCCGTCTGCCGCGCGGAAGTTCCTGATGGCGGGGAAGTCCGGGCTGAACGTCACGCAGGATGCGCCGACCGCAGAGGTGATCGCACGCTACGACGAGGCGGCGGACTGGCTTGCGCCGATGCTGCGGGCCTTTGGACCGGCGGAGGTGCAGGACTGGGCGCGCGGACTGGGGCAAGAGGTCTTCACGGGCTCGTCGGGTCGGGTGTTTCCGGTGGCGATGAAGGCCTCGCCCTTGCTGCGCGCCTGGCTGGGGCGGCTGGGGGGGCTGGGCGTGACGCTCGCGGACTCGATGGCGTTGGACGGGGTTCGAGGGTGAGGCGTTGTGCTTCGCGACACCGGAGGGCGAAGGTTCTGCTGCGCCCCGCGGTGACGGTGCTGGCGCTTGGCGGGGCGAGCTGGGCGCGGCTGGGGTCGGACGGGGCCTGGGTGCCCTGGCTGCGCGCAGCGGGGCGTGCCGGTGGCGCGACTGGCAAGCGGCGAACATGGGATTCCGCGTGGACTGGTCGCCGCATATGGCGCGGTTCTTCGGCCAGCCGGTCAAGGGCGTGGCGCTGTGCGTCGGCGGGCGGCGCGAGCGGGGGGAGTTCGTGATCTCGGCGCGCGGGATCGAGGGCGGCGGCGTCTATGCCGTCTCGCGCGCGCTGCGCGAGGGGGCGGCGCTGGCGCTGGACCTGCTGCCCGACCTGAGCGTGGAGCAGGTCGCGGAGCGGTTGACCAAGGCACGGCCGGGCGAGAGCACGGCGAACCGTCTGCGCAAGCTGGGGCTGTCGCCGGTCGCGGCAGCACTCGTGCAGGAATTCGCGCGTCCCTTTCCCGAGGGCGTGGCCCTGGCTGCGCGGCTCAAGGCGCTTCCGATGCGCCTTGCCGGGCCACGGCCGCTGGACGAGGCGATCTCGGTCGCGGGCGGCATCCGGCGCGAGGGGCTGACGGAGGGTCTGGAACTGCGCGCCCTGCCCGGCATCTTCGCGGCGGGCGAGATGCTGGACTGGGAGGCGCCGACGGGCGGCTACCTGCTGACGGCCTGCCTTGCGACGGGACGGTGGGCCGGGCGCGCGGCGGCGGGGCTGGACCCCGCCGGGTGATCAGGCCCGGACCAGCGGTACGAAGCCGCCGTACATCATCCGTTTGCCATCGAACGGCATCTCGCCCATATCGGCGAAATCCGGGTCGGCCATCATGCGCGACCATGCCTCGTCGCGCACTTCCTTCGAGGGCCAGACCGTCCACGAGAAGACGACGGTTTCCTCGGCCGTCTTCTTCACGGCCATCGGAAAGGACGTGACCTCGCCATCCGGCACGTCATCGCCCCAGCACTCCACGACCTCCAGCGCGCCGAACTCCTTGAACTTCGCCGCGGCCTTTTCGGCCAGTTCGCGATACCTCTCGCGGTTCTCGGTCGGAACCGCGAGAAGGTAGCCGTCCACATAGTCCATCGTCCGTTCCTCCCCTGCATCGAAAGGCTGAACCTTCCGGCGAGACAAAGGGTTCCCGCCTAATGGCGATAGGCCGGTTCCTGTTCGTCGAGGATCGCCTTCAGGTCGCCCAGGTGGCGGTCGGCCATGTCGGGATAGACATCCATCGAGGCCGCCACGCTTTCGGCGATTGCGTCGGACAGCACGCGCAGCGGGCGGCCGGTCTGGAGCGCGCGGATGTAGGTCTCGGCGGCGCGTTCGAAATAGTAAAGGCGGTTGAAGGCCTCGGCCACCGTCTGGCCGATCACCAGCACACCGTGGTTGCCCATGATCATCACCTGCGTCTTCGGGTCGCCCAGCATGCCCGCGCAGCGCGTCCCCTCGTCCTCGAAGGCGAGGCCGCCGTAGTTCTCGTCGATGACGGTGCGGTTGAAGAACATCGCGGTATTCTGGTCGATGGGCGGCAGGCGCGAATCCTGCAGCGAGGCGAGGACGGTCGCGAAGATCGAATGCACATGCATCACGCAGCGCGCATGGGGCACGAGGCGGTGGACCGAGCCGTGCAGGCCCCAGGCCGTAGGATCGGGCGCGTCGGGGCGCTTCAGCACATCGGGATCGTCGGCGTCGAGCAAAAGCAGGTCGCTGGCCCGGATGCGCGAGAAATGGCGCTGGTTCGGGTTGATGAGGAACTTCTTGCCGTCGTCGCTGACGGCCAGCGAGAAATGGTTGGCTACCGCCTCGTTCATCCCCAGCCGGGCGGTCCAGCGGAACGCGGCGGCCAGGTCCACCCGTTCGTCGGGATAGTCGAAATTCGGCCGTGTCGTCGTATCCATCCGGGTCATCGCGGTTTCCTCCCACTCCCTGCCCGGTTCAGCCTAGCAAGCGCGGGCCGACCGGACCAGCGGAGTCAGCGCGCCATCGCGCGGCCCCAGGCGGGGCGGGCGTGCATCCGCGCGAGGTAAGCCGACCAGCGCCGGTTCGGTGATCGGAAAGCGCGCGGCTGTTGCCCAGCTTCCGCAATGGCCCAGGATGATGTCGGGCACCGTCATCGCCTCGCCCATCAGGAATGGCCCGTCGCCCATGCGCCCGACCAGCACCTTCTGGCTGCGCTCGAACTCCCAGTGCAGCGAGGACTTGATCCCGGGCATCCGCAGCGCCTCGGGCAGGATGAAGCTGTGGCGCGCGGCCACCCAAAGCGCGGAGTCGAACTCGTCGAGCAGGAACTGCGTCAGGCCGTCCTGCCGGGCGCGGTCGATCGTGCCTGCGGGAAAGGTGAGCGACTGATGGTGGTCGGCGAGGTAATGCAGGATCGCGGTCGAATCGAGGATCGGCGTGCCGTCCACCAGCAGAACGGGCACCTTGCCCGCCGGATTGAACTCGCGCACCCCGTCAGAGCGGGGCGGGGCCGCGACATGCTCGTAGGGCTGGTCCAGTTCCTCGAGCATCCAGAGCACGCGGGCGGTGCGGCTGCGGACGGTGCCGATGACGGTATACATGGGTACCTCCTAGCGCCGCGCCAGTTGCGCGAGACGGATCAGCGTGCGCTCCATCACCGCCATGGCGGGGGCGCGGCTGGACGAGCGCAGGGTCAGGTCGGTCTCGACCAGCATGCCGAGCGCCTCTTCGATCTTGCGCAGCCCCATCCCCTGCGCCTGCCGCAGCATCGCGTCGCGGCGCGGACCGAAGACCGGCGGGCGGGCGCGGGCGAGGCCCGAGGCAGGCCCGCCGGGATCGGCCGCCGCCGCGTGCAGCGTGCGGAAATGGCGCGTGGCGGTCAGGCAGAGGGTCACCGCGGTTACCCCCTGCCCGTCGAGCCGCCGCATCAGCGGGCCGATGGAGGCGGTCTGCCCCGAGGCGGCGGCGTTGACGATGTCGTCCACCTCGGCCTCGACCGTCACGGGCGCGCAGGCGGCGATGTCCTCGGGCGACAGCGGCACGGGATCGCCGCGCTTGTAGAGCGCGATCTTCTCGACCGTCTGGCGGAAATCGCCGGGGTCGAGCGCCTGGCCAAGCGCCATGAGATCGGCCATCGCCTCGCGCCCGATGCCCGTCAGGCCCGCCTTGGAAAGCATCGCCTCGACCTCGTCGCGCCCCGGCGGGTCGTCGTAGAGGCCAAGCGCATGGGCCGAAGGGTGCGCCTCGAACAGCTTGCGCAGGGCGGACTTCGCGGGCAGTTGCTGGCGCGCAGGTCACGACGAGCGTGGCGTCGCCGGGTTTCCAGTCGGCCATGGCCTGGGTCAGCGCGGGGGCAAGGCCGTCGGTCGCGTCCTCGACGAAGGCCACGCGGGGGCCGGGGAAGAAGCCCTGCGCCTTGATCGCATCCAGAAGTGCCGCCGGATCGCGGCGCAGGTCGGCCCCCGAGAGCCGCGACAGCCGCATCTCGGCCTCGCCCTCGGGTCCGATGACGGCGGCGATGACCTCGGCCCGCTTCAGCGCGACGCGCATCGGATCGGCGCCGTAGATCAGCAGGCCGAGGCGGGCCGGGTCGGGCCGGGCATAGCTGCGCGTGACCTCGGCGGCGCCGATCTTCATCCGGGCGCGGACAGGAAGCTGGGCGCGGTCGCGACGAGCTTGGTCACCACCTGGTCGGCCAGGATCACCATCAGCCGCTGCCGCGCGTCATCCTCGGCGGCCTGCGCGGGGATCGTCGCCTCGGTCGCGGCAGAGCCTGCGAAGTTCTGCTCGCGCCCCTCGGCGAGGACTTTCCCCGTCGCCGCATCGCGCAACTGCCAGGTCACGGTCCCGATCAGGTTGTAGCGCAGGATCGAGCCCGAGGTATCGACGGCAAGATCGACGCGCCGGGTGCTGATCGCATAGGTCAGGCGAAAGTCGGGGTCCGGGCCGCGGCCCAAGCCGATCCTCCATCCGCGCGACGAAGGAGAAGGCGTCGCGCGTGGTGGGCGCGGCCATCTCGACCCGGTCGGTCAGCGCGTTGGCCGCCGCCCCCGGTGCATAGGCCGGGGTAAAGCCGCAGGCGGCCAGCAGCGGCAAAGCGGCGAGCGTCAGAAGAAAGGTGCGGCGATCAGACGACGACATTGACGATCCGGCCCGGCACGACGATCAGCTTCTTCGGCGCGGCTGCCGCCGAGGAACCTGACCACAGCATCGTCCGCCAGCACCCGCTTTTCAACCTCGGCCGCGTCCATGTCCTTGGGCACGGTGATCTCGGCGCGGCGCTTGCCGTTGATCTGGATGGGCAGGGTCACGGTATCGTCCACCAGCAGCGCCGGGTCGGCCTTGGGCCAGGGGGCCTGCACGACAAGGCCCGCGCCGCCCAGCATCGCCCAGATATCCTCGGCCAGGTGCGGGACCATGGGCGACAGAAGCTGCGCCATGACCTTCATCGCGCGCCGCTTCGCCTGCGTCCCGGCGGCGGAGCGCATGAGGGTGTTGGTGAAGGCGTAGAGCGCGGCCACCGCCTTGTTGAAGGCGAACCCCTCGATCCCGGCAGTCACGTCGGCAATGGCGCGGGCGGTCGCGCGGTCGAGCGCGGCATCGTCGGGCGTGGCAGGCGCGTCGGAGGCCGCGATCTCGTCGGCCAGCCGCCAGACACGGGAGAGGTGCTTGAAGGCCGCCTCCGCCCCGCTCGCCGTCCATTCCACGTCGCGCTCGGGCGGGCTGTCGGACAGGATGAACCAGCGGGCGGTGTCGGCCCCGAACGCCTGGATGATGTTGACCGGGTCGACCACGTTCTTCTTGGATTTCGACATCTTGGCCGAGGGGATGACCTCTACCGCCTCGCCCGTCGCACGCAGCTTGCCGCCCTCGACATCCTCGGGCAGGTGATAGACCGGGCGACCCGCCGCGTCGCGGGTCATGTAGATCTCGTGCGTCACCATGCCTTGCGTGAACAGCGCGTCGAAGGGCTCGATCGCCTTCGCGGGCAGGTGGCCGGTCCTGTGCATCGCGCGGGCGAAGAAGCGGGAATAGAGCAGGTGCAGGATCGCATGCTCGATGCCGCCGATATACTGGTCGACGTTCATCCAGTAGGCCGCGTCCTCGGCCGTGGTCGGCGTGGCGGCATGGGGCGAAGTGAAGCGGGCGAAGTACCAGGAGCTGTCCACGAAGGTGTCCATCGTGTCCGTCTCGCGCCTCGCGGGCTTGCCGCAGGACGGGCAGGGCACCGCGGCCCATGTCGGGTGACGGTCGAGCGGGTTGCCGGGCTTGTCGAAGGTCACGTCATCGGGCAGGCGGACGGGCAGGTTGTGCTTCTTCTCGGGCACCACGCCGCAATCGGGGCAATGCACGATCGGGATCGGGCAACCCCAGTAGCGCTGGCGGCTCAGGCCCCAGTCGCGCAGGCGGTAGTTGGTGACGCCGCGCCCCACGCCGCGCGCCTCGCAGAAGGCGATGGCCGCGGCGACCGCCTCGTCGCCCGTCTGCGTCGTCTCGCCCGCAAAGCCGCGAATGTACGTCACACGCTCGGACTTCATCGGCACGAAGGCCTCGGTCAGCGGCGCCTCGGCCGCGCCTTCCGCGACGAAGACCGAAGGGATCGGCAGGCCGTACTTGGTCGCGAATTCGAAGTCGCGCTGGTCATGCGCCGGGCAGCCGAAGATCGCCCCGGTGCCGTAATCCATCAGGATGAAATTGGCGATGTAGACCGGCAGTTCCCAGTCGTTGTCGAAGGGATGGCGCACGCGGATGCCGGTGTCGTAGCCGATCTTCTCGGCCGTCTCGATGGCCTCGGCGCTGGTCCCGCCGCGGCGGCATTCGGCGACGAATTCGGCCACCTTCGGGTCGTGCCGCTCCAGATGCTTGGCCAGCGGATGATCGGCGCTGATCGCGGCAAAGGACGCCCCCAGCAGCGTGTCGGGCCGCGTCGTGTAGACCTCCAGCCGGTCGAACCCCTCGGGCGCGTCGACGGTCGAGAAGGCGAATTGCAGGCCGCGCGACTTGCCGATCCAGTTGGCCTGCATCAGCCGCACCTTCTCGGGCCAGCTCGTCAGCCCGTCCAGCGCCTCCAGCAGCTCGCCCGCATAGTCCGAGATGCGGAAGAACCACTGCGTCAGCTCGCGCCGCTCCACCGCCGCGCCGGACCGCCAGCCCTTGCCGTCGATCACCTGCTCGTTGGCAAGCACGGTCATGTCCACCGGGTCCCAGTTCACCACGGCATTCTTGCGATAGACCAGCCCGGCCTCCAGCATGTCGAGGAACATCGCCTGCTGCTGGCCGTAGTATTCCGGGTCGCAGGTCGCGAACTCGCGGCTCCAGTCGATGCTGACAGGCCCAGGGGCCTCATCTGCGCGCGCATGTCGGCGATGTTGGAATAGGTCCAGTCCTTCGGATGGCCGCCCCGCTCCATCGCGGCGTTCTCGGCGGGCATCCCGAAGGCGTCCCAGCCCATCGGGTGCAACACGCTGAACCCGCACGAGGATTTGTAGCGCGCGATCACGTCGCCCATCGTGTAGTTGCGCACATGCCCCATGTGGATGCGGCCCGACGGGTAGGGAAACATCTCGAGCACGTAGTACTTCGGACGCGCGTCGCGCTGCGCGGTGAACACCCCGGCCCGGTCCCATTCCGCCTGCCAGCGGGCTTCGGTCGTTGCGGGGTCGTAGCGCGACATGGGCGGCCTCGTTCAGGGATCGGACGGGCGGAGTTACACCTGTCGGGGCCGGAACGTCCAGACCGGAGGCGCGATCAGAGGTTGCCGTCCTGGATGCGCAGCTGGCGGGCGCGGGTCAGGATCGCATCCTCGACCGCGCGCTGCGTCTCGGCCGACACCGGTCCGCCGCCGCGCGACTGGAGCGCGACCTTGAGCGAGCGCGCATCGAGCGCGGGGTCCTGCACATAGATCGTGGCGCGGTAGGCGCGTCCGCCGCCGGGCGGCGTGCCATAGCCGGTGACGATCACGCCGGTGAAGGGATCGACGGATTCGATCGGCAGGAAGTTCAGGATGTCCTGCGCGGCGATCCAGAGGTACTTGTTCACCTCGACCGTGACGTTGGGGTCGGCATCCGTGCGGAACAGCTCCCAGATCGTGTTCTGCGCATCCTCGCGTTCCTGAGTGTTGGCACCCGGGCTGATCCCGTATGCTTCATTCTCGAGCTCGCGCGCACTGGGCTGACGGTCGCTGCCCCCGAACCAGCCACCTCCGCCGCAACCGGCGAGGGCCACGGCAAAGCCTGACAGAATCGCGCCGCGCGCCAGTCGGTGAAGGGTCATCCATTCCTCCGGAAGGTTTCGGGTTGTCTAGCCGAGCGACCGGAGGCGAACAAGTGTCTTTGACCCCGAAGGCGGCAACGGGCCGACTAACAGTGCCATCCGGCATGGTTTTCCGCCCCGGAATCGGACTGTGGCAAAGGTGCACCATCCCCCGCGTCTTTGCCCGGCCCGGCCCGGTTCGCATTGCAATTGCGCGTCGGTGGAGCGAAACAAAACCATTCCCAGCTCGGATTCCCCTGAGTTGGGCACCTTTGACACAACGAGGGAAATCGAATGAAAAAGGTTCTCTTTGCCACAACGGCAATGATGCTGACCGGGGGCATGGCTCTGGCCGATGTCACGATCAGCGGCAACGGCCGTTTCGGTCTGCTCTACCAGGAAACGCCGGCGGATACCGACACGGAAACGACCGTCAGCTATCGTCTGCGCTTCAACATCGACGCGTCGAAGGAAACTGACTCGGGCGTGACCTTCGGTGGTCGTATCCGTCTGCAGTACGACAACGGCGACGAGGATGCGATCCCGACGCTGGTGACGACTGCCGGTGGTGCGCCCATTCTCGACGCCGATGGCGGCCTGGTGTTCGAAGACACCGGTTCGGCCGGTGCCGAGCTGAGCGCTGCGAAGCTCTACGCGTCGTACCAGGGCATGACGGTTGAAGTGGGTAACGTCGACACCGCCTATGACTCGGCGGCGCTGATGTACAACTCGGAAATCGGTTTCCTCGACCGTTCGTTCGGTGACCCGCAGGGCGCGTACTACTCGTTCAACTCCGGCCCGTACGGCGCTGATGAAGCAAACCGTACCGGTATCGCGTTCACCTATTCGGTGGGCGAGTTCAACGGTCGGATTTCGTGGGTGACCCCGAACCAGAACGGCGACATCCTGAACACGAGCTGCGCAACGGCTGATATCGTCGTCGGTCCGGACGGCACCACCTGCACCGATCCGACCTATGGCACCGTCATCGAGGATGACCGCGATGACGAATTCGGCATCTCGGCCGACTACACCTTCGACGCGTTCACCGTTTCGGCGGCTTACGTGCAGAACGGTGCCGGCATCGACGGACAACGACAACGGCTTCATCGGCGTCGAGTATGCCTTCGCTGACGTGGGCGCTGTCGGTCTGCAGTACTTCGACAACGGCGACCTGAACGGCGATGCCGACGGTGACCTCGGCCAGCAGTTCACCCTGTATGGCAACTACCGCTTCAACGACATCATCGTGAAGGGCTACATCGCCAACAACGACGCCGAGCTACATCGACGACCTGGAAGACGGCCAGGACACCGTGTACGGCATCGGTGCTGACTACGACCTGGGCGGCGCGACCCTCTCGGGTTCGGTCCAGCAGGGCTACACCGGCGACATGACTGCCGACGTCGGCGTGCGCTTCACGTTCTGATCTGATCGGAACAACGTCACGGAAAGAGCGGGCCTTGTGCCCGCTCTTTTCATTTCCGGACGTGGGCACGGGCGGATGTCCCCCGGACCGGAACACTTGATCGGGTAAGCGAAACAGGCCACGATATTCGTTAACGGTTGTCGGGTTCGGCACTGTCGGACAGGGGGTTCCTCCCACACCGCCGCTTGGGTGCGGGTGCCCGGACCGAGCGGTGGCTTAGAACGCAAGGTCCGGTCAGTTCGCCGGGCGGCCCATCGGAGACGGAGATCGCCATGCGGAACCGGGATGTGCGTCATGGGCTGGTCTGCCTGTTGCTCGGGACCGGGGCCGTCGCGGCGCAGGACCGGCCGCCCGCCGATTTCGACTATGACGCCCTTGTCGAAGAACTGCCGATCGAGGCCCCGGACACCGCCCCGAGGCTGACCTTCACCAGCCGAAGCGGTGCCGTCACGACCTTCTACGGCCAGGTGAACCTGGCCTACCAAAGCTTCGCGGACGGCGAGGAAACCACCGGCAACATCGTGGACAACGGCAACTGGAACAGCCGCCTGGGCTTCACCTATACCCAGCCGCTGGACCTTGGCACATTGCGCTACCGGTTCGAGACTGGCCTGACGATGCGCAACAGCGGGCTGATCTCGCAGACCGAGACGCCAGAGTGGACGGACTGGGAAAAGACGCTGCTGCGCTGGTTCGAGGTGGCGCTGGACACCGACTACGGGACGGTCTCGCTCGGCCAGGGCGCATCGGCCTCGGACGGGACGGCGGGGCTGGACGACAGCTTTACCTTCGTCGCAGGGGCCACCAACTCCACCGACGGGTTCGGCACGATGCAATTCCGCGATGCCGAGGGCAACCTGACGGGCGTGTCCATCGCGCAGGTGAACAACGCCTTCAACGGTTCCCGGCGGTTCCGCATCCGCTACGACACGCCGGTGCGCGAGGGGTTCATGCTGTCGGCCTCGTACGGCGAGAACGTGCTGACCGAGGCCGACGAGAACGACTACTACGACATCGCGCTTCGCTGGACCGGTGATCTGGGCGACTTCGCGATCCGCACCGCCGCCGGATATCAGTGGATCGACAACCCCAACGGCGATCTGACGCAGCGGGTGGCGGGGTCGGTGACCGTGGTTCATGCGCCGACGGGCCTCAACTTCGCGCTGTCGACCGGGCGGCAGATCGACGGGGCCAGCTATGTCTGGACGCGCGGGGGCCTGCAACGCGACTGGCTCGCCGCCGGTACGACCTCGCTCTCGGTCGATTACTACAACGGCAGCGATTTCCTGTCGGACGGGGCGCGGACCGAGAACTACGGCCTTTACGCGGTGCAGAGCTTCGACAAGGCCTCGCTCGACGTCTATGCGGGCTGGCGGCGGTTCACCTACAGCGACCAACTGGGAAACAGCTATCAGGACGCGGACGGCATCCTCGTGGGCGCGCGCTGGTTCTTCTGAGGCGCGGACTTTGCCTTTGTGCGCTGATGGGCTATCGTCCGCAGCAGGATCATCGAACCGGAGCGGATCGTGCGACACGGGTTTGTCTGCCTTCTCTGCCTGCTGGCCGGTACTGCCCAGGCCGAGATCGCCATGACGGGCGGGCCGGAGTTCGGGCTGGACGGGGCGGATCGCGCACCGATCGCAACCGCCCCTTTGCCCTCGTTCAAGCAGGACCCTGCGGGCGGCATCACGCTGCGCGGCAACGGACGGTTCGGGCTGATCTATGACGAGTTTGCGGGCGGCAGCTCGGATGTCACGCTCAGCACGCGGTTGCGTGTGGATGTGGATGTCCGGCACCAGACCGACGGCGGCGTGACCTTTGGCGGTCGCATCCGGGCGCAGGCGCAAACCGGAACGGGCACCACGGTGAACGCGCCCACGCTCTACGCCACCTGGGACTGATCCCCGCACCCCTTTGCACCTTCGGCACGGCTGGGCCATAACGCCGGAAGCGGCGAGGGGGTAGGTATGTCTTTTGACGAGATTTCGGCACGGGTGCGGGCGGCAGAGGCGGCGGCGGGACGTTCCACCGGCAGCGTGACGCTGATCGCGGTGTCCAAGGTGCAGCCGCTGGACCGTGTCGTGGCGGTGCTGGAGGCGGGGCAGCGGACCTTCGGCGAGAACTACGTGCAGGAGGCGGCGGGAAAATGGCCTGAACTGCGCGCACGGTTCGGGCCGGTCTCGGTGCACATGATCGGGCCGCTCCAAACCAACAAGGCGAAGCAGGCGGTGGAGCTGTTCGACGCGATCCACAGCCTGGACCGGCCCTCGCTGGCGGAGAAGCTGGCGGGGCTGGCGCAGGCGCGGGGGGCCTGCCCGGACCTGTTCGTGCAGGTGAACACGGGCGAGGAGCCGCAAAAGGCGGGCGTCCTGCCGGGCGAGGCGGATGCCTTCATCGCGCGGGCGAGGGAACTGGCGCTGCCGGTCGTGGGGCTGATGTGCATCCCGCCCGAGGGCGAGGACTCGACGCCGCATTTCCGGACGCTGCGGGCCATTGCCGAGAGGAACGGGCGTCGCGGGATTGTCGATGGGGATGAGCAGCGATTTCGAGGCCGCGATCCGCGAGGGGGCGACCCACATCCGGGTGGGCAGCGCGATCTTCGGCGCGCGGGATTACGGGGCGCGGTAGGCGTCAGGTCAGCCAGACCCGCGCCTGCGGCGGCAGCACCAGCTCGCCCCCGTGCGGCGTCACGGGGTTTTCCGACAAGGCATCGACCATGTGCGAGGCGCCCTGTGCACGCGCCCAGCCTTCGGGCAGGTTCCGCCAGGCGTCCGAGAAGTTGAAGAGGCACAGCAGCGTGCCGGTGGGCGCAATGCGGCGGAAGGCGAAAATCCCAGGCACCGGCGAGGCGACCACCTGCACCGGGTTCGCCCCGTGCAGCGCCGGGGTCGCGCGGCGGCGGGCGAGGATCTGGCGGGTGCCGCGGAACACCCGGGCGGCGGGTGTCTCGCCCCGCGCGCGCTCGGCAGCCTTGGCCCAATCCATCCGGGGGCGGTGGATCCAGCGGCTGTCATGCGCATGCTCTGGCACGTCGAGGTAGCCGCGGTCGTTCGTCAGGGCGAGTTCGTCGCCCATGTAGATCAACGGGATGCCCCCGTAACTCGCGATCAGCGCATGGCCCATCAGGATACGCTGCACCGCCGCCTCTATTCCGGCCGCATCGCCCGCGCGCTCGGCCTTCTCGAGCCCGGCCAGCGAGGCGAAGGTCCCCGAGATGCGCTTGTCGCCGGTCGCCGGATTCTCCTGGAACAGCGCGCCTTCGGCGAAGCTTCCGGGAAACCCGCCTTCGAAGAAGTCGGACAGGTAGGCGCGGTGAGCGGCACCGCTGAGGCCAAGCGCCGCCGCGTCCTCGTCGGTCACCGCCCAGCCGATGTCGTCATGGCAGCGGATGTAGGTGGCGTAGGTCGCGTTCGTCAGGCTGGGCGGGAAATGGGTGGCCATGACATGCGTCATCAGGGCCGTGTCGCGCGTGGCGAGCGCCGACCAGAACTGCACCATCAGGGAGTTGTGATAGGCGAGGTTGCCTTCCTTCCCGTCATGCTCGCCGCGTCCGAGGTAGGGCAGCATCTCGGCCGGGGCGACGATGGCCTCTTCCAGGTGGATCACGGCGGGGCAGGCGATGCGGCAGGCGGCGCGCAGCGCACGCAACAGCATGTGCACCTCGGGCTCCGACTGGCAGCGGGTGCCCATGCGCTTCCACATGAAGGCCACCGCATCGAGCCGCAGCACGTCCACGCCCTTGTTGGCAAGGAACAGCATGATCTCGACGATCTCGAGAAAGACCTGCGGATTGGCCCAGTTCAGGTCCCACTGATGCTCGTTGAAGGTCGTCCAGACCCATTTGCCGAAATCGGGGTAGAAGGTGAAGTTGCCCGGCGCGTTGTCGGGAAAGACCTCGACCAGCGTCTTCTCGTACTGCCGGGGCAGGTGGTCGTCATCGAACATCAGGTAGTAGTCCTGATAGGTCGGGTCGCCCTTGCGCGCCTTCTTCGCCCAGGCGTGCTCCTTGGCGGTGTGGTTCAGGACAAGGTCGATGCAAAGGCTCATGCCCCGCGCACGCAGCGCCTGCGCCACCGCCTCGAAATCGGCCATCGTGCCGTAGGCCGGGTTGATCGCGCGGTAGTCCATCACCGAATAGCCGCCGTCGCTGTCGCCCGGGCGGGGCTTGAGGCAGGGCATCAGGTGGACATAGGTGATGCCGAGGTCTTCGAGGTAGTCGAGCTTGTCCAGCACGCCGCGCAGGTTGCCCGCGAAGCGGTCGATGTAGAAGACATAGCCTGCCATGTCGGGGCGCTGGAACCAGTCGGGTTCCAGATCGCGCTTCAGGTCCAGCCGCCTGAGGTCGGCGGGGCGATCGGCCCAACCCTTGCGCAGCGCCTTCAGCAGCCGGTCCTTGAACCGGGGATAGTCGGGGTGGGTGCCGTAGAGGCGGTCGGTCATCCCCCAGAGGTCGCCTGCGCTGCGGGACAGGCGCAGGTCGAAGATCTCGTCATCCGGGCCGGACGGTGATTTGGGCATGGGACTTCCCCGCAGCGATGCGCGCTGACGGTAAGCCGTCCAAAGCGGTTTGAGAAGGGGTCAGGGGCGGACGATGAGACGCGTCTGGTGGCGGATGCGGCGGGCGATCCACAGCAGGTCGCGGCGCGCGAAGGCGACGCATCCGGCGGTCGGGTGGCGCGGGCTTGCGCCAGGTGTGGACGAAGATCGCCGAGCCTTCGCCGGGGATGGCACGGGGCCAGTTCCAGTCGGTCAGCAGGATCAGGTCGTAGAGCGGGTCGGGGCGGCGCAGGCGCTCGTGGCTCCACGGGTGGGGCGCGCGGACCATCAGGTTGTAGTCGGGATCGCGCGGGTCGTCGGACCAGAGGTCGGAGGGGCCGATGGGCAGCGCCCAGTCGGGAAGCTGCGTGGCGGCCAGACGGTCGGGGCGGTAGAGGAGGCCCACGAAGTGATGCTCGCCCGCCGGGGTCGCGCCGTCGCCCTCGCGCTTGGCGGTGGTGATCCCGCCGCGCCCGATGGCGCAGGGGAAGCGGCGATTCAGGAAGCGCGCGCCCCAACGGTCCACGACGATGTCGATGTCGCTCACAAGAGATGGCCCGACTTGGCCGCCTTGGTGGCGAGGTAGGCCGCGTTCTGATCGGTGTGGCCGACCTTGAGGGGCACGCGCTCGGCCACCGTGATCCCGTTCGCGGCCATCATGGCAAGCTTTCGCGGGTTGTTGGTCAGCAGGCGGACGGAATGGAAGCCCAGCTTGCGCAACAGGCTGGCGCCGAGGCGGAAATCGCGCTCGTCATCCTCGAAGCCCAGGCGGTGGTTCGCCTCGACCGTGTCGAAGCCCTGATCCTGAAGGGAATAGGCGCGCATCTTGTTGGCGAGGCCAATGCCGCGCCCTTCCTGGTTGAGATACAGGAGGACACCTCCGCCTTCCTCGCCCATCTGGGCGAGCGCCGCGCGCAGTTGTGGCCCACAGTCGCATTTCAGGCTTCCCAGCACATCGCCGGTGAAGCAGGCGGAGTGCAGGCGGGCGAGGACGGGCTGGCTGCGGTCGGGGCGGCCGATCTCGATGGCATAATGCTCCTCGCCGCCATCCTCGGGGCGGAAGATGTGGACCCGGCCCGCCTGGGACGCTTCCATGGGCAGGCGGGCCGAGACGACAGGATGGAGGGGCGAGGCGCGGGACAACTCCGGCCCGGCCTCGGACAGCGGCAGGAGTGTGAGGTTGTCCTGCGCCGCGAGCGCGAGGGCATCGGGTACAGGCACAAGGACGGCTGCGGGCAGCAGGTGCGCCGACTTGGCAAGCTGGATCGCCGCGCGATGAAGTGCGGCAGGGCCATCTCGCAGCGAGCGGAGAGGGCCCTTCATCGGGGCGCGCAGGTCGTCCTGTGGGTCGGCGATGGCGCGAAGCCAGTCGGTGCCCTCGGAGGCGGGAATGGCGATCCGCGCCAGGTCGTTGTCATAGGCGCGCGCCTTAAGCGTCTCGGCGCGCCAGGAGGTGATGGCGAGTTCCGGCTCGCCCAGGCTGCGCAGCGCGGCGAGGCGGTCGGGCGAGAGCGTCTCGACCGCCACGACCAGCGCGCCCGCGCCGTCAGAGGTCAGCACGACCGGCACGCCCATGCGCAGATCGGCCCGGGCGCGGGCGAGGCGTTCGACGATGGTGGGGCCAAGGATCATGTCCCCTATCTAGGCTGCGTCGCAGGAAATTGAAACAATTGGCCGGCTGGCGACACGACCGCGTGAGAAACCTGTCGCAAATCTTGCAGGGATCGTGAGCGGGGCGCATCTGCACGTCGAACGGAAGAGGAGCAGGATCATGGCAAACCTCAAGAAAATCCTTCTGGTGGACGACGACGACGATCTGCGCGAGGCGCTGAGCGAACAGCTTGTGATGACCGAGGATTTCGACGTGTTCGAGGCGCGCACGGGCGCCGAGGGGATGGAGAAGGCGAAGGCCGGCCTCTACGACCTCGTGATCCTCGACGTGGGGCTGCCGGATACGGACGGGCGCGAATTGTGCCGCCGGATGCGCAAGCAAGGCGTGAAGTGTCCTGTACTGATGCTGACGGGTCATGATTCGGATGCCGACACGATTTTAGGGCTGGATGCCGGTGCGAATGACTATGTGACGAAGCCATTCAAATTTCCGGTGTTGCTTGCGCGCATCCGTGCGCAATTGCGCCAGCACGAGCAATCCGAAGACGCCATCTTCCAGTTGGGGCATTACACGTTCAAGCCCGCGCAAAAGATGCTGATCGACGAGAAAGAGCGTAAAATCCGGCTGACGGAAAAGGAAACCAATATCCTCAAGTACTTGTATCGGGCAAGCCAGGGCGTTGTGGCCCGTGACGTGCTGCTGCACGAGGTGTGGGGCTACAATGCGGGGGTGACCACGCATACGCTGGAAACGCATATTTACCGGCTGCGCCAGAAGATCGAGCCCGATCCGTCGAACGCGCGTCTGCTGGTTACGGAAAGCGGCGGTTACAGACTGGTTGCATGAAGGCCTTATTGTCGCCAAGATTAGGCAGATAAGGTTTCAGCAGGTGTATTGTCCCTGCATTAGGATCCCCTCGCCGCGCCGGGGCAATGGTGCGGCAACCTCCCTGTTGGACCTGGCCGGGCGTCGAGCCCGGCCTCTTTTTGTTTGCGGCAGGCGTTTCCGCGGAACCGAAGCGGAATGTCCGAGTTGGCGGGGCAGACGTCCCTGTCGACCTGCGCCCCGATCCGCGGATCGGGGCGATTTCTTCTGTGAGGGCGGGTTGAGCGTCGCGTCCTGCGGCCCTAGTCTGGGGTGCCGCCGGAGACCTGCACATGCCCTTTACCCTTGCCACCTGGAACATCAACTCGATCCGCCTGCGCGCCCAACTCGTGGCGCGCCTGCTGTCCGAGGAGGCACCGGACATCCTTTGCCTCCAGGAATGCAAGGCCCCGGTCGAGAAGATCCCGCTCGAGACGTTCCAGGCGCTCGGCTACCGCTACATCGTGGCGCGCGGCCAGAAGGGCTACAACGGCGTCGCGATCCTGTCGAAGCTGCCGATCATGGACGCGGGCGAGATGGATTTCGCACAGCTGGGCCATGCCCGCCATGTCTCGGCGCGGCTGGAGAACGGGGTCACGATCCACAATGTCTATGTGCCCGCGGGCGGCGACATTCCGGACCGCGAAGAGAACGTGAAGTTCGGCCAGAAGCTCGATTTCCTGACCGAGATGCGCGACCATTTCCGCTGGGACAGGCCCGACCGCGCGATCCTTGTGGGCGACCTGAACATCGCCCCGCGCGAGGACGACGTCTGGAGCCACAAGCAGCTGCTGAAGATCGTGAGCCATACGCCCATCGAGGTGGAGCACCTGCTGGCCGCGCAGGAGGCCGGGGGCTGGGTGGACATCACGCGGCAGGATATCCCCCAGGGCCTGCTCTACAGCTGGTGGTCCTATCGCGCGGCGGACTGGGATGCCGCCGACAAGGGCCGGCGCCTCGACCACATCTGGGCCACGACCGACATCGCGAACGCAGGCCACCACAGCCGCATCCTGCGCCCCGCGCGCGGATGGGAGCAGCCCTCCGACCACGTCCCGGTCTTTGCAAGCTTCGATCTGTGATGTGACTTTCGCCATATGCGGTGATATGCTGCGGCAAATGGCGGAGAATGCGGCATGAAGCAGAGTGTGAAGGTCGGTCCCTCGGCACGTTCGGATGCGAAGAAGCCATCGGGACGACGGATTGAGGGATCAGGCAAGCGCCCGCCCAAGGTCGTCGTCAAAGACACGTCGGCTCTGTTCACCCACCGTTCGGTGGAACGCGGCGTCCCCTCCGAAGTGGTCCGCTCGACCGAATCCGCGGGCCTGACACGGGAGGACATTCGGATGATCATTCCCGACCGGACACTCGAACGGCGTTTGGCCAAACAAGAACCCTTGCACCTGGATGAAGCCGACGCCCTCGCCCGGCTCTTGCGCGTCGTGGCGCAGGCGCGCGACGTGTTCGGCAATCCGGCGCTGGCAGACGAATGGCTGCGCAGCGCCAACCCGGCATTCGACGGGGATGTGCCGATCCGTATGGCGCGCACCGATCTGGGGGGGCGCGAGGTGGAGGCCGTGCTGGGACGCATCGCCCATGGCGTGTTCGGCTAGGTGCTGGTCTGGCGGCTGACGAAACCCGAGCACGCGCCGGGTCTGGATGGCGAGGGGGCGCGGCTTTATGGCGGGCGATGGAACAGCCCGGGCCTGCCGGTTGTCTACTGTGCCTCGTCGCTTGCCCTGGCTGCACTTGAGGTGTTCGTGCATCTTCCCCCCGCGATGCGGCGTCCCTCGGCCTTGCCCCAACTGACGGCTGTGGGCCTCGATGTTCCGGACGACCTGATCCGCGAGCTGGAAGAGGCGGCGATCGGCAGCTCGGAGTTTGAGCCACGAAAGGCCGGGGATCGCTGGCTTCGCGACGGCGGCAGTCTTGCATTGCGCGTGCCGAGTGCGGTGATCCCGCGTGAGGCAAACCTGCTGGTCAATCCACGCCATGTGGAGATCGGACGGGTGGCGCTACATCTTCAGGAAGCGTTCCGGTTTGATGATCGCATGGGCGCATAACGCATCCGGACTTGCGCTAAACGCTCTTGGCCTTTCGCGCCCTCGCGCTCATATAGGGCGCGACAGCCGATCCTGAGGAGACGAGCCATGTTCGGATTTGGAGACAAGCCGCAGGCGGCGCCCGCGCCCGGCGCGGGCGACCTGATCAAGGACGTGACGGAGGCCACCTTTCTGGCCGAGGTGATCGAGGCCAGCCAGACGGTGCCGGTGATCGTCGATTTCTGGGCCACCTGGTGCGGGCCGTGCAAGACGCTGACGCCGCAGCTCGAGGCTGCCGTCAAGGCCGCCAAGGGCAAGGTGGTGCTGGCCAAGGTGGACGTGGACCAGAACCAGCGCATCGCAGCGCAGCTGCGCATCCAGTCGATCCCGACGGTCTATGCCTTCTGGCAGGGACAGCCCGTGGATGGTTTCCAGGGGGCGGTGCCGGGGTCCGAGATCAAGGCGTTCATCGAGCGCGTGGCGGCGCTGGCGGGCGATGGCGGTCTGGCCGATGCCATCGAGGCGGCCGAGGCGATGCTGGCCGAAGGCGCGGCGGTCGATGCGGCCGAGACCTTCGCGGCGATCCTGGGCGAGGAGCCGGAGAATCCGGCCGCCTATGGCGGGCTGGTGCGCGCCCATCTGGCCCTGGGCCAGCTCGACCAGGCGCAGGCCCTTGTGGACGCGGCGCCTGCCTCCATCGCCAAGGCGAAAGAGGTCGAGGCCGCACGGGCGCAGATCGAACTGGCGCGGCAGGCGGCCAATGCCGGTCCGGAAACCGAGCTGCGCGCCGCCGTTGCCGCGAACGAGAACGACCATCAGGCGCGCTTCGACCTGGCACTGGCGCTGCACGCCAACGGCAAGCTGGACGAGGCGGTGGATCAGCTTCTGGACCTGTTCCGGCGCGACCGTGAGTGGAACGACGGGGCGGCCAAGGCGCAGCTGATGACGATCTTCGAGGCGCTGAAGCCCACCGACCCGATCGTGCTGAAGGGCAGAAGACGGTTGTCGTCGATGATATTTGCCTGAGTCGGGTGTCGGTCTAGGTAGGAGGGGATGATGAGAGCGACCGACCTGCCTGACACGATCCCCGTGTTCCCCCTTCCCGGGGCGCTGCTTCTGCCGCGGGCACGACTACCGTTGCACATCTTCGAGCCGCGCTACCTGCAGATGCTCGACGACACGCTGAAGACCAAGCACCGGCTGATCGGAATGATCCAGCCGCGCGACGTGCCGGGCCAGATCGAGAAACGCCTTCACGCCATCGGCTGTGCCGGACGCCTGACCGGGTTCTCCGAGACCGAAGATGGGCGCTACATGATCACACTCTCCGGGATCTCGCGGTTCCGGGTGGTGCAGGAGGTGCAGGGGTTTACCCCCTATCGCCGCTGTCAGGTGGACTGGGCCCCCTTCTCACGCGATCTGGGCAGCCCCGAAAGCGATCCCGGTTTCAAGCGGGACGAGTTCATGGCGGCGCTGAAGCGCTATTTCGAGGCGATGCAGCTGTCGACCGACTGGGGCAGCCTGAAGGGGGCGGAAGAGGAATTGCTGATCAACTCGCTGTCCATGCTGTGCCCCTTCGCGCCCGAGGACAAGCAGGCGCTGCTCGAGGCGCCCTCGCTGCCGACCCGGCGCGAGACGCTGGTGACGCTGATCGAATTCGCGCTGCGCGGAGGCAACGGCGAAGAGGTGATGCAGTGAGCGACGAGGCGGCGACGCCGCTGCACGACCGCCGGATGCTCGAAGCTCTCGTCTGCCCGCTGTCGCACGCCGTCCTGAGCTATGACGCCGAGCGGCAGGAGCTTGTCTCGCGCGCGGCGGGGCTGGCCTTTCCGATCCGGGACGGCATCCCGATCATGCTGGCGGGCGAGGCGCGCGAACTGGACTGAGTGTCTTGGGGACGGCGCCGGGCGGACACTCCCGGAACCCCGGTGGATGTTTTCGCCAAGAAGAAACCCTGAAGCTCAGATCGGTTGACCGGCGAGCAGCCGGGGCAGGTCGCCCGTCAGGCCCGCCGCCTGCCGGATGAAGCCTCGGCGCAGGGCGGGGACGGCGTTGACCAGGCCAAGGCCCGCATCGCGCGCCGCGCGCAGGATCGGATTGTCGTTCGAGAACAGGCGGTTGACCGCGTCCATCCCAAGGGCCAGCGTGGTCGCATCGAAGCGCCGCCAGCGCTGGTAGCGCTCCAGCACATCCAGCGCGCCGATGTCCTCGCCACGCCGCTGCGCCTCGATCAGCACCTGAGCCAACGCCCCCACGTCGCGCAGGCCGAGGTTCAGGCCCTGCCCCGCGATGGGATGCACGCCATGCGCCGCATCGCCGACGAGTGCCAGGCGCGGGGCGACGAAGCGGGTCGCGAGCGAGAGGGAGAGCGGATAGGTGAAGCGGTCCCCGGCAAGCCGGATATCGCCCAGGAAATCGCCGAAGCGGGGGCGCAGCGCGGCGAGGTAGTCGTCATCCGACAGCGCCTGGATCGCGGCGGCGTTCGCCTCGGTCTCGCTCCAGACGATGGACGAGCGGTTGCCGGGCAGCGGCAGGATGGCGAGCGGCCCCTCGGGCATGAAGAACTGGTGCGCGATGCCGTGGTGGGGCTTCTCGTGCTCGACGGCGGTGACGAGCGCGGTCTGGCCATAGCCCCAGCCGGTGCGCGGGATCCCCGCGCGCGTGGCGGTTCCGCTGGCGCGGCCGTCACAACCGATCAGGACCCGGCCCGTCAGGGTGCGGCCCGAGGCGAGGGTGACCGTGGCGCTTGTCGCGCTGATATCCTGGGCTGTGACGGTTTCGCCAGAGAGGAGGGTGATGTTCGGTTCTGCCGCCATCGCCTCGAGGAAGGCCGCGTAGAGGAAGCGGTCCTCCAGCAGGAAGCCCATCGGACCTTCCTCGATCTCGGCGGCGTCGAAGGTGAGGAAGAAGGGTGCGGCCCCCTGCCCGGCAAGGCCGTCGCTCGCCTTGATCTGGTGGATCGCTTGCGTGTTCGCCGCCACGCGCGGCCAGACGCCGAGCACGGTCAGCAGGCGCTTCGAGGCGATGGCGAGCGCATAGGCGCGCCCGTCAAAGCCGCGCTCAGCGCGGGCGGGGGCAGGGCGGGCGTCGATCACCGTCACGCTCAGGCCCCCTTGCGCCAACGCGAGCGCAAGTGCCGGGCCATTCAGGCCGCCGCCGACGATCAGGATGTCGCTGTCCAGGGTCATGGCGGGCAATATGGCGGGCGGCGCGGGATTGTCCATGCGCCGCTTGGCCGCTACCGTCGCGCGGGCGGGGCAGCAGGGGGCGGCGATGGCGCGCACGGCGGGCGATCTGGGACGGGCGATCGGGGCCGGCAAGGTGCATCCGGTGGAGCTGGTCGAGGAACAGCTTGCGGCGATCGAGGCGCATCCCTTGGCAGGCCGCATCTATGCCCGCCTCACCCCGGCGCGGGCGAGGGCCGAGGCGATGGCGGCGGCAGGACGGGCCAAGGCCGGGCTGCGCAAGGGGCTGCTCGATGGTGTGCCGCTGTCGTGGAAGGACCTGTTCGACACGGCCGGAGCGGCGACCGAGGCGGGCTCGGCGCTGCTGAAGGGCCGGGTGCCCGCGCGCGATGCCGAGGTGCTGGCACGGGCGACGCTGGCGGGGCTGGTGTGCCTGGGCAAGACGCACATGTCGGAACTGGCCTTCTCGGGCCTGGGCCTGAACCCGGTCATGGGAACGCCGCCCTGCATCAACGATCCGGCTGCGGTTCCCGGGGGGTCGTCCTCGGGCGCGGCGGCCTCGGTGGCCTTCGGCCTGGCGCCTGCCGCCATCGGGTCGGACACCGGCGGGTCGGTGCGGATTCCGGCGGCCTGGAACGATCTGGTGGGGTTGAAGACCACGCATGGCCTTCTGCCGCTGACCGGCGTGGTGCCGCTCTGCGAGGCGTTCGACACCGTCGGGCCGCTGGCGCGGACGGTCGAGGATTGCGCGCTGCTGCTCGGCGTGCTGGAGGGGCGGGCGGCGCCGGACCTGCGGGGCGCAAGCCTGTCGGGCGCGCGGCTGATGGTGCTGGAGACGGTGGCGCTGGACGATGTGCGCGCCGCACCGCAGGCGGCGTTCGACCGGTCGGTCGCGCGGCTGATCGCGGCGGGGGCGCAAGTGGAGGCTGTGCAGGCACCGGAGGTGGCGGAGGCGATGGGTCTGGCCGGCATGCTCTTCACCGCCGAGGCCTATGCGATCTGGCGCGAGGTGATCGAGGCTGCGCCGCAGAAGATGTTCCCGCGCATCCTCGACCGCTTCCGCAGCGGGGCGAGCTTTGCCGCGGCGGACTATGTGGCGGGGTGGCGGCGGCTGCGCGAGTTGCGGGCGATCTGGGCGGACCGGGTCGCCTCGGCCGATGCGGTGCTGCTGCCGACCGCGCCGATCCTGCCGCCCGACGCGAACCGGCTGATGACGGACGACGCCTATTACGTGGCCGAGAACCTGCTGGCGCTGCGCAACACCCGCATCGCCAACCTGATGGGCGTCTGCGCGCTGACCCTGCCCGCGGGCGAGCCGTCCTGCGGGATCAGCCTGATGGGACCGGCGGGGGGCGAAGGGCGGCTGCTGCGGCTGGGCGCGGCGGCGGAACGCGCGCTGGCCTGACCGGCAAAGGGCGAAAAAGCCACAACTTTCCGCCGCCTTGGCCACTCGCGGCGGCGTTTTTCTGGACCGGGGCGCAAACTCTGGCTATCGTGCGGGAAAACGGGGCGATACGACCCCGGTCATGAGGCAGTGATGGCGTTTCCAGAGCGGTTTTCGAACCTGCCAGATTACGCATTTCCGCGTTTGCGGGCTTTACTCGACGCGCACGCCCCCGGGGGCGACCCCATTGCCATGACCATCGGCGAGCCGAAGCACCCGATGCCCGATTTCGTGGGCGAGGTGCTCGCGGCGAACCTCGACGGGTTCGGGGTCTATCCGCCGAATGACGGCACGCCCGGAACTTGCTGGCCGCAATCGCGGCCTGGCTGAAGCGCCGCTATGGCGTGGAGATCGGGCCCGAGCGGATCATGGTCCTGAACGGCACGCGAGAGGGGCTGTTCAACGCGGCCATCGCGCTCTGCCCCGAGCAGAAGAACGGCGCACAGCCCGTCGTGCTGATGCCGAACCCGTTCTATCAGGTCTATGCCGTGGCGGCGCTGACGGTGGGGGCCGAGCCGGTCTATGTGCCCGCCATCGCCGCGACCGGCTTCCTGCCCGATTTCGGGCGGCTGGAGCCGGGACTGCTGGACCGCACGGCGGTCGTCTATCTCTGCTCGCCCGCCAACCCGCAGGGGGCGGTCGCCTCGCGCGACTACTGGGCGGAGCTGCTGGCGCTGGCCGAGCGGCACGATTTCATCGTGCTGGCGGACGAATGCTATTCCGAGATCTGGCGCAACGCGCCGCCCCCCGGCGTGCTGGAGGTGGCCGCCGAGGTGGGCGCAGATCCCGAGCGGGTGTTTGCCTTCCATTCGCTGTCGAAACGCTCGAACCTGCCCGGCCTGCGGTCGGGCTTCGTCGCGGGCGGGCCGCAGGGCATCGCTCGGATGCGCAAGCTGCGCGCCTTCTGCCGGCGCGCCGCTGCCCTTGCCGTTGCAGCGCGTGGCCGAGCGGGCCTGGGCCGACGAGGCGCATGTCGAGGCGAGCCGCGCGCTCTATCAGCAGAAGTTCGCGGATGCCGCCGAGGTCTTTGCAGGCCTGCAGGGCTTCGCCCTGCCCGAGGGCGGCTTCTTCCTGTGGCTGCCCGTCGAGGACGGCGAGGCGGCGGCGCTGAAGCTGTGGCGCGAGACGGGGGTGCGGGTTCTGCCCGGCGCGTACCTGTCGCGCGAGGTGAACGGGGACAACCCCGGCAAGGGATACATCCGGGTGGCCCTTGTGGCGCCACGGGACGAAACGCAGCGCGGCCTGACCCGGCTGCGCGATTGCCTTTATGCGTAAGGACGGACAGAGCATGGCTTCCTATCAGACGAGACAGCGCGACCCTCTGCTGGACCAGAACGTGCAGGCGATGCTGGAACGCCGGGGACGCGAGCTGCTGGGCCTCGCACTGATCGGGCTGGCGCTGGCCGTCGCGCTGATGCTGTGGACCTACTCGCCCGAGGATCCGGGCTGGATGGTGGCGACCGACGAGCCTGCGCGGAATGCGATGGGGCGGTTCGGCGCGGCGGTGGCTTCGACGCTGATCATCATCTGCGGCAAGGGCGCCTGGGGCATCCCGGTGATCCTGCTGGCCTGGGGCCTGCGCTTCGTGCTGCATCGCGGGGCCGACCGGGCGATGGCGCGGATGATCTTTGCGGTGATCGCGGTGGCCGTCGCCTCGGTCTTTGCGGCGACGCATGTGCCGGGGATCGAACTGGACACATTCCTTCGGGCTGGGCGGGTTGTTCGGCGACACGATCGTGGGTGCGCTGTTGGGGATGCTTCCGGTGTCTGCGGGGCTGGGGCTGAAGCTTCTGTCGCTTGTCTCGGGTGTCGCGATGGTGGCGATGGGGCTCTATGTGACCGGCTTCGACCGGGCCGAATTGCGGGGCCTGGGGCGGTTCCTGCTGCTGGGGCTCGTGATGAGCTATGCCTGGATCGCAACGATGCTGGGACGCGGCGTGGAGGGCGCGGCGCGTTCGGCCCAGGCGGCACGCGAGCGTCAGGCCGAGCGGCGCGAGTTGCGCCTGTCGCAACCGCCCGTCGCGGAAGCTACGGGGCTGGGGGGCTGGAGGGCGCGTCGCGGGGCTGTCCCCGCAATGGCGACCGAGGCGCTGGTACCGCCGCCGCTGACGGCGTCGCGCGCGCAGGGCGGCTTGCGGGCCGAGGCGCGCTATGCGCCCGAGTTCGCGGGACATCTGGCCGATGCGGCGGCGCTGGCCGTGCCCGCACTGCGCCCTCGCGGCGGGTTGCTGGCGCGGATGCCGGGCATCGTGAAGCGCACCCTCGCGCCGGAACTGGTGGAGCCGGTGCTGTCGGCGCAGGCCGCTGCGATGGAGCCGCCGACCGAGGACCGCATCCGCGCGCGCATCACCGACGTGATCCGCAACCGCGGGGTCGCCCCGGCCGAAGGACCGATGCTGCGGCAGGAACCGCCGGTCGTGGCCCGCGCCGTGGCGCCGACCACGATCCGCATTCCCCCGTCTGCCCGCACCTCTGTGACGGCGCTGGAGGCCGAGCCGGGGCCGGACTGGTCCTCGGCCGATCTCGACGACGATTACGAGGATGACGACCTGACCGAGCTTTCGGTCACGGACGACAACCTCACCCCGCGCATCGGTGCGTCGCCCAGCCTGGCCGAGGCGAAGCGCGTGGTGCAGCATGTGGGGAAGAAGACCGCCCAGCCCTCGCGCCAGGCGGTGCAGGAGGCGCAGCCGCGGCTGCGCTTCGACGACGAACCGCCGGTCTACGAGGTGCCGCCGCTCTCGCTTCTTTCCGCACCCCCCGCCGTCCAGACCCAGCACCTGAGCGACGAGGCGCTGGAGGAAAACGCGCGGATGCTGGAATCCGTGCTCGACGACTATGGCGTGAAGGGCGAGATCACCAGCGTGCGCCCCGGCCCGGTCGTCACGATGTACGAACTGGAACCGGCGCCGGGCCTGAAGGCGAGCCGCGTGATCGGGCTGGCCGACGACATCGCGCGCAGCATGTCGGCGCTCTCGGCCCGCGTCTCGACCGTGCCGGGGCGGACGGTGATCGGGATCGAACTGCCGAACGCGCATCGCGAGAAGGTGGTGCTGCGCGAGATCCTGTCGGCCCGCGACTTCGGCGACAGCACGATGCGGCTGCCGCTTGCGCTCGGCAAGGACATCGGCGGCGATCCGGTGGTGGCGAACCTCGCCAAGATGCCCCACCTGCTGATCGCGGGGACCACGGGCTCGGGCAAGTCGGTGGCGATCAACACGATGATCCTGTCGCTGCTCTACAAGCTGACGCCCGAGGAATGCCGGTTGATCATGATCGACCCGAAGATGCTGGAACTGTCCGTCTATGACGGCATCCCGCACCTGCTGTCGCCCGTCGTGACCGACCCGAAGAAGGCGGTCGTCGCCCTGAAATGGGTCGTGGGCGAGATGGAGGAGCGCTATCGCAAGATGTCCCGCATGGGCGTGCGCAACATCGAGGGCTACAACGGCCGGGTGCGCGAGGCGCTGGCCAAGGGCGAGATGTTCAAGCGCACGATCCAGACCGGCTTTGACGAGGAAACCGGCGATCCGGTCTTCGAGACGGACGAATTCCAGCCCGTCGCGATCCCCTACATCGTGGTGATCGTCGACGAGATGGCCGACCTGATGATGGTCGCGGGGAAAGAGATCGAAGCCTGCATCCAGCGGCTGGCGCAGATGGCGCGGGCCAGCGGCATCCACCTGATCATGGCGACGCAGCGCCCCTCGGTCGATGTCATCACCGGCACGATCAAGGCGAACTTCCCGACCCGGATCAGCTTCCAGGTCACCAGCAAGATCGACAGCCGCACCATCCTGGGCGAACAGGGGGCCGAGCAACTGCTGGGCATGGGCGACATGCTCTACATGGCGGGCGGCGCGAAGATCACCCGCATCCACGGGCCGTTCGTCAGCGATGAAGAGGTCGAGGAGATCGTCAACCACCTGAAAAGCTTCGGCCCGCCGGTCTACATGTCGGGCGTGGTCGAAGGCGTGGACGAGGACAAGGCCGACGAGGTCGATCTTGTGCTGGGCCTCGGCGGCGGCGAGGGCGACGATGCGCTTTACGATCAGGCGGTGGCGGTCGTGGCCAAGGACCGCAAATGCTCCACCTCCTACATCCAGCGCAAGCTGGGGATCGGCTACAACAAGGCCGCACGGCTGGTCGAGCAGATGGAAGAGCAGGGCGTGGTCACGCCCGCCAACCATGTGGGCAAGCGCGAAATCCTGTTGCCCGAGCATTGACGCGCCCCTCCCCGCCTTGTGAAGCGGCGGGGGGTGCAGTCGGGCGCACAAGGGATTAGAGTCGGGGCATGAAACATCTGCGCTGGCTTCTCGCCCCCGTCGCCCTTGTCGCCTTGGTCCTGCCTGCTGCGGCCGAGCCGATCTCGCTGGCCGCCCTGTCGCAATACCTCAATGGCCTCGGGACCGCCGAGACGACCTTTGTTCAGACCAATTCGGACGGGTCAAAATCCACCGGCACACTTTTCATCAAGCGGCCCGGCCGCGCGCGGTTCGAATACGATCCGCCGATGAAGAGCCTCGTCATGGCGGGCAACGGCAGCGTCGCGATCTTCGACGAGAAGTCGAACGAACCGCCCGAGCAATACCCGCTGCGCCGCACGCCGCTGAACCTGATCCTGGCCGAGAGGGTCAATCTGGGGCAGGCGAAGATGGTGATCGGGCACGCCGAGGTCGAGGGAACCACGCGCGTCGTCGCGCAAGACCCCAAGAACCCGGAATACGGCACGATCGAACTGGTCTTCACGCCCGATCCCGTGACCCTGAAGCGCTGGATCATTACCGACGATGCGGGCAACCAGACGGTCGTGGTGCTTGACGGTTTGCGCACGGGCATGGACCTGCCCTCGCGCCTGTTCGACATTCGCGGCGAAACCGAGCGGCGGGGCGGCTGAGGCCGCGCGAACGGGACCATTCTGCGCGAGGTTCGCTCTCGCGGAAGACACCAAGGCACCACAAGGCGCATGGGCCTGCCGGGATGGCAGAGCCGGTCAGACGGATCGCTCGTCGCACGACTGACGATCTGGTGCGGTTTGCCAGGGGGGCGGCCCTTGTTTCGATGCAGTTCAGGCGAGGGCGAGCAATGCGTTCAAAGCCTTGCCGATGGCCTCGATGTGGCGGGGGTCGGGATCGACCTTCATGCGCAGCAATGCGCCCTGACAACTGTTCAAGATGAGATCGGCCAAGGCCTCTGGTTCGATCTGGCCTGCAAGGCTGCCGTCCGTTCGGCCTGCGGCGATGATTGCCGCCAGTTGCGCGCGCCAGCGGAGAAAGCCGTCTGCGACGGCGGCCCGAACGGCAGGGCCGGTCTGTGCCGATTCGATCGCAAGGTTCCCCAGAAGGCAGCCGTGACCGGGTCGGTTCTCCAACATCTCGGCGATGTTCCAGCCGAGAAAGGTCTGAAGCTTTTGTGCAGGGGAAAGCGTGGTGTCGGCGGCCAGAGCGGCCAGCATCGCCTCGCCCCCGGCCACATAGCGCCTTACCACCAGTTCTGCAAAATCGTCCTTGCTGCCGAAATGGTTGAAGAACGACCCCTTCGGCACACCCGCCGCTTCCGCCACCGTTTGTGAGGATGCAGCCTGATATCCGACCCGATGCATCAGGTCGACGCCAACATCGATCAAGCGATCCTTGCTAGAGGGGCGCGGCATGCCGAGAACTCCCTTGACAGATTTAAAGTGACCGGTCACTTTTAGGCGAATGCTAACCACATCGCTGAACGGAGACGCCATGAATGTCAATCACCCGGCCACGCGCCAGACCATGATCGGTCGCAGGAACCTTCTGGGCGCGACCGTCGCCGCGACCGTTGCAGCCCCGCTGAGCGCGCTTGCCCCATCATTGGCGCGGGCCGAAGCCGTGCCTGCATCCGGTCCGCAGGGGGGCGGGTTCTATCGCTTCTCGCTCGGCGATTTCTCAGTGTCTGTGATCTCGGACGGCGCAGGTCCGCTGCCGGGATGGCCCGCGCTTGCGGCCAATGCGACCGAGGCGGAGTTCACCGAGGTGCTTGCGCGGAACTTCATCGACAGTCCGGTCGGCCAGGCGACCAACAACCTGACGCTGATCGACACCGGAACCGACCTCGTGCTGATCGATACCGGCGCCGGGGTAACTTTCGGACCGACATTCGGCCAGTTGGCTGCCAATCTGGCCCGCGCCGGACATGCGCCCGAGGATGTCACCCTCGTCATTCTCACGCATGGACATTCCGACCATATTGCGGGGCTGCTGCGCCCGGACGGCACCCTCGCCTTTCCCAATGCGCGCTATGCAATGGCGGCGGCAGAGTTCGACTATTGGACCGGTGACAGGTTCGAAGCCGAGATCAACGGCTCGCCACTGCCCGCCGAGTTCAAGTCCATGCTGATCGGCGCGGCCCAGGTTGCCCTGCCACCCATTGCCGAGCGGACAACCATGCTGGGTCCGGACGCCGAGGTCGTCCCCGGAATCACGCTGGTGCCCGCTCCCGGCCATACGGTCGCCCACAGCGTCGTGCATGTGGCGTCCGGCGGGGCGGAACTCCTGCATCTGGCGGACGTGGCGCATAACCCGGTGACGTCGCTGCAACGACCCGACTGGACGCCGATCTTTGACCGAGACCCGGCACAGGCGGTGGCCACACGCAGGGCGCTGCTCGACCGGGCTGCGACCGACCGCGTGTTGGTCCTGGGCTACCACTTCCCGTTTCCCGCCCTCGGTCATGTCGAGGCATACGACGGCGCCTGGCGGTGGAGCCCCGCCCCCTGGATCTGGTGAGCCAAGCCGACAGCGCGCAAAGGGCGGCTGCGATGCACCAGATGGTGCGCACACGGACAAGTACAAAACTCGGCCGGGCCGCGTCCTGGCCGACGGCTACAGCAGGCCGCAGCTTGCCAGCTGGAACTGATACATCTCGGCCCGCTCGGCCACATTCTGCGCCACGTCCATCAGCCAGGGCTTGTCCTGATAGCTTTGCCGCGCGAAGCCCGTGCGCCCCTCGTGATAGGCAAGGTACTGGTTGCGCGCGTCGCTGAGGGGAACGCCAAGCCGCTCGTAGGTGCCCGTCATGTACCAGCCCATGAAGTCGGTGGCGTCGTCGATCCGGTCCCGCCTCGCGCCGCGCTGGCGCTGCTCCTTCTGGTATTCCTCCCAGGTGCCGTCCAGCGCCTGGCTGTAGCCGTAGGCGCTGCTCTGGCGACCCATCGGAATGATGCCGAGCGCGAACTGGTGCGGTGTGCGGGCGTTGCCGATGAACTTCGATTCCTGGTGGATCGTGGCCATCTGGACATAGACCGGCACGCCCCACTTGCGCTGTGTCGTCCTGCATCGCGGCGAAGTAGCGCGGACGCTCCTCGACGATGCTGCACGCATTGTCCAGATTCCGGGGCGCCGAAAAGTTGCCGCCGCCGCCACAGGCCGACAGAAGCAACAACAGGATCGACGCGCGAAAAAGTCTGCTCATCTGCCCCTCGCGTTCTTCTTTTGCGTGAATCTTACGCCATTGCCGGGCTGTGGGAAATGGCCATCGCGCAGCCTCCCGATCAGAAATGCGCGAGATTGCGCGCGTTTGCGCGACCGCACTGTGGGTCTGGGGGCCACAGTTTGTTTCCCTGACGTTCCGTCAGACCGATGGACAAGTTGCCGGTTGAAGGATTACTAACCAAGCTGGGGGCTAAACTATGCTGAAGACTCAGGCGAAATACCATCTTGGGCAGGTGCTCCGCCATCGGAAGCATCCGTTCCGTGGTGTCGTCTTCGATGTCGACGCGATGTTCTCCAACACCGAGGAATGGTACGACGCGATCCCCGAGGACAGCCGCCCTCGCCGCGACCAGCCGTTCTATCACCTGCTGGCCGAGAACGACCAGAGCTACTATGTGGCCTACGTCTCCGAGCAAAACCTCGTTCCCGATGAAACCGGCGAGCCGGTGGACCATCCCGACCTGCACGACCTCTTCGGCGATTTCGAGGACGGCCGTTATCCGCTTCAGTTCCAGCTGAACTGAGCGGCGGGGCCGCCTCGCGACCTTTCCCGACGCAAGACGTCAATACCCCAGGGCGCAGCCATCCTTGCGCGGGTCCGACGCGCCCTGAAGCACGCCGCTGTCGTCCATAAGGATCGCCTGCGCCCCGCCGATCGGGCCTTCGGCATCCACCATCGGATGGCCCATGGCCGCAAGCTCCTCCCTGACCGCGCGGGAATAGCCGGTCTCGATCTCGAACCCCTCGGTGCCGGAAAAGCAGCGGGGGCCGTCGATGGCCTGCTGCGGATGCATCCCGAAATCCAGCAGGTTGGTGACAAAGCGCGCGTGGCCGTTGGGCTGGTAGGCCCCCCCCATGACGCCGAAGGGCATCGTGACGCGGCCATTCTGGCGCAGCATGGCCGGAATGATCGTGTGCATCGGACGCTTGCCGCCCGCGGCCTCGTTCGGATGGCCCGCCGCCAGCGTGAAGCCCGCGCCACGGTTCTGGAAGTTGATCCCGAACTTCGTCGAGGCAAGGCCCGCGCCGAAGCTGTGATAGACCGAATAGATCAGCGAGACCGCCATCCGGTCGCGGTCCACGACCGTCAGGTAGATCGTCTCGCGGTGGACAGCCTCGCTCAGTTTCGCGGGGCTGGCCATGGCGCGCGTCGGGTCGATCAGCGCGGCGAGGCGCGCGGCAGTGTCGGGCGACAGCATGTGGTCAAGCCGGGTCATGTGGTCGGGATCGGCGAGGAAGCGGTTGCGCGCGTCATAGGCAAGCTTCGCCGCCTCTGCCTCCAGATGCGCGCGTTCGGCCCCGAAGGGATCGAGCGCCGCCAGATCGAAATGCGACAGGATGTTCAGCATCAGGATGGCCGTCGCCCCCTGGCCGTTCGGCGGATGCTCGACCAGCTCGACGCCCTTGTAGGTGCCCGAGATCGGGTCGCCATAGGTGCAGGCGGTGGCGGCGAAATCCTCGAGCGTGTGAGTGCCGCCAAGGGCGTGCAGCGAGGTGACCATGTCTTCCGCCACCTCACCCTCGTAGAACCCGGCGCGCCCCTGCGCCGCAATCCGGCGCAGCACCTCGGCCTGGCCCGGCGCGCGAAAGACCTGGCCCACGTCGGGCGCCCGCCCGTCGAGCAGGTAATAGTCCCGCGCCGCGCCGCTGAGGTTCGGGACCGCTTCGGCCCAGTCACGGGCGGTGCGCGGGGCGACCGGCACGCCCTCCTCGGCATAGCGGATGGAGGGTGCCAGCACCTCGGCCAGGCTCATCCGGCCCCAGTCCGCCGACAACCGGCAGAAGGCGTCGATCGCGCCGGGGATCGTCACCGCCTCGGGTCCGTAGGGCGGGATCGCGCTATGCCCCCGGGCGCGCAGGTCGGCGGCGACAAGGCCCTTCGGCGCGCGGCCCGAGCCGTTCAGCGCCACGATCCGCTCTTCGCCCGCCGGTTTCAGCAGGACAAAGCAGTCGCCGCCGATGCCCGTCATCTGCGGCTCGCAAATTCCCAGCAGCACCGCGCCCGCGATGGCGGCATCCACCGCGTTGCCACCCGCCTGAAGCATGTCGATCGCGGTCTTGGCCGCCAACGGATGCGACGTGGCGCACATGCCGTTCATGGCGAAGACGGCCGACCGGCCCGGACTTTGAAAATCGCGCATGAAACTCCTCCCGCTCTGCTGCGGTCAGCCTAGGGGGCAAGAGCGGGGAAGCCAAGCCGAAGGAACCTCGACGCCGCGAACTGGGTGGGGGCTGTTGACGCGGCGCCGAGGTGAAGCTTTGGCAGCTACGGACGTGAGACTGGCGAGGACCTGCGGCGGAGGTGCGGTAAAACTGTGGCAAGAATTGGGCGGTGTTTCAGATTCCGCAATGAAACTGGGTCAGGCCCGTGATTGTTCGGCGAGCAAGCGAAATGACAGCTGGTTCTGATTGCCCACGCGGCGATAGTCGAGATCGGTCGCGAGAAGTCGAATCAAATGCCAGCCAAAGCCGCCTTCGGGCAGGTCGCCCCGTGTAAGGTCGGGCGGCTGTCCCGCAGGGGCTGCGTTCCCCGGCATGCGCACGCCGCCATCCACCACCGTGCATTCAAGGCCCCGCACGGTCTGCCGGATGGTCAGCTCGATCGACCCGCCACTTCCAGACTGGCCGTGTTCCACGATGTTGTTCAGCACTTCCGCCAGCACAAGCTCGGCCGAGTCGCGCTCGGCGTCGGGCAAAAGTCCGAGCCTGCGCGTTCCGAACAGATGACGCAGGGCGGCGCGGACCGAGGCCGCGTCGCTCTGGATGGTGAGGTGGACGACCGGGCGGGCCGGATCACCCGGCATCGCGCAAACCGTCGGGACGGTCGGGAAGTTCGGGATGGATGACAAAGACGCTGTCCATGCGGGTCAGGCGGAACACCTTCTCGACCGCCGGGGTCAGCCCCGCCAGTTCCAGCACACGGTCCGGACCGAGAAACTTGCGCACGGCGACCACCGCGCCCAGCCCGCTCGAGTTCGAGGAAGGCCACGCGCGAGAGGTCGAGCACGACGCGCGCCGCGCCATTCTGCACGACCTCGCGCATCCGGTCCTTGAACTGGATGGCGACGGCGGCATCAATCCGGTCTTCCTCGGCGCGGACGATCAGGATGTCCTGCCGGGCTTCGGCCACAAGCTTCATGCGTTCGGTCCCGCTGCTGACCCGGCCACGCTAGCCGTGATTGCTTATCAACTCGTAAGCGTCGGTTGGCCCTTCCGTCGCCCGGCCTCGCTGCCTATCCTTGCCGCGTTCGAACGAGGCGAGGCCGATGGATTACGAGACGCTTGCCAGCACAGTCAGGTCGCTGTGCCACGGCGAAACCGATACCGTCGCGCTGATGGCGACACTCGCCTGCGAGATCCATCAGGCGCATCCGCTGTCGGACTGGACGGGGTTCTACCGGGTGACGGGGCCCGAGATGCTGAAGATCGGGCCGTATCAGGGCGGGCACGGATGCCTTGTCATCCCCTTCTCGCGCGGGGTTTGCGGCGCGGCGGCGCGGACGGGGCAGGTCCAGATCGTGCCCGACGTGGATGCCTTTCCGGGTCACATCGCCTGCGCCTCCTCGACCCGGTCCGAGATCGTCTTGCCGGTCTGGAACGGGCAGGGGCGGCTCCTGGGCGTGCTCGACCTCGACAGCGACACGCCCGCGGCCTTCACCGAGACGGATGCCGAGAGGCTGGCCGCAATCCTCGCCGAGACGTTCCGCGACGCGACGTGACGCATTCGGTGAAACATCGCGCGGCTTCCGCGCGTTACCTTCCAAGGTAACGGGAAGGGAGGCGGTGATGCACGGGTCCTGTGTCTGCGGTGCGGTGGAATTCGAGGTGGACGGGCCGATCCGGGACGGCATCGCCTGCCACTGCACGCAATGCCGCAAGATGTCGGGTCATTTCTGGGTCGCCTCGAGTGTGCCGATGGACCGCTTTCGGCTGATCCGAGACGACGGGCTGGTGTGGTATGCCGCCTCGGAGCAGGCGGCGCGGGGGTTCTGCCAGAGGTGCGGGTCGTTCCTGCTGTGGAAGCCCGCCGGTGACGACCGGATGGCCTTTGCTCTCGGGGCCATCGACGGGCCGACGGGCGTGGGGATCGGAGACCACATCTTCACCGAGGATGCGGGCGACTACTACGCGCCCGAGGGGCCGCCGCCGGAACCGGGGGACGCGCCCGGGCGGTTGCACGCCTCCTGCCATTGCGGCGGGGTGGCCTTTTCCTTTGCGCACGGCCCGCACGGGATGGGTGCCTGCCATTGCAGCCAGTGCCGCAAGCATTCGGGCCATTTCGCGGTCTCGCTCGATGCCGACGAGTCGACTGTGGCCTACGAGGCGCGCGAGACCTTGGCCGAATTCACCACGCCGGGTGGCGCGCAGCGCGGCTTCTGCAACCGCTGCGGATCGAGCCTGTACTTCCGCGCCGCCGAGGGGTTCTCGGTCGAGGCGGGGGCGATCGACGGGCCGACGGGCATCCGGCTGGAGAGCCACATCTTCGTTGCCGACAAGGGCGACTACTACAGGCTGGACGACGGCCTGCCGCAGTTCACCGGCTGGGACTGACCCCCTGTCGCCCGCCGCCAAATCTGCTATCGCTCGCGGCGGAAGCGAAGGGAGGGGGCGCATGACGCATCTTTGGGTCAGGGCCGAGCAGCGGCCGAACGAGGAGCGCGTCGGGCTGACGCCCGAGGGCGCGGCGGCGCTGGTGAGGGCCGGGCTGCGCGTGACGGTCGAGGAAAGCCATGTGCGCGCCATCCCAATCGACGGCTACCGTGCCGCGGGATGCGAGATCGCACCCGAGAACCTGTGGCCGGAAGCCCCGGCAGATGCGATCATCTTCGGGCTGAAGGAGTTGCCGGACGACGGCACGCCCCTGACCCACCGCCACATCATGTTCGGCCATGCCTACAAGGGCCAGCCTGCGGGCCGCGTGCTGTTGCAGCGGTTCAAGGCGGGGGGCGGGACGCTCTACGACCTCGAATATCTGGTGGACGAGACCGGGCGGCGCGTGGCGGCCTTCGGTTACTGGGCGGGCTTCGCGGGGGCGGCGGTTGCGCTGAAATGCTGGGCGGCGCAGCAGCGCGGGCAGGTCGCGGGCGCGGTGCACAAGCACAACGTCCAAGGGCGCGCTGCTGGCCGACCTCGCGGCCGAGTTCGCCCCCTTCGGCAGCCGTCGCCCGCGCGCCATCGTGATCGGGGCGCTCGGTCGCGTGGGCACCGGCGCGTCGGACCTCTGTGCGGCAATGGGCGTGCCCGTGACGAAATGGGACATGGCCGAGACGGCGAGCGGCGGGCCGTTTCCGGAAGTGCTGGAGCACGAGATCTTCCTCAACTGCATCCTCGCGCGCCCCGGCTGCCCGGTCTTCGTGCCGGCCAGCGCCAAGGCGGGCGCGCGGAAGCTGACGGTGATCGGCGACATCGCCTGCGATCCGACCTCGGACTTCTCGCCGATCAAGGTCTATGACCGCGCGACGGACTGGAACGAACCCGCGCTGCGGGTGCATGACGCGCCGCCGCTGGACGTGACCGCGATCGACAACCTGCCCTCGCTTCTGCCGGTGGAATCGAGCGAGGACTATGCGGGGCAACTCTTGCCTTCGCTCCTGACGCTTGCCAGCATCGAGGCGGGCGTCTGGGGCCGGGCGAAGGCCGAGTTCGACCGCCACATTACCAGCCTCTGAGGGGGAGAGAGAGATGACGATCCATTGGTGCGGCACGGGCCTGTCCTCGGTGCCGGGTCTGAGGCGGCTGATCGAGGGCGGCCACAAGGTGGTGGTCTGGAACCGCACCGTCGAGAAGGCGCGCGAGGCGGTGGGCGACCTGACCGACGACATCCGGCCCTACACGCTTCAGGCGCTGACCGATGCGCTTGCAGTCTGGCGACGTGGCGGTGTCGATGCTGCCCGCCGACCAGCATGTGTCCATCGCCAAGGCCTGTCTTGCGAAGCACGCCAACTTCGTCTCGTCCAGCTACATCGCGCCCGAGATGAAGGCGCTGGACGAGACCTTTCGCCGGGCCGGGCTGGTCAGCATCAACGAGGTGGGCCTCGACCCCGGCATCGACCACCTGATGGCGCATGACCTTGTCGCGCGCTACCGGGCGTCGAAGGCCTATCATCCGCGACAACGTGCTGTCCTTCACCTCCTATTGCGGCGGCGTGCCGAAGGTGGCGAACGCCTTCCGCTACAAGTTCTCGTGGTCGCCGCTGGGGGTGCTGAAGGCGCTGCGCTCGCCTTCGCGCAGCTTGCGCAATTTCAGCGAACTGCGGGTGAACCGGCCCTGGGACGCCATCACCAGCTATGACGCGCCGCTGCCCGTGCCCGAGACGTTCGAGGTCTATCCGAACCGCGACAGCCTGCCCTTCATCGAGGATTACCGCTTCGACCCGGCCTGGAAGATCCGCGACTTCGTGCGCGGCACGATCCGCCTGAACGGCTGGGCCGAGGCCTGGGCCCCGGTCTTTGCCGAGATCGAGACGTTGACGTGGCCCGAGGGCGATGCGCGGCTGGCCGAGATGGCCAACCAGTTCTGGCGCGACAATGCCTATGCCGAGGGCGAGGCCGACCGGGTGATCCTGTTCGTCTCGCTCAAGGCCGAACGTGACGGCAGGCCGGTGTTCCACGAAACCTGGGCGATGGATGCCTGGGGCGACGAGCGTGGCACGGCCATGGGGCGGCTGGTGTCGGTGCCCGTCTCGCTGGCGGTCGAGGCCGTGCTGGCGCGCGAGATACCCGCGGGCGTCCATCCCGCGCCGCATGATCCGAAGCTGCTGGCGCGCTGGCTGGGCGAGGTCGAGCATCTGGCGCAGTACATGGCGCGGGTCGACCATCTGCACGGATAGGGGGCTGCGGCCTATCCCGCCGCGTCGCTCTTCGGCAGCAGCGAGGCCCCTGCCGACTTCGACATGCGCAGAAAGCCCACGACCGACAGCAGCGACACGGCGCCCACCAGCAGGAAGACCGGCGCGAACATCTCGCGCGTGATTTCGTGCGATCCTGTCGCGGCCTGCATGGCTTCCAGCCCGAAGGCCGCCAGCGTGATGCCGATGGAGCCCGACAGCTGTTGCAGCACGCTGTTGAACGAGGTGGCGCTGCTCAGCCGGTCCGAGGGCACATCGGCATAGGCCACCGCATTCACGCTGGTGAACTGGAGCGAGCGGGACAGGCCGCCGACGAAGAGCACGCCCACCATCCAGAGCCAGGGCGTCTCGGGCGTGAAGGTCGCCGGGGCGACCAGGAAGATCACCGCCAGGACCGAGTTCACCACCAGCACCTTTCGGAAGCCGAAGCGGCGCAGCAGCGGCTGGGCCATGAACTTCATCCCCAACGCGCCCAGCCCCGTGGCGAGCGTCAGCATTCCCGACTGGAAGGCGCTGAGTCCGAAGCCCAGTTGCAACATCAGGGGCAGCAGGAAGGGCAGCGCGCCCACGCCGACACGAAACAGCGTTCCGCTGGTGGCATTGGTGCGGAATGTGGGCAGGCGCAACAGGCGGAGGTCCACGATCGGGTCGGGCCGTTTTGCGGCGTGGCGGACATAGGCCACAAGCAGGGCCACGCCGCCCGCGACCATCGCGGCCACCCCCCAGTCGGGCACAAGACCCAGCCCCGACAGCGTCACGCCGGTCAGGAACAGCGCAAGGCCCGGGCCGAGCAGCAGGAACCCGGACAGATCGAACGCCGCCACGCCCTCGACCCGCACATCCTCGATCAGCAGGGTCACGAGGATCAGGCCCAGCACGGCGATCGGCACGTTGATCCAGAAGATCCAGCGCCAGTCGAAGAAGGTGGTGATGAACCCGCCAAGCGGCGGTCCCAGGACCGGGCCGATCAGCGCGGGCACCGTCAGCCAGGCGAGCGCGCTGACCAGCTCACCCTTCGGGACCGAGCGCAGCACGATCAGGCGCCCCACCGGCACCATCATCGACCCGCCGATCCCTTGCAGCACGCGCGCGCCGATCAGCTCGGGCAGGGTGGAGGATTGCGCGCAGGCGATGGACCCCGCCGCGAAGATCAGGATGGCGAGGCGGAATACCTTGCGCGCGCCGAAGCGGTCGGCGGCCCAGCCCGACGCCGGGATGAACACCGCCAGAGCCAGCAAATAGGAGGTCAGCGCAAGCTTGAGGTGGATCGGGTCCGCGCCAAGGTCGGCGGCGATCTGGGGCAGCGAGGTCGCGATCACGGTCCCGTCGATGTTTTCCATCAGAAGCGCCGTCGCCACGATCAGCGGCACCGTCCGGCGTGACAGCAGGCTGGGCTGGGCAGGCGGAACGGGCTGATCCAAAGGGATTTTCTCCGGGCGGCGCAGCGCAGCCCTAGGCCGGTTCGCAGGCGGCTGCAACCGCCCCCGGCGCGGGCACGGTCACTTCGGCGCGAAGATCCGGTAATAGGCCCAGTCGGGCAGGAACTGCGACAGGCGGAAGAGCCACGAGAAGACCATCGGAAAGCTCGACTTGAATCGATCCGAGCGCATCAGCCGCATCATGTGCTCTGCCGCCTCGGGCGGTTCCATCAGGAAGGGCATCGAAAAGTCGTTCTTGTCGGTCAGGCGGGTGCGGATGAAGCCGGGATTGGCGACCTGCACCACGATGCCGGACCCGCGCAGGTCGGCCTGCATCGACTCGGCCAGCGCCATGACCCCCGCCTTGCTCGCGCCGTAACCGATCGCACCGGGCAGCCCGCGAAAGCCCGACAGGCTGCCGGTGATCACGACATGCCCCGTCCCGCGTGCGACCATGTCGGGCAGGGCCGCCCCGATCACCCGCGCGCAGCCGGTGAAGTTCACGTCACACATCGTCTCGACCTGGTCGGCATCCCACGCCTGCGCGGTCGTCGGCCAGTAAAGACCGGCCAGGAACACCACGCCGTCGACCCGCCCCGCCGCCTTCGCCGCCGCGCGGACCGAGGTGCTGTCGGCCACGTCCACGGGCAGCACCTGGGACGGGCCGGGCAACGCGGCTGCGACCTCGGCCAGCCGCTCGGCGCTGCGGGCGGACAGGATCACCTCGGCCCCTGCTGCACTCAGTTTCTCGGCCAGCGCGCGGCCCAGCCCCTCGCTCGCCCCCACCAGCCAGTAGCGTTTGCCGCGAAACTCCCTCACGCCGCGTCCTTCTTCCGCATCGTGGCGACCAGCTCGGCCACCTTGACGCCGAACTTGGTGAACTGGCTGCGGTTCATGATCGTGCCGTTCTCCATCAGGTACATCCAGTCGTTGACCGCCAGCACATGCCCCCCCGCCTCGGGCGTCAGCCGGATGCGGTAGTTGAGCTGCACCGCCCCGCCCTCGGCCCGGCCCACGCCCTCGCCCACCACGTCCGGCGCGGTCGCCTTGACCGAGCCGTCATTGCCCAGCGTCAGCGTCCATTCCCGGTCCTGCACCGCGCCGCTGTCATAGTGGAAGCGTTCCGTCATCACGCCCACGTTCCCGTCCCACCGGGCGTCGAAATCGGCCACGAAGCGCGACGAGACGCGGCCCGTGGGCCCGTAGATCACGCCCTCGCACAGAAGCGGGCCGTTCAGGTGCCGACGCAGGTCGAAGCGGGGCTCCTTGCCCGCGTAATCCGCCGGGCGTTGCGCGCGAAAGGTCATCGTGCGCGCGTGGACGGCGAGCAGCACGAGTGTCAGCAGAACGCCGACGAGCACGAGGGAAATCGAGGTCATCGGTCAGGCCTCCGGGATCTTGGTGGCGGCGAGAAGGGCAATCGCCATGAGTTTCAGGGCACAGGGAACGAGCGCGTAGAGGACGGTCAGCAGCCAGAGTGCGGCTTCGGTGTTGTCGCCGCCCGAGACAAAGCCGCGCGCCTGCAACAAGGGCAGCAGGCCAACGGCGGCGAAGGCCAGGGTCAGCTTGCTGACGAAGGACCACAGGCCGAAACCGGCCCCGGCACCGGGCGAGACGTCCTGCATCCGCCGGGCGAAGATCGCGGGCAACAGCGTCAGGTCCGCGCCCAGGGCCGCGCCCGAGGCGACGCAGATCAGCGCGAAGGGCAGCACGTCGCCCGCACCAAGCGTCGCCGCCCCGGCAAAGGACAGGATGGCCAGCGCCATGCCCGCCAGCAGCGCGCGCTTCGGCCCGAACCGGAGCGCGGCGCGCATCCAGAGCGGCGTGGACAGCGCCGCGGCGAGGAAGAACAGCAGCAGAAGCGGTCCCTCGGCCCCCGGCGCGCCGAGGCGGCTTTCGACGAAGAACAGGAACAGCGTCGAGGTGATCGCGACCGGCGTGGCGTTGACCAGCGCCAGAAGCAGCAGGCGGCGCGAGAACGGATCGGCCAGCACCTGCCGCAGCGCGCCCGAGGCGGGGCCTGCGCCCGCCTCGGCACGGTCGCTCCACTCGGCCCGCATCCCGAGCGCGGCGAGAGCCGCCAGAATCGCGAAGCCGAGCGCGAAGGCCGCGAAGGGACGCTCGGTCACGTCGACCAGCAGCGTGGGCGCGACGGCCGCCAGGCAGACACCTGCCAGCGCGCCGCCTTCGCGCCAGCCCGCAAGGCGCAGATAGCCTGCCTCGCCCATGCGCACGGCCTTCGCCACGCCCTCGGCGTAGAAGGCGATGGTGAGGAAGCTGTAGGCGGTGAACAGCAGGAACAGCGTCACGGCGAACCACGCCAGAGGCGCGACGGGCGGCGCGACGGCAAAGAGCGCAATCATCGCAACTGCCATCACCGCGACAGCCACGCCCACCATCAGCCGCCGACGCTCCGGCGTCCGTTCCACCAGCCAGCCAAGGATCGGATCCTGCACCACGTCCGCCAGCCGCAGCACGAACAGCGCCACGCCAAGCGCGCCGAGCCCGACACCGTATTCGTCCACGTAGAACTTGGGCGCGTGAATGTAGATGGGCAGTCCAGCCGCCGCGAGCAGGCCCGAGAACAGCGCCCAGACAGGCAGCCGCTGCGGTTGCAGGGCGGTGGCAGGTGCGGCCATCATCGCGTGACCTCTTCGGCGGGCGGCAACGGGCGGCTGCGGAAGGGCGCGCCCTTCCACCACAGCTTGATCGCCTGCCAGTGGATCAGCGCCAGCACCCGGCGGCTGCCGAAGGGGCGGCGCAGGCAGGCGCGCAGGATCGCCCCGTTGGTCAGCGGACGGCGCGGGCCGGTCAGCGTGGCGATCAGCCCGCCATTGCCTTGCGTGTAGTCGATCCAGATGCCGATGCGATCCTCGCGGATGTCGAAGCGGAAGGTGTAGCCGCCCTCGACCGGCTGGAACGGCGAGACGTGGAAGATCTTGCGTCGCCTGCACCGTATCCTCGCGGGTCAGGGGCGCGAGGTCCTCGCGGTGGCAGAGGTAGGAATGGCGGTCGCCGAAGGTGTTCGACACCTCGGCGATGACCACCCGAAGCGCGCCCTGCGCATCATGACAGAGCCAGAACGACACCGGGTTGAACACATGCCCCAGCACCCTGGGCTGCGCCATCAGCAGGATACGCTCCGCCCCCGGCAGGGCATGGGCCGCGAGGACCTCGCGCACCCAGTCGCACCCCTCGGCCCGCATGGGGGGGGCCGCCATGGTCGCGGTCGTGGAGCGACAGAAGGTTCCGCCCGTTGCGCGAAAAGAGCGACGGCCCGCGTGCCGTCTCGGGGTCGAGCAGCAGGTAATCCACGCCGTAGCGAAAACTGTTCGCGACGGCCCCCTTGCGGCCGTGGAAGGTCTCGCCCCGGATGTGGTCCACCTGCGTCATGCCGCGAGTTGCGTCTGCCGCGCGCGGATCGCCTCGACCACATCGACCGCGCTCTGGAAGCCGTCCTCGTGGAACCCGTTGCGCATCCAGGCCCCGCAGTACCACGTCTCGCGCGTGCCGTTCAGGCCGCGCAGAACCCCTTGGGCCCGCAGGGCGGCCATGTCGTAGACCGGATGGTCGAAGGTGTAGGTGTCGTGGATCAGCTCGTCGCGGATCGGGCTGTTGGAGTTCAGCGTGACGAACAGCGGATCGTCCATCGGGATCGGTTGAAGCGAATTCATCCAGTAGGTCAGGTCGATCTTCTCGGGCCGCGGTCCCGCCGGTTCGACATAGACCCACGAGGCCCAGCACTTGCGGTTGCGCGGCATCACACCGGGGTCGGAATGCAGCACCGCATGGTTGGGCTGGTAGCGCACGGCGGACAGCGCCGCGCGCTCCTCGGGCGAGGGATCGGACAGCAGCCGCAGGGTGATGTCGGAATGGGTGGCGAAGACGATCTCGTCGAACGGCTCCCACTCGCCGCCCTGCACCCGCACCGCCGGCCCCAGCGGGCCGCGCCGCACGCCGGCGACGGGCGCGCCAAGCCTCAGGTCGACGCCATGCGCCTCCATCGCCGCCTGAAGCCGGCGGACGTACTCGATGGAGCCGCCCTGCACCGTGTACCACTGATGCTGGCCGTAATAGCCCAAGCAGGTTGTGGTTGCGGAAGAACCGGATCAGCGCCTGTGCGGGAAAGTCCAGCATGCCCGAGATCGGCGTCGACCAGATCGCGCCCGAGAAGGGCAGCAGGTAGCGGTCGCGGAACCAGGCTGCCGGTGCCGAGTTCCCTCAGGAACTCGCCGATGGTGATGCCGTCATCCTGCGCCAGCTCGGGCGCCTTCGCGTTGAACCGCACGATGTCGCGCAACATGCCAAGGAAGCGCGGATCGACAAGGTTGCGGCGCTGCGCGAAGATCGCATCGTAGCTTGCCAGCCCGTATTCCATGCGTCCGCCGCCGATCGAGGCACCGAAGCTCATCGTGCTTTCGGTCACCGGAACGCCGAGCTTCTGGAACAGCTCCGTCAGATGCGGGTAGTTGACCGTATTGTAGACGATGAAGCCCGTATCCACCGGCTGATCGCCCCGCTTGCCCGCCATCACGGTCCGCGCATGGCCGCCAAGCCGCCCCTCCGCCTCGAACAAGACGACCGCGTGATCCTGCGCCAGCAGATGCGCCGCGGCCATGCCCGAGATGCCCCCACCGATCACGGCGATACGGCGGGGTGCTGCGGAAAGTCTTTCGAATGGCATTGAGGTTCGGTCCCTTCGGTCTTGTTCTGTCCCTTGTCTACGAAGGCCTGCCGAAATCGGATCAGAAGGCAAGACCTGCGCGAAACGAAGCGACGTGGCGTCGGAAAAGTGATCCAGATTGGCACCACCCGCGTAAACCGCGCATGACACTCGATGTGCTGGCCACGGAGAAACCGGATGCGCGCGGCTTTGCGGCGGACTATGCTGCGACCGCCACTTCGACCGTTTGGCGTGTCGGGGAAAGAAGGACGATGACGACGGATTCGGAACCCGACTGGGCCGCACTGCTTCTGGCAGTGCGCGACAATGCCGACACGGCTGCCTTCGCGCAACTGTTCCGGCATTTTGCCCCGCGGGTGAAGGCTTTCCTGAGGAAATCCGGGGCTGGCGATGCCCTGGCCGAGGAATGTGCGCAGGACGTGATGGCAACGCTTTGGCAGAAGGCTCACCTGTTCGACCCGTCGCGGGCGAGCGTGGCGACCTGGGTCTTCACCATCGCCCGCAACCGCCGGATCGACGCCCTGCGCAAGTCGCGCCGGCCCGAACCCGAGGACCTGCCCTGGGGTCCCGAGGCCGAACCCGACCAGGCCGAGGCGCTGGAAATGCAGCAGGAAAGCCGTCGCCTGGGCGAGGCGCTGGCACAACTGCCCGAGAAACAACGCGCGCTGATCGAGCGCGCCTACTTCGGCGATTTGTCGCACTCGCGAAATCGCCGCAGAAACCGGTCTGCCGCTTGGCACGATCAAATCGCGTATCAGATTGGCGCTGGAACGGCTGCGCCACCAGATGAGTTGAAGGCACCGAAGATGACGATCCGGCACCATATCTCCGACCCGCTGCTGATGGGCTACTCGGCAGGCACGCTGCCCGAGGCCTTCAGCCTTGTCGTGGCGACCCATATTTCGCTGTGCGACGAGTGCAGGGCGCAGGCTGATGGCCTTCGACGCGCTTGGCGGCGCGCTGATCGAGGACGAGGCCGCACCCCTCGCCGACGCATCGGTGGATGCGATCATGGCGCGGATCACCGGCCTGCGGCAGGGCGACGGGCCGGTTCGCGCCGCGCGGCCTGCGAAAAGCGTCTTCCCCGCACCGTTGCGCGATTATGTCGGGGGCGACCTTGCGGAGGTGAAGTGGCGCTCCATCGGCATGGGGGTGCGGCAGGCGATCCTGCCCACGGCCCGCGACGCCTCGGCGCGGCTTCTCTACATTCCGGCTGGCCAGGCTGTGCCCGATCACGGCCACCGGGGGATGGAGCTGACGCTGGTCCTTCAGGGCGCGTTCCGGGACAGCGAGGATCGGTTCGGCCCGGGCGATATCGAAATCGCGAATGAGGATCTGGAGCATACGCCCATTGCCGAGGCCGGGGCGGATTGCATCTGTCTTGCGGCGACAGATGCGCCGCTGCGCTTCAACCGGCTGATCCCTCGCATGGCGCAACCGTTCTTCCGGATCTGAGGCAGTCAGGCGACCAGCCTGACCGCGATCACCGGCGCGTCGCCCTGGACCTGGGCCGCACCGTCCGGCATCACCAGATCGTGCAGGTCGATGGCTTCCCCGTTCACGGCAATCGGGCCGAGCGCGAGCAGCAGCAGCCTGCCACCCTCCGCAAGGAATCCGCCGCCGCGCAGCACGACTACCTCGGGTCGCGGCAGCGCCCGCGCGGTCATCACGTTGAAATCGTCGGAGCGGACCCCGCCGGTGCCCTCGGCCCGCACCGCCACGTCGCCCGGAAAGGCGACCGGCGCCAGCGGGCGGCAGTCGAGCGACACGTCGCCTGCCAGCCGGAAGCCGGGGCCGGAGATCACGGTCAGGTTCCGCTCGATCCCCGGAAACAGCGAGAATGGTCCGTCCTCGACCACACTTGCCATCGACAGGCGCAGGCGAAGCCCCTCCGGACCCTCCTCACGCAGCATCTCGATGGTCGTGCCGCGCCCGTTGGCCCAGGGCATCGGGCGGTAGTCGGCCGGGGTCAGGTGCCTCACTCGGCGGCGTCCTTGAGGATCAGCGGGCCGACGGGAGGGGCGACGTCTTTGGCGTCGGGCGACAATTCCTCGAAGTCGAAATTGTCCAGCCGCTTCGCCCGCCGTCCGGCCTTGTCGGACGAAATGCGGATGTCCGAGATATCCTTGGCCGCCAGGTTGAAATGCCGGTCCAGGCTTTCCACCCGCGTGCCGAGCCGTTCCACGTCGCCATGCAGCAAGGCCAGCTCTCGCCGGATCGCCCCTGCCTGCTCGCGCATCCGAGCGTCCTTCAGGATCGCCCGCATCGTGTGGAGCGTCGCCATGCAGGTGGTGGGCGAGACGATCCAGACCTCGGGCCGCGAACCCCTCGCGCACGATCTCGGGGAAGTTCGCGTGCAGCTCGGCATAGACGGCCTCGGAAGGCAGGAACATCATCGCCCCGTCCGCCGTCTCGCCTTCGAGGATGTACTTCTCGGCAATCGCCTTTATGTGCGCCCGGACCGCCGCGCGCAGACCGCGCCCGGCCTCGGTCAGTTGCGCCTGCGTTTCGGCACGGCGCAGCGCCTCATAGGCTTCCAGCGGAAACTTGCTGTCCACCACGATCGGGCCGGGCGGGTTCGGCAGATGGATCAGGCAATCCGCCCGCCGCCCGTTCGAAAGCGTCGCCTGCATCGTGTAACTGCCCGCGGGCAGCGCCTTCTGCACGATGTCGTGCAGCTGGATTTCGCCGAAGGCGCCCCGCGTCTGCTTGTTCGACAGGATGTCCTGCAAGGACAGCACGTTGCCCGACAGCTTCTCGATATTGGCCTGCGCCTTGTCGATGGTCTCCAGCCGCTGCTGCAACTCGCCCAAGGACCGCGCGGTGCGCATGGAGGTGCCTTGCAGGCTCTCCCCCATCGCCGCCTGCACCTCGGCCAGCCGCCGCTCCATCAGTTGCAGCATCGCGCTCTGGCTGACCGCCTGTGCCTCGGAGACATGGCGTCAGCCCGCCGGTCAGCCGCTCCTGCCCGTCCGACAGCATCTGCACGCGCTGGCCCAGCCAGCCCAGTTCGCGCAGCATGGGCTCGGCCATCCGCCCTGCCCGCGCGGCGGCGCGCAGGGTCAAAAGCAGGATCAACAGCACCAGCGCCGCGGCCCCCGCCGCCAGCCAGAGTGGGTCCACCCCGGGGGGAAGCGTGATCGTCATGTGCGCCCGAAGAGCCTTTCGATATCCGAGAGCCGCAGTTCGACATAGGTCGGCCGCCCGTGGTTGCACTGGCCCGAATGCGGTGTCGCCTCCATCTCGCGCAGAAGCGCGTTCATCTCTTCGGCGCGCATCGCCCGGCCGGAGCGGACCGAGCCGTGGCAGGCCATGCGGCTGAGAACCGCCTCGATCCGCGCCTGCACCAGTTGGCTGTCGCCAAGATCCGACAGCTCGTCGAGGATGTCGGCGATCAGGCCCTTCGCATCGACCTGTCCCAGCACGGCGGGCGTCTCGCGCACCGCCACTGCCGTGCCGCCGAAAGGCTCGATCCCCAGTCCCAGCCGCTGCAACTCCGGTGCCAGTTCCAGCAGGCGGGCGGCGTCGCCCGCGCTCAGCTCCACGATCTCGGGGATCAGCAGCGCCTGTGCGGCCACGCCCGCTTCGGCCAGCTGGCGCTTCAGCCGCTCATAGACCAGCCGCTCATGCGCGGCATGGGCATCGACGATCACCATGCCGCTCGCGGTCTGGGCGATGATGTAGGTCTCGTGCAGTTGTGCCCGCGCCGCGCCGAGCGGACCCTCCGAGGCCACGACCGGCTCCACCCGCGCGGCGGGGGCCTCGGCAAAGCCCATCGGGGCCTGTGCGGCATAGGCGCGGGTGAGCGAAGGGAGCGAGGGGCGGTCCATCTGGTAGCGCCTCGGCTCAGGGCGCATCGCCTCGAGCATCGCCGCGCCCACGGTCGACGAGGCGCGCCGCCCGCCCTCGGCCAGCGCCTGCCGCAGACCGCCCACGATCAGCCCCCGCGCCAGCGCCGGTTCGCGGAACCGCACCTCGGCCTTGGCGGGATGCACGTTCACGTCCACGCGGCTCGGGTCGCAGTCGAGCCGCAGCACCGCCGCCGGGTGGCGGTCGCGGCTGAGGAAATCGAAATAGGCCGCCCGGAGCGCGCCGAGCAGCAGGCGGTCCAGAACCGGCCGGCCGTTCACGAACAGGAACTGCGCCACGGACGAGCCGCGGGAATAGGTGGGCAGGGCGGCGTACCCCGTCAGCCGCAGCCCGTCCTGTTCGGCCTCGATGCGCAGGGCGTTGCTGGCGAACTCCGCCCCCAGCACCTGCGTCACGCGGCCGTGCAGGGCGTCGAACAGGTCGCCCGCCTCGGGGTCCGCGCGGAATACCACGCGCCCCTCGCCGCCGCCCGAGACGTCGCGCAGAACGAAGCCCACACCCGGCTCCGCCAGCGCCAGCCGCCGGATGACCTCGCCGATGGCCTGTGCCTCGGCCCTGTCGGTGCGCAGGAACTTCAGCCGCGCCGGGGTCGCGAAGAACAGATCCCGCAGCTCCACCACCGTGCCGCGCCCGAGCGCCGCCGGTCGCGCCGCCTCCATCCGCCCACCGGTGACCGAGACCGACGCCCCCGGCGCGCCCTCGGCCCGCGAGGTGATCGTCAGCCGCCCCACCGCGCCGAGCGAGGGCAGCGCCTCGCCCCGGAAGCCGAAGGAGGTGATGGCCAGCAGGTCCGACCCGTCGATCTTGGACGTGGCATGGCGTGACAGGGCCAGCGGCAGGTCCTCGGGCGTCATCCCGCAGCCGTCGTCGGTTACACGGATCAGCGTCTTGCCGCCATCGGCATAGTCCACGGTGATGCGCCGGGCGCCCGCGTCGATGGCGTTCTCGACCAGTTCCTTGACCGCCGAGGCCGGCCGCTCCACCACCTCTCCGGCAGCGATCCGGTTGATCGCCGCCTCGTCCAGTTGCCGGATAACCGGGCGTATCTTGGGGTTGTCGAGCATGGTTCCACCATGTCTAGCAGGGCGGGGGGGATTCGGCCATGGGGAAGGCTGATCTTCCGTACCGCTCCCATCCCTCGACCCGCGCCCCGGCGCATGCCGGGGCCTCGCCGTTCGGGGCACCTGAACGCTGGCGCGAAAGCATCTGTAGGCGGTGAACCCCGCCGATATGCCCGCCATCGGGGGTGACCCCGCCCTACGTCACGCAAGGTGCGCAATGAATGCGCACCCTACGGACTGCGGGGCGAAGAAGTTCGACCATGATGAGAGCAAGGCACTTGATCGATTCCGGCACTGTGTCTGACGGATTGCCGCGACAAATCCGTCGCGCGCCTGCCCTTGGGCAGGCGCGTTGCCGCGCCTACCCCAGTCAGGCGCGGACGGATTGGCAGCCTCGGGTATGTGGAAGTCCCCTTGCCCTCCGGCTTGCGCCTCCGGGCAACGGCCCGGCGGACCCTACACTGTAGGGTCCGCTGATCGGGCCGTTCGCCTGTTACGAGACCCCTCGATGACGACACGTCGACCGCACGGATCCTCCGAACCCAGTCCCTACTCCCCGACACAACCCCCTCCGGCTGTCCCACGACGACGAACCGCAGCGCGTCCGGTTGCAGCAGCCGCTGCGCCACGCGCGTCACGTCGGCCAGCGTCACCGCCTCGACCTTGGCGTTCCGCGTCGTCGCATAGTCGATGGGCAGCCCCTCCATCTGCATCCCCACGAGGATGTCCGCGATCTGCCCATTGCCGTCGAAGCGCAGCGGATAGGCGCCGGTGAGATAGGTCTTGGTCCGCGCAAGCTCCTCCTCGGTGATCCCCTCGGCGGCCATATCCGCCCAGACCTCGCGGATCAGGTCGATGGACTGGCCGACCGAGGCATTGGCCGTCGACATCTGCCCCATCAGCACCTCGCCGTAGTTCATGGGCGCTAGATAGGTCGACACGCCATAGGTCAGCCCGCGTTTCTCGCGCAGCTCCTCCATCAGCCGGGCGCTGAAGCCACCGCCGCCCAGGACCTCGTTCAGGATGAAGGCCGCGAAGAAATCCGGATCGTCGCGCGGAATGCCCCGCTGGCCGAACAGGACCACCGACTGCGGGCTGGGAAAATCCACCACCGTCGCGCCGCCCGTCAGGCCCCAGGGGGCACGGCCCGGCATCTGCCGCCCGATATCCGGCAATCCGCCCAGCAGGCGGTCCAGCATCGGGCCAAGCTCGGCGGGCGTCACGTCGCCCACCACGGCGATGAACATCCGGTCCCGCGCCAGCGCGGCACGATGCGCCTCGACGACATCGTCGCGCGTCAGCTTGGCCACGCTTTCGCGCGTGCCGTCGCCGCTCGTGCCATAGGGGTGGCTGCCGAAGGCGAGCGCGTTGAACTGCCTCGCCCGCGATGGATTGCGGATCGGTCTCGTCCGCGGCGAGGCCCGCGAGGATCTGGCCCTTCACCCGCTCCACCGCCGTCCTCGTCGAAGCGGGGTTCGATGATCGCCTGCCGCAGCAGCTCCAGCGCCTGGTCCCGGTTTTCGGTCAGGAAGCGGGCCGAGATGCTGACGCTGTCCCTTCCTGCCGAAAAGCCGAACTCGGCCGCCAGCGCATCCCGCGCCGCGGCGAAGCCCTGCGAGTCGAGCTCGCCCGCCCCTTCCTCCAGCGTCGCGGCCATCAGGTTCACCGCCCCGCGCGATCCGGGCAGATCGAGGCTCGTCCCGCCCTCGAAGGCGATCTCCATCGCGGTGAAGGGGATGCCGTGATCCTCGACCAGCCAGGCGGTGATCCCGCCGGGCGAGGTCACCTCCTGGATGGCGATCTCGGCCCGGGCGGCCAGCGCTGTACAGACGAGCAGGAGGGCCGGAAGCAGCCGCAGCATCCTCATGGCGTCTCCTCCGCCTCGGTCGTCAGCCAGCCGGTCACGGCGGTCCTGCGGTCCAGCACCTGCGCGCGCGGCGGCCATCACGTCCTCGGCCGTCACCGCCTGCAGCACGTCGGGCCAGGCCTGCACGTCGGCCACGGTCAGGCCCGTCGTCAGCGCCTGGCCGTAGCGGTTCGCCAGACCCTCGACATTGTCGCGGCCATAGATCTGCGGCCGCGCGCAGCTGCGTCTTGATCCGCTCCAGCGCCACGGGGTCCACGCCATCCTCCAGGAAGCGCGCCACGACATCGTCCATCGCCCTCTCCGCCTCGGCCAACCCCAGGCCCGGCACGGGCACGATGGCCAGACTGAATGTGCCGCTGTCCAGCGCGCCACCGTCATAATCGGCCGAGACATAGACCGCCTTCGGGTTATCGAAAGTCAGCGCCTTGGCCAGGACCGAGGTGGTGCCGCTGCCGCCCAGCAGTTCGGCCAGAATCGACAGCGCCGCCGCCTGCTCTTGCGCGCCGCTCTTGCGCGCGGGGGCGAGGTAGGTGCGCATGACATAGGGCTGCGCCACGCGCGCATCGGCCATCTCGAGCCGCCGTTCGGCCAGTTGCGGCGGCTCCTGCGGGCGCTCGCGCGGGGGCAGGATCTCCGTCGGTTCCAGCGGGCCGTAATGTGTCTCGGCCAGTTGGCGCACCTGATCGGGCGTGACATCCCCGGCGACGATCAGGATGGCATTGTTGGGCGCGTAATAGGTCCGGTAGAACGCCAGCGCGTCCTGCCGGTCGAGGTCCTCCATCTCGTGCCGCCAGCCGATGATCGGGCGTGCCGTAGGGATGGTTCAGGTACTGCGCGGCGCGCGCCTGTTCTGCGAACAGGCGCCGAGGGATCGCTGTCGATGCGCTGGCTGCGCTCTTCCAGGATCACCTGGCGCTCGGTCGTCGACATCGTCCTCGGTCAGCGCGAGGTCGCGCATCCGGTCGGCTTCCATCTGCATCACCAGATCCAGCCGGTCGGCTGCGACGCGCTGGAAATAGGCCGTGTAGTCCCACGAGGTGAAGGCGTTGTCGCTGCCGCCCTGCGCCTTGACCACCTTCGAGAACTCGCCGGGCGCCAACGTCGTCGGTGCCCTGGAACATCAGGTGTTCCAGGAAATGCGCGACGCCGGATTGGCCCGCGGCCTCGTCGGCGGCCCCGACCCTGTACCAGACCATCTGAACGACGACCGGTGCACGGTGATCCTCGATCACCACCACCTGCAACCCGTTGTCCAGGGAAAAGCTCGTCACCTCCTCGCCAAGCGCGGGGGAGGCGAATGCGAGGGCGGCAAGACCCCCGCTCAACCATCGGTACATCGGCGTTCCTTCCTGCCAGCCAAGACGTAGCTACAGGCTTCGCCGGCAGGTTCAATCCCGCTCCACGCGCTTGTGATGCTAGTCGCGGGCACCCTGCGGCGGGGCCGAACTCGGTCCGGACACCCCGCGCGCGCCACGCCTCAAGCTCGTCGTACTGGTCGAGCTCCTGTTTCTTGTAGGCCTTGAAATAGACGTTCAGGCCGAAGAGCTTTTCCAGCGGACGTCCCTGGTTCTCGGCGCCGAAACTCCTGGTCCTCGAGGGCAAGCTGCTGGCGGATGTCGGGCGTCACGCCGTAGCGTCCGGCATATCCGGCCAGGGTGCCGTCGCTTGCCGGGACGGCCGCGCGCGGGGCACCGGGACGACCGCCAAGCGCGATGATCGCATCGGCATCGGGCGTCGGGTCGGTGATGTTCGTGCCGCCCGGTGTCGGCGGCGGCAGCTCGGCCAGGCTTTTGGGCATTTCCAGCGGCTTGACCGGCAGCACCGCGAATTCGTCCGGTCCGTTGCCCTGCTGCTTGATGTTCATCAGGCTCTGGTTGCCGCTGCACGCCGCCAAGCGCCAGGATCGCCAGCTGTGGCGAGTGCCAAAACGCTCCGTCCAGCCTGCATGCCTGTCTCCTTCGACCTCGTTCTTGCCGTCTTTAGCGCAAAGGGAGGGGCGCGTCACGGGGTCTTTCCCCGCTTCTTGGCGGGCCGGCTTGTCCTTGCCGGTGAAGAGCACGAGGCCGATCGCGCCCACAAAGATCGCCACATCGGCCACGTTGAATGCAAAGGGATTTTCGATGCCGCAGCAGGACATGTTCAGGAAGTCCGCGACCGCGCCATAGAGCACCCGGTCGACCACGTTGCCCAGCGCCCCGCCGATCAGCACGCCCGCCAGAAGCTGCACGCGCGGCGAGGGGTTCTCGCGGCTGACCCAGATCCAGACCCAGGCCGAGATCGCCAGCGCCACCGCGATCAGCACCCAGCGCATGAATTCCGCGTCGTCGGACAAGAGGCCGAAGTTCACCCCCTGGTTCCAGGCCATGCGGAAGTTCAGGAAGGGCGGCAGCACGTCGATGTCGCCGCGCGAGGCAAGGTCCAGGCCCCAGACCACCGCGACCTTGCTGATCTGGTCCAGCGCCGAAGACGACCAGTGCCGAAAGTGTAGCGAGCCGCATCGGGTCAGTGCCGGAAATGCCGCTGGCCGGTGAAGACCATCGCCAGCCCCGCCGCATCCGCCGCCGCGATCACCTCGTCGTCGCGCATCGACCCGCCGGGCTGGATGATCGCCGTCGCCCCGGCCTCGGCCGCGGCCATCAGACCGTCGGCGAAGGGAAAGAACGCATCCGACGCGACGACCGAACCCATGGTCAGCGGCTGCGCCAGCCCCAGAGCCTCGGCCATGTCCTGCGCCTTGCGCGCGGCGATCCGGGTCGAATCGATCCGGCTCATCTGGCCCGCGCCGATGCCCACGGTCGCGCCGTCCTTCACATAGACGATGGCGTTCGACTTCACGTGCTTGGCCACCCGCCAGGCGAACAGCAGGTCGGCCAGCTCCGCCTCGGTCGGGCGCGCGCTTCGTCACCACCTTCAGGTCGGCGGCAGTGATCCGTCCCGCGTCGCGGTCCTGCACCAGGAACCCGCCCGCGACCTGCCGGAAGGCCAGCCCTGCCGCCTGCGGATCGGGCAGGCCGTCGGTCGTCAGCAGGCGCAGGTTCTTCTTGCCCGCGAACACCGCCCGCGCCGCCTCGTCCGCGCCGGGCGCGATCACGACCTCGGTGAAGATGCCGACGATCTCTTCCGCCGTCGGCCCGTCGAGCGGCTGCGTTCAGCGCCACGATCCCGCCGAAGGCGCTGGTGCGGTCGCAGTCATAGGCGCGCTGGTAGGCCTCGGCCAGCGTCGCGCCGCGCGCCACGCCGCAGGGGTTGGCGTGCTTGATGATCGCGCAGGCCGGGCCTTCGCCCGCGAACTCGGCCACCAGCTCGAACGCCGCGTCGGTGTCGTTGATGTTGTTGTAGGACAGCTCCTTGCCCTGCCACTGCCGCGCCGTCGCCACCCCCGGGCGCGGCCGAGCCATCGACATAGAAGGCCGCCTGCTGGTGCGGGTTCTCGCCATAGCGCAGCGTCTGCGCCAGCGTCCCGGCAAAGGCGCGGCGGCGCGGCGCCGTGTCCTGCAAGCGCACCCGCCATCCAGCTCGACACGGCGGCATCATAGGCGGCGGTACGCGCATAGGCGGTCAGCGCCATGCGCTGGCGGAAGGCAAGCGTCGTGGCCCCGTCGTGCGCGGCCAGTTCCGCCAGCAGGGCGGCGTAATCGGCGGGGTCCGTCACCACGTTGACGAACCGGTGGTTCTTGGCCGCCGCGCGGATCATCGCCGGGCCGCCGATGTCGATGTTCTCGATGCAGGTCGGCATAGTCCGCGCCCGCGCGCCACCGTCGCCTCGAACGGGTAGAGGTTCACCACCAGCAGGTCGATCGGCTCGATCCCGTGCGCGGCCATCGCCACCAGATGCTCGTCATCGTCGCGCAGCGCCAGCAGGCCGCCATGCACCTTCGGGTGCAGCGTCTTCACCCGCCCGTCCATCATCTCGGGAAAGCCTGTCACTTCGGCCACGTCGCGCACCGCCAGCCCCGCCGCGCGCAGCGCCCGCCGAGGTGCCGCCGGTCGAGATCAGCTCCACCCCCCGCGCGGCCAGCGCGCGCGCAAGCTCCAGCAGCCCGGTCTTGTCGGAGACGGAGATCAGCGCGCGGCCGACGGGAACGAGATTGGGCATCGGTCTCCCCTCGCGGGTTGGGGCCTGCAGGGTCAGGCCGGAAGATCGTCGCGGTCAAGGTCGCGTATGGCGAGCGGAGTATCCTGTGCCTTCGCCAAGGTCCAGCCGATCCGCGCCTGCGAATGCCGCAAGGCTGCCCGCGAGCACGATCTGCTTCGTCGCGCGCGGCTTCAGCCGCCCCTTTTCCAGATAGACCGACGGTTCGAGCGTCAGGTCGAGCCCGCCGCTGTGGCGGAACACCCAGATCTCGCCGCTCTTCAGCGCCATCGACACCGCGCTGCCGCCCAGGTCCACCTCGGCATCGACATCGGGGTGCAGGTGGAAGCGCAGGTAGTAGCGCACGCCTTGCAGCTTCGTGTGGGTCATCACCTGCTCGAACCGCCTGCGTGCGGCGGGGGTCATCGCGGCCAGCACATCCTCGCCCGATCAGCCGCCGCCCGTCATGGCTCAGGTCCATCAGCCGCGTATGGGTCAGGCCGTGGGTGCCGACCCAGCCGTCATGGCTGGCGACCAGGCTGGTCGCCGCCGGGCCGGCTGCCAGTTCGGCCAGTTCCACCTTCGCGCGGTCGGTCAGCGCGGTCCGCGCCCGCCGGGACCGAGGCGCGAGGACGAAAATCCCTCGATCTCCAGCGTCGAATGGACTGGCCGTGGCCCGGCCCGCGCGCCGCCACTCCGGCCCGAAGGGCGCGCCGGAGCCGCAGTTGACGATCATCGGCCGCCGCCCCGAGGTCAGCTCGAAGGCCAGCGTCGAGGCATGGGCCGAGGTCGAGGCGCGCCCGTCGGGCGGGGCGGCCGCATCGACGATCACGCTCGTCCGCCCGCCGGTCAGCCGCGCGAATCCCATGGCGAGGCCGTTCACCGGCGCGGGCTTGCACCCCCGAGCTGGCCAGCGCCTGGTCCAGCCGCCCCTCCATCCCGCGCCCGCCGCCGTGAAACCGCGCCAGAGTCGCCGTCCGAATGGCGCAGCGCGCGCAGGGTCGGCGCGATCCGTTCGATGGCGGCGAGATGATCGGGCTCGGGCCGCCGTCCCGTCTCGGTCAGGGCCAGCGCTGCCCAGGTCAGCAGGGTGAAGACCTCGAGCAGTTCCTCGGGGTTGCGGGTGGGGATGCCGCCCTGCGCGTCGATCTCGCGCGCGCATTCCTTCGCCAGCGCGGCGCGTGCCGGGGCCACCAGCCGCTCCATCCCGGTCAGCGCGAGGCCCGCATAGATCAGCCCCGTCAGCGCCTCGAACCGCGGCAGGCCGGGCGCGGCGGTGGGCCAGCGCCGCGCCAGGAACACGGTCTGGCGCGACAGGGCGCGGTAATAGGCAGCCGTCGCCGTCCGGTCCCGCCCGTTCATCAGGAACAGCGCGTGGTTGATCCAGCGGATCAGCCGCCGCCCGGTCAGGTCGGGCGTCCAGCCCGGCCCCTCGCCGCGCCCGAATCGCTCGATCCAGCCCCAGGTCCAGTCTTGTGCGCGGGTCCGCGCCGCCCCGTCCCCCACCGCCGCCAGGTCGTCGAGCCAGGCGAATCCCTGCACCTCGTCCTCGAAGGCGGGATCGGGGATGGTGATGTCCCAGATCGTCAGGTCCGGCGCCTCGACCAGATGGCCCGAGAACAGGAAGTTTCCTGCCACAAGCTGCCGCCCGCGGGCATACATGCCGATGGTGCGCGGCTCGGGCTGCGAGACGAACCCCTGCGCAGGCTTGGCCAGCCCTGCCCAGCGGGCATGCAGGCGGTTCAGCGTTCGGGAACGCCGCGCCGAAAAGCCGTCGCGCTGGGTCACGCCTGCCTCATCTCTGCCACCGGTCGTCCGCGCCCGCTTCGGGGTCTGCCAGTGGGCACCATAGCCCCGGCCCCCCGGCCTTGTCACCGAGGAACGCCCCGCCGGAGCATCACGATGAAGAACCCGTCCATCCCGCCGCGTTCGGCCCAATGGTCGGGCCGCAGGCGCAGCGCGCCCTGCGGCGTGATCCAGCCCGGCTCGATTCCCGGCAGGTCGGGCGTCTCCACCCGCAGGTCCGGATGCCGTTCGAGTGCCGCCTCCAGCTGCGCCTCGCCTTCCTCCGGCAGCAGCGAGCAGGTGCAGTAGACCAGCCGCCCGCCCGGTTCCACAAACCCGAGCGCCCGGTCGATCAGCGCCGCCTGAAGCTCTGCGAGTTCAGGCAAGTTCCGACCCGTCCTTGACGAAGGGCAGGTCGGGATGCCGCCGGATCGTGCCCGTTGCCGAACAGGGCGCGTCCAGCAGCACGGCGTCGAAGGGGGCGGGGGCCTGCCAGTGCAGCGCGTCGGCCACCACCACCTCCGCCGAAAGTCCCGTCCGCGCCAGGTTCTCGCGCAGGCGACCCAGACGCGGCCCCGAGATGTCGAGCGCCGTCACATCGGCCCCCGCCGCCGCCAGTTGCAGCGTCTTGCCGCCCGGCGCCGCGCAGAGGTCGAGCACGCGCTCGCCCGGCTGCGGCGCGAGCAGGCGCACCGGCAGCGCGGCGGCGGCATCCTGCACCCACCATTCCCCCTCGGCATAGCCCGGCAGCGCGGTGATCTGGCCCGCCTCGGCCAGCCGCAGGCTGCCCGTCGGCAAGGTTTCGCCCGCAGGCACCGTCTTGGCCGCCGGCTTTGCCGTCAGGTCCAGCGGCGGGGCCTTGGCCTGCACCGCCTCCATCGCGCTGACCGCCTCGCGTCCCCAGGCGCGGACCAGAGGCTGGCGCAGCCACATCGGCATCCGTTGCGGCGGCAGCCCGGCGAAGGGCTCCGGCACCTCGGCCACCTTGCGCAGCACCGCATTGGCCAGCCCCGCCAGATGCCCCGTCCGCCGCCCGCGCCGCACGAAATCCACCGCCGCATTCACCGCGCCATGGGCCGCCGCGCCCTCGACCGCCATCTCGACGACCGCCAGCCGCAGCGCGTTCTGCACGCTGCGAGGGGGCGCGCGGCGCAGGTGCGGGGCCAGGACACGGTCCGCCTGCTCGACATGGCGCAATACGCTGGTCGCCAGGCGCTGCGCCCGTCCCCGGTCGCCCGGGTTCAGCCCGGCCAGCGGCCCGTAGGGTTCGGCCAGCACATCGGCCAGCATCCGCCCTTCGCCCAGCACCGCATCGAGGATCGCCACCGCCGCGCCCCGTGCCGCCAAGCCCTCTGCCGCCATGGCCGATCCCCGCGCCTTGTTCACCGAAGGTGACCGGCGTATATCATGGCAAGAGACTGCACAAGAAAGCGCCCCATGCCCGACACCACGCCCCCGCTTCCCCCCGCCGCCCTTCGCGCGCTGGCCGAGGCGGAGGAGCGCCGCAAGCAGGCTGCCGCCGCACCCCCGCCGCGAGAGATCGGCGGGCGCGACGGACCCGAGCCCGTGCGCTACGGCGACTGGGAGAAGAAGGGACTCGCGATCGACTTCTAGGCGGTCACTGGCCGAGGATCCTGATCGGCACGCCGCTGAGCAGCTGGCCCAAGGCCGGGGTCTGGGGGTCGCCGAACCGGCCCGCCGAATTCAGACCCGCCCCGATCAGCTGCACCACCTCGGGCGAGCCGGCGAACTTCGAATGGCTGCCTGAACTCGAATTGTCGATCTCGGACAGGTCGATCACCGTAACCCCGAGCTCCTCAAGCTCGACCGTGTCCGCCGCCCCCACGCGCGGCACGCCGCCCGCGATCCGGCGCGAGAACCGCAACGCTGCGTCATCGGCCGAGACCAGCAGATACATCTTTTCGATCACCGGCTTGGGAAGCTGCGCCAGCTGGGTCCTGAACAGGTCGATGTCGATGTCGGGCGAGGCCAGCATGATGTGGTCGATCGTCTTGCGCGTGCCCAGTCGCCCCTCCTGCTGCGCATCGACCAGCCCCTCCATCGTCAGGAAGGCCCCCATCGAATGCGCGAAGATATCGAGATCGGTCGGCGCGCGTCTTGGCCAGCACGTCGGTCATCTCCTTGATCTTGCCGCGCGCCACCAGCGCGCTGTTCAGGTCGTAGACATAGCGCGGTGCCTTTGCCGCCGATGCCCAGGTGAACAGCACCGGCACGCCCTGATAGCCCGTATCCTCGACGAACTGCGACAGGCGCAGGATCGCATCGCTGGTCGTGTTGTTGTAGCCGTGAACGAAGAGCAGGATCTTCTGCTCGCTGCGCGGGCGCTTCGCCAGCTCGCGGTTCACCTCGGCCACGAAGGACGCATCGCTGCGGTAGACAACGGGCCGGACCACCGCGAACTCGGTGCGCGGGTCGGGGGGCAGGCGGGTGGGCCGCTCCAGCTCGCCTACGACATGGTTGGGCGGCACCGTCACATCGACCGAAGCCAGGCCAAGCCTCGGCGCGCGCTCGCCCGAAAAGAAGGCGCCGACCACTTCAGAGGCTTCCCGGGTCGTGGTTATGAAGATCCGATGGCGCGAGACATCCGGCACGCTTTCCACGGGAACGGCCGGATTGTCGATCCCGATCAGCTCTGGGGGGCGCTCGCACCCCATCAGCAACGACAGAGCCAACATCAGTCCAATCGCGTGCAGACGGTTGGTCATGGGGTGCGCTCCGGTCGCTAAGGTGTACCCGAAATTGCTGCGGGACTTACCTGCCGGACGCTAGCGAAGCGGCGCAGCGCAGAACAAGCCACCCGTCGCCTCTCCGGACCTATCGCAAGCGGAACGAAGCCGAGTCGCCCGCGCCCTTGTCGACGGTGAAGCGGATCACCTCGTCGCCCTTCGCCTCGACCAACTGGCAGTTGAACGGGATCTCCGTCCCGCTCCAGTCGATATCGCGGCAGAAGTAGCCGTCCTGCCAGTCCCAGCGTCCGCTGAGGTCCCATCCCAGGGCTGACCCCTGGATCTGTCCGTCCTCGGTCAGCTTGATCGAGATGCGGAACAGGTTCAGGCGCAGTTCCTTGCCGTCAACCAGAGACAGGAATTCGGTCTTGTCGCGAATCGGTTGGAACTCGTTCGCCCGCACCGGCAACGCAACCAGACAGGCGATCCCGAAGATCAGCAGAATGCGTGACATGATGCGACATCCTCAAACTCGACACCCAGCCTTACGCGGCGCGCTCCGCTTCGGATCACTTGCGCCACGGGCCGGATATCACAATCCAAGCACATCCATCATATCATACTCGCCCGGCTTCTGCATCTGCCCCCAGAGTGCGGCCCGCAGGGCGCCGCGCGCGAAGACCGCCCGGTCGGTCGCGACATGGCGCAGCACCACCCGCTCGCCCGCGGTCGCGAAGATCACGTCATGTTCGCCCACGATGTCGCCGCCCCGGACCGACGAGAACCCGATGTCGCCGCGGGTCCGCGCGCCCGGTGATCCCGTCGCGCCCGGCATCGCGCACCTCGGCCAGCCGCACGCCGCGCCCCTCGGCCGCCGCCTCGCCCAGCATCAGCGCGGTGCCCGACGGCGCGTCGACCTTCATGCGGTGATGCGCCTCGACCACCTCGATGTCCCAGTCGGCATCCAGCGCCTCGGCCACCATCCGCGTCATCCGCACCAGCAGGTTGACGCCCAGGCTCATGTTGCCCGCCCGCACGATCACCGCGTGACGCGCGGCCAGCGCGATCTGCGCCAGATGCTCGTGCTCCAGCCCCGTCGTGCCGATCACATGCACGGCGCGCGCCTGCGCCGCCAGCGCCGCGAACTCCACCGTCGCCGTGGGCGTGGTGAAGTCGATCACGGCCTGCGCGCTGGCGAAGGCCTCCAGCGGGTCGTCGGTCACGGTCACGCCCACCGGCCCGCGACCCAGCGCCACGCCGATATCCTGCCCGACCCAGTCGTGCCCCGTCCGCTCGACGCAGCCCACGAGCCGCGCCTTGTCCGAGGCGAGCACCAGATCGACCAGCATCCGGCCCATCCGGCCCGACGCGCCCGTGACCACGATCCCCGGCAGCTCGCTCATCGCACTATCCCTCGCATGACCGGCATTGCTTAGCCGGGAACGCACTCGTGCGCAAAGCCCGCCGTTGCGGGGCGGGCGCGAAAGGGCCTACATGCGCGCCATGGCACAGAAACGCTTCTCCACCGGCTCGGGCCCCAGCCAGCGGCAGCTGCGCGTGGGCGAACTGATCCGCCGCACGCTGTCCGAAGCGCTGACGCAGCACGAGATCCACGACCCCGACCTCAACCGCATGTCGATCACCGTGGGCGAGGTGCGGGTCTCGCCCGACCTCAAGGATCGCCACCGTCTACGTGCTGCCGCTTGGTGGACAGGGCAAGGAAGAGGCGATCGCGGCGCTGAAGCGCAACAACCACGAACTGCGCCGGGCGGTCGCGAAGAACGTGCTGACTCTGAAATACGTGCCCGAACTGCGCTATCAGATCGACGAGACCTTCGACCGGCTGGACGAGACCCGCCGCCTGTTCTCCGACGAGACCGTGCAGCGCGACGTGGCCGCGCGCGAGGACGATGCCGAAGGCGGCAAGGACTGACGCCCGGTGCGTCGCGCCCTTCTCGCAGCCGTGTTCTTCGCCCTGCCCGCCGCCGCCGATGCCGCCTGCGCGGATCGCGCCTTCGAGGGGCAGACCTACACCGTCTGCGAGGTGACGGCGGCCGAGGATCTGCGCCTCTTCCAGACCGCCGCCGACGGCGCGCCCTATGGCAGCTTCGCCCGGGTGAACGAGGCGCTGGCGGGCGAGGGGCGAACCCTCGGTTTCGCGATGAACGCAGGCATGTATCACCCCGACCGCGCCCCGGTGGGCCTGCTGGTCGAGGACGGGACCGAGCGCGCGCGCCTTGTCACCTCGCGACGGTCCGGGCAATTTCGGCCTGCTGCCGAACGGCGTGTTCTGCATCGGCGACGCGTTTCTCGGTCGTCGAATCCCGCGCCTTCGCCGAGGCCCCGCCCGCCTGCCGCTTTGCCACGCAATCCGGCCCGATGCTGGTGATCGACGGCGGCGATCCATCCCCGCTTCATTCCCGACTCGCCCTCGCGCTACATCCGCAACGGCGTCGGCGTCAGCGCAGATGGCGCGACCGCGCTGGTTCGTCGTCTCGAACAGGCCGGTCAACTTCACCGAATTCGCCCGCTTCTTCCGCGACGGCCTTGGCAGCCCGCAGGCGCTTTATTTCGACGGCAGCATCTCGCGCCTCTATGCGCCCGGGATCGGCCGCGACGACATCGGCTTTCCCATGGGCCCGATTGTCGGCACCGTCGTTCCGTCCGACAGCCGGTTCCCCGGCCGCGCAACGCGCCCCGGCGCAGGCCGGGGCCTCGCACCGCCAATCCCGTCGCACCGATCTACCCTTTCCCTCGCCGCAAACCCGCACTAGACAGCCGACCTTCCGAACCCGAAGGACCCGATCATGGCACGCGCGCGCAAGGGCAGGGCGGTTTCCGGCTGGCTGATCGTGGACAAGCCCGCGGGCATCACCTCCACCGCCGTCGTCAACAAGGTCAAATGGGCGCTCGACGCGCAGAAGGCGGGCCATGCGGGCACGCTGGACCCTGCGGCGACCGGCGTGCTGGCCGTCGCCCTGGGCGAGGCGACCAAGACCGTGCCCTACATCACCGATGCGCTGAAATGCTACCGCTTCATGGTGCGCTTCGGGGCCGCGACGACCACCGACGATGCCGAGGGCGCGGTGATCGCCACCGCGCCACTGACCGCCCCACCGACGCGCAGATCGAGGCCGCCCTCGCCGCCGTTCCGCGGCGAGATCCTTCAGATCGCCGCCCGCAGTTCTCGGCCGTGAAGATCGACGGCGAACGCGCCTATGACCTGGCGCGCGAGGGCGAGACGGTCGACCTCGCCGCCCCGCCCGCTCTGGGTGGAAAGCCTGACCCTGGTCGCCCGCCCCGACCCCGACCATGCCGAGCTGGAGATGGTCTGCGGCAAGGGCGGCTATGTCCGCGCCATCGCCCGCGACCTGGGCGCGGCGCTGGGCTGCCTCGGCCATGTCGCTCTGGCTGCGCCGCGTCTGGTCCGGCCCGTTCGACGCGGAAGAGGGCATCACGCTGGACGAGATCGAGGCGCTGGCCCGCACGCCCGACGCTCGACGCGCGCCTTCTGCCGCTGGAAACGGGCCTGTCCGACCTGCCGGAGCTTCCCGCCACACCCGAGGGGGCCGCGCGCCTGCGCAACGGCAATCCCGGCATGGTGATCGCGTCGGACGTGGGTTACGGCGACGAAGCCTGGGCGAGCTATCAGGGCAGGGCGGTCGCCGTGGGGGTCTACAAGGCGGGCGAGTTGCACCCGACGCGGGTCTTCGCAGTCTGAAGCTGCGCCTTGCTTGAAGGGTGGAGCGGGGGTTTCACACCCCCAGTCCCGGCCCGGCCACGGGCCGGGCATTCTTCGCGGAAACCCTCCACCGGAGGGTTTCTGGTCGCTCATCACCCCCCTTGTGATATTTGTGAACAGAAAATGATCAGGTCCGGCCTCACCGTCACTCCGGCAGCCGCGCGGCATAGACCTCGCGCAGCGCGCGCCAGTTGTCCCAGTGCGGTTTGGGTGCCGTGCCTGTCAGCTTCGCCTCCATGATATCGACATGGGCGTGCCAGCCCGCGCTGACGCCAAGGACGCGGCTGCGCCCGACGAGGCCCGCATGGGTCAGTGTCAGCAGCACCTTGTCGCCCGCGGGCCTCAGGTCGAAGGTGACCTCGCCCATCCCGCCCCATTCGAAGCGCAGGCGGTGCGGCGGATCGACCTCGAGCACGCGGCACTGGCCCGTGTTCACCTCGCTCATCCCCTCGGGCCGCGCGCCGGGCGGATCGGTCAGCGTGTCGTTGCGCCAGGTCAGGGTGAAGTCGGCGCCGGCGCTCATCGGCATCTCGCCCGCGGCCAGCCATTTGGCGCGCAGCTCGCTTTCCGTAAGCCAGGCCCAGACCCGGGCGATGGGGCCGGGCAGCAGCCGCTGCATGGTCAGCGTCGTCGGGTCGGTCAGATGGCCATAGGCCTCGATCGTGGTCGCGTCTTTCACTTTGACTCTCCTTTTGGTTTGGGGGACGGGGCAGGGGGTTGCCCCTCGTTGCGCAGCAATTCGTCCAGAACCGACAGCCGGTCGGTCCAGAACCGTTCGTAGAAGCCCAGCCAGTCATGTGCGCCGGCGAGCGGTGCGGCGTTCAGCCGGCAGACATGGGTCCGCCACCGGATCTCGCGGCGGATCAACCCGGCGCTTTCCAGCGCCTTGATGTGCTTGGACGCGGCGGCGAGCGAGATGGCGAAAGGCTCTGCCAGCTGGCCCACCGTGCGTTCGCCCGCAGCGAGGTCGCGCAGCATCTGCCGTCGCGTGGCATCACCGAGGGCATGGAAGACAGCGTCGAGGGATGTTTCTGATTTAACCATATCGTTGAATGTACCCGGTCGCGCGGATCAGTCAACCGATTCGTTGAACGAGGCGCGCACCCGTGGAACGCGCGGCGCGAACCCGCTAGGCTGGCGGAAGGCAGCAGGAAGGGCCGGAAGGTGCAGGCCGTTCAGTCGGAACCCCATATAGCCACTATCCTGGCCGCCGATGCGGTTGGCTACAGCCGCGCGATGAGCCGGGACGAGGCGCTGGCGCTGGATGCGCTGGCCCGCAGCAAGGCGCTGATCTTCGGCGCGATCCAGGATCATCGCGGCCGGGTCTTCGCCACGGCGGGCGACAGTGTGCTGGCCGAATTCGCCGACGCGACCGAGGCCATCCGCGCCGCCATCGCCATCCAGACCCGGCTGGCGGCGGCGGCGGCCGAGGCCCGGCTTCTGACCTACCGCATCGGCCTGCATGCGGGCCTTGTCCATCCCAGCGGGGCCGACCTGCTGGGCGATACGGTCAATATCGCCGCCCGGCTTGAAAGCCTCGCCTGGCCGGGTGGCATCTGTCTGTCGGGACAGGTGCAGGCCATGGCCGAGGGGCGGGTTGACCTCGACCCGATCGAACTGGGTCCGCAGCCGCTGAAAAACATCGAGGGACCGGTCCGCGTGCTGCGCCTGCCCATGGGAACGCCGGAGGGAAGCGAGGCCGACGCGCCCCGCCGCGCCACCACCATCGCGGTCCGCGGCCTGACCGCCCCGGGAGACGAGTCCGACCTCTACCTGGCCGAGGGTCTGGCGGACGATCTCGTGATGGGCCTGTCGCGCTTCCAGAGCCTCGCCGTGCTTGGCCCGAACGCCGTAAGGTCATTGGAGGCACGGCATCTGGCGGCAGAGCACGGCGTGACCTTCGTCATCGGGGGCACGCTGCGCCGCGCCGGACCCCGTCTGCGCATCGCGCTGGACCTGACCGAAGCGCAGACCGGCCGCACGCTATGGGCGGACCGGCTCGAGGCCGCGTCGGACGATCTTCTGGCGTTGCAGGACGACGTGATCGAACGTCTTGTCGCCTCGCTGGCGGGGCGGATCGAGGAGCTGAGCATCGACGCCTCGCGCCGCAAGCGCCCCGGCTCGGCCCAGGCCTTCGATCTGCTCTTGCAGGGCATCCACCATGCGAACCGCCTCGACCGGGCGTCGAACCTGCGCGCGGTCGAGCGGTTCGAGGCGGCGGTGCAGCGCGACCCGGACTATGCGCTGGCCTGGGCCTGGCTCGCGCTGATGCGCCTCCGGCAATGGGCCTGGCGGCCCGAGGCGGCCGACCTTGCCCCGGTGCGCGCCGATGCCGCGCGCGCGCTGTCGCTCGACCCGTCGGACAGCTGGTGCCACCTGGTCGCCGGGCAGGTCGCCATGTATGCGCGCGAGCTGGAAGCGGCCGAGGTGCACCACAAGAAGGCGCTTTCGCTCAACCCCTATGACAGCCACATCCTCGCGCTGCGGTCGCCGCTGGCCACCTATCTGGGCAAGCCCGAGGAGGGGATCGACTGGGCCACGCGCGCGCTGTCGCTGAACCCCGGGCATCCGTCCTGGTACATCACCAACCTGGGGCTGGCGCAGTATTGTGCCCGCCGCTACGCCGAGGCTGCCGCAACCTATGCCACGGTGCCCGACCCGCAGGTGGGGGTGCTGGCGGGCCTCGCCGCCGCGCGCGCGCAGGCGGGCAATGCCGCGGGCGCGCGGGCCGCGGCGCAGGCCGTGCGGGCGCTGGAGCCAGGATTTTCCGCCGCGCTCTTCCTCGGGATGCGTCCCTTCAAGCGGGCCGAGGACCGCGCTCATCTGGCCGAGGGGCTGGCGCGGGCGGGGCTTCCCGACTGACGGAGGCCCCCTTTCCCCGGCATGTGGCGCGCATTACCCTGCCGCCATGATCACGCGCGACCACCAGAAGGGCGACGCGGCCTCCACCGCCGTCTACTCCCCCTGCCAGCGATACCGCTACCTGCTGACCCGCACCTGGGACGCGACCGGCCCCCGGGCGCTCTTCGTGATGCTCAACCCCTCTACCGCGACCGAGGTTCAGAACGACCCCACGGTGGAGCGCTGCGAGCGTCGCGCGCGGGCCTTGGGATACGGGGCCTTCCGGGTGACGAACATCTTCGCCTTCCGCGCGACCGATCCGCGTGTGATGCGGGCCGAGGCCGATCCCGTCGGTCCCGCGAACGATTCGGCCATCGCCGAAAGCGCGCTGTGGGCCGACCGCATCATCTGCGCCTGGGGCAGCCACGGTGCCCACCTGGAGCGCGGCGCGCAGGTGGAGCGGCTCTTGCGGGCGACGGGCCGACCGCTCTGGCACCTGGGGCTGACGCAGGGCGGGCAGCCGAAGCATCCGCTCTACATCGGCTACGACCGCCAGCCCGAAGCGTGGCCCGAGGCTGATCCGCCAAGCAGGGCATAGGGCGCATTCCCGCTTTCCTTTTCGCCCCGTTTCCCCTATAGGCGCGCATCCGCTGGCAACGGCGGACACCTCCAAGGGCCCTGCTGGACGACATCCCGGCTGTGGCCATAACCCCTTACGCAAGGAGACCCCGATGTCGATCACTGTCGAAGAGAAGGCCCGGCTCATCAAGGAATACGCGACCAAGGACGGCGACACCGGTTCGCCCGAGGTCCAGGTCGCCGTGCTGTCCAGCCGGATCGCCACCCTCACCGAACACTTCAAGACCCACCGCAAGGACAACCACTCCCGCCGTGGCCTTCTGATGATGGTCGCGCAGCGCCGCAAGCTGCTCGACTACCTGAAGAAGAAGGACGAAGCCCGCTACACCGCGCTGATCGCGCGCCTCGGCCTGCGCCGCTGAGGCGGTCGTCCGGTTTGCAGTCACGCCCGCGCTGAAAGGCGCGGGCGTTTTCGTTTCGTCTCGGACTATCGCGCCAGCGTGGCGGAAACGGCATCGATCTGGCGCTGGCGGACCTCGGCTCCTCGGCCGGGATTTCGACGACCGCGGTGCAACCGCGTGTTGCTGCGCGTGACCGGAGTTTCCCCAGGCAAATGGCGGCAAGCATGACGCCGCGTTGTGGAGGGCCGGACTCGATCCTCCTTTCCAACTCACCGCTTTTCCTGTAAGCGCCCGCCATCTGCGACGTGAGGCCCTGACCCCCGGGCACATGCGAAGGATAGGGGGGGCGGCAATGGGGCCGCCAGATTGGTGGGACGACAGGCGAGGGCGCCGGTCCCTGAGGAAACCAGATGTTCAATCCAATTCGAGAAATCGATCCAGTGGGGCGGCGAGACGCTGACACTGGAAACGGGCAAGATTGCCCGCCAGGCCGACGGCACCGTCATCGCCACTCTGGGCGAGACCAGCGTGATGGCCAACGTCACTTTCGCGAAGACCGCGAAGCCGGGGCAGGACTTCTTCCCGCTGACCGTGCACTATCAGGAAAAATACTACGCCGCGGGCAAGATCCCCGGCGGCTTCTTCAAGCGTGAGGCCCGCCCGTCCGAGAAAGAGACGCTGACCTCGCGCCTGATCGACCGTCCGTGCCGCCCGCTGTTCGTCGAAGGCTTCAAGAACGAAGTCCTGGTCATGGCGACCGTGCTGAGCCACGACCTGCACAACGAGCCCGATATCGTCGCGATGATCGCGGCTTCGGCGGCGCTGACCATTTCGGGCGTGCCCTTCATGGGCCCGATCGGCGCGGCGCGCGTGGGCTTTGCGAACGGCGAATACGTGCTGAACCCGTCGGTCGACGACATGCCAGAACCTGCGCAACAACCCCGAGCAGCGGCTCGATCTGGTTGTCGCGGGCACCAAGGACGCCGTGATGATGGTGGAATCGGAAGCCTACGAGCTGTCCGAGGCCGAGATGCTGGGCGCGGTGAAGTTCGGCCATGCCGCGATGCAGCCGGTGATCGACCTGATCATCGACCTGGCGGAAGTGGCGGCGAAAGAGCCGTTCGACTTCCAGGCCCCCGATTACTCGGCGCTCTATGCCCGCGTGAAGAAGGCGGGCGAGACGCAGATGCGCGCCGCCTTCGCGATCAGGGACAAGCAGGAGCGCACCAACGCCATCGACGCCGCCTCGGCGGCGATCAAGGCCGCGCTTTCGGAAGAAGACCTGGCCGACAGCAATCTCGGCTCGGCGATCAAGAAGCTGGAAAGCGCGATCCTGCGCGGCGACATCATCTCGGGCGGCGCGCGCATCGACGGGCGCGACACCAAGACCGTGCGCCCGATCGTGTCGCGAAACCGGCATCCTGCCGCGCACCCATGGCTCGGCGCTGTTCACCCGCGGCGAGACGCAGGCGCTGGTCGTGACCACGCTCGGCACCGGCGAGGATGAGCAGATCATCGACGCCCTGCACGGCAACTCGCGCTCGAACTTCCTGCTGCACTACAACTTCCCGCCCTATTCGGTCGGCGAGGTTGGCCGCGTGGGTTCGCCCGGGCGTCGCGAGATCGGCCACGGCAAGCTCGCCTGGCGCGCGCTTCAGGCGGTGCTGCCGGCGGCGACCGACTTCCCCTACACGATCCGCGTGGTGTCCGAGATCACCGAATCGAACGGCTCGTCCTCGATGGCCTCGGTCTGCGGTGGCTCGCTGTCGATGATGGATGCGGGCGTGCCGCTGAAAGCGCCGGTCGCCGGCGTGGCCATGGGCCTGATCCTGGAAGATGACGGCAAGTATGCCGTGCTGACCGACATCCTGGGCGACGAGGATCACCTCGGCGACATGGACTTCAAGGTGGCGGGCACCGCGAACGGCATCACCTCGCTGCAGATGGACATCAAGGTTGCGGGCATCACGCCCGAGATCATGGAGCAGGCGCTGGCACAGGCCAAGGACGGCCGCCTGCACATCCTGGCCGAGATGAACAAGGCGCTGTCGGCCCCGCAGGGCTTCAGCGAATACGCCCCCAAGATCGAGACGCTGACCATCCCCACCGACAAGATCCGCGAAGTGATCGGCTCGGGCGGCAAGGTCATCCGCGAGATCGTGGAAACCTCCGGTGCCAAGGTCGACATCAACGACGACGGCGTCATCAAGATCGCCTCGAACGACGCCAACGCCATCAAGCGCGCCTATGACATGATCTGGTCGATCGTGGCCGAGCCGGAAGAGGGCAAGGTCTACACCGGCCGCGTGGTGAAGCTGGTCGATTTCGGCGCCTTCGTGAACTTCTTCGGCAAGCGCGACGGTCTGGTGCATGTCAGCCAGATCGCCAACAAGCGCCTGACCCACCCGAACGAGTACCTCAAGGAAGGCCAGGAAGTGAAAGTGAAGCTTCTCGGCTTCGACGACCGCGGCAAGGTCCGGCTTGGCATGAAGATGGTCGACCAGGAGACCGGCGACGAGATCGTCGAGAAGAAGGCCGAAGCCGAGGCGTAAGGTTGGCTCGACCGAAAGACAGGGCCCCGGCGGACACGCCGGGGCCTTTTTTGGTGCGCTCGCGCAATTTTCACTTGGTTTTTCGCGCGGGCCGACTCACAGACTCAGGAAAGTGTTTCGACTGCCAGCCAAGGATTTCCATGATGCCGCAGCAGCCATTCCTGTCCCGCCGTGCCTTCCTCGCCGCTTCCGCCGCCGCCCTTGCCACGCCGGCGCTGGCCACCAAGATGCCCGAGGGCTGGACGCTGCCCGAGCAATACCTGCCGCGCATCGTGCGGCTGTCGAACGACTTCGGCCCGAACGAGATCCATGTCGATCCCGCCAATTTCGCGCTGTACTACACGCAGGAGAATGGCAAGGCGATCCGCTACAGCATCGGCATTGCCAAGGGCGATCTCTACATTCCTGGCGATTTTACGATCGGGGCCAAGAAGGAATGGCCAAGCTGGACGCCCACGAAAGAGATGATCGCGCGCAGCCCCGACCACTACGCGCAATATGCCGACGGGATGCCGGGCGGTCCGACGAACCCGCTCGGGGCGAGGGCGCTCTATCTGTTTGCCCCGAATGTCGGCGACACCTTCCTGCGCATCCACGGCACGCCCGAGCCGTGGACGATCGGCTCGGCCGTCTCGAACGGCTGCGTGCGGCTGGTGAACGAGCACGTCATGGACCTGTACGAGCGGGTCCAGCTAGGTACGCGCGCCGTGCTTTATCCCAAGACGCCCGCAAACGCCTGACAGGTTGTGTCGCGGCCCCGCCTTGGCAGGGCCGCATCTACGCTCTCTGTCCGGTCAGACCGGCGCCTTGGCGAAGCGCAGGTAGGGCAGCTTGATGTCCAGATCGCCGAAGCGTTCCTGCGCCTGCTCGTTGTTCAGGGCCAGCGCCACGATCACGTCCTGCCCCGGCACCCAGTTCGCGGGGGTGGCCAGCGGCACGCCGTCGGTCGCGCGCACGGCATCGAGCGCGCGCAGGATCTCGGCGAAGTTGCGTCCCACCGACATCGGATAGGTCATCGTCAGCCGCACCTTCTTGTCCGGTCCGATGATGTAGACTGTCCGCACGGTCGCCGTATGGGCGGGCGTGCGCCCCTCGGTCGGCGTGTAGTAGTCGGCGGGCAGCATGTCATAGGCCTTGGCCACGGCAAGCGAGCTGTCGTCGATGATCGGGAAGTTGGCGGGCGAGCCGGCGAAGGTCTCGATATCGCGTCTTCCACTTCTGGTGATCCGCCACCGAATCGACCGAGACGCCGATCACCTTGGTCTTGCGCTTCTCGAATTCGGCGGCCAGCTGCGCCACCGCGCCGAACTCGGTCGTGCAGACCGGCGTGAAATCCTTGGGGTGCGAGAAGATGATGGCATAGCCGTCGCCCACCCAGTCGTGGAAGTGGATCGTGCCCGGCCGTCGACTTCGGCGGTGAAGTCGGGTGCCACGTCGTTGATGCGAAGTCCCATCGGAAGCCTCCTGAAAAACCCTGTGTCCCTCAGATAGCTGCTTCCGACCGCCGCTTCACCCCCCAACCGCACCGGCGGGGCGGAAAGGAACGGCCATTTCGCCGGGACCGTCGCGCGCGAAAATCCGTCCTCCCTTGCGGCCCCGTCGCGCGAGTGCGACAATATGATCAAATCTGGGAGGATGCCATGATCGAGAGACGCGAGTTCTACATCAACGGTCGCTGGGTCAGCCCCGGCCGCCCCGCGCGACTGCCCCGTGATCGACCCCTCCACCGAAGAGGTCTGCGCGGTGATCTCGCTGGGCGATCAGGCCGATACCGATGCCGCCGTCGCCGCCGCCAAGGCCGCCTTCCCGGCCTGGGCCGCCACGCCCCCCGGCCGAACGCCGCGCGGCGGTGGTCGCGCATCCTCGAACAGTACGAGCAGCGCAAGGAAGAACTGGCCCGCGCCATCAGCCTGGAAATGGGCGCGCCCATCGACATGGCGCGGAACGAACAGGCCGCCCTGCCTGCCCTGGCACCTGAAGAATTTCCTGACCGCCTTCGACCACATCGAATGGGTCCGCCCGCTTGGCCCCCATGCGCCGAACGACCGTATCGCGATGGAACCGATCGGCGTCGTCGGCCTGATCACGCCGTGGAACTGGCCGATGAACCAGATCGCGCTGAAGGTCGATCCCGGCGCTCCTGGCGGGCTGCACCTGCGTGCTGAAACCGTCCGAGGAAAGCCCGCTCAACGCGATGATCTTCGCCGAGTTCTGCCATGACGCGGGCGTGCCGCCGGGCGTGTTCAACCTGGTGAACGGCGACGGCGCCGGGGTTGGCGCGCAGCTTTCCACCCATCCGGATGTCGAGATGATCTCGCTTCACCGGCTCCACCCGCGCCGGGCGCGCCATCTCCAAGGCCGCGGCCGAGACGCTGAAGCGCGTGACGCTGGAACTGGGCGGCAAGGGCGCGAACGTGATCTTCGCCGATGCCGATGACCGCGCGGTGGAGCGCGGCGTGCGGCACATGATGGACAACACCGGCCAGTCCTGCAACGCGCCCAGCCGGATGCTGGTGGAACGCCCGATCTACGACCGCGCGGTGGAAATCGCGGCCGAGGTGGCGAACTCGATCAAGGTCGGCTCGGCCCATGACGAGGGCCAGCATATCGGCCCGGTGGTGAACAAGCGCCAGTGGGACCAGATCCAGGGCTACATCCAGAAAGGCATCGACGAAGGCGCGCGCCTGGTCGCGGGCGGCCCCGGCCTGCCCGAAGGGTTCAACCGCGGCTTCTACGTCAAGCCCACGATCTTTGCCGATGTGATCCCCGGCATGACCATCGAGCGCGAGGAAATCTTCGGCCCGGTCCTGTGCATGATCCCCTTCGAGAGCGAGGAAGAGGCGGTGCGCATCGCCAACGACACGCCCTATGGCCTGACCAACTACGTGCAAAGCCAGGATGGCGCGCGAGCGCAACCGCCTGGCGCGGCGGCTGCAAGTCGGGCATGGTCGCAGATGAACGGCAAGAGCCGCGCGGCGGGGTCGCCCTTCGGCGGCGTCAAGGCCTCGGGCCGCGCGCGCGAAGGTGGCATCTTGGGGCATCGAGGAATTCCTCGAGGTCAAGGCGATCTCCGGCTGGGATTCCTCGGTGGATATCGCCGCCGAATGAGGCTGGCGGTCCTTGCCGACGTGCATGGCAATCTCGACGCCCTGCATGCCGTGCTGGACGATCTGAAGACGCAGTCGCCCGACCTGACGGTCAACCTGGGCGACTGCCTCTCCGGCCCGCTCTGGCCCGCCGAGACGGCGGACCTGCTGATCGGCCTCGGCTGGCCCACCGTGCGCGGCAACCACGACCGCTGGCTCATCGCGCCCCCCGATCCGGTGGGACCGTGGGAGGCCGATGCGCTGCCCCATCTGAGCGACGGCGCATCACGCCTGGCTTGCCGCGCTTCCGCCGACGCTGACGGTGGGCGACGCCTTCCTCTGCCATGCGACACCCGCCTCGGACACGACCTATTGGCTGCACGAGGTCCGCCCGGACGGCATCTTCGCGCCAAGCGGGGCCGAGCGTATCGCGAGCCTCGCCGGTGATGTCGCCTCGCCGCTTCTGCTCTGCGGCCACACCCACCTCGCGGCAGCGGTGCGCCTTGCCGACGGGCGGCTGATCGTGAACCCCGGTTCGGTTGGGTGCCCCGCCTATGAGGACGACCACCCGGTCTATCACCGCGCCGAGGCCGGCACGCCGCACGCCTGCTACGCGATCCTCGACCGACGCGGGGCCGACTGGGCCGTCAGCTTTCGTCGCATCCCCTATGACACGACCCGTGCCGTCGATGCGCGCACAGGCCCGCCCGGACTGGGTCGCGGCCCTGTCGACCGGTCGGCTCTGACCGAATTTTCTGCGAAAATTCCCACCCGCGCACTTCCGGAATTTTCGCAGAAAATTCGCCCCGCGCGTCAGCCAAGCCATGAGTTCCCGACCCATTCTGTCTGCATACGAAAGTCATATGGCTTCCATACGGAAATCATACGGTCCGTTTTCGACAAGCTCACGTCGCCAACCGCGCTCCGCCGCGCGAACGGCCGGACCTAGACTGCCGGGAATCCGAGGACCCCGCCGATGACCCAGCACCCCCGCCTGATGTCCCCGCTGACCCTGCGCGGCCACACCCTGCGCAACCGGATCGTCTTCGGCGCGCATACCGCGAACATGTCCGATCAGGGCCTGCCCGGCCCGCGCTTTGGCGGCCTATCTGCTGGAACGCGCGCTTGGCGGGGCGGCGATGATCGTCGCCGAACCCGTGCCCGTCCACCGCACCGGCGTGCTGACGCGCGGCAACTTCCTGCATTCCACGGACGAGGTCATCCCCCATTTCCGCACGCGTGACCGAACCCGTGATCGACGCGGGCGCGGTGATCCTGCAGCAGCTCTACCACATCGGCGCGCATGGCGATTCCGACCTCAGCTTCGCCCCGCACTGGTCGCCCTCGGGCGGGCCGTCCTACCACGACAGCGACGGCAGCCACGCCATGACCGGGGCCGAGGTCGAGGAACTGCTCGAGGCCCATGTCGCCGCCGCCGTCCGCGCCAAAAGGTCGGGGTTTCAGGGGGTCGAGGTCTGGGCGGCCTACCATTCGCTGCTCGACCAGTTCTGGACGCCCTGGAGCAACCAGCGCACCGACCAGTGGGGCGGCAGCCTGGAGAACCGCACCCGCTTTTCGCGCAGCCCTGATCGAGCGCATCCGCAAGGCCTGCGGCGAGGACTTCATCATCGGCCTCGCCATCAGCTACTCGCCCGCCTGTCAGGGTCACGCTTTCGGCCGAACGAACTGCTTGAAATCGTTGCAGCTGCACGACGCAGACGGGCGAGGTGGACTACATCACCTGCGGCTACGGCAGCTATCTGGAGTTCGAGGGGATCATCCCGCCCTTCACCCATGCCGAAAAGCTGACCACGCCCATGACCGCGCTGCTGAAGCAGGCCGTGACCCATGCCCGCATCACCTCCGAGGCGCATATCCGCACGCCCGAGAACGCCGAGACCATCATCGCCTCGGGCGAGGCCGACCTCGTGTCCATCGTGCGCGGCCAGATCGCCGATCCGCACCTGGCGCGGAAAACCGCGGAGGGCCGGGCCGACGACATCCGCTCCTGCATCTCGTGCAACCAGATGTGCTGGGGCCGCCGGTCGCGCGACTACTGGATCTCCTGCCTCATCAACCCCTCGGCGGGGCGGGAGTTCGAATGGGGCGGGGACAGGTTCACCCCGTCGCCCGTGCCAAGGAACATCCTCGTTGTCGGCGCGGGTCCGGCGGGGCTGGAGGCCGCGCGCGTCGCGGCGGAGCGGGGTCACCGGGTCGAGATCGTCGAAGCGTCCGGTCGGATCGGCGGCCAGTTCCGGCTGGCCGGGATGCAGCCGCGCCGGGCGCAGATCCTTGACCTGCTGGACTGGTATGAACGGCAGTTCACAAAACTCGGCGTGACGCTGCGCCTGAACACGTTCCTCGATGCCGGACGAGGTCGCGCAACACCCCGCCGATGTCGTGATCCTGGCCACCGGCTCGCTGCCCGATCCCTCGGCCCGCCAGCGCTGGCTGCCGGACGAGGCCGCGCTTGCCCGGGCTCGAGAACGGCAATGTCTGGTCGCCGGAAGAGGTCCTGCGCCGCGAGGCGCGCTGGGCGACACCGTCGTTGTCTATGACGAGGGCGGCAACTGGCGCGGCGGCGGCACGGCCTGGTGGCTGGCGGAACAGGGCAAGGCAGTGATCCTCGTCACGCCCGATGCGATGGTCGGCAAGGAACTGGTCCGGACCGCCGCCGACGGCGCTCTGCGGCGGCGCACTGGCCCGGAGGGGCGCGCGGATGCTGACCGAGCATTGCATCGCCCGCTGGCACGGCAACGGGGCCACGCTGCGCAACATGCTGACGGGAGAGGAGCATCAGGTACCCGCCTCAGCCCTCGTCATGGCAACCACGAACCTGGCCTTCGACCCGTTCCCCGAGACGATCCCCGGCAAGACGCTGCACCGCATCGGCGACTGCGCTGCCCCGCGCCTTGCGGCCTATGCCTTTCACGAGGGGCGCAAGCTGGCGCTCGCGCTTTAGCGTCCGCTGCGCAGCCAGGCCTTGAACCGGCCCCAGCGTGTCCGGGCATTGGCGCGCGCCACATCCGCCCGCGCGTCGAGATCGTCGAAGCGGTCGCCCACGCTTTCCAGCGCCGGGTCGATCGTGCGTTCGCGGAATTGCAGCCACACGCGGCGAAGGAAGAACAGGATCGCCGCCAGCACCGTGAAGATGATGATGTTGACCCAGGGGATGATCGACACATCCGGGCTTTCGACCTGGCGCAGGGCAATGGCGTTGGGGAAGATCGTGAAGAACTGGTTCCTCCAGCCGTAATGCGTCATCACGACCCATTTCGGCGATGCCTCGGTCGAGGTCAGGTCCGTCGCCTTCGCCTGGATGTCAAAGCTGTTCACCTTGAAATAGGGCGGCCAGCCCCAGCCCGTGTCCTCGTTGCGATAAACCATCGGGCGCCCGCTGTCGGCGAGGATGGTCTGGATGAACTTCACGTCCCGGCTGCCGCCCGTCTGCGCGTTCGTCCCCGCATCGGGCGCGGCGAAGAACCAGGAATTCTCGCCCAGGTCCATGCGCTGCGTGTTCGTCCCCACGATCCGCACCACGTCATGCTGGGGCAGCGTGTAGTGAAAGAACGCGATCACGAAGAGCGCGAGCAGCGTCAGGATCGTCCATTTCACATAGCGCATCTCGGCCTCACTCGAAGTTCAGGATATAGACGATGGCCAGAACGATCACCGTCGGCACGATATAGACAAGCCCGATCAGCCGCCGGCGCAGGGTGTGTTCATAGGCCTGCATCCCCTCGGCGATGTAGGTCTCGCGGTCCGTCTCGATGCCGCCCGCGTCCCATTCCTTTTCCAGCGCCTCGCGCCGGACCGAGCGCGAATAGATCCAGATCAGCAGGTAGGCGATCGTCATGGCGACGAAGCCGATGAATGCCAGCCTCAATGCCCCGATGATCATGACGGTTCCCTTGCGGTCCTCTGGCAACCGGGCGCGATGCCCTTGCCCTTTCACATAGTCGGCTTCGGGCGGCCTCACCAGTGGCCAGTCACGCAAGGCTGGCTATGGCACCCGCGCAAGGCCCCGGCAGAGCGCGCCGTCTCGCAATCCCCGGCGGCGATGCCATGCCGCCCTGTCGCGCTACAGAAACCCGTCGGCCAGTCGCAGCACGCCCGTCTCGATCCCGCGCCAGTTGCGCTGGATCACGTTCAGCCGCTTGCGCGTCGCCGGATGCTCGGCCTCCAGCACGCCCAGGCGCACCAGAAGCGCCGCGATCGACGGCTTCGGAGGCGCGCGAGGCGCCATCCACGATCTTCAGCGCGATGCCCAGCCGCTTCTCGGGCACGATGGCGATGAACACCGCCTCGGCCCCGGTCTTGATCGCCACGCGCCCATCCATGGCGCGCATCAGCTCGGTGCAGGCCCGGCCCTCGCCCGCGACAAGCTCGGGATGCGTCGCCATGGCCCGCGTCAGCCGGTGCATCGCGCGGTCGCGGGCATCGCCCTGTCTGCCGCGCCGCGGCGAAGCGGCGCCATGGCGCGCGCCAGCCCGTGCACGCGAGGTGGCGAAGTTCGGGGCCGAACAGCCGTCGATGCCGTAGCCGGGCGAGGTCTCGCCCGTCACCTCCTCGAACGCGGCCTGCACGGCGCGCTGCAGGGGATGGTCGAGATCGACATACTCCGGCCCCGCCTTCAGGTGCCGCGTCATCGTCAGGAAGCCCGCATGCTTGCCCGAGCAGTTGTTGTGCATCTGGCAGGGCGCTTCATGCGCGCGGATCAGCCGGTCGCGCTCGGTCCGGTCGTAGGGTTCATGCGCGCCGCAGCGCAGGTCGGCCTCGGCCAGCCCGAGGTCGGCCAGCCAGCGGCTGACCATGCCGGTGTGGATCGCCGCGCCCTGATGGCTGGCGCAGGCCAGCGCCAGATGCGCCTCGGTCAGCCCCGCCGCATCGGCCGCGCCGCTTTCCACCAGCGGCAGGGCCTGAAGCATCTTGCAGGACGAGCGCGGGAAAGATCACCGCTTCGGGATCGCCCCAGGCCTCGACGATCTCCCGCGCTCATCGCAGATCACCGCATGGCCGGCATGGGCGCTTTCCAGCCGGCCGCCGCGCCACAGCTCGACCATCGGCACAGCCTTGCTGTTCGTCATGACGGCTCTGTCCCCTCACAGATGCGCGAATTCGTGCCCACAGGGCTTTCGCGGCCAGCCGCTTTTGCGTTATGGGGAGATATCGAGTTGAAAAGGCCCGCGCCACCGGAAAAGGTGACGACTGCAGGGTCCGCCGAGGCGGATCGGATGGGGCAGCAGCGTGGAGGCTGTGAACGAATGGCAGCGTGGATGAAGACTGGCCTGTACGGAGCCGTGATCGCCTCGGCCGTGGCGTTGGCACCCGTCACGGGGGCGCAGGCGCAGGAATCGACGAACCGGGTCGCGACCAAGACCGACTGGAGCGTCTTCACCGAAGAGAACCCGAAGGAATGCTGGGGCGTCTCGAGCCCGAAGGAGACGGTGAACACCCGCGATGGCCAGCCCGTCTCGGTCCGGCGCGGCGACATCCTGCTGTTCGTGACCTTCCGTCCCGGCTCGGGCGCCGCGGGTGAGGTATCCTTTACCGGCGGCTATCCCTTTGCGCCGGACTCGACCGTGAACATGACGATCGGCGGCGCGAGCTTCGAGATGTTCGCCGATGGCGAATGGGCCTGGCCGGCAGAACGCCGAGCGACGACGCGACGATGCTGGCCGCGCTGAAGGGCGGCGACGTCGGCGGTGCTGACCGGCACGCTCGGCGCGCGGGCACGCAGACGCAGGACACCTTCTCGCTGCTCGGCTTCACCGCCGCGATGGAGGAGGCCGAGACGCGCTGCAAGTAAGCGCCGGACCGACAGACCAACGGCGCCCCGCACGTCGTGCCGGGGCGCTTTTCGTTTGCGGCGGTTCCTAAACGCCCTGTCTTGCCCTATATGAGAGCGCCTGTCCCGCACGAGGCCGCCATGACCGATCTGCCCAGACCGCCCCGATCACGCAGGATGTCCTGACCATCCCGCGCAAGCTGCCCGAGGGCGGGCAAGCTGAACATCGTCGGCCTGACGCGCGAGCAGCTGCGCGAGGCGCTGATCGCCGCGGGCACGCCCGAGAGGCAGGCCAAGATGCGCGTGGGGCAGGTCTGGCAGTGGGTCTATCACTGGGGCGTGCGCGATTTCGCGCGATGACCAACCTCGCCAAGGACTACCGCGCGCTGCTGGCCGAGCATTTCACCATCGAGGTGCCCGAGGTCGTCACCCGCCAGATCAGCGCCGACGGCACGCGCAAGTACCTCGTCCGCATCGCGGGCGGGCATGAGGTCGAGATGGTCTATATCCCCGAAGAAGGACCGCGGGCACGCTGTGCATCTCGTCCCAGGTCGGCTGCACGCTGACCTGTTCCTTCTGCCACACCGGCACGCAGAAGCTGGTGCGCAACCTGACGGCGGGCGAGATCGTGGGGCAGGTGATGCTGGCGCGCGACGATCTGGGCGAATGGCCGGTGCCCGGCGCGCCGAAGGACGAGACGCGGCTGGTCTCGAACGTCGTGCTGATGGGCATGGGCGAGCCGCTCTACAACTTCGAGAACGTGCGCGACGCGATGAAGGTGGTGATGGACAACGAGGGCTCGCCCTCGGCCGCCGCCGCATCACGCTGTCGACCAGCGGCGTCGTGCCCGAGATCGCGCGGACGGCGAAGGAGATCGGCTGCCTGCTGGCCGTCAGCTTCCACGCCACGACCGACGAGGTGCGCGACCGGCTGGTGCCGATCAACAAGCGCTGGAACATCGCGACGCTGCTGGACGCGCTGCGCGACTATCCGCGCCTGTCGAACTCGCGAACGGATCACCTTCGAATACGTGATGCTGAAGGGCGTGAACGACAGCGACGAGGATGCGCAGCGGCTGGTGAAGCTGATCGCGGGCATCCCGGCCAAGATCAACCTGATCCCGTTCAACGAATGGCCCGGCGCGCCCTACGAGCGCTCGGACTGGGACCGGATCGAGGCCTTTGCCGACATCATCTACAAGGCGGGCTATGCCAGCCCGATCCGCACCCCGCGCGGCGAGGACATCATGGCGGCCTGCGGCCAGCTGAAATCCGCCACCGAACGCGCGCGCAAGAGCCGCGCCGAGATTGCCGCCGAGGCGGGTCTCTGACCGCCAGTTGACGCGCGAGCGGCGCAGACATGATGCTGCCGCGATGACCGTTCCCCGTCCTGCGCAACCCCGATGCCCGCCGCCTGTTCCTGCACCTGCAGGCGCTGGCCGAGCCGCCTGCCGGGCCGGCGAAGGGGGCGGAGCTGGCCGGCGCTGATCGACCGGATCGGCTTCGTCCAGGTCGACAGCATCAACACCGTCGAGCGGGCGCATCACATGATCCTGTTCGCGCGCCGCCCGTCCTACCGGCCCAAGGCGCTGAAGACCCTCCTGGAGCGGGACCGGCACCTGTTCGAGCACTGGACGCACGATGCCTCGGTCCTGCCAGTCAGCCTGTTCCCCTATTGGCAGCACCGTTTCGCCCGCGACGCGGACCGCCTGCGCGAGAACTGGCGGCGGTGGTTCCGCGAGGGATACGAGGCGCGGTTCGACAGCATCCTCGACCGGATCGCCCGCGACGGTCCCGTGACCTCGGCCGAGGTGGCGAGGGCGAGGCGCGGGGCAAGGGCGGGTGGTGGGACTGGCATCCGTCGAAGACCGCGCTGGAGTGGCTCTGGCGCACCGGGCAGTTGCAGATCACGCGGCGCGAGGGCTTCCACAAGGTCTATGACCTGACCGAGCGCGTGATCCCCGAGGCGCACAGAACGCCCTGCCCGCCGCATGAGGCTGTCGTCGACTGGGCCTGCTCCTCGGCGCTGGACCGGCTGGGCTTCGCGACGCCGGGCGATCTCTTCGCCTATTGGGATGCGGTGACGCCGCAGGAGGCGCGCGATTGGTGCAAGGCGGGGATGGCCGCAGGCGACGCTGATCGAGATCGCGGTCGAAGCTGCCGATGGCAGCCACCGCCATTGCTTCGCCCGGCCCGACGTCTTTGACCGCGCGGCGGCCGCGCCGCAGCCGCCGCGCCGACTGCGCGTCCTTTCGCCCTTCGACCCGGCGCTGCGCGACCGGAACCGTGCCGAGCGGCTGTTCGGCTTCTTCTACCGGATCGAGGTCTTCGTGCCCGAGGCGAAGCGGCGCTACGGCTACTACGTCTTTCCCCTGCTGGAGGGCGACCGGATCGTGGGCCGGATCGACATGAAGGCCCGGCGCGACGAAGGGGTGCTGGCCGTGCGCGCCCTCTGGCCAGAGCGTGGCGTCACGCTTCGGGCCGGGCCGCCTGGCCCGGCTGGAGGCGGAGCTGGATCGCATGGCGCGCTTTGCGGGCTGCGAGCGGGTCAGCTTCGCCGACGATTGGCTGCGCGACCCGCTCGATTGACGCCTCAGCAGGGCTCTTCCCAGGCGTCGATCACGGCGAGCGCCTCTTCCGCCGTCTCGACGATAGCGGAACAGGGTCAGGTCATCCGGCGCGATCACCCCGGCCTCGGCCAGCGCGTTCCAGTTGATGACCTTGTCCCAGAAGTCGCGGCCGAACAGCAGGAAGGGGATCGCGCTTCATCCGCCCGGTCTGGATCAGGGTCAGGCTTTCGAACATCTCGTCCAGCGTGCCGAAGCCGCCGGGGAAGATGCAGACGGCGCGGGCCCGCATCAGGAAGTGCATCTTGCGGATCGCGAAGTAGTGGAAGTTGAAGCACAGGTCCGGCGTGACATAGGCGTTCGGCGCCTGTTCGTGCGGCAGCACGATGTTCAGCCCGATGGACTGGCCGCCCGCCTCCTGCGCGCCGCGGTTGCCCGCCTCCATCATCCCCGGGCCGCCGCCGGTGACGATGACATTCTCGCGCCCGTAGCTCTCCAGGCTGCGTTCGCGGTCATGAGGCGGGCGAAGCTGCCGCGCCTCGTCGTAGTAGTGCGACAGGTCGGCCAGCGCCCGGTCGCGCCTGTCCCGGCTGTCTCGGGCGCGGGGATGCGGGCGCCGCCGAACAGCACGACGGTGGATTGGATGCCGCGCTCGTCCATGCATCATCTGCGGCTTCAGCAGTTCCAGTTGCAGGCGGACCGGGCGCAGTTCTTCGCGCGTCAGGAAATCGCGGTCGGCGAAGGCCAGGCGATAGGCGGGCGCGCGGGTCTGCGGCGTGTCGGGGATCTGCTCGGCGGTGGCGAGGTCGGTGACGCTGTCGCGAAACGGATGGCTGCGGGGTTCGTCGTTCATGGGGCGGCCCGGATTGCGTGGGGATCACCCCCGGTCTTATAGGCTGGACCCCGCCAAGACCACAGCGAAACCGGAGTGTCCAGATGTCCCACGCCGCCCTTGAAGCCGCCATCGAAGCCGCCTGGGAGGCCCGCGACAGCATCACGCCCGCCACGAAGGGCGAGGCGCGCGACGCCATCGAGGCGACGCTGACGGCGCTGGACGCAGGCGCGCTGCGGGTGGCCGAGCGCGGGGCGGACGGCACTGGCAGGTGAACCAATGGGCCAAGAAGGCGGTGCTGCTCGTCTTCCGGCTGAACGACATGGACGCCGATGCCGGGCGGCGCCGCAGGACGCACCTGGTGGGACAAGGTCGATACCAAGTGGCAAGGGCTGGGGCGAGACCAGTGGCGCGCGGCGGGCTTCCGCGCCGTGCCGGGGTCGATCGTGCGCCGGTCGGCCTTCATCGCCAAGGGCGTGGTGCTGATGCCGTCCTTCGTGAACCTCGGGGCCTATGTCGACGAAGGCACGATGGTCGACGCCTGGGCCACCGTCGGCTCCTGCGCGCAGATCGGCAAGAACGTGCACCTGTCGGGCGGCGTCGGTATCGGCGGCGTGCTGGAGCCGATGCAGGCGGGCCCGACGATCATCGAGGACAACTGCTTCATCGGCGCGCGGTCCGAGGTGGTCGAGGGCTGCATCGTCCGCGAGGGGTCGGTGCTGGGGATGGGCGTCTTCATCGGCAAGTCGACCAAGATCGTCGACCGCGAGACCGGCGCGGTGATGTATGGCGAGGTGCCGGCCGGGTCGGTCGTGGTCGCAGGGTCGATGCCGTCGAAGGGCGGGATCAACCTCTACTGCGCGGTGATCGTGAAGAAGGTCGATGCGCAGACCCGGTCGAAGACCAGCATCAACGAGCTTCTGCGGGACTGACGCGCCCGATCCCCAGGACAGGCCGAAACGCCCGCAGCAGGTCTATCACCCTGCTGGTCGAGGTGGGTCGCAAGACGGGCGACGGCCTGCCGCCCAAGGCGACGGGGGCGGCGCTGATGATCTATGCCAGCGGCGTGGACGAGGCCGAGGCGGTGCGCGAGACGGTGGCGATCCTCAAGCAGGCGGACATGGCCCCGCTGGATGTGCTCGGGCTACGGCACGCTGGACGAGCGCCTGGCCAAGCGGCGACGAGATCGACGCCGACGAGCGCGCCCTGATGCAGCGGGCGCTCGACGAGAACTCGGTGATCGTGGCGCAGATGACCCCGTTCTTCGACTGACCCGCGCGCCCCCGGCCGCCTCCTTGCCGCGCCCGGCGGCAGGCGCTATCGCTGGATGCCCGGTTGCGAGGAGACCTGTCGATGTCCGTTCCGTCTGCCCCCGTCGACCCCGTCGCCCTGACGGCCGACCTGATCCGCTGCCCCTCGGTCACGCCCGCCGAGGGCGGGGCGCTGGTGCTGCTGGAACGAGTTGCTGTCCGGGGCGGGCTTTGCCTGCACGCGGGTGGACCGGGGCGGGTATCGCCAACCTCTATGCCCGCTGGGGCCGCAAGGGCGCGAACCGAGTCTTCGGGTTCAACGGGCACACCGATGTGGTCCCGGTGGGCGATGCCGCGGCCTGGACGCACGATCCGTTCGGGGCCGAGATCGTGGACGGCTGGCTGTGGGGGCGGGGGGCGACCGACATGAAGTCGGGCGTCGCGGCCTTTGTCGCCGCGGCGGTGGATTTCGTGCGCGACGACGCCGCCCGATGGCGCGGTGATCCTCGCCATCACCGGCGACGAGGAGGGCGAGGCGAAGGACGGCACGCGCGCGCTGCTCGACTGGATGGCGGCGAAGGGCGAGGCGATGACGCGTCTGCCTGGTGGGCGAGCCGACCTGCCCGAACGAGCTGGGCGACGATGATGAAGATCGGGCGACGCGGCTCGCTGACGGCGCATGTCGCGGCGCAAGGGCGTGCAGGGGCATTCGGCCTATCCGCACCGGGCGAAGAACCCGCTGACCGCGCTGGTCCGGCTGCTGGACCGGCTGGCGAGCGCGGAACTGGACGCGGGCACCGATCATTTCGACCCCTCGACGCTGGCGATCGTCACGATCGACACCGGCAACCCGGCCACCAACGTGATCCCGGCGCAGGCGCGGGCGGCGGTCAACATCCGCTTCAACGACCGCCATTCGCGGCGCGAGCCTGTCCGACTGGCTGCGGGCCGAGGCGGCGCGGGTGGCGAGGCGAGACGGGCGTGGAGATTCGACTGGCGCATTTCGGTCTCGGGCGAAAGCTTCCTGACGCCGCCGGGCGATTTGTCGGCGCTGGTCGGCGCGCGCGGTGGAGGCCGAGACGGGGCGTCGAGCCGGTAGCTTCGACCGGCGGGCGGCACGTCGGATGCGCGCTTCGTCAAGGATCACTGCCCGGTGGTGGAGTTCGGGCTGGTCGGCAAGACCATGCACCAGGTCGACGAACGGGTGGAGGTGGCGCAGATCCACGCGCTGAAGGCGATCTACGGGCGCATCCTGCGGGACTATTTCGCGTGATCCAGACCATTGCCATCACGCGCGACCTCGCGACCTGCCTCGCCATCCGCCGCACGGTCTTCATCGAGGAGCAGGGCGTCAGCGAGGCGGACGAGGTGGACGGGCTCGACCCCGTGGCGCTGCATCTGCTGGCGATGCAGGACGCAGCGCCCGTGGGCACGGCGCGGCTGCTTGTTGAAGGGCGCCGTCGGCAAGATCGGGCGGGTCTGCGTGCTGCCCGAGGCGCGCGGGCACCGGGCTTGGTGCGGCGCTGATCCGGGCGGCGGTGGCAGAGTTGCGCGCGATGCCGGGCGTGGCGAAGGCGAAGCTCGGCGCGCAGGTCCATGCGATCGGCTTCTACGAGAAGCTGGGGTTCGAGGCCGTCGGGCCGGTCTACATGGACGCGGGCATTCCGCATCGCGACATGGTGATGGCGCTCTAGGCGGGACGGCCAGATTCCTTCGGAGGAATCTGGCAAGACCCTTCGAAGCGTCTTGCGGTTCGCCCGGTGCAGGCGATGCGCTTTCCGCGCCGGGGCGGGCGTGCTACCTCAGGCACATGAACCCGATCCCCACCAAAGAGCAGATCCTGCAATGGATCGCCGACAACCCCGACGCTGACCGCCAAGCGCGACATCGCCAAGGCCTTCGGCATCAAGGATGCCGGCCGGATCGAGTTGAAGCGCCTGCTGAAGGAGCTGGAGGCGGAGGGCGCGCTCGAGAAGCGGCGGCGCAGCTATCGCGATGCCGAAAAGCTGCCGCCGGTCTCGATCCTGACGATCCTGCCGCCCGACGCCAGGGCGACCTGTGCGCGAAGCCGATGGAATGGACGGGCGAGGGCGCGGAGCCGCGCATCCTGTTCATCCCGCGCAAGGCGCGACGCGCCGGTGGCCGAGGGCGACCGGATCCTGGCGCGGCTGACCGAGGTGACCGGCGAGCGCCTACCACTACGAGGCGCGGCTGATCCGCAAGATCGGCAGCAACCCGATCCGCGCTGCTGGGCGTCTTCCGCAAGGAGGCCGAGGGTGGGCGGATCGTGCCGATCGACAAGGGGTCGGACAAGGAATGGCGCGTCGGCGCGCGAGCATGACGCTGAACGCGCGCGACGGCGAACTGGTCGAGGCCGAGCAGGTCGGGGCCGAAGCGCCTGGGCCTGCCGCAGGCGCGGATCGTCGCCCGGCTGGGCGATCCGTCGGCGCCGAAGGCCGTCAGCCTGATCGCCATCCACCAGCACGGCATTCCCGACCAGTTCCCCGATGCGGTGATCGCCGAGGCCGACGCGGCAGAGCCGGCGGGGCTGGAGGGGCGCGAGGACCTGCGCGACCTGCCGCTTGGTCACCATCGACCCGTCGGACGCGCGCGACCACGACGATGCGGTCTATGCCGAGGCCGACAGCGACCCGGCGAACCCCGGCGGCTTCATCGTCTGGGTCGCCATCGCCGACGTGGCGCATTACGTGACGCCCGGGTCGGCGCTGGACCGCGAGGCGCGCAAGCGCGGCAACTCCACCTATTTCCCCGACCGCGTGGTGCCGATGCTGCCCGACCGGCTGTCGGGCGACCTCTGTTCGCTGCACGAAGGCGTGGACCGCGCCTGCCTTGCCGTGCGGATGAAGCTGGACGCGCGGCGGGCACAAGATCGGCCACCGCTTCGTGCGGGGGCTGATGCGCTCGGCGGCGTCGCTGCACTATGAGCGAGGTGCAGGCGGCGGTGGACGGGCGCCCGAACGACAAGACCGGCCCGCTGCTGGAGCGGGTCATCGCGCCGCTTTATGCCGCCTATGCGGCCGTCTGGCGCGGGCGCGCGACCTGCGTCAGCCGCTGGACCTCGACCTGCCGGAACGCAAGATCGTGCTGGACGACGAGGGCAAGGTGACCTCGGTCGCGTTCCGCGAGCGGCTGGACGCGCACAAGCTGATCGAGGAGTTCATGATCCTCGCCAATGTCGCCGCCGCCGAGGAGCTGATCCGGCTGCAGCAGGCCGCTGCTGTTCCGCGTGCACGAAGAGCCGAGCCCCGAGAAGCTGGACGCGCTGCGCGAGGTGGCCGAGGCGTCGGGCTTCACGCTGGCCAAGGGGCAGGTGCTGCAGACGCGCGCACCTGAACCGGCTGCTGGCGCAGGCCGAGGGGACGGAGTTCGACGAGCTGATGAACATCACCACGCTGCGGTCGATGACGCAGGCCTATTACCACCCGGAGAATTTCGGCCATTTCGGGCTGGCGCTTGCGGAACTACGCGCATTTCACCTCGCCCATCCGGCGCTATTCCGACCTGATCGTGCACCGCGCGCTGATCGCGGGGCATGGCTGGGGCGAAGGACGGGCTGTCGGCCTGGGACATCGAGAACCTGGAGGAAACGGCGCAAGCTGATCTCGGACGCCGAGCGGCGCAGCATGGCGGCCGAGCGCGACACGACCGACCGCTATCTGGCGGCCTATCTGTCGGACCGGGTGGGGGCGGAGTTCGCGGGGCGCGATCTCGGGCGTGCAGCGGTTCGGGCTGTTCGTGAAGCTGGACGAGACCGGGGCGGACGGGCTGATCCCGATCCGCGCGGTGGGGCGCGAGTTCTTCCATTATGACGCAGCGCAGCCAGACGCTGATGGGGGCGGACAGCGGGCTGACGCATCGGGGTCGGCGCAGAAGGTGACGGTGCGGCTGGCCGAGGCGGTGCCGGTGACGGGCGGGCTGGTGCTGGAACTGCTGGACATCGAGGGCAAGGGGCTGCCAGCGGGCGGGCGCGCGAAGGCCGGGCGCTATGCGCCCGCGCAAGCCGGGCAAGGCGGCGGCGCGGGATGCGAAGCTGGCGCGCAAGGTCGTGCGGCGGCGGAAGTGACGGCTGCGGACGGGGGGCCGTCTGCGCACCGCGGCCGTCGCACCGGCGGGGTATTTGCGCGAAAGAAGCATGGCAGCGGTTCGCCGGCGATGGGCGCGGCGCGCTTCCCGTTCGGGCCGGTTCGGCTAGCATCGGGCAAAAGACGACGGGCAGGATCGGGCATGAAGCGGCTTCTTCTTGGGCATGGCGGGCATCTGTGCGGCGGGAATGGCCGCGGCGGAGGGCATTGCCGACGCCGATCTGGCCGGGCCGTCGCCGGGGGCGGAGGTGGTGGTGGAGCAGGGATCGCAGGCAGGGCTGGAGGCCTGGCTGGCGGCGTTTCGCGCGCGCGCGCGTGGCGCAGGGGATCACGCCCGCGACGCTGGATGCGGCGCTGCGAGGGCGTGCGCTTCGCGCCCGATGTGGTGGCAGAAGGACCGCAACCAGAGCGAATTCACCAAGACGATCTGGGTCTACCTCGACACCGCCGTGTCGGAGGACCGGGTGGCGAACGGCAAGGCGGCGCTGGCGCGGCATCGCGACCTGCTGGAGCGGATCGAGGCGCGCTACGGCGTCGAGAAGGAAGTGGTCGTCGCGATCTGGGGGCTGGAAAGCGCCTATGGCGACCTATCGCGGCGACTATCCGGTGATCGGCTCGCTGGCGACGCTGGCCTATGACACGCGGCGGGGGGCGTTCTTCGAGAAGCAGCTGATCGCGGCGCTGCGGATCGTGCAGGGCGGCGACGTGAGCGCCGGAGGCCATGACCGGAAGCTGGGCCGGGCGCGATGGGGCATACGCAGTTCATGCCGACCTCCTACCTGGACGACAGCGGTGGATTTCGACGGCGACGGCAAGCGGGCGATCTGGGGCGACGACCCGACGGACGCGCTGGCCTCGACGGCGGTCTACCTCAAGAAGGCGGGCTGGGTGGCCGGGCAGCCCTGGGGGCTGGAGGTGACGCTGCCGGAAGGCTTCGACTATGGCCTGGCGGAGAGCGGGTGAAGAAGCCCGTGGCGGACTGGCAGGCGATGGGGGTGCGGACCGCGGCAGGGTGGCGATCTGGCGGATCATGGGCCGGCCTCGGTCCTGCTGCCGGCGGGGGCGCGGGGGGCGGCCTTCCTGATCTATGGCAACTTCCACGTGATCGAGCGCTACAACACCGCCGATGCCTATGTGATCGCCGTGGGCCATCTGGCGGACCGGATCTGGGGCGGCGGCCGATCCAGGGCGGACTGGCCGCTCGAGGATCGGGCGCTGACCTTCGACGAGCGGATCGAGTTGCAGCAGCGGCTGACCGGCGCGGGGTTCGACACCGGTGCGGCGGACGGCAAGATCGGGCCGAACACGATTGCCGCCGTGCGGGCCTTCCAGCGGCTCGGCGGGGCTGGTGCCGGATGGCTATGCCAACCCGGCCTTGCTGGAGCGCCTGCGCTGAGCACCCTTTTCCGCGGCTGGGCTGCGGGTTATCTATGGCGCTGCCGAGCGAAGGGACGCCGTCGTGACCGCCGAGATGCCGCGCACCAGCCGCCGCCGAGGTCGAGGTCACGATCCATCAGGGTTTCGCCGAGATCGCGGCCGCCGACTGGGACAGCGTCGCCTGCCCCGAGGCGGCCGATGGCGGGCGGCCGTTCGACCCGTTCACCACCCATCGGTTCCTTAGCGCGCTGGAACGCTCGCGCTCCACCGGGGCGGGCAGCGGCTGGCAGGCGCGCCCGATGGTGGCGCGGGCGGGCGGGCGGATCATCGCGGCGGCGCCGCTCTATGCCAAGTCGCACAGCCAGGGCGAATACATCTTCGACTTCAACTGGGCCGATGCCTGGCAGCGGGCGGGCGGGCGCTACTATCCCAAGCTTCAGATCGCGGTGCCCTTCACCCCCGCCACGGGGCGGCGCTTCCTGACCCTGCCGGGGCAGGAGGCCGAGGGGATGGCGGCGCTGGTGCAGGGGGCCATCGCAGCTTGCCGAAGGCAACCGGCTGTCCTCGCTCCACGTCACGTTCTGCACGGCAGAGGAGGCCGAGCGGGGCGAGGCGATGGGTCTGCTGCGCCGAACGACCCAGCAGTTCCACTGGGAAAACCACGGCTACGGCAGCTATCGACGACTTCCTCGCCGCAACTCTCCTCGCGCAAGCGCAAGGCGCTGCGCAAGGAACGCGCGCAGGCACAGGCGCTTCGGCGGGACGATCCGGGCGCTGACGGGCGATCAGATCGAGCCCGCGCACTGGGATGCGTTCTGGACCTTCTACCAGGACACCGGCGCGCGGAAATGGGGCACGCCCTACCTGACCCGCGCGCGCCTTCGACGAGTTCCACGCGACCATGCGCGACGACATGCTGCTGGTCCTGGCCGAGCGGAACGGCAAGCCCGGTCGCGGGCGCGCTGAACTTCATCGGGCGCGAGACGCTTTATGGCCGCTACTGGGGCTGCATCGAGGATCATCCCTTCCTGCATTTCGAGCTGTGCTATCATCAGGCCATCGACTGGGCGATCGCGCAACGGCTTGAAGCGGGTCGAGGCCGGGGCGCAGGGCGAACACAAGCTGGCGCGCGGCTATCTGCCGGTGCCGGTGCATTCGCTGCACTGGATCGCCGATCCGGGGTTCTCGGACGCCGTCGCCCGCTATCTGGCGGCGGAGCGGCGCGGCGGTGGGTGAAGAGATCGAGGTGCTGACGGCCTATGGGCCGTTCCGCCGGTGCGAGCCGCGGAGTAGCTGACCGAACAGGAGTGAGCCGATGGCGGAATTGCTGACCGAGGCGGAACGCGGTGCGGCGCTGCCCGCCCTGGGCGAAACCGGCTGGGGCGCGGTCGAGGGTCGCGACGCGATCCGCAAGATCTGGAAGTTCCGCAACTTCTCCGAGGCCTGGGGCTTCATGACCCGCGCGGCGCTGGTGGCCGAGAAGCTGAACCACCACCCGGAATGGGCGCAACGTCTACAACGTGGTCGATGTGACGCTGACCACGCATGACTGCCACGGGCTGAGCGCGCTGGACATCGACCTTGCGCGCAAGATGGACGCGCTGGCGGGCGACGGCGACGGTGCAGCGCGACCACGGCGCTGCCGGTCGAAAGCCTCTGCCAGATCCGGGCGCGGGGACTAAGATAAGGGGGCCGTCTCGGCCCCCTTCGCGTCAGATGCGCCTCGAGCATCGCCTCGCCACCCGAGACGTTGCAGACGCCGGGGCTTTCCTCGGCCTGGAACACCTTGACCACCCCGTCCTCGGCATAAAGCGCATAGCGCTTGGAGCGGGCGATAAGGCCGGCGGGGGGCGCGTCGAAGCGCATTCCCATCGCCTCGGTGAAGGCCGCCTCGGCATCGGCCGAGCATGGTGATGCCGGCCTTGGTGGCGCCGGTCGACTCGCCCCAGGCCTTCATCACGAAGGGATCGTTGACCGAGACGCAGATGATCTCGTCCACGCCCTTGGCGTCGAACTTGTCCTTGGTGCGGATGAAGCTGGGCACATGGGCGGTGGTGCAGATGCCGGTATAGGCGCCCGGCACGGCGAAGATCACGACCTTGCGGCCCTTGGCTACGCGAATGCAGCGACACCGCCTCGGGCCCGTTGTCGCCCATCCGGATCAGCGTGGCGTCGGGCAGCGTGTCGCCTGTGGAAATCGTCATCGTCCGGTCCCTCGTGCGTTGCGTTTGTGACAGCGCGGGATATAGGGTCCGCGCCCGGTGTCGGACCAGAGGGAAAGGACAGCGCCCATGACGCATGTGGTGGTGATCGGGGCGGGGCAGGCCGGGGCCTCGGTCGTGGCACGGCTGCGGGCGCAGGGGCACGACGGGCCGATCACCCTGATCGGCGAAGAACCGGTGCCGCCCTACCAGCGCCCGCCGCTGTCGAAGGGCTATCTGCTGGGCGAGATGGGGGCAGACCGGCTGATGCTGCGCTCGCCCGAGTTCTACGCCGAGCAGGGGATCACGCTGCGCCTGGGCCAGCCGGTGACGGCGATCGACCGCGCCGGCGAAGACCGTGACGGTCGGGGGCGAGGTGCATCGCCTATGACGATCTGGTGCTGACCACCGGATCGGTGCCGCGCCGCCTGCCCGCGGCCATCGGTGGCGATCTGGCCGGTGTCTACACCGTGCGCACGCTGGCCGATGTCGATGCCGAGCGCGGCCGAGTTCGTGGCCGGGCGGCGCGTGGTGATCGTCGGTGGCGGCTATATCGGGCTGGAGGCGGCGGCGGTCGCAGCAAAGCTGGGCCTGGACGTGACCGTGGTCGAGATGGCCCCGCGCATCCTGCAACGGGTCGCGGCGCCCGAAACCTCGGACTACTTCCGCGCGCTGCACCAGAGCCACGGCGTGACGATCCTCGAGGGGACGGGGCTGGACCGGCTGGTGGGCGTGAGGGCCGTGTCGTGGCGGCGCGGCTGTCGGACGGGCGCGAGATTGCCGGCCGATTTCGTGATCGTGGGGGTCGGGATCATGCCTGCCACCGCGCTGGCCGAGGCGGCGGGGCTGGAGATCGAGAACGGCATCCGCACCGATGCGCAGGGCCGCACCTCGGACCCGCATATCTGGGCTGCGGGCGATTGCGCGAGCTTTCCCTGGCAGGGCGGGCGGCTGCGGCTGGAAAGCGTGCAGAACGCCATCGACCAGGCCGAAGCTGGTGGCCGACAACATCCTGGGCGCGGGGCAGGACTATGTGCCGATGCCGTGGTTCTGGTCGGATCAGTACGACTGCAAGCTGCAGATCGCGGGGCTGAACACCGGCTACGACCACATCGTCACACGGGGGCCGGAGGGCGATGCGGTCTCGTTCTGGTACTTCCGGGGCGACCGTCTGCTGGCGGTGGACGCGATGAACGACCCGCGCGCCTACATGGTGGGCAAGCGGCTGATCGAGATGGGGCGCTCGCCCGACCCAGAGGCGCTGCGCGACCCCGAGACCAACCTGAAGGCGCTGCTCAAGTAATGCGGATCATCGGCGGCGCGCGGCGGGGCTTGAAGCTGGCCGAGGTGGGCGCGGGCGATGCCGCCGCCCATCTGCGCCCCACCTCGGACCGGGTGCGCGAGGCGATCTTCAACCTGCTGGTCAACGGCGGGCATGGCGACCCGGTGACGGGCGCGCGCGTGCTGGACCTGTTCGCCGGGACCGGCGCGCTTGGGCTGGAGGCGCTGAGCCGGGGTGCGGCTCGGGTGACCTTCGTCGATGACGGTGCGGCGGCGCGGGCGCTTGATCCGGGCGAACATCGAGAAGATGCAGGCGATGGGCGTGACCGACCTCTACCGCCGCGACGCGACGCGGCTGGGGCCGAACCGCGGGCCGGGCTTCGGGCTGGTGTTCCTCGACCCGCCCTACGGCAAGGGACTGGGCGAGGCCGCGCTGGCCTCGGCGCGGGACGGCGGCTGGATCGCGCCGGGGGCGATGGTGGTGTGGGAGGAAAACGTGGCACCCGCGGTGCCGGAAGGGCTGGCGATGCTGGACCAGCGCCGCTATGGCGACACGGTGGTGACGCTGCTGAGAGCGGACGGATGAGGCCGAGCGGGGTGATCTTCGATTGCGACGGCGTGCTGGTGGACAGCGAGCCCGCGTCGTTCGACCTGCTGGCCGACGACCTTGCGGCCCACGGGCTGCGACCTGCCGCGCGAGGAGATGGAGCGGATCTTCCTTGGCGGCACCATCGCCGGGGTCCACGCGAAGGCGCGCCTCCTGGGCGCGGCCCTGCCCGACGACTGGGTGGCTGAGTTCTACGAGCGGCTCTATGCGCGGCTGGCCGAGGGGACGCCGCTGATCGCCGGGATTGACGCGGTGCTGGATGCGCTCGATGACGCTGGCGTGCCCTATGCGGTTGGGTCCAACGGGTCGGATCGCAAGATGCAGGTCACGCTCGGGCCAGCATCCGGGTCTGCTCGGCGCGCTTCAAGGGGCGGCTGTTCTCGGGCCAGAGCCTGGGCGCGCCGAAACCGGCCCCGGACCTTTACCTGCATGCCGCGCGTGCGCTTGGGCTGCTGCCGGGCGAATGCGTGGTGATCGAGGACAGCCCGACCGGGGCGCGGGCGGCGCGTGCGGCCGGGATGCGCTGCTTTGGCTATGCGCCGCACGACGACGGGCGAGGCGCTGCTGGCCGAAGGGGCCGTTCTCTTTCATCGCATGCCGGACCTGCCCGGCCTGCTGGGCCTCTGACAGAGGCTTCAGGCCGCGAACATCGGGAAGGTCACGCCAAGCGCCCAGCCGAGGAAGAGTCCCAGGCCGATCCCCGCGACGCCGGGTCGCCAGGTCGCCCGCCCGACCCAGCCACCGGCCGTGCCGAACAGCAGGAAGAACAACAGGATCACGGGCAGGATGATGATCAGGAAGAACAGCCGTTCGAAATCGAGCGCGACGGCGAGGCCGAGCGAGGCGAGTGCCGTGCCGCGCACGGCAAGCGTGCGCCAGAGCGGCGCGCGCCCCGCCTCGGTCAAGGTCGCGTCCGCGAGCATGAACGGGATCGCGCCCAGGGCCATGGCGAGGACCACCGGTACGCGCCCGGCCACCGGCCAGAAGGACGCCACGTAACGGTCAAGCGCCGCTGCCGAAGACGAGGATGCCGAAGGCGGCGACCGCAAGGCCAAGCGCAATCGTCAGCATGGGGCGCGAAACGGTCGGTCGCGCGCCGAGCGCGGCGGCGAGGGCGAGGACCAGCGCGCCGTAAAGGGCGAAGTGCAGCGCGAGGTAGTCTGCCACCAGCACCGGCAGGAAGCGCGTGTCGAACAGGCTGCAGGACAAGCGGCGCGGCGAGGGCCGGGACGAGCAGCGCCGCGAGGAACCGTCGGCGTCGGCAGATGCGCAGGCGGTTCCGCCGCCCGGAACCGGCGCAAGAGGCCCGCCAGCGGCCAGCCGAGTGCCGCGACCGAGACCAGCAGAAGCGCGATCCATCCGCCGCGCATCGGAACCGCGCCGTCGCTCTCGCGCCCGAAGCTGGCATCGAGCCAGTCGCGCGTCTCGCGCAGCGTCGTCGCACTGTAGAGCACGCCGACATGCTCGACCGACGGGGCGAGCACGGCGCGGCGGCCGGTTCCGGCGGCGGGGTCCCCGGTGGTCTGGCCAAGCTGGGCCTGCGGGTCTGACTGGCGCAGGGCGCTTGGCGGCCTCGGCGGCGAGCATCCCCTCCCAGGCGCCCGCCACGACCAGCAGGTTGCGCGGCTCGCTCGGCGTGACGGCGCGCGAAAACATCGAGACGGCGACGGTCGCGCCGGCGCGCGGGTCGCGCACCGCCTGCCGCACCACGATGTCCGAGGCCATGGAATGGCCGATCAGAGCCAGCCGGCCATCCGCAGCCAGGCAGCGCCAGCGCGGCATCGGCGACGCGGGCGAGTTCGTCCATCAGGATCTGCGTCGTGCCGCCAATCTTCGTCACATCGCCTGACATCGGCACCGGGTTGCGCCCGTGCCCCTCGAGGTCATAGCTGACCGCGATGTAGCCCGCGCGCGCCAGGGTCAGCGCGAAGCCCTCCATCAACTGGTGCGATCCGGCAAACCCATGGGCGATGACGACGACGGGGGCCGGCCCCGCATCGGGCAGCCGGTAGACGGTCGCGGGTGTCGTGCCCACATCGAGCGCCACAATCTCGATCCCCGCGCGGGCCTGTTCCAGACGCCAGACCGACACGAGGCATCCGAGCAGCGCCAGCAGCAGAACCGCCCAACGGGCAGGCGTCACGCAGCGGCGCCCCAGGTCGGGATGGAACAGTCCGGCAGGCGAGGCGGTGAAGATCTCGCACCCGGTCGCGGTGACGCCGACCGAATGCTCGAACTGGGCCGACAGCGTCTTGTCGCGGGTGATCGCCGTCCAGTCGTCGGCCAGAACGCGCGTCTCGGGGCGGCCGAGGTTCACCATCGGCTCGATGGTGAAGAACATGCCTTCTTCCAGCACCGCGCCCGTGCCGGGACGGCCGTAGTGCAGCACGTTCGGCGGCGCGTGGAAGACGCGGCCCAGGCCGTGGCCGCAGAAGTCGCGCACGACGCTCATCCGGTTGGCCTCGACATAGGCCTGGATCGCATGGCCGATGTCGCCGAAGGTCTTGCCGGGCCGGACCGTCTCGATCCCCTTCATCAGGGCGTCATGCGTCACCTGGATCAGCCGCTCGGCGTATTTCTTCAGCCGTCCGGCGGCATACATCCGGCTCGAGTTCGCCGAACCAGCCGTCCACGATGACGGTCACGTCGATGTTCAGGATGTCGCCGTCCAGCAGCACGTCATTGCCGCGCCCGGGAACCTTGCTGCCGGGGATGCCGTGGCAGACGACATGGTTCACGCTGATGCACGAGGCGTGCTGATAGCCCTTGTAGCCGACCGTGGCCGAGGTCACGCCGTGCCGCGCGATCTCGGCGGTGATGAAGGCGTCGATCTCGCCCGTGGTCACGCCGGGCCGGACGAGCGGCCGCGACGCGTCGAGGATTTCGGCCGCGACGCGTCCGGCACGCGCCATGCCCGCGAAATCGGCGTCCTCGTAGATCCGGATGCCATCCCGGGTGATGCGGCCGCGCGTCTCGTCCAAAGCCATGTTCCTTGCCTCCGCCCCCTAGATAGTGAAGCGCGGACGCCTTGGCCAGAGGGCCGCCGGACGCGCGAGCGGGTTTGAAACCCGGCTTCGCCGCGGCCTATACCGCAGTTGAACGGCAAGGAGCAGCGCATGACCAACCCCACCGCCGCGATGCTGGTGATCGGCGACGAGATCCTGTCGGGCCGCACGCGCGACAGCAACATGCACTTCCTGGCAGGCGAACTGACGCGCCACGGCGTGCGGCTGGTCGAGGTGCGGGTGGTGGCGGACGATCATGCGGCCATCGTGGCGGCGGTCAACGCGCTGCGGGCGTCTTACGACCATGTCTTCACCAGCGGCGGGATCGGCCCGACGCATGACGACATCACCGCCGATGCCATCGCGGATGCCTTCGGGGTGGCGATCGGCGTGCGCGAGGACGCGCGGGCGCTGCTCGCCGCGCATTACGACGCGCTCGGGGCTGGAGTTCAACGAGGCGCGGCTGCGGATGGCGCGCATCCCGGACGGCGCGCGCGCTGATCGACAATCCGGTGTCGACCGCGCCGGGGTTCACGCATCGGGCAATGTGCATGTGATGGCGGGCGTTCCGAAGATCTTCGAGGCGATGGTCGCCTCGGTGCTGCCGACGATCACGGGCGGCGACCCGCTGCTGTCGCAGTCGCTGCGCGTGAACCGGGGCGAGGGCGAGATTGCGGGTGCCTTCGGTGCGCTGGCGGCGGAATATCCGCGATCTGAGCATGGGCAGCTATCCCTTCATCCAGAACGGCGCGCATGGCACGAACCTGGTGATCCGGGGCACCGATGCCGCGCGCGGTGGCCGAGGCGATGACCCGGCTTGCCGCGCTCTTCCCCGAGACGGCCGGGTGAGCGGCGACCTTCATGCGGTGCTGGACGCGACCTGGCCCCCGGCGCGCGTGTTGCGAGGCGGGGCCCTGGACGATTCGCGACGGGCCGGGGCGGCGGCAAGCGCGTGTCGGCGGCAACGGCGCGAACGGAGCTGGGCCGAGGCCGACCTTGCCGCAGGCGGAAGAGGCGATGCGCGCCCTCGGGCAGCCGCCGCTGTTCATGATCCGCGCGGGCGAAGATCGCGCTGGACGAGGCGCTGGCGCAGCGGGGCTATCGGGTCGAGGATCCGACAGTGTTCTACGCCGCACCGGTCGCCGCTTTCGCGCCTGTCCCCGACCCGATGGCGGCCTTCCCGCATTGGCCGCCGCTGGCAATTGTCCGCACGATCTGGGCCGAGGCGGGTATCGGCCCGGCCCGGCAGGCCGTGATGGACGCGCGTTGCAGGCCCGCATGTCGCGATCCTGGCGCGGATGCGGGACCGGCCCTCGGGCGCGGCCTTCGTCGCGGTCCACGGCGATACGGCGATGCTGCACGCGCTGGAGGTGCCCGAAGCACATCGGCGGCAGGGGGCGGCGCGGAACGCTGCTGCGCTGCGGCCGCGTTCTGGGCAGGCGACGCAGGGTGCGGCGCGGCTGGCGCTGGCTGTGACCGCCGCGAAACGCCCCGGCGCGCGCGCTCTACGAGTCGCTCGGGATGCACGTCGTGGGACAGTATCATTACCGCATGGGGGGCATCGTCATGAGACTGCGCGGTGCGTGCTGTCGCCAGTCGTTCTGCTGTGTCGACCTGGCACTGCCTGGCCAGGCCGCGCAGGCCCTGACGCTGGACCTTCCCCGGCCCGGCGACGGCAACAGTCACGCGGTCCGTCCCGCTGGCCAGCTACAAGCTGCCGCTCGGGCCCTGGTGCTGGCGGTGCCGTTCCCACACGGCTGATCGAGGGCCCGCGCAGCGATGCGGCCTGGCGGGTGCAGGATGGCGGGCTGAGCACGCTGCAACTGCTGGCTCCGCTGCGGGAGCAACTGGTGGCCGCAGGCTATCGGATTCTCTGGGAGTGCGAGACGCGAGATCTGCGGGGGGTTCGATTTCCGCTTCGCGCATCGAGGTGCTGGACGAACCCGACATGCATGTGGACCTGGGCGATTTCCGCTTCCTCGCGGCCGAGCGGGACGGGCGCGACGGCCCCGAGGCGGTCAGCCTGCTGGTCAGCCGGTCGTCGCAGACGGGCTTCGTGCAGATGGTGACGCATCGGCGGCGCGGCGGATACCGCGACCCTGACCGCGCCCACATCGGCGGACCCGGAGCCCGCTGACCCCCGTGCCGCCCGTGCGCGGGAACCGTTGCCGCGCTACTGGACACGACCGGCGCCGCGTCGCTGGACGATCTGATCTTCGCCAGCGGGTCGGCGCGTGCTGGGCGAGGGCGACTTTGCGTCGCTTGCCGCACTGGCCGCCTACTGAAGGCCAATCCGGACGGCACCTTCGCGCTGGTCGGACATACCGATGCGTCGGGCAACCTTGCCGCCAACATCGCACTGTCGACCGCCCGCGCGGCGTCGGTGCGGGATCGGCTGATCCGGATCTACGGCGTGCCGACGGCGAACAGGTCACGGCCGAGGGTGTGGGCTATCTTGCACCGCGCGCCAGCAACCTGACCGACGAGGGGCGCGCCAGAAACCGAAGGGTCGAGGTGGTGATCACCTCGACCCCATGAGGTCGTCAGACGTTGGCACGGACCCTAGCGTCACCAGTTGTCGGGACCCTTGTCCATGTAGCGCCGGGCGAGGAAGTCGATGAAGGCGCGGACCTTGGGCTGGGTGAAGCGGCCCGGCGGGTAGACCGCGTAGATGCCCAGCACCTCGACCGGCAGGCCGGGGATCGCCTCTTCCACCAGCCCCTGCCGCATGGCGTCGGCAAAGAGGAAGCTGGGCAGGTAGGCGATGCCAAGGCCCGAGATCGCCGCGTTCAGCAGCGACTGGCCGTCGTTCACCGTCAGCCAGCCGGCCGTGCGGACCTGGCGCTTTTCGCCCGAGGGGGCGATCACCTTCCAGACGTTGCCGTTGGCCTGGTTGGAATAGTGCAGCAGCTTGTGCTCGTTCAGGTCGTCGATCTTCATGCGGGCGGCCGAACTTCTGGAAGTAGGACGGCGCGCCGATCATCCGCTTGGTCGTCTCGGTCAGCTTGCGGGCGCGCAGGCTGCTGTCCTCCAGCTCGCCCACGCGGATCGCCATGTCGAAGCCTTCGGAGATCAGTTCGACATAGCGGTTGTTCAGCACCATGTTCACGGTGATGTCGGGGTATTCCAGCAGGAAATCCCCCAGGATCGGCGACAGCAGGTTCACCCCGAAATCGGTCGCGACCGAGATCCGCAAGCAGGCCCGACGGCGCCGATTGCATCGATGGTCACCAGCGCATCCGCCTCGCCCGCGTCGTTCAGGACGCGGCGGGCGCGGTCGTAGTAGGCAAGGCCGATCTCGGTCGGGCTGACCCGGCGCGTGGTCCGGTTCAGAAGGCGTGCGCCAAGGCGCGCTTCCAGCGCGGAGACGTGTTTCGAGACGGCGGATTTCGAGATCCCCATCTTCTTGGCCGCGTCCGTGAAGCCGCCCTGGTCCACGACCGTGGCAAAGGCTTCCATTTCGGTCAGTCGGTCCATTGTCGTCCCCTAGCAGACTGTGCGGGTTGCTCGGACCGTATTGGTTTCGAATTCGGGCAATATTGCGGTGCGGTAAGGTCAGGTTCGGGGTATTGTGAGGGACCGATCATGGCAGACGGATCGCGCTTCGCGTCAGCAGTTGACGAAGCCACGCGGCGCGCCCTGGTCGATCGCGCGCTTGGCATCCAGTTCGGCCGCCACGTCAGCCCCGCCGATTACGTGATGTTTCAGGCCCGCTGCCGTTCAGGGCATCCGCCAGCGCGCGGTGCGGAACCTGTCCGGCGCAGAGCACCACGGTATCCACGGCGATCAACTCTGGGTTTTGCGTTCCGGTTCCCGTCGTGACCTCCAGCCCGTCCGGCGTGATGCGCTGATAGGTGACGCCGCCCATGCATCCGGACACCCTTCGATCTGCAAGGCTGGCGCGGTGAATCCACCCGGTCGTCTTGCCCAGGCGACGGCCCGGCTTCTCGGGCTTGCGCTGCAGAAGGACCACGTCACGGGCCGGCGGTGCGGGTTGCGGTCCGTCGGTCGCCAGGCCGCCCGGCGTGTCGAGCGGGTCGCCGACGCCCCATTCCTGCCGCCAGAGGTCGGGGTTCTCGGTGGGGCTTTCGCCGTCGATGCACAAGATACTCGGCCACGTCGAAGCCGATGCCGCCCGCGCCGACGATGGCCACGCGGGGGCCGACCGGGGCGCCCTGCAGCACGTCGACATAGCCCAGGACGTTGCGCGCCCGTCTTGCGCCCGGAATGCCGGGGTCGCGCGGGAGGACGCCGGTGGCGATCACGATCTCGTCGAAGTCGCGCAAGATCGTCGACGGTCGCCTCGGTGTTCGAGGCGCACGTCGACCCCGCTCGGTGCGCAGCCATCGTCGCGAACCAGTGGACAAGACCGTGGAATTCTTCCTTGCCCGGCACCTGCCTGGCGAGGTTCAGCTGACCGCCAAGCTCGCCCGACGCCTCGAACAGCGTCACCTGATGGCCGCGCTCGCGCAGCCACGATGGCGCACATCAGGCCCGCCGGGCCGGCCCCGACGACGGCGACGGCTTCGGGCTGTCGGTCGGGGGATAGGTCAGTTCCGTCTCGTGGCAGGCGCGCGGATTGACGAGGCAGGAGGTCAGCTGCCCGAGAAGGTATGGTCGAGGCAGGCCTGGTTGCAGGCGATGCAGGGCGCGATCTCGGCCGCCCGGCCCGCGGCGGCCTTGGCGACGAAATCGGGGTCGGCGAGGAAGGGGCGGGCCATCGAGACCATGTCGGCCACGCCCTCGCGCCAGCAGGTCTTCGGCCACCTCGGGCGTGTTGATCCGGTTCGAGGTGATGACGGGGATCGACACCTCGGGCCGCAGCCGCGCGGTCAGCCAGGCAAAGGCCGCGCGGGGCACCGAGGTGGCGATGGTCGGCACCCGCGCCTCGTGCCAGCCGATGCCGGTGTTGATCAGCGATGGCGCCTGCCGCCTCGACCGCCTTCGCCAGCGTCACCACCTCGTCCCAGGTCGATCCGTCGGGCACGAGGTCGATCAGCGACAGGCGGTAGATCAGGATGAAATCCGGCCCGACGGCGGCGCGGACGCGGCGCGACCACCTCGACCGGCAGGCGCATCCGGTTTTCGTAGCTGCCGCCCCAGCGGTCGGTGCGGCGGTTGGTGTGGGTGACGAGGAACTGGTTCAGGAAATAGCCCTCGGACCCCATCACCTCGACCCCGTCATAGCCCGCCTCGCTGCGCGCGGGCGGCGGCGGTGACGATGTCGGCGATCTGCTTTTCGATGCCCGCCTCGTCCAGTTCGCGCGGCGGAAAGGGCGAGATCGGCGACTTGATCGCCGAGGGCGCGACGCAGTCCGTGCCATAGGCGTAGCGCCCGGCATGCAGGATCTGCATGGCGATGCGCCCGCCCGCGTCATGGACGCGGTCGGTCACGATGCGGTGGTTGGCGATGTCGGCGGCGGTGTAAAGGCCCGCCGCGCCGGGAAACACGCCGCCCTCGCGGTTCGGGGCCATGCCGCCCGTGACCATCAGCGCGACGCCGCCCCGCGCCCGGGTCGGCGTAGAATTCGGCGACCCGGTTCCAGTCGCCGGTTTCTTCCAGCCCGGTGTGCATCGACCCCATCAGCACCCGGTTCGGCAGCGTGACGTGCCCGAGGTCGAGCGGTGCCAGAAGATGCGGATAGAGCGTCATCGCAAGGCCCTCCTGCCCATACGGCGCGAGCATGGCGGGGCGGGCGCGGTTCGTCACGCGCAACGCGGCGTCACGGGCGGCGGCGGGTCAGCACGGGCATCCCGTCCGCCGCGATCCGCGCGATGGCCGCGGCGATGGGTTCATAGCCGGTCGCCATGATGTGACCGTTTGCGTGGATCAGGCGTGCGTCGTCCGCCACCATCGCGACATGGCCTTTCCAGAAGATCAGATCGCCGCGCCTGCAGCGGGGCGTCGGGCGCAAGCTCGGTGCCCGACCGCCTTCGCCTGAAGGTCGCTGTCGCCGGGGCAGGCGATGCCGCAGGCGAGCAGCGCCGCCTGCACCAGCCCGGAACAGTCGATCCCGTCGCGGCTGTTGCCGCCCCAGAGATAGGGCGTGCCGAGGAACAGCGCGGCGACCGCGACCGGATCGGGCATCAGGCTGTCCGCGGGCGCGAGGTGGACCAGCGGAACGAAGCCGTCGGGCGTTTCGGCAAAGCGGCCGGTCTCGCCCGTGACCGTCAGCGCGCGCGCCGAAGCTGAGGCGCGCGATCTCGCGCGCCTGCACGCGGGGCTCGGGGTAGAGATGCGTGGCGGGGGCGGCGACCCGGTGGGTCGGGCGGCGCGCGGGGCCGAGGGCGGTCTCGGGCGACATAGCCGCAATAGCCGTCCTTGGCCGGACTGCAGGAAGGCCCAGCCCTCGTGCCGGTCGATCACCGGTCACCGCATCGCCCAGCAGCAGCTGGCGGTCGCGCGGCCCGCCGGGGCTGCGCGCAGAGGTCGGTCAGCGGGACGGCGACGCTGCGCCGCCTCGCCCGCGACATAGCGCGGCGCGTGCGACCGTGCCGCGCAGGACGTCGAGCGCGGCGCGGTCGTTGGCCGGGGTCAGGCGGCGGTCCATCGCTCAGATCCCAAGCATCTGCGGCAGCGCCTGCAGCACCGCGCGCGCGCCCTGGCCGACGCCGCCCTTCGGGCGTCCCGGCGCATCGGTCGGGCTGGTGGCCATAGATGTCGAAATGCAGGTAGCGCGCCTGTCCCGACAAAGCGGCGCAGGAACAGCGCCGCCGTGATCGACCCCGCCATGCCGCCCGAGGGCGCATTGTCGAGATCGGCGATGCCGGGCTCGATCAGCGGCTCGTAGGGCGTCCAGAACGGCATCCGCCAGACCGGGTCGCGCGCCGCCGCCGCGCCCGCCTCCAGCGCCGAGGCCACGCCGGCGATCGTCGGTGTAGATAGGGCGCAAGGTCGGGGCCGACGGCCACGCGCGCGGCGCCGGTGAGCGTCGCCATCGAGACCAGGAGGTCGGGCGTTTCTTCCTGCGCATAGGCCAGCGTGTCGCCCAGGATCAGCCGACCCTCGGCATCGGTGTTGTTGACCTCGACCGTCAGGCCGTTGCGCGCGTCAGGATGTCGCGTGGGCGCATCGCCCGGCCCGAGACCGAGTTCTCCACCGCGGGCACCAGCACGCGCAGCCGCAGCGGCAGGCCCAGCGTCATGATCATCTGCGCCAGGCCCATGACCGTGGCGGCCCCGCCCATGTCCTTCTTCATCAGGTGCATGCCCGCCGAGGGCTTCAGGTCCAGCCCGCCGGTGTCGAAGCAGACGCCCTTGCCCACCAGCGTCAGCGTCGGCCCCTCGCTCGCCCCAGCGCAGGTCCAGCAGGCGCGGCGCGCGATCCGAGGCGCGGCCCACGGCGTGGATCATCGGGAAGTTCTGGGTCAAGCAGGTCGTCGCCCCGGATCACCGCGTGGCGAGGCGCCGTGGCGTTGTGCCAGCGCCACGAACGCCTCTTCCAGCTCCTGCGGGCCAAGGTCGGAGGCGGGGGTGTTGATCAGGTCGCGGGTCAGGAACTCGCCCGCCGCGATCGCCTCGATCCGCGCGGCATCGCAGCCCGCAGGGGCCTTCAGCCGGGCGACCTGCGGTCTTCGCGGGCTTGTAGCGGTCGAAGCGATACTGCGCCAGCAGCCAGCCCAGGGCCGCCTCGTCGCGCTCGTCCGGGGGCAGGTCGGCCGTCCAGATGCCAGGTCGCCCGCAGGAAGCGCCGTCGCGGCGCGGGCCAGCGGGAAACCGCCCCCGCGCGCGCGGCTCCGCCGTGCCATAGCCGAAGACCGCCCCTGCGACGCCACCCTCGCCCGGGCAGCAGCAGCGTCTCGCCCAGAGCCGCCGCTGAACCCCGCGCCGCCCAGCCAGAGCCGTGTCGCCTCGGGCTGCGCAGCGAGCCAGTCCGCCAGGCCATCCTTCGGAACGACGTGAAGCGGCAGCGAGGGACAGATCGGGCGCGGCAAAGCGGGGCGACATGGGGATGATCCGGCGCAGTTGCGGTTGCGCCGAAGCCTAGACGTTTCCCCATCCGCCCGCAAGCCCCGACCATGGCCTAGAGGCGGCGGTCGAGCAGATCCTTGTCGGTGGCGAGCGAGCGTTCGGCGATCCGCATCAGCCGCGCCCAGACGGCGGCGAAGGCCGTGGAATCGCCGTTGTCGAAGCACAAGCCGCAATTCGGCCGCGACCAGGCCGAGGCTGACCATGCCCAGATGATCCGCCATGCGCTGCAACCGGCGCAACTGGCGGTGCAGGTCCGACACGTCGCGTTCGCGCACCTGTTCGGCGAGACCCGCCAGCGTCAGGGCGACCTCGCTCAGGGCGCGCGTCACCACCTGTTCTGCTGCCGTGGTTCCCAGATCGCGATAGATCGCCGCGATCGGTTCCGCGTCCAGCCGGACGCGCTCTTTCGGCCGCAAGGCCGTCACATTGCCTGTCATTTCACCCGACACCTTCCCTCAGCACCCCGCAGCCATCATTCGCCTTGCCTGCTGAAGAAAAGGTTGCGCTTGTGGGAAGAAACCGCTCGAATTTTCCGGACCCGCCGCCTACCAAGGCCGGTGACGACCCCGGAAGGATGCAGCATGGATCTTGCGCGACCGCTTCCCGCCTATCTGATCCAGCGGTTCCATGGCTGGCGGGCCACCACCTATCAGGACAACAAGGCCTGGTATCGCAGGCTGGCCGAGGCCGGGCAGATGCCCCGCGCGATGGTCATCTCCTGCTGCGACAGCCGGGTGCATGTGACCTCGATCTTCGGCGCGGACGAGGGCGAGTTCTTCATTCATCGCAACGTGGCCAACCTCGTGCCGCCGTTCAATCCGGACGGGCAGTATCACGGCACCTCGGCGGCGGTGGAATATGCCGTCACCGCGCTGCGGGTCGCGCATATCGTGGTGCTGGGCCATTCCAACTGCGGCGGGGTCAAGGGCTGCCACGACATGTGCCTGGGACAGGCACCCGAGCTGGAGGCGGCGTCGAGCTTCGTCGGTCGCTGGATGGATATCCTGCGCCCCGGTTTCGACCGCACGGCGGGCGTCGAGGCGGCGGCGCGCGTGCGGGCGATGGAGAAAGAGGCGGTGCTGATCAGCCTTGAAAACCTGGTCACCTTCCCCTTCGTGCGGCAGGCGCTGGACGAAGAGCGGCTGACCCTGCACGGGCTGTGGACCGATACCGGCGCGGGCGGGCTGGAGCAGTACGACCCGGCGACGGGTGGCTTCGTGACCGTCTGACGTCCTGTCAGACGAGCGGCGGAAGGTAGCCCTCGAACGTCACGTTCTGCGCCACACGCCGAGCCGCGGCCTCGGCCTCGGGCGAGCGGATCGTCCAGCAGAGGATCGCCGCCCCTGCGCGGGCAAGTTCGGCCACGCGAGGCCGGCCGAGGTCGGCCGCCTCGTGCGACAGGAACGAGGCCCCGGTCCGGTCGTAATCCGGGATGGCGCGCAGCCGGTCGCAGATGTCGGGGGCAAGCGGTGCCCAATCCTCGGGGTCATAGGCCGAGGTGGTCAGGCCGCGCGGGATCGCCGGGGCGAGGCGCTGCATCTCGGCCACCGCATGGGGGTTGAACGACATCACGGCGACCGGCCCCTCGTAGTCCTTCAGGGCTGCGACCGTCGCCGCCTCCAGCCGTCCATCGGTCAGCGACATGGTGCCGGTCTGGTCCTTGATCTCGATCAGCAGCGGGACGCGTCCGGCCACGAGGGCCAGCACCTCGGACAGGGTCGGGATGCCCTCGTCGCTGTCGCGCAGGCGAATCGCGGCAAGCTCTGCCGCCGTGCGTGCGTTCAGTGCGCCGGTCTCGGCCGTCAGCCGGTCGAGCTCTTCGTCATGAAACACCATGGCAACGCCGTCAGAGGACAGCTGCACGTCGATCTCGATTCCGTAACCCGCCTCCACCGCCGCCCGCACCGCTGCGCGCGAATTCTCGGGGCGGCCCCGGGCCCGGTCGTGCAGCGCCCGGTGGGCGATGGGGCGCGTCAGGAAGGCAGGCGGCAACGGGACGCGGCTGGGTCATGGACGGATCTCGAAGATCCCTTCGATCTCGACGGCTACACCCAGCGGAAGGCTCGCCGCCGAGACGGCGGAACGGGCATGACGACCGGCATCGCCCAGCACGGCGACGAGGAAATCGGATGCGCCGTTGATGACCTTCGGCTGCTCGGTGAAGTCGGGGGTCGAGTTGACGAACCCGGTCAGCTTCACCGCCCGCACGACGCGCGACCAGTCTCCCCCGACCGCGTTGCGCAGCTGCGCAAGCAGGCTGATCGCGCAGCGTTGTGCGGCGGCGGCGCCGGCGGCCACATCCAGGTCAGCCCCGAGCCGTCCCTTGATCAGGCCGCCCGCATCCTGGCTGATCTGGCCCGAGACATGCACGAGATTGCCCGTGATGACGAAGGGCACGTAGTTGGCGGCGGGCGCGGGGGCGTCGGGCAGCGTGACGCCAAGTTCGGCAAGGCGTTGGTCGATTGCGGTCATGGAACCCTCCCTCGGTTGCGCGACGCTAACCCTGGGGCACGCGGGCGGCAACCCGGCGCGCGCCGGACGGGCGGGAAGGGGCACAAAGCGTCGTCCTGAGGTCACGGTTGCGCGCGGTCTTGCCGAATGCTGCAAGTTACGGCTTGTCTCTGGCCGCAAGACGCTATTCTCAGGGACGACGCTGCCAGAAAGCCGGATAATGCCGATCAGCAATACCCTTACCGAACCGGCATGGCCGACCTATGCCCTCAGGACGGTGCTTCTTGTGGCCGGGCTTGGCCTTCTTGCGGCCTGCGGACCCAAGCCCGCCTCGGGCATCTATGACCCGCTGGAGCCGACGAACCGGGCCATCCACAATTTCAACAAGACGCTCGACCGCGGCGCGGTCAGGCCGACGGCGAATGCCTATGGCGTGGTCGTGCCCGGACCGGTGCGCCAGGGCATACAGAACTTCGCGCTGAACCTCGGCGAGCCGAGCAACCTTGCGAACAACGTGCTGCAACTGCGCCTGGACGACGCGCTGGTCAACACGGTGCGATTCGCGGTGAACACGACCGTCGGCGTCGGCGGATTGCTCGACCCGGCGACGGCGATGGGCATTCCCGACCCGCGCACCGATTTCGGCGAGACGCTGGCGGTCTGGGGCGTGGGCGAAGGGGCCTTCATCGAACTGCCGATCGCGGGGCCATCAACGGTGCGTGATACGGTGGGCAGCATCGTCGATATCGTCTATGATCCGATGCGCTACATCCTTCCGACAGCCGAGGCGAACTATGCCACCGGCATCCAGGTCGCGGCGGGGCTGGGGCGGCGTTACCGCTATTCGAAGACCATCGACTCGCTGCTCTACGAAAGCGCTGACAGCTATGCACAGACCCGGCTGCTCTACCTGCAAAGCCGCCGGTTCGAACTGGGACAGAGGACAGAGGGCGAAGGCGACTTCGTCGATCCGTATGAGGACCCCTATGGCGAATGATCTGACACGACGCGACGTTCTGGGCCTCGGCCTGGCCGGGAGCGATCGCAGCCTCGGTGGCGTTCCGCCCCGGCATGGCGCTTGCCCTGAGTGTCGACGAGGCGCGCGGCCTGATCGACCAGGTCGTGGGCGAAGTGAACCGGGTGATCAACTCGGGTGGCTCGGAAGCGCGCATGCTGCAGCAGTTCGAGGCGCTGTTCGTGCAGCTATTCCGACGTGCCGGTGATCGCGCGCTCGGTCCTCGGGCCTGCGGGGCGCGGGGCGAGCCAGGCGCAGTTGCGGGCCTTCACCAAGGCCTATCAGGGCTACATCTCGCGCAAGTACGGCCGGCGCTTCCGCGAGTTCATCGGCGGCAAGATCGAGGTCGAGGGTGCCCGCCCGGTCAAGAGCTACACCGAGGTGATCTCGACCGCCTTCCTGCAGGGCGAGGCCCCGTTCGACGTGCGCTGGCACGTCTCCGACAAGTCGGGCCGGCCGCTGTTCTTCAACATCATCATCGAGGGTGTGAACCTGCTGGCGACCGAGCGGACCGAGATCGGCTCGATGCTCGACGCGCAGGGCGGCAACATCGACGGGCTGATCGCGCAGCTGAACTCGGTCTGACAGGACGCGTCTGGACCCGAAAGCGGGCGGTGGGGATGCCCCGCCGCCTGTTTCGTTTTGCGCGCGTCAGTTCTTCCCCTGCAGGGCGCCCAGCACCTCGCGCAGGATGTTCTCGGCCATGTCGGGCTGGCGCTGTTCGCCGTTGCGCCTGGGCGACGCGGTGCCGCGCTGGTATTCGCGGCGGCTGTCGGGGGTATGCGCGGTTCGGGGATGAACATCGGCAGCGGCGCGGGCGGGATGCCTTCGTGCACCCGGACCATCACCTCGTGCCAGATCTCGGCGGGCAGGCCGCCGCCGGTCACGCCGGTCAGCGGGCGTGTTGTCGTCATAGCCCATCCAGACGCCCGCCACGTAATCCGCCGAGAAGCCCACGAACCAGGCATCGCGCGCGGCCTGGGTGGTGCCGGTCTTGCCCGCCACCTGCCGGTCGTCCAGCCGCGCGCGCGTGCCGGTGCCGCGTCTCGATCACCTGCGGTCATCATGTAGGTCAGCTCCTGCGCCGCCTGTTCCGAGATCACCCGCTCGCCGATGCCCGCCTTCCTGCGCCGATCAGCGGCGTCGTCGTCGCCCTGCAGCTGCAGCGTCGATCAGGCCATAGGGCTGCACCGACGACCCGCCGTTCAGGATGCCCGCATAGGCCCCCGTCATGTCGATCAGCGTCGATTCCGACACGCCCAGCGCCAGCGCCGGGCCCGCCGGCCAGATCGCTGCTTCAGCGCCGAACTCGGTCGCGACCTGCGCGCACCAGATCGCGCCCCACCGCCTCGGACACCCGCACGGCGGGGATGTTGCGGCTTTCGGCCAGCGCCTGGGTCAGCGTGATCACGCCCTTGAACTCCTTGTCGTAGTTCTGCGGGCGACCAGGCGCCCGACCCGGGGATGTTGATGCGTCAGCGGGCTGTCCTCGACGATAGTCCAGCGGGCTGATAGCCCAGGTCGAGCGCGGCGGCATAGACGAAGGGCTTGAAGGTCGATCCGGTCTGCCGCAGGGCCTGCGTCGCGCGGTTGAAGTCGCCCGCCGTTCGGATGTTGCGCCCGCCGACCATCGCGCGCACCGCGCCATCCGCGCGACATCACCACGATGGCGGCCTGCGCCTTCGACCCGTCCTTGACCTTGGTCGCGAAGACATCAGGCCAGCGCCTCTTCGGCCGCCTTCTGGAGGTCGCTGGTCCAGCGTGGTCTGGATGATCACGTCCTCGGTCGTGTCGCGTGGTCAGGAAGGCCGGGCCGCGTCTCCATCACCCAGTCGGCAAAGTAGCCGCCGGACCGGGTCTGCGGCCGCCTCGGACAGTTGCGCCGGATTGGCCGCGCGCCTCGTCGGCCTCGGCGGCGGTCAGGTAGCCCTGCTCCTCCATCAGCCCGATGATCACGGTTCGCCCGGTCGCTGCGAGCGCTCCAGGTTGTTGGTCGGCGCGAAAGTAGGACGGGGCCTTCAGCAGGCCCGCCAGCATCGCCGCCTCGGCCGGGGTGACGTCGTTGGCGCGACTTGCCGAAGTAGCGCTGCGCTGCCGCCTCGAAGCCCCGCGTGCCCGCGCCCAGATAGGCGCGGTTGAGGTAGATCGTCAGGATCTCGTTCCTTGGAATACTTCGCCTCCATCGCCATGGCGAAGGGCATTTCCTTGAGCTTGCGCCAGATGCCGCCGCTGCCGGCAGTCGGCCTCGTAGTCGGCCTCGGATTTCCACTGGCTGGGGTCGTAGGGCACGCCAAGGCACAGAAGCTTGGCGACCTGCTGGGTGATGGTCGACCCGCCGTTGCCTTCGAGCGGCCCGCGGCCTTCGGCCAGGTTGATGCGGATGGCGCTGGCGATGCCGCGCGGGCTGATGCCGAAATGCCAGTAGAAGCGCTTGTCCTCGGTCGCGACGACGGCGTTGCGCAGGTTGGGCGAGACGTGTCTGCGCGTCGATCTGCCCGCCGAAGGTCTCGCCCCGCCAGGCGAAGACCTCGCCGTTGCGGTCCAGCAGGGTGACCGACCCGCGCGCGCGTCCGTCGAGCAGGTCGGCGACCGGCGGCAGCTGCGCGTAGAAGTACAGCGTGATGCCGACCCGACGACCGAGCGCGCCGATGGCCGCCACGCGCCAGCCGATCGCCCCAGAGCGACGCGCCAGATCCAGCGCAGGATGCCGCCGAAGAACGCCGATGATCGGATTGCGGCTCGGCGGCCTGCGGCGCGGCGCGGGCTTGCCGGCGGCTTCGTGCGCGGCGGCTTGCGCCCGCCGCCGCCCGACCCGCGTGCGGCGCCCGCCTGCTGCGCGAGCCGCATAGCGCCTGTCCGCGACCAGGGGGGGCCGCCCGTTATCCGTCACGCTCATGCCTCATCCGCCCGTTCGTTGCGTGCGCCTGCTTTTGCCGAAGTGTAGCGCGCGCCGCGCGGGAATGTGGAGCGCGTCAGCACAGCGATTCGCATCCAACTGGCGATTAAATTTCAGGCATATCCGATTAAAAAGTGCAAAAATTGTGCACCAATTCTGGCGATCTGACGCCGGCGCCGCGTGCCGCTTTCTTGTGCTGCCGCCGCATCCGCCGCCTTCATGTGCGCCGCGAGGCCCCGCCCTGGGGGCCGATGCCAGACGGAAGGGGAACGACGTGAAACTCATCATTGCAGCAATCAAGCCGTTCAAGCTCGAGGAGGTCCGCGAAGCGCTGACCGCCATCGGCGTGCGCGGGATGATGGTGACCGAGATCAAGGGCTTCGGCATCCAGTCCGGGCACACCGAAATCTATCGCGGCGCCGAATATGCGGTGAACTTCGTGCCGAAGGTCCGGCTCGAGATCGTCGTGAGCGACGCCTGGCCGATCAGGTCGTCGAGACGATCCGCAGCACGGCCAAGACCGACAAGATCGGCGACGGAAAGATTTTCGTCGCTGGACGTCGAACACGCCGTGCGGGTCCGCACCGGCGAGACCAATGATGACGCGCTGTGATGAGCATGCGGGAAGGGGATAATCGACATGAAGACGATATGGAAAACGTGCGGGCCTTGCGCGCCGCGTCGGCGCTGTTGCCGGCCTGCCGGCCTGGGCGCAGGAAGCCACGGCGGAAGTGACCGAGACCGCGACCGAGGTGGTGGCCGAGGTCGTCCCCGTGATGGACAAGGGCGACGTCGCCTGGATGATGATCTCGACGGTCGCTGGTGCTGTTCATGACCATGCCGGGCCTTGCGCTGTTCTACGGCGGCCTCGTGCGGACCAAGAACATGCTGTCGGTCCTGATGCAGACCACCGTGATCGCCGCGCTGGTGATCGTGGTCTGGGTGGTCTACGGCTACTCGCTCGCCTTCGGCGGCGCGCACCTCGCGCCTACTGGGGCGGCCTGGGCAAGGCTGTTCCTGTCCGGCGTCACGCTGGACAGCATGGCCGCGACCTTCACGCGCGGGCTGCGTCATTCCGGAATACCTCTTCATCGTCTTCCAGATGACCTTCGCCTGCATCACCGCCGGCGCTGATCATCGGCGCCTTTGCCGAGCGGGTGAAGTTCTCGGCCGCTGATGCTGTTCATCGCTGCTGTGGGTGACGTTCGTCTACTTCCCGATCGCCCACATGGTCTGGGATGCGGACGGCCTGATCTTTCGGCTGGGGCGCGCTCGACTTTGCCGGCGGCACCGTCGTGCACATCAACGCCGGTATCGCGGCGCCTGGTCGGCTGCATCGTGCATCGGGCCGCGCGTCGGCTACGGCAAGGACAACATGGCGCCGCACTCGATGACGATGACGATGGTCGGCGCCTCGATGCTGTGGGTCGGCTGGTTCGGCTTCAACGTCGGCTCCAACCTCGAAGCGAACGGCGGCGCGGCGCTGGCGATGATCAACACCTTCATCGCAACGGCGGGTGCGATCCTGGCCTGGGTGGTGATCGACATGCATGCATGCGCGGCAAGGCCTCGCTGCTGGGTGCGGTCTCGGGCATGGTGGCGGGTCTCGTCGCGGTCACCCCGGCCTGCGGGCTTTGCCGGGCCGGTGGGCGCGATCGTCCTGGGCGCCGTCGCAGCGTCGGTCTGCTACTTCTTCGTGGCGGTCGTGAAGCACAGGCTTGGCTATGACGACAGCCTCGACGTCTTCGGCATCCATGGCATCGGCGGGATCGTCGGCGCCATCGGCACCGGCATCGTCGAATTCGGACAGCCTGCGGCGGGATCGGCTATGGCGATGCTGACGATGGGCGGGCAGGTCATGGTGCAGATCCAGGGCGGTGCTGGTCACCATCGTCTGGTCGGGCATCGTGTCCTTCGTCGCTCTACAAGGTGGTCGACATGACTGATCGGCCTGCGCGTCAAGGAAGACGCCGAGCGCGAGGGCCTCGACCTCGCCGAGCATGGCGAGCGCGCCTACACAAGCTGACGGAACGGTCGGGCCGGGGGGAATCCCGGCCCGAGACCATGCGCGGCTCTCCCACGCGCAGCACGACGGCCCGGACGGTCCTCCCCCGTCCGGGCCGCTTTCTCTTCAGGCGACGATGTCGGCGATGGCGCGGGCGAGGACCGGCACGGTCGTGGCGTTCAGCCCGGCAATGTTGATGCGGCTGTCGCCGACCATGTAGATGCCATGCTCGTCGCGCAGCCGCTCCACCTGCGCCTCGGTCGCGCCGAGCCGGCTGAACATGCCGCGATGGTGGGCGATGAAGTCGAAGCGGTCCGAATTGGTGAGCGCGCCGCAGCTCGTCCGCCAGCGACTGCGCGCAGGCCCAGCATGTTCTGACGCACCTCCTCCAGTTCCTGCTTCCACTCGGCCGTCAGGGCCGGATCCTCAAGGATCATCGTCACCAGCCGCGCGCCATGGTCGGGCGGGAAGCGAGTAGTTCTGCCGGTTCAGGAAGGTGAGGTTGCCCTGCACCGTGCCGCGTTGCGGTCGGGCGTGCCAGCGCGATCAGAAGCCCCGTCCGCTCGCGGTAGATGCCGAAGTTCTTCGAGCAGGAGGCGGCGATCAGCACCTCGGGGAAGCGCTGCCGCGATCAGGCGGGTCGCCGCCGCATCCTCGTCCAGCCCGTCGCCGAAGCCCTGATAGGCGAGGTCGATGAACGGGATCGCGCCCTTGCGCTGCAGCAGGCGGCGATCACCTGGTCCCACTCGGCCAGCGTCAGGTTCGCGCCGGTCGGGTTGTGGCAGCAGCCGTGCAGCAGCACCACATCGCCCGCGCTTCACCCGGCCAGGTCCGCCATCATGCCCGTCGAAGTCGACGCCGCGCGTCGCCGGCGTCGAAATAGCGATACTCGGCCATCGGCATGCCGAGATACGTGATGATCGACGGATGGTTCGGCCAGGTCGGGTCCGACAGCCAGACCGTCGCCTCGGGCGTGGCCATCCGGATCAGTTCCAGCGCCTGCCGGATCGCGCCGGTGCCGCCCGGCGTGGCGACCGCCGCGATCCGGTCGGCGCAACGCCGTCGCCCAGGATCATGCGCGACCAGCGCCGCATTGAAGGCAGGCTCGCCGGCAAGACCGGTGTAGGTCTTGGTCGTCTCTGCCTCCCACAGCTTCTTCTCGGCCGCCTTCACCGCGCGCATCACCGGGGTCAGGCCGGTCGCGTCCTTGTAGACGCCGACGCCGAGGTCGATCTTGTCGTCGCGCGGATCGTCCCGGAACATCTGGATCAGCTGCAGGATCTTGTCCTGCGGCTGCGGCTTCAGCGTCTCGAGCATCGGCGCTCATCCCTTCGCGACCTTCAGGTCGTCGTACATGCCCCATTCGGCCCAGGACCCGTCGTAGAGCGCATGGTTGCGATGGCCGATCCGTTCCAGCGCCAGGCTCAGGATCGCCGCCGTCACACCCGACCCGCAGGTGGTGATCGACGGGCTTCGTCAGGTCCACCCCGGCGGCCTCGAACACGGCCGTCAGCGCGGCGGCGTCCTTCATCGTGCCGTCGGGGTTCAGAAGCGTCGCGAAGGGCATGTTCTTCGAGCCGGGAATATGCCCCGACCGCAGGCCGGGGCGGGGTTCCGGCGCCTCGCCCCGGAAGCGGGCGGCGGGGCGGGCGTCGATGATCTCGGCCTCGCCCAGCTTCGCGGCATGGGCGACCTGCGTCACGTCCTTGACCAGCATGGTTCTGGCGCTGACGGTCATGTGGCGGTCGCGCACGATGGGGGGCATGTCCTCGATCGCGCGCCCCTCGGCCCGCCATTTCGGGAAAGCCGCCGTCCAGCACGGCGACATCGGTCTTGCCCATCAGGCGGAAGGTCCACCAGACGCGGGGGGCCGAGAAGATGCCCGCGCCGTCATAGACCACCACCTGATGCCCGTCGCCCACCCCCATCGCGCGCATCCGGCTGATGAACTTCTCGGGCGGCGGGGCCATGTGCGGCAGGGCGGACCGCTGGTCGGAAATCTCGTCGATGTCGAAGAAGCGTGCGCCGGGGATATGCGCGGCCTCGTATTCGGCCTTCGGGTCGCGGCCGGCATCCGGCAGATACCACGACGCGTCGAGCACCCGCAGGTCGGGGTCCTTCAGATGGCGTTTCAAGCCAGTCGGTCGAAACGAGCGTTCTTGGGATCGTCCTGCGGCCATGGCGTGCCGCCTCCCGGGGTTCACCTGCAACCCATAGCGCGGGCAGGGGCAGGCTGGGCAAGACGCCTTCAGGTCGCGTGCCGGGCGCGCGGGGCGCGCACCCGGCGCTGTCGGTCCCGTCAGGCTACTTGGCCATTGCCTTCTTGATGCATGCCGACGATCACGGTCAGCGATCGCACCCGCCGATGCCGCCGAGGCGACCGACTGGACATGATCGCGCCGATGTCGAGGCCCGCCGCCGCATCGCCGCCGCTCCGGCGCGCCGCCGAGCATGCCCATCACGATCTGCCCGCCAAGCGCCGCCGCCAGACCGCACCGGCGATCGAATTGCCAGCGTGCCGAGGCTCTGGTTCTTCAGAAGCCCGCCCGGCGGCGTTTCCGCCGACGGCCCCTGCGATCGATCTGAATGATCAGTTCCATACCCATACCCGTTTCCCTCTGGCCTGATTCATGCCCGCGGACAGCCGGCTCGATGCCCCGGACATCGCTGTCCGGGGCCAACATGCCATATATGCCGGAATATCGGCAAAAAATGTCTAGCGGAAAAGCAGCTCTGTCGGCTTTCTGCTTCATCAGCCGGGCCTTTTCGCGACTCCCAGTCGCGCTTGGCCTCGGTCTCGCGCTTGTCGGCCAGCTTCTTGCCCTTGGCGATGCCCAGCTTCAGCTTCACGATGCCGCGGTCGTTGAAGTACATCTGCATGGGCACGATGGTCATGCCTTCGCGCGCGGTCGCATTCCACAGGCGGCTGAGTTCCTTCTTGCTGACCAGCAGCTTGCGCCGCCGCCGTTCGTCATGCCCGAAGGTCTTGGCCTGCAGGTAGGGCGCGATGTAGCCGTTGATCAGCCACAGCTCGCCGCCTTCGACGCTGGCATAGCTTTCGGCGATGTTCGACCCGCCCTGCCGCAGCGATTTCACCTCGGACCCAAGCAGCATGATGCCCGCCTCGAGATCGCTTTCGATGAAGTAGTCGAAGCGCGCCCGCCGGTTCTCGGCGATCAGCTTGGAGTTGGGATCGGATTTTGGGACCATGATCCGCCCGAAATAGGCGACGTGCCTGCGAGAGTCCAGCGCACCGGGTTGCCGGGCTCTGCGCCAGGCTGATAGCGTCGCGTCAGGTGATCGCAACGAGAGCAGGGCGCGGGATGCTGGTGCAGATCATGACGGGCTCGATGCTTCTGGTCGTGAACATTACCCTCGCTGCCGTCGCCGCGATGATACTGGAAGTGATCTTCACCCGCATCCATGGCTGGCTGCTTCGCGAACCGCACCGTCCCAAGCTGGTGTTGCTGGTCGCCGGGGTGTCGGTCTGGCTGCTGGGTGTGATCACGTCGGGCGTATGGATCTGGGCGCTGGCCTATCACGCGCTTGGTGTCTTCGCTACGCTGGAGGAGGCCGTCTATTTCTCGATTGTCTGCTTCACCACTCTGGGGTTGGGGGATGTCATCCTGCCCCAGGACTGGCGGATCCTCGCGGGCATGGAGGCTGCGAACGGCTTCGTCAACTTCGGCTTGCTCTGCGCGCTGTTCATCGAGGCGCTGCGGCAGATCCGCCTGAACCAGGTGGAACTGCGCAAGCGGCGGACGGGCTAGGGCGCAGCCCTTGCGTCAGGCGCGACGGGCCGTCGCGCTCTCCGTCAGGATGGCGGACGCCCGGGCGGCGTCGAGGCGCGGGTAGAAGGCGTCGTCGGCGTGCGCGCCGGGGCAATGCAGCAGCAGCCCTCCCTGCGCGCGGATCACCTCCTCCTCGGCGAAGACAGGCGTCACGACCTCGACCGGGGCCGCGGGCTTGCCAAGCGTGGCACCGATCGCCAGCGTGGCGATTGCGGGCACCAGCGCAACCACCGCATCGGGCAGCGCATCCCAGGTGTCGATCAGCAGCGACTGGTCCGGCAGCAGCAGCGTGACGACCGCCGCCCCCAGAAGGCCGCCCGGCAAGCGGATCAGCGTGGCGTCGTGCGTCAGAAGCCAGTCGCGGTCGAGCGCGATCACCTCGCGCAGGCCGCCGTCGAAGGTCTGCACCCGGTCACCCCGTTGCAGGGCCCCTGCGGGCCGCCAGCCGGCCTCGGTCTCGATCAGGGTCGACGCGACAAGGCCCTTGCGGGGCGGCGCGGCGGGGCGGGCGGTTTCGGCGGGAACGAAGCGGGCGGCAGATTGCATGAACATCGGGCTCTCCATTCTGGACTGTCATCAGGCCTGTGCCGGCCATGTGCCCAAGAACCACCGGAATTTCGCCATTTTTTGGTCACGTTTGCGGCCCGGCAAAGGCACCGGGTCTGACCGGACGACAATCGTCCTGCACGCTGGCGAGCGTTTCCTGGAATACTCTTCGTTTTCAGTTTGTTAAGTACGTTTCAGTGGCTGTCCGACGCCGCGTTCCCAGGGCGATTCGCCTGGGCCTGCCTGCGTGAGCGCAGCAGGGTGTAGATGCCGCTTGCCACGATGATCGCGCTGCCCAGAAGCGTCAGCGCGTCGGGCCGCTCGTCGAAGACCAGCAGGGCCAGGATCAGCGCGAAGATCAGGCGCGTATAGCGGAACGGCGTCACGACCGACACCTCGCCCGTCCGCATCGCGACGGTCAGCGAGAAATAGGCGGCGACGCCCACGACCGTCGCCGCCGCAAGCTCTGCCGTGGCGACACCCGAGGGCCAGGCCGCGCCGCCCGAAACGGCCAGCAGGACCGCGCCGGTCGGCACCATCATCGCGAAGCCGTAGATGCCCAGTTGCAGGTTCGACAGCACCGGCGGCGCGGCGCGGGTCGCAAGGTCACGCCCGGCAAAGCCAAGCGTCCCCAGCACGGCCAGCAGCGACAGCGCCGTGAACCCCTCGACCCCCGGGCGCAGGATGATCAGCACGCCGACAGAACCCGACGCGCGATGGCCGTCCAGCGCCGCCAGCCGACCCTCTCGCCAAAGATCAGCGCCGCCCCCATCACCACGACCAGCGGCGTCGCCTGCAGGATGGCCGAGGCGCTGGAGAGCGGCGTGAGGGCGATGGCCAGCGTGTAGAACAGCCGCCCCGCCACCTCGAACATGCAGCGGATCAGCAGGACCGGCGTCAGGATCGCCGGATGCAGGATACGCCTCGCCGCGTCGCGCGGCGAGGATGGCGAAGCCGACCATCCCGCCGCCGCCGAAGATCATCAGGATCTGCCCGACCGGCAAGTTCCTGCGCGACCGATTTCAGGAACATGTCCTCGACCGCGAAGCCCGCCATCGCGGCGACCATCCAGAGGCTGCCAAGGAGGTTGGGCGTCATGGTGCCACGCTGCGTCGCGCAGGCGGCTTGCGTCGCCCCTCCGTCGCGTCGGTTCGTCCGATCCGCCCGTCAGTTCAGCAACCCGGCGTGGCGCATGGCGGCGTCGATCCGGGCCTTCGTGCCCTCGGTCAGCCCGACCAGCGGCAGGCGCACCTCGTCGGAGCAAAGGCCGAGCCGCGACAGGCCATACTTCGCCCCGGCAAGACCCGGTTCGAGAAGATCGCCTCGTGCAGCGGCATCAGGCGGTCCTGATAGTCCAGCGCCGTGGCATAGTCGCCCGCCAGCGTCGCCGCCTGGAACTCGGCGCAAAGCTTGCGGCGCGACGTTCGCCGTCACGCTGATGCAGCCCACCCCGCCATGCGCGTTGAAGCCGAGCGCCGTCGCATCCTCGCCCGACAGCTGGATGAAGTCCGCGCCCGCAGGTGGCGCGCTGCTGGCTGACACGCTCGATCTTGCCGGTGGCGTCCTTGACCCCGATGATGCGCGGCAGCTTCGCCAGCTGCGCCCATCGTGTCGGGCGTCATGTCGACGACCGACCGGCCGGGGATGTTGTAGATGATGATCGGCAGCGTGCAGCAGTCGTGCAGCGCGGTGTAATGCGCGATCAGCCCGGCCTGCGTCGGCTTGTTGTAATAGGGCGTCACGACCAGCGCCGCATCGGCGCCCACCGCTTCGGCATGGCGGATCAGGCGGATCGCCTTCGGCGGTGTTGTTCGACCCCGCCCCGGCGATCACCGGCACGCGGCCCGCGCGCGGCCTTCACCACCTCGGCGACCACCGTCTCGTGTTCCTCGTGGCTCAGCGTCGGGCTTTCGCCGGTGGTGCCCACCGGCACGAGGCCGTGTCGAGCCCTGCTCGATCTGCCAGTCGACCAGCTGTCTTCAGCGTGTCGAGATCCAGCGCGCCGTTCTTGAACGGCGTCACCAGGGCAGGAATGGACCCCTTGATCATGACACGCATCTCCTTGCGGGCGGGTCGGCGGCTGAGTCGTCCCCGGTTGCAAACTGCGCCTTCCTATCGGGCAGGCGCGGGCTTGCCAACTGGCGCTGCCCGTGCCGCGGAAGCTTGCCTGGCGTGATTGTGTGTTGCGGCGGCGGGAGTCGGCAGGGCAAAAGATGCGCCATGTCGACGCCGCTTCGCCTGACCCTCCGCCCGCTGCTGCGCCCGGTGGCGCTGGCCCTTCTCGTTGGTGCCCTGCCGCTGCGCACGCCGATCAGGCGGCAGCGCTGCGCGCGGCGCTGGCCGATGTCGCGCGCAGAGGACTGGGCGGGGCGCGACGCCGCCGCCGAAGGCCCGATCGCGCAGGACATCGTGCGAATGGAGCCGCCTGCGCGCGGGCGACGGCACGCTGACGCGACTACGAGGATTTCCTTGCCCGCCGTCCCGACTGGCCGGGCCTGGCGCTGCTGCGCGCGCAAGGGCGAAGAGGCGGTGGCCCGCTCGACCGACCCCGACCGCGTGCTGGCCTGGTTCGCCCAGGGTCAGCCGGAGACGGTCGAAGGGTCGTTCGCGCTGATCCGCGCCTATGCCGCGCTTGGCCGCACCGAGGACGCCGCAGGCCGAGGCCGTCGTGCCTGGATCGCGCTGTCCTTCACCACCGAGCAGGAAGCAGACGATCCTTGCGGCCTATCCGTCCGGCGCTGGCCCCGCTGCACGAACGGCGGCTGGACCGGCTGCTGTGGGAAGGCGAGGCGGTCGAGGCGCGGCGGATGCTGCCCCGGGTCGAGCGACGGCTGGCGCAGCGCTGGCCGAGGCGCGGATGGCGCTGCGCGACGATGCGCCGGGCGTCGACGCGCAAGCTCAAGGCCGTGCCGGCCGCGCTCGCCTCGGACCCCGGACTGGCCTACGAGCGGTTCGTCTGGCGCATGCGCAAGGACCGCTACGAGGATGCGGCGACACTGATCGTCGCGACCAGCGACAGCGCCGAGACGCTGGGGCGGCCCGAGGACTGGGCCGATCGTCGGGCGCTGCTCGCGCGGCGGCTTGCTGCGCGACGGCGACCCGCGCACGGCCTACCGCGTTGCGGCCTCGCACCACCTGGCGGGCGGGCGCGGACTATGCCGACCTCGAATTCGTGGCGGGTTTCGTCGCCCTGCGCTGGCTGGGCGATGCGCAGGCGGCGCTGGCGCACTTCCGCGCGCTTGGGGCTGCCGTCGCCACCCCGATCAGCCTGTCGCGCGCCGCCTATTGGGAGGGCCGCGCGCTGGAGGCGCTGAACGGCCTGCCGAGGCGCAGGCCGCCTATGAACGCGCGGCCCAGTTCCAGACGGCCTACTACGGCCTGCTCGCCTCGGAACGCGCGGGCGTCCCGCTCAAGGCCGCGATCCTGGGGCAAGAGGCGCTGGCCGACTGGAAGGGCGCGGCCTTCGCCCGGTCGTCCGTGTTCGAGGCGGCGGTGCTGTTGCTGCGGGCGGGCGACCGGACGAATGCGAAGCGGTTCCTGCTGCATCTGGCCGAAGGGCTGGACGCCACCGAGCTTGCCCAGCTGGGCGAGATGGCGCTGGCGCGGGGCGAGCCGCATCTGGCCGTGCTGATCGGCAAGGAGGCGGCCGAACAGGGCGTGATCATCCCGCGTGCCTATTTCCCGGTGACCGACCTGGTCCCCGACGGACTGCCCGTCAGCCGCGCGCTGGCCCTGTCGATCGCGCGGCGGGAAAGCGAGTTCGACCCCGCCGTCGTCAGCTCGGCCGGGGCGCGCGGGCTGATGCAGGTCATGCCGGAGACCGCGAGGATGATGGCGCGCAAGACCGGGCGAGCCTTCGAGCGCGCGCGGCTGACGACCGACCCTGCCTATAACGCGGCCCTTGGTGCGGCCTACCTGAAGGAACTGGTCGAGGAGTTCGGCCCCTCCATCGCGCTGATCGCCTCGGGCTACAACGCCGGGCCGGGGCGGCCGCGCAACTGGATCGAACAGTTCGGCGACCCGCGCCGCGCGGATGTCGACGTGGTGGACTGGGTCGAGACTGATCCCCTTCGCCGAGACGCGCACCTATGTGATGCGCGTGGCGGAATCGGTCGTGATCTACCGCGCCAAGCTGAAGGGCGCGGTGGGGCCGGTGGACCTGACGGGCGAGTTGAAGGGCTAACGCGCGCGCGGACCCGTCAGGTGGCGGCCTTCGCCTGACCCGCTGCCGCCACAGCGTGAACAGCCCGGCGCAGACCACCACCGCCGCGCCGATGGCGACGTTCGGCTCCAGCGTCTCGCCGAACAGGAAGATGCCGATGGCCGAGGCGAAGACCAGTTGCAGATAGGCGAAGGGCTGCACCGCGCTCGCCTCGGCCACCTCGTAGGCGCGGATCAGCAGCCAGTGCGCGAAGGCAGGCGGTGCAGCAGAGCAGCGCCATCCAGCCCCAGTCGGGCAGGGTCATCGGCTGCCAGTTCCACAGGCCGATGGGCGTCATCGCCAGCGCGCCGACCGCCCCCGTCCAGAAGAAGCTGACCGAGGCCGCATCGCCGCGCGAGACGTAGCGGGTCAGCAGGCCGTAGAGCGCAAAGAGGAAGGCCGACAGCAGCGGGATCAGGGCCGCGGGCGAGAAGACCGCGCACCCCCGGCTGCAGGATGATCAGCACGCCCGACGAAGCCGATGCCGATGGCCGTCCAGCGCCGCCAGCCGACCTTTTCGCCCAGGATCGGGCCGGACAGGGCCGCGACCAGCAGCGGATAGCAGGTGAAGACCGCATGGCTGTCGACAAGTCCCAGCAGCACGAAGGCCAGCACCATGACGCAGACCTCGAGCGCCAGCAGAAGGCCGCGCGTGACCTGAAGCACCGGATACCGGGTGCGGATCGCGGCGCGGATGCCGCCCGGCTTGCGCGCAGCCAGCGCCATGACGAAGAGCGCGAAGAACCAGTAGCGGATCATCACCACCATGAACACGTTGTATTCGCCCGCGAGATGGCGCGAGATGCCGTCCTGCATGGCAAAGACGAAGGTCGTGGCGACCATCAGCCAGATGCCGAGGCGTGTGTTCTGCTCGGTCATTCGACGGGCCTCGCCTCGGCGGGCCGGCGCGCCAGCCACAGCGCTGCAAGACCCGCGCCCACGACGATCGCGGCCCCGACGACCACGTTCGGCCGCAGCGCCTCGTCGAAGACGAGCACGCCCGACGATGCTGACGAAGACGATCTGCAGATAGGCAAAGGGCTGCACCGCGCTCGCCTCGGCGACCTCGTAGCACTTGATCAGCAGCCAATTGGCCAGCAGCGCCAGGCCGCCGTAAAGCAGCAGGATCGGCCCAGTCGCCGGGCGTCACGGGTTGCCACGTCGGCAGGCCGAGGACGGTGATGAGTGCTGCGCCGAGTGTGCCGGACCAGAACAGGCTGAGGAAGGCATCCTCGGTCTGCGTGACGCGCCGGGTCAGCAGCGAGTAGAGCGCGAACATCAGCGCCGAGGCGAGCGGCAGGAGGGCTGCGGCCGAGAAGACGGCCGAGCCCGGTTGCAGGATCACCAGGACACCGACCAGGCCCGCGCCGATGGCCAGCCAGCGGGCCAGGCCGACCCTCTCGCCCAGCACCGGCCCCGACAGGGCGGCGATCAGCAGCGGGCAGACCGAGAAGACGGCGTGCGTCTCGATCAGGCCGATCAGCGTGTAAGCGGTGACGATGACGACGATCTCGCCGATCAGAAGCGCCGCCCGGGTCGCGTGAAGCCAGGGATGGGCGCGTGGCCATGGCGCGCAGGCCGCCGGGGCGGCGCAGCGCGAGCAGCACGACGAAGGCGGCGAAGATCCAGTAGCGGATCATCACGACCATCGGTGTGCCATAGGCGATGGCCAGCGGCTTCGACAGCGCGTCCTGCATCGAGAAGGTGAAGACGGCGGCGATCATCAGCGCGATGCCGAGGCGGGTGTTCTGCGTCATGCCGGGCGCTGGCCCGTGGTCATGTGCCGTTTCGTCCCGAAGCCGGGGTGGCGGTCGACGGTGAATCCGGCCGCGGCCAGCGCCCGGCGCACATGGCCCGCGGCGGTGTAGGTGGCGAAGGTGCCGCCGGGGGCGGTGTGGCTGCGCCACCTCGGCCAGCAGGTCCGTCCGACCACAGTTCGGGGTTCTTCGCGGGCGAAAAGCCGTCGAGGAACCAGGCGTCCGCGCGTCCGGTCCAGCCCGGCAGGGTGTCGCGTGCATCGCCTTCGACGATCCGCGCCTCGATCCCGTCGAAGCGCAACTCGCGCCTGCCCTCCGCCCATTGCGCGAGGAACGGGCCCGCCACGGCGCGCGCCTCGGGAAAGGCGGCGAGCGCGCGGTCGATGTCCGGTGCAGCCATCGGATAGGCCTCGAACGAGGTGTAGCGCAGCGGGCCGGGCGTGCCCGAGGCCCGCCAGGCGATCAGCGCGGCCAGCATGTTCAGCCCGGTGCCGAAGCCAAGTTCGGCGATGTGGAAGCCGGGCCGGAACCGCCCTGGCAGGCCGTTGCCATGGAGGAAGACATGTCGCGTCTCGGCCAGCCCGCCGGCCAGCGAAAAGTATGGGTCGTCGAACCGGATCGAGACCGGAACCGCGCCATCCCGCCAGTCGAGGTCCGCCGTCTGGTCGTGATCCGCCATTTGTCCTACACCCGGTCGCGGGCAGAGATAGGACACAGGGCGCAGGGCATGGCAAGGCCGGATCTGACGGTGCGGGGCGCGGGGATCTTCGGCCTGTCGATCGCCTGGGCGGCGGCGCGGCGCGGGGCGCGCGTGCGCGTCGTCGATGTCGCGGGCGTGGGGGCCGGCGCGAGTGGCGGGATCGTCGGTGCCCTCAGCCCGCATGTGCCCGAACAGTGGAACGCGAAGAAGCAGTTCCAGCTGGAGAGCCTGCTTATGGCCGCGACGTGGTGGGCCGAGGTCGAGGCCGCGTCGGGGCTGGCGTCGGGCTATGGCCGCACCGGGCGGCTGCAACCTCTTGCCGATGAGGCAGCCGTGCGGCAGGCCGAGGCGCGGGCTGCGCAGGCGCGCGTGTTGTGGCAGGGCGCGGCGACGTGGGACGTCGTCGCCGCCGTGGGGGACTGGTCCCCGCACAGCCCGCCGGGCCTGATGGTGCGCGACACGCTGACGCGCGCGCATCGCGCCGCGCGCCGCACTCGCGGCACTGGTCGCCGCGATCGAGGCGAAGGGGGGCGAGGTGATCGACGGCGAGGCAGAGGATGTGGGGGCGGTTGTCTGGGCCACGGGTCATGCCGGGCTTGCAGGCGCTTTCGGTCGATCTGGGGCGCGACGGTGGGCGGGGGCGTGAAGGGACAGGCGCTGCTTGCTGGCGCACGAGGCGCGGGGCGCGCCGCAGCTTTTCGTCGACGGGCTGCACATCGTGCCGCATGCCGATGGCACCGTGGCCATCGGGTCAACCAGCGAGCGCGACTGGACCGATCCCGACAAGCACGGATGCGCAGCTCGACGCGCTGCACCGCCGGGCGGTCGCGGCCTGCCCCGCGCTTCTGGCGGCACCGGTGGTCGCGAGGTGGGCGGGCATTCGTCCGCGTGCCCGCTCCCGCGCGCCGATGCTGGGGCCCTGGCCCGGCCGCGCGGGGCAGTTCATCGCAAACGGGGGGTTCAAGATCGGCTTCGGCATGGCCCCGAAGGTGGCCGAGGTGATGGCCGACCTCGTCCTCGACGGGCGGGACGCGATTCCGGACGCGTTCCGCGTCGAGGCGAGTTACTGATGGACCCGCGCAGTCCGCAGAGTTCAGGCCGCCGCCGGTTGCATCGCGGGTCAGGCCAGCGGGCGGATCATCATCGTGGCCGAGGCAAAGCCGAAGACATGGCGCAGCAGGCCGATCGGTTCGGTTCCAGCGGCGCTGAAGCCCAGCCGCTCGTAGAGCGCGCGGGCGCGCCAGTTCGTGTCGATCACGTCAAGCCGGACCTCGGCATATCCCCTGATCCGGCCCTCGGCGCAGATCGCTTCGACAAGGCGCGATCCGATGCCCTGCCCGCGCGCCTCGCGCCGCACGCAGATGCCGTCCATCAGGAAGCGCGCGTTGTCGACCTCGCGCCCCAGAAGCCGCAACAGAGTGCCGCGCCAAATCGCGCCTGACAGGCCGTAGATCGCCCTCAGGTCGGCGAAGCCGCCACCCGCGAAGGCCCCCTGCGGCGTCTTGAACCCGGCGAGGCCCAGCAGCCTGCCGTCGGGGTCGAGCGCGACGATGGCATGGTCGGCCCGGATCACCCGTTCCAGAAAGGCGAGCGCCCGCGGGTCCGGCCCAAGGACGCGACCGAGTTTGCCACCGAAGGCCTGCCAGTAAAGCTCGGCCGCCTCGGCGCGGAGGTGCTTCGGCAGCCCGCGCAGGATCGTGACGCTCATGCCAGCGCCCCCAGCAGCAGCGGCGCGGCCCCGGCCCCAAGTATCCAGCCCTCGTCGGCGCGGCCGGGCCAATGCGGCACCGCCGCCATCAGCGGGCCGAGCTGCCCCGACCGCGACAAGCCGAACAGCGCGCGGGCAAGCAGGCGGACCTGTCGTTCGTCCTTTGGGCCATCCGCTGCCTGCGCCACAGCCGCGTCGATCAGCGAGGGGTAGACCTCGGCCAGCACCACGGCGCCCGTCGGCGGCTCGAAGGGCCAGACGGTCACCTCCGGCCGCGCCGGCGAGCGCCGCGATCACCGGCAGCCCGGTCAGCGCCTGCCCACCCACCGATCCGGTGGTGTAGAGCTTCCAGACCGGCTGGGCGCGGGGCACCGTCGTTTCGACCCGCCGCCGCTCGGCAATGCCGAGCGCGCCGTAATCCACGACCTTGGTCTCGGGCAGGGCAGGCAGGTCGAGGCTGCGTGGCCTGCCCCAGAAGGGACCGCGCCCGCCGAGTGTGGCATTGATCCGGGCGGCGAGGTGGAAGCGGTCGTTGCGGTTGTCCGGCCCGTCGCGCAGGTGGCGCGCCAGCCAGTCCCACACTGCCTGCGCGCCCGATGAGCCGGTCAGGCGCGCGGCGAAGCCCTCTGGATAGCCGAAGGGGAAGTCGAACCCGACCAGCACGCGCCGCCCCGCCGCCGTCTCGCTGTGCAGCAGCCCGTCCAGCGTCGCTGCCGCCTGCGCCCGGGTGCGCTGATAGAGGCTCGTCTCGCCCGTCGCGCCCGCCACGCCCAACCAGATCGCATTGGCCGAGGGGCGCGCGGGCGAGGGGCTGGCCGCGGCCGACCAGTCGACCACCACGACAGTGTCAAACGCGCCCGACAAGTCCCGTCTCCCGCAGGATGAAATCGCGCGATCAGGCCGGTATCGTTCAGGTCCAGCCGCGGCACGGGCAGCGGCGGCAGATCCGCGTCCGTCGCCACCGCCCGCACCAGTGGATCGCCAGGCTGGATCAGGTCATGTCCGGTGGCGGCGCGAAAGACCTCGATCTTGGGATGGCTGTCGCGCTTGTAGCCCTCGACCAGCACCAGATCGACCGGCGCGAGGCGGGCGAGGATCGCGTGCAGCGGCGGCTCGGGGGCACCGCGATGCTCGGTCAGGATCGCGTGGCGGTCGTGCCGAGGCCAGCACCACCTCGCGCGCGCCCGCCTGCCGGTGGCGGTAGGTGTCCTTGCCGGGCTGATCGAGGTCGACATCGTGATGGACATGCTTGACCGTGGACACCGAAAACCCGCGCCCGGTGATCTCGGCCACAAGACGCTCCATCAGGCTGGTCTTGCCCGCGTTCTTCCAGCCGATGACGCCGTAAATCTTCATGTGCGTTCCCCGCATGCAGCCTCTCGGCCTGCGCGAGATCCTCGGGCGTGTTCAGGTTCAGGAAGGCGACCGGATCGGGAAAATCGGCGTGGGCGGCTTCGTGCCGCCGCGCGAAATCCATCACGCGGCTTTCCCCGCGCGCAAGCGTTGCCGCCAGATCGTCGCGCAGCCTGACCGGCCACAGGCCGAAGGTCGGGTGCACCTGCCCTGCGCTGCGCGCAAGCGCCACGCCCGCGCCGGACCGCTCCGCGGCGAGAAGCAGGCGCGGAACCAGATCTTCGGGAAAGAACGGCGTGTCGACGGCGACGCTGGCCACGGCGGTCGCGCCTTGCGGCCCTGCCCAGTCCATCGCCGCGAGCAGACCCGACAGCGGACCCTGCGGCGTCGCGTCGGGCAGGACCGGCAGCTGCGGCGTGGAAAGCCGTGCGGGGTCGCCATTGGCGCTGATTGCCAGCGCCTCCACCTGCGGGTGACAGACGCTCCACGGCGCGCCGGATCAGGCTTTTTCCGGCGAGCGGCAGACAGGCCTTGTCCGCCCCGCCCATCCGACGACCGCCGCCCCCCGCGAGGATCACCCCGAAAATCCGCACTGCAGTCTCCGCCAGCCTTCCGCCTTGCGTAAAGCCTCGGACCGGCAGCGTCCAGCGGAAGCGGTCTGCGATCAGCCGCCGGTCGCGGGTGCCTCGGTCGCCTGCACAAGCAGCACGCCATGATTGTCGTCGGCGTCGCTGTCGGTGATGACCCTTGGTGCTGACACCGGGAAGTTCGCCGAAGGCGTTCATCAGCTTCTGCGGATACCAGGTCGAGGGCAGCCCCTCGAACCCCGGGACGCCACGAAGGATCGACGACACGCTGCGGGCGCATTGCGTCTTGGGCACCGCGCCATATTGCTGGACCCGCTGCAACGCGATCTCGGCCTGCGCCGGGGTGACATAGACCGTCTGCTGCACCACGCGGTAGGTCACGCGGGCGTGGTAGTCGATGTAGAAGGCGATCATCTTGTCGGTCATGCCGAAATGCACGTCGTTCCGCTCGGGCAGGTAGGGGTGATGCCAGGTCCCGGCGGGGTCGAACATCACACGCTGCGAGCCGTTGACCAGCAATCCGGAATGCGCGCCGCTGCCGCTGCGGTTGTTCAGCACGGTGAACAGCGTGATGCTGGTCGGACCCTCGGCCACATAGCGGGCGCGCGACACCTCGGCATCGCTCGCCCACTCGCTTTGCGCACCACAGGCCGCAAGCGACAAGAGCATCGCCAGACACAGGAAAATTCTTTTCATGAAATTTGTTCCGCCGGGAAAGCTCAGGAATTGGCAAGCGCGAGGAAGATCAGGATCGCAATCGAGATGCCCGCCCCCCAGGTGACCCAGCGGATGAAGCTGGCAAAGGTCTTTTCCTGCACGCGGGTGTCCATCGTGCCGTGCTTGTGCTCTGGTGTCTCGTGCGATCCGGCCATCTTGGTCTCCGTCGGGGCGTTTCGCTAGGGCTTTAACGGATTCTCCGCGGGCTGTCACGGGGCCTTGCCGAGCGGTCAATAGCCGCAGGATCCCACCTTCCTCACAAGGCTTGCCACCACCACACCCCATCCCGGACCTCACGCGTCACCTCGCCCCGGCGCAGCAGGTGGTTGAGATGGGCGACCGCCTCGACCAGCGCCAACCCGTATTCGGCGGGGCCGATCTCGCGCCGGAAGAGGGCGGCGAAGCAATCTGTCGCACGGCGGGGTTCGCTCAGATGCGCGCGCAGGCGGTCAAGCGCGCCCTCGTGGTTCTCGATCATCTGGCTCAGGCGGAAGGGCAGGCCGGTGAAGGGCAGCTTGTGGCCGGGCAGGACGAGGTGATCGTCGCGCGCCTGCGGGCCGGAAGGCGTGGCAGCGTGGCGATCCATTCGGCCAGCGGGTCGGCCTCCGGCTCGGTCGCGTAGACGCCGATATTGGGCGAGATGCCGGGCAGAAGCTGATCACCGCCCAGGATCAGGTCGTCGTCGAGCGACCAGAGCGTGGCATGGTCGGGCGCGTGGCCCTGGCCGATGCGCACCTGCCAGCGGCGCTGGCCCAGCATGAGCGTCTCGCCGTCCTCGATCCGGGTGAAGCCGAGAGGGCAGCGGGGTCACGCAATCGGCGAAGTTGAACGGGCGTTCGGTGGCGCGCTGCGCCAGCGTCGGCCTCGTCCATCCCGGCGGCGCGCCAGAAGGCCAGTTGCTCTGCCGTGGGCAGGGGCTGGACGTCGAGCACCAGCATCCGCGCCAGAAGCCAGGCGGTGCGGGTCGCCACAAGTTCGGCCCCGCGCGACTGGAACCATCCGGCAAGGCCGATGTGGTCGGGGTGGTGGTGCGTGACAGGATCACGCGGGTTACGGGCTTGCCCGCCAGCGGCCCGGCCAGCAGCCGCTCCCAGATCGCGCGGGTGCGGCGGCTGTCGAGGCCGGTGTCGACGATCGTCCAGCCCGTCGCCATCGTCCAGCGCGTAGACGTTCACATGGTCCAGCGCCATCGGCAGCGGCAGGCGCATCCACAGGACTGCCGGGGGCGATCTCGATCGCCTCGCCTTCCGTTGGCGGGGCGGCGTGCGGAAAGCGGAGGCCCGGCCTGCCGTCCGTCACGCGGCGAGGTCTTCGGGCGTCAGGGCGTAAAGGCCCTCGGCCCCCTCGCGCAGCTGTGCCAGCAGGCCTGTATGCTCGGGCAACAGGCGGCGGATCGCGACGCGGGCCAGGGGCAGGCGCGCCGGATCGGCCAGCGCGGCGCGCAGGTGGGCGTCGCCCCCAAGCACGCGGGCGAAGGCGCGCAGATAGGGCACGGCGCCGGCGAAGCGGTCGTTCATGTCGCTGGGCCAGCAGCCATTCCGTCGCCTCGCGCAGAGCCTCGGCGGCATTCCAGACATCGCCCGCGAGATCGGGCAGCGTCGTGCGCGAGCTGCCTCGGCGGCGCCTGCACCTCGTCCAGCAGGCGGAAGGCGGCCTCGCCCCCGTCCGTCATCTTGCGGCCCACGAGGTCCATCGCCTGGATGCCGTTCGTGCCTTCGTAGATCGGGGTGATGCGCACGTCGCGCAGGAACTGCGCCGCGCCGGTTTCCTCGACAAAGCCCATGCCGCCGTGGATCTGGATGCCCATCGAGGCGCCACCTCGCACCCCGGTATCGGTGCCGAAGGCCTTGGCGATGGGGGTCAGCAGTGCCGCGCGCGCCTGCCAGTCGGCGCTCGCCGGTGGCGCGTGGCCATGTCGATGGCCACCGCGCAGGACAGGGCGATGGCGCGGGCCGCAAAGACCTCGGCCTTCATCGTGGCCAGCATCCGGCGCACATCGGCATGGTCGATGATCGTGCCCGTGCCGCCGGCAGCGGCGTCGTCGCCCTGCACGCGGTCGGAGGCATAGGCCAGCGCGTGCTGCAGCGCGCCTCGGCCACGCCCACGCCCTTGCACGCCGACGCCGAGGCGGGCGTTGTTCATCATGGTGAACATCGCGGCCATCCCCTTGTGCGGCGCGCCGACCAGCCAGCCGGTCGCGCCGTCATACTGCATCACGCAGGTGGGCGAGCCGTGCAGGCCCAGCTTGTGCTCCAGGCTGACGACCCGCAGGCGTTGCGCGCGCCGGGATTGCCCTCGGCGTCGGGGATGAGCTTCGGCACCAGGAACAGGCTGATGCCCTTGCGTCCCCGCGCCGCCGTCCGGCAGACGGGCCAGCACCAGGTGGCAGACGTTGGGCGTGAAGTCGTTGTCGGCCCAGGTGATGTAGATCTTCTGCCCGGTGATCGGCATAGGTGCCGTCGCCGTTCGGCTCGGCCTTGGTCCGCAGCGCGCCCACGTCGCTGCCCGGCCTGCGGCTCGGTCAGGTTCATCGTGCCGGACCATTCGCCCGATGATCAGCCTCGGCAGGTAGAGCGCCTTGATCGCGTCCGAGGCGTGATGCTCCAGCGCCTCGATCTGGCCCTGGTCAGCAGCGGGCTTCGACCTGCAGCGACAGGCAGGCCGCCGACATCATGTCGTTCACGGCGGTCGCCAGCGTGATCGGCAGGCCCAGGCCGCCGATACTCCGGGCTGCGCCGACAGTGCGGTGACCCAGCCGCCATCGGCCAGCGCGCGGTAGCCCTCGGCGAAGCCGGGCGAGGTGCGGACGATGCCGTTCTCCAGCCGCGCCGGGTGCGGGTCGCCCGCGCGGTGCAGCGGGGCCAGCACTTCCTCGCAGAGCCGGCCCGCCTCGGTCAGGATCGCCTCGACCGTGTCGGGCGTCGCCTCGGCGAAGCGGGCGGTCGCGGTGACCCGGTCGAAGCCCACGACATGGTCGCAGGAGAAAGCGGAATTCGGTCAGCGGGGCGCGGTAGGGCATGGGGTCTTCCTCGCGGGTCGCGCTTGGCAAAGGGCCGGGCGCGCGCGTAAGGACGGGCTTTGGCGCGACGGTATCCCATGTCGCGCCGCCCATCAAGGTCAACGCTGCGTCACATGACCGAGGCGACGGAACGGCTGGACGGCACGCCGAAGGGCTTGCGCGCGCGGCGAGATCCTGCGCGCCGGGCGGCTTGTCGCCTTTCCGACCGAGACGGTCTATGGCCTGGGCGGCGATGCGCGGTCCGACCTTGCCGTGGCGCGGCATCTTCGCGGCGAAGGGGCGGCCCCGCTTCAATCCGCTGATCGTGCATGTGCCGGACGTCGCGGCGGCGCGGCGCTTGCGCGATGTTCGACGACCGGGCCGAGGCCCTGGCGCAGGCCTTCTGGCCGGGGCCGCTGACGCTGGTGCTGCCGCTGCGGGCCGGATGCGCGGGCTGTCGCCGCTGGTGACGGCGGAGCTGCCGACCGTCGCGCTGCGCGTGCCGGCGCATCCGGTGGCGCAGGGCGTGCTGCGGGCCTTCGGCGGGCCGCTGGCCGCGCCCTCGGCCAACCCCTCGGGCCGGGTCAGCCCGACGCGGGCGGCGCATGTGCTGGACGGGCTCGGCGGGCGGATCGCCGCGGTCCTCGACGGCGGGGCCTGCGCGGTGGGGGTGGAATTGACCATCGTCGGGCTGGACGGCCCGGCCCGGCTTGCTGCGCCCCGGCGGCGTGCCGGTCGAGGCGGTGGAGGCGGCGCTGGGCGCGCCGCTTGCTGGCGGCGGGACGCGGGCAAGCCGACCGCGCCCGGCCAGCTTGCCTCGCATTACGCGCCGGGGCGCGCGGTGCGGCTGGACGCGACCGAGGCCGGCGCCGGGCGAGGTCTGGTGGGTTTCGGGCCGGGTACCGGCGGGGCGCTGACCCTGTCCGCCACGGGCGATCTGGTCGAGGCGGCGGCGCGCGCTGTTCCACGTGCTGCGCGAGGCCGACCGCCTGGCCGGGCCGGGCGGGCGCATCGCCTTTGCGCCCGTGCCCGAGACGGGCCTTGGCCGCGCGATCAACGACCGGCTGCGCCGGGCTGCGGCGCCCCGGCCCTGAGGCCGGGGCGCAACGGTCAGGCGCGCGGCGGCTGGACCAGCCCGCGCTGCACGGCGGGGCGCGCGAGGAAGCGGTCGAGATAGGCCGGGACATGTTTCAAGTGGTCCCAGCCGGTGATATCGCCCGCCTTGTAGAAATCTTGCAGCGTGCGCAGCCACGGGCCGATGGCGATGTCGGCGATGGAATACTCGCCCGCGATCCAGTCCTTGCCCCGCCAGCGCGCCGTCCAGCACCTTCAGCAGCCGCTCCACCTCGGCCCGGTAGCGTTCCTTCGGGCGCGGGTCCTCGATCTCCTTCCCGGCAAAGGTGTGGAAGAAGCCAAGCTGCCCGAACATCGGGCCGATGCCGCCCATCTGGAACATCAGCCACTGCAGGATCTCGTAGCGCTTGCGCCTGCGGCAGACAGCTGGCCCGATCTTCTCGGCGAGGTAGATCAGGATCGCCCCGCTCTCGAACAGCGGCAGGGGCTGGCCGTCCGGCCCGTGCGGGTCGATGATCGCGGGGATCTTGTTGTTGGGGTTCAGCGACAGGAATTCCGCGGACATCTGGTCGTTCGTCGCCGAAGTCCGACCAGATGCGCGTCATAGGGCAGGCCCATCTCTTCCAGCGCGATCGAGACCTTCACGCCGTTCGGGGTCGGCAGCGAATAAAGCTGGATCGCATCCGGGTTGCGCGGCGGGCCAGCGGTGCGGTGATCGGAAAGTCGGCAAGTGCTGGTCATGGACGGCATCCTTTGCAATCTGAACCAATGAGTCTAGATGCGAATTAGCGTCTGACAAAACCTGCGCCGATGTGAGATAGTCCGTCCGCGCCTGTGCGCCATTGCAGACAACAATCGGCCAGAATCGGCCGGAAGACAGTGGGAACCATCTGGAATGCTTAACGAATTCAAGAAGTTCATCGCGCGTGGCAACGTGCTCGACCTTGCCGTCGGTATCATCATCGGGGCGGCCTTCACGGCCATCGTCAACTCGATGGTCGCAGGACCTGATCAACCCGATCATCGGCCTGATCATCGGCGGCATCGACTTTTCCAACATGTATTGGGTGATGACCGGCACCGTGCCCGAGGGCGCAAGCCTTCAGACGGCGCGTGACAGCGGGGCTGCGGTCTTTGCCTATGGCGCGTTCATGATGGCGGTGCTGAACTTCCTGATCGTCGCCTGGGTCGTGTTCCTGCTGGTCAAGGCGGTGAACCGGGCGCAAGCGACGGTCATCAAGAAAGAGGCCGAGGCCCCCGCCGCGCCGAAGGGTCCGACGCAGGAAGAGCTGCTGGCGCAGATCCGCGACCTGCTGGCCGCGCGCGCCTGAGCCGCTGAAAACACAGAAAGGCCCGCCATTTCTGGCGGGCCTTTCCATTGCGGGTGGGCCGGATCAGGCGGCGAGCGCCAGCTTCGGCGCGATCACCGGCAGGTTCAGCGCGATGCCGACCGCGCCATAGGTCAGCTTGCCCGCATGGACGTTCAGGCCCGCCAGCAGATGCCGGTCGTCGGCGCAGGCCTTGCGCCAGCCCTTGTCGGCCAGCGCCAGCATGAAGGGCATCGTCGCGTTGCCGAGCGCCAGCGTCGAGGTGCGGGCAACGGCGCCCGGCATGTTGGCCACGCAGTAGTGCATGATGCCGTCGACCTCGTAGATCGGGTCCTGATGGGTGGTCGCGTGCGAGGTCTCGAAGCAGCCGCCCTGGTCGATGGCCACATCGACGAGCGCCGCGCCGGGCTTCATGGTCGGACAGCTGCGCGCGGCTGATCAGCTTGGGCGCGGCAGCGCCCGGGATCAGCACCGCGCCGATCACCATGTCGGCCTCGCGGATCAGCTCGGCCGTGTTGCCCGCGTCGGAGTAGATCGATCTTGAAGTCGCGCGCCGAACACGTCGTCGAGATAGCGCAGGCGCGGCAGCGAGCGGTCGAGCACGGTCACATCCGCGCCCATCCCGGCCGCGATCTTGGCCGCATGGGTGCCGACGACGCCGCCGCCGATCACCACCACCTTGGCCGGGCGCCACGCCGGGCACGCCGCCCAGCAGCACGCCGCGCCCGCCATTGGCCTTCTGCAGCGTCCAGGCGCCGACCTGCGGGGCCAGGCGACCGGCCACTTCGGACATCGGGCGCGAGCAGCGGCAGGCCGCCGCGGTCATCGGTCACGGTCTCATAGGCGATGCCGGTGACGCCGGAGTCCAGCAGGTCGCGGGTCTGCTCCGGATCGGGCGCGAGGTGGAGGTAGGTGAACAGCACCTGGCCTTCGCGCAGGCGCTTGCGCTCCACCGCCTGGGGTTCCTTGACCTTCACGATCATGTCGGACGCGGCGAAGACCTCTTCCGCCGTGGCGACGATCTTCGCCCCGGCCGCGACATAGTCGGCGTCGGTGAAGCCTGCGCCGGTGCCGGCATTGGTCTCGATCAGCACCGTATGGCCGTGGTTCACCGCCTCGCGCGCGGCGTTGGGGGTCATGCCGACGCGGAATTCCTGCGGCTTGATCTCTTTCGGGCAACCGATCTTCATGGCGTTTCCTCCCGGGGAAAATGATGACGGCAGTATGACAGATCGGCGCTGGTGATGCTTTGAAAACGGCATGACCTGCGGCGCGGAGTTTTGGTAGAATCTTCGAAGAAATCGGCCATTGCTCGAAGGATTTTGCGCACAGCATGGAGATCGACGCGACAGACCGCCGTATCCTGAATGCCTTGCAGAAGGACGGGCGGATGACCAATGCCGAACTGGCCGAGCGGGTGAACCTGTCGCCCTCGGCCTGCCACCGCCGCGTGCAGCGGCTGGAGGAGGAGGGGATCATCGGCGACTACGTCGCGCTGCTGGACGCCCGCAAGCTGGGGCGGCCGACGACGGTCTTTGTCGAGATCACGCTGTCGGGCCAGGCGGACGAGGTGCTGGAGGCGTTCGAGCGCGACGGTGGCGCGGGTGCCGGACGTGCTGGAATGCCACCTGATGGCGGGGACGGCGGACTACCTGCTGAAGATCGTGGCCGCAGGATACCGACGATTTCGCCCGCATCCACCGCCAGCACCTCGCCCGCCTGCCGGGGGTGGCGCAGATGCATTCGTCCTTCGCGCTGCGCACGGTGTTCAAGAACACGGCGCTTGCCGGTCTGATCCGGGCATCATCGGCCTGTCACGCGACTCGGGTAGGTCTGCGGCGAACGGCATGCCAGAGGGAGCCAGGCCATGACCCAGCACGACGATATCGCAATGTCCCACCCGCAACGGAAAACCCGCCATCCGCAGCGTGATTGCCGAGCGCGTGTCGCGCCGGGGCTTCCTGCTGGGGACCGGCGCCACGCTCGGGGCGGTGGCCGCGCAGGGCTTCGTGGGGTCGCTTTTCTCGGGCCAGGCCCATGCGCAGGAGGCGCAATCGAGCCTTCAGTTCACCGAGTTGAAGCGGATCTATGACGACATGCACCATGTCGCCGACGGCTACCGGGCCGATGTGGTCGTGGGCTGGGGCGATGCGATGAAGGCCGGGCAGGAGCCGGTCGATGTGGCGACGCTCGACGCCGAGGCGCAGGCCGAACGGTTCGGCTACAACTGCGACTACATCGCCTACATGCCGCTGCCGCGCGGCTCGCAGTCGTCCGACCACGGGTTGCTCTGCGTGAACAACGAATATGTCTCGTTCAACGTCATGTTCCCCGATTTCCCCGATGACGACGATGCCCCCGGCCGCTTCACCGAGGCTCAGGTGCGGCTGAGCAACATGGCGATCGGGCATTCGATCGTCGAGATCAAGCGCGAGAACGGGGTGTGGAAGGTCGTTCAGGACAGCCCGATGAACCGCCGCATCACGCTGGACACGCCCATGGCCATTTCGGGCCCGCTGGCCGGGCATGAGCTGATGAAGACGTCCTACGACCCCGAGGGCAAGCTGGCGCGCGGCACCAACTACAACTGCGGCGGCGGGGTGACGCCCTGGGGCACGGTGCTGACCTGCGAAGAGGGCGCGTCGGACACCTTCGGCGGCGATCTGACGCAGAACCCGCAGGCGGCGGTGCTGGAGCGGTATGGCTATGACGGGTCCGACTACTACGGCCGCGCCCGCTTCGAGGACCGCTTCGACCTTGCGAAGGAACCGAACGAGCCCAACCGCTTCGACTGGGTGGTGGAGATCGACCCCTATGATCCCGCCTCGACCCCGGTAAAGCGCACGGCCCTGGGCCGGATGGCGCACGAGGCGTCGACGGTCGTGGTCAACAAGGACGGGCGGATCGTCGTCTACATGGGCGATGACGATTACTTCGAGTATGTCTACCGCTTCGTCTCGGATGCCGCCTACGATCCCGCGAACCCCGCGTCGGGCAAGGACATCCTCGACGCAGGCACGCTGTCGGTCGCGGTGTTCAACGCCGACGGCACGCTGAACTGGCTGCCGCTGGTGCATGGGCAGGGGCCGCTGACCGCCGAGAACGGCTTTGCCGACCAGGCGGATGTGCTGCTCAAGACGCGGCTTGCGGCGGATGCGCTGGGGGCGACGCCGATGGACCGTCCCGAGGACATGGAAGACCAACCCGGTGACGGGCCGCGTCTATGCCCTGATGACGAAGAACAAGAAGATCTCGGCCGACAAGCTGAACCCGGTGAACACGCGGCCGGAAAATCACTACGGCCATATCGTCGAACTGATCCCGCCGGGCGGGGCGGGTGCGGATGCGGATCACGCAGCGGACAGTTTTGGCTGGGACCTGTTCGTGCTGGCCGGGAACCCGAAAGACCCTGCCCATGGCGCGCAGTTCCATGCTGCGACCAGCGACAGCGGCTGGTTCGTGAACCCCGACAACCTGACCTTCGATCCGAAGGGCCGCATGTTCGTGGCGACCGACGGGGCCAACGATTTCGACATCGCGGACGGGATCTATGGCGTCGACACGGAAGGCCCCGCCCGTGGCTTGCCGAAACTGCTGTTTGCCGCGCCCAAGGGCGCCGAGGCGTCGGGTCCGTTCTTCACGCCGGATGGCACGACGCTGTTCGTCTCGGTCCAGCATCCGGGCGAGGACTCCGAGACCACGGCCTCGCTGACGACGCGCTGGCCGGATTTCCGCGAAGGCGGACTGCCCCGCCCGGCCGTGGTCGCCATCCAGCGCGTGGACGGGCTGGAGGTGGCAAGCTGATCCTCCGGGGGCGGCCCCGTTCGTGGGCCGCCCTCAGACCGCCAGGCCAAGCGGCGGAAGCTCGGGGATCTCGTCGGTCCAGACGGTGAAGTTCTGCAGGACGTGCGGACCGAAGGAGTGGATCAGCGGCACGTCGGCGGCGTCGCGGCCATAGGCCACCACGATGCGCCCGATCCGGCGCTTGTTGTTGCGTGGGTCGAAGGTATGCCACTGCCCATCAAGGTAGACCTCCATCCAGGCGGAGAAATCCATCGGCCCGGCGACGGGCACGCCGATGTCGCCGAGATAGCCGTTCACGTAGCGGGCGGGGATGTTCATGCAGCGGCAGAAGGCGATGGCGAGGTGGGCGAAGTCGCGGCAGACACCGATGCCTTCCTGCCAGGCCTCGAAGGCCGTGCGCGTGGCGCGGGCCTGCTGGTAGTCGAACCGGATGTGGGCGTTCACCCGGTCGCAGATCGCCTGTACCCGCGCCCAGCCGGGGGCGGTCTGGCCGAACATGTCCCAGGCGAGCTGGCTCAGGCGGTCGGTCTCGCAGTAGCGGCTGCCGAGCAGGTACATCAGCGTCTCGTCGGGCAGGTGCGCGATGGGGGTCTCGCGCGCATCGGGGAGGAGCGGGTCGAGATCGCCGCTGACCTCGATGGTGCTGTCGCTGCGCAGCGAGAAGACGCCGGTCGGGCGCGACGAAGCGGCGGCAGGTATTGCCGAAGAGATCGCGATAGACCGTGCAGGGCACAGGCGGTGCAGTGGTGAGGCCGCCCTGAAAGCGGATCGTCGTCGCGGTGTTCGTCGCGGATCGACATCATGGTGATCATCGGGGTGTCCTGCGGGACGGACACGGTGATGTCGTAGCCGAAGCGGATGAGCATGGGCGGGGCCTTTTCTGTTGGCGCTCTGCGGCGTGCAGAGGCGGGAAGCCGGACCCCAAACCCGGAAAACCGGCCAAGCGGGCCGGGGTGGAGCGGTCACTAGACGCCCGAGACGCGCAAAGGTTCCCCCGGATCGGGTGAAACACCAAGCGAAATGGGGAAAGCAAGGCGGGGCGTCGGCGCGATGCCGCTTTAGCGGGCAGTTGGCGGCATGCCGCGGCGGGCGTGATGCGAGGAAAAGGCGCGGAAATGAAAAACCCCCGGGCCGGGGCACGGGGGTTGATCGGGTTCGCCTTGCGGCGACAGTGTTCAGAAGCGGCTCAGAGCCCGCCTTCGCGCTGCAATTTCTTGCGAGCGAGCTTGCGTGCCCGGCGGACGGCCTCGGCCTTCTCGCGCGCTTTCTTGACGGAGGGTTTCTCGAAATGCTGCTTGAGCTTCATTTCCCGAAACACGCCTTCGCGCTGGAGCTTCTTCTTCAGGGCACGAAGGGCCTGATCGACGTTGTTGTCGCGAACGCTGACCTGCATGTGGTTGTCACCACCTTCCTAAGTTAGAGTTGCACGAATTGTGCAGGCCCGCGGCGCATAGCAAACCGCGGGCCGGCTTGTCCACCTGCACTGCGTGCTATGTGGCGGGACTGACGAAAGGAACGACATGGACACCGATGACCGATGACGCGGCGAAGGACGCGGTTCTGGACGCGGCGCTGCTGCATGTGCCGTTCGACGGCTGGTCCGAGGCGACGTTGCGCGCGGCGGTCGCCGAGTCGGGGGTGGCGCCGGGGCTGGCACGCGCGCTGTTCCCGCGCGGCGCGGTCGATCTGGCGCTGGCCTATCACAAGCGCGGGGATGCCGCGATGGTGGCGACGGCTGGCGGCAACCGACCTTGCCGCGATGCGCTACAGCGACCGGGTGGCGGCGGCGGTGCGCTTCCGGCTGGAGGCGGCGAGCGACAAGGAAGCTGGTGCGGCGCGGCACCACGCTGTTCGCGCTGCCGCAGCACGCGGCCGACGGGGCGCGGGCGATCTGGGGCACGGCGGATGCGATCTGGACGGCGCTGGGCGACACCTCGCGCGACCTGAACTGGTACACCAAGCGCGCGACGCTGTCGGGGGTCTATGCCTCGACCGTGCTTTACTGGCTGGGCGATGACAGCACCGGGCATCAGGCGACGTGGGAGTTTCTGGACCGCCGGATCGACGACGTGATGCAGATCGAGAAGGCGAAGGCCGCGTTCCGCGAGAACCCGCTGGGCAAGGCGCTGCTTGCAGGGCCGCTGAAGACTGATGGAAAGGGTGAAGGCGCCCAACACTGCCCGACGACCTGCCGGGCAACTTCCGCTTCTAGAGAGGCCCGATGACCCTGTCCCACACGATGCGCGCCGTGGAAATCTCGCAGCCCGGCGGGCCGGAGGTGCTGAAACCCGTCGACCTGCCGGTGCCGGTGCCGGGGCATGGCCAGATCGTGATCCGCGTGGCCTATGCCGGGGTGAACCGGCCCGACGCGCTGCAACGCGCCGGGGCCTATGCGCCGCCCCCCAGTGCCTCGCCCCTGCCGGGGCTGGAGGCGTCGGGCACGGTGGTGGAGGTCGGGCCGGGGGTGGACCGCTGGCAGATCGGCGATCAGGTCTGCGCGCTGCTGCCGGGCGGGGGCTATGCCGAATATGTGGTGACGCAACGCCGCCCATGCGCTGCCGGTGCCCGACGGGCATGAGCCTGCGCGAGGCGGCCTGCCTGCCCGAGACCTGCTTCACCGTCTGGTCGAACATGGTGCTGCGCGGCGGCCTGCAGGCGGGCGAGCGGTTTCTGGTGCATGGCGGCATCGTCGGGGATCGGGACGACGGCGATCCAGATCGCCGCCGCCCTGGGCGCGCGGGTCTTCGCCACCGCCGGGTCGGACGAGAAATGCGCGGCCTGCGTGGGGCTGGGGGCGGAGCGGGCGATCAACTACCGGACCGAGGATTTCGTCGAGATCCTGCGGGCCGAGGGCGGGGCGAACCTGATCCTCGACATGGTGGGCGGCCCCTATCTGCCGCGCAACGTCAAGGCGCTGGCCGATGACGGGCGGCTGGTGCAGATCGCCTTCCTGCAGGGGCCGAAGGTGGAGCTGAACTTCGCCGAGGTGATGATGCGGCGGCTGACGATCACCGGCTCCACCCTGCGGCCGCAGTCCGACCTCGCGAAGGCGGGATATGCGGCCGAGCTGGAGCGGCATGTCTGGCCGATGATCGGCGCCGGGCAAGCTCCGGGTGGTGATCGATTCGGAGTTCCCGCTGGAGCGCGCGGCAGAGGCCCATGCGCTGATGGAAAGCTCGGGGCATATCGGGAAGATCGTGCTGAAGGTGGGGAACGCCTAGAACTCAGCTTCCCAGTTTCGCCCGCCATAGGCGAGGCGCAGGATGACGACTCGGTCAGGCTCGACCATGAATGCAATCGACACGCGCCGTTCGAACCCGATGATCCGCAGGTTCTCGCGGATGTCTCTGCGGAGATGGCCGCGGTGCGGGGCACGCCCGAGACCGACGCAGAAGGCTTCGATGCGGTCGATGTAGCCGCCCGCCACCTCTGGCCCCGACGACCGTGCGATCCAGTCGAAGAGCGATATGAGGTCGTCCTTTGCTTCGGGCGAGAAAACCACAGACCAGGGCGTCACGCCTCTCAGGCCCAGCCCTGCCGACGTTTCCGCAAATCCGCAAAAACATCGGAGGCAGGAACGGCGCGGTCCGGATGTTCGTGCATAGCATCATAGACTGAGGCGACGTCCTCACGCAGCCAGCGATCAATGGCGGCGTTCTGCGCCTGAAGGGCGCGCAGCCCCGCCCGGACTACCTCGCTTGCCGAGGCATAGGTGCCAGACGCCACCTGTTCGTCGATGAAGGCGGCGTGTTCGGGCGGCAGGCTGACGGTGCGTTTCTCTGCGGCAGGCATGGTGGCTCCGACTTGAATGGTATGAAGAAAGCATACCCCCGCTGAGATGTCCAACCGCTACCGCACCGCCTCCATCACCGCGTCCTGCATGCGGCAATCGCGGATCACGTCGGCGCCGCAGCGGCGGGGTTCGAGGTCCTTGGTCAGGCAGATGCGCGCCTCCTGGATCATGCCTTGCGTTGCAGGTGATGGTGATGGCATCGCGGGGCAGCGTCGGGTTCGCCTCGATGAAGGCGTCCTCGACGACGCTGGCGGGCAGGCGGATGTCGCGGTCGAGCCGGGTGAAGACCGGCGGGATCGTGATGCTGCCATAGGCGCGGCGGGCCAGGGCGAAGTAGTCGCTGCGCAGGACAGGCCCGAGCAGCGGCCATGCTTCTTCCACTGGTACCAGGCAAGGCCGCCCGACCCCATGATGTCGGTCATCGCGGCGGTCTCGGCTGCGCGAGGGGTCGCGGGCGGTGGTGCGGCAGTAGCTGGGCCAGCCGTCTTCGTACTGCGGCCAGAGGCCGTGCAGTGTGAAGGTATAGGCGTGGCGCGGCGTCGCACTGGTCGTCGCCGCGCGCGTCGCCTTCCAGCGCGCACCAGTTGGGCGACCAGCCGAGCGACATCACGTAATAGTCGAAATCGCCGGCCCGCTCGCCTTCGGCGCGGGCGGGGCCGCCAAGGACAAGGGCCATCAGCGCAAGGAGGAGCCAGCGCATTTTCTCTTTTCTCCCGCGGGCAAGACGACTATATGAACGCGCTGAACTTCCCGAAAACGAGAAGACGCGGCCGCCGGTCGCAGCCGTTTTCCCGGCGCGGGAGAGATTTGTAAAGGAGCGATCCGATGAACAAGCCCCTGATGGCCAAGGCGACTGCCGTCTGGCTGGTGGACAACACGACGCTGACCTTCCAGCAGGTCGCCGATTTCTGCGGGATGCACGAGCTTGAGGTGCAGGGCATCGCCGATGGCGACGTGGCGACCGGCGTGAAGGGCTTCGATCCGGTCGCCAACAACCAGCTTGACCCGATCGAGATCGAGAAGGGCCAGAAGGATCCGCTCTACAAGCTGAAGCTGAAGTTCAACGCCGCGGCCGTGGGCGAGGAAAAGCGTCGCGGTCCGCGCTATACCCCGCTGTCCAAGCGGCAGGACCGCCCGGCGGCGATCCTGTGGCTGGTGAAGTTCCATCCCGAGCTGTCGGACGGCGCAGATCGGCAAGCTGGTGGGCACGACGAAGCCCACGATCCAGTCGATCCGCGACCGGACGCACTGGAACATCTCGACCATCACGCCGGTCGACCCGGTGGCGCTGGGCCTGTGCCGCCAGACCGAACTGGACGCCGCCGTGCAGGCTGCCGTGAAGAAGAAGGCGGCGGAGGGCGTGGTGATGTCCGACGACGAGCGGCGCAAGCTGGTCTCGACCGAGCAGTCGCTGGGCATGGCGCCCGAACCGAGGATGCCGGCGGGGATCGCGGGGCTCGAGACCTTCACGCTGAGCGAGAAGGAAGAGAGCCCGGCCGATTTCAGCGATGCCGAGAGCTTCTTCAACCTGCCGCAGGGCGACGAGGACGAGGACGAGGATCACCGCGCCTGACCTTGCCGATAAGGGCAAGGTCGGCGCGGTGCCCTGAGCGCCCCGGGGGCCAACCCGGACGCACAGACCTTTTTCCCTTCTGCCGGACGCGCCGCTGTGCGGCTTCCCGGGAGACAAGGCTCGTACGCGGCACGGCGGGTCGTGGCCATATCTGCAGCCGGACGGAGCCATGCCGCGTTGGCCGATCCCGTCATCGCCTCAGTCGTACTCGCCTTCTGTCCGTTCCGCCCGAAGATCACCCGGCGTCACAATATGCCTGGCCGGTGCGACGTCGGGCCTTCGAGATCCTGTCCCACCCATTTCGCCTGTGCGGAGCGCGCTTGAATGACCGAACTCTCCGCAGCGACTGGCGGACAAGAAAGTATTAATGAAAGGTTAATAACTCGGATTGTTTCCGATCAGAAGCGTTTTCGCGCCCTCAGCGCCGCTCCGATGGTTCCGTCGTCCAGATAATCCAGCTCTCCGCCGATCGGCACGCCCTGGGCGAGCGAGCTTATGGCGACGCCCGTCGGGGCGAGGGCGTCGGCGATGTAGTGGCCCGTGGTCGCCCCGTCGACCGTCGCATTCAATGCGAGAATGACCTCGTGACACCTGTTCCTCTGCCACGCGGGCCACGAGGCGGGGGATGCGCAGCTCGTCGGGGCCGATCGCATCGAGCGCCGAAAGCGTGCCGCCGAGAACGTGGTAGCGGCCCTTGAAGGCGCGGCCGCGTTCCATCGCCCAGAGGTCCGCCACCGTTTCGACCACGCAGATCTCGCCCGTCGCGCGCCGGGGGTCGGCGCAGATGTCGCAAGGGTCATTCGTGCCGATATTGCCGCAGAGCGAGCAGTCGCGGGCCGAGAGCGCGACCTGGGCGAGGGACTGGGCGAGCGGGGCCATCACCGCCTCGCGCTTGCGCAGCATGTGCAGGACCGCGCGGCGGGCCGAGCGGGGACCGAGGCCCGGCAGGCGGGCCATCAGTTCGATCAGCCGCTCGATGTCGCGCGGGGCGTCGGCCATAAGGTCAGAACGGCAGCTTCATGCCGGGCGGGATGCCGAGGCTCTCGGTCAGCCGTGCCATCTCGTCGGCGCTCAGTTGCTGCGCCTTGGCCTGCGCGTCCTTGATCGCGGCGAGGATCAGGTCTTCGGCGACCTCCTTTTCGGACGGCACGAAGATCGACGGGTCGATGGTCAGACCGGTCAGTTCGCCCTTGGCGGTGGCGGTCGCGCGCACAAGGCCCGCGCCGGATTCGCCGGTGACGGTGCGGGACGCCAGCGTCTCCTGCAGCTCGGCGAGCTTCGCCTGCATCTCCTGCGCCTTCTTCATCATGCCGGCCATGTCGGCGAGACCGCCCAAACCTTTCAGCATGTCTTGTCCTTTCAGTTGTCCTCGAAGGGGTCCCAGTCGTCGGCCTCCTCGGCCAGCGGCAGGGCTGCGGCGGCGGCCTGCTCGGCGGGCGAGGGCGGGGTTCGGATCTCGGCGATCTTCGCGCCGGGGAAGGCGGCGAGCACGGCCTGCACCAGCGGCAGGGCCATCACCTCGGCCTCGGCCTCGCCGCGGGCGGTGTCGCGCTGTTCGGCGAGCGTGGCCCCGCCGCCGAAGCCGGTGACCGAGACGCCCCAGCGTGTGCCCGTCCAGCCCTGAAGCCGCTGCGCGAGGCGCGAGGCGAGGTCCTGCGGCGCGTCGGGCGTCGGCTGGAACTCGATCCGGCCGGGGGCGTAATGGACGAGGCGCAGGCAGGTCTCGACCTCGTAGAGCAGCTTCATGTCGCGCCGCTCGCGGATCAGGGCCACGACCTGTTCGAAGGTGGCGTAATGGCGCAAGGCATCCGGGGCGAGGGCGGTCGCCGTTGCGGCCCCTGACTGGGTGACGGTGCCCTGCTGCGTGACCTGCGGCGGGCTGGCCATTCGGGGGGCGGGCTGGGCAGGGGCGCGCGGCGCTGCTGGTGCGGCGGCGGGCTGGGGCAGCGATTGCAGCTTGCGGATCAGGCTTTCGGGATCGGGCAGGTCGGCCACATGGGTCAGGCGGATGATCGCCATCTCGGCGGCCATCATGGCGTTGGGGGCCAGCGCCACCTCTTCCAGCGCCTTGAGCAGCATCTGCCACATCCGGCGTGAGCGCCCGCATCGGCAGGCGGGCGGCCATGTCGAGGCCGCGCGCGCGCTCGTCGGGCGGGGTCGTGGGGTCTTCGGCGGCCTCGGGCGTGATCTTGATGACGCTGATCCAGTGCGTGATCTCGGCCAGATCGCGCAGCACGGCCATCGGATCGGCCCCGTCGGCATACTGCGCAGACAGTTCCGCCAGTGCCGCCGCGGCCTCGCCCTTCATCACCAGATCGAAGAGGTCGAGCACGCGGCCCCGGTCGGCCAGCCCCAGCATGGCGCGAACCTGCGCCGCGCTGGTCTCGCCCGCGCCATGCGCGATGGCCTGGTCGAGCAGCGAGAGCGCGTCGCGCACCGAGCCTTCGGCGGCGCGGGTGATCAGGGCAAGCGCATCCTCGGCGACGGCGGCGTTCTCCTGCGCGAGGATGCGAGCGGAGATGCGCCATCATCACCTCGGGCTCGATCCGGCGCAGGTCGATAGCGCTGGCAGCGCGACAGGATCGTGACCGGAACCTTGCGGATCTCGGTCGTGGCGAAGATGAACTTCACATGGGCCGGCGGTTCTTCCAGCGTCTTCAGCAGCGCGTTGAAGGACCCGGACGAGAGCATGTGCACCTCGTCGAAGATGATGATCTTGTAGCGCGCCTCGGTCGGGCGGTAGGGGACCGAGGCGAGGATGTCGCGCATCTTGTCGACCTGGGTGTTCGAGGCCGCGTCATATTCCAGCACGTCGACATGCCGCCCCTCGGCGATGGCGCGGCAGGGGCCGCATTCGCCGCAGGGCTCGATGGTGGGACCGTTCGCCCCGGCGGGGCCGATGCAGTTCAGTCCCTTGGCGATGATGCGGGCGGTCGTCGTCTTGCCCACGCCGCGCACGCCGGTCATCACGAAGGCATGGGCGATGCGGTTTGCCTCGAAGGCGTTTCGCAGCGTGCGCACCATCGCCTCTTGCCCGATCAGGTCGGCAAAGGTCTGCGGCCGGTATTTCCGGGCAAGGACCTGATAGGCTTGGGTTTCGGACATGCGTTCCTCGGGCGGGGTCGGGGGAGTGTAGACGGGGGGGCGGGGAGGGACAACCGGGGGCTGGGGCGGGCCAGAGTTTTCCAAAACTCTTGGCAAAATTCTTCGAAGAATTTTCGTCCCGGACTAGCCGTCGCGCTTCTTCCGCTTGTCCTGTACCGCGCCTTTGACTGTCTTGCCGAAGGCGCGGCTGCGGGCGCGGGCCTCGGCCACGGTTTCCTTGTCGTGAGTCTCTTCCGCCAGAAGCTTGCGCCAGCGGGCAAGGCGCACCGGGTCGAGATCGCCCGCGTCCAGTGCCGCGCGGATGGCGCAACCTGGTTCCCGGTCATGCGCGCAGTCGGAGAAGCGGCAGGCGCGGGCGAGGTCGTCGATGTCGTCGAAGGTGGCCGCGATGCTTTCGGCGGCGTCGGTCAGGCGCAACTCGCGCATGCCGGGCGTGTCGATCAGCCAGCCACCTGCCAGCGTGCGGATGAGGTAGCGGGCCGAGGTCGTGTGGCGTCCGCGCGAATCGGCCTCGCGGATCGCGCCGGTGTCCTGCTCGGTGCCGGTGAGCGTGGCGGCGAGGGTGGACTTGCCCACCCCGGACGAACCGACGAGGCCCAGCGTCTGGCCAGGGCCGCACCATTGCGCCAGGCCCTGCACGCTGGCCGGGTCTTTCGCATTGATGGCGAGCACCGGCGCGCCACGGGCGGCGCGCGTGGCCTCGGCGAGGTAAGGGGCGGGGTCGGTGAGGTCGGCCTTGGTCAGCACGATCGCGGGGGCCACGCCGCCCTGATGGGCAAGCGCCACGTAGCGGTCAAGGCGGGCCGCGTTGAACTCGGCATTGCAGGAGGTGACGATGGCGAGGCGGTCGAGATTGGCCGCGATCAGTTGCCGGTCGATGCCCTTTCCGGCCGCGCGGCGGGTCAGCACCGACTGGCGGTCGAGCAGGCGGTGCAGCTGCGTGCCGTCGGCCAAGACCCAGTCCCCCACGGCGACTTGCGAAGTGAGCAGGCCCTGCGGCAGCGTCAGCGACAGGGGCCCGCGTTCGGACATCGCCTCGACCCGGTCGCGGTGAACGGCGGAGATGCGGGCAGGAGGGAAGGGCGCCTCGTCGGGAGCAATCTGATCGGCGAAGTGGCGCGACCAGCCGAGATCGGCGAGGATCATGCGCCGTTTCCGGCGACAGGCAGTGAGGGTCAAGCACGATCAGAGGGACCCGGCCCGGAGGGTTCGGTGCAGGGACATGCGGACCTCCTGTCAGCGGGTGGGTGAGAGGCTGGACAACGACCCAAGCGGGGCTCGTTACGGCTGCTTCCTTCCGGACCTGACCGGGTTGGCGAGGTGCCTGCCCGCGCCAACCTCTCGACGCGGGATATAGGCCGAACGGAGGTGCTTCGCAAGCCGCGCCGTCAACACGTCCGTTCCCATGTGCGCGTGTCCGGTCTAGCCTGCGGCGAAACGGAGGACCGCCATGACCGCACGACTGATCCGTCTCGACTGGCCCGATTTCGGCCAGCCCGACCTGCCGCCGCCCTTTTCGCTGGACGAGGCGCGGGGGCGGCTGGCGGCGCTGCGGGGCGCGATGGCGGGGCGGTTCGACGCGGTGGTGGTCTATGGCGACCGCGAGCATGCGGCGAACATCCACTGGCTGACCGGCTTCGACCCGCGCTTCGAAGAGGCGCTGCTGGTGGTGACGGCAGAGGACGCGCTGCTGGTCGCGGGGAATGAATGCCTGCCCTACACGCAGGTCTCGCCCCTGGTCGCGGCGGGGGATGTCGGCACGGTGCATTGCGCCACGCTGTCGCTGCCCTCGCAGCCGCGCAAGGGGCGGCGGCTGGATGAGTGTCTGGCCGATATGCTGCCGAAAGGGGGCCGGATCGGCGCGGTCGGCTGGAAGCTGTTCGAGCCGCACGAGGTGCCGCCGGGGCGCGACGTGCCGCTGGACCTGCCGGGCTTCGTGACGGATGCGATCACGCTCGCGGCGGGTGTCACGCCGACCAATGCGACGGCGCTGATGATGGACCCGGGTGCCGGCCTGCGCTCGGTCGTGGACGCGGCCGAGATCGCGCGGCTGGAATTCTGCCAACCACATGGCGGCGTCGGCGCTGCGCCGGATGGTGGCGGGGTTCCGCGAGGGGATGACGGATTTCGAGGCGGTGGCGGGGGCGGGCCTGGGCGGGTTGCCGCTGTCCTGTCACCTGACCTTTGCGACCGGCACGCGCGCGGCGCAGGGGCTGAGCGGGCCGACGGGCGCAGACGCTGCGCGCAGGGCAGCGCGATCTCGTTCAACGTCGGCGCATTGGGGGTCGAACATCTGCCGGGCCGGGTGGCTGGCGCGGTCGGCGGACGACCTGCCGGTGGCCGCGCGCGCGCTATCTGGAGGACTTCGCCTTTCCCTACGTGCAGGCGATTTCCGCCTGGTGCGGAATGATGCGGCCGGGGGTGGCGGGGGGCGAGGTCTGGGCGCGGATGCAGGCGCTGCTGCCTGCGGAGACCTTTGCGGTGGAGCTGAACCCCGGCCACCTGATCGGTCTGGACGAATGGGTGTCCTCGCCCATTGCCGAGGGGTCGGCGCTGCCGCTGCGGTCGGGCATGGCGATGCAATGCGACGTGATCCCCTCGCATCCCGTCTTCGGGTCGACCCGGATGGAGGACGGCTATGTGATCGCCGATGACGGCTCTGCGCGCGGAACTCGCCGCGCGCTTTCCGGCGGTGGCGGCGCGCTGTGCGGCGCGGGCGGCCTTCATGCGCGACACGATCGGCCTCGACGTGCCCGAGACGCTGCTGCCTTTGGCAGATACCTGCGGGATCGTCGCGCCCTTCCTGCTGGACGCGCGGCAGGTGATCGCGCTCAGATAAGCCCCAGCCGCCGCGCGGCGGTCAGAAGGTCGGGCGCGACGTGGTGGGCGAAGTCGCCGCTGGCGGGCACGATGTCGGGAACCTGCACCACGGTCATGCCCGCCGCATGGGCCGAGCGCGCGCCGGTCTCGCTGTCCTCGAAGGCCACGCAGCGGGCGGGATCGACGCCCAGCAGGCGCGCGGCAAGCAGGTAGGGTTCGGGGTGCGGCTTGGGCGAGGTGACATCGTCGAAGGTGACGACATGGGCGAAATGCGCGCCGAGCCCCGTCAGCGCCAGCTTGGTATCCGCCTGACGCCGCGTGGAAGAGGTGGCGAGCGCCTTTGGCAGGGTGATCGCGCCCAACAGCGCCTCGGTGCCCGGTTTCAGCGGCACGCCATCCCTGTAGCGGTCGCGCACCCCCCGCGTCCAGGCTGTGGCGAAGGCCTCGGTGTCCAGATCCGGGAAGCGGGCCTGGATGATGCCTGCCCCGGTCTCGTCGTCGATCCCGATCAGGCTGTGCAGAAACTCGGCGTCCACGGCCACGCCGAGGCTTGCGAAGGCCTCGATGCCCGCGGCCTGGGTGATGGCCTCGCTGTCGATCAGCGTGCCGTCGAGATCGAAGATCACGGCGTCGTACATGGGGCCTCCGGTGCGGGTCGGGCCGGTGCTATCCGATCGGTGCCCCGGGCGAAAGGCCCGAAGCTGCTACAAATGGATGCGGAACCGCGCGAAGCCCCCGGGCGCCTCTCCCGCGGGCTCGACCCGGAGAGGGGAGAGCGCGGCGGCATGGGCCGCAGCACGCGGCGAGGTCTCGTAGAGCACAGTCGTGCCCGGCAGGGGGACAAAGCGCCAGGGCGACGCGCCCGGCGCGCGGACCGGCCCCGTCGCGCCCAGGAAGGCGAGCAGCACGTCGCGGTTCAGCGAGCGCCCCCGGTGGATGACGGCGGCCGGGCCGGTGCCCGGGAACGCGTCCGACCCTTCGGCCCGATGGCTGTTCGTGGCGATGACGAAACGGTCGGTCTCGGCCACGGGTCTGCCCTTGTAGCGCAGGTCGCGGATGCGTCCGCCGACCGCCCTTCCGTCGCGGTGCAGGGGCGGGCAGGTCAGGTCGATCGCCCATGTCACGCCCGCGATCACGTCGAATTGCGACGATGGCTCGGTGGGATCGATCAGCAGCTGGTCGGGCTGGCCGGGCTGGATGGTGCGGAAGATGCCCGCCGCGCGCTCCAGCCAGTCGCGCAGCTGCGCGCCCGTCACGAGGACCGCCGAGATGCGGTTGGGATAGGGGTAGAGGTCGGCCACATGCCGCAGGGCAAGCGGGCCGGGCGGAACGTCGGTGTAATTCCCCGGCCCGCCCCTGCCGCCCATCTTGAAGGGCGAGGCGGCCGAGAGCAGCGGCAGGTCCGCATACGGCCCCCCGGCGAGTTCCCGCGCGACATGCCAGGCCTGCGCACGCGAGATGAGGTCGAGGGCGGCATTGCCGGGAAGCGCCGCAAAGAAGGTGTGAAGCGGAATGTCACTTTCCCCGGCAGGCTGGCGGATGTGGTCCAGCGTCGCCAGATGGTCCGCCTTCGTCGCCTCCAGCACCGCGAGGCTGTGGGGGTCTTTTGTATCAACCGCCTCCCCCTCCAGCGAAAGTGCGCGGGACACGCTCTGCGCGACGCGCCATCCCGGGCCGGTCCGTTCGAGCACCAGGTCGATCACCCCCAGATGCGATGCATGGCAGCCCGGCATGACGGCGGGCTTCCCCTGAAGCAGACCCTTCTCGCCATCGCTTCCGGGCAAGGCGGGAAACTGCGGCGAGGGGAAGACCAGGTGACTGTGCCCGGCGATGATCGCATCGATCCCCTCCAGGCCCGCGAGGGCGGTGGCCGCATTCTCCATCTCGTGCAGGGGCTGGTCCGGGCCGATGCCCGAATGGCAGAGTGCCACGACGATGTCCGCCCCGGCCGCGCGGATTTGCGGCAGACGGCTTCGGACGGCAACCAGGATGTCACGGGCACTGACCTGGCCGCGCAGATGTGTGCTGTCCCAGGTCATGATCTGCGGCGGCACGACCCCGATCACGCCGATCCGCAGGTCGTGGATGCGGCCCGCCCCGTCGCTCAGGGGCCGGGGAAGGACGAGGAACGGCGGAAGCAGCGTGTCGTCCTGCGCGGGATCATCCGCCATCCGGGTCACGACATTGGCCGAGGTCAGGGGAAATCGGGCCTCGGCCAGTGCCTTCAGCAGGAAGTCGAGACCGTAGTTGAACTCGTGGTTCCCCAGCGTCGCCGCGTCATATCCCATCGTGTTCATCGCCGCGATGGCCGGGTGCGGCAGGGCGGTGCCGCCGATCTCGGCCACGTAGTCAGCCATCGGGGTGCCCTGCAGGATGTCGCCATTGTCGAAAAGCAGGGCATTCGGTGCCTCGGCTCGCAACCGCGCAATCACGGCCGCCGCATGGGCCAGGCCGGTCCCCGGGGCGGGTCTGTCGGCGTAATAGTCATGGGGATGGATGTGGACGTGAACGTCGGTCGTCGCGATCAGGCGGAGGGCAATCTGACTGGCGTTACTGGTCGACGCGAAACGGGGCAGGCAGGGACAAGAACGGACCTCGTAACGATACGGGCGGAACCCGGCAGGCAGAACCACGATGGCGCGACCGACTTTCCGGCAGTCGCGCGCCTCAGGCAGGCGGGCAGTCTATTGGGCCGCTTCTGGCGGTTCCATGGCAACAGCGCGACAAACTGCGGATTTTGCCCGCATGGGTTGTAATTGTCACCGGCACAAAATTCCGTCCGGCGCAGACTTTGCGGCGACCGGCGGGCATGGCAAGAACGCCTTGGGAATGGGCATGGCGGGCGGATGCGGATAGCCGAAACAGTGACCTTTGGCGGTTCGGCGCTGGACCGGGCGGCGCAGCTGCGCGGCGATGCGGCGGCGCAGGCGCGACTGCTGGCCTGCGGGCGAGGTTCTGCCCGTCTGGCGCGGCAAGCCGCTGGTGCGCGGCGAGGGGCTGGGGCGACTCGGCTGGGTCGCGGCCGGTCATCCGGTGCTGGCACAGGGCGCGCGAGACGGTGTTTCTGGGGCTCGACGAGGGTGTCGCGCGGTTCGCCTGCGATGTCTCGGCCTGGGCACCCGAGGCGGGGGCCGAGGCGGTGCAGGGCGGGTTCTTCGACCCGTCCGAGCAGCGCCATCCGGCGCTGCCCGCCGACCATGCGTTTGCCGAATTGCGCGGGCGTGATGACCCGGCTGTCCCCGCGCGAGGCCGAACTGGCGGCGACGGCGCAAGGCGCTGCTTGCAATGGCATCGCAAGCCACGGCTTCTGCGCGACCTGCGGCGCGCGCGTCCGAGGTGGCGATGGCCGGCTGGCAGCGCAACTGCCCGGCCTGCGGCGCGCATCACTTCCCGCGCACCGATCCGGTGGTCATCATGCTGGTCACGCATGGCAATTCGGTGCTGATGGGCCGCTCGCCGGGCTGGCCCGAGGGGATGTATTCGCTGCTCGCGGGCTTCGTCGAGCCGGGCGAGACGCTGGAGGCCGCCGTGCGCCGCGAGGTGTTCGAAGAGGCGGGCATCCGTCTTGGCGCGGTGGGCTATCTGGCCAGCCAGCCCTGGCCCTTCCCGGCCTCGCTGATGTTCGGCTGCCGGGCCGAGGCGCTGACGACCGACATCACGCTCGACCCGGCCGAGATCGAGGATGCGCTCTGGATCAGCCGGGAAGAGATGGTGGCGGTCATGGCGGGCGAACATCCGCGCCTGAGGCCGCCGCGCCGGGGGGCGATCGCGCAGTTCCTGATCCAGGCCTGGCTTGCGGACCGGCTGGAGTGAGGGACGCGGCAGGTCGGGCATGAAGCTGAATGCCCGGCAGGACACTCGATCTGCCCATCGCTGCGGTCTATGCGCGCCTTGTCGGATTTCGACGCCTGGGAGCGCGGCGCGATGCGGCGCGGGGCCGAGGTGGAGCGGACCGATGCGCTGGCGCGGCCCGGGCCGGGCATGGCCTGGGCTGCGACCTTCCCCTATCGCGGCAAGCGCCGCGAGATCGAGGTGCGGCTGGATGACGTTGTCGCCCCCGGATCGGCTGGCGTTTTCCGGTGGCAGGGCCAGCCTGCGACGGCACGCTCGCCATCGACCTGATCGAGATGTCGGCCGCGGCGCACGCGCGTCGCGGTGACGCTGGAGATCAAGCCGCGCACCCTGGTCGCCGCGGCTGTTCATCCAGTCGCTGAGGCTCGGCCGGGCAAGTGTGGAGCAGAAGTTCCGCGCCCGCGTTGCGCAGGTGCTGGCCGAGGTAGAGCGCGCCCGCGATCAGCCGCCCGCGCCGTGCGGGTCGGCGGGATAGACGCCGAGGATGCTCATCGCGCTGGTGAAATAGCGCAGTTCCTCCAGCGCGCGTGCGACGTTGGCATCCTCGGGGTGGCCCTCGATATCGGCGTAGAACTCGGTCGCGGTGAAGGACCCGCCGACCATGTAGCTTTCCAGCTTGGTCATGTTGACGCCGTTGGTCGCGAACCCGCCGATCGCCTTGTAGAGCGCGGCCGGAATGTTGCGGACGCGGAAGGTGAAGGTGGTCATCATCGTGCCCGGCCGCGGCGGCTGTGATCGGGGTCGGGCGACATGACGAGGAAGCGCGTGGTGTTGTTCGACTGGTCCTCGATCTGGCGGGCCAGCACGTCGAGGCCGTAGATCTCGCCCGCCAGTTCGCGAGGCCAGCGCGCCCAGGCTGCGGTCGCCGCGTTCGGCCACGATCTTGGCGCGATCCGGCCGTGTCGGCACCGGTCAGCGCCTTCAGGCCATGCGCCTTCAGGAACTCGCGGCACTGGCCGAGCAGGCACGGTATGGCTCATCGCCTGGCGGATGTCGGCGATCTTCGTGCCGGGCACGCCCAGCAGGTTGATGTGCACCCGCACGAAGGCCTCGTCGACGATGTGCAGGCCCGAGCCGGGCAGCAGCGAGTGGATGTCGGCACACGCGGCCATAGGTCGAATTCTCGACCGGCAGCATGCGCCAGATCGGCCTCGCCGCTTGCGGCACGGCTTCGATCGCATCCTCGAAGGTGCGGCAGGGCAGCGCCTCCATCTCCGGGCGGGCCTGGCGGCAGGCCTCGTGCGAATAGGCCCCCGGTTCGCCCTGAAAGGCGATGCGTCCCTGGGGTGAGCGGTCATGGCTGGCTCCGTTTCCCGGCCCTTTGCGGGCTTTTGTCGCAGATCGGCCCGGACAGGGCGATTGGTCGCGCTACTACACCTTGAAACCGGGCGGGGGAAGCGGGTAGATACCGCGCGACGCAAAGGCTTGAGGACGGCACGAGATGTTCGACACGATGACGTTGACCAAGGCGGGCGGCGCGCTCTGCGGATCGCTTCTGGTCTTCCTTCTGGTCGGCTGGGCGGCGTCATCGCTGTACTCGCACGGTCGGGGCGGCGGCCATGGCGGCGAGGGCGAGGCGCAGGCCTATCTGATCGACACCGGCGAGGCCGAGGCGACCGAGGTGGCCGAAGCGGAAGGCCCGGCCTTTGCCGAGCTCTATGCCGCCGCCGATGCGGCGGCGGGCGAGAAGGTGTTCGCGAAGTGCAAGGCCTGCCACAAGGTCGACGGCACCGACGGCACCGGCCCGCACCTGAACGGGGTGGTCGACCGTCCCAAGGCGTCGGTCGCCGGCTTTGGCTATTCCGAGGCGTCTGGTCGCGATGGCCGGTGATGCCTGGACGCCCGAGAACCTTGAACGCCTTCCTCGAAAACCCGAAGGGCTACGCGCCCGGCACGAAGATGAGCTTTGCCGGCCTGCCCAAGGCCGAGGATCGCGCGAACGTGATCGCCTGGCTCGCCACGCAGCCCTGAGCCAGCGGCTGACGTCCGATCGTCAGAGGCCGCCCGGTCTGGGCGGCCTTTTTCATGTGCCGCTCACGAAACGCACACAAGCGCGCGACCGGGCGCGGCAATTTCGCTCTGGACCATCGACAAAGACTGCATTCCGCGTAAAAATAGGCAGTGAAGCGCCGCGGAACCGGCCGACAGAGGGGAGCATCGCATGACAGATCGCCAGAGGCCCGCCATTGCCCGAAGCCTTGCCGTGCCGGGTCATTCGGTCCGGTCGGCGCTCGCGCTGGGGGCGATGGTCGCTGATCCTCGCGGGCTGGGCGGTGGCGGCGCGGGCCGAGACGATCATCAAGTCGCATGGCATCTCGACCTTCGGCGAGCTCAAGTATCCGCCGGATTTCAAGCATTTCGACTATGTGAACCCCGATGCGCCCAAGGGCGGCGGATGACGTTCCTCGGCACCGGCGCGAGCCAGACCTTCGACAGCCTGAACCCCTTCATCCTGAAGGGCGAGGCCGCGCAGGGGCTGGGGCTGATCTATGACAGCCTGCTGACGGGCGCGCCGGACGAACCCGACGCGTCCTACGGGCTGATCGCGCGAAAGCCTGGAATACCCCGAGGACCGCAGCTGGGTGATCTTCAACATGCGGCCCGAGGCGAAGTTCTCCGACGGCACGCCGATCACCGCCGAGGATGTGGTGTTCACCTTCACCGTGCTGCCCGAGAAGGGCGTGCCGAGCTACAAGATCATCGCTGAAGGACATCGAGACGGTCGAGGTGCTGGACGCCCACCGGGTAAAGTTCACCTTCAAGCCGGGCGTCGCCGACGCGCGACCTGCCCGCGATGGTGGGCGGCATCTCGATCCTGTCCGAAGCACTACTACGACACGGTCGAAGTTCGAGGAGTCGACGATGGTGCCGCCCGTCGGGTCGGGCGCCTACGTGGTGAAACCGCCGATCCGGGGCGGCAGATCGAATACTGCCGCAACCCCGACTACTGGGGCAAGGACCTGCCGGTGAACGTCGGGCCAGGCAATTTCGACTGCTTCGGCTACGAATACTACGCCGACCGCACGGCGGCCTTCGAGGCGTTCAAGGCGGGCGGCTACACTGTTCCACCAGGAATTCTCGTCGCTGATCTGGGCGACCGGCTATGATTTTCCGGCGCTCGACAAGGGCTGGGTGAAGAAGGTGGAGCTTGCCGACAACACGCCGTCAGGCACGCAGGGCTTCTGGTTCAACCTGCGGCGCGAGAAGTTCCAGGACCCGCGCGTGCGCGAGGCGATCGGGCTGATGTTCAACTTCGAATGGTCGAACGAGACGCTGTTCTACGGCCTCTACGCCCGCACGGACAGCTTCTTCGAGAACTCGCCGATGCAGGCCGAGGGGCTGCCGCAGGGCGAGGAGCTGGCCGTGCTGGAGGAATTCCGCGACCGGCTGCCGCCCGAGATCTTCACCGAGCCCGCCTATGTGCCCCCGGTCAGCGGCAAGAACCAGCTTGACCGTGGCAACATGCGCAAGGCCTCGGCGCTGCTGGACGAGGCGGGGTGGACGGTGGGGTCGGACGGCCTGCGCCGCAACGCCAAGGGCGAGACGCTGACGGTCGACTTCATCGACGACACCAAGACCTTCGAGCGGGTGATCGACCCCTATGTCGCCAACCTGCAGCGGATCGGGGTGGATGCGAAGTTCACGCTGGTCGACGCGGCGCAGATGCAGCAGCGGCAGGAGGAGTTCAACTACGACATCGTGCCGGGCCGCTTCACCATGTCGTTCAGCCCCTCGATCGAGCTGCGGCAGTTCTTCACGACCGAGTCTGCCAGCGCGCAGGGCTCGGCCAACCTGTCGGGCATCGCCGATCCGGTGGTGGATGCGCTGGTCGAGAAGGTGATCGCAGTCGACGACCACGCGAGCAGCTGGACGCGCGCGCCAAGGCGCTGGACCGGGTGCTGCGGCAGAAGGGCATCTGGGTGCCGCACTGGTACAGCGGCAAGTATCTGGTCGCCTATTGGGACGTGTTCGGACATGCCCGCCGAGCAGCCGCCCTATTCGCGGGGCGATGGACTTTGGTGGTCGGATGACGCAAAGCTCGGCGCTCATGAAAGAGCAGGGCGCATTGCGCTGACATGGGCGCCTACATCCTTCGACGGCTTCTGCTGATCATCCCGACGCTGTTCGGGATCATGGTGATCAACTTCGCCCTGACCCAGTTCGTCCCCGGCGGCCCGATCGAGCAGGTGCTCGCGCGGCTGGAAGGCGGGGGCGACGCGTTCCAGAACATCGCGGGCGGGCGGATGCGGGCGCCGCGCTGGAAAGCGCGGGCGGGGGGGATGAGCGCTATATCGGCGCGCGCGGGTTGCCGCCCGAGTTCATCGCCGAGCTGGAACGGCAGTTCGGCTTTGACAAGCCGCCGTTGCAGCGCTTCCTCGACATGATGTGGAACTACATGCGCTTCGACTTCGGCGAGAGCTATTTCCGCTCGATCTCGGTCGTCGATCTGGTGCTGGAAAAGATGCCGGTCTCGATCACGCTGGGCCTGTGGTCGACGCTGATCGCCTATCTGATCTCGATCCCGCTCGGCATCCGCAAGGCGGTGCGCGACGGCTCGCATTTCGACACCTGGACCAGCGGCGCGATCATCGTCGGCTATGCGATCCCCGGCTTCCTGTTCGCGATCCTGCTGCTGGTGCTGTTCGCGGGCGGGTCCTACTGGCAGTGGTTCCCGCTGCGCGGCCTGACCTCGGACAACTGGGAGCAGCTGTCCCTGCTGCGGCAAGATCGGCGACTATTTCTGGCACATCACCCTGCCGGTCGTCGCCTCGACCATCTCGGCCTTCGCCACGCTGACGCTGCTGACGAAGAACAGCTTCCTGGACGAGATCAAGCAAGCAGTACGTGATGACCGCCCGGGCCAAGGGCCTGACCGAGGGGCGGGTGCTGTATGGCCACGTCTTCCGCAACGCGATGCTGATCGTGATCGCGGGCTTCCCGAGCGCTGTTCGTCGGCGTCTTCTTCGGCGGCAGCCTGATCATCGAGACGATCTTCTCGCTCGACGGGCTGGGGCGGCTGGGGTTCGAGGCGGCGGTGGCGCGCGACTATCCGGTGATCTTCGGCACGCTGTTCTTCTTTGGCCTGATGGGCCTGCTGATGGGGCATCTGTCGGACCTGATGTATGTCTGGATCGATCCGCGCATCGACTTCGAGAGGCGCGGGCTGATGCGCGCTTTCGCCCCTGAACCAGCGGCGCTGGCGCAACTTCCGCGCGAACCGGCGCGCCTTCTGGTCGCTGTGCTGTTCGTCGTCCTGTTCGGCCTGTCGCTGTTTGCCGAGGTGCTGGCCAACGACAAGCCGCTGCTGGTGCGCTACAAGGGCGAGTTCTTCACGCCGATCTTCCGCTTCTATCCCGAGACGGCCTTCGGCGGCGATTTCCAGACCGAGGCGGTCTATCGCGACCCCGAGGTGCAGTGCCTGATCGTGGCGGGCGGGTCCGAGGCCTGCTGGGACGACCCCGAGGGCATCATGGCCGAGGCGCGGGCCAGCGGCACGGCGGCGGGTGAGCCGGTGCAGACGGGCTGGATGCTCTGGCCGCTGATCCCCTTCAGCTACAACACGATCGAACGACATCGACGGGCACCGCGCCCTCGGCCGCCGACGGCGCGCACTGGCTGGGCACCGACGACACCGCGCGCGACGTGCTGGCGCGGGTGATCTACGGCTTCCGCCTGTCGGTGGCCTTCGCGCTGATCGTGACGGCGCTGACCTCGGTCGATCGGGATCGCGGCGGGGGCGGTGCAGGGCTATTTCGGCGGGCTGACGGACCTGTCTTCCAGCGGATCATCGAGCTCTGGGGGTCGACCCCCAGCCTCTACGTCATCATCATCGTCGCCGCGATCTGGCAGATGAACTTCTGGCTGCTGGTGGGGCTGATGGTGCTGTTCGGCTGGACCGCGCTGGTGGGCGTGGTGCGGGCCGAGTTCCTGCGGGCGCGGAACTTCGAATATGTCCGCGCGGCCCGGGCGCTGGGGGTGGCGAACCGCACGATCATGTTCCGCCACGTGCTGCCGAACGCGATGGTCGCGACGCTGACGATGCTGCCCTTCATCATCACGGGCACCATCGGCTCGCTCGCCGCGCTCGATTTCCTGGGCTTCGGCCTGCCGTCGTCCTCGCCCTCGCTGGGCGAACTGACCCTGCAGGCCAAGCAGAACCTGCAGGCGCCCTGGCTGGGCTTCACCGCCTTCTTCACCTTCGCCATCATGCTGAGCCTGCATGGTCTTCATCTTCGAAGGCGTGCGCGATGCCTTCGACCCGCGAAAGACCTTCCGATGAGCGTGCTTCAGGTCAGCGATCTGTCGGTCGCGCTTCCGGCAGGACGGGCGGGTGGTCGATGCCGTGCGGCGTGTCAGCTTTACCGTGGGCCAGGGCGAGACGGTGGCGCTGGTGGGCGAAAGCGGGTCGGGCAAGTCGGTGACGGCGCTGTCGACCGTGGGGCTGCTGCCGGACAGCGCCGAGGTGACGGGCTCGATCCTCTATGACGGGCGCGCAGATGGTGGGCGCGGACGAGCCGAGCCTGCGCGCAGGTGCGCGGCAACGACATCAGCTTCATCTTCCAGGAGCCGATGACCAGCCTGAACCCGCTGCACACGATCGAGCGGCAGATCGGCGAAAGCCTCGCGCTGCATCAGGGCCTGACGGGCGAGGCCGCGCGGGCGCGCATCCTGGAGCTGTTGCAGAAGGTCGGCATCCGCGAGGCGGAAAGCCGGCTGGGCGCCTATCCGCACCAGCTGTCGGGCGGGCAGCGGCAGCGGGTGATGATCGCGATGGCGCTGGCCAACGGGCCGGAACTGCTGATCGCGGACGAACCGACGACCGCGCTGGACGTGACGATCCAGGCGCAGATCCTCGACCTGCTGGCCGAGCTGAAGGCGACGGAGGGGCTGAGCCTGCTGTTCATCACCCATGACCTTGGCATCGTGCGCCGGATCGCCGACCGGGTCTGCGTGATGCAGGGCGGCGAGATCGTCGAGCAGGGCCCGGCGGCGGAGATTTTCGCCAATCCGCAGCATCCCTACACGCAGAAGCTGCTGGCGGCCGAACCGAAGGGGCGGCCCGAGCCGTGCCCGCGGATGCGGCCGAGGTGGTGCGGACCGAGCACCTGCGCGTCTGGTTCCCGATCCACCGAGGGCTTGCTGCGCCGCACCGTGGGCCATGTGAAGGCGGTCAACGATGCCTCGTGTCAGCGTGCGCGCGGGCGAGACGCTGGGGATCGTGGGCGAAAGCGGGTCGGGCAAGACCACGCTGGCGCTGGCGATCCTGCGGCTGATCCCCTCGACCGGGCCGGTCGTGTTCCTGGGCGAGGACCTGCAGCACAAGCACGGGCGCGGCGCTGCGCGACCTGCGGCGCGACATGCAGATCGTGTTCCAGGACCCCTACGGCAGCCTGTCGCCCGCGCATGACGGTGGAGCAGATCATCGCCGAAGGGCTGGGCGTCCACCGGCTGGAACCGGGGCGCGACAAGCGCCGAGATGGTGGCCGAGATCATGACCGAGGTCGGCCTCGACCCGGCGGCGATGGGGCGCTACCCGCACGAATTCTCGGGCGGCCAGCGGCAGCGCATGGCGATCGCGCGGGCGATGATCCTGCGGCCCAAGCTGGTGGTGCTGGACGAGCCGACGAGTGCGCTGGACATGACGGTGCAGGTGCAGATCGTCGAGCTTCTGCGCGACGCTGCAGCGCAAGTGGGGGCTGGCCTACCTGTTCATCAGCCACGACCTGCGGGTGGTGCGGGCGCTGGCGCACAAGGTGATCGTGATGAAGGACGGCGACGTGGTCGAGGACGGGCGCGCAGGTGTTCGACGCCCCGCGCGAGCCCTATACGAAGGCGCTGCTCGCCGCGGCCTTCGGACTGGCGCGAACCTGCCGCCGCCGGCGCATGATCGCGGCGCGGGCCAACCGGGGGTAGTGGTGAAGATCCTCTTCGTGCATCAGAATTTTCCGGGGCAGTTCCTGCACCTCGCCCCGGCGCTGGTGGCGCGCGGGCATGACTGCCTTGCGCTGACCGATGCGCGCGAACAGCGCGCGATCCCGGCATCCCGGTGGCGCGCTACCGGCTTCGATCCGCCGACGGTCGATCCCGGCTGCGACGCGGCTGGGGCGCACCTACACCCAGATGGGCGACCGCGGCGGTGGCGGTCGCGCGGGCGGCGGCGAAGCTGCGGGCGAAGGGCTATGTGCCCGACGTGATCTTCGGCCATTCCGGCTGGGGCGAGACGCTGTTCCTGAAAGAGGTCTGGCCCGAGGCGAAGCTGCTGATCTATGCCGAATTCTACTATCGCGGGCGTGGGCCGCGACGTGGGCTTCGATCCCGAGTTCCAGACCGCCTCGCTCGACGCGACGATGATCGCGCAGGGGCGGGCCGCGCATCTGGGGCAGGCGCTGCTGCATGCCGACGCGGGCCTGGCGCCGACCGAGTGGCAGGCCAGCACCTTTCCCCCCGCGCTGCGCCCGATGATCGAGGTGATCCATGACGGGATCGACACGGCGCGCGTCGCCCCCGATCCGGCGGCCACGCTGACGCTGCCCGGCGGACAGGTGCTGCGGGCGGGGGACGAGGTGATCAGCTTCGTCAACCGCAATCTGGAACCCTATCGCGGCTGGCACATCTTCCTGCGCGCGCTGCCCGCGGTGCTGCGCGGCGCGGCCCGAAGGCGCAGGTCGTGATCGTCGGCGGCGACGGGCGTCAGCTATGGCCCCGCGCCAAGCGACGGGCGGAAGCTGGAAGCAGAAGTTCCTGGACGAGGTGGGCCCCGCGCTCGACCTGTCGCGGGTGCATTTCCTGGGCCGCGTGCCGTATGGCGACTTCGTGCGCCTGATGCAGGTCGACGGCGGCGCATGCCTATCTGACCTATCCCTTCGTGCTGTGCTGGTCGATGCTCGAGGCGATGTCGGCGGGCGCGCTGGTGATCGGCTCGCGCACCGCGCCGGTGGAGGAGGTGATCGCGGACGGCGTGAACGGGCGGCTGGTCGATTTCTTCGACGTGCCGGGCTGGTCGCGCGCGCTGATCGAGGCGCTGGCAGGCGCCCGCAGCGCTTCGCCGCGCTGCGCGCCGCCGCGCGCCGGACGGTGCATGGACGCGCTATGACCTGCCGATCTGCCTGCCGCGGATGGTGGCCTTCGTGGAAGCGGTTCGGCCCGCGGCGCCTGAGCGGTCAGACGGCGGCGCTGTGGCGCGCCTTGGTCTGGTCGTAGGCGTCGAAGGCCTGGGCGATCATCCGCGTCAGCGGGCGGCCCTCGGGCGGGATCGCGGCGCCCTCGGGCGTGACCGCAAGAACGGGCCGAACGTCGTCGCGCGCCGCCGTGAACAGGCGCCTCGATCCGCGCAGGCGTCGTGTCGTAGTCGCGCAGCAACTCGGCCCGGCTCACGCGGAAATCGCACATCAGCGCCTCGATGATCCGGGCGCGCAGCAGGTCCTCGCCCGCAAAGGCGTGGCCGCGATGGGTCGAGAACTGCCCGGCGCGGATCGCCTTGGTGTGGTCGGACGTGCCGCTCGCGTTCTGCGCATAGCCCTGCGGGAAGCGCGAGATCGACGAGGCACCGAGGCCGATCAGGACGGGCGCGGTGTCGTCGGTATAGCCCTGGAAGTTGCGCCGCAGGTGGCCGCTGGCCTGCGCGCGGGCCAGCCCGTCCTCGGGGCGCGCGAAATGGTCGATGCCGATCTCGGCATAGCCATCCCAGGTGAACAGCGCGCCGTGCCGTCTCGAACAGGTGCAGCCGCTCCTCGGGCGTGGGGATCGCGTCCGAAGGGATCATCTGCTGGCGGCGGCTCATCCACGGCACATGGGCGTAGCCGTAGAGCGCCACCCGGTCGGGCGAGAGGCTGAGCAGCTTCTGGACCGATTCGGTGATGCGGGCCTGCGTCTGGTGCGGCAGGCCGTAGAGGATGTCGGCGTTCAGGCTGGCGATGCCGCGCGCGCGGATCATGTCGGCCACGTCGCGGGTCAGGTCGTAGCTCTGGATGCGCCCGATGGTGGTCTGGATCTCGCGGGTCGAAGTCCTGCACGCCGATCGAGGCGCGGTTCATCCCCGCAGCGGCCAGCGCATCGAGGCGGGCTGCGTCGATCTCGTTCGGGTCGATCTCGACCGAGAATTCGCCGCCCTCGGCCAGCGGGGCGACGCGTCAGAGATCGCCTCGGCCAGCCGCGAGATTTCGGCGGCCGGCATCAGCGTGGGCGTGCCGCCGCCCCAGTGCAGGCGCGTCAGCCGGATGCCGGGTGCGAGGTGATCGCGCAGAAGCGCGATCTCGCGCAGCAGGGTCTCGACATAGGCGATGACGGGATCGTTGCTGGTCGTGCCCTGCGTGCGGCAGGCGCAGAACCAGCAGAGCCTGCGGCAGAAGGGGACGTGGAGGTAGAGCGAGATCTCGCTGCCCGCCGGGACGGCCTCGATCCACCGGGCGAAATCGGCTGGGCCGATGCTGGTGCCGAAATGGGGGGCGGTCGGATAGCTCGTGTAGCGCGGCACGCGTGCGTCAAACAGGCCGAGGCGGGTGAGTTGCGAGTTGGTATCCATTGCTATACCGTGGACAGCGACAGCAGCAGCCGTCCTTGATGCAAATCAAAGCGGAGCGAAGGCATGGCCTTTCAGCAGCCCATCCCGACATCGCAGGAGTGCGGCACCTGTCCGATCCGGCACCGGGCTGTCTGCGCGCGTTGCGAAGCGGACGAGCTGGGCCGGCTGGAGCAGATGAAGTACTACCGCAGCTATCGAGGCGGGGCAGACGGTGATCTGGTCGGGCGACCGGATGGATTTCGTGGCCTCGGTCGTCTCGGGCGTGGCGACGCTGACCCAGACGATGGAGGACGGGCGGCGGCAGATGGTGGGGCTTCTCCTGCCGTCGGATTTCGTCGGGCGGCCGGGGCGGGCCGTGGCGAGCTATGACGTGACGGCGACGACCGACATCGTGATGTGCTGCTTCCGGCGCGAAGCCGTTCGAGGAGACTGATCCTGACCACGCCCCATATCAGCCAGCGCCTGCTGGAGATGACGCTGGACGAGCTGGACGCGGCGCGGGAATGGATGCTGCTTCTCGGGCCGCAAGACGGCGCGCGAGAAGATCGCGAGCCTTCTGGCGATCATCGCGCGGCGCGATGCCGCGCTGCAGCCCGGCGGCCAAGCCGGGCGTGCTGGTGTTCGACCTGCCGCTGACGCGCGAGCAGATGGCGGATTATCTGGGCCTGACGCTGGAAACCGTCAGCCGTCAGGTGTCGGCGCTGAAGAAGGACGGGGTCATCAGCCTGCTGGGCAACCGGCATGTCACCGTGCCGGACCTCGACCGCCTGCTGGAAGAGGCGGGCGACGACATGGACGGCGGCTACCTCGTCTAGCCTGCCGCGCGGCGTCAGTGCGCCAGCAGCACCGGCACCTCGGCCTCTTCCAGCATGTCGCGGGTAGCGCCGCCCAAGATGGCCTCGCGGAAGCGGGAATGGCCATAGGCGCCCATCACCAGCAGGTCCGCGTCGCGGTCGCGCAGATGGCGCTTCAGCACGTCGGAGATGCGCGGTCATGCTGCGGGCCAGCACCGACACCTCGGCCTTGCACCCCGTGGCGCACCAGCATCTGGCACAGCATCCCGCCGGGGTCGGACCGATCGGGGCGCGGTCGGGGCGGGATCGATCACGACGATATCCACGAAATCGGCGGCCTTGCAGAACCGGCAGCGCGGCGCGGACGGCGGCCATCGCCTCGCGTCCCTCGTTCCAGGCGATCACGATGCGCGAGCCGAGCCTGCGGGGCAGGCCCTTTTCGCGGCAGGAGCAGGACCGGCGCCCGCGCGTCGAAGAGCGCGGCCTCCAGCACCGCCTCGGCCTCGGGCGGTTTGTCCTGTGCCATAGGGATGCGGCAGGACCACCAGATCGCTGACCCGCGCCCGCGCCGCGACCAGTGGCGCGATGCCGCCCATCTGGGCGACCACCGCGCCTCGGACCCCCAGCGGATATCCTCGTTCGCCAGCGCCGGCCTTGACGGCGGCATCGAGCGCTGCGGCATCCTCGGTCGCGCGCTGCATCGACAGTTCTGCCATCGCGACAGCCGCGCCGATGTAGGAATACCCGATCTGCAGGCGGTCGAGCCCCAGCGAAAGCACATCCAGATGCGCATCCCCTTCGCGCGGCGAGCCGGATCGCGGCGGCCAGGGCAGGCTTCACCTCGGACGGGTCGGTCAGGATGGTGAGAAGGGTCTTGTAGGCCATGGTGCGGACTCCCTGTGATCGTCGATGGCCCAAGGGTGGCACGAGCGGCTGTCCTGCCGCATTGACGCAGGTCAAGCCGGTTCGCACAGTTGGTTGACATGGATCAAGGCATGACGGGGCGAACCCCCGCAGAAGCGACACAAGCCGAAGCCCTGCCCGCGGCACGACCGGCGATCGGGGCATCGGCACGCAGACGAAGGGACGCGAAATGTGGGATTACGTGAAACTGGTTGCTGCTTGGGCTTGCGCGATCTGCGCCGCGATCGCCGCGAACTATGCGCGTGACCTGCCCTACCTGGTGAATGCCATCGTGGTGATGCTGGCGGCGGGCGGCACCTTCCTGTGGGTGCTGCGCAATACGGGCGAGGCTCCGTCGCTGGCCGATGTCAGCGCGGAATACAATGACGGCGTGGTCCGCGCCGGGGTGATCGCGACGGCCTTCTGGGGCGTCGTCGGGCTTCCTCGTGGGCGTGGTCATCGCGTTGCAGCTGGCCTTTCCGCAGCTGAACCTCGAGCCTGGGCCGAGGGCATCCTGAACTTCGGCCGGCTGCGTCCGCTGCACACCAGCGCGGTGATCTTCGCCTTTGGCGGCAACGCGCTGATCATGACGTTCTTCTACATCGTGCAGCGCACCTGCGCGGTGCGGCTCTGGGGCGGCAACCTCGGCTGGTTCGTGTTCTGGGGCTGGCAGCTGATGATCGTGCTGGCGGCGACCTGCTACGTCCTGGGCGGCACGCAATCCAAGGAATATGCCGAGACCGGTCTGGTACATCGACCTGCTGGATCGTCGTGGTCTGGGTGGCCTTCCTGGCGGTCTTCATGGGCACGCTGATGAAGCGGAAGGAGCCGCACATCTATGTGGCGAACTGGTTCCTGCTGTCGATGATCGTGACCGTGGCGATGCTGCATGTGGTGAACAACGCGGCGATCCCGGTGTCGATCTTCTCGTCGCAGTCGGTGCAGGTCTATTCGGGCGTGCAGGATGCGATGGTGCAGTGGTGGTATGGCCACAACGCCGTGGGCTTCTTCCTGACCGCGGGCTTCCTGGGGATGATGTACTACTTCGTGCCCGAAGCAGGCCGAACGCCCGGTCTATTCAGCTACAAGCTGTCGATCATCCACTTCTGGGCGCTGATCTTCCTGTATATCTGGGCCGGTCCGCACCACCTGCACTACACCGCGCTGCCGGACTGGGCCTGCGACGCTTGGGCATGGTGTTCTCGATCATGCTGTGGATGCCGTCCTGGGGCGGCATGATCAACGGGCTGATGACGCTGTCGGGCGCCTGGGACAAGCTGCGCACCGACCCGATCATCCGGATGATGGTGGTCTCGATCGGCTTCTACGGCATGTCGACCTTCGAAGGCCCGATGATGTCGATCCGGTCGGTCAACTCGCTGTCGCACTACACCGACTGGACCATCGGCCACGTCCATTCCGGTGCGCTTGGGCTGGAACGGCATGATCACCTTCGGCGCGCTCTACTTCCTGACGCCGCGCCTGTGGAACCGCGAGCGGCTCTACAGCCTGCAACTGGTCAGCTGGCACTTCTGGCTCGCGACCATCGGGATCGTGCTCTACGCCTCGTCGATGTGGGTCACGGGCATCATGGAAGGCCTGATGTGGCGCGAAGTGGATGCGAACGGGTTCCTCGTGAACGCCTTCGCCGACACGGTGGCCGCGAAGTTCCCGATGTACGTGGTGCGGGCGCTGGGCGGGGGGCTGTTCCTGACGGGGGCGCTGATCATGTGCTACAACCTGTGGATGACAGTGACGTCGCGTGGCCGAGCGGGTTCCAGCCCGCGCGCGCCGTGGTCCGGCAGAATAAGGGGGCGGACATGGCATTTCTTGACAAGCACAAGGCCATCGAAACCCACGCCACGCTGCTGCTGGTGCTCAGCTTCCTGGTCGTCACCATCGGCGGGCTCGTGCAGATCGTGCCGCTCTTCTACCTGCGAGAACACGATCGAGAAGGTGGAAGGGATGCGCCCCTACACGCCGCTGGAACTGGCGGGGCGCGACATCTACATCCGCGAGGGCTGCTACGTCTGCCACAGCCAGATGATCCGCCCGATGCGCGACGAGGTGGAGCGCTATGGCCACTACTCGCTGGCGGCCGAATCGCATGTACGACCATCCGTTCCAGTGGGGGTCCAAGCGCACCGGGCCGGACCTGGCCCGCGTCGGGCGGCCGCTATTCGGACGAATGGCATGTCGACCACCTGACCGATCCGCAGTCGGTGGTGCCGGAATCGGTGATGCCGAAGTATGGCTTCCTGGCCGACACGGCTGATCGACGGGCGCTACATCCGGGACGTGATGGCGACGCAACCGCATGGTCGGCGTGCCCTACACCGACGAGCATGATCGAGAACGCGCGGGCCGACTTCGCGGCGCAGGTCGATCCGGACGGCGATACCGTCGGGCCTGAGCGAGCGCTACGGCGAGAAGGTGAACATCCGCAACTTCGACGGCGCGCCCGAGCTGACCGAGATGGATGCGCTGATCGCCTATCTGCAGGTGCTGGGCACGATGGTCGACTTCTCGACCTACACCCCGGTCGCGAGCCGGTAAGGGGGCGGCAGATGGAAACCTATACCTTCCTGCGTCACTTCGCCGACAGCTGGATGCTGCTGGCGCTGATCGCTGGTCTTCCTGGGCGTGGTCGTCTGGGTCTTCCGCCCCGGGTCGCCGCGCGCGTCCATGACGAGATCGCGCGGTCGATCTTCCGCATGACACGAAACCTGCCGGGGCCGAGCCGCCCCGGACCGCCCGGAAGGAGGCCGAAGTGATGAGCGCCAGCCGAAGAAGCATGCCCAACCGGGCGAGGTGGGCACGACCGGCCACGAATGGGACGGGATCGAGGAACTGAACAACCCGCTGCCGCGCTGGTGGCTGTGGACCTTCTACGCCACGATCGTCTGGGCGCTGGTCTATACGATCCTCTATCCCGGCCTGGCCGCTGATCACGGAGGCGACGCCCGGGGCTGCTGGGCTTCTCGACCCGCGCCAACGTGGCGGCCGAGATCGCACCGCTTCGACGCGGCCAATGCGCGCGATCCAGGACGCAGCTGGTGGCGGCCGACCTGACCGCGCATCGCGGCCGATCCCGAGCTTGCTGCACTTCGCCGAACGGCGCCGGGGCGGCGGTCTTCCGCACCAACTGCTCGCAATGCCACGGGTCGGGCGCGGCGGGCGTGCAGGCGCAAGGGCTATCCGAACCTGCTGGACGACGACTGGCTCTGGGGCGGCACGATGGAGGATATCCACCTGACCGTCACCCACGGCATCCGCAACACGACCGACCCGGACGCGCGCTATTGCCGAGATGCCGGCCTTCGGCGAGGACGGCCTGCTCGAGCCGCGCGCAGATCGACGCGGTGGTGGAGCATGTGCTGGCCATCTCGGGGCAGGAGCATGACGCGGCGCTGGCGGCCGAGGGGGCCGCGGTCTTTGCCGAGAACTGCGCGGCCTGCCATGGCGACGAGGGCAAGGGCGACCGGACGCAGGGCGCGCCGAACCTGACCGATGCGATCTGGCTTTACGGCGGCGACGCGGAGTCGCTGACCTACACGGTCGATCAATGCCCGCTTCGGCGTGATGCCGAACTGGAACACAGCGGCTGAGCGAGGCCGAGATCCGGGCGGTCGCGGTCTATGTCCACGGGCTGGGCGGCGGCGAATAGGCGCGCGCCAGGATCAAGGGCCGTCCCCTGACGCCATGTCGCAGGGGCGGCGTCTTTCCATTTGCTGCGGACGAGCGCAGCCTTCCTGACAGACAGGCGGCACCGCGCCGCCACCGGAGACGCAAGTGACCAGCGCAGGACAGCCAGCCGGAAAGCCTTTACGCCGCGCGCGAGCCGATCTTTCCGCGCCGGGTGAAGGGCAACTTCCGCACGCTGAAGTGGTGGATCATGGCGGTGACGCTGGGCATCTACTACCTCACGCCGTGGATCCGCTGGGACCGGGGGCCGAACCTGCCCGACCAGGCGGTGCTGGTCGACCTGGCGAACCGGCGCTTCTTCTTCTTCATGATCGAGATCTGGCCGCACGAGTTCTACTTCGTCGCGGGCCTTCTGATCATGGCGGGGCTGGGGCTGTTCCTGTTCACCTCGGCGCTCGGCCGGGTCTGGTGCGGCTATGCCTGCCCGCAGACGGTCTGGACCGACCTCTTCATCCTGGTCGAACGCTGGATCGAGGGCGACCGCAACGCCCGCATCCGGCTGCACCGGCAGGCCTGGGATGCCGAAAAGGTGCGCAAGCGCGCGATCAAGTGGACGGTCTGGTTCCTGATCGGCCTGGCCACCGGCGGGGCCTGGGTGTTCTACTTCACCGACGCGCCGACGCTGTTCCGTCAACCTCGTCACGTTCCAGGCGCCCCTGTCGCCTACCTCACGATGCTGGTCCTGACGCTGACCACCTTTGCCTTCGGCGGCTTCGCGCGCGAACAGATCTGCATCTATGCCTGCCCCTGGCCGCGCATCCAGGCCGCGATGATGGACGAGGACTCGCTCACCGTCGCCTATCGCGACTGGCGCGGCGAGCCGCGCGGCAAGCTGCACAAGGGCGAGGTCGTCGAGGGCCAGGGCGACTGCATCGACTGCATGGCCTGCGTGAACGTCTGCCCGATGGGCATCGACATCCGCAACGGCCAGCAGCTGGCCTGCATCACCTGCGCGCTCTGCATCGACGCCTGCAACGACGTGATGGACAAGATCGGCAAGCCGCGCGACCTGATCGGCTATCTCGCGCTGACCGACGAGACGGCCGAACGCGCGGGCACAGCCGCCGAAATCGGTCTGGAGCCACGTCTTCCGCCCGCGCACGATCCTTTACACCGTGCTCTGGGCAGGGGTCGGCATCGGCGCTGGTCGTGGCGCTGTTCCTGCGCACGCGACATCGACATCAGCGTGACGCCGGTGCGCAACCCGACCTTCGTCACCCTGTCGGACGGGACGATCCGCAACACCTATGACATGCGCCTGCGCAACAAGCTGGGCGAGGACCGGCAGTTCCCGATCACGCTGACCTCGGGCGCGCGCCTGAACATCGCCGCTCGAAGGCTATCGCGGATACGGTCGTGACGGTGCCTGCGAACCAGACGATGACGCAGCGCATCTACGTCACCGCCCCGCCGGGCACCGATGCGGCCAGCGCGGACGCGCACGGATCTGCGGCTCTGGGTCGCGGATACCAAGTCCAACGACCGCGTCTGGCACGACACGATCTTCAACGGCGAGGGGAAGTGAGATGCGCGAGCTGACGGGACGCAAGGTCTTCGCGATCACCGCCGCGTTCTTCGGCGTGATCATCGCGGTGAACCTGCTGCTGGCCTACAAGGCCGTCTCGACCTTTCCGGGGCTGGAAGTGCAGAATTCCTACGTCGCGAGCCAGACCTGGGACGCCGAACGCGCCGCGCAGCAGGCGCTGGGCTGGGACCTTGCCGCCGAGTACGACCATGGAGCGCAGGCGCTGCGACCTGAGCTTCACCGATGCCGCGGGCCGGCCGGCGCGGCTGGACGAGCCTGAGCGTGCTGGTGGGCGCCCGACCGAGGCGAAGGACGACCAGTGGCCGGTGATGGCGCTGGGCGAACGGTGTCTGGCGCGCGACCGCTGGCGCTCGCGCCCGGCAAGTGGATGATGAAGGTCGAGGCGCGGGCAGCGGATGGCACGCTGTTCAAGCAGCGCCGGGACCTGTTCGTGAAGGGCTGACCGGATGACCGCGCTGCCGCGCCTCGAACCCGCCGCTTGTCCGCCTGCCCGGCCTGCGCGACGGCACCCGAGGCCGTGGACGCTGCGCGCTGCAGGCACGACGCGCGCGCGGCTGGTGCTGTCGCTGCCGACGGCGCATTGCGCGGCCTGCATCTCGACCGTCGAGAGCGGGCTGGCAGCGCGTGCCGGGCGTGCGCTCGGCCCGGGTGAACCTGACGCAGAAGCGGGTCAGCGTGGAGGCCGATGCCGGGCGTGACCGCCGACGACGCTGGTCGCGCGTGCTGGACCGGCTGGGCTACGAGGCGCACGAGCTGGACGCGGGCCTGCTGTCGGCCACCGAGACGGACCGGCAGGGGCGCGAGCTTGCTGATGCGGCTGGGCGTCGCCGGTTCTTCGCATGATGAACGTGATGCTGCTGTCGGTCGCCGTCTGGTCGGGCGCCGAGGGCGTGACGCGCGACCTGTTCCACTGGATTTCCGCCGCCATCGCCATTCCCGACGGTGATCTTCGCCGGTCAGCCCTTCTTCCGCTCGGCCTGGGCCAGCCTCAGGCGCGGGCGGCTGGGGATGGACGTGCCGATCTCGCTGGCGATCATCCTCGCCACCTCGATCTCGCTCTACGAGACGTGGAAGTCGGGCCACCACGCCTATTTCGACGCCGCCGTGATGCTGACCTTCTTCCTGCTGGCTGGGCCGCTACCTCGACCATCGCACCCGCGCCGTGGCCCGGTCGGCGGCCGAGGAACTGGCCGCGCTGGAAGTGCCGCGCGCCGCTCGTGCTGCGCGGCGGGGCCGAGGTTGCGGTGCCGACTTCCGAGGTTGTCGCTGGGCGACCTCGTGCGGGTGCGCCCCGGCGGGCGGATGCCGGTGGACGGCGTGGTGACGGAAGGGACGAGCGAGGTCGACCGCGCGCTGCTGACGGGCGAAAGCCTGCCCGCCTTCGCGGGGCCCGGCACGGCTGGTCAGCGCGGGCGAGGTCAACCTGACCGGTCCGCTGACGCTGCGGGTGACGGCGGCGGGGCGGACAGTTCGCTGCACCGGATGGCCGATCTGGTGGCCATCGCCGAAAGTGCCAAGACCCGCTACACCTCGCTCGCCGACCGCGCGGCGCGGCTTTATTCGCCGCGGGTGCATCTGCTGTCCTTCAGCGCCTTCGGCTACTGGATGTGGGCGACGGGCGGCGATCTGCGCTATCGCCATCAACATCTCGGCGGCGGTGCTGATCATCACCTGCCCCTGCGCGCTCGGGCTGGCCGTGCCCGGCGGTGGTGACGGCGGCGAGCGGGAAGCTGTTCCGCAAGGGGCTGCTCATCAAGCACGGCACCGCGCTGGAGCGGCTGGCCGAGGTGGATACGGTGGTGTTCGACAAGACCGGCACGCTGACGCTGGGCATGCCCGTGCCGACGGACCTGACGGGCGTTTCCGCCCGAGGTTCTGTCGCTGGCGGTCGGGCTGGCGCGGGGGTCGTCGCATCCGCTTGCGCATGGCGCTGGCAGCGGCTCGCGCGGGCGTGACCCCGGCGACGGTCGAGGACCTGCGCGAGGTGCCGGGCTATGGCGTCGAGGGCCGTGTCGGTGGCCGCCCGTGTCCGGCTGGGTCGCGCGGACTGGGTGCGGGGCCGATCGCCGCTGGCCGTGACGGCGACCTATCTGGCGCTGCCCGATGGCTCGACCCGCGCCTTCGCCTTTGCCGACCGCCTGCGGCCCGGGCGCCGAGGTGGCGGTGGCCGCGCTGCAAGGCGCAGGGCAAGCGCGTGGTCCTGATCTCGGGCGATGCCGAGGGCGCGGTGCGCGACCTTGCCGCAGCGGCTGGGGATCGACGGACTGGACGGCGGGGGCGCTGCCCGCCGAGAAGGCGGCGCGGGTGGCGGCGATGACGGCGCAGGGCGCGCGGGTGCTGATGGTGGGCGACGGGCTGAACGACACGGCGGCGCTGGCGGCGGCGCATGTGTCGATCTCGCCCGCCTCGGCGCTGGATGCGGCGCGGGTCGCCTCGGACATCGTGCTTCTGGGGCAGGACATGGCCCCCATCGCCGATGCGGTGCGGATCGCCGGGCAGTCGGCGCGGCGGATCCAGGAGAACTTCGCGATCTCGATCCTCTACAACGTGGTGGCCGTGCCGCTGGCGCTGGTCGGGCCTTGCGACGCCGCTGGCCGCGGCACTGGCGATGTCGCTGTCGTCGATCACCGTCTCGCTGAACGCGCTGAGGCTGAAATGACGGATCCTTGGCATCCTGATCCCGGTGTCGCTGTTCCTGGGCGGGGTGGGGCTGGTGGCCTTCTTCTGGTCGCTGCGGAACCGTCAGTATGACGACCCGCAGGGCGATGCGAACCGCATCCTGACAAAGGACTGGGACGACCGGCCGAAGCCCTGACGGGTCTTTACCTTGGCGCGTTGCAGGGCGAGAACGTGGCGACCGACCGGAGCCACCATGCGCCTGCCCGATATCGTCCTTCTGACCGCTGCCGTGGCCATTGTCGGGTCCAACTCGCTGGCCCTGAGCCCGATCGCCGTGTCGGTGGCAGCAAGCTTCCCTGGTGCGGGGGCTGCGGACGTGATGATGGCTTCGGCGCTGTTCGGGGCGGGCACGGCGCTGAGTGCGCTGACGCTGGCCCCGGCGGTGGACCGGATCGGGTTGTCGCGCGCGCTGGTGCTGGCGCTCACGGTGCTGGCGGCGGCGATGGCGGTGACGGCGCTGGCGCCCACGCTCTGGCTCTTCGTCGCGGCGCAGACCGTGGCGGGGATGGCCACGGGCGTGGCGCTGCCCGCGACCTATGGGCTGGCCACCGAGAAGGCCCCGCCGGGGCAGGCCAGCGCCTATCTGGGGCGGGTGCTGACCGGCTGGACGCTGAGCATGGTGTTCGGGGCGTCGGCGGCGGCGCTGCTGACCGAGCTTGCGGGATGGCGGGTGGTCTATGGCGTGCTGGCGGGGGTGGGGGTGCTGACCCTTTCGGCCTGCGTCGCGCAGGGTTTCTGGGCGAAGCCCCAGCATCGCGCGACCGGGCTTACGCCTCTTGCGGCGCTGAAGGTGCCGGGGATCGTCCCCGCGCTGATGGTCTGTGGCGTCTACATGATGGCCTTCTACGGGCTTTACGCCTATCTCGGCACCCATCTGCGGACCGATCTGGGCGTGGCGACCTGGGTCGCGGGACTGGCACCGCTGGTCTATGGGTTGGGGTTTGGCGCGGCGGCCTGGGTGGACCCGCTGATCGACCGGCACGGGATGCGTCGGGTGGCTCCGGTCGTGTTTACGCTTCTGGTCGGGGTGTATGGGCTGTTGGCCCTGGCCTCGGGTTCGGCGGCGCTGCTGATCGCCCTGTGTCTGCTCTGGGGCGGAGTGAACCACCTGAGCCTGAACATGATCGTGGGCCGCCTCGCCGCGCTGGACCCGGCGCGGCGGGGGGCGATCCTGGGGTTGAATTCGGGGATGACCTATATCTCGGTCTTCCTCGGCACGGCCCTGTTCGGGGGCGTGTTCGAGAGGCTGGGCTTCGCCGCCTGCGCGCTGCTGTCGGCGGCCTGCATCCTGCCCGCGATGGTCGAGGCGTGGAAGCTGCGGCTTGGGCGGGCCTCCGTGGCGGGGCCGCCCGTGCGGTGAGTGCGGAGCGGGGGTTTCACACCCCCCAGTCCCGGCCCGGCCAAGGGCCGGGCGTTCTTCGCGGAAAACCCTCCACCGGAGGGTTTCTGATCGCTCATCACCCCCCGTCGGATATGTGTGAACAGAAGAAGCCTGAGGGCGCGGGCCCGTCAGGCATGGATCGCGCCGTCGCCGCAGGCCAGCGCCGCCTCGCGCACCGCTTCCGAGAAGGTCGGGTGGGCGTGGCAGGTCAGCGCGAGGTCCTGCGCCGAGGCGCCGAATTCCATCGCGACGCAGACCTCGTGGATCAGGTCGCCCGCCGCGGGGCCGATGATATGGGCGCCGAGGATGCGGTCGGTGGCCTTGTCGGCCAGGATCTTGACGAAGCCTTCGCCCTGGAAGACGGCCTTGGCGCGGGCGTTGCCCATGAAGGGGAACTTGCCGACCTTGTAGGCGCGGCCCTCGGCCTTCAGCTGTTCCTCGGTCAGGCCGACATTGGCGACCTCGGGCGTGGTGTAGATCACGCCGGGGATGACGTTGTAGTTCACATGGCCCGCCTTGCCCGCCAGGACCTCGGCCACCGCCATGCCCTCATCCTCGGCCTTGTGGGCGAGCATGGGGCCGGGGATGGCGTCGCCGATGGCGTATATCCCCTTGATGTTGGTGGCGAAATGATTGTCCACCTTGATCTGGCCGCGCGGCAGCATCTCGACGCCGAGCGCCTCGAGGCCCAGACCGGCGGTGTAGGGCTTGCGGCCCGTGGCAACGAGGACCACGTCGGCGGCGAGCGTCGCCTCGCTGTCGTCCTTGCGAAGCTTGTAGCGGAGCGTGACGCCGTCCTTGGCCGGTTCGGCGGACTGGACGGCAGCGCCGAGGATGAATTTGAGGCCCTGCTTGGACAGGATGCGCTGGAAGGCCTTGGCGATCTCGGCATCCATGCCCGGGGTGATCGCGTCGAGATATTCGATGACGGTGACGGCGGTGCCGAGGCGGGCGTAGACGGAGCCGAGTTCCAGACCGATCACGCCGCCGCCGATGACGGCCATGGACTTCGGGATCTCGCGGCAGGGCCAGGGCGCCGGTGGAGGTGACGATCCTTTGCTCGTCGACGGTGACGCCGGGCAAGGCTCGATGGTTCGGAACCCGTTGCGATCACGATGTTTTTCGCCTCGTGCACCTCGTCGCCGACCTTGACCTGCCCGGCGGCGGGGATGCTGCCCCAGCCCTTGAGCCAGGTGATCTTGTTCTTCTTGAACAGGAACTCGATGCCCTTGGTGTTCTGGCCCACGACCTCGTCCTTGTAGCCCAGCATCTTGGACCAATCGACGGTCGGCGCGGCGCCCGATCAGGCCCATCTTCGCGAAGTTCTCGTGGGTTTCGTGCAGCATGTGGCTGGCATGCAGCAGCGCCTTGGACGGGATGCAGCCGATGTTCAGGCAGGTGCCGCCGAGTGTCTCGCGTCCCTCGACCACGGCCACCTTGAGGCCCAGTTGCGCGCAGCGGATGGCGCAGACATAGCCGCCGGGACCGGCGCCGAGGATGATCACGTCAAAGCTGGCCATGGGAGGCTCCTTGGGTCAGTTGGGGCATATGGAAAGCCTATGGGAACCATATGGCTTTCGTATGTAGACGGAAAGGCTAAGGATTTCCGGCGTTGCGCCTGTGGCGGGCGCCGGGGGGCCGTCTGCCCCCCGGACCCCCCGAGGGTATTTGCGGCCGAAAAGAAGCATGGGGGTCAGACCAGGCATGCGACGATCATCGCCATCGTGGCGGCGAAGCCGAAGGTCCAGATCACCGAGCGCCAGGGGACGAGGCCGAACGCATAGGCCGGGATGTAGAGCACGCGGGCGGCGAGATAGACCCAGGCGCAGGCGGCGGTGAAGGGGGTGGACTGGCCCGAGAGGGTGACGACCACGACGGCGAGGGTGAAGAGGATCAGCCCCTCGAAATGGTTGTTGAGCGCCCGGTAGAGGCGGCCGGTGACGGGCGAGAGCTGCTCGACCAGGGGTTTGCCCATGCGGTCGGGATCGCGGGGCGAGAACGTCTTGCCGGGGCCGAGCTCGAGATTGGCGGGGACGGCCATGAGGACGAACTGGAGGCCTTGCAGCAGGCCCGCGAGGGCGAGGGCGGTGAGTTCGGGGGTCATGGGTCAGCGCCTCGCGTCCCGGCGCAGGCCGGGACCTCGTGGGGTGTGGTGCGCGAGGGTCTGGGCCCCGGCCTGCGCCGGGGCGCGGAGCGCCTGTGCCGGGGCAGGCGTGCCGGGCGGGGCGGGTCATGCGGTTTTCACGAACTGGCCGGTGACGCCGTGGCCGAGGGCGGCTTGCGTCTTGAGCCAGTCGTGCGCGGCGGCGCGGTTGTGGACGTCGAAGAGCGCGACGGCGCGGGTCGGGTCGTCGGCGTCGCGCCAGAGCTGCATCAGGGTGAGGCCGGAATTCGCGCGATCCTCGGCGTGGGCGTCGAAGTCGGCCTTCCAGGCGGGGTAGTCGGGGGTGGGGAAGGTGGCGAGGAGTTGCATGGGGGCCTCATGTGTGACGGTGGGCGTGTGAACCTGGGCCGGACGCGGTGGCGGGGTGAACCCCGCCCTACGGGCGGACGCGCATCACTGTAGGGCGGGGTTCACCCCGCCGTCCGTCACAGATCCATCAGCAACCGGCGCGGATCCTCCAGCGCCTCCTTGACCCGCACGAGGAAGGTCACCGCGCCTTTGCCGTCCACCACGCGGTGGTCGTAGCTGAGGGCGAGATACATCATCGGGCGGATGACGATCTGGCCGCCCACGACCACCGGGCGGTCCTGGATCTTGTGCATGCCGAGGATGCCGGATTGCGGCGGGTTCAGGATCGGGCGAGGACATCAGCGAGCCATAGACGCCGCCGTTCGAGATGGTGAAGCTGCCGCCCTGCATCTCGGCCATCGAGAGCTTGCCGTCGCGGGCGCGCAGGCCCAGTTCGGCGATCTTCTTCTCGATCTCGGCGAAGCTCAGGCGGTCGGCGTCGCGCACCACGGGCACGACGAGGCCGGTGGGCGTGCCGACGGCCACGCCCATGTGGACGTAGTTCTTGTAGACCACGTCGGTGCCGTCGATCTCGGCATTGACCTCGGGCACTTCGGCCAGCGCATGGCAGCAGGCCTTCACGAAGAAGGACATGAAGCCGAGCTTCACGCCGTGCTTCTTTTCGAACAGGTCCTTGTATTCGTTGCGCAAGCTGCATGATGGCCGACATGTCGGCCTCGTTGTAGGTGGTCAGCATCGCCGCGGTGTTCTGCGCGTCCTTCAGGCGGCGTGCGATGGTCTGGCGCAGGCGGGTCATCTTCACCCGTTCCTCGCGCGCGGCGTCGTCGGCGGGGACGGGGGCGCGGGGGGCGGCGGCGGCGGGCGCGGGCGCGGCGGCGGGTGCAGCGGGCGCCTGCGCGGCGCGGGCCACATCCTCCTTCATCACGCGGCCGTCGCGGCCGGTGCCGGTGACGGCGTCGCGGCTGAGGCCGGCCTCGGCCATCGCCTTTTTCGCCGAAGGGCGCATCCTCGACGTCCTTCGCCGGGGCGGCGGCGGGGCCGGGGCATCGGGGCGGGGCGTGATGTCGACCGGGCCGTCTGCGGGAACGGGCTGTCCCGGGGTGTCGGAGACCGCCGGGGCCGGGCCGCCCGCGACGACGGGGGTGATGGTGGCGAGCTTGGCATTGGCCGAGACCGTCGAGCCTTCCGGGCGCAAGGATCGCCGACAGCACGCCCGCGGCGGGCGAGGGCACCTCGACCGAGACCTTGTCGGTTTCCAGTTCGCACAGCATCTCGTCCTGCGCCACGGTATCGCCCGGCTTCTTGAACCAGGTCGAGACCGTCGCCTCGGACACGCTTTCGCCCAGCGTCGGAACCATCACGTCGATCATCTTGCTCTCTCCCGCGCCGGGCCGGGCCACGGCGGCTTTCGTTGTCTCAACCGGCGCGGGGGCCTTGGCCACCCCTTCGCCCACCTGCGCCAGAAGGGCCGCGACGCCGACCGTCGTGCCTTCGGGCGCCACGATTTCCACGAGCGTGCCCGCGACGGGGCTGGGCACCTCGACCGTCACCTTGTCGGTCTCCAGCTCGCACAGCATCTCGTCGACCGCGACGGCGTCGCCCACCTTCTTGAACCAGGTGGCGACGGTCGCCTCGGTCACGCTTTCGCCCAGCGTGGGGACGCGGACCTCAACTGCCATCCGTGCCCCCGGACTTGGCGCCGAGCGTGAGCGCGTCGTTCACGAGCGCCGCCTGTTCGGCCTTGTGGCGGCTGGCGAGGCCCGTGGCGGGCGAGGCCGAGGCGGCGCGGCCCGCATAGACCGGGCGACGGTGCTTGGCACCGATGCGGCCCAGCACCCATTCGAGGTTGGGTTCGACGAAGCTCCAGGCGCCCTGGTTCTTGGGCTCTTCCTGGCACCAGACGATCTCGGCACTCTTGAAGCGCTCCAGCTCCTTGACGAGGCAGAGGGCGGGGAAGGGATAGATACTGCTCGATCCGCAGCAGGTAGACATCGTCCAGCCCGCGCGCGTCGCGTTCGGCCAGCAGGTCGTAGTAGACCTTGCCGGAGCAGAGGACGACGCGCTTGATCTTGGCGTCGGGCTTCAGCTTCGGTCTCCGAATGGCCCTTCTGCGCATCGTCCCACAGCACGCGGTGGAAGCTGGAGCCGGTGGTGAAATCGTCGGCGTCCGAGATGCAGAGCGGGTGGCGCAGCAGCGATTTCGGCGTCATCAGGATCAGCGGCTTGCGGAAGCTGCGGTGCAGCTGGCGGCGCAGGATGTGGAAGTAGTTGGCGGGCGTGGTGCAGTTGGCGACGATCCAGTTGTCATTGGCCGACATCTGGAGGAAGCGTTCGAGCCGCGCCGAGGAATGCTCCGGCCCCTGCCCCTCGAACCCGTGCGGCAGCAGGCAGACGAGGCCCGACATGCGCAGCCATTTCGACTTCGCCCGAGTTCACGAACTGGTCGAACATGATCTGCGCGCCGTTGGCGAAATCGCCGAACTGCGCCTCCCACATCACCAGCGCGTTCGGCTCGGCCAGCGAGTAGCCGTATTCGAAGCCGAGCACGGCGTATTCCGAGAGCATCGAGTCGATGGCCTCGTACCGCGCCTGGCCCGCGCGGATGTTGTTCAGCGGGAAGTAGCGTTCCTCGGTGTTCTGGTCGATGAAGGCCGAGTGGCGCTGGCTGAAGGTGCCGCGGATGCTGTCCTGCCCGGCGAGGCGGACGGGGAAGCCCTCGGTCACGCAGGCTGCCGAAGGCGAGCGCCTCGGCCGTGGCCCAGTCGAAGCCCTTGCCGGTCTCGAACATCTGGCGCTTGGCCTCGAGCAGGCGCGCGACGGTCTTGTGCAGTTCGAACCCCTCGGGCACGCGGGTGAGGGCGGTGCCGACCTCGGCCAGCGTCTCGGGCTTGATGGCGGTCTCGCCGCGCTGGTAGTTCTCGAGATCCTTGCGGCCGAGGTTCTTCCAGCGCCCGTCCAGCCAGTCGGCCTTGTTGGGCTTGTAGTCCTTGCCGGCCTCGAACTCCTCGTTCAGCTTGGCCTGGAAGGCGGCCTTCATGTCCTCGATCTCGCCCTCGGGGATCAGGCCGTCCTTCACCAGACGCTCGGTGTAGAGTTGCAGCGTGGTCTTCTGCTTGCGGATGCGGGTGTACATCGCGGGGTTTGTGAACATCGGTTCGTCCCCCTCGTTGTGGCCGAAGCGGCGGTAGCAGAAGATGTCGATGACCACGTCCTTGTGGAACTTCTGGCGGAACTCGGTCGCCACGCGGGCGGCGTGGACGACCGCCTCGGGGTCGTCGCCGTTGACGTGGAAGATCGGCGCCTCGACCATCAGGGCGATGTCGGTGGGGTAGGGGGAAGAGCGGCTGAAGGACGGGGCGGTGGTGAAGCCGATCTGGTTGTTCACCACGATGTGGATCGTGCCGCCGGTGCGGTGGCCGACGAGGCCCGACAGGCCGAAGCATTCCGCCACGACGCCCTGGCCCGCAAAGGCCGCGTCGCCGTGCAGCAGGATCGGCAGCACCTCGTGCGCGGGTCTTGTCGCCGAGCTGCTCCTGCTTGGCGCGGACCTTGCCCAGCACGACCGGGTTCACCGCCTCGAGGTGGCTGGGGTTGGCGGTCAGCGAGAGGTGGACGGTATTGCCGTCGAACGTCCGGTCGCTGGAGGCGCCGAGGTGGTACTTCACGTCGCCCGAGCCATCGACATCCTCGGGCTTGAAGCTGCCGCCCTGGAATTCGTTGAAGATCGCGCGGTAGGGTTTCTGCATCACATTGGCGAGGATGTTCAGGCGGCCCCGGTGGGGCATCCCGATGACGATCTCCTTCACGCCGAGCGCGCCGCCGCGCTTGATGATCTGTTCCATCGCCGGGATCAGGCTTTCGCCGCCGTCGAGGCCGAAGCGCTTGGTGCCCATGTACTTGACGTGCAGGAACTTCTCGTAGCCCTCGGCCTCGACCAGCTTGTTCAGGATCGCCTTGCGCCCCTCGCGGGTGAAGGCGATCTCCTTGCCGTAGCCCTCGATCCGTTCCTTGAGCCAGGCCGACTGTTCGGGGTCGGAGATGTGCATGTACTGCAGCGCGAAGGTGCCGCAGTAGGTGCGCTTCACGATCTCGAGGATCTGGCGCATCGAGGCGTGCTGAAGGCCCAGCACGTTGTCGATGAAGATCGGCCGGTCCATGTCGGCCTCGGAGAAGCCGTAGGAGCGCGGGTCGAGCTCCGGCTGGTTCGCCGTCTCGCGCAGGCCGAGCGGATCGAGGTCGGCGGCGAGGTGGCCGCGGATGCGGTAGGCGCGGATGATCATGATGGCGCGGATCGAGTCGAGCACCGCGCGCTGGATCTGCGCGTCGGATACCTGGACGCCCGTTTCGGTGGCCTTGGCGGCGATCTTCGGCGGCGGCGGCCTTGGCGTCCTTGCCCGGAACCGTCAGCGGCCAGTCGCCGGTCAGCGCCAGCGTCAGGTCATCGACGGGCTGCGGCGGCCAGTCGGCGCGCGCCCAGCTTGGGCCCTGCGCCTGCTTCTTCGCGTCGATCTCGCTGTCGCCCAGGGCGCGGAAGAACTCGGCCCATCCGGCATCGACGACTGGCCGGGTCGGCGGCATAGCGGGCCTGAAGCTGGTCGATGTAATCGGCATTCGCGCCGTCCATGAAGGCCTGGGCGTGGAACTGGTCGTTGGGGGATTGTTCGGTCATCTCAGCCTCCCTTGGCGGGGCGTTCCCCGCCGGTGGTGACGTTGGTGGTGCAGGGCGGGGTGAACCCCGCCCTACGGTCATTTTCCGATGGCCTGCATCACGGCCTGGCCCAGCCCCGCCGGGCTGTCGGCCACGACGATGCCGGCGCGCTTCATCGCCTCGATCTTGCTTTCGGCGTCGCCCTTGCCGCCCGCCACGATGGCGCCCGCATGGCCCATGCGGCGGCCCTTGGGGGCGGTGCGGCCGGCGATGAAGCCGGCGGTGGGCTTCCAGCGGCCGCGCTTCTTTTCGTCCATCAGGAACTGCGCGGCGTCTTCTTCGGCCGCGCCGCCGATCTCGCCGATCATGATGATCGAGTGGGTCTCGGGGTCGGCGAGGAACATCTCGAGCACGTCGATATGCTCGGTGCCCTTGATCGGGTCGCCGCCGATGCCGACGGCGGTGGACTGGCCGAGGCCAAGGTCGGAGGTCTGCTTCACGGCCTCATAGGTCAGGGTGCCCGAGCGGGATACAACACCGACGGAGCCGCGCTTGTGGATGTGGCCCGGCATGATGCCGATCTTGCAGGCGCCGGGGGTGATGACGCCGGGGCAGTTCGGGCCGATCAGGCGGGATTTCGACCCTTCCAGCGTGCGCTTGACCTTCATCATGTCGAGCACCGGGATGCCCTCGGTGATGCAGACGATCAGCTCCATCTCGGCGTCGATGGCTTCGAGGATGCTGTCCGCGGCGAAGGGCGGGGGCACGTAGATGACGGTGGCGTTGGCCTGCGTCGCGGCCCTGGCCTCGTGCACCGAGTCGAAGACGGGCAGGTCCAGATGCTCGGTCCCGCCCTTGCCGGGCGTCACGCCGCCGACCATCTTCGTGCCATAGGCGATGGCCTGTTCGGTGTGGAACGTGCCCTGGCTGCCGGTGATGCCCTGGCAGATGACGCGGGTGTTTTCGTTGACGAGGACGGACATGCTGGGTTCCTAGACTTGTATCATGACGTGATACGGAATTCGATGGACGGATGTATCATTGTGTGATACGTGATTGCGGATGATCGTGTCGGTGAAGGACAAGCGGATTGACGGAGATCCTCGGCGGGTCGGTTCCGAAGCGGTTTCCGCCAGACCTGATGCGCGCCGACGCTGAAGGCAGTTGCTGATGCTGGATGCACGCCGGAACGCTTGACGACTTGCGGTTGCCGCCGGGCAATCGGCTGGAAGTGCTGAGGGGGGACCGTGCCGGACAGCACTCGATCCGCATCAACCAGCAATGGCGGATCTGCTTTCGTCTGGCAGAACGGCGAGGCCTACGATGTCGAGATTGTGGATTATCATTGAAGGTGAGGACAGATGATCGCTTGTGCCAACCCGCCTATCCATCCGGGCGAAATGCTGCGGACGGAGTTCATGGAGCCGCTGGGCCTGACGCCGGGCAAGATCGCCCGCGCCGTCGGCGTTCCGCGCACGCGGATCGAGCGGCTTGTGCGCGAGGAGCAACGGCGCTGACGGCCGATACGGCGATCCGGCTCGCGCGGTACTTCGACAGGTGTCCGACGGTTCTGGCTGACGCTGCAGGGCAGCTACGAGCTGTCGACTGCGCTGCACCACGACGAAGCCCGCATCGCCGAGATCGACGCGATTACGCCCCTGCCGCGCCCCGATCTGGAGGACGCGGCCTGAACGTTGACGAGCGGAGCGGCGGTGCATCGGGCTAGCCCCTGACCGCCTTGACGATCTTCTCCGCCGCGTCGCTCAGGTCGTTCGCGGCGATGACGTTGAGGCCGGAGTTGCGGATGATCTCGCGGCCGAGTTCGACGTTGGTCCCCTCGAGGCGCACCACCAGCGGCACCTTGAGGCCCACTTCCTTCACCGCGGCGATCACGCCTTCGGCGATGATGTCGCAGCGCATGATGCCGCCGAAGATGTTGATGAGGATGCCCTTCACGTTCGGGTCCGAGGTGATGATCTTGAAGGCTTCGGTCACCTTCTCTTTCGTCGCGCCGCCGCCCACGTCGAGGAAGTTCGCGGGCTCTGCGCCGTAGAGCTTGATGATGTCCATCGTCGCCATGGCGAGGCCCGCGCCGTTCACCATGCAGCCGATCTCGCCATCCAGCGCGATGTAGTTCAGGTCGAACTTGGAGGCGGCGAGTTCCTTGGGGTCTTCCTCGGTCTCGTCGCGCAGCGCCGCGATGTCGGGCTGGCGGTAGATTGCGTTGCCGTCGAAGCCCATCTTGGCGTCGAGGCATTTCAGCTTGCCGTCGGGCGTGACGATCAGCGGGTTGATCTCGAGCATCTCCATGTCCTTCTCGACGAAGGCCTTGTAGAGGAGTCTTCACCAGCGCCACGCATTGCTTGACGAGCGCGCCTTCGAGCCCGAGCGCGAAGGCCACGCGGCGGCCGTGGAAATCGCTGACAGGCCCGAGGCGGGATCGACCGAGAAGCTGACGATCTTTTCGGGGGTGTTGTGCGCGACCTCCTCGATGTCCATGCCGCCTTCGGTCGAGGCGACGAAGGAGATGCGGCTGGTCTGGCGGTCGATCAGCAGGGCGAGATACAGCTCGCGCGCGATGTCCGAGCCGTCCTCGATATAGACGCGGTTCACCTGCTTGCCGGCGGGGCCGGTCTGGTGGGTGACGAGGGTGCGGCCCAGCATCTGGCGGGCCAGCACGTCGGCCTCGGAGACCGAGCGGGCGAGGCGGACGCCGCCCTTTTCCCCGGCCTCGGGTTCCTTGAAGTGGCCCTTGCCGCGGCCGCCCGCGTGGATCTGCGCCTTGACCACCCAGAGCGGGCCGTCGAGGCCGCCCGCCGCCGTCTTGGCCTCTTCGGCCTTCAGCACGACGCGACCGTCCGAAACCGGGGCGCCGAAGCTGCGCAGAAGCGCCTTGGCCTGATACTCGTGGATGTTCATGCAAGCTGTCCCGTCTGGTGTGATTTGCGGCCTGATGCCACAGAAGAAGGCGCTGTCAAAACGGCATCTGCCCGTTTGCGCTAAACTGCCAGTGAAAAGCGACATTTGTGATCACAGGCTGGAAAACTGTGATCACAATTAGGATTTCCGTTACTTTATTGGGGCCTGGCGAGCGCGACTCAGTTCAGCAGGACCATGTAGAGCATCGCATCGCCCTCCATCATCTGGTGAAGATCATGAAGTTCTGCGACGAGATCAGCGGCCCCTTCTCGACATAGGGCAGCGCGTCCAGGCCCTGGATCCACATCGGAATGTCGATGGGGCGGGGGTCTGTGAACATGCGGGCCACGTTCACCCCGGCATCCTCGCCCAGCCAGAGATAGGGCACCAGGCGCTCGCCGCGCAGCACCGCCTCGGCATCGGCCAGCACGGCCTGCCAGACGGCCGAGGTGTCGGGCGGCAGGGTGTAGCCGAGTGCGGCGGTCTGCCTGGCGTTCGGAATCCACTCGCGGTCGTTGTCGGTCTCGGCATCGGCGCGGCGCCAGAAGGTGCGGTTGTCGTCGATCATGGCGAGGTAGGCGGTCTGGGCGGCGGCGGCGCGGGCCTTGTCGGGCGTCTGGTTCAGCGTGCGCAGGACAACCGCGGCAATGTCGATCCAGTCCTGCTCGACCGGTATCATCATGTCGTCGCGCTGGCTCCAGCGCAGGGTGTCGAGTTGCGCGCGGGCGCCCATTACCTCGGTGATCGGGCGTTGTGGGATCGTAGGCGAGGAGCGTGTTGCCGAAGCCCGCGATGAAATGGCTGTAGGCCGAAAGCCAGGCGGCATCCGCCACGTCGAAGCGGACGACCGGGGCGGGGGTGGCGGGATCGCGTTCGCTCCACCGCCAGCCGAGCAGCATGGGGCCGATGATGTCCGGGCGCACCTTCGCCCGTGCCGCGCTTGCCGTCGCCGTCGATGTCGAACCACAGGTCGGCAAGGTCGATCTCGAGCCCGAAGGACGAGTCGTCGGGGATCTCGGCCAGCGGAGCCGAGACACCGGGCATCCGGGCGGTCGCATCGCGGAAGAGGTCGGCGATCATTCCGGGCTGGAAGGGCGGCGGGTTGGGGTTCTCGGGGATCGGCAGGCTGAAGAAGGGGATGCCCGACAGGCCGGGAAGGGTGCCCATGGTCCAGCGCCGGTGCAGCGCCTGCTCGACCGCGCCAGAAAGCGCACGCCGCCAAGCGCGAAGCGTTCCTCGTCGGTGGGGGCGGTCAGGGCGGCGAGGCGGGCCTCGGTGGCCGTGAGGCCGGTCGTGCCGATCTCGTCCGAGATCGACTGGGCGGCGGCGGGCAGGGCAGTGAGGGCGAGGGTCAGGCCAAGGGCGAGGGCGCGCATGGAAGCCTCCGAATGGGCTGGGATCAATGGCCCACAAAAGCAGAATGCGCGCCGTTTGGCGCGCATTCGTTGACGTGGATCAGTCGAAACGGTCAGGCGAGCGCGGGGTCGATCGCCTTGCAGGCCTCGACAAGGCCCTTCACCGCCTCGACCGACTTGGCGAACATCGCGCTTTCGTCCTTGTTCAGCTTGATGTCGACGATCTTCTCGATGCCGTCGGCGCCGATGATCGTGGGCACGCCGACATACATGCCCTTCAGCCCGTACTCGCCGTCGCACCAGGCGGCGCAGGGCAGAAGGCGCTTCTGGTCCTTGAGATAGGCCTCGGCCATCTCGATGGCGCTTTGCGCGGGGGCGTAGAAGGCCGAGCCGGTCTTCAGCAGGCCCACGATCTCGGCCCCGCCGTCGCGGGTGCGCTGGATGATGGCGTCGAGCTTGTCCTGCGTGGTCCAGCCCATCTCGACCAGGTCGGGCAGCGGGATGCCCGCGACGGTGGAATAGCGCGCCAGCGGCACCATCGTGTCGCCATGGCCGCCCAGCACGAAGGCCGTCACGTCGCGCATCGAGACGCCGAATTCGAGGCTGAGGAAGTGGCGGAAGCGGGCCGAGTCCAGCACGCCCGCCATGCCGACGACGCGGTTGTGCGGCAGGCCCGAGATACTTCGCGCAGCGCCCAGACCATCGCGTCCAGCGGGTTGGTGATGCAGATGACGAAGGCGTTCGGGGCATGCTTCTTGATCCCCTCGCCCACCGACTTCATGACCTTGAGGTTGATGCCCAGAAGGTCGTCGCGGCTCATCCCCGGCTTGCGCGGCACGCCGGCGGTGACGATGCAGACATCGGCGCGGCGCAGGAAGGCATAGTCGTTGGTGCCCGACATTTCGGCGTCGAACCCGGCCGAGGGGCCGGACTGCGCGATGTCGAGCGCCTTGCCCTGCGGCACGCCCTCGGCGATGTCGAAGAGCACGACGTCGCCGAGTTCCTTGATGGCGGCGAGATGGGCGAGCGTGCCGCCGATCTGTCCCGCGCCGATCAGCGCAATCTTGGGTCTGGCCATGGGTCCGTTCTCCGGGATCGGGTTGCATTGACGCCGCGATGGGTAGTCCCTTGCCGGGCGCGGCGCAAGTATGCTGCAACGCGGCAAGGCGTCGGGCCTGTCCCGTCAGGGGTGTTTGCGCTAAAGGCGGGCGCGCCTGCCGCCGTGCGGGCCGCAGGGCGGATCGCGTTCGGCGATTCGCGCGGAGAAGGACAGGGCGATGGACGGGCCGGGGTTCTGGATGGCGGCGATGCATTGCGGCGGCACTGGTGGGCGCGAGCAAGGGCGGGCTGCCGGTGGTGGGGATGCTGGGCGGTGCCGGTCCTGTCGCTGGTGATCTCGCCCGTGGCGGCGGCGGGGCTGCTGCTGCCGGTCTTCGTGCTGTCCGACATGTTCGGGCTTTACGTCTATCGGCGCGCCTATGACCGCCGTGTGCTGTGCGATCCTGGTGCCCGCGACGACGTTGGGTGTCGGGCTGGGCTGGGCGACGGCGAGCCTTGTGTCCGAGCGGCTGGTGGGCGGGCTGGTCGGGCTGATCGGCGCAGTCTTTGCCGCCTATATCCTGCTGCGCCCGGCCACGACGCAAGTGCCGCGCCGGGCGGGGCGCTGGAGCGGGACGTTCTGGGGCACGGTCAGCGGCTTTACCAGCTTTGTCAGCCATGCGGGCGCGCCGCCCTATCAGGTCTACGTGCTGCCGCTGGGGCTGGAGAAGACGGTCTTCGCCGGGACGACGACGATCCTCTTCGCCTATGTGAACGCGATCAAGCTGGTGCCCTATTGGGCGCTGGGGCAACTGTCGCTGGACAACCTGAAGGTGGCGGCGGTTCTGACCGTTCCGGCGGTGCTGGCGGTCTTCGCGGGGGTGCGGCTGGTGCGCATCCTGCCTGCCGCGCTGTTCTTCCGGCTGGTCGCCTGGGCGCTGCTGCTGGTGTCGCTGAAACTGCTGTGGGACGCCTGGCCGGTCTGACGCCTGCGGCGCCGACGGGGATGGAAAGACCGCGAGGGACGCGCCATAACCACGCCAGCGGATCGCGGGGGATGACGATGCCATTACTGATACTGGGTCTGGCGCTGTGGATCGGCGCGCATCTCTTCAAGCGGATCGCACCGGGGCCGCGCGCGGCGATGGGGGACGCGGGCAAGGCGGTGGTCGCGGTGGCCCTGCTGGCCTCGGTGGTTCTGATGGTGATCGGCTATCGCGGCGCGCCCTATGTGCCCGTCTACGATCCGCTGCCGGGCATGGGTCATGTGAACAACACGCTGATGTTTGTGGCGGTGTTCCTGTTCGGCGTGGGCGGCACCAAGGGCTCGCTCTATCCGCGCATGCGCCATCCGATGCTGTGGGGCACGGTGATCTGGGCGGTGGCACATCTGCTGGTGAACGGCGACCTCGCCTCGGTCGATCCTGTTCGGCGGCATCGGACTTTGGGCGCTGGTGTCGATGCAGGTCATCAACCGGGCGCAACCCTGGACGCCGCCCGTCGGGCGGACGCGGGGTGCAGGGGCGACGTGATGAACCTTGCGGGCACGGCGGTGTTGTATGGAGCGATCGCCGGCGTCCACATCTGGCTTGGCTACAATCCGTTCATGGGGACCTGACGGATGAAACTCTACCGCTTCCTGTCCGAGGACGACACATCGGCCTTCTGCCACAAGGTGACGGCGGCCCTGAACAAGGGGTGGGAGCTGCACGGCGCGCCGACCTACGCCTTCGACGCCGCCAACGGCGTGATGCGCTGCGGGCAGGCCGTGGTGAAGGAGGTGCCCGGCATCTACACGCCCGAGACGAAGCTGGGCGATCACTGAGTCGCGGGGTCGTCTGCGGAGGGGGCATGGTAGCGCAAACGTGTGATCACGCGGCGAAAGCCTGTGATCACAAGCCTGCTTTTCCTGTCGATTTTCGCTGCCGTGCAGCGAATTGCGCGGTTTGTCGCGCGTGACTTGGGCGAAAAACCCGCTATTCATCTGGCCAGAAGAAGCAAGCCCTCCGGCCTCGCCGGGGCAGGCCACGAGAAGGGACAGTCGACATGGCTGACGTGAACCGGGGCAACCGCCCGCTTTCGCCGCATCTGCAGATCTACCGCCCGCAACTGACCTCGATCACCTCGATCCTGACGCGGATCACCGGAAACGGGCTGATCGTGGCGGGGCTGCTGGTGGTGTGGTGGCTGCTGGCGGCGGCGTCGGGGCCGGACTATTTCGCCCTGGTCGATGGCATCGTGCGGTCGTGGTTCGGCAAGCTCGTGTTCCTGCTGTCGATCTGGGCGCTCTGGTATCACATCCTCGCCGGACTGCGGCACCTGTGGTTCGACAGCGGGCGCGGCCTGGACATCCCCACGGCCGAGAAGCTGGGCTGGGGCGTGATCGGCGGATCGGTCCTGCTGACGCTGATGACCGTGGTGATCCTGTGAAGGGGGCCGCGGATGCGGTATCTGACGGCGCGCAAGCGGGCCGAAGGGCTGGGCTCGGCCCATGGCGGGACCGAGCATTTCTGGCACATGCAGGTGTCGAGTGTCGCGCTTGCCGTGCTGGTGCCGCTCTTCGTCTTCACCTTCGGCGCGATCCTGGGCGGCACCTATGACGAGGTCGTGGCCTATTTCGCCCGGCCCTTCCCGGCCATCGTGGCGGCGCTGACCATCGTGGTGGGCTTCGTCCACTTCAAGAACGGCGCGCAGGTGATGATCGAGGACTATGCGCAGGGCACGGCCCGCAAGGCCGCCATCGTGGCCGTCACCTGCCTGAGCTATGCCGCCATCGCGACGGGGCTGTTCGCCCTGATCCGGCTGGCGCTCTGAGGACACAAGAATGGCCTACGCTTACGAGACGCATGACTATGACGTGGTGGTGGTGGGCGCGGGCGGCGCGGGCCTGCGTGCGACGCTGGGCATGGCCGAGCAGGGGCTGCGCACGGCCTGCGTGACCAAGGTGTTCCCGACGCGCTCGCACACCGTGGCGGCACAGGGCGGCATCGCGGCCATCCTTGGCAACATGGGGCCGGACAGCTGGCAGTGGCACATGTACGACACCGTGAAGGGCTCGGACTGGCTGGGCGACACCGATGCGATGGAGTACCTCGCCCGCGAGGCGCCCAAGGCGGTCTACGAGCTGGAACATTACGGCGTGCCCTTCAGCCGCACCGAGGACGGGCAAGCATCTACCAGCGCCCCTTCGGCGGCCACACGACCGAGTTCGGCGAGGGCCCGCCCGTTCAGCGCACCTGCGCCGCTGCCGACCGCACGGGCCACGCGATCCTGCACACGCTCTATGGCCAGAGCCTGAAGAACAACGCCGAGTTCTTCATCGAATACTTCGCCATCGACCTGATCCTGACCGAGGACGGCCAGTGCCAGGGCGTCGTGGCCTGGAAGCTGGACGACGGCACGATCCATGTCTTCAACGCGAAGATGACCGTGCTGGCGACGGGCGGCTATGGCCGCGCCTATTTCAGCGCGACGAGCGCGCACACCTGCACCGGCGACGGCGGCGGCATGGTGGCGCGCGCTGGCCTGCCGCTTCAGGACATGGAGTTCGTGCAGTTCCACCCGACCGGCATCTACGGCTCGGGCTGCCTCATCACCGAGGGCGCGCGGGGCGAGGGCGGCTACCTCACCAACTCCGAGGGCGAGCGGTTCATGGAGCGCTATGCGCCGACCTACAAGGACCTCGCCAGCCGCGACGTGGTCAGCCGCTGCATGACCATCGAGATCCGCGAGGGGCGGGGCGTGGGGCCGAACAAGGACCACATCCACCTGAACCTGAACCACCTGCCGAAAGAGGTGCTGGAGCTGCGCCTGCCCGGCATTACGGAAAGCGCGCGCATCTTCGCGGGCGTGGACCTGCTGAAGGAGCCGATCCCGGTGCTGCCGACGGTGCATTACAACATGGGCGGCATCCCCACGAACTACTGGGGCGAGGTGCTGAACCCCACGCCCGCAAACCCCGACGCGATCTTCCCCGGCCTGATGGCCGTGGGCGAAGCGGGCTGCGCCAGCGTGCATGGCGCGAACCGGCTGGGGTCGAACTCGCTGATCGACCTTGTGGTGTTCGGGCGGGCGGCGGCGATCAAGGCGGGCGCAGGTCGTCGATCCTGCGACGTCGAACCGCCCGCTGAACAAGGCGAGCGTGGACAAGGCGCTCGACCGCTTCGACCGGCTGCGCCATGCGAACGGCACGGTCGGCACCGCCGAGCTGCGGCTGGAGATGCAGAAGACGATGCAGGCCGACGCCGCCGTCTTCCGCACCGACAAGACGCTGGCCGAGGGGGTGAGGAAGATGGAGGCTGTCGCCGCCAAGATGGACGACATCAAGGTGAGCGACCGCAGCCTGATCTGGAACAGCGACCTGATGGAGACGCTGGAGCTGACCAACCTGATGCCGAACGCGCTCGCCACCATCGTGGCGGCCGAGGCGCGCAAGGAAAGCCGGGGCGCCCATGCGCATGAGGATTATCCGAACCGCGACGATGCGAACTGGCGCGTCCACAGCCTTGCCTGGGTCGACGGCACGCAGCGTGACGCCTGGGGATGCGGCCTGTGCACCTCGACCCGCTGACGACGGCCGAAGAGGGCGGGATCGACCTGAAGCGCATCGCGCCCAAGGCGAGGGTCTATTGATGCGCCCGGTGCTGCCCATGATCCTGCTGGTGTCGCTCGCCGCCTGCTCGCCGGCCGAGATCGCGACGGACGTGACGCGCAAGGCGGCCCGCACGGTGGTGCTGCCGGTCGTGACCGCGACCACGCCCGCGCCTGCGAACGAACTGGCGACGGATTGCATCATCGCCAACGCGACCAACGCGGAACTGAACGACCTTGCCCGGGACATCGGCAACCGGGCGGGAACGCTGACGGAGCAGAACGTTCGCGCGATCCTGGCCAAGCCCACGACGCAGGCCTGCATCGCGGGGAAGGGGCTGGCTCCGGTGGTGATCTGAGGCGATGATGGGCGTGTGCGGGGCAACCTCTGTCACTGTCGGAACAGCGCGCGCCGCCCGCGCGTTGTCCCGTGCGGGATTGCGCCGCGCCACAGGAGGATCGCCGATGCGCCGTGCCCTGCCCACCCTGATGGCGACCCTGCCGCTTCTTGCCTGCGCGCCGCAGCCGCAGGCCCCCATCCCCGTCGACGTGGCCGAGGCGCAATGCGTGCGTCAGGTGCTGGGCGGCGGCAGCAACACCGCCGTCACCATCGGCGTGGGCACCGGGGGTGGCGGGATCGGGTTCGGCGGCTGGGGGTATGATGACTATGACGGCTGGGGTGGCACGGGCGTGGCCGTCTCGACCACTTTGCCGCAGGGGCAGGCGAACCCCGAGGCGGCATATAATTCCTGCGTGCTGCGCAAGGCGGGCGTGATGCCCGACACGCCGCTGTCGAAACGACCCGAAGTGAAGGGGTAACCATGGTCCAGCTGACGCTTCCGAAGAATTCCCGCATCCGCACCGGCAAGACCTGGCCCAAGCCCGCGGGCAAGAACATCCGCCGCATCCAGGTCTATCGCTGGAACCCCGACGACGGCGAGAACCCGCGCGTGGACAGCTACTTCATCGACCAGGACACCTGCGGTCCGATGGTTCTGGACGCGCTGATCAAGATCAAGTCCGAGATCGACCCGACGCTGACGTTCCGCCGGTCCTGCCGCGAGGGGATCTGCGGCTCCTGCGCGATGAACATCGACGGGATCAACACGCTGGCCTGCACCTATGGGCTGGACGAGATCAAGGGCGACATCCGCATCTATCCGCTGCCGCACATGCCGGTCATCAAGGACCTCGTTCCCGACCTGACCCATTTCTATGCGCAGCATGCCAGCATCATGCCCTGGCTCGAGACGAAGTCGAACAGCCCGGCCAAGGAATGGAAGCAGTCGATCGACGACCGGTCGAAGCTCGACGGGCTCTACGAATGCATCATGTGCGCCTGCTGCTCCACCTCCTGCCCGAGCTACTGGTGGAACGGCGACCGCTACCTTGGCCCGGCCGCGCTGCTGCACGCCTACCGCTGGATCATCGACAGCCGCGACGAGGCGACGGGCGAGCGGCTGGACAACCTGGAAGACCCGTTCAAGCTCTATCGCTGCCACACGATCATGAACTGCGCCAAGACCTGCCCCAAGGGCCTGAACCCGGCCAAGGCGATCTCGGAGATCAAGCAGCTGATGGTCGAGCGGATGGTGTAGGCCGGGCATCGCCAGGCCGGTCCGGTCGCTTGACAGATGACGGCGGGGCGCCAATCCTGCGGTGCCATGACAGAGATGCGCCGAACCTTCCGGCCGTCGCGGCCGCTGGCCCTCACCGAGGCGCATGTCGCCCGGGTGCATCGTCACGTGCCCGACCCCGGACTTCCCGAATACGAAGGCATGAGAGTGCTCTCGGACGACGACAAGCTGGCTGCGGCCCGCCTGCTGCTGGCCGAGAACGAAGGGCGGCCGTTCTGGGTATTTGCCTTTGGATCGCTGATCTGGAAACCGGGATTTGACCATGTCGAGCACCGGCATGTCATCGCGCATGGCTGGCGGCGGCGCTATTGCATGGAGGTCGACTGCTGGCGGGGAACGCCGGAAAACCCGGGCCTCATGCTGGCGCTGGTGACAGGGGGAAGCTGCCATGGCCTGGCCTATCGCCTGCCGCCCGACGATCCCGAGGGGCGGATGCTGCGCCTCTTGCACCGGGAGGTGGCCTATCACGAGGATCTGGCGCTGGCCCGCTGGCTGACCGTGCGCGACGCGAACGGCGAGGCGATCCGTGCGCTGACCTTCTACGCGGCCCCGATGCATAGCCCTTATTTCACCGATCTTCCGATCGAGGAAAAGGTGCGCCGTCTGGCCCGTGCCGTAGGCCATCTCGGAAGCTGCGCCGAATACCTGCGCAACACCGTGCTGCACCTGGAAGAGGCGGGTATCCGCGACAGCTACCTTTGGACCTTGCAGCGGCTGGTGGCCGAGGAAATCGCGGCTCTGGACCGCTCGGGCGACCGCTAGCAGTACCGCTCCACCGTCATCGCCTGTTCATGGCCATACCGGTCGCCATGGGCAAAGCCTGCGGGCAGGAGGCGGGCGATCTCGGCGCGGTCCTCGGGCGTCAGGGTGATTTCGCTGGCGCCGACCCAGGCCATGAGGTTCTCGGCGGTGCGCGTGCCGGGAATGGGGATCAGGTGCGGCCCCTGGGCGAGCACCCAGGCGAGGGCTGCGGCCGGGACGGTCCAGCCCCGCTCGGCGCAGAAGGCCGGAAGGGGGCTATGCGGGCCAGGTTGAGCGACCAGTCGGGCTCGTGAAACCGGGGGATGGTCAGGCGGAAGTCGCCCTCGGGGAGCGTCCGTGGATCGACCGGCGGCGCACCGAAGACGCCGCGTGCCAGCGGTGAGAAGGGGACGAAAGCGGTGCCCAGTTCGGCGCAGGTCTGGATCAGACCCAGGTCCGGCTGGCGCGTCCAGAGCGAGTATTCGTTCTGGACCGCCATGCAGGGATGGACCGCATGGGCGCGGCGCAGCGTGCCGGGCGAGACCTCGGACAGGCCGTAGCCCGCGATCTTGCCCTCGCGGATCAGCGCGGCGAGTGTCTCCACCACCTCTTCCACGGGTCGCTCCTGCTCGCGCCGATGGATGTAGAAGAGCGTGACCTGTTCGACCCCGAGGCGCTTCAGCGAGGCGTCGAGTTCGGCGCGCAGATGGGCCGCCGAATTGTCGAAGCGCCGCGCGGCCCCGGTCACGATCCCGGCCTTGGTGGCGATCTTGACTGCCACCCCGCGCCGCTTCAGGAACCGTCCCACCACGCTTTCCGACACGCCCATCCCGTAGATGTTGGCGATGTCGTAAAAGTCGATGCCATGGTCGTAGGCCGCGTCGAGGCAGCGCTGGCTGGCGGCCTCGTCGGTCGGACCGAAGATGCCGCCGAAGCTCATGCAGCCCAGACCGATGGCGGACACCTCGGGCCCGCCTGCGCCCAGCTTCCGACGCTTCATGCGAAGGCCGCCTTCAGCGCGATCTGCACCATGTCGCCGAAGCTGCGCTCGCGGTCGGCACTCGGCAGCGCCTCATGCGTCAGGAGGTGGTCCGAGATCGTCAGCACCGCCAGCGCGCGGCGGCCGTGGCGGGCGGCCAGCGTGTAGAGCTCGGCCGCCTCCATCTCGACGCAGAGGATGCCGTGGCGCTGCATCTGCTCGTTCAGGTCGGGGCGTTCGTCATAGAACACGTCCGAGGAATAGATGCCGCCCGCATGGGTCGGAATTCCCATGGCCTGCGCGGCGTCCCACGCGGCCTTCAACAGCCCGAAATCGGCGGTCGGCGCGAAGTTCAGCTCGCGGAAGATGCCGCGCGAGGGGGTAGAGAGGGTCGTGGCGGACATTGCCAGCACCACGTCGCGGACCTTGACCTGCGGCTGCATCCCGCCCGCCGAGCCGATGCGGATCAGCGTCTTCGCGCCATAGTCGCGGATCAGCTCGTTCACGTAGATCGACAGCGAAGGCATCCCCATGCCGGTCCCGTGGATCGTCACCGGATGGCCTTGCCAGGTGCCGGTATAGCCCAGCATCCCGCGCACCTCGTTCACGAGGCGCGGCGTCTCCAGGAACGTCTCGGCCGCCCATCTCGCCCGGTAGGGGTCGCCGGGCAGAAGGACGGTTTCGGCGATGTCGCCGGGTCTGGCGCCGATATGGACGGTCATGAGGCCTCCGCTTTGTCGCGGAGACCCTATGCGAGGCGCAGGAAGCGCGAAAGGGGGTCGGTCCGCCAGCCGGACTTGGCGGCATAGGCCGGGGCATTGGGGCAGAAGTCCACATCGTCGGGTGTCAGATGCGCCGCGTCCTGCAAGCGGTCGCGGCACTCGCCAGCCCGACCGCAGGTCGCGCAGGACGCGACAAGATCCCTGTAGCCGGGGATGTCACGCTGGATGTCCGCGGCCTCCAGCCCAAAGACCGAGGCCATCCGCGCCACCCGCGCCGTCACCTCGGGAGAGGTGCGCGCAAAGGCCCGCACCTCGTCGCGCGAGAGCCCCAGTTCGTTCAGGTCGCGCTCGGACAGCGCATCCACCTCGCGCACCGCGCGACGGCATTGCAGCACATTGTTGATCCAGCCCATGATCGCCTGCCCTCAAGAATCCGTGGGCCATGATTGCCACGGGGGCAGAGGCCGCGCCTTGATCTGGCGCAACCTACTCGGCGGCGACGGGGCGGGCGTCGACCAGACCGACGATGTCCATCATGATGCGGTTCAGCTCGAAATCCTTGGGCGTGTAGACGGCGGCCACCCCCATCGCACGCAGGCGCGCCGCGTCGTCCTCGGGGATGATGCCGCCGACGATCAGCGGCACATGCGCCAGCCCCGCCCCCCGCATCCGCTCCAGCACCTCGGTGATCAGCGGGATATGGCTGCCCGACAGGATCGACAGGCCCACCACATGCGCCTCCTGGTCCAGAGCGGCGTTCACGATCTCGGTGGGGGTCAGGCGGATGCCTTCGTAATGGATGTCCATGCCGCAGTCGCGGGCGCGGGCGGCGATCTGCTCGGCCCCGTTGGAATGACCGTCGAGGCCGGGCTTGCCGACGAGGAACTTGAGCTTCCGCCCGAGCTTGGCCGACACCGCATCCACAGCCTCGCGGATCGGCTCCAGCCCCTCGGTCCGGTTCGAGGGCGCGCGGCTGACGCCGGTGGGCGCGCGGTATTCGCCGAAGGCGCGGCGCACCACGGCGCCCCACTCGCCCGTCGTCACCCCCGCCCTTGCGGCGGCGATGGAGGCGGGCATCACGTTCGTGCCCGTCGCGCAGGCGTGGCGCAGCGCCTCGAGCGCCTCTTTCACCGCATCCGCGTCGCGTGCCGCGCGCCAGGCCTTCAGACGCGCGATCTGGTCGGCCTCTGCCTCGGGGTCGGCCTGCATGATCGACCCGTCTCCGGCGGTCAGCGGCGAGGGCGCGGCTTCGGTCCAGCGGTTCACGCCGACGACGACCGTCTCGCGCCGCTCGATCCGGCCGATCCGCTCGGCATTGGCCTCGACCAGCCGGCCCTTCATGTAGTCGATGGCGGCCACGGCGCCCCCCATCGCGTCGATCTGCGCAAGCTCCGCCCGCGCGCCCGCCTTCAGCTCCTCGACCTTGCGGTCCACCGCCGGGTTGCCGTCGAACAGGTCGTCGTATTCCAGAAGGTCGGTCTCATAGGCCAGGATCTGCTGCATTCGGAGTGACCATTGCTGGTCCCAGGGGCGCGGCAGGCCAAGCGCCTCGTTCCAGGCAGGAAGCTGCACGGCGCGCGCGCGGGCCTTTTTCGACAGCGTGACTGCCAGCATCTCGATCAGGATGCGGTAGACGTTGTTCTCGGGCTGCTGCTCGGTCAGGCCCAGGCTGTTGACCTGCACGCCATAGCGGAAGCGGCGGTACTTCGCGTCCTGTCACGCCGTATCGCTCCAGGCAGATTTCGTCCCAGAGGTCGACGAAGGCGCGCATCTTGCACATCTCGGTGACGAACCGGATGCCCGCGTTCACGAAGAAGCTGATGCGCCCCACCATGCTGGGGAAATCCTCGGCCGAGACCTTGCCCTTCAGATCGTCCAGCACCGCGCAGGCGGTGGCGAGCGCAAAGGCCAGTTCCTGTTCCGGCGTCGCCCCCGCTTCTTGGAGGTGATAGGAACAGACGTTCATCGGGTTCCACTTGGGCAGGTGCTTCTGCGTGTAGGCCGCCACGTCGGTGATCATCCGCAAAGACGGCTTCGGCGGGCAGATGTAGGTCCCGCGGCTGAGATATTCCTTGATGATGTCGTTCTGGACGGTGCCCTGCAGGGCCGCCACGTCCGCCCCCTGCTCCTCGGCCACCGCGATGTAGAGCGCGAGCAGCCAGGGCGCGGTCGCGTTGATCGTCATCGAGGTGTTCATCTGGTCGAGCGGGATCTGGTCGAACAGCGTCCGCATGTCGCCCAGATGCGCGATCGGCACGCCGACCTTGCCCACCTCGCCGCGCGCGAGTTCATGGTCGCTGTCATATCCGGTCTGCGTCGGCAGGTCGAAGGCGACCGAAAGGCCGGTCTGCCCCTTGGAAAGGTTCGTGCGGTAAAGCGCGTTCGACGCCTTGGCGGTGGAATGGCCCGCATAGGTGCGGAACAGCCAGGGGGCGTCCTTCTGGGCGGTCATGCGAGCGTCTCCGTGAATTGGTCGAGCAACATTCTTTCGCTGATGCTGCACTAAGCGCAATTTCCCGCAAGTGTCAATTCGCTGCATCGCGGCGTGACCCCGGCCTTGGCGCTGCGGCGGGTTCGTGCCAACGTCGCCGGCATGACGCAGACCGTTGCGGTGCCCTTCTGGTTGCTTCTGTTGATCCTCGCCTTCGCGGCGATCACCTTCGCGTCCCACTTCCTGTTCCCCTCGGTCCGCTGGTTCTTCCGCCGCCGGATGGAGCGCGCGGTGACGCAACTCAACACGCGCCTGGAACGCCCGATCGAGCCGTTCAAGCTGATGGCGCGGCAGGACATGATCGTGCGCCTCGTCCTACGACCCCAAGGTGATGGAGGCGGTGGTGGACCATGCGCATGAGACAGGGCATTCCCGAAAGCGTCGCCTTCCAGCAGGCCCGCCGCTATGCGCGCGAGATCGTGCCCAGCTTCTCGGCCACCGTCTATTTCGGCTTCGCCACGCGGGCCGCGCGCTGGCTGAGCCGGATGCTTTACACCGTGCGGCTGGGGCGGGTGGACGCGAAGATCGCCAAGATCGAGCGCAAGGCGACCATCGTCTTCGTGATGAACCACCGCTCGAACATGGATTACGTGCTGGTCACCTGGCTTGCCGCCAACCGCTCGGCGCTGTCCTATGCGGTGGGGGAATGGGCGCGCATCTGGCCGCTGTCGGGGCTGATCCGGGCGACCGGGGCCTACTTCATCCGGCGCACCGCGCGCAGCGCGCTCTATCGCCGGGTGCTGGCGCGCTATGTGCAGATGGCGGCCGCCGACGGCACGACGCAGGCGATCTTTCCCGAAGGCGGGCTGAGCCTGGACGGTCGGGTCGGTCCGGCGAAGCTGGGCCTGCTGGGCTACATCGTGCAGGGGGTGGAGGCCGGGGGGCGGGATGTGGTCTTCGTGCCGGTGGGCCTCGCCTATGACCGGGTGCTGGAGGATCGGGTGCTGGTCGAGGCGGCGCCAGACTGGCGTCCGCCGCTTCCGTGCGCGGCCGCTGGCGATCCTTGCCTTCATCGGGCGCATGCTCTGGCGCAAGCTGCGGGGGCGGTTCGCCGGTTTCGGCACGGCGGCGGTGGCCTTTGGCGCGCCGCTGTCGCTGCGCGGGATGATCGCGGAGCATCCGGGCGAGGCGCCTGAGGCGCTGACCGAGGCCCTGGGTGCCCGTCTGATGGCTGCGATTGCCGATTGCGTGCCGGTGCTGCCGGTGCCTCTGGTGGCGGCGGCACTGGCGGGCGGTCCGGTGGCGCGCGACGACCTCGCGGCGCGGGTCAACGAGATCGCCCGACAACTGGCCGAGCGACGGGGCCGCGCTGGAACTGCCCGCCGGTGGGGCCGAGGCCGTGGCGTTGGCGAGGGCTGCGGGTGCTGATGGCGCGGCACATGGTCGAGGGCGTGGCGGGCAACCTGCGGCGCGGTTCCTGAGAACGAGGCGCTTCTGCGGCTTCTACGCCGCTCCGGTCCTGCAACGGCTGGAGCGCGCGCTTGTGCCTGCAACGGCGGAAGTGGCCCGTCTGGCAGAGGATGCCGCAACGCCGCAGACATAAAATTACAAAAGTGGCTGGTTTGGTATTGCAATATTGCGCGGCGAATGTATCTCTCCTCGTCGATGGCCCGTCGATTCTGCGGCGCGGCATGGTCGAAAATGGAGGGTGCCGTGATGGCCTTGGACACCAGTCGGTGATCGCCGTCTATGACGCGCCGAAGAAAGACCTTTACGAGCTGGGCGAGATGCCCCCGCTCGGCCATGTGCCGAAGCAGATGTATGCCTGGGCGATCCGGCGCGAGCGGCACGGCCAGCCGGACACCGCCATGCAGGTCGAGGTGGTCGATACCTGGAAGATCGACAGCCACGAGGTGCTGGTGCTGGTGATGGCGGCGGGGGTGAACTACAACGGCGTCTGGGCCGCGCTCGGCCAGCCGATCAGCCCCTTCGACGGCCACAAGGCGCCCTATCACATCGCAGGCTCCGACGCCTCGGGCATCGTCTGGGCCGTGGGCGACAAGGTGAAGCGCTGGAAGGTCGGGCGACGAGGTGGTGATCCACTGCAACCAGGACGACGGCGACGACGAGGAATGCAACGGCGGCGACCCGATGTTCAGCCCGACGCAGCGCATCTGGGGCTACGAGACGCCGGACGGCTCGTTTGCGCAGTTCACCCGCGTGCAGGCGCAGCAGCTGATGCCGCGCCCGAAGCACCTGACCTGGGAGGAATCGGCCTGCTATACGCTGACGCTCGCCACCGCCTACCGGATGCTCTTCGGCCATCACCCGCATGACCTGAAGCCGGGGCAGAACGTGCTGGTCTGGGGCGCGTCGGGCGGCCTCGGGTCCTATGCGATCCAGCTGATCAACACGGCGGGCGCCAACGCCATCGGCGTCATCAGCGAAGAGGACAAGCGCGAGTTCGTGATGGGCCTGGGCGCGAAGGGCGTCATCAACCGCAAGGAATTCAGCTGCTGGGGCCAGCTGCCCAAGGTGGGCAGCCCGGAATACGCCGACTGGCTGAAAGAGGCGCGCCGCTTCGGCAAGGCGATCTGGGACATCACCGGCAAGGGCGTGAACGTCGACATGGTGTTCGAACATCCGGGCGAGGCGACCTTCCCGGTCTCGTCGCTGGTCTGCAAGAAGGGCGGCATGGTGGTGATCTGCGCCGGGACCACCGGCTTCAACTGCACCTTCGACGTGCGCTACATGTGGATGCACCAGAAGCGCTTGCAGGGCAGCCACTTCGCGCATCTGAAGCAGGCGGCGGCGGCGAACAAGCTGATGGTGGAGCGCCGGCTTGACCCCTGCATGTCCGAGGTCTTTCCCTGGGCCGACACTGCCGGTGCCGCATATGAAGATGCTGCAGAACACGCACAAGCCGGGCAACATGGCGGTGCTGATGCAGGCCCCCCGCACCGGGCTGCGCACCTTCGAGGACACGCTGGAGGCCTCGCGCCGCTGACGGCAACTGCGGCGGCCCCGGCTTACGTTCGGGGTCGCCTCAGGTCCGGGCTATCGGCTTGTCGCCGATCACGACATGCCACCATTTCGGGCGGCCCGTGACGTAGGAATGCCCCTCGGGCATCAGCGCCTTGCGGTTGTTGGCGTCGAAGCTGCCGAGGACCAGCGCGATCACCGGGGCATCGTCGATCGCCCCCAACGTGCTGCCGCAGGCGGGGCAGAAGGCCCGGCTCGACCGTTCGGACGACCGCCAGGTCGCGGGTGCACCGCCCGGGCCGGTCCATTCGACCCGGTCGCGCGGAAACTCCACCCAGGCGACGGTCAGCGCGCCGGAATGGCGCTGGCACATCTTGCAGGAACAGGTATGCGGCCAGCCCGCCGGCCCCGTTGCCCGGAACCGGATCTGCCCGCACAGGCATCCCCCTTCGTAGATCACGTCAGTTGCCATTTTCCCGCACCGTCAGGTCTGCAAAGTCACGGTCTGGACCGCCCATGCCACGGTCAAGCGCCTTGTCGGGCCACTATGCCAAAGAGACTCGCTGTTGCCCAAGTCGTTACACTTTGTTGCAAATCGTCGGAATTTTCCATGCCGTGAAGGGCATTACCTTGCATGTCCGTATTGTGCCTGTACGGGTGAGTAGATGAGTCATGATTGGATTTTCGATGTTCTGACGGACCTCAGGCGCTATGCGCTGAAGAACGGCCTGCCCCGACTTGCCGCCCAGATGGAGACCTCGCTGCACGTCGCCCGTGCCGAAATCGCGCTGATCCGGACGGCCGGGTCGGACGATGACGAGGACGGCAGCGGCAGTGGCGGGGCTCCTCCCGTCGGGCGACGCAACTGAACGGGACAAAAGGCATTTCGTCTGCCAGGTGGAACGCATAAGGCTCCGCGTCATGCAGGCCGTCTTGCCCACTCTCTCCGATGACCAGGCCGAGGCCTGGGACCGACTGGCGGATCAGTTGCAGGGCATGGGCGTCGACCTGCACGAGGGCACGATCACCCCGCAGGCCGAGGGGAAGGCCTCGGTTCTGGCGGTGATCGGCAAGGCGGGGTCGGGCAAGACCATGCTGCTGGCCAGCCTCACGAAGGCGCTGAGGGCCGCCGGGGTCGACGTCATTTCGGGCGACTACGAGGGGCGGCGGCGGCAAGCGACCGGCGGACGCTCGCGATCCTTGCGCCCACCAACAAGGCGGCGAGCGTGCTGCGCCTGCGGGGCGTGCCCGCGACGACGATCCACCGCATCCTCTACACCCCCGTCTACGACCCGCAATACGAGACGCATCGCGGAATGGCTGGCCGGGACAGGCGACGCGCCCCGAGGTCGAGGGGCTGACCGAACTGGCGCTTGACCGGGCGAAGGCGTTCTACGACCAGGTGCCCTCGATCCCGGGTGCGCTGGCGGCGGCGGGCCTGCGCGGCAGCGATTTCATCAAGGGCTGGAAGCGGCGGGAAGAGCCGCTGGACATCGGGCTGATCGACGAAAGCTCGATGCTGGACGAGCGCCAGTTCGACGATCTGCGCGAGATTTTCCCGACGCTGATCCTGTTCGGCGACCCGGCGCAGCTTGCCCCGGTGGGCCAGTCGGGCGAGATGGTGTTCGACCGCCTCGGCATCCAGCGCAAGCTGGTCCTGAACCGCATCCACCGGCAGACCGAGGACAATCCCGATCCTCGACCTTGCCCATGCGCTTGGGCGACCCCGACCTGGGCTTCGAGCAGTTCGAGCGGATGGTGCGAAGAGGCCGCCGCGCCGACGACCCGCGCGTGGTCTGTGGCGCAGCGGGTGGATGCCGACCTGATGGCGCGCTCGCCCGTCCTCGTCTGGCGCAACGTGACGCGGATCCGGCTGATCACCGCCTTCCGCACCGCGCAGGGCGCGCCGGAGGACTGGAGCTGATGCCCGGGCGAGCCGCTGATCTGCGACGGGATCGAGCTGCCGCTGAAGCACCGCAAGAAGCGCATCGACCTCGAGGCGCGGGGCCTGATCAAGGGCGCGCAGGTGATCTACCTCGGTCCCGGATCGAAGGACGGCTTCGCCAAGCTGCATGTGATCGGGGCGGAAGAGCCGCAGGTCTCGGCCGCCGCCATCATCAAGATCGAGAAGCCGGACGAGGAGGAGCCGTTCATCCCCTCTGCCGCGCGCATGGGCGCGGCCTTCCTGCACGGCGCGGCGGTGACGATCCACAAGGCGCAGGGGTCGCAGTGGGAAGAGGTGCAGGTCTTCGCGCCCGACCTGTTCGTGGCCGCCCAGACGGGGCGCAGTCGAGGCGGGCATGCCCCTCTGGAAGCGCCTCGCCTATGTCGCGATCACCCGGGCCGAGCACGCGGCTGCACTGGGTGGTGCGCAACCGCCTGGCGCGGCCGACCGTGCCGCTGGGGATCGACGACCTGCCGCGCAAGGCGGCGCCGCTGGGGCTGGCGGGCGAGGGGTGAGGCGCGCGACGCAAAACTCTTCGAAGAGTTTTGCCAAGACTTTTGGAAAAGTCTTGGTCTCGCCCCGCCCGTCCGCTTGGCTTGAGGCCCCACCGCCCCTAGAGTCCGCCACACAACGGTAAGGATCACCCCATGCGCTGCGTCTTCGTCCAGTTCCGCTGCACCCCCGGCAAGACCTATGAGGTCGCGACCGCGATCTATGACCGCGAGGTGGTGTCGGAGCTTTACTCGACCTCCGGCGAATACGACCTGATCGCCAAGGTCTATATCCCCGACGAGGATGACGTGGGCCGGTTCCTGAGCGAGAAACTGTTCGACGTGCCCCATATCGTGCGCACGCTGACCACGATGACGTTCCGCGCGTTCTGAGCGCCGACGGGGGGCCGTCTGCCCCCCGGCCTCGCGGGACGCGAGGCTCCCCCCGAGGGTATTTCTGCCGAAAAGAAGCAGTGGGCCGGTCTCAGGCCCGCGCGTAGCGGAAGGCGGCGGAGGCGCCCCATCCGGCGAAGACGGCGATGGCGAGCGACAGGAGGCCGTAGAGCAGCGGTTCGCTATGCGCGAGGTTGGTCAGCGCGCGTTCCAGCCCCTCCTTCCGCACGTCGATCATCCGTTCCAGCGAATCCACCACCGTCCCGCCGCGGGTCAGGAAGATGCGCACGCGGTAATCGCCCTCGGTCAGGTTGGCGGGCAACTCCACATCGGTGCGGAACAGCGTGTCCTCGGTCAGCGCGACCGACCCTTCGGAGAGCGAATAGGCCCCCGTCGCCTCGCGGATGCGGATCAGCGCCTCGGTGAAGCTGGGGGCGTCAGTTGCCTCGCCCGCGATGCCGACGGCGCGGATGGCACGAGGGATGGTGATGCGGTTGCGCAGGTCCTCGGTGTCGGACAGGACTTCGGCCAGGGGCCCGGTGGTGGTGACGGCGTAGAAGCTGGGTGCGCGGTCGATGTCCACGGCCTCGGTGTTGATCCAGATGCCGCAAGCGGCGCTCCTTGCTTGCGGACGACGACCGGGGTGGCTGGCCCCTCGACCGTGACGATGACCTCCAGGGGCGGTTCAGCGGGGCTGGGGGCCGTCGCGCTTGACCGCGCCATAGATCAGGATCTCGGACCCGTCGAAACTGGGCGGTGATCGAGACCTCGGTTCTGGCTCAGGCCCGCGACGACCGTCTCGGCGGGCGCGTCCTGCGCGGCGGCGGGCAGGACCATCGCAAGGCAGAGGAGCAGCGCGCGGATCATGGCAGCCGCACCGGGTTCAGGCTGATAAAGCTCGGCCGGTTTCAGCAGCAGGTCGAGCGCGATCTTGCCCGCCACCGTCAGGACCAGCAGCGCCAGCAGGATGCGCAACTGTTCGGCCTTCAGCCGCAGCCCGACCTGCGCGCCCGACCTGCGCGCCGATGACGCCGCCGAGGATCAGCAGCAGCGCCAGCACCATGTCGACCGTCTGGCTGGTCGATCGCGTGCATGACGGTGGTGAAGGCGGTGACGAAGATGATCTGGAACAGCGAGGTGCCGACCACGACCTTGGTGGGCATGCCCAGAAGGTAGATCATCGCGGGCACCATGATGAACCCGCCGCCCACCCCCATGATCGCGGCAGGAAGCCCACCGCCGCGCCCACCAGCAACGGGCGGGATGACGCTGATGTAGAGGCCCGAGGCGCGGAACTTCATCTTCAGCGGCAGGCGGTGCACCCAGCAGATGCACATGCGCGCCGGCGCGCCGTGGCGCCCGGCCGCGCGCTGGCGGCGCAGCGCGCGCAGGCTTTCCTGCAGCATCATCGCGCCGATCAGGCCGAGGAAGAGCACGTAGGACAGCTGGACGAACAGGTCGACCTGGCCCAGCCGCCGTCAGGCCGGTGAAGACCCAGATGCCGAGCGCCGACCCGACGATGCCGCCCGCCAGCAGCACGAGCCCCATCTGGAAATCCACCGCCTTGCGCCGCAGCTGCGCCAGCACGCCCGAGACCGACGAGGCGACGACCTGGTTCGCCCCGGTCGCCACCGCGACGGCGGGCGGGATGCCGATGAAGAACAGAAGCGGCGTGATCAGGAAGCCGCCGCCGACGCCGAACATGCCCGACAGGAAGCCCACGATTCCGCCCAGCCCCAGAAGGAGGAAGGCGTTGACCGAAACCTCGGCGATGGGGAGGTAAAGCTGCATCGACGGCCCCGGGACGCGGGCGAGAGCTGGCCCAGCCTTGGGCCAGTGCGCCGCGCCTTGTCAAACGCTAGCGCCCCGGGGCGCGCTTTGTCAGCGCCACCTGTGCAAGCGGGACTTAGGTCAGTCCGCGCAGCATCCGGCGCAGCACGCGTTCCAGTTTTGCCGCACCCAGCGGGGCCATGGCCTTGGTGTGCTCGTGGCTGATCTTCTCGTCCGACAGGCCCGCCGCCATGTTGGTGATGGTGGAGATCGCCGCGACCCTCAGGCCCAGGAAGCGCGCGAGGATCACCTCGGGCACGGTCGACATGCCGACGGCATCGCCGCCGAGGGTGCGGATCGCGCGGATCTCGGCCGGCGTCTCGAAGCTCGGGCCCGAATACCAGGCATAGACGCCTTCGGGCAGGGCCACGCCCTCGGCCTCCGCCGCTGCCCGCAAGCGCGCGCGCAGGTCCGGGTCATGCGCGTCGGTCATCGGCACGAAGCGCGCGTCGGTCGGTTCTCCGATCAGCGGGTTCAGGCCCGAGAAGTTGATGTGGTCGGACAGCAGCATCAGGTCGCCGGGCCGGATGTCGGGGCGCAGCGATGCCTGCCGCGTTGGTCAGCGATCAGCGCCTCCGCCCCAAGCGCCTTCAGCACCTCGCAGCGGCAGGAGCATCGCCGCCGGATTGCCGCTTTCGTAGTAATGCGCGCGTGCGCCGAAGACCGCGACGCGCACGCCCTCCAGATCGCCCACGACCAGGTTCGGGTTGTGCCCCGAGACGCCGACATGGGGAAAGCCGGGCAGGTCGGCATAGGGGATCGCCACGCCGTCGACCGCCCCCGCCAGATGCCCGAGGCCCGAGCCGAGGATCAGCCCCAGCCGCACCGGCGCAGCGCCCGCCCGGGCGCGGACCAGGGCGGCGAGCTCAGCGTTCCTTGACATAGGGCTCGCCCCCGGCGCGCGGCGGAATGGCCTTGCCGACGAAGCCCGCCAGCACCACCACCGTCAGGATGTAGGGCAGCGCGTCCAGCGCGGGCACCGGGACCTTGACAGGCACCACCGCTTCTCGACCACGTCGGGCCGCAGCGCCAGCGCCTGGAAGAAGCCGAACAGCAGGCAGGCCCAGAGGCCGTACCACGGCCGCCACTTGGCGAAGATCAGCGCGGCCAGCGCGATATAGCCGCGCCCCGCCGTCATCTCCTTGCCGAAGCCCGCCTGCAGCGCGGTGGCCATGTAGGCCCCGGCCAGACCGCAGAGCACGCCGGTGATCATCACCGCCGTGAAGCGCAGCCGCACGACCGAGACGCCCGCCGTATCGACCGCCGCCGGGTTTTCGCCCACCGCGCGCAGGCGCAGGCCAAAGCGGGTGCGGTACAGCACCCACCAGCGACAGCGGCACCAGCAGAAGCGCCACATAGACGAGGAAGGAATGGCCCGAGATCACCTCGGCGTAGAGCGGTCCGATCACGGGCACGGCCCGCAGCGCCTCGGCGAAGGGCAGGGTCGATCGGGTTGAACCGAGCGGCCCCTTCCAGCGGCGGCGTGCGCCCGCCCTGGCCGAACAGGGTCTGCGCGATCAGCACCGTGATGCCCGAGGCCAGGAAGTTCAGCGCCACGCCCGAGATCAGCTGGTTGCCGCGGAAGGTGATCGAGGCCACGCCATGGATCAGCGCGAAGAGCAGCGACGCCGACGATCCCCGCCAGAAGCCCGATCCAGACCGAGCCGGTCAGGAAGGCCACCGCGCCCGAGGACATCGCGGCCATCAGCATCTTGCCCTCAAGCCCGATGTCGAAGATGCCCGCGCGTTCCGAGAAGAGCCCGGCAAGGCAGGCGAGCAGCAGCGGCGTGGCCAGCCGCAGGGTCGAGTCGAGGATCTGCAGGAGCGTCGCGTAATCCATCACGCGGCCACCGCTCGCGCGCGGAAGAGGCCGAAGATCACCGCCCAGCAGCATCCGCACCATCATGTCCAGCGCCCCGGTGAACAGGATCACCAGCCCCTGCACGACGATGCGCAGCTCGATCGGGATCGAGGTCCACAGGCCCAGCTCCGCCCCGCCCTGATAGAGGAACCCGAACAGGAGCGCCGCCAGCACCACGCCGAACGGATGGTTGCGCCCCATCAGCGCCACCGCGATGCCGATGAAGCCCGCGCCCTCGGACGAGTTCTGCAACAGCCGCTCCGCCTCGCCCATCACGTTGTTGATCGCCATCATCCCCGCCAGCCCGCCCGAGATCAGCATGGCGATCATGGTGATCCTGAACGCGGATTGATCCCGGCATAGCGCGCGGCCGTTTCCGACTTGCCGAAGGCGCGGATCTGGTAGCCGAGGCGCGTGCGCCACAGCAGCGCCCAGACCACGACAGCCAGGCGATCAGCGCGACGAACAGCGTGACGTTGGCCGGCACGCCTTGGTGAAGATCAGCGTTCAGGCCGGGAATCTCGTTCAGCGTCGGCAGGTTCGTGCCCTCGGGGAAGCGGGCCGAGGCCGGGTCCATCTGGCCCTGCGGGGCGCAGGACGTCGACCAGCATGTAGACCAGCAGCGCCGCGGCGATGTAGTTGAACATGATCGTGGTGATCACGATATGGCTGCCGCGCTTGGCCTGCAGATAGGCCGGGATCGCGGCCCAGGCGGCGCCGAACAGCGCCGCCCCGATCGTCGCGGCCGGCAGCGCCAGCGTCCAGTGCGGCCAGGGCAGGGAGAGGCAGACCAGCGCCACGCCGAGCCCGCCAAGCTGCGCCTGCCCCTCGCCGCCGATGTTGAAGAGGCCGCGCGTGGAAGGCCACCGTCACCGCAAGGCCGGTGAAGATGAAGACTGGTGGTGTAGTACAGCGTGTAGCCCCAGCCATAGGCCGAGCCGAGCGCGCCATCGACCATGACGTTGAACGCCTCGACCGGGCTTTGCCCGATGGACAGAAGCACCAGCGCCGAGATGAAGGCCGCCAGCATCAGGCTGATCAGCGGCACCAGCGACGACATCGGCCCAGGTCGGAAGCTTGGTCATGTCCACCCCCGGACGCGGCGAAACTTCGGCGACGTCTCTGAATTTCCGTAGAAAATTCGGGCGCTCATGCCGCCGCCTCCGCCTTGGGCCGGTCATGCCCGCCATCAGCAGGCCAAGCTCCCGTTCGTCGGTCGTGTCGGGGTCGCGCGAAGCCCATGATCTGGCCGTCGAACATCACCGCGATGCGGTCGCTGAGGCTCATGATCTCGTCCAGTTCCACGCTGACCAGCAGGATCGCCTTGCCCGCGTCGCGCAGCGCCACGATCTGCTTGTGGATGAACTCGATCGCGCCGATGTCCACGCCCCGCGTCGGCTGGCCGATCAGCAGAAGGTCGGGCGTTCGGCCTCGATCTCGCGCGCGACGACGATCTTCTGCTGGTTGCCGCCCGAGAAGTTCTTGGCGGCCAGCGTCGGGATCGGCGGGCGCACGTCGAAGGTCGCCATCTTGCGCTCGGTGTCCGCGCGCAGCGCGTCATTGTCCATCAGCAGCGCGTTCTTCTGGTACTTCGGCGTCGTTGTGATAGCCGAAGGCCACGTTCTCCCAGGCGCTGAAATCCATGATCAGGCCCAGCACCTGCCGGTCCTCGGGCACATGGGCGATGCCCGCCTCGCGCCGCGCCTGCCCGTTCGCATCGTGCCCGGACAGCGGAAGGTCCTGCCCCTTCAGCACGATCCGCCCCGTGGCCGTCTGGATGCCCCCGAGCGCCGCCAGAAGTTCCGACTGCCCGTTCCCCGCCACCCCGGCGATGCCCAGAATCTCGCCTGCCCGGATATCGAAGCTGACGCCCTTCAGCCGCTCCACCCCGTCATCGTCGCGCACCCGCAGGTCCTGCACCCTCAGCACGACCTCGCCGGGCTGCGCGGGCGTCTTCTCGACCTCCAGCAGCACCTTGCGGCCCACCATCAGCTCGGCCAGTTCCTCGGGGCTGGTCTCGGCGGTCTTCACCGTGCCCACCATCGTGCCGCGCCGCATGACGCTGACATTGTCGGTGGTCTCCATGATCTCGCGCAGCTTGTGGGTGATCAGGATGATCGTCTTGCCCTGCTCGCGCAGCCCCTTGAGGATGCGGAACAGATGGTCGGCCTCGGCCGGGGTCAGCACGCCCGTGGGTTCGTCGAGGATCAGGATGTCGGCCTGCCGGTAGAGCGCCTTGAGGATCTCCACCCGCTGCTGGTGGCCGACCGACAGATCCTCGACCAGCGCGTCGGGGTCGACATCGAGCTCATACTCGCGCGCCAGCGTCTCGCAGCACCTTGCGCGCCTTGGCGAGCGAGGTGTTCAGCAGCGGCCCGTCCTCGACGCCCAGGATGACGTTTTCGAGCACGGTGAAATTCTGCACCAGCTTGAAATGCTGGAAGACCATGCCGATGCCGGCGCGGATGGCGCTCTGGCTGTCGGGGATGGGGGTGGGGATGCCGTTGATCAGGATCTCGCCCGAGTCGGCCTTGTAGAAGCCGTAGAGGATCGACATCAGCGTGGACTTGCCCGCGCCGTTCTCGCCGATGATCCCGTGGATCGTGCCGCGCGGCACCTGGATCGAGATGTCCTTGTTCGCCTGGACCGGGCCGAAGGCCTTGGAGATGCCCTTCAGCTCGATGGCAAACGGGGCGGCCGTTGCCGGCCGCCCCCCATCCTGTGCCGCTGCCATGTCAGAAGGACGCGGCGGGGCAGGTGTCGTCGGACATGTAGTCGTGCACCACCAGTTCGCCCGCCTTGATCTTGCCGGCGGCGGCGTTCACGGCCGCCTCCATCTCGGCGGTCACGAGCGCGCGGTTGTTCTCGTCCAGCGCGTAGCCCACGCCTTCGGACTTGAGGTCGAGCACGTTCACGCCGGGCGTCAGGTTCTCGCCTTCCTTGAAGGCGTTGTAGACGGCCACGTCGACGCGCTTGAGCATCGAGGTCAGGACCTTGCCCGGGTGCAGGTAGTTCTGGTTGCTGTCCACGCCGATCGAGAGGATCCCCTCATCCGCCGCCGCTTGCAGAACGCCGATCGCCGGTGCCGCCCGCTGCGGCATAGATCACGTCCGCGCCCTGCGACTTCTGCGACTTCGCCAGTTCCGCACCCTTCACGGGGTCGTTCCAGGCGGCGGGCGTGGTGCCGGTCATGTTCAGGATCACGGTCGCGTCGGGCTTCGACCGCCTTCACGCCCTGCGCATAGCCGCAGCCGAAGCGGCGGATCAGCGGAATGTCCATGCCGCCGATGAAGCCCACCGTGTTGGTCTTCGACGCAAGACCCGCCATCATGCCGACAAGGTAGCTGCCCTCATGCTCGGTGAAGACCACCGATTTCACGTTGGGCTGTTCCACCACCATGTCGATGATCGCGAACTTGGTGTCGGGGAAATCGGGCGCGACCTGGTTCAGGACGTCGCCGAAGGCAAAGCCGGTCATGACGACCGGGTTGGCACCGGATTCTGCCAGACGGCGCAGCGCCTGCTCGCGCTGCGCTTCGGACTGCATCTCCAGTTCCTTGAACGTGCCGCCGGTCTCCTGCGCCCATTTGGTCGGCGCCATTGAAGGCCGCTTCGTTGAAGGACTTGTCGAACTTGCCGCCGAGGTCGAAGATGATGGCGGGTTCGGCAAGCGTCGTGCCCGAGGTGAGCGCGAGCGCCGCCGCTGCACCCAGCAGCGATTTCATCAGGGTCATAGGGTCTCTCCCGGTTGTCGTTTCCCTTGCCACGGGTTGATCCCGTGGATTGCCCGCGATTTAGGGCCGGAACCCGAAGGCCGGTCAAGTCAGATTCTGGTGACGCGCCAGAGCGCCGCCGGAAATTTTTACTCTCCGATCAAATTTCGGGCGCAGCCTCGCCCGTGTCGCGACGCAGCACCAGCGCGTCCACTGCACGCCCCTCGGGGGTACGGTAATAGCCGCGCCGGCGTCCCGCCTCGGTAAACCCCGCCGCGCGGTAAAGCGCGAGGGCCGCCGCGTTGTCTTCGGCCACTTCAAGGAAGACCGTGCCCGCGCCCTGTGCCGCCGCATCGCGCAGGAACTGCTTCAGCAGATGGCGTCCGATGCCGCGTCTGCGGGCATCGGGCGCCACCGCGATGGTCAGCAGTTCCGCCTCGCCCTCCAGCGCCCGCCCCAGGACAAAGCCTTCGGGCGCGCTGACCAGCACCGCGCCCAGCCCGGCCAGCAGGCTCGCGAACTCCGCCTCGGACCAGGGGCGCGGGGTGGTGAACGCCGCCGCATGAAGGCGGGCGAGCGCAGCGGGCGTCATGGCAGGATCACGAGGGGCGGTTCGCTCGGCAGCGCCGCATCCGCGCCGCGCAGGTAGAGCGGCGCCGGGCGCGGCTGGGGCGTGCCCATCCGACGTGCCGCGATCCGCGCGATCGCCTCGGCCAGCCCCACGGGCTGCGCCACGGCGCGTCCGCCGATCGACGCCGCCACCTCCTCGGCCCGGTGCCCCGCAACCGCCCGGCCCGCAATGCCCTCGGGCAGCGTGTCGAGCGTCACTTGCCCCGCTGTCACTCCTTTGCCTGCCAGCCAGAGCGCGCCGCGCCGCGCGTCGAGCGTCAGAAGCGTGTCCTCCGGCAGCCCATACCCCACGGCCTCGAACCCCGTGACCCCGACGGCAGGGATCCCCAGACCGAGCGCCAGACCCCGGGCGGCGGCCACCGAGATCCGCACACCGGTGAAGTTGCCCGGCCCCGTGCCGACGCCAAGCGCGGCCAGATCGCGCCAGGCGATCCCCGCCCGTGCCAGCAGCCCTTCCAGCAGCGGCATCAGCGCCTCGGCCTGGCCCTTCTCCATCGGTTCCCACACCTCCGCGACCAGGCGGTCGGCACAAAGCAAAGCGGCCGCGCAATGCGCGGCCGATGTGTCGAATGCCAGGACGTAAGGCTCAGGCGGCAACGGGCCGAACCTCGACCACCTCGGGGATGTAATGCCTGCAGCAGGTTCTCGATCCCCATCTTCAGCGTCAGGGTCGAGGACGGGCAGCCCGCGCAGGCGCCCTGCATGTGCAGATAGACCACGCCGCGGTCGAAACCGTGGAAGGTGATGTCGCCGCCGTCCTGCGCCACGGCGGGACGCACGCGGGTGTCGAGCAATTCCTTGATCTGGCGAACGATATCGCCATCCGGGTCCGTCATGCACCTTGTGCCCCGAGGCAGCCTGCTCGCCTTCGATCACCGGCGCGCCCGACTGGTAATGTTCCATGATCGCGCCCAGGATCGCGGGCTTCACATGGTCCCAGTTCGCGCTGTCGGCCTTGGTCACCGTCACGAAGTCGGTGCCGAAGAACACGCCGGTCACGCCGCCCGCCCCGAAGATGCGCCGCGCGAGCGGCGATTTCTCGGCCGCCTCCGCGCTCGGGAAATCGGCCGTGCCGAGGTCGAGCACCGTCTGCCCGGGCAGGAACTTCAGCGTCGCGGGGTTCGGCGTGGATTCGGTCTGGATGAACATGCTGTATCTCCGACTGTTCCACTCGGATATGCGCCCCGGGGAGGGGGATGTCAAGAATTGGAACGGTTCTAAAGTCTGGGGTCGCCACTTCCCGGCCCGTGAAGGGCAGACCGATGTCAGGCGTCGGGTGTCAGCGTATCGTCGTCGCCGGACTTGTGCATGTAGTCGGGCAGCCCGCGCGGCACGAGGCGGTCGGGCGGAAGGGGCGATGTGTAAACCGTGGTTCCCTTTCGCCGCTCCAGATCGGCCTTTGCCGCGGCGAGCAGGTCCGGCTGCGTCAGCAAGTCGTGACCAGCCCCGGCCAGGATACGCGCCGTGGCGAGCGAGGCCTTGTCGCCGATCGACATGCCGCCGCAGGCGGTGACCGGCCAGGTGTGCAGGCTGACGCCAAGGGGCAGGGTAGGCCAGCCGAACAGCCCGGTCGGCACCACCCAGCTGATGTCGCCCACATCCGTCGATCCGCCCGCCGTGACCTCGCCGATCACCGGCATCACCGTGGTGGCAAGCCCTGCTTCCGGCAGACCCATCGCCCCCTGACAAGCGCGGGCGAAGGCCTGTTCCTCGTCCGACCAGTCGAGCCCCTCGGCGCTCATGTGTCGGTGCAGGTGTCCGATCAGCGTGTCGTTCGGCATGAGGTCCCACATGCCGTAGTAGTGGTCGAACTCGGCTTCGGTCTGCGTCGCCATCGCTGCCCCTGCCGCGACCTGAGCCGCCCACTCCGTCATGGCCCCCACCTGTGCGCGGTTCTCGTCGCGGATCACAAGCCAGACCTGCGCGAAATCGGGCACGACATTGGGGGCCACGCCCGCGACCTCGTAGATGTAGTGCAGCCGCGCCGTGGGGCGGATGTGCTCGCGCATCAGGTTGATGCCATGCCCGAACAGCTCCGCCGCCTTCAGCGCCGAACGTCCGTCCCAGGGCGACACGCCCGCATGGGCCGTCCGGCCCCGGAACATGATCCGGATCGCGTCATTCGCCGCCGTGCGGACTGCGCCTGTCGCCGCGACCGGGGCCGGATGCCAGGCCAGCGCCACGTCCACGTCGTCGAACAGGCCGTCGCGCACGAACCACACCTTCGCGCCCTGCGATTCCTCCGAGGCGCAGCCGAAGACCCGGATCGTTCCCGCCGTACCGTCCGCCTGCATCATCCGCTTCAACGCAAAGGCCGCCCCCGTGCAACCCGCGCCCAGCATGTTGTGCCCGCAGCCATGGCCCACTTCCGCCCCCGTCGGGCCGGGTGTCTGGCGCGGCTCGGCGGCATTTCCGAGGCCCGGCAGCGCGTCGTATTCCGGCAGGTACGCGATCACCGGCCCGCCCGTGCCTTGCGTCCATTCGGCGACGAAGGCCGTCGGATAGCCCGAGGTGCCCCGGCTGGTGATGGTGAAGCCGTCGGCCTCCAGTTCGCGCAGGTGGATGGCCGCCGACTTCTCCTCGAACATCGACAGTTCCGGCGTGGCCCAGACCTCGCGCGAGATGCGCAGGATCGCGGGCTCCACCTCGGCCACCGCTTTCGCCGCGAGGGCTGCGGAGGGCGGCGGGGCGGCGGGTGCGACTGCTTCCTGTGCCTGCGCTGCGCCGGCATCAGCGAGCATGGTCACACCGGCCCCGAGCGCCGCGCCCACGCCCCCGACCGCGCCTGTCACCAGAACGCTGCGGCGGTTCGGGCCGGACTTCTGTCCTGTCGCGTCGATGGTCATCGCGTCCTCCCTGCCTGGCCCTTGGGTCATGCCCTTTGGCAGGCTGGGCGACACTGCGGCCCCTGTCAATGCGACCCCGCAGCGGCGATCGCGTCAGGTGATGGCTTCCAGCCGTTCCTTGCTCATGTCGCCCGGCACGATGGTGATCGGGATCGGCAGGCTGCCCGAGGCCTTGGACATCGCCGTGACCAGCGGCCCTGGCCCGGACTTCTCGTGGTTGGCCCCCAGCACGAGCACCCCGATCTGCGGATCCTCGCGCACCTGTGCCAGGATCTCGGTCACCGGATCGCCCTCGCGGATGACCAGTTCGGGGTCCACGCCCTGCTTGTCGCGCATCCATTTCGCGAAGACCTCGAAATGCGCCACGATCCGCTCGCGTGCCTCTTCGCGCATCAGGTCGGCGACGCCCATCCAGGTGCCGAATTCCTCGGGCGGGATGACCGAGAGGATCTGCACCCCGCCCCCGGTATGCGACGCCCTGAGCGCCGCGAAGCGCATCGCGTTCAGGCATTCCCGTGTATCGTCCAGCACGACGAGGAACTTGCGCATCTTGCTCTCCCTTGGCCGGGCATCATCGCGGCTGCCCATGCGGCTTGCAAGCGTCAGGCGGCGCTCTTGGCCCAGTCCCAGTAAAGCTCGCGCACGCGCTTCGTGACGGGTCCGACCTGGTACTGGCGGTCCTCGAAGGCCGTGACCGGCATGACCTTGCTGAAGTTGCCGGACAGGAAGACCTCGTCCGCCGCGGCGACATCCTCGAAGCTCATCACCACCTCGCGCACCTCCACCCCATCGGCGCGCAGGTTCGCCATGTGCCGCGACCGGGTGATCCCCGCCAGGAAGGTGCCGTTCGCGATCGGGGTCATCACCACCCCGTCCTTCACGATGAACACGTTGGCGGTGGCGCTTTCGGCCACGTTCCCCATCGCATCCGCTGCCAGAGCGTTGCCGAAGCCTTTCGACTTCGCCTCGACCAGCATCCGCGCGTTGTTGGGGTAAAGGCAACCGGCCTTGGCGTTGCAGACATTGTCCTCCAGTACCGGGCGGCGAAAGCGCGTGCGGGTCAGGGTCGTGGTGGCCCCCGGTGGCGGCATCGGGACAGCCTCGAGGCACAGGGCAAAGCCCGTCTCGCCCAGTTTCGGGGCAACGCCCAGCTCCGACCCTTCCAGCGCCCAGTACATCGGGCGGATGTAGACGGCAGTCTTGGCGTCATAGGCGCGCAGCCCGTCGCGCGCGATGGCCTCGATCTCTTCTCCCGTCAGGGTCGGCGTGATCATCAGTGCCTCGGCCGAGCGGTTCACCCGCTCGCAATGCGCCCCGAGGTCCGGGCAGACCCCCTCGAACCAGCGCGCCCCGTCGAACACGCTCGACCCCTGCCATGTGCCATGGTCGGCGGCGCGCATGATGGGCACGTCCCCGTCGTGCCAGCGTCCCTCGAAGAAGGTCCTGATCTGTGTGCCGAATGCCATGTGGGTTCCCCGTCTGTCGCGCCGCGCACTCAACCATGTCGCGCGGGCTTGGTCCAGCCGGTCGAAAAAAGACCCCCGGATCACGCAGGATCCGGGGGCGACGACCGGTCAGGAGCAGCGAGGGCCGGGGAGACCGCAGGCAGCGTTCGGGAAGGGGACAGACCCGACCAGGCCGGGCGTGGGGCACGCCCGGCGCCGACGATTGCAGCCGAGTGACACGATTCCGTGACGCTTCTGTACCGGCTCTGCGACAGTCCACAGAGTTTAGCGGCGCGAGCGGATCATCCCGACGATCTGGTAGACCTCGTCCATGATCGGCCGCGCCAGCGCCTCGGCCCGGTCCGCGCCGTCGCCAAGGATGCGGTCGATCTCGGCGGGGTCCTGCATCAGGCGATTCATCTCGGTGGTGATGGGTTCAAGCTTTGCCACGGCAAGGTCGGCCAGCGCGGGCTTGAAGGTGCCGAACTGCGCACCCGCGAAATCCCGCATGACCTGTTCCGGCGTGTGCCCGGCGAGGGCCGCGTAGATGTTCACCAGGTTGCGCGCCTCGGGCCGGTCCTTCAGGCCGTCGAGGCTGTCGGGCAGGGGCTCGGGGTCGGTCTTGGCCTTGCGGATCTTCTTGGCGATGTCGTCGGCGCTGTCGGTCAGGTTGATGCGGCTCTGGTCGCTGGGGTCGGACTTCGACATCTTCTTCGTCCCGTCGCGCAGGCTCATCACCCGCGTCGCCGCCCCCTCGATCACCGGCTCCACCACCGGGAAGAAGTCCACGCCGTAGTCGTTGTTGAACTTGATCGCGATGTCGCGGCACAGCTCCAGATGCTGCTTCTGATCCTCGCCCACCGGCACATGCGTGGCCTTGTAGGTCAGGATGTCGGCCGCCATCAGCGCGGGATAGGCGAAGAGACCGAGCGAGACATTCTCGCTGTTCTTGCCCGCCTTGTCCTTGAACTGCGTCATCCGGCTCATCCAGCCCATGCGCGCCACGCAGTTGAAGATCCAGGCCAGCTCCACATGGGCGGTCACCTGGCTCTGGTTGAACAGGATCGACCGCTTCGGGTCGATGCCGGCCGCCAGAAAGCCCGCCGCCGCCTCGCGCGTCGCGTGGCGCAGCTTGGCGGGGTCCTGCCAGACGGTGATGGCATGCATGTCGACAAGGCAGTAGACCGTCTCGATCCCCTCGTCCTGCTTCTCGACGAAGCGCTTCAGCGCGCCGAGGTAATTGCCCAGCGTCAGCCCGCCCGAGGGCTGGATCCCCGAGAAGATGCGCGTCGGAAAGGCCTGAGGCGTTTGGACCGGCTCAGTCATGATCACTCCGTCTGGAATAAGTTGCGCCATGGGCTTATCGCTGGCCCAAGGGGGCGTCAACGCGCCCGTGTCGCCAAGGGATGCCGATGAACCGTGATCTGAACGCCGCGCCGCTGAACCCGCTGCCGCCGGTCGTCTGGGCACTGGCCCTGCCGATCATCGCGATGGAGGTGGTGGTGAACCTGGGTGCCAGGGGCCTTGTCGGCGGGCCGGAGGCCGTGGGCTGGCGTCTGGATGCGTTGCAGCGCTTTGCCTTTTCGCCGGAACTCATGCGCCAGATGATCGCGCAGAACGTCTGGCCGCTCGACGGGCTCTGGCGGCTGGTCACCTATCCCTTCGTCCATTTCAGCTTCACCCATGCGCTGTTCGTCGTGGTGATCCTGCTGGCCATCGGCAAGATGGTGGGCGAGGTGTTTCGCTGGTGGGCTGTGCTGCTGGTCTTCTTCGCCTCGGCCATCGCCGGGGCGCTGGCCTATACCCTGGTGCCGGGGTTGCAGCAGCCGCTGGTCGGGGGCTATCCGCCGGTCTACGGGCTGATCGGGGCGTTCACCTTCCTGCTCTGGGTCAACCTCGCGGCGGTGGGGGCGAACAAGTATCGCGCCTTCACGCTGATCGGGTTCCTTCTGGGCATCCAGCTTCTCTTCGGCCTTGTCTTCGGCGGCGGCTGGGAATGGGTGGCGGACCTGACCGGGTTCGCCAGCGGGTTCGTGCTGTCCTTCGTCGTCAGCCCCGGCGGATGGGCGCGGGTGCGTCAGAAGATGCGTCAGCGCTGACGGCGAAGGCGCTGCGCGGAAATCGGCGATGCGGAACGCGCCGATCAGCGTGCCGATCCCGAAGTAGGACAGCCCGCCAATCGCCACCAACCCGGCCAGAGCAAGGTAGCGCACCCCCGGCGTGCCGAGCGCCGGACCAAGCACGATCTCGCCCGCCACAAGGCACGCCCCCATCCCCAGCGAGGCCAGCACGATGCGCGGCACGCGGGACCGGAAGCGCGCATCGGTCCGCGCCGCCTCGCCCATGCCCCGCGACCCGGCCCAAAGCTGCCAGACCATGATCCAGCCCGCGACCGTCGTGGCCAGCGCCGCCGCCATGAAGCCGATCACCGGCATCAGCCCCACCGCGAAGGCCGCGTTCACCACCATCGACACCACCGCATAGCGGAACGGCCGCCGCGTATCCTCGCGGGCGTAGAACAGCGGTTGCAGCACCTTGTGCAGCACGAAGGCGGGCAGCCCCACGCCATAGACCGCCAGCGCCAGCGCGGTGTTGGCCGCGTCGTCCGCCCCGAAGGCCCCGCGCTGGAACAGCACGGTCGATCAGCGGCAGGGCGATCACCACCAGCGCCACGGCGGCGGGCACGGTCAGGGCAAGCGCGAACTCCGCCCCCCGGTTGAAGCTGTCGCGCCCGCCCTGCATGTCGCCTGCGCGCAGGCGGCGGGACAGGTCGGGCAGCAGAACCGTGCCGATGGCGATGCCGACGACGCCGAGCGGCAGCTGGTAGAGCCGGTCGGCGTAGGACAGCCAGGCCACCGCGCCCTTCGGTAAAGCGACGCGACCTGCCGCCCGACCAGCAGGTTGACCTGCACCACGCCCCCCGCCAGCACGGCGGGGGCCGCAATGATCGCCAGCCGCTTCAGCTCGGGCGTCCAGCGTGGCCAGCCGGGCGTCAGGTGGAACCCTGCCGCGACTGGCCGAGACCCAGGTGAAGGCGAGCTGCGCGATCCCCGTCACCGGCACGGTCCAGGCCAGCGTCAGGCCCATGTCCCAGCCCAGCCAGGCGGCCAGAAGCATCGCCGCGATGAACATCAGGTTCATCAGGACGGGCACGAAGCTGGCTTCGGTGAACCGCCCGAAGGCGTTCAGCACGCCCGACAACAGCGCGACAAGGCAGATGAACAGGATGTAGGTGAACGATGATGCGGCCGAAGATGACCGCCAGGTCGAACCGTTCGTCGCCCGCAAAGCCGCTCGCCATCGCCCAGACCAGCCAGGGCATGGCGATGGTGCCGATGATGGTGAACACGGATCAGCACCGCGGCCAGGCCGTTGAAGGCATCGCGCGCAAAGCCCTGTGCGTCCTCGCCCGCCTCGAGCTTCTTCGAGAACATCGGCACGAAGGCGAAGTTGAACGCGCCTTCGGCGAAGAAGCGGCGGAACATGTTGGGCAGCGAGAAGGCGATCAGGAAGGCCTCGGCCACCGGACCCGACGCCGAGGTAGGCCGCCATCATCACGTCGCGCAGCAAAGCCCACGAGGCGGCTGAGGAACGTCCAGCTTCCGACGGTCAGGAAGCCGGCCATCAGGCGGATCGGCGGCATCAGGCGCTCGCCCGTTCCGCGCCCTCGGCGATCGCCTGGCGCAGCTTGCGCTCCAGCGCGTCCTGCCGGGTCTTCGGGTGGATCTTCAGGCCGAACATGTCCTTGACGTAGAACGTATCCACCACCTGCGCGCCATAGGTCGCGATCACGGCGCTGGCGATGTAGATGTTGTTCGCGGCCAGCGTCCGCGTCAGGTCATAGAGCAGGCCGGGACGGTCGCGGGTGTCGACCTCGATGATCGTGTAGATCTCGGACCCTTCGTTGTCGAAGATGATGTGGGTCGGAAAGCGGAACTCGCGTTCGCGCTTCTTGACCTTGTCGCGGTCCTTCAGCGCGTCGCGCGCCACGACCTCGCCCTTCAGGGTCTTTTCGATCATCGCGCGCAGGCGGGGCAGGCGTGGAGACCTCGTAGGGCTTGCCCTCGGCGTCCTGGATCCAGAACACCGCCGTCGCGTAGCCGTCCTTCGAGGTGTAGGTGCGCGCGTCCACCACGTTCGCGCCCACCAGCGCCAGGGCACCGGCGAGGCGCGAGAAGATGCCGGGGTGATCGGCCAGCGCGAAACAGGCGCGGGTCGCGTCGCGGGCGACCTCGGGGTGCAGGTCGATGCGGATCTCGTCGTCGGGCAGGTCCCGCAGGAGCCGGGCAAAGACCGCCTGCGTCTCGGTCGTCAGGCCCTGCCAGTAGGGGGCGTAGTGGCGCGCGGTCTCGGCCCGCAGATCGCGCGGCTCCCAGTCCGACAGCGCGCTCGCGCAGGGCGCGCTTCGCCTCGTCCTCGCGCTGTTCGCGGTTCAGCGATCTCGAGCCCGCCCTCCAGCGCCTCCATCGTGTCGCGGTAAAGCTGGCGCAGCAGCATGGCCTTCCAGTTGTTCCAGGTGCCCGGGCCCACGCCGCGGATGTCGCAGACCGTCAGCACCGTCAGCAGGTCCAGCCGCTCGCGCGTCTTCACCGCCTTGGCGAAGTCGCGCACCGTGCGCGGGTCGCTCAGGTCGCGCTTCTGCGCGATGTCGGACATCAGCAGGTGATAGCGCACCAGCCACTCCACCGTTTCGGACTCCTCGGCGCTCAGTCCCAGCCGGGGCGCGACCCGCCGGGCGATCTGCGCGCCGAGGATCGAGTGATCCTCGCGGCGGCCCTTGCCGATGTCGTGCAGGAACAGCGCGACGTAGAGCACCCGGCGGTTCACGCCGTCCGTCAGGATCCGGCTGGCGACGGGCAAGCTCCTCGACCAGCTCGCCGCGCTCGATCTGCGCCAGGCGTGCTGATGCACTGGATGATGTGCTCGTCCACCGTGTAGTGGTGATAGACGTTGAACTGCATCATCGCGACGATCGGCTCGAACTCCGGGATGAAGGCCGCCCAGCACGCCCAGTTCGTTCATCCGGCGCAGCGCGCGCTCGGGGTTGCCGTGCTTCAGCAGCAGGTCGAGGAAGATGCTGCACCGCCTCGGGGTCCGCGCGCATCTCGTCGTCGATCAGGTCGAGGTTGGCGGCGATCAGGCGCATCACGTCGGGATGCAGCAGGTAGCCGGTGCGCAGCGCCTCTTCGAAGACGCGCAGCAGGTTCAGCTTGTCGGCCAGGAAGGCCGCCGGATCCTCCACGTCGATCCGGCCCTGCACCAGCTTCAGTCCGCGCCTTGCACCCTGCTTGCGTGCGGCGGAAGAGGCCCATGATCGCTGGCCTCGGCCTTGGCGTGGCGCGCCTCGAGCTCGGTCAGGAAGATGCGGGTCAGCTCGCCCACCCGGGTCGCGTGGCGGAAGTAGTCCTGCATGAAGATGTTCGACCGCGCGCCGCCCGGCGCTGTCGCGCATAGCCCATCCGCTCGGCCACCTCGACCTGCAGGTCGAAGGTCAGCTGGTCGGTCGCGCGCGCCGGTGATGTAGTGCAGGTGGCAGCGCACGGCCCAGAGGAACTCCTCGGCCCGGGCGAAGCTGTCGTATTCCTCGCGGCGTCAGCAGGCCCGCGCCGACCAGCCCCTCGGCGGAGGGCACGCGGTGCAGGTATTTCCCGATCCAGTAGAGCGTCTGCAGGTCGCGCAGCCCGCCCTTGCCTTCCTTGACGTTCGGCTCCAGCACATAGCGCTGGCCGCCCTGCTTGCGGTGGCGGTCGGCGCGTTCGGCCAGCTTCGCCTCGATGAACTCGGGGCCGGTGTTGCGGAACAGCTCGGACCAGAGCTTGTCGTCCAGCTCCGCCGCCAGCGGCTCGTGCCCCGCGATGAAGCGGTGTTCCAGCAGGGCGGTGCGGATCGTGATGTCCTCGCGCCCCAGCCGCAGGCAGTCCTTCACCGTGCGGCTGGCATGGCCGACCTTCAGCTTCAGGTCCCACAGGATGTAGAGCATGCTCTCGATCACGCTTTCGGCCCAGGGCGTGATCTTCCATGGCGTCAGGAACAGCAGGTCCACGTCGGAATGCGGGGCCATCTCGGCCCGGCCATAGCCGCCCACGGCCAGAACGGCGATCCGCTCGCTCTCGGTCGGGTTGGGCAGCGGGTGCAGGTGGCGCAGGGCGACGGCCAGTGCGGTGGCCACCAGCGTGTCGGTCAGGTCCGACTGCGCCTTGACCAGCATCCGCGCCCGGCGCGGCTCGGCCGCGAAGGCGGCCTGCGAGGGCGGCATTGGCCGCGGCGCGGGCCGCTGTCAGGTGGCGGACGGCGACGCGTGCGGGCCGCGCGCGGATCGGTGCCCGGCGGGATGTCCAGGCGCGATCGGCCGAGGCCAGCGTCGCTGCATCAGGAAGCAGGCTCACGGCCTCGGACAGGGTTCTGGAACGCGGGGTTGCCGGCTCAGAAGCCGGCACCGCCGAAGCCGCGGGGAGCGGGGTCAATGACGACGACCTGGTTGTTGCGGATCTGCGCGATGGCAAGGCCGCGTTCGTTGGTACCGTCCGGAAGCAGCCGGAACATGCCGTTCACGCCGGCGAAGCCCGAGCCCTGGGTCAGGTTGGCGGCGGTGATCGGCCCGGCGCCGTTGCGGCCTGCGAGTGCCCCGATGGCGGCGATCCCGTCATAGGCGAGGCTCGCCACAGGGGGCGGGGCCGCGCCATAGGCTGCGGCGTAGCGGCTCTGGAACTGCTGGTAGAGGGCGGGGTCCGGCATGGCGAACCAGCCGCCCTGCACGCCGGGCAGCGCCGGCCGTCTGCGCCGGGATGTCCCAGCGGGTCAGTCCGATGAACTGGGTCGACGCGACGGATCGACGCCATTGTCGCGCAGAAGCTGCGTCAGGAGCGGCAGTGCGCCGGCGGTGTCCGCCGTCAGGAACAGCGCATCCGCCCCGGTGCGGCGCGGTGGCCGCAATGGCGGGAACCGCCTGCATCAGGCCGTTCTGCGAGAATTCGTAGCCGGTCGCGTTCGACCACCGTGCCGCCCGCCGCGGCGACACCCTGCTGGATCGCATCGCGCCCGATCTCGCCCGCCGCCGTCCGGTCATAAAGGACCATGATCCGGCTCTTGCCCTGCCGCACGGCATAGCGCGACAGGCGCGTGGCGGTGTTGCGGAAGGTTGTGCCGAGGACGAAGACGTTGCCCCCGCCGACGGCCGCGTTGTTCGAAAAGCTCAGCACGTTCACGCCGCTGGCCGCGACCGCATTGCCCGCCGCATTGGCCTCTTGCGCATAGACCGGGCCGAGGATGACCTGCGCCCCGTCGGCCACCGCCTGCTGCGCGGCGCTCGCGGCCTGCGCCGGGTTGCCCGGCGGTCGGGTAGACGCGCAGGTCGATCGCTCGTCCCCGCAAGGTCCGCCATGGCGAGGCGCGCCGCGTTCTCGAGGCTTCTGGCGAGCAAGCTCGTCGCTGGCCTGGCCCGAGCCCGACGGCACCAGAAGCGCCACCTGAACCGCTCCGCCGCGCGACACGAGCGGCGATCCGCCGCCCGACGGCACGCAGGCCGCCAGCGCCACGAGGCCCAGGACGGCGGCCGCCCGGCGCAAGGACTTGCGGGCGAGGGACAGAACGGGCAACATGCGGTAATCCTTCTCGCCAGGGCGGTCCTGCATCGGCGCAAAGCCTATGCGGTTCGAACCGGGAAGGCAACTTTCGAAGGGAGCAGGCAGGTGTCAATCGGCGATCCCCGGCCCGGCGCGCGGGCGGTCCCGCCGGGGCTGCATTTCATCGCGACGCCGATCGGGGCCGCGCGCGACATCACGCTGCGCGCGCTCGACATCCTCGCGGCGGCGGACGTGCTGGCCGCCGAGGACACGCGCACCCTGCGCCACCTGATGGAGATCCACGGCGTCGCCCTCGGCGACCGGCCGCTGCTGCCCTATCACGACCACAACGGCGAGGCGATGCGCCCCCGCCTGCTGCGGGCGCTGGCCGAGGGCAAGTCGGTCGCCTATGCGTCCGAGGCCGGAACGCCGCTGGTCGCCGATCCCGGCTTCCAGCTTGCCCGCGCCGCGATCGCCGCGGGTTATCCGGTGCTCGCGGCGCCCGGCCCCTCGGCGGTGCTGGCGGCGCTGACCGTGTCGGGCCTGCCGACTGACCGGTTCCTCTTCGCGGGCTTTCCCCCGGCAGGGGCGGGCGACCGGGCGAAGTTCCTGGCAGAGCCTCGCGCAGGTGCCGGCGACGCTGATCCTCTACGAATCGCCCAAGCGCGTTCGCCGACTGTTAGGGGAATTGCGCGACACTCTGGGACCGGATCGGGAGGCTGCCGTGTGCCGGGAACTGACCAAACGGTTCGAAGAGGTGACGCGCGGCTCGCTGGCGGCGCTTGCCGACGACTTCGCCGACGGCGGGACGAAGGGCGAAATCGTCGTGCTGGTCGACCGTGCCGCAGCCGGCTGCCGCCGATGCCGTCAGCGTCGAAGCCGCCCTGCGCGACGGCGCTTGCGCAAGGCTCGGTCAAGGATGCGGCGGCCGATGTGGCGGCGGCGCTGAACCTGCCGCGCAAGGATGTCTACCGGATGGCGCTGAAACTGGCGGACCGGGAATGAGCGGGGCACGATCCTATCACGCGGGGCTTGCTGCCGAAGACGCGGTCGCGCGCCATTACGAGCGCAGCGGCCGCGCCGATCGCCGCGACGCCGCTGGCGCAGCGCGGCGGGTGAGATCGACCTGATCGCCCGCGACGGGGCCGAGGTCATCTTCATCGAGGTGAAGCAAAGCCGCACCCATGCCGAAGCCGCGCCAGCATCTGTCGGCCGCGGCAGATGGCGCGCATCTATGCCTCGGCCTCGGTCTTCCTCGCCGGGGAACCGGCGGGGCAGGACACGCCGTCGCGCTTCGACGTGGCGCTGGTCGATGGGCAGGGCCGGATCGAGATCATCGAGAATGCCTTCGCCGCCTGAAGGCGGCGCCGATTGCAACTGCCGGCGGGCTGCGCCATGAAAGGGGCGGTCACGCGGGAGGGTGGAATGGCGCTTGAAGGTGGCCTTGCAGATGGACCCGATCGGGTCGGTCAACATCGACGCGGACAGCACGTTCCGCATCGCGCTCGAAGCGCAGGCGCGGGGGCATCACCTGTTCTTCTACACGCCCGACCGGCTGGCCTTCGACGAGGGGCGCGTCATGGCGCGCGGCTGGCCGATCGAGCTTCGGCGCGAGAAGGGGAACCACGTCAGCTATGGCGAGGAGACCGAGGTCGACCTGGGCGAATATGACGTGGTCTGGCTGCGGCAGGACCCGCCCTTCGACATGGGCTACATCACCACGACCCATATGCTGGAGATGATCCATCCGAAGACGCTGGTGGTGAACGACCCGTTCTGGGTCCGCAACTCGCCCGAGAAGCTTCTGGTCCTGCGCTTTCCCGACCTGACGCCGCCGACGATGATCGCGCGCGATCTTGCCACCATCCGGGCCTTCAAGGCGCGGCATGGCGACATCATCCTGAAGCCGCTCTACGGCAATGGCGGCGCGGGCGTGTTCCGGCTGGACCCGAACGACCGCAACCTGTCGTCGCTGCACGAGCTGTTCATGGGCATCAACCGCGAGCCGCTGATCGTGCAGAAGTTCCTGCCCGACGTGGCCAAGGGCGACAAGCGGGTGATCCTGGTCGACGGCGAGCCGGTCGGCGCGATCAACCGCGTGCCGCAGGCGGGCGAGACGCGGTCGAACATGCATGTCGGCGGGCGGCCCGAGAAGGTCGGCCTGACCGCGCGCGACCTGGAGATCTGCGCCACCATCGGCCCGGTCCTGCGCGAGAAGGGCCAGATCTTCGTCGGCATCGACGTGATCGGCGACTGGCTGACCGAGATCAACGTGACCTCGCCCACCGGCTTGCAGGAGCTGGAGCGGTTCGACGGCACCAACGCCGCCGCCCGCATCTGGGAGGTGATCGAGGCGAAGCGCCGCTAGGCCGCGCTGCCCGGGATGCGATAGCTGACCGCCTCGGCGACGTGGGGTTGGCGCACCGTGTCCTCGCCCCTCGAGATCGGCGATGGTGCGCGCGACGCGCAGGATGCGGTGATAGCCGCGCGCGGACAGGCCGAAGCGTTCGGCCACGCGGGCGAGCAGGCCTGCGCCCTCGCGCATCCGGGGTCGCGACCTCCTCCAGCACAGCGCCTTCGGCATCGGCATTCACGCGCACGTCCGGCACGCTCGGCGATAGCGCGCGGCCTGCGCGGCGCGCGCGCCTCGGCGACGCGGGCGGCGACCGTCGCGGAGTCGTCGCCCGAGGCCGGCAGGTCGAGGTCGGTATAGGCCACCGGCGGCACGTCGACGCGCAGATCGAAGCGGTCCATCAGCGGGCCCGAGATGCGGCCCAGATAGTCCTCGCCGCAGAGCGGGGCCTTGCCGCAGGCGCGGCCGGATCGGTCAGGTAGCCGCATCGGCAGGGGTTGGCCGCCGCGACCAGCAGGAACCGGCAGGGATAGCGGACATGGGCATTGGCGCGGGCCACCACGACCTCGCCCGTCTCGATGGGCTGGCGCAGGGTTTCCAGCACGTTGCGCGGAAACTCGGGAAACTCGTCGAGGAACAGCACGCCGTTGTGGGCCAGGCTGATCTCGCCCGGTTTCGCGCCCTTGCCGCCGCCCACGATGGCCGCCATCGAGGCGGTGTGGTGCGGCTCGCGGAAGGGCCGGGTCGCGCGAGATGCCGCCGTCGCCCAGAAGCCCCGCGAGCGAGTGGATCATCGAGGTTTCCAGCGCCTCGGCCGCCGACAGGGGCGGCAGGATGCCCGGCAGGCGGGCGGCCAGCATCGACTTGCCCGAGCCGGGCGTGCCGACCATCAGCACGTGATGCCGCCCCGCCGCCGCGATCTCCAGCGCGCGCTTGGCGCGTTCCTGCCCCTTCACGTCGCGCAGGTCGCGCGCCGCCGGACTGGGCCGTGACCTCGCCCGCCTCGGCAGGCGTGATCGGTGCCTGGCCGGTGTAGTGGCGCACGACCTCGCGCCAGCGATCGCGCGCGCCCAGAACCTGCGTGGCGCCGACCCAGGCCGCCTCGGCCCCGCAGGCCTGGGGGCAGAGCAGCGCCCGGTCCTCCTCGGCCGCCGCCATCGCCGCGGGCAGCGCGCCGATCACCGCGACCAGCGAGCCGTCCAGCGACAGCTCGCCAAGCGCGACCGTCTGCTTCGACCGCGTCCTTCGGCACGATCTCGAGCGCGGCGAGCAGGGCGAGCGCGATCGGCAGGTCGAAATGCGAGCCTTCCTTGGGCAGGTCGGCGGGCGAGAGGTTGATCGTGATCCGCTTCGACGGCAGCGCGATGGACATCGCCGGACAGCGCCGCGCGCACCCGTTCGCGCGCCTCGGACACCGCCTTGTCGGGCAGGCCCACGATGGTGAAGCCCGGCAGGCCGGGCGAGACGGCGCATTGCACCTCGACGAGCCGCGCCTCGACCCCCTCGAAGGCCACCGTATGCGCCCGCGCCACCATCCCAGCGTCCCTTTTCCGCTTGGTTAACGACTACCGCGCAAAAGGTTTACGGTTGGTAAAGGCAGAACTTCGTCACTGCGTCGCGAGTGCGATGAATGCGGGCCAGGCCTCGGGGTCGGCCACCGTCTTGTCGCGGCAGAAGGCGTTGCAGAAGCCGAAGACGCGCCCGTCCAGCTCCAGGAAATGGGTGACGGGCTTGCCGGAATAGGGGCAGGTCGGCGTTCTCGGACGGCCCCTCGTCCACGCGCTCGCGCGGGCAGCGGCACCGGGCCGGGCCAGGGCGCGGCGCGGATAGTCGCGGCGATAGAACTCCTGATCCGCCCCGTCCACCATGCCCATCGCCCGCCAGCGGCGGAAGCGAGGGATGGGCGAGATGGGCGCGACATAGGCCGCAGCCTCGGGTCCCACGGGCAGGTTGTAGGTGGCGATGCGGGTCGCGACCGGCGCGAAGAAGACGTCCGCCGCGGAATAGGCGCCGCAAAGCCAGGGGCCCGTCGACCCCGTCGTCGCGCCGTGCCCAGGTCCAGAGCGTCTCCAGCCGCGCGAGGTCGGCCAGCACGGCGTCGGGCGGCTGCGCAATCGGTGTAGCTGACGCGCAGGTTCATCGGGCAATGGCTGCGCAGCGCGGTGAAACCTGCGTGCATCTCGGCCGCCAGCGCGCGGGCGACGGCGCGGGCGGCGGGGTCGTCGGGCCAGAGCCCGGCCTCGGGGTGGCGGGTGGCCAGTTCCTCGGCGATGGCGAGGCTCTCGGGGACGACGCGTGCCCTCGGGCGTGCGCATGGCGGGGACGGTCCTGGCGGGGAAGAAGTCCTGCAGCAGCTCGTGGCAGTTCGTCGGTGTAAAGGCGGGCGCGGCTGGGTCTTGACCGGCAAGCCGAAGGCGTCGAACAGCAGCCAGCCGCGCAGCGACCAGCTGGAATAGGCGCGGTCGCCGATGGCGAGGTCATAGGTCATGGGTCGACACTCCGTTGCGATGCGCGACAGCTAGCCGCGGAGGCAGGATCGGAAGGGAAATCGATGATTTGTGGCCGAGCGGATCATCACGGGATCATGGGGTGATTGATCGGCCAGCAGATGCCATGCCGTCCGGCCCATGCGCGATGCAGGTCACGGACAGGCGGTCGATCTTGTGGGCGAAGGCCTCGGTCGTCGGGATGCCCAGGGCGCGTTGCACCTGCGTCAGGATCACGCCGAAATGCGCGACCACGATCAGGTCGCCGGCCATGCGCCTGCAGCCAGTCCGTCCACTGCGCGGTTCACGCGCGGCCTGACAGCGTCGTCCCAGCTTTCGCCGCCGGGCGCGCTGACCTCGCCCGGCTCTTCCCAGAAGCGGCGGATCAGCGCCGGATCGCGCGCCTCGGCCTCGGCGAAGCGCAGGCCTTCCCAGGCGCCGAAATGGATCTCGCGCAGGGCGGGCAGGGGCGGCAGGCGGCGGTCCGCGCCAAGGGCATCGGCGGTGGCCACGGCGCGGACCAGGTCGGACGACAGGATCGGCGCCTCGCCGGGCAGGTGGGCCCGCAGGCGGGCGAGCGCCGCGAGGTCGGACAGGTCGGCGGGCAGGTCGGTCCAGCCGATCATGTCTTTCGCATGGGTCGGCCCGTGGCGCACCCACCAGAGCCGGGTCACGCGAGGCCCTCGGGCAGGCGACCTTTCAGCACCGAGCGGCAGGCCCGCCATCACGCCAACCACCAGGTCGGCCCGTGCGGCAAGGCGCTGGTTCAGCCGCCCCTGCGCATCGCGGAACCGCCGCGCCAGCGCATTGTCGGGCACGATGCCCCAGCCCACCTCGTTCGACACGACCGCCACGGGTGCCGCGCAGGCCGCCAGGGCAGCCAGCAGGCGTCGTGTCTCGGCGTCCAGGTCACGTTCGGCGAGCAGGTGGTTGGTCAGCCAGAGCGTCGCGCAATCGACCAGCACGACCGCCCCTGCCGGAACCTGCGCCAGCGCGCCGGACAGATCGAGCGGCGCCTCGACGGTGGTCCAGTCCTCGCCCCGGTCCTCGCGGTGTTGCGCGATGCGGTCGCGCATTTCGTCGTCCCAGGCCTCGGCCGTGGCGATGTAGAGGCGGGGTTGTCTGAACTGAACTGACCAGTCTTTCGGCAAATGCGGACTTGCCCGACCGCGCGCCGCCGATCACGAGCGCGAATTTCCAGCCCTGCGAAGAAACAAATGATCCGGTCACGCGTTGCCCCACGTAACGTTGGTAAAGATTGCTGCAACCGACTGGGGGTATAGAATGGCACTTGACGGATATACCGACCAAACCATGTCGCGCCAAGCGATGAAGGCGGAGCTTCTGGATGCCGAAACCGAGCTGCGGCTGGCCTATGCCTGGCGCGACCAGCGCGACGAACAGGCGCTGCACCGGCTGATCACCGCCTACATGCGGCTTGCGATCTCGCATGGCCGCGAAGTTCCGCCGCTACGGCGCGCCGATGAACGACCTGATCCAGGAGGCGAGCCTTGGCCTGATGAAGGCGGCCGACAAGTTCGATCCCGACCGGGGCGTGCGGTTTTCGACCTATGCGGTCTGGTGGATCAAGGCGTCGATCCAGGACTACGTGATGCGCAACTGGTCGATGGTGCGCACCGGGTCCACCTCGCAGCCAGAAGGCGCTGTTCTTCAACCTGCGCCGCGTGCAGGCCAAGCTGGAGCGTGAGGCCGCGCAGCGGGGCGAGACGCTGGACGGCCACCAGCTGCGCGAGATGATCGCGCACGAGGTGGGCGTGCCGCTGTGCGGATGTGGAGATGATGGAGGGCCGGCTGTCGGGCTCGGACTATCTCGCTGAACGCCACGCAGTCGTCCGACGACGAGGGGCGCGAGTGGATCGACGCGCTGGAAGACGATGGCGAGCAGGCCGCCGAGTGCGGTGGAAGAGCGCGCATGACGCCGGCGCATCTGCGCGACTGGCTGGTCAAGGCGATGCAGGCGCTGAACGCGCGCGAGCGCTTCATCGTGACCGAGCGCAAGCTGCGCGACGAAGCCGCGGACGCTGGAAAGCCTGGGCGAAGAGCTGGGCCTGTCGAAGGAGCGGGTGCGCCAGCTGGAGGCCGCCGCCTTTGCCAAGATGCGCCGCAGCCTGGAAGACCAGTCGCGCGAAGTGCATCATTTCCTTGTCTGACCGCCGCCTTCCGGCATTCGTGCTGGGCATCCTCCTTGGCGTCCCGGCGCAGGCCGGGACGATCCCGAGCGCGATCTTCAGCGGCTGCCCAAGGCGGATGTCGTCATCCTGGGCGAGGTGCATGACAATCCGGGCCACCATGCCAATCAGGCTCTGGCGGTCGCCGCCCTCGAGCCGCGTGCGCTGGTGTTCGAGATGCTGACCCCGGATCAGGCCGATCGCGTGCCAGAAGATCGCAGTGACGCCGCCGCCGTCGCCAAGGCCATCGGCTGGGACGGCTCGGGTTGGCCGGACTTCGCCTTCTACCACCCCATCTTCACCGCCGCCCCGCAGGCGCGCATCTTCGGCGGCGACCTGCCGGCTGGCGAGGTGCGCCGCGCCGTGACCGAAGGAGCGGCGGCGATCTTTGGTCCGGGTGCTGCCCGGTACGGGTTGACGACACCGCTTGCGCCCGACGATCAGGCCGCGCGCGAGGCCGACCTCGCCGCGTCGCATTGCAACGCCCTGCCGGTCGAGGTGCTTCCCGGGATGGTTGCAGGCGCAACGGCTGCGTGACGCCGCGCTGGCCCGTGCCGTGGTCCAGGCGATGCAGGCGACAGGCGGCCCGGTGGCCGTCATCACCGGCAACGGGCACGCCCGGCGGGATCAGGGCATCCCTTCGGTTCTTGGCAAAGCGGCACCCGAGCTGGGCGTGCTGTCCGTGGGCCAGCTTGAGGGGCCTGTGGGCAATGACCAGCCCTATGACCTCTGGATCGTCACCGGCACGGTTCCGCGCGGCGATCCTTGCGCGGCCTTCGGCACGCAGACCCGGCTGGAGCAGGACGCCCCGTCTTTGCCCGGTTGAGTTCCGCCCGCCCCGCCCCTACACCATTGCCATGACCCTGCAGGGGAGCGGCCGGATGCTGGCGGGCAAGCGTATCCTTCTGATCATCGGCGGCGGGATCGCCGCCTACAAGGCGCTGGACCTGATCCGGCGGCTCAAGGAACGCGGCGCGGCGGTGACGCCGGTGCTGACCAGGGCGGGAGCGGAATTCGTCACGCCGCTGTCGGTTTCGGCGCTGGCGGGGGAAAAGGTGCATAGCGCATCTCTTCGACCTGACGGACGAGGCCGAGATGGGCCATATCCAGCTCTCGCGCGTGGCCGACCTGATCGTGGTGGCCCCGGCGACGGCCGACCTGATGGCGCAGATGGCGCAGGGCCGGGCGGACGACCTGGCCTCGACGCTGCTGCTGGCCACCGACACCCGCGTGCTGATCGCGCCCGCGATGAACGTGCGGATGTGGAACCACCCGGCCACGCAGCGCAACCTTGCGCGTGCTGCAGGGCGACGGCGTGCTGACCGTCGGCCCGAACGAGGGCGACATGGCCTGCGGCGAATACGGCCCCGGACGCATGGCCGAACCGCTGGAGATTGTGGCGGCCGATCGAGGCCGCCCTGGGGGACGGGCCGCTGAAGGGCCGCCATGTGCTCGTCACCTCCGGCCCGACGCATGAGCCGATCGACCCGGTGCGCTACATCGCCAACCGCTCGTCGGGCGCGCAGGGCACGGCGCTGGCCGCGGCGCTGGCGGGACTGGGGGCGCGAGGTGACCTTTGTCACCGGCCCGGCCGTCGTGCCGCCGCCGGCAGGGCGTGCGCGTGGTGGCGGTCGAGACGGCGCAGCAGATGCTGGCGGCGGTCGAGGCCGCGCTGCCCGCCGATGCCGCCGTCTTCGCCGCCGCCGTGGCCGACTGGCGCGTGGCGAACGCCATCGCACCACAAGATGAAGAAGGACGCCACAGGCAGCGCCCCCCGCCCTGACCTTCGCCGAGAACCCCGACATCCTCGCCACCGTCGCCAAGGGCAAGCCGCGCCCCCGCCTCGTCGTGGGCTTCGCCGCCGAGACGGACGACGTGGTCGCCCATGCCACCGCCAAGCGGGCGCGCAAGGGCTGCGACTGGATCGTGGCCAATGACGTGCGCCCGAGACCGGGATCATGGGCGGCAGCGAGAACGCCGTCACGCTGATCACCGCCGAGGGGGCCGAGACCTGGCCGCGCATGTCCAAGGACGAGGTCGCGCGCCGTCTGGCCGCCCGCATCGCCGAGGCCCTGGCATGAGCGCGGCAAGATCCTTCGAAGGATTTTGCCAAGAGTTTCGAAAACTCTTGGCCGTTACGGGGCACGTGCGCATGACCCCGACCCTGCGCATGCTGTGGGAGCCTTGGGCCGATCCGCGCTTGGCCTGCCCGCCTACGAGACCCCCGGCGCCGCCGGAGCCGACATCCGCGCCAACCTGCGCCCCGAGGACCGCGAGACGGGCTTCATCCTCGACCGGATGCACCGCGCCATCGTGCCCACCGGCCTGCGCGTCGAGATCCCGCCGGGGTTCGAGATGCAGATCCGCCCCCGGTCGGGCCTTGCGCTGAAGCACGGAATCACCCTGCCCAACACGCCGGGCACCATCGACAGCGACTATCGCGGGCCGCTGGGCGTGCTGCTGATCAACCTCGGGACCGAACCCTACACGATCCATCACGGCGACCGCATCGCGCAGCTGATCGTGGCCCCGGTGGTGCAGGCCCGGTTCGAGGTGGCGACCGAACTGGGCGCGACGGCGCGGGGCGTGGGCGGCTTCGGGTCGACGGGCCGCGGCTGATGATCCTTGTCCTGTGTCTGGCCGCCGTGATCTGGGGCGTGGGCGTCGCTGATGAAGACGCCCGTGCGCCAGCGCCTGATCCTGATCGGCGCGCTGTGGCTGGCGGTCGATCGCCGAGCATCTGATCCTGCCCGAAGGCCATCCCGCTGCGCGCGGCCACCGGCGGGTCGGCGCAGGTCTGGCTGTCGCTCGGCCTCGTCGCGGCGCTGGTCCTCGCCTACCGCGCGGGCATCGGGCGGCTGCGCGCGCGCGCGCAGCGCCGCCGAGGCGCGCCCCGGTGGCGAGGGCCCCGTTCACGCCCGCCGAACTCGACCGCTACTCCCGCCACATCCTGCTGCGCGAGATCGGCGGCCCGGGGCAGCGGCGCGCTGAAGGACGCGCGGGTGCTGGTGATCGGCGCGGGCGGCCTTGGCGCGCCGGTGCTGCTTTATCTCGCGGCCACGGGCGTGGGGCGCGATCGGCGTGATCGACGACGATACCGTCGACGCGTCCAACCTCCAGCGGCAGGTGATCCATGCCGATGCGCGCATCGGCATGCCCAAGGTCGCCTCGGCCGCCGAGGCGATGCGCGCGCTCAATCCCTTTGTCGAGGTCCGCACCTACACCCGCCGCCTGACGCCCGACATCGCGGCAGAGCTGTTCGCCGACTACGACCTGATCCTCGACGGGTCGGACAATTTCGACACGCGCTACCTGGCCAACCGCACCGCCGTGGCGACGGGCAAGCCGCTGATCGCCGCCGCGATCACCCAGTGGGAAGGGCAGATCAGCCTGTACGATCCTGCGCGCGGCGGTCCCTGCTATGAGTGCATCTTTCCCGACCCGCCCCGCCCCCGGCACCGTGCCGACCTGCGCCGAGGCGGGGGTGGCGGCCCCCCTGCCCGGCGTGCTGGGCAGCGATGATGGCGCTGGAGGCGGTCAAGCAGATCACCGGCGCGGGCGAGACGCTGCGGGGACGGATGCTGCTTTTCGACGGGCTTTACGGCGAGACCCGTCTCATTTCGCTGGCAAAGCGAAGCGATTGTCCTGTCTGCGGAGCGATCCACGGCCCCGACTGGACAGCCCCCGCACCCGCACCATAGTCTGCCCGCCGGTAACCCATCCTCAGGGAGAACAAGCATGAAACTCACCGCCGCCCTCGCGGGCCTTGGCCTCGCTCTTGACCGCCTCGCTCGCCCTTGCCGCCGACCTGCCGGACCTTGGCGGGCGCGAGATCATCGTCGTCACCGAAAACGCCTATCCGCCGCTGCAGTTCGTCGACGGACGGGCAAGGCGGTCGGCTGGGAATACGACGCGATGGCCGAGATCGCCAAGCGGCTGAACATCACGGTCAAGTACGAGAACATCAGCTGGGACGCGATGATCCCGGCCGTGTCCGAGGGCCAGTTCGACATCGGGCATGACCGGCATCACCATCCGCGACGACCGCAAGGAGAAGGTCGATTTCTCGGACCCCTACATGCGCTCGGAAATGGTGATGATGGTGCGCGGCGACGAGAGCCGCTTCACCGACGCGAAGAGCTTCGCCGCGAACCCGGACCTGCTGATCGCCGCGCAGCCGGGCACGACGCCCTTCTACGTCAGCGTCTACGAGGTGCTGGACGGCAACGAGGCAGAACCCGCGCATCAAGCTGTTCGAGACCTTCGGCGCGACCGTCGCAGGCGCTGCGCGCGGGTGACGTGGACCTGGTGCTGACCGACGGCACGGCGGGCGCGGGCTATGTCGCGGCCTCGGACGGGGGGCTGAAGATCATCGGCGAGAAGCTGGGGACCGAGGATTTCGGCTTCATCTTCCCGAAGGGCTCCGACCTTGTCGCGCCGATCAACGCGGCCATCGCCAGCATGAAGGCCGACGGCACGATCGACGCGCTGAACAAGAAGTGGTTCCTCGACTTCAAGATGGGCGAATGAGGCGCACTGCGCTGGCAGGGCCCCGGACGCGGTCCGGGGCCCTGTGCATCCTGCGCGCCCCTCCCGACATGACGCCCGGCCCGCAACCCGACCGGACTTTCCCTGGTGGCTCGTCCTCGCTTGCGGGGATCGGGGCTTACCTGTTCTGGCAGGTCCTGGCGAACGAGCTCTACGCGCAGGTGCTGGCGCACGCTGGTCGCAGGGCATCGGCATCACGATCTTGGTGACGGTCGTGGCCTTCACGCTGGCCTGCGCGCTGGGCCTCGGCCTGGCGCTGGTGGCGCTGTCGCGCTCGATCTGTGCTGCGGCAGGCCGCGCGGCTTTATGTCGAGGTGATGCGGGGCATCCCGATCATCGTGCTGCTGCTCTACGTGGCCTTCGTGCTGGCCCCGGGCTGGTTGCGCTCTGGAACTGGCTGACCGCGCCGCTTGGGTTTGCCGAATGGCGCACCCGCGACTTCCCGCTGCTGTGGCGGGCGATCATCGCGCTGACGCTCGCCTATTCCGCCTTCCTGGCCGAGATCTTCCGCGCGGGCCTGCAGGCGGTCGACAAGGGCCAGATCGAGGCCGCGAAGGCGCTGGGCCTGAACCGCTGGCAGCGGTTTCGCCACATCGTCTTTCCGCAGGCGTTCCGCACGATCCTGCCGCCGCTTGGGCAACGATTTCGTGGCGATGGTGAAGGATTCGAGCCTGGTGTCGCGTGCTGGGCGTGTCCGACATCACGCAGCTGGGCAAGGTCACGGCGGCGGGGAACTTCCGCTATTTCGAGACCTACAACGTGGTGGCGCTGATCTACCTGACGATGACGATCACCCTGTCGCTGCTGCTGCGCCGGTTCGAGGCGCGGATGCGCGGGCGGACCGCTGATCGGCGACGCGCCGAGCGATCGCCTCGTGGTCCTTCGGCGAGCCTGCGCCCGGCCTGGACCTTGCCGGCGCTGACGCCTAGCTTCCGGCAAAGGAGATCCGCCATGACCAATCCGCTGCTCGCCCCCTGGGACACGCCCTTTGACCTGCCGCCCTTCGGCGCGATCCGCGACGACGGATTTCGCGCCCGGCCTTCGATGCGGGCGCTGGCCGAGGCGCGCGCGCGCGATCGCGGCCATCGCGGACGACCCGGAACCGCCGACCTTCGCCAACACCATCGAGGCGCTGGAACTGGCGGAAGCAGACGCTCGACCGGGTGGCGGGGGTGTTCTTCAACCTCGCGGGTGCCGACAGCAACCCGGCGCGCGAGGCGCTGCAGCGCGAGCTGGCGCCGAAGCTGTCGGCCTTTTCCTCCGAGGTCACGAACAACCGCGCGCTGTTCGCAGCGGATCGAGGCGCTGTGGCAGGGGCGTGACGGGCTGGGGCTGACGCGCGGAGCAGGACGCGGGTGCTGACGCTCTACCGGCGGATGTTCGTGCGCGCGGGCGCGCAGCTGGAGGGCGCGGAGGCGGAGCGGATGACGGCGGTGAAGTCGCGGCTGGCGGTGCTGGGCACCGCATTCACGCAGAACCTGCTGGCGGACGAGCGGGACTGGTTCATGGAGCTTGTCCGAGGACGATCTGGACGGGCTGCCGGATTTCGTCGTCGCTGCCGCGCCGCGCGGCGGCGGAGGAGCGCGGCCTGCCGGGTCATGTCGTGACGCTGAACCGCTCGCTGATCGTGCCGTTCCTGCAATTCTCGCCCCGCCGCGACCTGCGCCAGAACGGCCTATGAGGCCTGGGTCGCGCGCGGGGCCAATGGCGGACGCGCACGACAACCGGGCGATCGCGGCGGAGATCCTGGCGCTGCGCGCAGAACGGGCGCAACTGCTGGGCTACGCCGATTTCGCCGCCTACAAGCTGGAAACCGAGATGGCGGGCAAGCCGTCCGCGGCGGTGCGCGACCTGCTTGATGCGGGTCTGGCAGCCCGCGCGCGCCAAGGCGATGGCCGATGCGGCGCGTGCTGGAAGGGCTGATGCAGGCCGACGGGATCAACGGCGACGCTGGAGCCGTGGGACTGGCGCTATTACTCCGAGAAGCGCCGCAAGGCCGAGCATGACCTGGACGAGGCGGCGCTGAAGCCCTACCTCTCGCTCGACGCGATGATCGCGGCGCGCCTTCGACTGCGCGCACCGCCTGTTCGGGCTGGAGTTCCGCGCCGCTCGACGTGCCGCTCTACCACCCCGACGCGCGGGCCTGGGAGGTGACGCGGGGCGGCGAGCATGTGGCGGTGTTCATCGGCGACTACTTCGCGCGCGGGTCGAAACGGTCGGGCGCCTGGTGTTCGGCCATGCGCAGCCAGCGCAAGCTGGGCGGCGACATGCGGCCCATCGTGGTGAACGTCTGCAACTTCGCCAAGGGCGACCCGGCGCTGCTGTCCTACGACGACGCGCGCACGCTGTTCCACGAATTCGGCCATGCGCTGCACCAGATGCTGTCGGACGTGACCTATGGCTTCATCTCGGGCACCTCCGTCGCCCGCGATTTCGTGGAACTGCCGAGCCAGCTTTACGAGCACTGGCTGGAGGTGCCCGAGGTGCTGGAGACACACGCGCGCCACGTCGCAGACCGGCGAGCCGATGCCGCAGGACATGCTCGACCGGCTGCTGGCGGCCGGGACCTATGACCAGGGGTTCGCGACGGTGGAATACGTCTCTTCGGCGCTGGTGGACCTGGCCTTCCACGAAGGCGCAGCCGCCCGCCGATCCGATGCAGAAGCAGGCCGAGGTGCTGGCGGCGCTCGGGATGCCGCGGGCCATCCGGATGCGCCACGCCACGCCGCATTTCGCGCATGTCTTCGCGGGCGACGGCTATTCGGCGGGCTACTACAGCTACATGTGGTCCGAGGTGATGGATGCCGACGCCTTCGCGGCCTTCGAGGAGGCGGGCGATGCCTTCGACCCGGACCGCGGCCGCGAAGCTGGAGCGGTTCATCCTGTCGGCAGGCGGCTCGCGAGGAGGCCGATGCGCTCTACCCGCGTTCCGGGGCCGGATGCCGGGGGTGGAGGCGCTGCTGAAGGGGCGGGGGCTGCTCGACGCGGCCTGAGCGCAGCTACTCTTGCGCCACGTCCTTGTGGATGATCACATCCGCCTGCGGATAGGCCGCGATGATCGCGCGGCGCAGGGCTGCGCCGATGTCATGCGCCTCGCGCAGGCTCTGGTCGCCGTCCAGCTCGATGTGGATGTTGACGAAGACGCGGCTGCCGGCGGTGCGGGTCTTGAGGTCGTGAAAGCCCCGCACGCCCGGCCAGTCGCCCGCGATCCGCCCGATCCCCTCGATCACCGTGGGGTCGGCGCGCCGGTCCATCAGCGCGTCGAAGGCCCCCTTGCCGATGCGGATGGCCCCGACCGCCATGATCCCTGCGGCTGCGATCGCGACGACCGAGTCGATCTGGTACAGTCCGTAGCGCGCCGAGGCCCAGAGCGAGACCATCGCGCCGATGTTCGGAAGCAGGTCGCCGAGGTAATGCAACCGGTCCGCCTTGACGACCCGGTTCCCGGTGCGCCGCGCCACCCGCCCCTGCCACAGGACCAGCGCGATGGTCAGCGCGATGGAGACAGCCATCACCGCCATGCCATAGCCTTCCGCCGACAGCGCATCCGGCTGGCGCGAGGCAAGGCGGGCGATGGCAGCCACGGCGATCACCCCCGCCGAGACCAGCACGAAGATCGCCTGACCAAGCGCCGCGATATCCTCGGCCGAGGTATGGCCGAAGGCGTGATCCTCGTCCGGCGGGCGGGCGGCGTAGACGATTGCGGCCATCGCGCCCACCGACACCATCAGGTCCATCGCCGAGTCGGCCAGCGAGGCCGCGACCGACAGCGCCCCCGTCTCGCCGAGGGCCCAGAGCTTCAAGCAGCACCAGAACCAGCGCCACCGAGACCGAGGCGAGGCCAGCCGACAGGTTCAGGCGGGTCTGGGGCAGAATCGCCATGGGCAGGCTCCGGGGGACAGAGACCTCCGCCTAGCCCAGCCCCCGGCACGGGGGCAAGTGCGACCGTCTCGCAGCCGCTACTCGATGATCTCGCCCGGATCGACGCCCCAGAGTGCGGCCTTCCGCACCCAGCCCCGGTTGCCGTCGGCGTTCAGGCGGCACCAGTCGATGTCGCAACTCAGGATCTTGCCGACCACGCCCATTTCGGCCTGAAAGCTGACGGGCGCGTTCACGTCGGGCAGGGTGTGGAATTCGGCCATGTCCTGCGTCACGAGCGCGGTCCGCACGCCCGAGAGCAGCGACGAAGTTCACCCAGCCGCCGACGCCCTCGCTGTCCTCGACCCGCCGCCAGTGCTCGTATTCCGCGGTGATCCGCAGCGGCATCCCCGACCGCGTGAAGACCCAGTCGATGCGATGGGTCAGGCCCGGCCCGCGCCGCGCGTTCCCCTCGTTGCCCTTCAGCGAGACGTAGCGCGGCAGGGGCAGCGTGGTCACGCTGCCCCGGTTCGGATCGCGCGGCGGCTCGGGCTTCACGGCGGCGGTCTGCACCGTGTCCGGCACGTCCATCGGGGCCAGTTCGGGGGTGGGGGTGTCGATCTCGACCAGCGAGGCCGGTCGGGGCTGGGGCCGCGTCTCGGCCAGGGCAGGCGCGGCCATCAGCGCAAGCGCCAGAAGCCGGGCCGTCCATCCCGTTGCTGTCATCATCCTGTCCGTTCCTGCCACCCGCGCCACCGGCGCCGGTCCTCTGCCTCGTGCAGGGCTTGTGCCGCGCCCCGCTTGGCGTCACCTTGCCATCCAACGGCGCGATTTGGAAGCGCGAGGGAGGGGACCCATGCCCGCAGCACGCCTGAGTGTTGTCGTCACGCGACGCTTGCCCGAGGTCGTCGAGACCCGGATGAAGGAACTGTTCGATGTGGAGCTGCGCGATCCCGACACGCGGATGACCCGCGACGAGCTTGCCGCCGCGATGCGCCGCGCCGATGTGCTGGTGCCGACGCTGACCGACACGCATCGATGCGGGCCTTCTGGCGCAGGCGGGCGAGCGGCTGAAGCTGATCGCGAATTACGGCGCGGGCGTGGACCATATCGACGTGGCCACGGCCCGGCAGCGCGGCATCCTGGTGTCGAACACGCCCGGCGTGGTGACCGACGACACCGCCGACATGGTGATGGCGCTGATCCTGGCCGTGACGCGCCGCATCCCCGAGGGGCTGGCCGAGATGCAGGCGGGCGAACTGGCACGGCTGGTCGCCCATGGCGCATCTTGGGCGGGCGGATCGGCGGGCGAGCGCCTTGGCATCCTCGGCATGGGCCGGATCGGGCAGGCGGTCGCGCGCCGCGCCCGCGCCTTCGGCATGCAGATCCATTACCACAACCGCAAGCGCCTGCGCCCCGAGATCGAGGCCGAGCTCGAGGCGACCTGGTGGGACAGCCTCGACCAGATGGTGGCGCGGATGGATATCCTCAGCGATCAACTGCCCGCACACGCCGTCGACCTTTCACCTGATGAACGCGCGGCGGCTGAAGCTGATGAAACCGACCGCCGTCATCGTGAACACCTCGCGCGGCGAGGTGATCGACGAAAACGCCCTGACGCGCGGCCTGCGCGCGGGCGAGATCGCGGGTGCGGGCCTCGACGTGTTCGAGCAGGGGCACGAGATCAACCCGCGCCTGCGCGAGCTGCCCAATGTCGTGCTTCTGCCGCACATGGGTCAGCGCCACGCTGGAAGGGCGCATCGAGATGGGCGAGAAGGTGATCATCAACATCAAGACCTTCGCCGACGGCCACCGCCCGCCCGATCAGGTCGTGCCGGGGATGCTGTAGGGCGCCTGCCAAGGACGGCGTGACCCGATGCTGCCCACCGGAAACGGAACATCGGATGTAGGTGCGGCGCGGACAGGGCCTGTCCGCGCCGCTTTCATGTGCCGACTGACGCCGCTTACTTCTTCGCCATCGCCTCGATGGCCTTGTCCTGCGGGTCGGCAAGGCAGGCCTTCTTCGTCGCGTCCAGCGCCTCGGCGCTTGTCGCCGTGACGTTCACCGACGCGTCGTTCGACACTTGCTGCATCCGGATCACCGCGGCCAGCTTGTCCTCTTCCGACATCGAGTTGAATTCGCCGCACTCCAGCATCTTGGGGTCGGTATCGGTTTGCGCGAAGGCCGTCATCGGCAGGACGGACAGGCCCAGGGTGGCGGCCAGCGCCACGGCATTGAACATCGGTTTCATTGTCAATCTCCATCACGTCAGGGGATCGCACCCAAGGTGCGAACGCCGGCGCATCTCGGCGCCGTACACGTGATGAACGCGCCGGGGACGGTTCGGTTCAGCAGGATCGGAAATAAACCGCGTCAGCGCCCTTCCTTCAATCCTTGGGCGCCAGCCAATGCGGCGGCGTTTGCCGTGTGAAGCGGTAGAAGAGGTTCGGCTCCGATATAACGAAGATCTCGCCCTCGGCCCCGACGGCGATCCCCTCCGCCTGCGGCACGTCGGGCAGGGCCATGACGCTGACCGGGCGGCCATCGGGCGCGTATTCCACGATCATCCGCGACATGTGGCTGAGCAAGAGGATGTTCCCCGTGCCCTCGTGCAGCGTCAACGAGGACAGGTCGCGCATGAAGAGGGTCGAGGCGTTCGATGCCTTCCACTCGCGGATGTCGATGGCGAGCGGCCCGCCCGCCAGCATCTCGCGCAGGCCCGACAGGATCAGCACCCGCAGCGGCAGCATCTCCTGCACCAGCAGAAGCCGCCCCGTGCGCGCATCCCACGAGACCCCCTCGATCCCCAGGTTGTCGGCCATGTCGAGTTCCAGCGAGAGGTAGGGCGCGTCCGACAGGTCGAGCATGTCCGTGTCCGGCCCGATCCGCACCCAGCTGAGCCGGTGCGTGCCCTCGTCGGCGATCACGAAAAGCTCGCCCTCGACATGCGTGATCCCCTCGGGATCGTCCCCGCCCTGGATCGGAAGGGTCCGCAAGAGCCGTCCGTCGGTCGTGATCTCGGCCGCCTGCGGCGGATCGTTGATGACGGTGAACAGCGTGCCCGTGGCTGCACTGTAGGTCAGCCCCGACAGGTTCTCGTCAAGGCCCTCGACCACCTGCCCGCTCAGGTCTGCGCGATAGTCCGGCAGCCAGATCGCGCTGTCACGCTCGCTCTCGCGGGTCAGCATCAGCGCGCGGTGCCAGAGGTAGGGCAGAACCCGGATGTGCCAGGACAGAACCCCCGCCAGAACCAGAAGCGCCAGCCCCGAAAGCCAGAGCTTGCGCCGCGTCAGTCCTTGGCGCGCTCGACGTAGGAGTAGTCGTCGGTGTTGATGACGATGCGCGTGCCCGCCCCGATATGCGGCGGCACCATCACGCGGATCCCGTTCGAGCAGATCGCGGGCTTGTAGGACGACGACGCCGTCTGCCCCTTCACCACCGGCTCGGTCTCGACGATCTCGACCGTCACCTTCTGCGGCAGTTCGATGGCGATGGCGACGCCCTCGAAGGTCTTGAGCGAGACCTTGCATGCCGTCGGTCAGGAACACCTTCTGGTCGCCCACCACATCCGCCGACACCGTGATCTGCTCGTAGGTGTTCGGGCTCCATGAAGTGGTAGCCCTCGCCATCCTCGTAGAGGAAGTCGTAGTCGCGCTCGTCGACCGTCGCCTTCTCGACCATCTCGGTCGTGCGCCAGCGCTCGCTCACCTTCACCCCGTCCGAGATGCGGCGCATGTCGACCTGGGTCACGGGCGTGCCCTTGCCGGGGTGGAAGTTGGCGGCGGTCAGGACGACGTAGAGCTTGCCGTCAAGCTCGACGACATTGCCCTTGCGAAGGCTGGAGGCGATGACTTTCACGAACGGTCTTCCTTGTGGCACGCGCGCCCGCTAATCACCGCGGGCGCTTCGCATCTAGCGCATCGCAACGCAAATCGCCAGTCGAAAGCCAAGCCGTGACCCTACCGACCTCGCCCTGGTGGCAGCCCTCGCGCCACGCCGACCGCCGCCCGCTGCTGCTGGCCCGCAACCGCATCCAGGCGGCGCTGCGCGCCTGGCTGGCCGGCGAGGACTTCACCGAGGTCGATCCTGCGGCGCTCGCCGATCAGCCCGGGGAACGAGGCGCACCTGCATGCCTTCGCCACCGACGCCATCGGCAATGACGGCGTGGCGCACGCATGTACCTTCACACCTCGCCCGAATTCGCGATGAAGAAGCTGCTGGCGGCAGGCGAGACGCGCATCCACGCCTTCTCGCACGTCTGGCGCAACCGCGAGCGCGGGGCGCTGCACAGCCCGGAATTCACCATGCTGGAATGGTATCGCGTGGGGCAGGACTACACCGTGCTGATGGACGACTGCGCGGCCTTCCTTCGTCTCGCGGCAGAAACCGCGGGCACGCCGCTTCTGCGGTTCCGCGACCGGACCTGCGATCCCTTCGCCGCCCCGGAACGGCTCAGCGTCGCCGAGGCGTTCCAGCGCCATGCGGGGATCGACCTTCTGGCCACGATGGACGACCAGGGCGAACCGGATGCCGCCGCGCTGCGCCGCCGCAACTGGTGCGCGCGGGCATCCGCCATGCGCCGGACGATACCTGGTCCGACATGCTGTCGCGCGTGCTGGTCGAGAAGGTGGAGCCGAACCTCGGGCAGGGCCGCATGACCGTCCTCGACCGCTATCCGGCGGCCGAGGCGGCCCTGGCCCGCCGCACGCCCGACGATCCCCGCATCGCCGAGCGGTTCGAGCTTTATGCCTGCGGGGTGGAGCTTGCCAACGGCTTCGGCGAACTGACCAACCCCGCCGAGCAGCGCCGCCGCTTCGGGCTGGAGATGGACGAGAAGCAGCGCGTCTATGGCGAGCGCTACCCGCTCGACGAGGATTTCCTTGCCGCGCTCGCCCTGATGCCCCCGGCCTCGGGCATGGCGCTGGGCTTCGACCGGCTGGTGATGCTGGCCACCGGCGCGCCGCGCATCGACGACGTGATCTGGGCACCCGTGCCCGGCTGACGCCGACGGTCGATCCGGCCTCAGACCCCGTGATAGTCCCGGTACCAGGCGATGAACTTCCGCACCCCCTCGCGGATATCGGTGGCGGGCAGTGGCCCCACCAGATCGCCGATCAGCCCGGCATCGGCCCAGGTGGCGGGCACGTCGCCGGGTTGCATCGGTAGAAAGCGCTTCTGGGCCTCGCGCCCCACCGCCGCCTCGATGGCCGCGATGAAGTCCATCAGCTTCACCGGCGCGCCGTTGCCGATGTTCACCACCCGCCAGGGCGCGACGGGCGACAGGCTGTCGCGCATGCCGACTGGCTCGGCCCCCGGCGGCGCGCCGATCAGCCGGACGATCCCCTCCACCAGGTCGTCGACATAGGTGAAGTCCCGCATCATCTCGCCGTGGTTGTAGACGTCGATCGGCTCGCCTTGCAGGATCGCCCGCGCGAACTTGATCGGCGCCATGTCTGGCCGCCCCCAGGGGCCGTAGACGGTAAAGAAGCGGAACATCGTGGTCGGGATGGCGTAGAGATGGGCATAGGAATGCGCCATCGCCTCGGTCGCCTTCTTGGTCGCCGCGTAGAAGGACATCTGGTGGTCGGCCTTGTCCGTCTCGGCATAAGGCATCGAGGTGTTCGCCCCGTAGACCGACGAGGTCGAGGCGATCAGCAGATGCCCGGGCGGATGGGCGCGCGCCGCCTCGAGCACCTCGAAGGTGCCCACAAGGTTCGCCTCGACATAGCTGCGCGGGGCCTCGATGGAATAGCGCACCCCCGCCTGCGCGGCGAGGTGAATGATCGCATCCGGTCGCGCCGCCTCCACCAGCCCCAGCATCCGCCCCGGCTCCTCGACCAGGGCTTGCACCGGCGTGAAGCCCGGGTGTTGCAACAGCATCCCCAGCCGCCGTTCCTTCAGCGTCACATCGTAATAGGGCGTCATTGCGTCGAGGCCCGTCACCTCCCACCCATCGGCGAGAAGCCTGCGGCACAGGTGGAACCCGATGAACCCCGCCGATCCCGTCACCAGTGCCCTGCGCGCCATCCGACCCTCCCTGCCCGCCCCGCTACCAAGCGCAGGTGGCGGCCCTCGTCAATGCTGCTTCTTTTCGGCCCAAATACCCCGGGGGTGCGGGGGCTGGCCCCCGCTCCGCCGCCCGTCTCAGAACCGCCCCGGCCCATAGGGGGCGATGTCCAACTCCGGCTCGCGCCCCGCGACCAGGTCGGCCACGATCCGCGCCGTCACGGGGGCCAGCGTCACGCCCAGATGCCCATGGCCGAAGGCATGGATCACCTCCGCCCCTGCCCGTGACGGGCCGATCACCGGCAGGCTGTCGGGCATCGAGGGGCGAAAGCCCATCCAGTCGCGGTCGGGCTGCGCCCAGATCGGGGAAGATCGCCCGCGCGCCTTCCACCAGACGCGCGATGCGATGCGGCGAGGGCGGCGCGTCGAGGCCGCCGAGTTCCACCGTGCCCGCCACCCGCAGGCGTCCCGCCATCGGACAGAAGTAGAACCCGCGCGAGGTGGGGCAGGTGGGGCGGGTCACGGGGCGCGCGCTCATGTCCCATTCGACGTGATAGCCCCGCTCGGTGTCCAGCGGCACCCGGTCGCCCGCCTGCGCGGCGAGCGCGCGAGACTGTGCCCCGGCGGCGATGACGACATGCCGGGCACCGAGTCGCAGGCCCGGCGCATGCAGCGCCACGCCATCCACCGTCCGCTCCAGGCGCTCGACCGCCAGCGGCAGCACATGCACGCCCGCCGCCTGCACGGCTCCGGTCAGCGTCAGCATCATCCGCCCCGGATCGCTCAGGAAGATCGCGTTCGGGAAATAGGCCGCACCCCCTTCGACCGGGGGCAGGCCGGGTTCCATCTGGCGCAGCTCGTCGGGGGTCAGCAGGTCGACGGTGACCCCGAGCGCGCGGCGTCCTTCCATGTCAGCCTGGCCTGCGCGAAGCCCGGCCGCCGTCTCGTAGAGATAGAGGCAGCCGCGCCGTTGCAGGATGTCCGCCCCGCCGATCTCGGCCGCCAGCGCCTCCCACCCCGGCCCGGCCGAGGCGAGCAGCCGCGCGATGGCTTGCGCGTTCCGCCGCGCCGCGCCCGGCAGCGATTGCCGGGCAAAGCGCAGAAGCCAGGGCGCCAGCGCCATCAGCGCGCCCTTGCGGATCGAGAGGGGCGACATCCGGTCGAACAGCAGCGAGGGCAGGTTGCGCAGCACCTCGGGCGTGCCCACCGGCATCACCGCATAGTCCGCAATCGTCCCCGCATTGCCATAGGACGCGCCCGACCCCGGCATGTTGGGGTCGAGCAGCACAACCTCGCGCCCCTCGGCGGCAAGCCGCAACGCCACGGTCAGGCCGATGACCCCCGCGCCGATGACGGCGATCTCGCAGCGCGCCTGTTCGATCACGGCGCGGCCCGCAAGGCCGCGGACGTCCCGGTCATCACATGCAGGCCGCGTAAAGCGCGCGCGTGTTCTCGCGCGTCATCTCCACCGGGTTGCCGCCGCAGGACGGGTCCTCCAGCGCCATCTCGGTCAGCTCGTCCAGCCGCGCAGGCTCCACCCCCATCGCGGTCAGGTTCGCCGGGATGTCCAGCTTCGGCCCGCAGGTCCATGATCGCCTTGCGGAAGCCGTCGAAGCCGCCCGCGATGCCCAGATAGGCCGCCGCGCGGTCGATCCGGTCCTCGATGGCCGGGCGGTTGAAGTCCAGCACCATCGGCATCACGACCGCGTTCGTCGTGCCGTGATGCGTGCCGTAGACCGCGCCCACCGGATGGCTCAGCGAATGGATCGCGCCCAGCCCCTTCTGGAAGGCGACCGCCCCCATCGCCGCCGCCGCCATCATCTCGGCCCGCGCGTCGAGGTCGTTCGGGTTGGCGTAGACCCTGGGCAGGTTCGCGAAGACCAGCCGCATCCCCTCCAGCGCGATGCCCTGGCTCATCGGGTGGTAGAACGGGCTGCAATAGGCCTCGAGGCAATGGGCCAGCGCATCCATGCCCGTGCCTGCGGTGATGAAGCGCGGCATCCCCACGGTCAGTTCGGGGTCGCAGATGGTGACGGTGGGCAGAAGCTTGGGATGGAAGATGATCTTCTTCTTGTGGGTTTTGGAATTCGTCAGAACGCCCGGCGCGGCCCACTTCCGACCCCGTCCCGGCAGTCGTCGGCACGGCGACGATGGGCGCGATCTTGCTGGCATCCGCCCGCGTCCACCAGTCGCCGATATCCTCCAGATCCCAGACGCTCACCGTCTGGTCCACCATCAGCGCGATCATCTTGCCGAGGTCCAGCGCCGAGCCGCCGCCGAAGCACACAACCCCGTCATGCCCGCCCGCGCGGTAGACGGCGAGGCCCGCCTCCATGTTCCCCTCGTTCGGGTTGGGATCGACGTCCGAGAACACCGCCCGGCCCAGCCCGGCTGCGTCGAGGATGTCCAGCGCCTGCGCCGTGATCGGCAGGCTCGCCAGCGCCTTGTCGGTGACGAGCAGCGGCTTCTTCAGCCCCACCGCCTTGCAATGCTCGGCCAGTTCCGAAATGCGGCCCGCGCCGAACTTCACCGCTGTCGGGTAGGACCAGTTCATCCGGCCCGGTTTCGCATCGCTCATTTCGTCACCTTCTTCAGATGGTAGGATTTCGGCCGTGTGACCGACAGGAAGCCGAGGTAGGACAGGCTGGTGCCGCGCCCGGTGTCCTTCACGCCCGTCCAGGTCAGCGCGGGGTCGAGGTAGTCGCAGCGGTTCATGAAGACCGTGCCCGTCTCGATCTGTGCGCCAAGCGCGGCGGCGCGCTCGGCGTCCTTCGTCCAGATCGAGGCCGTCAGGCCATAGGGGCTGTCATTGGCGAGGTTCACCGCCTCGGCCTCGGTCCGGTAGGGCATGATCCCCACGACCGGGCCGAAGCTTTCCTCCTTCATCACCCGCATGGAGTGGTCGACATTCACGAGGATCTGCGGCGCAAGATAGGCGCCGCCATCGTCGGCGGGCTGGCGCGCGGGGTCGATCAGTGCCTTGGCACCTGCCGCGATGGCCTCCGCAGTCTGTGCCCGCACCGTGGCCGCGAAGCGCTTGTTGGCCATTGGTCCGAGGGTCGTCGAGGCGTCGAAAGGATTGCCCAGCTTCAGCTGACCGACCCAGGCCACCGACTTTTCCACGAAACTGTCGTAGAGGCTCTCGTGCACGTAGATGCGCTCGATCCCGCAGCAGCACTGGCCCGCGTTGTACATGGCCCCATCCATCAGCCCGTCCACCGCCGCCTCCAGATCGGCGTCCGGCAGCACGATGCCCGGGTCCTTGCCGCCCAGTTCCAGCCCCAGCGGCGTGAAGGTGCCCGCCGCCGCCCGCTCGATGGCCGCGCCGCCGCCGACCGAGCCGGTGAAGTTGATGAAGCCGAAGGACCGCGCGCGGATCAGCGCCTCGGTCACGTCATGGTCGAGCACGACGTTCTGGAACACATCCTCGGGCACGCCCGCCGCGTGGAAGGCCTCGGCCAGCCGCTCGCCCACCTTCAGCGTCTGGGTGGCATGCTTCAGCACCACCGTGTTGCCCGCGATCAGCGCAGGCGCCAGCGTGTTGATCGTCGTGAGGTAGGGGTAGTTCCAGGGCGCGATGATGAAGACCACCCCCACCGGCTCGCGCGCGATGCGCCGCTCGAACCGGTCGGAATGCTCGGCCACCACGGGGGCGAGCGCCGTCGCCGCGATCTCGGACATGTAGTTCGTCCGGTCGTTCACCCCGCCGAATTCGCCGCCGTAGCGGGTGGGTCGGCCCATCTGCCAGGCCAGCTCCTCCACCAGCACGTCCTTGCGCTTGTTCAACTCGGCCACGCCCGCCTTCACCAGCGCAATGCGCTCGTCCAGCGGGCGCGCGGCCCAGCCGGGTTGCGCCGCCTTCGCCCGCGCGGCGACGCCTCGCGCGGCCTCGAGCGACAGCGCCGGGCGCTCAAGCCAGACCTGCCCGTCGACGGGCGAGATCAGTTGAATGGTCTTTGTCATGTCATCCTCGTCCGTAGGGTGCGCGTCCGCGCACCATCATTACGCGGACGCGCCGCAGTGGCGCGCCTTGCCGCTATGCCCGCTCCAGCAGACGCGCAACCTCGAAATCGGTCACGACGCGGTCGGTCTCGGAAATCTCCCATTGCGCGGCGTGGTGGTAGTGCTCCACCACGTCGTCACCGAAGGCTGCGCGCAGCATGGCCGAGCCGTGCAGCAGGTCGGCCGCCTCGCGCAGCGTCTTGGGGATCTCGCGCACCCCGCCTGCGGCATACATGTCGCCCTTCATCTCGGGCTCCAGCTCCATCTTCCGCTCGATCCCGTCGAGGCCCGCGGCCAGCAGCGCGGCGCAGGTGAGGTAGGGGTTGATGTCCGACCCCGGGATGCGGCACTCCACCCGGATCGCCTTGCTGTGCAGCCCGCAAAGGCGGAACCCGGCAGTGCGGTTGTCCGACGACCAGACAGCCTTGGTCGGCGCGAACATCCCCACGCAGAAGCGCTTGTAGCTGTTCACGTAAGGCGCGAGGAAGGCCGTGATCTCGCGCGCATGGGCCAGTTGCCCGGCGAGGAAATGCCGCATCACCGCCGACATGCCATGCTCGCCCTTCGGGTCGTGGAAGGCTGCCTTGCCATCCTTCGTCCAGAGCGACTGGTGCACATGGCTGGACGACCCCGCGCGGCGATGGTCGTACTTGGCCATGAAGGTCACCGACCGGCCCTTGGACCAGGCGATCTCCTTCACCCCGTTCTTGACGATGATGTGGTTGTCGGCCGTGTCCAGCGCGTCGGAATAGCGGTAGTTGATCTCTTCCTGCCCCGCCTCGGCCTCGCCCTTGGAGTTCTCGACCGGGATACCCGCGCCATAGAGGCCGTTGCGGACGGCGCGCATCACCTCTTCTTCCTTGGTGGTCTGGAAGATGTGGTAATCCTCGTTATAGGCGCTGATCGGCTTCAGGTCGCGGATCTGGCCATGCGCCTGGAGGCTGTCGCGGAAGCTCTCGTAGCTGTTCTCGAAGATGTAGAACTCCAGCTCCGTCGCCATCATCGGCTCGAACCCCATCGCGCGGGCGCGGGCCACCTGCTTCTTCAGGATGGTGCGGGGGGCATGGGGCACTTCCTCATGCGTGTGGTGGTCCAGCATGTCGGCCAGGCACAGCGCGGTGCCGGGCAGCCAGGGAATGGGGCGCAGCGTGGCGAGGTCGGGCTTCAGCACGTAATCGCCATAGCCCGTCTGCCAGGACGAGGACTTGTAGCCCTGCACCGTGTTCATCTCCATGTCCACGGTCAGCAGGTAGTCGCAGCAATGCGTCTCCTTGTAGCCGCCGTCGACGAAGAACTGCGCCAGGAAGCGCTTGCCCATCAGGCGGCCCTGCATGTCGGTGGCGGCCACCAGAACCGTGTCGATCTCGCCGCTCTTCACGGCCTTCTTTAGTGCGTCGAATGTCATGTTTCCGGGCATTCTGATGCCTTTCAGTCAAATGTCTCGGGAAGGCCAGCCCCAAAGGCCGGCCGGAACGGATCAGGCGCGCGACTTGCTTCGCCCGAGAGCCCCGCCGAATTCCGGCTTGCGCGTCTCGAAGGGCGTGTGGCGCGCCGTCAGGCCGCCGCAGGCCAGTCCCGTCTTCCTGCGTTCGCGACGCATCCCCGACTCCCCGTCTCGTTTGTTAACTTTTTGTCACGCTATGACAGTCGCCTGCGGCATGGAACCCCCTTCACGCCCGCGCCAGGCGGCTCCGCCGTGCCCCGGACAGGGCGTTGCCCATGATCGCGGCCAGCAGGATCGCCCCGCCCAGAAAGGTGCCCGCCGTCGCCGTCTCGTTCAGGAACAGCCAGACCCAGACCGGCCCCAGCATCACCTCGACCATCGACAGAAGCGTCAGTTCCGCCGCCGGCACCACGCGGCTGCCGAGCGTGTAAAGGACCATGCCCGTCGCCAGCAGCACTGCGCCCATCGTCATCGCCACGGCGATGTCGCGCGGCGGCACCCAGATCGTCTCGCCCCGGACGGCCAGCACCAGAGCGCCGAGCGCGATGGCGAAGATGCCGCCCAGCATGACAGCGGGCATCATGTCGTCGAGCTTTCCCCAGCGCAGCGTGATCGTGAAGGCCGCGAAGCCGAGCGCCGAGCCGAGCGCCGAGAGGTTCCCCGCCATCGCCCCCGCCGCCAGCCCCTCGCGCACCATCACAAGGATGCCGAGGCAGGCGACGCCGATGGCAATCCAGGTCGCGCGCCGCACCGGCTCGCGCAGCACGAGCCATCCCAGCACGGCGGCGAAGAAGGGCGAGGCGGCGAAGAGGAACACCGCATTGGCCACCGTCGTCGTCTGGAAGGCAAAGATCGACCCGGCGAAGGCCAGAACCAGCCCCAGCCCGCCGATCACGCCTGCGACGCCAACCTTGCGCACCTGCCGGAACGGATGCCCGCCCGAGTTCCAGACGATCCATGCGAACAGCACCGGCACCATGCCGACCGAGCGCCACAGCACGATGGCCCAGGTCTCTGCCACCTCGATCTGGCGGATGGCAAGGCCCATGAAGGACCACAGAAGCCCCGCCACCAGCACCAGCGCCATCCCCGTCCGATACGTCATCGCCGCCCCTCGTTTCGACGAAGTCTCGCAGGGCAAAAGCGTCCGTCTGTTCCGTTCCCGACCGGTTTCAGCGCGATCCGCGCCGCAAGAGTGCTGCACCTTCTGTTTCGTCTCGGCACAAATATCCCCACGGGGGTCGACGGCAGCTTCGCCACTGGTTCAAGAACCAGCCGGCGACGGGGTGTGAAACCCCCGCTCTGCCGGAGCCGCGGGCGCCGGCGCTCAATACCCCCGCGCGCGGTCCACGAGATAGAGGAACGGCTCGCCGGCCTCGCCCCGCCGGATGTTCTCGGCGATCACGGCGCTGGAGGTCGCGGGGCGGGTCTGGGCGGCGATGTGCGGTGTCACGGTCACGCGCGGGTGGTGCCAGAACGGATGGTCGGCGGGCAGCGGTTCGACCCGGAACACGTCCAGCGTGGCATGGCCGACCTGCCCGCGATCCAGCGCAGCCAGCAGCGCCGCGTCGTCGATCAGCGTGCCCGCGCCCGGGATTGACGATGCACGCCCCCGGGGCCAGCAGGGCGAGCCGCCGGGCGTCCAGCAGGTTCTCGGTCGCCGCCGTGCGCGGCAGCAGCAGCACCACGATCTCGGCCCCGTCCAGCGCCCGGTCCAGCCCGTCCTCGCCCGAGAAGGTCTCGACCCCCGGCACGTCGCGCGCCGTGCGGCTCCAGCCCCGCAGGCGGAACTTGAACGTCTGGCAGCGCCCGCGCCGCGGCCTGACCAAGCTCGCCCAGCCCGAGGACTGTCACCACCCGCTCGCTGGCCAGCGGTGTCGGCACGCCATTCGCCGACCAATCGCCCGGCGTGGCGTGGATGTAGCGCGTCGATGCCGCAGGTGATGGCGCAGCACATGCGCCGACACCTATTCCACCATGCTGTCCGTCATCGCCGGGTCGACCATCCGCGTCAGCGGCTGGGTCAGCGTCGGGTTGCCCACGAACTTCTCGACCCCGGCCCACAGGCTCATCACCGCCTTGCAGCGCGTGTAGGGGCGGAAATCGGTGATCGTGCCGCCGGGCGAGAACACGATGTAATCGACCGAGGCCGGATCGTCGGTCTGGTTCGACAGCCTGAAATCGAACCCGGCCTCGGTCAGCGCCTTTTCCAGCGCAGGGCCGAAGGCGGGCCAGTCGGCCGGATCGGCCGCGAACAGGACATTCAGCGTCACGCGTTACCTCGGTCTGTGGACATGCGCGCTCTGCACGATGCCGAAGGCCACCATGATCACCAGCATCGCCGATCCGCCATAGGACAGGAAGGGCAGCGGCACGCCCACCACCGGGGCCATGCCCATCACCATCGACAGGTTCACCGCCAGATAGAAGAAGAAGGTGCAGCCGATCCCGATCAGCAGAAGCTGGCTGAAGCGGTCCTTCGTCTGCAGGGCCGAGGCGATGCAGAAGAAGATGATCAGCCCGTAGAGGATCAGCAGCGAGAAGGCGCCCGACGAAGCCGAATTCCTCGGCCAGCGTGGTGAAGATGAAGTCGGTGTGCTTCTCGGGCAGGAAGTTCAGCCGGCTTTGCGTGCCCTGCATGAAGCCCTTGCCCGACCAGCCGCCCGAGCCGAGCGCGATCTGCGCCTGGATGATGTTGTAGCCCGCCCCGAGCGGGTCGGTGGTCGGGTCGAGGAAGGTGTCGATGCGCCGGTACTGGTAGTCGTGCAGGAACTGCCAGGGCGTGCCGCGCGTGTAGAAGACCGAGGCCACGGCCCCTGCGCCAAGCGCCAGCACCGGCACGAAGTACCACAGGCTGACGCCTGCCGCGAACATCACCGCCGCCGCCGCCCATCAGCAGCATCAGCGAGGTGCCAAGGTTCGGCTGGATCACGCACCAGGAACGTCGGCATCACGATCAGCACCACCGGGATCAGCACCCAGAGCGGGCGCGAGACCTTCTTGCAGGTCCAGCCAGTCGTAATAGGCGGCCAGCATCATCACGAGCGTGATCTTCATCAGCTCGGACGGTTGCAGGCGGATCGGGCCGATGTCGATCCAGCGCTGTGCGCCCATGCCGACCTCGCCGAAGAACTCCACCGCCAGCAGCAGCAGGACCGAGATCGCATAGGCCACCCCCGCCATGTTGCGGAGAACCAGATCGGCACGAAGGCGATCGCGAACATCAGCACCAGCCCGACGCGCGAAGCGCTTCATCTGCGGCTCGGCCCAGGGCTCCAGGTCGCCCGCCCGCCACCGAATAGAGCATCAGGAAGCCCATCGAGGCGACCGCGACCAGCAGCACGACCAGCCCCCAGTTCAGGTAGAGCACCTTGCGGATGCCGGTGGGAACCGTCTTGACCTGATATTCGAGAAAGCTCATCGCGCCTCACGCCCGGCTCAGCTCGGTGCCGTCGTCATCGTCGGCGGGGCGCAGCTTCATGTTCTTCTGCTGCGTCTCGATCCGGTTGCGCTGGCTGGACGGATAGGCGCTCAGCGGCGGCGACGCCGTCCGTCATCGCGCGCAGAAGCGCGTCGCGCGCGATCGGCGCGGCGGCCAGGCGAGCCGCCGCCGCCATGTTCGACGACCACCGAGCAGGCGATAGCGTGGCGCTTCCGAGGGGGCGTAGCCCACGAACAGCGCATGGTCGCGCCGATTCCAGGGCAGCTGGTCGTTCTTGACCACGCCCGCGCGCGCGCTCGGCCGCGCTGATGTTGCGCACCTGGCTGGTGCCGGTCTTGCCCGCCATCAGCATCGCCTCGTCCGCGATGCGCGACCCGCCCGCGGTGCCGCCCTGCGCGTTGACCACGGCATACATGCCCTCGCGCACCGCGCGCAGATGTTCGGGCGACACGTCCAAGCGGCTCGGGCGGGGCATCGGGCATCTCTTCGGTCGCCGATCGCTGCGGACGAGGCGGGGCTTCACCGCCGTGCCCGCTCGCGAGGCGCGCCGTCATCACCGCAAGCTGCAGCGGCGAGGTCAGCACATAGCCCTGCCCGATGGAGGCGTTGATCGTGTCGCCGATCCGCCATTCGGCCTTGTGCCGTTCCTGCTTCCACGCCTTGTCGGGCATGACGCCCTCGGTGATCGCCGACATCGGCAGGTCGTGGCGCATGCCCAGGCCAAGCTTGCGGCCCATCTCGGCGATCTTGTCGATGCCCGACGCGCTGCGCGACCTCGTAGTAATAGACGTCGCAGCTTTCCTTCAGCGAGCGCTGCATGTTCACCCGGCCGTGCCCGCCATGCTTCCAGCAGTGGAACCTGCGCCCGCCAAATTCCAGGTAGCCGGGGCAGTTCACGGTGGTGTCGGCGTCGATCACCCCCGCCTCCAGCGCCGCCAGCGCCGTCACCATCTTGAAGGTCGATCCCGGCGGATAGGCGCCCTGCACCGTCTTGTTGGCCAGCGGCCGGTGATCGTTCTCCATCAGCAGCGAGTAATCCGCCTGACGGATACCGCGCACGAACAGGTTGGGGTCGAAGGACGGGGCCGAGGCTATGGCGAGCAGATCGCCATTGCGTCACATCCATCACCACGCAGGCGGCACTTTCGCCCTCCAGCCGGGCCTGCACGTAAGTTCTGCACATCGGCGTCGATGGTCAGCCGCAGGTCGGCCCCCGCGATGCCCTTCCTGCCGGTCCAGCTCGCGCATCACGCGGCCGACCGAGTTCACCTCGATCCGCTTGGTGCCCGCCTTGCCCGCGCAGGTCGTCCTCCATCCAGCGCTCCACGCCGATCTTGCCGATCTGGAACTTCGGGATCTGCAGCAGCGGGTCGGGGTCCTCCAGTTCGGCCAGGTCCGCATCGCTGACCGGGCCGACATAGCCCACCACATGGGCGAAATCCTCGGCCCGCGGGTAGCGGCGGCTCAGGCCGACCTCGGGGTTCACGCCGGGCAGGGCAGGGGCGTTCACCGCCACCGCCGACAGGTCTTCCCACCGCAGCCAGTCGGCCACGACGATGGGCACGAAGGCGCTGCGGCGGTCCATCTCGCGGCGCGTCCGCTCCAGATCGGCGGGGTCGAGCGGGATGAGGTGCGACAGGCGCGCCAGCACCTCTTCGACATCGCCCGCGTCCTCGCGCGTGATGACCACGCGATAATTCTGTTCGTTCCCCGCGATCAGCTTGCCGTTGCGGTCCAGGATCAGGCCGCGCGCCGGCGGGATCAGGCGGATGTTGATGCGGTTTTCCTCGGCCAGCAGGCGGTAGCTCGTCGGCCTCCTCCACCTGCATGTAGCGCATCCGCGCGCCCAGCACGGCGATGAAGGCCGCCATCGAGCCGCCAAGCAGCAGGGCGCGCCGGTTGATCTTGCGCGCGCTCGCCTCGGTATCCTTGGCCGTCCGTCTCACAACCGCCTCCCATAGGCATCGATCTCGCCCGCCGCGGGCTTGCGCACGCCGAACACGAGGGCCGAGACCGCGACCACCGCAGGATAGCACAGGATCGAGGCGACAAGCTGCACCATCGTCTGGCCAAGGCTGACCTGATCGAGCATGGTCAACGCCAGCATCATCCTGTTGCCCATCACGACCGCCGCCATCACCCCCGAAACCAGGAGCCATTCCAGCACGAAGCTCAGCTCGCGCGTCAGCGCGGCCCGGTTGCGCAGGAATTCCGCACGCCAGCACCAGAAGCGCGGCCCAGAGCCCCGGCGGGCGCATGAGCAGCAGATCCTCGAACAGGATGACCGCCTGCGATCAGCAGCGCAGGGACATAGTCCGGCCGCCGCAGCACCCAGGCGAAGGTCAGGCACATCAGCAGGTCCGGCCCCGGCCAGCCACCCGCGACCGAGCCCAGCGGCAGCAGGCGCAGGAACAGGAGCACCGCCGCCAGCACGGCAAAAAGCGCGCGGCAAAGCCAGACGGCGGTCGGAACGCCCTCAGCCATCGGTCCCTCCCGCGGCCGCGGCCGCAGAGGGGGGCGGCGGTCCCTGCATCTCGGGCTGCTGGGGCGGCGCGATCAGCGCGCCCGGCTCGGTGATCCGCTCGCTCTCGTGGCTGCGCAGCACGCGCAGGAACTCCAGCCGCTCGTAATCCGCGGCGAGCCGCACCCGCAGCCGCCCGTCCACGCCCTGCGCCACCTGTCCCACCAGCAGACCCGCCGGGAACACGCCACCATCGCCCGAACTGATCACCCGGTCGCCGGGCCGCACGAGATCCTGCTTCTCGAGGAACTCCAGCGGCGGGGCCGGGCTGTTGTCGCCCGACAGAAGCGCCTTCTGGCCCGAGGGCTGGACCGTCACCGGAATGCGGCTGTTGCTGTCGGTCAACAGGATCACCCGGCTGGTGGTCTGCCCCACGCCCGAGATGCGCCCGACCAGCCCGATCCCGTCCATCGTGGCCCAGCCGTCGCGGATGCCGTCCCGCGCGCCCACGTTCAGCAGGACCGACTGGCGGAACGGGCTGCCGCTGTCGGCCAGCACCACGCCTGTCACATGCGTCAGGCGCGGATCGAGCCGGACCTGGTTCAGATCCAGAAGCCGCGCGTTCTTCTGTTCCAGTTGCAGCGCCGCCTCGCGCCAGGCCTTCATCTGCTGCAACTCGCGCCGCAGCTCCTGGTTCTGCTCGTAGATGCGGGTGTAGGACTGGAAATCCTCGATCATCGCCGCCGCCTTGGTGATCGGCAGCATCGCCCAGTCGACAGTTCGGCACCACCCGGTCGACCAGCGCGGCGCGGAACCGCTCGACCCGCGGGCTGTCGATCCGCCACAGCAGGAACAGTGCCAGCAGAAGAAGCACGAGCAGGCCCACGAGGATGCGCCGCACGGGCCTCGTGAACTCGTCTGGCGATGTCCGGTCGCGTGCCACGGCTCTCAGGTCTCCGGCGCGGGGCCCGGTCGGGGCGGGCCCGGCCTCAGCTGTCGTAGTCGATCACATGCCGAAGCTGCTTCTCGTATTCCAGTGCCTTGCCGGTGCCAAGCGCCACACAATTCAGTGACTCGTTGGCGACCGAGATGGAAAGGCCCGTCTGCTCGCGCAGCGCGAGGTCCAGATCGCCCAGCAAGCGCGCCGCCGCCGGTCAGCATCACGCCCCGGTCCACGATGTCGGCGGCCAGGTCGGGCGGCGTCGCTTCCAGCGCCTGCATCACCGCGTCGCAGATCTGCTGCACGGGTTCGGCCAGCGCCTCGGCCACCTGCGCCTGGTTGATCTCGGTCTCCTTCGGCACGCCGTTCAGCAGGTCGCGCCCCCGGATCGTCATGCTCGACCCGCGCCCGTCATCGGGCATCCGCGCGGTGCCGATGCTGGTCTTGATCCGCTCGGCGGTGGATTCGCCGATCAGCAGGTTCTGGTGGCGGCGCAGGTAGCTGATGATCGCCTCGTCCATCCGGTCGCCGCCGACGCGGACCGAGCGCGCATAGACGATGTCGCCAAGGGACAGCACCGCCACCTCGGTCGTGCCGCCGCCGATATCCACCACCATGCTGCCCGTCGGATCGGTGATCGGCATGCCCGCCCCGATGGCCGCCGCGATGGGTTCCGCGATCAGGCCTGCGCGCCGCGCGCCTGCCGACAGGACCGACTGCCGGATCGCCCGCTTCTCGACCGGGGTCGCGCCATAGGGCACGCAGACGATGATCTTGGGCTTCGAGAAGGTCGTGCGTTTGTGCACCTTGCGGATGAAATGCTTGATCATCTCTTCGGCCACGTCGAAATCGGCGATCACGCCGTCGCGCATCGGGCGGATCGCCTCGATGCTGCCCGGCGTGCGGCCCAGCATCAGCTTGGCATCCTCGCCCACGGCCAGCACCTGCTTCTTGCCGTCCTTGACGTGATAGGCCACCACCGAGGGCTCGTTGAGGATGATCCCGCGCCCCTTCACGTAGACGAGCGTGTTCGCCGTGCCGAGGTCGATCGCCATGTCTGACGAGAAGATGCCTGAAAGTACCGACATGCCTTGGGTGATCCTTGATGGCCCGAAAAAACAAGACGCCCGCGACTCAGGGGCCTGAGGCGGGCGCCTTCTTATAGGTAGCGTGACAGCCAAGGGAAAGACCCAAGCCCGGTGCGCTCGGCGCAATTCCGCGTGCGGGCCCGTGGCGACGCAGGGTCATCCGGCCCCGCCGCACCGCCCTCGCGCGCGCCGTGCCTCCTCCGCCCCGGTCATTTTCTGTTCACAAGTATCCCGGGGGTGCGGGGGCTGGCCCCCGCGTTGCGCGGCCCAAAGCGAAAACTTGGCGCCCCCTCGCGTCCGGCCACAGTCCTGCTATCGTCAGGCGGGGCGAAGCGGGGGGCGGATCATGCCAGGCGTTCAGGGGCGCGTCGCGCTGGTCACGGGCTGTGGTGCGGCGGATGGCATCGGCTTTGCCACGGCAAGGGCGCTGGCCGGGGCCGGGGCGCGGGTGGCGATCACCTCGACCACCGACCGCATCTTCGACCGCCTGCGCGAACTGGGCGAGGGGCACATTGCGCTGACGGCCGACCTGACCTCGCCGCAAGCGGTGGCGGACCTCTTCGCGCGGGTGGCGGACGACCTCGGCCCCGTCGAGGTGCTGGTGAACAATGCGGGGATGGTCCAGTCCGGCCGCCGGGTGAAGCGGGCGCAGGTGGCCGGGCTGTCGGACGCCGATTTCCAGCACCACCTGATGCTGAACATCGGCACCACCTTTCACTGCATTCGCGCCGCGCTGCCGGGGATGCAGGCGGCAGGCTATGGCCGGATCGTCAACATGGCCTCGGTCACCGGGCCGGTGGTCACCATCGACGGCTCCTCCGGCTATGCCACGGCGAAGGCGGCGGTGACGGGCCTGACGCGCGCGACTGCGCTGGAATATGCGCGCCACGGGATCACCTGCAACGCCGTCCTGCCGGGCTGGATCCAGACCGGATCATCCTCGGCGCGCGAGATCCGGGCGGGGAAGGCAAGCCCCGCCGCCCGCCCCGGCACGCCTGCCGAGGTCGCGGCCTGCTGCCTGTTCCTCGCCTCCGAGGAAGCATCCTATGTCAACGGCGCGATGCTGGTGGTCGATGGCGCGAACACGCTGGTCGAGATGAAGGGCTAGCGCGCCGGGCCGCCGCGGCAGGCCTGCCGGGCGGCCATTCGGACGGGACGCGGCCGAACGGACCGGACGCATCTTAAGATTGCATTAACCCATTCACACTATCGCAAGCCTTGGGGGCGGCAGCGTGATCGGGTGAAGATGCCAGTTTCTGCGGCAATGCCTGTCCTGGACGCCCGCCCGCGCGAAGGGTCGCTGGACATCCTCAAGCTCTGCCTCGCGATGTGCGTCGTCGGCCTGCACGGACATGCCCTGGCAGAGGTCAACGGCGCCGTCAGCGCGGTCCTCGTCGAGGGGGTCTTCCGCGTCGCCGTCCCGACCTTCTTCCTGATCAGCGGCTTCTTCCTGTCGCGCATGACCCCGGCGCAGACGACTGCCTGGGTGCGGCGGTTGCTGGCGCTCTACGCGATCTGGATGTTCGTCTATGTCGGGTTCTGGTTCGATCCCGCCACCATGACGGCCCGGCACCTGGCCCGCACACTCGTCGTGGGCTACCACCACCTCTGGTTCCTGCCGGCGCTGGTGATGGCTGCGACGCTGCTTCACCTGCTGCGCGGTCAGTCTTCGGCGCGGTTGCTGACGCTCGCGGGCATGGCCTTCGTGATCGGGCTCGCGATGCAGTATGCAGGAAACTACCACCTGATCGACAACCCGGCACTGGACAAGCGGCTCAACACGCTGTGGGTCTATCGCAACTTCCTGTTCATGGGCTTTCCCTTCCTCGCCATCGGCTTCCTGCTGGCCCGGCACGAAGGCTCGATCCGCCTGTCGCGCACGACGCTCTCATGGCTCGATGCTGGCAGGTGTCGCGCTGCTGGTTGCGGAGGCTGCGGCGAACCACGCCTTTCTCCGGGGCAGGGAGTCCTTCGACCTGCTCGTGACGCTGCCATTGATATGCCCGGTCATCCTGCTCTGGACCCGGTCCCATCGCGTTCCTTGGGATACGCGGGCGCTGGCGCAGGTCTCGACCGGCATCTACCTGATCCATGTGCTGATCCAGCATGGCCTGCACGTCTCGACCGACTGGACCGCAACGCCGAAGGTCGCGGTGACGATCCTGCTGTCCCTGCTCGCCGCATGGCTCGGTCTTGTGGTCTTGCGCGCGACCAAACCTCTAAAGGCGCGGGTCGTGCATGCGGTCGGGCGCATCACTCGCCCGACCGCGCCCGCGACGGCTCAGGACGCGTCGCGGTAGTTCACCTGCTTCACGTCGCTGTCGGGCGCCGACTTGGTCCGCCGCACGATCAGCCGGTTCAGCGCGTTGACATAGGCCTTGACGCTCGCCACCACCGTATCGGTATCCGCCGACTGGCCCGTGGCGATCCGCCCGTCCTCTTCCAGCCGGACGCTGACCGTCGCCTGCGCATCCGTTCCTTCCGTCACCGCGCTCACCTGATAGAGCTGGAGCATCGCCTTGTTCGGATAGAGCGCCTTGACCGCGTTGAAGGCCGCGTCCACCGGCCCGTCGCCCCGCGCCTCGACCGAGTGGTCCACCCCTTCGATCGAGAGCGTCAGCTGCGCCTCGCCCGGCCCGTCGGTGCCGCAGACCACCCGCAGGCGCTTGACCTGCAACGTATCGTGCGTGGTGTTCGTCTCCTGGTCCTGCATCAGCGCGATGAGGTCGTCGTCATAGACCTCCTTCTTGCGGTCGGCGAGCGCCTTGAACCGCACGAACACATCGTTCAGCTGGTTGTCGGCCAGTTCGTAGCCCAGCTCGTTCAGCTTGGCTCGGAGTGCCGCGCGCCCCGAATGCTTGCCCATCACCAGGTTCGTCTCGCTGAGGCCGATATCGGTGGGGCGCATGATCTCGAACGTCTCGGCGTTCTTCAGCATCCCGTCCTGGTGGATGCCGCTTTCATGCGCGAAGGCGTTCTTGCCGACGATGGCCTTGTTGAACTGCACCGCAAAGCCGCTGACGGTGGCCACCTTGCGGCTGATGTTCATGATCTTCGTCGTGTCGATGCCGGTACGGTAGGGCATGATGTCGTTGCGCACCTTCAGCGCCATCACAACCTCTTCCAGCGCCGTGTTCCCGGCGCGCTCGCCCAGCCCGTTGATCGTGCATTCGATCTGCCGCGCCCCGGCCTCGACCGCCGCCAGTGCGTTCGCCGTGGCCATGCCGAGGTCGTTGTGGCAATGCGTGGCGAAGACGATCGTATCGGCCCCCGGCACCCGTTCCAGCAGCATCCGGATCAGGTCCGAGCTTTCTCGCGGCGCGGTGTAGCCCACCGTGTCGGGGATGTTGATCGTCGTGGCCCCCGCCTTGATCGCGATCTCGACGACGCGGCAGAGGTAGTCATGCTCGGTCCGCGTGGCGTCCATCGGCGACCACTGGACGTTGTCGCAGAGGTTGCGCGCATGCGTCACCGTCTCGTGGATCCGCTCGGCCATCTGGTCCATGTCGAGGTTGGGGATCGCCCGGTGCAGCGGCGAGGTGCCGATGAAGGTGTGGATGCGCGGGCGCTTCGCGTGGCGCACCGCCTCCCAGCAGCGGTCGATATCCTTGAAGTTGGCCCGCGCCAGCCCGCAGATGACGGAGTTCTTCGCTGCCCGCGCGATGTCGCTGACGGCGGCGAAATCCCCCTCGCTGGCGATGGGGAAACCCGCCTCGATGATGTCCACCCCCATCTCGTCGAGCAACGCCGCAATCTCCAGCTTCTCGGCATGGGTCATGGTCGCGCCGGGGGATTGCTCGCCATCGCGCAGGGTGGTGTCGAAGATCAGGACGCGGTCCTGGGTGCTCTTGTCGGTCATCGCGCCCTCCTCAGATGACAGGCTTCGGCGCCGGGGCCAGCCCCGAATCGCCCGTGTTCGGTTCGCCCACAGGCTCGATCAGCAGAACCTTCGCCTCGGTTTCGGCGCGCGGCCGGTGCACCACACCGCGCGGCACGACGACCAGCTCACCGGGTCCAAACGTCACCGAGGGGCTGTCCGCGAAATCCATCGTCACATGGCCCTCGAGCACCAGAAAGAAATCGTCGGTGCCGTCATGCTTGTGGAACGGGAATTCGCCCGCAAACTTCACCACCATGACGTCGTTGTCATTGTACCGCGCCACGACCTTCGGGTCCCAGTGCGTCGAGAACAGGGCCAGCTTCTCGGCCAGATTGATCTTGTTCATGGACTATCCCTTGCCATCTTCCGCTTCCGTCCGGGCGCTGGTCACCTCCGAGCGTTCGCGCCCGAAGGGCACGCTCAGAGGAGGCTAAGGAGAAGAAGCGCACGGGGGCTCAGGGCGCGAAGCGTCCCCTGGGCGGCTGCGATGATCGGGTCCCGTGTCATGGACCGCGATCATACGGAGCGGCGCGCAAAAGAAAAGACGGAAATCCGACTCTGCCGGGCCGCGAAAGATTTCCACCCCTCCCGTTGGCGAAACCCGCCCGCAGCCCTAGGTCCCGCCGTCCAAGGGAAAGGGCAGGGCATGGCACGCACATTGCTGATCGGCGCGACGGGTGGCATCGGACAAGCCCTTGCCGTGGCGCTTGCGGCGCGCGGCGACGAGGTGACGGGCCTTTCCCGCGCAGATGGCCTCGACCTGACCGACGAGGCGAGCATTGCCTACCTGATCGGCACGCTGGACGCGCCCTATGACACCATCCTCGTTGCCACTGGCGCGCTCGAGATAGGGAAGTTCGCGCCCGAGAAGACCCTCCGCGCGCTCGACCCGCAGGCGCTGGCTTCCCAGTTCGCGCTGAACGCCACCGGCCCCGCACTGGTGCTGAAGCATGCGCTGCGGCTGATCCCCCGCGACCGGCCCGCCCGCTTTGCCGCCCTTTCGGCCCGGGTGGGCTCCATCGGCGACAATCGGCTGGGCGGATGGTATTCCTACCGCGCCGCCAAGGCCGCGCTGAACCAGCTGATCCACACCGCCGCCATCGAGATCGCCCGCACCCATCCGCAGGCCGTGGTCGTCTGCCTGCATCCCGGCACCGTCGCCACGCGGTTCACCGAGAAGTACCTCGGCACCCACCCCGCCGTGCCGCCCGCAGAGGCGGCGGCGAACCTGCTCGCCGTGCTGGACGGCCTCACCCCTGCCGAGAGCGGCGGCTTCTTCGACTGGCAAGGCAAGGCCGTCCCATGGTAGGCCGCCTGATCCTGATCGCGGGCGACCAGCTGACCCCCACCGTCGCCGCGCTGCGCGCCGCCGACAAGGCGCAGGACACCGTGGTGATGGCCGAGGTGATGGCAGAGGCGGCTTACGTCCGCCATCATCCGCAGAAGATCGCGCTCGTGTTTTCCGCGATGCGCCACTTCGCGGACGAACTCGCGGCCCAGGGCTGGCGGGTCGCCTACACCCGCCTCGACGATCCCGCCAACAGCCACTCCCTCCCCGGCGAGCTTCTGCGCCGCGCGGCCGAGACCGGGGCGACCGAGGTGCTCGCGACCCGCCCCGGCGAATGGCGCCTGATCGCCGCGCTGGAAGAGACGCCGCTGGCCGTGACCCTTCTGCCCGACGACCGCTTCCTCTGCTCCGAGGCCGAGTTCGTCGCTTGGGCCGAGGGCCGGAAGCAGTTGCGGATGGAGTTCTTCTACCGCGAGATGCGCCGCAAGACCGGCCTGCTGATGGAGGGCGACCAGCCCGCGGGCGGGCAGTGGAACTTCGACCACGACAACCGCAAGCCCGCCAAACCCGACCTGTTCCGCCCCCGCCCGCCGCGCTTTGCGCCCGATGCGATCACCGAAGAGGTGCTCGACCTTGTCGCCGCCCGCTTCGCCGGGAATTTCGGCACGCTGCGCCCCTTCGGCTGGGCCACGACGCGCGCGGATGCGCTGCGTGCGCTCGACCACTTCATCGCGCAGGCGCTGCCGACCTTCGGCGACGAACAGGACGCGATGCTGGCCGATGATCCCACGCTCTCGCACGCCCTGATCTCGCCCTATCTCAACCTCGGCCTGCTTGACCCGCTGGAGGTCTGCCGGCGCGCCGAAGCGGAATGGCGCGCAGGGCCGCGCACCCCTCAACGCGGTCGAGGGCTTCATCCGCCAGATCCTCGGCTGGCGCGAATTCGTGCGGGGCATCTACTTCCTCGAAGGCCCCGACTACCCGGCGCGCAACGCGCTCGGGCACGACCGCGCCCTGCCGCCGCTCTACTGGGGCGCGCCGACGGCGATGAACTGCCTCGCGCACGCCGTCGCCCAGACCCGCGACATGGCCTATGCCCACCACATCCAGCGCCTGATGGTCACCGGCAACTTCGCGCTGCTGGCGGGCGTCGATCCGGCCCAGGTCCACGCCTGGTACCTGGAAGTCTATGTCGACGCCTATGAATGGGTCGAAGCGCCCAACACCGTGGGGATGAGCCAGTTTGCCGATGGCGGCGTGGTGGGATCCAAGCCCTATGTCTCGTCCGGGGCCTATATCGACCGGATGTCGGATTATTGCGGCGGCTGCACCTACCGGGTGAAGGACCGGACCGGCCCGAAGGCCTGCCCCTTCAACCTGCTCTACTGGCATTTCCTGGCCCGGCACGAGGCGCGCTTCCGCCCGCAATCCCCGCATGGCCCAGATGTACCGCACCTGGGAGCGGATGGACGCATCCCACCGTGCGACCGTGCTGCGCGAGGCGGACGCCTTCCTTGCACGCCTCGATGCGGGCGATCCGGTCTGACGTGCCGGGCCTTTCCGGCCCGGGCTGTCTTTTCGGCACAAGTACCCCGGGGTCCGGGGCAGCGCCCCGGGGCTCTCCGCAAGGCGCGTCAGTTCTCTGCCGGGGCAGACTCGGTCTTCGCCTGCGGCGGCGTCCGGCGCGGGTGCGGGGGCGGTCAGCGCGCCGTCCGTCCACTGCCCGCCCGTCTGCTGGCCGGTGGCATAGCGCATCACGCCCTCGCCCTGCCGCTTGCCGGCGACGAAGCTGCCCTCGTAGACATCGCCATTGGCATAGGTCGCGACGCCCTTGCCGTCGATCTCGCCGGCCTTCCACTGCGCCGACATAGCGGAACCCGTCGGCCATCACGATCTCGCCCTGGCCCTCGCGCTGGCCGTTCACGAACTGCCCTTGTAGACGGTGCCGTCGGCATAGGTCGCCGTGCCCGTGCCCTGCCGCTGGCCGTTCACCCACTGGCCGTCATAGACGATAGCCGTCGGGATAGGTCATCTTGCCCGTGCCCGTCGATCTTCGCCGCCTTGAAGTCGCCCTCGTAGACCAGCCCGTTGGCATAGGTCGCGCGGCCCTTGCCCTCGGGCACGCCGGCCTTCCACGTCGCCCTCATAGGTCGCGCCGTCGGCATAGGTGATCTTGCCCTGGCCCTCGGCCTGGTCGGCCTTGAACGTGCCCGACATAGACGGACCTGTCGGGATAGGTCACCGTCGCCTGCCCCTCGCGGCGGCCCTGCCACCCAGTCGCCGTCATAGACATAGCCGTCGGCGCCGCGGAACACGCCCTTGCCCTGCTGCGCGGTCGGCCTCGAAGCCGCCGTCGTAGACATCGCCATTGGCATAGGTGATCTTGCCCACGCCCTGCCGCTGGCCGTTCACCAGCGGCCCCTCGTAGACATCGCCGTTGGACTGCGTCAGCTTGCCGGTCCCGTTCATCTGGCCGTCGGCCCACTGGCCCACATAGATCAGCCCGTCCGGCATGGTCAGCGTGCCCGTGCCCTGCCGCTGGCCCTTGACCAGATCGCCCTCGTAGACCGCGCCGTCGGGATAGGTGACCTTGCCCTTGCCCTCCTTGACGCCCGCGACCCAGGCGCCCTCGTAGACATAGCCGCCGGGGCTTTCCATGCGTGCCCTGGCCGTCATGCAGCGCATCCTTGAAGCTGCCGGTATAGACCGCGCCGTTGGCATAGCGGGCGGTGCCGGTGCCGGTCATCTGGCCGTCCACCCAGTCGCCCTCGTAGGTGCCGCCATCGGCGAAGGTGATCTTGCCCTTGCCCTGCGGGCTTGCCCCCCGCGAACTGCGCCCTCGTAGACCGAGCCGTTGGGAAAGCGCGCCGTGCCCTGGCCCCTGATCTCGCCCGCGACCCATTCGCCGGTGTATTCATAGCCGTTGGGCAGGCGGTAGGTGCCGATGCCGTCCTGCCGGCCGTCCTTGAACGTGCCCTCGTAGACGCTGCCGTCGTCGTATTGCTTGGCGATCACCTCGCCATCGGTCTGCGCAAGCAGGCGGTCCGGCCGCCAGCGCCGAGAAGCGACGCCAGAAGTCCTGCCCGCACGATCCGAGTGCCTGCGTTCCCACCACGTCCGAACCTCCTGCAAGACCGCCCCGGCACGGCGCGCACAGCGCCGACCCTCGCGACCGCGGGAAGGTAAACGCCCCGCACTCGCGGCGCAAGCCGCAGCACCCGCATTCGGCTTTTCCTCGCCCGGCAATCTGCTAGAACCTCTGGCATAGTTCGAACGCCGCGCCCGCCGGAGATGCCGATGGCCGACACCTTCCGCCTGACGCTGGCGCAACTGAACCCGGTGCTGGGCGACCTTGCGGGCAATGCCGCCAAGGCCCGCGCCGCCTGGGAGGCGGGCCGCGCCGCGGGCAGCGACATGGTCGCGCTGACCGAGATGTTCCTGACCGGCTACCAGACGCAGGACCTGGTGATGAAGCCCGCCTTCGTCGACGCAGGCGATGGCGGCGCTGCACCGCCTTGCCGCCGAGACTGCGCCGATGGGCCGGCGCTGGGCATCGGCGGGCCGCTGCGGGCGGGTGGCAGGCTCTACAACGCCTATTACATCCTGCAGGGCGGGCGCGGTTCATGCCCGCGTGCTGAAGCACCACCTGCCGAACGACGGACGTCTTCGACGAAAAGCGGGTCTTCGCCTCGGCCGATGTGCATGGGCCCTACCGCGATCGGCCCGCTGCGCATCGGCATCCCGATCTGCGAGGACGCTGGCACCCCGACGTGGCCGAGACGCTGGCCGAGACGGGGGCCGAGATCCTGCTGGTCCCGAACGGCTCGCCCTATCACCGGGGCAAGCCGAACGTGCGGATGAACCTGATGGTCGCCCGCGTGGTCGAGACGGGGCTGCCGCTGGTCTACCTCAACATGATCGGCGGGCAGGACGACCAGGTGTTCGACGGCGCGTCCTTTGTGCTGAACCCCGGCGGGCAGCTGGCGGTGCAGCTGCCGCAGTTCGACGAGGCGCTGGTGCATGTCGATTTCCGCCGCGACGGCCGAGGGCTGGCGGGCCGAGCCCGGGCGCGATTGCCGCCATCCCGCCGACGGGCAGAGGCCGATTACCGGGCGTGGTGATGGCGCTGGGCGACTACCTGCGCAAGTCGGGCTTCAGGAAGGTGCTGCTCGGCCTGTCGGGCGGGATCGATCAGCGCCATCGTCGCGACCATCGCGGTCGATGCCATCGGGCCGGAGAACGTGCGCTGCGTGATGCTGCCGTCGGAGTTCACCTCGCAAGCACTCGCTGGACGATGCGGCGGCGGTGGCGCGCGCGCTGGGCTGCCGGCTGGACACCGTGCCGATCGCCGGCGCGCAGGCGGCGGTGGGCGAGGCGCTGGCGCCGCTGTTCGCGGGAACGCGAGCCCGGGATCACCGAGGAAAACATCCAGTCGCCGCCTGCGCGGGCCTGCTGCTGATGGCGCTGTCGAACAAGTTCGGCGAGATGCTGCTGACCACCGGCAACAAGTCCGAGGTGGCGGTCGGCTACTGCACGATCTATGGCGACATGAACGGCGGCTACAACCCGATCAAGGACCTGTACAAGACCCGCGTGTTCCCGACCTGCCGCTGGCGGAACGAGAACCACCGCGCCTGGATGAAGGGCCCGGCGGGCGAGGTCATCCCGCCCCGCGTCATCGACAAGCCGCCCGTCGGCCGAGCTGCGCCCCGACCAGAAGCGACGAAGACAGCCTGCCGCCCTATCCGGTGCTGGACGCCATCCTCGAGGGGCTGGTGGACCGCGAAGATGTCGGTGGCCGATCTGGTGGCGCAGGGCTTCGACCGGGCGACGGTGAAGAAGGTCGAGCACCTGCTTTACCTCAGCGAATACAAGCGGTTCCAGTCCGCCCCCGGCACGCGGCTGACGCACCCGCGCCTTCTGGCTCGACCGCCGCTATCCCATCGTCAACCGCTGGCGGGACGAGGGGTAGGCCCCGCGCCCAGGCGCATCGCGCCCCGGCACAGGCGCAACGCGCCCCGGCGAAGGCCGGGGCCTCGCCGCCCCTATGCGACACCGCAAATGCCGCTCCAGCCCGCCACCGCAGATGTGGTGCGCCCGTCACGCCTCGCCGCTATCGTCGTGCAGCATCCCGACCGGAGACCGACATGCGCCGCCTGATCCTTGCCCCGGCCCTGCTGCCGCTTCCCGCCGCCGCCGAAACCATCCTGCGGGTCATGTCCTTCAACGCTTGGGGTGGCGGCGCGAACGAGGGCAAGGGGGCGGAGAAGACCGTGGCCGCCCTACCGTCACCGACGCCGCCATCGTGGGCGAGGACGGGCCGCGCAGCGACATCGTGGTGATGCCCTGGCCGTCCGACCACCGCGCGGTCGTGGCGGAAGTCAGGTTCTGACCCCGTGTCATTGCCCGAGTGGCGTCACGCGCGAAAGGCAGAGTAGCGGCGCTCGACATGGCGGCGCATCGCGTCGAGCCCGTCGCGGAACACGGCATCGCGGCCGACGCCGACGCGGAAATGGTCCTTCGGCACGTCGGTCAGGTCCGAGGCGTAGATCGAGGAGGGCAGCAGCATGACCCCGCTTTCTTCCAGCAAGCCCCGGCAGAACGCCTCCACCCCGTCCGGCCCGGTGTAGCGCGGGAAGGCCACGCAGCCGCCGTCGGGCCGCGCCCAGTCCACGAGGCCGGGATAGTCGGCGAACAGCGCCTCGAGCGCCGTCAGGTTCCGTTCGATCAATGCGCGATTGCGCCCGAGGATTTGGTCGCGTGCCTTCAGCGCGATCAGCGCCAGCATCTCGGAGGGCGCGGAATTGCAGATCGACAGGTAGTGCTTGTAGCGCTCGATCCTTTCCAGCACCTCGCGGTCCTGGGACGCCAGCCAGCCGATGCGCAGCCCGGGAAGGCCATAGGCCTTGGACATCACGTTCAGCGACAGGCCCCGCTCGTAGACATCGGCGATCTGTGGCATCTGGCGCGCGGGGTCGAGTTCCACGCCGCGATAGACCTCGTCGCAGAGGAGGTAGATGCCCTCAGCGCGGCACAGCCGGATGACCTCGTCCAGCTCTGCGCGTGGCATCAGCATGCCGGTCGGGTTGTGCGGAAAATTCAGCGACACGAGACGCGTGTTGGGCCGGATCGCGGCGCGCAGATCGTCGGGGTCCAGCCGCCAGCGTCCCGCGTCGCGGCTGAGCGGCACGCCCGTGACCTCGCAGATCGTCAGGGGCAGCGTCTCGGCGCTCTGGTAGTTCGGCGTCGGCACGATGGCATGGTCATCCGGCCCCAGGAGCACGCGCGCCACCGTGTAGAGACCCTCGCCCGCCCCGGCCAGGCACAGGATGTTTTCGGGCGCGAGCGTCTCGTAGGTGCGGGCGATCTCGGCCCTGAGCGCGGGCGCGCCCCAGGTCTGGGTATAGCCGAGCCAGAGGTCGTCGAAGGCCGCCCGATCCTCGGGCGTGGCCATTGCCAGCAAGTCGCGCATCGACAGGCTTTCCAGGTCCGAGGCCGTCATGTTGTAAGGGGCCGTGAACTCCCACTGCGAGAAGAAGACCTCGAGGCCGAAATCCTTGATCGGGCGGGGTTTTGTCATGTTGATCTCCGTCTGTCCGCTGGGGCGTGGGGCTTGTGATACCGCGCGCTGCCGGAAAACCCCAGTGGCCAAAGGCCGTTCGGGAGAGGGTCAGACCGGCGCGGCGTCTCGTGTCAAAGCCTGCGCACCTCGCAGCCCTTCACAAGACGGGCGACATCCTCGGCCCGGCACAGGTCCGTCGCCTCGGTCATCACCGCCGCCGCCGCCGCACAGACCCCTTCGGCCAGCGCGACCTCCGGCCCCTGCCCACGGGCCAAGGCCAGGACAAAGGCCCCCACGAAGCTGTCCCCCGCCCCGACCTTCGAGACCACCGTGACTTTCGGTGCCACCGCATGCAGCCGCAGCCCCGCCTCGGCCAGCACCGACCCGTCCGCGCCCCGCGCGACGATGACCTGCCGCGCCACCCCCGCCATGACCAGACCCTCGGCAAAGTCCGCGGTCTCCTCCCGCGTCAGAAGCCGCCGCCCCGCCAGCGCCTCGGCCTCTTCGCCGTCCATCCGCAGCAGCCGAAGACCGGGGATCGGCCGCTCCACCGCCTCGTGCAGCGCCTTGCCCGAGGTGTCGAGCACCACCTCCATCCCGCTCATCGCCGCCGCCAGCTGGGCCGGGAAATCCACCGGCACGCCGGGGGGCTGGCTGCCCGAGATCACGGCGAAGGCCCCGGATTTTCCGGCGGCGCGCAGAAGCTGGAACACCCGCGCGCGGTCCTCCGGCCCCCAGGCAGGCCCCGGCAGCATGAAGCGGTACTGCCGCCCCGTCTCGTCCTCGGTCACGGTCAGGCTCTGGCGCGTCTCACCCGGGCCGGTGATGCCGAGGAAGGTGATCCCCGCCCCCCGCAGAAGCTCGGCCAGCCGGTCGCCCGTCAACCCGCCAAGGGCCACCAGCGCCAGCGCCTCGCCCCCCAGGGCATGGATCGCGCGGGCCACGTTGATGCCGCCGCCGCCCGGATCCAGCCGCGGCTCGGAACAGCGCAGCTTCTCGTCCGGGACAAGCCGGGGCACATCGGTCGCCATGTCCAGCGCCGGGTTCAGGGTCAGCGTGAGCACCGGGATTTGCGCCGTCGCGGGGGGGGCCATCGTCATCGCATCGGATCCTGCTTTTGCCGTCACAACTCTACGCGCCCGATCCGCCCGCTGGATAGGGTGATCCTGCTTCGGGCCCGCCCTGTCCGGTCGGCCGCAGTCGAAGGAACGGACCGAGCGACCCGTGCTGCCGCGCGAGAGGGCGGTCAGAGACCTTCTGCCCAGTCCAACAGCTCTGCCGTGAGGAACTCGATCGCGGCGGGCTTGTCGTAGCCGTCATGGCCGGAGCGGATGACCAGTTCCTTCCCGTCCGCGATCCGTGCGCTCTGGTAGCTGACCACGCCGTCGGTCGCCACACAGCCGGGGGTCGACAGGCAGGCCGGGCCTTTGCGAACCCCGATGACCGAGACGACCCGCACGTCCGGCGAGATGGGAAGCTCGGCCATCCGGCGCAGCAACGGATGGCCGGGTGAGAGCGCCTCTACGCTGCTCGGCCCGCCCGGCTTGAGGAAGGTCTGCATCTCGGGCGTGGTGTAGGGCAGATAGTCGGGGTCTTCGGTGAAGATGCCCTGGAAGGTCAGGGGCAACCTTATCATGCGGTCGGCGATGCGTCCGATCAGACCATCCGCCGTCCCGCTGCCGCGATGGGGGGTGTTCAGGAAGGCGACGAAGCCCACTTCCGGCTCCTGCTCCAGTGTCAGGATCCTCTGGAAATCCTTGCGCCGCTCGGCACTCACCGGAAGCTGCTCTGCGGGCACGGTGAAGGTCACGTCCCACAGCGCCTGCGGCGCGTCGGTCACGAGTGCGCGCGACATGATCCCGCCCATGCTGTGCCCGATCAGCGCAACCTCGCGGCTGGCCAGATCGTCCCCGTCGGGGTCGAACAGCGCGAGCACGCCGCGAAACCGCTCGCGCGCCCTCGACGCGGCATAGAAGGGCGGGGTTCCCGTGGGGTAGAAGGCATGCCAGACCTGGAAACGCGCGTGGAGCACCGGGTCGGTCATCATCCGCAGCGTCAGCGGCTTCCAGATCTCGGGGTTCGAGCGCAGCCCGTGGATCATCAGGACCGGAATTCGGTCAGGGTCATAAGGCTCCATCAGGTAGATGCCGTTGCCGTGGACCCTCAGCTTCGACGGGTCGCGAAAGCCGCGCGCGCTTTCCTGGTTCAGGCGTGTCCGCTCCAGCAGCCGCATATAGGCCTGCGCCGAGGCATTTGCCCATCCACCCGTGCGCAAAGCCGTCCCCTCGACCATCCTGAGCCGAACGGTCAGCCCGTCGGCGGACTCCGTCACGTCCGCAGTCAGCGCGACAGGCACGAAAATCCCCTCGGGCGGGTATTGCCGGTCTGCCTCGCCGCGATTGGGGCGAAAGCGGACCATGGGCACACCCTTGCCCGGGATCACCCCCGTCATGTCGCCACGATTGATGCCGAAGCTGTCGGCGAAACTGTAGGTCCCCGGCGGAATGTCATCTGCCACCAGGGTGATGCCCGGCGCGAGGTCGCGGTTGCGGAACTCGCGTCCGTCCTGGGTCAGCGACAGGTCGGCGAGGCGACGGATCTGAAGGTCGGCCATCGCCTGCGCCTCGGGCGAGGCGGGGGCGCTGAGCGCGCAGGCCAGCGCGCGGGCGGGATAGCCCGGCTCGTCCTGCGATTCCCCGAGGGCCGCAAGGCAGGCGTCCATCTCACGAGGGTTCGGTGCGGCCGCGGGGGCTTCCATCGTCGAAAGGGCGGCGTTCCCGACGGGTCCGGTTTCGCGTTGGTCACAGCCGGTCAGTGCGACAAGGCCACCCGCAAATGCCAGCAATCGCATCCAAGGCATTGCCCGAAAAGCCCTCACCCTTCGCTCCGCTTCGCAGCGCAGACTGCCGCAGGATCAAGACGGTCCCGTGACGCCCGGCTGGCCGACCCGTTGTCAGAGCTAGGTCGCGATCCGGCCTTGGCCAGCACCGTCCCCGTCACAGACACCGCCGGCCCGCGAGCTGACGCTACTCGGCCACGTGCAGCGTCGTCGGTCCACGCCGGTTGGCCGCCGCCTCCTCCAGGCTGCCAAGCCGCGCCTCGAGCGCCGCGATCTCGGCCTCGCGTGCCTTCAGACGGGCGGCGACCTCGGCGGCATCCGGGATGTCCTCTTCCTCGTCCTTCTTGCCGATGAAGCGACCGAAGACCCAGGAGAGCAGGCGCGCGAGATCGTCCATGATCAGGAAGAAGGCCGGAACGATCACAAGGCTCAGCACGGTCGAGACGATGATCCCGCCGATCACCGCTGTCGCCATCGGCGCGCGGAACGCCCCGCCTTCGCCCACGCCAAGCGCCGAGGGCAGCATCCCCGCCGACATGGCAATCGAGGTCATGACGATCGGCCGCGCCCGCTTGTGGCCCGCCTCAAGCACCGCCTCGAAGCGGTCCATCCCGCGCGCCCGCATCTCGACAGCGAAGTCCACGAGCAAGATCGCGTTCTTCGTCACGATCCCCATCAGCATCAGGATGCCGATCAGAACCGGCATCGAGACCGGGTTGTTGGTCAGGATCAGCGCGGCCGCCACGCCCCCGATGGCAAGGGGCAGGGACAAAAGGATGGTGAAGGGCTGGATCACGCTGGCGAACAGCAGGATCAGCACCGTCAGCACCAGCATCAGGCCCATGATCATCGCATTGCCGAAGGCCGCGCCGAGTTCGGCCTGAACCTCGGCATCGCCCGATTCCTGCACGCGCACGGTCGGCGGCAGGTCCACGCTTTCCACGACCTCGTTGAACCGGGCGCTGGCAGAGCCGAGGGCCACGCCCACGGGCAGGTTTGCCCCGATGGTCGCGCGACGTTCGCGGTTCAGGCGGTCTACCGTGCTCGGCCCCTCGGCGATCCGGATGTCCGCGACCGAGCTCAGCGGCACTGCCTCGCCGTTCGAGGCGGTGACCTTCAGCGCCGCGAGACGCGCCAGATCCTCGCGCGAGGCTTCGTCAAGCTGGACCCGGACGGGGATCAGCCGGTCGTCGATCGACACCTTGGCCAATTGCGCATCGATGTCGCCGATGGTGGCCACGCGGATCACCTGGGCGATCTGCGCGGTGGTGATCCCCAGCCGGGCCGCTTCCTCGCCTCGCGGCGTGATCTGCACCTCGGGGCGGGGCAGGGCGCCTTCCGATGCGACGTCGGCCAGCAACGGCTCGTCGCGCAGCGCGGCTTCCAGGCGACCCACCGCGTCGTTCAGGTCGGCCTCGTTCGACGACAGGATCGAGAAGCTCAGGTCGCGCTCGCCCCGGTCGTTCAGCTTGAACGCCCGGATGTCGGGAATGTCCTTCAGCTTGGCAAAGATCTGCGCCTCGATGACGTTCTGCGGAACCTGCCGCCCGGTGCTTTGCGTCTCGGGCAGCATCGGCCCGATCACCGGCAGGCTGCGGCCGATCTGCGCCAGCTTGTGCGTCAGCGAATGGTCGAGCTTCTCGAGGATCACCGTCACGCTCGCCCGCCGGATGTCGCGGTCGCCGGTGGGCGACGAGCCGCCCAGCACGAACACGCCGTCCACGCCATCCATCCCGCGGATGAGTTCGGCCATCTGTTGTGTCGTGCGGTCGGTCTCTTCCAGGGTCGCGCCGGGGGGCAGTTCCACGCTGATCGGGATGCGGCTGACATCCTCGGGCGGGATGAAGCTGCCGGGGATGCGGACCATGAAGAAGATCGACACGATCAGCACCCCGATGGCCGCCACCATCGTCAGGTAACGCGCCGGCACGAACCAGACGTGGCCCGCCGTGGTCATCTTCACGAAGCGCATGTAGCCGCGCATGATCCAGCCGTCTTTCTGTTCTTCCTCATGCGCGTCCTTGTCGCGCATGAGATAGGCGGCCATCATCGGCGTGATCAGGCGCGCAACCAGCAGCGAGAAGATGACCGAGATTGCGACGGTCAGGCCGAACTGCCGGAAATACTGCCCCGGAATACCCGGCATGAAGGACACGGGCACGAAGACCGCCACGATGGTGGCCGAGGTCGCGATGACCGCCAGCCCGATCTCGTCCGCCGCCTCGATGGCCGCGCGGTAGGGCGTCTTGCCCATACGGATGTGGCGCGCGATGTTCTCGATCTCGACGATCGCATCGTCCACGAGGATGCCGGTGGCCAGGGTGATCGCAAGGAAGCTGACAAGGTTCAGCGAGAAGCCCAGCAGATCCATGATCCAGAACGTGGGCACCGCCGACAGCGGCAGGGCCACTGCGGCGATCAGGGTCGCGCGCCAGTTCTTCAGGAAGGCCAGCACCACCAGAACGGCCAGCAAGGCGCCTTCCAGCAGGGTATGGATCGCGGCCTCGTAGTTGCCGTAGGTGTAGAAGACCGTGTCGTCGACCAGGCTGATCGCGACATCGGGATGTTCGGCCCGGATCTCGTCCAGCGTCGCGTTCACCGTTTCGGCCACGCTCACCTCGCTGGCCCCCTTGGCGCGGAACACGGCAAAGGTCACGACCTGCTCGCCGTTCATGCGCGAGAACGAGCGCAACTCCTGATAGGTGTCCACCACCGTGCCAAGGTCGCCCAGCCGGACAAACCGGCCCGAGGGCAGGGCGATGGTCGTCTCGGCCAGGCTTTCCGGCGTCGCCGCATCGCCAAGGGTGCGGATCGCCTGCTCGCTCGAACCGATGCGGGCGCGACCGCCGCCCTGGTCGGTGTTGGTGTCACGCAACTGCGCGTTCACGCTGGCCGCCGTGATGCCATAGCTGTCCAGCTTCACCGGATCGAGTTCCACCCGGATCTCGCGGTCGGCGCCGCCATAGCGATCCACCCGGCCGATCCCGGGACGCCCCTGAAGCGCGCGCGTGATCGTGTCGTCCACGAACCAGGACAGTTCCTCCAGCGCCATGTCGGGCGAGGACACGGCAAAGGTCATGATCGCCTGGCCTTCGACGTCGATCCGCGTGACGATGGGGGCTTCCACACCGCCCGGAAGATCGCCGATGATCTGGTCGATCTTGTCCTTCACATCCTGAACGGCCTTGTCGGTGGGCACTTCCATGCGGAATTCGACGACGGTGCTCGAGCTGTCCGTCCACGACCGTGGACTGGATGTTCTTCACACCCGTGATGCCCGCCACGGCATCCTCGATCTCCTTGGTGACCTGCGACTCGAGCTCGGCCGGTGCCGCACCCGACTGGTTCACCGTGATCGAGACCAGCGGCACGTCGATGTTGGGAAAGCGCGTGATCGGCAGCGCGTTGAACGACTGCCAGCCCAGCACCATCAGCATGAAGAAGGCCAGGATCGGCGCGACCGGGTTTCGGATGGACCAGGCAGAGAAGTTCATCGCGGATGCCTCAGTTCGTGCCGGTCGTGTCGAGCACGGGATTGATCTTGTCGCCGTCGCGCACAAAGGCCGCAGCCTTGGTCACGACCGTATCGCCGGGTTTGACGCCCGAGAGGATCTCGACGAAGCTCCGGTCGCGGATGCCGGTCTCGACCGGCACCTGCGCGACCGTGCCGTCCACGACCTTCATCACGGTCGGCCCGTCGGCATTGGCGCCGATTGCGGTCACGGGCACCACGGCAGTCTCACGCTCGACCACCAGGATATCGGCGGACAGGAACATGCCGGGCCGCACCTTGGTATCGTCGTCGATCGTGATCCGCGCCTGCCCCTGGCGCGAGGCAAGGTCGACATTCGGGCGAACCAGCCGAACCTCGCCGGTCAGCGGTTCGGTCAGGCCGACCCCTGTCATCGTCACCTTCTGGCCGGGCTGCACCTTCAGCAGGAAGCGTTCCGCCACATCGGCGCGCAGTTCAAGCTCGCCATCCCGGATCAGCGCGAACATCGGCTCGCCCGCCGACGTGGCGACCGCCCCGATCATCGCGTTGCGCTCCACCACCTCGCCACCGACCGGCGCGATCACGTCCGTCCGCGACAGCTGCAACTGCAGGTCCGCGATCTGTGCGTCGATCAGCGCAAGCTGCGCCTTCGCGGCCTCCAGCGCCTGCTCGGCGACCGTCACGCCCGCCGCCGCCGCGATCGCCTGCGACTCGGCCGTGTCCGCCGCCGCCTGCGAGGACGATCCCTGCGCCCGCAGCGCCTTGGTGCGCGCGTCCACCCGGTTTGCCTCGTCCGAATTTGCCTTCGCCTCGAGCAGTTGCGCATCGGCCTGCGCGATGGAAGCCAGCGCAGAGGCCCGCTGTGCGGCGAACTGGCTTTCCTGCAGCCGCAGCGTGGATTCCGACAGCCGGGCCAGCACATCGCCCGCCTTCACGCGGTCCCCCACATCTGCCAGCAGCGCCTCGATGGGTTGCCCCTCGATCAGCGGCTGCACCAGCACCTCCTCGACCGGCGCGACAAGGCCAGAGGCCACGACCCGGTCGCGCATCGGCCGCGTGCCGACCTGCGATACGGTGATGGCGGGCAGGCTGACCGCCGGCTGCCCTTCGGCAGCTTCGGACTGGGCGCGCGCGTCGGGCGGTGCGACCAGAGCCAGCAGGCCGACGAGCGGAAAGAGAATAAGCGGCACCAATTTCATGTCAGCCCTTCACAGCATCGGTTTCGATCTCGTCCAGCGTCCGGTTGATTGTTCGCAGCACGAGGGCATTCAGATCATCGAGCGGGGTGCCGCGCGTCGGCGGGCACATCGCACTCGACTTCACCAGCAGGATGATCAGCGCCGCATGGCCCTGGTAGCGCCGTTCGGTCTCGGCCGGGGGAAGGCCCGTCACGCGTGCGAACACGCCTGTCAGGTAGCGGCGGATGTCATCCTCCATGCGCGAGAGCGCCTCGGCCACGCGCGGCTTCCGGGCGGCGGCGGCCGTGATCTCGGCCCAGAGCAGACCGTCGCGGTTGCAGGTCGCCTCCTCGACATGGGCGCGAATGGTTGCGCGCAGCGCGTCCATCGGGCGCTCAGAGCCGATGATCGCCGAGAAATCCTGTTCGATCCGCGCGATGTCATAAGCGATGAGCGCCTCGACGATGGCGTCCTTCGACTCGAAGTAGCGGTAGAAATTGCCGACGCTCATGCCCGCCGCGCGGGCGAGGTCCTGCATCGAGGCCCCGTCGAACCCCTTCTCGACGAAGGTTCCGTGCACCGCCTCCAGAATGTCCGTCTGACGGCGGTCGGCCGGTACAGGCATGCGCAACTGAGGCGTGACGACGGTCATCGGTGCAGGTCTTCCTTTCCTGATGCCCCGGGGCAGCGTCAGGAACGCTGCAGCGCGGCGTGAATGAATGTTCATTCATCTAGCGAAAGCAGCGCCGCCGTCAAGGGGATTCGCGCGTGGCGCGAGGCAGGTTCAGCGATCCGCCCCGCAGGCGGTAAGGTTTTGGGCAGCCGTCAGCAGGTCGTCCACTGCTTCGCGGCGTCCTTGATATGCGCGAGGAACGCCTGCACCTTGGTCGTCCGGTGCAGGTCCACATGCGTGACGAGCCAGAGCGGCACTTCCCATTCCGGCAGTGTCGGCATCACCTCGACCAGTTCGGGATCTCCCTGCCCCTCGACGACAGGCATGAACCCGATCCCCGCCCCGCCCCGGATCGCCATGCCGATTGCCGCCATGTCGGACACGAGGAAGGTGTAGCTTTCAGAGGGAACCCGCTCGGCCAGCCAGCGATGGAACGGCGCGCGGGCGACTTCCGCGCTTGCCCCGATGAAATGGTGCTTCGCCAGGTCCGCCTCCGATGTCGGAAGCCCCCGCTCGGCGGCATAGTCGTTCGACGCGAACAGCCCCCAGCGGATGCGCGTCAGCGGCTGCACCACATTGTCCGGTTCGGACGGCATCGCGCCCGCCCGGATCGCCACATGCGCCTCGCCATATTCCAGCCGGAACAGCCGCGAGTCGGCCAGATAGAGCAGCCGAAGATCCGGATGCACCTTCTGGAACGACACGAAGACCGGCGTCAGCAGGTTCGTGATCCCGCCGATCGAGGTCACGATCAACTCGCCCGTCACCGTCTCGCCCTGGCCCTTGATCCGGCCTACAAGCTGGCTGAACTGGTCCTCGGTCGTCTGCGCGACCAGTTGCAGGTCGCGCCCCGCCTCGGTCGCCGTATAGCCACGCGCATGGCGCTGAAAGAGCTTCGTTCCCAGCCGCTTTTCCAGGGCGTCAATATGCCGGATCACCGTCGCGTGGTGCACCCCCAGCACATCCGCCGCGCCCGAGACCGTGCCCAGCCGGGCCACCTGATAGGCGGTCCTGATCTCGTCCCAATTGTCGAAAGACACCGCCCGCGCTCCGCTCTGTGCATCCGCGAACAGCCTAGCGGGCAAATGCGCACAGGCAAGCGCGAAGGCGGCTATTCGGCCGCTGCCGCCTGCGCCAATTCCTGCGCCTCGGCCAGCAGATAGGGCAGCACCGCATCGCCCCCCGCCGCCGGGTCGGGCAGCCCCGCCGCCCGCCATTCCTCGGCCCGCGCCAGCCGTTCTTCCGGCAGGATCGCCGCAAGGGTGTCGAGCCGCACCTCGGCCCCGCGCAGGTGCTGGAGAAGCCGGTGCGAATGCAGGATGGTCGGGCGCGCGTCCAGCGGTTCCCAGGCATCGAGCACGGTCACGCGGCGCAGGTTGAACTCGGGCGGCAGCACGTAGAAGCGCAGGTCACTGGTCCAGAGCAGGTCGCGCAGCGTCGGCTGGTCGCGCAGCTTGCCTGCCTCCTCATAGCGTCGCTGCCAGTCGCGCAGGAAGGCCAGCATCGCGTCCGACCGGCGATACAGCATCACGCCCGCATTCATCTGCGGAAAGGCATAGGGCGGTGCCTCTTCCGCCCCCTCGCGGATCAGCGCCGAGGTGCGCCTCACGTCATGCGCGACGGCCAGTTCGAACCGAGAAAGCAGGTCGAACAGGTCGCCCAGAGGCGCCAGCGCCAGCGTGTCGCAATCGAGATAGAGCGTCCGGTCGAACCGCGTCTCGGGCAGCGCCGCAAGCTTCGGCGTCGGTCCCTCGGGGATCGGGCGCACCCGGTCGAACAGGCCCGGCTCCACCGGCTGGTCGGTGAACAGGTCCACCGCCAGCCCCACGTTCAGCGCCCGCAGGCTGCGCGCCGAGCGGATGGCGAGGTCCAGATACTCCGCCCCCGCCGCCACATAGATCACACCATCGGTCATCGCCGCCTCGTTTCTTCTCTTACCCGGGTTCTAGTGCCACTTCGGCGCGCGACCAGCCCTCGCATTGCTTGACTCGTCCCCCCGATCGGCGTAACCGCACGCTCATTCCGGAGGTGTGTCAATGCTTCCGGTCCCATGGGCATTGCCCGGGATCGCCACCCACCAGCGCGTTGCGCCCGTGGGTGCGATTGTCGTTTGGGCCACCTGCGGTGGCAATCTGAGCGTTCCGGCACCATGTCGGGGCAGGGTGCAACGGTCGAAGGGGCCACGCGATGTTCGAGAATCTGTCGGAACGCCTCGGCGGCGTCTTCGACCGTCTGACCAAGCAGGGCGCGCTGTCGCGACGCCGATGTCGCGACCGCGCTCCGCGAGGTGCGCGTGGCGCTGCTCGAGGCGGACGTCTCGCTTCCCGTCGCCCGCGACTTCGTCAAGCGCGTGCAGGACAAGGCAACCGGGCAGGCCGTCACCCGCTCGGTCACGCCCGGCCAGCAGGTCGTCAAGATCGTCCATGACGAGCTGATCCACGTCCTTGCGGGCGAGGGCCCCGCCGACGCGCTCAAGATCGACAACCCGCCCTCCGCCGATCCTGATGGTCGGCCTGCAAGGCTCGGGCAAGACCACCACGACCGCCAAGCTTGCCAAGCGGCTGAAGGAAAAGAACGGCAAGCGCATCCTGCTCGCCTCGCTCGACACCAACCGCCCGGCGGCGATGGAGCAGCTTCAGATCCTCGGCGCCCAGATCGGCGTCGACACGCCTGCCCATCGTCAAGGGCGAGACGGCGGTGCAGATCGCCCGCCGCGCCAAGACCCAGGCCAGCCTTGGCGGCTATGACGTCTACATGCTCGACACCGCCGGGCCGCCTGCACATCGACGACGTGCTGATGGACGAGGTCATTGCGGTGCGCGAGGCGACCCAGCCGCGCGAGACGCTGCTCGTGGTCGACGGCCTGACCGGGCAGGACGCCGTGAACGTCGCCACCGAATTCGACGGCAAGGTCGGCATCACCGGCGTCGTCCTCACCCGGATGGATGGCGACGGGCGCGGCGGTGCGGCCCTTTCCATGCGCGCCGTCACCGGCAAGCCGATCCGCTTCGTGGGTCTTGGCGAGAAGATGGACGCGCTCGAGACCTTCGAGCCGGAACGTGTCGCGGGCCGCATCCTCGGCATGGGCGACATCGTGGCGCTGGTCGAGAAGGCGCAGGAGACGTTCGAGGCCGAACAGGCCGAACGCATGATGAAGCGGTTCCAGAAGGGCCTCTTCAACATGAACGACCTGAAGGGCCAGCTCGACCAGATGCTCAAGATGGGCGGGATGCAGGGCCTGATGGGCATGATGCCCGGCATGGGCAAGATGCAGAAGGCCGCCGCCGAGGCCGGGTTCGACGACACCATGCTGCGCCGCCAGATCGCGCTGATCAACTCGATGACCAAGAAGGAGACGGCCAACCCCGACATGCTTGCAGGCCAGCCGCAAGAAGCGCATCGCCGCAGGCGCAGGGCTGGAAGTGTCCGAACTCAACAAGCTTCTGAAGCAGCACCGCCAGATGGCGGACATGATGAAGAAGATGGGCAAGGGCGGCATGATGAAGCAGGCCATGAAGCAGATGATGGGCAAGGGCGGGATGCCCGACCCGTCCAAGATGTCGCCCGACCAGCTGGAAGAGGCCGCGAAGGCGATGCAGGGCAAGCTGCCCTGGGCTCGGCGGCACTGCGGCGGCCTCGGCGGCATGGGGCGCGGGCTGACGCTGCCCGCCGGTCTTTCGGGGCTGATGAAGAAGAAATGATCCCCACCCTCACCACCGACCGCCTGATCCTGCGCGCCCCCCGGCGTGAGGATTTTGCACCCTTCGCGGCCTTCTGGGCCTCGGACCGGTCGGTGTATGAGGGCGGCCCGCGCAACCAGATCGGCGCGTGGGAGGATTTCGCGGCGGGCTTCGGCCTCTGGGCGATCGAGGGCTTCGGCACCTGGTCGGTCGAGGATCGTGCCAGCGGTGCGTCCGTGGGTGTGATCGGCTACTACCACCCCGTCGACTTCCCGGAGCTGGAGATCGGCTGGCAGCTCTTCGACGGCTACGAGGGCAAGGGTTTCGCCTATGAGGCCGCGATGGCTGCCCGCGCCTGGGGCTATGCGGAGCGCGGCCTGACCACGCTTGTCAGCTATATCGATCCGGCCAACGACCGCTCCATCCGCCTGGCCGAGCGCATGGGCGCGCGCCGCGATACGCTCGCGCCCGGCGTCGATTCAGGCGACGTGGTGATGCGCCATCCCGGCCCCGATGGCAGCTACCGGGGGTTTGCATGACGCCCACGCTCGCCCAGACCCCGGTAATCGAGACCGAACGCCTGATCCTGCGCGCGCCGAAGCGCGGGGACTACGAGCCTTGCGCCGAATTCCTGAGCTCGGAGAGGGCCCGTTTCGTCGGCGGGCCTCTCGACCGGAACCTTGCCTGGCGGGCGATCTGCCACCTGACCGGCCACTGGGTGCATCGCGGCTTCGGCATGTTCATCTTCCACGCCAAGGACGATCCCACGCCGCTCGGCATGACCGGCCCGTGGTTCCCCGAGGGCTGGCCCGAGCATGAACTCGGCTGGTCCGTCTGGAACCCGGCCGTCGAGGGCAAGGGCCTGGCGTTCGAGGCCGCGCAGGCCGCGCGCGACTTCGCCTGGACCGAACTCGGCTGGACCGGCGCCGTCAGCTACATCGACGCCGCCAACGACCGCTCCATCGCACTTGCCCGCCGGATGGGTGCCGTCCTCGACGAAACCGCGACCTCGCCCGGCGATGGCGAGGCGCTCGTCTTCCGCCACCCCGCACCGGAGGGCCGTGCATGACCCAGCCTGTCGCCTATCCCTGGGAAGCCGCCTCGACCGGCCCCGCCGCAGCGCTGGCCTCGGCCATCACCGCGCCGATCCCCGCGATCAGCACGACTCGCCTGCGCCTGCGCGCGCCCCGCATCGCGGATTTCGACGCCTATGCCACCATCACCACGTCAAGCCGCGGCAGCCTGATCGGCGGCCCCTTCACGCGCGAAGAGGCGTGGCTCGATTTCTCGCAGCTCGTCGCCGGCTGGGCGCTGCGCGGCTTCGGCCTGTGGACGGTAGAGACGCTGGCGGGCGAGACGCTGCTCGGCTTCGTCCTGCTCAACCACGAATTCGGCGATGACGAGCGCGAGCTGGGGTTCCTGCTGCTGGCCGAGGCCGAGGGCAAGGGATATGCCACCGAGGCTGCCCAGGCGGCCCGCCATTTCGCCTTTGGCATCCTGAAGTGGTCTTCCGTCGTCAGCTACATCGACCCCGCCAATGCCCGCTCGATCGCCCTCGTCGAACGGCTGGGTGCGACACTCGACACAGCCGCCTCGGATGCAGACCTTCTCGTTTACCGCCACCTTGCGTCGGGAGGTGCGGAATGAGCGACGCCGCCTCGCTCGCCCAGGCCCTGCTGAAGGAACACCGCGACAGCATCGACAGGCTGGACGCGATCCTCGTCTACACGCTTGCCGAACGCTTCAAGCAGACGCAGGCGGTGGGTCGCCTGAAAGCCGACCACAACCTTCCGCCGTCGGACCCGGCGCGCGAGGCCCGGCAGATCGAACGGCTGGAATGGCTGTCGAGGGAAGCCGACCTCGATCCGGAATTTGCCAAGAAATTCCTGACCTTCATCATCTCCGAAGTCATCAGGCATCACGAGAAACTTCAAAAATGACCGGGCGATCCCCGGTCCCAACCAACCCCAAGGAGACTGCATCATGTCCATGAAAATCCGGCTCGCCCGCGGCGGCTCGAAAAAGCGCCCGTTCTACTCGATCGTCGCCACCGACTCGCGCATGCCGCGCGATGGCCGCTTCCTCGAGAAACTCGGCACCTACAACCCGCTGCTTGCCAAGGACAGCGAAGACCGCATCAAGATGAATGTGGAACGCATCCAGTACTGGCTCTCGCAGGGTGCACAGCCCACGGACCGCATCGCGCGGATGCTGGAAGCCGCTGGCCTGAAAGAGAAAACCGCCCGCAACAACCCGAAGTCGGCGGTCCCCGGCAAGCGCATGGCGGAACTGGCGAAGAAGAAAGCCGCCCGCGCTGAAGCGCCCGCCGAGGCGTGAGAACCCCCGGGCGCGGGCCGATCTGGCCCGCGCCTTACGCCGAAAGGGGCCGCCGTGCCTGTCGCCAAGACGCGCCTAACCCACGCGGGTGATCCTGCCCGCCGCGCCATTGCCTCTCTCGGGGGTGGCGATGGCCGCTGAGCGCGTCTGCGTCGGGGCCATCGCGGGCTCGTTCGGCGTCAAGGGCGAGGTGCGGCTGAAAAGCTTCTGCACCGAACCCGAGGCCATCGCCTCGTACGGCCCGCTCTTCACCGAGGACGGCAGCCGCAGCTTCAAGGTCACGCTGACCCGCCCCGTCGCGGGCGGCCTCGGCGCGCGCCTGTCGGGCGTCTCGACCAAGGAACAGGCCGACGCGCTGAAGGGCACGAGCCTTTATGCCGACCGGGAGAAGCTGCCCCCGGCGGGCGACGACGAATTCTACCACGCCGACCTGATCGGCCTCGACGCGTTCGACACCGGCGGCGCGCCCGTGGGCCAGGTCCGCGCGATCCACAACCACGGCGCGGGAGACCTGCTGGAAATCCTCGGTCCCGGCATGAAGTCCGCGCTGCTGCTGCCGTTCACGGTCGCCGCCGTGCCGACGGTCGATATCGCGGCGCGCCGGATCATCGTGGACCTGCCCGAGGGGCTTGACTGACTTTCGTCATGTTCTTGCCCTGAATCAGCGGCAACCTCTCATCAGCTTTTGGGAGTTGTCATGTTGAATCGTATCACTGCGCTTCGTTTCGCGACGGCTCTTCTATACCTCGGCCCGCTGCTTGCCGGTCTGTCCGGGGCAGGCTGGGCGCTGGTGCCGATCTTCGTCGTGCTCTTCGTGCTCTGGATCCTGTTCCTGCATCCCGATCTTGCCGCATCCTCGGCCTGGCTGCCGCTTGCGGAGCGTGCTGCGGTCCAGACACTTCTCGTGGCCCTGTTCTTCGGGATCGGTCGCGGTCTGGGCGGGGTCACGGGTTTTGTCCTGCCTCTGCCGGTGTGGCTGACCATCCTTGTCAGCGTCGCGGCGATCTTCCTGGGCCGCTTCGTCTGCAACCCGGCGGCGCTGCCCGCCGACCTGCCGACGCCTGCCCCGTCCAAGGACGCCTGACGCGCGGCAGATTTCCGTTCAACCGCCGACCGGAAGGCGCTAGAAGCGCGCCATGTCCGACAAACCCTCCCGCTCGCACGGCCGCCTGAAGATCACGGCCTCGCTCACCCCGCGCGACCTGATGGAGGAACCGCGCGAGGTCAAGGACGCCTGGACCGCCAAGGTCGTGACGTTGTTCCCCGAGGCGTTTCCCGGCACGCTCGGCCTCAGCCTGACGGGCAAGGCGCTGGATTTCGGCCTTTGGGCGCTGCGACACCATCGACCTGCGGCCCTTTGGCGAGGGGCGCCACCGGAACGTGGACGACACGCCGGCGGGTGGCGGCGCGGGCATGGTCCTGCGCCCCGATGTCGTGGACCGCGCCCTGCGGGCGGCCGCCGAAGGCACGCCGCCCGACCGCGCCCGCTGGCCGGTCATCTACCTGTCCCCGCGTGGAAAACCCTTCACGCAAGGAATGGCGCGGCGGCTGGTCGCAGGCGCAGGGGATCACCCTGCTCTGCGGCCGGTTCGAGGGCGTGGACGAGCGCGTGATCGACCATTGGCAGATCGAGGAGGTCTCCTTGGGCGACTTCGTCCTGACGGGGGGCGAGATCGCGGCGCAGGCCTTGATTGATGCGACCGTCCGCCTTATACCCCGCGTGCTCGGGAATCAGGTCTCCACCGAAGAGGAAAGCTTTTCGGAGGGGCTTTTGGAGTTTCCGCAGTATACGAAGCCCCCGGTCTGGGAAGGTCGCGCGATACCCGAGGTTCTTCTCTCGGGCCATCACGCGAAGATCACCGACTGGCGCCGGGGGATGGCCGAAAGGCTGACGAAAGAACGCAGGCCTGATCTCTGGCGGGCTTACTGTGCGGCGCATGGTAGGGACCCGGATGAAGACCGAGAGCTCTGAGGCGGCATCACACCCACGGGCAAACCGTGAGCATCGAAAGGACAGCGCATGAACCTCATCGCGCAAATCGAAGCCGAGCAGATCGCCGTCGCTCGGCAAGACCATCCCGGATTTCAAGGCCGGTGACACCGTCCGCGTCGGCTACAAGGTCACCGAAGGCACCCGCTCGCGCGTGCAGAACTATGAGGGCGTCGTGATCGGCCGCAAGGGCGGCGCGACCATCAGCGCCTCGTTCACCGTGCGCAAGATCAGCTTCGGCGAAGGCGTGGAGCGTGTGTTCCCGCTCTATTCGACCAACATCGACTCGATCGAAGTGGTCCGCCGTGGCCGCGTCCGTCGCGCCAAGCTCTACTACCTCCGTGACCGTCGCGGCAAATCTGCCCGCATCTCGGAAGACACCACCTACAAAGCCAAAGACGGCGAATAAGGAGCGCGATGATGAAAAAGGGCATCCACCCCGAATATCACATGATCGACGTCAAGATGACGGACGGCACCGTGTTCCAGACCAAGTCGACCTGGGGCAAGGAAGGCGACCAGATGGCGCTGGACATCGACCCGCTGGCGCACCCCGCCTGGACGGGCGGCTCGGCCAAGCTGATGGATACCGGCGGCCGCGTGTCGAAGTTCAAGAACAAGTACGCCGGTCTCGGCTTCTGATCTTCTGGTGCTTCCCAAGGAAGCGCACCCAACATATAGAGAAGGCGCGCCACGCTTCGGCGCGCCTTTTCGTTTGCAAGCGGGGACGTGACACATGGCGCACATCATCGTCGTGGGGAATGAGAAGGGTGGCTCTGGCAAGTCCACCACCTCGATGCATGTCGCAACGGCCCTGGCCCGCATGGGCTACCGCGTCGGTGCGCTCGACCTCGACCTGCGGCAGAAGAGCTTCGCGCGCTACATCGAGAACCGCCGCGCCTGGCTTGCCCGCTCGGGCCTGAACCTCGCCACCCCGGAATACCGCGACCTGCCGGACGTTTCGCAGGAGGCCCTCGGCCCCAGCGAGAACCCCTTCGACCAACGCCTTTCGGCTGCCATCGCGGAACTGGAGGCGGCCTCGGACTTCATCGTCATCGACTGCCCCGGCTCGCATACCCGCCTGAGCCAGGTCGCGCATTCGCTGGCCGATACGCTGATCACGCCGCTGAACGACAGCTTCATCGACTTCGACCTGCTGGCGCGGGTGGACCCGGACACGGGCACCGTGAAGGGCCCGTCGATCTATTCGGAAATGGTGTGGAGCGCGCGGCAGTTGCGGGCGCAGGCCGGGTTGAAGCCTATCGACTGGATCGTGCTGCGCAACCGCCTTGGCGCGCAACAGATGCACAACAAGAAGAAGGTCGGCAAGGCGCTGGAGGATCTCTCGCGCCGCATCGGCTTCCGCGTTGCCCCGGGGTTTTCGGAGCGGGTGATCTTCCGCGAACTGTTCCCCCGCGGGCTGACCCTGCTGGACCTGAAGGATACCGGGGTCGACCAGTTGAACATCTCGAACATCGCGGCGCGGCAGGAACTGCGCGACCTGATGACCGAGCTGCGCTTGCCGGGTGTCACCGTCAACTTCTGAGGTTGAGCCGACCGGGCCTGCCATGCGATGACCCGCTGACCGCTCGGAGTCCGCGCCATGTCCAACCCGCTTTTCGATGCGCTGTTCTCGCCACTCGCTGGTCGCGACAGCCCGTTTCTGATCCTCGCGGACGGTCGGACGTTGTCGGGCGAGGCCTTCCTTTCCCTGGTCGCGCGTCAGGCCAATGCGCTGCGCGGTATGGGTGTGCAGCCGGGTGACCGGGTCGCCGCCCAGGTGCCCAAGACGCCCGAGGCGCTGGCACTTTATGGGGCCTGCGTGGCGCTCGGTGCCGTCTTCCTGCCGCTGAATACCGCCTACACGGGCGACGAGGTGGGCTACTTCCTGGGCGATGCCACCCCCCGCCTGTTCGTTTGTGACGCTGGCCGCGCAGGGGCGCTGCACGAGATAGCCGAACGCCATGGGGCCGCGCTGCTGACGCTGGACGCCGAGGGGAAGGGCAGCCTGACGGACGCGGCGGCGGGTCAGCCGGGCCGGATCGACGCTGCCGATCGCGACCCCGATGATCTGGCCGCGCTGCTCTATACCTCTGGCACGACGGGCCGCTCGAAAGGGGCGATGCTGACGCAGCGCAACCTTCTGTCCAATGCGCAGGCGCTGGCGGGCCTCTGGCGGTTCACCCCCGCCGACGTGCTGCTGCACGCGCTGCCGATCTTCCACACGCATGGCCTCTTCGTCGCCTCGAACCTGTCGCTGCTGACAGGCGGGGCGATGATCTTCCTGCCGGGCTTCGAGACCGACGCGGTGCTGGCGCAGATGCCGAAAGCCACCGCCATGATGGGCGTGCCGACCTTCTACACCCGCCTGCTCGACGATCCGCGCCTGACGCGCGCGGCGACGGCCCACATGCGCGTCTTCATCTCTGGCTCTGCGCCGCTGCTGGCCGAGACGCACCAGGCCTTCGCCGCGCGGACAGGCCACCACATCCTCGAACGCTACGGGATGACCGAGACGAACATGATCGCCTCCAACCCGTATGACGGCGAGCGGCGGCCGGGCACCGTGGGCTTTCCCCTGCCGGGCGTGGAGGTACGGATCACCGATCAGGGGACAGGGGTCGCGCCGGGCGAGGTCGGGCAGATCGAGGTGCGGGGGCCGAACGTCTTCAAGGGCTACTGGCAGATGCCCGAAAAGACGGCCGAGGAACTGCGCCCCGACGGCTTCTTCCTGACCGGCGACCTGGGCCGGGTGGATGGCGACGGCTACCTGCACATCGTCGGGCGGTCGAAGGACCTCGTGATCTCGGGCGGGTTCAACGTCTATCCAAAGGAGGTGGAACTGCTGCTCGACGAGGTTCCGGGCGTGCTGGAAAGCGCCGTCATCGGCGTGCCGCATCCCGACTTCGGCGAGGCGGTGTTCGCGGTTCTGGTTCCGCGCCAGGGCGGGGCGCTGGATGCGGGCACGGCACTGGCCGCGATCCGCGACCGGCTGGCGCGCTACAAGCAGCCGAAGGCGGCGGTCGTGGTGGACGACCTGCCCCGGAACACGATGGGCAAGGTGCAGAAGAACGTGTTGCGCCAGACCTATGCGGGCTGGTTCTCGCCCTGATCCTCGCCGGGGTGCAGCGGGTCGGCCAGACCTTCGGACAGCTCCGCCACCAGGAACCGCTCGAAGGCGTCGAGGTTCACCGGCTCGAACTGCCCGAAGCCCTGCATCCAGACCGAGGCCGCGCGCAGGGCGTCCGGCTCCAGCTTGCACCACTTCACCCGGCCCCGCTTTTCCTGCGTGATGAGGCCCGCCTCGGCCAGCACGGCGAGATGTTTCGAGATGGCGGCAAGAGACATCCGGAACGGCTCGGCCACGTCGGTGACGGCCATGTCATCCTCGAGGAGCATACCCAGGATCGCCCGGCGGGTCGGGTCGGCAAGGGCAGAAAAGACCTGGTCGAGCGCATCCGTCATGGCGGCATCAATGGCGCGGGGCCTTGGGATCGTCAACCATACGGTTGAATATGCCGTTCCGACGGGAAACCGACCGAACGCTCGCCCCGGGGCAAGGCCGCCGGCCGACGACCCAAGAATATTCATTTTGAACAATGGCTTGAGCTCATGCTGCGCCGCCACATCCTTGCTTGACTCCTCTGCCACCCCTCCGTAGGTTCCGCCCGACTGTCGAAGGGACACTGGAGATGGCCGACGAACCCGATCCCGACCGGCTGCGCGCCCTTGAGGAGCGCCTGGGAAAGGTGGCGGGGAAGACGGCCAAGCCGGAAAAGTCTTCGGTGGGCAAGGGTTTCTCGCAGGGCGAACAGGCCTGGCGGATGATTATCGAGCTTGTGACCGGCATGGTGATCGGCATGGGCATCGGTTACGGACTGGACGTGCTGTTTGGCACCCTTCCGATCTGCCTGATCCTCTTTGCGCTGCTCGGCTTCGCCGCGGGCGTCAAGACGATGCTCCGGACGGCAGCCGAAATGCGGCAGGACGAGGCCAAGGCGCAAGCCGGGCCGGAAGGAAGGGGCGACTAGCGTGGCGACGGAAGGCGAAAGCACCGGTTTTGCGATCCACCCGATGGATCAGTTTGTCATCAAGCCGCTGTTCGGCGGGGATGAGATCCACTGGTACACCGTCACCAACCAGACGCTGTGGATGGCGATCGGCGTTCTCGTCATCGCCGCTCTGCTCGTGCTGGGCACGCGGCGCCGGGCGATCATCCCGTCGCGCACCCAGTCCATCGCCGAGATGATCTATGGCTTCATCTATAACATGGTCGAGGAAGTGACCGGCCATGAGGGCGTGAAGTACTTCCCCTATGTGCTGACGCTGTTCCTCTTCGTGCTGTTTGCGAACCTGCTCGGCCTCGTGCCGATGAGCTTCACGACCACGAGCCACTTCGCCGTGACGGTGACGCTGGCGCTGATGGTGTTCCTTGGCGTGACCATCCTCGGCTTCATCAAGCAGGGTCCGGGTTTCCTCAAGATGTTCTGGGTCAGCTCGGCGCCCGCCGCGATCCGCCCGATCCTGGCGTTGATCGAGGTGATCTCGTACTTCGTGCGCCCGGTCAGCCATTCCATCCGTCTGGGCGGCAACCTGATGGCAGGCCACGCGGTGATCAAGGTGATCGCGGGCTTCGCCTCGCTGGCGGTCGTCTCGCCGGTTGTGGTCGGCTCCATCGCCGCGATCTACGGGCTGGAACTGCTCGTGGCCGTCGTTCAGGCCTACGTCTTCACCATTCTGACCTGTGTGTATCTGCGGGACGCCGTCGGCGGCGCGCACCACTAGGGTCCGGACAACCAACCAATCCAATCCACATTCCATAAGGAGCTGAAAGCTATGGAAGGCGATATCGCAGAAATGGGCAAGTTCATCGGCGCAGGCCTGGCCACCATCGGCCTCGGCGGGGCCGGTATCGGCGTGGGCCACATCGCGGGCAACTTCCTGTCGGGCGCCCTGCGCAACCCGTCGGCGGCCCCCGGCCAGATGGCCAACCTCTTCGTCGGCATCGCCTTTGCCGAAGCGCTCGGGATCTTCTCGTTCCTGATCGCGCTTCTGCTGATGTTCGCCGTCTGATCTGACGGATTTCGCAGGGCCGGTGGGGCATGTCCCCGTCCGGCCCCGTCATTCGAGATCGGCAGGAGTACGACATGGCAACCGAAGCGACAGAAGCAGCGGGCCACGGCGGCGAGGCCGTCGGGATGCCGCAGCTCGATTTCTCGACCTGGCCGAACCAGATCTTCTGGCTTCTGGTCACGCTGGTCGCGATCTACCTGCTGCTGACGCGGATCGCGCTGCCCCGGATCTCGGCGGTTCTGGCCGACCGGAAGGGCTCGATCACCAACGACCTCGCGGCGGCGGAAGAGCTGAAGCAGAAGGCGCTGAAGGCCGAGAAGGCCTATAACGACGCGCTGGCCCAGGCCCGCGTCGACGCGGCCAAGATCGTGGCCCAGGCCCGCGCCGACATCCAGAAGGACCTGGACGCGGCAACGGCCGAGGCCGATGCGAGCATCGCCGCGAAATCGGCCGATGCCGAGAAGCGGCTTGCCGAAATCCGCGAAGGCGCGCTCGACGCCGTCACGGAAGTGGCCAAGGACACCGCGAAGGAAATCGTGGCGGCGCTCGGTGGCAAGGCCGATGCCCGCAGCGTGACGGCGGCGGTCAACGCGCGGCTGAAGGGATAAGGCGATGATCCGGATCATTCTGGCAACCACCCTGCTGGCCGCCACGCCCGCCCTCGCCGCAGAAGGCGCGTTCTTCAGCCTGCGCAACACCAACTTCATCGTGCTGCTGGCCTTCCTGCTGTTCGTCGGCATCCTGATCTATGCCAAGGTGCCGGGGAAGCTGACCGGCATGCTCGATGCGCGTGCGGCCCAGATCAAGGCCGACCTCGAAGAGGCCAAGGCGCTGCGCGAAGAGGCGCAGACGATCCTCGCCTCCTACGAGCGCAAGCAGAAGGATGTGCAGGCGCAGGCGGACCGGATCGTGGCTTCGGCGCGGGAAGAGGCGATGGCCGCGGCGGCGCAGGCGAAGGAAGACCTGAAGGTGGCGATCGCCCGGCGACTGGCCGCAGCCGAAGACCGCATCGCCTCGGCCGAGGCAGGCGCGCTGCGCGAGGTGCGTGATCGGGCGGTGTCCGTTGCGGTTGCCGCAGCCGGCGACATCCTGGCCAAGCAGCTTGGCGCAGAGGGGTCGGGCGCGCTGATCGACGCCTCCATCGCCCAGGTGGATGCCCGGCTTCACTGACCGCCGACAGGACGTGCGAAAAGGCCCGGTCCTCGCGACCGGGCCTTTTGCCTATCTCAGGACGCACGTCGCACGGCAGCCTCGGCATCGCTCCGCGCCGCCTCCCAGGCGAGCATCGCCCGCTTGACCGGCAGGCCCCAGTGATAGCCGCCCAGGCCCCCGGACTTGCGCAGCGCGCGGTGGCAGGGGATCAGGAAGCTGATCGGGTTGCGTCCCACGGCGGTGCCGACCGCGCGCATCGCCTTGGGATGACCCACCGCCTCGGCAAGTTCCGAATAGGTCGTGACATGGCCCGTCGGGATTTGCAGCAGCGCCTCCCAGACCTTGATCTGGAACGGCGCCCCGATCAGGTAAAGCGGCGCGGCCTGGGCCCCGTTGCTCGCCGCGCCGAAGGCGGCCAGCACCCAGGGGCGCAGCATCATCGGATCCTCGACAAAGCGCGCCCGTGGCCAGCGCGAGACGAGATCCTCCATCGTCGCCGCCTCGCCCGTTTCGGCGGCAAAGCCGATGCCGCAGATGCCCTTGTCGGTGCCCATCACCAGCGCCGGGCCGAAGGGGCTTTCGAACCAGCCCCAGAACACCGTCAGCCCCTCGCCCCCCTTGGCATAGTCGCCGGGGCTCATCGCCTCCCACCGCAGGAAAAGGTCGTGCAGGCGCCCGCCCCCCGACAGGCCCGTGGCGAGCGAGGTTTCCAGCACGGTGAATCGGTCAGCGAGCAGGCGGCGGGCATGATCGAGCGTCAGGTATTGCTGGTAGCGCTTCGGGCTGACCCCCACCCATTGCGAAAAGACGCGCTGGAAATGGGCAGGGCTCATCCCCATCCGGCCTGCGAGGTCGTCGAGCGTCATGCCCGGCCCGCCCGCGTCGATCTGGGCCAGGGCGCGGGCGATCACGCCGTAATGGTAGGGGTCTTGCGGGGTCTGGGCCATGATCTGTCTCCTTGCCCGACGAAGATACGCAACGCGCCCCCCTGCCGCGACCCGAATTCTGCGGCTTATCGCGCCTCGCGCTTGCCGCCCGGCCCTGGCTTTGGCAGAAGCGAGGCATGGCACGCCAGCTCGACTACCTCACCATGCGCGCGATCTTCGCCCGCTTCGCCGCAGCCGAGCCCGAGCCGAAGGGCGAGCTGGAGCATGTGAACGCCTTTACCCTTGTCGTGGCCGTGGCCCTGTCGGCGCAGGCGACGGATGCCGGGGTGAACAAGGCCACCCGCGCGCTCTTTGCGGTGGCCGACACGCCGCAGAAGATGCTCGACCTCGGCGAGGAGCGGCTGATCGACTACATCAAGACGATCGGCCTGTTCCGCACCAAGGCCAGGCATGTGATGAAGCTCAGCCGTATCCTGGTCGAGCAATACGGCGGCGAGGTGCCTTCGTCCCGCGCGGCGCTGCAATCGCTGCCGGGGGTGGGACGCAAGACGGCGAATGTGGTGCTGAACATGTGGTTTCATCAGCCCGCGCAGGCGGTGGACACGCATATCTTCCGCGTCGGCAACCGCACCGGCATCGCGCCGGGCAGGGATGTGGAGACGGTGGAGCGCGCCATCGAAGACAACGTGCCCGGCCGAATACCTGCTGCACGCCCATCACTGGCTGATCCTGCACGGACGCTACACCTGCGTCGCGCGCAAGCCGAAATGCCCCGCCTGCCTGATCCGCGACCTGTGCCCCTATGAGGACAAGACCCTATGAAAACCTACCACGTCGTCGGCATCGGCAATGCCATCGTCGATGTCTTCGCCCAGGCCGATGACAGCTTTCTGGAGCTGATGGGGATCGAGAAGGGCATCATGCAACTGGTGGAGCGCGAGCGGGGCGAGCTGCTCTATGGCGCGATGCGCGACCGGGTGCAGGCCCCGGGCGGATCGGTGGCGAACACGCTGGCGGGGCTGGGCAACCTGGGCCTGACGACTGCCTTCATCGGGCGCGTGCATGACGATGCGCTCGGGCGCTTCTACGCGCGCAGCATGGCCGAGAACGGGACGGATTTCGTCAATGCGCCGGTCAAGGGGGGCGAGCTGCCCACCTCACGCTCGATGATCTTCGTCTCGCCCGATGGCGAGCGGTCGATGAACACCTATCTCGGCATCTCGTCCGAACTCGGCCCCGAGGACGTATCGGACAGCGTGGCGGGCGGGGCCGAGATCCTGTTCCTCGAAGGGTATCTGTACGACAAGCCGAAGGGGAAGCAGGCCTTCGAACGCACCGTGAAGCTCTGCCACGACAATGGCGGCAAGGCGGGCATCGCGCTGAGCGATCCGTTCTGCGTGGACCGTCACCGGGGCGACTTCCGCCGCCTGGTGCGCGAACTCGACTACGTGATCGGGAACGAGCAGGAATGGACCTCGCTCTACCAGACCGACCTCAGCGCCGCGCTTGAGCAGGCGGCGGCGGATGCGGGGCTGGTCGTCTGCACCCGCTCGGGCCATGACGTGATCATCGTGCGGGGCGAGGAACAGGCCGTGGTGCCGGTGCGCCGCGTGGTGCCCGTCGACGCGACCGGTGCGGGCGACCAGTTCGCCGCCGGGTTCCTCTATGGCCTTGCGACGGGGCAGAGCCTTGCCACCTGCGGGCGCATGGGATGCGTCGCGGCGGCCGAGGTCATCAGCCATTTCGGCGCGCGTCCCGAGGCGGACCTGAAGGCGCTGTTCCGCAAGGAAGGGCTGATCTGAGCCATGGAGGCTGCCCGTCGCCCCTGGTCACGGCCCTGGGTCTGGGTGGCGCTCTTCGCGGGCTATGCCATCCTTGCGGCTCTGCTGCGGCTGGCCTACCGCGACACGGTGATCGCCGATGACGCCGAAAGCTTCCTCTGGGCGCGGTCGCTGGCCTGGGGCTATGGCCCGCAGCCGCCGCTTTATGCCTGGCTGCACTGGGCGGTGTTCCAGGTGCTTGGCGAGACCGCCCTGGCTTCGGCGGTGACGCATGCCATCGCGCAGTTCACGGTGCCGGTGGGGGCGTTCCTGCTGGCCCGGCGCTTTGCCCCCGTGGCGCTGGCCGGGGCCGCCACGCTGGCCATCTTCATCGTCCCCGAGGTCGGGCGAGCCTTCCCGGTGACGCGGACGCACAACATCCTCGCCACCGCGCTGACGCCGCTGGTCGTGCTGACCTTCCTGATCTGGCTCGAGAGGCAGGGCCGGGGCAGGGCGCTGCTGTTCGGCGCGGTCGCTGCGCTGGCAATCCTCGCCAAGGCGACCGCGACGCTGGTCTTCGCAAGCCTGCTGATCGCCGCCGTCCTGTCGCCCGAGACACGCGCGCGGATCAGGCCCGCGCAGCTTGCGCTTGCCATCGGTGCCATGGTGACGATCCTTTTTCTGCCCGGTCTGTGGCTGTGGCAGAACGCGGATGTCGGAACCGCCTCGCTCGTGAAGTTCCGGACCGAGGACGGTGCCCTGAACGGCCTTTACTGGCTTGGCGACCGGATGCTGGCCTCCTGGGGACCGACCGCCCTCCTCGTTGCGCTCGCCTGGATGCTGACGCGCGGCCCTGCGCCCGTGACCGCCGAGGTCCGGCTGGTCTGGCGCATGGGGGCCGTCGCGCTTGCGGTGATGGTGGCGGGGATCGTCGTCAGCGGATCGGGCGACATCCGCGAGCATTGGCTGGCCCCGATCTTCCTGCCGCTTGTGCCGGTGACGGTTGCGGTTCTTCTGCAAAGGCAAGGCTGGGCGCGATGGCTGCCCTCGACGGTCGGCGGCCTCCTTGCGGTCGTGGGCCTGGCCGACATGCCCTCCGAGATCGAGGAGAGGGGCTACAACCGGCTGGAGGTGATGCGAACCGCGGTGGCCGAGATCAGCCAGCACGATCCCGACCTCGTCCTCGCCAACCGTCACGCGATGGCGAACATCGTGATCCTGAACCCCGCCCTGCGGGTCGAGGAGCGCAACGATGCCCTGCCGGTCGCCTGCGCCGGCACCCTGGCCCTGGTGAACATCGAGCGCACGAACGACTGGCCCGCCCCGCTCGACCGAGACGGCTTCATCGGACGTCTCGGCGCGTGTTCGGTCCAAGTCCTGGCCGAGCGGCCCCCCAGGCCGAGCGAAACCTCGGCCTGGGTGTCCTATGCCGTGCTGCGCCTGACGCCAGCCCCCTGAGGGGCCTTTCCCGTCGCTCAGGAGAGCGCGCGCTTCAGCACCGGCAGGCGCGAGAGCACCAGCAGGTCCAAGCGCCAGCAGCGTAAGCCGCACCAGCGGAAAGGCGAGCGAGACGAGCAGGCCGAGGAAGTCTGCACGCCCGGCGATGTCGCAAGCCGGGCACGCATGTCGTTTTCGGCTGGCAAAGGTCGGCGCGCCTTGCCCCTTTGCATGGCGTTCGGGCATCTATGGGCCAACCCAATCGCCTGCGGAGTCTCGCCCATGAAAACCCATGTCAAAGCGCTGGTCGTCGGCGGCGGCGCGGTCGGCACCGGCATCGCCTATCACCTCGCCAAGGCCGGCTGGGATACGATGCTGGTGGAGCGCGACGAGTTGACGAGCGGCTCTACCTGGCACGCCGCGGGGCTGCTTCCGCTGTTCAACATGAGCTACGCGACCACCCACATCCACAAGTACAGCGTCGATTTCTACAAGGGGCTGGAGGCCGAGACGGGCCTGAACCCCGGCTTCTATGTGGTGGGCAACCTGCGCATGGCGCAGACCGACGCGCGCATGGACGAATACATGCTGTATTCCTCGGTCGCCGAGACGGCGGGCGTCTATCACGAGTTCCTCAGCCCGAAAGAGATCAAGGACCGCTGGCCGCTGGTGCGGACCGAGGACCTGAAGGGCGCGCTCTTCCACCCGCAGGATGGCTACATCAACCCCGCCGACGTGACGCAGGCGATGGCCAAGGGCGCGCGGCAACTGGGCGCGACCATCGAGCGGCGGGTGCAGGTGAACGGGTATCGCTGGACCGGGTCGGAATGGATCGTGACCTGCGCGCGGATGGTGGAGCAGGGCGGCAACCTTGTCCCCTCGGACGAGACGTTCGAGATTCACGCCGAGCATGTCGTCACCGCCACCGGCAACCACGCACAGCGCACGGCGCGGCTTCTGGGCATCAAGATCCCCGCGATCCCGGTGGAGCACCAGTACATCGTGACCGAGCCCGATCCGGCTCTGGTCGAATGGCGCAAGACCAACCCGCAGCACCCCGTCCTGCGCGACGCCGACGCCAAGTGGTACGTCCGCGAGGAACGCGGCGGCTGGATCCTCGGCCCCTATGAGAAGGGCGCACCCGCGCGCTTCCTCTACGACGTGCCGGAAAGCTTCCGCGCCGACCTCTTCCCGCTCGACCTGGAGCGGATCGAGGCGGAATACATGAGCATGATCCACCGGCTTCCGTCCTCGGAAACCGTGGGCCTCAAGGACGATTTCAACGGCCCGATCTGCTACACGCCCGACGGCAACCCGCTGGTCGGCCCGGCGCCGGGCCTGCGCAACATGTGGCTGGCCGAAGGGCTTCAGCTTCGGCATCACGGCGGCTGGAGGCACCGGCTATTACCTCGCGCAGATGATGGTGAACGGCGAGGCCGAGATCGACATGGCGTCGCTCGATCCCAAGCGCTTCGGCAACTGGATGACGACCGAATATGCCGCGCGCAAGAACGAGGAATGCTACGACCACGTCTTCATCCTGCACCACCCTGATGAAGAGCGCGAGGCCTGCCGCCCGCTGCGCACCTCGCCCTCCTACGACCGCGAGAAGGCGGCGGGGGCGCAGTTCGGGCAGGTGAACGGGTGGGAACGGCCGAACTACTACGCGCCCGTGGGGTTCGACGACCACAATTCGCGATCCTTCCGGCGGGGCGGCTGGTGGGAATACGCGGTGCTGGAGGCGCAGGCGATCCGCAAGACGGCCGGTCTCATCAACGCCTCGGCCTTCACCAAGCATCTGCTGCGCGGGCCGGGGGCGACGGCGTTCCTCGACCGCTTCACCTGCAACAAGCTGCCGGGCGTGGGGCGGATCAACCTGACCTATGCGCTGACCGAGCATGGCACGGTGAGGACGGAATACACCATCGTCCGGCTGAAAGAGAACGAATACTACCTGGTCTCGGCCGGGGCCTGGACGGCCTACGACTACGACTTCCTCCAGAAATCGGCGGACGATTTCATGGCGACCGGGGGCGGATACATCGACATCCACGACGTCACCACCCAATGGGGCGTCTATGCCATCGCCGGACCGAACTCTCGCGCCATCCTGAAAGAGATCGTCAAGGACGCCGACCCCGACACGGTGCTGGGCAACAAGCGCTTCCCCTGGCTTTCGGCGCGCAAGATCGAGCTGGGCATGTGCCCGGTCAACGCGATCCGCGTGGCCTACACGGGCGAACTGGGATGGGAGCTGCACCACCCGATCGAGATGCAGAACTACCTCTGGGACCAGCTTATGGCGGCGGGCGAGAAGCACGGGCTGAAACTCGTGGGCGCGCGGGCGCAGAACTGGCTGCGGCAGGAGAAATCCTATCGCGCCTTCGGCAACGAACTGGGCCGCGATGCCACGCCGCTGGAGGGTGGGCTGGACCGTTTCGTCGATCTGTCCAAGGATTTCACCGGCAAGCAGGCGATGCTCGACACCGGCATCCGCGCCAAATGCGTGACCGTGCTGATCGACGGCCCGGCGGATACCGACCCCTGGGGCAAGGAAGCGCTCGTGGTGAACGGCGAGAAGGTCGGGCGGCTGACCTCGGGCGGCTATTCGGTGGCCTTCGGCAAGCAGATCGGCATGGGCTATGTCCGCCCCGACCTGGCCGAGGTGGGCACGAAGATGCAGGTCCGCATCCTGCGCGAGCTTTGGGACGCCGTGGTGGTCGAGGACAGCCCCTACGACCCGACGAACGCGCGCATCCGGGTGGATGGCTGACAGGCCTGCCCCCGGCGACACCCCGCGCAACAGTGGGGCGGGACTGTTTCCGCCGCTCCGCGCGGGTGCCGTCCGGCTGGCTAGAATTCGTCACAAACCGACTCTATCCGACCCTTGGGCCGAGTGCGCCCGAACTGTTCGACGGAGTCACGATGAAATCCCTTTGCGCCGCAGCTGCGGCGATCCTGATGGCGACGGCGGCAAGCGCCGCCACCCTCTCGCCCGTCAACCTGGCCGATGCGACGCAGTACGAGTCCTCGGCACAACTGTTCAGTGTCGAGATCAAGCGCGACCAGATCGTCAAGAACGGCGGGGGAAACGGCAAGGATGCCTTCCTGCGCAACGGCACCGAAACCAACACGCCCGCCTCCGAGAATGTGGCCTGGGGTGCGTCCGGCACAAGCTATGCCTGGTCGCTCGGCTATGATGGCAACATCGCGAAGCTGACCTTCGGCTCGGCCAGCATGACGCGCGACATCTCGCCCGACGGTGTCTGGAATGCCCTCGGCGTGTCTGTGCGCGCTTTCGACCCGGCGCGGTTTTCGTCGGTCACGACCACACTGACCATCACCAAGGCGAATGGCACGGCCTTGTCCACGGCGTTGCTGCGGACCTTTACCAACGGTGACCTGTTCGGGACCTTCGCGCTGAACGATCTCGGTCCCATCACCAGCCTTGAAGGTAGCCTGCAGTTCAGCTTCACAGCTGTGCCGAACGCGAACGGCTCGCCCAACAGCCGCGTCGGCGTCAACCTCTACGCGCTGCAGGTCACGCCTGCGGCTGTTCCACTGCCCGCGACCCTGACCCTCTTTGCCCCGGTGCTTGCCGCGTTCGGCCTGTTGGCGCGGCGCAGGCGCCGAATGGCACCCCTGCAGTAACGAGTGACGTGTTAAGGGGCCCCGCCAGTCGGGGCCCTTGTTTTTGGTCTACTTCTGACGCCGCGCCACCCAGCTGGCCCATTGCGAACGGTTGCCGTAGAAGGCGTTCAGGTCCACTTCGCCCGCAAATCCGGGGGCGAGGCCCGTGCCGGTGTATTGCCAGAACGTCCAGCGGTGGCCTTCGTAGGTGTCCGAGGGATGCGCCGCGACCGACCGCACCCAGAACTCGTAGCCGCTCAGCCGCCACATCTCGTTGCGGTCCCAGAAATCCGGAGTCGTGTAGATGATCGGTCGCTGCCCGTAATGCTCGGTCAGCAGGCGCAGGAACGTCGCGGCCTCGCGGCGCACGGTCTCGGGGTCGGGGCGCAGCGTGCAGGTGGGCGAGAGGTGGTTCCATTCCAGGTCAAGGACCGGGGGCAGGGCGCCTGCCTCGGCAGGCACGTTGCGGATGAACCAGCGCGCCTGATCCTCGGCAGGCCGACAGAAGTAGTAGAAATGGTAGGCCCCGCGCGGAATGCCCGCCCGCCGCGTGGCGCGCCAGTTCTCCTTGAAAAGGGGATCCACCCGGTCGCCGCCCTCGGTCGCCTTGATGAAGGCGAACTCCACCCCGGAATTGCCAGCCCGGACCCAGTCGATCGATCCCTGGAAGCGCGAGACGTCGACGCCGTGCACGTCATGGTCGGTGGGGGACTGGGCGCGCGGCCAGGGATGGGGGTCGGTGTCGCCGAACTGGGCGGGAATGCCCTGGGGATGGCGCGCGCCGCCGCCACCGCCGCCACCGCAGGCCGACAGCGCGGCAAGCGTGGCAACAAGGATCGTCAGTCTCGCCATCACCCGTATCACCCTGTTCTCTCCTCAGCCAAATCGTGACGGGTCGAGCGCGGCGACCGTCGCCGCGTCAAGCTCCGGCTTGCGCCCCGCAATCAGGTCCGCGACAAGCTGGCTCGCCGCAGGGGCCGTCTGAAAGCCATAGCCGCCCTGCCCGGCGACCCAGACGAAGGACGGCTCCATCGGATCGCGCCCGATGGCCAGCACCCGGTCTGGTGCGAAGGTCCGCAGCCCCGCCCATGAGGCGATCAGCCGCGTGACAGGCTCCGTCACCATCTCTTCATAGCGCGCCAGGCCTTCGGCCAGCACCATGTCGTCGGCCCAGGCGTCGTGCGGGTCCATCGGATCTTCCTCGGCCGGCGAGACGATCAGCGCGCCGGCATCGGGCTTGGCATACCAGGTTTCGCCTGCGCCGAAGATCATGGGCCATGTGCGCGTGTCATGCCCGCCGGGCGCGGGGATGCGCGCCATGGACCGGCGGCAGGGCACAAGACCAAGCGGCCGGATACCGGCCAGTGTCGCGACCTGATCCGCCCAGGCCCCGCCGGCATTGACCAGAATGCGTCCCGAGACCTCGCCCTGCTTTGTCGTCGCCCGCCATTCCGTCCCCGAGCGGCGAAGGCCCGTCACCGCGGCATCCGTCACGATCTCGGCCCCGTTCGCCCGTGCCTCGCGCGCAAGGCGCTGGATCAGCAGGTCGGTGTCGATATCCCACGCATGGTGGGCCACGGCCACGCGGGCGATGCGGTCGGGATTGAGGATCGGCACCCAGGCGCGCGCCTCGTCCATTGTCACCGGATCGAGGCGCATCACGGCGGCGTCTTCGTCAAAGGCCGCCCGCTGGTCGTCCCCGGCCACCATCATCAGGCCACGCGGGCTCAGGACACCCTCGGCGGCGCGGAACCACGCCTCGGATGCCAGGCTCAGCGCCACGACGGGGGGCAGGCCGTAATGCGGCTCATATAGCGCGGCAGATCGGCCCGAGGCGTGATGGGCGAGCGCGCCCTCCTGCTCCAGCACGGTGACCGAGCCGAGGTGCGAAAGGCGGGCTGCGGCGGAAATGCCCGCGATTCCACCGCCGATGATCAGAAAGTCCGTCGACATGCGCCGCACGCTGCCGCCTGGGCCGGGAAATGGCAAGGCCAAGAGTCCGGGGGGGCGGAAACAAGAAAGACCCGGATCGCTCCGGGTCTTCTTTTACAACAATAGGGCTTACTCGGACCACCGACTCGCCCGGCCTTTTGCGGCTTTGCCGCCAATTCCGAACCACACTCGCTACAACCGGCACCTGAAATCACCGGCACGCTATGTCCCAAGAATCCACGTTTGCGGCCCTTGGGTCAAACTGTCCAAATAGACAGGTCACCCCTCTTGTCGGCGTCCGACACCCGTTTGCCGCAATGGGGCGCGGGCGTTTCCGCAGGACTGCCCAGATCTTGCGGAAGAGCGGCGAGAACTATCGGAAAATGCAACTCAAAAGGGCAAGAGATGCCTCCCGGCTTCGCGCAGAAGAGGAAACTTGCTGCCGAACGCGGGACGGTCGCCCGATTGGCTGCCCGTTGCGAAACACTCTTGTTCCGATCGCGGAAAATTGTGGCGGCGCGGCGCAGCCGGATCATAGCCCAACCCGTGTCGAGTTCGGTCTTCTGCCACTGACTGTTCATGGGCAGTCGCCAATGCCCTGACATGCAAAGGCCCGGCATCCTGGCCGGGCCCCGCTGTGGTCGTCTGACGCGCCTTACTTCGGAATGTCGCCCGAGATGCCCTCGACATAGAAGTTCATGCCCAGCAGGTCTCCGTCCGGGGCGGTCTGGCCCTCGGCCAGCCAGGCCGTGCCGTCCTGCTTGTTGATCGGGCCGGTGAAGGGATGATAGGTGCCCGCCGCGATTGCGTCGCGCATCGCTTCGGCCTCGGCCTTGAGTTCGGCCGGAACCGCCTCGGTGATCTCGCCGATCTCGCACTTCGCCGCCCGAGATCCCCTCCCAGGCGTCCGCCTGCGCCCAGGTGCCGTCGATGACCGCGCCGACGCGCTTGATGTAATAGGGCGCCCAGTTGTCGATGATCGAGGACACGCGCGGGCTGGGCTTGTATTCGGCCATGTCCGACGCCTGACCAAAGCCGATCACGCCCGGCGTCTTGGCGGCCTCGGCCAGCGGCGCGGTCGAGTTGGTGTGCGCTTGCGATCACATCCACGCCCTGCTCGATCAGCGCCTTGGCGGCATCGGCCTCTTTCGCCGGGTCGAACCAGGTGTAGGCCCAGACGATGCTGAGCTCGACATCCGGGTTCACCTTCTTGGCGTGCAGGTAAGTAGCTGTTGATCCCCATGATGACCTCGGGGATCGGGAAGGAGGCGATGTAGCCGATCTTGTTCGACTTGGTCATCTTGCCCGCGATATGCCCCTGGATCGCGCGGCCCTCGTAGAAGCGGGCGTTGTAGGTCGAGACGTTCGGATGCTCGCGCTTGTAGCCGGTCGCATGCTCGAACTTCACGTCGGGGAACTTGGCGGCGACCGCGTTGGTCGCGTCCATGTAGCCGAACGAGGTGGTGAAGATGATGTCGCAGCCCGACAGCGCCATCTGCGTCAGCACGCGCTCGGCATCCGCGCCTTCCGGCACATTCTCCTGATAGGCGGTCTCCACCTTGTCGCCGAACTCGGCCTGCACGGCCAGCAGGCCCTGATGATGCTGGTAGGTCCAGCCGCCATCGCCGATGGGGCCGACATAGACGAAGCAGGCCTTGGTCTTGTCCTGCGCCATCGCGGCACCGGCCACGGACAGGCCCAGACCCAGGGCGGCGGTGGCAAGAAGCGTTCTGCGTTTCATTCGTATTCTCCCAGTTGGTGCCGGCGAACCCGGCCTTGATTGCACGCCTCAGCGCGAGGCATGGAAGTTCTTTCCCAGGGCGGCCGGCGCACTCAGCGCGGCGCGGCCCCGGTCCGCCGACATGATGACCAGCACGAGGATGGTTATCAGGTAGGGGGACATCGACAAGTACTCGACCGGAATCGCCGCCCCGGCCGCTTGCAGGTTAAGCTGAAGCACCGTGATTCCGCCAAAAAGATAGGCACCCAGCAGGACGCGCCAGGGTTTCCAGCTGGCAAAGACGACGATGGCCAGCGCGATCCAGCCTGCGCCCGCCGTGATCCCGTCGGTCCATTGCGGCACGCGGACAAGGCTGACATAGGCCCCGCCCAGCCCCGCCATCGCGCCGCCGAACAGGATCGCGAGCAGGCGGATGCGCTGCACCTTGTAGCCAAGCGCATGGGCGGCATCGTGGTTCTCGCCCACCGCGCGCAGGATCAGGCCGGTGCGGGTATAGCGCAGCACGGCCCAGACGGCGGCGACGATGAGGATCGAGATGTAGACCATCGGATCGTGGTCGAACAGGATCGTGCCCAGCACCGGAATGTCGGAGAGCGGCCCGAAAGGCACGGTGCCGGTGGCGGGTGGCTTGATGCCCACATAGCCCTGCCCGATCAGCGACGACAGGCCCAGCCCGAACAGCGTCAAGCGCCAGCCCCGTCGCGACCTGGTTCGCCAGCAGGACCTGCGTGAGGAAGGCGAAGATCAGCGACAGCGCCGACCCTGCCAGTGCCCCGCCCACGAAGCCCATCACCGGACTTCCGGTCTCGACCGCCGCGACAAAGCCGCAGACCGCGCCGATGATCATCATCCCCTCGACGCCCAGGTTCAGCACGCCCGCCTTCTCGACCACCAGCTCTCCGATGGCCGCCAGCATGATCGGCACCGCCGCCACCATCAGCGAGGCGATCAGCACCGCCGGGTTGATGCCCCCGAACATCTCCATGACTTGCCCCCTACCGTGTTGCGATGACAAGCGCGGCACCACCCATTGCGGCGGCGCTCGAGCGGTTCGCGATGCGGACGGCACGCGGGCTTTTCAACCACCGTCTCGCCCATGAGGCGCCGAAGGCCCAGGCCAGATCGACCGTCATCATCACCGCGAACGCGACCAGGACGAGTTCGGCCAGCCCCAGGGCCGTGATCGCGTCAATGTCGATCAGCGAGGGCAGCAGCGCCATGTAGAACACCATGATCTTCGGATTGCCGATCGTCAGCGCGAAGCCCGTCAGGAACAGCCGAACCGCGCCGCCCGCCTCGGGCAGGGTGCCATCCTCGATCCGCACCGGCGCGGTCCACATCTTCCAGGCCAGGAACAGCAGATATCCTACGCCCGCGAATTTGATCACGACGAAGACGGTGGCGAAGCTCTGCGCCAGGAAGCCCAGACCCAGAACGGCCGCGACCAGCCAGATGACCTCGCCGATCCACATCGCCAGCAGGAAGGGCAGCACACTGCCCAGGCCGTGGCTGATCACCCGCGCCACCAGCGCCGCGATGCTTGGCCCGGGCGAGCCCGCGTTGACGAACAGGGCGGCGGCGAACAGCCCCAGCGTAGCAAGTTCCATTCAGCGTTCCTTTACCGATGATGCGCCCAATGTCAGCCGGATGCGGTAATTCGACAGCATGTCGACGGCCAGCAGGAAGAACAGCAGCATCCCCTGGAAGGCCTGGATCGCGGCCGAGGGCAGCCCCAGCATGAACTGCGCAAGCTCGCCGCCGATGTATGTCAGCGCCATGAGAAGCCCGGCCAGCAGGATGCCGATAGGGTTGAGCCGCCCGAGGAAGGCCACGATGATCGCCGTGAAGCCGTAGCCCGAGGCGAAGTCGATGCTGATCTGCCCCGCCGGCCCGCTGACCTCGAACATCCCCGCAAGCCCTGCGAGCGCGCCCGAGATGCCAAGGCACAACACGACCAGCCGGTTCGGGGCCACCCCCGCAAAGCGCGCCGCCTTCGGGGCCTCTCCGGCCAGCCGGATCTGGAAGCCGAGGATGTGGCGTTGCAGCAGGATATAGGACGCGATCACCGCGATGAAGGCTGCCACCACGCCCCAGTGCATGCCCGTTCCGGGAACCAGCTCCAGGTTGGCCGCTGCGGGCCACTGGCTGAGGTTGCGCGAGCCGGGAAAGCCCCCGCCCTCGGGGTTGCGCAGCAGTCCAAGCGCCATCGACGACAGGATCGACTGCGCCACATAGACCAGCAGCAGCGAGACGAGGATCTCGTTCGTGCGAAAGCGCGTGCGCAGGATCGCCGGGATCATCGCCCAAAGCCAGCCGCCGAAGGCCCCGGCCAGCACCATCAGCGGAAAGATGAACCAATGCTCGGCGGGGTAGAAGGCAAGGCCCACCCCCGCGCCGAAGATCGCGCCGAGGATGTATTGCCCCTCGGCCCCGATGTTCCAGATGCCCGCCCGGAACCCCAGCGACAGACCGATGGCGATCAGGATCAGCGGCCCCGCCTTTACCAGCAACTGGGGCCGCGAGTAGCTCGCGAAATCGGGGTGGAACAGCGGGTCCCAGAAGATCGTGCGGATCGCCTCGACCGGGTTCTTGCCCAGAATCGCGAACATGATGCCGCCCGCGATCATCGTCAGGATCACCGCAAGAACCGGGGTCGCTGCCGTCCAGAACCGGCTGGGGTTGGGGCGCTTTTCAAGCGTGAACATGCGCCACCTCCATCCCGTGCGCGCCGCCCATCATCAGGCCGATCTCGTCCACCGTCAGGCCCTGCGTCGGGCGCGGCGCGCTGAGCCGCCCGCCGTTCAGCGCCGCGAAGCGGTCGGCGATCTCCAGAAGCTCGTCGAGGTCCTGGCTGATGACGACCACCGCCGCCCCTTCCGCCGCCCGGTCGATCAGCGCCTGCCGGATCGCCGCCGCCGCCGAGGCGTCCACCCCCCAGGTCGGCTGGTTCACCACCACCACGCCGGGGCTCTGGCTCAACTCGCGCCCCACCACGAATTTCTGGAGGTTCCCCCCCGACAGCGCCCGCGCGGCCACCCAGATGCCTGGCGTGCGCACGTCATAGGCCTTGACGATCCGCTCGGCGAAGTCGCGCGTCGCCGCCCAGTCGATGAATCCGTTCCGCACCAGCCCCTTGCGGATCGCCCCCGACAGAAGCGCGTTCTCGGTCAGGCTCATGTCCGGGGCCGCCGCGTGTCCCAGCCGCTCCTCGGGTGCCGCCACAAGGCCGACCTTGCGCCGCTCGTTCGGCCCCACGTCGCCAAAACCCACCCCGTCGATCTTCACCGCGTCCTTCGTGGTCCGCAATTCACCCGACAGCGCCAGCAGAAGCTCGTCCTGCCCGTTGCCCGCCACGCCCGCAATGCCCAGGATCTCGCCCTTCTGCACCGCAAAGCTCACCTCCTTCAGCGCCGTGCCGAAGGGGTTGGGCGAGCGGACGGACAGCTTCGTGACCTCCAGCGCCACGGCGCCCTTTGGCTTCTCGCTGCGCGCGGGCGGGGTCAGCGTCTCGCCCACCATCATCTCGGCCAGTTCGCGCGCCGATTTCTCGCGCGGGGTGCAGGTGGCCACCACCTTGCCCCGCCGCAGGATCGTCGCCGCATCGCACAGCGCCCGGATCTCTTCCAGCTTGTGACTGATGTAGAGGATCGCCGTGCCTTCCGACGACAACTGCCGCAGCGTCTGGAACAGGATCTCCACCTCCTGCGGGGTCAGCACGCTGGTGGGTTCGTCCATGATCAGAAGCTTCGGGTCCTGCAACAGGCAGCGGATGATCTCCACCCTCTGCCGCTCGCCCGCGCTGAGGTCGCCCACCAGCCGGTCGGGGTCGAGCGGCAGGCCGTACTCCTCGCTCACCTGCCGGATGCGCTGCGCCAGTTCGCCCATCTTCGGCGGGTTCTCCATGCCGAGCGCCACGTTCTCGGCGACATTCAGCGCCTCGAACAGGCTGAAATGCTGGAACACCATGGCCACGCCCTGACTGCGCGCCACGCTGGGTTTCGGCGGGGCGTAGGCCACGCCGCGCAGGGTCATGCGCCCGCTGTCAGGCTTGACGAGGCCGTAGATCATCTTGACCAGCGTCGACTTGCCCGCGCCGTTCTCGCCCAGAAGCGCATGGACCTCGCCCACGCCTACGGAAAACGACACATCGCTGTTCGCCACCACGCCGGGATAGGCCTTGGTCAGCCCCTCCACGGTCAGCAGCACATCCCCTGTCCCTGTCATCCCGCGTTCTCCCGTGGTGACGCGATTGTGGTTGGCCGTCTCAGAAGCTCCGCCGCGACACCCACCGCGATGGCCTGCGGATGCTTGCCAAGCGTGGGGTCGCCGATCGGGCAGTCGATCCGCGCGATCTCTGCGGGGGCATGTCCAAGCGCCGCCAGCCGCGACCGGAAGCGCGCCCATTTGGTGGCCGAGCCGATCAGGCCAAGCCGGGCGAAGCCATGGCCCAGCAGGCGGTGGCACAGTTCCAGGTCCAGCGCATGCGAAAAGGTCAGCACCAAGTGCTCGGCGTCAGGCGGCGCATGATCCGCCAGTCGCGCCGGGTCGGCGGCGGGCAGGACCGTGACGCCGGCGGGCACCGTCAGCCGGAAAGCGGTCCGCCGCCACGTCGACCCAGGTGATCGCCACGCCGGGCAGCGGCGCCAATACCGCGACCAGCGCGCGGCCCACATGCCCGGCCCCCCAGACCCAGAGCTGCCGATCGGGCCCCGCCACCGGCTCCACCATCCAGCCCTGCACCAGTTGCGGGGCAGGCGCCTCGCCCCGCCCCCGCGCCCGGTCCAGAAGCCGCTTCACCGCCAGCGGCATCGCCCGCCCGTCGACGGCCCGCGCCACGACCTCGCCCGCAGGCAGGCGCGCCGCGTCATAGACCTCCGTCAGCAGCCCCACCGACCCGCCGCAGCACTGCCCCAGCGCCGGGCCCAGCGGCACGCGCTCGAACCGCAGCGCCGCGCCCGAGGCCAGCAGGTCCCGCGCCCGCGCCATCGCCTCCCATTCCAGCGCGCCGCCGCCGATGGTCCCCGAGGCGCCGCCATCCCAGACGAGCATCGCCGCCCCCACCTCGCGCGGGGCCGACCCGTCGACCGACGGCAACGACGATCCGCGCCACGCGACCCTGCGCCGCCACTGCGTCGCGAAGGGCGCCCAGGTCAAACATCGCCGCGCTGCCGCTTCACGGCCATCAGCACCCGCTCCGCCGTCGCGGGCGCGTCGAGCGCCGGATAGACCGAGCCGTCGCCGCAGGCCGCCACCGCATCCGACAGCGCCATCAGCGCCGAGATGCCCAGCATGAAGGGCGGCTCGCCCACGGCCTTGGACTTGCCCACCGTCTCCTCGCGGTTGTCCCGTCCCCAGAGCGCCACGTTGAACACGGGCGGGCGGTCGGAACAGGCGGGGATCTTGTAGGTGGAGGGCGCGTGGGTGCGCAGCCGCCCCTTGCCGTCCCAGACCAGTTCCTCGGTCGTCAGCCAGCCCGCGCCCTGCACGTAGGCCCCCTCGATCTGGCCGATGTCGATGGCGGGGTTCAGGCTGGTGCCGGTGTCGTGCAGGATGTCGGTGCGCAGGATGCGGTTCTCGCCCGTCAGCGTGTCGATCACCACCTCCGTCACCGCCGCGCCATAGGCGAAGTAGAAGAAGGGCCGCCCCTCGCCCTTCACCCGGTCCCAGACGATCTTGGGCGTGCGGTAGTAGCCGGTGGAGGAGAGCGAGACGCGCGCCTGATAGGCCATGGCCGCCACCTCGGCAAAGGCATAGTCCGCCCCGGCCACCCGCACGCGGCCGTCCTCGAAGCGCACGTCGCCCGCCTTGGCCTGATGCCGCTCGGCCAGGAATTCCGCCATCCGGCCCCGGATCGTCTCGCACGCGGCGCGCACCGCCATGCCGTTCAGGTCCGCGCCCGACGAGGCGGCGGTGGCCGAGGTGTTGGGCACCAGCGCCGTGTCGGTCGCGGTGATCTTCACCGCCTCCGCCTCCAGCCCGAAGACGCCCGCCGCCACCTGCGCGACCTTCTGGAACAGCCCCTGTCCCATCTCGGTCCCGCCATGGTTCATCCGCACCGAGCCGTCCTGGTAGACATGCACCAGCGCACCTGCCTGGTTCAGCCAGGTCAGCGTGAAGGAGATGCCGAACTTCACCGGTGTCAGCGCGATGCCGCGCTTCAGCACCGGGCTGGCCTGTGTTCCACGCCGCGATCGCCGCCCGCCGCGCGCGGTAGTCCGACGAGGTTTCCAGCGCCGCCACCAGCTCATGCCCGATGAAATCCTCGACCGGCATGTGGTAATGCGTGGTCTGCACGCCCGGCGGCACCATGGGCCGCCCGCCACCATCCGCCAGATCGCTCGCCCCGCGCGATGTCAGGTCCACCTCGTCCGACACGACCGGCGCACCTGGCTTCTTCCGTTCGGAAATATCCTCGGGGGTCCGGGGGGCAGACGGCCCCCCGGCCTCTCCGCTGCGGCGCGATAGAAATTGACGCGCCGCACCTCCAGCGGGTCGCGGCCCAAGCGTGAGCGCGATGTGGTCCATCACCCGCTCGATCCCGACCATCCCCTGCGGCCCGCCGAAGCCGCGGAAGGCCGTGGCCGACTGCGTGTTGGTCTTCAGCCGGTGGCTCTCGATCCGCACGGCGGGCAGGAAATAGGCGTTGTCGGCATGCAGCATCGCGCGGTCGGCCACCGGCAGCGACAGGTCCTGCGACCAGCCGCAGCGCATGAGGTGGGTGAACTCCACGCCCGACGAGCCGGCCCTCGTCGTCGAACCCGGCGCGGTAGAGGATCGCAAGGTCATGGCGCTTGCCGGTGATCACCATGTCGTCGTCGCGGTCGTAGCGCATCCGCGCGGGCCGCCCCGTGGCGCGCGCGGCCAGCGCGCAGGCGATGGCCAGCGCGTTGCCCTGGCTCTCCTTGCCGCCGAAGCCGCCGCCCATCCGGCGCACCTCGACGCGCACCGCGCTCATCGGCAGGTGCAGCGCATGGGCGACCTTGTGCTGGATCTCGGTCGGGTGCTGGGTCGAGGAGTGGACGAGCATGTCGCCGCCCTCCAGCGGCACCGCCATCGCGACCTGCCCCTCGAGGTAGAAGTGCTCCTGCCCGCCCACCTCCATCCGGCCTTCGACGACATGTGCCGCCCCGGCGATCGCCGCCGCCGCATCGCCGCGCGCCCAGACGACCGGCCCGGCCTCGAAGCGGCTGTTCGCCGCCAGCGCCTCGTCGACCGTCAGCAGCGCGGGCCGTTCCTCGTAGTGCAACCTTGCCCAGCCGCGCCGCCTTGCGCGCGGCGAGATGGCTTTCGGCCACCACGAGGAACAGCGGCTGGCCGACGTAGTGCACCGTGCCCACCGCCAGCAGCGGCTCGTCATGGGTGGACGGCGAGCAGTCGGGCATCTCGGGCAGGTCGTCAGCGGAGAGCACCGCGACCACCCCCGGCGCGGCGCGCACCGCCGACGAGGTCCATCGACGACGATCCGCCCATGCGCGACCGTGGACAGGCCGAAGGCCAGGTGCAGCGCGCCCGCGGGCGCGGGGATGTCGTCGACATAGCGCGCCGTCCCGGTGACATGCAGCGGGGCCGCGTCATGCGGCAGGGGCTTGCCCATGCTCATGCCCGCACCTCCAGCACATCCGTGGCCGTCCCGCCAAGCTCATGCGCGTAGCGCACCAGCATGTTCGCCGCCGCCTCCAGCCGGTAGGCGGCGCTCGCGCGCATGTCGGTGAGCGGCGTGAAATCCTGCGCGAAGACGGGTTTCAGCGGCGACCGCCACCTCGGGCGTCAGCCTCTGGCCCAGAAGCGCCGCCTCCACCGCCGCCGCGCGCTTCGGGATGCCCGCCATGCCGCCGAAGGCGATCCGCGCCTCGCGAACCACGCCGCCCTCCAGCGTCACGTTGAAGCAGCCGCAGACCGCCGAGATGTCCTGGTCGAAGCGCTTGGACAGCTTGTAGCAGCGCAGCGCGGGCGCGCTGGCCGGGATGGTCACCGCCTCCACGAATTCGCCCGGGCGGCGGTCCTGCTTGCGGTAGTCGAGGAAGAACGCCTCCAGCGGCATGTCGCGCCGCGCGTCGCCCTTGCGCAGGTGCAGCGTGGCGCCGAGCGCGATCAGCGCGGGCGGGCCGTCGCCGATGGGCGAGCCGTTGGCGATATTGCCGCCGATGGTCGCCGCGTTGCGGATCTGGAGGCTCGCATAGCGGCGCAGCAGTTCGGCGAAGATCGGGGTGGCGCGGCCGCCATCGCGGCGCGCAGGTCCTCGACGGTCACGCCCGCGCCGATGCGCAGCCGGTCGCCCTGCACCTCGATGCGCTTCAGCTCCGCGATGCCGGACAGGAAGGCCACCGGGCGACAAGATCGCGCAGTTCCTTCGTCACCCAGAGGCCCACATCGGTGGCCCCGGCGATCAGCGTGGCCTCGGGGTTGTCTGCGTACCATCGCGCCAGTTCATCGGCGGTCTGCGGCTGGAACGCGCCGGGGGCCGTCTGCCCCCGGACCCCCGAGGATATTTGGTCCAAGAAGAAACCAGGCTCCGCTCATCCAGTCGGGCACCGGCGCGTCTTCCACCGCCTGCGCCGCGCGCACGATCGGCGCATAACCGGTGCAGCGGCAGAGGTTCCCCGCCAGCACGTCGTCATGGTCGCGCCGCCCGTTCAGGTGACCGGCCGCCATCGAGACGATGAAGCCCGGCGTGCAGAAGCCGCATTGCGATGCCGTGATGGTCGATCATCGCCTGCTGCACCGGGTGCAGCCGCCCGTCGGGGGCCGCGATCCCTTCGACCGTGCGCACCGCCTTGCCGTGCAGCTGCGGCAGGAACAGGATGCAGGCGTTCAGCGCGCGCGCGCCGTCGGCATCCGTGACCATCACGGTGCAGGCGCCGCAATCGCCCTCGTTGCAGCCCTCTTTCGTGCCCGTCAGGCCGCGCGCCTCGCGCAGCCAGTCGAGCAGCGTCCGCGTCGGCGGTTCCCCCGCCACGCGCACCGGCGTCCCGTTGAGCAGAAACGCGATCTCACCCATGTGAAAGCCTGCCGCCTTCTCCCCGTCCGGGGCTGTTGCGGACCCGCCCGATGCGGCGTAAGGCAGGGCCCGCGCCCCCGTTTCCCCTGACCTCATCAAGCCCCGCCCCCTTTCGCAAGGCAAGCGGAACCTTTCCGGCTTTCCAGATAGCACTTTCGCCTTTTGCCGAAAGACGAGGCAGCCCTTGCGGGCCCCTGCATGGTCGTTAGGCTGCGCCCCATGACAAACTCTCCTCGATTCATCCATCTGCGCGTCCATACCGAACACTCGCTGCTCGAAGGGGCGGTGCCGGTGAAGAAGCTGGTGGGCCTCTGCGCCGCGCAAGGCATGCCTGCCGTCGCCGTGACCGACACCAACAACATGTTCGCGGCGCTGGAGTTCTCGGTCACCGCGCAGGGCGCGGGCGTGCAGCCGATCCTGGGTTGCCAGGTCTCGGTCGCCTTCGACCCGGCCGCGCCGGGCGAGAAGGCGCGCCCCGCGGCCCCGGTCGTTCTGCTGGCGCAGGACGAGGCGGGCTACATGAACCTGATGAAGCTGAACTCCTGCCTCTACCTCGACAAGGGCGGGCAGCTTCCGCAGGTGACGATGGAGGAGCTGGCGCGCCACTCCGATGGCCTGATCTGCCTGACCGGCGGGCCCGAGGGTCCGGTGGGGCGCGCGTTGCAGGCAGGGCAAGGCCCGAAGGCGCGCGCGCTGATGGAGCGGCTTGCCGCGATCTATCCCGACCGCCTCTACGTCGAATTGCAGCGCCACCCCGGCGAGGGCGGCCAGCCGACCGAGGCCGAGCGGCTGACCGAGCGCGGCTTCGTCGAGATGGCCTATGAGATGGGCCTGCCGCTGGTCGCCACCAACGACGTCTATTTCCCCAAGACCGAGATGTTCGAGGCGCATGACGCGCTGATCTGCATCGCCGAGGGCGCCTATGTCGACCAGCAGGCGCCCCGCCGCCGCCTGACGCCGCAGCACTACTTCAAGTCCGAGGCGGAGATGTGCGCGCTGTTCGCCGACCTTCCCGAGGCGCTGGAGAACACGGTCGAGATCGCCCGCCGCTGCGCCTATGCGGCGGCCAAGCGCAAGCCGATCCTGCCGCGCTTCGCCGATGACGAGGTCGAGGAACTGCGCCGCCAGTCCTGGGACGGCCTGAAGGACCGGCTCGCCGTCATCCCCCATGCGGCCACGGTCGAGGAGTACGAAAAGCGCCTCGCCTTCGAGCTTCAGATCATCGAGCAGATGGGCTTTCCCGGCTACTTCCTGATCGTGGCCGACTTCATCAAATGGGCCAAGGCGCAGAACATTCCCGTGGGGCCGGGGCGCGGATCGGGCGCGGGCAGCCTTGTGGCCTATGCGCTGACGATCACCGACCTCGACCCGCTGCGCTACAACCTGCTGTTCGAGCGCTTCCTGAACCCCGAGCGCGTGTCGATGCCGGACTTCGACATCGACTTCTGCATGGACCGGCGGGAAGAGGTCATCACCTACGTCCAGAACCGCTACGGCCGCGACAAGGTGGGCCAGATCATCACCTTCGGCGCGCTTCTGTCGAAGGCGGCGGTGCGCGACGTGGGGCGCGTGCTTCAGATGCCCTACGGGCAGGTGGACCGTCTGTCCAAGCTGATCCCGCTGGAGGGGGTGAAGCCCGTCTCGATCACCAAGGCGCTGGCCGACGAGCCGCGCCTGCGCGAGGCGGCGAAGGAAGAGGTCGTGGCGCGTCTGCTGGACTACGGCGCGCAGATCGAGGGGCTGTTGCGCAACGCCTCGACCCATGCGGCAGGGGTGGTGATCGGCGACCGGCCGCTGGACGAGCTGGTGCCGCTGTATCAGGACCCGCGCTCGGACATGCCGGCCACCCAGTTCAACATGAAATGGGTCGAGGCGGCGGGGCTGGTGAAGTTCGACTTCCTGGGGCTGAAGACGCTGACGGTCATCCAGAACGCGCTCGACCTCTTGAAGGAGCGCGGGATCGAGATCGACATCGCGATGATCCCGCTGGACGATCCGAAGTCCTACGAGCTTTACGCCGCCGCCAAGACCGTCGCCGTCTTCCAGGTGGAAAGCTCGGGCATGATGGATGCGCTGCGGCGCATGAAGCCAACCTGCATCGAGGATATCGTGGCGCTGGTGGCGCTCTACCGTCCCGGCCCGATGGAGAACATCCCGGTCTATTGCGAGGTGAAGAACGGGCTGCGCGACGCTGGAATCGATCCACCCCTCGATCGACCACATCCTGAAGGAAACGCAGGGAATCATCGTCTACCAGGAACAGGTGATGGAGATCGCGCAGGTCATGGCGGGCTACAGCCTTGGCGGGGCCGACCTCTTGCGCCGCGCGATGGGCAAGAAGATCCCCGAGGAGATGGCCAAGGAGCGTCCGAAGTTCATCGAGGGCGCGATGAAGAACGGCGTGAGCAAGGAGAAGGCGGGCGAGGTCTTCGACCTGCTGGAGAAATTTGCCAACTACGGCTTCAACAAGTCCCACGCCGCGGCCTATGCCGTGGTCAGCTACCAGACCGCCTGGCTCAAGGCGAACCACCCGGTCGAGTTCATGGCCGCGGTGATGAACTGCGACATCCACCTGACCGACAAGCTGGCGGGCTACGCCGAAGAGGTGCGCCGGGGCCTGGGCATCGGCATCGTCGCACCCTGCATCAACGCTTCGCAGGCGACCTTCAGCGTGAAGGACGGCAAGGTGGTCTATGCGCTCGGCGCGCTGAAGAACGTGGGCGTCGAGGCGATGCGCGCCATCGTGGCCGCGCGGGGCGACCGGCCCTTCGTCAGCCTCTTCGACGTGGCCCGGCGGGTGGACCTGAAGCGCGTCGGCAAGCGGCCGCTGGAAATGCTCGCGCGCGCGGGCGCGTTCGATGTTCTGGACGGCAACCGGGCGCGGGTGTTCGACGCGCTCGATCCGCTGGTGGCTTATTCCGCCGCCTTGCACGAGGCGCGCGCGTCCTCGCAGGTCTCGCTGTTCGGCGAAGCGGGGGCGGATATTCCCGAACCGCGCCTTCCCAACCGCGACGACTGGCTTCCGGCCGAGCGGCTGGCGCAGGAGCATCAGGCGATCGGGTTCTACCTGTCGGGCCACCCGCTCGACGACTACATGGGCCCGCTCAAGCGCATGAAGGTGATGACGCTCGCCGAACTTGCCGCTGCGGCCGAGCGGGGGCCGCTGGTCGGCAAGCTTGCCGGGTCCGTCGCCTCGCGGCAGGAGCGGAAGTCGGCGCGGGGCAACCGCTTTGCCTTCGTGCAGATGTCCGACCCGACGGGGCTTTACGAGGTGACGGTCTTCTCCGACGTGCTGGAGGCGGCGCGCGACCACCTCGACACCGGGCGCAACGTGGTTGTCACGGTCGAGGCGACGCTGGAGGGCGAGACGCTGAAGCTGCTGGCCCGCGCGGTCCAGCCCATCGACGCGGTTGCGGCCGAGGCCGGGGCGACCGGGCTGCGCATCCACCTGAACCGGGCCGAAGCCGTCGCCTCGGTCGCGGGCCTGCTGACACGGCTTGCCGCCGAGGGAGGACGGGCGCGGGGCCAGGTGCTGATCTGCGTGCCGGACGAGCGGGGGCGTGAGGTGGACCTTGCCTTGCCGAACACCTGGCCGGTCACGCCACAGGTCAAGGGCGCGTTGCGCGCGATGTCGGGGATCGCCTTCGTCGAAGACCTCTAGAACGCAGGAAGGCCGGTTCCGGAAACTCTCCGGAACCGGCACGCGCTGCTCGCGCGGGGTGCGTCGGGCTTATTCGGCGGCCATGAGGTAGGCAGGCTCGGGCGCGAAGACATCGTGATGGATGCCCGAGAAGTCGCGGATGCGCTGCACCCGCTCTTCCGAGCAGTCGATCAGCCCGGCCATCGCCACGACCTTCCCCATCGGCTTGGGCGACCCGAGATAGTCATAGGGCCCGTTGCCCGACCGGTGCAGGACGCGGTTCATCACCGGGTCGATCACCGCGATGGCATCCGTCACCCCTGCCGACATGGCGTATTCCAGCGCCCCGATCATCACCTCGCTTGTCACGTAGGAGATGCTGTTCTTGCCGCGTCCGCCCATCGACAGGCGCTGCGTGTCCACGCAGAACCGGGTCGCTTCCCACACGCGCGACGACCGCACCGGCGGCTCGCCGTCGAGGATCGACGAGAAGACATCCGACAGCATGTGCGGACCTGTCGTCTGAAGCTGGCGCACACAGCCCACGACATGTCCGTCATCGTCCACGCTGATGATGTAGGCCGGATCGAGATGATCGAACATGTCGATCTCCTTTCCGTCCTTTACGTCGACTTCCCATCCCAGGCGATCATGAAAGACACGTTTCCGCAACCGGAACATGTCTTCGATGATGTGCATGTGAAGATGATTGTTAAGTGAATCGACAACGTAGATCATTCTGGCCCCCAGTTTATTCACCTGTGCAACAATGGTGAAGCAACCGAAGGGAGAGCGCCATAAGGGTTATCCCTTATTTGGCCACAATTAGCGTTATTTTCAGCGCGGATAGATGATTCCGAGGCCAATCGCCCGTCCGACGGCCTGCGCGGTTGTAAGAGCGCCCATTTTTTCGCGCGCAGATCGTAGGTGAATCTCTACGGTTCTACTCGAAATACTGAGTATATCCCCTACATCTTGTTGGCTTTTTCCCGCTGCCACCCATTGCAGCACTTCGCGTTCGCGAATCGATAGCTGCGGACGAGAAAGCGGGCCGATCAGCATGCCCGCGCGCATCGCGGCATCGTGGAGGTGAACGGCGGCCACCTGCAGCTCGCCGATGATCTCGCGGCTCAGCTTGCGCCATTCGGGCTCGGGAATCGCCGCCGTGACGCTCAGCAGTCCACGGTCGCCATAGGCCCCCCGGATCGGAACCGTGATGCCCTGTGTGGTGATGCCGAAGTCCTGCGCCGTGCGGAACATCTGGTCGAACTGCTGGTCGCGCTGGAACCGCGACCAGTCGACCGGGGCCACGCTCAGCGCCGCGCGATGGATCGTCGGGTCCACCGCCTGCATGTTGTTCTCGACATAGAAGCGCTTCCACTCGGGCTTGTAGGTCGCATAGCCCTGCGCCACGCCGGTCACCGGATTGACCGTTCCGTAGGAGCCGTATTCGACACCCAGCCGCCGACACAGCTGGTCGATGAACCCTTCGAAGTTCTCGGTTGTCCCTGGCACCGTGGAAAGGTCGACGATGTCCATCCGGGTGCCTTGTGCCAGCGGGCGTTACCTGAGCAACCCCCGGTGCGACGCGATCGACGCGGCCTGGACGGGGGTGCGAGCGTCCATTCGGGCCATGGCGCTTTTCAGCCTGGCCTTCACCGCACTTTCCGAAATGCCCAAGGCATGTGCAATCTCTTTCAGCCGCATCCCCCGCGACAGCAGCCGCAGCGCTTCGGTCTGGGCGCGGGTCAGGCCCTCTTCCTCTTCGGCCTCGTGGAAATGCACGGCCCGAAGTGTCGCCTCAAGCTCGTTGATCTCGCCCGATGTCAATTCGCGGTCTTCGCGGGCGAAATAGCCGAAGGTCCGCCGGGGCCGTTCTTCATCGGCCGTGACGCAGACGACCGCGCCAAAGGGCATGCCATAGCGGGCATAGGCGCTGAGCACCCCCATCGGGTCGGGCAGGTCAAGCGCGCTCCACCGGATGGAGCCGCTCGAGGAATAGACCCACCGCATCAGCGGATCGTAAAGCGCAAGGCCGTTTGCCGTGTAGTGATCGATCCAGTCGGGGGCAAAGGTATTGATCTCTTCCTCAGGCGATATGAAGCCCAAGCGCAGGGCAACATAGTGCCCTGCTGGCGCAACGGCGCCAAAGACGTCTTTGCACTCGGCAAGTCTCATGATGGACAGGAAGCCCTTTCCAACGTATCCCTACGACAGTGCGTGTGTGCAAAGTGGCCAGTAGCCCCTGTTTTCCGCCGGTGCTGACTCAACATGGTTGCTTCTACATGACTTTGGCGGCGAAGATAAACCTTGAATTGCAACGCTTGGTTGCACAAAGTGACTGGCGGTTTGCCGTCGGGCTTCGCATTCGCTTCAATCATCCTACCCTCATGTACCAGACTTATCCTGAGGAATGGGTACTTTACTACGCCAAGAACGGACTTCTGTTCTCGGATCCGACGCTGCTCTGGGGCATGAGCCATTTTGGGACCTGTGACTGGGCATCGCTCGAGGCGCAGGACAGCGCTGGCGTCTTGGAACGTGCCAAGGCATATGGGCTTGTTCATGGCCTGATCGTGTCGGTTGGCGACAGCACGACACGGTCCATCGGGTTCTTCACCCATGCGACCCGACCCATCAATGCCGAGGAACGTGCGCTTGGCGAAGACGTGATGAACAAGCTGCATGCATTGTCCGAAGGCGTGACCGAGATGGACCAGGCACAGCTTGCCCCGCTTTACGCGCTGGCGGAAGAGCTGCGCCGGAATGTCACATAATCGTCACTTTCTCTGACGCTCACGACGGTTTTTCCCGCCCGGAAGGCCGCTCGGCCCCCAGCCTTGTGATTCGCGGCCCAGGCCATTTCCGCAGCCTTGGGGTGTCGGCAGCGTATACAATTCTTCAACCTTTGCGGGAGTATCGCCCTGGCCTGACGAGCGACAAGGTTCGGATAAGTCAGGCTCTTGCCTCGAACCCTCCGGGCCCGATCTGATCCGGCCTTCTCAACCGCGCCGGGTCATTGGGCGGACAGGTTTCTCACCAATGCGGGGGGCGCTGGTCTGCCAGCGGAATGCCCCCGCCCTCTGCCTCGCGTTCGGCCTCGCGCTCCATCAACAGGCCGACGCGGCGGTGCAGGCGCTCGATCTCGCCCGCCTGCCTGGCCACGACGTCGGACAACTCGTCCACCATGCGTTGCAGATGCGCGATCCGTTCCTCGATCGCCTGGGTCATGCCTGGGCTCCCAGTGCTGCCCGCATGAGGATGATGTCCCATGCGACCATCATCGCGGTCAAAGGAACCCAGGTCGGTCTCTCCGACATCACGTCTCCGCCCGGCCTGCGCCGGTCCATCGGCCTAGCGGTATCCATCGCGGCAGGTTCCACAAAAGGTCTATGCGCAAGCCCCTGGTCGCAGCGTGGCACATCGGGTCTGGCCCCGCAACACAAGGCTGGCCTGACCGGGCAGGGCGCGCCTTGCTTGCCCCGCCGCCCGCCTTCGGCTAAGGCACCCGACGACGAAAAGGGGTGCGCGCCATGGCTGCCGACAAGACCGCCCGCCGGCCGAGGGCCGAGACGCCGAAGGGCTTCCGCGACTATTTCGGCCCCGACGTGGCCGAGCGGAAGGCCATGCTCGACGCCATCGCGCGGGTCTACGAACGCCACGGCTTCGACCCGCTGGAGACGAGCGCCGTCGAGACGGTCGAGGCGCTTGGCAAGTTCCTGCCCGATGTCGACCGCCCGAACGAGGGCGTCTTCGCCTGGCAGGAGGAGGACAAGGACTGGCTCGCGCTCCGCTACGACCTGACCGCGCCGCTCGCCCGCGTCGCCGCCCAGTTCCGCAACGACCTGCCCAGCCCCTACCGCCGCTACGCCATGGGCCCCGTCTGGCGCAACGAGAAGCCAGGGCCGGGGAGATTCCGCCAGTTCTACCAATGCGATGCCGACACGGTGGGCACCCCGACCGTCGCCGCCGACGCCGAGATCTGCGCCATGCTGGCCGATGCGCTGGAAGAGGTCGGCATCCCGCGCGGGGACTACATCGTGCGGGTGAACAACCGGAAGGTTTTGAATGGGGTGATGGAGGTCGCGGGGGTGTTGGACCCGAGCGATCCGGAGAAATTTGCGCATGAGCGCGGCGATCGTGCTTCGGGCGATCGACAAGATTGATCGGCTGGGCGATGCCGGCGTGCGCGCTCTGCTCGGCGAAGGGCGCAAGGACGAAAGCGGCGACTTCACCAAGGGCGCGGGCCTCATGGACCGCGCCAGATGCAGTCTATGGAGCCTGTGTACGCCGGCAGTTGATCATTGAAATGCCACCAGCGATGACCGCAGGACACGAGCTACGTGCAGATGCTCAACCGCGAACGTCGAGCGATCGGCATTGGAACTGACGTTCGCAACCTTCGGATGCGTCGCGCGTCCGCCATCGGCACTCGAAGGTGTCGACGAACTGCGAAAGATTGCGTCGCTCCTCGCTGCCCAAGGCTACGGCCCCGACCGCATCGTCATCGACCCCTCCGTGGTCCGTGGCCTCGGCTACTACACCGGCCCTGTCTTCGAAGCCGAACTGACGTTCACAATCCTCGACGAGAAGGGACGCCCCCGGCAATTCGGCTCGGTCGCGGGCGGCGGGCGCTACGACGATCTCGTGAAGCGCTTCACGGGGCAGTCCGTTCCCGCCACCGGCGTGTCCATCGGCGTCGACCGCCTGCTGGCCGCGCTGCGCGCCAAGGGCCGGGCGGGCAGTGCCGCGCAAGGCCCCGTCGTCGTGACCGTGATGGACCGTGACCGGATGGCCGACTACATGGCCATGGCCGCCGACCTCCGCCGCGCCGGCATCCGGGCCGAGGTCTATCTGGGCAACCCCAAGAACTTCGGCAATCAGCTCAAATACGCCGACAAGCGCGCCTCGCCCGTTGCCGTCATCCAGGGCTCGAGCGAGGCCGACAAGGGCACCGTCATCCTCAAGGACCTGATCCTGGGCGCGAAGATCGCCGAGGGCGCGAGCCTCGAGGAATGGAAGGCCCGCCCGGCCCAGGTCGAGGTGCCGCGCGAGCGCCTCGTGGACGCGGTGCGCGAGATGCTGGGGGCATGATCCGCGCGCGTCCCGGCGATGATGTCGCCCGTGGCCCCGGCCACGGGCAGCGCCCGACCCGCCCCCCCGGGGCGGGCGCTTCTCGCCCCCCCGGCGTGCCGGGCGCTGCCCTTCGCGCCCTGTCACGACCGTGGGGCTAGCGCGCTCCGCGCTCCGGTTCGCGGGATCGCCATCTTGACCCGCGCCACCGAACGCGCCGAGGCAGATCGCCTCTACGCCGCCCTTCAGGCCACCGGCGCGCAGCCGGTGGAGGCCGACATCCTGCTGCCCGCCGGTGCGCTCCTCGACCTATACGGCGAGGACATCCGCGCCCGTGCCTATGTCACCACCGACCCGATCCGGGGCGAGATGATGCTGCGCCCCGACTTCACCCTGCCCGTCGTCCAGATGCACATGGCCCATGGCGCGGAACCGGCGCGCTACTGCTACAGGGGCGAGGTCTTCCGCAAGCAGGACCATGTGCAGGCGCGCGCCAGCGAATACCTGCAAGTCGGGTATGAGGTCTTTGCCCGCGACAACCCCGCCCGGTCCGATGCCGAGGTCTTCGCCCTCTTCGCCCGCCTGCTCGCGCCGCTTGCCCTGCGCCCGGCGACCGGTGACATGGGGCTGATCCTGTCGGCTGTCCGCGGCCTCGACACCTCGCCCCGTCGCAAGGCCGCGCTGCTGCGCCATGTCTGGCGCCCGGCCCGCTTCCGCGCGCTGCTCGACCGCTTCGCGGGCCGCACCCCCGTCACTCCGGCCCGCGCCGCCCTGCTCGACCGGCTGCGCGCCGACACGCCCGAGGCGCTGATCGAGGCGGCCGGTCCCGTCATCGGCCTGCGCGAGCCGTCCGAGATCGCCGCCCGCGCCACCGCGCTGGTCGAGGATGCGGCCACCCCGCCCATCCCCGCGGCGCAGGCCAGTCTGCTCGACGACCTGCTGTCGCTCGCCGCCCCCGCCCCAAAGGCGCTGGCCCGCCTTCGCAGCCTCGCCACCGACCTGCCATCCATCGCCCCGGCGGTGGACCGCTTCGCCGACCGCCTCGCCGCCCTGGCCGACCTCGGCATTCCGACCGACGACCTGCCCTTCGAGGCGAGCCACGGCCGCAGCACCCTCGAATACTATGACGGCTTCGTCTTTTCCTTCCACGCCGCCGACCCCGCCCTGCCGCCCGTCGCCTCGGGCGGCCGCTACGACGCGCTGACCGCCGTGCTGGGGCAGGGCCGCTCCATTCCGGCTGTCGGCGGCGTGATCCGCCCCGGCCTCGTCGCCCGACTGGGGGCCACGCCATGACGCTCAGGATCGGCGTGCCGTCCAAGGGGCGGCTGATGGACAAGACCTTCGACTGGTTCGGCGCGCGCGGCATCGCCATGCGCCAGTCCGGCGAGGGCCGCGAATACGCCGGAGAGGTTCACGGCATGGAGGGCGTGGACCTCGTCCTCCTCTCGGCGGGCGAGATCCCGCGAGAGCTGTCGGCGGGCCGCATCCATCTCGGCGTCACCGGCTCCGACCTCGTGCGCGACAAGCTCGCGGATTGGGACCGCCAGGTGGCCGAGCTTGCGCCGCTCGGCTTCGGCCAGGCCGACCTCATCATCGCCGTTCCCGCCGTCTGGATCGATGTCGACACGCTCGACGACCTCGACGCGGCCGCGTCGGCCTTCCGCGCGGTCCACGGCCACCGGTTGCGCATCGCCACCAAATACCACCGCCTCGTGCGCGATTTCCTGACGGAGCAGGGCATCGCCGACTATCAGCTTGTCGACAGCCAGGGCGCGACCGAGGGCACCGTCAAGAACCTGACCGCCGAGGCCATCGCCGACATCACCTCGACCGGTGAGACGCTGCGGGCGAACCACCTCAAGATGCTCTCCGACGGCCTCGTCCACCGCTCGCAAGCCACCCTCTACGCCGCGCGCGGCGCGGACTGGCAGGGCGAGGCTGCCTCGACACTCGCCCGTCTGGTTGCGCAGCTCGGACTTCCCCTCCCTCCCGGCTTCTTTTCGGCAAGCTACCCCACGGGGCGATGAGCGACCAGAAATCCTCGGGTGGAGGGTTTCCGCGAAGAACGCCCGGCCCGTGGACGGACTGGGTGTGTGAAACCCCCGGGGTCGATCCAAGCGTACCGGCCGACAGTTCCCGACGTTTTCGGTCTACATACGAAAGCCATACGCATTCCATACGCCTTCCATATCCCGCTGGACGACCCGACCCGTCACCCTACCTCCCGCCGGTCACCATCCATCGGAGTTCCCATGACCTTTCGCCTCGCCCTCGCCGCCCTTCTCCTCGCCACGCCCGCCGCCGCCCAGGACCTCGCCACCGGCGCGGCCATCACCGCCGCCATCTCGGGCAATACCGTGCAGGGCAGCATGACCGCCTCGGGCGCCTATACCGAGTTCTACGAGGCCTCGGGCACGATCAAGGGCAGCGGCTACACCGGCACCTGGACCGTCGAGGGCGACCAGATGTGCTTCAAGTATGGCGAGGATCCCGCGACCTGCTGGAACGTCCGCATCGCGGGTGACCAGGTCACCTGGATCAACAACGGGGTCGAGGAAGGCACCGGCACGATCCTGCCCGGAAACCCTAATTCCTTCTGATCCTTCGATTTTTCGCCGAAAACTCGTCTCTTCCCGTCAGCGCAGCCCGATCTCGGCCAGCGCCTGCGCAAGCTGCGGCGGCAGCGCCTCTTCCCGCGCGCGGCCCTTCGGCAGGTCGCGCGGGGCCTCGTCCGGCTCCAGATAACGCCAGCCCTGGAAGGGGCGGCGCGGCGCGCCTTCGGTCCGGATGACCTCCGGGTCGAGGATCAGCGCGCAGCGCGCGATCCCGTCGCCGCCCACCCGTTCCTGCAGGTCCACGATGCGCTGGCGGGCCAGGATCACGCCCTTGAACACCCAGTAAAGCGACCCGCCCGCCAGGACCTCCTCCGCCCTCTTCGGCCACATCCGCGTCACATGCACCGGGCGTCCGCCCGCCCATCCATGCCGGTGCGTGTCCTGCCAGTCGATCAGGTCCTCGACCCGCTCGGCCCCGACGCAAAGCTTCAGGATGTTGACATGGTCGGCCAAGATGATTCCCCTGCATCGGTGACCAAGAGGTTAACGCGCGCAGCCGGGACTTCAAGTTGACCCGTCCCCCGCAGCGGCGTATCTTGTGCCTTCGGCACAATCCCCCACAATCCAAGGTTATCCACATGTCCCGATTCTCCGCCCCGATTGCCGAGCAGATCTGGGACATGAAGTACCGCCTGAAGGAGGCGGACGGCACGGTGGTCGATGGCACGGTGGAGGATACCTGGCGCCGCATCGCCCGCGCGCTGGCCGAGACCGAGGACGATCCCGCGCTGTGGGAGGATCGTTTCTACGCCGCGCTTGAGGATTTCAAGTACCTGCCCGCAGGCCGGATCACCGCGGGGGCGGGCACGGGCCGGTCGGTCACGCTCTTCAACTGCTTCGTCATGGGCACCATCCCCGACAGCCTGGACGGCATCTTCCAGATGCTCAAGGAGGCCGCCGCTCACGATGCAGCAGGGCGGCGGGATCGGCTATGATTTCAGCACGATCCGCCCGCGCGGGGCCGAGGTGAAGGGGGTGGCCGCCGATGCCTCTGGCCCGCTCAGCTTCATGGACGTGTGGGACGCGATGTGCCGCACGATCATGTCGGCGGGCAGCCGCCGGGGCGCGATGATGGCCACGATGCGCTGCGACCACCCGGATATCGAGGCCTTCATCGAGGCCAAGAAGGACCCCGCGCGGCTTCGCATGTTCAACCTCTCGGTCCTCGTGACGGACGCCTTCATGGCGGCGGTCAAGGCCGACGGCCCGTGGGATCTGACCTTCGGCGGCAAGGTCTATCGCACGGTCGAGGCGCGCGACCTGTGGAACCGCATCATGCGCTCCACCTTCGAGGTCGCGGAACCCGGCGTGATCTTCATCGACCGCATCAACGCGATGAACAACCTCGCCTATTGCGAGACGATCGCCGCCACCAACCCCTGCGGCGAGCAGCCTCTGCCGCCCTATGGCGCCTGCCTGCTGGGGTCGGTCAACCTGGCACGGCTGGTCCGCAACCCGTTCGAAGCAAAGGCGAAGCTGGACCTGAAGGCGCTGGACGACCTCGTGCGCGTGGCGGTGCGGATGATGGACAATGTGGTGGACGCCAGCCGCTTCCCGCTGCCCGAGCAAGCGGCCGAGGCGCAGGCCAAGCGCCGGATCGGCCTTGGCGTGACGGGCCTTGCCGATGCGCTGCTGATGCTGGGCCTGCGCTACGGGTCCGAGGAGGCGGCCGCCCAGACCGAGGCCTGGATGAAGGCCATCGCGCGCGCGGCCTACCTCGCCTCGGTCGACCTCGCGAGGGAGAAGGGGCCGTTCCCGCTGTTCGACGCCGAGAAATACCTCGCCTCCGGTTCGCTGACCCATATGGACGAGGATGTGCGCGCGGCGATCCGCCAGCACGGCATCCGCAACGCGCTGCTGACCTCCATCGCGCCGACGGGGACGATCAGCCTCTATGCGGGGAACGTCTCGTCCGGGATCGAGCCGGTCTTCGCCTATGCCTATACCCGCAAGGTGCTGCAGAAGGACGGATCGCGCACCGAGGAGGAGGTCGTCGACTATGCCGTGCGCCTCTGGCGCGAGAAGCACGGCGACGCGCCCTTGCCCGACTACTTCGTGAACGCGCAGACGCTGCCGCCGCTCGACCATGTGCGGATGCAGGCGGCGGCTCAGAAATGGATCGACAGCTCCATTTCGAAGACCATCAACTGTCCCGAGGACATCAGCTTTGACGACTTCAAGGAGGTCTACATGGCCGCCTGGGACCAGGGCTGCAAGGGCTGCACCACCTACCGTCCGAACGACGTGACGGGCTCGGTGCTGACCGTGTCGGAAAAGACCGACGCGGCGCCGGGCGAGACGGCGGAACAGGCGCGCGGCGGCGGGGCCGAGGTGGTCTATCTCTCCGAGCCGCTCGACCGTCCGGCGGCGCTGGACGGGCAGACCTACAAGGTGAAGTGGCCGGGGTCGGAGCATGCGCTCTACATCACCATCAACGATGTGGTCATCGCCGGGCATCGCCGCCCCTTCGAGGTCTTCATCAACTCCAAGAACATGGAGCATTTCGCCTGGACCGTCGCGCTGACCCGGATGATCAGCGCGGTCTTCCGGCGCGGCGGCGACATCTCGTTCGTGGTGGAGGAGCTGAAGGCCGTCTTCGACCCGCGCGGCGGGGCCTGGATGGAGGGGAAGTACATCCCCTCGATCCTCGCCGCCATCGGCGGGGTGATCGAGAGCCACCTGATCTCGATCGGCTTCATCGACGGCGAGGGGATGGGCCTGAAATCCGACCCCAAGGCCGAGATTGCCGTGCTCGCCACCAAGGCCAAGGCCTGTTCCAGCTGCGGCAGCTACGACCTGCGCATGGTCGAAGGCTGCATGACCTGCGCGAGTTGCGGGTTTTCCAAGTGCGGCTGATGCCGCAGGACGATCCTTCAAATCCGTGACCTGTTGCACGGGCGGCATAGCCCTGCGCCCCCTTCGCTGTTAACCTTTCGTTAACGAATAGACTGGGCAGGCAGGCATGAGAACGGGCTCGAGCGGCACGTTTGTCGTTCCGTGGTCGGATACCGCGATCGATGATCTTCCCGATCCGCCACGCGAGGCGCTCGCGGTCGGGGCAACGTGGCGGTACAGCGGCGAGGCCCTGCGCATCGACGGCACGCCGGGGGTCTTGCAGTTATGTGCCTTCGTGGGGCAGGACGAGATGCGCGACCGCGCCGCACGGGCCGTGCGCCGCCTGATCGGCGTTGCGCCGGAGCCCAGGGCATCCGCGGTCCGGCCAGAGGATCCCGGATCAGACCGGAGTGTTGTTCTGACCGACGGGGTAGAGAGCTACCGGGCCGAGATCGTGGAGCTTCCCGGTGCGCAGGGTAGGCTTCTTGTTTTCGTGGGGACGGTCCCTCCGCCGGACCAGGACCTGTGGGTGGTCCGCATCTCCCGGCCCCTCCGGTCGCCCCGCGAGTCCGGCCAGGAGGGTGGCATGATCTGTTTCACGCCCGGGACGCATCTGGCGACGCCAGACGGTCCTCGCCTGATCGAGACGCTTCGCCCCGGTGATCTCGTCTCGACCCGGGACAACGGTCCGCAGCCCATCCTGTGGTGCGGCCATCGCCGGATGAGCGGCGCGCGCCTCTACGCACTGCCCCAGCTTCGCCCTATCCGCATCCGCAGCGACGCCTTCGGCATCGGCCAGCCCGACCGCGCGCTGATCGTCTCGCCCCGTCACCGGATGCTGGTGCGGGGGCGCGCTGCCGAGGCGCTGTTCGGGACCGACGAGGTTCTGGTGGCGGCGGAGGACCTGCTGGACGACCGCTCGGTCCTCATCGACCACCAGATGCGCGAGGTGACGTATGTGCATGTCATGCTGGAGCATCACCAGATCGTCTGGGCCAACGGGCTGCTGACGGAAAGCTTCCATCCCGCAGCAGACCTCGCTCGATGCCATCGAGCCGTCGCAGCGCGACGGGCTGTTGTCGCGGCGCTTGGGGGCGACCCGCTCGCCTATGGCCCTCCGGCCCGCCGCATGCTGACGGGGGCGGAGGCGGCGATCCTGCGGCATCGCCTCGCGGCCTGAGCGCCTGTTGACTCTGCCGGTTCCGGCTGTATAAGCCGCCCACTCCCGGAGGCAGCTCCGGGGGTTTTTCATTGGTGTTGGCGGCCCTTGCAAAAGGATGCCTGTCGTCCCGGAAACGGGAAGAGGACAACGCCCTTCGAACCCGGGCTCGAGGCCCGCAAAGTGGGAACCGGTTTTCGGACAAGCCGAAAGCCGAACATAACGAAGGAGATCAGCGGTGACGAAACGCACCTCTGCCAAGTACAAGATCGACCGCCGCATGGGCGAGAACATCTGGGGCCGTCCGAAATCCCCGGTGAACAAGCGCGAATACGGCCCCGGCCAGCACGGCCAGCGCCGCAAGAACAAGCTCTGCGACTTCGGCACGCAGCTGCGCGCCAAGCAGAAGCTCAAGGGCTATTACGGCGACCTGACCGAAAAGCAGTTCCGCAAGATCTATGCCGAGGCCGAGCGCGTGCGCGGCGACACCGGCGAGATGCTGGTCGGCCTGCTGGAGCGTCGCCTGGATGCCGTCGTCTACCGCGCCAAGCTGGTGCCGACGATCTTCGCCGCCCGTCAGTTCGTGAACCACGGCCATGTCACCGTGAACGGCAAGCCGCGTGAACATCGCCTCCTACCGCGTGAAGGAAGGCGACCTGATCGAGGTCCGTCAGAAGTCCAAGCAGATGGCGATGATCCTCGAAGCCACGCAGCTGACCGAGCGTGACGTGCCGGACTACCTGGAAGTCGACCATTCCAAGCTGACGGTGAAGTTCGTCCGCACCCCGGCCCTGGGCGACGTGCCCTATCCGGTGCAGATGGAACCGAACCTGGTCGTCGAATACTACGCCAAGAACTGATCCTGCGGGATTGTGGATCGAAAGGCCCGCCAGCGAGGCGGGCCTTTTGTTTTTGCGCGGCTCTTGGCATGCTGCGCCTGCATTGTAACCGCCGGGGATCTGCCAGTGACGAAGCCTGCCGTTGAAACCAAGTTCGAGCAGTTGCTGTTCTTTCTCCCGCTGGCTGATGGCGCCCATGTATCTGGGGCTGGTCGTGACGCTGGGGATGCTGATGGTCGTCTTCCTGCGCGACCTTTGGAAATATGCGCTTCAGATCATGACGATGAGCGCCGAGCAGGTGATCCTTGTCGCGCTGACGCTGATCGACCTGACGCTGGCCGCGAACCTGCTGCTGATCGTGCTGTTCTCGGGGTACGAGAACTTCGTCTCGAAGCTGGACATCGACGATGGCGGCGACCGGCCGGACTGGATGGGGACGGTCGATTTCTCGGGCCTGAAGATGAAGCTGATCGCCTCGATCGTCGCGATCTCGGGCATTCACCTGCTGAAGCGGTTCATGGAGATCGGCGACAGCGTGGCGGATGCAAAGTTCGGCGAAACCGAGCTATACTGGTTCGTGGTGATCCACCTGACGTTCGTCGTGTCCGGCGTCCTGCTGGCCGCGATGGACTGGCTGAGTTACCGCGCGAAGAAGAACTGATGACCCATTCGCTTCACGCTCGCCTTGACGGCCCGCTCGTCCTGATCGGCTTCGGCTCCATCGGGCGCGGCACGCTGCCGCTGATCGAGCGCCACATCGCCTTTGACCGCAGCCGGTTCACGGTGATCGAGCCGAGCGGCGAGCATGCCGCGCTGCTGTCTGCGCATGGCATCCGGCACATGCAAGTGGCGCTGACGCGCGAGAACTATGCCGGGATCCTGCGCGAGCTGTTCCCCGATGGCCGGGGATTCGTGGTGAACCTGTCGGTCGATGTGGGCTCCATCGACCTGATGCTGCTTTGTCAGGAGCTGGGCGTGCTCTACGTCGACACGGTCATCGAGCCCTGGCCCGGCTTCTATTTCGGATCGACCGTGCCGAACGCCGAACGCACGAACTATCCCCTGCGCGAAGAGGTTCGCGCGCTGGCGCGCAAGCATGTGGGCGGCCCGACGTCCATTTCCTGCTGCGGTGCAAACCCCGGCATGGTCTCGTGGTTGCTGAAAGAGGCGCTGCTGCGGCTGGCCGTCGACAGCGACCGACCCGCCGACGTGCCGTCCAGCCGCGAGGGCTGGGCGCGCCTGATGCAGTCGCTGGGGGTCAAGGGCGTGCATATCGCCGAACGCGATACGCAGGTCTCGGCCCGTCCCAAGCCGCCCGGCACCTTCGTGAACACCTGGTCGGTCGACGGTCTCTTGTCCGAAGGCTACCAGCCTGCCGAACTGGGCTGGGGCAGCCATGAGAGGCGCCTGCCGCCCAACGGCCATGCCTTCGAGACGGGCAGCCGCTGCGCGATCTGGATCGACCGTCCCGGCGCGGACACCCGCGTGCGCAGCTGGTGCCCGGGCGTCGGCCCGCAATTCGGCTATCTCGTGACCCATAACGAGGCCATCTCGATCTCGGACTACTACACGGTGGGCAGCGGACCCAACCCGGAGTTCCGCCCGACCTGTCATTACGCCTACCATCCCTGCAACGACGCCATCCTGTCGCTGCACGAGGTCAACGGGGCGGGCCGGCTGCCCGAGAAGAAGCACATCCTGACCGCGGACGAGATCGTGAGCGGCGGCGACGACCTGGGCGTGTTCCTCTACGGGCCGCGCCGGGCGCTCTGGTACGGGTCGCGCCTGTCCATCGAGGTGACGCGCGACCTGGCACCCTGGCAGAACGCGACGGGCATGCAGGTGACGTCGGCCGTACTGGCTGCGATGGTCTGGGCCATCGAGAACCCGCGCGCCGGGATCGTCGAGGCGGACGAGATGGATCACGCGCGCTGCCTCGCCGTCCAGCGGCCCTATCTGGGCCGGATCGAGGCGCATTACACCGACTGGACCCCGCTTGCGCACCGGATCAACAGCTTCGCCGAGGATCGGGACGACGAGCGATCCCTGGCAGTTCACCAACTTCCTCGCCGTCTGAGGCGCAACAGGCCTTGCGGCCACAAGTCGCTGGCAAAGGCCGGACGCGCCCGCTAGAACCGCGCGGACAGCCGGAGGCCAGCATGAACGACGCGATCCGCCCGCAACCGGGCATCCTTGACATCGCCCTCTACCAGGGTGGTCAGGCGCATGTCGCGGGCGTGTCGAATGTCGTGAAGCTCAGCTCGAACGAGAATCCCTTCGGCCCGTCGGAACGCGCGAAGGATGTCTTCCTGCGCACGGTCCATCAGCTTCACCGCTATCCCTCGACCGACCACGCCGCCCTGCGGCACGCCATCGCCGAGGTGCACGGGCTGGACGCCGAACGGGTCATCTGCGGCGCGGGATCGGACGAGATCATCACCTTCCTCTGCCAGGCCTATGCCGGGCCGGGGGACGAGGTGATCCATACCGAACATGGGTTCCTGATGTACCGCATCTCGACCCTTGCCGTTGGGGCCACGCCGGTGGAAGTGCCCGAGCGCGAGCGGACGGCGGATGTGGATGCCATCCTTGCGGCCTGCACGAAGCGGACGAAACTGGTCTTCATCGCCAACCCGAACAACCCGACCGGCACGATGATCGGGGCCAAGGACATGGCGCGGCTGGCCGAGGGCCTGCCGAAGCAGGCGATCCTCGTGCTGGACGGGGCCTATGCCGAATATGTCGAGGGGTATGACGGCGGCAAGGCCCTGATCGAGGCGCGCGAGAATGTGGTGATGACGCGCACCTTCTCGAAGATCTACGGGCTGGGCGGCCTCAGGATCGGCTGGGGCTATGGTCCGCGCGCCATCATCGACGTGCTGAACCGCATCCGGGGGCCATTCAACCTGTCCACCACCCAGCTTGACGTGGCCGAGGCCGCTGTGCGCGATCAGGATCATGTCGCGCGCTGCCGGGCCGAGAACACGCGCTGGCGAAGCTGGCTGGCGGACTCGCTGGCCGAGATGGGCGTGCCGTCAGACACCTCGACCGCGAATTTCGTCCTCGCCCGCTTCGCCGACGCGGCCGAGGCCGAGGCCTGCGATGCCTATCTGAAGACCCAGGGCCTGATCGTGCGACTGGTGGCGGGGTACAAGCTGCCGCACTGCCTTCGGATCACGGTGGGGGATGAATCCTCCTGCCGCCGGGTGGTCCATGCCATCGCCCAGTTCAAGGGGCAGCGCTGATGACGCGTGATCTACAACCGGGTCGCGCTGATCGGGCTGGGGCTGATCGCCTCATCCATGGCCCATGCGATGAAACAGGGCGGTCTTGCGGGTGAGATCGTGGGCTATGCCCGCTCGGCCGAGACCCGCGCCACGGCGCTGGAACTGGGCTTCTGCGACCGGGTGACCGAGACGGCGGCCGAGGCGGTTGCCGGGGCCGATCTGGTGGTGCTGGCGGTGCCCGTCGGTGCGATGCAGGCGCTGGCGGAAGAGATCGGTCCGCATCTGGCGCCGGGCGCGACGGTGACAGATGTGGGCTCGGTCAAGCAGGCGGTGATCGACGCCGTGGCGCCCCACATTCCGGCAGGTGTCGCGTTCATTCCCGGCCATCCCATTGCCGGCACCGAGCATTCCGGCCCGCGCTCGGGCTTCTCCACCCTGTTCCGCAACCGCTGGTGGCTGCTGACCCCGATGGACGGCACCGATCCGGCGGCGGTGGCGCGGCTCCGTGCGCTGCTCGAGGCCTTCGGCGCGAACGTGGACGAGATGGACGCACCCCATCACGACCTGGTCCTTGCCGTCACGAGCTCATACCCCGCACCTGATCGCCTATACCATGGTGGGCGTGGCCGACGACCTGCGCCGGGTGACCGACAGCGAGGTCATCAAGTACTCGGCGGCGGGTTTCCGCGACTTTACGCGGATTGCCGCCAGCGACCCGACGATGTGGCGCGACGTGTTTTTGACCAACAAAGACGCGACCTTGGACATCCTCGGGCGGTTCACCGAAGAGCTGTTCGCCCTGCAACGCGCCATCCGCCTGGGGGATGGGGCGCACCTGCACGACTATTTCACGAGGACTCGGGCGATCCGACGCGGTATCATCGAGGCGGGACAGGATACCTCTGCGCCCGATTTCGGTCGCGCGGCCGGGTCGATGCCAGAGAGCAAGCCGGGAGAATAGGCAGGATGCAGCACGTCTGGAAAGCAGCGATGCTTGCCGTGGTTCTGTGTGCGCCGGCCCTGGCCGAGGCGCCGGTTTCCTCGCCGCTGCCGCTTCCCCGGCCCGCAACCGCCCCGGGGGAGACGACCCTTGTCGCAAAGGCGGCGGCGCTGCAGCCGGTTGTCCGGCTGTCCACGATGCGCCCGCTGGCGCGTCCCGCGCTCGCCCCGGCCGAGACGACGCTGGCTGCACAGGCGGCGACGCTCCAGCCCGCCGTTCCGCTTTCGACGCTGCGCCCGCAGCCGCGCCCCGCAACGGCGAGCGCCCAGCCCCCGCTGGCCGCGTTGGCTGCCATCGTGGTGCCCGCGGCCCCGCGCGTGCGGCAATCCGGGACCGACGCCCAGCCGAGTTTCGCCGCGCTGCCCCGCTCTGCCCCGGTCTCCACCCCGCGCCCCGAACCCCGGCCGAGGCTGTCGGCCGCGCCGCAAGCCGAGACGGGCCCCGAGAGCATCCAGACCGTCGCCGCCGTGCGCATCCTGCCGGGCAAGAGCGCCATCACCAGCCGCAAGGGCTCGGTCTGCGGCGACCCCTCGATCAAGGGCGAGGTGCTGGCCCCGATCACCTCGCGCGTGAAGGGCTGTGGCATCGACAATCCCGTCCGCGTGACCTCGGTCGACGGCGTCGCGCTGAACCAGTCTGCGGTGATCTCTTGCGAGACCGCCGTCGCGCTGAAGGACTGGGTGTCGGGCGCGCTGAAACCTGCCTTCGGCCGCAAGGAGGTGGTCGCCCTGCGCGTTGCAGCCAGCTACTCCTGCCGTCCCCGCAACAACGTGAAGGGCGCGAAGATCAGCGAGCATGGACGGGGCAAGGCCATCGACATCTCGGCGATCCAGCTGGCGAACGGCGATACCGTATCCGTGGCCGAAGACTGGCGGCGGTCGGCGGGCAAGCCGATGAAAAAGGCCTACAAGAAGGCTTGCGGCACCTTCGGAACGACACTCGGGCCGGATGCGGACCGCCACCACCGCGACCACATGCATTTCGACGTCGCCCGCCAGCGCGGCGGGGCCTACTGCCGCTGATCAGTTCAGGCGGGGGGCGGGACCGAGGGGCAGGGGGCCAAGGCTCATCCGCCCGTTCTGCATCGTCAGGGGCAGGTCCAGGTCGTCGCCATTGCCCGACTGAGCGGCCAGCAGCGTAAGCGCCCGCTCCCATGTCGGAAGCGTCTCGGCGCTGATGGCGCCAGTGGCGACGGCGAGCGGCAGGATCTTGCGCCAGTTGGTCAGGCGAAAGTCGATCCGCCCCTCGCCCAACCCGTCTGCATTCGCCGCGACGCGCCCCTTGCCGTAAAGCGCAATGTCGCCCCAGGTGATCAGCACCTCCTTGAGATCGACCCCTGAAACCGGCGCCGGAGCACCGTCTTCGGATATCGGCGAGAAACCGACGATGGCATCGAGGTGGATGCGCGAGAGCGTCGGCGGAAGGTCGGGCAGCGCGGCAAGCAGGGCCGCGTCAGGCGCGACCTCCAGCGCCTCGAAGCCGATCTCGTGCTCCCGCCCGTCATCGCTGACTGTCCTCGTGGCAAAGCGCAGGGTCTGTGCCGCGGCGGTCCATCCCAACGACGAGCGGACGCCGACACCGTCACCCACCAGCGTCATGCGGCTGACGCCAATCGGCGACGACGGAGCCAGCGCTGCGCTGGCCTGCAACTTCGCCGAGGTCACGGTCAGGTCCTGCAGTGGCGTCGTCACGATCTGCTCGGATGGAAAGGCGGCGATGATCTTCCACGGCTGGTAGCTGAGGGACAGAAGCTGGACGAAGGGTGCCTCCCAGCCATAGCCAGTCTGCGGGTCGTAGAGGCGGGGAGCGGTGACGGTCAGGTCGAAGCGGTTCGGGAAGCCCTGCACCTTTACCGCCTCGCGCTCGGCCACGCGGCCTTCGGCGGTCTGCGCCGCGAACCAGGCATCGACGCCCCTTTCGACGGCCCGCGAGCCGACGAACCAGTAGGCCCCCCAGGCCAGCGCGGCGACCAACACAACCGCGATCAACCCTCGCATCGCCGCCCCTTTCCATTTCTACACCCCTGTTGTCTACAGACCCGGTCGAAGGAGGGCCAGTTCCATGACGCCGGGTGAGCTTTGGGTGTTCGGTTATGGGTCGCTGATCTGGAACCCGGATTTTCCCGTCGCCTCGCGTCAGGTCGCGCGGCTCGACGACTGGCACCGAAGTTTCTGCATGCGCTCCATCCACCATCGCGGCACGGTCGATGCGCCTGGCCTGGTCCTCGCACTCGACCGGCGCGAGGGGGCGATCTGCGATGGCGTTGCCTTTGCCGTAGCACCCGGGCACGAGGATCAGACGATCGCGGCCCTGCGCGAACGCGAACTGATCTCGTCCGCCTACCTGGAAACCTGGCTGCCGGTCACGCTGGGTGACGGGCGCCGCGTCGATGCGCTGGTCTATGTCATCGACCCGGATCACGACCAGTATTGCGGCGGTCTGCCGCTGGAGGAACAGGCGCGGATCATCGCCCGCTCGGTGGGGGGCCGGGGTCCGAACAGCGCATATCTTTTCAGCACCGTCGAACATCTGGCGGACCTCGGAATTGACGATCCGGACCTTGCATGGCTGGCGACGCGGGTCCGTCAGCTGGGCTAGGGCGCAAGGCCGGAGATGGGCCGAATGTGAGTTGGCATCGCCGGGCCGCCCCCCTATTCTCGCGCCCGACACACAGCGCCAGGAGCCTTATGCAGATCACCGGGACCGAGCCGCGCTTCAACCAGCCCGTTCGCCAGATCATCCTGATGATCCTCGTCACGCTGGCGGTTGTCGCGGGCCTTGTCGTGACCTTCCCGATGCTGCGCGGTGTCTTCCTGGCAAAGCCGCTGCTGAACGGGTTCGTCGGTTTCGTGCTGTTCCTCGGCATCGTCATCTGCTTCCTGCAGGTGCTTCAGCTCGTGCAGTCCGTTCGCTGGATCAGCGACTTCGTCGAGCATCGTCCGGGTCATGAGATGGTCCAGGCCCCGCGCCTGCTGGCCCCGCTGGCGGCGCTGCTGCGCTCGCGCGGGGCGCGGATGCAGATCTCGTCATCGAACGCGCGCTCGATCCTCGACTCGGTCGCAACCCGGATCGACGAGCAGCGCGACATCACGCGCTACATGGGTAACCTTCTGATCTTCCTGGGGCTTCTGGGCACGTTCTATGGCCTGGCGACGACCGTGCCCGCGATGGTCGAGACGATCCGCTCGCTTGCCCCGCAAGAGGGCGAGACGCGCGTTCAGGTGTTCGACAAGCTGATGACGGGCCTCGAAGGCCAGTTGGGCGGCATGGGCACCGCGTTCTCCTCGTCGCTTCTGGGCCTCGCCGGATCGCTCGTGATCGGCCTGCTGGAACTGTTCGTGAGCCACGGCACCAACCGCTTCTACCGCGAGTTGGAGGACTGGCTGTCGACCATCACCCGCGTGGGCTTCGCGGCGGGCGAGGCCGAGGGCAGCGGCGCGGCGGAACTGTCGGCGGTCGGGGCGGCCTTCGACAACCTGGCCGAGCAGATGGAGGGGTTGCAGGCCCTTTACGCGCAATCCGACGCCAACCGCCTTGCCACCGACGCGCGGCTTGCGGACCTGACCCACACGATCGAACGGCTGGTCGGCAAGATCGGTGCAGACAACGGCCAGCTTGCGCTTCTGTCGCGCATTGCCGAGGGGCAGGAGAAGCTCGCGGCGGCCCTCGCGGTGCCAGAGAACGGGGCGCATGTGGATGCGGAAAGCCGGATGCGGCTGCGCTCCATCGACGTGCAACTGCTGCGCATCCTCGAAGAGATTTCCGCCGGTCGGCAGGAAAGCATCTCGGACCTGCGCGCGGACCTGGGTGCGCTGACCACGGCTATCCGCCAGCTGGCGCGCGGGCAGACCCAGGGCAGGGGCTAGGCGATGGCCCTGTCGCGCCGCGGAGCCCGCCCCGAAAGCCCGATCTGGCCGGGCTTCGTCGATGCGATGACCTCGCTGCTGATGGTCCTGATGTTCGTGCTGACGGTCTTCGTGCTGGTCCAATCGGTGCTGCGCGAGACGATCACGGATCAGGGCAACGAACTCGACTCCCTCACCGGCCAGATCGCTAGCCTCGCCGATGCCCTCGGGCTGGAACGGCAGCGTGCGGCGGGGTTGGAGACCGAAGTCGGTCGGCTCGGGTCCGAACTGACAGCCGCCGAGGCCGAGGGCGAGGCGCAATCGGCGCTGATCGCAACGCTGCGCGGGCAGCTTTCGGCGCGCGAGGGCGAACTGGCGCAGGCCACCGCCCGGATCACCAGCTTCGAAGCCCAGGTGGCCAGCCTCTTGTCGGAGCGTGACGCGGCGCGGGGGCAGGCCAGTGCGCTGACCGCCGAGGTGAACGACCTGAGGACCGAGCAGGCGCGCCTTCTGACGCAGGAAGAACAGCTGAACCTCGCCCTCGCCAAGGCGCGGGAGGAGATCGACGCGGGCACCGAGGCGGCGCGGCTGGCGGCGGCCCGCACCGATGCGCTGAACCTGTTGATCGAGGAGATGAAGGCGAAGGCGGCAGAGCGCGACGCACAGGTGGCGACGCTGCAATCGGACCTGACGGGCGCGCAGGAGGCCCTGAGCGAGGCGGAGAAGAACCGCCTCGCCGATCTGGCCGCCGCCGATGCCCTGCGCGAGCGGCTGAAGGGCGCAGATGCCGAGCTGACGGCAATGACACTGGCGCTGGAGGAACAGCGCAAGCGGGCAGAAGAAACGCTGACCCTGCTGGCCGCGGCTCAGGCGGCGAAGGTGGATACCGAGCGGCAGTTGACCGAGGCCGAAAGGCGCGCCGGGCTACTCGCGGCGGCGCAGGAGGCGCTTTCGGCAGAGAAGACCGCCTCGGCCGAAAGCGCGCGACGGGTGGCGCTGCTGAACCAGCAGATCGCGCAACTGACCTCGCAGCTGGGCGTGCTGCAGGGATTGCTCGATGCCGCCGCCGAAAAGGATGCGGCGGCGAATGTGCAGATCGAAACCCTTGGCGGACAGCTGAATGCCGCGCTCGCGCAGGTTGCGGGCGAGCAGCGCAAGCGGGCCGAGCTGGAGGAAGCCGAGCGCAAGCGGCTGGAGATCGAAGCACAACGCCTGGCCGAGGAGGCGAGCGCGGCGCAGGACGAGGCCCGGCAGCTTGAGCGCTTCCGCTCCGAGTTCTTCGGCCAGCTGCGCGACCTTCTGGCGGGGCGTGAGGGCGTGCGGATCGTGGGCGACCGTTTCGTGTTCTCGTCCGAGGTGCTGTTCCAGCCCGGATCGGCGGACCTTCTGCCCGAGGGGCAGGCGCAGATCGCAGGCGTGGTGCAGACGCTGAACGAGATCGCGGGGCAAATCCCGCCCTCGATCGACTGGATCATCCGGGTGGACGGGCATACCGACAATGTGCCGCTGTCGGGTCTTGGCGAGTTCAGGGACAACTGGGAACTGAGCCAGGCGCGGGCGCTGGCGGTGGTGCGCTACATGCAGGACGCGCTTGGCTTTCCGCCCGATCGGATGGCGGCGACCGGTTTTGGCGAGTATCGGCCCGTGGCCGAGGGCGACAGCCCCGAGGCGCGGGCGCAGAACCGCAGGATCGAGCTGAAGCTGACCGAGAGGTAGCGCGAGCGCGGATTGGGGGCTTGATCCCGACGGCGGGACCGCGCCATCGTCCCTTGGTCCGCCCTCGATGGAGACGAGATGAGCACCGATCCCTATGCCGCCCTTGGCCTGACGAAGAGCGCGAGCGCCGAGGACATCAAGAAGGCCTATCGCAAGATCGCGCGGACGAGCCACCCTGACCTGAACCCCGACGATCCGGCGGCGGAGGCCAAGTTCAAGGCGGCTTCGGCGGCCTATGACCTGCTCAAGGACCCCGAAACGCGGGCGCGCTTCGACCGGGGCGAAATCGACGCGAGCGGGGCCGAGCGGCAGCAGCAGCGCACCTATTACCGTGACTATGCCGAGCATCCCTCGAACCCCTACCGGCAGGGGCAGAGCTATGAGGAGTTCGACCCCTCGGACATCTTCGCCGAGATGCTGCGCGGGCGTGGCCGGGGCCGCGCCGGGACTGGGCAGGGCAGCGGGGGTTTCTCGGCGCGGGGGATGGATGCCGCATTATTCGCTGGTCGTGCCCTTCCTCGATGCAGCAAAGGGTGCGGTCACGCGCATCACGCTGGGGGACGGCGCGAACGTCGAGGTGAAGATCCCCGAAGGTGCCGAAGAGGGCACCACGCTGCGCCTGCGCGGCAAGGGCGAGCCCGGCTTTGGCGACGGCCCGCCGGGCGATGCGCTGATCACACTGGGCATCCAGCCGCATCCGGTGTTCAGGCGCGAGGGGGACGACATCCTGATCACCCTGCCCATCACGCTGGACGAGGCAGTTCTGGGCGGGAAGGTCGAGGCGCCGACCATCGGGGGGCCTGTCAACCTGACGATCCCGAAGGGCGCGAGCAGCGGGCAGACGCTTCGGCTTCGGGGCCGCGGCATCCGGGGCAAGGGCGACCAGAAGGTGGAACTGAAGGTCGTCCTGCCGCCGAAGATCGACGACGCGCTGGCCGAGTTCATGGAAGGCTGGAAGGCGAAGAATGCCTACGATCCGCGCAAGGGGATGAAGACATGACCCTGTTCTATTCCGAGGAAGAGGTTGTCCAGACCGTGCAGGGGCTGACGCGGACGAGGCTGACCGCATTCGTGCAGGCCGAGATCGTGAGCCCGGTGCGGGGCGAGCACGGGCCGGTCTATCGGCAGGTCGACGTGGCGCGGTTGCAGTTGCTGCACGACCTGTCGGACCAGTTCGAGATGTCGGACGATGCGCTGGCGGTGGTGATGACCCTGATCGACCAGTTGCACGCAGTGCGGTCCGACCTGCATTCCGTCTTGCGCGCCATCACCGAGGAGCCGGTCGAAGTGCGCGAGCGGTTGGGGCTGGCAATCCGCCGGAGGTGAGGGCGAGGAGGGCGAGAGGCCCCGGCCTTCGCCGGGGCGCGGGGCACCTTTTGAATGTCGTCAAAAGCAAAGGACCCGGGCCATCACCCGGGTCCTTCTCGTTCAATTGCGGCGGATCACTCTGCCGTCAGCAACGGCGGCTTCGACCCGGCAAGGCGGGGTTTCTGCGGTTCCTCGATCTGCAGGTCGATGGCATCGTCCTTCAGCGCCACGCGCACCACGCCGCCCTTGACCAGACGGCCGAACAGCAGTTCCTCGGCCAGCGGCTTCTTGATGTGCTCCTGGATCACGCGGCCCAGAGGGCGCGCGCCCATCTTGTCGTCGTAGCCCTTGTCGCCCAGCCACGCCGCGGCTTCGGGCGTAAGCTCGATATGGACGCCGCGGTCCATCAGCTGCGCCTCGAGTTGCAGCACGAACTTCTCGACCACCTGAAGGATGATCTCCTTGCCAAGCGGGGCGAAGGAGATGACCGCGTCCAGGCGGTTCCGGAATTCGGGCGTGAAGGTGCGCTCGATCGCCGCCGTATCCTCGCCCGTCCGCCGGTCGCGGTTGAAGCCGATGGCCGATTTCGACATCTCGGCCGCGCCCGCGTTCGAGGTCATGATCAGGATCACGTTGCGGAAATCCACCTGGCGACCGTTGTGGTCGGTGAGCTTCCCGTGGTCCATCACCTGCAAGCAGGATGTTGTAGACATCCGGGTGGGCCTTCTCCATCTCGTCCAAGAGCAGCACGCAATGCGGGTGCTGGTCGACGCCATCGGTCAGCATGCCGCCCTGGTCGAAGCCGACATAGCCGGGAGGCGCGCCGATCAGGCGGCTGACCGCGTGCTTCTCCATGTATTCCGACATGTCGAAGCGCAGCAGTTCAACCCCGAGCGACGAGGCAAGCTGCTTGGCCACCTCCGTCTTGCCGACGCCGGTCGGGCCCGCGAAGAGGTAGTTGCCGATGGGCTTTTCCGGCTCGCGCAGGCCGGCGCGGGCCAGCTTGATCGCGCTGCACAGGGCCTCCACGGCCTTGTCCTGCCCGAAGACCACGCGCTTCAGCGTCTTTTCCAGATCGCGCAGCGTTTCGGCATCGTCCTTGGACACGGTTTTCGGCGGGATGCGGGCGATCTTGGCCACCACCGCCTCGATCTCTTTGGTGCCGAGCGTCTTGCGGCGCTTGCTTTCGGCCAGCAGGTGCTGCGCGGCCCCGGCCTCGTCGATCACGTCGATGGCGCTGTCGGGCAGCTTGCGGTCATGGATGTAGCGCGCGGCCAGTTCCACCGCCGACTTGATGGCGTCGGAGGTGTAGCGCAGGTCGTGATGCTCCTCGAAATGCGGCTTGAGGCCCATCAGGATCTTGATCGCATCCGGCACCGACGGCTCGTTCACGTCGATCTTCTGGAACCGGCGCGACAGGGCGCGGTCCTTTTCGAAGTGCTGGCGGAACTCCTTGTAAGTGGTGGAACCCATGCAGCGCAGCTTGCCGCCCTGAAGCGCGGGCTTCAGAAGGTTCGAGGCGTCCATCGCGCCGCCCGAGGTTGCCCCGGCACCGATCACGGTGTGGATCTCGTCGATGAACAGGATCGCGTCGGGGTGATCCTCCATCTCCTTGACGACGGATTTCAGGCGCTCCTCGAAATCGCCGCGATAGCGGGTGCCGGCCAAGAGCGCGCCCATGTCGAGCGAGAAGATGGTGGCATGGGCCAGCACTTCGGGAACCTCGTGGTTCACGATCTTGCGGGCCAGGCCTTCGGCGATGGCGGTCTTGCCCACGCCGGGGTCGCCCACCAGCAGCGGGTTGTTCTTGCGGCGGCGGCACAGCACCTGGATGCAGCGCTCCACCTCGGCCTCGCGGCCGATCAGCGGGTCCACATCGCCCTTGCGGGCCTTGACGTTGAGGTCGACGCAATACTTCGACAGCGCGGATTCCTTGGCCTCGCCCGCTTCGGCCTTGGGCGTTTCCTGGGCTTCCTCGGCACCCGTCACCGGGCGCGGCTCGCCATAGGAGGGGTCCTTGGCCACGCCATGGGCGATGAAGTTCACCGCGTCGTAGCGGGTCATGTCCTGCTCCTGCAGGAAGTAGGCCGCATTGCTCTCGCGTTCGGCGAAGATGGCGACCAGCACGTTTGCGCCGGTCACCTCGGTGCGGCCCGAGGACTGCACATGGATCGCGGCGCGCTGGATCACGCGCTGGAAGGCGGCGGTCGGCACGGCCTCGGACCCTTCGACGTCGGTGACGAGGGTGGACAGGTCATCGTCGATGAAGTCGACCAGCGTCTTGCGGAGTTCGTCCAGATCGACCGAGCAGGCCTTCATCACGCGGGCCGCGTCGGGTTCGTCGATCAGCGACAGCAGAAGGTGTTCCAGCGTCGCGAGTTCGTGGCGGCGGGCATTGGCGAGAGCCAGCGCACCGTGGATGGCCTGCTCGAGTGTATTCGAAAACGATGGCACGTTTTGGTGCTCCTGTTCCTCAGGGTCGGAGGGGGCATCGCGCCCCGTACCAACCGTGGCCTGATACGTTAAAGTTCGGTTTTATTTTCCGACCTTCAAGTTCTTTTTCCGCCCGGGTGCCGTTTCCTTCGGCTTATGTGCAAAATGTGATCGCTTCCGGGCGGGGGCGTGTCACATAAAAGGTAAACGGTTCAGAACCTGTCCTTTCTGGACCGGATTTCGCTGAAAACCGCAGCATCCTCGGCATCGGGCAGGCCGACGCGTGCCTTCATCTGCGGCAGATGCGCCCGCAGGAACGGATTGGTCGCAAGCTCTTCGGACAGGCGCGAGGGGACGGTCGGCAGTCCCGCGGCGCGAGCGGCCTCGACGCTCTTGGCACGAGAGATAAGCGCGGGATTGTCGGGTTCAAGGGACAGCGCGAAGCGGATGTTGGAGGCGGTGTATTCGTGGCCCGAGCAGACCAGCGTCTCGGGCGGCAGGAGTCCGAGTTTCGACAGGCTCGCCCACATCTGTGCGCCTGTCCCCTCGAACAGCCGCCCGCAGCCCGCCGCCATCAGGCTGTCAGCGGTGAAGACGAGGCCCGCATCGGGAATGTGGAAGGCGATGTGGCCGAGCGTGTGGCCCGGCACGTCGATGACGATGACGTCATGCCGCCCGAGGGCAAAGGACATGCCCTCGCCAACCGCCAGATCCAGGGGCGGCAGGCGGTGCGCGTCTGCGGCGGCACCGATGACCATCGCACCCGTGGCCTCGCGCAGTTCCGGCACGCCGGAAATGTGATCGTCGTGATGGTGGGTGATGAGGATGTCGGACAGGCTCCATCCGCGGTCCTTCAGCGCGGCGAGGATGGGCGCAGCGTCGGGCACGTCGACGCAGGCGGTCTCGCCGCTTTCGGGATCGTGCACCAGATAGGCGTAGTTGTCGGTGCGGCAGGGGATGGTGACAAGTTCGAGCGGCATGGCCAAAGCCTTCATTCCGGGTATGATCCCGCCGACCTTGGCCCGGACGGATGACCGCCGCAATGCACCTCGACGTGGTCGACCTGCGCAACTTCTACTACCGCACGCAACTCGGTCGCGTGGCGCAGCGGGCGATCCGCGACATGGTGGTGTCGATCTGGCCCGACGCCAAGCAGCAGACGGTCGTTGGCTTCGGCTTTGCCGTGCCTCTGCTTCGCCCCTTCCTAGCCGATGCGCGCCGGGTCATCGCACTGATGCCGGGCCAGCAGGGGGTGATGCCCTGGCCCGCCGGGATGGAGAATGTCTCGGTCCTGTGCGAGGAAACGCACTGGCCGATCTCGACCGGCTTCGTGGACAAGCTTGTGGTCATGCACGGGCTGGAGACATCCGAGCATCCCTCGGCGCTGCTCGAAGAGTGCAGCCGGGTGCTGGGTCCGGGGGGCAAGGCGCTGTTCATCGTGCCCAACCGCTCGGGCCTGTGGGCGCGCCGCGACGGCACGCCCTTTGGCTTCGGTCGGCCCTATTCGCTGTCGCAGCTGGAAAGCCAGCTGAAGCACCACGCCTTCACGCCCGAGCGCAACCAGTCGACCCTCTACGCGCCGCCCTCCAACCGGCGGTTCTGGCTGCGCACGGCCGATTTCTGGGACGGGACGGGGCGTCGCGTGGCGCCCTGGCTCGCGGGCGGCGTGATCCTGGTCGAGGCCTCGAAGCAGACTTATGCCCCCACCCGGCCGGGTCTGCGCGATGTCGTGCGTCGGCCCCTGCGCGTGCTGGAAGGCCTGCCCGCGCCCCTGCCCGCACCGCAGATGCGCGACAGCCCGGCGCGGCGGTGATTCACCGTCACGCGGGGCGCGCCGCGCTTCGCTTGCCGCAACGCGGCGTGTCATCGCGACGCACCCGCCCCGTCGCGCCGGAATGCCCGATTTTATTGGGCCGGACGCGCTGCGCCGGGCGAGACCTTGATGGTTGCAGGGTATCAGGTCCTCTGCTACACGGACGCCGGATTTAGGACGCGCATCGGTGATGTGCGCCATGGGTGGGTTCTGGCCTGCGCGGACGTTCCGCATGGTGCCGGGCGAAGACAACGGAAGGGTCGACGTGTCCGAAACAGCTTCGATGTCCACGGGAATTGCCAGCCGCTACGCGGCGGCGATCTTTGACCTCGCCAAGGACGACAAGGCGCTGGCCGCACTCGGGACGGACATCGACGCGCTGGATGCGGCCCTTTCGGCCAGCGCGGATCTCCGCACCATGATCGCCTCGCCCCTGATCCTGCGCGAAGAGCAGGAGCGCGCGATCGAGGCGATTGCCGCGAAGATGGGGCTGTCGACGCTGACCAAGAACGCGCTTGGTCTGATGGCGACCAAGCGCCGCCTCTTCGTGCTGCCGCAGCTGATCGCCGAACTGCGCGACCGCATCGCGGCCGAGAAGGGCGAAGTGACCGCCGAGGTCGTGTCGGCCACGCCCCTGACCGCCGAACAGACCGCCAGCCTGATCGCCACGCTGAAGAAGCGTGTCGGCAAGGATGTGAAGCTGAAAGCAACCGTCGACGAAAGCCTGATTGGCGGACTCGTCGTGAAACTGGGCTCGATGATGATCGACACCTCGATCCGCGCGAAGCTCGCAGGCCTGAAGAATGCAATGAAAGAGGTCGGATAATGGGTATCCAAGCGGCTGAGATTTCTGCGATCCTCAAGGAGCAGATCAAGAACTTCGGCAAGGATGCCGAAGTCGCCGAAGTCGGTCGCGTGCTGTCGGTCGGTGACGGGATCGCCCGCGTCTACGGCCTCGACAACGTGCAGGCCGGCGAGATGGTGGAATTTCCCGGCGGCATCCGTGGGATGGCGCTGAACCTCGAGGTCGACAACGTCGGCATCGTGATCTTCGGCTCGGACCAGGACATCAAGGAAGGCGACACCGTCAAGCGCACCAAGTCCATCGTGGACGTGCCCGCCGGTGACGGCCTGCTGGGCCGCGTCGTGGACGGCCTGGGCAACCCGATCGACGGCAAGGGCGCGATCAAGGCGACCGAGCGTCGCGTGGCCGACGTGAAGGCCCCGGGCATCATCCCGCGCAAGTCGGTGCACGAGCCGATGGCGACCGGCCTCAAGGCCGTCGACGCGATGATCCCCGTCGGCCGCGGCCAGCGCGAGCTGATCATCGGCGACCGCCAGACCGGCAAGACCGCCGTGGCGCTGGACACGATCCTGAACCAGAAGATCTACAACGACGCGGCCGGTTCGGACGAAAGCAAGAAGCTCTACTGCATCTATGTCGCCATCGGGCAGAAGCGCTCGACCGTGGCGCAGCTGGTGAAGAAGCTCGAGGAAACCGGCGCGATCGACTACACCATCGTCGTGGCCGCGACCGCCTCGGACCCCGCGCCGATGCAGTTCCTGGCGCCCTATGCCGCGACCGCGATGGCGGAATTCTTCCGCGACAACGGCCGCCACGCGCTGATCATCTATGATGACCTCTCCAAGCAGGCCGTCGCCTATCGCCAGATGTCGCTGCTGCTGCGCCGTCCGCCGGGGCGCGAGGCCTATCCGGGCGACGTGTTCTACCTGCACTCGCGCCTGCTGGAGCGTTCGGCGAAGCTGAACGAGGATTTCGGCTCGGGCTCGCTCACCGCGCTGCCGATCATCGAGACCCAGGGCGGCGACGTGTCGGCCTTCATCCCGACCAACGTGATCTCGATCACCGACGGCCAGATCTTCCTTGAGACGGAACTGTTCTACCAGGGCATCCGCCCGGCGGTGAACACCGGTCTGTCGGTGTCGCGCGTGGGCTCTTCGGCGCAGACCAACGCGATGAAGTCGGTGGCCGGCAAGGTGAAGCTGGAACTGGCGCAGTACCGCGAGATGGCGGCCTTCGCGCAGTTCGGCTCGGACCTTGACGCCTCGACCCAGCAGCTGCTGAACCGCGGCGCGCGCCTGACCGAGCTGATGAAGCAGCCGCAGTACTCGCCGCTGACCAACGCCGAGATCGTCTGCGTGATCTTCGCGGGCACCAACGGCTACCTCGACAAGATCGCGGTCAAGGACGTGGGCCGGTTCGAGGCCGGGCTGCTGAAGCACCTGCGCACCAAGGGCAAGGCGCTGCTGGACGACATCACGAACGAACGACCGCAAGGTGGCGGGCGATCTGGAAAAGGCGATCCGGGCCGAGCTGGACGCTTTCGCGAAAGACTTCGCCTGAGGGCGGGGCAGGGAGATAACGGATGCCCAGCCTCAAGGACCTGAAGAACAGGATCGGAAGCGTCAAGAACACGCGGAAGATCACCAAGGCGATGCAGATGGTCGCCGCGGCGAAGCTGCGCCGCGCGCAGGAGGCCGCCGAGGCCGCCCGCCCCTATGCCGAGCGGATGAACGCGGTGATGGCGCGGCCTTGCCGGATCGGTCGGCGGGTCGGACAGCGCGCCGCGCCTTCTGGCGGGGACGGGCGCGGACAAGGTGCACCTGCTGGTGGTGATGACCGCCGAGCGCGGCCTGTGCGGCGGCTTCAACTCGTCCATCGTGCGGCTGGCGCGCGTCCGGGCCAACGAGCTTGCTGGCGGATGGCAAGACGGTCAAGATCCTGACCGTCGGCAAGAAGGGCCGCGAGCAGCTGAAGCGCGACCTGTCGCAGCATTTCATCGGGCATGTCGACCTGAGCGAGGTGAAGCGCGTGGGCTATGTGAACGCGCAGGGCATCGCGCGCGACATCCTCGCGCGCTTCGACGCGGGCGAGTTCGACGTGGCGACGCTGTTCTACAACCGCTTCCAGTCGGTGATCAGCCAGATCCCGACCGCGCAGCAGATCATCCCGGCGGTGTTCGAGGGCGGGCGGCGCCTCGACGCTCTACGACTACGAACCGAGCGAGGAAGGCATCCTGGCCGACCTTCTGCCGCGCGACGTGGCGACGCAGGTCTTCACCGCGCTGCTGGAGAACGGCGCGTCCGAACAGGGCGCGCGGATGAGCGCGATGGACAACGCGACGCGCAACGCGGGCGACATGATCAACCGGCTGACGATCCAGTACAACCGCTCGCGTCAGGCCGCGATCACCAAAGAGCTTATCGAGATCATTTCGGGCGCCGAGGCGCTCTGAGGAACCGGAGAAACGACATGGCAAAAGCGATAGCACATGGCAAGGTGACTCAGGTCATCGGCGCCGTCGTGGACGTGCAGTTCGAAGGGTCGCTTCCCGCGATTCTCAACGCGCTCGAGACCGACAACAACGGCAAGCGGCTGGTTCTGGAAGTGGCGCAGCACCTGGGCGAGAACACCGTCCGCACCATCGCCATGGACGCGACCGAGGGGCTGGTGCGCGGGCGCGAAGGTCGCCGACCTCGGCGCGCCGATCTCGGTGCCCGTGGGCGACGCGACGCTGGGCCGCATCCTGAACGTGATCGGCGAGCCGGTGGACGAGAAGGGCCCGGTCAACGCGACCGAGCACCGCCCGATCCACCAGCCCGCGCCGTCCTTCGCCGAGCAGGCGACCGAGTCGGTGGTGCTGGTGACCGGCATCAAGGTGATCGACCTGCTGGCCCCCTACGCCAAGGGCGGCAAGATCGGCCTCTTCGGCGGTGCCGGCGTGGGCAAGACGGTTCTGATCATGGAACTGATCAACAACATCGCCAAGGTGCACTCGGGCTACTCGGTGTTCGCCGGCGTGGGCGAGCGGACCCGTGAAGGCAACGACCTTTACCACGAGATGATCGAATCGGGCGTCATCAAGATCGACGACCTGACGGAGTCGAAAGTGGCGCTGGTCTACGGCCAGATGAACGAGCCGCCGGGCGCGCGCGCCCGCGTCGCGCTGACCGGCCTGACGCTGGCCGAACAGTTCCGCGACCAGTCGGGCACGGACGTGCTGTTCTTCGTGGACAACATCTTCCGCTTCACGCAGGCCGGTTCGGAAGTGTCGGCACTGCTGGGCCGTATCCCGTCCGCCGTGGGCTACCAGCCGACGCTGGCGACCGACATGGGCGCGCTGCAGGAACGCATCACCTCGACCAAGGCCGGCTCGATCACCTCGGTGCAGGCGATCTACGTGCCGGCCGACGACCTGACCGACCCGGCGCCCGCGACCTCGTTCGCGCACCTCGACGCCACCACCGTGCTGTCGCGCGCGATCTCGGAACTGGGCATCTACCCGGCCGTGGACCCGCTCGACTCGACCTCGCGCCTGCTGGACCCGGCGGTGATCGGGCGAAGAGCACTACAACGTCGCGCGTCAGGTGCAGGGCATCCTTCAGCGCTACAAGTCGCTGCAGGACATCATCGCCATCCTCGGGATGGACGAACTGAGCGAAGAGGACAAGCTGACCGTGGCCCGCGCCCGGAAGATCCAGCGCTTCCTGTCGCAGCCCTTCGACGTGGCGCAAGGTCTTCACCGGCTCGGACGGCGTGCAGGTGCCGCTGGAAAAGACCATCGCCTCGTTCAAGGCCGTGGTGGACGGCGAGTATGACCACCTGCCGGAAGCCGCCTTCTACATGGTCGGCGACATCGACGAGGTGGTGGCCAAGGCACAGCGTCTGGCTGCGGCTGCGGCCTAAGGGGACATCATGGCTGGCACGATGCAATTCGACCTCGTGTCGCCCGAGCGCAGGCTTGCCTCGCTTGCCGTCAGCGAGGTCAGACCTGCCGGGTGCGGAGGGCGACCTGACGGCGATGGAGGGGCATGAGCCCACCATCACCACGCTGCGCCCCGGCATCCTGCGGGCGCATGGCGCCGAGGGCGTGCGCGCCTTCTGCGTGACGGGCGGTTTTGCCGAGATCACCGCGTCGAGCGTCTCGGTCCTGGCCGAAAGCGCGACCCCGGTCGAGGAGCTGACCGGGACGGTGCTCGACGCGATGATCGACGAGGCGCGCTCGCTCGCCGCGATGGCGCTGCCGGAGGATAAGGACCTGGCGGAAAAGCTGGTCCATGACATGCTGGAGATGAAGACCGCCGCGGGGCATTGACCTTTTGCGAGCGACTTCAGGGAAGGCCCCGTTCGGCGGGGCCTTTTTCGTTTGCGGCGGTTGGTGAACGACGGTTTGGCGATGGATGGTGCGTGCAAGCACGCGTCCTGTTCTGACGCGCTTGCGATGCAGGGTGCGTGCTCGCACGCACCGCCACGACCACGCTTATCGCGAATACATGCCCTCGTAGATCGGCACGAGCGTATCGGTGTCGAACAGCGACGACACGCTGGTCCCGTTCCAGATGTTCAGGATCGCCTGCGCGAACATCGGCGCGGTCGGCACGATGCGGATGTTCTTGGCAGCCGCGCACCGCTTCGGACTGGTTCGATGCTGTCGGTGATGACGAGGCTCTTCATCACCGATTTCTGCGATCCGCTCGACCGCCGGGCCGGAGAGCACGCCGTGGGTGATGTAGCTGTGCACCTCGGTCGCGCCGTTCTCAACCAGCACTTCGGCCGCCTTGCAGAGCGTGCCGGCGGTGTCGCAGATGTCGTCGACGATGATGCAGGTCTTGCCCGTCACGTCGCCGATCACCGTCATCTCGGCCACTTCGCCCGCCTTCTCGCGCCGCTTGTCGACGATGGCGAGCGGCGCGTTGATCCGCGTGGCCAGTTCCCGCGCGCGGGCCACGCCGCCCACGTCGGGCGAGACGACCATCAGGCTCGTCCATCCGGCCCTTGAAGTGATGCTCGATATCCAGCGCGAAGACCGGCGCGGCATAGAGGTTGTCCACCGGAATGTCGAAGAAGCCCTGGATCTGCGTGGCGTGCAGGTCGAGCGTCAGCACGCGCTCCACCCCCGCCTCGGCCAGCAGGTTCGCCACCAGCTTGGCGCTGATCGGCGTGCGGGCCTTGGCGCGGCGGTCCTGGCGGGCATAGCCGAAATAGGGGATCACGGCGGTGATGCGCGCGGCCGACGATCGGCGCAGCGCGTCGGTGATGATCAGCAGCTCCATCAGGTTGTCGTTGGCGGGGTTCGACGTGGGCTGGATGATGAACATGTCCTCGCCCCGGACATTCTCGAACACCTCGACGAAGATCTCCTGATCGTTGAAGCGTTCCACCCGCGCATCGACCAGTTTGACGCGACATTCCGCGGTGCATCGACATGCGCCGCGCGATGGACTTGGCGAGTGGCAGGTTCGCGTTGCCGGAGATGAGCTTCGGCTCGGTCATGGCGGGCATGCGGGGTTCCTTGGACAAGGGTCCGTCCACCTGGCAGCGTGACGGATTCGTGACGTTGACACCGCTTATCACCCGGCTAGGGTCTTTGGAACCGGAGGCTGGGGCAGGGAGGCGGCCCTCTTGCAGATCGACTACTTTTTGGCCACGGTGTCGCCCTATGTCTACCTCGCCGGGACGCGGGCAGAGGAGATCGCGGCGCGCCATGGAGCCACGATTGCCTACAAGCCGCTCGATACCGGCGCGCTCTTTCCCCGCACGGGTGGTCAGGTGCTGGCTGACCGCCATCCCAGCCGCAAGGCCTACCGTTTGCAGGAACTGCGGCGGCAGGCAAAGAAGGCGGGCATGCCTCTGAACCTTCAGCCCGCTTTCTGGCCAGTGAACCCCGCGCCATCCTCCTATGCGATCATCTCGGCGCAGCGGGCGGGCGGTGGAGACCTCGCCGGGCTGATCCACGGCTTCGCGCGCGCGGTCTGGGCCGAGAACCGCAACATTGCGGATGACGAGGTGGTGCAGGATATCCTTGCCGCGCATGGCTTCGATCCGAAGGTCGCCGACCGCGGCATGCTGACCGCCGCCGAGACCTATGTGGCGAACCTCGAAGAGGCGGTGGCGCGTGGCGTCTTTGGCGTGCCCTTCTACATCGTGGGCGACGAGATGTTCTGGGGCCAGGACAGGCTCGGCGACCTGGACCTGTATCTGTCCGGAAAGCTCTGACATGCCTGAAGACATGGTGGTGATGCCGGCCCCATACCGGGTCTGGGGCGAGGGAAATGCGCGGCCCGTCGTGGCGCTGCACTGCACTTTGGCCCATGCTGGCGCGTGGTCGGCGCTGGCGAAGCACCTGCCAGAGGTGGAGCTGACGGCCTTCGACCAGCCCGGGCACGGCAAGGCCGAGCCGTGGGACGGGCAGGAAGACTTGCAGGGGCTGGCCACGCGGCTGGCGATCGGCTTTGCCGAGCGGGCGGGCGGCGGTGCGCCGGTGGACCTGATCGGCCATTCCTTCGGCGGCACGGTCTGCCTGCGCGTGGCGCTGGAGCGACCCGACCTGGTGCGCAGCCTTGTGCTGGTGGAGCCTGTGCTGTTCGCGGCGGCGCGTGCCGCGGGCGACCCGGCCTTCGCGGCGTTCGCGGCCGGGCATGACGCCTTCGAGGATGAAGTGCGTTCGGGCCGGCGCGAGGCCGGTGCGCGGATGTTCCACAGCGCATGGGGTGGGGATACGGGTTTTGATGACATGCCCGAGGCGCAGCGCGAGTACCTTCTTGACCGTATCCATTTCATCGTGGCGCAAGGCCCTGCGCTCCGCGACGATAGCGGTGGATTGCTGCGCTACATGGGGCTGGAGAGCCTCGGCATGCCGGTGCTGCTGGTGGAGGGCGGGGATTCACCGCCCGTGATCGGCGCGATCATGGGGGAACTGGCGCGGCGGCTGCCGGATGCCGCGCGTCTGGTGGTGCCCGGCGCGGGGCATATGGTGCCCATCACGCATCCGCAGGCCGTGGCCGATGCGATCCGGGTTCATCTGGAGCGCAGCTAGGCCTCAGCCCTCCGGCCGGAGCAACCCGAGGAAGCGGTCCACGTCGTGCTCGGTCGTGGACCAGGAACAGACCAGGCGACAGGCCCCTTCACCCAAGTGCGGCATCTGGTAATACGCCGCCCCGGCCTGTGTCGCCCGGTCGTGTGCCGCCTGCGGAACCTGCGCGAACATCATGTTGGCCTGCACCGGATGCATCAGGCTGCCTCCGGGCAGAACGGCGATCCCCTGCGACAGGCGCGCGCCCATGGCGTTGGCCTGGCGGGCGAGGCGCAGCCAGAGGTCGTCTGGTCAGATAGGCGTCCATCTGCGCCGACAGGTAGCGGTGCTTGGAGAACAGATGCCCGCCCCGCTTGCGGCGCAGCTCGAACTCCCAGGCCTTGGCGGGGTCGAAGAGGACCACCGCCTCGACCCCCATCAGCCCGTTCTTCGTGCCGCCGAAGGAGAGGATGTCGACCCCCGCCTTCCAGGTCATCTCGGCGGGGCTCGCGTTGGTCGCGACCAGCGCATTGGCAAAGCGCGCGCCGTCCATGTGGACGGGCAGGTTCTGCGCCTTCGCGAGAGCCGTCAGCGCCGCGACCTCGGCGACGGAATAGACCGTGCCCGCCTCGGTCACGTTGGTGATCGACAGCATGCCGCGCTGGACGCCATGCACGCCGCTGGCGCCGGTGCGAGCAAGCGCGGCGGCCAGCGTCTCGGGCGTCATCTTGCCATGCGCGCCCTCGACCAGGACCAGCTTCGCGCCGCCGGTGAAGAACTCGGGCGCGCCGCATTCATCCTCGGCGACATGGGCGCTGCGATGGCAGAAGACCGCCGCCCAGGGCGGGCAGGCGATGGACATGGCCAGCGCATTGGCGGCGGTGCCGGTGGCGACAAGGTAGACGGCGGCCTCGGGCGCCTCGAAGATCTCGCGCAACCGGTCGCGCACGCGGGCCATGATGGGATCGTTGCCATAGGAGGGGGCGTAGCCCTCGTTGGCCTTGGCGAGGGCCGTGAGGATTTCGGGCGGGACGCCCGAGGTGTTGTCCGAAGCGAAGAACATTCAGGGCGTCTCCTCGATGATGTAGTCTTCCCACTCTTCCTCGGGCACCTCGAATTCCGGCACCGTCCAGCCCTGCACCGACGCACCGGCGAGGTGGACGCTTTGCGGGTCGCCCGAGATCAGCGGGTGCCAGTCGTGGCAGCTTCCGGCCTTCGTGCAAGCAGCTTGTAGGCGCAGGTTTTCGGCAGCCAGTAGGCGATCTTGGGCAGGGTCGTGGGCGAGAGCTCGCACGCATTCCGGCACGAACTGGCGGCGGATGTCGTACTGCGTGCAGCGGCAGGTCTCGCCATCGAGCAGGCGGCAGGCGACGCGGGTGAAGGCGACCTCGCCCGTATCCTCGTCCTCCAGCTTGTTCAGGCAGCACTTGCCGCAGCCGTCGCACAGCGCCTCCCATTCCTCGGGCGTCATCTTCGCCAGCGGGACCGGTTTCCCAGAAGCGGGGGCGGAGTCATCGGTCAAGTGCGGCAGCGCGGAAAGGAGGTCGCGCGGGCGCGGGCGCAGTCGGCGTCCATCTGGGCGATGAGGGCGGGCAGGCCGTCGAACTTCAGCTCCGGGCGCAGGTAGTCGACAAAGGCGACGGACAGGTGCTGGCCGTAGAGATCGCCCTTGAAATCAAGAAGGTAGGTCTCAAGGTTGGGCTGGTTCACGCCGAACATCGGGCGCACGCCAAGGCTGGCTGCGCCCATGTAGCTTCCCGCTTGCGGGCCGGTCAGGATGTCGACCTGGACGGCATAGACGCCAAATCTCGGCAGGTGGAGGCCCGCGACGGACATGTTCGCGGTTGGATAGCCCAACTCGCGTCCGCGCTTCTCGCCATGGATCACCTCGCCCTCGATCCGGTGCCAGTGGCCCAGCATCGCCGCCGCCTCGCGCGGGTGGCCGTCGGAGAGGGCGGCGCGGATGGCGGTGGACGAGATGTCGCGTCCACGCCGCCTGCACCAGATCGGACATGGTCACGTCGAAACCGTATTGCGCGCCAAGGGCTTGCAGGTCGGCGGCCCGGCCCGTGCGGCCCTTGCCGAAGCAGAAGTCTGCGCCGACGACCACATGCGAGATGCCCAGGCCCTCCGACAGCACATCGCGCGCGAAGCCTTCGGGCGACAGCGAGGCGAGGCGGGCGTCGAAGGGAAGTTGATAAAGTTGCTCCACCCCCAGTTTCGCGAGTCGGTTGGCGCGGGCCTCGGCGTTCATCAGGCGGAAGGGCGGGGCGTCGGGGGCGAAGTATTCGCGGGGGTGGGGTTCGAAGGTGACGATGCCGAGCGGCGCGCCGGGGCGGCGGGCGAGGTCGATGACGGCACGGTGGCCGAGATGGACGCCGTCGAAGTTGCCCATGGCGACGGAGGCGCCACGAGTCATCCGGACCAAGCCCTTGCCAGTGCTGGTGAATTCCGCATCCTACCCCGTTGCCGGGGGCCTGCCCCGTCAGTCGAACTTGCGGCTGGGCGCCAGAACCAGTGCCTCGCCTTTCAGCACCACGGTATTACCCACGGCGCATTGGGTTTCAAGGGTGACACGGCGGCGCGCATGGTCGATGGCGGTGACGGTTACCTCGGCCAGAACCGTGTCGCCGGGGCGGACGGGGGCCATGAATTTGCAGGCTCTGGCCGAGGTAGACGGTGCCGTGACCGGGAAGCTGTTCGCCGATCACGGCAGAGATCAGGCCTGCGGTCAGCATCCCGTGGGCGATGCGGCCCTGGAAGATGGTGTCGCGGGCATAGTCGTCGTCGAGGTGGACGGGGTTCCGGTCGGTCGACACCTCGGCAAAAAGCTCGATATCCCGGTCGGTTACGGTCTTGCGCAGGTGGCGCGACATGCCGATCTCGATGTCTTCGATGCAGATCGTGCCGCGGGGCATATTGTCGAGCATCCTGCGAATCCCGTACTGAGGTCGAGCACGACCATAGCCGATGCTGCGGTGCAGAGCAATCCGGCGCGCAAGAAATATTCAGAAGTGGCTGCGTCGTGCGCAACTTAGTTACAACGCCGTCAGCGAAGGCGGCCGAGCGCGTAGGTGGGGTTCATCTGGAGCCCTGAAAGCCACGCTTCCAGCAAATCCTTGTCGGGATTGTTGAAATCGCTTCCAAATTCCTCCGTCGCGATGCCGCCCGTGATGAAGATGGAGTCGATCCCCTCACCCATCGCCCCCTGGATGTCGGTCGTGATTCCGTCGCCCACGGCCAGCACCTGCGGGTCGTCGCTGGCGCGGGGCAGGGCGGAAAGACGGCGGCGGGCGAGGTCGTAGATCGGCGGGTGGGGCTTGCCGAAGTAGAGGCTGTGGCCGCCCATCTCGTCATAGGCCTGAGCGATGGCCCCGGCGCAGAAAAGGCGCTTGTCGCCGAAGTCGACGACGATATCGGGGTTGGCGCAGAGCAGGGGCAGGCCTTTCGTTTTGGCGATAGAGGAGCGTGGCGCGATAGTCGTCGGGCGTTTCGGTGAGGTCGTCGAACAGGCCCGTCACCACCAGGCCTTCGGCTTCTTCCAATGAAACCAGAGAAATGGGGGGCTGAGACGCGGCGACGCTCTTCAGATCATCCGACAGTTCGGTAAAGAAAACCTTGTCCTTCTCGGGCCCCACATGGTGCACGCGGCGGCCGACGGCACCGGTGATGAGGGCGTATTGCGCGGCGTCGCCGGAACTCACCACCTCGTCATAGCAGTCATGGGGCACGCCGAGGCGGTCCAACTGATTGACAACGCTGGGTTTCGGGCGCGGGGCGTTGGTCAGGAGAAGGACGACGCCACCTTTTGCGCGGAAGGATTGCAGCGCGGCGACGGCGGGCGGAAAAGGTTTCTGGCCGTCGTGGAGGCAGCCCCACAGATCGCAGAACAGGGTGTCGTAAAGGCCCGATACTTCGTCGAGGGAAGAGATGATCCGGGTCATCGGTGGCCTTTCAGGAGGAAAACGCGGGATATGAGAACCGTATGGTTTTCATACGGGTTCCGTATGTAGACAAAAAGGCATGGGATTTGCCGCCACCCTCGCAGGGGGAGGGGCGGCAGAACCCTTCGAAGGATTTTGCCAAGGTTCTGGAAAACCCCTGGCGGGACGCATCCGGCAGGCGTCAGATCTTCAGCATCGGGATGATCTGCTTCTTGCGGCTCATGATGCCGGGAAGGACGACCGTGTCGCCCGAGACCTTGGCCCCGAAGGAGGCTTCGGCCACTTGTCTTCACGAGGTCGTTCGGGACGAGCAGCGTCGCCTCTTCCTTCAGGATGTCGATGACGAAGAGCAGCACCTGGTCGGCGCCGTCTTCCTTCGCGACTTCCACCATCGACCGCATCAGGCTGTCCTTGCGGTCGAGCACGACCTTGGGCGAGGTGGTTTCCAGCACCGAGATGCGAAGCTGCTTGCCGCCGAGTTCGTATTCCTTGCTGTCCATCCGCAGCAGTTCGGCGTCGGAGAAGCGCGAAACGTCGGACTTGGCCGCGAACATCTCGGCGGCGAGCGTGGCGATGTTCACGCCGAGGTCGGACGCGAGTTTCTCGGCCACGGCGCGGTCGTGCGGCGTGGTGGTGGGGCTGCGGAATTCCATCGTGTCGGACAGGATGCAGGACAGCATCGCGCCCTTGATCGCGCGCGGGGCCTTGGCGAGGTCGCTGCCCATCAGGTCGTGCATGACGGTCGCGGTGCAGGCGAGCGGGCGGATGGTGATGTCGATGGGGCTGGTGGTCTTGAGGCCGCCCACGAGCATGTGGTGGTCGATGATGCCGAGGATGCTTGCCTCGTTCACGGAAGCCGGGCAGTTCCTGCGGGTTGTTGGTGTCGACGATCACGACCTGGTCGCCAGCGGCCACGTCTGCGATGATCTCGGGCTTTGGCAGGTTCCAGTGCTTCAGCACGAAGGCCGCTTCGGTGTTCGGCTCGCCCAGCAGGACCGGGGTGGCGGGGGTGCCCTGCACTTCGGTCAGATACCAGGCCCAGACGATGGGAGAGCCGGTGGAATCGGTGTCGGGGGACTTGTGGCCGAAGACCTTGATCATGGATGCACCTTGGGAAGGGGGATTTTGCGCGCCTTATAGGCAGGGGGCGCGGGATTGTCACGAGGGGCGGATCAGGGCGTGTCGTCGTTCTTGTCGCTCCACGCCGCAATAGCCTCGACATGCAGGCGGCGCATCATGTGGTGAACGATGGGGTAGAGGACGAGCGCGGTCAGCGCCGGATAGGCCGCGCCGGAGAAGAGCGCGTAGACGCTGGAAAAGATCTTGCCAGCGTCGGTGGGGATGGGGTTCACCGGCCCCATTCCGCCCAGGATCATGCTGGCGTTCAGCAGGCTGTCGATCCAGCCCAGCCCGACGATCATGTGGTAGCCCAGCACGCCCGCCGCGAGGAAGAGGGCCAGCAGACCGAGCGAGATGAGGATGTAGCGGAAGACGACGCGGGTGAATTCGGCCGGGGTAGGAAGGCGGAGGGGTGCGTGCTTGCGGGGGGCCATCGGGGTTCCTTCGCGGGCGGGGCGGATCAGAGATCGAGCCGCTGGAGGGTGAAGCCTTCGCGCTCCAGCAGGGCCAGCACGCCGGTCTCGCCCGAGAGATGCAGCGCGCCGAAGGCGGCCAGCACCGGGCCGTCCTCTGCCGCCGCCTCGATCACCGGGATCCAGGCGCGGTTGCGCTCGGTCATCAGCAGCGTCTCCATCAGGGCGAAATCGGTCTCGACCCGGGCGGGGTCCATTCCGGGGGCCTGGAGCGTCAGCCAGCGCGAGTATTCCCAGATCATCCGGCTGTCCTGCGCAAAGTAGCTTTCCTGCATGGTGGCGAAGGCGTCCTCGGCTCTGGTCGTCCATGGCCAGCGCGAGGTCCAGCATCTCGGCCTGGTCGGCGCTGGTGAGGCGGGCGAAGATCTTGAAGATCGTATCGTAGGGCTCCAGCGCCCTGCACGGGCACCTCGACCTCGGCCGCCTTGTCGATGATGCGCTGGTCGAGGCCATTCGACTTGCCTTGCAATGCCTCGGCGGCGCAGGGCGGGATGCCCAGCAGCATCGACAGGTAGGCAGGCTGCATCTTGGCGCCCATGAAGGGCGGGATGCCGCGTGCGGAAAGCGCGGTCTTCAGCTTGTCCCAAGTGGCAGAGGGCAGGGTTTCCGGCAGGGTCGGGCCGTCCATCACGAACATCAGCGCGGGGTTGGAGGCGAGCGCGTTCTGCAACTCGGCCTCTTCGACCGGCCCGGCCTCGACCAGAACGGTATCGGAGGCGTCGACCAGAAGTCCCACCTGCTCCATCAGGGTATCGAAGCGGGGGTCGTCGAGGTGGTAGGTGCCGATCAGCGTGATGACCTGGTCGCCGCGCGTCGCGCGCCAGAAGTTGCCGCGGGCAAAGGGGGCGGCCTCGACGCGGGCGACAAGGTCGGCGCGGACCTCGGGCGGCAGAAGGTCGATCTGGTTGCGCCCGGTGCAGGCGGCCTCGGCCATCGGGGCGAGGCAAAGGGTGAGGGCGGCTGCGAGGCAGGTGCGGAGCATCGGGCATCTTTCCTTGGGGCGCGCCGACCATGCCACGGCGGCGGGGGTGGGCCAAGCGCCGGGACGCTCAATTTCGGGCGAGACGGGCGTTGACAGCGCGGGCTGTGATGCCTAACTACGCCTCGTTGGCACTCACCCGAGGCGAGTGCCAATACCATTCAACCTGGAACCTAGGGAGTGTTCTCAGATGGCATTCAAACCGCTGCATGACCGCGTACTCGTCCGTCGCGTCGAAGAGCGACGAAAAGACCAAGGGCGGCCTGATCATCCCCGACACCGCGAAGGAAAAGCCCGCCGAGGGCGAGATCGTCTCGGTCGGCGAAGGCGCGCGCAAGGATTCGGGCGAGCTGATCGCGCCGTCGGTGAAGGCTGGCGACCGCATCCTCTTCGGCAAGTGGTCGGGCACGGAAGTGACCCTGGACGGCGAAGAGCTGCTGATCATGAAGGAAAGCGACATCCTCGGCGTCATCGCCTGAGGACTTTCGCGCGCATGGTGCGTGAGTCACGCACCCTACGGACACACAGAGACAACCAGGAGACGTTCCATGGCTGCTAAAGACGTGAAGTTTGAATCGGATGCCCGCGACCGCATGCTGCGCGGCGTGAACATCCTTGCCGACGCGGTGAAGGTCACGCTGGGCCCGAAAGGCCGCAACGTGGTCATCGACAAGTCCTTCGGCGCGCCCCGCATCACCAAGGACGGTGTGACGGTCGCCAAGGAAATCGAACTGTCGGACAAGTTCGAGAACATGGGCGCGCAGATGGTGAAGGAAGTCGCTTCCCGCACCAATGACGAGGCCGGCGACGGCACCACCACCGCCACCGTGCTGGCCCAGGCGATCATCAAGGAAGGCATGAAGGCGGTTGCCGCCGGCATGAACCCGATGGACCTGAAGCGCGGCATCGACCTGGCCACCACCAAGGTCGTCGCGGCGATCAAGGCCGCGGCCGCGCCCGGTCAGCGACAGCGCCGAAGTCGCGCAGGTCGGCACCATCTCGGCCAACGGCGAGGCGGAAATCGGCCGCCAGATCGCGGACGCGATGCAGAAGGTCGGCAACGAGGGTGTCATCACCGTCGAAGAGAACAAGGGCCTGGAGACCGAGACCGAAGTGGTCGAGGGCATGCAGTTCGACCGTGGCTACCTGTCGCCCTACTTCGTGACCAATGCCGACAAGATGGTTGCCGACCTGGAAGACGCGCTGATCCTGCTGCACGAGAAGAAGCTCTCGTCGCTGCAGCCGATGGTGCCGCTGCTGGAAGCCGTGATCCAGTCGCAGAAGCCGCTGGTCATCGTCGTCGGAAGACGTCGAAGGCGAGGCTCTGGCCACGCTGGTCGTCAACAAGCTGCGCGGCGGCCTGAAGATCGCCGCCGTCAAGGCGCCGGGCTTTGGTGACCGTCGCAAGGCCATGCTGCAGGACATCGCGATCCTGACCGGCGGGCAGGTGATCTCGGACGACCTGGGCATGAAGCTCGAGAACGTCACGATCGACATGCTGGGCCGGGCCAAGAAGGTCTCGATCACCAAGGACAACACCACGATCGTCGACGGTGCGGGCGACAAGGCCGAGATCGAGGCCCGCGTCGCGCAGATCCGCGCGCAGATCGAGGAAACCACCAGCGACTACGACCGCGAGAAGCTGCAGGAGCGTGTCGCGAAGCTCGCCGGTGGCGTGGCCGTGATCCGCGTCGGCGGCATGACCGAAGTCGAAGTGAAAGAGCGCAAGGACCGCGTCGATGACGCGCTGAACGCGACCCGTGCGGCCGTTCAGGAAGGCATCGTCGTCGGTGGCGGCGTGGCCCTGATCCAGGCGGGCAAGGCGCTCGACGGTCTGAAGGGCGTGAACAGCGACCAGGACGCGGGTATCGCCATCGTCCGCAAGGCGCTGGAAGCCCCGCTGCGCCAGATCGCCCAGAACGCCGGTGTCGACGGCTCGGTCGTGGCCGGCAAGGTCCGCGAATCGAACGACAAGACGTTCGGCTTCAACGCGCAGACCGAAGAATATGGCGACATGTTCAAGTTCGGCGTGATCGACCCGGCCAAGGTGGTTCGCACCGCCCTGGAAGATGCGGCCTCGGTCGCGTCGCTGCTGATCACCACCGAAGCCATGATCGCTGACCGTCCGGAGCCGAAGGGCGCGCCGGCCGGTGGCGGCATGGGCGGAATGGGCGGCATGGACGGAATGATGTAATCCGTCACATCGCTCGTGATAGGAAAGGGCGTCGGGAAACCGGCGCCCTTTTCGTTTGTGGAGGTGATGATGTTCGATCCGATCCGGCCCGCCGTTCCGGAAGACCATGCTGCGATAGACCGCCTGCTGCGCCGTGCCTTTGGCGGTTCGGCTGAGGCGGACCTGATCGGGAAGTTGCGGGCCCAGAAGGGCTGCCGTGAATGGGTTGTCGGTGTGCCGGTGCCGATTGCCCATCTCGCCGTATCGCCCTTCGAGGCGCCGTCGGACTGGCTCTGCCTCGCGCCCCTCGCCGTCGCGCCCGAAGAGCAGGGGCGCGGCGTGGCAACGGCGCTGTTGCGTCATGTGGCCGAGGTGCTGGCGGCCGAGAAACAGACCGTGGTGGTCCTCGGCAAGCCGTCGCTTTACGCGCGGGCCGGGTTCTCGACCGAGCGGGCGGCGCGGCTGGTCACGCCCTATCCGGTTGCCGCCACGCTGATCGCGCGACCGGGGACGGACACGCCGGCGGTGCGGCTGGTCTACAACCGGGCTTTCGAAGGTGTCTGATCCGGCCCGTTCCGTTTTCCGGGAACCGTGGTGTGCCCGCTGCGTTTCCCTAGTGCAGGTTGTGGTAGGGTGTCCGCATCTGGCAAATCAGGGCGCGAGTGCCCGATGCCTGCGCCGCAGGACGACATGCTGCGGAATTGCACAGGAAGGAGCCAACCATGGCACGTGATCTGAAAACCGAGGCTGACCTGACGATCGAGGAACTGAACGCCCAGATGGCAGAGCTGAAGGCGCAGCTGGCCGAGATGACGACGGTCGCAAAGCGCCGGGGCGGGGCGATGGCCGCCGAAATCCGCGAGCGCGGCGAGCTTGCTGTCGAGGAAGCCAAGGCGCGGGCCGAAGGCTACTTTGCCGAGGCTGATGCGGCCGTGCGCCAGAACCCGGCCACGGCGATGGGGTTGGCGCTGGGCGTGGGCTTCCTGCTCGGCGTCGCGATCAGCCGGAGGTAGGGGTGTTTGCTGCCATCGAGCGCGCCATCGGGCGCGCGATGCGCAAGGCCGGACTGGGCCTTGCCGCCGGCCTCTGTCTGCTGACGGGGGCCGGTTTCCTTCTGGCGGCGGCCTGGCTGGCGCTTGCGGCAAGCCGGGGGGCGCTGTTCGCCTCGGTGGTCCTGGGGCTTGCCTGTGCCGGCGTTGGGTTGATGCTGCTGGCCGTTGCGGCGGCCCGACCGACGCCTCCGGCACAGCCCGTGCTGGATGACGAGGCGCTGGCGGCGCTGGGCCTGGCTGCCCAGGGCGCACCGGGCGACCTGGAGCAGGCGATGCGCGGGCTGCTGACCCAGGCGGGGCTGGCGCCGCCGGCCTCGGGCGGGGCACCGGCGCTGCTGGCGGCCTTCGTCTTTGGGCTGACGCTCGCGTTGCAGCGGCGGCGCAAGAGATAGCCGCGTCAGGCGCGCAGGAGTGCGGGACCGGGTTGCGGCCAGCCCTCCGGCGCGGCCTCACGCGGGAGGATCACCGTCGCTGCGGCGGCCAGCGGGGCGATGGCAAAGGGTGAGGTCGCGCCGATCTTGTCGGATGTCGCGAGCACGATCGTTTCGCCTGCCTGTTCGATCATCCGCCGCTTGATCGCCGCTTCTTCCATGTCGCCGGTCGTCAGGCCCGCCAGCGGGTGAAGTCCCGTCACCCCCAGAAAACAGAGGTCGGCCCGGATGCGCGAAAAGCCCTCGGCCGTGGTTGCGCCGACGGCGACCATCGAATGCCGGAACAGCCGTCCGCCGATCAGGATGACCTCGAGGTTCGGGAAGGGTTCCAGCGCCGCGGCAATCGTGGGGCTGTGCGTGACCAGCGTGGCGGTGAGGTCCGGCGGCAGGGCGGCGACCAGTGCAAGATGCGTGGTGCCGCCATCGATCAGCACCACCTGCCCCGGTTGGACAAGTCGCGCAGCGGCGGCCCCGAGGCGCGCCTTTTCGCCCGTGGCGCGGCCGCGCCGGTCGGCCAGCGGCAGGTGGGTAGGCGAGAGCGGCAGCGCGCCGCCGTGGACGCGCAGAAGCTTGCCCTCGGCCGCGAGGTCTCGCAGGTCGCGGCGGATCGTGTCTTCGGACAGGTTCATCGCCTGCGCCTCGTCACGGGCAATGACGCGGCCCGTCTGGGACAGGCGGGCGAGGAGATGGGCCTTGCGTTGGCTGGTGAGCATGTCTGCACGATAATTTATGAACCTGCACGATATTGCACGAATCACGACGGTGCGCTAGGGGTCGGCGTCCATTTGGGAGAATTGAGATGACGAAACCGATGATGATCCTGATCGCTGGCCCCTATCGCTCGGGCACCGGCGACGACCCCGTGAAGATGGCCGCAAACCTGAAGCGGCTGGAGCGCGCAGCCTGGCCGATCTTCCAGCGGGGCCATGTGCCGATGATCGGCGAATGGGTCGCGCTGCCGGTGCTGGAGGGCGCGGGCGGCGGGGACAGTGGGCGACGCGCTCTACGATGCGGTGCTGCATCCGACGGCGGGGCGACTGTTGCAGCATTGCGATGCCGTGCTGCGGCTGGAGGGTGCCTCGGCGGGGGCCGACAACGACGTGCGCATCGCGATGGAGCGGGGGATACCGGTGTATCGGTCGGTCGAGGAGATTCCCGTGCTCTGCTGACACCTCCTTGCGCAGGGTGCTGCGGGAGGAGATGTGGCCATCGCGGCGCATCCCTCGTAGAACGGGATATGCGCCTGTTTTTGCTGACTGCCCTGACGATGATCGCCTTCGCGGGCAACTCGCTGCTCAACCGTCTCGCGGTGGGCAGCGGAGAGATTGGCGCAGTGGTCTTTGCCGAGGTCCGGCTGGTGGCCGGGGCGGTGGTCTTGCTTGGACTGGTGCTTGCGCGGGCGCGGTTCCGGGGTGGTGCGGCCTGGCCGGGTGGGCGCGGGCGGATCGTGGGCGCCGCGGCGCTGCTGGCCTATCTGTTCGGCTTCTCGCTGGCCTACGGGGCGCTCGATGCCGGAGTGGGGGCGCTGATCCTGTTCGGGATGGTGCAGATCACGATGTTTGCAGGCGCGCTCTGGGCTGGCGAGGCGGTGCCGCCGCAACGCTGGCTGGGGGCGGCGCTTGCCTTTGGCGGGCTGGTCGTGCTGGTCGCGCCGGGCGGTGCTGCGGCGCCGGACTGGCACGCGCTGTCGATGGCGGTGGCAGGTGTCGGCTGGGGCATCTACTCGCTGTCGGGGCGGGGGCAGGCGGATGCGCTGGGGGCCACGGCCTGGAACTTTGCACTGGCGGTGCCGGTGGCGCTGGGGCTGGGGCTGCTACTGCCGGGAGGTACGGTGGAGGCGAGTGCCGCGGGGATCGGGCTTGCGGTGATCTCGGGGGCCGTCACCTCGGGGCTGGGATATGCGCTGTGGTACGCGATCCTGCCGAGCCTGGGGGCGGGCCGGGCGGGCGTGGCACAACTGACGGTGCCGGTTCTGGCTGCGGCGGGAGGGGCGCTGTGGCTGGGCGAGAGCCTGTCGCTTCGCCTTGTGCTTGCGGCGGTGCTGGTGCTGGGTGGGGTCGCACTGGCGCTTCGCCGGGGGCGAGGCTAGCGGTCCGACATCTTTGCCGGAATTCATCTTGTATCTGCGGGCACAAGCGCCTATGTCATCTGGGCTACGCTTTCTCTTTCGATCTTCTGTTTCCTTTCGGCTTCAGTCTTCGATCGCGATCTGACTTGGCCAGGCCATCGCATCTTGCGGATGGCAATACGGAAAACAGGAGTACTCACGATGGCCAATGGCACCGTGAAATGGTTCAACGCAACCAAGGGTTTCGGCTTCATCGCGCCGGCGGGCGGCAACCGTGACGTGTTCGTGCACGTCTCGGCGCTCGAGCGCGCGGGCATCCGCCAGCTGGACGACGGCCAGGCCGTGACGTTCGACATCGAGACCGGCCGTGACGGCCGCGAATTGGCGACGAACCTCGCGCTGGCCTGATCTTTCAGGACGGAACGAACCGGACGGGGGTGGCGCAAGCCGCCCCCGTTTGCGTTTGGGGCGGTTGCCCGTGTTCTTGACGGATTGGCGGCGTCAGGTGTGTGGATGGCCCCTTGCCCGCGGTCTTGCGACCGCCGGCAATCGGATCGCGGAAACGCTCCACCGGAGCGTTTCCGGTCGAACCTCTGAACCTTCACAACCGCCGCTCCATCCGGATACGAACATGCGTTCGCAAACCCATTTGCGCGGGCGGCGTCCTTAACACCTCGGTGAACCCCTCGCGCTGCCAGAAAGCTTGGCCGCGCGGGTTGGCCTCAAGCACGGCGAGCAGCAGGCGGGGCGCGCCACGGGTGCGGGCCTCGGCGAGGATGTGGTCGAGGAAGATGCGGCCAAGCCCCTCGTCCGCGCCGGTCGGCGGCGATGAGCAGGAGGCCGAGATAGGCGTCGTCCGGCTCGGGCCAGCCGAAGGCGAGATCGGCGATGGCGTCGAGGCGGGGGCCGCTGAAGAGGCCCAGTTTCAGCCCTGCCGCCGGATCGCCGCCGGGGGGAGCGTCGGTGAAGAACTCTTCCACCAGCGCGTCATCCGGCACGAGGCCGGTCTCCAGGTCGATATAGTCCGCCGCGCGGTCATACAGCGCGCGCACCGCGGCGCGGTCGGTTTCCGGGGAAAGCGGGCGGATCACCGTCATTCCGGGTAGATGATGGCGGTGACCTCGAGCTCCGTCCGCCCCGAGGGGCGAACCCAGGTCACCGTGTCGCCCACTCGTGCACCCATGAGCGCGCGGGCGAGCGGCGAATGCGGCGCGATGCGGCCGATGCTGGCGTCGGCCTCGTCCTCGCCGGTGATCTCGTAGCGGTGTTCGCCGCCGTCTGCGTCAATCACCGTGACGATCGCCCCGAACGCCACCTCGTCACGCGGCTGGGAGGCCAGGTCCACCAGAATGGCCGAACGCAGGCGCGCCTCGATGTAGCGGATGTCGCGTTCCGCCGCCGCCTCGGGCAGGCGGTCGAGACGGTCGGGGCGGGCGCGCAGGCGTGCAAGCTCGGCCTGCGTCGCGGCGAGGCGGGCGCGCAGGGCGGCGAGGCCGCGCGGGGTGACGAGGTTGGGGTGGGGGCTGATGGGCAGGTCGGGAAGGGGCGCGTTGTCGGGGCCGTCTTCCTTGACGAAGGCGCGGCTCATCGCACGATCACCTCGAGCGGGTCATAGATCAGCGTGTCGCCCCAGGCAGCGGCGGGCAGGCTGTCGGGTTTGAACCGGATGCGGCCCAGGGCCAGGTCCTCGCGGCTGAAGAAGCGCCGCGCGGTGACGACGCGCTCGGGGTCGCGCCAGTCGGAAGACAGGGTGCCGTCGGCGATGGTGCAGCGGAAGAACAGGTCGACCTGGTGAAAGCCCGATCCGGGATCGTGGAACTCGTTGATCAGGCAGGGCAGGCCGACGGCCACGGTCAGGCCGGTTTCCTCGTGAACCTCGCGGATCAGATTGTCGTGCAGCGACTTGCCGGGGCGGGCACCGCCGCCCGGTGCGCACCAGAGATCCGAGCGGCCACCCGGAAAGGCGTTGACCAGCAGCAGCCGGTCGTCGTGCAGGATCAGCGCGCGCGCGGCGAGGCGAGGGGTGCGATGAGCGGCCATCCGCACAAGCTGGCGTCGGATGCGTGATTTGTCCATGCCCTGCGGATGAGGTAGGGTTTGCACATGCGGTGGCTTCTTGTCGTTCTTGCCTGTCTGGCGGCGCATCCGGCGCAGGCCGAGTGCGTCGTGCTCTTGCACGGTCTGGCCCGCACCGAGACCTCGCTTGTGGCGATGCAGGAGGCGTTGCAGCTGCAGGGGTATCGCGTGGTCAATGCGGGCTACCCTTCGACCAAGGCACCCGTGGAGGATCTGGCCGAGGCCTTTGTGACACCCGCCGTGGCAGAGTGCGGGGCGGACCGGGTGCATTTCGTGACCCATTCGATGGGCGGTATCCTTGCGCGGGTCTGGCTTGCGCGGCATCGACCGCAGCTGATGGGCCGCGTCGTGATGCTGGCACCGCCAAACCAGGGGTCAGAGCTGGTCGACGCCCTGGGGGCGATCCGCGCCTTCGAATGGGTGAACGGTCCGGCGGGGCTGGAACTGGGCACCGGGCCGAACTCGGTGCCCTTGGCCCTGCCGCTGCCTGACTTCGAACTGGGGGTGATCGCCGGGGACCGTTCGCTGAACCCGATCTATTCCTCGATGATCCCGGGGGCAGATGACGGCAAGGTCTCGGTCGAGAGCACGCGCGTGGCGGGGATGACGGGCCATATCGTTCTGCCGGTCACGCATACCTTCATGATGCTGAACCCGATCGTGATCGCGCAGACGATCCGCTTCCTTCAGACGGGGGCGTTTGCCGCCGAGATGACGCTGGTCGAGGCGGCAGAGGCGATCCGTGCGCCAGGGGGCGGGGGACCGTGACGGCGGCCACGGGCTATGCTGCCGTCGCCAAGGCTGTGTCGCGCGTGACGGGGCGTCCCCAGACCTTTCTGCTGGCCGTGGGGGTTATCGCGGTCTGGATCGTGACGGGTCCGGTCTTTGGTTTCAGCGATACCTGGCAGCTGGTGATCAACACCGGCACGACGATCGTGACCTTCCTGATGGTCTTCCTGATCCAGAATACGCAGAACCGGGACACGCAGGCGATCCAGATCAAGCTGGACGAGCTGATCCGGGCAACGAGGGGGGCGCACAACGCGCTGCTGGACCTGGAGGAGCTGAACGAGAAGGAGCTTGAGGCGTTCCGGCTGCGATATGAGCGGCTGGCCGCGCTTGCGCGGGAACGCCGCGATGCAGGGGACGTGGATACGGACACGCCGGATGCGTGAGGTGTTCACGGTAGCGTTCGGGTCGTGACGGATTTGTCCCGCGACAAATCCGTCCGCGCCTGCCTGCCCCTTGGCAGGCGCGTTGCCGCGCCCGCCCAGGCAGTCGCGGACGGATCTACAGGCGTCACGCCAGCGGAGAACCCCTTGCCAACGCGCTTGCGCGCTTAGGCAACGGACCGGCGGACCCTACACTGTAGGGTCCGCTGATCGGGCCGGGCGCACGGAGGGCAGGTTTGTCGTTGCTCTGCGCGAGCTTGCCTCTACACCTTCACCCGGTTCACATGCCCCATCTTTCGCCCCGGCCGCGCCTCGGCCTTGCCGTAGAGATGCAGCGCCGCGTTGCGTTCGCGGGCGATGAGCGGGACGCGGGCGATGTCGTCGCCGATCAGGTTCTCCATCGTCACGTCCGAATGGCGCGACCCATCGCCCAAGCGGCCAGCCCGCGATGGCGCGGATGTGCTGTTCGAACTGGTCCACCGCGCAGCCGTTCTGCGTCCAGTGCCCCGAATTGTGCACGCGCGGCGCGATCTCGTTCACGATCAGGCCCTCGGGCGTCACGAACAGTTCCACCCCCATCACGCCGACATAGTCGAGCGCGTTCAGGATGCGCGCGGCGGCGAGGATGGCGTCGCTGCGCTGGCCGGGGGTCAGGCGGGCGGGGACTGTCGTGCTGTGCAGGATGCCGTCGCGGTGGACATTCTCGCCGGGGTCATAGCAGGCGACCGAGCCGTCAAGCGCGCGGGCGGCGATGACAGAGACCTCATGCGTGAAGGGGATGAAGCCTTCGAGCACCGCGGGCGCGCCCTGCATCGCGGCCAGCGCAGCGGGCGCGTCGGCCGGGCGCTTGATCCGCGCCTGGCCCTTGCCGTCATAGCCGAGGCGGGTGGTCTTGAGGATGGCGGGCAAGCCGATCTTCGCGATGGCCGCATCCAGGTCTGCGGCGGTAGTGACGGCGGCATAGGGCGCGGTGGTCAGTCCGATGGAGGTGAGGAAGTCCTTCTCGGCGATCCGCTCCTGGCTGGTGGCGAGCGCGCGGCGGTTGGGGCGGATCGGGCGGGTGGATTCCAGCAGATCGAGCGCGGCGGTGGGGATATTCTCGAACTCGTAGGTGATCACGTCGACCGAGGCCGCGAAGGCGGCGAGCGCGCCCGCGTCCTCGTAGGGTGCGGTCGTCACCGCATGGGCCACGTCGGCGGCGGGTGGGTTGGCGGAGGGTTCGAAGATGTGCGTCCGGAACCCGAGACGCGAGGCCGCGACCGACAGCATCCGGCCCAACTGCCCCCCGCCGAGGATGCCGATGGTCGCGCCGGGCTTCAGCCGGTCAGTCATCCTGCGGTTCCTCGGGGATCGAGGCCGACAGCCCCTCGCGCCACTCCTCCAGCCGCTGGGCAAGCTCGGGGTCGTTCAGCGCAAGGATCGCGGCGGCCAGCAGCCCCGCGTTCACCGCGCCCGCGCCGCCGATGGCCATGGTGGCGACCGGGTAGCCCTTGGGCATCTGCACGATGGAATAGAGGCTGTCGACACCCGACAGCGCCTTGGTCAGGATCGGCACGCCGATCACCGGAAGGCGTGTCTTCGACGCCATCATGCCGGGCAGATGCGCGGCGCCGCCCGCGCCCGCGATGATGACCTGAAGCCCGCGCTCTGCCGCCTCGGTGCCGTAGGTCCAGAGCCGGTCGGGCGTCCGGTGGGCCGAGACGATCCGTGCCTCATACGAGATGCCGAGGTCATCGAGGATCTGGGCCGCTTCCTTCATCGTGGGCCAGTCCGACTGGCTGCCCATGACGATTCCCACCTGTACGCTCATGCCCATCCTCGGCTCGGTTGAGCGGGCACTATACCGGGGCGGGGGAAGGGGGCAAGGCCGGGGTCAGGCGAATTCGGCGCGCAGGAAATCCATCATCGCGCGGACCTTGGCGGGCAGGTAGGCGCGGCTGGGGTAGATCATGAAGGCGGCCGTGTCGAAGGTGGTGGCGGTCGCGTCATGGTCAGGCAGCGGGTCGATGAGCCGTCCGGCGGCAAGGTCCGCACCGATCAGCCAGTCGGGCAGCAGTGCGGGACCAAGATGCGCCAGCGCGGCCTCGCGCACCGCACCGGCGGGCGACAGGGTGATGTCACCTGCCACGGGCACCTCGGTGACCGTGCCCGCGCGGTCGCGGAAGCGCCAGAGGGTGCGGAAGGGCCGGAGCGTGAAGAGCAGCGCGCGGTGGCGCGCGATGTCCTGCGGTCGCGTCAAGGGCGGGGCCGAGGCGAGATAGTCAGGCGAGGCCACGACACGGTAGCGTGTGGGCATGAGTTTCGTCGCGATCAGGTCGCCCTCCACCGCCGGGGCGAGGCGGATGGCGAGGTCGATGCGCTCGGCGATCAGGTCGAGGTTGGCGTCGGTGAACAGGCAGTCGAGCGCCACCTCGGGGTGGCGCGCGCGAAAGCCGGGCAGGAGCGGGATCAGCCGCTGCTGGCCGAAGGTGACCGAGGCCGTCAGGCGCAAGGTTCCCGAGGGGCGGCGGCGAATCTGGCGCGCCTCGGCGCCGATGCGCTCCAGTTCCTCGACCAGTGGCAGCGCGCGCGTGAGGTAGATTTCGCCCGCCTCGGTCAGGCTCATCCGCCGGGTGCTGCGCTGGAAAAGGCGCAGGCCGAGGTCGGCCTCGAGCCCCGCGATGGCGCGCGAGACCGAGGAGGGATCGACGCCGCGCGACTTGGCGGCGGCGGCAAAGCTGCCGAGACGGGCCACGTCGAGGAAGAGGGCGAGGTCATTCGTGTTCATTCGTGCAGATTATGCACGAGTGTCTGGAGGAAGCGAGCCTGTTGACGCGATATGCGCGGGAATACGGTGGATCCCAGGAAACACCGAAAGGAACAGACGATGACGACCTTCACGCTTCACACCACCGACACCGCGCCCGAGGGATCGAAGGCGCCGCTGGCCGCGACGACCAAGGCCTGGGGTTTCACCCCGACGCTGCACGCCACGCTGGCCGAAAGCCCGGCGGCGCTGATCGGCTATGACACGCTCTTCGGCCTGCTGGCGAACTCCACGCTGAGCCCGCAGGAACAGCAGGTGGCCTATCTGACCATGACGGTGTTCAGCGGCTGCGAGTACTGCACGATGGGGCACACCTACCTCGCGCGGAGCGTCGGGCTTCCCGAGGCCGAGGTGCAGGCGCTGCGCCATGGCGATTTGCCCTCGGACCCGCGTCTGGCCGCCCTGAGCCGCTTTGTGCGGCAGGTGGTGGAAAGCCGGGGATTTGCCGGGGATGCGGCGGTCGACGCCTTCCTTGCGGCAGGGTTCACGCGGGCCAATGTGCTGGAGGCGGTGCTGGTGGTCGCGACCAAGACGATCTCGACCTACACCAATCACCTGACCCACACGCCGAAGGAAGCCTTCATGTCGGACCCGTCGCTGGCCTGGTCCGCGGCCTCGGTTGCGAAGGCGAGCTGATCGGGACGGGGGACGGGCCATGGCGAGGGTTGCGATGCTGGGACTGGGGGCGATGGGGGCGCGGATGGCGGCGAACCTCGTGGCGGCGGGGCATGAGGTTGCGGTGTGGAACCGCACTCCCCGCGCGGTGGAGGGGGCGCGGATCGCGCCCTCGCCCTGCGCGGCAGCAGAGGGGGCGGAGGTCGTGATCTCGATGGTGCGCGACGATGCGGCCTCGGCCCGCGTCTGGCTGGATCCGATGGACGGGGCGCTGGCGGCGTATGTCCGAGGGAGCGGTAGGGGTGGACTGCTCCACCGTCTCGCCCGGCCATGCGCGGGCGCTGCATGGCGCGGCGGAACAGAGGGGCGTCGCGTTCCTCGACGCGCCGGTTGCGGGCTCGCGTCCGCAGGCAGAGGCGCGGGCACTGATCTTTCTGGCGGGCGGTGTCGAGGCCGATGTGGCGCGGGCCGAGCCGGTGCTGCTGGACATGGGGGCGACGGTCCACTGGGCCGGAGGGGCGGGCGCTGGTGCGGTGGTGAAGCTGATGGTCAACACGATGCTCGCCACGCAACTGGCGACGCTGGCCGAGATGATCGGCCTCGCCGTGGCGCAGGGCGTCGATCCGGCGCGGGCGCTTGATATCGTCGGGGCCACCCCGGTGGCCAGTCCGGCGGCCAAGGGGGCTGGTGCGGCGATGCTGGCGCGCGCCTTCGCGCCCGCCTTTCCCATCGCTCTCGTCGCAAAGGACCTCGGGCTGGCGCAGGCCGCGGCGCGTGACCTGCCGATGACCGCGGCGGCGGCGGCGGTCTATGCGGCGGCGATTTCCGCCGGGCGGGGAGGAGACAACATCACCGGCGTGGTGCAGGGCTACGTCTGACGGCCCGTCAGGCGATGATGTCGGGGATCAGCTGGTCCTCGATCCGCACGATCTGATCCTTGAGCGACAGCTTCTGCCGCTTGAGGCGTTGCAGCGTCAGCTGGTCTGCGCGCCCGGCGGTGGCCAGCGCGTGGATCGCATCATCCAGATCGCGATGCTCGCGGCGGAGAACCTCCAGCCGGATCCGGAGCATCTCTTCAAAGTTCAACTCGCTGGGTGCGTTCATCTGGCGGTGCTCAGTTGGCTTGAGTTGTTTCATTCGTGCCCGGTCGAATATAGCGATTTTCGGACCTTGCGGGAAGAAATCTGGGTGCGCGGCAGGCCTTGTGCAAGGCGGCGGGCCGCCCCATATTTCGCTCAAGGGGCCGCCTTTCCGGGACCCCCGCCAGAATGTCGCTTGCATCCGAGGACATCCGAGATGACGAAACTGACCTTTGCGGCGCATCCCCACCTGCTGGGGTTCGAGCAGCTCGAGCGGCTTGTCGAGCGCACCGCGAAAACCGCTTCCGAGGGCTATCCGCCCTTCAACATCGAGGCGGTCTCGGAAAACGCCTATCGCATCACGCTGGCCGTCGCCGGCTTCCGCGAGGAAGACCTGGCGATCACCGTGGAGGACCGACAACTGGTCGTTCGCGGGCGGCAGGGCGAGGATGACGGTCATCGCGTCTTCCTGCATCGGGGCATCGCCTCGCGTGCCTTCCAGCGCAGCTTCGTGCTGGCGGACGGGGTCGAGGTGGCCGGGGCCAGCATGGAGAATGGCCTGCTGCACATTGATCTGAGGCGGTCGGCACCCGAGACAGTGGTGCAGACGATCCGGATCGGCCGAGCACAAGGAGACCGCACATGAACACGAGATTCACCGCCTTGCCCGACGCGGGCGAGCGCATCGTCTATATTCTGCCCGTCGCCGTGGCGGACCTGCCCGACGAGATCCGCGAGCAGGTCGAGGGGGTGGACACGCTTTATGCCGTGCACCGCCCCAATGGCGAGCGTCTGGCGCTGGTGCGCGAACGCGGACTGGCCTTCGCGCTGGCGCGCCAGAACGACCTCGCGCCGGTCAGCGCGCACTGAGCCCCGCACAGGCTCTGCAACAGATCGGCCCCGGCCCCTGACAGGGGACCGGGGCCTTTGTCATTTCAGCGGATGCGGAACGCAATCCCGCCAGCGTCAGGCGGTCACAAGCCCCATCTGCTCCAGCTTCAGCAGCACCTGGTGGGCGCAGTGGTCGACCTCGACATTCTCGGTATCGAGGCGAAGTTCGGGCGTTTCCGGGGCCTCATAGGGGTCCGAGATGCCGGTGAATTCCTTGATCTTGCCCTCGCGCGCCAGCTTGTAGAGGCCCTTGCGGTCGCGCCGTTCGCATTCCTCGACCGATGTGGCGACATGGACCTCGATGAAGGCTCCATACTGCTCGATCATCTCGCGCACCGCGCGGCGGGTGGCCGTATAGGGGGCGATGGGGGCGCAGATCGCGATGCCGCCGTTCTTGGTGATCTCGGAGGCGACATAGCCGATGCGCTTGATGTTGATGTCGCGGTGTTCCTTGGAGAACCCCAGTTCCGAGGAGAGGTGCTTGCGCACCACGTCGCCGTCGAGCAGCGTCACCGGCCGACCGCCCATCTCCATCAGCTTGACCATCAGCGCGTTGGCGATGGTGGACTTGCCCGAGCCGGAGAGGCCCGTGAAGAACACGGTGAAGCCCTGCTTCGAGCGCGCGGGCGAGGTGCGGCGCAGTTCCGTCACCACTTGCGGGAAGCTGAACCAGTCGGGAATCTCCAGCCCCTCGCGCAGGCGGCGGCGCAGCTCGGTGCCCGAGATGTCGAGGACGGTGGAGCCTTCGGGCACCTCGTCGACCGGGAAATACTGCGCCTTTTCCTGCACGTAGACCATCTGTTTGAAATCGACCATCTCGATGCCGATTTCCGCCTGATGTTCGCGCACCAGTTCCTGCGCGGCATAGGGATCGTAGAAATCCTTGCCCTGGCTGTTCTTGCCGGGGCCGGCATGGTCGCGGCCCACGATGAAATGGGTCAGGCCGTGGTTCTTGCGGATGATGGCGTGCCAGACCGCCTCGCGCGGGCCGGCCATGCGCATGGCGAGGTTCAGAAGCGACAGGTGCGTGGTCGAGGCCGGGTACTGGTCCAGCACCGCCTCGTAGCAGCGCACGCGGGTGAAATGGTCCACGTCGCCCGGCTTGGTCATGCCGACGACGGGGTGGATCAGCAGGTTCGCCTGCGCTTCCCTTGCGGCGCGGAACGTCAGCTCCTGATGCGCGCGATGCAGCGGGTTGCGGGTCTGGAAGGCCACGACGCGCCGCCAGCCCAGCTTGCGGAAATAGGCGCGCAACTCGTTCGGCGTGTCGCGGCGGGCCTTGAAGTCATAGTGCACGGGCTGCTGGATGCCGGTGATCGGCCCGCCCAGATAGACCGGCCCCGCCACGTTGTGCAGGTAGTTGACCGCCGGATGGGCGAGGTCGTCGGCGCCGAAGACCTTCGCGGCCTCGTTGGCCTTGTTCGGCACCCATTTGTCGGTGACCGACAGGATGGCGAGGATCACGCCCTCCTGGTCGCGGAGCGCTATGTCCTGCCCCGGCTCGACCTTGTCGGCGAAGGCCTGCGAGACGTCCAGCGTGACCGGGATGGGCCAGAGTGCGCCGTCAGCGGTGCGCATGGTCTCGACGACGCCGTTATAGTCGGCTTCCGACAGGAACCCCTTCAGCGGGTGGAAGCCGCCGTTCATCAGAAGCTCCAGGTCGCAGATCTGGCGCGCGGTCAGATCCCAGGACGGCAAGTGGCCCGCCTCGATCTTCAGCTTCGCGGCAGAGTCCGAGGAGACGTAGAGTTCGGGGATCGGGGCGTGGATGGTGGCGGACATTCGGAACCTTCGGCTGGCGTGGCAGGAATTGCGCGCCAGATGCGCGCGAAATCGCCGGGATTCAAGCGAGTATCGCTGCGCTGGAAAAGATCGGACAGAAGTTTCGGGTCGGTCGGGCGTGCCAAGACAACTATCCGCCTTGGCTGGCACGCAAGAACGATGTTTTCTGCCGAGGGCCGAACGCGGGGCCATCGTTCCAATGGGGTCATGAAAAAGGGTCCCGAAGGGCCCTTTTCTGTGCTGATGCCTGGCTTACTCGGCGGCTGTGCGCTTGCGGCGCAGTCCAAAACCGGCGAGCGCCATCGCCACTCCGCCCAGCAGGGGAAGCGAGGAAGGCAGCGGCACGGCGCTTGGCTCTGCCGTTACGGTGACCGAGGCGCGGAAGCCGCCCGGGCCACCCGAGTTGGTGGTGAAGAATTTCAGTTCGTTCACGCCTGCGTTCAACGTGGCACCGGCGTCCGAGAAAGCGGTGAGGGTCTGGAACGCGGGATAGCCGAAGAACAGTTCGGAAATTTTCGCGCCGTTCAGTTCCACCCTGCCGGAGTTGTCGACGCCCCAGAGACCCGCGAGCGCAGCGGTCGAAAGGTCGTATCCCGTCAGGTCGAACACAAAGGTAAAGACGACATCGCCGAACTCGACCAGCGGGTCGTTGGCCCAGACCCAGTCCGACTCAGGCGTGGTGAGGCCGTTGAAATAGGCACCGTTGCCGGTATCGGTCGTGGCGATGTTGCTGGTAAAGCCGCCCGCGCCGGTCGAGCCTGTGCCGCCAATGGCGACTATGGCCGCATCGGCGGAAAGGCCGACAAACGAGAAGGCAAGCGCGAGAGCAAAACTGCGAAACTGAAGGGACATCTGGGGAATCCTGAAAAGACCTCGAGCGCCACGGGTGATGCTCAACCGTGTCTTTTGTATGGCCTTCTCAGCATGTTCTCCGGCAGGTGTTCAGGGGTGTTCCGCCAGGAACTTTTCCGCATCGAGCGCGGCCATGCAGCCCATGCCTGCGCTGGTGACGGCCTGGCGGTAAATGTGATCTGTCAGGTCGCCCGCGGCGAAGACGCCCGGGATGGAGGTGCGGGTGGAGCCGGGTTCGACCTTCACGTAGCCGCCGTTGTGCAATTCCAGCTGGTCCTTCACCAGCTCTGACGCCGGGGCGTGGCCGATGGCGACGAAGAAGCCCGCGCAGGGGATGTCCGTTGTCTCGCCGGTCAGGACATTGCGGGCGCGCACCGCCTCGACCCCGCGCGGCTCGTGCTGGCCCAGCACTTCGGTCACCTCGTGATGCCAGAGCACCTCGATCTTCGGATGCTTGAAGAGGCGATCCTGCATGATCTTCTCGGCGCGCAAGGAATCGCGGCGGTGGATCAGCGTGACCTTGGTGGCGAAGTTCGTCAGGAAGAGCGCCTCTTCCACCGCCGTGTTGCCGCCACCGATCACGACGACCTCCTTCCCGCGATAGAAGAACCCGTCGCAAGTGGCACAGGCCGAGACGCCGAAGCCCTTGAAATGCTCCTCGGACGGCAGGCCCAGCCATTTGGCCTGCGCCCCGGTTGCCAGGACCACGGCGTCGGCGGTGTAGGTGGTTCCGAAGTCCGAGACGGCGGTGAAGGGACGCTTCGACAGATCGAGGCTCGCGATGTGATCCGAGATCACCTCGGCCCCCATCGCCTCGGCATGGGCCTGCATCCGCACCATCAGGTCGGGGCCCATCACATGCGTGTCGCCCGGCCAGTTCTCCACCTCGGTGGTGATGGTCAGCTGCCCGCCGGGCTGGATGCCCTGGATCAGGATCGGGTTCAGCATCGCCCGGGCCGAGTAGACGGCGGCGGTATAGCCTGCAGGGCCGGAGCCGATGATGAGAAGGCGGGTGTGGCGGGTGTCGGGCATGATGCGGCTCTGTCGGGGACGGCCCCTCGATATAGGCGGAAGCGGGGCGGGCGGAAAGGGGGTGCGGCGCTGCCCCCGGAGCCGGGGCGCGCGCCATGCGGCGTGTCGCAAACGGCCTCGCAGACGAAATAATATTGCGCAACACGATCCCAAACCCTACATTCCCCGCGAGAAGGAGACCCGCACATGGCCGGATCGAAACTGGACCCCATCGACCGCCATATCCTGGCCGAGTTGCAGGCCGATGGCCGCATGACAAACGTGGAACTGGCCAAGCGGGTCGGCATTTCCGCGCCCCCCTGCCTGCGCCGTGTGCGGACGCTGGAAGAGGCAGGCTACATCCGGGGCTATCATGCGGACATCGACGCGCGGGAACTCGGGTTCGAGGTTCAGGTCTTTGCCATGGTGCGCCTGCACAGCCAGGCCGAGGCAGACCTGTCGGCCTTCGAGGCCCGCGCCCGCGCCTGGCCGCTGGTCCGCGAATGCCACATGCTGAATGGCGAGATCGACTTCATCCTGAAATGCGTGGCCCCCGACCTGTCGACCTTCCAGCATTTCCTGACCTCGGAACTGACCGCGGCCGAGAATGTGGCGAGCGTGAAGACGAGCCTCGTGATCCGCTGCGCGAAAGACGAGCCAGGACTGCCGTTCGACGTTCTGGAAGAGCGGTTGAAGAAAAGCGCCTGAAACCGGCGCAAGAGGCCCAGCAGAAAGGCGACCCCTTGCGGTGTGTCAGAGGTCACACCAGGGTCGCCTTCTGCAAGCACACTGTCCTGACCGTTCCCCTGACGACAATGCGCTGCGGGTCGGATTGAACACTGGCAGAACGTGACAACTGTTGGGCGGCTTGTCAAAGTTTCGACGTGATGGGGTTCTGTTCGGAACCAATCCTTCCACATCGCATACATTGTTTCCGCTAATCAGAAGATTCGTGTCCGGGGCGTGCATAATTCCCAGTTGGCGACGCGGTCTGTCGCCCAAACAATTCGCTTCGTTACCGCGCGGCCTGGGCCTTGCCAGGTTTGCGCCCCGGTTTGGCTGGTGTCGGCGCCACGAATGCGGCGGGTCTGCGTCGGAGGCCGCGGGCCCAGGGCAGGGGGGGCGTGTCGAGGCTGGCGCTGAGTGCGGCGCGGATCCAGCGGGGTGTCGGGGTCATGGCGACGTCCTTTATTGCCTGTCGCCGAAAGGATGCGGGGGCAATCGGGCGCCTCTTTGTCCCGGGCATGGTGGGAGCATGACCGTTGCAGCACCGGGTCAGTCTGCTCCAACACCATGATATTGCGATGGAAAGTGAGAAAATGGAAACAGTTTCATGCCTGAGCGGGTATTGTTTCCCACGCATTTGCCACAATTGCCGCACGTCTGCGCGCCCCGGTGCTACAGCCGGATCACCGAAATCAGTCGGCCATAGTCCGCCTCACCGCGATGTGTTGTGCGGCGGTAGGAAAAGAACTGCTCGGGATCACGATAGGTGCAATGACGGGTCCATTCCGCCTTGCCGACCCCCGCCTTTCGCAATCGATGAAGGCCAAACCCCGGCAGGTCGAACAGCACGCGGTCGCCGTGGCCCTGAGCGAAGAAGCGTCCGTTGCCGGGATCGTCGTCGAGGAAGCTTTCCAGCAGTTCCGGCCCGACCTCGTAGGATGGCTGGCTGATCGTCGGGCCGATCACGGCGTGGATGCGCTCGCGGTCCGCCCCGAGCCGTTCCATGGCGTCGAGCGTCGCTTCGAGAACGCCATCGCGCGCCCCGCGCCAGCCGGCATGCGCGGCACCGATCACGCCTGCCTCGTGGTCGGCGAAAAGCACCGGCTGGCAGTCGGCTGTCAGCACGGCGATGGCCACGCCCGGCGTCGCTGTCACCAGTGCATCGACCTTCGGCCGATCCGCCAGGGGTCCGGTGACGTGCAGCGCCTCGGCGGAATGCACCTGATGCACCGTGACGAGGTGATCGACCGCCACGCCCATGGCATCGGCCACGCGCGCCCGGTTGATGGCCACCGCCTCGCTCAGGTCGCTGCTGCCCGGCCCGCAATTCAGCCCCTCGAAGATCCCCGAGGAGGCGCCACCCTTGCGCGTGAAGAAGCCGTGGCGCAGCGGCGCGAGGAGGTCGGATGTGATGATCTGAAGCATCAATCGAATCCGGGCGGGGGCGGGGCACCCTTGGGATGCAGGGCAAGCGCCTTGAACACCCTTCCCATTTCGTCCGGGTGGGTCAAGCGGCGATGCGCGGCGATGTGGATCTCGCGCGCGGCGCCGCTGAGGCGGGCGGCGAGCGCCTGGGCCCGCGCGGTGATGCCGAGGCGTTCCAGCAGCACGCCTTGCGGGGTGAGGCGGGTTGCGGCGCAGGCATGGGCGGCACGGGCCAGCGCCTCGAAATCCACGTGGGCGGTCAGGTCGGCCTGCCCCGGGGCCGCAAGCGGATCGGCATAGGCGTGGTCCTGCACGGCCTGAAGCGTGTCCCCGCGCGAGCGCCAGTCGCCGTAGTCCACGATCAGCGCGGCCCCGCCATGGGCGGCGACGCGGCGGGCGATCTCGGCCGCGATGGGGGTGGCGGCGGGGCAAAGCTCGACGATGTCGCCGGGAACTGTGTCGGCCTGGCGGTGATCGAGGTCGGCCAGCGGGACAGGCGCCGTCAGGCCGAAGGCAAGGCGGTCGTCCTGCACCCCGACGACACGCTCCTGCCAGCCCTGCGGGTGGCGCAGGAACTGGCGGATCGGCAGGGCATCGAAGAACTCGTTGGCGATCAGGAAAAGCGGGGTCTCGGGCAGGTCATCGAGCCTGTCGATCCATGTCACCTCCTTGCCTGCGAGAGTTTGGCGCTGAAGCGCACGAAGCCGGGGCGAGGCCTCGACCAGCACGATGCGGGCGGCGGCGTGGAAGCCCGGAACGGCGCGGGTGGCGCGCATCACGTCCGCCATCAGCGTGCCCCGACCGGGGCCGAGCTCGGCCAGCGTGAAGGGGGCGGGCGCGCCCTGGTCGAGCCAGGTTTGGGCGAGGCAGAGGCCGAGAAGTTCGCCGAACATCTGGCTGATCTCGGGCGCAGTGGTGAAATCGCCCTTCAGCGCCGAAGGGTTCGCGCGTGGTGTAGTAGCCGAGCGTCGGGTGCAGCAGGCACTCCGCCATGTAATCCGCGATGGTGATCGGCCCGGTCGCGCGGATGCGGCGGATCAGCGCCTCGCCCAGCGGAGTCATGCCGGGGCGGGAACCCGGCGCGCGCGCAGCAGGAACATGACGCCAAGCGCGATCATCGGCAGCGACAGAAGCTGACCCATCGACAGGCCGAGCGCGGCATGGCCCATGGGGTTGTCCGGCGTGATGTATTGCGCATCCGCCTGGCGCACGAACTCCACCAGGAAGCGGGCCGAGCCATAGCCCGCGAGAAACAGGCCGAGGATCTGTCCGGGGCGCTTCAGCCAGCCGCGCCTGTAGGCGAGGTAGAGCAGAAGCGCGCCGAGGATCACACCCTCCAGCAGCGCCTCGTAAAGCTGCGAAGGATGACGGGCGCAGAGGCCGATCACGCCGGGGCAGTCCTGCGCCGCCTCGCCGGGGAAGATCACGCCCCAGGGCAGGGTGGTGGGGCGGCCCCAGAGCTCGGCGTTGATGAAATTGGCGAGGCGGCCGAGGGCGAGGCCGGGCGGCGTCGCCATTGCGAGCGCGTCCGCTGCGGGCAGGATCGGGATGCCCTGCTGGCGGAAGAACAGGAAGGCGGCGGCCACGACGCCGAGGAAGCCGCCGTGGAAGGACATGCCCCCCTCCCACACCCGCAGGATCTGCGCCGGGTTCGCGAGGTAATGGGCGGGCTGATAGAACAGGACGAAGCCGAGCCGCCCGCCGATCACCACGCCCAGGATCACCCAGGTGAGCAGGCTTTCCACCTGCGCGGGCGTCATCGGCGGTGCACCCGCCCAGAGGTCGGGGCGGCGCATGGCGGCGGTGACGATGCGCCAGCCGATCAGCAGGCCCGCAATATAGGCCAGCGCATACCAGCGCAGCGCAAAAGTGATGCCGAACAGCGTGATCTCGAAGATCTCGGGCGAGATGTCGGGAAAGGGGATCATGAACTCTCCGGGCTTTGGCGCGTTGTCTGGCGGGGCTGCGGCGATGTCAACCTTGTGCCGGGATCGGCTGCGGACCATATAGAGGCCAGATGACGGAGGTTGCCATGCAGACCCGCAACAAGTTCTTCGACGACATGTCGCAGCTGATGACGAACGCCATGGGCGTGGCCCAGGGCGCCAAGACCGAGGCCGAGACGGCGATGAAGGGCTTCATCGACCGCTGGATGGCCGACCGCGACTTCGTGACGCGCGAGGAATTCGACGCCGTGCGCGCCATGGCCCAGAAGGCGCGCGAGGAGAACGCCGCACTCGAGGCCCGCATTGCGGCGCTGGAGGCGGCGGGGGCGAAGAAGAAGGGCTGAGGCGGTCAGCCGAGCCAGTCCTGCCCGGCGAAGTAGATGCGGATGATGCGCAGGTCGCTCTCGGTGAATTCGGCCAGGATCGTTGCCTGCTTTTTGTAGGGGAAGCTGCGCGCAGTCGCGGAGAACGGGTGTGCGGTTCCAAGAACGACCCCGTCTGCCGCAAGAGTCTTGAGCCAGCTGGCCAGTTTCTGCGTCCACCCGGACGCGAAGTTTTCGCCTCTTTCTCGCACCAGAACCCGACCTCGACGCGCAATATCTTTCCGCGCCCCGGCCGCGAGAACCAGTCTACGTGTCGTCATTCGCGCATTTGCTTAAGAATGTCATCCATGGCTTCGTCGACCGTCAGCAACACTTCCTCGCCAGCGTCAAGCCGAGCGCGGTACTCAAGATAGTCCTTTTCCATCTGCGCATGACTCGGGCCGATGGGGCGGTCCATGAAGTCGCGCAACGCAGCGCGGATCACCTCGGATACCGACGCATAGTCGCCGGTTGCGATCTCGGCTTGAATTTCTGCGGCATGCTGGTCGGTCAGGCTGATGCTCACGTTTTTCATCGCCGCGTCTCCACTACGATTAGATCGCTTTTAATGTGGGCCGCCGCCAGGTATTTGTCCACAGACATTTCCGCCAGAAAAAGCTTTACACCCTTCCCCTTCTGCCACACCATATCTAGTAAGGACGGTGTCGGGCAAACGCCGTACCTTGCCAGACACCCAGCTTCTTGTGGGTCTTGCGCCCGCAGGCAGCTTGATAAAGAGGCCGGGCAATGTCGCTTTCCGAAGATTATCTGACCGAGGACGTCCATCCGATCGACATCGTCGAGACGCTGGCCGAACACCGCGCGTGGGAGTTCGACCGGGTCACCGACGACCAGATCGCGATGGCGGTAGAAGGGCAGTGGCGGACCTATTCGCTGACGCTCGCATGGTCGCCGCAGGACGAGACGCTGCGGCTGATCTGCACATTCGAGATGGAGCCGCCGGAGCACCGGGTGCATGAACTCTACGATGTGCTCAACCGCACCAACGACATGGTCTGGACCGGTGCCTTCACCTGGTGGGCCGAGCAGAAGCTGATGGTCTGGCGCTATGGCCTGCTGCTCTCGGGCGGGCAGGTCGCAGGGCCGGAGCAGATCGACCGGCTGATCGCCAGCGCCGTGATGGCGGCCGAGCGGTTCTATCCGGCGTTCCAGCTGGTCGCCTGGGCGGATCACACGCCAGCGGACGCCATGAAGGTCGCCATTGCCGAGGCCTACGGGCGCGCCTAACCTGCCCTGCGATGAGCGGGGACGGATGATGATGTTTTCCACGGTGAATCGCCGCGGCCTGGTTCTGTTGGGCTGCGGCAAGATGGGGTCGGCCATGCTGGAAGGCTGGCTGAAGCAGGGCCTTGCGCTGAGCGCGGTCTGGGTGGTCGAGCCGAACCCCTCGGACTGGCTGAAGGGTCTGGCCGCCAAGGGGTTGCACCTGAATGCAGGGCTGCCGGAACGCCCCGCCATCGTGCTCGTCGCCGTGAAGCCGCAGATGATGGGAGAGGCGCTGCCTACGCTCGCGCCGCTCGGTGGGGGCGGGACGCTCTTCGTGTCGATTGCCGCCGGAACGCCGATCTCGCATTACGAGAAGGTCTTCGGTGCGGGCACTCCGGTGATCCGGGCGATGCCGAACACGCCGGCGGCGGTGGGGCGCGGGATCACGGCGCTGGTCGGCAACGGCGTGGCGACGGACGAGGACATGGCGCTGGCCGAGGCGTTCCTCGCCGCCGTCGGCCAGACGGTGCGGCTGGACGGCGAGCATCAGATGGATGCCGTCACCGCCGTCTCGGGCTCCGGCCCGGCCTATGTCTTTCACCTGATCGAGGCGCTGGCCGCGGCGGGAGAGGCCGAGGGGCTGCCCGCGGACCTCGCCATGCAGCTTGCCCGGGCGACGGTGACGGGGGCGGGCGAACTGGCGCATCGCGCGCCGGAAAGCGCCGCGCAGTTGCGCATCAACGTGACCTCGCCCGGTGGCACGACGGCGGCGGCACTTGGCGTGCTGATGGACCCCGAGACGGGCTTTCCGGCGCTTCTGCGCCGCGCCGTCCAGGCCGCGGCGGAGCGTGGGCGGGAGCTGGGAAAGTGACGATCTCTTACGACGATTTCGCCAAGGTCGACATCCGCGTGGGCCGCATCACCCGCGCCGAACCCTTCCCCGAGGCGCGCAAGCCTGCGATCAAGCTCTGGGTCGATTTCGGCGGCGAGATCGGCGAGAAGCGGTCCTCGGCGCAGATCACGGCCCATTACACGCCCGAGGCGCTGGTCGGGCGGCAGGTGCTGGCCGTGGTGAACTTTCCGCCCCGGCAGATCGGCAAGGTGATGTCCGAGGTGCTGGTGCTGGGCGTGCCCGATGCCGCCGGCGAGGTGGTTCTGGTCGGGCCGGGGCACGAGGTTCCGCTGGGGGGAAGCTCTATTGACCGCGACGCTGCTGATCACCCGGCGGATGCCGGACCGGGTTCTGGCCGCTGCCCGCGCGCGCTTCGACGTGACGCTGCGCGACGAGGAGAACCGGGTGCTGTCGCCCGAGGAGCTGCGGGCGGCGCTGCGCGAGTTCGACTATCGTGCTGCCGACCCTGGGCGACCGCTTCACCGCCGAGGTCTTTGCCGACGTGCCCAAGCCCCGCGCGCGGATGCTGGCGAATTTCGGGGTGGGCTACAACCACATCGACGTCGCAGCGGCGAAGGCTGCGGGCCTGATCGTGACCAACACGCCTGGCGCGGTGACCGAGGCGACGGCGGATATCGCGCTGACGCTGATCCTGATGACCGCGCGGCGTGCGGGCGAGGGCGAGCGTCTGTTGCGCGCAGGGAAATGGGAGGGCTGGGGGCCGACGCAGCTTCTGGGCCTGCCGGTCGCGGGAAAGACCGTGGGAATCGTCGGCATGGGGCGGATCGGCAAGGCCATCGCCCGGCGCTGCCATGCGGGCTTCGGGATGGAGGTGGTGTTCCACAACCGCTCGCCCGTCGCCGATCCTGGCGTGCCCGCGCGACAGGTGGGACTGGCCGAGGCGATGGGGGCGGATTTCGTCGTTGTGGCGGTTCCGGGCGGGGCGGCGACCCATCACCTGATCGGGGTGGAGGCCTTCGCGGCGATGAAGCCTACGGGCATCTTCGTGAACATCGCGCGGGGCGACGTGGTGGACGAGGCGGCGCTGATCGCGGCGCTGCAACAGCGCCGCATCGCGGGCGCTGGCCTCGACGTCTACGAGTTCGAGCCGAAGGTGCCGGAGGCGCTCATCGGGATGGAAAACGTGACCCTGCTGCCGCATCTCGGCACCGCAGCGCTCGAGGTGCGCGAGGCGATGGGGCTGCTCGCCGTCGAAAACCTCGATCGCCGTGCTCGAGGGGCGCGCCCCGCCCAATCCGGTCTGACCGCCTTGGGTTTCTTCTCGGAGAAAATACCCATCTTCCCACGCCGCCGGCGCCCCGCCCCGGCACGGCATCCGCGGCAGCGCCGTCCGAGGGGCCTCGATGGCCCCGAGGACGGCCCCCTGTTCCGGGCCACGCGATGATCCTGTCGCGCGGGCGGGGCTACCTCTTCCTCCACATCCCCAAGACCGGGGGCACGGCGCTGGCACTGGCGCTCGAGGGGCGCGCGATGAAGGATGACCTGCTGGTCGGCGACACGCCCAAGGCGCGGGCGCGGCGGGGGCGGTTGACGGGCCTCCGCACGGCCGGGCGGTTGTGGAAGCACTCGACGCTCGCCGACCTCGACGGGCTTGTCACAGGGGCCGATCTGGCGTCGCTCTTCACGCTGACGCTGGTGCGCAATCCGTGGGACCGGCTGGTCAGCTACTACAGCTGGCTCAGGGCGCAATCCTTCGCCCATCCGGCGGTTGGCCTCGCCAAGGTGCAGTCCTTCAGCGGCTTCCTGAACCATCCCCAGACACAGGCGAGCCTTCTGGCCTGGCCCTATGGCGCCTATATGCGGGACGCGACCGGGGTGGAGCGCTGTTCGCTCTACGCCCGGCTGGAACGGGCGGAGCAGGACCTTGCGCCGTTCGAGGCGCATCTGGGGTTCCGGATCACGCCCTTTGCCCGCGCCAATGCCTCGGACCGTCCGCGGGACTGGCGCGGGTTCTACTCGGATGCCGATGCGGCTCTGGTTGCGCGGCTCTGCGCCGAGGACGTCGCGCGCTTCGGTTATGGCTTCGACGATGCAGTTGCGCCGGGCTGACCATGATCGTGCGGCCATCGCGACGGCAGGGTGCGCCTTCATTGTGCAGCGTCGCGCGGGAAGAAGCTGCGCAATGACCGCGCACCCTACGCGCCCGATGACGCAAGGCGGCCCGGAAAAGGGCCGCCCCGGCCCGTCTCAGGCGGCCTTGGCGGCCGTGCCGAAGCGGCCGTAGAACGTCTCGCCCTTCGCCGCCATCTCGCGCAGCAGCGCGGGGGCGGCGAAGCGGGGGCCGTGGGTCTCGGTCAGCGCATCGCAGAGCTCGACCGCGCGGGGCGCGCCGATGCATGTCGAGCCAGCTGAACGGGCCGCCCGACCAGGGCGCGAAGCCCCAGCCGAGGATCGCGCCCACGTCGCCCTCGCGGATGTCCATCAGCACGCCCTCTTCCAGCGCGCGCACGGCCTCCAGCACCTGCGCGAAGAGCAGGCGGTGCTGCACCTCGGTCAGCGCGGGCTGGCTGTCGGCGACCGGGTAGGCCTTGGCCAGCCCGTCCCACAGCCCCTCGCGCTTGCCGGTCGCGTCGTAGCTGTAGAAGCCCGCGTTCGCCTTCTTGCCGAGCCGGCCCTGATCGGCCATCGCGAACAGCACCGTGTCCACCGCGCCGTCCGGATAGGCGTCGCCCATCGCGGCCTTCGTGGCCTTGGCGATCTTCACGCCGAGGTCGATGGAGGTTTCGTCCACCAGTTGCAGCGGCCCCAGCGGCATGCCGACCAGCTTCGCCGCATTCTCGACCAGCGCGGGTTCCACGCCTTCGGCCACCATGCGGATGCCCTCGTTGATGTAGGGGATGATGCAGCGGTTGGCGTAGAAGAAGCGGGCGTCGTTCACCACGATGGGCGTCTTGCGGAACTGGCGCACGAAGTCGAGCGCCTTGGCCACGGCGCGGTCGCCGGTCTCTTTCCCCCGGATGATCTCGACCAGCATCATCTTGTCGACGGGCGAGAAGAAGTGGATGCCGATGAAGTTCGCGGGCCGCGCGCTGGCCCTGGCCAGCGCCGAGATCGGCAGGGTCGAGGTGTTGGTGGCGAAGATGCAGTCGGGGCCGGTCGCGGCGTCGACCTTGGCCGTGACCTCGGCCTTCACCTTCGGGTCCTCGAACACCGCCTCCACGATCAGGTCGCAGCCGGCCAGCGCCGCGTAATCGGTGGTGGCCGTGATGCGGGCCAGCGTCTGCGTCCTTCTGCTCGGGCGTCACCTTCTTGCGCTGGATGCCCTTGTCGAGCAGGTCGGCGGAATGCGCGCGGCCCCGGTCGGCGGCCTCTTGCGTCGCGTCGATCAGGACCACCTCGATCCCGGCGCTGGCGCTGACATGGGCGATGCCCGCGCCCATCATGCCCGCGCCGATCACGCCGAGTTTGCTGCACGGTCTGGTCGGGTTCCTTCGGGCGCAGCGCGCCCTTCTCCAGCGCCTCCTTGTTGATGAAGAGCGAGCGGATCATGGCGCCGGACGAGGGGTTCATCAGCACCGAGGTGAACCAGCGCGCCTCGATCCGCAGTGCGGTGTCGAAGGGCACCAGCGCCCCTTCATAGGCCGCCGAGAGCAGCGCCTTGGCCGCCGGATAGACGCCCATCGTCTTGCCGTGGACCATCGCGTTGGCGCCGACATAGGTCATGTAGCCCGCCGGGTGATAGGGCGCGCCGCCCGGCATCTTGTAGCCCTTGTCGTCCCACGGCTTCACCAGATCGGCGTCCTTCGCCGACAGCACCCATTCCTTCGCGCGCGCCAGAAGCTGGTCCGGGGCCACCACCTCGTCGATGATGCCCGCCGCCTTTGCCTCTTTCGGCGAGGAAAGCTTGCCTTCCAGCAGGAAGGGCGCGGCCATCATCGCGCCCATCTTGCGCACCAGCCGCGTCGTGCCGCCCGCGCCGGGGAAGATGCCCACCATGATCTCGGGCAGGCCGATCTTGGCCTTGGGATTGTCGGCGGCGATGATCCGGTGACAGGCGAGCGGCAGCTCCAGGCCGATGCCGAGCGCGGTGCCCGGAAGGGCCGCGACGATGGGCTTGGCCGCCCTTCAGCGTCTTTGGGTCCATCCCCGCCCGCTCGATCCTGCGCAGGATGCCGTGGATCGCCATGACGCCGTCGAAGATGCCTTGCGCGCCGCCCGCCTCTTTCATCCGGGCGATCACGTTCAGGTCCATCCCGCCCGCGAAATCCTTCTTGGCGCTGGTCAGGATGATGCCCTTCACGGAGGGGTCGGCCAGCGCCGCCGTGACGAGGCCGTCGAGTTCGGCGAACCCCGCCTGCGACATGACGTTCATCGACTTTCCGGCCACGTCCCAGGTGATCGTGGCGATGCCGTCGGCGTCGGTGACTTGGGTGAAATCGGTCATGGGATGTTCCTTGCGCTCAGATGCGTTGCAGGACGCCGGGCCGGTCGGTCGGCCCGCGGTCGTCGTTGAGGGTGTCGGGGAGGGGCGCGGGCCGCGGGGCCCCATCGCACGGCGTGAACGTGATCGAGAGGTCGCGCCTGTCGGACCGAGGCGCCCGCGCCGCCATCACACCGGCTCCACCAGGGTGCCCCGCCCGTCGGTCACGCGGCGTGCGCCGGTCCGCCGGTCGATCGCGACGATGCGGTCGTGGTCGGGATAGTGGACGGTATCGGTCGGGTTGCGCGTGCCCACGATCAGGTAGGTCGCAGGCTCCGTCCCGCGGTTCTCAAGGCAATGGCCATTGGCTTCGCCCGCGGGCCAGGCGGCCGCGTCCCCGGCGACCAGACGCGTCTCGCCGTCGTTCTCGTGCAGGATGACCTCGCCCGAGAGGACGTAGCAGAACTCGTCCTCGGTCTCGTGCCAGTGACGCACGGACGAGACGGTGCCGGGCGGAAGCCGTTCCAGATGCACGCCGTATTGGGTGAGCCCTCCGAGGTCGCCGAGGACCCGATGCGCATAGGCGCCCAGACGCACCCCCGTTGCGGGATGGACCAGCGGCGGCTCCTCGACGAACGGTTGTTCGGGAATCCTTGGCATCAGTCGCGGCGCCCCCCGCGCGTGCGTCGGGTCGCGGTCATCGCGGGCCGTCCCAGGGCGTGCCGTCCTTGTAGGTGAAGCGCGCCGTGGTGCCCTCGACATGCACCACCATGTCCACGTCGGAATAGGTCGCGACCTCGGACGGGGCCTTGGTGCCCACGACAAGGAAGCGCGCCTCGCGGTCGGTGCGGTTCTCGAAGCAGTGCCCGTCGGTGTCGCCCGCCGGGAAGGCCGCGCAATCGCCGGGGCGCATGACGGTCTCGCCCGCGTCCTGGTGCATGACGCATTCGCCCTCGAGGATCATCACGAACTCGTCCTCGCTGCGGTGCCAGTGGCGCAGCGACGAGACCGCGCCGGGTTGCAGGATCACGATGTTCACCCCGAACTGCGTCAGCCCGCCCGCCTGCCCCAGCCGCAGCGAGGAGCGGCCCGCCATCATCGAGGCATAGGGCTCGGGGTAGATCGAGCCGGTCTTGAGCGGAACGGTGGCAAGGTCGATCTTCGGCATCACACCCTCTCGATGATCGTGGCGGCCCCCATGCCGCTCGCGATGCAGAGCGTGGCAAGGCCCGTGCCCTTGCCGGAGCGTTCCAGCTCGTCCAGCAGCGTGCCGATGATGATCGCCCCGGTCGCCCCGAGGGGGTGTCCCATCGCAATCGAACCGCCGTTCACATTGACCTTGCCGTGATCCACGTCGAAAGCCTGCATGAAGCGCAGGACGACGCTCGCGAAGGCTTCGTTCACCTCGAACAGGTCGATGTCCGAGATCGCCATGCCGCTGTCCTTGAGGATCTTCTCGGTCACCGGCACGGGACCGGTCAGCATGATGGTGGGATCGGTGCCGATCTTGGCAGTGGCGCGGATGCGGGCGCGGGGTTTCAGGCCGTGCGCCTCGCCGAACTCCTTGCTGCCGATCAGGACGGCGGCCGCCCCGTCGACGATGCCGCTCGAGTTGCCGGCGTGGTGGATGTGGTTGATCCGCTCCAGATGCGGATATTTCATCAGGGCGACCTTGTCGAAGCCCGGCATCTGCTCGCCCATCTCGCGGAAGCTGGCCTTGAGCGCGCCGAGGGTCTGCATGTCGGTGCCGGGGCGCATGTATTCGTCGTGCGACAGGATCGGCAGGCCGTTCTGGTCGTGGATGGTGACGACCGACTTCGCGAAGCGGCCGTCCTTCCACGCCTCGGCCGCGCGGCGCTGGCTTTCGACGGCAAGTGCGTCGGCATCGTCGCGGGTGAAGCCGTATTGCGTGGCGATGATGTCGGCGCTGATGCCCTGCGGCACGAAATAGGTCTTCATCGCGAGGCTCGGGTCCACGGCGATGGCGGCCCCGTCGCTGCCCATGGCGACGCGGCCCATCATCTCGACCCCGCCCGCGATATAGGCCTGTCCTGCCCCGGCGCGCACCTGGTTCGCGGCCAGGTTCACCGCCTCCATGCCCGACGCGCAGAAGCGGTTGATCGAGAGGCCGGGGATGCGACTCGTCGAGGTCCGACAGCAGCACGGCCGACCGCGCAAGGCAGCCGCCCTGTTCGCCCACCTGGGTGACGTTGCCCCAGATCACATCCTCGACCGCGTGGCCCTCGAGCTGGTTGCGCTCTTTCACCGCGTTCAGGACGCGGGCGGAGAGCGCCACCGAGGTGACCTCGTGCAGGCTGCCGTCGGGGCGGCCCTTGCCGCGGGGGGAACGGACGGCGTCGTAGATGTAGGCGTCGGTCATGGTCGTCTCCTCAGGCCCGGTCGGAAGGGTTGCCGGGCATCAAGTCGTAGGGGTGCTTCCAGCCCGGCAGCGCCGCGATGCGGTCCAGCCAGGCGTCGATGGCGGGCCAGTCGCTGCGGGTGAAGCCGAAGGGCTCGGGGTAGTAGAGATAGCAGCAGCAGGAGAGGTCCGCGATGGTGGGCTGGTCGCCGACGATCCAGTTCCGACCCTCGAGATGCCCGTTCAGGCACGGTATAGGCCGCTTTCAGGCGGCCCTGCAGGAAGGGGATGACACCCGCCGGGCGCTTGTCCTCGGGCAGGAAGTTCGCGAGGAAGCGGACGGTGCCGATCTGGGTGGACAGCTTGTGATTGTCCCAGAACAGCCAGCGCAGCACGTCGCGCCGTTCGGCGGCGGACCGCCCGCCCAGCTTGCCGGTCTTGGACGAGATGTAGTCGAGGATCACGCCGGACTGGGTCAGCACCGTCTCGCCGTCGACCAGCACCGGCACCTCGCCCATCTCGTTCAGCGCGCGGAATTCGGGCGTGCGGGTCTGCGCCGTTGAAGAAATCGACGAAGACCGGCTCCCACTCCATGTCGGCGAGTGTCAGCGCGAGCGCGGCCTTGTAGGCATTGCCGCTTTCGCCGAAGCAGTAGAGTTTCGCGGTCATCCGGGTGGTCTCCTCTTGGAGGGGCAGGAGCGGGGGGTTTCACACCCCCCGCGACCCCCGTGGGGTATTTTTCCCGAAAAGAAGCAACCTCTTGTTTACCTCGATTCGGCTAGTCTGACGTTGCGGTACAGGCTGGGGAGCCGATGACCGTCCGAGGAGAAGCCGCCCCGGCCCGAGGTCGGTCGACCGGATGAGCGCGCGCGCGCTATCGGGTCGGGGCGCACCCTTCGTGCTTCTTCTTGGTCGAAATACCCACGTCCGCACTCTCCTCTGCGCGCCGTCTCAGTGTTTGCGCGCCTCCAGTTCGGAATTGAACAGCCGCAGCCGGTGGGTCAGGTTGTCGCCGTCGATCACGCTGTCGAAATGCTCGAAGAGAAACGACAGCGCCTCGCCCTCGTCCAGCCCCGCCTCGGTCGGCGAAGCGCTTGAGGCGGCGATAGCCGTCCTCGGTCATCGCGACCGGGAAGCGGCGGGTCAGGCGGAAGCGCTTGGGCATCGGGGCTCCTCGCGATGGGGCGCGGAAGTCTCGCGGAAAATTCGTTCGACCCAGTCTAGAACGCCGCGGCGTCGAGCGCCATCACCGGTTCGGCGCCGCTCTCGATCCGCTTGAGGTGCATCGCGGTCGCCGGGAAGCTGGCGCGCCATGTAGTAGCGGCCCGTCGCGATCTTGGACTGGAGGTAGTCGCGATCCGCCGCCCCGGCATCGAGCGCCACCAGCGCCGCCTTCGCCATCCGCGCCCACATCAGCCCGAGGCAGACATGGCCCGCGAGGTGCATGAAGTCGTAGCGACCCGGCGAGCGCCGCATTGGGCGTCTTCATGCCGTTCTGCACGAAATACATCGCCGCCGCCTGCATGTCCTTGGACGCGGCCTTGAGCGGGTCGAGGAAGCCGGCCTTGAGCCGCTCGTCGCCCTCGTTCTCCTTGATGAAGCCCTTCACCATCTCGAAGAAGGCCATGACGTGCTTGCCGCCGTCCTGTCCCAGCTTGCGGCCGACGAGGTCGAGCGCCTGGATACCGTTCGCGCCCTCGTAGATCATGGCGATCCGGGCGTCGCGGGCGAACTGGGACATGCCCCATTCCTCGATGTAGCCGTGCCCGCCGAAGACCTGCTGGGCGTTGACCGCCATCTCGAAGCCCTTGTCGGTCTGGAAGCCCTTGATGACCGGGATCAGCAGCGAGATCAGGCCTTCGGCCTCGGCATCGCTCATGCGGGTGGAGCGGTCGATCAGCTGCGCGCCCCAGAAGGTCAGCGCGCGGGCGCCCTCGACGAAGCTCTTCTGGTCCATCAGGTTGCGGCGGATGTCGGGGTGCACGATCAGCGGATCGGCGGGGCCCGTCGGGGTTCTCGGCCCCGGTCACCGCGCGGCCCTGAAGGCGGTCCTTGGCATAGGCCAGCGCGTTCTGATAGGCGGCCTCGGCCACGGCATAGCCTTGCAGGCCGACGCCAAGCCGCGCCTCGTTCATCATGGTGAACATCGCGCGCATGCCCTTGTGCAGATCGCCCAGCAGCCAGCCCGTCGCGCCGTCGTAGTTCATCACGCAGGTCGACGTTGCCGTGGATGCCCATCTTCTCTTCGACCTTCCCGCAGGAGAGCGCATTGCGCTGCGCCCAGCGAGCCGTCGGGATTCACGAGGAACTTCGGCACGATGAAAAGCGAGATGCCCTTCGTGCCCTCGCCCCCGCCCGGAGCCTTGGCCAGCACGAGGTGGACGATGTTCTCGGCCATGTCGTGCTCGCCGGCCGAGATGAAGATCTTCTGCCCGGTGATCTTGTAGCTGCCATCGGCCTGCGGTTCGGCCTTGGTCCGCATCAGCCCGAGGTCGGTGCCGCAATGCGGCTCGGTCAGGTTCATGGTGCCGGTCCAGTCGCAGGTCACGAGCTTCGGCAGCCAGGTCGGCCTTCTGCTCGGGCGTGCCGTGGACATGGATCGCGGAATAGGCGCCGTGGGTCAGGCCCTGATACATGTTGAAGGCCATGTTGGCGCTGACGAACATCTCGCCCACGGCGGTGTGCATCAGGTAGGGCAGGCCTTGCCCGCCATAGTCCGGGTCGCAGTCGAGCGCGGGCCAGCCGCCCTCTTTCAGCGCCCGGAAGGCGTCGTTGAACCCGGTCGGCGTGCGGACCACGCCGTTCTCCAGGTGGCACCCCTCGCGGTCGCCCACGGGGTTCAGGGGGGCCAGGACTTCGGAGGCGAGCTTGCCCGCCTCGTCCAGCACCGCCTGGGTGAAGGATGCATCGAGGTCCGCATAGCCGGGAATCCCGGTCTCGGTCACCTTCAGCACGTCGTGCAGAAGGAACTGCATGTCCTTCACGGGGGCGGTGTAGCTTGGCATTCGTCGTCTCCCTTGGTCGTCGCTCGTCAGGCGGCCGCCGTCTGGCGCATGCGAGGCGATCAGCCTCTTCGGCCCCAGGCCAGCTGGCCCTTCAACTCGTCGATCACCCGGTCAAGGTCGGCGCGCTGCGCTTCAAGCGCGGCAAGCCGGTCGCGGGCAATCTCGTAGGTCCGGTTGAGCTGCAGCACCTCGCCGTTGTCGCGGTCATAGAGGTCCAGCAGCTGCCGGATGTCTTCCAGGTTGAAGCCGAAGCGCTTGCCGCGCAGGATCAGCTTCAGCCGCGCCCGGTCGCGCCGGGTAAACAGGCGCCGGGTGCCGATGCGGATCGGGAACAGCAGCTCCTTCTGCTCGTAGAACCGCAGGGTCCGGGGCGTCACGTCGAAGGCATCGCACATCTGGCGAATGGTCATCGTCTCGGTCATCGTCTTCCTTTCGCGCTCTTGGCTGTGAACGAACGGGGCTCACATGGGCGCTTGGGACCCTCATACTAGACGCGGGGAAGGTGACGTAAATGTAACGTCACGTCAGTCGTCGCGTGACGTAATGTCGGGAAAGCTGACGCAGGGTCAGGCGCAACAATCGGACCCGGGCGTGACGCAGCGGAAAGGGGTCAGATGGCCTTCGCGGCGGTTTCGCGCAGGGCCTGAAGCTCGGAAATCGCGGTGTCGAGCTCGTCGCGCTGGCGGTTGAGTTCGGCCAGCTGGCGATCGGCCAGGTCGACCATCGCCTGCATCTGGGCGCTGGTGCCCTTGGTCTCGTAGATCAGGAGCCACTGACGGATTTCCTCCAGCGAGAAGCCGAAGCGGCGGCCGCGCAGGATCAGGGTCATCCGCGCCACCTCGCGCGGGCCGTAGAAGCGGGCGCGGCCGTCCTTCTCGGGCTGGCAGCAGTTCGATGTATTCGTAGTAGCGCAGGGTGCGCGGCGTGACGTCGAACCGGGCGCACATTTCCTTGAAGCTGAGGCGAGTCTCGGTCATGCGCGGTCCTCCCCGGGGTGACGAGAGGTTAGGGGACAAGGCGCAGAGCGTGCAATCGGTTCGGGCCTTGCGGCGCGGCGGGCCGCCGGGCGACAGCGCGGCGCGAGGGCAGGAGACCGCCATGACCGACCGCACCCGCATCGCCCGCCAGTTCATCGAGGCCATTCCGCATGCGCGCGCGCTGGGCATGGACCTGGAGACGCTGGGCGAGGGGCTGGCGGTGATCTCGATGCCCTATGACGCGCGGCTGGTGGGCGATCCGGCGACGGGGGTGATCCATGGCGGCGCGGTGTTCGCGCTGATGGACACGGCCTCGGGGGCGGCGGTGATGGCGCATCCCGAGGCGCCGGTCAGCACGGCGACGATCGACCTGCGGATCGACTACATGCGCCCGGCGACGCCCGGCCAGAGGATCACGCGCGCGGGCGGAGTGCTATCATGTGACCCGCACGGTCGCCTTCGTGCGGGCGGTGGCGGTGGACGACGACGAGGCGCGGCCCGTGGCCACGGCGACGGGGCCTTCACGGTGGAGCGCGGGGCATGAAGCGGCGCGCGCCCGAACCGGTGCAGGTGGTCAAGCAACGCCGCGACGCCGCGCTGGCGGCGCTGGTGGGCAGCGTGCCCTATGTCGGCTTTCCTGGGGATCTGGTTCGACCGGCGGGGCGACGAGCTGACGGCGGTGCTGCCCTTCGGCGACGAGCTGATCGGCAACCCGGTGCTGCCTGCGCTGCACGGCGGCGTGACGGCGGCGTTCCTCGAGATGACGGCGATCATCGAGCTGAGCTGGCAGCGCGCATCTGGGAGGAGATGGAGGGCGGACGGCTGGACCCCGCGACCATCGCCGCCGGGCGCTGCCGCCCCTGCCCAAGACCATCGACTTCACGGTGGACTACCTGCGCTCGGGCCTGCCGCGCGACGCCTATGCCCGGGCGCGGGTCAACCGCTCGGGGCGGCGCTATGCCAGCGTGCATGTCGAGGCCTGGCAGGACAACCGCGCGCGGCTGTTCGCGCAGGGGACCGGGCATTTCCTGATGCCCGAGCGGCCCGGTGGCTGAGGCGCCGGGCGGGGCGGCGATCACCCATGCCCGCGTCCTGAAGATCGCGCTGCCCATCGTGCTGTCGAACGCCACGGTGCCGCTCCTGGGCGCGGTCGACACCGGCGTGGTCGGGCAGATGGGGCAGGCCGCGCCCATCGGGGCGGTGGGGATGGGCGCGGTGATCCTCGCCTCGGTCTACTGGATCTTCGGCTTCCTGCGGATGGGCACCTCGGGCCTTGTCGCGCAGGCGCATGGGGCGGGCGACCGGGCCGAGAGCGGCGGCGGTGCTGATCGCGCGCGCTGATGATCGCGGCGGCGGCGGGGCTGGCGCTGATCCTGCTGCAGGGCGCGCTGGTCTCGGGCCGCCTTCCGCGTGGCCCCGGCCAGCGGCGAGGTCGAGGCGCTGGCGCGGCAGTATATGGCATCCGCATCTGGGGCGCGCCCGCCACCATCGCGCTTTACGCGATCACCGGCTGGCTGATCGCGGTGGAGCGGACGCGCGCGGTCCTGGTGCTGCAGCTCTGGATCAACGGGGTGAACATCGCGCTGGACCTGTGGTTCGTCCTCGGCCTTGGCTGGGGCGTGCCGGGTGTGGCGGTGGCGACGCTGATCGCCGAATGGACCGGGCTTGCGCTTGGGCTGTGGCTCTGCCGCGATGCCTTCGGGGCGGCGCGTGGCGCGGACCGGGCGCGGCTCGTTCGACCGCGGGCGGCTGCAGCGAGATGGGTCGCGGTCAACCCGACATCATGATCCGGTCGGTGCGTGCTGCAGGCCAGCTTCACCACCTTCGTCTTTCTGGGCGCGCGGGCAGGGCGACGTGACGCTGGCCGCGAACCAGGTGCTGATGCAGTTCCTCGAGATCACCGCCTATGCGCTGGACGGCTTTGCCTTTGCCGCCGAGGCGCTGGTGGGGCAGGCGGTTGGCGCGCGGGCCGTGGCGACAGGTGCGGCGGGCCTCGGTCCTGACAAGCCAATGGGGGGTGGCGGGCAGCGTGGTGCTGGGGCTGGCCTTCTGGTTCGGCGGGCCCGCGATCATCGACCTGATGGCGAAGGATCCGGGCGTGCAGGAGGCGGCGCGCGTCTATCTGCCCTGGGTCGCGCTCGGGCCGGTCGTGGGCATCGCGAGCTGGATGTTCGACGGCATCTTCATCGGTGCGACGCTGACGCGCGAGATGCGCAACGCGATGATCGCTTCGGTCGCGGTCTATGCGGTGGCGCTGTGGGTGCTGCTGCCCGCCTTCGGCAACCATGGCCTTTGGGCCGCGCTGATGGTGCTGAATGTCACGCGGGGGGTGACGATGGCGCTGTTTTATGGTCGGGTCGAGGCGAAGGCCGCGTAGCGTCTCGCCGCGGCCGCCGGGGGTTTCACACCCCCGGACCCCCGTGGGATATTTGGGAACAGAAGAATGGAACGGGGCGGCATGCGTCCGGGCAACGAGAGCGAGCTGGCGGAGCTGCTGCGGCAGGCGAACGGGCCGTTGCAGGTCCGCGGCGGCGGCACGCGCGGTGTTCGGGCGTTTCGCTGACGGCATGGTGCTGGAAACGGGCGGGCTTTCGGGCATTTCGCTTTACGAACCGGGGGCGCTGACCATCGTGGCCGGGGCGGGCACGCCCTTGGCCGAGGTTCAGGCGGCGCTGGCGGGCGAGGGGCAGCACCTGCCCTTCGAGGTGCCGGACATGGGCGGACTGCTGGGGCGCGCGGGCGCGTCGACCATCGGTGGCGTGGTGGCGGCCAACGCCTCGGGTCCGCGCCGCGTGCAGGCCGGGGCCTGCCGCGACAGCCTGATCGGGGTGCGCTTCGTCGATGGCATCGGGACGGTCGTGAAGAACGGCGGGCGGGTGATGAAGAACGTCACCGGCTATGACCTCGTGAAGCTGATGGCGGGCAGCCATGGCACGCTGGGGGTGCTGAGCGAGGTCAGCTTCAAGGTGCTGCCGCGCCCCGAGACGGCGGCGACGGTCGTTCTGCACGGGCTGGACGATGCCGCCGGGGTGGCCGCGCTGTCGCGGGCGCTTGGGCTCGCCCTTCGAGGTGACGGGGGCCGCGCATCTGCCGGGCGAGGGCACCTTCCTGCGGGTGGAGGGGTTCGAGGGGTCGGTCGCCTATCGCGCGGGGCAGCTGCAGCGCCTGCTGGGCGGAGGCATCCTCGGTGCCGACGAGACGGCGGCCGCGATGGGCGGCGATCCGCGACGTGGCGGCGTTCCACGGACGGGCCGGGGATGTGTGGCGGCTGTCGCTGACCCCCACCGCCGCGCCGGGGGTCGTGGCGCGGATGGGGGCCGAGGCGGTGATCTACGACTGGGGCGGCGGGCTGGTCTGGGCGCTGGTCGCGCCGGGAACGGACCTGCGGGCGCGGCTGGGGGCCATCCCGGGCCATGCGACGCTGGTGCGGGCCGAAGCGGCGACGCTGGCCCGCATCCCGGCCTTTCCGCCCGAAACCGGGCCGCTTGCCGCATTGACCGCCGGGCTGCGCGCACGCTTCGATCCGAAGGGCATCCTCAATCCCGGCCTGATGGGCTGACGCGAAGGGCGACATGCAGACGAGCTTTACCCCCGACCAGCTTGCCGACCCGGCCATCGCGCGCTCGAACGAGATCCTGCGGACCTGCGTGCATTGCGGCTTCTGCACCGCGACCTGCCCGACCTATCAGGTGCTGGGCGACGAGCTCGACAGCCCGCGCGGGCGCATCTACCTGATCAAGGACATGCTGGAGCAGGGGCGGCCCGCCGACGAGAAGACCGTCAAGCACATCGACCGCTGCCTGTCCTGCCTCGCCTGCATGACGACCTGCCCCTCGGGCGTGCATTACATGCACCTGGTCGACCATGCGCGCGACGTACATCGAGCGGACCTATCGCCGCCCGCTGTCGGACCGGGTGCTGCGCTGGCGTGCTGGCCAAGGTGATCCCCTATCCGACGCGGTTCCGGCTGGCGCTGCTGGGGGCGAAGATCGGGCGGCCCTTCGCGTTCCTGATGCCGGATGCGCGGCTGCGCGCGATGCTGGCGATGGCGCCGAAGGTCATCCCGCCGGTCAGCCGCAACGACGATCCGCAGGTGTTTCCGGCGCAGGGCGCGCGGCGGATGCGCGTTGCGCTGATGACGGGCTGCGCGCAGAAGGCGCTGAACACCGACATCAACGACGCGACGATCCGCCTGCTGACGCCGGCTCGGCTGCGAGGTGGTGATCGCGAAGGGGCAGGGCTGCTGCGGGGCACTGACCCATCACATGGGCAAGGCGGCAGAGGCGCATGCGACCGCGGCGCGGACGATCGCCGCCTTCATGGCCGAGAAGCGGGCGGGTGGCCTCGATGCCGTGGTCATCAACACCTCGGGCTGCGGGACGACGGTGAAGGACTATGGCCACATGTTCCGGACCGATCCCCTGGCCGAGGACGCCGCCGTGGTGGCGGGGATGGCGCTGGATGTGTCGGAGCTGCTGGTGAAGCTGGGCCTGCCCGAGGGCGGCCCGAAGGGAGTGCGGGTGGCCTATCACGCGGCCTGCTCGCTGCAGCATGGCCAGCAGGTCAAGACCGCGCCGAAGGACCTGCTGAAGCGGGCGGGGTTCGAGGTGGTGGAGCCGGCGGACAGCCACCTCTGCTGCGGCTCGGCGGGCACCTACAACCTGTTGCAGCCGGAGATTTCGGGCCAGCTCAAGGACCGCAAGGTGCGGACGCTGGAGGCGAAGCGCCCCGACGTGATCGCCGCGGGGAACATCGGCTGCATGATGCAGATCGGGTCGGGCACAGAGGTGCCGGTGGTCCATACCGTCGAACTGCTCGACTGGGCGACGGGCGGGCCGAGGCCCCGGGCGTTTTCGGTGACCGAGCCATAAATCTGCCCCAACCCGCCGCTATCACGCGGCCAAACGGAGACGGCGATGCGCGCAGCCCTGATTCTGGTCTTCCTGATGCTGGCCCCCCTTGCGGGATGGGCCGAGGAAAGCCGACTGAAAAGCCTGCAGACGGGGGATGACAGCCGGGGCTGGAATGCGGTCGGTCGGCTGGACATGGGCGACAACGGGTTCTGCACCGGGACGCTGATTTCGCCGCAGCTTGTCCTTACCGCAGCGCATTGCATGTTCGACAAGACGACCAACCGTCAGGTCGACATGCGCGAGATCAGGTTTCTCGCGGGCTGGCGGAACGGGCGCGCCGAGGCCTATCGGGGCGCGCGGCGCGCGGTGGTGCATCCGGACTACGTCTTCGACGGCACGGACCGGATGGAGCGTGTGGCCCATGACATCGCGCTGGTCGAGCTGGATCAGCCGGTCCGCCTGCCCTCGCTGCGCCCCTTCGAGACCGGCGCCTGGCCTGCGCGGGGAGACGAGGTGGGCGTCGTGTCCTATGCGCAGGACCGCGCCGAGGCCCCCTCGCTCCAGGAGGTGTGCCATGTCATGGGGCGTCAGCCGGGCGTGTTCGTGCTGACCTGCAATGTCGACTTCGGCTCGTCCGGGGCGCCGGTCTTCGCCCTGCGCGATGGCCGGATAGCAGGTCGTCTCGGTGGTCTCGGCCAAGGCCGAGGTCGATGGCCAGAAGGTGGCCCTTGGTGTCGCGCTTGAACAGCCTTTGCAGGAGTTGAGGGCACGGCTGGATCAGACCGCACCGCTGCCGCTGAATTCGGCGGCGAAGGTTCGCACCCTGTCCGGCGGGGCCGCGTCAAGCGGTGCGGGCAGTGCCAAGTTCGTGAAGCCCTGATCCATGTGGCGCGCGCTGATCGTGCTGCTCGCGCTGACCGCTCCGAGGGCCGGGGCCGATACCGGTCTGGACCGGCTGACGCAGCGCGACCAGGCCTTCGGTTGGGAAGCCGTCGGGCGGATCGACTTTGGCGCGCAGGGGTATTGCACCGGCACGCTGATTGCGACCGACCTTGTGCTGACCGCCGCGCATTGCCTGTTCGACCGGCAGCGCGGTGTGGCGCAGGACGTGGCCGGCATCAGCTTCCGGGCCGGCCTGCGCGATGGCACGTCGGTGGCAGAGCAGGGCGTGCTGCGCGCCGTGGCCCATCCGGACTATGACCCGTTCGAGCCGATGAGCGAGCACAGCGTGCGCCATGACGTGGCCCTTCTGCAGCTTGCCAGCGCCATTCCGGCCGCCGTGGCTGCCCCGTTCGTGGTTCAGGCGCCAGGCGGCGAGACGCGTGTCAGCGTGGTGTCCTATGCCCGGGGGCGCGAAGAGGCGCTGTCTTGGCAGCGGGCCTGCACGGTGCTGGGAAAGCAGGACGGGCTTCTCGCCTTCAACTGCGATGTCGATTTCGGCTCGTCCGGCGCGCCGGTCTTCGACAGTTCGGGCGGGCGGGCACGGATCGTCTCGATCATCTCGGCGGGGCACAAGGACGAGGATGGAACGGTGGCCTTCGGGATGGAACTGCCGGGCTTGCTGGCCGACCTGAAGGCGGCGCTGCGCAGCGGGCGCGGCGTGATGAGCGTGGCCGAGCGGGCGGAAGCCGCGCCCACGATCCGCCGGATCGGGGCGGGCGATGGCGACCGCAACATCGGTGCGCGTTTCGTGAAGCCCTGAGGGGCGGCACGCTCTTGAAACCTGCGCGCGGGTTTTCCCAGATCAATGCTGTTCCGGGTGCCATGAAGGGCCCGGACAGGACGCACCGCCCGTTCCGTGAGGAAGGGCACCACAGACGCATCGCTTGAAGAGGATGAACCATGCGCAGTTTTGATCTTGCACCGCTCTACCGTGCCACCGTCGGCTTTGACCGTGTCGCCGACCTGATGGACCGGGTGCTGGCCGCCGACGTCGCCCAGCCGACCTATCCGCCCTACAATATCGAGAAGACCGACGAGAACGCCTACCGCATCTCGATCGCCGTCGCCGGCTTTACCGCCGACGAGCTGAGCGTCGAGGTGAAGGAGGGCACGCTTCACGTCGCGGCCCGCAAGACGGCCGAGGAGACCGGGCGTACCTACCTGCACCGCGGCATCGCGACCCGTGCCTTCGAGCGCCGCTTCGCGCTGGCCGACCATGTCCGCGTCGAGGGCGCGACGCATGAGCTTGGGATGCTTCACATCGACCTCGTGCGCGAGACGCCCGAGGCGCTGAAGCCGCGCCGCATCGAGATTGCCCGCGCTTCGGACATCGAGGCCAAGGCGGTCACGCAGGCCACGGTCCAGTAAGGACGGTCACAGGTTCGTAGTTGGTTCGGGCGCGCCGCAGGGCGCGCCCTTTTCGTTCGTGCCTTGGCAAAAAGTGCCGGACGGGGCTATCGGTATCGCGACCTGGCCTCAGCCCGGCCATGGCAGCAGGTAGACCGGATGGGTCAGCCACAGCGCGGGGCTGTAGTTCGCGAACTGGCCGGTAAGGATCTGGAAGATGAGCGCGCCTTGCAGCGCGATGGCAAGGGCGATGCAGACCGCTCCCCGTGTGCGGGCAAAGGCCGGGCGGGGCGTAGCAAGCCGTGCGGTCGCGCGCCGCCATGTCCGGGCGGCCTGGTCGCGAAGGATCACCAGCGCCACAAAGCTTGCCGCCGCCGCTGCGAGGGCGAGATTTGCCGCAATCTCGGCCTGCGCCCCGGCAGGCATCTCGGAAAAGCCGGGCACCGCCTGGTCGATGAAGGCGGGCAGCGCGCGGGCCGCGAGGACGGGCAGCGACAGAAGGCCCGACACGGCGGCGAGCCATGGCGTGCGCCAGCCCGCGGCGACAGCCACCCGAAAGATCGGGGCAAGATCGGCATAGCCTGCGAGCGGGCGCGTGGCAGCGGCATGAGCCATGGCAAAGGGCAGGAAGGTCAGGCTGATGGCGGCAAGCGCCGCCCCGGCCAGCCAGACGGTGGGGCCGATGGCGGCCTGCTCGTAGCCCTTGTTGAACGAGTTGTCCCAGCCTGCCCACCAGCTTCCCAGCCAGAGCAGCGAGAAAGGCAGGGTCCAGAGGGCGAGACCAAGCGCCGTGCAGAGGCCGATCCGGATGTTCTCGGCCAGTCCGCCGAGCAGTCGCGCCGAGCGGCCTGCGCCCGGTTCGCCCATGATCCAGCCCGGCGCGGCCCCGCCCGCGATGGTCCGCCGCATCCGGCGGCTCAGCCATCCCAGCACGAGCAGCGAGGTGAGTGGAGACAGGCAGAGCAGGGTTCCCAGGACGAGACTGCGAAGCGGGCCCGCCAGCGCAAGCACGCCGCGTCTTGGGGTGGACCGGGCGGCGGTGGTCACAGCATCGCCTCGGCCAGTGCGTCGCCTTCGGCGCGATGCGCGGTAAAGCCCATCACGGCGGCTATCGTGGGTGCAATGGCGGACTGGTCCACCGTCCGGTCGATCACCGCGCCGCGCGCGATGCCGGGCCCGGCAATGACCGCCCAGGTCTCGTGCGCGGTGCGGGAATTGAAGTGATGCTGGAAGGGGACGTGCAAAAGCGGGTTCGCGTCGCGCCCGCAATCCGGCGTCACGATGATCACGGTGTTGTCGCGGTAGAACGGGTTTGCGTCGACGGCCGCCACGATCTGGCGCAGGCCGTCGTCGATGATCTGGATGGCGCGGGTGTAGTGGCTGGGATTGCCCCAGTGGACATAGTCGGGGTCCTGGTAGTTCACCATCAGGAAGCGCGGCTGCAAATCCTCCAGGGCGCGGAGCGCGAGCGCGGTCAGCAACCGGTCACCGCGCGGGTTGCGCAGGCCGTCATCGCCGTAATCCTCGCGCCAGCGCGCCCAGAAAGCGGTGACTTCGGGCGATTGCTCGGGCGTGACGCTGCGGGGGTCTTTCGCCAGCAGCTCGTCATATTGCGTCTGCGCGTCCAGACGCGTTGCCTCGTCGGCGCTCCCTTCGGCAAGGATTCTGGGCGAACTTGTAGAGCTTGAAGCGGTGCAGGCTGAGCATCTCGGACCGGACGTCGATCCCGTAGTGGTCCGCCACGCTGTAGGTGAAGAACTCCTCCTGCGGGCGGTCCTCGCCGTTGATGAGAAGGGCCTGATGCGGCGGGATCGCGTAGGCGTCGCGCAGGTACTCGAAAAGCGTGGGTTCGGTGGGCTCCAGCCGGTCCGTCAGAAGGCGCGACCCGGCGTCGCGATAGGCAAGGTAACGGCCTGTCAGCAGGTTCAGCGTGCCTTCGGCATGGCTGGTGTGAACGCCGTCGAGCTGCGCGATGCGCATGTCGGGGATGAAGGTCCCGCGCGGGGCGAGGGCATGGCGCAGGAACGGCGCATAGGTGGTGGCCTCGTCGATCGTCTCGGCCCGGCGCACGCCGCCGCCGAAGCGGATGAGAAGGACGTTCGGACCGCGATACTCGCGCGCGGCCGCCGGTCGTGGCAGGGCCGGGGCCGCAAGGGCTGCGGCGAGGGCGAGGTTGAAGCTGCGTCTGTCCATCGGCGGACCTCTTGCCGCCCCCGCGGGCGAGCATAGCCGATTCCGGTCACGGGCGAAACGGGCTGGTCAGGCCGCCGGGGCCTGATTGCCCAGGATCAGGTCGGCGGCCTTCTCGCCGATCATGATGCAGGTGGCATTGGGGTTGCCGCTGACCAGCGTGGGCATGATCGAGGCATCGGCAACGCGCAGCCCGTCGATGCCATGGACGCGGAGGCGGTCATCGACCACCGACAGCGCATCCGGCCCCATGCGGCAGGTGCCGGCCGGGTGCCAGATGGTCGTGGCGGCGCGGCGGATGAAGCGCACGATCCCGGCCTCGTCATCGGCGTCGGGCGCGGGGTCGGTGTGGCTGGCCCCGATATCCTTCAGCGCGGGCTGCGCGGCGATCTCGAGGCAGGCCTGGATGCCGCGCACCGACAGCGCGAGGTCGTCTGGATCGCTCAGGTAGCGCGGGTCGATCACCGGGCGGTCGAGCGGGTTGGCCGAATGCAGCCGCACTTCGCCCCGGCTTTTCGGGCGGTTGACGTTCATGCACATGCCGAACCCGTGCCGGTCGGCCCCCGAGCCGTCGAAGTAATGCGGCGAGTAGTGGGACTCGCAGTGGATCTGGATGTCGGGCCAGTCGGCGTGATCGCCGACCTTCAGGAAAGCCCCGGCCTCGCAGAAGTTGGTGTGGAACGGTCCGGTGCCGGTCTCGGCCGATTGGCGCAGCGCCGCTTCGGCCTCGGCCTCCGTCATGCCGAAGACGGTGGCGGGAAGGTCGACCTGGAAGCGTGGGACGATCTGAAGATGGTCCTGCAAGTGCTGCCCGACACCCGGCAGGTCATGTTCCAGCGCGATGCCCAAGGCGGCGAGGTGATCGGCAGGCCCGATGCCCGAGAGCATGAGCACCTGCGGACTGTTGATCGCGCCGCCGCACAGGACGACCTCGCCCGCCTGCGCCTCTTCCGAGCGGCCGAGGTGGACGAAGGCCACGCCCGTCGCGCGGCCGTCCTCGATCAGCACGCGGGTGACGTGGGTGTGGGTCAGCACGGTCAGGTTGGGGCGGGACATCACGGGGCGCAGGAAGGTCGCGGCGACCGAGGCGCGGCCCTTGGGGCCGATGGTCGCCTGGAAGGGACCAGCGCCTTCCTGCACCGCGCCGGTGACGTCGGGGTTGTAGGGGATGCCCGCCTGCTGCGCGGCCTCGATGAAGGCGGTCGCGATGGGATTGCGGTCGCGATAGCTGGAAACGGTCAGGGGGCCATCGGTGCCGTGATAGGGTGCACCGTGGGTGTCGTTCGCCTCGGACCGGCGGAAGTAGGGCAGGATGTCGTCATAGCCCCAGCCCGCATTGCCGAGGTCGCGCCAATGGTCGTAGTCGCCCCTGTTGCCGCGCATGTAGACCATGGCGTTGATCGCACTGGTCCCGCCAAGGCCACGCCCGCGCGACAGGAAGATGCGGCGGTTCATCAGCGCAGGCTGCGAGACGGTGCGGTAGCCCCAGTCGAACGGGCTGTCGAGAAGGCTGTCGATGAAGGCAGGGGTGCGCACGTTGACATGATCGGTGTCGCCGCCCGCCTCGAGCAGCAGCACGTTCACGCCCGCGTCGACAAGGCGGCGGGCAAGGACGCAGCCGGTCGAACCCGCGCCGATGAGGATGATGTCGTAGCGGGTGGTCATGGACGGTCCTTCCTGCGCTTGCCGCAGGATGGAGCGAAGCGGGGCGGGAAGGCAAGCGGCTCAGGCCCGCGTCACCAGCAGCTTGTCGATGCGGCGGTCGTCGAGGTCGATCACCTCGAAGCGCCAGCCGTTCAGGGTGAAACTGTCGCCCAGGGCGGGCAGGCGGCGGAGGTGGTCGATCACCAGTCCCGCGACCGTCTCGAAATCCCCGTCCTCGCTGCGCTGGAAGCCGAGGCGGTCGCAGAATTCGTCGACCGGCATCCAGCCGGAGACGAGGTAGCTGCCATCCTCGCGCTGCAGGATCGCCGGCTCTTCCGACGTCTCCTCCATGAAGGTGCCGGTGATCGCCTCGAGGATGTCTCCGGTGGTGATTAGCCCCTCGAAACTGCCGTATTCGTCATAGACCAGCGCCATGTGGTTGGGCGAGGCGCGCAGGATCTCGATCACGTCCAGCGCGTCGGTACGGTCGGACACGACGGGCACCTCGCGCATCAGGGCGCGCAGGTCGAGCGGGCTGCCTTCGCTGAGGGCGGCGAAGGCATCGGTCAGGTAAAGCACGCCCAGCACCTCTTCGCTTGCCGGATCGCGCACGGGGATGCGCGGGCGGGCGATGCGGCGGATGGCGGCGAGCGTTTCCTCGGGCGTCGAGCCGAGGTCGAGCAGTTCCACATCGCGCCGGGGCGTCATCAAGGCACGGGCCGAGCGGTCGGCCAGGCGCATGACGCCCGACAGCATCTCCTGCTCCTCGGTCTCGATGACGCCCTCGTGATGGGCCTCGGCAAGAAGCGTGCGCACCTCTTCGTCGGTCACGCGCGCCTTGCCCTCGGCCGACTGGCCGAGCAGGGCGAGCAGGAACCGGCCCGAGACATCGAGAAGCCAGACCAGTGGCGCGCCGATCCGCGCGAGCAGGATCATCGCCGGAGCGACGCGCGAGGCAATGCGCTCGGGGTTCTTCAGCGCGATCTGCTTGGGCACCAGCTCGCCCACGATCAGCGAGAGGTAGGTGAGCAGCACGACCACGCCGCCCACGCCCAGCCAGTCCGCCCATTGCTGGGTCACCCCCTGCGCCGAAAGCCAGCCGGACAGCCGCGCGCCCAGAGTGGCCCCGGAGTAGGCCCCCGACAGGACGCCGACCAGCGTAATGCCGATCTGGACCGTGGACAGGAAGCGCCCGGGATCCTCGGACAGCTTCAGCGCCGCCGTAGCCCCCCGGCTGCCATTCTCCGCCATCGGCTTCAGGCGCGCCGGGCGGGCCGAGACCACCGCGAGTTCCGACATGGCGAGCGCCCCGTTCACCAGGATCAGGACGGCAACGATAAGGATTTCGGCTAACACGGGGCGGTTGGGCCATGTTGGGACGCAGGTCGCCGTTCTAGCTTGCGTGCCCGTCCGACGCAATGGGCACAGTCCTGGGCCGGACGTTGAAACAAACGAGGCGGTCGCGGGTTGTGCATCCCGACAGGCGCGGATGATCCGCGCCGCTGAAGGAGATGTCTTGCATGACGAGGACCATGAAGATCGCGCTCGCCCCTCTGGGTCTGCTGATGCTCGCGGCTTGCGGGGATACGGTGGGCGAACGGGCCGCGACGGGCGGAATTGCCGGTGCGGTGATCGCAGGACCTCCCGGCGCGGTGGTTGGCGGCGTCGCCGGGGCGGTCACGGACTAGGAAGGCGCCAACAGCCTGCCCGGGTGCTTTCTGGCAGGGGATTACTTCAGGACGTGCGGGCGTGGGACGGTGGCCGTGAACGACGGGCGCTGTGCGAGCCGGTCGACCGTCGCCTCGATTCCGGGTCGGCCGCGCCAGGCAATCGCGCCGCGCGATTCCGTCCACAGGATCAGACAGGCGAGCGCGATGTCCTGCACCGAGACCAGGCCGGGATGAAAGCCGTCGGGACAGATGCGCGCCTCGAGCCAGTCGAGCGCGGCGCGCACGCGGACCATGTTGCGTTCGGCGGGGTCGAAGCCGAGGCGATTGCGGCCGACCGGGCCGACGCCCGCCCAGAGTGCATAATGGTGCGCCGCCAGCGCGTCGCCCATCGTCAGGATGACTGCCAGCATCTGTTCGTCGCCAAGGTCGTGGCCGGGGCGAGAAACCGCATTGGCGACCTCGCCCGCCTGCGGCACCTGCGCCAGCAGAGCCTCGATCACGATCCGGGTGGGAAACAGGCTTTGTCCATCCCGGACGAGGACCGGAACATGACCAAGCGGGTTGATCGCGAGGTAGTCGTCGGGCGGGGGAAACTCGGTGATCTCGTGCAGCGCGACGGCCAGGTCATGCTCGTGGATCAGCACGCGGGCCATGCGGGCGAAGGGGCTGCCGTCGATATAGTAGAGGTCCATCGGCCGCCTCCGCGCGACGTGGCGATGGCGGCAGATTAGTCCAGATCGTGCCGATTGTCAGCGGGGTGCGCGGCCCTTCGGGGGGACCGCGCCTTCGGCTCAGACCGACAGGCAGATGTATTTCATCTCCATGTAGTCCTCCATCCCGTGGTGGCTGCCCTCGCGGCCGAGGCCGGATTGCTTGACCCCGCCGAAGGGGGCGACCTCGGTGGAGATCAGGCCGGTGTTGACGCCGACCATCCCGTATTCCAGCGCCTCCTGCACGCGGGTGATGCGGCCGATGTCGCGGGCGTAGAAGTAGCGAGGCGAGGCCGAAGATCGTGTCGTTGGCATAGCCGATGACCTCCTCCTCGGTCTCGAACCGGAAGAGGGGGGCGAGGGGGCCGAAGGTTTCCTCCTGGCTCACCAGCATGTCCTGGCGTCACGCCGGTGACGATGGTCGGCTCGAAGAACGACCCGCCAAGCGCGTGGCGCTTGCCGCCGGTCACGACCTTGCCGCCCTTCGTCACGCACGTCGGCGATGTGCTCCTCGACCTTGTCGAGCGCGTCGTGGTTGATCAGCGGGCCGGTGTCGGTGCCCTCGACGCAGGCCGTCGCCGACGTTCAGCTTCGCCACGGCGGCCGAAAGCTTGGCCGCGAAGGCGTCATAGACGCCGGACTGGACGTAGATCCGGTTCGCGCAGACGCAGGTCTGGCCGTTGTTGCGGAACTTCGACGACCATCGCGCCGTCGACCGCCGCATCGAGATCGGCGTCGTCGAAGACGATGAAGGGGGCGTTGCCGCCCAGCTCCATCGAGCATTTCATCACCTGGTCGGCGGCCTGCTTCAACAGGATGCGGCCCACCTCGGTCGACCCGGTGAAGGTCAGCTTGCGGACCGTCGGGTTCTCGCAGAACTCCTTGCCGATGTCGGAGGCGCGTTTCGAGGTGATGACCGAGAAGCACGCCCTTGGGCAGGCCCGCGCGTTCGGCCAGCAGCGCCATGGCCAGCGCCGAAAGCGGCGTCTCGGCGGCGGGGCGGGCGACGAAGGCGCAGCCCGCGGCGAGCGCGGGCGCGACCTTGCGCGCGATCATCGCGTTGGGGAAGTTCCAGGGCGTGATCGAGGCCGCGACGCCGATCGGCTGCTTGATGCACGGTGCATGCGCTTGTCGCGCATGTGGCCGGGGATCGTCTCGCCATAGACGCGCTTGGCCTCTTCGCCGAACCATTCGATGTAGGAGGCGCCATAGGCGATCTCGCCCTTGGCCTCGGCAAAGGGCTTGCCCATCTCGGCGGTCAGGATGCGTGGCGAGGTCGTCCTGGTTGGCCATCATCAGGTCGAACCATTTGCGCAGGACCTGCGCGCGCTCCTTGCCGGTGCGGGCGGCCCAGTCCTTCTGCGCGGCCTTGCGCGGCGGCGATGGCGCGGGCGGTCTCGGCGCGGCTCAGGTCGGGGACGGTGGCAGATCACATCGCCCCGCGCGGGGTTGGTTACGCCGAAGGTGGCGCCATCGTCGGCATCCTGCCACTCCCCTGCGAGGAAGGCTTTCGTGCAGAGAAGCGAGGGGTCGTTCAGGAGCGAACGGAGATCGGTGACGGTGTCGAGCATGTCGGCTCTCCCATTGAATTGTGACCCATGCAAAACATGTCCGCCCGAGAAATGTCCAGTTCCCGTGGAAGGATTGGGCCAAGATTTGATCAAATCGGAAAGAGATTCGACGTGGACATGGACCTGGCCTACACGAACGGGGCCTTCATACCGGGGGCGGACGGCTATGCGCCGCGCTGGTCGGCGCGCGCCGCCGTGTTCCGCGGGCTGCTGGGGCACAGGGCGCAGGTGGGCATGTCCTACGGTCCGGGCGACCGGCACCGCTTCGACCTGTTCCTGCCCGAGGACAGTCCGCGTGGGGTCGTGACCTTTGTCCATGGCGGCTACTGGATGGCCTTCGGGCGCGAGAGCTGGTCGCATCTGGCCGAAGGAACGCTCGCGCGGGGCTGGGCGGTGGCGATGCCGTCCTACACGCTCGCCCCGCAGGCGCGGATCGGCGCGATCACGCGCGAGATCGCGATGGCGCTTGGCGTGATCGGGCGGCAGGTCGAGGGGCCGATGGTCGTCACCGGCCACTCGGCGGGCGGGCACCTGAGCGCGCGGATGGCCTGCCGCGATGTGGTTTTGCCGCCGGGAATCGCCGAGCGGCTGGTGCGGGCCGTCCCGATCTCGCCGCTTGCCGACCTTGGGCCGCTGCGCCAGACGAAGATGAACGAGACGCTGCGGCTGGACGCCGCCGAGGCCAAGGCGGAAAGCCCGATCAGCCACAAGCCGCGCGAGACCTGCGGCGTCTCGGTCTGGGTCGGCGGACAGGAGCGGCCCGCCTTCCTCTGGCAGGCGCGGACCCTGTCCGAGGACTGGGCCTGTCCCTGGACGGTGGCCGCGGGCAAGCACCATTTCGACGTGATCGACGACCTGGCCGACCCGCGCAGTACGCTTGTGTCGACGCTGGTGGGGGGGCTTTGAACCTGCGCGACATCTGCCTTCGGGCAGATGCGCGTCGGGACTCACGCCCCGTCGTCGTTTGTCTCTCGAGCCAGTGGCGCACCGATTGATACCCGCCCGGTGGGGTATCTAAGGAAACCCGCCGAGGCAGGCTCTTGATGCCTCAGCCCCGCGTCCCGTTCATCCGTTCGATATAGGCGCGCATTTCTTCGGCCTCGTGGCGGGCGTCGCGCAAGCCCTCCATCGCGGCGCGAAGTTCGGCCTCGGTCTGGGTGATCTGGTTGGCCAGTTCGGCCTCGCGCTGCTCGATGTAGAGGATCGCCTGGTCGCGCGTTTCCTCGGCCTCGTGCAAGCGCCTGGGCGAGGCGGTCGACCTCGCCCATGTCCGCACCGCCGATGCGGTTGAAGCGGTGCAAGAGCCAGTAGGTGAACCAGCCCAGCCCGAAGGCCACGAAGAGGATGATCGAGGTGGCCGTGATGAATTCGAGCCGGTTCATGCGCGGGCGATTCCTTGTGCGACTCAGTTGGACTCGGGACGTGACCTGGGGCGAAGGGTGTTCTCGGCGGGCGCCGAAGAGACGAACGGTTCCTCGGGCACGGGCGTGGCGGCGGTCGCGGGGTCTGTCGGTTCGGGCTGACCTTCGGGTGCCGTTGCCGTTGCGTCTCGGTGGATGCGGGCGCTGCATCCTCGCCCGCCGCGATCGCGTCCGGTGCGGGTCCCGCGCCATCGGTCGGACCGGCCTCGTCCGTAGCCTCGGCCTCGTCGGTGGAGCTGTTCGCCTCGACGGGGTCAGGTCCCTGGGTCGCCGGGCCGGGTGCGTCCCGGGTGTCAGCCGCATCGGGGACGGGCGAGGATGTGGCGGTCGTGCCGATCAGCGTGAACTCGATCCGGCGGTTCGCCTCGCGCCCCTCCTCGGTGCCGTTGTCGGCGATGGGGCGCTCTTCGCCATAGCCCTTTGCGGTCAGCGCCCCGACCAGCACGCGGCGGCCCTGAAGGCCCAGAAGCACAGCCTCGGCCCGGGCCTGGCTGAGCGCAAGGTTGCTCGCCTCGCCGCCCTGGGAGTCCGTGTGGCCCGCAATCTCCATCGGGATGTCAGGGCAGCGCCGCAGCTCGGCCGCCAGCGCCTCCATCGTGTCGCGCGCGTCGCTTTCGATCTCGGCCGAACCTGGGGCGAAGGTGATCTTCTTCTTCGTCAGCGCAGCATTCAGCGTGGTCACGCATTCCAGCGGCGTGGGCATATCCGCCTTTGGATCCAGCGCCTCGTCGTAGCGGACGTTGACAGTGAAGGCCTGGCCCTGGCCCAACTGGTCCGACAGCGTGCGCGTGATCGTCGCCTGCGCGGTTGGCGAGGCGGTGACGCCCGTCACCTCGACCGTGTCGGCGCGCACGACCAGCGATCCCTCGGTCAGTTCCGACATCGCATCGAGCCCGGCCAGGACACGCACCGGCCAGCCATCGGGAAGGTCGGCGTCGAAGCGCGTCGCGACATAGACGTCTTCCGCGCCGAACTGCGCCTTGGCGAAGCTTTCCACGGCGTCGCGTTGCAGGCTGTCGGTCAGCCGTCCGCGGAGCTGCACCTTGCCATCGGGCGAGAGGCTGGCGGTGAACTCGGCCGGGCCTTCGGGTGTTGCGGTGCGGGGTTTCTCGGGCAGCGTGGCCTTCAGCGAGAAGACATCCGGAAGCTCCGTCTGCAACTCGCCCACCACCCGGTCGAACACAGCCTGCGGCGTCTCTATCGTGGCGAGGAGGGTCACGTCGGCATCCGAGAAGGTGATGCTGCCGCTGCCGAGCTGGTTCACCGCCCCGATCCCCAGTTCGACCGCCTGCGCCCAGCTGGGCGAGGGCACGCCAAGGCCGATCACACAGTCCGATGCGCCCGCGACGCCCGCCTCGCTGGCGGCGGCAAGGATGCGGGTGCGCGCCGCCTCGGTATCGGCCGAGCAGGCGTCGAAGCGCGCGCCCCGATCGTCCTTGAGGAAGCGCAGCGTGAAGGGCGTCAGGACCGGACGGGGCGCGGAAATGTCCAGCGCCACGATCAGCCCGTCGGGCCGGGACGCGGCAAGCTCGGCCTCGTAGCGGCGCTTCTCGTCTGCCGAGGCGGCGATGGCGGTGATCGTCACCTTGCCGGACTCGATCGAGATCTTCGATTGAGGCAGCATGCGCAGCGCCGTGATCCCGAAGTCGACGGCCGTGTCCCAGCCCTGCGGCGCGGGGAAGTCGGCCTTGGTCAGCATGTCGGCCACGCGCGCGTTCGACGCGATTGTCGCCACCTCTTCCGCCAGCGCCGATTGCCCCTCGGCCCCGGGGACGAGGCCGATCAGCGAGATGCCGTCGTCATTGCGCAGCAACTCGACCGAAAAGCGGGGCGGCGTGATCGGGCGCGCGGGGATCACATCCATCGCGTCGCGGATGCGTCCCGAGTTCGACCAGGCTTCCGACAAGGTTCACGGCGCGAAAGCGCAAGGCCTCGTTCGGCGCGGTCCCGGCGAGGCGGACCTGAAGGCCAGTCGTCTCCACCTCCACCCAGTTCAGCCCTTCGCGCGTCATCAGGCTTTTCACCGCCTGTGCCGTGCGATGTTCGACCACCCCTGCAGCCCACCAGGCGGCGAGCACCGACAGGCATGCCGCACCGAGGAAGGCCGCAGGGGCAACGAGGCGGGGGGGAAGGTGCATGTGGCGGACAGGCCTGTCAGGTTCGAAGGTTGCTTCCTAGGCGGAAGGCGAGGCGGGATCAATCTAGAGGAAAGCCGCAGCGGCAAGAAACAGCGCAGCCAGCAGGCCCGCGTCGCGGTTGGACCGAAACAGGCGCAGCAGCTTCGACGGATCGCCCGTATCGAGCCGCGCAAGCTGCCAGGCGAGGTGCCAGCCGAAGGCCCAGACCCCGCCCATGGCGACGGCGAGTTGCAGCGGATTGCCCGTCGGCACCAGCGCGACAAGTACGCCCGCGCCCATCAGCGTGACCGCGAGCATGAGGAAGCCGCGCAGCCAGGGGCGGGTGTTGTCGCCAAAGAGCCTGGCCGTGGACTTCACGCCGATCAACTCGTCGTCTTCGCGGTCCTGGTGGGCATAGATCGTGTCGTAGAACAGGGTCCAAGCGATGCCACCGGCGTAGAGCAGGACCGGAGCCGCCGAGAGACTGCCCGTATGGGCCGCCCACATCAGCAGCGCGCCCCAGTTGAAGGCGAGGCCCAGGAAGACCTGCGGCCACCAGGTGAAGCGCTTGGCGAAAGGATAGATCGCAACGAGGGCGAGCGAGGCGATGCCAAGCGCGATGGCCGTGGTGTTGTAGGTGAAGAGGATGCAGGCCGCGAGCAGCGACTGGACAATCGCCCAGGCCAGCGCCCGGCGCGGCGTGACCTGTCCCGAGGGGAGCGGGCGTGAGCGGGTGCGCGCGACGGCCGCGTCGATGTGCCGGTCGGTCAGGTCGTTCCAGGTGCAGCCCGCGCCGCGCATCAGGAAGGCGCCGATGGTGCAGCTGACGACAAGCCAGAGGTCCACGGGCTGGGGTCCGTAGGGGTCGGCGGCCGCGGCAAGCGCGATGGCCCAGAGACAGGGGATCAGCAGAAGCCAGGTGCCCACGGGCCGGTCGGCGCGCGACAGGCGCAGATAGGGCCGCGCGGCTGCGGGGGCATAGCGGTCGACCCAGTTGCCGGGGGGCGCGTCCGCGACGGTCGCATCTGGCAATCGGCGGGTCTCGGTCATAGGTTCGGGCTCATGCAGGATGCGAAGGTCAGGCTTTATGTAGAGCAGGCGCTTGGCCCGGGGCAACCCGTGGCCCTGACGCAGGACCAGGCGCATTACCTGTTCGCCGTCATGCGGCTCAGCGTCGGCGCGGGGGTGCTGCTGTTCGACGGGCAGCACGGCGAGTGGCTCGCCCGGGTCGCCGAGGCGGGCAAGCGCGGCGGCGTGCTGGTCTGCGAGGCGCAGGTGCGGCCGCTGCATCGCCCGCCGGACCTGTGGCTGCTCTTCGCGCCGATCAAGAAGGCGCGGACGGATTTCATCGTGGAGAAGGCGGTGGAACTGGGCGTGGCGCGGGTCATGCCGGTGCAGACGGCCCATACGAATTCCGAGCGCATCCGGCAGGACCGGCTTGCAGGCCCATGCGATCGAGGCGGCGGAACAGTGCGGTGCCATGGTGGTGCCTGAAGTGGCGGCCTTGCAGGGGCTGGACCGAGTGCTTTCGACCTGGCCCGCCGACCGGAAGCTTCTTTGGTGCGACGAGCATCGGGCGGGATCGGTCGGCGCGCTGGAGGGTCCGCGCGGGCTGCCCTGGGCGGTGCTGATTGGGCCGGAGGGCGGGTTTTCCGAGGCCGAGCGAAAGCGGCTGGCAGCGATGCCGCAGGTGGTTCCCCTGTCGCTTGGGCCGCGCATCCTGCGGGCCGATACGGCGGCGGTGGCGGCGCTGACGCTTTGGCAGGCGGCCCTGGGGGACTGGGCATGATGCAGGCGGCACTGGCATCGCGCATGGCGCAGTTGGCTGCCGGGTCAGTTGGCCACGCGGCCTCCTTGAGGTTTCTGCTGGCCTCCACGTCGGCGGGCGGGCTCGGCGCTGCGGGTACGGGCACAGGAGCGAGAGGGGTCCGGCCATGGCACTGATCCGTGACGAGGTGCTGACCGAGGCGCGGCGCTGGCGCGAGGTGATCGCGGCGGGGGGCGTTGCCTTGGCGGGGCTCTGGCTGATGCTGCTGGGGGGGTATCTGCTGGTCCCGCTGGGGGCGCTGGTCGTGGGCGTCGCGGGGGTCTGGGCGGTGCAGGCGGTGCGGCGGCTGCGCTTCGTGCAGGATGTGGATGCGCCGGGGATGGTCGAGGTGGACGAGGGGCAGGTGGGCTATCTGGGGCCGACCTTCGGCGGCTATGTCGCGCTGCCGGATCTGGTGGAATTGCGGGTGATCGTCGTCCACGGCAAGCGGCTCTGGCGGTTGAAGCAGGCGGATGGGCAGGCGCTGCTGATCCCCGTGGCCGCGACCGGGGGCGAGCGGCTGTTCGACGCCTTCGCCGCGCTGCCGGGCATGGACACACAGGCGCTGGCAAGTGCCGCGGGCGAGGGCGCAGAGCGTGTCGTCTGGCGGCGCGAGCGGGTCGGATTGCGGGCCTTGGGCAACTGAACGGGCCAGTCTAGCCGCCCTTGACTTGGCCAGCGCGACGCAGCACGTCTTGCACCCTGAACGGAACGCGTTGATCGGAGCACGCCCCTCATGTCCATCCCACAGTCAGGCGGCGGGCCCATCGAGCACCTGGGACAACTGGTGGAATACATGGAGGCAGGCTCCAAGCCTGCCGCCCAGTGGCGCATCGGGACCGAGCACGAGAAGTTCGGCTGGCTGACCGACACCCGCCTTCCCTTGCCCTATGCCGGTGACCGCTCGATCTCGGCGCTCTTCGCGGGGCTGGAGACGCGCTTCGGCTGGACGCCGGTGCGCGAGGGCGAGAACGTGATCGGATTGACGCGGAGCAACGCCAATATCAGCCTCGAACCGGGCGGCCAGTTCGAGCTGTCGGGGGCGGCCGTCGAGACCATCCATGACACGGACGCCGAGACGCGCGGCCATCTGGCCGAGGTGGCCGAGATTGCCGGGCCGCTCGGCATCCGCTTCATGGGGATCGGGGCGGCCCCGGAATGGACGCACGAGCAGATGCCGGTCATGCCGAAGGGCCGCTACCGGCTCATGACCGACTACATGGGGCGGGTCGGCACGCATGGCACGCAGATGATGTACCGGACCTGCACGGTGCAGGTGAACCTCGACTATGCCTCCGAGGCCGACATGGTGAAGAAGCTGCGCGTGGCGCTGGCGCTCCAGCCGGTCGCGACCGCGCTCTTCGCCTCGTCGCCCTTCTTCGAGGGGCGGCTGAACGGGCACAAATCCTGGCGCTCGCGCATCTGGCGGGGGCTGGACGACAGCCGGACGGGCATGCTGCCCTTCGTCTTCGAAGACGGCATGGGGTTTCAGCGCTATGTCGACTGGGTGCTGGATGTGCCGATGTACTTCGTCTACCGCGACGGGCGCTATATCAACGCGCTCGGCCAGTCGTTCCGCGATTTCCTGAAGGGAGAGTTGCCCGCGCTGCCCGGCGAGAAGCCGACGTTGTCCGACTGGGCCGACCACATGACGACCGTGTTCCCCGAAGCGCGGGTGAAGAAATACATCGAGATGCGCGGGGCGGATTGCGGCGACGTGGCCCATCTGGCCGCGTTGCCCGCTTTCTGGGTGGGGCTGATGTACGACCAGGGAGCGCTCGATGCGGCCTGGGACCTGGTGAAGGGCTTCGACGCCGCGACCCGCGAGGGACTGCGGGTGGCGGCGAGCGAAAAGGCCTTGCAGGGCGAGGCGGGGGGCGTCTCGCTGCTGGAGCTGTCGCGGCAGGCGGTGGCGCTGTCACAAGCGGGCCTGCGCGCCCGGGCGCGGGCCGGGGCGGGCCATGCGGACGAGGCGGTGTATCTCGACGTGCTGGCCGACAGCGTGGCGCGGGGCGAGGTGCAGGCGGACCGGCTGCTGGCGCAGTATCACGGGCCCTGGGGTGGTCGGCTGGAGCCGGTGTATGAGGCGGTCAGCTACTAGGAAGCCCTCGCCCCGGCCGGGCACCCGGCCTGCGGTTGCACGCGGGGGTTTCACACCCCCGCACCCCCGTGGGGTACTTGAGCCGAAAAGAAGCAACGCGTCGGTGCGGGGTCTGCAGGCTCTCGTCAGACCGGCGCGACCATAGCAGGCAGGATGAGGCTGCCATCGGGTGAGGCGCCCGGAATGCCAGCGGTTGGCGTCACTCCTGCTTCGGCCGCACACTGACGAAGCTGTTCGCGCCCCAGGTCAGCGCCTCGAAGCACGGGTCCACGCCCGCGCCGCCGCAGTCGCCGCCGTGCAGCGCCAGCAGGATCAGGAGGTTGCCATTCCAGTTGGCGGTGTCCCAGCCCTTCACGAGACGCGCGGTTTCGGACCCCTCGGCCAGGAAATGCACCATGCTGCCGCCGGTGCCGCCGTTGAACAGGCTCGCCGAGGTGGAGCACTGGAACAGCGCCTCGTCCACCACGGTGTCGGCCTTGCCGTCGCCGGTCAGGTCGACCTCCTTCACCGCGCCCTCGGTGGTCAGCGTCCCGCCGTCCTGCGCGGCGCAGGCGGCGGTCGCCTCGGCGAGGATGGTGTCGACATCGGCATGGGCGAGGCCGGGCAGCAGGGCGAGGGCGGCGGCAAGCAGGATGTGGCGCATGGCATGGTCCTTTTTCAGGCGGGCTTCGACCCGATCTTCGGTTCGGTTCCCGCGCGCAGGCGGGCGATGTTGGCGGAATGGCGCAGGAAGACGAGTGCGGCCAGCACGACCGCAAGCGCGACCATGCTGCGATGGCCGAAGAGAAGCAGCCAGAGCGGCGAGAGCGCGGCGGCGACGAGGGCCGAGAGCGACGAGATGCGGGTGACGGCCGCCGTCGCGGCCCAGGTGGCGCAGGCGGCGAGGCCGACGGGCCAGGCGAGCGCCAGGAGCGTGCCGAGGAAGGTCGCCACCCCCTTGCCGCCCCTGAACCCCAGCCAGACCGGGTAGAGGTGGCCGAGAAAGGCGGCCAGCGCCCGCCACCTGCGCCGCATCCTCGCCCACCAAGGCGCGGGCGATCAGCACCGCCACGCCCCCCTTGCGCCGCATCGAGCAGCAGCGTGGCGGCGGCGGCGCCCTTGTTGCCGGTGCGCAGCACATTGGTCGCCCCGATGTTGCCCGATCCGATCTTGCGCAGGTCGCCCAGGCCGAAGGCGCGGGTGATCAGCACGCCGAAGGGGATGGAGCCGAGCAGATAGCTCAGCACGGCGACGACCAGCAGCGACAGCGCGGGGCTGGTGATCTCGGGCATGTCAGGCCTCCGCCGAAACACCGGCGTCCCGCCGACCCAGGTGGCCAGCACGCGTCCCTCCATCCGCTGCGCCGTCGAAGGGCGTGTTCTTCGACTTGGAGCGGAGCGTGAAGCGGTCAAGCAGGAAGGGCGCGTCGGGGTCGAACAGCACGAGGTCGGCGGGGCTCCGCAGCGCGAGGCGCCCTTGCGGCAGGCCGAGGCGCTGCGCCGGGTTCAGCGCCATCGCGCGGAACAGGTGCGGCAGGGTCAAGTGCGCCTGCGTGATAGAGGCGCATCGCCGCGGGCAGCAAGGTTTCCAGCGCGACGGCCCCGGCGGCGGCCTCCTCGAACGGCAGGCGCTTCGATTCCTCGTCGGCGGGCGTGTGGAAGGACGAGATGATGTCGATCAGGCCCGACGGCCACCGCCTCGACCACCGCCAGGCGATCCTCCTCGGCGCGCAGCGGCGGCGTGAGCTTGAAGAAGGTGCGGTAGTCGCCGACGTCGAGGTCGTTCAGCGTCAGGTGGTGGATCGAGACGCCCGCCGTCACGTCCAGCCCGTTCTGCCTTGGCGCGGGCCAGCGCGGGCAGGGCTGCGGGCCGTGGTGATCTGGTCGGCGTGATAGCGCGACGCCCGTCATCTCGACCAGCGCGAGGTCACGGTCGAGACCCATCCGTTCGGCCAGCGGATGACACGCCGGGCAGGCCGCGCAGCGAGGCGAACTTGCCCGAGGTGACGGCGGCCCCGTCGACAGGCCGGGGTCCTGCGGATGGCCGATCACCAGCGCGCCAAGGCTGCGGGCATAGGTCAGCGCGCGGGCAAGCACCTTGCTGTCGGTCGACCACGTGGTCGGCGTCGGTAAAGGCGATGGCCCCTGCATCCAGCAGGAAGCCGATCTCGGTCATCTCGCGCCCCGCGCGGCCCTTGGTCAGCGCGGCCATGTGGCGGATGCGGACCGGGGCATCGTCGGCAGCGCGGCGGGTGACGAATTCCAGCGTCTCGGGCGTGTCGATGGCGGGGCTGGTGTCGGGGCGGGCGATGATCGTGGTCACGCCGCCCGCCGCGGCCGCGAGGCCCGGCCGAGCGGAAGCTTTCCCGGTGCCGCTCGCCCGGTTCGCCGATCTTGACGCCGAGATCGACGATGCCGGGGGCGAGGCACTTGCCGCCACAGTCGATGACCGTCGCGCCCTTCGGCGCAGCGCCGTCGCGCGCCACGATCACGCCGTCCGGACACCGTCAGGCTGCCCACCTCGTCGGTCAGCGCCTCGGGGTCGATCAGGCGGGCGTTGGCGAAGTGCAGCGTCATGCGCGCGACCCTACGCGAGGTCGCGCGCGGGGGGCAATGGTGGCAGGCGGGGCCGTCAGCCCTTTTTCGGGAACAGGTAGGTCACGGCGAGCCATCCCACCTTTTGGCCCTCTCGCTGCGAGACCGAAATGGACACTGGACCAGAGGCCACCAGCCGAGACTGCCCGCTGCCTCTATCCTGCGCGGAACTTCAGGATGACGAGCGCCACGAACAGTATGAGTGCCACGGCGACCACCAGCGCCCCGCGGCCCCGGCTGGCGACAGGCGCGGGCGTGGCGTCGCGCGTCCCAAGCGTCCCCTTTGCCCCCTCGCTCGGCAGGGGGTCGAAGCGAACCGGCGACACGTCCTCGGCATAGGTGCCGACCAATTCCAGTGCCGGGACGGGGTGCAGCGTCACGGGGCGGTCCGGGAAGGCCGCCGAGGTGACCGTCAGGACATGCCCGCGCAGCGCATCCAGCCGCGCCCGGTCCGCCGCGATCTGCGGCTCGGCGGCGGCATCGCCTTCGGTCAGGTAGGCGGCGAGGCCCAGTTCTGACAGATCGTCGGTGGCGACAATCTCCACCTGCGCCGGGTCGATCCGCGACAGGCCGAACAGCCCGGCCACCTGCGCCGGGTCGGCATGGCGCAGCGACGGGTCCACCTGCGCCAGCGGATCGGTCGTATCGGGGCGATTGCGCAGGGCGTCGACCTCGGCCTTCGCCATGTCGAGCGCGAAAACGCGCAGGACGTGGCGTTCGCCCCGCGGAATGGTCAGGGAGTCGCTCACACCATCACCTCCGCCGCCTGCCGTCCCCGCTCGGCCTTCAGGTTCCGCGCCAGCAGGTCCATGCAGGCCATGCGCACGGCCACGCCCATCTCCACCTGGTCCTGGATGACCGAGCGGTTGATGTCGTCGGCCAGCGTCGCCGTCGATCTCCACCCCCCGGTTCATCGGGCCGGGATGCATGACGATGGCATCGGGGGCGGCGTGCGTGAGCTTTTCGGCGTCGAGCCCGTAGCGGTGGTAATACTCGCGCTCGGACGGAATGAAGCCGCCATCCATCCGCTCCTTCTGAAGGCGCAGCATCATCACCACGTCGGCGCCTTTCAGCCCCTCGGCCATGTCGTCGAACACCTCGCAGCCGAATTCGTCCACGCCCGAGGGCATCAGCGTGGCGGGCGCGATCAGGCGGATGCGGTTTTCCATCTTGCCCAGCAGGAGCAGGTTGGAGCGCGCCACGCGGCTGTGGGCGATGTCGCCGCAGATGGCCACGGTCAGGCGCTGGATGCGGCCCTTGGCGCGGCGGATGGTCAGCGCGTCGAGCAGCGCCTGCGTGGGGTGCTCGTGCCGCCCGTCGCCCGCATTCAGCACCGCGCAATTGACCTTGGAGGCCAGCAGGTTGACCGCGCCGGACGAGGGATGTCGCACCACCAGCAGGTCGGGCTGCATCGCGTTCAGCGTCAGCGCCGTGTCGATCAGCGTCTCGCCCTTCTTCACGCTGGAATGGGCGACGGACATCGTCATCACATCCGCGCCGAGGCGCTTGCCCGCCAGCTCGAAGCTGGCCTGCGTGCGGGTGGAGTTCTCGAAGAACATGTTGATCTGCGTCATGCCTGCCAGCACGTCGGTCCGCTTGATCGTGCGGCGGTTCAGGTCGACATAGCGCTCGGACAGGTCGAGGACGGTGCGGATCTCGTCCGGCGCAAGATGCTCGATGCCGAGGAGGTGGCGGGCGCGGAAGGTCATGGAGCCTCCTGTCGGCGGAACGGTCCGAGCGGTTATAGAAAGCGGGCCGGCGCGGAACAAGCGGTTTACGGCGCGGGGTGGGAGGCCTACCGCTTCGGACATGGACTCGGAGACGGAATTTCACGCGGCGCTGGCGGCACTGGCCTGGCAGGTGGAGCTTGGGGCGGACGAGGCCGTGGGCGAGGCGCCGGTGAACCGCTACGAGGCGGCCATGCAGGCTGTGACACCGGTGCCGCCGCGACCGCTCGCCCCCGTCGTCGCGGCGGCAGAGGCCGCGCCGGCAGGGGTGGATGCCGGTGACGGTCGCGCGGGCGGCGGCAGCGCGGGCCGGGTCGCTGGAGGCCCTGCGGGCGGAGCTTGCCGCCTATGAGCATTGCGAGCTGAAGCGGGGGGCGAAGTCGCTCGTCTTCTCCGACGGGCTGCCGGGTGCGCGGGTGCTGGTGCTGGGCGAGGCACCGGGGCGGGACGAGGATATCGAGGGGCGGCCCTTCGTGGGCCGGGCCGGGCAGCTGCTGGACCGGATGTTCGCGGCCATCGGCCTGAGCGCGCACCAGCCCCGACCCGGCGACGGCACTCTACATCACCAATGTCATGGCCTGGCGCCCGCCGCAGAACCGCGACCCGACGCCGGAGGAGATCGCGATGATGCTGCCCTTCGTCGAACGCCACATCGCGCTGGCCGATCCGGAGGTGATCGTGGTGATGGGCAACACGCCGCTGGCGGCGCTGTTCGGTACCAAGGGCATCACCCGGCTGCGGGGAAAGTGGACGGAGGCGTTGGGCCGTCCGGTGCTGCCGATGACCCACCCGGCCTATCTCTTGCGCACCCCCGAGGCCAAGCGCGAGGCCTGGGCCGACCTGTTGTCGCTGCAGCGCAAGGCTGGAGGAGATGGGATGAACCGGATCGACGAGAGCCGCGAGTTCGTGCCGGTGCGGATTGCCGTGCTGACGGTGTCGGACACGCCGCACTCCCGAGGACGACACGCTCCGGCGATACGCTGGTGGAGCGGCTGTCTGGATGCGGGTCATGTGCTGGCCGCGCGCGGGATCGAGCGGGACGACCGCGCGGCGATCGTGGCGCATCTGCGCCGCTGGTGCGCCGATCCGGCAATCGACGTGGTGCTGACGACCGGGGGCACCGGCCTGACGGGTCGCGACGTGACCGTCGAGGCGCACCGGGACGTCTACGAGAAAGAGATCGAGGCCTTCGGCACCGTCTTCACGATGGTCTCGATGCAGAAGATCGGCACCAGCGCGGTGCAGTCGCGCGCCTGCGGCGGCGTGGCGCAGGGGACATACCTCTTCGCGCTGCCCGGCTCGCCCTCGGCCTGCCGAGATGCCTGGGACGAGATCCTGCGCTGGCAGCTCGACTATCGCCACCGGCCCTGCAACTTCGTCGAGATCATGCCGCGCCTCGACGAGCACCGGCGGCGGAAGTGATCAGGGTGCGGGGCATCCGGTAATCTCGACCGCCCGGTCGCGGCCCAGCACCGTCAGGGTCATGCGGCTTCGGTTCAGCATCAACGGCTCGCCCGAATCGGGCACGAGGTCGGCGCTGGCGATCAGCAGGCCGCCCGCCCGGCTCACCTCTGCCTCGGACACCCAGACGCTGCCTGCATGGGGCTCGAACACCACCGTTTCCGTCCCGCCCACCGGGGGCAGGGCAAGCGTGGCGGTGATGCGCAGGCCGTCCGCGATCGGCTCGACCTCGCAGCCGATGCCCGAGAGGCCGGCCTCGGTGCTCGTCTCGGGCCGGTCGGCCAGCGCCGCGCGAATGGCCGGGTCCGGCCCGCCCAGTCCGGCCAGCTCCGCAGCAAAGCTGACCGAGGCCGGCACGCAGATGTCGCGGCACACGCCAAGGTCGATCGCACCGCGCAGAAGGATGGGCCGCGCCGGATCGATGGGCGTCAGTTCCACCGGCAGGACCAGCTCGGTCTTGTAGCCGATGGATTTCATCCCGTTGACATGGAACACATGCGGCCGGGGCCAGTGCAGCGCAACCGACCGCAGGTTTTCCGACCCCGACCAGTTGAACATCGGCGGAATGCCCGCATCGCCCGGGCTGCGCCAGTAGGTCTTCCAGTCGGGCGCGAGCGTGAAGCGGATCGCGGCAAGCTGCGTCCCCTGTTCGGTCCGCCAGCCGGGCAGCAGGCTGACGGCGACCATGTCGTTCTCGGCGCGTGCGGCGCCCGGGGCCGAGAGGAGGCCGGATGCGACGGAAAGGGACAGGAGCAGGTTGCGGATCATGTGACGCATATTGGTCAGGTCGCTGCGTTTGGAAAATCACAATTCGGGCGACGGATCGCCGCTGTGGCCGCACGGCCTCTTGAGCCGGGCGTGACGTGGCCCCAGACTATAGGCAATTGAAGGGAGGAGCGCATGGACCTCGCCGGCAAGCTTCTGATCGCGATGCCCGGTATGGGCGACCCCCGCTTCGAGCGCAGCGTGATCCTGCTCTGCGCCCATTCCGACGAGGGCGCGATGGGGCTGGTGGTGAACAAGCCCTCGGCAGACCTCAGTTTTTCCGGCCTTCTCGACCAGCTTGACATTCCCCGCGCGCCCGAGGGCCGCGACATCCGCGTGCATCTCGGCGGCCCGGTGGAGCGCGGGCGCGGCTTCGTGCTGCATTCGGGCGACTACGTGTCGCAAGGGGCCACCATGGCCGTGCCGGGGGGATTCGGCATGACGGCCACGGTCGATGTGCTGGCGGCGCTGGCGCAGGGCGCGGGCCCGGATGCGGCGCTGCTCGCGCTTGGCTATTCCGGCTGGGGGCCGGGGCAGCTGGAGGCCGAGATCGCGCGGAACGACTGGCTGACGGCCGAGGCGCCGGCCGATCTGGTGTTCTCGCCCGACGACAAGGGCAAGTGGCAGGGCGCGCTGCGCCGGATGGGGATCGACCCGATCACGCTCTCCGGGGTCGCGGGGCGCGCCTGACCCTTTGGGTTTCTTTTCGGCGCAAATACCCCGGGGGTCCGGGGGCTGGCCCCCGGCCTTCGCCTCCGCCGGGTGCGGCGTCATTCGCCGTAGGGCACCCAGATCGTCTTGACCTCGGTCGCCTGGCGCAGGAAGTCGCGCCCCTCGCCCTCGGCCGACAGCCAGTCGCGCGCGCGCCCGTGGTTGACCCAGGTGCGCTTGAGGTTGCCCGCCGACTTCGCGCTCGATCAGGGCCGGAGAGGTCGGTGCGAGGAGAAGCGACCAGACCGCATCCACATCCATGTGCCCGGCCAGCGTCTTGGCCAGTTCGGCAGTGGCTGCCGGTCACGATGTTGACGACGCCCGCCGGGCAGGTCCGAGGTGTCGAGCACCTGGTAGAAATCGGTCGCGGCCAGCGGGAAGGGCTCGGACGGGACCAGCACGCAGGTGTTGCCCATGGCGATGGCCGGGGCCATGACGCGAGATGAGGCCGAGCAGGGGCGCCTCATCGGGGCAGAGCGCGCCGATCACGCCGCAGGGTTCGTTCATCGCCAGCGCGATGCCCCGGATCGGCACGGATTTCGCCTGCGCCGTCGTACTTGTCGGCCCAGGCGGCGTAGGTGAAGAGGCGCTGGATGGCGGCCTCGACCTCGGCCTCGCCCGGTCGTGCCGGTCAGGTCGCGCAGGCGGGCGGCGAATTCGGTCGCGCGGGCCGAGAGGTTCTCGGCGATGTAGTAGAGGATCTGGGCGCGGGTGTGGCCGGTGGTCTTCGCCCAGCCCTTGGCGGCATGGGCCGCCTCGACCGCGTTGCGGATGTCCTTGCGGTTGCCGAGCGCCGACATGGCCGAGGAGCTTGCCCTTGGGCGACCAGACCGGCCGCGAATAGCCGCCGTCGGGCCGGGCCTGCTTGCCGCCGATGTAGAGCTTGGCGGTGCGGTCGAGGTCCGGTCGACCTCGGGGTCGCGTGGGGCCGGCGATGGCGGCGACGGGTTTCAGCGGCTTCGGCGTCGGCGGCGGGTTTGAGGTAGGCCAGCAGGCCCTCCCATCCGCCTTCGCGCCCGAAGCCGGACTCGCGGACGCCGCCGAAGCCCGCGGCGGCGTCGAAGAGGTTGGTGGCGTTGACCCAGACGACCCCGGCCTTGAGCTTCGGCGCGATGTCGAGCGCGAGGTTGATGTTCTCGGTCCAGACCGTCGCGGCGAGGCCGTAGCGGGTGTTGTTGGCCAGCTGCCACCGCCTCTTCCGGCGTGCGGAAGGTCATCGACGACGAGGACGGGGCCGAAGATTTCCTCCTGCATCAGGGTGGAGGCGGCGGACGAGGCCGGTGATCAGCGTCGGCGGGTAGAAGCAGCCCGCGCGGGACGGGCGTGTTGCGCGCGGTAGACCTCGCCCTCCGGGTTCTCGTCCACCAGCTCGGTGATCGTGGCCAGCTGGATCGGGTCGACGATCGCGCCCACGTCGATGCACTTGTCGAGCGGGTCGCCGATGCGCAGGCCGTCCATGCGGTGCTTGCAGCTTGGCGTGGAAGCGGTCGGCCACGCCTTCCTGCACCAGCAGGCGCGATCCGGCGCAGCAGACCTGGCCCTGGTTGAACCAGATCGCGTCGACGAGCCCCTCGATGGCGCTGTCGAGGTCGGCGTCGTCGAAGACGATGTAGGGCGACTTGCCGCCGAGTTCCAGCGTCAGCGCCTTGCCCGATGCCGGCGGTCGCCTCGCGGATGCGTCCGGCCGACGGAGGTGGAGCCGGTGAAGGCGATCTTGTCGACGCCGGGATGGTCGACCAGCGCCGCGCCGGTCGCGCCGTCGCCGGTGACGATGTTCAGCACGCCGCTGCGGCAGGCCCGCCTCGCGGCTGAGTTCGGCGAAGAGGAGCGCGGTGAGCGGGGTGTATTCGGCGGGTTTCAGGACGATGGTGTTGCCCGGCGGCGAGCGCGGGCGCGACCTTCCAGGCGAGCATCAGGAGCGGGAAGTTCCAGGGGATGATCGCGCCGCAGACGCCCAAGCGGGGCCATGCCGGGCTGTTCGGTCGGGCAGAAGCTGGGCGAGGCCCGCGTGGTAGTAGAAGTGCCGCGCGACCAGCGGGATGTCGATGTCGCGGCTTTCGCGGATCGGCTTGCCGTTGTCGAGCGTCTCCAGCACGGCGAGCAGGCGGGCGTGTTTCTGGACGAGGCGGGCCAGCGCGTAGAGGTGCTTGCGCGCGCTGGTGGGCCGGAAAGGCGCGCCCATTTCGGCTGGGCGCGGCGGGCGGCGGCGACGGCGGCGTCGACGTCCTCGGCGGTGCCCTGCGTCACCTCGGCCAGGCGTCTGGCCCGTGGCCGGGTTCGCGGTCGGCGAAGGTCTCGCCCGGCTTGGTGAAGGCGCCGTCGATCCAGTGGCCGAACCGCGCGCCATGCGCCGTCGAGCCAGGCCTGGCCTCGGCCGCGGATTCCGGGGCGGGGCCGTAGGTCATCGTCGTTGAAGATGTCGCGGATGGTCATGGCTCTATCCCATCGGATGGCGGTTGGCGGCGGAGTAGCGGCCGGTGAGGTGATGTTCCAGCTGGCGCTCGATATCGCCCAGCAGGCGACGAGGCGCCGAAGCGGAAGAGGTCGGGTTGCAGCCAGGGGTGGCCGAGTTCGTCCTTCATCAGCGACAGGTAGACGAGCGCATCCTTGGCCTTGGCGATGCCGCCGGCGGGCTTGTAGCCGACCTTGATGCCGGTGCGCGTCCTGATAGTCGCGGATCGCGCGGATCATGGTCAGCGATGACGGGCAGGGTGGCGTTGACCGCCTTCCTTGCCGGTCGAGGTCTTGATGAAATCCGCCCCGCGCCATCATGCAGACGAGGCTGGCGCGGGCGACGTTGCGCAGGGTGCCAAGCTCGCCCGTGGCGAGGATCGCCTTCACGTGCGCCTCGCCGCAGGCTTCGCGCATCGCCGCGTTTCGTCGTAGAGCGCCTGCCAGTTCTGGGTCAGGACGTGGCGGCGGGAGATGACGATGTCGATCTCGCGCGCGCCGGCCTTCACGCTTTCGCCGATCTCGGCGATGCGCAGCGTGCAGCGGCGAAAGGCCCGCCGGAAAGCCGGTGGAGACGGCGGCGACGGGGATCGCCGGTGCCTTCCAGCGCGCGGACGGCGGTCTCCACCATGTCGTGATAGACGCAGACCGCGCCGGTGGTGAGGCCGGGCATCCCGAGCTTCTCCAGCAGTTCCGGCGCGCACCGGCTGGCGCGCCTTGGCGCAGAGGCGCTGCACGCGGCCTTCGGTGTCGTCGCCCGACAGGGTGGTGAGGTCGATCAGCGTGATCGCCTTGCAGCAGCCAGGCCGCCTGCCAGTCCTTCTTGACCGACTGCGGCGCCCGGGCAGGGTGGCGGCGCGGCGTTCGATGGCCGAGGTGTTGGCCTGCACCGCCGCGACCCAGTCGAGGTCGAGCGGCATCCCCGGATTGCGGGGATGGGTGACCTGCGGCAGCTGGGCGGTGCCGGTCGAGACGGGCGAGGCATGGGTCAGCACGGGCGGACACTCCGGAAAGCCAGACGGCGAGACAGGTTCGCATGCAGCCGGGGCCGAAGGCGCAAGCGCCGGGCAGTGCAGAAATTTGACCGGACGGTCAAGAAATCAGGCGTCGCCGGACCGCGGTTCGTCCGGCTCGAACGTCGCCCAGGCGCGGCCGGTGCCGGTCGGGCGGCACGTCGCGCGGCGTCGAGGTTGCGGTGCAGATGCGCCTTGGACAGGAAATGCGCGGTGATCGGGCGAGGTCATGAAGAGGAAGAGCACGATCAGGATTTCCTGCCAGGCTGAGCGCGCCCCTGATGCGTGGCAGCAAAGAGCGACGAGGCGATCAGCGCCGTGCCGACGCCGATGGTGGTGGCCTTGGTCGGCGCGTGCAGGCGCTTCATCGGGTCGTTCAGCTTCAGCAGGCCGAAGCTGCCGATCAGCCCGAACAGCCCGCCGATGACCAGCAGGGCCGCGATGAGATAGTCGGCCATATCCTTGCCTCCTATTCGATCACGTCGCCGCGCAGCATGAACTTGCAGAAGGCGACGGTGGACGACGAAGCCGGTCATGGCGAAGAGCACGGCGGCCTCGAAGTTGATCCCGTTGCCGCTGCGGATGCCGTAGATGCACGAGCAGCGCGATGATGTTGATCGACCATCGTGTCGAGCGCCAGCACCTTGTCGGGCACGCCCTGTGCGCGCGCAGCAGCAGCCAGAGGTTCAAGAGCAGCGACAGCGCGAAGCAGCCGCAGGGCAAAGGCAGTGGCGAAGGCGATCATTCGAAAATCCTCTTCAGGCGGGCCTCGTAGCGGGACTTGATCTCGTCGCGGATCGCGTCGGGGTCGGGGGCGTGCAGCGAGTGGATCAGCAGGGCGCGCCCGCAGGCCGACATGTCGGCGGTGATGGTGCCGGGGGTCAGGGTGATGGTGCCGGCAAGCATCGTGATCGCCTCGGGCGATGCGCAGGTCGAGCGGCACGGTGACCCAGGCGGACCGGATCTGGTCGTTCGGCTTGAACAGGACGATCCGCGCGACGGCGATGTTGGCCAGGATGATGTCCCACATCACCAGCGCGGTATAGGCCAGCAGCGCAGGCAGGCTGCGGATCCGGGGCCGGTTCGGCCAGAAGGGCGCGGTCAGGAGCGGGATCGCGATGCCGAGGATCAGCGCCAGCACGAGGCTGCCGACGCGCCAGCTGGTTGACCAGCAGCATCCACACGATGACCAGCGTCACCGTCATCAGCGGATGGGGGAAGAGGCGGCGCAGCATCACATGCCCTCCGGCAGGCGGTTCGCCGCGATGTAGGCTGCGGGATCGTAAAGTCCCGCTGCCGTCGTCGCCAGCCAGGCGGTCACCGGGCCTGCGAAGACGGTGAGCAGCGCGAGCAGGGCCAGAAGCGCGCCGATGGCCACGAAGGGCAGGGCGGCCGGGGCGACTGGCGCGGGCGGGCCGCCGGTCTGTTCGGCCGCATGGGGCTTCCAGAACAGCGTGCTGCCCGCAGCGGCGAGGCCGAGGATCATCAGGAACGAGGTGACCAGGATCACCGTCCAGACGGTCGCCATCTGCCCGCGCGCGGCATCGAGGATCAGCAGCTTGCCGAGGAAGCCCGACAGCGGCGGCATCCCCGCCATTGCGATGGCGGCCGCGAAGAAGAGGGCGGCGATCAGGCCCGACTGCGGCATCGGCGGCAGCGCCCCGCGCAGCTCGGTCGTGCCGCGCCGCGCCATCACCAGGTCGGCGATCAGGAACAGCGCCGCCGTGGCGAGGGTGGAGTGCAGCAGGTAGTAGAGTGCCGCCGTCGGTCGCCGCGGGCGTGAAGAGCGCGATGGCGGTGAAGACCGTGCCCATCGAGGCGATGCCGGCGAAGGCCACGAGCCGGGACAGGCTGCGCGCGCCAAGCGTGCCGACAGCGCCGACCGCCAGCGTGACCAGCGCGGCGGGCAGCAGCAGGTCCGCAACCAGCGTGCCCGTCGCCGGGGTCGCGGGCGGGAAGATCAGCGTGAAGACCCGGATCACCGCATAGGCACCGACCTTGGTCATCACCGCAAACAGCGCGGCGACCGGGCCGGGCGCGTTGGCATAGGTGCCGGGCAGCCAGAACTGCAGCGGCACCAGCGCGCCCTTGATCGCGAAGACCAGCAGCAGCAGCACCGCCGCCACGCGGATCAGCGCGGCGTCGCCCTCGGGCAGCACCGGCATCTTCTGCCGCGAGGTCGGCCATGTTGAGCGTGCCCGTGACCGAATAGAGCGTGGCCAGCGCGAAGAGGAACAGCGTCGAGCCGACGAGGTTGAAGGCGACATACTGCACCCCGGCCCGCAGCCGGTCCTTGCCGCCCGCATGGATCATCAGCCCGTAGGAGGCGATCAGCAGCACCTCGAAGAAGACGAACAGGTTGAAGAGCGTCGCCCGTCAGGAAGGCGCCGTTCAGGCCCATCAGCTGGAACATGACCAGCGCGTGGAAATGCCGCCCCCGCGCGTCCCAGCCCGAGCCGATGGCGTAGAGCTGCACGACCAGCGCCAGGACGGCGGTCAGCGCGACCATCATCGCCGACAGCCGGTCGAGCACCAGGACGATGCCGAAGGGCGCGGGCCAGTCGCCCAGGAAGTAGGCCTCGGGCCGTTCAGGCTCGCTGGCGCAAGCAGGGCGCAAGCGACACGCCCGCCAGCGCGAGCGTCCCCGCAAGACCGAAGCACGCGCTGCAGCAGCAGGTCGCTGCGCATCGCCAGGACGATGAGCGCGCCCAGCATCGCGGGCAAGAGCGACGGGGGCGATGATCCAGTGGCTCACCGGTCGTCCTCCGTCTCGTCGGTCATGTCGATCCGGTCATGGCCGCTTTCGAGGAACGAGCCGATGGCCAGCATCACGATGACCGCCGTCATCCCGAAGGAGATGACGATGGCGGTCAGCACCAGCGCCTGCGTCAGCGGATCGGTATAGCCCGTCGCCGCCTTGTCGATGATCGGCGGCAGGCCGACCACCAGGCGGCCCGAGGCGAAGATGAACAGGTTCACCGCGTAGGACAGGAAGGTCAGGCCGAGGATGACCGGGAAGGTCTGCGGCGCAGGATCAGGTAGACCCCGGCTGCGGTCAGCAGGCCGATGGCACTGGCGACGAGCACCTCCATCTCAGCGACCGCCCTCGGTTGGGGCGGAGGGGTCGATGTCGAAGGGCGCGGGCGTTGACCGTGCCTCCGGCGCGCACGGCAAGCCGCGAGATCGAGGCCAGCGCCAGCAGCACCGCGCCCAGCACGCAGAGGAACACGCCAAGATCGAAGAGCGCGGCGGTGGCCAGCTCGAACGTCTCGAGCGGCGGAAGCGTCACATAGCCGTAGGCCGAGGTCAGGAAGGGCAGGCCGTTGAACCAGGCCCCGATCCCGGTCGCGGCGGCGATCAGCACGCCGGACGCGATCAGCGCGTGGTAGTCGATCCGCTCGCGCTCGGCCGTCCAGCCAAAGCCCGAGGCCATGTATTGCATCAGCAGCGCGATGGCGACGATCAGCCCGGCGACGAACCCGCCGCCGGGCAGGTTGTGGCCGCGCAGGAAGATGAAGACGCCGACCATCAGCGCCATCGGCAGGAGCAGCCGGGTCGACCACGACCAACATCATCGGGTGCCGGTCGCCCGCGCGCTTCTGCCGCGGCTGCCCAGGCCAGCAGGCGGTCGTTGGCCGGGCCGCCGCGCAGGATCGCCTCGGTCAGCGCAAAGATGACCAGCGCGGCGATGCCGAGAACGATGATCTCGCCAAAGGTGTCATAGCCGCGGAAGTCGACGAGGATGACGTTCACGATGTTGGTGCCGCCGCCGTCCGGTCTTGGCATTGGCGAGGTGGTAGCCCGCGATGGTCGGAAAGGCGAAGTCGCGCAGCATCAGCGCATAGATCAGCGCGCCGGCGCCAAGGCCCGCGACGCTGGCGAGGGCCGCATCGCGCCACTGGCGCGCGGCGCGGTTCGGCGGGCGTCTCCTTGGGCAGGAAATTCAGCGCGAGCAGCAACAGGATGACCGTCACCACCTCGACCGAGATCTGGGTCAGGGCAAGGTCGGGGGCGGAGAGATAGGCGAAGGTGACCGAGACCATCAGCCCGACGACGCCCGACCAGGACCAGCGCCAGCAAGCCGGTTGCGGTGCAGGATCGCCGAGCGCGACGGTCGCCGCGGCAAGGATCAGCGCAGCCGACGACAGACCGGCGGCTCCACCGGGGTGAGCGCCGCGCAGTGCCGGCCGCATGGCTGCCGGTCGATGAAGGCGCAGAGGCCCGCGGCCAGCATGGTGAGCGACCGCCACCGCGAAGGCGCGGGTCAGCGAGCCGTCGTGCAGCCGCTCGGTGACGCGCGCGCGCCAGCGGCGCAGACGCCCGAGCAGCGCGTCGAAGATGCGCTTGGCCTCGGGACCGGGCAGGCGCCGCCAGACGGCGGTCGCGCAGGCGTGGATCAGCGCGAGCGCACAGCCCGCCGCCGATCGCCGCCAGCGACATCCAGAGCGCCGGCGACGAAGCCATGCCAGTGGGTGATCTTGACCGCCACCTCGGCTCGCCGGTGACCGCCACGTCGCCGCCTCGACCAGCCCGCCCATCAGCGCCATCGGGACAAGACCGCCGATCACCACGAGCAGCGCCAGCAAGCGCCGGCGCGAGCCAGAGGCCCGGAGCCGGGATCATGCGGCGTATGCGGATAATCGTCGCGCACCGGGCCGAGGAAGCGTGCGCCGAGGAAGCGGAAGGAATAGGCGACCGACAACAGCGCGCCGAGCGTGGCGAGCGCCGGCACGATCCAGGCGTTGCCGAGCCAGAGGGTATGGGTCGTCTCCTCCAGCATCATCTCCTTCGACAGGAAGCCGTTCAGCGGCGGGATCCCCGCCATCGACAGCGCGGCGATGGTGCCGATGGCGAAGGTGACGGCATCAGCCGCCGCAGGCCGCCCAGGCGGCGGATGTCGCGCGTGTGCGCCTCGTGGTCGACGATGCCCGGCGACCATGAAGAGCGCGGCCTTGAAGCTGGCGTGGTTGAGGATGTGGAACATCGCGACAACGCGCGGCCTGCGCCGTGCCGAAGCCCAGAAGCATGGTGATCAGGCCAAGCTGGCTGACGGTCGAAAAGGCGAGCAGCGCCTTCAGGTCGTCCTTGAACAGCGCGATCGCCGCCCCGATCAGCATCGTGACAAGGCCGGTGGTGGCGACGATGTAGAACCATTCCGGCGTGCCCGCGAGCACCGGCCAGAGCCGCGCCATCAGGAAGATGCCCGCCTTCACCATCGTGGCCGAGTGCAGATAGGCCGAGACCGGCGTGGGCGCGGCCATCGCGTGCGGCAGCCAGAAGTGGAACGGGAACTGCGCCGACTTGGTGAAGCAGCCGAGCAGGATCAGGATCAGCGCGGGCAGATAGCAGGGGCGAGGCCTGGATCGACTTCCTTCTGCGCCAGGATCACCGACAGGTCGTAGCTGCCCGCGATGTTGCCCAGGATCAGCATGCCCGCGATCATGGCAAGGCCCGCCGCCGCCGGTCACCGCCAGCGCCATGCGCGCGCCCTGCCGCGCCTCGGGCAGGTGCTTCCAGTAGCCGATCAGCAGGAAGGACGAGAGCGAGGTCAGCTCCCAGAACACCAGCAGCAGCAGGATGTTGTCGGACAGCACGATGCCCGATCATCGCGCCCTGGAACAGCATGAGGTAGGTGAAGAACTGCCCCATCGGGTCGCGACTTGGCCAGGTAGAAGCGGGCATAGAGGATGATCAGCAGGCCGATCCCGAGGATCAGCCCGGCGAACAGCAGCCCCAGCCCGTCGAGGCAGAAATTGGCGTTGCAGGCCCGAGCTGCGGCAGCCAGTCGATGCGGGTCGGTCACGACCTCGCCCCGCAGGACGGCGGGCGCGTTCAGGCCCAGCAGCAGCAGCGCCAGCGCGGTGAAACTGCCGGTCACCAGCGCGCAGGTGTCGCGCCCTGCGCGGATCATCAGGCCGGGAAGGAGCGCGCCGAGGAAGGGAAGCGCTGCGATCAGGGCAAGGGTCATCCGGGGGCGTTCCGTTCTGTCTTTTCTTCTGATGTGCGGGGCGTCGGCCGGTCCTGGCCCAACATGGCCACCTGTCGGGTGCGGTCAATAGGCGAAGCGGGCGAAACCGGCCCAAGGCGCGCTTTGGTCACAGTCAGCCCTGCGGTGTCATCGCCTTGCGTTGCCGCGCCCGCTTCAGGCCCAGTTGCCGTTCGCGCCAGATGATGAGGATGCCCGCCGTCACGACCAGCGCCGCCCCGCCCAGCATCGTCAGGGTCGGCACTTCGGCGAAGAACGAAATAGCCGAACAGCAGCGCGAACAGCATCGAGACATAGTCGAAGGGGGCCACCACCGAGGCATCGGCCCAGCGATAGCTCGAGGTCAGCAGGATCTGTCCCACCCCGCCCAGAAGGCCCGCGCTGACCAGCATCAGCGCCTCGCGCGGGGTGGGCAGACCCAGCCGAAGGGCAGGGTGACCAGCGACAGCACCGTGGCGGTCAGCGAGAACCAGAAGACGATGGCCGAGGTGCTTTCGGTGTTCACCAGCTTGCGCACGAAGACCTGCGCCAGCGCCGCGAAGACCGCGCCGCCCAGCACCAGCATCGCCCCGAGCGCCTCGGCCGTTGCCAGTTCGCCGTCGCGCAGCGTGGTCAGGCGGGGCGACAGCACGATCAGCACGCCGATCATGCCGAGGGCGACGGCGGTGATGCGGAAGATGCCGCACCTCCTCGCCCAGGAACATGGCGGCGAAGACGACGGTCAGCAGCGGGGCGGCATAGCCGATGGCCGTCACCTCGGGCAGGGCAGGAAGCCGAGGCCCGCAAAGCCAAGGCCCATCGCGCAGGTGCCGACCACCCCGCGCCAGACATGGCCCATCGGGGATTGCGGTGCGCAGGCCCGAGCGCAACTCGCCCCGCCAGGCGAGCCAGGCCACGATGACGGGAATGGCGAAGAGCGACCGGAAGAACACCGCCTGGCCCGGCGGAACATGATCGGACGTGGCCTTGATCAGCGTCGCCATCACGATGAAGACGAGAACCGAGGCGATCTTGAAGGAGATGCCGCGCAGGGGGCGCATCGGGAACTCCGGGCTGCTCTGCCGGTCATAAACCCGAGGGCTGCGGGCGCAAGCGGGAACTGCCTCTGGACGGGCGCTGCGGCTGCGGGTTCTACTCGCGGAAAGGAGATCGCCATGACCCGATGCCACGCTTGTCCGACCGCATCGACCAGGGGCGCGGGCTCGTGCCCGCCGACCTGGTGCTGAAGGGCGGGCGGGTGTTCGACCTGATCACCGGCGATCTGGTGGAGACCGATGTGGCGATCTGCGGCGATACCATCGTGGGGGTGTTCGGCGACTACGAGGGGCGGCGCGAGATCGACTGCCGGGCAAGGTGCTGGTGCCGGGCTTCATCGACACGCATCTGCATATCGAAAGCTCGCTGGTCACGCCGCATGAGTTCGACCGCTGCGTCGACGCCGCGCGGGGTGACGACGGCGATCTGCGACCCGCACGAGATCGCGAATGTCTGCGGCGTGGAGGGGATCCGCTACTTCCTCGAGGCAAGCGCGCAGCACGGTGATGGACATCCGGGTGCAGCTGTCGTCCTGCGTGCCCTCGACCCACATGGAGACGGCGGGCGCGCGGCTGGAGGCGGCCGACCTTGTCGCCGCTGATGGACCATCCGCGCGTGATCGGGCTGGCGGAGTTCATGAACTTTCCCGGCGTGCTGATCAAGGATCCGGGCTGCCTGGCGAAGCTGGAGGCGTTCCGGGGGCGGCATATCGACGGCCATGCGCCGCTTGCTGCGCGGGCAGCGACCTGAACGGCTATATCAGCGCGGGGATCCGGACCGAGCATGAGGCGACGACGGCGGAAGAGGCGCTGGAGAAGCTGCGCAAGGGGATGCGGGTGCTGATCCGCGAGGGGTCGGTGTCGCAAGGACCTGCACGCGCTGGCCGCCGATGCTGACCGAGCGGCACGCGCCCTATCTCTGCCTCTGCACCGATGACCGCAACCCGCTGGACATCGCCGAGCATGGGCATCTGGACTACATGATCCGCACGGCGATCGCGCTGGGCTGCCCCGCCGCTGGCCGTCTATCGGGCGGCGAGCCTTTCGGCGGCGGAGGCCTTCGGGCTGAAGGACCGCGGGCTGATCGCGCCGGGCAAGCGGGCGGATATCGCGGTGATCGACAGCGCTGGAAGGGTGCCATGCCTCGCTCGTGCTGTGCGGCGGGGTGGTGGCGGGCGAGGCGGCCTTTGCGGCGCGGGGCACGGTCGCGCCGGTGGCGCGGCGCTCGGTGAAGGCGCCGACGGTGACGGCCGGGGATTTCCGCACCGGCGGGAACCGGGTGGAGACGCCGGTGATCGGGATCCTGCCGGGCAAGATCATCACCGAGCACCTGACCTTCGACATCGCGCCGGTGGACGGCGACAAGCGGCCCGACGTGGCGCGCGACCTGGTGAAGATCGCGGTGATCGAGCGGCACGGGGAGAACGGCAACCGCGCGACGGGGTTCGTGAAGGGCTTCGGGCTGCGGCGCGGGGCCATCGCCTCGACCGTCTGCCACGACCATCACAACATCGCGGTGGTGGGGGCGGATTACGGCGACATGGCGCTGGCCGCGAACCGGCTGGGGCAGATCGAGGGCGGGTTCGTCGTGGTCGAGGGGGGGCGGGTGCTGGCCGAACTGGCGCTGCCGGTGGCGGGGCTGATGAGCCTGCGAGCCGTTCGAGAAGGTGCGCGACGGGCTGGTGGCGCTGCGCGCCGCCGCGCGGTCGCTGGGGGTGACGCTGGAGGAGCCGTTCCTGCAGCTGGCCTTCCTGTGCCTGCCGGTGATCCCGCATCTGAAGATCACCGATCACGGGATGGTCGATGTGGACCGGTTCGAGGTGATCGGCTGACGCGCCCGCTGTGGCCGTTGACAAGCGGAGGCCCGTTCCGGGCCATTCCATTCCTCTCGCGCATCGCCGCCGCGATGCGCTCGGACGCGGCTCCGCCGGGGGTATTTGGCCGAGAAGAAGCCGGGGTCGGTCAGCCTGTGAGGAGGGCTTGCCCCGCCGGACCCGCGAGGCCGCGCGTGGCGCTGCCGGACGAGGGCAGAAGCGGGATGAGGCAGGCCTGCACGGCGTGGTAGAGGTCCGGCTTGCCGGTGAAGACGCGGTTGACGGGTCGCAGGTCGTCATCCAGTTCCGGCCACCAGCCGCCCTGGGCGTGGTCGATCACATGGGTTGCCACAAAGCTCCAGATGCGGCGATACCAGCCCTCGAATCGGGGATCGTCGCTGATCTGGCGCAGCACGGACGCGGCAGCGATGCCTTCGGCACAGGGCCACCAGTAGCGGTCGGAGCGGGCCGGGTGGTCGTTCCAGTCGAGCGTGTAGTAGAACCCGCCGCGCGCGCGATCCCAGCCGATCTCGCAGGTGTGCAGGAACAGCGCCTGCGCGGCCTCGGCCATCCAGGCGTGCTTGCGGTCGCCCAGTTCCCAGAGCTGAACCAGAAGGCGCGACCATTCCAGCGCGTGGCCGGGCGTCGTGCCCGCGGGGCGGAACATCGGATCGCCGGCATAGGCGCGGTCCACCGTCCAGTCCGCGTGGAAATGCTCGGCCACGCGCCAGCCCTCGGCGCGGGCGTGGCAGTTGATGATCAGCGCGGCGATCCGCTCGGCCATGGTCAGGTAGGTCCGGTCGCCCGTCGCCTCGAAGGCCGCCATCAGCGCCTCGGTCAGGTGCATGTTGGAGTTCTGGCCGCGATAGGGGCCGAGCGGCTGCCAGTCGCGGCTGTATTCCTCGGTCGTGGCCCCTGCTGCCTCGTCCCAGAACCGCGTCGAGCAGCACCTCGGTGACATCGGCAATCAGGCGGTCGGCATCGGGATGACCCACGACCTTGGCCGAGGCCCCGGCGAGCAGGACGAAGGCATGGCCATAGGCCTGTTTGGTGTCGTTGACCGGGCCTTCATCGTCGACGCCCCAGACGTACCCGCCATCGGCCGCGTCGCGGTGGCGGGTCCAGGTGAAGTCCATCCCTTGGTCGATCATCCGGTCCGCCCCCGGCAGGCCGAGGAGATGGGCCATCGCATAGCAATGCACCATCCGTGTCGCCTCGTGCAGGTTGCGCACCTGCCCGCGCGGTCCGGGCGGGGGCAGAGGGCGCGCCGCGGTCGTCGAGCGCGAAGAACCCGCCCGCCGGGTTCAGCGCCGCGGGCTGGAAGAAGGCGAAGAGGCCGCGCGCCTGGTCGAGCAGCCAGGCGCGGTGCAGGGGGCGCTCGGCGAAGGCGGGTCCGCCGGAGGCTGACCAGTCCGAGGGAAGGGGGATCATCGCGGCGGGCTCTCCGGTCCGGAAGTCATCTGCGCGAGACTCGCCGCCTGCCCGAGAAACGCAAGAGGAAAAGCCCGCAGACAAGGATGAGGGTCGGCCCCGTAAACTCCAGCAGCCAGTTCATGCGCATGTTCTGGACATTGACCTTGAGCAGCGCATCGACGTGATGGAAACCGACGGCGCGCACCGCGACGAAGCCGATCATGACGGCGAGGCCCAAAACCGCCAGGGCATTGCGCCGCAGGGTGCCGCGCATGACATAGGCGCACCATAGGCCGATCGCCCCCATCCCGAGGATCAGGCCGATGATGACGGCCTCCTGCACATGGCGCCGCTCGGCATACCAGCCTTAAATCTGCGCAACACAGCGCCCGACGGCTGTCAGGTAGGATTGCAGGTCGAGTTGCTTGTTGATCGCCAGGAAAAAAAGGATGAGGGCCACGAACAGCCAGAACAGCCGCTCGCGCCCTCGCGTGGCGGCGGGAAACCGCGCCGAGGCAAGGACCCAGAGCGCGACCAGACCGGCGAGCAGATAGACACCCACCGTCAGCCAGCCCATCAGGCTTGGGTCACCGATCCGGGGCGACCAGCGTTCCAGCGCGCAGGATTGCACGCTGCTGAAAGAGAATTGATCCAATCACGGCCCCCGGCGATGGCGGCGGGCTGACCCATCCGGCAAGAAAGGAAAAGGCGGCCCAGACTGGCCGCCGCGTATCACGTCACATCCTTGGTACGGGTATCTGGTGGAGCCGAGGAGGATCGAACTCCTGACCTCTTGAATGCCATTCAAGCGCTCTCCCAACTGAGCTACGACCCCATCATTGCGGCGGACCTTGGGGTGTCCGCTGCGGCTCTTTACGGAAGGGCGCGGGGGCGCGCAAGCCAAAAAACGCCCCCGAAGGATGTCAGACTTCTTCCTCGTCGCCGCCCACGTCGGCCAGATCGTCGAGCGAGACGGTGTCGTCGGCGTCGTCTTCGAGCAGGTCGTCGTCAAGATCGGCATCGTCGGCGACGCCGGGTGCCAGGATGTCGTCCTCGGCTTCCAGATCGTCGACCAGCACGTCTTCGTCCTTCTCGGGCAGCGGGCGGGCGATGACGACCGACGCAGCCTTGCGGCGGGCAGTCTCGATATCCACGACCTCGCCGGTATAGGGGCTGATGATCGGGCTCTTGTTCAGGTCGTAGAAGCGCTTGCCGGTGGTCGGACAAATGCGCTTGGTGCCCCATTCTGGGTTGGGCATGATCGTCCCCTTGAAATGCTGGCAGGTTGGGTTCGGGCGTCGCTTGCCACAGGACCTGCCTGCTGTCAAAGCCTTTCGCCACCATGGCGAAGCGGCGCAGATGGGGGTTTTCGTCGCCGGGCGCAAGGGTATTGTGCGGCCAGCCGAGGACTGACCCGATGCCCGAACTGCCCGGATCGCCGCCTGTCGAGATCACCCTGCGCCGCAGTCGCCCGCGCGCGGCGCTTTTCGCTGCGCGTGTCGCGGCTTGACGGGCGGGTCACGCTGTCGGTGCCGCAGGGCGCGCGGGTGGCCGAGGCGATGGCCTTTGCGCGGCGATCAGGAGGGATGGATTCGCCGCGCGCTCGCCGCGTTGCCCGCAAGCGAGCCGGTGGGCATCGGCGCGCGACTGCCGGTCGAGGGGCGGCTGCTGTCGCTTCAGCCGGGGTCGGGGCGGCTGGTGCGGATCGAGGGCGAATCGCTTCTGCTGCCCGGCGATCCGGCGCAGGCGGCGGCGCGGGCGAAGGCCTTCCTGCGGACCATGGCGCGCGACAGGCTGACCGAGGCGTCGGACCGCTATGCGCGCGCTGGTGGGACGGCCCTTCCACCGTCTGACGCTGCGCGACACGCGGTCTCGCTGGGGCTCGTGCACGGTGGACGGGGGCCTGATGTATTCGTGGCGGCTGGCGATGGCCCCGCCCGAGGTGCTGGACTACGTGGCCGCCCATGAGGTGGCGCATCTGGTCGAGATGAACCACGCTCCTGCCTTCTGGGCCGTGGTCCGGCGGCTGGTGCCCGACTATGCGCCGCGGCGCGCCTGGCTGAAGCAGCACGGGCAGCGCCTGCATGCCTACCGCTTCGGGGGCGAGGGGGATTGACCGGCAGGAGCGGGGGGTGTTTCGCTGCGTCATGACCCCCGATCTTCGCCCCGCCCTCGCCCGCCGGACTCGACGATCGCCGAGCATGACCGGCTGTATCGTACGCTGCGCGCGCAGGTCATGCATGGCGAACTGTCGCCGGGCCAGGCGCTGACGCTGCGCGGGTTGGCCCGGACCTTCGGCGTGTCGATGACCCCCGCGCGCGAGGCGGTGCGGCGGCTGGCGGCGGAGGGGGCCTTCACCATGTCCTCCTCGGGCCGGATCTCGACGCCGGAACTCAGCCCCGAACGGATCGAGGAGCTTGCGGCGATCCGCGCGCTGCTGGAGCCGGAACTGGCGTCGCGGGCGCTGCCCCGGGCGCATTTCGCCCTGATCGAGCGCCTGAAGACGATCAACGCGGCGAATGCCGAAGCCGTCGCGAAGCAGGATGCCGTCGCCTACATCCGCACCAACCTGGAATTTCACCGCACGCTCTACCTGCGGGCGCAGGCCCCGGCGATGCTGGCGATGACCGAGACCGTCTGGCTGCAACTGGGTCCGACGATGCGGTCGCTTTATGCGCGGCTGCGCCGGAACGAGCCGCCGCAGCACCACCGGACGATCCTTGCGGCGCTGAAGGCGGGCGACGAACCCGGGCTGCGGCTGGCGGTCAGGACGGATGTGACGCAGGGCTTGCGCCACCTGGCCGGCTAGGCCGCCGTCACGGCCCCATCGTGAAGCACTGGATGCCGCGCGCCTGCAACCTGCGGCAGGCGAGATCGGCCTCGTCCTGGGTCAGGCCGACGAAGTTGGCGTCATAGCCCGCAGAGCCCTCCACGACCTTGCGCAGGCCGTCGTCAAGCGTCGCGGTTTCGGCAAGCGCCGTCTTCAGCAATTGCCGCTCCGCCGCCGAGCGGCTGTTGAAGCGGCCCACATTGATGCCCCAATGACGTCCGCCCGAGGTCGAGATGCGGGTGACGACCTCCGGTTCGGCGGGGGCAGCCTGCACGGCCGGGTCCGCCTCGGCGAACATCGCCTTCGGGTCCGGCCTCGGCTTGGGCGGGGCCGCAGCCGCAAGGCTGACGATGGCGGTCGGCTCCGCTTCGACCGCCGCGAGGGACGTGGTGTCGGTTTCGGGCGCGGTTGCCGCCGCAAGCATCGCCGCATCGGCGAGCGCTGCGGCCTCGGCTGCGGTGGCGGGCGCGTCGGTCGGGGCTGCGTCTGCCACAGGTTCAGTCTGCGGTTCGACCGGGGGGACAACATCGGCCAGCGCCACGTCTACAGCATCCGGGGTGGGGGCTGTCTGCTCCGGCTGAGCGCCCGTTGCTTCGGCCAGCGCACCCGCGATGCCATCCTCCATGGCGACCAGCATCTCTTCCGGCGGCGCGGCGACGGTCGGCCTCGACTTCGGCCGCGGCGAGCTGGACACCGCCATGACGAGGCGGATCGTCTTGCCGGCCCCGCCTTCTTCGTTCTCCTCGATCTCCCCCGAGGCGATGAGGCCGAGATCCGGCGCATCGGGCTTCTTCACGGTCGCCTTGGCGGGCGCTTCCTTGAAGCCGATGTCCAGCAGTTCCGCCATCTTGGCGTTGCGGTGCGCGGTCGACTTGCCGCCGAAGACGGTGGCGATCAGGCGCTTGTTGCCGCGCTCGGCCGATGCGGTCAGGTTGAACCCGGCGGGGTTGGTGTAGCCGGTCTTGATCCCGTCCGCGCCCTTGTAGCTGTCCAGGAACCGGCGGTTGGTGTTGTTGACGGTGGCGACGCCCGCATCGGTCGAGCGGCGCGAGAAGATGTTGTAGTATTGCGGGAAGTCATAGAACAGCCGCCGCCCGAGGATCGTCATGTCGCGCGCGGTCGACAGATGGCCGGACGCGGTCAGCCCGTTGGCGTTCTTGAAGGTCGATGCGGTCATCCCGAGCGCCTTGGCGGTGCGGTTCATGCGCTTGCCGAAGCTGGTCTCGGTGCCGCCGAGGGCCTCGCCGATCGCCGTCGCCGCGTCGTTGGCCGATTTCACCGCGGCCGCGCGGATCAGGTAGCGCAACTGCGATCTTCTGTCCCGGCCTTCAGGCCCAGCTTCGACGGCGGTTGAGCCGCGGCGTGCTTGGTGATCTTGACCATGGTGTCGAGCGAGATCTCGCCGCGCTCGATGGCATCGAAGGTGATGTAGAGCGTCAGCATCTTGGTCAGCGATGCCGGGTGCAGGCGGGTTTCGGCGTTGTTGGAGTACAGCACCTCGCCGGTCCGTGCATCCATCACGATGGCGGCGAAGGGCGCGGCGCGGGACAGAGCCCGGTGCCGCGAAGACGGCCAGAATTGCCGCACAGAAAATTGCTTGGGCAAAATGCCACAGCCGCGTTGTCACGTCGGCTGTCCTTACCTGCCTCGGATGCCCCGGTTTTTTGGTGGGGCTATACTGCTCTCGACCGCAAGGTTAGCACAGGCAGAACTACGGCCGAAAAGCCCCTTTACTTCAAAGGCTTTTCTGAGGTTCCTCAAGCAGTCTGCCATCGGCAAAATCTGGCCTGCGCACACGGCAGGTTGCCCCCAGATGCGGTGATCATCCGTCAAGGTCGCGGACCAGTTGGGGCAAGTTCGCCCAAGCTCGACCAGCGTCCGGAAGCGGGCATGGGCCTGCGGCGGGTCGGCGTGATCCAGCGCCCAGGCCAGGTCATGCGGCACATGCACGCCCCAGCCGCCGGCCTCGATCATCGGCAGGACATCGGACTTCACCGAGTTGCCGACCATCATCGCCTCGCTCCGCGCCGGTTCCGTGCCGGGCGAAGATGCGGCGCGTAGACGGCGGGGGTCTTGTCCGACACGATCTCGACCGCGTCGAACAGATCGCCCAGGCCCGACTGCGCCAGCTTGCGTTCCTGATCCAGCAGGTCGCCCTTGGTGATCAGGACCACGCGGATAGCCGCCCGGCCAGCGCCTCGACCGTGGCGCGTGCATGCGGCAGCAGGTCGATCGGATGGGCCAGCATCTCGCGCCCCGCGGCGAGCAGTTCGGCGATGACCGAGGCGGGAACGCGGCCCTCGGTCACCTCGATGGCGGTTTCGATCATCGACAGGGTGAAGCCCTTCACGCCGAAGCCGTAGTGGCCCAGGTTGCGCCGCTCGGCCGTCCAGCAACCGCTCGTGCAGATGGTCGGGCGCGGCGTGGTCGGCCAGCAGCTCGGCGAACCGGTCCTGGGTCAGCCGCGATAGAAGGTTTCGTGATGCCAGAGCGTGTCGTCGGCATCGAAGCCGATTGTGGTCAGCCATGATGCCCACTCCTGCGCCGGCGCGCAACGCTGCCCCTTTTCGATTCGCGGCAAAGCGCTATATACTGCCAGCATTCTTCCACCGAGTCTGAATAGCAACTGCGGAGCCCCGGCGTTGACCAGTCTGCCCTTCCTGATGTCCGACAAGCCGGGTGGACCGACGGGGATACCTCGGTCGTCACCAAGACGCGGACGCAGCACGGAACGGCCGCCGCTCTACAAGGTGCTGCTGCTGAACGACGACTACACGCCGATGGAGTTCGTCGTGCATGTGCTGGAGCGGTTCTTCGGCCTGACCCATGCCCAGGCGTTCGAGATCATGCTGACGGTCCACAAGAAGGGCCTGGCGGTGGTCGGCGTCTTCTCGTTCGAGGTGGCCGAGACGAAGGTGGCGCAGGTGATGGATTTCGCCCGCCGCCATCAGCATCCGCTGCAATGCACGATGGAAAAGGAATAGGGCCGCCCGCGGCCGCCCATGCGATCTGCCCGACTGACACTGGCGCTGGAAAGCGGAACGGTCGCTGCTTGCCCGAGACCGGGCGCGATCGCTGTCTTCCGGCCCGCGGATCGGCGATGACCTGTCGCCGCTGCCGAAAGGACCGGGTGGTCGTGATTCAGGGGTTTCGGCCCGACTCACGACCATTTCGCGGCGCAGGGCTATCGCGGTGGCGACGTCGCCGCGGGGCCGGTCGACGGCGGCGCTTGTCTGCCTGCCGCGCAGCAAGGCCGAGGCGCGCGCGCCTGATCGCCGAGGCCTGCGGCGTGGTCGTGCCCGGCGGGCCGGTGATCGTCGACGGGCAGAAGACCGATGGCGATCGACACCGTGCATCGCGACCTGCGCGCCCGCGTCGCACCATCGCGACCGCTGTCCAAGGCGCATGGCAAGATCTTCGCCTTTCCCGCCGGCGCCGGCCTTCGAGGACTGGGCGCGCGCGAGCCGCGTGACCGCCGACGGCTTCGTCACCCTGCCCGGCGTGTTTTCGGCCGATGGGCCCGACCGGGGGTCGGCCCTGCTGGCAGCGGCCCTGCCCGCGAAGCTGCCCGGCCGGATCGTCGATCTGGGGGCCGGCTGGGGCTATCTGGCGCGGGCGATCCTGGCGCGCGAGGGGGTGCAGGCAGCTCGACCTGGTCGAGGCCGAGGCCGCCGCGCTGGACTGTGCGCGCGCGCAACGTCACCGATCCGCGCGCGCGCTTCCACTGGGCCGATGCGACCACGCTTCGCGGCCCGACGCGCCTGCTGGATGCCGTGGTCATGCAACCCGCCCTTCCATATCGGGCGCGCCGCCGATCCCGCGCTCGGCGCGGCCTTCATCCGCGCCGCCGCGGCGCATGCTCGCACCCGGGCGGCGAGCTCTGGCTGGTCGCCAACCGTCACCTGCCCTATGACGCCGTCCTGTCCGAGACGCTTCCGCGAGGTGGAGGAGATCGGCGGCGACGGCGGCCTTTCGCGTGATCCATGCCGCGCGCCCCGTCCGGGCGCGGCGCTGACACCGTCACCGGAGCACGACATGTCCCTTTCCGATCGCCGGCAAGACCGCCATCGTCACCGGCTCCGCCAACGGCATCGGCCTGGCCATCGCGCGGCATTTCGTGGACACAGGGCGCGAACGTGATGTTCGCCGACATGGACGAGGACCGGCTGGAGGACGAGGTGGGCGACGAGGCCGCGCCGGAAGGCCCGGTGCGCATGTTCGCGGGCGACCTGCGCGAGAAGCTGACGATCGCGAACCTTCTGTCGGCCACGATGGATGCCTTCGACCGGGTGGACATCCTGGTGAATGCGAGCCGCCAGATGATCGTCTCGGACCCGCTCTGCGTCGGGCGAGGACGGGGTCGAGGAGCTGTTGCAGCAGAACCTGCATCACCAGCCTGCGCCTGTCGCAGATGACCGCCAAGCGGATGATCGCACTGGCCGAGACAGCGCCGGGCTGGACGCGGGCCGATGCGGGGCGATCATCAACCTGTCGTCCATCGCCGCGCACGCTGACGCAGCCCGCAGCTGCTGGGCTATTCCATCGCCAGCGCCGCGCTGGACCAGATGACGCGCTCGCTGGCCGTGGTGCTGGCGCCCAAGGGCATCCGGGTGAACGCCGTGGCCTTCGGCAGCGTGATGAGCGCGAGCCTGCGCGGCTCGCTGAAGGATCATCCCGGACTATCGCGACCAGATCATGCGGGGCACGCCGCATGGGCCGGATCGCCGAGCCTGCCGAGCTGGCCGAGACGGTGCAGTTCCTCGCCTCGGACGCGTCGGCCTTCATGACCGGGCAGATCGTGACGGTCGATGGCGGGCGCAGCCTGCTCGATCCCGGTCCAGGTTCCCGCGCATTGATCATTCGGGATAGAGGGCGCGGCACTGTGCGATGGCCGGCTCCGCCTGTTTCGACAAGGCACGCTGGCGTTCCTGCAGGCCCTTGAGCTTGTTGCGCTCGGCCGTCGGGTCGATGGCGCGGGGGCGCTGCACGGTATCCTCGTAGTCGTCCATGCACATCGTGGTCGGCCGCACCACCTGCTGCGCGCCGTTCGCCTGCGTGACGATGACGGGCGGTCCGCACGGTACCCAGCGCGGTGCAGATGACCGTTTCCTCCTCAAGCGCATAGCCGCGCGCGAGGTTGAGCTCGGTCTCGTCGAGCAGGTCGGTGACGATCCGCAGGTCGCGCGTCACGCCGTTGATGCAGCGCTCCTGCGGCGTGCCGCAGGCGGCAAGGGCGAGGGGCAGAAGAAGCAGGGGGCGAAACGACATCATCAATCCACGGGTTGTCCTGCGAGCCTAGCGCGCCGCGACGGGCGATGCTAGCAAAAGCCCGGTGAGCAAGGGAGACCACGATGAGCGACGATTTCGACGATCACAAGGCGCGGGCCGCCGGATGGTTCCGCGCCTTGCGGGACGAGATTGTCGCGGCCTTCGAGGGGCTGGAGGACACGCAGTGCGGGCCGACCGCGCGCAACGTCGCGGGCCGCTTCGAGGTGACGCCCGACGACGCGGGCCGATGGCGGCGGCGGGCTGATGAGCGTCATGCGCGGCGGGCGGGTGTTCGAGAAGGTCGGCGTCAACGTCAGCGAGGTTCATGGCGAGCTGGGCGAGCGCGCGCAAAAGGCGATGGCCGCGCGCGGCGTGCCGGGGATGGAGGACGATCCGCGGTTCTGGGCCATCGGGCATCAGCCTTGTCGCGCATCATGCAGAACCCGCATGCGCCCGCCGTCCACATGAACACCCGGATGTTCTGGACGCCCGCACGCCTGGTGGTTCGGCGGCGGGTCCGACCTCAACCCCTGCATCGAATATGCCGAGGACACCGCGCATTTCCACGACACGCTGCAAGCAGGCCTGCGATGCGCCATGCGCCGGACTACTACCCCCGCTTCAAGGCCTGGGCGGACGAGTACTTCTTCGTGCCGCATCGGGGCCGGGCGCGCGGGGTGGGCGGCATCTTCTACGACGACCTGAACACCGGCGACTGGGAGGCGGATTTCGCCTTTACCCAGGATGTCGGGCGGGCGTTCCTGCCGGCCTATCGTGCCGCTGGTCGAGGCGCGCAGGGACCTGCCCTGGACCGAGGCCGACGAAGGACACGCAGTTGATCCATCGCGGGCTCTATGCCGAATACAACCTGGTCTATGACCGGGGCACGAAGTTCGGGCTGGAAACCGGGCATGACGCCAATGCGGTGCTGATGAGCCTGCCGCCCGTCGCGAAATGGACGTGATGGGTTAGGTGTGCCCTAAGCCAAACTGAGACGAATTCGAGTTTATCCGAAGCAGCATCGCCGCTAGATCAGTCGCACAGGGGCAAGGTGCGCCCCGCCTGGAACGGAGCGCGACATGACCGCAGAACGGATCGACACGCTGGTGATCGGCGGGGGGCAGGCCGGGCTTGCGATGAGCGAGCATCTGGGCGCGCGCGGCCTGCCGCATCTGGTGCTGGAACGCCACCGGATCGCCGAGCGCTGGCGCAGCGAGCGGTGGGATTCCCTGGTTGCGAACGGACCGGCCTGGCATGACCGCTTTCCGGGCATGACCTTTGCGGCGCTCGACCCGGACAGCTTTGCGTCCAAAAAGTCGATCGTGGAGTACTTCGTCGCCTACGCCCGTAAGATCGACGCGCCGATCCGCGAAGGTGTCGAGGTCCGTTCCGTCACGCCGATGCCGGGGGGCGGGTTTGCCGTGCAGACCTCGGCCGGGGCCATCGAGGCGCGGAATGTCGTCGCGGCGACCGGGCCGTTCCAGCGCCCGATCCTGCCTGACGTGGTGCCGGTCGAGACGGGTGTGTTCCAGATCCATTCGTCCGGTTACCGGAACCCGAACCAGTTGCCCGAGGGGGCCGTGCTTGTTGTCGGGGCGGGGTCGTCGGGGGCACAGATCGCGGACGAAATCCTGAGCGCGGGGCGCAGGGTCTATCTGTCGGTCGGGCCGCACGACCGCCCGCCGCGGCGTTATCGCGGAAAGGATTTCGTCTGGTGGCTGGGCGCGCTCGGCTATTGGGACGCCAAGACCCGCGAGCCGGGCATGGAGCATGTGACCATCGCGGTCAGCGGGGCGCGGGGCGGGCATACGGTGGATTTCCGCAAGCTGGCCGCGCGGGGCATGGTCCTGCTTGGCCGGACGGGCGGTTGGCGCGATGGCGTGCTCGAGGTCGCGGGCGATCTGGCCGAGAACATCCGCCGGGGCGACCGGAACTACCTGTCGGTGCTGGACGAGGCCGATGCGCTGGCGCGGGCGCAGGGACTGGACCTTCCCGAGGAACCCGAAGCGCGGGTGATCGGGCCGGACCCGGACTGCATGACCGATCCGATCCGAGCGCTGGACCTGTCAGCAGCCGGTGTGACCTCGATCATCTGGGCTACGGGATACGGCCTCGATTTCGGTTGGCTTCAGGTCGACGCCTTCGACGAAAAGGGCCGGCCCGCGCATGAGAAGGGCGTTTCGCGGGTGCCGGGGCTCTATTTCCTGGGGCTGCCCTGGCTCTCGCGGCGCGCCTCGCCCTTCATCTGGGGGGTGTGGCATGATGCCGAGTATCTGGCCGGACAGATCGCGGAACGCAGCGCGTCAGGGCTGGTGTCCGAGCGCAGCTTCGGCTGACGCCTCAGCCGTCTGGTCCGTCAGAGGACCGGGGTGGGCAGGGGCTTGCCCGCGAAATGTGCGGCCAGGTTGTCGCGCAAAAGCTGGCCCATGGCGCGGCGCGTCTCGACCGTGCCCGAGGCGTGGTGCGGTTGCAGAAGCAGGCGCGGCGTGGTCAGGAAGCGCGGGTTCAGGTTCGGCTCGCCCTCGAACACGTCAAGCGCAGCCGAGCCGAGCGTGCCCGCGTCGAGCGCGTCCATCAGCGCCGTCTCGTCGACATTCGCGGCGCGCGAGATGTTGACGAGCATGCCGTCGGGGCCAAGTGCCGCCAGCACGCGGGCGTCGACGATGTGGCGCGTCTCGGCGGTGGCGGCAAGGGTGAGGAAAAGCACGTCGGACTGTTCGGCGAGGTCCACCGGATCGGCGATGTAGCGCCAGTCGGCGGGCGTCTCCTTCGGCTGTGCGGGCGGAGTAGGCAATGGGCATTCCGAACCCCGCGCAGCGCCGTGCCACCGCCTCGCCGATCCGGCCGAGGCCGAGGATGCCCGCCCGCTTGCGGCTGGCGCTGCGTTGCAGGGGAAAGCCGCCCTTGGCCCAGGACCCGGCGCGCACGAAGGCATCGGCGGCGGGGATGCTGCGCGACAGGGCGAGGAACATGGCCATGGCCAGGTCGGCGCAGTCGTCGGTCAGCACGTCGGGCGTATTGGTCAGCCGGATGCCGCGCGCGCGGCAGGTGGCGATGTCGACAGCGTCATAGCCCACGCCGAAGACCGACACGATCTCGACCTTGGGGCAAGCGGCGAGAACGGCGCTGTCCGCGCCGAGGTCGCCACGCGTGGCGATGGCACGGATATGCGGGCCGTGCTGGGCAAGGAAGGCGGCGCGGTCGGCGGCCTCCCAAAGCCGGTGGACGATGAAGGCCTCGTTCAGCGGGGCCTCGTCCCATGCGGGGAGGGGGCCGACCTGAAGCAGATGGGGTTTGTCCACGGCTTACCTCGGTTGACACGATCCGTGCGACGATAGGCAAGCCGCGCGGCGGTGTCGAGGTGACGACGGACGCGCGTCAACTGTCGTAGCGCGTCGCGCCCCGGCGGCGTTCGTCGACCGGCTGCGACAGGATCGCGGCGTGGTGGGCGCGCTGGTCGCAGTTGGCGCGGGGGCAGATGCGGCAGTTGATGCCGATGGGCGTCATCCGCGCGCCGGTGACGGTGAACTGCCTCGGCATAGCCGATCTCGGCGGCGTGTTCGATGGTGCAGCCCATGGCGACGGCAAGGCGGTTGTCCTGCGCGTGGCGGGTCGAAGGTGGGTCGGTCCACGGTGCGGGAGAAGACGAAATACTGGCTGGCATCGGGCATCTCGACGAATTGCGGCACGATCCGGCCCGGGCGTGCGGAAGGCCGTGTGCACCTCGAGCCGGGGGCAGGCGCCGCCGTATTCGGCCAGGTGGAAGTCGGTCGCGTTGAAGCGCTTGGTCACGTTGCCCGCCCTTGTCGATGCGCAGGAAGAAGAACGGCACGCCCTGCGCGCCCTCGCGTTGCAGGGTGGTCGCGCGGTGGCAGGCCTGTTCGAAGCTGACGCCGAAGCGGGTGGCGAGGTGGTCGACGTCGTATTTCGACGCCCGCGCCTCGGCCAGGAAGGCGTCGTAGGGCATCAGGACGGCGGCGGCGAAGTAGTTGGCCAGCTCCACCCGGCAGCGCGCCTGACCCCGCGCGTCGGTGATGCCCGACCGCGCCAGCAGCGCGTCGAAGAGCGCGCGCTGTTCGATCAGGCCCGCCACATGGACAAGCTGGAAGGTGCGGTTCGGGTGGTCCAGCGCCTCGGACAGCAGGATCTCGCGCCGCGCCTCGTCATAGCGGCGCAGCGTGTTGGGCAAGTTCCGACACCGGCACGACGCGCACCGCGATGCCGAGGCGTTCGCGCAGGCGGCGCTTGATCAGCGGAATAGACCTCGTCCGTTTCGATGGGCGTCGCGCCCCAGAAGGTGCTCGCCGCCTCCTCCAGCTCGCGGAAATGGTTGCGGTGGCGGCGGAAGAAGTTGTGCACCGCGGCCTCGGGCGAGGCGGCGAGGATCGGCTCGGCTCCGCCGGGTGTGCCGGACAGGGACAGAAGCTGATCCGTCGCCGTCTGATAGGCGCGGTGCAGCGTGCAGGAAGGCCTGCGCAAGCGTCGGGCTATGGACCAGCGCCGCGCGCAGCTGCGGTCAGGTCGGGGCGGGCGCGGTCGAAGATCGGGTCCTGCATGATCGCGCGCAGGTCGGCCAGTTGCGACGAGCCGTCCTCCTCCGCGATGTCGCGCCAGTCGATGCCATAGACCTCGAACAGCCGCAGCAGGACGGGGACCGAGACCGAACGCTCGTTGTTTTCCAGCAGGTTGACGTAGGACGGGCGAGATGCCGAGCGCGCGGGCCATCGCGCCCTGCGTCTCGCCGCGTTCCTGCCGCAGGCGGCGCAGGTGCGGGCCGATGAAGGTCTTCTGCATGATGCCGCCGTATACATCGAACACAGATTGGATGTCTGTAGCATTTACAATATTACAAAAATTACAATCTGTAAATTCTCGCATTTACAGCAGGACCCGGTTTCGTTTTGCACATGGCCGATGCTGGTGGCATAGGGGCGTCAATCAGCGGAGGATTTTCCATGCGCACCGGCACCAACCACCTGTTCATTCCCGGCCCGACCAACGTGCCCGAAGCCGTGCGGCAGGCGATGAACGTGCCGATGCAGGACCAGCGCGGCGCCGGATTTCGGCGACCTGACGCTGGGCATCCTCGACGACCTGAAGCGCGTTTTCCGCACCGAGACCGGCCGCGTGATGATGTTCCCCGGCTCCGGCACCGGCGCCTGGGAAGCCGCGATCACCAACACGCTGTCGCCGGGCGACAAGGTGCTGATGGCCGGCACGGCCAGTTCTCCACCCTCTGGGCCGAGATGGCCGAGCGGCTGGGGCTGGATGTCGAAGTGATCGACGTGGCCTGGGGCGCAGGGCGTGCCGGTGGCCGACTTCGCCCGCATCCTGGCCGCCGACCGGCAAGGGCGCGATCAAGGCCGTCTTCGTCACCCACAACGAGACCGCGACCGGCGTGACCTCGCGACGTCGCCGGCGTCCGCCGCGCGCTGGACGACTGCGGCCACGACGCGCTTCTGTTCGTCGATGGCGTGTCGTCGATCGGCTCGATCGACTTCCGGATGGACGACTGGGGCGTCGACCTGGCCGTCACCGGCAGCCAGAAGGGCCTGATGTGCCCGGCGGGCCTGGGCATCCTGGGCGTCAGCGCCAAGGCGCTGGAGGCCGCCGAAGACCGCCACGATGCGCCGCGCCTATTTCGAGTTCCGCGACATGATCGCGATGACCGCGAAACCGGCTATTTCCCCTACACGCCGCCGACGCAGCTGCTCCACGGCCTGCGCGCCGCGCTCGACCGGATCCATGCCGAGGGGCTGGACAACGTCATCGCCCGCCATCACCGCCTCGCCGAAGGCGTGCGGCGCGGCGTCGCCGCCTGGGGCCTGGCAGCTGTGCGCGAGCACCCCGCGCTTGCCTCGAACACCGTCACCGCGATCCGCGTGCCCGAGGGCGTCGACGCGCGCGACGTGATCCGCATCGGCTATGAGCGCTACAACACCTCCTTCGGCTCGGGCCTGGCGCGGCTGGCGGGCAAGGTGTTCCGCATCGGCCATCTGGGCGACCTGAACGAAGGGATGTGCCTGACGGCGCCTTGCCGTCGCCGAGATGGCGCTGGTCGAGGCGGGGGCGACGATCGACGCTCGGCTCCGGTGTCGCCGCGGCGCAGCGGCTGGTATGCCGAGGCCGCGACGCAACCGAAATCCGTGCCGCTCGCGGCCGAATAAGCACAGGAAGCAGACAGATGAGCCACACTCTTTACCCGCTGCGCAAGCAGCGCCTGCAGCGGTCCGAACTCGCCGTTCCGGCCTCGAACCCCGTCGATGATCGACAAGGCCGCCGAGGGCCCCGCCGATTTCGTCTTCCTCGACCTCGAGGATGCCGTCGCGCCGCCCGAAAAGGAACAGGCGCGCAAGAACTGCATCCAGGCGCTGAACGACATCGACTGGGCGGCCAAGGGCAAGACCGTGTCGGTGCGGATCAACGGGCTCGACACGCATTACATGTACCGCGACGTGGTCGACGTCATGGAGCAGGCGGGCAACCGCGTGCACACGCTGCTGGTGCCCAAGGTCGGCGTGCGCGACGACCTCTACATGGTCGAGGCGATGGTCAACCAGATCGAGCAGGGCAAGGGCTACACGACCCGCGTGGGGCTTGAGGCGCTGATCGAGACGGCGCTTGGCATGGCGAATGTCGAAAGCATCGCCCAGTTCGGCGGCCGGCTGGAGGCGCTGCATTTCGGCGTGGCGGACTATGCCGCCAGCATGCGGGCGCGCACGACGAACATCGGCGGGCTGAACCCGCATTATCCGGGCGACCAGTGGCATGCCGCGATCACCCGCATGGTCATCGCCTGCCGCGCCTATGGCCTGCGCGCCATCGACGGCCCGTTCGGCGATTTCACCGATCCCGAAGGCTACAAGGACGGCGCGCGCCGCGCGGCCGCCCTGGGCTGCGAAGGCAAATGGGCGATCCACCCGAGCCAGGTCGCGCTGGCGAACGAGGTCTTCAGCCCGCCCGAGGCCGAGGTGACCAAGGCCCGCCGCATCATCGAGGAACTGCGCAAGGCCGAGGCGCAGGGCAAGGGCGCGGCCAGCCTTGACGGCAAGATGATCGACGCGGCGAGCGAGAAGATGGCGAACAACGTGCTGGTGCTGGCCGAGGCGATCGCGGCGAAGGGATAGCGCCTACGAATTTTCTGCGAAAATTCGGGCGGAGAGCGGAATTTTCGCGAGAAAATTCGATGGCTTGGGAGGAGCTCGAATGGACATCCACGAATATCAGGCCAAGGAAATCCTCGCCCGCTTCGGCGTGCCGGTGCCGCGCGGCGGGCTGGCCTACAGCCCCGAACAGGCGGGCTACCGGGCGCGGGAACTTGGCGGCAACGCCTGGGTCGTCAAGGCCCAGATCCACTCCGGCGGCCGCGGTGCTGCGGGCGGCGTGAAGCTGTGCCGCGACGAGCATGAGGTGCGCGGCCTTCGCCGCCACGCTGTTCGGCAAGCAACTGGTCACCAAGCAGACCGACGCGAACGGCAAGGGCGTCTACCGCCTCTGGGTCGAAGCCGCGTCCGACATCGCGCAGGAGCTGTACCTGGGCTTCGTCCTGGACCGGAAATCCGAGCGCATCATGATCGTCGCCTCGGCCCATGGCGGGATGGAGATCGAGGATCTGGCCGAGAACGACCCGCAGTCCCTGCGCCGCATGACCATCGACCCGGCCGTCGGCCTGTCGCGAATTCCAGGCCCGCGAACTGGCCTTCGAGCTTGGGCCTGAAGGCGCGGCCAGATCGCGCAGATGGTCGACGATCCTGAAGGCCTGCTACCGCGCCTACCGCGACCTTGACGCCGATGATGGTCGAGATCAACCCGCTGGTCATCACCGGCGCGGGCGACCTCGTGGCGCTGGATGCGAAGATGTGCTTCGACACCAACGCCCTGTTCCGCCGCCCGCAGGTGGCCGAACTGCGCGACCGCAGCCAGGAAGACCCGCGCGAATCGCACCGCCGGGGACCATGGCCTGGCCTATGTCGGCCTCGACGGCGACATCGGCTGCATCATCAACGGCGCGGGCCTGGCGATGGCGACGATGGACATGATCAAGCTGGCGGGCGGCGAGCCTGCGAACTTCCTCGACATCGGCGGCGGCGCCAGCCCGGAGCGCGTGGTGCGGGCCTTCCGCACCGTGCTGGCCGACCGCAACGTGCAGCGTGATCCTCGTCAACATCTTCGCCGGCATCAACCGCTGCGACTGGGTGGCCGAGGGCGTCGTGCAGGCCTACCGCGAGGTGGGCCTGACGATCCCGGTCGTCGTGCGCCTTGCGGGCACGAATGTCGAGGAGGGCAAGCGCATCCTCGAGACGTCGGGCCTGCCGCTGATCACCGCCGACACGCTGGCCGAGGCGGCCGCAAAGGCCGTGGCCGCGCGTCAGAAACTCGCAGCCTGAGGGGGAGCGACCATGGCCATCCTGATCACCGAGACGACCCGCGTCATCGTGCAGGGCATCTCGGGCCGCATCGGCAGCTTCCACGCCGCCGACATGATCAAGCACGGCACCAACGTCGTGGGCGGCGTCACGCCGGGCAAGGGCGGCGACGACGGTGCTGGACCGCCCGCTCTTCAACACCGTGCGCGAGGCGGTCGAGGCGACCGGGGCCGAGGCCTCGCCTCGTCTTCGTGCCGCCGCCCTTCGCCGCCGACGCGATCATGGAGGCGGCGGATGCGGGCATCCGCACCGCCGTCTGCGTGACCGACGGCATCCCGAGCCAGGACATGATGAAGGTGAAGCGCTTCCTGCGCCGCTACCCGGAAGAGCGCAAGATGCGCCTGATCGGGCCGAACTGCGCCGGGCATCATCAGCCCCGGCAAGGGCTTCATGGGCATCATGCCGCCGCACATCTACATGCCCGGCCGCGTCGGCATCGTCGGCCGGTCGGGCACGCTGGGGTATGAGGCCGCGAGCCAGATGAAGGCGCTTGGCATCGGCGTCTCGACCAGCGTCGGCATCGGCGGCGATCCGATCAACGGCTCGTCGCTTCAAGGACATCCTGCGAGCTGTTCGAGGCCGATCCCGAAACCGACGCCGTGATGATGATCGGCGAAATCGGCGGCCCGCAAGAGGCCGAAGCCGCGGCCTATGTGCGCGACCACATGACGCAAGCCGGTCGTGGCCTATATCGCCGGTCTCTCGGCGCCCAAGGGCCGCAAGATGGGCCATGCCGGGGCGATCATCAGCGCCTTCGGCGAAAGCGCGCAGGAGAAGGTGGAAATCCTGAGCGCCGCCGGGATCACCGTCGCGCCGAACCCGTCGGCCATGGGCGAGACGATGGCGCGGGTGCTCGGGATGCGCGCGGCGGCCTGAGACGGTTGAACGACAGGCAAAGGCCCATCCGTTTCGGGTGGGCCTTTGTCACGGGTCCGCTTCGCCGTCCCCGTGCCTGAACGCACGGCTGGAGACAGAGACGGAGTTGCCGGACGGGTCTTTTGCGTTGGCAAAGGCATAGCCGTCGGCCCCATGCACCGGCCCGAACGCGATGCCGCGCGCAGCCGCGTCGCGACAGAACCCCGGGACGTCTGCGACATCGAACACAAGTTTCACCTGCGCCTGACCCTCGCGTTGCCCTGCGCTGGCTGGATGCAGAAGGATGGCCGCGCCCGGTCCCGTCGGGCGCAGCTCGACGATGCGGTCGTTGGCGCGGTGCACGGGCGTGAAGCCGAAGAGGTTCTGATAAAAGGCGACCATCTCGGGGATGCGCCGACTGTAGACGACGATGCGACCCAGGGGAGCCTGCATGTGAATGTTCCGGTTTCTCTGGCAAGAGCTTGCTGAACACCAACCGACCGCGCAAGGCCGCATCGGCGGGCGACCCCTGGTTCGGGGCGTTGCGCCGGGGCGAACGGGGCCGCGCGGCGGGGAAGGAGAGTGCCAACCCCTTCGCGCCTAAGTCTTCGCCGAACGCAGCGCCACGGGGGCTTCCATGACCGATACATTCTTCATCAAGCGGGGCGATACCTTGCCTGCGATCCGCTTTGCTCTGGAGCCTGCCACGACTGTGCTGACGGGGGCCTCCGTGCGGTTCCTGATGCGGGTGCGGGGGGGCGCGCAAGTGACCGAGGGCGTGGCCCAGATCGTGACCGCGACGGGAACGCCTACGGTCCAATATGACTGGACGGCGGAAGATACGGCCGAGGCCGGGCAGTTCGAGGCAGAGTTCGAGGTGACCTATCCTGATGGTGCGGTGGAGACCTTTCCGAATGCGGGTTTTATCCCGGTCCGCATTTCCGAAGATGTGCGCTGAACGGGGCGGCGTTGGCTCCGGTGTTCGATGCCTCGGCTTGTGCCGGGGCGCGATGGGAACGACCGACGGCTAGCCTTGCAAGGCGCGGTCGAGATGGGTGTAGCCGCCGTCGACGAATAGCCACTGCCCGGTGGTATGTCCCGCGCGGTCCGACAGCAGGAACACCACGGTCGCCGCGATCTCCTCGGCCTGGGTCATGCGGTGGCCGAGGGGGATGCGCGCGGTGATCTCGGCCAGCCGCTCGTCCGGGTGTTCGAACGTGTCGAGCCATTTGCGGTAGAGCGGCGTCATGACCTCGGCCGGGATCACCGCGTTCACGCGGATGCCATCCTGCGCCAGCGCCGCCGCCCATTCCCGCGTCAGGCCCAGTTGCGCCGCCTTCGCCGCGACATAGGCCGAGGTGTTGCCCTGCCCCGTCACCGCCGTCTTGGACGAGATGTTCACGATCGCGCCCCGGTGTTCGCGCAACTGCGGCAGCGTGAGGTGGGCAAGCGTGTAGTAATGGATCAGGTTCCGCTCCAGCGAGGCGCGGAAGGCGTCGGGGCCGGCGTCGAGGCCGATGCTGTCATTGGCGCCCGCGTTGTTCACCAGGCCGTCGATGCGGCCCCATCGGGCGAGCGGTCTGCTCGACGGCCCTCGCGCATTGCGCGTCGTCCGACAGTTCCACCTGAAGCCAGTCCGCCGACGGGCTGCGCGACTTCAGGCGTGACAGAAAACTGCTCTCGGGGGCGCGGCGCGCGTAGATGACCGGGATCGCGCCCTTCGGCCGCCAGCGCCTCGGAGATGGCCGCGCCGATCCCCGCGCCGCCGCCGGTGACAATCACCACCTTGCCCTGCAATCCCATATCCATGATCCGCCCTTTCCTGCCGCATGCCGCGAGCATGCGACGGGCGCGGCACGTTGCACAGGGGGCGCTTTGACACTTCCCGCGCGGCTGGGCGAAGCTTGGCCCATCGAGGAGATGCGGATGGCACATGATCACGGCTCGGAAGCCGACCACGACGTCCTGCTGACCGGGCTGACACTGCTGGGCATGGCGGTGGCGGCTGCCTCGGCCTTCGCCGACGGGCCATGGTGGCTGACGGCGGGGGGGCTGGCGCTGGTCTACCTTGCGGGAGGGATACCGGCGGGTCTGCGCGCTCTGCACGAACTTTTCCATGACCGGGTGCTGGACATCGACCTTCTGATGGTGGTGGCCGCTCTGGCGGCGGCCTGGGTCGGGGCGGCGATGGAGGGGGCGGTGCTGCTGACGCTCTTCAGCCTGTCGGGCACGCTGGAGCAACAGGCCATGGGCAAGGCGCGCCGCGCGGTCGAAGCGCTGATGGCACTGCGCCCCGAGACGGCACTGCGCGAAGGCCCCGACGGGGCTGTGGACGAAGTGCCGGTCGCGGCTCTGGCGGTGGGCGACACGGTGATGATCCGGCCCGGCGCGCGGATGCCGGTGGACGGCACGATCCTGCGCGGCGAGGGGTCGATCGACGAGGCGACGGTAACGGGCGAGTCGGTGCCGGTGCACAAGGCCCCCGGCGCGGGCGTGTTCGAGGCGACGGTGAACCTTGACGGGGTGCTGGCCGTGCGGGTGGACCGCAGCGCATCCGAAAGCACGGTCGCCCGGATGATCCAGCTGGTGACCGAGGCGCAGGCGGCCAAGGCTCCGTCCGAGCGGTTCAGCGCCTGGTTCGGGCAGCGCTACACGGTGGCGGTGCTGGCGGGGTCGGTGCTGTGCTATGTCGTCTTTCTGCTGCTGGGCTGGGCCAATGCCGAAGCCGTCTACCGCGCGGCGACGGTGCTGGTCGCGGCCTCGCCCTGTGCTGTCGTGATCTCGGTTCCGGCAGCGATCCTCTCGGCACTCTCGGCGGCGGCGCGGGGGGGCGTGCTGTTCAAGGGCGGTGCTGCGCTGGAGACACTGGGTGCGGTGAAGAGCTTTGCCTTCGACAAGACGGGCACGCTGACCACGGGTCGCGCCGAAGTTACCGAGGTCGTGACGCTGGGCAATGACGAGGACCGGTTCCTTGCGCTGCTTTCGGGACTTGAGGCGCATTCCGAACATCACATCGCCGATGCGGTCCGTCGCACGGTCGAGTTGCGCGGCCTGATCCCGGTTGCGGTCAGCGATGTGACGGCGCTGCCGAGCGAAGGGATCGTGGGAGTCGACGCCGAAGGACCGGTTTGGGCGGGCAATCCGCGGTTGGCCGCCCGAATGGGCGCGTCGCTGGACGATCCGGCGTTGATGGCACTCGCGGGGGGCGAGCAGACGGTGATCTACCTGGGGCGGGGCGAGCGCGTGCTGGGCGCGGTCGCAGTGGCGGATCAGCCGCGCGCAACGCTCGCGAGCGGGGATCGAGGCGCTGCAGGGCGAACGGGATCGGTACGCTGGTGATGATGACGGGCGACCGGCTGCCCGTGGCGCGGCGGATCGGGGCGACACTGGGCCTGAGGCCGGACGAGATTCACGCGGACCTCTTGCCCGAGGACAAGGTGCGGCTGGTCGCGGCGCTGCATGAGAAGGGCAAGGTCGCCTTCGTCGGCGACGGGGTGAACGACGCGGCCGCGCTGGCGCGGGCGGATGTGGGCATCGCGATGGGGGCTGCGGGCAGCGATGTGGCGTTGCAGGCGGCGGATGTGGCACTGCTGTCGGACAACATGGGGCGGCTCGCGGCGGCGCAGAAGCTGGCGCAGCGGACGGGCTGGATCATCCGGCAGAACCTGGTCTTTGCCATCGGGGCGATGCTGGTGCTGGTCTCGGGCGCGCTGTTCTTCGATCTGCCCTTGCCGCTGGCGGTCGTCGGGCATGAGGGGGGCACGCTGCTGGTCGTGCTGAACGGGCTGCGGCTGCTTTTCGATCCGATCCGGGCGGACCGCTGAGATGGCGTCGGTGATCTTCGACCTGGACGGCACGCTGGTGGACTCGGCGCCCGACATCCATGCGGCGGTGAACCGGCTCATGGCGGCAGAGGGCGAGGCGCCGCTGGCCTTCGAAGAGGTCAAGCGCTTCATCGGGAACGGTGTTCCGACGCTGATCGCGCGGGTCATGGCGGCACGGCGGCGGTCGGGCGACGACCTTCACGCGCGCTGGCTGGATCGGTTCATGGCGGACTATGCGGCTGGCGCGTCCGACCTGACGCGGCCTTATCCGGGGGTCATCGGGGCGCTTACGGCGTTGCAGGAGGGCGGGCATCGGCTGGGCATCTGCACCAACAAGCCCGAGGAACCGGCGCGGCATGTGCTCGAGGCTTTCGGGATGACCGGGTTCTTCCCGGTCGTCGTGGGCGGCGACAGCCTGCCGTTGCGCAAACCCGATCCCGCGCCGTTGCACGAAGTGGCCCGGGCGCTTGGGGAGGGGCCGGTGATCTTTGTCGGCGACAGCGAGGTGGATGCCGAAACGGCCGCGGCGGCGGGCGTGCCGTTCCTGCTGTTCACGGAGGGCTATCGCAAGAGCGAGGTAGAGGCGATTTCGCACGCGGCGCGCTTCGACCACTTCGCGGTGCTTCCCGCCCTGGTTGCCGCACATCTTTGATTTGGAGGCAACGCGGCCCATAGTGAGGCCTAGGAGTCATTTTCAGAAGGATGCATTGCCATGACACGCGAGCCGAACATTCTGGATCAGCTTCTGGCCGGGGGCGGTGGCGACCTGCTGGCCAAGGCGAAGGCCACCTGGGACGCCCAGCCCACCGGTACCAAGGGTGCGGTCGCGGGCGGCTTGCTCGCGGCCCTGCTGGGCGGCCGTGGCGGCCTGGGCGCGGTCGCCAGGGTGGGCGCGGCGGCGGTGGTGGGCAGCGTCGCCTCGCGCGCCTATGCCGATTACAAGGCGGGCAAGCCGCCTCTGGAGGCGGTGGCGGATGCCATCGGACTGCCCGAGGGGGTCCTTCCGGGCGCGACCGAACCATCGGGCGATCTTGCCGAACGGCTGGTGCGGGCGATGGTCGCGGCGGCCAATGCCGATGGCAAGGTCACGTCCGCCGAGCGGCGCAAGATCACCGAGCAAATGGCCCTGCTGGGGTTCCCGGATGAGGCGGCCAGCCTGATCGACGCCGAACTCGCCGGGCCGCCCGATGCGGGACGCATCGCGGCGCTGGCGACGTCGGACGAGGAGGCTACACAGATCTACACCGCCTCGCTGCTGGTCGTGAACCCGAAGGGCGAGGCCGAGGCGGCGTGGCTGTCCGCTCTGGCGGGCGCGCTGAAGCTTGACCCGGCGCTGGTCGCGCATCTGCACGCCCATGCCAAGAACCTGATGCTCAGGGCCTGACGCCGCCCGTCGCCTCGGTCACCCGGTCGGCGGCGGCGCGGACCAGCGCGCCGATGCGGTCGGTGTCCGAAAGCGCCAAGCCGGAAGGCAGGGCCGGAGACGGAGAGGCCCGCGACCGGCTCGGCATAGGCGTTGAAGATCGGGGCGGCGACGCAGCGCATCCCTTCGGCGCGTTCCTGATCGTCGATGGCAAAGCCGCGCTCGCGGATGCGGGCGAGGTCGCGCAGCAAGGCGGTGTCCGCTGGTGATCGTCAAGCGTGGTGAAGCCGGCAGGCCCTGCCGGGCGACGATCTGGCGCACGCGGTCTTCGGGATACCAGGCCGAGCAGCGCCTTGCCGATGCCGCGAGACATGCATGGGCGCCTTGGTGCCGGGCGGAAAGAAGGCGCGGATCGCCTCGCTGCGTCTCGACCTGGGCTAGGAACAGCACCTCGTCCCCGTATCTCGACGCCAAGGTTCGCCGTCTCGCCCGTGTCGCGCATCAGCTGGTCCATCGGCTGAGCGGGCGCGCTCCACCACCTTGGTGCGGCGCAGGAAGGCCGAGCCGATGCGGAACGCGCCGCGCGCCGACGTGCCAGAGCTGGCCGGGCTCCTCGACCTCGACGATCCCGTGGGCCTGCAGCGTGACGAGCGCGCGGTAGACGGTGGCGACGGCTTCTCCCGTCGGCTGCGGCGAGTTCGGACAGCGTCATGCCGGGGCTGTCGGGCAGGCGTGCGCAGCAGGAACAGCGCCCGGTCGAGCGACTGCACGGTGTTCTGGTCGGTCTTGTCGTTGAAGGCCTTCGGGCGGCCGCGCGGCGTGGCTGTGCCATCGTCGCTGTCTCCTGCCGGGTATGCGGAGAGTGAAAAAGCGCAAGCCACTGATTTTTCTGCGAATAACATCGACGCTGCGACGCAAATGAAAAATCTTTTCGAAAAAATTGTGCCGCGCGGTCGCAGGGGCGTAGGATACAGGCAACCTCCAGGGAAGGATCCGCCCGATGTCCTTCCAGAACCCCGTCTTCATTCCCGGCCCGACCAACATCCCCGATGCGATCCGCAAGGCCTGCGACATGCCGACGCTGGACCACCGCTCGCCCGCCTTCGCGCGGCTGTTCAAGCCGGCGGTCGAGGGGGTGCGGCGGGTGCTGAAGATGGACGCGGGCGAGGTGATCATCCTGCCCTCGACCGGCACCGGCGGCTGGGAGGCGGCGATTTCCAACACGCTGTCGCCCGGCGATACGGTTCTGGCCGCGCGCTTCGGCATGTTCAGCCACCGCTGGATCGACCTGTGCCAGCGCCACGGGCTGAACGTCGTCAGATCATCGAGACGCCCTGGGGCGAGGGCGCGCCGCTTGGCGGCCATCGAGGCGGCGCTGAAGGCCGACAAGGGCCACACGATCAAGGCGGTTCTGGCCACGCATAACGAGACGGCGACGGGCGTGAAGTCCGACATCGCCGGTATCCGCCGGGCGATGGATGCGGCGGGTCATCCGGCGATGCTGTTCGTCGATGGCGTGTCCTCCATCGGCTCGATGCCGTTCGAGATGACCGGCTGGGGCGTCGATATCGCCGTGGCGGGCAGCCAGAAGGGCTTCATGCTGCCCGCGGGTCTGGCGATCCTTGGCGTCAGCCCGAAGGCGATTGCCGCGATGGAGACGGCGACGCTGCCGCGCACCTTCTTTGATTTCGCGGACATGCTGCGCAGCTATGCGCCGCGGCGGCTATCCCTATACCCCCGCCGTCGGCCTGATCGCGGGTCTCGCCCATGCCATCGAGCTGCTGGAAGACGAAGGGCTGGAGCAACGTCTATGCCCGCCACCCCGCCTCGCCGAAGGCGTGCGCCGGGCGGTCGCGGCCTGGGGGATGACGCCCTGTGCGGCGCCGCCCGACCTCTATTCCGACACGGTGACGGCGGTCGATGGTGCCCGAGGGCTGCAACGGCACCGACCTGGTGAAGCTGGCGGCGGAAAGTACGGCATGGCCTTCGGCGTGGGGCTGGGCGAGGTGGCGGGCAAGGTCTTCCGCATCGGCCATCTGGGCATGCTGACCGACGTGATGATGCTGTCCGGCCTTGCGACGGCCGAGATGTGCATGGCCGACCTGGGCTGGCCGGTGCAGCTGGGCTCCGGCGTGGCGGCGGCGCAGGAGTACTATCGCGGCACGGTGCGCGCCGTGGCGATGGCCGCGGAATGAAGGACCTCGCCATGCATGATCCCGACCTATGACGACGTGCTGGCCGCGCATGCGCCGCATCGCGCCCTACATCCACCGCACGCCGGTCCTGACCTCGAGCTACCTCAACGACCTGACCGGGGCCGAGCTGTTCTTCAAATGCGAGAACTTCCAGAAGGCCGGGCGCCTTCAAGGTGCGCGGCGCCTCGCAACGCGGTCTTCGGCCTGTCGGATGCAGATGGCGGCGAAGGGCGTCGGCCACCCATTCCAGCGGCAACCACGCGCTGTCGCTGTCCTACGCCGCCGGGCGGCGGGGCATTCCCTGCAACGTCGTGATGCCGCGCACGGCGCCGCAGGCCAAGAAGGACGCCGTGCGCGGCTATGGCGGGATCGATCACCGAATGCGAACCCTCGACCAGCTCGCGCGAGGCGGTCTTTGCCGAGGTGCAGGCCCGAGACGGGGGCGGATTTCGTGCATCCCTACAACGACCCGCGCGTGATCGCCGGGCAGGCGCACCTGCTCGCGCGAGTTGCTGGAGCAGGTTGACGGGCTGGATGCCGTCATCGCGCCGATCGGCGGCGGCGGCATGATCTCGGGCACCTGCCTGACGCTGTCGAACATCGCGCCCGGGAGTGGAGATCTACGCCGCCGAGCCGAAGAAGGCCGATGACGCCTATCGCAGCTTCAAGGCCGGGCACATCATCGCCGACGACGCGCCGAAACGGTGGCCGACGGGCTGAAGGTGCCGCTGAAGGACCTGACCTGGCATTTCGTCAAGAACCACGTCACCGACATCCTGACCGCGACCGAGGAGGAGATCATCGACGCGATGAAGCTGACCTGGAAGCGCATGAAGATCGTGATGGAGCCGAGCTGCGCCGTGCCGCTGGCGACGATCCTGAAGAACCCGGACGGTCTTCCGGGGCGGCGCGTCGGCGTCATCATCACCGGCGGCAACGTCGATCTGGACAAGCTGCCCTGGATGAAGGGCTGAGGAGGAACATCATGAACAGCACCCGGAAATTCGACGGTCTTGAAGTCGGCTACGACATCCCGGCGCTGCCGGGCATGGACGAGGCGGACATCCAGACGCCCTGCCTCGTGCTCGACCTCGACGCGCTGGAGCGCAACATCAGCAAGATGGGCGACTATCGCCAAGACGCATGGGCGTGCGCCACCGGGTGCATGGCAAGATGCACAAGTCGGTGGATGTGGCCCTGCTGCAGGAACGGCTGGGCGGGTCGGTCGGCGTCTGCTGCCAGAAGGTGAGCGAGGCCGAGGTCTTTGCGCGCGGCGGCATCAAGGATGTGCTGGTCAGCAACCAGGTGCGCGACCCGGCCAAGATCGACCGGCTGGCGCGCCTGCCGAAGCTGGGCGCGCGAACGATCGTCTGCGTCGACGATCTGGCCAACGTGGCCGACCTGTCGGCGGCGGCGGTGAAGCATGGCACGACCATCGAATGCCTGGTCGAGATCGACTGCGGCGCGGGGCGCTGCGGGGTGAAGACGACGCCGGAGGTGGTGGCCATCGCCAAGGCCATCGACGCGGCACCGGGCCTGAAGTTCAGCGGGCATCCAGGCCTATCAGGGCGCGATGCAGCACATGGACAAGTACGAGGACCGCAAGGCCAAGATCGACATCGCCGTGGCGCAGGTGAAGGACGCGGTCGACGCGCTGAAGGCCGATGGGGCTGGACTGCGACATCGTCGGCGGCGGCGGCACGGGCAGCTATTATTTCGAAGGCACATTCGGGCGTCTACAACGAGCTTCAGTGCGGCTCCTACGCCTTCATGGATGCCGACTACGGCCGCATCCTCGACAAGGACGGCAAGCGGATCGACCAGGGCGAATGGGAGAATGCGCTGTTCATCCTGACCTGCGTGATGAGCCATGCCAAGGCCGACAAGGCGATCTGCGATGCGGGGCTGAAGGCGCAGTCGGTGGACAGCGGCCTGCCGGTGATCTTCGGGCGGACGGACGTGAAATACGTCAAGTGCTCGCGACGAGCATGGCGTGATCGAGGACCCGCAGGGTGTGCTGAAGGTCAACGACAAGCTGAAGCTGGTGCCGGGCCACTGCGACCCGACCTGCAACGTGCATGACTGGTATGTGGGCGTGCGGGGCGGCAAGGTCGAGGTGGTCTGGCCGGTCTCGGCGCGCGGCAAGGCCTACTGAGCGGCAGAGGGGGGCCAGCCCCCCTCGCCCCGTGCCGGGGCTCTCCCCCCGGGATATTTGTGAACGGAAGAACTGGCAGGGGACGCCCTTGCCGGAAGGACCCGCCCATGCTGATCGTCCCCGAAGCGCTGATCGCCGGACTCGTCTCGCCCGAGGATGCCTTTCGCGGCGGTCGAGGCCTCTTCGCCGCCGATGGCGCGGGGCGAGGCCTACAACTTTCCCGTGGTGCGCGAGGCGCTGGGAGAGGGCCGGCAATACGGCTTCAAGTCGGGGCTGGACCGGGCGGGCGGCAGATCTGGGCGTCAAGGCCGGGGGCTACTTTCCCGGCAACGCGGCGAAGGGGATCACCAACCACCAGTCCACCGTGTTCCTGTTCGACCCCGACACCGGGCGCCCGACGGCGATGGTGGGGGGCAACCTGCTGACCGCGCTGCGGACGGCGGCGGCCTCGGCCATTTCCATCGACCGGCTGGCGCGGAAGGATGCGAAGGTGCTGGGCATGGTCGGCGCCGGGCATCAGGCGGGGTTCCAGCTGCGCGCGGCGGCGCGGGTGCGGGCGTTCGAGCGGGTGGTGGCCTGGAACCTGCACCCCGAGATGCTGCCGAAGCTGGCGCGCAGATCGCCGCCGAGACTCGGCCTGCCCTTCGAGGCGGTGCGCCTGGAGCGGCTGGGGCGAGGCGGACGTGATCATCACCATCACCTCGTCAGCCTCGCTGCAGCCTGATGTCGGCGCCATGTGGCGGCCCGGCACGCATCTGGCCTGCATGGGCACCGACACGGTGGGCAAGCAGGAGGTGGAGCCTGCGCTGCTGGCGCGCGCCTCGGTCTTCACCGACGAGGTGGCGCAGTCGGTCACCATCGGCGAGGCGCAGCATGCGGTGGCGGCAGGGCTGGTCGATGCGACCGCGATCACGCCGCTTGGCGACGTGCTGATCGGGCGGCATCCGGGGCGTCGGTCGGAGGACGAGATCACGCTGTTTGACGGCACCGGGGTCGGGTTGCAGGACCTCGCGGTGGCGGCGGTCGCGGTGCAGCGGGCGCTGGAGCGGGGCGCTGGCGATCGAGGTCGACGTCTGACGGCATGCCTTGAGACGGGCGCAGACGCCCGTTGAACCGCGCCGTGCACTGCTGAGCTGCGCCGTGCGGGGCGGAGGGACAGGTTCGATGCGGGTCTTCATCAACGGGTTCGGGCGGATCGGGCGGTCGGTTCTGCGGGCATGGTGCAGGCGCCGGACCGCTGGCCGGGGATGGAGATCGTCGGGATCAACGACATCGCCGCGCCCGAGATGTGCGCCTATCTGTTCGAGTATGACAGCGTCTTCGGGCCCTGGCGCGGGCACGGTCGCGCTGGAGGACGGCGCGCTGGTGGTGGACGGGCGGGCGATCCCGCTGCACCGGCACGGCGGATCTGTCGACGCTGGACCTGACCGGCGTCGATCTGGTGATGGAATGCACCGGCCGGGCCGACACGCGCGGAGGTCGCGGCGCGCGGGCTGCGGGCGGGGGCGGGGCGGGTGCTGGTCTCGGGGCCGTCCTCGGCGGCGGAGGCGACGGTGGTGCTGGGGGCGAATGAGGGGGTGCTGGCGGGACCAGCGGATCGTCTCGAACGCCTCCTGCACGACGAACGCGCTGGCCCCGCTGGTGAAGGCTGCTGCACCGGCACGTTCGGGGTCGTGACCGGGTCGATGACGACGATCCATTGCTACACCGGCAGCCAGCCGACGGTGGATGCGCCGGCGGCGGATTTCGCGCGCAGCCGGGCGGCGGCGCTGTCGATGGTGCCGACGACGACCTCGGCGCAGCGGCTGCTGGACGTGGTGCTGCCCGAGGTGGCGGGGCGGATCGAGGGCGTCGGCGGTGCGGGTGCCGATGGCGAGCGTCTCGGCGGTCGATCTGGTGGTGATGACCGAGCGGCGGCCGCTCGGTGGAGGCGGTGAATGCGGCGCTTGCCGGCGGCGGGGGGCGTGATCGGGGCGACGGACCGGCGCTGGTGTCGACCGACCTGCGGGCGCGGCCCGAGAGCGTCGTGATGGCCCTGCCCGAGACGCGGGTGACGCGCGGCGGGATGCTGCGGGTGTTCGGCTGGTATGACAACGAATGGGGGTTTTCCAACCGGATGCTGGACGTGGCGCGGCTGATGGGGTGAGCGTCGAGCGCTCAGCGCCCGGTCGGACACGGTCCAGGCCTGCGGATAGTGGAACTCCTCGAGGTTCGGGCCATCGCCGATCCGGTCCAGCACCGCGAAGAGGCCGGGGGCGTGGAGCGGGGTCAACACGCCATGCCAGGTGCCGCGATGCAGGTTGATGCCCTGCGCGCCATTGGTCAGGAAGGCGCGCGGCGCGCCGGGCGTGCCGCCCTCGTCGGGTGCCACGATCACGAGGAAGGGGGCAGCGGTCATCGGCAGGAAGGCCTGGCTGCCCAGGGGGTGACGCTCCACCAGATCGAAGCTGTAGGGCAGGGCGCGGGGGACGGCGTCGAAGACCGAGAGGCCCGGCGCGCCCCTCGGCGAAGTCGAGGCGCGCGCGGTCGTGGAAGCGGCCGCAGAGGCCCGCGTTGATCATCCGGTCGGGGGGGCCCGCTGGCCTCCAGCACGTCGCCGAAGGGGGCGAAGGCTGCGGCGGTGAGGGGCGCGGCGGTCAGCGTATGGGTCATGCGGGTCGCCCGGTTTCGACTGCGGAGCCGGGGGTTTTCCACCCCCGGACCCCCGGAGGATACTTTTCCCGAAAAGAAGCCGACAGTGGGGGGGCCGTCGGCCGTTGCCACGACGAAACGACTTCGGGCTTCTTCTTGGGAAACATACCCAATTCCGACCTCAGCCCCGTGCAGGCGCGAAGGCGCCGGGGCCGCGCAGCTTGGCGTGGCGGTTCACGTCCTTGTAGAGCAGGTAGCGGAAGGGGCCGGGGCCGGCGGCATAGCAGGCCTGCGGGCAATAGGCGCGCAGCCACATGAAATCGCCCGCCTCGACCTCGACCCAGTCGCGGTTCAGCCGGTAGACGGCCTTGCCCTGCAGCACGTAGAGGCCGTGCTCCATCACATGGGTTTCCTCGAAGGGGATCACGCCGCCGGGCAGGAAGGTGACGATGTTCACATGCATGTCGTGGCGCGTGTCGTCGGGATCGACGAAACGGGTGGTGGCCCAGCGACCGTCGGTGTCGGGCATGGCGACGGGCGGGATGGTGCGTTCGTTGGTGACGAAGGCCGCGGGCCGGTCCACGCCGGGGGCGGGTTCCCAGATCTTGCGGATCCAGTGGAAGCGCGCCGGGTGGTCGCCCTCGGCACGCAGGCGCCAGGGCAGTGCCCGCGGGGATATAGGCGTAGCCGCCCGCGTCGAGCTCGTGCGTTTCTTCGCCCATGGTCAGGGCGATCACGCCGTCGGTCACGAACAGCACCGATTGCGCGCCGGGGTCGTTCTCGGGCGTGTCGGAGCCGCCGCCGGGGGCGACCTCCATCACATACTGGCTGAAGGTTTCCGAGAATCCGGTCATCGGCCGCGCGATCAGCCAGAGGCGGGTCTTCGACCAGCCGGGCAGGTTGCTGGTGACGATGTCGGAGAAGCACGCCTTTCGGGATGACGGCATAGGCCTCGGTGAAGACGGCGCGGCCGGTGTGGAGCGCGGTCTGCGGCGGCAGGCCGCCCTTGGGCGTGTAGTAGGGGGTCATGGCAGCATGTCCTTCAGCCGGAGTTCGGCGATGCGTTCGACCTGCGCGCAGGCGGTCGCGAATTCGGTGGCGCGGTCATTGGCGAGGCGCGTCTGGAAGGCGGCGAGGATGCTGGCCTTGGTGTTGTCGCGCACGGCGATGATGAAGGGGAAGCCGTGCTTTTCGACATAGGCCGCGTTCAGGCGCTGGAAGGTCGCGCGCTCGTCATCGGTCAGCGCGTCGAGGCCGGCGGTCGCCTGTTCGTGCGGTGGACTTCGGGCGTCAGGCGTTTGGCCGCGCCAGCTTGCCCGCAAGGTCGGGATGGGCGCGCAGCACGCCGAGACGCTCTTCCTCGCGAGGCGCTGCGGAACATGCGGGCAAGCGCATTGTGCAGACCGGTGGCGCTGTCATGCGCGGGGCCGAGTTCCAAAGCGAACGCGCGTTCGGCGATCCAGGGCGAGTGCTCGAAGATGCTGCCGAAGCGGGCGACGAAGGTGGCGCGGTCCATCTGGCTGGGGCGCTCGCGGCGCATGTGGGGATGTGTGGCGGCCCAGTGACGGGCGATCTCGAGGCGGCGCGGCGAACCAGACGTCGGGTCGTGGACCCTGCGCTAGTCGAGGAAGCGGATCAGGCCGGCGATCTTGCCCGGCCGCCCGATCAGGCGGCAATGCAGGCCGATGGAGAACATCTTTGCCCGGCCCGCCTCGCCTTCGGCGTAGAGCACGTCGAAGCTGTCCTTCAGGTACTGGAAGAACTGCTCGCCCTCGATGTAGCCCGGTGCGGTGGCGAAGCGCATGTCGTTGGCTTCGAGCGTGTAGGGGATCACCAGCTGGTCGCGGTCGCCGACCTCGATCCAGTAGGGCAGGTCGTCGTCATAGGTGTCGGAGATCCAGTCGAACCCCTGTTCCGGCCGTCAGCCGCACGGTGTTGACCGAGCAGCGCCCGGTGTACCAGCCGGTGGGGCGCGCGCCCGTGACCTCGGTGTGCAGGCGGATCGCCTCGGCGATGGCGGCGCGTTCGACCTCCTCCGGCATGTCGCGGTGGTCGACCCATTTCAGGCCGTGGGAGGCGATCTCCCACCCCGCCGCCTTCATCGCCGCGACCTGTTCGGGGCTGCGGGCCAGCGCCGTGGCCACGCCGTAGATCGTGACGGGCAGGGCGCGTTCGGTGAAGAGGCGGTGCAGGCGCCAGAACCCGGCGCGCGCGCCGTAGTCGTAGAGCGACTCCATGTTCCAGTGGCGCTGCCCCGGCCAGGGCTGCGGCGCCGGCGATGTCGGACAGGAACGCCTCGGACGCGGCATCGCCGTGCAGGATCGAGTTCTCGCCCCCTTCCTCGTAGTTCAGCACGAGGCTGACGGCGATCTTCGCGCCGCCGGGCCAGCGGGCGTCGGGCGGCGTCGGCGCCGTAGCCGGTCATGTCGCGGGGATAGCGGGGCGGTGGGGTGCTCATGCCTCTGTTCTAGGCGGCACGGCGCGGGATGTTTATCAAAATCTTGGAGAAAGACCTTTCGCGGCCACGGGGCGTGGCCAGGCGCTGCGTTTGGCGGCACAGTGCGCGCGATGCAGGAGGGACAACGATGGCGGACGGGCGACTGACGACGCATGTGCTGGACACGGCGCGGGGGCGACCTGCGGCGGGCATCCGGATCACGCTTTACCGTGTCAGCGGGAACAGCCACCGCAAGATCGCCGAGGCGGTGACGAATGCCGACGGGCGGACGGATGCGCCGCTTCTGGCGGGCAAGGCCTTTGCCGAAGGGCAGTATGAGCTTGTCTTCGCGGCGGGCGATTACTTGCGCGCGGGCGGGGCCACAGGGCCTGCTGTTCCTGGACGAGATCCCGATCCGCTTCGGCGTCGGCGGATGCCGCTTCGCACTATCATGTCCCGCTGCTGCTGTCTCCGTTCGGCTATTCGACCTATCGCGGAAGCTGAGGCTTGGTGCCGCCCGCAGCAAGGCGTAATCTCGCGGCATGGTTGTGCCGTTCCTGTTGCTCCTTGTTTCTCTGGCCGGGGTCGCTGCCGGGCTGATCCGGCCGGAGTGGCCTGCGCTTCTGCTGGTCTGCGGATCGGCCGCGATCGCAAGCCTGATCTTGCTGCTGCGCGCGGCGCGGCGCAGCGCCCGGCAGGGGCCGGTGGTGCCGCAGGACGCCGCCCCGCGCAAGAACTGGCATGCCGACCCTTCGGAACGCATCGGGCCGCCCTGGATCGTCGTCGACGGCTCCAACGTCATGTACTGGCGCGACGGGACAGTGCAGGTGGCGACCGTGCGCGAAGTGCTCGGCGCGCTCGCTGCGCGCGGGTTCGTGGCGGGTGCGGTGTTCGACGCGAATGCGGGCTATCTGCTGGCTGGCAGATACCTCGACCATGGGGCCCTGGGGCGTCTGGTGGGCCTTCCCGAAGACCGGGTGATGGTCGTGAACAAGGGCGAGGTCGCGGACCGGATCGTGCTTCAGGCGGCGCGCGATCTGGGCGCGCGGATCGTGAGCAACGACCGCTATCGGGACTGGGCGGACGATTTCCCAGAGGTGGCGGAGCCAGGCTTGCTGGTCCGCGGCGGGTATCGCGCGGGCGAGCTTTGGCTGGACCTCGAGGCGGGCAGTGTCAGGGCGCGGCGGGCAGACCTTTAAGCTGCGCGGCCATGTCGGTCTTGATCCGCGCGATCATGAAGTCGGTGAAGAGCCGAACCTTGGGGTCGCGCAGTCGGCGGTGCTGGGTCAGGATGGACAAGCTGGACAGGCAGCGGCGGCGTGGCGGTCGCGACGGGCACGAGGCGTGCCGGCGCGCAGATGCTCGGCCACCTCGAAGACGGGTTTCAGCACGATCCCGTGGCCCGTCCAGCGCCCAGTCGGTCAGCACATCGCCGTCATCGCTTTCGAACGGTCCGGAGATCTCGAACCGGCGGGGGCCTTCGGGGGTCTGCAGCGTCCACTGGAATTCGCGCGCGCCGGGAAAGCGCAGGTTCAGGCAGTCGTGCCGGTCGCGCACCAGCGCCGTCGCCGTCGGCGGGCATGCCGCGCCGCGCGATATAGGCGGGCGCGGCGCAGAGCAGGCGCGGGCAGTCGGCGACGATGCGGACCTTCAGCGTGCTGTCCTCCAGGTGGCCGAGGTGAAAGGCCACGTCGAGCCCCTCGGCCGTCACGTCGATCACCCGGTCGGACAGGCGCAGGCGCAGCTCGATCTGCGGGTAGGCGTCCTTGAAGGCGGGGATATGGGGCGCGATGAAGCGCCGACCGATGCCGAGGGGGGCTGCCACGAAAAGCGTGCCGCGCGGGTTCTGCGTCACGTCCATCACCGCCGCCTCGGCCTCGTCGATGGCGTCCAGCACCTTGCGCGCGCCGTCGTAGAAGATGCCGCCCGTTCTCGGTCGGCTGCAGCGTGCGCGTCGTGCGGTTGAACAGGCGCACGCCCAGATGCTTCTCCAGCTCGGAGATTCGGGACGAGGCGACGGCGGGCGAGGTGCGCTGGTCGCGGGCGGCGGCACTCATGCTGCCCAATTCGTAGACACGGACGAACATGCGGAGCGTCGTTGACGTAGGACAGGGCAGCCTCCGGCCATTCTTCGGCGGGGTTTGAAAGTGATCCGGCATTTGAAGGATTAGCGGAAGAGTGCGCCCCGGTATAGCCTTCGGCGAGGACGCAAGGAGTGACGCGCGATGTACGACTGGGCGGTGATGCGAGGAGTGGCTGGAGATCGCGGTGCGCTGGACGCATGTGATCACGGCCATCGCCTGGATCGGGTCGTCCTTCTACTTCATCGCGCTGGACCTTGGCCTGCGGACAGTCGCCCGACCTGCCTCCGGGTGCCTATGGCGAGGAATGGCAGGTGCATGGCGGCGGCTTCTACCACGTCCAGAAGTACCTCGTCGCACCCGAGCGGCTGCCCGAGCATCTGATCTGGTTCAAGTGGGAAAGCTACGCGACCTGGCTCAGTCGGGCTTCGCGATGCTGGTGCTGGTCTACTACCTGGGGGCCGAGTTCTACCTGATCGACCCGGCGGTGATGGAGTTGCACGATCTGGCAGGCGGTCGCGATCTCGCTGGCCTCGCTGGCCTTCGGCTGGCTCGCCTATGACACGATCTGCAAGAGTCGCTTCGGTGACGACAACACGCGGCTGATGGTGGCTGCTCTATCGTCGATCCTCGTGTGCATGGCCTGGGGCTACACGCAGGTCTTCTCGGGCCGCGCGGCGCTGCTGCATCTGGGCGCGTTCACGGCCACGATCATGTCGGCCAACGTGTTCCTCGTCATCATGCCGAACCAGCGGATCGTGGTGGCCGACCTGAAGGCGGGCCGGGTGCCGGACCCGAAATACGGCAGCATCGCCAAGCAGCGCAGCACGCACAACAACTACCTGACGCTGCCGGTGCTGTTCCTGATGCTGTCGAACCACTATCCGCTGGTCTTCGCGACCGAGTGGAACTGGCTGATCGCCAGCCTCGTCTTCCTGATGGGCGTGACGATCCGGCACTAGTTCAACACGCATCCACGCCGGAAAGGGCAACCCGACCTGGACCTGGGCGGTCACGGCGCTGCTGTTCCTGATCTGTGCCTGGCTCTCCACCGGCCCGCATGCGGCACTGGGAGCCGGAGGCGAAGCTTGAGGGGGCGGCGCTGCGTCTATGCCAGCGCGCCGGGGTTCGAGGATGTGACGGGCATCGTGCAGGGCCGCTGCTGCGATGTGCCATGCGGCCGAACCCGGCTGGGACGGTCTGCTCTGGCCGCCCAAGGGCGTGGTGCTGGAGACGCCGGCACAGATCGCGCATGAGGCGCGGCGCATCTACCTGCAGGCGGGCGTCAGCCACGCGATGCCGCCCGCCAACCTGAGCTACATCGAGCCGCAGGAGCGCGAGGCCATCGTGCGGTGGTATGAGGGCGCGGGGTCGCGCGGGGTCGAGGGCTAGGGCGAGTCGCGCGTCGACTGCGCAGGCACTGGCGCTCGCATCATGCTCATTCGCCCCGCGTGAAGCGCCAGCGGGTGGTCTGGCGGTAGGTTTCGCCAGGACCCAGAACCACAGTCGGAAAAGCCGGGCGGTGCGGCGCGTCGGGCCAGCGCTGTGGCTCCATCGCGATACCGGCGAAAGCGCCATAGGGCGTGCCGCCGTGGCCGCAGAAGGGGGCCGTGTCGATGCGCGCACCTTCGTAAACCTGCAAGCCAGGCTCGGTGGTGGCGAGGTGAAGCGTCGCGCTTTGTCCGGCAAGGGTGGCCACCTCGGTCAGCGCGCGCGGCGCGTCAGCAAGGCAGAAGTTGTGGTCGATCCCCTCGGTCAGGTCGATCGCGCGGCCCTCGGTGCAGGTCGAACACGCCGTGGACGGGCCGCGCCTCGCCCAGCGGGATCAGGGCGGCGTCCACGGGCAGGTAGCGGTCGGCATGGACGGTCAGGCGCAGGCCCCGCGTGGTCGGTGCGCCGTCGGGGTTCCAGTAGCCGTGATGGGCCAGGTTCATCAGCGTGGGCGCGTCTGTGGTGGCGGAAAGCGTCAGCGTCAGGGCGCTGCCCTCGACGCGATACTCGGCGGTGATGGTGCGGTTGCCCGGAAAGCCGCCCTCGCCATCGACTACCGACAGGGTCAGGCGCACATGCATGGCGCTGGCCTCGGCCACGGTCCAGACGCGCGTCTGGATGCCGTCGCGCCCGCCGTGCAGCAGGTTCGGGCCGTCGTTGGGGGTGAAGCGGTAGGTGCGCCCCGCGATGGTCGCCTGCGCGCCCGCCAGCCGGTTGGCGAGGGGGCCGACGATGGTGCCGAAATAGCCCATCGGACCTTCGTAGGCGGCAATGTCCGGCCCGCCCAGGGTCAGTGAGTGACCGAGGCCCGCAAGCCGCAGGTCGTTCAGCGCGGCCCCGTAGGTCAGGATCGTGGCGGTCAATTCGGGCGTGGTCAGGCGGATGGCGCTGACAGCGATGCCGTCGCGGGTGTGGCCGAAAGGCCGGATGTCAGCGGTCATGGTGATCCTCCCCGCCCCAAGGCTGCGGGATCGGGGCGGGAGGGTCAACCCGAACTGTCAGCTTTCGGCGAGCAGGCAGGCGGTCAGGGTGTCCGCGAGGCCCGTGAGAAGCGCATCGTAAAGGCCGGGGCCGGGATCGAGCATCGAACCCTCGGGGTCGAGCGCGCCGCCGGTGCGGACGCTGCGTGCCTTCGACCATTGTCGTCGACCAGCTTCGGGTCGTGGTTGGCCTCGGGGAAGATGCAGAGCGGCGCGCCGGTCCGCATGTTCTCCTGCAACTCCTTCAGATGTGCCGCACCGGGCGATGCGGCATCGCCGAGCGCGATGGCCCCCGCGATGGTCAGGTCGTAATGGTCGGCGAAATAGCCGTAGGCGTCGTGGAAGACGACGAAGGGGCGGTCGTGCAGGGGCGCGAGGCGGGTCGCGAGGGTCGCATCCAGCACGTCGATGCGTGCCGAGGCGGCCTCGGCGTTCGCGGCTGTAGGTGGCGGCGTTGGCCGGGTCGATCTCGGCCAGCCGCGCCGCGACGAGGCCAAGCCAGGCGCGGGCGTTGGCCGGGTCGAGCCAGGCGTGGGGATCGGTGCCCGTGTGGCTGTGGTCGTGCCCGGCTTCGGCATGCTCCTCGTGGTCATGCCCGGCCTCGGCCGCCGCTTGGTCGGCCTTGGCATGGTCGTGATCGTGGTCGTCCGCCGCATGATCGTGGGGGTCGGTCGCGCCGAACGCGCGGGTCTCGGTTCCCGGCGCGTCGAGCAGGATCAGGCTTTGCGCGCCTTCGGCGGTGTCGAGCGCGCGGTCGAGCCAGGGCGTCATCCCGGGTCCGATCCAGACCACCAGATCGGCCTGCGAGAGTGCGGCGATCTGGCTGGGCTTGAGCGTCACGTCATGGGCGTTGGCGCCACGTTCCAGCAGCAGCACCGGCTTGCCGAGATCGCCCATCACCTGCGAGACGAGCGAGTGAACGGGCGGGATGTCGGTGACGACCTGCGGCACCTCGGCAAGCGCGGGGGCGGTCAGGCTGGCGAGAAGCAGCGATATGGTATAACGCATCGATGAGGCCTTCCGGTCAAGGATCGGAGTGCTTATCATATGTAATATCATAACACGTCAAGAGGCCGAGAATGGATCATCCCGCCGATGCGCGTGCCTTTGCCCATCACGACCACTCGCATTGCTCGGGCGACGTGATGGCTCGGGCCGAAGTTCTGGCCGCCGACCGGGGCGTGCGGCTGACCCCGGTGCGAAAGACGGACGCTGGAAATCCTTCTCGAGGCGCATCGCGCCCTGGGGGCCTATGACGTGTTGCAGCGGCTGGCGGCGGAGGGCTTCGGCAACCAGCCGCCCGTGGCCTATCGCGCGCTGGATTTCCTCGTCGAGAACGGGCTGGCGCACCGCATCCGGCGGCTGAACGCCTTCACCGCCTGCATGCACCCGGGCGAGGCGCATGCGCCCGCCTTCCTGATCTGCCGCTCCTGCGACGCGGTGGCCGAGGCACCCGCCGCCCCGGTGCGCACGGCGCTGGATCGGGCGGCAGCCGATCTGGGCTTCGTGATCGAGCGCAGCAATGTCGAGGCGCTCGGGCTTTGCCCGGCCTGCCAGAGGGCGGCGGCATGAGCCTGATCGCGGCCGATCACATGTGCGTCCGCTTCGGCGGGGCAGAGGTGCTGCACGACATCTCGATGCATGTCGATGCGGGCGAAATCGTCACCATCGTCGGTCCGAACGGATCGGGCAAGTCGACGCTTCTGCGCGCGCTTCTGGGGATCGTGCCGCCCGCCGGAGGGACGGGTCGCGCGCAAGCCGGGGCTGCGGATCGGCTATGTGCCGCAGCGGTTGCAGATCGACCGGACCATGCCGATGACCGTGCGGCGCTTCCTGTCGCTGCCTGCGCGGCATGGCCGGCGCAGCCTGCGCGGCGGCGCTGGCGCGGGTGGGCGTGCCGGAGGTGGCCGAGCGGCAGATGACCGACCTGTCGGGCGGGCAGTTCCAGCGCGTGCTGCTGGCGCGCGCGCTGCTGACCGAGCCGGAGCTGCTGATGCTGGACGAGCCGACGCAGGGGCTGGACCAGCCGGGCGAGGCGGCGTTCTACCGGCTGATCGAGGAGGTGCCGCAGCGACACCGGGGCGGCGGTGCTGATGGTCAGCCACGACCTGCATGTGGTGATGTCGGCCTCGGACCGGGTGATCTGCCTGAACGGGCATATCTGCTGCGAGGGGACGCCGCGCGTGGTGTCGAACGCGCCGGAATACCGCGCGCTGTTCGGGCTGGGGACGCAAGGCGCGCTGGCGCTCTATCCAGCATGAGCATGACCACGACCACGCATGACCACGCGCCATGACCATGCCCATGCACGATCACGCACGCAGAGCATGACCATGCTTGACGATTTCCTGGTGCGCGCGGGGCTGGCCGGGGTGGGGCTGTCGCTTGGCGACGGGGCCGCTTGGGCGCCTTTGTCGTCTGGCGGCGGATGGCCTATTTCGGCGACGCCACCGCGCATGCCGCGATCCTGGGCGTGGCGCTGGCGCTGGCCACGGACCTGCCGATCGGGGTCGGCACGCTGGTGGTGGCGCTGGCGATGGCGGTGACGGTGGCGACGCTGGCCGCGCGGGGCTGGGCGATGGACACGACGCTGGGGGTGCTGGCGCATTCGGCGCTGGCCTTCGGGCTTGTGGCGATCAGTTTCGTTCCCGGGGTGCGGACGGACCTCTCGGCCTATCTCTTCGGCGACATCCTCGCCGTGTCGCGGCTGGACTTGGCTGTTGATCTGGGGTGGGGCGGCGCTGGTGCTGGGGCTGCTGGTCTGGCGCTGGCAGGCGCTGCTGACGTCGACGCTGAACGAGGATCTGGCCCATGCCTCGGGCCTGAACCCCGACCGCGAGCGGCTGGTGCTGACGCTGGCGCTGGCGCTGGTGGTGGCGGTGGCGCTGAAGGTGGTGGGGGCGCTTCTGATCGCCGCGATGCTGATCATCCCGGCGGCGGCCGCGCGGGGGCTGACGCGCTCGCCCGAGGCGATGGCTGGCGTGGCGGTCGCTTGTCGGTGCGCTCGCGAGCCTGGGCGGGCTGCGGCTGTCGCTGTGGCAGGACACGCCGGCCGGCCCGTCGATCATCGCCTGCGCGGCGGTGGTCTTCGCGCTGTCGGCGATGGCGGGGAATTTCCGGCGGGGGTGAGTTTATTCTGAGCCTGTTTCGCGACGCAGGAGGATTTTGACGGATTTGTCCCGCGACAAATCCGTCCGCGCCTGCCTGCCCGAGGCAGGCGCGTTACCGCGCCAGCCCAGTCAGGCGCGACCGGATTAGACGCGTCCCGCAGCGGAGAGCCCCTTGCCCTACGGCTTGCGCCTTCGGGCAACCGCCCGGCGGACCCTACACTGTAGGGTCCGCTGATCGGGCGGGGCGCTCCGACGGTTGCGGTTCGCTGACTCCGAAATGCAGCCGCTACACCCCCAGCTTCGCGTGCACCTCGTCCAGGTCGACCTCGCCCACCGGCATCTTGTTGGCCGGGTTGTCGAAATCGTAGCGGAACAGCTGGAAATCGCGCTTGTAGATTTCCCACATCAGGTGCTGCGAGAGGTCGTCGAAATAGTCTTCGACCGGGTGCAGGCGCTTCGGCCCGTGGCCCTCGCTCTCGTTGAAGCGGGGGATGGTCCGCAGGTCGACCTGGTGCGGCACCGTCACCTGATCCAGAACCTCCCCCATCCCCTGATCGAACTGCTCGGTAAAGAAGATGCGGTCATACCGCCCGCCATTCACGATGAAGGTCGAGATATGGCCCGACATCGCCGACCAGTGGATGTCGGGGTCCATCGGCTTGCGCCAACGGATCGTGTCGCGCGCGAACAGCAGGAAGCGGCGGAAGCTGGCAATCTGGTCGAACTCTGCTTGCCCGTCCTCGCCGCCCACGTCGACCCCGTATTTCTGCACGAGCATCGGCACGAGGTTGCCGCGATAGCGCCGCCCGTTGCGCTGGATGCCGCAGATCTTGTCGAAGAAGCGACGACAGGATTCGCGTGTAGGGATTGCGCACGCAGGTGAAGGCATAGGACCGGTGCGCCTTCACATTGCGCCTCGATCAGCGGCTGGCTGTCCTCCTGCGCCCATTTGTGCAGGCCAGATGGTCGCGTCATGGATGTCGCCGTCGTAGAAGCGGCCATGGTCCGAGAAATACATGATCTGGCCGATGGTCGAGCAGGCGCATTTCGGGACGACCCGATAGACCATGCTCTCGCTCTCCGTCATCCACGTTCCGGGAAACCCCATGACGCCCTCTTTGCCGACTGCCGGGGGCGGGTCGCCGCCCGCCGTCCTTTGCAGATATCCACAAGACAAGTCTGTCTTTTCAATGTCTGATAAAGGAGCTTAAGGAAACAATACAGCCGACACACAGGCCCGGGTTTTTTCGCAGATGGCACGGATCGCCTACCTTCTTCTGTGCCACAAGGACCCCGAGGGCATCATCGCGCAGGCCGCGCGCCTGACCGCGGCGGGCGACTTCATGGCGATCCATTTCGACGCCCGCTCATCCGCGCAGGATTTCGCCCGCATCCGCGACGCGCTGAAGGACAACCCTTCGGTCGCTTCTGGTCGAGCGGCGGGTGGCCTGCGGCTGGGGCGAGTGGAGCCTGGTCGAGGCGACGTTGCGCGCAGTGACGGCGGCAGTCGACGCCTTTCCGCAGGCCACGCATTTCTACCTGCTGTCGGGCGATTGCATGCCGATCAAGTCGGCGGAATATGCCCATGACTTCCTGGACCGGACCGAGCGCGACTATATCGAGAGCGTCGACTTCTTCGCCTCCGACTGGATCAGGACGGGGATCAAGGAGGAACGGCTGATCTACCGCCATGTCTTCAACGAGCGCAGGCGGAAATGGCTGTTCTACGCCTCGCTCGACCTGCAAAGACGGCTGGGGCTGGAGCGGAAGATCCCGGACGACCTTCAGGTACAGATCGGCAGCCAGTGGTGGTGCCTCAGGCGCAGGACCATCGAGGCGGTGCTGGGATTCCTCGACAAGCGCCCCGACGTGGCGCGGTTCTTCCGACATACCTGGATCCCGGACGAGACATTCTTCCAGACGCTGGTGCGCCACCTGGTGCCGGAGGCACGAGATCGACAGCCGGACGCTGACCTTCCTGATCTTCTCGGACTACGGCATGCCGGTCAGTTTCTACAACGACCAGTATGACCTGCTCTTGAGCCAGGATTTCCTCTTTGCCCGCAAGATCTCGCCCGATGCGAAGGAGCTGAAGCGTCGGCTCGGCGATCTCTACGCAGCTACAGGAGTGCGACTTCCCGATCTCGAACGAGGGGCGCAGCCTCTACCGCTTCCTGACCGGGCCGGGGCCGTGTCGGGCGGCGCTTCGCCCCCCGGTTCTGGGAGACGGAAGCGACGCTGGGGCGCGAGCGGACGCTGATGATCGTCACCTGCAAGAAATGGCACGTTGCCAAGCGCCTGGTAGAGCGGGCCCGGCAGGTGACGAACATCCCCGCCCTCGATTACCTGTTCAACGAGGAGGCCACCGCGCTGCCGGATCTGGGCGGCATCCAGACCACTCTGGAAAAGCGCACACGGCACCGCCGGGCGCTGGTGCGGATGCTGTTCGACTATTGGCAGACCGACCGCCTGATCCTGTGCATCGACCCCGCGAACGTGGACCTGATGCAGGATTTCTACTCGGATCGCTCGAAGACGCGGATGCTGGAGATCGAGTGCGACTTCACGGACGATTACCTGATCGGCCACGCCCGCCGCGTCGGGCTGGCGGGCGAGGCGACCCCGCAGCGAGACGCTGGACCGGCTGCTGCCCACGATCCGCTATGATGTGACGTTCGAGAGCGACCGGCTGCGCGACGCGGGCTTCGAGGGGTTCTACCGCATCCGGCAATCCGCGAGCCTGGCCGAAAATACCGTGCCGCTGGCCGAGTTTCTTGATATCCCGCCCGAGACGGCGCGCGAGATCGCGGCGACCGAGCACCTCTTCGTGGACTGAGACCCATGCCCTATGAATACGACGACCAGAACATCTTTGCCCGAATCCTGCGCGGTGAGATTCCCAACAAGACCGTGCTGGAGACCGAGCATACACTCGCCTTCCACGACATCCGCCCGCATGCGCCCCACCATGTGCTGGTGATCCCCAAGGGCAGGTACGTGACCTTCGACCATTTCGCTGCGGAAGCCTCGCCCGAGGAACTGGTCGACTTCCACCGCACGGCGGCCAGCGTCTGCGCCATGCTCGGCGTCAGCCCCGGCGAGGGCGGCGAGGGCTATCGCGCGATCGCCAATGCCGGGCCGGACAGCAATCAGGAAGTGCCGCACTACCACCTCCACATTCTCGGTGGCCGCAACATGGGGCGGCTGCTGCCCTGAGGCGGCGAAACCGCAAGGATCGGGTCGCGGACCTGGGCGTGCGAGACCTAGAAGGGGGGCATCCCAATGGAGGTTGCCCATGTCCATCGCGTTCATCCCCTTGCCCACCGACATCGTCCGCCGCTACCAGGCAGGCGGCCCCGATGCCAACGGCCAGACGCCCGAGCGGGCGGTCTCGGACGGTCCGGGCACGCCCTGCCGCCATTGCCTGAAGAACATCCCTGAAGGCGAGGGGATGCTGATCCTCGCCCACCGGCCTTTTCCCGCGCCCCAGCCCTATGCCGAACTGGGCCCGATCTTCCTCTGCGCCGATGCCGAGCGCTGCCATGCGCCGCAGCCGTCCGACGCGCTGCCCGAGGTGCTCGCCTCGCCGGAATACATCGTCCGAGGGTATTCTGCCCGAGCACCGGATCGTCTATGGCACCGGCGCAGTGGTGCCGACCGGGCGGATCGCCGACGGAGGCGGAGGCGCGGTTGGCGGATGCGCGGGTGGCCTATGTGCATGTCCGCTCGGCGCGGAACAACTGCTATCAGGTGCGCATCGACCGAGTGTAGGACGCAAAACTCTTCGAAGAGTTTTGCCAAATTCCTGCGAAGGAATCTGGCCCCGCTTTCAACGTCGAAACGGCGAGGGTCGCAGCCCCGCCTCAGGCTGTCGGACACGTCGGCGATGCGTTTCGCCCGAGTGGCGGGGGTCTTTGCCGTCTTGATCCATTCCAGCGTGCCGCGCTTGACCGAGCGGGGCCACGCCTTCCCAGCCGTCACGCAATGACCCGAGGGCGGCGGCGAGATCGCCCGGCACCTCCAGCCGCTCCACGTCATCGAGGAAGCTCCATTGCCCGTTCGCCAGTGCGGCGGCGATCTTGGCCTCGCCCGCCGGGGTCATCGCGCCGCTTGCCCGGGCGCGTTCGACATGCGCCTTGTTGATCGCCGACCAGGCCGATTTCGGGTTGCGCGGCGCGATCAGGATCATCGAGCGGTCGGCGTCGAGTGCGCGGGTCACGCTGTCGATCCAGCCCCAGCAGAGCAATTCCTCGACCACCGGCTCGTAGGGCAGGTAGTCGGGGTGGTGCTTCTTGAAGCTGGCGAGCCAGACCGGCCCCTTCTCGGTGTGGTGCTCGCTCAGCCAGGCACGCAGCTCGGCGCGCGAGCGGATGGTCAGGATCGGCGCGTTGTCGGCTGCACCCATCAGGCCTGCCCTGCGCATCATCCCAGGCCTTGAGCCAGCGCTTCGGAGCGAGCTCGCGCCAGTCGCGGATCAGGCGCGCCCTGGCCCAGCCGCGGTCGATCCGGCCGGGGCGGACGAGGACGAGGTTGTGCGGGGCGTAGTGGGGGTGGAGGAAGAAGGTTTCGGGGTCGGCCGCCATCAGCATTTCGCGCTCGGCCTTGTCGGCGCGGAACACGGCGCCGTCTGCCATGGCCCCCCAGTAGCACCACAACTTCCCGTGCGCTTTCAACACCTCGTGCCCCCAGGGGTGCGCCTCGGTGATCTGCGGCAGGTCCAGCGACAGGGCCAGCGCCTTCAGCCCGCGCCAGTCGCTGATGGGCGCGTCAGCCGCAGCCATACTGCACCTCCTGTGTGCCGAAGGCGACGTCGTGCATCAGCCGCCCGGGGGTCAGCGTGAACAGCCCCGCTCCGACCAGCGCCGCCCCGAACAACCACAGAGCGTCCGACCGATGGGCGCGGACATCGCCAGAGCGGGCGTGGCGCCAAAGGCCCGCGAGCCCGAAGGCGGTCACCACCGACAGCACATGGATCGGGCCGAGCCCGCCCGTCCCGCAGTCACCGATCATCAGGAACGAAGTGACGATGACCGTGGCCATAAGTCCGATCCAGACATAGCCGATCGCGCGGTGGGGCAGCGCTGCCCTTGGGTGCAAGCAACTGAACCATGCCGAGGATCAGCGCCGCGAGCGCCGCCGAGGCATGGACGATGACCGCAGGCGGGGCAGCAAGGAAGGCGGCGACGTTCATCTCAGTGAGCCGCCGCCCATGTCGCGCCCTTTCCGGCCTCGACCGTCAGCGGCACGGTCAGGTGCACCGCCGGATGCGCCGCGCCCTCCATCACCTCTTTCGCGCGGGCGGCGAGGGTGTCGGCCGCGTCCTCGTCCACCTCGAACAGCAGTTCGTCATGGACCTGCAGCAGCATCTTCGCCGGCAGGTCCGCGATGGCCTGCGGCATCCGGATCATCGCGCGGCGGATCACGTCGGCCGCCGTGCCCTGGATCGGCGCGTTGATCGCGGCGCGGCGGGCGAAGCCGGCGGTCGGGCCCTTGGCGTTGATCTCGGGCGTGTGGATCTTGCGCCCGAACAGCGTCTGGACGTAGCCCGTCTTGCGCGCGAAGGCGACGGTCGCGTCCATGTAGCCCTTGATGCCGGGGAAGCGCTCGAAATAGCGGTCGATGAAGCCCTGCGCGTCGGCGCGCGGGATGCGCAGGTTGCGGGCAAGGCCGAAGCCCGAAATGCCGTAGATGACGCCGAAGTTGATCGCCTTGGCCTGGCGGCGGATCTCGGGCGTCATCTGGTCGAGCGGCACGTTGAACATTTCCGAGGCGGTCATCGCGTGGATGTCGATGCCGTCGCGGAAGGCCTGTTTCAGCGCCGGGATGTCGGCCACATGGGCGAGGATGCGCAGCTCGATCTGGCTGTAGTCGAGGCTGACCAGCACGCGGCCCCTGGGTGCCACGAAGGCCTCGCGGATGCGGCGGCCTTCCTCGGTGCGGATCGGGATGTTCTGCAGGTTCGGGTCGGTCGAGGCGAGGCGCCCGGTGACCGCGCCCGGTGATGGAGTAGGAGGTGTGGACGCGCCCCGTCTCGGGGTTGATGTGGTCTTGCAGCGCATCGGTGTAGGTCGATTTCAGCTTCGACGAGCTGCCGCCAGTCCAGCACGCGGGCGGGCAGGTCGTGCCCTTCGGCGGCCAGGTCTTCCAGCACGTCGGCGCCGGTCGCATAGGCGCCGGTCTTGCCCTTCTCGCCGCCGGGCAGGCTCATCTTGTCGAACAGGATCTCGCCCAGTTGCTTGGGACTGCCCACGTTGAACGTCTCGCCCGCAAGCTCGTGGATCTCATGCCTCCAGCCCCGCCATCTTCTGGGCGAAGGCGTTCGACATGCGGCTGCAGCGTGTCGCGATCCACCTGCACGCCCGCCATCTCCATCTCGGCCAGCACGGGGACAAGGGGCGTTCCAGCGTCTCGTAGACGGTCGTGACGCGCGCGACGATGCAGTTGCGGCTTGAACGCGCGCCAGAGGCGCAGCGTCACGTCGGCATCCTCGGCGGCATACTTCACCGCCTCTTCCACCGGCGACGCGGTCGAAGGTGACCTGCGACTTGCCGGTGCCGAGCAGCGACTTGATCGGGATGGGCGTGTGGCCGAGGTACTTCTCGGACAGCGTGTCCATGCCGTGCATGTTCAGCCCGGCCTGCATCGCGTAGGACATCAGCATCGTGTCGTCGATCGGGGCGACATGGATGCCGTGACGCGCCATGATCTTGGCGTCGTACTTCATGTTCTGCCCGATCTTGAGGATCGCCGGGTCTTCCAGGACGGGCTTCAGCAGCGTCCAGCGCCCGCTGCATGGGAATCTGCCCGGCCACCAGATCGGACGAGCCGAACAGGTCGCCGCCGCCCTGCTTGTGGCCCAGCGGGATGTAGCAGGCATGGCCCGCCTCGACGCAAAGCGAGATGCCGACGAGATCGGCGCGCATCTCGTCCAGGCTGGTCGTCTCGGTGTCGAAGGCGACATGGCCGCGCTCGCGGATCAGCGCGATCCAGCGGGCAAGAGCCGCCTCGTCGCGCACGGCCTCGTAGCGGCCATGGTCGAAGGGCTCGGCGGTGACATGCAGCACAGGGGCGGCGTCATCGACAACCGGGACCGGCAGCCCCTCGGCAGGAGGCGCATAGGGCACCTTCAGGCTTTCGGCCACGCGCTTGGTCAGCGTGCGGAACTCCATCGCGTTGAGGAAGCCCAACAGCGCCTCGGGGTCCGGCTCCTTCACTTCGAGCGCGTCCATCCCGAACTCCAGCGGCGTGTCGCAGTCAAGCTGGACGAGGCGCTTGGAGATGCGGATCTGCTCGGCATGGTCGATCAGCGTCTGGCGGCGCTTCTCCTGCTTGATCTCGCCGGCACGCTCCAGCAGCGTCTCGAGGTCGCCGTATTCCTGGATCAGCAGCGCGGCGGTCTTGATGCCGATGCCGGGCGCGCCGGGCACGTTGTCGACGCTGTCGCCCGCCAGGGCCTGCACGTCCACCACGCGATCGGGCTTCACGCCGAACTTCTCTTCAACCTCGGCCACGCCGATGGGCTTGTTCTTCATCGGGTCGAGCATCTCGACCCCGTCGCCCACAAGCTGCATCAGGTCCTTGTCGGACGAGATGATCGTCACCCGCCCGCCCGCCTCGCGCGCCTTGCAGGCGAGCGTCGCGATGATGTCGTCGGCCTCGAACCCCTCCGTCTCGATGCAGGCCACGTTGAAGGCGCGCGTCGCCTCGCGGGTCAGCGGGAATTGCGGGCGCAGGTCTTCGGGCAGTTCAGGGCGGTTGGCCTTGTAGGCCGGGTAGATCTCGTTGCGGAAGGTCGTCGCCGAATGGTCGAAGATCACCGCCACATGGGTGGGCGTGTCGCCCTTCTTGTTGTTCTCGACATAGCGGAACAGCATGTTGCAGAAGCCCGCGACGGCGCCGATGGGCAGCCCGTCGGACTTGCGCGTCAGCGGCGGCAGCGCGTGGTAGGCGCGGAAGATGTAGGCCGATCCGTCGATCAGGTGCAGATGGTTGCCCTTGCCGAATCCGCTCATCGCTCACGCTCCCCGCCCGTTCCGACGCGCAGTATTGCCACGATCGGGCGGGGCTTGCCACCCGTCGGTGGCCTGTCGCAGGATCGCCTTGCGCAAGCGCTGGGGGAAGCGGGCATGAAGACGGTTCTCTGGACCTTGGGCGGGTTCGTGCTCGGTGGCGCGCTCGCCTTCGGGACCGGCCTGCTGTGGCTGACCTATGGAGGTGTTTCGCAGCGGGAGGGGGCCGCAGCCATGGGCGTGGTGTTCTTCTTCACGCCCGCGGGTGCCGTTCTCGGGGCGATTGTCGGCCTGGTCCTCGGTCTGTCGCGGCGGCAGGGCTAGCCCTTGACCTCGGGGTTCGCGACGCTGGCGTGGACGTAGCGCTTGTCGCAATAGCCGCATTCGACCCAGCCGCGATCCTCGGGGATGACGAGCCAGACGCGCGGATGGCCAAGCGCGCCCTCGCCGCCGTCGCAGGCCACCTTCCAGGTCGTGACCACTTCGGTTTCCGGGGCGTCGATGGGCATGAGCGGGATCCTTGGCGGCAGCGGTGAATTTGGCCGCGATGATAGCGATACGGGCCGGAGGGACAAGGGGGCGGGCGTTCTGGGGGGCAGGGCGTTCAGGGCAGCTCGGCGGACGGGATGACCGGGAAGAAGACCCCTGGGACCAGAGGCCGAACCAGCTTTTGCCCTCGTGCGGCGCGTGGCTGCCGATCTCGACCAGCCGGTAGAAGGACTTGCGGTCGATCAGCGCCTCGAGGTTCGCGCGGATCAGGATGTAGGGCGAAGGCTCGCCGGTTTCGGCGTCGCGCGCGACCCGGATCGGGTGGTCCGGCCCGGCCGCCACGCGATCCTCGACCTGCGTCACGAAAGTGCAGCATCTGCGCCTCGCCCGTCGCCCTCCACCTCGAAGTCGATGGCGACGAAGGGCGCGTCGTCGACCGTGATCCCGACCTTCTCGACCGGGGTGACGAGGAAATAGGCATCCCCCTCGCGCTTGCAGGATCGAGGAGAACAGCTTCACCAGGCCGGGCCGCCCGATGGGCGTGCCCAGGTAGAACCACGTGCCGTCGCGGGCGATGCGCATGTCGATGTCGCCGCAGAAGGGCGGGTTCCACAGATGCACGGGCGGCGGGCCTTTCTGCTTCGTCGCCGCCTGAACCGAGGCCATCACGCTTTCGGCGGTCGGTTTCACGATCATTTGTCCGCTCATGCTTTTTGCCATTTGTGCCGGCAGGATAGTTTGGTCTGATGCTGGATGTAACCTGAAAGGACGATTGTCATGGCCGACGCCGCAGGCACTTGTGGCCGAGATCGAGGCGCTGGGCGCGGCGGCTGGCCGAGGCGAAGGCCAGCATCAACCGGCGCTTCATCGGGCAGGAGAAGGTGGTGGACCTTGTGCTTGCCGCCATGCTCTGCGGCGGCCATGCGCTGCTGGTGGGCCTGCCGGGCCTGGGCAAGACCCGGCTGGTCGATACGCTGTCGCACCGTGATGGGCCTGAAGGGCAACCGCATCCAGTTCACGCCCGACCTGATGCCGGCCGATATCCTGGGGTCCGAAGTGCTGGACACCGACCGACGGCGGCGGGCGCGCCTTCCGCTTCATCGAGGGGCCGATCTTCTGCCAGCTTCTGATGGCCGACGAGATCAACCGCGCCTAGCCCGCGCACCCAGTCCGCGCTGTTGCAGGCGATGCAGGAGCGGGAAGTGACCATCGCGGGCCAGCACCGCCCGCTGGGCCGGCCCTTCCATGTGCTGGCCACGCAGAACCCGATCGAGCAGGAAGGCACCTATCCGCTGCCCGAGGCGCAGCTGGACCGCTTCCTCGTGCAGGTCGACGTGGACTATCCCGACCGCGCGACCGAGCGCGACATCCTGATCGCCACCACGGGCGCGGAAGAGGCGCAGGTCGCATCAGGTCTTCACCGCCGAGGAGCTGATCGCGGCGCAAGTCGGTGCTGCGGCGGATGCCGGTGGGCGAGCAGGTGGTCGAGATGATCCTCGACCTCGTGCGCGCCTGCCGCCCCGGCGAGCCGGAGGGCGCGGCGCTGGCCGATGTGCTGAGCTGGGGCCCGGGGCCGCGCGCGGCGCAGGCGCTGATGCTGACGGTGCGGGCGCGGGCGCTGCTGGACGGGCGGCTCGTGCCCGATCGCCGATGACGTGCGCGGCGCTGGCGCGGCCGGTGCTGATCCACCGGATGGCGCTGACCTTTGCCGCCCGCGCGCGGGGCGAGGATCTGGCCGGCGTGATCGACGGCGTCGTCGCGCGCCAGACGGGCCTCGAGGCCGCCGCGTGACCATCGCGCCCGGCCTGCGCGCCGAGCCGAAACGCTGGGTCAGTCGCTGCCGCCGCTGCTGGCGGAGGCAGAGCATCTGGCGGCGACCGTGATCCTGGGCGATCACGGGCGGCGGCGCGCGGGCATGGGCGACGAGTTCTGGCAGTACCGCCCCGCGCATGCCGGGCGATTCGGCGCGGATGATCGACTGGCGGCGCTCGGCCCGGTCGGACGCGCATTTCGTGCGCGAACGCGAATGGCAGGCGGCGCAGTCGGTGACGCTCTGGGTCGATCCGTCGCGGTCGATGGCGTTTTCGGGCGACAAGGCGCGCGCGCCCAAGGCGCGACCGGGCGCGGCTTCTGGGGCTGGCGCTGGCCGTGCTGCTGCTGCGCGGGGGCGAACGGGTGGGGCTGTCGGGCGATGCGCATCCGCCGCGCGCGGGCCGGGCGCAGGTCTGACCGGCTGGCGCTGGCGCTGGCGGGCGAGGGCGCGGCGACGACTACGGCGCGCCCGACGCGACGGGCATGGTGGCGCATGGGCGCGGCGGTGTTCCTGTCGGATTTCCTCGGCGATCTGTCGGCGGTCGAGGCGGCGCTGGCGCAGGCCGTCGGACCGGGGCGTGCGCGGGCGCGATCCTTCAGGTGCTGGACCCGGCGGAGGAGGAGTTTCCCTTCGACGGGCGGACGATCTTTGAATGCATGGGCGGCAGCGCTGCGGCATGAAACGCTGCGCGCGGGCGACCTGCGCGGCCGCTACCTGGCGCGGCTGGCCGAACGGAAGGACCGGCTGGCGACGCTGGCCCGCGCCGTCGGGCTGGCATGTTCACGACGCACCACACCGGCGACAGCGGCGCAGGCGGCGCTGCTGTGGCTTTACCGCGCGCTGGAGCGGGGCCGCTGATGTGGATGATCGGCCCCATCGGCTTCACCGTGCCCTGGCTGCTGCTGGGGCTGATCGCGTTGCCGATCCTGTGGCTCCTCCTGCGCGCCGTGCCGCCCGCGCCGATCCGGCGGCGGTTTCCCGGCGTGGCGCTGCTGCTGGGCCTGAAGGACGACGAGACCGAGACGGACAAGACGCCGTGGTGGCTGCTGCTGCTGCGGATGCTGGCGGTGGCGGCGGCGATCATCGCCTTTGCCGGGCCGGTCCTGAACCCGCAGGAGCGCGCAGCCGGGCACCGGGCCGCTGCTGATCGCTGATGGATGGCGGCTGGGCCGATGCGCGCGACTGGCCGCGCCGGATCGACCGGGCGGCGGCGCTGGTCGAGGATGCGGGGCGCGCGGGGCGCGCCGGTCGCCGTGGTGCGGCTGACCGACCGGGCCGAGGCCGCCGGAGTTCCAGGCGGCGGATGCCTGGGCCGGGCGGCTCGGCGCGCTTGAGCCGCAGCCCTGGGCGCCGACGGCGCTGGCCGACTGGGCCGCGGCGCTGCCCGAAGGCGGGTTCGACAGCTTCTGGCTGTCGGACGGGCTGGACCATCCGGGCCGCGACGTGCTGCTGGCCGCCTTGCAGGCGAAGGGCGCGGTGACGGTGTTCGAAAGCCCGCGCCCGGTTGCTGGCCCTGCGCCCGCCGGTGTTCGAGGACGGCGTGGTGAAGGTCGGCCTGGTGCGGCCCGTCGCGGGCGATGCGGTGCAGTCGAGGTGTCGGCGCGCGGGCCCGACCCGGCCGGGATCGAGCGCGAACTGGCGCGGGTCACGCTGTCGCTTCGCCGCGGGCGAGACCGAGGCCGAGGCGGCGCTGTCGCTGCCGCCCGAACTGCGCAACCGCATGCACCCGGTTCGAGATTGAGGGCGTCGCGTTCGGCCGGGGCGGTCAGCCTGACCGACGACAGCCTGAAGCGGCGCAAGGTCGCGCTGATCGCGGGTCGGCGCGATGCCGAGGGGCTGCAGCTTCTGTCGCCCACGCACTACCTGCGGCAGGCGCTGGCGCCGGTGGCCGACCTGATCGACGGCACGCTGGACGATGTGCTGCTGGCCACCCCGATGTGATCGTCCTGGCCGACGTGGCGCGCCTGTCGCCGACCGAGACCGACGGCGCTGCTGGACTGGCTCGACAAGGGCGGGCTGCTGCTGCGCTTCGCCGGGCCGCGGCTGGCGGCAAGCGATGTCAGCCGGGCGACCGAGGACCCGCTGATGCCGGTGCGCCTGCGCGAGGGCGGCCGGGCGGTCGGCGGCGCGATGAGCTGGGGCGAGCCGAAGGCGCTGGCGCCCTTCGCCGAAGGCTCGCCGTTCTACGGGCTGGCGGTGCCCGACGATGTGACCGTGACGCGCGCAGGTCCTGGCGCAGCCCGACCCGGACCTTGCCGAACGCACCATCGCCGCGCTGGACGACGGCACGCCGCTGGTGACGCGCAAGGCGGTGGGGCAGGGGCAGGTGGTGCTGTTCCATGTGACCGCGAACGCCGAATGGTCGACGCTGCCGCTCTCGGGCCTGTTCGTGCAGATGCTGGAGCGGCTGGCCGTCTCGACCCGGCCCGCCGCGCCGGAGGCGGCGGATCTGGCGGGCCAGACCTGGGTGCCCGAGGTGGTGCTGGACGCCTTTGGCGCGGTCGCCGACGCGGGCGAGCGTGCGCGGGCGTTCCGGGCGAACGGCTGGCCGAGGCGATTGCCGGCGGGCCCGGACCGGACCTGCCGCCGGGGCTTTATGCCGGGGCGGACCGGCGCGTCGCGCTGAACGTGATCGGGCCGGAGACGGTGCTTGCGCCCGCCGCCTGGCCCGCCGACGTGCCGGTCGAAGGGCTGGAGGTGACGCGCGGAACAGGCGCTGAAGGGCGCTTTCCTGGCCGGGGCGCTGGCGCTGCTGCTGGTCGATATCCTCGCCTCGCTGCTGGCTGACCGGGCGGCTTGCGCGGCGCGCGGCGGTGCTGCGGCGGTGCTGGCGCTGGCGCTGGTGCTGGCCGCGCCGGAGGCCCGCGGCGCAGGACGCCGCTGCCGGATGACGGCCTTGCGCTGGAGGCGACGACGGCGGTGGTGCTGGCCCATGTGCTGACCGGCGACGCGCAGGTCGACGAGCTGGCCGAGGCCGGCCTGCTCGGGCTTGGCCAGAAGCTGTGCCGAGCGCACCTCGATCGAGCCGAAGACGCCGATCGGCGTCGATCTCGAACGCGACGAGCTGGCGTTCTTCCCCTTCCTCTACTGGCCGATCACGGCGACGCAGCCGCATCCCTCGGCCGAGGCCTATGCCAAGCTGAACCGGTATCTGCGCACCGGCGGGCATGATCCTGTTCGACACGCGCGACGCCGATGTCGCCGGATTTCGGCGGCACGACGCCCGAAGGGCGGCGCTTGCAGGTGATTGCGCTCGCGCTCGACATTCCGCCGCTGGAGCCGATGCCGGCGGACCATGTGCTGACCCGCACCTTCTATCTGCTGCAGGATTTCCCCGGGCGCCATCAGGGCCGCGCGATCTGGGTCGAAGCCGCCCCGCCGGATGCCGAACAGGTGGAGGGGATGCCGTTCCGCAACCTGAACGACGGGGTGACGCCGGTGGTGATCGGCGGCAATGACTGGGCCGCGGCCTGGGCGGTGGATGACGAACGGCGTGCCGCTGCTATCCGGTCGGGCGCGGCTTTGCGCGGTGAGCGGCAGCGCGAGATTGCCTATCGCTTCGGCGTCAACCTGATCATGCATGTGCTGACCGGCAACTACAAATCCGACCAGGTCCATGTGCCTGCGCTGCTGGAAAGGCTGGGGCAATGACCGGATCGCTCGTCTTCGACCCGCTGCTGCCCTGGCCGCTGCTCTATGGCGCGGCGGCGCTGGCCGCCGTGGCGATCGTGCGTGGCGCTGTGGCGCGGGCTGGCGCGGCTGGTGGCTGCGCGGGCTTGCGGCGCGCGGTGCTGCTGCTGGCGCTGGCGAACCCGTCCCTGCAGGAGGAAGACCGCGCGCCGCTGACGCGACATCGTGATGGCCTGTCGTCGACGAAAGCGCCAGCCAGCGCATCGGCGACCGCCCCGCGCAGACCGAGGCGGCGCTGGCCGCGGTCGAGGCCGAGGTTGCGGCGATGCCCGAACACCGAACTGCGCGTCGGTCGCGTGGGCGACGGCGAGGGCGATGCCGGCACGCTGCTGATGACCGCGCTGTCCGAGGCGCTGGCCGAAGAGCCGCGCGCGCGGGTGGCCGGGGCGATCCTGATCACCGACGGGCAGGTGCATGACCTGGGCCTGGCGCCCAACCTGCCCGCGCCGCTGCACGTGCTGCTGACCGGCCGCGCAGAGCGACTGGGACCGCCGGCTGATCGTCAAGCAACGCCCCGGCCTTCGCGATCATGGGCGAGGAGGTGCACGCTGACCCTGCGGATCGACGACGAGGGCGCGGTCCCGTCCGGGCTGGGCGATGCCGTGGACCTGTCGATCGCGGTCGACGGGGCGAGCCGCAGGCTGTTCACCGTGCCCGTCGGCGAGGACCTGGAACTGCCGGTGACCCTGCCGCATGGCGGGATGAACGTGCTGCAGTTCAGCGTCGCCGACCGCCGAGGGCGAACTGACCGACCGCAACAATGCCGCCGTCGTCCAGATCAACGGCGTGCGCGACCGGCTGCGCGTGCTGCTGGTCTCGGGCGAGCCGCATGCGGGCGAACGGGTCTGGCGCAACCTGCTGAAGTCCGATGCGAGCGGTGGACCTTGTCCATTTCACCATCCTGCGCCCGCCGGAAAAGCAGGACGGCGTGCCGGTGACGGAACTGTCGCTGATCGCCTTCCCGACGCGCGAGCTGTTCGTCGAGAAGATCGAGGAATTCGACCTGATCATCTTCGACCGCTACCGGCATGCGGGGCATCCTGCCGATGTCCTACCTCGAGAACGTGGTCCAGTATGTGCAGCGACGGCGGCACGGTCCTGGTGGCGGCGGGGCCGGAGTTCGGGACGGTGGACAGCCTCTACCGCTCGCCCCTGGCCGAGATCCTGCCGGTCGCCCCCACGGCGCCGGGTGGTCGAGGAAGGCTTCCTGCCCGCGATGACCGACCTGGGCCGCCGCCATCCGGTGACGGAGGGGCTGGACGACGTGCCCGACGGCGCCGGCGAAGGCGGGCGCTGGGGCCGCTGGTTCCGCATGATCGAGGTCGAGGCGACGGGCGGGCAGGTGGTGATGGACGGGGCCGGGGGACCGCCCGCTGCTGGTGCTGGACCGGGTGGGCGAGGGGCGCGTCGCGGTGCTCGCCTCGGACCACGCCTGGCTCTGGGGCCGCGGCTACGAAGGCGGCGGGCCGCAGCTGGAACTGCTGCGGCGGCTGGCGCACTGGATGCTGAAGGAACCGGAGCTGGAGGAAGAGGCGCTGACCGCCGACCGCGCAGGGCGCAGACGCTGACGATCACCCGCCGCACCATCGGCGACGCCGCCGGGCGAGCTGACCATCACCGGGCCGGACGGGACCGAGACGGTGGTGACCTTGCCCGAGGCCGGGCCGGGCCGCTACGAGGCTGGAATGGGAGGCGCCGGACATGGGGCTGTACCGGCTGGCGCAGGGCGACCTGACGGCGGTGGTCGCGGTTGGCCCCTCGGCCCCGCGCGAGTTCGAGCAGACGATTGCCAGCGATACGGTGCTGGCGCCGGTGACCGAGGCGACGCAGGGCGGCTTCCTGCGGCTGGAAGAGGGTGCGCCGGATGTGCGGGCGGTGCGCGAGGGCCGGGTGGCCGCGGGCCGCGGCTGGATCGGGATCACCCCGCGCAACGCCTATGTGACGCAGGACGTGAGCATCTCGCCCCTGCTGCCGGCCTGGGCGTTGTTGCTGCTCGCCTCGCTCTTGGCGGTGGCGGCCTGGTTGAGGGAAGGGCGGCGGTAGGGGGTTTAGCGGTCAAGTCCCGGGCTGTCCCCGATTGTAGCAACCTTCTGTTTCTTGACGGATTTGTCCCGCGACAAATCCGTCCGCGCCTGCCTGCCCCTTGGCAGGCGCGTTGCCGCGCCAGCCCAGTCAGGCGCGAACGGATTGGCAGCGTCATGTCTGTGGAGAGCCCCTTGCCAACGCGCTTGCGCGCTCTGGCAACGGCCCGGCGGACCCTGCACTGCAGGGTCCGCTGATCGGGCCGGGTGCCCAGAATGAGCGATGTCGCACGTACGTCTGCGCCAGTTGGCAGCCCCCGGCTTCACTCTCCCCGGTCGAGGATCACCCTGCGCGAGACCGAGGCGAATTCGCGCCGCAGAAGCACGCCGGTGCAGACGACTGTCGCCACCATCAGGGGCACCGCCCCAAGCAGCCAGGCCAGCGCCGAGAGCGCGAAATAGACCGAGCGCAGGCCGCGGTTGAAGCTGCGGGCGGCGGTGATGTTGACCTCGGCCGTCTGGGTGGCCCGGCGAAAGGCGCGCGGATCGTCCACGTCGTTCGGGACCGAGGCCATCAGCACCGCGCAATAGCCGAAGAGCCGGTTCGACCAGATGAATTTCAGCAGCGCGTCCGCGAGAAACAGCAGCACCAGAAGCACCCGCAGTTCCAGCCCGTCGGTGCGGGCAAGGGGCGAGATGTCGGCGGTCACGTCGGCGATGCAGCGTGGGGTTTGCCATGATCGCCGCGCCGCCGCCAAGCGCGATCATGCAGGTCGAGGCGAAGAAGGCGGTGCCCTGACGCAGGCTGTCGACGATCTGCGCGTCGAAGATGCGCGGCTGGCGCGTCACCATCTGCTGCATCCACTCGCGCCGGTAGTGCTGCATCAGGAAGGTGACCGAGGGGTAGGACTTTGGCGGATACTCGATCAGCCAGTCCGTGCCGAGCCATGCAACGGCAACCAGCACCAGCGCCGCGATGTCGGCGTGGGTGAAGGCAGCGGCGAGGGCGGCCATGTCCATCATCAGCGAAACCCTAGCGGGGCGGCGGTTTTCTTGCCAGAGGGCGTGTTTCGGACTACCTCTGGACTGTGGTCCGACAGGGAGAGCGACGATGCAGATGCCCGTACCGGATGCGTCCGTGCTCGACCGCAAGGCGCGCATCGTCGAGCGGCTGCTGGCCGTGCTGCCTGCCGACGCGGTGATCCATGATCCGGCCGAGACGCGGGCCTATGAATGCGACGGGCTGACCGCCTATCGCTGCCCGCCGCTCGCGGCCGTGCTGCCGCGCTCCACCGCCGAGGTCTCGGCCGTGCTGCGCATCTGCCATGAGGAAGGTGTGCCGGTCGTGCCGCGCGGCTCGGGCACCTCGCTGGCCGGGGGGGCGCTGCCCACGGCGGACAGCGTGATCCTGGGCGTGGCGCGGATGAACGCGGTGCATCGAGACGGATTACGACAACCGTTTCATCCGGGTGCAGTCGGGGCGGACGAACCTGAGCGTGACGGGGGCGGTAGAGAGCGACGGCTTCTTCTATGCGCCCGATCCGTCCAGCCAGCTGGCCTGCGCCATCGCCGGGCAACATCGCGATGAATTCGGGCGGGGCGCATTGCCTGAAATACGGGGTGACCACCAACAACCTGCTGGGCGTCACGCTGGTGCAGATGGACGGCACGGTGGTGGAAGTCGGCGGGCCGTGGATGGACGCGGGCGGGCTCGACCTGCTGGGCGTGATCTGCGGGTCCGAGGGGCAGTTGGGCGTGGTGACCGAAGCGACCCTGCGCATCCTGCCCAAGCCCGAAGGCGCGCGCCCGGTGCTGATCGGTTTCTCCTCGAACGAAGTTGCAGGCGCCTGCGTCAGCGACATCATCAAGGCGGGCATCCTGCCCGTGGCCATCGAATTCATGGACCGCCCCTGCATCGAGGCCTGCGAGGCCTTCGCCAAGGCGGGCTATCCGATGTGCGAGGCGCTGCTGATCGTCGAGGTCGAGGGCTCGCCCGGCGAGATCGACGACCAGCTTGGCCTGATCCGCGACATCGCCATGCGCCACGATCCCGTCGAGTTCCGCGAAAGCCGCAGCGAGGAGGAGAGCAAGCGCATCTGGCTGGGCCGCAAGTCGGCCTTCGGCGCGATGGGGCAGATCAACGACTACATGTGCCTCGACGGGACGATCCCGGTCTCGTCGCTGCCCTTCGTGCTGCGCCGGATCTCGCGAGATGAGTGCCGAGTATGGGCTGGACGTGGCCAATGTCTTCCACGCCGGCGACGGCAACATGCACCCGCTGATCCTGTTCGACGCCAACAAGCCGGGCGACCTGGAGCGCTGCGAAGCCTTCGGTGCCGCGATCCTGACGCTGTGCGTCGAGGTGGGCGGCTGCCTGACCGGCGAGCATGGCGTGGGGATCGAGAAGCGCGACCTGATGGGCGTGCAGTTCTCGCAGGCCGACATGGAGGCGCAGCTGCGGGTGAAGGATGTGTTCGATCCGAAATGGCTGCTGAACCCGGCGAAGGTGTTTCCGCTGGCCGTCACCGCCGCGCGGCGGGCGGCGTAGCACCGGGTTTGCGCGTTGAAGCGGGGGTTTCACACCCCCGCACCCCCGTGGGATACTTGTGAACAGAAAATGGAAGCTGGGCGGTTCAGAGCCAGTCGCCGCGCCCTGTTCCCACAGCGTCCGCCACCTTGGAGAACCCATCGCGCGCAAGAAGTGCGTCCAGCCCACGGGTAATGCGGGCGGGAAGCGAGATGCCCTCGTAGACCATCGCGGTGTAAAGCTGCACCGCCGAGGCACCCGCGCGGATCTTGGCATAAGCCTGCTCGGCCGAGCCGACGCCGCCCACGCCGATCAGGGGAAGGCGGCCCTCGGTCAGTTTCGAGAGCTTCGCCAGCACACGGGTCGAGCGCTCGAACAAGGGCGTGCCGGAGAGACCGCCCGCCTGATCTCGCGCGGCACTTCGCAGCCCCTCGCGCGAGAGCGTGGTGTTGGTGGCGACGATCCCGGCAAGGCCCGAGGCCAGCGCGACCTCGGCGATCTCGGCCAGTTCGTCGTCGGTCAGGTCGGGCGCGATCTTCAGGAAGACCGGGATCGGCCGGGCAAGCGCTGCCCGCGCCTCCATCACCCCCGCGAGCAGCGCGGAGAGTGCCGCGCGGCCCTGCAATTCGCGCAGTTTCTCGGTGTTGGGGGACGAGACGTTGACGGTCGCGAAGTCCACCTGCGGCCCGCAGAAGGACAGCACGCGGGCGAAGTCGGCGGCGCGGTCGGCGCTGTCCTTGTTGGCACCGAGGTTCAGGCCGACGGGCAGGGTGCGGGGGCGCGCGGCGAGACGGGGCAGGATCGCCTCCATCCCCTCGTTGTTGAAGCCGAACCGGTTGATCGCGGCGCGATCCTCGGTCAGGCGCCACAGGCGCGGGCGGGGATTGCCGTCCTGCGGGCGGGGGGTGGCCGCGCCGACCTCGAGAAAGCCGAAGCCCGCGCGCGACAGCGGGCCGAGGGCGATGGCGTTCTTGTCGTATCCGGCGGCGAGGCCGACCGGATTGGAAAGCGCCATCCCCGCCAGCGTCGTCCGCAGCCGGGGCGAGGTGACCACGCCTGGCAGAGGTGCGAGGCCGGCGTTGCAGCGCCCGCAAGCGACAGGCCATGCGCCGTTTCGGGATCGAGGCGGTGCAGAGAGCGCAAGGCCCGCGCGCTCGACGAGGCTCACCAGAGGCCCTCGGGGAAGATGTGGCCGGTGGCGCCGAGGGGCAGCGACTTGTCCCAGACCACGTCCTTCAGCGTCAGGCGACGGTAGAGATGGGGGAAGAGCGCGCCGCCGCGCGAGGGTTCCCATTTCAGGGCCGGACCCAGCCGGTCGGCATCGAGTGCGACGAGAACCAGATCGCTTTCGGTCGCGAAATGTTTTGCCGCCGTTTCGGCCACCTGCGCCGCCGTCGAGATGTGGATGTAGCCGTCGGCAAGGTCGACCGGCGCGCCTTCGGTCTCGCCCGCGGCGCGGAAGGCATCCCATTCGGGGCGGCGGAAGATCTTGTAGATCAGCATGGCCGCGTCATGCACCATGGCCGTGGGCCGGGTCAATGGGCAGGCGGCGGCGCGCGGCGCCAGGCGGGGCGGTCGATCCGCTTTGACAGGGCAGGGCGGCCGGGCGCAGACTTCGTGCATTCCATCCAGAAGGAGAGGTTCCATGCGACTCATGCGGTTTGCCTTCAGTGTCGTGTCCCTTGGCCTTTCAGCCGCGCCCGTCATGGCCGAGGAGGTGAAGCTGACCATCCTCGGGATCGGCGACATCTACAATTTCGCGGGCGAGGACGATCAGGGCGGGTTTGCCCGGCTGAACGCCGTGGCGAAGGCCGAACGCGCGGCCAATCCGAACACGCTGTACCTCTTCGACGGCGACATGCTCTCGCCCTCGATCCTGTCGGGGTTCGACAAGGGGCAGAACACCATCGACCTGACGAACCTCGTGCCCTTCGACATGGCCGTGCCGGGCAACCACGAGTTCGATTTCGGCGTGGCGAACTTCGCCGAAAAGGTCGCGGCGTCGAAATATCCCTGGCATGCGATCAACATCACCCAGGCGGACGGCACGCCCCTGCCCTATCTGGGCGGGGTGGTGGTGAAGGAGATGGCGGGGCTGAAGATCGCACTGATCCCGCTGGCGCAGGACACCACGCCCGAAGTGTCGAGCTCGGAGGACCTGAAATTCCTGTCGACGGTGGATACCGGCATCGCGGCGGCGACAAAGGCGCGCGAGGAGGGGGCGGACCTGGTGATCGCGCGTCGTGCAGACCGACATGGGCAACGACCGGAAGCTGATCGCGAGCAAGGCCTTCGACGTGGTGGTGTCGGGTGACGACCATTCCTACGGCACCTCCTATGACGGGATCACGGCCTATGTCGAGACCTCGATCGACGGGCGCTACATCTCGCCGCTCGACCTGCATGTGACGGTGACGGAAGAGGACGGCGAGCGCAGCGTCGCGTGGACGCCCATGTTCCGCTTCATCGATACGGCCGCCGTCACGCCCGACCCGGAGTCGCAGGCGCTGGTGGACCAGTTGCAGACGAAGCTCGACGAGAGCCTGAATGTCGAGATCGGCGACGACCGAGGGTCCGCTCGACTCCCGGCGCAACGTGGTGCGGGGCGAGGAAAGCAGCATGGGCAACCTGATCGCCGACGCGATCCGGGCGGCGACGGGGGCGGACCTTGCCATTGCCAACGGCGGCGGTATCCGGGCCGACCGGACCTATGACGCGGGGACCGTGCTCACGCGGCGCGACATCCTGACGGAACTGCCCTTCGGCAACACCACGGTGCTGACCGAACTGCCCGGCAGCCAGATCCTTGCCGCGCTCGAGAACGGCGTGAGCCAGGTGGAAAAGGGGGCGGGACGCTTCCCGCAGCTGTCGGGGGCGACGATGGTCTTTGATCCGACCGCGCCCGCCGGGTCGCGTGTGGCCGAGGTGACGATCGGCGGCGCGCCGCTGGACCCGGACAAGGTCTACACGCTTGCCGACGAACGATTTCATCCTGGGCGGTGGGCGACGGCTACGCGGCGCTGGGCGGCGGCAAGGTGCTGATCAACGGCGGCAACGGCAACCTGATGGCCAATGACGTGATCGACTACATCGCGCAGACGGGCAAGGTGACCGTCGGGCGTCGAAGGTCGCATACGGACCGTGGGTCAATAGCGCCGCTTTCGCGGGCGGTTCGCCCTACCGCCCGCAGAAAGTCGGGCTGCGTGCGATCAACGGCTTGCCGACCGCCCGCCGATCCGGTTTCCTGCGCGGGTCCTGCAGGAGAGCGTGATGGCGGCCGAGGCCCACAGTGTCGACCTTGTTCCCGTCGTGGTGCTGCTGACCGCGGCGGTCGTCGCCGTGCCGCTGTTCAAGCGGCTCGGCCTTGGCTCGGTGCTGGGGTATCTGGCGGCGGGGCTGGTGATCGGGCCCTACGGCATCGGGATGTTCGACGACCCCGCGACCGTGCTGCATGTCGCCGAACTTGGCGTCGTGATGTTCCTGTTCATCATCGGGCTCGAGATGCAGCCAAGTCGCCTGTGGTCCATGCGCAAGGACATCTTCGGGCTGGGGCTGGTGCAGGTGCTGGGGTGCATGGCGCTCTTGTCCTGGGTCGGGGTGGCGCTTGGCTATTCTGTCGCGACATCGGTGATTGCCGGGGCGGGGTTCGTGCTGACCTCGACCGCCATCGTGATGCAGCTGCTGGAGGAGCGTGGCGATCTGTCCACGCCCAAGGGCGGGCGGATCGTGTCGATCCTGCTGCTTGAAGACCTCGCCATCGTGCCGCTCCTGGCTCTGGCGGCCTTCCTCGCGCCGAGAGGCGAGGAAATGACGCTGGCCGAACGCCTGACCGGCGTCGCCATCGGGATCGGCGCCATCGTGGCGCTGGTGCTGGCGGGGCGCTATCTGCTCGATCCCCTGTTCCGCCTGCTGGCCAAGGCGCGGGCGCGCGAGGTGATGACGGCGGCGGCACTGCTCGTGGTGCTCGGCGCGGCGCTGGGGATGCAGCTCGGCGGCCTGTCCTCGGCCATGGGGGCGTTCCTTGCCGGGGTGCTGCTGTCCGAGTCGACCTTCCGGCATCAGCTCGAGACGGATGTGGAGCCGTTCCGCGGCATCCTGCTGGGGCTGTTCTTCCTTGCAGTGGGTATGTCGCTGGACCTGGCGGTGATCGCCGCCAACTGGCAGCTCGTCGCGATCAGCGTGGTGGCCTTCATGGTTCTGAAGGCGATCGGCACCTATGGCATCGCGCGGATGTTCAAGGCCTCGCATGCCGAGGCGCTGGAGCGGACCGTGCTGATGACGCAAGGCGGCGAGTTCGCTTTTGTGCTTTATGCCGCAGCGCTTGCGGTCGGGCTGCTGACGCCCGAGGGCAACGCGGTGCTGACGGCGATCATCATCGTCTCGATGCTGCTGACGCCTCTGCTGGTCATCCTTCACGACCGCACGACACGGGGCAAGCCGGTCTCGCTCGACGGGGTGGAGGAACCGGAGGACCTGCATGGCAACGTGCTGCTGATCGGGTTCGGGCGGTTCAGCCAGATCGTCAGCCAGCCCATCCTTGCCCGCGGCTACACCGTCTCGACCATCGACGTGGACCCCGAGATGATCCGGGCGGCGGGCGACTATGGCTTCAAGGTCTATTACGGGGACGGCACCCGGCTCGACACGCTGCGCGCGGCCGGGGTGTCCGAGGCGAAGGCGGTGATCGTTGGGATCGACGACAAGGAGGCGGCGACCAAGATCATCGGGCTGCTGAAGACCGTCTGCCCCTATGTCCCGATCCTGGCCCGGGCCTTCGATAGGGGGCACATGATCGAGTTGCTGGCCGAGGGTGTGGACGAGGCCGTGCGCGAGACCTACGAATCCGCCATCCTTCTGGGTCGCAAGACGCTGGAAACGCTGGGTGAAGACCCCGAGGTGATCGACGACATCATCACCGAGGTGCGGCGGCGAGATGCCGAGCGGCTGGCGCTGCAGATCAGCGAGGGGGTCACTGCGGGGCGCGACCTGCTGCTGTCCAACCGCCCGACCCTGAATGCGGCGCAGGCGCGCGCGGCGCAGGAGCCGGATGTGAGGCAGGCGAGCTGAGGGGGCCGTGCTGCCCCGCACCGTTCAGAAGCCTGGATCGCGGTAGACGCAGCGCCCGCCAAGCAGCGTCAGCAGCACCTGCGTATCGCCGATCTCGAATAGGGTCGCAGGTGAAGATGTCGCGATCCAGCACGATCAGGTCGGCGCATTTGCCCAGTCCCAAGGTGCCCGTATCTGCGCTGCGCCATGCCGCGGCCGCCGCCTGCGTGGTGTAGCCTGCGACCGCCGCCTGTCGGCTGATCCGCTGCTCAGGAAGGAAGACCGGACCCTGCCCCTCGCGTTTCGGCGGTTGCCGGGTGACGGCGGTCTCGATGATCTCGAATGGGTTCAGGGTGCTCACGCCCCAGTCGGACGACAGCGCAAGGCTGGTGCCCGCGTCCAGCAGCGACTGGAAGGCATAGATCCAGCGCGCGCGCTCCGGCCCCACGACGGGGACCGCCATTTCGTCCACCGAGACCTCGTGCCGCGCCCAAAGGGGCTGGACGTTCGCCATGACACCCAACTGCCGGAAGCGCGGAATGTCGGCGGGGTGCAGGAACTGGACATGCGCGATCTGGTGCAAGCCGGGCCAGGTGCCGTTCGCCGCTTGCGCCGCCTCGCATCCCGTCCAGCGCGGCGCGGCTCGCCAGGTCGCCGATGGCGTGGACATGGATCTGGAAGCGGGCTGCGTCGAAGGCGGTGAACATCTCGTCGATCAGCGCCGGTTCGAACATCAGCGGGGCATTGCCGCCCTGCGCGTCCGAATAGGGCTCGATCATCGCCGCCGTGCGATTCTCGATCACGCCGTCGAGGAAGAACTTGGCCGAATGCACGCGGAACAGGCCATGCCGGCTTTCCGCGCGGAAGTCGCTCAGCCGTTCCAGCGCGCCTGCCGTCGTATCCTCGGGCAGGACCAACGCCGTGGAGGCCACGCGCAGCGTCATGTCGTCGCCTCGCGCCAGGTCCTGATAGACCCGCACGTGCCGCTCCATCACCTTTGCGTCGATCACGCCGGTGATCCCGTGCCGGTTCGCCAGCCGCATCGCCCAAAGCACGCCATCGGCAAAGTCGCGGTCGCTCGGCGCGGGCATCCGCCCCTCCGCCAGAGAGACCGCGCTTTCATAGAGCAGCCCCGTCGCCGCGCCCGAGGCATCGCGCACGATGGTGCCGTTCCGAGGATCGGGCGTGCCGCGGTCGAATCCCACAGCCTTCAGCCCCAGCGAGTTCAGGCAGGCATTGTGCCCGTCCGAGGCCACGATCATGCAAGGCCGGTCGGGCACGGCGCGGTCCAGAACCCCGGCATTCAGGTTCTGCGCGCCGAACACGCCTGAATACCACCCCGTCCCGTTCACCCAGGGACGGTCGTGCGTTCCGGCGAAGCCAGCAAGCGTCTCGACCAGTTCCTCGACCGTCCGCGCGCCGGAGAGGTCGGCGTTCTGTGCATAGTCCTGCCCGCTGTCCTGAAGATGGATATGCGTGTCCTGGAACCCCGGCAGCACCATCCGCCCGCCTGCGTCGATCACCTGCGTACCCGGACCTGCCAGCGCCCGGATGTCGGCATCGCTCCCCAGGGCCGCGACGCGCCCAGCCACGATCGCAAGCGCGGAGGCGTAGGGGATCAGCGGATCCATCGTCACGAGACGGGCGTTGATCAGGATGGTTTCGGGCCGCGTCATGATGCACCTTGGCTGCGTCCCCGGACGCTAACGAGGTGCGGCGGCCTGCCGCAAGAAGAAGAACGCCGAGCCCCATCGCACCGGCGGGCGTTGAGGCGAGGGCCGCGCTGTGATTGAGTGTCGCAAGGGACCGATGGGGGAGACATGGAACTTCAGGACGAGGTCGTGATCGTCACCGGTGCAGGTGGCAATCTGGGCGCTGCGGTGGTCAGCGTGCTGGCGGCGCGGGGCGCCCGCCTTGTCTGTGTCGACCATGCCGACTCCGCTGCGCCCGCCGGTGATCCCGCGCGCACGCTCGTCCTGTCCGGGCGCGACCTGACGCAGGCCGCTGTGGCAAACGCGGTCGTGGCCGAGGCGGTCGCGCGCTTTGGCCGGGTGACCGCGCTTGTCAACACGGTCGGCGGCTTCAAGATGGCCCGCGTGACCGAGGGCGCGCTGGACCAGTGGGACCAGATGATGACGCTGAACGCCAAGGTTGCCCTCATCACCAGCGCAGCCGTCCTGCCCGCGCTGGTCGCCTCGGGCCGGGGCAGTATTGTCCACATCGCCGCGCAGCCGGGGCTGAAGGCCGGGGCCGGGCAGGCGGCCTATGCCGCATCCAAGGCCGCCGTGATCCGGATCGTCGAGGCGATTGCCGCCGAGCATCGCAAGGATCGCATCATCGCCAACGCGATCCTGCCGGGCACGATCGACACGCCGCAGAACCGCAAGGACATGCCGGACGCCAAGCCCGATGTCTTCGTCCCGCCGCAGGCGATTGCCGAGTTGATCGCCTTCCTCGTCTCGCCGCGCGCGGCTTGCGTCACGGGCGGGGCGATCCCGGCCACCGGCCTCGTCTGACCGCGCTTGACAGCCGCCCGGCATGCCCGACACGATCCGGCGACCGAAGGGGGCCGGATCGGATGACACCACTCGACAAGGTGCGCGAGCTGCCGATCTGGCGCGGGCAAATCACCGCCGTTCCGCTCGACGGCGGCCTTACCAATGTCAACGTGATGGTGACGGATGGCGACCGTCGCGCCGTGGTTCGGATCGGCGACGATATTCCCGTCCACCAGATCCTGCGGTCCAACGAACTGGCCGCCAGCCGGGCTGCCCATGCGGCGGGCGTGTCGCCTGCGGTCCTCTACCACGAGCACGGGGCGCTGGTGATCGACTTCATCGACGGCCGCACCATGACCGCCGCCGACCTGCGGGACGATGCGCGTTCTGGACCAGGCGCTGGCGCTGGTGATGCGCGCACATCGCGACATTCCCCGCCACCTGCGCGGCCCGGCGATGCTGTTCTGGGTGTTCCACGTTCTGCGCGACTACGCGGCCACGCTGCGCGATGGCGCACAGCCCGCATCTGCCCCTGCTGCCCGCGCTGATGGACGAGGCCGAGCGGCTGGAACGCGCCGTCGGGCCGGTCGAGCTGATCTTCGGCCACAACGACCTGCTGCCCGCCAACTTCCTGCATGACGGCACCCGCATGTGGCTGATCGACTGGGACTATGCGGGCTACAACTCGCCGCTCTTCGACCTTGGGGGCCTTGCCGCGAACAACGGCCTGTCGACCGGCGCAGGAGGAGCGGCTGCTGGCGGCCTACTTCGACCGCGTTCCCGACGATGCGACCTCTGGCACCGCTACCGGGCGATGAAGGCAGCGGCGGCGCTGCGCGAGACGATGTGGTGCATGGTGTCGGAAATCCATTCCGAACTGGCATTCGACTACGCGCCTACACCGCGCGCCAACCTTGCACACCTACCGCGCGGCGCTGGCCGCCTTTGACGACAGCTGAGCCATGGCCACCCTTCCCACCACCGCCCGCGCGGTCATCATCGGTGGCGGCATCGTCGGCTGCTTCGACGGCCTATCACCTCGGCAAGCTCGGCTGGACCGACACCGTGCTGCTGGAGCGGAAGAAGCTGACCTCCGGCACCACCTTTCACGCGGCGGGGCTGGTCGGGCAGCTTCGCACCTCGGCCAACATCACGCAGCTGCTGGGCTACTCGGTCGATCTCTACAAGCGGCTGGACGACCGAGACCGGGCCTGCAGACCGGCTGGAAGATGAACGGCGGCCTGCGGCTGGCCTGCAACGCAGAACGCTGGACGGAAGTGAAGCGTCAGGCCACGACGGCCCATTCCTTCGGGCTGGAGATGCACCTGCTGACCCCGTCCGAGGCGAAGGACGCTCTGGCCGCTGATGACCATCGACGATCTGGTCGGCGCGGCCTATCTGCCGACCGACGGGCAGGCCAACCCTTCCGACATCACGCAAAGCCTCGCCCGTGGCGCGCGCATGGCGGGCGTGCAGCATCTTCGAGGATACGCCTGTCACGCGGATCATCGTCGAGGACGGGCCGCATCCAGGGCGTCGAGACGCCCTTCGGCACCATCGAATGCGAAAAGGTCGTCTGCTGCGCCGGCCAGTGGACCCGCACGCTCGCCGCGACGGTCGGGGTGAACGTGCCGCTCGTCTCGGTCGAGCACCAGTACATGGTCACCGAACGGATCGAGGGCGTGACCGCCGGACCTGCCCACGCTGCGCGACCCCGACCGGCTGACCTACTGGAAGGAAGAGGTCGGCGGCCTCGTCTGGGGCGGGTACGAGCCGAACCCCAAGCCCTGGGCGGTGAGCGGCATCCCCGAAGGCTTCCATTTCGAGCTGCTGACCTCGGACTGGGAGCATTACGAGCAGTTCATGGACGAACGCGATCGCCCGGGTCCCGGCGCTGGAAACGGCGGGGGTCAAGCAACTCATCAACGGCCCGGAAAGCTTCACGCCCGACGGCAACTTCATCCTGGGCGAGGCACCGGAGCTGCGGAACTTCTACGTCGGCGCGGGCTTCAACGCCTTCGGCATCGCCTCGGGCGGCGGGGCGGGAATGGCGCTGGCGGAATGGGTGGCCAAGGGCGAGGCGCCCTATGACCTGTGGCCCGTCGATATCCGCCGCTTCGGGCGCGTCCACCGCTCCACCGACTGGGTCCGCGCCCGCACGCTCGAGGCCTATGGCAAGCACTACACCATCGCCTGGCCGTCCGAGGAACATCGACTCGGCCCGCCCCACCCGCCGCTCGCCCCTCTACGCGCATCTCAAGGCGGCGGGGGCCTGTTTCGGCGAGAAGCTGGGCTGGGAACGTCCGAACTGGTTCGCCGACCTCGCGGCTGGGGAAGAGCCGGTCGACGTCTATTCCTACCAGCGCCCCGGCTGGTGGAACGCCGTCGCGGCGCGAGCATCTGGCGGCGCGCGAGGCGGCGGTGCTGATCGACCAGACCGTCCTTTGCCAAGTTCACGCTGAAAGGGCCGGACGCCGCGCGGGTGCTGAACCGGATCGCCGCGGGAAACGTGGACCGTGCCGTGGGCAGCCTGACCTATACCCAGATGCTGAACGCCCGCGGCGGGATCGAGGCGGATGTGACCGTCGTGCGCACGGCGCCTGATGCCTTCTACATCGTCACCGGCACCGGCTTTGCCACGCATGACTTCGACTGGATCGCGCGGGGCATCCCGCCCGGGGCCAACTGCCAGCTGGTCGATGTCACCTCCGGCTCCAGCGTGCTGTCGCTGATGGGGCCGCAGGCTCGCGCGATCCTGGCGCACGTCTCGTCCGACGATCTGTCGAATGCCGCCTTCCCCTTCGCGACCGCACGAGAGATCAGCGTGGCGGGCTGCCCGGTGCTGGCGCTGCGCGTGACCTATGTGGGTGAACTCGGGTGGGAATTGCACATGCCGACCGACGTGGCGGTGACGGTGTACGAGGCGCTGATGGATGCCGGCCGCGACCTTGGCCTTGTGAATGCCGGCTATCGCGCGATCGAGACGCTGCGGCTGGAAAAGGGCTATCGCGCCTGGGGCAGCGATATCGGGCCGGACCACACGCCGGTCGAGGCGGGCCTCGCCTGGGCCTGCAAGATGAAGACGGACATTCCCTTTACCGGGCGCGAAGCCGTGGCCGCGCAGCTTGCGGGCGGGGTGAAGAAGCGCCTCGCCACCTTCACCGTCGAGGATCCGGACGTGATCCTGCTGGGGCGCGAGACGATCTACCGCGACGGTGAGCGTGTGGGATGGCTGTCCTCGGGAGGCTTCGGCCACAGCATCGGCAAGCCCATCGGTCTGGGCTATGTCCGCCATCCCGAGGGCGTGACCGATGGCTTCCTTCTGAGCGGCAGCTACGAGCTTGACGTTGCCGCCACCCGCGTTCCGGCCCGGCTGCACCTGAAGCCGCTGTGGGACCCCTCGGGTGCGCGCGTAAGGGGCTGAATTCTGCGGCCTGCCGATCGCCTGCGGCGGGGCGCAAACCTTCCGCTGCGAGCGCCGCGTGCGTAAACTTGCGGCGATATGTCCAGGATTGCGGTTTCGCTTTCGGTGCCAGGGCAGAATTTCCGATGCGCGCGCAAATCATGCAAGACCGACCGGTTCACTTCCGCTAGTGTCCACCGAAACGAACACGGTCGCAGCCGCGGCATGGTTCGCGTCGACCGCCACGAACCTGAAAGTGTGCCCATGCCGAAGCACTTGCTGATCGCCGTCCTGCTGTCTTTCGCACTTGGTCAATCGCCCGCCGTTGCGCAGAACGCGCCGCCCGAGGTCACGGTGGCCTCGCCTGTCGTCAAGCCGATCGTCGAGGATGACGAGTTCGTGGGGCGGTTCGAGGCGGCGAGTGCCGTCGACGTCCGGTCGCGCGTCTCGGGCTATCTGCAAGAGGTTCATTTCACCGACGGCTCGCTGGTGAAGGCGGGCGATCTGCTGTTCACCATCGACCAGCGGCTGTTCAGGATCGCCCTGCGCCAGGCGCAGGCCGAGGTGAACAATGCCCAGGCCAGCTTTGAGTTCGCGCAAGATCAGCTGAAGCGGGCGGAGTCCCTCGTGGCGAACGGCAACATCGCGCAAAGCACGGTGGACGAACGGCGAGAGCAGTTCCTGAATGCGTCCGGCGCGCTGGAGCAGGCCAAGGAATCGCTCGAAGTCGGCCCAGGTAAATCTCGATTTCTCCGAGATTACCGCGCCGATCTCGGGCCGGATCGACCGGCGCTTCGTCACGCCCGGGAACCTCGTCAGGGCCGACGACACAGTGCTGACGACCATCGTGTCGATCGACCCGATCTACTTCTACTTCGACATCGACGAACGCTACTTCCTGGCCTACTCCAAGGACGCGCGCACGCGGGGCAGCTCCCTGCAGGAAGGCGGCGGGGGGCTCGAGGTCAAGATCAGGCTCTCGGACGAGAACCTTGCCCCCTTCGCCGGCAAGCTCGATTTCTCGGAGAACCGGATCGACGGGGCCACCGGCTCCATGCGTGTTCGGGCGGTCGTGCCGAATCCCGACGGTGTGCTGACGCCGGGCCTGTTCGGGCGGGTGAACGTGCCGGGCTCGTTTGCCAATGAAGGCGTGCTCATTCCCGATGCGGCTCTGGTCGCCGACCAGAACCGCCAGCTTGTGATGCTTGTCGATGAAGAGGGGAACGTCACCCCTCGCCAGGTGCGCCCCGGCCCGAGGATCGACGGCTATCGCGTGATCCGCGAGGGGCTGGACGGGACCGAGACGCTGGTGATCGAGGGTCTGGTGCGCGCCCGGCCCGGTTCGGTTGTCACGCCGGTCAGGGTGGAACTTCCTCCGGTCGCGGAGAACTGACGGATGGGTCGTTTCTTCGTCGACCGGCCGATCTTTGCCGCCGTCCTGTCCATCCTGATCACGCTTGTCGGCACGCTGGCCTATTTCGCCCTGCCGGTGGAGCAATACCCCGAAATCGCGCCGCCCTCGATCGTGGTCCGCGCCAGCTATCCCGGCGCGGATGCCGAAACCGTCGCCAAGACCGTCGCGACTCCGCTGGAGCAAGAGATCAACGGCGTCGAGAACATGCTCTACATGTCCTCCTACTCGACCGCCGACGGGTCGATGACGCTGACCATCACCTTCGACCTTGGAACCGACATCGACGAGGCGCAGGTGCTGGTGCAGAACCGTGTCGCCATCGCCGAGGCGCGGCTTCCCGATGACGTGCGCCGCCTTGGGCTGACCACGACGAAAAGCTCGCCCAACCTGATGATGGTCGTCCATGTGCTGTCGCCCGATGACAGCTTCGACCAGCTCTACGTCTCGAACTACGCCCGCGCCCGGATCCGCGACCGGCTGATCCGCCTCGATGGCGTGGGCGACATCGTCCTCTTCGGCGAGCGCGAATTCGCCGCGCGCGTCTGGCTCGACCCTGATCGGCTTGCGGCGTTCGGCCTGACGGCGGGCGACGTGGTGCAATTCGATCCGCGAGCAGAACATTCAGGTCTCGGGCGGCACGCTGGGTGCCGCTCCGAACGAGCAGAACGCGGATTTCGAGGTGGCGATCACCACCCAGGGCCGGCTTCGAGTCGACCGCGGGAATTCGAACAGATCATCGTCAAGTCCACGGACGAGGGCCGCATCGTGCGCGTGGGCGACATCGCGCGGGTCGAGATCGGGGCGCGCAGCTACAGCACGAATTCCTACCTCAACAACAAGCCCGCCGTGGCCCTTGGCATCTTCCAGCGGCCGGGATCGAACGCGCTGGCGGGGTCGGACCAGATCATCGCGACGATGAACGAGTTGCAGTCGCTGTTCCCGGAGGGTCTGGAGTACAGGATCGTCTACAACCCGACCGAATTCATCCGCTCGTCCATCAACGAGGTCTACAAGACCATCTTCGAGGCGGTCCTGCTGGTCGTGATCGTCGTGCTTGTCTTCCTGCAATCCTGGCGCGCGGCGCTCATTCCTCTGCTTGCCATCCCGGTCTCGCTGGTGGGCACCTTCGCCGTGATGCTGTTGCTGGGCTACTCGCTGAACCTGCTTGACGCTGTTCGGCCTGATCCTGGCCATCGGCATCGTCGTCGACGACGCCATCGTCGTTGTCGAGAATGTGGAGCGCAACATCGAAGAGGGCCTGTCGCCCCGAGATGCGGCGCACCGGACGATGGACGAGGTGTCGAGCGCGGTCATCGGCATCGCACTGGTTCTGATTTCCGTCTTCGTGCCGACCGTGTTTGTCGCGGGTATCACGGGGACGTTCTATTCCGCAGTTCGCGGTCACGATCTCGGTCGCGACGGCGATCTCGGCCTTCAACTCGCTCAGCCTCTCGCCTGCACTTGCGGCGCTGCTGCTTCGGCCCAAGAGCCACGACACCTCGAAGGGCTGGTTTCTTTCACGGATTTTTGGCGGGGCCGCGCGCGGGTTCAACCGGGGCTTCGATGCCCTGTCGCGCGGTTATGGGCGGTTGATCCACGCGCTTGTGGGGTCATGGGCACGGCTGGGCACGATGCTGGCGATCTTTGCCGGGCTGCTCTTCGCCACGTTCTGGCTGGCACAGCGCGTGCCCACCGGCTTCATCCCCGAGATGGACCAGGGCTATGCGATCGTCGTGGTGCAACTGCCCGACGGCGCCTCGCTTGAACGGACGGACGCGGTGGTCAAGCAGGCGTCGGAGATTGCCCTTGCGGTGCCGGGCGTCACGAATGCCGTGGCCTTCGCGGGGTTTTCCGGCGCGACCTTCACGAATGCCGTCCAACCAGGGCGTGCTCTTCGTCACCTTCGCCGACTTCAAGGAACGCGAGAAGACCGCACCGCCCTGCCGGGGCGATCATCGGCGAGCTCTACGGCTCGCTTGCAAAGCCTGCGGAGGCCTTCATCATCGCGATCCCGCCGCCGTCGGTTCCCGGCGTCGGCAATGGCGGCGGCTTCAAGATGCAGCTGCAGGATCTGGAACAGCGACGACATGCGGCGCGTGCTGGGCGTGGCCTACCAGGTCATGGGCGATGGCGCAGCAGAAGCCGGACGTGGCTGGCGTGTTCACCACCTTCTCGGCCAGCGGGCGCGCAGATCTTCCTGGAGATCGACCGGGTCAAGGCGCGGATCCTGAACGTGCCGATCGGCAACATCTTCGAGACGCTGTCGATCAATCTCGGCACGACCTATGTGAACGACTTCAACGCTGTTCGGCCGCGTCTACCAGGTGCGCGCGCAGGCCGACGAGCGGTTCCGCGTCGATGTCGAGAGCATCCCGAAGCTGAAGGTGCGCTCGGCCACCGGCGCGCTGGTGCCGCTGGGAACGCTGGTCGACGATCCGCGACGTGACGGGGCCGCAGCTTGTCCAGCGCTACAACATGCTGGTCTCGGTGCCGCTTGCAGGGCAATGCGGCACCCGGCAAGTCGACCGGCGCAGGCGCTGGACGCGATGGAGGCGATGGTGGCGCAGGCGGCCCCGCCCGGCGTGACATTCGAGTGGACGGAACTCGCCTTGCAGGAACGCAGCCAGGGCGACACCGGCGACCTACATCTTCGCGCTGTCGATCCTCTTCGTCTTCCTCGTGCTGGCCGCGCAGTACGAAAGCTGGTCCTTGCCCTTCGCCATCGTGCTGATCGTGCCGCTGTCGATCCTGGCGGCGCTGATCGGGCGTGACGCTGCGCGGGATGGACAACAACATCCTGACGCAGATCGGCCTGATCGTGCTTGTCGGGCTTGCGGCCAAGAACGCCATCCTGATCGTGGAGTTCGCCAAGCAGGGCGAACAGGACACGGGGCCTCGATCCGGTCGAGGCGGCCGTCGATGCCAGCCGGCTGCGCCTGCGGCCGATCCTGATGACGGCCTTCGCCTTCATCCTCGGCGTCGTGCCGCTGGTGATCGCCACCGGCCCGGGCGCCGAGATGCGCCAGGCGCTCGGCACGGCGGTGTTCTCGGGGATGATCGGCGTGACGTTCTTCGGGCTGCTCCTGACGCCGGTCTTCTACGTCGCCATCCGCAGGCTGCTGGGGGCCAAGGTCGGCAAGGCCGCGTAAGCCGGGATCAGACAGCGGCCGGTGCGCTGTCATGCAGCGTGCCGGTCACGAGGCGGTACTTCACGCGCGCGTCCGTGTAACGGCGGTAGAAGTCGAGCAGCTCGCCCCAGTGCTCGTCGATCTGCCGCATCCCGGTCAGGAAGGCGACGATCAGGCCGATCCCGATCTCGCCGCGCATGACGAGCAGGCCGCCGAACCCGAGGATCGAGATCGTGGCCGCATGCATGATGAGGTTGTTCGTCACCTTCAGCAGTGCCTTCAGCACGTTCATGCGAAGCCGAAGCCGATAGGTGTGACGGACTTCGGCCAGTGCGGGCACGATCAGGTCGTGATGCGCGGGATCGACGGCGTCGATCATGTCGAGCCCCGCCCGGCGCAGGGACTTGATGCGCTTGTGGGTCAAGAGGTTGATGCGGTTCTGGAGGATCGGCGTCAGCAGCGCCTGCAGCGCAAGGGCCGCGATGCCGATGGCCGCAAGGCGCGGCTCGGAATAGGCGATGAAGCCGAACAGGCTGACGAGGGTTCCCCCCTCGATCAGCGGCGTGTTCAGCGCCTCAGATGCGAACCCGCCCAGGTCTTCCACCTCGGCGGTGATGGCCGAGGTGACGGCCCCCAGCTTGTGCGCGGCACCAGGCCCCTGGCGGTGACGCTGCGCCTCGATGATCGCGACCCTCAGGATGCGGCTGACGATCTCCTGGATCCATCCGCGCAGGTAGGTGACGACATACTTGATCGCCGCCGTCATCACAACGACGGCGGCATAGCTGGCGGCCAGCATGCCGATCCGGGCGGCATCTCCGGCCGGGATCGCGTCGTCGATCAGGGTCTGCTGAATGTCGAGCGGAATGACGGCAAGGAAGGGCAGGGCCAACCCGAACACGATGGTCGCGATCTGAAGACCGGCGGTCTGGCCCACGATCAGCGAGTAGAGCGATGTCCTGCCCGTCCAGCCAGAGGTTCTGCGCATCGCGCCCCTCCCCGTTTCAACGCCTTGATGGGCCTTCGCCCCGGTCTTGGCAAGGGCCGGATGCCATGTCCGCTTTGCCACGGGTGCCGAGATATTGCACCGGCGAACTGGCGGCGGAACAGGATCGTGCTAGGAGTCCTGAAGCGAAGCGGTCAGGGAAGATGATGCCAGCAGAGACGCAAGCGCCGGACCGGCAGATGTCGTTCTTCGCCTCGCCTCAGATGCGCCGCGTGATCGACCGTGTGGCAAGCCGCGTGATCCTGCAGCCGGGGTCGGTGCTGTTCCGCAAGGACGAGGAGGCCGACAGCTTCTACATCCTCGACGACGGCGAGATCGAGATCAGCGTGACCTCGGCCGATGGCCGCAAGCTGTCGCTCGAGATCCTGACCTCGGCCGAGATCTTCGGCGAGATCGGCCTGTTCGCGGGGCGGCGGACCGCCGATGCGGCGGCGCTCAGCCGGTCGAAGCTGCGGCGGGTGCGCAGGGCCGATCTGCTGGCCGCGATCCGGACCGAGCCCGACCTTGCGCTGGAGATGATCGACCTGCTCTGCGCCCGGCTGCGCAGCGTCAGCGAAAAGCTCGAGGAGCGTGCCTTCCTGCCGCTGCCCACGCGCCTGGCGCGCCGGTTCCTGCACCTGGCGGACAAGTTCCCGGACCATGGAGGGACCATCCCCATGTCGCAGGCCGAGCTTGCCGATTTCGCGGGAGCCACGCGCGAGGCGGTGGCCAAGACGCTGGCGGTGTGGCGCAGCCGGGGATGGATTTCGCTGAAGCGTGGCGCGGCGCATATCGAGAACCGCGCCGCGCTGGAGATCCTTGCCGGAAGCGAGGACGACTAAGGCCTCGGCGCGATCTCGTCGAGCAGCTGGCGGATATCGTCACGGGTGACGCCGAGGTCGTGGAGGAAGTGGTCGTCTGCGCAAAGCAGTTCGCGGTAGGTGGTCACCGTCTGCCGGTGGACCCGGCGCGCCTGCAGCGCCTCCGCGATGCGGCGGAACACCGGAGCGTGGTGAGACGAAGCGGATACGGGGGCTGACAGATCGGTCGAAAATGCGGCCATGATGCGATCCTCCCTAATGACTGGCGGATCGGGGCGATCCTCCAATATGCAAACCTTCGCATGTGGAGCGGTCGCGGTCTGTGACGGGGGTTACATTAGGGCAGGGGGCGTGGCCCGGCGGCGATCCTCGGACGGACCGCCGCCGCTGGTCCTGCTGGTCAGAAGATGCCGAACAGGTAAAGCAGAACGATGACGACGACCGGAACGCCGAGCAGCCAGGCGATGATGCCTTTCATGGGGTGTCTCCCTTGGTGTGTGGGAGGGGAACGCAGCGGGGTTCGGGGTGGTTCCGGGGGGGGGAAGCGGGTGACGATTGGTTAACCCTGCTTTGGCAAGCTTCGGGCATGCCAAACTACATCAGACCAGACGTGAGTGGTGCGACGGTTTTCTTCACCGTCGCCCTTGCGGATCGCCGGTCTGACCTGCTTTTGCGCGAAGTCGGGGGCTTGCGCGAGGCGGTCCGCCGGGTGCGGTCCGAACGACCATTCACGATCGCTGCCTGGGTTGTCCTGCCCGATCACCTTCACGCGGTCTGGACGCTGCCCGGCGGCGACAGCGACTTCTCGGGGCGATGGAAGGACATCAAGACGCGCTTCACCAAGTCGCTCGGGCTCGTCGGGCAGCGCAGCGCGTCGATGATCGCCAAGGGCGAAGCGGGCATCTGGCAAAGGCGGTTCTGGGAACATCATGTTCGCGATGACGCCGACCTGGACGCCCATATCCGCTACTGCTGGATCAATCCGGTCAAGCATGGGCTTGTCCGTCGCGCAGTCGACTGGCCGTTCTCGTCGATCCACCGCGACATTCGTCGGGGCCTTGTCGAGCCAGAATGGTCGGGCATTGTGACCAACGGTCGGTACGGCGAGTAGGGTGGGTGAAACCCACCGGTGAGCAAGGGGTAGGCGGAGTGGTGGGTTGGCACCCACCCTACGGGTTTGCTAGGCTGGCGCGGGCGGCTTTGTCTGGGCCTTGTCGAGCCAGAATGGTCGGGCATTGTGACCAACGGTCGGTACGGCGAGTAGGGTGGGTGAAACCCACCGGTGAGCAAGCGGTGGGCGGAGTGGTGGGTTGGCACCCACCCTACGGGATTGCTAGGCTGCGCGGGCTGTCTGCGCCTTGTCGAGCCAGAATGGTCGGGCATTGTGACCAACGGTCGGTACGGCGAGTAGGGTGGGTGAAACCCACCCTGAGCCAGGGGTTGGCGCGGGCGGCTTTGTCTGGGCCTTGTCGAGCCAGAACGGTCGGGCATTGTGACCAACGGTCGGTACGGCGAGTAGGGTGGGTGAAACCCACCACAGCGCCAGGGGTGGGGGGAGTGGTGGGTTGACACCCACCCTACCCTGGACAGTCTACCTCGCAAACCGCTTGTACTTCACCCGCTTCGGCTCCACCGCATCCGGTCCCAACCGCCGGATCTTGTCCTCCTCATAGGCCTCGAAGTTCCCCTCGAACCATTCCACATGCGCATCGCCCTCGAAGGCGAGGATATGCGTGCAGAGGCGGTCGAGGAAGAAGCGGTCGTGGCTGATGATGATGGCGCAGCCGGCGAAATCCTCGATCGCGGCTTCCAGGGCCTGGAGCGTCTCCACGTCGAGGTCGTTCGTCGGCTCGTCCAGCAGCAGCACGTTCCCGCCCGAGCGCAGGAGCTTCGCCATATGGACGCGGTTGCGCTCGCCGCCTGACAGCACGCCCACCTTCTTCTGCTGGTCGGTGCCCTTGAAATTGAACGCCCCGGCATAGACGCGGCTGTTCATCTCGTAATCGCCGAGGTGGATGATCTCGGCCCCGCCCGAGATCTCTTCCCACGCGGTCTTGTCGGGGTCGAGCGCGTCGCGCGACTGGTCGACATAGGCCAGCTGCACCGTGTCGCCCAGCACGATGGTGCCCTCGTCCGGCTGTTCCTGCCCGGTGATCATGCGGAAGAGCGTGGACTTGCCCGCGCCGTTCGGGCCGATGACGCCGACGATGGCCCCCGGCGGCACGGTGAAGCTGAGATCCTCGATCAACAGCTTGTCGCCCATGTGCTTCTTGAGGCCCGTCACCTCGATCACCTTGTTGCCCAGGCGCTCGCCGTTCGGGATGATGATCTGGGCGGTCGTCGCCCGCTCGCGCACGGTCTGGCCGGCCATCTCGTTGTATTTCTGGATGCGGGCCTTGGACTTGGCCTGCCGCGCCTTGGCGCCCGAGCGGATCCACTCCAGCTCCTTCTCCAGCACCTTCTGCTTGGACTTGTCTTCGCGCGCTTCCTGCGCCATCCGCTTGGCCTTCTGCTCCAGCCACGAGGAATAGTTGCCCTCGTAGGGGATGCCCCGGCCCCGGTCGAGTTCCAGGATCCAGCCGGTGATGTCGTCGAGGAAGTAGCGGTCGTGGGTCACGATCAGGATCGTGCCCTTGTAGTCGATCAGGTGCTTTTGCAGCCAGGCGATGCTCTCGGCGTCCAGGTGGTTGGTCGGTTCGTCCAGCAGCAGCATGTCGGGCGCTTCCAAGAGAAGCTTGGTCAGCGCCACACGGCGGCGCTCGCCGCCCGAGAGGCTCTCGACATCGGCATCGTCGGGCGGGCAGCGCAGCGCGTCCATCGCCACGCCGACCTGCGCGTCAAGCTCCCACAGGTTCTGCGCGTCGATCTGGTCTTGCAGTTGCGCCATCTCGTCCGCCGTCTCGTCCGAGTAGTTCATCGCAAGCTCGTTGTAGCGCTCGAGGATCGCGGTCTTCTCCTTGACGCCCAGCATGACGTTGCCCTTCACGTCGAGCGTGGGGTCAAGCTGGGGTTCCTGCGGCAGGTAGCCGACCTTCGCGCCCTTGGCGGCCCAGGCCTCGCCTTTGAAGTCCTTGTCGATGCCTGCCATGATGCGCAAGAGCGTCGACTTCCCCGAGCCGTTCACGCCGACGACGCCGATCTTCACGCCGGGCAGGAAGTTGAGGTTGATGTTCTCGAAGCATTTCTTGCCGCCCGGATAGGTCTTGGAGACGCCATCCATGTGATAGACGTACTGGTAGGATGCCATGGGTTGCGTGCCTTCCTGAAAGGGGATTGCGCGGCTTTTAGCGGCTGACGCGCGGGGGGGCAATCGGGGATGGAAGGACTGGCCGGATTGATCGCGCGGGTGGCGCAGCCGGGGCGGGTCGCGTGGATCGGGTTGCGGCCCGTGCGGCTGGCCGGAGTGGTGGCGGTGGAGCGTGTGTCTGTCGGCGCGGCGGGGCTGGAGGGCGACCATGCGCGGCCCGGGCCGCGGGCGGTGACGCTGTTCCAGTCCGAGCATCTGGCGGCGGTGGGTGCCTTTCTGGGCCGCGCGCCGTTGGAGCCGGGCCTCTTGCGGCGCAACCTCGTGGTGGCGGGGATCAACCTTGCGGCGTTGAAGGACCGCGATCTGCGGGTGGGCAGTGCGGTGCTGCGGATCGGCGGCGTCTGCGCGCCCTGCTCGCGGATGGAAGCGGCCCTGGGGCCGGGCGGCTACAGCGCGTTGCGCGGTCATGGCGGCTGGTGCGCCGAAGTGCTGGAGCCGGGGCTGCTGGCGGTGGGGGACCCCGTCGCTCCGGTCTAGAGGTCCTTCGCGAACCAGTGCGTGGCCGGAAAGCTCGTGAACGGGGCGACCTCGGCCCAGCCGGTCTTGCGGTAAAGCGCGATGGCCTCGGGCAGGTTCTCGTTCGTGTCGAGGCGCAGGCGCGTGAAGCCGAGCGTGCGGGCCTGATCCTCGATGGCCGTCATCATCCGGCGGGCGAGGCCCTGGCCGCGGGCGGCGGGGGCGACCCAGAGGCGCTTGACCTCGCCGGTCGCGCTGTCGATCCGCTTGAGCGAGACGCAGGCGAGGGGCGGGCCATCGGCGCGGGCGAGCAGGAAGACCCCTTGAGGCGGGCGGTAATGATCGGCCTCCGGGTCCGGCACCGGGACGTGGGCGTCCGTTATCCCGGGGATCTTCTCGGCCAACAGGGCCGCGTAGGCGGCGAGGCAGGCGCGCGCATCGGGCGTTTCGGGATCCGTGGGGGCGATGGCGAGCGTGGACATGGGAACACAGCGTAGCGGAGGGGCGGGATGCGGCCAAGGGCCCGCAAAGGGTTGACGCAGGCCGGGCGTTGCGCAGTGTGGCGGTCAGACAGGGAGGGTCGCGTGTCCGGTCGCCAGGGATTTCCCATCGCAACGGCCGGCATGGCCGTGGGCCTGCTCGGCGGGTCCTTCGACCCCGCCCATGGCGGACATGCGCATATCACCCGCGAGGCGATGAAGCGCTTCAAGCTCGACGCCGTCTGGTGGCTCGTCAGTCCCGGCAATCCGCTGAAGGCACAAGGCCCGGCACCCATGGCGGAACGCCTGGCCCGGGCCGAGCATGTGATGGCCCATCCGCGCGTCACGGTCACCGATCTGGAACGCCGCCTTGGCACGCGCTTTACCGCCGCCACGCTGGAACGGCTGGTGGCGCTTTATCCCGGCGTACACTTCGTCTGGCTTATGGGGGCGGACAACCTCGCGCAGTTCCATCGCTGGGACCGCTGGCAGCATATCCTGCGGCTGGTGCCCGTGGGGGTGCTGGCGCGGCCTGGCGCGGGGATGGCCGCGCAATCCTCGGTCGCGGCCCGGATGTTCCGGGGCGCGCGGGTTCCGCCCGAGGTGCTCGCGCGCTCGCGGCCGCCCGCCTGGGCCTATGCCGATGTGCCGCTGGTGGACCTGTCGTCCAGCGCGATCCGGGCGCGGGGCGAGTGGCGGCGCGGGGCACTGGCGGGGTCGTGACTTGCCCCTGTCCCCGCTGGACGCTAGCGTTTCGTTGAACCGGAGGGGCAGATGGTTTCACGGCGATGGGTGATCGCGGGGATGCTGGCCGGGGCGGCGATGCCCGCCTGGGCCGAAGCGCCCGTGACCTCGCCCCGCCCGCCGCCGCGCGGGATGGCCGGCGCGCCGCGCGTGGTGGCGCCCGCATCGGGCGAGGCGCTTGTCGACGCGGCGAAGCTGACGGGCGCGGTGGGGTTCCTGGCCGTCGATGCGGCCACCGGCGCGGTGATCGAGGCGCGGATGCCCGACACGCCGATCCCGCCCGCCTCGACGACCAAGATCATCACGGCGCTTTACGGGATGGAGCGGCTGGGGAGCGGCTTTCGCTTCGGGACACGGCTGATCGCGACGGGGCCGATCGAGGGTGGGACGATCCGGGGCGATCTCGTGCTGACCGGCACGGGCGATCCGACCTTGCAGACCGACGGGTTGGCCGACATCGCGGCGCGGCTGCGGGCGCGGGGGGTGACGGGCGTGTCGGGCCGCTTTCTGCTGCATGACGCGGCGCTGCCCAGCCTTGACCGGATCGATCCGGCGCAGCCCGACTATGTGGGCTACAACCCGGCGATCTCGGGGCTGAACCTGAACTTCAACCGCGTGCATTTCGAGTGGCGGCGCGGGGCGCAGGGCTGGGACGTGGCGATGGATGCGCGGTCCGAGCGGGTGGTGCCGCGGGTGGCCATGGCGAGGGTCAGGGTCGTGCCGCGCGACACACCGCTGTTCACCTTTGACGAGACTGACGGGGTGGACAACTGGACCGTGGCGAGCGGCGCCCTGGGCAAGGGGGGCAGCCGCTGGCTTCCGGTGCGCCAGCCGGGACTGTATACGGGCGACGTGTTCCGCACACTGGCGCGTGCGCAGGGGATCACCCTGCCAGAGCCGGACACGGTGGCGGTTCTGTCCGGCGGCACGGTCCTGGTCGAGGCGGCGAGCGAGCCGCTGCCCGACGTTCTGCGCGACATGCTGAAGTATTCGACCAACATCACCGCCGAGGTGGTGGGCCTCAGCGCCTCTGGCGCGGGGGTCGAGACGCTCGCCGCCTCGGGCGCACGGATGAGCGCCTGGGCCGAGGGACGCTTCGGGCGGGCGGGGCGGTTCGTGGACCATTCGGGGCTGGGAGCCGACAGCCGGGTTGCGCCCGCCGACATGGTGGCGGCGCTGGTGGCCGCGCAGGGCGGGCCGCTGCCGGGGATGCTGAAGTCCTTCGCGCCGCGCGATGCGAAGGGCCGCGAGATCAAGGACAGCCCGGTCAGGGTTGTGGCCAAGACGGGCACGCTGAACTTCGTCTCGGGCCTTGCAGGCTATGCGCAGGCCCCGGGTGGGCGGCGGGTGGCCTTCGCGATCTACGCCGCCGACGTGCCACGCCGCGATGCCGTGCCGGTGGAGCAGCGGGAAGAGCCGCCGGGCGCGGTCGCCTGGGCGAAACGCGCGCGAATCCTGCAATCGCGGTTGATCGAGGGCTGGACGGCGCGGGCGGGTTGAGCCGGCGTCAAAGCCGCATGTGGCGCGCGCGGGCGGCCCATTCGATGGCGGCGGCGTGAAGGCGGTCGATCTGCAACTCGTGCCGCACCTCCTCCAGCATCCGAAGCTCCACGTCGCGCGGCCTGGCCGTCCGCCGCGACCATGTCGCAGGCGAGCGCATAGGCGGTCTCGAACAGCCGTTCGGGCAGGGCATCGCGGATCAGGCCGAAGAGCGCGTCGAGCCCGTCCTCCTCCTCCATCAGATCGAAGACGGTCTGGGCCACGGTGCGCAGGCGGTCGGCATCGTAGCCGCCGAAGATCGGCAGGTGGTTCACGATGCGCTGGATCGCCACGAGTTCCGTCGTGCGGATCGCCTCGTCCGAGAACGAGACCGCGATCATCAGCGCCACGAGCGCGTCCTGGGGGGTCAGGGACGGGGGAGTGTCGGGCACCGGGCAGATCCTTTGCGAAAACTTCGTTGCGGCACAGAATATTGACGCCGTTCCGCCCCGGCAATAGGAGACGGGGGCTGCGGGGGGCAAGGGGCCCGGCCCGCGGAACGAGGAATGCGCCGATGACCGCCCTGCGTGACGCCGCGATGAAATCGAAAGCCTGGCCCTTCGAGGAGGCCCGCCGGATCGCCGCGCGCTACGCGAAGAAGGATCCCGAAAAGGGCCATGTCCTGTTCGAGACGGGCTATGGCCCCTCGGGCCTGCCCCACATCGGCACCTTCGGCGAGGTGGCGCGCACCACGATGATCCGCCGCGCCTTCGAGGTCATCAGCGACATCCCGACGCGGCTGATCTGCTTCTCGGACGACCTCGACGGGATGCGCAAGATCCCCGACAACGTGCCCGAACCAGGAGATGCTGCGCGAACACCTGCAGCGCCCGCTGACCAGCGTGCCCGATCCGTTCGGGCAGTACGACAGCTTCGGCGACCACAACAACGCGATGCTGCGCCGCTTCCTCGACACCTTCGGGTTCGAGTACGAGTTCTACTCGGCCACCGAGTTCTACAAGTCGGGCCAGTTCGACGAGACGCTGCTGCTGGCCGCCGAGCGCTATGACGCGATCATGGAGATCATGCTGGCCATCGCTGCGCGAAGAGCGGCAGCAGACCTATTCCTGCTTCCTGCCGATCCACCCCGAGACGGGGCGGGTGCTCTACGTCCCGATCAAGCATGTCGATGCGAAGGACGGCACGATCACCTTCGACGACGAGACGGGGCGCGAATGGACGCTGCCGGTGACCGGCGGGCATGTGAAGCTGCAGTGGAAGCCCGATTTCGGCGCCCGCTGGGCCGCGCTGGACGTGGACTTCGAGATGTACGGCAAGGACCACAGCACCAACACGCCGATCTATGACGGCATCTGCGAGGTGCTGGGCGGGCGCAAGCCCGAGCATTTCACCTATGAGCTGTTCCTGGACGAGACGGGGCAGAAGATCTCGAAGTCCAAGGGCAACGGGCTGACCATCGACGAATGGCTGACCTATGCCGCGACCGAGAGCCTGTCCTACTTCATGTACCAGAAGCCCAAGACGGCGAAGCGGATGTATTTCGACGTGATCCCCAAGGCGGTGGACGAGTATCACCAGCAGCTCAAGGCCTATCCGACGCAGGACGTGGAGGGGCAGGTGAACAACCCCGTCTGGCACATCCACCACGGCCATCCGCCCGCCAGCACGATGGTGGTGTCCTTCGCGATGCTGCTGAACCTCGCCAGCGTTGCGGGGGCGACGGACAAGGGCGGGCTCTGGGGCTTCATCCGCCGCTATGCGCCCGACGCCTCGCCCGAGGCGAACCCCGACCTCGACGCGGCGGCAGAGTTCGCGCTGCGCTACTATCGCGATTTCGTGGCCCCGACGCGCGTATTCCGCCTGCCCACCGACAAGGAGCGCGCGGCGATGGAGGACCTGCGGGCGCGGCTGGCGGTGTGGGACGGCGGCCTCGATGCCGAGGCCTTGCAGACCATGGTCTTTGCCGTGGGCACAGAGCACGGGTTCGAACCGCTGCGCGACTGGTTCACGGCGCTCTACGAGGTGCTGCTGGGCCAGAGCCAGGGACCGCGCTTTGGCGGGTTCGTCGCACTTTACGGCGTGGACGAGACCATGGCACTGATCGACCGGGGGCTTGCGGGAGAACTGGCCCGGCCTGCCGCCTGAGGCGGAAAAGACTGCGCGTCCTCGCCCAGGCAACTTGACGCGCCCTGCCGCGTGTCATGCCTATGAGGGTGACGAGCGGGCGAGACGTCCGCTCGCAAAGTCCCGCAGTCCGAGCAGGGCGCCTGGAGTTCTGGGACGCCGATATCAGGGGCCGGGCGCTGTTTGTCGGCAAGCAATCGAAGACATGCTATTTCCCGACGTGGGTGATCCGAGTCCATTCTGATCAGGCGCCTTTCCACCGTTTCCGCAGATGCGGCGCGGTCTACCGCGATGGGACGCAAACAGAACGATTGCTTTGTGCAGATTTCGTACCCGCGCTTGGATACCTTCCTGCCGACCGGATCCTAAAGGCATTCCCCGCCGTCGATCACAAGGGCATGGCCCGTCATGAAGGCGGATTGATCCGAGGCGAGGTAGACGATGCTGTGTTGCAACCTCATCGACCGACGCCCAGCGACCCATCGGAATGGACCGCGCGACATAGGTTTCCAGCGCCGCCCGTCCGCCCATCTGCAGCTCGAACCCTTGGTTGAACGGAGTATCGACAAAGCCGGGGCAGAGGGCATTGCAGCGGATGTTGTCGGCGGCGTAATCGACAGCGATCTGGCGTGTCATGGCGATCGACCGCGTGTTTCGTCGTGCAATAGGCGATCATGCCACGGTCGTATTGCAGGCCCGAGTTCGAGGCGGTGATGATGATCGACCCTTTTCGCTGCCGTTGCATATGCGGCATCGCTGCGCGCGCCGCGATGAAATGCGCCCGGACGTTCAGTCGCCAGGATGCGTCCATCCCGTCGGGGTCGATCTCGGTCAGCCGCCCCGGAACCTGAATTCCGGCATGGGAGTGCAGGATGTCCAGCCGCCCACGCGCGGCGACCGCGTCGATCGCCGCCAGAACGGCGGCATCGTCGGCGGCGTCCAGCGCCAGGGCCTCGGCCTGGCCTCCGTCGGCCCGGATCTCTTCGGCCACGGCGCGCGCGCGGGCTGCGTCCAGGTCGGTGACAGTGACACGCGCCCCCTCGCGGGCCAGCGCCAGCGCCCCGGCCCGCCCGATCCCCGATCCTGCGCCGGTCAGAAACGCGACGCGTCCCTCAAGCAGCATCACCGCGCCCCTGCCTTTGGGCCGCGCCGCAGGATGACCTGCGCGGCGACCAGCAGCAGAAGCGAAACCGCCAGCACCATGGTGCCGATGGCATTGATCTCGGGCGTGACGCCGCGCCGGATCGACGAGAAGACGTAGATCGGCAGCGTCGTCTCGGACCCGGCGACGAAGAAGGCGATGATGAAGTCGTCGAAGCTGAAGGTGAAGCTCAGAAGAAAGCCCGCGAGGATGCCGGGAAAGATCAGCGGCAGCGTCACCTGCCGGAACGTGGCGAGGGGCGGCGCGTAGAGATCGGCCGACGCCTCCATCAGGCTGCGGTCCATCCCCGCGAGCCGCGCCCGCAGGATGATGATGACCAGCGCCATCGAGAACAGGGCATGCGCCGCGATCAGCGATCCGAGGCCCATCGACAGCTGCGGCGCCTGCCCCTCGGGGCCGAGCGCGGCCAGCAGCGGGTTGATCCAGCCGAACAGCGTGACCAGCGCGATCAGCGTGGCGATGCCGATGACGATGCCGGGAACCATGACGGCCACGTAGATCAGCGCGTCGAACAGCGCGCGCACCCGGCCCCGCACCCCTTGCAAGGCCAGCGCCGCCATCGTGCCGAACACGCTGGCGATCAGGGCCGAACACAGCGCCACGACGAAGCTTGTCCAGAGCGCCTCCATCACGAAGGGGTTCGACAGCGCCTTGCCGTACCATTGCACCGAGAAGCCGGTGAACTGGCTGGCGTGGCGGCCCGCGTTGAAGCTGAAGATCGCGATGACCGCGATCGGCAGGTAGAGGAACAGATAGACGGCGAGGGCGTAAAGGCGCATCCGGCGGTCCTACATCAACGAGACGTCGTCGCGGGTGCCGCCAAGGCGCCGCATCAGCCACATGTAGAGCGTGACGGTGATCAGCATGATCACCACCAGCGTCACTGCGACGGCCGCCCCGAAGGCCCAGTTTCGCGATTGCAGGAACAGGTCGACCAGCGCATTGCCGATGAAGAACACCTTGCCGCCGCCCAGCATGGCGGGGATCAGGAACTCGCCCATCAGAAGGATGAAGACCAGCATGCAGCCGGTGGCGATGCCCGGCAGCGACAGCGGCAGCGTGACCTTCAGGAAGGTCTGAAGCGGTGGTGCCCCCAGGTCCGCCGAGGCCTCGAGCAGGCGTTTGTCGAAGCGCTCGAGGCTGACGTAGATCGGCAGCACCATCAGCGGCAGGTAGCCGTAGACGATGCCGGTCAGCACCGCGAAGGGCGTGTTGATCAGGCGGATCGCCCCAAAGCCCAGCCAGTCGAGCAGTGCAGGCAACCCTTGGCCGCCGAGGATGAAGATCCAGGCGTAGCTGCGGATCAGGATCGAGGTCCAGAACGGCACGATGACAAGGATCAGCAGCAGCGTGCGCCATTTCGGGATCGGCCCGCATGGCCAGGAAAAAGGCCAGCGGATAGGCGATCAGCAGCGACAGCACCGTGCCCAAAGGCGCCAGCGTCAGCGTGTTGCGAAACGCCGTCCAGCGGGCCGGCAGGTTGGCATATTGCTCCAGCGTGAAGGCGGGGACGTAGCCGCCCGCCGCCTCCCGTTCGCCGAAGCTGAAGACCAGAACGAAGCACAACGGCAGCACCAGCATGATCAGGAACCACAGCCCCGCAGGGGCGAGAAGCAACCATGTCGAGAGCCGCCGCTGCACGGGATCAGGCCGCCTTGAACCGTGCCATCAGCTCGGCGCGGTTGGGATCGGTCAGCGTCGCCGCCGCCCCGAATTCCAGCGCGCTGAGAAGATCGGCGGCGGGATAGAGGATCGGGTCGTTCAGGATCTCTGGCGGCAGAAGCGCGTTCACCCGCGCATCGGCCACCGGATAGCCGTGGAACAGCACCTCCTTCGCGTTGACCTCGGGCGTCAGCAGGAAGTTGATCAGCGCATAGGCCGCGTCGCGATGCGGTGCCCCCTTGGGAATGGCGTAGAAGTCGGACCACAGCTCGCCCCCCTCCTTGCCAAGGACATAGACGATCTCGGGCATGTCGCGGTTCATCTGCTTTCCGTCGCCCGTCCAGCAGATCGTCATCCAGGCATCGCCCGACCGCATCGAGGGCTGATAGTCGGAACTGATCGCAAAGAGATGCGGCTTGGACGCGATCAGCAGCTTCTCGGCCTCGGCGAGTTCCGCCGGATCGATCGAGTTGAAGGAATAGCCGAAGTATTTCAGCGCATTGCCGATCGTGGTCAGCTGATAGTCATGCACCATCGTGCGGCCCGAGAAGGTGGTCTGGGTCAGATCCCAGAATTCCTTCCAGGTGGTCGGCGTGGTCCCGCCGGTCTGGTTGGTGTTCACCGCAAAGCCCGTGGTGCCCCAGTTCTTTGACACCGCATAGACCTTGCCATCCACCGTGCCCGGTCCGGCGAAGCGCTGGTCGAAGCTTGCAGGGTCGTAGTTCGGGATCAGGGCCAGATCGAGCGGCTCGATCAGATCCTGTTCGACATAGGTCGTGATCGTGTAGTTCGTGGGCACGAACACGTCCCAGCCCGCTGCCGCCCGCCTGAAGTTTCGCCAGCATCTCCTCGTTCGAGCCGAAGACGTTCATCTGAACCGAGGCGCCGGTCGCTTCGGCGAAGGCATCGAAGTTCGCCGGGTCGTGATAGTTCGGCCAGGTCGCGAGGATCACGCGGTCGCCGATGTCTTGCGCGAAGGCGGGGCGTGGCAGCAGGCCCGGCATGGCCGCGCCGAGCACGGCACTCGCCGCGCCGAGGCCTGTGACGCCAAGGAAGTGGCGGCGTGACACCGAACCCTTCTGATAACGCCGCAACTCGTCCATGAACTTCTGGCGGGAGATGTGGTCGATCTTGTCGGTCATGGGTGCAATCTCCTGTTGGGTGGTCGTTTCTAGTGTCGTTCCAGTATCAGGCCCGCATCGTCGGCCCAGCCGACGAAGGCCGTGTCGCCGGGCGCGAAGGCCCCTTCCGCCGCCTCTGCCTGCCGCGCGACCAGCACGAGCATGTCTCCCAGTTCCGCGTCTCGGACGAGGTATTCGGTGTGTTCGCCCAGAAAGATGCGGTTGATGACCTGAACGGGGCGGCCACCTGGCCGCGCCTTGCGGGTCAAGCTCGATCTGTTCGGGCCGGACGCTCAGCGTGACCGGGGCCCCTTCGGCCGGCTGGCCGACCAATCGCCCGGCGAACATCGCCCCGAACCCGGTCCGCACTGCCCCGCCGTTTCTGGCGTCGCGGGCAAACTGCACCGTCGACGAAGTTCGATTTTCCCACAAAATCCGCAACATATCGGTTCAGGGGCCGGTCGTAGAGTTCGGTGGGCGAGCCGATCTGCACGATCTGTCCGCTTTGCATGATGCAGATGCGGTCGGACATCGACAGCGCTTCTTCCTGGTCATGGGTGACCAGCACGAAGGTGATGCCGAGATGGCGCTGCAGCGTCTGCAACTCGATCTGCATCTCGCGGCGCAACTTGCGGTCAAGGGCTGCCAGCGGCTCGTCCAGAAGCAGCACCTTCGGCTCGTTCACGATGGCGCGGGCCAGAGCCACGCGCTGCTGCTGGCCGCCCGACATCTCCCAGATGCGCCGGGGGCCGAAGCCCGGCAAGCCGCACCATGTCCAGAGCCCGCTCCACCTTGCGTGTCACCTCGGCGCGGTCGGGGCGGGGCCTGCGCTGCAGCAGGCCGTAGGCGATGTTGTCGGCCACGGACAGGTGCGGAAACAGGGCATAGTGCTGAAACACCATGTTCACCGGCCGCCTGTAGGCGGGCACTTCGGTGACGCGTTCGCCGTCGAGATAGACCTCGCCCGAGGTCGGCGTCTCGAACCCCGCCAGCATCCGCAACGCCGTGGTCTTCCCGCAGCCCGACGGCCCGAGAAAGGACAGGAACTCGCCGCGTCCGATCCCAAGGTTCAGTGCGTCGGCCGCCAGTACCTCGCCATAGCGTTTGGTCGCCGCCCGGAACTCGGCGATCAGCGGTCGCTCTGCCGTGTCGGGTGGTCCAGTCCTGGCAGGGGCACTTTGCATAAGGCCGGGTCTATCCTATGAAACATGGCAAAGCGTAGAAGAGGACCATTTGGCTGTATATATCACAAATGAGGTATCTGCGGGCGGAGGGCGGCTTCAGTGAGCCCGGTCAACTGGGCCCCCGGTGCAGGGGACGTCGTCAGCACGTTGGAAACATCTGCTTTGCCGCAGGCTCTCGCGGCGTTTCTGCGCCAGATCGCCCCCTTCAGCTATACGGTGATCTTTTGCTACAGTGGGACGGCCCGGCCCATCGACCTCCATGACGATTTTCCGCAAGCAAAGCGGAAGATCTTCGTCACAGACTATCAGGCCGGGCCATACCTTCTGGACCCCTTGTACCTGGCTGCGGTGCAGCCCTTTGTCCCCGGTCTTTACCGGTTGCGCGACGTGGCGCCCGACCGCTTTTATCAGGGCGAATACTACCGAAGCTACTATGCCCAGACCGGCCTGGCCGAGGAGATCGCCTACTTTGTCGATCTGCCCGGACGCGCGACGCTTGTCCTTTCGTTGATGCGGACAGAGAAGCGCTTCTCCAGCAAGGAGTTCTTCGCACTTGAGGCCGTTTTTCCGTTCGTGGCCTCCGTGGCTCGACGCCAGTGGAAAAGCCTCGGCCACGAATTCGGCGAAAAGCATGAGGCCGCCGATCCGCATCGACAACGGCGTGTCTTGTCCGACGATCTTGGCAGTTTCGGTGTCGGCGTCCTTACCGCGCGAGAGCGTGAGATCGCGGCATTCACCCTCAAAGGGCATTCCGCGGAGTCGGCCGGGCAGATTCTCGGGATTTCGCCCGGTACTGTCCGAATTCACCGCCGCAACATCTATGCAAAGCTGCGCATCAATTCGCAGGGCGAGCTTTTCTCGCGCTTCCTGGAGACGCTCGCGGACGTGACATGACGCTCTGGCACGGGCCGGAAGCGGCTTTCCGGACAGTCCACGGATTGACGGCATCGATTCGACCTGGCGCAGCAGGCAGGCGGCGTCGCAAGGGACATAGGGCAGCGTTGTTCGGGGGCGGGGAGGGCCCGCCCCCGGACTGGTCTGTTCAGGCCCGGATGAAGGCCAGAAGGTCGGCGTGGACCAGGTCAGGATGCGTCGCGAAGGGGGCGTGCGACAGGCCCGGATAGGTTTTCAGCGTGCCGTTCCGCAGCAGCTTGATCGCCTTGTGCGCAGAATTGGCGATCGGCACCAGCTGGTCATCCTCGCCATGCAGCACCAGGACGGGGATGGTCAGGGCCTTCAGATCCTCGGTGAAGTCGGTTTCCGAGAAGGCCTTGATGCAGTCGTACTGCGCCTTGGCCCCGCCCATCATCCCTTGCCGCCACCAGTTCTGGATCTGACCCTGGCTGACCTTGGCCCCTTCGCGGTTGAAACCGAAGAACGGCCCCGACGCGATGTCGAGGTAGAACTGCGCCCGGTTGGCGATCAGCGTCGCACGAAAGCCGTCGAACACCTCCAGCGGGATGCCGTCGGGGTTCGCCTCCGACGCCACCATCACCGGGGTCACGGCGCCAATCAGCACGGCCTTGGCGATACGGCCCGGTTCGGCCCGTGCGGCATAGCGGGCGACTTCGCCCCCGCCGGTCGAATGGCCGATATGGATGGCATTCTTCAGATCCAGCACGCGGGCAAGCTCGATGACGTCCTGGGCATAGGTGTCCATCTCGTTGCCGGTGTCGGTCTGGTCCGACCGGCCATGGCCCCGGCGGTCATGGGCGATGACGCGGTAGCCCTGTCCCAGGAAGTAGAGCATCTGGCTGTCCCAGTCGTCGCCCGATAGCGGCCAGCCATGGTGGAAGACGATGGGCTGCGCGTCGCGCGGACCCCAGTCCTTGTAGAAGATGGTCGTCCCGTCGGTCGTTGTGAACGTTGCCATGATCAGGTCTCCTTCAGGGTTTGCGTTGGTTGTGCGGTTCAGAACCAGAAGGGCAGCCGCAGCGGCCCCGGTGGTCATCAGTGTCCGTCTGGTCATTGTCGGGTTCATTGCAGTGCCTTTCGTTTCGGTATGGACAAGCTACGCCTTGGTGGGCAGGAAGGGACGTGGCGGAAATGACAATGAACGAGGCGTATCAGACAATGATGAAGACACGTGGACCTCGTGGCCGAGATCGGCCTGCTGATCTACCCAGGCTGCGCACTTGCTGCGATTTACGGGCTGACCGACCTGTTCCGGATTGCCGAGGACTGGACGGGCGGGCACCGGCGCGGCGTCCGCGTTTCGCACTGGCGGGCCGACGATGCGGGGGTTGCCTGCGTCTGGGACAGCCATCCCGGCACGCCCCACCGGCTGAGCCACATCATCGCTCCGCCCAGCATCGTCATGCCGGAAAGGATGGCACCCGCCCCCATTGCTGCCGCCTGGCTGCGCGATTGGCACAGCGCCGGGGCGACGCTCTGTTCCGTTTGCGCCGGGGCCTTCGTGCTGGCGGAGACCGGGTTGATCGACGGACGCCGCGCCACGACGCACTGGGCCTTTGCCAGGCAACTGGCCGAACGCTTCCCGAAGGTGCTTCTGGCCGACGAGCACATGGTCGTGGACGAAGGTGACATCATGACCGCGGGCGGCATCCTGGCCTGGGCCGATCTGGGGCTGACGCTGGTCGGTCGACTGATGGGCCCTTCCACGATGCTGGCCACCGCGCGCTTCCTGCTGATCGAGCCGCCGCGGAGCAGCCAGCGGCCCTTTGCCCAGTTCATCCCGCGTTTCGACCATGCCGACGATGCGATCCGGGCCAGCCAGCACCACATCCACGCCCATGCCGCCACGCTGCAGGGTGTCGCCGATCTGGCCGCGAGGGCCGGAATGACATCTCGCACCTATCTGCGCCGGTTCAGTGCCGCGACGGGCTTCACCCCGGTGGAATATCTGCAACAGGTCCGCATCGCCAAGGCGCGCGAAGCGCTGGAGACGTCGCTGACCCCGGTGGACCGCCTCGCCTGGGACGTGGGCTATTCCGACCCGGCGGCGTTCCGGAAGGTCTTTCAGAAACTGACCGGGCTGCCGCCGGCTGCTTATCGCCAGCAGTTCGGTATCGCAGGGTGACAAGATCCGCATCGTTCGAACAGCCTTTCGCCGGGGCGGCCCGAGATGCCGCAGGTCACGTGACAGGTTTGCGCTACGGAGCGAGACGCGCGTGTGCTCTCAGGCCGTTGGCACGGTGCCGCCGTCGATCACGAATTCAGCGCCTGTGATGCTGCCCGCCAGGTCCGAGGCGAGGAAGGCGATGAGGTTCGCAACCTCGCCGGGCGTCGAGGGTCGGCCAAGGGGGATCCCGCCCAGACTGTCCATGATCATCTTCTTGCCGCCCTCAAGATCGGTTCCTGCCTCGGCGGCCAACCGCTCGGCCAGCCGGATCGAGGCTTCCGTCGCGATCCAGCCCGGCGAGACGCGCACGACCCGCACGCCCCTGGGGGCCACCTCCTTGGACAGGCTCTTGCTGTAAACCGACAGCGCGGCCTTGGCGGCAGCGTAGCCAGTTGTCGCCTCGGGCAGGGGCAAGGCGCGCTGGATCGAAGTGACGTGCACCACCACGCCCGCCCCTTGTGCCACCATCCCCGGCACCAGCGCCCGGTCGAGCCGCACGGCGGGCATCAGGTTGAGGTTCAACTCATCCTGCCATTCCGCCTCGCCCAGTGCGGCATAACCGCCTCCAGGCGCGGAAGATCCGCCCAGCATGTGGACCATGACATCCACACCGCCCAGCCTGCGTTGGACGGCTTCGGCCACCGTTTCGCTGCCTTGCAGCGTCGTCAGGTCGGCGGCGACGAACTCTGCCCCTGGCAGGTCGCCCGGAGCGTGGCGGGCCGTGGTCAGGACGCGGGCGCCAAGGTTGCGGAACAGCGCCACGGTCGCCGCCCCCGCGCCCTGCGTCCCACCAGTGATCAGGGCGCGCTTGCCTTGCAAGTTCAGGAAATCGCCCATCATCCGATCCTCAGCTCCTGGATCCGATCGCCCGCAAGGCCGAAGGTAAAGGTCAGAAAGGCCGGGCTGCCTGGGAAATCGCCCGTGACCAGGGCGCGGACCAGATGCTTGCCACCGGCCTCTGTCGCGTCAGCCGGCTCGGCCCGGTGGCGGTACTTGGCCTTGGCGGTCCTCCACCAGGCGAGGATCTCGGCCGGGCCGCGATGGAGGGCGCCTTCGTCATGGACGATGGCATCCGTCGAAAAGGCTGCGGCAAAGGCGGCGCTGTCCTGCGGCGGCTCGGCTGTGAAATAGGTCAGGATCGGGGTGGGCAGGGTCATCGCGGTCTCCTTCATTGGTGTGGGACGACCTTACCCTTCGACCAGAGACCTGATAATCGGGACAAAGAAGCATCTGGTAATGACAGAAACGGGATAATGATGGAGACAGGTCTGAAGGGCATCGAGGCCGTGCTCGCCATCGCGCGGCGCGGGTCATTCCGGGCGGCGGCGCTGGATCTGGGCCTGTCGACAACCGCAGTGTCGCATGTGGTCGGGCGGCTGGAGGCGGGACTTGGCGTGCGCCTCTTCAACCGCACGACCCGCAGTGTCGCCTTGACCGATGCCGGGCGCGAGTTCGTCGCCCGGGTCGCCCCAGCCCTCGCCGAGATCCGGTCGGCCATGGAAACCGTCCAGTCGCAGCGCAAGACGCCGTCCGGCATGCTGCGCATCAATGCCTCCGTGCAGGCGGGTCGGGCAATCGCACCCGTCGTGCTGGCCTTCTTGCGCCGCTATCCTGAGATGCAGGTCGATCTGGTGACCGAGGGACGGCTTGTCGATATCGTGGCCGAAGGGTTCGATCTGGGCATCCGCCCTGCCGATCTGGTGCCGCGTGACATGATCTCGCTGCCGCTCGGCCGGCCGCAGCGCCACGCGCTGGTGGTGGCGCCGAAATGGCTTGCCGACCATCCCGCACCGCGCTCGCCCGCCGAACTTGACCCCGCCCACTGCATCCGCGTGCGCCTTCCCAACGGGGCCTTGCTGCGCTGGCCGCTGGAAAAGGACGGCGCGCAGGCCCCGTTCGATGCCGCGGGCCGCCTGACCGTGGACGAAGCCGCCATCGCCCGCGCGGCAGTCCTGGACGGTGCCGGAATAGGTCTCTTCCACGAGGCAGACGTGGCCGACGACATCGCGTCAGGCCGAATGACGCGACTTCTGGCGGACTGGACGCCGGAACGCCCCGGGTTCAGCCTCTACTACCCCGGCCGCCGGAACCCCTCGGCGGGGTTCACCGCTTTTCTCGCGATGGTCCGCAGCCATACGTCGGATAGCGCCTCCGCCAAGCCCTGAATGGGCGCAGCGGTGGTTCGGCTGGCGCCGGGTGGTTGACGCGGGCCTGATCGGGGGTCCCCTTGAAGCGGAAAGTGTCGTCCAATCCCCAACGTGGAACCGCCGGACGGCAGAGAGTTCAGGCGGTCCACACGAACAGCCAACTCACCCGAAACTCTGGATTGGAGTTGAGCAAAAACCGCTCAACAACTCCCCGCTTGCATTAATCTTTGCTCTTCCTGATCGTACATTCGGTCCTGCATTCGAGGTCCTCATGATCATTCGATTTGAAGACTTTACGATAGACACGGAACGGTTCGAGCTGCGCATTGGCGACGCTCCGGTCGAGATTGAGCCGCAAACGCTTGAGCTCTTGATTTTCTTGGCTCAGAGCGGTGGCAGGTTGGTTACGAAGGACGAGCTTCATCAGGTCTTCTGGCAAGGGAGGTTCGTGTCAGATGCGGCATTGTCGTCGCTGGTGCGGGACGCCCGACGGGCAATCGGCGATAGCGGCAAGGAACAGCGCGTGATCGAGACGCTCCATGGCCGTGGCTTTCGCTTTCGTGCCAAGGTGCAGTCGACCGACACGATCAAGTCGTCAGCATCGGCAGTCGAAACTGCTGCCTCGCCGCGACTAGGCCCTCAAGCCGCTCCAGCCGTGGCCGTACTGCCGTTCACCAATTTCACGGGCGATCCCGAGAACGACGTGCTCGTTGACGGCATTACCGAGGAGATCATCACGGGCCTGTCCAGGTTTCGATGGTTCACCGTGATTGCCCGCAATTCGGTGTTCGCCTATCGCGGGCGACCCGTCGACTTGCGCAATGTCGGGGCAGAACTTGGCGTGGATTATCTGGTCGAAGGGAGCGTGATCCGCGAGGCCGATCGTGTGAGGGTGCATGTGCAGTTGATCTCCGCCGAAAGCGGACAGCACCTGTGGGCCGAGCGATACAACCTGACCTATGACAGCCTTTTCTCTCTCCTCGATGAGATCACGACACTGCTGGTGGGGGCCCTTCAGCCGGAACTGATCGATGCGGAAAGGCAGCGAGCCGAACGAACGATGCCGAGGAGCCGTACGCCTTGGCAACTCTTTGTGCAGGCGCAGAACCTTCTTGCTGCGCCGGATAGGCATAGCAACGCCCTGGCACGAGCGATGCTTCACGAGGCGGCAATCCTGGAACCTGACTCTGCTCGTGTGCAGGCCGGAATAGCGCTGACGCACCTGTGGGACATCGTGTTCAGCTGGAATTCGGACGCGGCGAAGTCCCTGTCTGAAGCCTTTCAGGCTGCGAGCCGGGCCGTCGCTCTTGGCCAGTCTGACAGTTGGGCATGGTCGGCCCTGGGCGCATGCAAGATGACGATGCGGGACCACGTCGGTGCCCGAAGCGATCACGAACGCGCCATCGAGGCGGATCCCAATTCTGCACTTGCAGAAGGTTGCCTCGCGCTGACGCTCGCGTTCTCCGGTGATCTGGAAGAGGCGCTTGTGGCCGCCGCTCGTGCCGAAAGGCTGAGCCCGAATGACCGCCGATCTGCCATCTGGCAGAATGCACGGGGTATCGCAGAGTACGGCTTGGGCCGGTTTGAGAGGGCGCTGGCCGCGGGTCGCCAGGTGGTTGCCGGGCGTCCGGACTATGTATCGGGCCACAGGCTGGTTGCCGCAAGTTCCGCGCGCCTGGGTGACCATACGACTGCACAAGCCTCCGTGCAGGCAATCCTTCGGTTGAAGCCCAAGCACAGCGTGACAGAAGAGGTCAGTCGCTTGCCCTTTCGCGACCTCCGTCAGGCGCAGGCCTATGCGGATGGCCTGAGGGCGGCTGGCCTGGCCTGACCGAGGTCTCGGCCAGGACCTCTTTCCCAGAGCTTCCCCAGACTTTCCCCAGACGCCGGTCAAGCGTGCCGGCGCCGTCTGGCCTATCGCATTCCTGGCAAGGGCAGCCGAGCGCGGCCCCCCACACTGACGATAGCCAGGAGTAACTCATGCAGCATGTGTCGCATCCCATGGAAGCCGCGAGTTCGGTCTGCCCATCCTTTCCGACCGGCCCGGTTGGGCTGGTGTGCTATCCCGGCATTCCGCTCGACCAGATTTCCCCGGCCTTCGAAACGCTCGCGTTTCGCGTGCGCTGTGACCTTGAGTGGATCGCATCTGAAAAGGGCTCGGCTGCGCTGGCAGACGGAACGCCGATAAAAACGGTACGATCCCTTGAAGATGGCGTCGGTCACCTTGCGCTGTTGGTGCTGCCCTGCGGGATCGTCTCGTCTGGCGCCCTGGCAAAGCGCAGTGCCCTTCTCGCCTTGCTGCAAGCGCTTCGCCGGGCCGACCGCGTCCTTCTGTTGGCAAAATCGGCGCGAGAGGCACGCTGTGCTCAGCTTCTCTTCCGACCGGTCTCTCATTGGACGTCGGGCGCGTTCTGGGGGCTGTTCCAGTCGGGCCGCGACCCGCGCGAGACGCTGTTCATTCGTGACGAGCATCTTTGCTGGGCCGTTGGCCCCTCGGCCGCTTTCGAAGCGGCATCACGACTGGCCACGAGCCTGATCGACCTCCGCTCGAACGCCTCACCTACGGCTTAGAAAATTGAAAAAAAGGAAAAAACCATGAAAAGTTCAAGCATACTCTCCGCAACGATCCTGACAGTGTCGGGTGGCCCTGCATCGCTCCTGATTGGTGTGGTGCAAGCGCTTTACTCCGTGCCGGCAAACGTGCTGAGCGCGGTCAAGAGAGCAAGAGATCGCCGGCACACCCGGCGAACGCTGGCCGAACTGGACGACCATTTGCTTCGGGACATTGGCCTGACACGAGATCAAGTGGGGCCGCGTCCGCTGCCTCGGCCTTTCGTGGAATGGTGAGAGCTCCGATGTTCGAGACGATGATGGAGGCACGTATGGCGTCCGCTGCCGGATGTGCCGCTGCCGCGTGCCTTATCGCCTGTCCGCTCCTCCGTTGCCCCCAATCCGTGGACACGCACTTGTCGCGCACCTTGCGCTCGCAGGGAGTGGCCACTTGCCCCAGAAAAGAAAGGAAATCAAAATGATAAGCGATGCACTGACACTGATGAACAGCGGCAGGATCTTTCTTGCCGATGGAGGGCTCGAAACCTCCATGATCTTTCACGAAGGATTTGACCTGCCGCACTTCGCGTCTTTCGTCCTGATCGATAGCGAGCAAGGACGGGCGGCCCTTCAGCAGTACTTCTCGCGTTACATTGCGATCGCCAAACGGTCGGGTGCAGGCTTTGTACTCGATACACCGACCTGGCGCGCGAACATGGGCTGGGCGTCTGCGCTCGGCGCTGACGAAGTGATGATCCGCGACATCAATGCGCGGGCCGCAGCCTTTGCGCTGACACTTCGCGATGCCCACGCGTCGGACGATTGTCCGATTGTCGTCAACGGAGCAATCGGCCCGTCGGGCGATGGTTACAGAATTGACGCCACGCTTAGTTATGATGAAGCCATGGCGCTTCACGTTCCGCAGATCCAGGCTTTGGCATTGGCCGGGGTTGACATGGTAACCGCAGTTACCATGACCCATGTAGGCGAGGCTGTCGGCATTGCCCAGGCCGCCAAGTCCGTTGCGCTGCCACATGTGCTTTCGTTCACAGTCGAAGTTGACGGTCGCCTGCCTTCTGGCCAGCCATTGCATGATGCACTGGCCGAGACCGAGTCTGCGACGGGGGGCAGTCCGTTGTTCTATATGGTCAACTGCGCCCATCCGAGTCATTTCGTACGAGAACTGAGCGGCCCGATGCGCGACCGTATCGGCGGCATCCGTGCAAATGCGTCCCGTCTCAGCCATGCCGAATTGGACGCATCCACCGAGCTCGATGCCGGGGACCCGGTCGAGTTCGGAGAGTTCTACGGTGCCTTCGCACAGGCTTCTGCCGAACCTTCGCTTGGTGGGTGGATGTTGCGGCTCAGACCATCGCCACGTCGGCGAGGCTTGCGACCATCTTGCGCGACAACTGGTTTGAGCGATGCCCACATCCAACTGCGCCCTTCGCAGTGCCGGTGAACCCGGCAAACCGCGCGCAATTGTGCTCGGTCTGAGTTTCACCTGTCCGCATTTCCAAGCGGACGGGTGAGACCTGTTGTTTGTATTGACCAGTCTGGCCAAGGGCTGACCTTGATTTGCCTCACCCTCACAGGTCGGACGCAGGACGCAGAATTTCAAATGAAGGCAGCGCGCGCTCGATCATGTCCGACGTCGCGGTCAGACAGATCCTGAAGTCTTCCGGACAATCGAACAAAGTCCCGGGCATCACAAAAACCTTCTGGCCGGCAAGCTTCTCACAGAAGCTGACCGCATCCCCGCCTGGCGCTTTGCCCCAGACGTAGAATGTCCCTTCTGGCTTTGTCACATTGTAGCCCCACTGGCGTAGGGCACCCACCAAGCGATCTCGTTTTGCCGCCAATCCCGCGATATCTATTGAAAGCGTCTCGAGGGTTGGCACGGCATACTGCATCGTCGCATCGGGATACCCCCATCCCAGAGAAGCCTGCACCGCAAAAATCGACTTTCGCAGTTCCCTCTTGTCCGCTTCCGGCATGTATGGGCCAAGGGCAAGATATCCGATCCGCAATCCCGGCGAGAGCAGGATCTTCCCGTAGCTGTAATCGATCAGTGTCCACGGATAGATCTCTGCGGGCGACGTAAAACCGATCCCGTCGAAGCGGATGCGTCTGTATGGCTCATCCGACAGGATGAAAATGCGGTGACCGATGCGTGCCGATTCAGTTTCCAGAAGGGTCGCCAGCTCCGTCAATTTTTCTTTCGAATAAACTCGGCCGGTCGGGTTGTGGGGGCTGTTTACAACCACGACCCGAGTCCGATCCGTGATGCGACTGCGGATTGCTTCGAGGTCGAGGTCGAACGTGTCGGACGCAAGCGGCGCATGGACAGCCACGAACCCGCGCGCCGCCAGGATCGGCGCATAGGCAAACCATCCTGGCTTCGGAATGAGAACCTCGTCTCCTGCGTCGAGCAGCAGCGAGAACGCAAGTGCGATCGCCGTAAACGCGCCTTGTGTCATCGTGATGTCTTCAGCGCCGAAAGGTGCCGACAACTCTGTCGTGAGCGAGGCCGCGATTGCTTCGGCCGCAGATGGTAGGTTCGTCTTGTAGGCGAACCAGTCTGACGCTTGCGGGACGGCCGCCGCCTGTATTGCCTGCACGAGATTGGCCAAGGGCCGCTCGTGCGGATTGCCGAAGGTGAAGTCAGCGGCCTCCGGGTCCGTGGCGAAGTGCCTGTCCGCAAAGTCGGCCACGCTCTGGATCGCGCCTGTGGCCGCCAGCGCACTCTTGGAAACGATTGACAGTCTCTTGGGTCTTTCCGTTGCGTGCTGGGCGTGAGAGATCGCGGGATCGCCACGTTGCAGGCCCGCCGCGTCATTCGAATAGGTCATTTCCGCTCCTCCAACTGCTCGGAAGCCAGTCCGCCATTTGACTTTCGTCTCCGCGGCACGTGACGTGCCGGTCACGTTCTCCGTCGACTTTGGACAGGCGGCCATCGCGATCAGCGACCGGACGTGTCGTCGTTCGCAGGTGACATCTGGGCGCTTTGTCCGGACAGCGTGCTTATCCCATCTGGAACCCGGGGGTGGATGTCGAGAGCGCCCGCTCCTCGTCGTCCATTTCCTCCGGAATGCCTTCAAAGAGAGGTGTCGAAAGATAGCGTTCGCCAGTGTCGGGTAGCATGGCGAGGATCACTGTCCCTGGCGCGGCCCGACGGGCGATCTCGATGGCCACGGCAAAGGTTGATCCCCCGGAAACCCCGGTAAGGATGCCTTCCTTCTGCGCCAGCATCTTCGCCCAGGCGATGCCGTCGGCGCCTGCGACAGGCACAAGATCGTCGTAAGCCCCTGTGTCTATAGCCTCTTGCAACACATTCGGAATGAAGTCCGGCGTCCAACCTTGGATCGGATGCGGCTGGAACGCGGGATGGCTTTCAGCAGGCGATCCGTCGAGGCCGCGCTTCTGCGGTATTCCGCTGCCAATCAGCTGGGCGTTTGCAGGTTCACTGAGAATGATCTTCGTTTCGGGGCGTTCGCGCCGCAGGACACGGGCAAGTCCCGTGACTGTTCCCCCCGTCCCATAGCCTGTCACGACGTAGTCGAGGCGATCGCCCGCGAAGTCGCCGACGATCTCTCGGGCGGTGGTCGCCTCATGGATATCCGCGTTGGCTTCGGTTTCGAACTGGCGTGCAAGGAACCAGCCATGCTTTTCGGCCAACTCGACGGCTTTCATGTACATACCCGTGCCCTTCGCCGCACGGGGCGTCAGGATGACTTTCGCGCCGAACATGCGCATCAAGCGCCGCCTCTCGACCGAAAAGCTGTCCGCCATCGTGACAACCAGAGGATAGCCTTTCTGGGCGCAGACCATTGCGAGCCCAATTCCCGTGTTCCCGCTGGTGGCCTCGACGACTGTCTGGCCGGGCTTGATTGCGCCAGATCGTTCCGCAGCCTCTATGATGTTCAGCGCAAGCCGGTCCTTGACCGACCCACCAGGATTGAAGAACTCAGCCTTCACGTAAAGCCGGATGCCCGCGGGGGCGAGGTTGGCAATCCTGATGGCCGGAGTGTCTCCGACTGTCTCGAGCACGTTTTCGTAGAGCCGACCGCGCCCCTGCGTCGTACGGATGGTCAGAGCGTCCATGTCACTTCCTCCGCCGTTATGTCGCGATACTAGGCCGGAATAAGTCGCGCTGCTTGAACGAGTCCTGAAGAATTTCTGTAGAACCGCCCATTTTGTCGTATCATCCGCGCCATGGCCTGGTGTTTCGGAAGCTTCCGACTGGACCCTGATCGGTTCGAGCTCACAAGGAACGGCGCGGCTGTTCGGGTCGAGCCGCAGGTCCTCGCCATGTTGCTACATCTCGTCAGCAACCGCCATCGCATGGTCTCGAAAGAGGAACTTGTCCAGGCCGTCTGGCAGGACGCCATTGCATCTGACGCCACTCTTTCCAGCAGGGTCCGTTCTGCGCGCATCGCCGTTGGCGACGACGGAACGCGGCAGGACGTCATTCGGACGGTGCACGGCAGGGGATTCCGGTTTCTGGTAGATGTAACAGAGGACGGCCAAGTAGATGCGGCACCGTCCGCGCAGACCCGCCACCAGCTGCCGCTTGTCGGGCGACCATCGATTGCCGTCCTGCCCTTCCGTCCCCTGGGCTTGAGTGACCGACACCTGATCCTGACCGAGGCCATTCCCCATGAGGTCATTCAAGCGCTCTCGCGCCTTCGTTGGCTCTCCGTCACGGCCCGGGGATCGTCGTTTCGGTTCCGGCAGCCAGAACTGGATATGGACATCGTCGCGACGGCGCTTGGCGTCAGATACATCCTCGCAGGAGTGTTAGAGGCGAGCGATCATCGGCTCGCCGTGACGGTCGAGTTGATCGACGCAGGCAATGCCGACATCATCTGGAGCGAGCGACTGGCGGCGCGCATCGAAGAGATCGATGACCTCCGCAGGCGCATTGTTCTCCACGTCGTCGCAGCGCTCGAGATCGTCGTGCCGGCGGCCGAGGCGCAGCTTGCTTTGCTCACCCGCTCGGACCGCTTCGACGCCTGGGCGAACTACCATATCGGTTTGCGTCATCTCTACCGATTCACACCAGCGGACAACGCCGCCGCGCGGCAGCATTTCGAATGTGCCGCTCGGCTTGACCCATCCATGGCCAGGGCGCAGGCCGGTCTTTCCTTTACGAGTTTCCTTGACGCGTTCTTGCGGCTTGCGCCGGATCTCCCTGCGGCCATTACGGCGGCCCGTCGGCACGCCGAATGCGGGCTTGAGCTCGATCCGCTGGATCCGTTCGTCAACTTTACCATGGGACGCTCCCACTGGTTAACGCACGAGATCGAAGAGGCGCGCCACTGGTTATCCCGCGCGACGACACTCAATCCAAACTATGCGCAGGGGTTCTACGCGTCGGCGTTCACCTCCATGCTTCTCGGAGATGGCCGCGCTGCAAATTCTGAACTCGATCTGGCACTTCAACTGAGCCCGCTGGACCCACTTCTTTACGGCATGCACGGAGTTCGAGCGCAGATGTTGTTGCAACAGGGGGATTATGCGGGTGCAGCCCATTTTGCCGCGCGTGCCGCCGCGACACCGGGAGCGCATTTTCTTATCGGCATGATCGCCGTCGTCGCCTGTGGACTTGCCGGGCAGAATGAGGACGCTGCGCGTTGGCGGAATGAGGTTCGCCGCCGAAAACCGGACGCCACCGCGAAAGACTACTTCAACGCCTTTCCAACAGCCGACACGGCATCCCGATCAATCATTGCGGCGCAACTTCGTCGGCATGGCTTCTAGGCCTGCCGTGCGCGAGAGCATGAGCGGAACAGCCCCACGCACCTGACTGAGCCGCGCCGGGCTTGCCGGAGGTTGACTGACGTCAAGGACAGGGCAACGGCCCGCCCGCGCCGAATTCGCGCGCCGGGGCTGGTGGCGAATGCCTCAATACTCTTTGTTTTTCGATTGCTGTATACTGTCGTGCGGAGTTCGGGGAGGTCATGGTGCGCGAAGCGAAGGCGTTTGCGTTTTTCGCCAGTTTCTCTGCACTGGTCTTGATGGGTATCTTTCTCGACCGTGTGGCACAGCGCCACTACCTGCGCGAGGGCGAGACGCAGGCGCAGACGGCACTTCGGTTGGTGGTCCAGGCGCTGGACGGTTACCTCAGACGCTTTATGGCCGTGCCGGAGCTGCTGTCGGAAACAGCCGAATTGCGACGGCTCGTCGAGACTCCGGCGGACGAAAGCACGGTCGCCGCAATGAACGACTGGTTGACTGCGAAGACCGCGGAGCTGGACGCGTCGGCCATCTATGTGCTGGGTATCGACGGGACGCTGGTGGCAACGAGTGACCCGGAGCACCGCGCCAGTCTGATCGGCGGCGGTTTGTCACGGTTGCTTGTCTCGGCAGGATTGCAGGGCGGCGGCGGGCGTGTCCTGGACGTGGGCCTGCGGCCGATGTACCGAAGCTACTTCTTCTCGGCTCCCATCCGTGATGCGGCTGGCGGGATTGGCGGCATCGTCGCCGTGAAGATCGATCTCGATCCGCTCGAGGCCGAATGGCGCGTTGACGAGAGCCATGTCCTGATTACGGACCCAGCCGGGATGGTCGTTCTGTCGACCGACCCGACTTGGCTTTACCGGGGGCTTTGGCCGCAGTCCGACGCCGAGGCGGGGCGGGTGGTGGAGAGCGGAGGCGACAACAGCCCGCCTGTTATCCTGGCGCCCACCGAATTGCTGGAGCATGGCACGCAGCTTGTCCGGATGAATGGCAGCGACGGCGCGCTGCGCGAATACATCATGGCGCGCCAGCTGATGCCGCTGACCGATTGGAAAGTGCATGTCCTGCTCGACACCTCCTATGTCCGCAGGCAGGCGCAGCTGCTGCTTGCGGCGGGGATTCTCGTGCTGGGCACCGCGGTGTCGGTCGCGGCCATGGTGGTGCAACGGCGGAAGCGTCTGGCAGAGCGCATCCGGCTGCAAGACCAGGCAAAGGTCGAGCTTGAGCGGCGTGTCGAAGAACGGACGGCAGACCTGGCCCGGGTGAATGCAAAGATCAAGGCGGAGATCACCGAGCGACGGCTGACCGAGCATCAGTTGCGCCAGACGCAAGCGGACCTCGTGCAAGCTGGCAAGCTGGCCGGGCTTGGGCAGATGTCTGCGGCGTTGAGCCACGAGATCAACCAGCCGCTGGCTGCGGCGCGAAACTTTGCAGATTCTGCCACGGTGCTGATCGACCGAGGAGAGACCGAACGGGCGAAGACAAACATCAACCAGATTGTAGCATTGATCGACCGGATGGCCGCAATTGCCCGCCACCTGCGGAATGTGGCGCGCAAGCCAGATGCACCCCTGCAGGACATTGATCTGGCTCAGGCCGTCGCCGAGGCCATCACAACTTGCGGCCCGCGACTTGAACGCATCTCGGTCAAGGTCGCCTTGCCCCCCGATTTGCCGCTTGTCAGGGGCGGACCGGTTCGGTTGCAGCAGGTGCTCTCAAACGTGCTGTCGAATGCGGCGGATGCGATGCTGGACCTGTCGGCCCCGCTGATCGAGGTTACGGCGCATTCCGAGCCCGGCCGTGTCACGCTGGATATCCGCGACACCGGACCCGGCGTTCCGGAGGCGATCGCGGACCGGATCTTCGATCCGTTCTTCACGACAAAGCAGGTGGGTTCGGGCCTTGGGCTCGGCTTGTCGATCTCGTTCAACATCATGAAGGATTTCGGCGGTGAGTTGCGTGTCGGGAACCATCCGTCGGGTGGCGCGGTCTTCACGCTGGTCTTTCTGCGGTCCGATGTCCGCAAGATGGCCGCCGAATGACCTCGCGACATGTGATCCTGATCGACGATGACGAGGCGATGCGCCAGTCGACCGAACAGGCGCTGGACCTTGCCGGGATGACGGTCACTTCGCTGGCAAGCTCCGAGGAAGCCCTCGACCTTGTCGGGCCCGGCCTGAATGGGGTCGTATTGAGCGACATCCGCATGCCGGGAATGGACGGGATGACGCTGCTGCACCGGATACGCGAACTGGATGCGGAGCTGCCAGTCATCCTCGTGACGGGCCATGCCGAAGTCCAGCTTGCTGTGGATGCGATGCGGCGCGGAGCTTACGACTTCATCGAGAAACCCTTCAATACGCAGGGCGTCATCGCCGTGCTGAACCGGGCACTGGATCACCGCGCGCTGGTGATGGAGAACCGGCGGCTGCGGGCGGTCGCCGGTCAGCGCGACGACCTCGAGGCGCGTCTGCCGGGTCGGTCGGCGGCCATGATCGACCTGAGGCGGCGCCTGCGCGCCATCGGCCCGAGCGAGGCGGATGCACTGGTGATCGGCCCGACGGGTTCGGGCAAGGAGGTGGTTTCGCGCGCGATGCACGATCTGTCGCCGCGGTCCGCACGACCCTTCGTGGCCATAAACTGCGCGGCTCTGCCCGAAACGATGATCGAGAGCGAACTCTTCGGCCACGAGGCCGGCGCTTTCTCGGGGGCGATGCGGCCGCGCTTTGGCCGGTTCGAACACGCGCGGGGCGGAACGATCCTGCTGGACGAGATCGGGTCGATGCCGATTGACCTTCAGGCGAAGCTTCTGCGTGTCCTCCAGGAGCGCGTGATCACGCGCCTCGGGTCCAATGATCTGATCCCCCTGGATGTGCGATTCATCGCGACGAGCAAGCCGGACCTCGCCGCGAAAGTCGAGGCAGGCCTGTTCCGGGAAGACCTCTACTGGCGGCTGAACGTGGCGATGGTGCAGCTTCCGGCGCTTGCAGCGCGCCGCGAAGACATTCCGACCCTGTTCCTGCATCTGGTGCGCGAGGCGGCCGCCCGCCACGGGGCAGATGACCGCGCCCCGCCCCCGGAATTGCTCGCGGAGCTTGCATCGAGGGACTGGCCTGGCAACGTCCGCGAACTGCGCAACGCGGCGGAACGCTATGTACTGGGCCTCGACTGGATGCAGGGCAGTCCCGGCGAGGCCGGGCCGCGCCTTGCCGAGCGTGTCGCCGAATTCGAGCGCAGCGTGATCGCAGGCGCCATCGCCGCGCACCGGGGGCACCTGCGGCCCGTCTACGAGTTGCTCGGGATCTCGCGCAAGACACTTTATGAAAAGATGCTGAAGCACGGTCTTGCACGCCATCTTCCGACCGAACTGGACGAGGCGGAAGACAGCTGACACCGCCCGATGGGTGGAAATCCACCCATCCTGAACGGCGGTTGTTCCGCTTTCCACCCACGTCCCGATCCGGTCGGGCGATTCTCTGGGCGGTGGCGCAGTTCCGGTTTGCCCGATGCCCTGCATGTCGGCATTCTTGGACTTCAACCGCAGCGCCTGAGGAGGGGTCGCGGTCGACAGTGCCAGAATTTGGGAGGAAACAATGGCAACTCTTCGTCTCGTTGCCGGCCTTGCGGTCGGCGCAGCCCTCGTTGCATCAGGCGTCTCGGCCCAAGGGTATCCCGAGCGCACGATCACCATGGTCGTGCCTTTCGCGGCCGGAGGCCCGACCGACACTGTAGGACGGCTGATCGCCGAAAAGATGTCGGCTGATCTCGGTCAGCAGATCATCGTCGAGAACGTGGGCGGCGCGGGCGGAACGCTCGGGGCCGGCCAGGTGGCCGCGGCCGAGGCGGACGGCTACACCATTCTTCTGCACCACATCGGCATGGCCACCTCGGCCACACTCTATCGCAACCTTGCCTACAAGCCGCTCGAGGCCTTCGAGTATGTCGGGCTCGTCACCGAAGTCCCGATGACGCTGGTCGCGCGCAAGGATTTCGAACCGACCGACATGGCCTCGCTCATCACATACGTGAAGGAAAACGCCGACACGATCACCATGGCGAACGCGGGCATCGGTGCTGCATCCCACCTGTGCGGGATGCTGTTCATGCAGGCGGTCGAAGCCCCGATCGTGACGGTGCCGTACAAGGGGACAGGTCCAGCGATGACCGAGCTTCTGGGTGGCCAGATCGACATCATGTGCGATCAGACGACCAACACGGCGGAACAGATCAAGGGCGGCACGATCAAGGGCTATGCGGTAACATCGCCCGCGCGTCTGGACATTTTCCCCGACCTGCCGACCGTTGGCGAAGCCGGTCTGCCTGGCATGGAGGTCGCGATCTGGCACGGCATCTACACGCCAAAGGGGACGCCCGCCGAGGTGAACGAGCGGCTTTCGGCATCGCTGCAGAAGGCGTTGGCCGAGCCCGACCTGGCCGCGAAACTGGGCGAGTTGGGAACCGCGCCCTCTCCGGCGGCGGACGCGACGCCAGCCGCGCTGAAGGCCAAACTTGAAGCCGAGATCGCCCGCTGGCAGCCGGTGATCGAGGCCGCCGGCGTCTACGCCGACTGACGGATCGGCCCCGGCGCGACTCTGCCGCCGGGGCGCTTCACTTCCGCAGCGGAGAGCGCAGATGGCCAACGGCATCAACAAGGTGGATGCAGCCGCCGGAGTTTTCTTTACCATCGCAGGGGGTGTTTTCGGAGCGCAGGCGCTAGGACTTGAAATCGGGACTGCCCTGCGCATGGGGCCGGGTTATTTCCCCCTGGTCCTCGCGGTTGTCTTGATCCTGCTTGGCCTGCTCATCCTCGCGAGCGCCTTCCGTTCGGCGGGAGAGGACATCGGAACGACCGCATGGCGCGGCATGATGTTCATCCTGCCTGCACCGATCTTCTTCGGTTTGACGGTGCGCGGTCTAGGCTTCGTTCCCTCGATCTTCCTGACGACGCTCGTGGCGGCCATGGCCTCGTTGAAGATGAGGCCCTGGCCTGCGCTGCTTCTTGCCTTTGGCGTCGCTGTATTCTGCACGCTTGTCTTCAGCTATGGGCTCGGTCTGCCGTTCCGGCGGTTCGGCCCGTGGCTGCCATTATAGGGCACGTCATGGATCTTCTCTCGAACCTCGCGCTTGGCTTCGCGACGGCGGCGTCGCCTGAAAACCTGCTCTTCTGCCTGATCGGGGTCATTCTTGGCACTCTGATCGGCGTGCTTCCGGGGATCGGGGCCACCGCGACCATCGCCATGTTGCTGCCCATCACGTTCCAGCTTGAACCCGTCTCGTCACTGATAATGCTGGCCGGCATCTACTATGGCGCGCAGTACGGCGGATCGACTACGGCGATCCTGATCAACATGCCGGGCGAAAGCTCGTCCGCCGTCACCGCAATAGACGGCTATCAGATGGCGCGCCGGGGCCGGGCCGGAACGGCGCTTGCTGTTGCCGCGATAGGCTCGTTCTTCGCGGGAACCGTCGCGACGCTTCTGGTGGCTATCTTCGCGCCGCCGCTGACCGTGATCGCATTGAAGTTCGGGGCGGCCGAATACTTTTCGCTGATGCTGCTCGGCCTCGTGTCAGCCGTTGCGCTGGCCCACGGATCAATCCTGAAAGCGCTGGCCATGGTTGTGCTCGGGTTGCTGCTCGGTCTGGTCGGAACCGACATCTACACCGGGGCTCCACGCTTCACCTTCGGCATCACGGCCTATGCCGACGGATTGAACTTCGTGGCCCTCGCGGTCGGCATGTTCGGTATCGCCGAGATCCTGAAGAACCTTGAAGGTCATCAGGACCGGACCGTGATTGGAACCAAGCTTGGCGCTCTTTGGCCGACGCGGGAAGAGTTTCGCAGCATGATGCCGCCCATATTCCGCGGCACCGCGCTTGGCTCGGCATTGGGGATCCTGCCAGGAGGAGGCGCGATCCTGGCCTCGTTCGCATCCTATACGATGGAGAAGCGGCTTTCGAAGACGCCGGAAGCGTTCGGAAAGGGTGCGATCGAGGGCGTGGCGGGGCCGGAGTCCGCCAACAACGCCGGGGCGCAAACAAGTTTCATTCCGCTGCTGACCCTCGGCATCCCGGCCAATCCCGTCATGGCGCTTATGGTCGGGGCAATGATCATCCAGGGCATCGTGCCAGGACCGAACGTGGCCGCCGAACAACCCGCCCTGTTCTGGGGCATCATCGCCAGCATGTGGATCGGCAACCTGATGTTGATCGTGCTAAACCTGCCGCTGATCGGGCTATGGGTGAAGTTGCTGAAAGTCCCCTACCACGTCCTTTTCCCGATAATCATCGCGTTTTGCTCCATCGGCGTTTATTCCGTGAATTCAAACGTCTACGATCTATATGCCGTGGCCGGTTTCGGTCTGCTGGGCTACCTCCTTGTGAAGCTGCGCTGCGAACCTGCTCCCCTTCTGCTGGGTTTCGTTCTCGGCCCGATGCTTGAAGAGAACCTGCGCCGGGCCATGATCCTGGGCCGGGGCGATCCAACGACGTTCCTGACCCGGCCGATCAGCGCCACCCTGTTGGTGATGACTTTAGCCGTGCTTGTGATCGTGCTGCTGCCCGCCGTTCGCAAGAAGCGCGACGAAGTTTTCGTGGAAGAGGATTGATGCTGCGAGACAAACGCGGGCTGTCGAGGCAGAGACATTCCCCTTCTGGCGGAATGCGCTGCGTGTTGGCCTTTGCGACCCACGGAGATTACGGCCGGATTAGACCGAAAGCTCGGCAGACATTCCCTGGAAGCTTGACCCTCGGATGGGTATCGACTAGGTGAACAGCCGCAAGCGGGCGTTGTGTAATGGTAAGACCCTAGCCTTCCAAGCT
>CAVVOC010000004.1:0-123376 GCA_963749855.1 uncultured Alphaproteobacteria bacterium | reverse complement strand
AGAGACGCGGGTTCGATTCCCGCCGCCCGCTCCAGACGCCTTTCCTCCGATCGTCCTGACGCCGTGCGATCCAGCCGGGATCGCTGATTTTCGGCTAGAGGTTCTCTGCCTGCGGCATGCCCAGGACGTGGAAACCGCCATCGACCCGCACGATCTCGCCTGTCGTGAACGCGCCCCAGTCCGAGGCCAGGTAAACCGCCGTGCCGCCCACGGCCTCGAGCGTGGCGTTGGACCGCAGCGGGGCGTTTTCCTCGGTATGGCGGAAGGTGGCGCGTGCCCCGCCGATCGCGGCCCCGGCCAGCGTCTTCATCGGCCCGGGCGAGATCGCGTTGACGCGGATCTTCTGGGGGCCGAGGTCGTTGGCCAGGTAGCGGACGGCAGATTCCAGCGCCGCCTTTGCCACCCCCATCACGTTGTAGTTCGGCGTCACGCGGTTCGAGCCCTGGAAGGTCAGAGTCAGCAGCGTGCCACCCTCGGGCATCAGCTCGGCCGCGCGGCGGGCCACGTCGATGAAGCTGTAACAGGAGATGCAGAGAGAGGTCTTGAAGTTCTCTCTCGAGGTATTGATGAACCGCCCCGTCAGCTCGTTCTTGTCGGAAAAGGCGATGGCGTGCACGACGAAGTCGAGGCTGCCCCACCGATCCTTCAACGCGGCGAAACAGGCGTCCATCGACGCCTCGTCCATCACGTCGACATCGACGAGGAAATCCGAGCCGACCGAGGCGGCGAGGGGTTCGACGCGCTTGCCGAAGGCTTCGCCCTGGTAGGAAAACGCAAGCTCGGCACCTTCCGCGGCAAGCGCCCGTGCAATGCCCCAGGCGATGGACCGGTCGTTCGCGACGCCCATGACAAGCCCGCGCTTGCCCTTCATCAGTTCGCCCATGCTTACCCCTGACCCGTCAGTCCTGATACCTGCTCATCACCAGCGTGGCGTTGGTGCCGCCGAAGCCGAAGCTGTTGGACAGGACCGAGTTCGAGTTTCACGCCCGTCCGCGTCTCGGTCACGATCTCTTCGGGGCGCAGCTCGGGGTCCAGGTCGGTCACGTTGGCCGATGCCGCGATGAAGTCGCCGTTCAGCATCAGGAGCGAGTAGATCGCCTCGTGCACACCCGTCGCGCCCAGGCTGTGGCCGGTGAGCGACTTGGTGGACGAGATCGGCGGCACCGCCTCGTTCCCGAAGACCCGGCGGATCGCCTTGACCTCGGTCACGTCGCCCGCCGGCGTCGAGGTGCCGTGTGCGTTGATGTAGTCGACGCGCCGCCCCTCGGGCAGGGTGGCGATGGCCAGACGCATGGAGCGCTCGCCGCCCTCGCCAGAGGGTGCCACCATGTCATGCCCGTCCGATGTTGCGCCATAGCCCGTCACCTCGGCATAGATTTTCGCGCCGCGAGCCAGAGCGTGGTTCAGTTCTTCCAGCACCACGACACCGCCGCCGCCCGCGATCACGAAGCCGTCGCGGGCCGCGTCGAAGGCGCGGCTCGCCGTCTCGGGCGTGTCGTTGTACTTGCTGCTCATCGCGCCCATGGCGTCGAAGAGGCAGGACAGCGTCCAGTCCAGTTCCTCGCCGCCGCCGGCAAAGACGATGTCCTGCTTGCCCATCTGGATCAATTCGGTGCCGTTCCCGATGCAATGCGCGCTGGTCGAGCAGGCCGAGGTGATGGAGTAGTTCACGCCCTTGATCTTGAACGGTGTGGCCAGGCAGGCCGAATTGGTCGAAGACATGCCCTTGGTCACCATGAAGGGACCCATCCGCTTGGGGCTGCCCGTCTCGCGCACGATGTTGTGGGCGCGGTAGAAGGATTTCGTCGACGGGCCGCCCGACCCCACGATGATGCCCGTACGCTCGTTCGAGATGTCGCCCGGCTCCAGGCCGCTGTCCTTCACGGCCTGGTCCATCGCGATGAAGTTGTAGGCCGCGCCGTCACCCATGAAGCGCAGGTCGCGCTTGTCGATGTGATCCTCCAGCACGATGTTGGGCTGGCCCTTCACCCGGCTGCGGAAGCCGTGCTCGGCGTAGTCCTCAGCGAAGACGATGCCGGACTTGCCCGCGCGCAGGCTGGCCTCGACTTCACTTGCGCTGTTGCCGATCGGCGAAACGATGCCGATCCCGGTGATGACGACACGACGCATGGGCGTTCTCCTTAGCTCGCGGACAGCGCGACCTTCATGTCCTTGACCAGATAGATGACCTCGCCATCCGCTTCCACCCGCCCATCGGCCACGCCCATCGTCAGGCGGCGGGTCTGGACGGCCTTGGTGAAATCGACGAAGTAGCGCAAAAGTTTGCGATCGGGACGCACCATCCCTGTCAGCTTCACCTCGCCCACGCCAAGCGCATAGCCGCGCCCCTGCCAGCCGCGCCAGCCAAGGTTGAAGCCGGTGAGTTGCCACAGCCCGTCAAGGCCAAGGCATCCGGGCATGATCGGGTTGCCGGGGAAGTGGCAGGCGAAGAACCACAGGTCGGGATGGATGTCGAACTCGGCCACGACATGACCCTTGCCATGCTCGCCCCCATCCTCGCTGATGTCGGTGATGCGGTCCATCATCAGCATGGGCGGTTCGGGAAGCTGGGCGTTGCCCGGGCCGAACAGCTCTCCTCGCGCGCATCTGAGAAGATCGTCCCGGTCAAACCGCGTCGGAAAACCCGCCATCCGTCCTTGCTCCTCCAGAGACGCGCCGCGCGATGCCGCTCACGCGGTGTTTCGGCATGTTTCAACCCCCTCTAGCATCCACAACGAAGGCCATGCAAGGGCGGCAGGGCGGGACCGGACGCAGGGCCGCAGGGTGGGCGCCGATTTCCAATTGCCGATGTGGCTGGCAAGGCCATATATATGGTGCGTGGAATAGGATTGCATGACGTGAGCATGGCGCAGGACACGGCAGAACGCGGCGCGACTTGGCTTGCGCGGGGCGGGCTTCGGCCCACCCGGCAGCGCGTGGCGCTTGCGGAGTTGCTTGTTGGCGATGGCGAGAACCGGCATGTGACGGCCGAAAGCCTCTACGCCGCCAGTCTGGAAGCGGGCGAGAGGGTAAGCCTCGCCACCGTCTACAACACGCTGCGCGCCTTCTGCGAGGCGGGTCTGATGCAGGAGGTGACCGTCGACGGCCACCGCAGCTACTTCGACACCCGGATGGACGATCACCCGCATTTTTATTGGGAAGATCGGGGTGAACTGACCGACGCGCCTGCGGACCAGTTGAAGATCGTGGGTCTGCCCGAGGCCCCCGCGGGCACCGAGGTGAGCCGGGTCGACGTGGTGATCCGCCTGCGCCGCACCTGACGCGAAGTCGTCTTTCCCGTTCCGTTTTCGCGTCGAGGAACGTCCTCCTTGGCTTCTGCATGGCGCCAGCGGCTTTCTTTCGGGACCGACGCGCGGTGGCGGACGGACGTTCCTTTCTTGGCGCCGTTGGCCCGAGGTTCTGGCAAAGCGAACCAATCGGTTTAGATAAAAGCTCCGACCTAGACGTCCCTCTCGGGGACGCGGCGGAGAAAACCGAAGGATATGCCATGAGCCAGCCCAAGCTGTTCACCCCGATCCGCGTCGGCGCGATCGACCTTGCCAACCGTGTCGTGATGGCACCGCTGACCCGGAACCGCGCGCGCCATGACGGCGACGTGCCCCATGCGCTGAATGCGGAATACTACCGCCAGCGCGCCTCGGCCGGTCTCCTGATTACCGAGGCCACCCAGATCTCTCCCGAAGGCAAGGGCTATGCCTTCACCCCCGGCATCTACAGCGCCGAGCAGATCGCAGGCTGGAAGGCCGTGACGGATGCCGTGCATGCGGCAGGCGGCAAGATCGTGCTCCAGATGTGGCATGTCGGGCGCATCTCGCATACCAGCCTGCAACCGAACGGGCAGTCTCCGGTCGCGCCCTCGGCCATCGGTGCGGGGCAGAAGACGTTTGACGGGACCGGGTTCGTCGAAACCTCGGTGCCGCGGGCGCTGGAGACCGAGGAGCTTCCCCGGATCGTCGCAGATTACGCGCAGGCCACGCGGAACGCGCGCGAGGCCGGGTTCGACGGGGTCGAGATTCACGCGGCCAACGGCTATCTGATCGACCAGTTCCTGAATGACGGGTCGAACCACCGGACCGACGCCTATGGCGGGTCCATCGAGAACCGCACCCGCTTCCTGTCCGAGGTGATCGAGGCGGTCGTCGCCGCCTGGGACAAGGACCATGTGGGCATCCGCCTGAGCCCCTTCGCCAATGCGAACGGCGTCAGCGACAGCGACCCGATGGCCGTCTATGGCGCGGCGGTCGACATCATCGACCGGGCGGGCCTGGCCTATCTGCACATCGTCGAGGGCAAGACCGGCGGCCCGCGCGACGCGGCGAACCCCGCAAGATCTCGCCGCGCTGCGCGCGCGGTTCCGCGGGCCCTGGATCGGCAACAACGGCTACACGCGCGAACTTGCCATCGAGAACGTCGAAAGCGGCAAGGTGGACCTCGTGGCCTTCGGCAAGCTCTACATCGCCAACCCCGATCTGGTGGAACGCCTTAAGGCCGATGCGCCACTGAACACGCCCGACCAGGGCACGTTCTATGGCGGGGCCGAGAAGGGCTATACCGACTATCCGACGCTGCAAAGCGCGGCGGCGTGATGCGAGAGGGGCGGCACCCGGAGGTGCCGCCCCATCTTCTTTTGTCAAAGCCCTTCCAGTTCGCGATAGACCGCGTCGCGGGTTACGCCGATATCGTCCAGAAGTCTCTGGTCGGCTTCGAGCAGATGGCGCAGGTCGCGCCGGGCCTTGTTGCGAGCCCGTGCCAGACGGGCCTGTTCGATGAGCCAGCCGGGCAGGGTGGCCAGCATCTGGCCGGGCCGGATGGATCGGGACATGCCCGATGGGACGCCAGGGGCGTTCATGTGATGTCTCCTTCTGTGGATCGTGGTGCGCCCGCTTCGGGCGCGCCTTCGGGTCAGCGCGTGCCGAGCACGCCGTGCAACGCACCATCCAGCGGCAGCGTCCGCGCGACATCTCCCGCACTGATGCAGGCCATCGCGATGAGGGCCGCGATCGCGACCGTCAGGATGCCGGGATAGCGCTCTGCGCTGCGGCCCCTGCGGGAGCCGCGCGAGGCGGCGGTGGCGATCCGAAGGCGGATTCGCCGGGCCATCTCGCCGTCGCCGCTATACTGGCGCTCAAGCTCCCGCAGGATCAGGTTCAAATCGGCTTTGGTGCTGGTCATGACTTTATTTCCTAAAGATCTGTTCAAATGACGTAGGGGCAGCTTGTAGCCAAGGCGGAGGGAAAAGTCGGTTGCAGCCCCGCGCCTTCGGTTGCGTCGCGTGGCGTGTTGTTGCATCCTGTTGCACGATTCTGCGGGCCTCGCGCCCGCTGCTTCGGGGACCCTCGACATGGACGTGCCGGTCGATCTGGCAGGGCGGCTGAAGCTGGCCCTGAAGGTGGTGAACCTCTCGCCTGGCGGGCTGGGCCTTGCCGTGGGCGTGGACAAGTCCGTCGTCTCGCGCTGGCTGTCAGGCAAGGTCATGCCGAACGGGCACAACATGAGCCGGATCGCCGCCGAGATCACGCGCCACAGGCCCGGCTTCTCGGCCCTGATGTTCGAGGCGTCTTCCGCCGATTTCCTTGCCGCCCTGGGGCTTGCCCCGACCGACGCCATGCCCCAGGGCGATGGCCTGTTGCTGCCACATGGCGCGCTTGACACGGCGCGGCGCGAGACGGCGCGGCGGGGGGCGGAGTATTTCGGGCATTATGCCATGTATTACTGGTCGTTCTCGTTCCCTGGTCGGATCGCGCGCATGGCGCTGATGCTGCGCCCCTCGGAGCGGCTGATCGAGGCGCGCTATGGCGCGAACGATTTCGAGTTCCGTGGCTGGGCACTCTTGATGATGAACCGGCTTTACATCCAGTTCGTCGAGAAGCGGTACGAGGCGATGGCCTTCCTTGTCACCAATTCGGGTCAGCAACCGCAGACGCAGCGCATGACCGGCATGCTGATGGGGCCGTCGGACCGGCTGATGTCGCCTACCGCCTCGGCCGTGCTGATGCTGCGCGAGGGCGACGTGACGGGCGACGATGCCCGCGACGAGATCGAGTTCCGCAGGCGGCAGGACTTCGACCCGATGGCGGCGGGCGATGCCGCCCCGCCCGAGGTGCGCGCGGCGCTGCTGTCGCAGGTCGAGGCGGTGTCGGTGGCCGAAGGGCGGATCGCCTTGTTGCAGGCGCTGGACCTTCCCGGCTGAGGCTTACGCTTCGGTCGAGAGGCGGATCAGGTCAAAGCGGCTCAGCCCGATGTCGCGGCGCAGGCGGGCGTCGGCGCGCAACTGGCGGCGCAGTTCGGTCCGATGCCGCGCCTCGATCCGGGCCTTGTCCAGCGTCTCGACAAGGCGGGCCAGCACCGATCCGCCGGGGCGGCGCGGGCTGATAGCAGGGCGGGTCATCGAGATGCGGGCGGTCATCGGCGTTCCTCTGGCGTGGTTGGTCATGCCGGGGATACGCAGCGAGGCGCGCGGAAGTTTTCTTTGTCTCCAAGGGATAACGGGAACGTGACGCGCCGTCAGCAGCCCGTCAGAACCATTGCCCCGGCTCCATCAGCCCAAGGTTCATCAGTTGCTGGGAGTGCCAGTCGAAGGGGATGGAATTGTGCCAGCGGAAGCTGCGGATGTCGTACATCGAGCCGGGATTGGACTTCAGCGCCTTGGCCGTGCGGAAAGAACAGACGGCCGTGGTGAGGTTGTTGTGCCATTGGCAGGCATAGGTGTTGTATTCCTGATCGTTGAAGGTGAAATCGGGCAAGAGGCGCAGCCCCGGCTTGGCCCTGAACAGCGCGATCCGGTCGATCCGGCGGCGGGCCGGGGGCACATGCTCTTCGAACCGCCAGCGAAGGCCGCCGAAGAAGTCGAGCTGCCGTTCCTTCGGATAATTGTGGTTCGCAGGATCGGGGCGGGCCAGCGCGTAATAGCCGGAACGGTCCAGATGCGCCTCTGCCAGCGAGACGGCGAGCGGAAAGCGGTCCAGATCGGCCGCGTAGAGGTCGATCACGTAGCTCAGCATCGCATCGCGCCGTTCCTCGGCATGGAAGGCGATCAGTTCGCGCACGTTGCGCGTCTCGCAGAACGGATGGAACAGGTACTCGGCATTGAAGCCGTAGTAGAACCAGATGCCGGGTGCCGCGCCGATCAGCGTATTGACGGCCGAGACCAGCGCCCCTTCGGCATGAACGTCATGGTCGATCCGATGCACGCCGCGCAGCACGGCAGGGTCCACGGGAAGCTCGGGATGGGCGAGCAGCAGAACCTCGGGGAAGCCCGCCGCGAGGTGATGGCGCAGCGTGCTTTCCACCTCGATTCCGTCTTCGGCCATGATCACTGCCACCGGACCACGCGCGAGGGCAGGGCGACCCTCGATCAGGAAGGCGTCGAGATCGGTGTAGTGCATGGCTGCTCCGTTGCTTGTGCCGAAGACTCCGACAGGGACGGCGTCATTGCAAGCGTTGCGACGCAGGCCCATGCGATGTAGAGACCACGCTTCAGGATCACCCGAGGGCGCGGCGCATGTCGGAACCGAAGAAGCTCTTCATCAAGACCTACGGCTGCCAGATGAACGTCTATGACAGCGAGCGCATGGCGGAAACGCTGGGCGCCGAGGGCTATGTCACGACCGACCGCGCCGAAGAGGCCGACATGGTGCTGCTGAACACCTGCCACATCCGCGAGAAGGCTGCGGAAAAGGTGTATTCCGACCTTGGCCGCCTGCGCCCGCTGAAGCAGGCGAACCCCGACCTCAAGATCGGCGTCGCGGGCTGCGTCGCCCAGGCCGAGGGCGACGAGATCCTGCGCCGCGCGCCGCTGGTCGACCTCGTGGTGGGACCGCAAAGCTATCACCGCCTGCCCGCGATGATGCAGGCGGTGGGGCAGGGGGCGCGGGCCATCGACACCGACTTTCCGCCCGAGGACAAGTTCGACCACCTGCCCGAGCGCAAGACGCTGAAGGGGCCGACCGCCTTCCTGACGGTGCAGGAGGGGTGCGACAAGTTCTGCGCCTTCTGCGTCGTGCCCTATACGCGCGGGGCCGAGGTCAGCCGCCCTGCGCGAGCGGCTGATGGCCGAGGCGCGCGATCTGGTGGCGCGCGGGGTGCGCGAGATCACGCTTCTGGGCCAGAACGTCAACGCCTATCGCGCCGATGGGCTGGACGCTGGCGCGGCTTCTGCGCGAACTGGCGCGGATCGACGGGCTGGACCGGCTGCGCTACACGACCTCGCACCCCAACGACATGGAGGACGACCTGATCGCCGCCCATGGCGACGAGGCGAAGCTGATGCCCTACCTGCATCTGCCGGTGCAGTCGGGATCGGACCGCATCCTGAAGGCGATGAACCGCAAGCACACGGCAGAGCACTACCTGCGCCTGATCGAGCGAATCCGCGCGGCGCGGCCCGACATCCTGCTCTCGTCGGATTTCATCGTGGGCTTCCCGGGCGAGACCGACGCCGATTTCGAGGCCACGCTCGACCTGATCCGCGCGGTCGGGTTCGGGGCGGCGTTCAGCTTCAAGTATTCCGCCCGCCCCGGCACCCCCGCCGCCGAGAAGCCCGCCGTGGCCGCCGACGATCGCGGACGCACGGCTTCAGACGCTGCAAGCGCTGATCACCGAACAGCAGCGCGCGGCGCAGGCGGCGATGATCGGGCGCGAGGTGGGCGTGCTTTACGAGAAGGCGGGCCGGTTGCCCGGCCAGATGGTGGGCAAGTCCGACCATCTGCATGCCGTTCATGTGGCCGACCCGACCGGGCGGCCGGGCGACCTCGTGCGCGTCCGCATCACCGGCAGTGCACCGAACTCGCTTGCCGCGCGTCCGCTGGCGGCCTGAAACGCCCCTGCGTCGGGACCAGACCTGACGCGTTGGGCGAACCCGATGTGCCCGATTTCACGCCATCTGCCGCCGAACTGTCACAATCCGCGGCCATAGTTCTTGCCATGGGAACCACTCGGCCCCACAGTTGGTAGTACAACTGCACGGAAAGAAGGCACCGAACCACCCCGAAGCCCCATCAGAAGGAGTCATCCTTGGGCATCAGCGCGCTGACCCCCCCGTCCCGTTCGGAAGATGTTGTCGAAACGCTTCTGGAATTTCCCGACAATCGATTGCTGATCGACCTCTGCGGCGAGTTTGACCGCAACCTGGCCCAGATCGAGCACCAGACCGGGGTGCACATCCTGCGGCGCGGCAACAGGCTGGCGGTGATCGGGGACAAGGGCGCGCGGGACCAGGCGGCGGCGGTGCTGCGCTCGCTCTACGTCCGGCTCGAGTCGGGCAAGGGCGTGGCGGCAGGCGACATCGATGCGGGGATCCGAATGGGCCGCCCGATGCGCGACCTGACGCGGGAGGACGAGCAGATCGAGATGTTCAGCGGCGCGAAGTACGAGCTGCGCACCCGCCGCAAGTCGGTGGAGCCGCGAACCGAGGCGCAGAAGGCCTATGTCGCGAACCTCTTCGACCACGAGCTGGCCTTCGGGATCGGCCCGGCGGGCACCGGCAAGACCTATCTCGCGGTTGCCGTGGGCGTGACGATGCTGATCGGCGGTGCCGTCGACAAGATCATCCTCAGCCGTCCGGCGGTGGAAGCGGGCGAGCGTCTTGGCTTCCTTCCGGGCGACATGAAGGACAAGGTCGACCCCTACATGCAGCCGCTTTATGACGCGCTGAACGATTTCCTGCCGCAGAAGCAGGTGCAGAAGCTGATGGAGGAAAAGCGGATCGAGATCGCGCCGCTGGCCTTCATGCGCGGGCGCACCCTGTCGAATGCCTTCTGCGTGCTGGACGAGGCGCAGAACGCGACGACGATGCAGATGAAGATGTTCCTGACCCGCCTCGGCGAGGGCAGCCGCATGGTGATCACCGGCGACCGCACCCAGATCGACCTGCCGCGCGGCACCGCCAGCGGCCTCGCCGATGCCGAGCGGATCCTGAAGAACGTCAAGGGTGTCAGCTTCAACTACTTCCCGGCCAAGGACGTGGTCCGCCACCCGCTTGTGGCCCGGATCATCGACGCGTATGAGCGCGAAGATGGAGCCGCTGGTTGACACAGTGATCGAGGACGAGAGGTGGGAGGCGATCCTTCCCGCCTCTCGCCGAACGGGCCGCGCAGGGAGTGATGGCGGAGCTTGCGCTTGATCCTGCGGGGTTTTCCCTCGTGGTCATGGGGTGCAACGACACCCGGATCGCGGCGCTGAACACCGAGTTCCGCGGAAAGGCGCAGCCGACCAACGTCCTGTCCTGGCCTTCGGAGGATCGCGCCGCAGAGCGGCCAGGCATCGCGCCGTTCCCGCCCGAGGGTGATCCTGACGATCCCGAGGAACTGGGCGACATCGCCATCGCCTGGGAAACCTGCGTGCGCGAGGCGGCCGAGCAGGGCAAGACGATGGAGGCGCATGTGACGCATCTTCTGGTTCATGCGACCCTGCATCTGCTCGGCTATGATCATCAGGACGAGGCCGACGCGGCGTTGATGGAAGGAACCGAGATCAGGGTTCTTGCCAGACTTGGGGTCGCGAACCCATATTGAGTGGCTCTTGATTTCCGGCGCCCCGACGAAGGGGCCGTCTTCACAGGAAAGGACGCATGGGCAGTAGCATCGACGGATCGGACCCCGCGCAGGGCGTGGCCGACGATCCGACCGAGGGAGGACAACGCGGTTTCCTCAGCCGCATCTTCAGCGCCCTCAGCCCCGGTGGCGAAACCGAAGAACCTGCGGCCACAACGGGCACGGCCCTTGTCGCTGCACCGACCGGCAGCCTGCCCGGCATGGGCAACCTGCGCCGCCTGCGCGTCGACGACGTGGCGATTCCGAAGGTCGAGATCACGGCAGTCCCCGTCGATATCGGCAAGGACGACCTCGTGGCGGTCTTCAAGGAACACGGGTTCTCGCGCGTGCCCGTCTATGACGACACGCTCGACAAGCCGCTTGGCCTTGTGCTGCTCAAGGACTTCGCGCTGACGCATGGCTTCGGCGCAGGCAACGGGCGCTTCTCGCTGAAGAAGCTGATCCGGCCCGATCCTCTATGCTCCGCCGTCAATGCCGGTGGGTGTCCTTTTGCAGAAGATGCAGAAGGAGAGAGTGCACATGGCCCTGGTGATCGACGAATATGGCGGCGTCGACGGGCTGGTGACGATCGAGGACCTGATCGAGACAGTCATCGGCGAGATCGACGACGAGCATGACGAAGAGGATGCGAAGCTCTGGGTGATGGAGAAGCCGGGCGTCTACCTCGCCCAGGCCCGCGCGCCGCTGGAAGAGCTGGAAGCGGCGATCGGCCTGCGCCTGCGCACGGACGAAGACGACGAGGAGATCGACACGCTGGGCGGCCTCGTCTTCCTGCGCACGGGGCGCGTGCCCGCACGGGGCGAACTCGTTCCGCATGAGTCGGGCGCGGTGTTCGAGATCGTCGATGCCGATCCGCGCCGGATCAAGCGCCTGCGCCTGCGACTGCCGGGCGCCGCGCCCCGCCCCCGCCGCCCTGCCTGCGCCAGCTCAAGGCCTGACGGTGCGCATGGGCTGGCCCGGCCGGGCCGCGACAGGGGCGGCCTTTGGCCTCGGCGCGGTGGTGGCGACGGGGCAGGCGCCGCTGGGGTTCTGGTGGCTGGCGATTCCGGCACTCGTCGCCCTTGTCGCGCTGATCGCCGCGCGCGCCGGGGTGGCGACCTGCGGCATGGCTGGGTCTGATGGCCGGGACGGGGTATTTCGTCTTGGCGCTGAGCTGGCTGGTCCAGCCCTTCCTGGTCGACCCTGAGCGCTATGCATGGATGGCCCCCTTCGCGCTGGCGGGAATGGCGGCTGGCCTCGCGCTGTTCTGGGCGGTGGCCGCCGCGCTTGCCGCCGTGCTGCCCGTCAACCGCGCGCTTGGCCTTGTCCTGACCCTCGCGGTGGCAGAGTTCCTGCGCGGGTATCTCTTCACCGGCTTTCCCTGGGCGCAGATCGGGCACATCTGGATCGACACGCCGCTTGCCCAGACCGCCGCCCTGATCGGGCCGAACGGGCTGACCTTGCTGACGCTGTTCGCCGCGGCCCTGCCGGTCGCGCTGCGCGCTGCGCGGGCTTGTCCTGGCGGCCCTGGTGGTGGCTGCCATGTCGGGCTTCGGCCTGTGGCGGCTCAACCAGCCCGTCCCGGCCGATGCGCCGCTGACGCTGCGGCTGGTGCAGCCGAATGCAGAACAGACGCTGAAATGGGACCCCGAAATGGCGCGGGTCTATTTCGACCGCCTGCTCGAGTTCTCTGCCACCGACGCCGACCCCCGGCCCGACCTCGTGATCTGGCCCGAAACGTCGGTGCCCTACCTGCTGGAGCGCAACCCGGAACTGGCCGACATCATCGCGGCGGCGGCGCAAGGTGCGACGACGATCTTCGGCATCCAGCGCGAGGACGGTCTGCGCTACTTCAACAGCCTCGTCGTGCTCGATCCCGACGGCGAGGTGACGGCGCGCTATGACAAGCACCACCTCGTGCCCTTCGGCGAATACATCCCGGCAGGCGACCTGGCGTTCCGGCTCGTTCGGCATGACGGCCTTTGCCGCGCAGCAGGGCAACGGCTATTCCGCCGGGCCAGGGCCGCAGGTCCTCGACCTCGGCCCGTTCGGGCGTGTGCTGCCGCTGATCTGCTACGAGGCGGTCTTTCCGCAGGACCTGCTTGCCGCGCCGGGCCGCGCCGACTGGATCCTCCAGATCACCAACGACGCCTGGTTCGGCACGCTGACCGGTCCCTACCAGCACTTCGCCCAGGCACAGCTTCGCGCCATCGAACAGGGCCTGCCGCTGATCCGCGTGGCCAATACCGGCGTCTCGGGCGTGATCGACGCGAAGGGCCGGGTCCGCGCCACGATCCCGCTGGGCCAGGCGGCCTTCCTCGACACGGCTCTACCTGGCCCGCTGCCGGCCACGCCCTATGCCCGGTTCGGCGAAGTCCCGTTTCTTGTCCTGCTGGCGGTCCTCGCCCTCTGCGCTCGGGCTCGCAGGCCGACGACGCGCCCCTTGACCCGGCGGGCCGGACCGATACGCCCGACCTATCGAACCGTCACAACGGCTTCCTGGCGTGACGGGGATTTTCAACGGAGCGCGTTCCCATGCCACGTCAGAACTACGTTTTCACCTCCAAGTCCGTCTCGGAGGGCCATCCCGACAAGCTGTGCGACCGGATCTCGGACTCCGTGCTCGACGCCTTCCTGACCGAGGAACCGAACGCGCGCGTCGCCTGCGAGACCTTTGCCACGACCGGGATGGTGGTGATCGGCGGCGAGGTCGGGCTCTCCGACCAGGACCGGCTGAAGCACTTCATGGGCTCGATCAGCCAGATCGCGCGCGATGCGATCAAGGACATCGGGTACGAGCAGGAGAAGTTCCACTGGAACACCTGCCATGTGCTGAACTTCCTCCACGAACAATCCGCCCATATCGCCCAAGGGGTGGACCGTGACGGGGCGGGCGACCAGGGCATCATGTTCGGCTATGCCGTGCGCGAGACGCCCGAACTGATGCCCGCGCCCATCCAGTATTCCCACGCGATCCTGCGCCGCCTCGCCGAGGTCGCGCAAATCCGGCAAGGAACCGACGCTGCGGCCCGACGCCAAGTCGCAGCTGTCGGTGCGCTACGAGGGCGGCAAGCCGGTGGAGGTGACCTCGATCGTCCTTTCCACCCAGCACGCCCATGAAAGCCAGACCTCGGCCGACATCCGTGCCATCGTGGAGCCCTATATCCGCGAGGTGCTGCCCTCGGGCTGGATCAGCGAGAAGACCGAATGGCATGTGAACCCCACGGGGACTTTCGTGATCGGGGGCCCCGACGGGGATGCAGGGCTGACGGGGCGGAAGATCATCGTCGACACCTATGGCGGGGCCGCGCCGCATGGCGGCGGCGCGTTCAGCGGCAAGGATCCGACGAAGGTGGACCGCTCGGCGGCCTATGCGGCGCGTTATCTTGCGAAGAACGTGGTGGCGGCGGGGCTGGCCGACCGCTGCACATTGCAGGTGAGCTATGCCATCGGGGTGGCGCGGCCCTTGTCGATCTATGTGGACACGCACGGAACGGGGCAGGTGCCCGAAGAGCGGATCGAGCAGGCGGTGGCCGAGGTGATGGACCTGACCCCGCGCGGTATTCGCACGCATCTTGGGCTGAACCGGCCAATCTATGCGCGGACCTCGGCCTATGGCCATTTCGGCCGCGCGCCCGAGGCCGATGGCGGCTTCAGCTGGGAAAAGACCGATCTGGTCGAGGCGCTGAAGAAGGCCGTCTGAGGCCGGGTGCCGGGCGCGGGGGCATCGAGCCCCCTTGCCCGGCGTTGCCACGGAGGGCGGCACGGGCGCGCGCCTTGACGCCCCGACCGCCCCCGGCTAAGGCCGCGCGATGACGCCCGAAGCCCCACATGACGACGCGCCGGAATGGCGCAACTTCTACGGCCGCCGCTTTGGCAAGACGCTGCGGACGGCGCAGAAGACCTATCTGAGCCAGGACCTGGAGACGCTGCGGCCCAAGGGCATCCAGCGGTGGGAGAACCCGCAGCGGCTGCCCTTGGAGCTTGCCGCGATCTTTGGCGACGACCGCCCGGTGTGGCTGGAGATCGGCTTTGGCGGCGGCGAGCACATGGTGCACATGGCGGCCCGCTATCCCGGCATCGGCCTGATCGGCTGCGAGCCTTTCATCAACGGCGTGGCGATGCTTCTGGGCAAGATCCGCGCGGCGGGGGTGACGAACCTCGCGATCCATCCCGGCGATGTGCGCGACCTGTTCGACGTGCTGCCCGCCGGCTTCCATCGCGAAGGCCTTCCTCAACTATCCCGACCCCTGGCCCAAGCGCCGCCACCACCGCCGCCGCTTCGTGACGCCGGACCACCTTGTGCCGCTGGCCCGCGTCATGCAGCCGGGGGCCGAGTTCCGGGTGGCGACCGACATCCCCGACTACATGCGCCAGACGCTGGCCGAGGTGCCGAAGGCGGGGTTCACGCTGGTCGCGCATGGACCGGCGCGCCGTGGGACGACTGGCTGTCGACCCGCTACGAGCAAAAGGCGCTGCGCGAAGGGCGCGTGCCGGACTATGCGACCTTCCGGCGGGACTGAGCGGGCAAATTCCTTCGAAGGAATTTGCCAAAAGCCTTCGAAGGCTTTTGGTCGCCACCCCTAATCCGCTGGACCGCCCCTCGGCGTTTCGCTAAGCCTCGCCCCGCGCAGATTGCACGAGGTTTCCATGTCCGCCCACGGCACCGCCCAACCCATGACCGCCCACCGTTCCGGCCCGCTCTCGGGCCGTGCCGAGGTGCCGGGCGACAAGTCGATCAGCCACCGCGCGCTGATCTTCGGGGCGATGGCGGTGGGCGAGACGAAGATCACCGGGCTGCTGGAGGGGCAGGACGTGCTCGACACCGCCAAGGCGATGCGCGCCTTCGGGGCCGAGGTGACGCGGCACGGCGAGGGCGCGTGGAGCGTGCACGGCGTGGGCGTGGGCGGCTTCTCGCGAACCCGCCGACGTGATCGACTGCGGCAACTCGGGAACCGGCGTGCGCCTCATCATGGGCTGCATGGCCACGACCGCGATGACCGCGACCTTCACGGGCGACGCCTCGCTTGCGCAAGCGGCCGATGGGGCGGGTGACGGACCCGCTCTCGCTCTTCGGCGCGCAGGCCTATGGGCGGTCGGGCGGGCGGTTGCCGATGACGGTGGTGGGCGCGGCCCATCCGGTGCCGGTGCGCTACGCCACGCCCGTCGCCTCGGCGCAGGTGAAATCGGCGGTCCTGCTGGCCGGTCTCAACGCGCCGGGCCAGACGGTGGTGATCGAGCGCGAGGCGACGCGGGACCATTCCGAGCGGATGCTGACGGGCTTCGGCGCGGAGTTGCAGGTGGAGCGGACGGCCGGAGGGCAACGTCATCACCCTGACCGGCCGGCCGGAACTGCGCCCGCAGACGGTCGCCGTGCCGCGCGACCCGTCCTCGGCGGCCTTCCCCGTCTGTGCGGCGCTGATCGTCGAGGGGTCGGACATCTTCGTGCCGGGCGTCAGCCAGAACCTGACGCGCAACGGCCTTTACCTGACGCTGGTCGAGATGGGGGCCGATATCGACTTCCAGAACCCGCGCGAGGAGGGGGGCGAGCCGGTGGCCGACCTGCGCGTGCGCTTCGGCCCGCTGAAGGGCATCGAGGTGCCGCCCGAGCGCGCGCCCTCGATGATCGACGAATATCCGATCCTGTCCGTCGTGGCCTCCTTTGCCGAAGGGCCGACGGTGATGCGCGGCGTGAAGGAACTGCGCGTGAAGGAAAGCGACCGGATCGACGCCATGGCGCGGGGGCTGGAGGCCTGCGGCGTGCGGGTCGAAGAGGACGAGGACACGCTGATCGTCCATGGCATGGGGCCGGGCGGCGTGCCGGGCGGGGCTGTGGCGAAGACGCATCTGGACCACCGCATCGCGATGAGCTTCCTCGTCTGCGGGATGGCGTCGAAGAAGCCGGTCTCGGTCGACGATGCCTCGCCGATCACGACGAGCTTTCCCGATGTTCGAGGGGCTGATGACCGCGCTTGGTGCCAGCCTGACCCGAGGCTGAGGGGGCTGCCGCCCCCTCGCCCCGTTCCGGGGCTCACCCCTGCGGATATTTGTAAACGGAAGAAGGGCAGGCGTCAGCCCAAGGGCCGCTCGCCGATCCGCTGTGCGACCATGACGAGGTAGCCGTCGGGGTCCTGCACGAGGAACTCGCGTTGGCCGCCCTGACGGTCGCCCCAGTGGCGCCAGCGCTCGCGGGGGGCGACGTAGAAGGGCAGGCCGGCTGCGGCTGACCGCGCGCGCATGGGCGTCGACGTCGGCGACATAGACCTGGAAGACCACGCCGCGGCCGAAGGGGCGCTCCATCGCGCCCACTTCCCAGTCGCCGTCGCGCGGATACATCATCATCTGCGCGCCGTCGGGATGCTCCAGATAGACGAACTCCTGCTCGGGCCGGGAATAGGCGATGCGGAAACCCATCGGGCCGGTCCAGAAGGCGAGGCTTTCGGCAAGATCGCTGATGAGGAATTCGGGCATGCCCATGGCCCAGACCTTCGGTGGTGCGCCGGTGATCATCGCGGTCCTCGCGGTTTGACAGGCGGGCATCCTTGGGCAAGAACGGCGGCCAAGGCAAGGAGGCCGGCATGATCTTCACGGTGGCGATCGACGGGCCGGCGGCGGCGGGCAAGGGCACCATCGCGCGGGCGGTGGCGGAGCGTTTCGGCTTCGCCTTCCTTGATACCGGGCTGCTCTATCGGGCGGTGGGTGCGAAGGGCGGCGATCCGGTGGCGGCGGCGCGGACGCTCTCGGAGGCGGACCTTTCGCGCGGGGATCTGCGCAGCGCCGAGGCGGGGCAGGCGGCCAGCCGGGTCGCGGCGATCCCCGAGGTGCGCGCGGCGCTCGTCGCCTTCCAGCGCCGTTTCGCCCGCGCCGAGGGGGGCGCGGTGCTGGACGGGCGCGACATCGGCACGGTGATCTGTCCCGAGGCCGAGGTGAAGCTTTACGTCACCGCAAGCGACACCGAGCGGGCGCGGCGGCGGTGGCTGGAACTGGGGGGCGAGGCCGCGCCGCTGACGCTGGCGCAGATGCTGGACGATCTGCGGGCCCGCGATGCCCGCGATGCGAGCCGGGCCACGGCCCCGCTGAAGCCTGCGCCCGATGCGGTGTTGCTCGACACCTCGGACATGAGCATCGACGATGCGGTCGCGCGCGCAGTCGCGGTCGTCGCGGCACGGATGGAGGCGGGACCGGCGTGATGTCGGATCAGCGCCGCCTCGCCCATCCGGCGAAGGAGGCCAGCGCCGCGCCCGGCAGGGCGAGCACCAACAGCACCACGAGTCCCGGCGGCAGCATCGAGAGTGACGCGTCCGGAGGCGCGGCCTGGGCCAGCATCACCGCCAGCAGCATGAGGAATACCACCGCCGCCCATCTCCAGGGCCGCTCGGGCCAGGCGAAGCCAAGGACACAGCAGGCCGCCAATGCCAGCGGGTAGGCGAGCGTCCAGAACTCCGGTGCGTCCCAGACCTCGGTCCGGTCGCTGGTGACGGCGACCCAGCCCCAGATCAGCCCGCCCGCGACCGCGCTGGCCGCCCATGCCCCTGTGTTGCTCGCCAATCCTCGCTCCTTGCCCTGCCGCTGCAAGTGAAGCAGAAAACGCCTGCGCTGTCAGGCCACGCTTGCGTTCCGCCTTGCCAACCGGGCGCGATGCGCCTATACGCGCAGCCGTCGAACAGGCCAGCCAAGAGCCGGGATGCATGAGGACTGCAGGGTCGGGATCAACTCCGGCCCTTGTTGTTTTCCGGGGCATCCCCATCTGGCGGGCAGACCAACCCAAGACCGGCGGAGCCAACCGCATGGCCAGTGACATGACTTGAAAAGGAAAACTGACCGCATGTGCGCTAAAGCAACCATGGAAGAATTCGAAGCCCTCCTGAAGGAGAGCCTCGAGATCGACACCCCCGAAGAAGGTTCGGTGGTGAAGGGCAAGGTCATCGCCATCGAGGCGGGCCAGGCCATCATCGACGTCGGCTACAAGATGGAAGGCCGCGTCGACCTCAAGGAATTTGCCGACCTCGGCGGAAACGCCGACATCGCCGTGGGCGATGAGGTCGAGGTCTATCTCGACCGTGTCGAGAACGCGAAGGGCGAGGCGGTCATCAGCCGCGACAAGGCCAAGCGCGAAGAGGCCTGGGACCGTCTGGAAAAGGCCTATGCGAACGAGACCCGCGTCGACGGTGCGATCTTCGGTCGCGTCAAGGGCGGCTTCACGGTGGACCTCGGCGGGGCCGTGGCCTTCCTGCCCGGTTCGCAAGTGGATGTGCGCCCGGTGCGCGACGCCGGCCCGCTGATGGGCATGAAGCAGCCGTTCCAGATCCTGAAGATGGACCGTCGCCGCGGCAACATCGTGGTGTCGCGCCGCGCGATCCTGGAAGAAAGCCGCGCCGAGCAGCGCGCCGAAGTCATCTCGAACCTGACCGAAGGTCAGATCGTGGATGGCGTGGTCAAGAACATCACCGAATACGGTGCCTTCGTTGACCTCGGCGGCGTCGACGGCCTGCTGCACGTCACCGACATGGCCTGGCGCCGCGTCAACCACCCGTCGGAAATCCTGTCGATCGGCGAGACCCTGAAGGTTCAGGTCATCAAGATCAACAAGGAAACCCACCGCATCTCGCTCGGCATGAAGCAGCTTCAGGCCGATCCGTGGGATGCCGTGGAGAAAGCCTATCCGCTGGGATCGGTCCACAAGGGCCGCGTCACCAACATCACCGACTACGGCGCCTTCGTGGAGCTGGAAGCGGGGGTCGAGGGGCTTGTCCACGTCTCGGAAATGTCCTGGACCAAGAAGAACGTCCATCCCGGCAAGATCGTCTCCACCTCGCAGGAAGTGGACGTCATGGTGCTGGAGATCGACAGCGCCAAGCGCCGCGTGTCGCTGGGCCTGAAGCAGACGCAGCGCAACCCGTGGGAAGTCTTCGCCGAGACGCATCCCGTCGGCTCCACCATCGAGGGCGAGGTCAAGAACATCACCGAATTCGGTCTGTTCGTGGGTCTCGACAACGATATCGACGGCATGGTGCACCTCAGCGACCTCAGCTGGGACCAGCGCGGCGAGGATGCGATCCAGAACTACCGCAAGGGCGACACGGTCAAGGCCGCCGTCACCGAGGTGGATGTCGAGAAAGAGCGTATCTCGCTCTCGATCAAGGCGCTGGGCGACGACAGCTTCACCGATGCCGTTGACGGCGTGAAGCGCGGCTCGATCATCACCGTCACGGTGACGGCGATCGAGGATGGCGGGGTCGAGGTGGAGTACAACGGCGCCAAGTCGTTCATCCGCCGCTCGGACCTGTCGCGCGACCGCTCGGAACAGCGCCCCGAGCGCTTCCAGGTGGGCGACCATGTCGACGTGCGCGTCACCAACATCGACCCCAAGACCCGTCGACTGGGTCTGTCGATCAAGGCGCGCGAGATCGCGGAAGAGAAGGAAGCGGTCGAACAGTACGGCTCGTCCGATTCGGGCGCGTCGCTGGGCGACATCCTTGGCGCGGCGCTGAAAGCCACCGACAAGGGCTGATCCGCCCGGTTGGTCTGTGGATAAGGGGGCTCCGCCGCAGGGCGGGGCCCTTTCCTTTTGCGCCATCCCCTGCCAACCGCATGTGCAGTCAGGGTTTTCCTGTTTGTGCGCCGGGATTCTTTCCCTATAGTCCGTGGAACAACATGTGGCGGCGCTGCGACCGACCACAGGGGGGACATGATGATCCGGTCGGAACTGATCCAGAAAATCGCGGACGAAAACCCGCATCTGACGCAGCGCCATGTGGAGCGCATCGTCAATACCGTCTTCGAGGAGATCATCGAGGCTCTGGCCAAGGGTGATCGGGTGGAACTGCGCGGCTTCGGGGCCTTCTCGGTCAAGGCCCGCGACGCGCGGCTGGGGCGGAACCCCAGAACCGGTGAAGCCGTTGAGGTGGACCAGAAGAACGTGCCGTTCTTCAAGACCGGAAAGCTGTTGCGCGACCGGCTGAACGGCAAGTGAACCCCGAGGGGGTAGAACGGCGATGCTGAAATTCCTGAGATACCTCGGCCTTGTGCTCTTGGCCCTGGCCATCGTGACCGTCGCCATCGCCAACCGTGCGCCGGTCACGCTTCATGCCCTGCCGCCAGACATGGGCCTGTTCCTCGGCTTCTCCTGGGCGGTGGAGTTGCCGCTGTTCCTTGTCATCTTCGGCGGCATCGCGGTGGGTCTGCTGATCGGCTTCTTCTGGGAATGGGCGCGCGAATCCAAGCACCGCTCGGCTGCCAGCACACGCTCACGCGAAGTGGCGCGGCTGGAGCGCGAGGTTGCCCGTCTGCGCGAGGCGAAGGCCGAGCCGGAGGACGAGGTGCTGGCGCTCCTGGAAAACAAGCGCAAGGCCGGGTAGCGCCTTGCCCGATATCCGCGTCAAGATCTGCGGCCTGCGCACGCCGGCCGATGTCGAGGCCGTCGCGCGTGCGGGGGCGGCCTATGCGGGCTTCGTCTTCTTCGCGAAATCTCCGCGCAACCTGACGCTGGCCGAGGCGCGTCTGGCCGCACTTGCGCGCGCCGGTCGGGCTAGCCAAAGTTGCGCTGGTGGTGGATGCCGACGATGCGACCCTTGATGCGATCGTCGAGGCGGTGCCGCTCGACATGCTGCAACTCCACGGTCACGAGACACCCGACCGCGTGGCCGAGGTGCGGGCGCGGTATCGCCTGCCGGTGATGAAAGCGCTTGGCGTGGCGGATGAGGGCGACCTGCCCGCGATCCTCGATTTCTCGACAGTCGCCGACCAGCTCCTGATCGACGCCAAGCCTCCTCGCGGGGCGGAGCTGCCGGGTGGCAATGGCCTGTCCTTCGACTGGCGGCTGATCGCCAAGCGCCGCTGGCTGCGCCCCTGGATGCTGGCGGGGGGGCTGACGGCGGCCAATGTGGCCGAGGCGATCCGCCTGACCGGGGCGCGGCAGGTCGATGTCTCGTCGGGTGTGGAGGGCATGGTGGGGGTGAAGGACCACGCGAAGATCGCGGCCTTCGTGGCGGCGGCTACCGCTTAACCGGGCGTTTACCATCATCGCCGCAGATTTGGCGCATGAATCTGCCCGCCTCCATCACGCCCGACCTCTGGCTGCGCCAGCTTTTCGCCGCGCAGGCGGCGCGCGATGGTGGGGTTGTGCGACGCAAGCTGCGCGATGTGGAGCGGATCGTGGGGCGTGAGGCATTCGAGCGCGAGCTGCGCCGTCGCGGGTTTCGCGCGGTCGAGAACTCGGGCCAGCTTGTGATCTTCTGCAACCGCGCCCCGGTTCGCTTGATAGAGTGACCTCTGCTCAGGGCGCGGCCAAGAGTTTTCGAAAACTCTTGGCAAATTCCTTCGAAGGAATTTGTCCTCGCCTCCGACGACGGCCGCGCTTTACCCCGCGCCTCTGCAGCGCTACATCGCAAGACAAGCCAGCCGGAGGACGCCATGCCCGAAGACCTGATCAACAGCTACATGACCGGACCCGACGAGCAGGGCCGCTTCGGGCAATTCGGCGGGCGCTTCGTCAGCGAGACGCTGATGCCGCTGATCCTGGAGCTGGAAGAGCGCTACGAGCATGCCAAGACCGACCCGACCTTCTGGGCCGAGATGCACGATCTCTGGACGCATTACGTGGGCCGCCCCTCGCCGCTCTATCACGCCGAGCGGCTGACGCAGCACCTGGGCGGCGCCAAGATCTACATGAAGCGCGACGAGCTGAACCACACGGGCGCGCACAAGATCAACAACGTGCTGGGCCAGATCATTCTCGCGCGCCGCATGGGAAAGACCCGGATCATCGCCGAGACGGGGGCCGGGCAGCACGGCGTGGCGACCGCGACCGTCTGCGCCAAGTTCGGGCTGCAATGCGTGGTCTACATGGGCGCGCATGATGTGGAGCGTCAGGCGCCCAACGTCTTCCGGATGCGCCTTCTGGGGGCAGAGGTCATTCCGGTCACCTCCGGTCGCGGCACGCTGAAGGATGCGATGAACGACGCGCTGCGCGATTGGGTCACGAATGTGCGCGACACCTTCTACTGCATCGGCACGGTGGCAGGTCCGCATCCCTATCCGGCCATGGTCCGCGACTTCCAGTCGATCATCGGCAAGGAGACGAAGGCCCAGATGATGGAGCGTGAGGGTCGCCTGCCCGACACGATCATCGCGGCCATCGGTGGCGGATCGAACGCGATGGGGCTGTTCTTCCCCTTCCTCGACGACAAGAGCGTTCGGATCATCGGGGTCGAGGCCGGGGGCAAGGGCGTGGATGACCGGATGGAGCATTGCGCGAGCCTTACCGGCGGTCGCCCCGGCGTGCTGCACGGCAACCGAACCTACCTGTTGCAGGATGGCGACGGGCAGATCCTGGAAGGCTATTCGATCTCGGCCGGGCTCGACTATCCGGGCATCGGGCCGGAGCATTCCTGGCTGCACGACGTGGGCCGCGCCGAATATGTCAGCATCACCGACAAGGAGGCGCTGGAGGCGTTCCAGCTGTGCTGCCAGCAGGAGGGAATCATCCCCGCCCTGGAGCCGAGCCACGCGCTCGCCCATGTGATGAAGATCGCCCCAGGCCTGCCGAAGGACCACCTGATCGTCATGAACATGTGCGGTCGGGGCGACAAGGACATCTTCACGGTGGCCCGTCACCTCGGGTTCGACATGAAGATCTGACGCGCGGGCGGGAAATCCCGCCCCCGGGCGTAAACTTGGGTTTAGATGCGCAAACCGGAGGTGGAGGACACCCGTCCTAAACCCCCGGTCACTGTCCCAGCCCGCTTCGATGCCTGAAACCGGTCTCACGTCAACCGGATGCACCCGCATCCCGAAACCGGAGACCACGAGATGAACCGCAAGCTTATCCTGACCGCCGCGCTGCTCTTTGCCGGCAACGCCGCCATGGCCTTCACCACCGAGGCCGTGATCGACGACCTCTCGGCGCAGGGCTATACCCGCATCGAGGTCCGCAACGGGCTGACCCAGACCAAGGTTGAGGCGATCCGGGGAACCGAGAAGCTGGAGGTCATCTATGACCGCAGCACCGGGGCCGTCCTGAAATCCGAGACCGAGCGCGTTGACGACGACGACAACACGCGCCCCGGCGTCAGCGTGCGCAACCGCAACCGGGATTTCGTGCGCGTCTCGTCCCGCGACGATGACGACCGCGACGATGACGACCGCGACGACGACGGCGATGGTCGTGGCTCTGATGACGACGACGGGGATGACCGTGGCAGCGATGATGATGATCGCGATGACGACCGCGATGACGATCGTGATGACGACCGCGATGGCGACGACAACGGCGGTGACCGTGGCGGTAACGACGACGGTGGTGACCGCGGAGGCGATGACAACGGCGGCGACCGTGGCGGCGACAGCGATGGCGGCGACCGCGGCGATGACGGTGGCGATGACGGCGACGACGACTGATCGGGTGGCGGGGCGCGGCCGGGTCGATTCTCCGGTCACGTCCCCGCCGCAACTCGCGCTTGCCCGGCATCGGGCGGTCGCGGATAGTGCGCAGGTCGGCCATATGCGAGGCCAGGGATAGTTGATGCACCGCAGAGATTTCATCCGCCTGCTTGGGGGCGCCGCCACGCTGACGCTGGGCGGTGCTTCCGGCGTTCTGGCGGATGGCGTGGGCGACGATATCGCGCGCCAGCTTCGCCGCAGGGGCTACTCCGGCATCACTGTGACCCGAACCCTTCTGGGCCGCGTTCGTGTCACGGGGCGGCGCGGGACGCGGGAGCGCGAGATCATCGTCAACCCGAACTCGGGCGAGATCCTGCGCGACCTGATCACCGACCGCAGAACGGGCGCAACCTCCAGCAGCCTGTTCGACGAGGATCGGGAAGGCGATCGGGACACCAGCCGCAGCGGCGAACGCGGCGATGACGGCGGTGACCGCGGAGGCAACAGCGGGAGCGGTGGCGGCGGAAACAGCGGCAGCGGCGGGGGTGGCGGCAACAGCGGCAGCGGCGGCGGCGACGACGGCGGTGGCGATGACGGCGGTGGCGATGACGGCGGTGGCGATGACGGGGGGGATGACGGGGGCGACGACAGCGATGATGACTGACGCCCCCCACCGGTGCCTGTCCGCATGAGGCGTGGCCTGGTCATCGGAGCCGTGCTGCTTGTGCAGGCCGTATGTGCTGTCTTTTTCGTGTGGGACATCCTCGCCTCGGCCCTGGGCATCAGCGTCACGCCGCTGGCCTGGGAGACGCGGGAACTGCTGGAGATCGGCGCGGCCTTCGGGCTGGTCATTGGCCTGCTCGTCGGTGCCTTTGCGCTTCACCTCGCGCTGCGCGACCGCAACCGCGCCGAGGCCAGCCTGCGACGGGCCTCAGGCGCCTTCATGGACCTGCTCGATGAGCGGTTTGCCGAATGGGCATTGACCCCGGCCGAGCGCGATGTGGCGCTCTTCGCGATCAAGGGCATGTCCACAGCCGAGATCGCGCGCCTTCGGTCCACCTCCGAGGGCACCGTCAAGGCGCAGACCAACGCCATCTATCGCAAGGCCGGCGTCACCGGCCGCCCGCAACTTCTGAGCCTGTTCATCGACGACCTGATGCGCGACGATCTGGGGCTTCGTGCCGCGGCAGCGGCGGACGACACGGCGGCGAAGCTGCGCGCCTGACGTCGCAGTGCCGAAGCGACGGCGTCACCCCGCGGACCTGTTTGCAACCGCAGGTATTCCCGCCTCGAACCTGCCACAAACTAATCTCTCGGCGGCCATCATCCGGTCATGCGCGGGACATGCCGGCATCGTCTCTCGCGCGGGAAGGTTAAGGAGTTAAGCCACTATGAAATTTTCGATGAAGGGCATTTGTCTTGCTGCGGTGCTGGCCCTGTCGGGCGGCGCGGCAAGCGCTGCGCCGGTGTACAGCGACGCCGCGACCGATTTCAACGGCCAGTACCGGGGCGTCAGCACGTTCGACGTGGACTTCTCCGCACCCGGTGGCACGGCTGCGCTGTCGTTCGACCTGTTCGGCGCCAACAGCGTCGATGGCTTCGGCAACGGCTGGGACGATCTGTTCACGATCGCGCTGAACGGCGTCGAGGTGTTCAAGGGCTACTTCAGCATGAGCGGCGGCGGCTCGAACAAGGTGATCCTCAATACCCTCGGCTGGGCCTGGAACGTCACCGACCAATCCAGGCGGCAACTTCTCGGGTGGCGTCACCTCGATCTCCGGGTTCGCCAATCTGCTGGACGGGGCCAATACTTTCAGCGTGACCTTCGCTGCCGTTGGCTCCAACAACGGTGGCGGCCAGTCGCTCGGCGACGAAGTCCTGGGCGCTGAACGATCTGCAGGTCGCGCCGGTTCCCCTGCCTGCGGCCCTGCCGCTGCTCGGTGCCGCGCTGGCCGGTCTCGGTATCGCCGCCGGTCGCCGCCGCAAGCGCTGACGGTTTGAGCGGAGGGGCCGCGTCAGGTGCGGCCCCGGCCTTCAGTCCTCCACGGCATACGCGCGCAAAAGATCCAGCGGCACGATATCCAGCGTGCGGATATGGGTTGCGGCGAGGCGCACTTTCGGCGCGGCCCCCTCTTCATGCGCTTGAAGGAACCGCGCCGCGCAAAGACACCACTGATCGCCGGGCTTGAGCCCGGCGAAGTTGTATTCCGGGCGTGGCGTCGAGAGGTCGTTGCCCAGATACTTCGACAGCGCCAGGAATTCGGCCGTCATCAGCGCGCAGACCGTATGCACCCCGCTGTCCATCGGGCCGGTATCGCAGCACCCGTTCCTGAAGAACCCCGTCAGCGGATCGCGCGAACATTCGGCGAGCGGCCCGCCCAGGACGTTTATCGAGGTCTGTTTCATCTAGGGAACCGCCGAGAGCAGAAGGAAGATGACGAAGATCGACAGGTGCACGGCCCCCTGAAGGACGGTCGTCCGCCCCGTTCCCAGTGTCAGGGAACTGACGAACAATGTCAGCAGCAAGAGCACCATGTTCTCGTCCGAAAGGCCCAGCACAAGCTGCTGGTCGATCACCAGAGAGACCACGGCAACCGTGGGAATGGTCAGCCCGATGCTCGCCACGGCCGAGCCGAGCGCCAGGTTCATGCTGCTTTGCAGGCGGTTGCCGAAGGCGGCCTTCACGGCGGCCATGCCCTCGGGCAGAAGGACCACGGCGGCGATGACCACCCCCACGAAGGCCTGTGGCAGACCCGCCCCCAGCACCGCCGTCTCCAGCGGCTTTGACAGGACCTTCGCCAGCAGAACGACGGCGGCAAGCGCGACAAGCAGCAGGACGAGGCTGGCGATCGACGTGCGTGTCGATGGCCGGTCGAGGTCCGAGATGGCCTGCGTGCCAACGCCCACGACATCGAGGAAGTACTCCCGGTGCCGGATCGTCTGGACGAAGACGAAGACAAGGTAGAGCGACAGCGAGACGAGGCCCACCACGATCAGCTGGCCCGGCGAATAGACCGGCCCATCGGCGGCCTCGGTGAAGTTCGGCATGACAAGCGAAAGCACCGCGAGCGTGCCCAGCACGCCAAGTGTCGCTGCCGCGCCATCCAGCCGGAAGGTCTGCTCGTGATGTCGTTGCGCGCCGACGACAAGGCACAGGCCTACCACGCCGTTCAGCACGATCATCACGGCGGCAAAGACAGTGTCGCGCGCCACGGCGTTCGTTCCCGGCGTCTCCGAGATCAGGATCGACACGATCAGCGCCACCTCGATCACCGTAACCGCCACCGCCAGCAGGATCGACCCGAACGGCTCGCCCAGTCGCAGCGCCAGTATCTCGGCGTGGTGCACGGCGGCGAAGACCGATCCGGCGAGCAGAAGGCCCGCCGCGACCAGCACCCAGCCCGCCTCGGCCGGCAGCAATCCGGCCTGTTTCGCCCCCAGCATCAGCGCCGCGGCGATGGGCAGAACCGAGGCCCAAAGCGGCACTCTGTCATGGGCCGAATGGACCATCGGGGTTCCTTCTGTCCGGAGTGTTGGCGCAAGGTGCGCCAGCCGCCCGGCAGGGTCAACTACCCCCTGTCACCGAAACCTGTCGGTGAGGCGTTGCAGCAGCGTTCTGCTGTCGGGGGGGTCCTCGGCACCGGCTCTGTTCTCCTCCTCGGGCGTCGGTGCCGCAGAGGGTGCGGCCCTGGTTCCCGTGGAGGCGCGGGGCGGCGCGACCCTGAGCGCCACGGCGTTCAGGAAGGCCGGACCATCGCCTCGGGCCAGCGCAGCAGCCCCGTCGGAGACGCCGCGCAGCACATCGTCCAGCCAGCCGTGGTCTGCCTTGCCGAAATCGTGCAGCACGTAGCCTGCGACGGCGTCCTTGTGGCCGGGATGGCCGATGCCCATGCGAACGCGCCCATAGGCGTCGCCCAGATGCTCGTGGATCGAACGCAGCCCGTTGTGCCCCGCGTGACCGCCCCCCTGCTTCAATCGCAGCTTCCCCGGAGCCAGGTCCAGCTCGTCATGGAAGACCGTGACATCGGCAGGCGTCAGCTTGAAGAAGCGCATCGCTTCGCCCACGGACTGGCCCGAGCGGTTCATGAAGGTGCCGGGCTTCAGCAGGATCACCTTCTCGCCGCCCAGCACGCCCTCGCTCACCTGTCCCTGGAAGCGCGCGCGCCAGGGCGAAAACCCGTGGTCCGCGGCGATGCGGTCCACCGCCATGAACCCGATGTTGTGCCGGTGGCCCGCATATTGCGCGCCCGGATTGCCCAATCCCGCCCAGAGTTTCATGCCCACCATGCCTCGCCTGTCCGCCCTGTCCGACATAGGCCGCGCCCGCCCGCCCCGCAACGCTTGACCTCAGCCACAGCGCGCCACACCTTCCCTGCAAGGCCATGCAGGAAAGAGCGCACATGTATCTGACGATGAACCGCTTCAAGGTGAAACCGGGACAGGAGGCCACGTTCGAGGCGGTCTGGACCGGGCGCGACAGCCAGCTTGCAACCGTGCCGGGCTTCGTGTCGTTCCACCTGATGAAGGGGGCCGAGAAGGACGGTTATCGTCTTTACGCCTCGCATACCCTCTGGGCGAGCGAAGAGGCCTTCACGGCCTGGACGCGGTCCGAGGCCTTCCGGAGCGCGCACCGCGGGGCAGGGGCGCATGCCGACATTTATCTCGGCCCGCCGGAGCTGGAGATATTCCAATCGGTGCAGCACATCGGGGCCTGAATGAAAAAGGCGGCGACGGGTCGCCCCGCCGCCGCCTTCCATGCATCAGCGCAGGATTACGCCGCGTCTTCCGCGTTGTCTTCCGAACGCAGGCCCGACGGGGCCGAGATGTTCGCGATCACGAAGTTCCGGTCGATCGTCGGCTTAGCGCCTTCCGGCAACGCCACATCGTTGATGTGGATGACGTCGCCGATGTTCTTGCCGGTCAGGTCCACCGTGATGTGATCGGGGATGTCCCCGGCGGTCACTTCCAGCTCGACCTCGGGGCGCACCACGGTCAGCGTGCCGCCGCGCTTCAGGCCCGGTGCCGCCTCGTGGTTGATGAAGGTCACGTGGATGAACAGGTTCACCCGGCTCGTGCGGCGCAGGCGCATGAAGTCGACATGCGTCGGCAGGTCCTTCACCACGTCGCGCTGCACGCCGCGGCAGATCACGCGCACGTCTTCCTGCCCAGGAACCTTGAGGTTGAAGAGCGTCGACAGGAAGCGGCCCTGCTTCAGCCGCTTCAGAAGCGTGTTGTAGTTGATGTTGATGGCGACCGGATCCTTGTGGTCACCATAAACGATGCCGGGTACGTAGCCCTCACGACGAGCTTGACGAGCGGCCCCCTTGCCTGTCCCCGTCCGTACCTCGGCGGGAAAATCAGGGATTTCACCAGCCATAGAGGTTCTCCATATGTTAAGTCCGCCGCCCTCCAAGGGTGCGCGGCGCGACCGGGGGGCTATAGCGGGGATTCCCGGGCTTGGAAAGCCAGAAAGCGTCGGCGTCGGGCGGTGCCGTGTCGGCACCGGGCTTGCCCCCGGTTGCGGCGCGGTCTACTTCCCGTGCCATCACGCAAGAGGCCCTCCATGACCGCGCTTTCCACCCTCCGCGCCGCGCGCCCGGCGACGGCTGCCTTCGCCGCGATGGGCGTGGTCTGGGGCACCTTTGCCGCCGTATTGCCGGACCTCAAGACGATGCTGGGCGTGGACGAGCGCGGGCTGGGCCTGCTCATGCTCTTCACCCCGATCGCCGCGGTGCTGGCGATGCTGATGGCACCGGCGGCGGGTGTTGCCCTGGGACGCGTGGCGCTGCCGGCGGCCGCCGTCGCCATGGCGCTGGCCTTTGCCATTCCCGGGCAGGTCGACATCGTCTGGCTGTTCCCCCTTGCGATGATGCTGTGCGGCGCGGCGACGGGGCTGACCGACGTGCTGATGAACGCGCGCGTCGCCGCGCTGGAGAACGAGCGGAACCTGCACCTCATGAACCTCTGCCACGCCGCCTATTCCTTCGGCTACGCAGGCGGCGCACTCGGGCACCGGCGCGATGCGCAGCGCCGACTGGTCGCCGGGCTGGGTCATGGGCACGATGGCGCTGGTCGCGCTGGCCTTGCGCTCTGGCGACGGTGGAGCGGGACGGCACGATCCACGGTCTGCGCAAGCCCAAGGACGGCTCGCATGGACATCTGGGCCTGATCCCGGTGATCGGCGGGCGCCATCGTGCTGATCGCCTTCATGACCGAGAATGCGGCCGAGAACTGGTCGGCCCTGCATATCGAGCAGACCCTGGGCGGGTCGCCCGCGCAGGGCGCGATGGGGCCGGCGGCGCTGGCGCTGACGATGGGGTTCGCGCGACTGGTCGGGCAGGGCATCGCCGGGCGGGTCGAGGCGTCGACGCTGCTGCGGGGTGGGGCGGTCGTCTCGGCCTGCGGTGCGGTCATCGCGGCCTTCGCCACAAGCCCGGCCATGGCCTATGCCGGGTTCATCGTGATGGGCATCGGCTCGTCCGTCATCGCGCCCACGGCGTTCTCGCTGGTGGGCCGCCTCGCCGAGCCCCGAGGCGCGCGCCCGCGCCGTGGCCCGCGCGACGCTGTTCGGCTACTTCGGCTATTTCTTCGGGCCGCCGATGCTCGGCTTCATCGCAGGGGCCTTCGGGCTGCGGATGTCCTTCGTCTTTGCGGCGGTCATGCTGCTGACCGTGCTGGTGCTCGCGCCGCTGATGGCGCGGGTCAGGGTGCGGGCGGCTGCTGCCTAGTCGCTATCCGCCCTCGGCACGACCGCGTGGCTCTCAGTGTTTGCCGCTCATCACGCCGTCTGCCGCGCCCCGGCGAAGGCCGGGGCCTCACCCGTCGGACCGAGCGCCTAGGCCCAGTCCCCCTCGAACCCCTTCGGCACAAGCAGGTTCGTCGCGCGTCACCTTCTTCACGTCCTGCTCGCCGCATGAGCGCCATGCGTGATGTCCATCTCCTTCTGGATCACCTCCAGCGCCGTCGTCACCCCGGCCTCGCCCATGGCGCCAAGCCCGTAGATGTAGCTGCGCCCGATCATGGTGCCCTTCGCCCCAAGCGCCAGCGCCTTCAGCACGTCCTGGCCCGAGCGGATGCCGCCATCCATGTAGACCTCGGTCTTGTCGCCCACGGCGCGGACGATCGAGGGCAGCATGCGGATCGACGACAGCGCCCCGTCGAGCTGCCGCCCGCCGTGGTTCGACACGATGATCGCATCCGCCCCGAAATCGGCGGCGCGCTCGTGCGTCCTCGACGTCGAGGATGCCCTTCAGGATGAACTTGCCGCCCCAGGCATCGCTGATCTTGCGACCTTCTCCCAGTCGAGTTTCGGGTCGAACTGCTCCTTCGTCCAGCTCATCAGCGAGCGCAGGTCGCCCACGCCCTTGGCATGGCCCACGATGTTGCGGAATGTCCGCCGCTGGGTCCCGAGCATCCCCAGCCCCCAGTGCGGCTTGGTGGCCAGGTTCAGCAGGTTCGGCACCGTCAGGCTTCGGCGGGGCGGTCAGGTCGTTCTTCAGGTCCTTGTGCCGCTGGCCCAGGATCTGGAGGTCCAGCGTCAGCACCAGCGCCGAGCATTTCGCCGCGCTGCGCCCGTTCGATCATGCCGTCGACGAAATCCTCGTCGCGCATCACGTAAAGCTGGAACCAGAAGGGCTTCGGTGGTGTGCTCGGCCACGTCCTCGATCGAGCAGATCGACATGGTCGACAGCGTGAAGGGCACGCCGAACTTCTCGGCCGCCCGCGCCGCCTTGATCTCGCCGTCCGCGTGCTGCATCCCGGTCATGCCCACCGGGGCCAGCGCCACCGGCATCGACACGGGCTGGCCCGATCATCGTGCTGGCGGTCGTCCGCCCGGTCATGTCCACCGCGACCTTCTGGCGGAAGCGCAGCTGCGGCGAAGTCGGTCGCGTTCTCGCGGAAGGTCTGCTCGGTGTAGCTGCCGCTTTCGCAATAGTCGTAGAACATCCTCGGCGGCGCGGCGGCGGTAGATCCGCTTGCAGGTCCTCGATGCAGGTGATGACGGGCATGGGCACTCCTCCGGGCGTTTCTCAGATGTTGTTAAAGGCGGGCATCACCAAGATCAATTGCTCCACCGACGCGTCCACGCCCTGCGGCCTGATCGTTTCGAACAAGCTACGCCTGTACAATCATCCGCCCGGGGCCGCGCCGGACCAATGGCCGTCACGCCCGGTGCGCACCTTCCGCCAGGCTCTTCACGAAGGCCAGCACCTCGGCCGCCGACCGGCCCGCGCCGATCTCCTTCACGATGGCCGAGCCCACCACGCAGCCGTCCGCGACGCTGGCGATGGCCTGCGCCGCCTCGGGCGTGTTGATGCCGAAGCCCACGATCACCGGCAGGTCGGTCGAGGCCTTGATCCGCGCGACCTCGGGGGCGACCTCGCCCGCCTGCGCGGCCGCCGCCCCGGTGATCCCGGTGATCGAGACGTAATAGACGAAGCCCGATGGTGTTCTGCAGCACCTTGGGCAGGCGCTTGGCATCGGTCGTCGGCGTGGCCAGACGGATGAAGTTCAGCCCCGCCGTCTGCGCGGGCAGGCACAGCTCGGCATCCTCCTCGGGCGGCAGGTCGACCACGATCAGCCCGTCGATCCCGGCCTCCATGGCCTCGGCCAGGAACCGCTCGACCCCGCGCGAATAGATCGGGTTGTAGTAGCCCATCAGCACGATGGGCGTCGTCGCGTCGCCCTTGCGGAAGTCGCGCACCATCTGCAAGCGTCTTGGCCAGCGTCTGCCCGCCTTCCAGCGCGCGCTGCCCGGCAAGCTGGATCGTCGGGCCGTCCGCCATCGGGTCGGTGAAGGGCATGCCCAGTTCGATGATGTCCACGCCCGCGGCGGGCAGGCCCTTCATGACCGCAAGCGAGGTCGTCGAGGTCGGGATCGCCCGCCATGATGTAGGCGACGAAGGCCTTCTTCCCCTCGGCCCTCAGGCGGGCAAAGGTCTGGTCGATGCGGGTCATCCGGCGTCCTTTCCTCGGTCGCCGCACCGTGTGCCAAAGGCCGGGCGGAAATCAATGCCCCGGCTCGGCTTGCAGCGGGGGCCGGTCTTGCCTAAAAGCCGCGCAATCGTGGATGGGAGACGTGGCATGGGCTTCAAGATGGGCATCGTCGGGCTGCCGAATGTCGGCAAGTCCACGCTCTTCAACGCGCTGACCCGCACGGCCGCGGCGCAGGCGGCGAACTTTCCCTTCTGCACGATCGAGCCGAACGTGGGCGAGGTGGCCGTGCCCGACGACCGGCTGGACAAGCTGGCGGCCATCGCCGGGTCGAAGCAGATCATCCCGACGCGGATGACCTTCGTCGACATCGCGGGCCTGGTGCGCGGCGCGTCGAAGGGCGAGGGGCTGGGCAACCAGTTCCTGGCCAACATCCGCGAATGCGATGCCATCGCCCATGTGCTGCGCTGCTTCGAGGATGGCGACATCACCCATGTCGAGGGCCGGATCGACCCGGTCGCCGATGCCGAGACGATCGAGACCGAGCTGATGCTGGCCGACCTCGAGAGCGATCGAGCGGCGGCTGGCGAACCTGGCGCGCAAGCTGCAAGGGCGGCGACAAGGAGGCGGCTGGATCAGGACCGCCTGCTGCGCGCGGCGCAGGCGGCGCTGGAGGCCGGGCAAGCCGGCGCGGACGGTCGAGGTATCGCCGACGACCAGCGCAACTGGCGGCTGCTGCAGCTGCTGACCGCGAAGCCCGTGCTTTACGTCTGCAACGTCGAGGAGGCATCGGCCGCGACCGGGCAACAGCCAGTCGGCCCGCGTGGCGGAGATGGCGGCGGCGCAGGGGGCGGCGTCGGTGGTGATCTCGGCCCGGATCGAGGAAGAGATCAGCCAGCTCGACGCCGAGGAAGCCGCGATGTTCCTGGAAGAGATGGGGCTGCACGAGGCGGGGCTCGATCGGCTGATCAAGGCGGGCTACGCGCTGCTGGGGCTTGCAGACCTATTTCACCGTCGGCCCGAAGGAGGCGCGGGCCTGGACGATCCCGAAGGGCACGCTCGCCCCGCAGGCGGCGGGCGTGATCCACGGCGATTTCGAGAAGGGCTTCATCCGCGCCGAGACCATCGCCTATGACGACTACATCGCCGGCAAGGGCGAGGCGGGGGCGAAGGAGGCGGGCAAGTTCCGCGTCGAAGGCAAGACCTACGAGGTGCAAGGACGGCGACGTGCTGCACTTCCTGTTCTCGGGCTGAGCGGGGACAGGGGCCCGCCTAGAGGTCCGTCGCGATGGGCGGCGGTGGCGCCTCGGGTTTGGCAGGGGCAGGGGCAGGGTTGGTATGCGGCGCTGGCGGTTTGATATGCGCATGGCGCCGCCCGATCTCGGTCATCACGTAGACCAGGACAGACCCCGTCCAGCTGAAGGTGAACAACCCGGTGATCGCGATCATCGGTCCCAGCAGCCGCCAGGCCTCGGGCAGGCCGATCTGGGTTTCCCCGAGGGTGGTATAGGCTTCCAGGACGAAGAAATAGGCGTCGCGCAGGTTTGGGATCAGGCTGAAGAACCAGATCGGGGCGGCCCACATGAAGGTCTCGAACAGGTGCGCCAGCGCCAGCAGCGCGATGGTGGTGCCCATCAGCAGGCTGACCTTCCACTGGGGCGTATGTGCAGTGAAGGTCGCGAACCGACGCCCGAAGAAGCGCGAGACCTGCCCCATGCACCAGCCGTGCACGCTGATGACAAGGACCAGTACGAGGATCGCGTAGCCGAGTTCGACGAAGAAGCCGGGCTGGGTCAATTGACCGGACACGGTGCTGACGACGGTCGTGTCGACGGATTGAAGGATCGGATCGACGGTGTTCTCGACGTCTTCGACCGAGGCCATCCCCGTTTCCCCCGCTGACGCTCCGCCCGCCCACGGCCATGGCCGGATGCGCCCCTGCGGACTAATGCGTTTCCGCTCGCACGGCAAGTTCGGCCTGCGTGCAGAACCGAGGGACCAGTGGGTCAGAAGGCGTGGCGCAGGCGCAGCGCAAGCGCATTGCGACCGGGATTTCGGTCAGCCGTGCCGCCATTCGACAGATGCGTGATGGCAAGCGAGAGCCGGCTCTTTTCCGTAATCCGGTAGCCCATGCCCACGCTGCTGAGGAACTGAAGGCTGTTGCCGAGATCGAAGTCGTCGGAGCCCGGATCGTAGTAACCGGGCATCAGCGTGGCCTCGGCGATCCAGACCTCTCCCAGCGGCGCCTCGGCATAACCCCCTGCGCCAAGCCAGAGGCTTTCGCCATCGTCCGCACTGACGCGCAGGCCAAGGCCGAACGAAAGGTTGCCCCATTGCCACTGCGGCCGTCCCTGAAGTTCGAGCGCGACCCCCGTCGGCTCGAAATCGGCCATCTCCTCGACGTCGCTCTTGAACAACTCGAAGACCAAAGCCTGCGCCGAGGCGGGGGACGCGACCGGCAGGAATGGAAGGGAGAGCAGGACGAAAGTGCGAAAGCGCATGCATCACCGTTAGGGGCCGTGGCGGCTACTGGCGTGGGATGGTAAATCGGTTTGCCGTGGCGGCCATCTGTTCTTCCGGTCATTTTTCGAGAAACGGACGTAAAATCCGTCAGTTGCAAGGAATACCTGCAATATCTGTGCGATTTGGCAAGAGCGGTCACGTCCTTTGCCCAAGTCCGGGGAATGGTCGTGTTGAAAGTGCAACCCTTTCGGAGGGGTCTGACACCATGCCGGGGCGATCGGACCGTCTTCCCCGTAGGGTTCAGCCGAGGTCTGCCCGGTTCAGGATGGCCGGGTTCCAGTAACGGATCGTGATCGTGCCGCGCAGTCCCGCCCGGGTGGCAGGGTCTGCCTGGATCAGGGCCATTGCCTCGTCCCGGGTCGCAACATCCACGATCAGCAGGCTACCCGTGGGGGTCAGGCCATCGTCATCGCGAAGGCTGCCCGCCGCGAGAATGCGGTCGCGGATCGACAGTTCATACTGCCAATGCGCGTCCATCAGGTTGCGGTCGGCGCGCAGGCGGGCCGCATCCGGGGAATCCTCGCTGACGATCATCCAGGCCAAGGCGCGCTCCGTCGGGTCAGGTATCGAGCCACGCCTTGAAGGCCTCGGCATAGTCGGGGTGCCAGCGCGACAGCGGCGGGCGGTTCTCGGCGATGTCGCCCGCCGCCCAAAGGATGCGCTTTGCGTCCAGTGCGCGGTCCACGTCGTTGTCGGGGCAAAGGATGTAGAACTCCTCCCGGTCGAGCGCGGCGATGAGAAAGTCCACCACCTGCTCCGGCGTCCAGGCCCCGGCGGGCTTTTCGGTGCGGCCGTTTGCGGCAAGCGGGGTGAAGACGAAACCGGGGATGAAAAGGCGCACCTCCACCTGACAGCCGGGCAGGTTGCGCAGGTGGTGCTGCAGCGCCTCGGTGAACACCTTCACCGCCGCCTTCGACACGTTGTAGGCGGGATCGCCCGGCGGTGTGGTGATGCCCTGCTTCGATCCGGTGTTCAGGATCAGTCCCGGCTTGCCCGAAGCGATCATGCCGGGCGCGAAGATCTGGCTGCCCGCGATCACGCCGCCCATGTTCGTGGCCAGGATGCGCGACCAGGTTCCCTCCTCGTCAAGGATCGAGCTCCCCGGCTGGATGCCCGCATTGTTCATCAGGACGTTGGGTGCACCAAAGCGTGACATGACGGCGTCGCGCAGGGCGCGGATACGGTCTGGAACGGACACATCGACGGGAATGGCATGGGCGTCGTGTCCTGCGGCCAGCAATGACTGGACCGCGCCATCCAGCGTGGGACCGGGCAGGTCGGCGATCACCACGGTCAGGCCGAGCGCGCCGAGCCTCCGGGCGGCGGCCAGGCCAATGCCCGACGCGCCGCCGGTGACCACTGCGACGCCGCCGGGCGCAAGGGCTGGATGCATGGAAAAACCTCCGCTTCTGAGCGGAGGAAGGATCGCCCGGACGCGCGGGCGAGGCAAGCGGGAACGGCAGGCGCGGCTCTCAGGCCCGCGCTTCGCGCCGCCAGTCCGAAGGCGCGCGTCCGGTCTCCGCACGGAACATGCGCGCAAAGGCCTGCGGGGTCTCGTATCCCACGGCGACCGAGATGGAGCCGATCGTCAGGTCCGTCTGGCGCAGCAATTCCTGTGCATGTTCGCAGCGAAGGCGGCGCTGGTAGGCGTGAGGCGGCAAGCCGGTGGTTGCCTTGAACATCCGCGCGAAGTGGAAGGGCGACAGCTGGACAAGCGCCGCAAGCTCGGACAGCGACACATCCTCGAACGCGCGCGCGCGCAGATATTCGATCACGCGTCGCTCGGCCCAGGGGGCAAGGCCGCCCTTTGCCTTTTCGCGTGGCTTTCCCGCAAGGCTCATCGCCTCGGCCAGCATCACCTGTGCTCCCCCTTCTGCCAGCATCCGACCACCTGCGTTGCCGGATCGCGCCTCGGCCCAGAGACGCTCCATCACCGCGAGCATGAACGGGCTGCGGAAACCGCCCGAATGCAGCGGTCCGAAGTCCAGGTTCGCCACGCCGTGCATGTGTTCCCCCATCACGCGCAGCGCGAGTTCCGCCGGAATTGCATAGGCGCGGATCGAATGGGCATCCGCGACTTCGATGACGGTCGAGGAGTGCGGCGGGACGATATAGATCGTGCCGTGGGTCGCCGACTCGGTGAACCGCCCTGCGCCGAAGTCCGACGTGTGGCGGGCATTGCCGCTGAGCAGGACCACGAAGACAATCTCGCCCACGGCCGGGTCCGACATGTCGCCGGCGGGCTGGTGCGCTTCGGTGATCGACATCGTGTCGCCGAACGCGTGCTGTGAGGATACGTACGGTGCAAGCCGACCGTTCTTGTACCAGTCGATGTATCGCAAGCTTGTCTGACTCACCGCCTCGCCCTTCACGAGATGTCCAAAAGATGTCCAAACGAGTAATGGCCCGCACGAGGCCGCCTGCATAAGTATGCCATTCACGCTTACCGCATTTTGACAGGAAGTTAACACGGCTAACTTGTTTCGCAAAAGACGCGCTTAAGCGCAATTTCGGATCTATCCGTCTATGCGGATCGCCCTAAAAAGCGGCGATGGATCAAGAATGATGCGAAGATCGGCCAGCTTTCCGCCCAGTCTGCGCACGATGATCACGCAGGGAATCGTCTGCGCCTCGCCGCTGGCGTCGCGAAAACGGATCTCGGTCTCGGCGATCATTCCGTCCGGCTTCATCCAGATGTCGCAGAAATGGCTGTCGAACCCGTCGATCCGGTCAAGCAGCCGCTCGATCTGGTCGAGGCCGGAGTCCTGCTCGGTAAAGGTCGTGATATTGCCGATACGGACGTGAAAGTGCGGGTGAATCGCGGCCTGCCACCCCTTGCGCGAGAACGGAGGCTGGAGCAGCCGCTTGATGCGGCCGACTGAAATCGCTCCGTCCCGTTGTCGTCCGGGGAAGGCAGACATGGCGATACTCGCTGTAGACAGTACCCAGCTTACGCCCTTCCTCAGCGAAGCGCGAACGTGAGTTTGCGAGGCGGTCCCGTTCTTGCGTGAAAGGCGGCTGCTCGGCAAATTCGTCGCTGACGTTGCGTCGAGTAGCAATACCTACGAGATGAGCAACGCGCGACGCCGGGTTTCCCGGCCTTGATCTTCGCAGACTGACAGGGCGACAGCCGCCCCCATTCCTACGACAAGGAGCGACCAGATGTCCTATACCGAGATGCTCAGCCCCGAGAACGCAGCATTGATCCTGATCGACTATCAGCCTGCGATGTTCCAGGGCGTGCAAAGCCATGACCGGCTACAGGTCGTGCACAACGTCCAGATCCTGGCCAAGGCGGCCAAGCTGTTCGGTCTGCCCACGCTGATCTCGACGGTCGCGAAGGACAGCTTCTCGGGCCCGTTCATGCCCGAGGTGACCGACCTGTTCCCGGAGCACGAGATCATCGACCGCACCTCGATCAACTCCTGGGTCGATCCGGCCTTCCGCGCCGCCGTACCGAAGCTCGGGCGCAAGAAGCTGATCCTTGCGGGTCTGTGGACCGAGGCCTGCGTGATGTTCCCGTCGCTCGACCTGCTGCGCGAAGGCTACGAGGTCTATGTTCCGACCGATGCCTGCGGCGATGTCAGCGTCGAGGCGCATGAGCGTGCGGTGCAAAGACTGGTGCAGGCCGGTGCTGTTCCGGTCACCTCGCTCCAGGTCGTGTTCGAGCTTCAGCAGGACTGGGCGCGCGGCGCCACCTACGAGGGCGTGATGGATATCCTGCGCGGCCACACGCCCTATGGTATCCAGGTGCGCTTCTCGAAATGGGCGCTGGGCGAACATGCCTCGGAAGGCGGTCACTAAACCGTCCTGATTGCGCGCGGTCCCCCCCTGTCCCATGCCGCGCGTTCCCCGGGCCGATCCGATCCTCCCAGGCTGCCGGGTCGGCCCACCCTTTCCCTCGGTCCGGGAGTTGCGAGATGAAGATCTACCTGATCACACTTGGCGTGGGTCTGCTGGTCGGCATGATCTACGGCATGCTCAATGTCCGCTCGCCCGCCCCTCCGGTGATCGCGCTGGTCGGACTGCTGGGCATTCTCGCGGGTGAACAGATACCTGCGCTGGTGAAGCGAGCGGTCGTGGCGGGCCACGGGATGAGCTTTGCCGTGCTGTATGACACCTGTTTCCATCACGTCTTCGGCCCCCTGCCCAGCCGCGAGGCGATCCCGGCGCGATCTGCGGGGCGCGCCGACGACGGAGATGCGGCATAATGCGGCTGACGCGCCGGGCCGTGGCGGCTCTGCCCGCCGCGCTTGCCCTGACCCATGCCCTGAGGACGCCCGCGATGAGCCAGACCCAAGCCCCCGACCTGATCCTGCACAACGGTCGATTCACGACGCTCGACCGTGCCACGCCCGCCCCCGGCGCAGTGGCGATCACAGCGGGACGTTTCTCGGCGGTGGGCGATGCGGCGGACATCCTGCCGACCGCCGGTCCGGAAACGCAGGTGATCGACCTTGGCGGCAGGCGTGCGATCCCCGGCCTTTGCGACAACCACATCCACGTCATCCGTGGCGGGCTGAACTTCAACATGGAATTGCGGTGGGACGGCATCCCTTCGCTGTCCGAGGCGATGCGGCGGCTGAAAGAGCAGGTCGCGCGCACCCCGCCACCGCAATGGGTGCGGGTCGTCGGCGGCTTCAGCGAGCACCAGTTCGCCGAGAAAAGACTGCCCACGCTGGACGAGATCAACGCCGCCGCGCCCGATACTCCGGTGTTCATCCTGCACCTTTATGACCGCGCTCTGATGAACGCGGCGGCGCTGCGGGCCGTCGGGTATGACCGGAACACCCCGAACCCGCCGGGCGGCGAGATCCAGCGCGACGCGGCGGGCAATCCGACCGGCCTCCTGATCGCCTCGCCCAATGCGGGGATTCTTTATTCGACGCTGGCGAAGGGCCCCAAGCTGCCCTTCGAGTACCAGGTGAATTCCACCCGCCACTTCATGCGCGACCTGAACCGCCTGGGCGTGACCAGCGTGATCGACGCGGGCGGCGGGTTCCAGGCCTACCCAGAGGATTACGAGGTCATCCAGCGTCTGCATGACGACGGCCAGCTGACCCTGCGCATCGCCTACAACCTGTTCACTCAGAAGGCGAAGCAGGAGAAGGAGGATTTCGTCCGCTGGACCTCTGCCAACCGCTATCAGCAGGGCGACGACTGGTTCCGCCTGAACGGGGCGGGCGAAATGCTGGTCTTCTCGGCTGCGGACTTCGAGGATTTCCGGATGCCGCGCCCCGACATGCCGCCCGAGATGGAGGGCGAATTGGAGGAGGTGGTTCGCATCCTTGTCGCGAACCGCTGGCCCTGGCGGATGCACGCGACCTATGACGAGACGATCACCCGCGCGCTCGACGTGTTCGAGAAGGTGAACCGCGACATGCCGCTGGACGGCATCCACTGGTTCTTCGACCACGCCGAGACGATCAGCGCACGCTCCATCGACCGGATCGCCGCCCTGGGCGGCGGGGTCGCCGTGCAGCACCGCATGGCCTATCAGGGCGAGTACTTCGTCGAGCGCTACGGCGCGGCCGCCGCCGAGGCGACGCCCCCCGTAAAGGCGATCATCGATGCGGGGGTGAAGGTTTCGGCCGGGACGGATGCGACGCGGGTTGCGTCCTACGATCCCTGGGTGTCGCTGTCCTGGCTGGTGACGGGGCGGACACTGGGCGACCTTCGCCTTTACCCCACGCGCAATTGCCTCGACCGCGAGACCGCGCTTCGGATGTGGACCGAGAACACGACCTGGTTCTCGAACGAGGAAGGAAAGAAGGGCCGCATCGTCCCCGGCCAGCTAGCCGATCTTGCGGTTCTGGATCGCGATTACTTCACGGTTCCCGAGGCAGAGATCCGCCAGATCACCTCGGTGCTGACGCTGGTGGATGGCAAGCCGGTCTGGGGAACGGACGAATTCGCGCCGCTCGCCCCGCCGCCACCTGCGGCGATGCCGGACTGGTCGCCGGTCAATACATGGGGCGGATATGTCAAGCAGGCGGCGGGCGCACCGGTCGCCCAGCCCCGCCAGGCGATGAGCTGTGGTTGCGGTTCGGCCTGTGCGGTCCACGGCCATGACCATGCCGCCGCCGCCGCAATCCCTGTCGCGGACCTGAAGCGGTTCTGGGGCGCGCTCGGCTGCGCCTGCTGGGCGGTCTGACATGACGCGTGCCACGTCCCGCACAGGGCAGACGGAGCGACCGCGATGATCGAGGCGATCCTTTCGCACGGCGTGACCGCATTCCTTGCACGCGTTGCGCTTGCCACCCCCTTCCTTGTCAGCGGCGCGCTGAAGCTCGCCGACCTTTCGGCGGCGGCCGGCGAAGTCAGCGGCCTGACCGGGATGCAGGGCGGTGCTGCGATGGCGCTGGCGCTTCTGGTCGTTGCGGTGCAACTGGTCGGCTCGGTGCTGCTGATCCTGGGCGGGCGCAGCGGATGGATCGGGGCGGGATTGCTTGCCGGGTTCACGTTGGCCGCGACGCTGGTCGCCCACGCCTTCTGGACGATGGAAGGTCCCGCCCGGACGCAGAACATGATGGTATTCTGGGAACATGCGGCGATCTGCGGGGGTCTGCTTCTTGCTGCGCATGTCTCGGCCGGATCCCGTCGCCGGCCATGACCGAGACGCCCCCTCCGGGTCCCTTCGCACCACTCCGCCATCGGGCCTTCGCGGTGTTGTGGGTCGCAACCCTGGTGTCGAACACAGGCACCTGGTTCCGCGATGTCGCCAACGGCTGGTCGATGACCGAACTCGCCCCCTCGCCGGTCATGGTGGCGCTGGTGCAGGCGGCGACGACGCTGCCGATTTTCCTGTTCTCGTTGCCCGCAGGCGCACTTGCCGACCTTGTGGATCGCCGCCGCCTGCTGGTCGTGATCCAGATCGCCCTTTGCGGGCTGACCGTCGCGCTGGCCGTTGCATCGATGCTGGGCGCGATGACGCCAGGTCTGTTGCTGGCCTTGACCTTTGCCTCGGGCATCGGAACGGCGCTGATGGGGCCGGCGTGGCAGGCGGTCGTGCCGGAACTGGTGCCGCGACCCGTCTTGCGTCAGGCGATTGCCCTGAACTCGCTGGGGATCAACATTGCCCGCGCCATCGGCCCGGCCATCGGCGGCGCGGTCGTCGCCTCGGCGGGGGTGGCGCTTGCCTACTGGCTCGATGCGGCAAGCTATCTGCTGATCCTCGTCGCCCTGATCTGGTGGCGGCGTCAGGCCGCCGTGGCGACGCTGCCGCCCGAGCGTTTCGGTCCGGCGATGGCCACCGGGTTGCGTTATGTGCTGGCCAGCCCCGAGATGCGCCGGGTGCTGGTGCGGGCCGGGCTGTTCTTTGTCTGTGCCGCGGCCTACTGGGCGCTGCTGCCGCTGTTCGCCCGGCAGACACTGGGTGGCGATGCCGCGCTTTACGGCGTGATGCTGACGGCCATCGGGGCAGGGGCGGTGACCGGCGCGCTCTTGCTGCCCCGGCTTGCCCGAAGGATGAAGGGCGACCGGATCGTGGTGCTCGGGTCGCTGATCACAGCCGGCGCGATGGCCGCGCTTGCGCTTGCGCCGGTGGCCACGGCGGCTCTCGGGGCGTTGTTTCTGGCCGGGCTTGCCTGGATTGCGGTGCTGACCACGCTGAACGTGACGGCGCAGACCGTGCTTCCAAACTGGGTTCGGGCGCGCGGCCTGGCCGTCTACATCACGATCTTCTACGGCGCGATGACGCTGGGCTCGCTTCTGTGGGGGCAGGTGGCGCAATACCTGTCGATCCCTGCCGCCCTGCTGATCGCCGCCGTCGCCTGCACGGTCCTCGGCCTGATGGCCACCAGCGTTTCCCTGCCCGAGGGCGAGGCTGACCTGACCCCGTCGATGCATTGGCCCGAACCTGCCGTGGCCGCCGACATCGACGGCGACCGCGGCCCCGTCATGGTGCGCGTGACCTACGAGATCGACCCGGCCGAGCGTCCGGCTTTCCTGACGGTCCTGGCGGTGCTTGCTGCCGAGCGACGGCGGGACGGCGGTTATGGATGGATGGTCTACGAGGATGCCGCCCAGCCCCGACGGATCACCGAGGTGTTCCACGTCGCCTCGTGGCTCGATCACCTGCGCCAGCATCAGCGAGTCACCCATGCCGATGCCGATGCGCAGGCTGCCGTGCGCGCCTTTCATCGCGGCAGCGACCCGCCGCTGGTCGAGCACTGGATCGCCGCCGGGGCGGGCAACTGACCGACGCCGCACGCTCATCCGGCGGTGAGCTCGTGACCGGCCCCCTCGTGCCCTCGGTCCTGGCGCGCAGATCAGGTTGCCGCAGTCACCTGCGGCGGCCCTGCCGTTCCGAAGGCTGCGCGCGTCGGTAGGGTAAGGGTCACACGCAACCCGCCCAGTTTCTCGGAGGTGTCGAGGGTCAGGGTTCCGCCATAGGCCTGCACCAGGTCCCGCGCGATCGTCAGGCCAAGCCCCGTTCCTGACGGCTGCTGGTCAAGCCGTCCGCCCGCGCGCAGCGCCTCGCTGCGCTTGTCGTCGGCAATGCCGGGTCCGTCGTCCTCGATCGTCAGGATCAACGCCTCGCCCGCGCGCCGCGTGCTGAGCGAGACGCGCCGGTTGCGCCAGCGGAACGCGTTCTCAAGCAGGTTTCCGATCACTTCTTCCAGGTCATGATGGTCCATGGCCACCTGGTCACCCTCGCCCACGTCGATGCGGAACTCGGTCTGGCTGGCTTCCGGCAGGCGAGCGAAGAGGCGCGCGAGCCGGTCGACCGACGCCCTGACCTGCGTTTGCGGCAGGGCGATCGCGGCGGCGTTGACCGCGCGCAGGCGGGCAAGCGACCGCAGGATCTGCGAGTCGATCCGGTCGAGCGCCTCTTTGGCCACCCGAACGTCGGTGCCTGCGGCTTGCAACGCGGCGAGTTCGTTGCGCAGGATCGCCGCCGGTGTCTTCAAGGCGTGGGCAAGGTCGGCACCCTGTTCTCGGGTCCGGTTGAACATGTCGCGGTTGCGTTGCAGCAAGCGGTTGATGTCGCTTACCAGCGGGACGACTTCGGCGGGGTAGTCGGTGGGCCGCAAGTCCTCGCCGCCGTCCCAGCGGCGCAGGATCTCGTCCCGCAGCGTGGCGAGGGGGCGCAGCACCGCCGATGTCTGAAGCAGCGCATTACCGAGGCCAAGCAGCCCCACCAGCAGGAAGGCCGCGACCAGCGACTGGCGCAGCCGGATGCGCTCTTCCGACAGGGCGGCAAGCGACTTGCCCACGATGACCGTCCATTCGCCGCCGGATTCGAGCGAGACCGTCTGCGCGGCGATGCGGATCGGGCCGTCCGGGCCCAGGGCATTCGCGAAGGCGGGTGCATCGGACGCGTTGGCCGGGGCGGCAAGCGTCGTATCGAACAGCGAGCGCGAACTGAGCACCCCGCCGTCTCCATTGATCTGCCAGTAACGACCCGACTCCGGCAGGTCATAGGCGGGGTCGGACAGGAAGATGCCGATGGCTTCGGCATCCGGCCCCGCGGTCGCCAGCGCCGCGATCAATTGCGCCTGGCGTTCGCCCAGCACCTTGTCGAAACGGTCCAGCGCGATACGGTCGAGCCCGGCATAGAGTATTCCTCCACCGATCAGCACCGACAGCACGGCAAGCGCCATGCCCCAGACCACCGCCCGTGCGCGGAGCGAGCGCATTATGGCGCGGGAACGCGGTAGCCACGGCCGCGGATCGTCTCGATCACGTCATGGCCGAGCTTCTTGCGCAGCCGTGTGACGAACACCGCAATGGTGTTGGAATCGCGGTCGCCATCATATTCGTAGATATGCTCGGACAGTTCGGTGCGCGAGATCAGCCGACCGGCATTGTGGACGAGGTAAAGCAGGACGGCGAGCTCCTGGGCTGACAGGTCCACCGGCACACCGTCCAGCAGCACCGCGCCCTTGCGCAGGTCAACCACGATGCGTCCATGTTCGAAGATCGGCGCGGTCAGCCCGGCCTTGCGCCGCAACATGGCGCGGACCCGGGCCGATAGCTCGGCCATGTGGAAGGGCTTCGTCAGGTAATCGTCCGCGCCCGCGTCCAGTCCGTCGACGCGATCCGACCATGCGGCCCGCGCCGTCAGAAGTAGAACGGGAACGTCGACCTTCTGCCGCCGCCACTCCTTCAGGATTGAAATGCCGTCGCGCTTGGGCAGGCCGATGTCGAGGATCACCAGGTCGTAGGGCTCTGTCGCGCCGCGAAAGCCCGCCTCTTCGCCATCGTGGACGACATCGACGACGCGACCTTCAAGCGCCAGTACCCGCTTGATCTGGTCGCAAAGGGCAACTTCGTCTTCTGCAAGAAGGATGCGCATGGGTCCCCGCGGGCTTTCGCCGCATCCTAGACCCCGGGTCCCGTGGTTTCCAATGCCCTTTCAATTCCCCCCGGCATTGCCGTTGCCACCCGCGTTCCCGTTGCCGTTCCCCCCGGCATTGCCGTTGCCACCCGCGTTCCCGTTGCCGTTCCCCCCGGCATTCCCGTTGCCTCCAGAGTTCCCGTTGCCGTTGCCGCCTGCATTCCCGCCGCCATTGCCCCCGGAATTTCCGCCGCCGTTGCCGCCTGCGTTCCCGCCGCCATTGCCGCCGGAGTTTCCACCACCGTTCCCGCCGCCATTGCCGCCCGCGTTGCCGCCGGAGTTTCCACCGCCGTTCCCGCCGCCATTGCCACCCGCGTTGCCTCCCGAATTCCCGTTGCCGCCCGCGTTGCCGTTTCCACCCGCGTTGCCACTGGCACCCGAACCGCTGCCCGAGGTCGCCTGGCCGCCGGCGGAAACCGAGGCGCCGGCGCCGACGCCGACCGACTCGCGTGCCGAGGCGTTCACATCGCGCGCGGCCGCGGAGCCGGAGGGCACGACTTCGCCGGTCGCCGCGTCGATGACGACGGTCCGCACCACGCCCGATGGCTGCACGACCACCACACGGTAGAACACCGAGGTCCCGCGAAAGGCCCGCAGGTCAACCGGCTCTCCCGGGACGGCTTTGCGGATCGCCCTCAATGCGTCTTTCACGCTCAGGCTCTGGCCAAGACTCACCGTCTTGCGCAACTCGGTCTGGGACAGTTCGGCGAGCGGGGTCGCCTGGACGGCGCAGGGCCAACCGGCAAGCAACAGGCACAGAAGGGCGGCTGAGCGGACCATGCTCCGGACTACTCCTCGCAACATGAACCGAAGATGAACGGCACATTCGCTGCCAGTTCAAGCGTGCTGTGCTTTTTTCTTCGTGGGTCCCGTCCGCGGCTTGGGCAGCGACGGGTCCGGGCATTGGTTTGTAAGGAAGTTCTCATCGTGATGGCGGCTCCAGTTTCTGTTCACATCGACGGCGCGATCATTTCGATCGACAAGCGCAAGCGCGCACATCGTTATGTCGTGGCGATGCGCGACCGGCCGGAGGTTCCCGCGATCAGCATTTCCGCCAACAAGTTCCGCTCGGAAGACGAGTTGAAGGAAGTGGTCGAGGCCTGGATGTCTCTGCATCGCAATCGCAACGACGACTGACCGCCCCCGAACATCCGTCGCATCGATTTACACTATACCGGCAAGCAGTTTCCTTCCATTCTTCGCGTGCTGGGAGGAGGATTCCAGCGAAAACAATACGGCTGACTCGGGGTCTGCGTGCCCCGGGGCGCGCCGGATACAAGATCGCATGGGAGGAACGCATGACGATGACAAGAACATTCCTGCTGACATCCGTGGCGCTGGCAGGGCTGGCCAGTGCCGCTTTTGCCGACACCGCCGACAAGAAGATCGCCCTGTCGAACAACTACGCCGGCAATTCCTGGCGGCAGGCGATGCTGGAAAGCTGGACGAAGGTCACCGGCCAGGCCGTGACTGATGGCGTAGTGGCCGCCGCCGACGCCTTCACCACCGCCGAGAACCAGGCGACCGAGCAGGCCGCCCAGATCCAGAACATGATCCTTCAGGGCTACGACGCGATCGTCGTCAACGCGGCCTCGCCGACCGCGCTGAACGGCGCGATCAAGGAGGCCTGCGATGCGGGCATCGTCGTCGTCTCGTTCGACGGGATCGTGGACGAGCCTTGCGCCTGGCGCGTCGCCGTCGATTTCGAGGCAATGGGCAAGAGCGAGGTCGACTATCTGAAGGATGCGATCCCGGCTGGCGGCAACCTGCTGGAGATCCGGGGGCTTGCGGGCGTCTTCGTCGATGACGCGATCTCGGCGGGCATCCACAAGGGCGTCGCCGAGAACCCGCAGTTCAAGATTGCGGGATCGGTGCATGGCGACTGGGCGCAGGACGTGGCGCAGAAGGCGGTCGCGGGCATCCTGCCCTCGCTGCCCGAGATCGCGGCGGTCGTGACCCAGGGCGGCGACGGCTATGGCGCGGCGCAGGCCTTTGCGGCGGCGGGACGCCCGACGCCGATCATCATCATGGGCAACCGCCAGGACGAGCTGAAGTGGTGGAAGGAGCAGAAGGACGCGAACGGCTACCAGACGATGTCCGTCTCGATCGCGCCCGGCGTCTCGACGCTGGCCTTCTGGGTCGCCCAGCAAATCCTCGACGGCAAGGAGGTGCCGAAGGATCTGACGGTGCCCTTCCTGCGGATCGACCAGGACACGCTCGAGGCCAATCTGGAAACCACGCCGGAGGGCGGGGTCGCGAATGTCGAGTACAGCCAGGCAGATGCGATCAAGGTGATCGAGGGCGCCATGTGATGCCAGCGGGGCGCGGGGGGCCATCTGCCCCCTGCGCCCCGTCCGCTTCGCCCGGCCCGACCTCTTCATGACAGACACCCGTTCCCCGACCGTCCTGGACGTGACCGGCATCGCCCATCGGTTCGGCGAGGTCGTGGCTTTGGACGGCGTGACGCTGTCGATCCGGCCGGGCGAGTGCATCGGGCTGGTCGGGCATAACGGCGCGGGCAAATCCACCATCGTCTCGGTCATCAATGGCGGGCTGGTGCCCCAGCAAGGCCAGGTCGGGCGCGCCGGGCAGGCGGTTGTGCCCTATGACGTGGCGCGCGCGCGGGCGATGGGGGTGCGCTGCGTCTTTCAGGAACTCGCGCTCTGCCCCAACCTGACGGTCATCGAGAATGCGCGCATTGCCCATGGTGGCCTCGGCTGGTCATGGCGCGCCACCGCCCGGCGCATCATCGAGCAGAGCCTAGACCGAATCTTTCCAGGCCACGGGATCGACTGTGCGGGGCAGGTCGGCGAGTTGTCGATCGCGAAGCGCCAGATGGTCGAGATCGCGATGGCCTTTTCAGAGCGGCGTGACCGCGCCCCGGCTGGTCATTCTGGACGAGCCCACCTCGTCGCTGGATGCGGGGCTGGCGGCGCAGCTTCTGGCGCATGTCCGGCAGTTCACGGCAGAAGGGGGGGCCGTGATCTTTGTCAGCCATATCCTCGACGAGGTGCTCGACACGGCCAGCCGGATCGTCGTGATGAAGGACGGTCGCATCGTCGCCGAACGTCCCGCGTCCGAATTCACCCATGCCTCGCTGGTCGAAGCCATGGGAAGCGCCGCGCGCGACGTCGCGGCCGAGCGGCGCAGCCCCGCCCGTGGCGACACGGTGCTGGCGATGGACCTGCCCGGGGGCAAGCCGTTCCGCGCGGCGCGGGGCGAGGTCGTCGGGCTGGCGGGACTGGGGGGGCACGGGCAGACCGAGATGCTGCTTGGCCTGTTCGAGCGGCACGCGCCGAACTGGTGGCCCGCCGCCGTGCCGACAGTCGCCTTCGTGGCAGGCGACCGTCGCCTGAACGGCGTGTTCGACCTGTGGAGCATCCTGCGCAACGTGACCATCGGGGCCCTGGGCGACCTTGCACGGCGAGGCGTCCTGTCGGGCGATGTCGAGGCGCGCCGGGCCGCCGAATGGAAGGATCGTATCGCGATCCGCACCCCGGATCTGGACAATCCGATCCTGTCGCTTTCGGGCGGCAACCAGCAGAAGGTGCTGTTCGCCCGTGCCCTGTCGACCCGCGCGCCGGTCGTGCTGATGGACGATCCGATGCGCGGCGTTGATATCGGCACCAAGCAGGAGGTCTACCGCATCATCCGGGCCGAGGCCGAGGCGGGCCGCACCTTCATCTGGTATTCGACCGAACTGGAAGAGATGGGCCTGTGCGACCGCGTCTATGTCTTCCGCGACGGCATCATCGTGGCCGAACTGGCGGGCGAGGAGATCGACGAGCGCGCGATCCTCGCCGCGTCCTTCGCAGGCGGCGTGCAGGGAGAGGCCGCGTGAAGCTGACGGCCGAACAGTTGCGCCTTGTCGTGCCCGTGCTGTCGCTCGCCGCGCTTCTGGCGGGTGTCTTTTATATGCAGCCGCGCGCGATGAGCTATACCGGGCTGCAACCTGCTGTTCAACCTCGCGGTGCCCATTGCGCTCGCGACCATCGCGCAGATGCTGATCATGTCGGTCAATGATCTGGACCTGTCGATGGGCGCTTTTGTCAGCTTCGTCGCCTGTGTCTCGGCGACGTTCCTGGTGGACGCGCCGGTGCTCGGGGTGCTGATCCTGCTGGGCGCAGTCGCGGTCTATGCCGGGCTGGGGGTCGTCATCCATCTGCGAAACCTGCCCGCCATCGTGGTCACGCTGGGGATGAGCTTTGTCTGGTCGGGGCTGGCGGTGCTGCTCCTGCCCGCGCCGGGCGGCAGCGCGCCCGACTGGCTGCGCGCGCTGATGACCGCGAAGCCGCCCTTCGCGCCCATGGCGATCGTCGCCTCGGCCCTGATCGCCGCTGGTCGCGCATCTTCTGGTCATGCGCTCGACGCTGGGGGTGCGCATCCGGGCGGTCGGCGGCAACGCGAAGACGGTCGAGCGGGCGGGCATATCGGTCTTGTGGACACGCGCCGCCGCCTACGCTCTTGCGGCCTGTTTCGCGGTGCTGTCGGGGATGACGCTTGTGGGGCTTGCGACCTCGGCGGACGCAAACATCGCGCTGCGCTACACGCTTGCTGTCGATTGCCGGGGTGATCCTGGGCGGGGGCGAGTTCATCGGCGGGCGCGTCTCGCCCGTGGGGGCGGTGATCGGCGCGCTGACGCTGACGCTCGCCGGGTCGTTCCTGTCCTTCCTGCGCGATCTCGCCGGACTGGCAGATCGGGGCGCAGGGGGCGATCCTGATCCTTGTTCTGGCGCTGCGGCTTCTGCTCAACCGCATGGACTGGCGGCGGAGGGCCGCGGGATGAGGCCCCTGCGCGCGCTGTTCGCGCGGCCCTGGGCCTGGTCTTTCGTCGCGGCGCTGCTGGTCTGGCTGGCCACCGTCAGCGTGACGGGGGGCGCTTCCAGCGGGGGCCTGACGGATGCGGCGCTGACCTTTGCCGCCTTCTCGGTGCTGGTGGGCATCGGGCAGATGTTCGTCATCACGCTTGGCCCCGGCAACATCGACCTGAGCGTTCCGGCGACCATGACCCTGGCGGGCACGGTCGCGTTGAAGGCCATGGATACGCAGGACGGGATGATCGTGCCGGGTCTGCTGATCACGATGGTGATCGGGCTGCTCGTGGGCATTGGCAACTACGCGCTGATCAAGGCGCTGCGCATTCCGCCGATCATCGCCACGCTCTCGACCAGCTTCATCATCCTCTCTGCCGCGATCTGGACGAACCGCGGCCTGCGGATCAAGCCGCCCCCCGTGCTGGCCGAGTTCTCGACCTCATCCACGCTGGGGCTGCCCAATGTCGCGCTCGTCGCCCTTGCCATTTCCGTCGTCGCCTGGGTGCTGCTGGAGCGGACGGTTTACGGACGGCAGGTGTCGGCCATCGGGCAAAGCCTGCCCGCCGCGCGCATGGCGGGCATTCCGGTCGATGGCGTGCGGCTGGCGACCTATGTGCTTTGCGCGATCCTCGCCGCGCTGAACGGGTTCCTCCTGTCCTGTTTCTCGGGCGGGGCGGCGCTGAACATGGGGAACGAATATCTGCTGATGTCCATCGCCGTCGTCGTGATCGGCGGCAGCGCCGTGGCGGGCGGCAACAGCAATGTGCCGGGCATCTGGGGCGCGGGACTGTTCATGTTCCTGATCGTCTCGATGCTGAACACCTATCAGTTTCAGGCGGGCTACCGGCTGATCATGACCGGGCTCATCATCATCGCCGTCATCCTTCTGGCCTCGCGCCGGAAGACCGATCTTCGCTAGGGGGGTGCCCATGCCGACTGAAACATACCAGATCGACGACCCGCGGTTCCTGCGGCTGACCGTGGGCTCGGCCAGGCTCGACCGGCTTGTCGAGGGCTGCCGCTGGGCCGAGGGGCCGGTGTGGTTCAGCGACCTCGGCTGCCTGTTGTTCAGCGACATCCCGAACCAGCGCATCCTGCGCTGGTCGTCCGACGCGACCGGAGGCGGCAGTGTCACGGTGTTCCGCCAGCCCTCCAACTTCTCGAACGGTCAGACCCGCGACCGCGAGGGGCGGCTTGTCACCTGCGAGCATGGCACCCGGCGCGTGACCCGGACCGAGACCGACGGCAGCATCACCGTGCTTGCCGACAGCTTTGGCGGCAAGCGGCTCAACTCGCCCAATGACGCGGTGGTGGCGGCGGACGGGGCGATCTGGTTCACCGACCCGACCTATGGGATCATGTCGGATTACGAAGGCTACCGGGCCGAGCCCGAGCAGCCCGTGCGCGGCGTCTATCGCCGTCGATGCTTCCGGGCGGATGGACCTCGTCGCCGACGATTTCCTGCAACCCAACGGCCTCGCCTTCTCGCCGGACGAGCGGATCCTCTACGTGGCCGACAGCGGGGCGAGCCATGACGCCGGACGCGCCCCGGCACATCCGGGCCTTCGACGTCGAGGGCGGCAGGCTGCACCGCGGCCGCGTGTTCGCGACGATCGACGCCGGAATTCCTGATGGGATTCGTGTGGACGTGCAGGGCAATCTCTGGTCCTCGGCGGGCGACGGGGTGCATTGCTTCGCGCCGGATGGCACGCGTCTGGGAAAAATCCTGGTGCCCGAGACGGTGGCGAACCTGACCTTCGGCGGCCCACGCCGGAACCGCCTGTTCGTCACCGCCACAACCTCGCTCTATGCCGTCTACCTCGCGGTATCGGGGGCGCAGGTGCCCTAGACCTGCGCCTCATCGAGGCACTGCCATGACGCAGACGACGCCTTCCGTGACAGCACGCCACTTTCACGGCTCGTCGTCGTCGGCGAACACATCTCAGGGTTGTAACGTCGCCGCGCTGCGGAACTTTCCCCCGACGCACAGGTTCGACCCCCACGAGCCACCCATTACGGCTTGGTCAAACTTGTAAGCAGTTCGTTTTCAAGGCTAGCAGCCCGGGTGCCGCCCCAGCACCCGGGCTGCGTTTTCCCTGCGCAGCAGGGACCGCCAGGGTCATCACATCGGAATCAGCAGCGGCCGCGCAGGGTCGGGCCAGGGCACCAGAGGGGCAAGGTCGCGCGCGTCGGCGGCCAACAGACGGGGCGGGCCGAACCGGGGGCGAAGGTGGCAAAGCTCTGGCGAGACGGCACGGGCGACGGGCAGCGACCAGTCGGCGCGCGAAGGATCGTGGAACAACAGCCGACAGCCCGCCGCCTGCACCGCATCGACGACGCGCGCCAGCGCCGCATCCGCGTCCGCTGTGACAACCGGGGCAGGGGGCGTCGCGAAAGTGGTGTGTCGCAGTGGGGGCATGTCGGCATGGGCCTCGGCAAGCCAGCGGGTCATGTGCGGGCCGTCGGGCGGCGCGCCATGCGGGGGGAGCGTGGTCTCGACGGCCAGCATCTCGAGTACCGCCGAACGGGCGGCATCTTCCGCCCGGCAGCGTGCCGCAAAGCCCAGGGCCACCCCCGCGCCGTCAGGGGCGAAGGAGGCGGCCGCGACGGCCGGAACGCCGATGTCGGTCGTGATGTCGAACAGCCGGAACGCGCGGTCGCGTCGCAGAAGGCAGTCGAGCAGCGTCGGCCAGTCGCCGAGCAGGTCGGGGTGCAGGCAGGGACGGGTGCGGCGACCGAACCACCAGCGCGCGGCGGCGTCGCGCTCGATGCGCTCCAGCACGGCGGCAAGACGCGCCGCCGCGACCGTGGGGCCGCAGGCGCAGCCATTGCTGTCCGCGACCGCGACGGCACCGGGATCGCCACGCTCGCGTCGCCCGAGAAGGAGCGCGTCGGCGGCAAGATAGGCGGGCGGACCCCCCGCGATGTCGTGTGCCGCAAGCCAGCCGATGGACTGTGACGCCTCGGGCAGAGGGGGGATCCAGTCCTGGCCAGAGAGCCAGGTGTTCTCGGCTTGCCTGCGCGCGACCTGTGCCGCCGAGAAACCGTTCAATGCCTCGGGCATCAGACCGCGCGTGTGCATGTCCGCAGGTGTCGCCCAGACCAGCGCCTCATCCCCCCACGCGCAGGTCTGCGCCAGTTCGGCAGCCTCGCCCAAAGCCGAACGAAGCGCGCTCTCCGCGCTGTCACCGCACCCCATCGCCACCCGACCCGAGGCCGGCAGACCCGCTTGCGGAAACGCAGGCCAGCGCGCGAGCGCCTGTTCGTTGGGCAGGGCTGCATAAAGGAATGCAGGGGCAGCGACCGGCAGCGAGACAACCTGGTAGAAGGGCAGCAATTTCAAAAGTGCCGGGTCGGCATGAAGGTTGATGTCGCCCCCGGCCATGTTATGTCCTATCCTTATTTCAGGTTGAAACATTGTTACCCGGGTTTCGATGACGAACACACGCCACCTTGCTGCGATCGTGTTTGTGGATCTCGAATCCTACAGCTTCCACATGAACAGGAACGAGGCCGCGACCATCGCCTTCATGGAGCGGTCCTTTGCGCGCGCCAAGCGGTGCGCACAATTGCTGGGGGGCGAGGTCGTCGAGACGACGGGCGATGGCTGGATTGCCCTCTTCGCAAGTGCCGAGTTGGCGGTGGATTACGCACGGGTGATGCAAAGGCTCACCGTGCGGCGCGAATCCGCGCCGCCGTCGCTGTTCCGGATCGGCATCCATCTGGGGGATGTGCGTCGTGAGAAGGATCGTGTCTACGGCAATGCCATGAATGTCGCCGCGCGGATCGAGGCGATGTCCGAAGCCGGGGGAATCCTGATCTCGGAACCCGTCGCGGCCCAGGTCTCGCATTCCCCGCGCTACAGCCTTCAGTCGCTGGGCCAGCCCTTTCTGAAGAACATCGGGGATGACCTGACGATCTACCGCGTCCGCGACCGGCTGGGCGGCGCGACGGCTGCGGCGCGGTTGCAGCTGGACGTGGTGGGCGGGGCCAGCCTCAGGATCAAGACCGGCGGACTCGTCGCCATCCGCTCGCGCCATGCGCTTGCGCTGCTCGGCTCGCTCGCCCTCGCCCCGTCCGAGCAGCTTGACCTCAACCGAACGGCGATCATGCTCTGGCCCGACAAGACGCCGCAGAAGGCGCGCGCGGCACTTGTCGCGCTTCGACGCTCGATCAACGCGCAGACCGCCTTTGCCTCGCAGTCGCTGGTGGGGCTGGAGGGACAATCCTTGCGGCTCGATCTTGCCGCGATGGATGTGGACCTGCACCTGATCGACCGCCAGCTGTCCGAGGGAACCGTCGCCCCCTTGCTCGTGCAGGAGGTCAACCTGGTGCATCGCCTGCTGGAGGGGCTGGACGAGGTCAGCCCCCTGTTCGCGACCTGGCTGACCGTGCGGCGCCTGATCTGGCGTGACCGGATGGTGGCAAACCTGGAAGCCTGCCTCGAGCGATGCTCGGACGGGCAGCCGACGCAGCGGGCTGCGGCCGAGGCCCTCTTGATGCTGGAGCCGGGGCACGAGCCGGCCTCGCTTTCCCTGATGCGTTACTTCGTGGCGAACGGCCGGACCGAGGCGGCGCTGCGCGAATACGACCGCCTGCTGGCCCGCCTGCACGACCTGTATCGCGCGCGGCCCGGGCCGGGCTTGCGTGCCTTTGCCGACGAGTTGCGCACCCAGACCTTGCCGCCCGAGGCGCGTCCGCCCACACGCTCGGTACAGCGCCTGCCCCTGATCGCCGTGGCCGCTTTCACCAGCGATGGCGACGCGGCCCGGACAGTGGCCGAACGGTTCCGCTCGGAGTTGCTGGCCAACCTCTCGCGCTTTCGAACCTGGGCCGTGCTCGACGCCGAGGACGTGGACCCCGAGAATGCCGACTATTTCCTGGTGGCTCGCTGCGAGATCCTGGACGAGCGCGCAAGCCTGGCGCTGCGCCTGACCGACCGGGGGACGCGCCGCATCGCGTGGAGCGACACGTTCACGATTTCCGCCGATGCCTGGCGGACCGTTCAGGCCCAGGTCGTGGGGCGTGTCGCGGCGGCGCTGGAGATCTACATCTCGGCCGATCGCCTTGCGGGCAGCATCGGGCGCGCCCCCACCGAGGGTGCCGATTACGACGACTGGCTGCGGGGCGAGGCGCTGCTCTTGCACTGGAGTTCCGAGGCCGAGGACCAGGCCGCGGACATCTTCGCCGCGCTGATCGAGCGCGCGCCGGATTTCGCCCCGCCACGCGCGAGCCTCGCCAGCGTGCTGAACGTCCGCCACATCTTCCGCCCGGGAACGCAGCGCTCGATGGCCGATATCCGCATGGCACGGAACCATGCCGCGCTGGCCGTCATGCTTGACCCGCTCGACGCCCGCAATCACCTGGCGCTTGCCTGGTCGGCGGCGCTGGAAGGCGCGCATGACGAGGCGGGGCTGCATCTGGACATGGCCACGTCGCTGAACCCCTACAGTCCGAACACCACCATTTCCGCCGCGATGGGTTATGCCTTCCTGGGCGATCATGTGCGGTCGCAAAGGGTGCTGGACGATGCCCTGAGGCTGACGCCGATGCTGCGGCCCTATCACTGGTGCTATGCGGCAGCGGTGCGTTTCCTTGCGGGGGATGACGAGGCGGCGATCGGGGCCTCGCGTCGGTCCGGAGACCAGATCGCCGACAACCAGGGGTGGCTGGCCGCGGCACTCGCCCGGTCCGGCAGGACCGATGAGGCGGCACACGCCTTTGCGCGGCTGATGTCCGAGTTGCAGCCGAACTGGCGCGGGCCGAAGCCGCCCACGCCGCAGGATGTCCATGACTGGTTCGTATCCGCCTATCCGATCCGCCTGCCCGAAGACCGCGCGTCCCTGTCGCAGTCGCTGATGCTTGCGATGAGCGCGAACGAAGGGGCGCGGAACGGGGGAGCGTTGCATGCCTAGGGCTTCTGCCGCTGCCGCTGAACGGAGCGGGCGACGTCAGGCGGTTTGCACGGTGACGCCAGCATTTCCCTGATCGGTGGTCCGAGCCTCGACCTTGTCCCGCGCCTCCTCGATCCGCTCGGCCGCCAGCGCGAGGTCTTCGCCATCAGGCTGGGGCGCATCCTGCTGTTCCGCCGCCGCAGGCTCGAGGCGCAGTTCCACCAGCACCGGGAAATGGTCCGACCCGATGGAGCGAAGCCGCCGGAGTTTCACCAGCGTGAAGCGTTGATCGTGGAAGACGTGGTCAAGCGGCCAGCGAAGCACCGGATAGGCGGCGTGGAAGGTGCTGAACAGGCCCCGTCCCCGACGCGGGTCCAGCAAACCGCTGATCCGCTGGAAAAGGCGTGTCGTGTTCGACCAGGCCACGTCGTTCAGGTCTCCGGCGACGATTGCGGGTCTGTCGCAACGCTTGACCTCCTTTCCGACAAGCAGCAGTTCGGCGTCACGCTCTTCGGTGTCCTGTGCCGGTTCGGGCGGGCGGGGATGCAAGCCGAAGAACTCGATCTCGTCACCCGATCGCAGCGTGATCGTGGTGCGGATCGAGGGAATCTCCTCCTCGACCAGGAAGCGCAAGGCAGGCTGTGAAAGCCGCAGGCGCGAGAACATGTGCATGCCGAAAAAGTTGTCCTGTGGCTGGCGGACGACGAAGGGATAGTCGCGCTCCAGAACACTCAGCCGTTCGTCCCACCAGCCGTCGGTCTCGACCGCCAGGATCACGTCCGGGTCCGTGTCTCGCACGAGGGCGAGGAAGGCATCCGCGTTCCTGTTTTCCATCAGCACGTTGGAGATCAGCAGGCGCACGTGCCGGCCAGGATCGCCCGGCCCGGCCCCGAGCACCTGGCGCGGGGCAAGTGGCGTGTAGGGCAGGATCCGCGCGCATTGGTAGATGAGGCACCCGATGAGCAGAAGCGTGAAGACAATCTCGAACGGGCTGAACCCTTCCAGCGTGGCAAGGTGAAGGCCGAGCACACAGGCCAGCAGCACGGCGACCTGGGAGCGCGGAAAGTCCGCGAAACGGATCCACCAGCGCGCGCTGTGAACACGCGACAGCGCCGTGAAGGCGATCAGTGCCACTCCGACAAGAACGATCGCAAGCTTCATCGGTGTTCCCGAACAATGCGGTTGCAGGCGGGTGGAGCGGAACGTGCCAACTCCACAACGACTGCCAACGCTTGCCGGGGCCATCCCGTTTCGTTGGGCTTGCATTTTTGGGGCGGGCAGACCGTGCCAGCGGTGGCGAAAGAGTGGGCAACCGCGCGGGATTTGAGTCAGGTCCAGGGGTGTCTCCCCCGCTGCGGCAGAGCGGGGGATCAGGCAGCCGCGGCCTGGGGATGCGAGAGGGTCATTCGGTCCCGACGCGGCGGGCAAGCTTGCCCAGCGTCTGCATCCCCAACTCGATCGCGCCGAATCCCTTGGCCGTTTCAAACTCGGCAGTCGAGGCGAAGACCATGGCGAGCGTCACGAGGGTCGCGCCATCCCGGTCGTCGAACGATGCCCAGGCGTCGGCGTGTTTGGGGCCGTTCTCGCCCCAGAGCAACGCATAGGCGAGTCGCTCTTGGGGCCGGACCTCCACATAGCGGTGGTGGTTCGGGTAAACCGTGCCATCGGGGCCGATCATGTCGAACACCCACTCCCCGCCCTGGCGCAGGTCGATGCGTGTCGTGCGGCAGGAAAAGCCGTCCGGTCCCCACCATTGCGGCAGCGAGACGGGATCGACCCACGCCTCCCACACCACGGGGCGCGGCGCGGCGATCATGCGACGCAGCACCATGGTGCGCCCTGCGACGCCCGCGAGGTTGTCGAGACCCGCGTCGAAGCCCTGCCGGTATCCCTCGGCCATGTCCTGCGCCAGCGAGGACAGCTGCACCGTCACCGCCACGCGGCTGCCCGCGCCCGAGGCCCGGAATCCGGCCGTCACCAGCGCGGCGGACTGCGTCACGCCTTCGGACGAGACGACCTCGTAGTTCACGCTGCGCTCTTCGGGGTCAAGCGCCAGCCAGCCCACCTCGCACCGGATGTCGGGCTGGCCCTCGACCTTGCAAAGCGAGACTTCGCGCCCCCCAACCCCGGTTTCCGCTTGCACCATGTCCACGGTGACCTGAGGCGAGGGCGCGGCCCAGACCGCGCGGGCTGCGGGGGCTGTCCATGCCAGCCAGAGAGTATCGAGCGGGGCTTGCACCTGCCTCTCGAACGTCAGGGTCGCGAAACGGTCGCTCATCGCATCAGGCCCTTTGCATAGCGTTCCAGCTGCGTCACCACGGTTCCCCAGCCGTCGAAGAAGCCCATCTGCTCATGCGTCTTGCGGCTGTCGGCCGAGCGGTGGCGCGCGATGGCGGTATAGGTCGTCCCGCCCCCCGGCGCGTCTCCCAGCAGCAGGATCGCGGTCATGAACGGCTCTGGCGCGGGTTTCCAGCCTTCGGTGTAGGCGTCGGTAAAGACGAGCTTCTCGGTGGGAACGACCTCGAGATAGACCCCATGGTTGTCCATCACGGTGCCGTCGACGTCGAATGTGGTGTTAAACCGGCCACCGACGCGCAGGTCGATATCGACCGCCGTCACGCGGTGCGGGGCAGGAATGAAGAAATGCGGGATGTGCCTTGGCTCGGTCCAGCATTCCCAGACCAGCGACCGGGGAACGGCCAGTGTGCGGGTGAAGCTGAGATCGGTTTCGGGGTCGAGTGTCGGGGTCATTCGTTGCGTTCCTTCATCACGGTCATCACATAGGCATCGAACCGGTCCAGCCGGCCCTCCCACAGGGCGCGCTGCTCGTCGAGCCAGGTCCGCACGGGCGTCAGGGCTTCGGGCACGATGGCGCAGGTGCGCACCCGCCCGTCCTTGGTCGTGGAGATCAGCCCCGCCTCTTCCAGCACGGAGAGGTGTCGCATCACCGTGGGCAGGCGCAGGCCGGTGGGCTGCGCCAGCTCGCTGACCGCTGCCGGGCCCGCGGCAAGGCGACTCAGGATCGACCGGCGGGTCGGGTCGGCGAGGGCCTGGAACAAATCGGACAGGTCGACATCATGCTTAGCCATAATGCTAAGTAATGCAGCCAACCTGGGTTCACAAGCGGAAAGTTTCATTATTGGCTAAGTTTCGCCTCTGCCGGTCGACGTGAGGGCAAGTCACCCGCCATGACCACCCCACGGGGCCGATGCGGTTGAACCGGGTCTCGGCCTTCTGCTGATCCTTTCCTCACCGCTCGCACGACGCGTCCTGTCCTGAAGCCGCCCGTCCGGACCAGATGCGTCGCAGGTTGTCGGGCGGGGTGTCATGAAACTGTTGCCAACCCCGGCAACAGTTTTACCTTGAAACAAAGGGAGAGCGGGATCACCGACGGATGATGTCGAAGAGAGTTGAGCAGAGATGAGCCTGACGCTCATGCCCTGTGTCCCGATCGGGACCGACCCGTGACTCAGAGCCTGAAGCTGATCGCCGCCAGCGTGGGCGCGGTGGAAGTGGTGCGGTTGCGTCGCGACGCGGGCGAGCATGTCGTCGAGCATGATCGGCCAGCGTTGGCGCTGTCCTTCCGCGACCTTCCAGGGTCTGAGGTGCGGTTGCGGGGCGTCGGCGATGCCGCGCTGGTTGCGACGCGGCGCGGCACGCATTGCCTGATGCCGCCCGGCACGGTCGTCGAAGGGCGCTGGCGCACGGCGACGGACTATCTGCTGATGCGCTTCGATCCCGAAGGACTGGACGATGCCCTCGGAGCCGGGGCGCTGGCCGAACCGCTGCGCTATCGGAGGAGCGCCGAGGACGAGGGCATTCTGGCGCTGGCCACGCTGATTGCCGAGGAGGTCGAAAGTGGCGGCAAGCGGGGCCGCATGTACCTCGAGGCGCTGACCGCCGCGCTGACCATTGCCGTCTTTCCGCGCGCCGAGCCTCGCCCCGAGGCCTCTGCCGCGCCGCGCCTTCGCCGCGCGCTCGACCGCATGCATGCCGATCTGGCGGCGGACCTGTCGATCGACGACCTAGCCGCAGAGGCCTGCCTGTCGCGCTTTCACTTCACCCGGCTCTTCACGCGCGAGATCGGGTGCTCGCCCTACCGTTACCTTGTCGAGCAGCGCCTGATGGCCGCCCGCGCGCTGCTGACGGGCACGGCGCTGCCCGTGGCCGAGGTCGCCCGACGCACCGGCTTCAAGAGCGTCGAGCATTTCACCCGGTTGTTCACCCGCGAGACCGGCGTCGCGCCAAGCGGCTATCGCCCGCAGCGTTGAGCACGATAGCGCAAGCGATCAGCAACACCCGTCAGGCGTGGCTTGATAGGGTCGGTGTGGCTGTGGCGGGACCGGCAGGTTTCTCACGCCGACCGCGCGCAACGTCCAGCGAGAAACAGAGGCAAGCATGTCATCCCTAGCGACCATCTCATCCCTCCTTACCATCGTCCTCGTGCATGGGGCATGGGAGGATGCCTCGATCTGGAGCGACGTTACCGCCGAACTTGAGGGCATGGGCCACGTCGTGCACACCGTCAACCTGCCGGGCCGCGCGGGCGACACGACGCCGACCTCTCAGATCACGCTGGACTCCCATCGCGATGCCGTCCTTTCGGTGGTCCAGCAAAGCGAAGAGCCTGTCGTGCTGGTCGGCCATTCCTTCGGGGGGATGACCATCTCGGCCGTGGCCGAGGCCGCCCCCGAGAAGGTCGAGCGCCTGATCTATCTTGCCGCCTATCTGCCGCAGAACGGCCAGTCGCTTCAGGACCTGGCCTTTTCGGACCCGGACTCGCAGGCCGGGCCGAGTTTCGAGGTCGACGAAGCGAAGCTTGTGGCGCGGATCAAGCATGACGCACGGGCAGAGCTGTTCCTGAACGATGCCGACGCGGCCAAACGCGAAGGTTTTGCCGACACGATGGTCGATGAACCGCTCATCCCGCTGGGAATGCCCGCACAACTGACTGCCGAGCGCTTCGGGACGGTCTCGAAGGCCTATATCCGCACCCTGCGCGACCAGGTTGTCAGCCCGGCCCTGCAGCAGCGGATGCTGGAGGCGACACCGGTGGACCATGTCGCCTCGATCGACAGCGGACATGCGCCCTTCCTGACACAGCCGGTCGCGCTTGCCACGGCGATCGTCGACCTCGCAGGCAAGTGAATGCGACTGTTCCTTTGGAGCCTTCTCGCCATGCCCCTGGGCATGGCCGCCGCGCCCTCGCTGGCGCAGCCCGCGCATGACGGCGGGGCCACCGAACCGGTCGAAGCGCGGCCGCTGGCGGTTTGGGAGGCCGGCACCTTCCTTGAAAGTATCGCCGTGGCCCCGGACGGCACAGCCTATGTCGTGAACCACGGGGCGCATGCGGTGGACCGGGTGCAGAACGGGCGGATCGAGCCATTCGCAAGGACACCGGGCGAGGTGACAGGGATACTGCTGCGCGGCGAGGGCGGCATGCTGGCATCCGGTCGGATGGAAGACGGCCTTGAGGTGGTCTTTCAGATCGGCTCGGACGGCGAGGTGGCCGTGCTGGCCGAACTGCCGGGGGCGGGCTTTCTCAACGGCATGACCTGGCTGGACGAGGGGCGGGTGCTGATCGCGGATTCCGATGCGGGCGTGCTGTGGAGTGTCGAGACGGCGACGGGTCGCGTGTCCGAATGGGCACGCGATCCGTTGCTCGATCATGCCGACCCTGGGGCGCATTTCCCGGAGAACACCGGGTTCCCCGCCGCCAACGGGGTGAAACTGTTCGGCGGTGCGGTCTATGTGTCGAACTCGGGGCGCGGTGCCATCCTGCGGATTCCTCTGATGGCGGATGGAACGTCGGGCAAGCCCGAGGTCTGGGCTGCCGACATCGTGGCGGACGATTTCGTGTTCGATGCGGGCGGCAACGCCTATGTCCCCACGCATCCGATGCAAAGCGTGGTGCGACTGGGGTCGGACGGTTCGCGGACCACCCTCGCCACCCCGGCCCAGGGCCTGGCCGGGCCGACCGCCGTCACCATCGCGCCCGATGGCGGGCTTTACGTGGTGGGCAACAGCGGCATCCCCATCGACGGGACGCTGCGCCCCGCCGCCCTTCTGCGGCTGGACATCGGCGGCACGCAGGCCGCGAGCCTGCGCCGGATCGTGCCGCCCACATACATGATGGTGACCGCCCCGACGATCCCCGGCAGCGATGCCCGTCGCGCGGAACATGGACCCGCCTACCTGCGCTTCCTCGAAGACCATTTCGACCGGATTGCGCTTGGCGGCCAGGTCCGGGGCGAGGTCGGGCGAGGTTGAGGCGCGCGTCTACATGGTCAAGGCCACGACACAGGACGAGGCGCGCGACCTGATGGAGGCCTCTCCCTATTTCCGCAACCAGGTCTACGGGCCGCTCGAGGTCCGTCCGGTGCAGGGGATGCTGGGCGGGCTTCTCGGCGGCGTGGCCTGGCCGGTTCAATAGCACCGGCCTTCGGCCTCGCTGGTGCGGGCGGGAACAACGCCCGGCACCCGTCGCACGCGCCACCATGCAGGGCGCATCGGAATAGCGCAGCTTGCGGCAGGGCACAGGCGGCGCTATCGCGCGACTGCATGGCATCCAGCCCAGTGGACAACGCACGGAACCGATATGCCCACCCTCCTGCTTGACGACGCGCGTCTGCGCCAGATCCACGCCGACGAATCCGTGCGATTTGCGGCGTTGCGGCCCACCTCTGCCCGGCTCGCGGCGCGATCGAAGCAGGTAATGCCAGATGGCGTTCCGATGGCCTGGATGGCGGGGCTGTTCCGGCATCCGACGCTGTTTGTCACGGGCGGGATGGGGGGCGTGTTCGAGGATGCCGACGGCAACCGCCTGACCGATTTCAACCTGGCCGACCTGTCCAACACTGTGGGTTACGGCGACAATCCGGTGGCGCGGGCGGTGGCGCGGCAAGCCGCGCGCGGGGCGCAATTCCTGCTGCCGACCGAGGATGCGGCGGCAGTCGCCGAGGCGCTGGTGGCGCGGACGGCCGTGCCCTTCTGGCAGTTCACGCTCAGCGCCTCGACCGCGAATACCGAGGTGATCCGGATTGCCCGCGCAATGACGGGCCGTCGCCGGATCGTGCTGTTCGACGGCAAGTATCACGGCCACATCGACGCCACGATGGCCGAGGGCGGCGCGCCCGGGTCGAACACGCCTGCGGTGCCCGAGGCGATGGGCCTGTCCCCCCGCGAGGCGGCCGAGGCGATCAATGTGCCGTTCAACGATCTGGCCGCGCTTGAGCAGGCCCTGTCGATGGGCGATGTGGCGCTGGTGCTGATCGAGCCTGCGCTGACCAACTGCTCGCTGGTGCTGCCCGAACCGGGGTATCTGGAGGGTCTGTGCCGTCTCGCCCGCGCCGCGGGCGCGCTCGTCGCCTTTGACGAGACGCATACCTGGACGATGGAATATGGCGGCTTCGTCCGCAAACTGGCGCTTGCCCCGGATTTCCTGACGCTGGGCAAGGGGATGGGCAGCGGCATCCCGCTGGGTGCCTATGGGATGACCGAGGCGATCGCGGTGTTCGTCGCGCGGCACAGGGACGTGGACATCGCGACAGAGCGGGGGCTGGCCATCGGCGGGACCACATTCGCCAACGCGCTGTCGATGGCGGCCGCGCGCGCGATGCTGGAAGAGGTGGCGACCGAAACGGCGCATGCCCGGATCGCCGCGCTCGGCACGCGGCTTGCCGACGGGATCGACGCGCTGATCACGGCGCGCGGGCTGCCCTGGCGCGCGTTCCGTCATGGGCCCCGGTCGGGCTTCTGCCTGACGCCGACCCTGCCGCGCAGCTATGCCGAGGCAGAGCCGTCGATCCACGCGGCCCTGAGCGATGCGCGCCGGGTGTTCATGGCGAACCGGGGCGTCTGGGATGCGATTGCGACGGCGGGCCCGCAGGTGTCCTTTGCGCACGGGGCCGACGATGTCGACACGTATCTGCGCGTGGCCGGAGAGTTCCTGGACACCGTCTTTCGCTAGGCCCCGCAGCACCTGACCCAGGTCTGGACCGCGTCCGGGGCTGCGAGCAGCCCTTCACACGAAGACGAAGTCGGTCTCCTGAATGAGCGCCCGGTCGAGTCCGGCCAGGGTGATCGAGACCTGCGCGAAGGTCACCAGGGTGTCGATCCCCTCGGCGGAAATCGCGAGGTCGAGGAAGTGTTCCGCACCAGTGCCGATCAGGATGCGATCCAGGCCGTCCTGGAAATCGATGATGCGGTCATTGCCTCCGCCGGTGTTGAACACGAACTGGTCCGCGCCGCCGCCCCCTTCGAGCGTATCGTCCCCGAAGCCGCCACCGAGGCGGTCGTCGCCAGACCCGCCCATGAGCGTGTCGTTTCCGTCTCCGCCCGACAGCGTGTCATTGCCTCCATCGCCTTCAAGCCGGTTGTTCAACCCGTCGCCCGTCAGCCGGTCGGCCAGGGTTCCGCCCCGCAGGTTCTCGATCCCGCCGAGCGTGTCAAAGCCCATGCCCGTCGCCTGCGCGGCAAGGATCGAGAGGTTGACGACCGCCGCGGCCCCGGCAAAGACCGCCGTGTCGATCCCGGTCCCTCCGACGAGCAGATCGTCGCCCAGCCCGCCCCTCAGCTCGTCATCCCCGTCGGACCCGTTCAGGGTATCGTTGCCCCCGGCACCCGCCAGAGTGTCGTTGCCAAGGCCGCCGTTCAGAGAATTCGCAAGTCCATTGCCCGTCAGCCGGTCGCTGCCGCTGCCCGAGGTCACGTTCTCGATGTCTACGAGGGTGTCGAGCCCGTGGCCCGTGGCCTGCGCCGTCAGCACGGACAGGTTGACCGTCACGGCGTCCGCGCCAGTGAACAGCACGCGGTCCGTCCCCGCCCCCCCTTTCAGGAGATCGTCGCCCAGGCCGCCTTCCAGCCGGTCATTGCCGTCGCCTCCGGTCAGGGTGTCGTTGCCCGATCCGCCGGACAGGCTGTCGTTGCCTGCCCTTCCGTCCAGATTGTCGGCGAAGGCGCTGCCGGTCAGCTGGTTGCCCCCCGCGTTGCCGAACATCGACACGCCCCTTGCCAGCGCCGAGGCGTCGACGTTGATCGCGGTCGTCGCAGTCAGGACCGCAGTCGGCGCAGCACCCGTCCCGATCACCACCCGCTCCACATCGACAGCGGCACCGAGCACCAGCGTTCCCGCGACGGACCCGGTGATGCGCAACTCGTCCGTTCCCGTGCCCCCGACGATGGTTTCATCCGGCGCGTGATGGGCAAGATCGCCGATCAGGAAAAGGTCGTTGCCGTCGTCGCCCGCCATGACGTCGGTGCCGAAGCCGCCCCGCAGGATGTCCGCGCCAGACCCGCCGAAGAGCGTATCGTCGCCGATGTCGCCGGTCAGCGTGTCCAGGCCGGTCCCACCCTCGAGCCGGTCATTGCCGCTGCCGCCGTTCAGCGTGTCGTTGGCCGACCCGCCGGCAAGGCTGTCGTCGCCGTCCCCGCCGTTCAGGCTGTCGGATCCGTCGCCGCCGTACAGGCTGTCCTGGCCCGTGCCACCGTCGACAAGATCGGCTCCGCTCCTGCCGGACAGCGCGTCATCCTCGCTGCCGCCGTAGATCTGGTCATCGCCCTTTCCGCCGTCCAGCGTGTCGTGCCCGGCCAGACCCTTGATCGTGTCGTTCCCCCGCATCCCGTGGATCTTGTTGCCGAGGATCGAGCCGGTCAGCGTATCCGCGCCGTCGCCGGTCACGATGTTCTCGATCGCGTCGACAATCCCCAGCGTGGCCCATTGCGTGCCGTTCACAAGAATACGGCCCACCCCGCTCAGGCTGGCCCAGACAGACCCGGCGATCGAGGACATGTTGATCCAGTCAATGCCGCCATTCGTGTCCTCGATGACCCTGTCGCGGTTGGAACCGGAATCTGGCCGTCTGGACGGCGAGGAAATCCCGGGTGAGGTGGTGGACGGTATCGGCGGACGGTTCGGATCCGAAAAAGTGGAGCGACAGCGTCGTCACGTTCAGCTTGATGTCGGCCGCCTTGATCGTCGGCATCTCGAAGCGGACTTCCCATTCGCCTGTCGCGTTGAGACCCAGCGCGTGCGAAATCCCGAACGTCCACGAGTATGGATCGCCGGTCTGCGCTGGAGAGAACTTGTCCTCGGTGACTACCACCTCGAAAAAGTCGCCGTCCGGAGAGATCAGCGTCAGAAGCAGGTCCCGGGTCGCCGTGCCCAGCAAGTTGAAACTGATCGTCAGATCGATATTCTCGACTCGCAGGCCCTCGGTCACGTTGAGCAGGACCGAGTCCCGTGCGGAACCAGCTGAGTTGATCCGGACGACTTCGGTGTCGATGATGCTGACGGCAGCGATCTTCTCGTTCGCCGAGGTCTTGGGGGCCTGGAAGAGCGACCAGACCTCGGCCATGCGCACGGCGGCATAGGCGTTGACTTTTCCGAAGCCATAGTCGAGCGAATATGCCCGCCCACCGGCATTCCAGGTCTCGGTCGCGAACCAGGGGTAGGGTGTGTACTGAAAGTACGTCCCGCTCACTTCATAGTTCTGGTTTCCTGTGACAACCGACCCCGTGAGCGAGGCCGAGGTCGCGAGGATCTCGCGCACGTCGCGCCAGCCGAGGTTCGGGTTGGCGTCCAGCATCAGCGCGGCGACGCCCGACACGACTGCCGCGGCACCGGATGTCCCGCCGAAATCCGTCGCATAATCACCCGCAGCACCTGTCGCCGTGTTGTATCCGTTGCGCCCCAGCAGGTCGGTGGAGACCGCCGCGGCACCGGCCGAGACGAGAATGCTTGTGCCATAGTTGGAGTAGGACTGGACCTGGCCCGCCTGGGTCAGCGCCGCCACGTCGATCACGAAGCGCACGCCGTTGATCGCGTCGCCGTTCGCGTTGAACGCGTCATTTCCTGCCGCCTTGACGATCACCGTCCCCAGGCCGTCGCGACCGGTTGCGGCGGCATAGGCGAAGGCCTGCTCGGTCGCCGATCCGAACGAGGATTCATCGGCCCGGTTCAGCGAGCCATAGAATTCGAAGGCGTCATATCCCCAGCTGTTCGACATGATGTCGAAACTGGCCGCATGCCTGTACGCGGCGAGCACGAGTTCGTCCGAAGCGGCGCTTCCATCATAGAAACGGTCGTCGGCCAGGATGTTCACGGCTGTCAGGGTCGCGCCCCAGGCCACGCCGACGCCGCCCAGACCATTGCCCGCCTCAGCCGCGATGATGCCCGCAACCGATGTCCCATGGGCATCCGCGTCAGATCCCGGCTTCCGCAGGATCGGATAGGGATCGTAGGTCGTGATGCCGTCGTTGAAGTGCCTGTCGCCGTCGTATCTGGCGTCGAGGTCGGGGTGGTTATACTGCAACCCGTCATCATAGACGCCGATGGTGACGCCTGCGCCCGAATACTCGTCCCAGATCGTGCCGATGTTGCCGAGCAGATTGAGGTGCCATTGCCGGGCAACAAGCGGGTCACTGAACGTTACCACGAAAACCACTCCGTCCTTGAACGGGGCAATGTCCGTGGCACGGTCCCGCGTCCGGAAAGCATAGGCGCGATCCCGGCAGGCGTCACCAACAATTGGGGCTCAGCAGGACCTCCGCTCGCCAGCAATCACCGCCCATGGGTCCTGGAATAGGCGCTGCGTGCGAAGGGGACCCATCCCTTGAGAGCGCCGGGGGCGGGGGCGTGGATCTCGACCCGCAGCGGATGGCAGGCTTGTGCGTCGCTGGAGTGGCTGGCGCTGCAATCGCCGCCCGGGCAGGCCGACAGCGCGCCGATCAGGTCGATCTCGGCGAAGAACTCGATATGGTCGCCGGGGCGCACCGGACTGGCCTTCATGAAGTAGCGGTGCGTATCATGGGTGAAGCCCGTGGCCATGAAGACGTTGAGCACGTCATGCACATGCATCTCGGCCTCGCGCACGGGCAGTCCGGTCGCGTCCGACAGGGCGCGGGTCAGGTTGGAATGGCAGCAATGATGGTAGTCGACCCCGTTCAGCAGATGGTTCGTGTAGGGGTCGCAGCGCGTGCCGATCACGTCATGGATGCCCGCGCCGTCGGCATCGAAGCCATACCAGTCCAGCGTGTTGTCGGTGATCGTGGCCATCGGGCGCAGGTGCGGCATCGTGCTCCACAACCGGTCGCCGGTGGTGACGTGGGTGGCGTGAAGCGCGCGGGTCTTGCCGGAGAAGAAGCGTTCCGAAAGGTCATCGGCGTTCCACAGGTTCAGGTCGCCGACCTGTGGCCCCTCGATGCTGACGATGCGGAAGAAGTGACCCGCCGGCACCCGGAAGGACCGACCGTCGCGGGGCGGAACGATGACCGTCTGGACCAGCGTCATCCCGTCGCGGGCGCGGGCATAGAAGTCTGCATCGTAGGCAGGCAGCTGGTCGACCGTATAGGTCAGGACCGGCGGCGCGGCACGGCGAACCTCGGCATCGGCGGGACGACTGGGCATGACATCTCCTGCGGTCGGGGCGTGGCGGGATTGCGCATCGCCGAGAGCGAATTGCATACATGAGAAATACTTATACAGTGACCCGTGCCGAGTTTATCGGATTTGCCGTGGAACGAGGGCATTGATGACGAGCACGCAGCGCAGCATCGACCTGAACGCCGATCTGGGGGAAGGCGTGGGCGACGACACCGCCATGCTGGCGCTGGTGTCGTCGGCCAACATCGCCTGCGGGGCCCATGCCGGGGGGCGCGACGAGATGCTGGCCGCGCTGACCACGGCGCGGGCACGGGGCGTGGTGGCGGGGGCGCATCCCGGCTATCCGGACCGGGCGAACTTCGGGCGCGTCGTGGTGCCGATGGACTGCGGACGCGATCGAGCGCATGGTGGCGGAGCAGATCGCCACGCTGGCCGGACTGGCCGACCTCGCCGGGCATCGCGTCTCTTACGTCAAGCCGCACGGGGCGCTCTACAACCTGGCGGCCACGGATGCGCCGGTCTCGCGCGCGATCTGCCGGGCGGTTCGGGCGGCGGACCCGGGGCTTGCGCTGCTCTGCCTGTCGGGGTCGGAAACCGAGCGGGTGGGGCGCGAGATGGGGCTGCGCGTCGCGGCCGAGATCTTTGCCGACCGCGCCTATCTGGCCGACGGCACCCTGATGCCGCGCGGCCAGCCCGGCGCGGTGATCCATGACCCGGACGAGGTGGTGGCGCGTGTCCTGCACATGCTCGACAGTGGCCATGTCACGGCGGCCTGCGGGACGGCGCTGCCGCTGGCGATGGACAGCCTCTGCCTGCACGGCGACACGACCGGCGCCGTCGCGCTCGCCCGGTCCCTGCGCGCGGCCATCGAGACGGCGGGCTGGCGCATCGCACCCTTTGCCGCATGACCGCGCCGCGCTTCCTGGATGCGGGAGAATGTGCCCTGACCGTCGAATTCGGCGCGGTGATCGACGATGCGCTGGCCGCACGCGTGCTGGCGCTGGACGCAAGCCTCGCCGCCGATCCGCCGCGGGGCGTGATCGAGACGGTGCCGACCTACCGCTCGCTGATGGTGCATTACGATCCGCTGATCCTGCCGCGCGCGGCCCTCGTCGCGCATCTGCGCGCCGCACTCGACCGTCCGGTTGCGCAACAGGCAGCGTCGGTTCTGTGGCACCTGCCTGCCTGCTATGACCCCGCGATGGCCGAGGACCTCGGGACTATCGCCGATGCCACCGGCCTGACGCCAGCGCAGGTGGTTGCGGCCCATTCAGGGGCGACCTTCACCGTCGTGATGTACGGCTTCGCCCCGGGCTGGGCCTATCTCTCGGGTCTTCCCGCCGCCCTGACCCTGCCGCGTCGCGCCAGTCCGCGCGACCGCATCCCGGCGGGCAGCCTGATCATCGCGGGCGGGCAGGCCATCGTCGCGGCGCTGCCGATGCCCTCGGGCTGGCACATCCTGGGCCGCACGCCGGAGCGCCTCTACGCGCCCGAGCGGGACCCGGCCTTCCTCGTCGCCCCTGGCGACCGCCTGCGCTTCCACCCCGTCGATGCCGCGACCTTCGCGGCGCTGGAGGGGCGTGCGGCGGCAGGCGAGCCTCTGGCGCGGAGGGAGGGCGCATGACGGCCTTGCGCATCCTGCGGGCCGGTCCTGCCTGCACGGTGCAGGATGCCGGGCGGCGCGGCTATCTGCGCTTCGGCGTGACCCCGGCGGGGCCGATGGACTGGATCCAGCACCGCACGGCGAACCTCCTGGCCGCCAACCCGCCCGACGCGGCAGCCATCGAGATCGGGCCGGGGGGCATGTCGGTCAGCGCCGAGGGCGGCCCGGTGCGCATCGGCGTCTCCGCGCAGGGCTTCCGGCTGCGCCGCGACGGCAGCGACCTGCCCACCCGCGCGACGCTGGTGCTGCAACCGGGCGCGCGGCTGGACATCGAGCCCGGCCTGTCGCGGGTCTGGGCGTATCTCTCGGTGGCGGGCGGGTTCGCCGAACCGCCGGTGATGGGCAGCATGGCCACGCATGTGCGGTCGGGCCTCGGGCCCTTCGGGGGCAGGGCGCTGGCGGCGGGGCAGGTGCTGGCGGTTGCCGCGCAGGCCGAGGGGGACGACGAGGCGGGCCTGTTCGAGCGGGCGCCTCCCGACACGGGCCCGATCCGCTTCGTGGCCGGTCCGCAGGAGGATTACTTCGCGCCGCAAGAGCTGGCCCGACTGGCGGCCGCCACCTACACGGTCGCGCAGCGCAGCGACCGGATGGCCTATCGCCTGTCCGGGCCTGCCCTTTCCCATGCGAAGGGCCATGACATCGTGTCGGACGGGATCGCGATGGGGGCCATCCAGGTGCCGGGAGACGGCCTGCCGCTGATCCTCATGGCCGACCGCCAGCCGACGGGGGGCTATCCGAAGATCGGCACCGTCATCCGCGCCGACCTCCCCCGTCTGGCGCAGCTGCGCCCCGGCCAGAGCCTGCGCCTCGCCCCCGTCCCCGTCGAGGCGGCGGTCGAGGCGTTGCGCGCCGCCGTCGACGAGGTCTCGGCCCTGTCCGGCCGCCTGCGCCCCATCCGCTATGTGCGCGCACTCGGCCCGAGCGCCGGGCCGTCGGTCTAGCGACCCGTCCAGCGCGGCGCGCGCCTCTCGGCAAAGGCGCGGCCGCCCTCCAGGAAATCGTCGGACAATGTCATCGCCTCGTAGATGGCCAGCCCGCTCCGCCCCGGCGTCAGCACCCGCAGTGCCTCGGCCACCGTCATCCCGTCTCCCGAAGCGCCCACGCAATGCAAGGCACCTTCCGGCGCGTACGCAATCCGGTGATGGCGCGCGAAAAGGCGAGCAATCCTCACCCGTCAGCCGACGCGCATGGCGTCCCACATTGCCGCGACCCAGGCGGTCAGCGTTTCATGGACCGCGTCGCTCACCCGGTCGGGGTCGCAGGTTGCGACAGCGGCGGCGATGACCTCGAGCTCTTCGCCTTGCAGCGCCACGAACTGCGCGCGCGCATTCTCGAAACCGCTGAACCAGAGCCTGCTCGCGATGAAGTAGGAGGTCTGCCAGGTCTCGGCCATGTAGCGGTTGGCGATAAGCGCGTGGATGCAGTCGCGGATGTCGTGCGAAATCTCGGCGAATTCGATCGGGTCGTAGTGCTCGGACAGCCGGGCTTGGCGCAGCTTCAGCGCGTCAAGCCGCGCGAGCGTCGGCGCCACGTCCGACAGGTCGAGGAAATGGCGCAACATCTGCGCCAGCCGGATGCGGAACTGCATGACCTCGCGCATCCGCGGCAGGTCCACGCTGGTCACGATCGTACCATGCCCGACGACCGGCTGGACCAGCCCGGTGTATTCGAGGCGTTGCAGCACCTGCCGGATCGGCGTGCGGCTCAGCCCGAACTCCGCAGCAAGCTCGACCTCCTTCAGGACCGCGCCGGGCGGGTACACGTTGGTCGAGATGCGCCGCCGCAGCGTCTCGAAGATGGCCTGGACATCGGCACGTTTCGCCCGCACCGGCAAGGCGGCGGAAAGGTCGGTCAAGGGCTTGAGGGTCCGGCCGCCTGAACTGTTCATGGCCTCGTCTTTCTTGTCGACCGCCACGGGGGCTGTGCCTGGATATTTGTATACATGAACTGATCCCGGGGTGCCAGCGACTTCGGCTGGCCGCGACGCTTACGCCGCCCGATCAGGCCTTGACCGCTGCCACGCCCTGCTGCGCCGAGGCGCGTTTGTTCTGTATTTGGCGGCGGATGAAGGCCGCGATGAACAGGGTGGTCAGGATCAGCACGATGGTCGGGGCGGGTGCGCTGTCGAGGAAGAAGCTGACATAGGTGCCCGCAGTCATTCCGAACATGCAGACCAGCACCGAAACCCACAGCATCGTCGAGAAGCGGCGCACCATCAGAAAGGCGATGGCCCCGGGCGCGATCAGCAAGGCGACCGCCAGGATCAGCCCCGCCGCGGTCAGCGTGGCCACGATGGTCAGCGAGATCAGCGCCAGAAGCCCGTAATGCAGCGCCCCGACCCAGAGCCCCGAGGCCCGGGCCTGGGCAGGGTCGAAGCTGTGCAGGAGCCAGTCCTTCCACTTCAGGCACAGGATCAGCGTGACGACGGCCGAGATCAGCCCCGCCTGCCACAAGTTCGTGCCGCTCCACCCCCAGCATGTTGCCGAACAGGATGTGGTCAAGGTGCACGTCCGGATTGACCGCGACGAACATGCACGATCCCCAGTCCGAACATGCCGGAAAAGACGACGCCCATCACGGTGTCCTGCTTGACGCGGCTGTTGCCGGCCAGAAAGCCCGTGGCTACGGCGGTAAACATCCCTGCGCCGAATGCGCCGATGATCAGCGGCAGCCCTGCGATGTAGGCCAGCACGATGCCGGGCAGGATGGCGTGGCTGATCGCATCGCCCATCAGCGCCCAGCCCTTCAGCACCAGAAAGCAGGACAGCAGGGCCGTCGGCACCGCCACGATCAGCGAGATCAGGAAAGCGTTCTGCATGAAGCCGAACCGGAACGGCATCAGCAGGGTGTCGGGGTCGATCATGCCTTCGCCCCCGGCCCGTCGCGCAATGCCAGTCCGGCCTTCCGCCTTGCGGCGAGCAGGCCGTGCTTCGGGGCAAGGACGAAGACCACCAGGAAGATCAGCGTCTGCAGCGTCACGATGATGCCCCCGGTCGCCCCATCGAGGAAATAGCTCGCATAGGCACCGACAAAACTGGTGATTGTGCCGATGGCCACCGAGGTCAGGATCAGCCGCGGAAAGCGATCGCACAAGAGATACGCCGTCGCCCCCGGCGTCACGACCATGGCGATCACCAGAAACGCCCCGACCGTCTGCATCGCGGCCACTACGGATGCCGACAGCAGCACGAAGAAGACGGCCTTCAGCAAGCCCGGCCGCAACCCGATCGTGCGGGCGTGGTTCTCGTCAAAGAACGTGACCATCAGATCTTTCCACTTGGCCGTCAGCACCACGAGGGAAACCAGACCGATGATCACCAGTTGCACCGTATCCTCCGGCGTGATGGCCAGGATGTTGCCCATCGTGATGGTCATGATGTCGATCTGGACCGGGCTGACCGAGACCATGAACAGCCCAAGGCCGAAGAAGGAGGTGAAGATCATGCCGATGATCACATCCACCTTCAGCCCCGAGCGTTCCGACAGGAACAGCATCGCCGCGGCGGCCAGACCGCCCGACACGAAGGCCCCGAGCGCAAAGGGCAGCCCCAGCATGTAGGCCCCCGCCACACCCGGCACGACCGAGTGAGACAAGGCATCCCCGATCAGCGACCAGCCCTTCAGCATCAGGTATGACGACAGGAACGCGCAGACGCCCGCCGACCAGCGCCGAGACCCACATGGCGTTGGTCATGTAGCCGTAGGAGAACGGCTCGAGCAGGACGGCGATCATGGCGCGGCGTCCACCTTCTGCGTCTTGTCGCCGTATTGGACGAAGGGGCGTTCGTCATCGGTCATGATGGTGATCTTGCGGGCATCGGCATCGTCATGCAGCGCATCCCCGCCAAGGGTGAAATGGCGCAGAACGCCGCCGAAGGCGCGCTTCCAGGTTCGTCGCGGGTGAAGGTCGTTTCGGTCGGTCCATAGGCCAGAACGGTGCCCTTGACCAGCACGGTGCGGTCGCAGAACTCGGGCACCGAGCCGAGGTTGTGGGTGGAGACCAGCATCACCCGGCCTTCGTCGCGCAGCTCGCGCAGCAGGGCCACGATCTGCTCCTCGGTGCGCACGTCGACACCGGTGAACGGCTCGTCCAGCAGGATCACCTGCCCGTCCTGCGCCAGCGAGCGTGCGAGGAACACACGCTTGCGTTGCCCGCCGGAAAGCTCGCCGATCTGGCGATGGCGGAAATCGGACATGTTCACGCGGGCAAGCGCCTCATCCACCGCCTGACGGTCGGCGGCGGAAGGGCGGCGCAGGAACCCCATGTGGCCGTAGCGGCCCATCATCACGACATCCTCGACCAGAACGGGAAAGGCCCAGTCCACCTCTTCGGCCTGCGGGACATAGGCCACGAGGTTGCGCCTGAGCGCCTCTCGCACCGGCAGGCCCAGGATGCGGATCTCGCCTTTGGCGGCGGCGACAAACCCCATGATCGCCTTGAACAATGTGGATTTTCCGGCGCCGTTGACCCCCACCAGCGCGGTCACTGTGCCGCGCGGAATCTCGAAACTGGCGTTCCACAGGGCGGTATGGCCGTTGCGGTAGGTGACCGTCACATCGCGGACGACGATGCCCTCGGCAGTTCGCGTCTGGTCGGGTTCATGGCCATCCATTCGTCAGGCTTCCTTTCAGGGGGGCGGGGCTGCGTCCGGATTGCGGACCTCCCTGCACGCCAATCTGGGGCGGGGCATCGCGCGATCAATCGCTGGCGGATATCAGGCCGGATGCAATCGTCTCCGTGGTGACGCGCAACAGGTCGAGATAGGTCGGCACCGGGCCATCAGGCTCGGACAGGCTGTCCACGTAGAGGACACCGCCATAGGCTGCACCGGTCTCGCGGGCCACCTGCTCGGCCGGGGCGGTATTGACGGTGCTTTCGCAGAATACCGCCGGGATGGCGTTCTCTCGCACGCCGTCGATCACCCGGCGCACTTGCTGCGGCGTGCCCATCTGGTCGGCGTTCATCGGCCAGAGATAGAGTTCCTTCAACCCGAGATCGCGCGCGAGATAGCTGAAGGCGCCCTCGCAGGTGACGAGCCAGCGCTTGTCTTCCGGGACGGACGCGATCGCATCGCGCAAAGGCTCGATCTGGGCGCGGAGGCGGTCCTTGTAGGCGGCGGCGTTGGCCTCGTAGGCGGCGGCATTTGCCGGGTCCTGCGTCGAGAGGGCCTTGGCGATGTTGTCGACATAGATCAGCGCGTTATCCAGACCCATCCAGGCATGCGGGTTGGGCTTGCCCTCATACGACCCCGAACTGATCGAGATCGGCGCAATGCCGTCGGTCAGCGTGGCCGAGGGGATATCGCCCAGATTGGACAGGAACTGTTCGAACCACAGTTCCAGGTTCAAGCCGTTCCACAGGATCAGGTCGGCATCCGATGCCCGGACGATATCCTGCGGGGTGGGTTCGTAGCCGTGGATCTCGGCCCCCGGCTTGGTGATCGACACGACGTCGGCTGCATCGCCCGCGACATTCGCGGCCATGTCGGCGATCACGGTAAAGGTGGTCACCACCGTAAGGCGGTCATCGGCAGCGGCGGCGGTTGCAAGCCCGGCCAGGCCGCAGGCCAGAAGGGTGGAACGCAGGACTGTGCAGAACATGGCAACCCTCTCTGATGAACCCCATACATGTAAATGCAAATCAGTCGCAGTGTCAATGATGATGAGAATGCTTCTCAAAACCACTTGCCTTCGTTGCCCGATCGCGCGATCAAATGCACATGACCGAGCCGCCAGACACCAGTGCATGCGACGAGCTGATCCGCGAAGCAGGGCTGCGCATCACGCGCCAGCGCCAGACCATCGTGCGCATCCTGATCGAGGCCGACGACCATCCCGACGCCGAACAGGTGCTGGCGCGCGCCCGCGAGCATGACGGCAGCATCAGCCAGGCCACGACCTATCGCACGCTGGCCGCGCTGTCGGAAAAGGGGCTGGTGCGGACCCATACCTTTGACAGCAGCGCCGCGCGCTTCGAACTGGCTGCGCGTCCGCATCACGATCACCTGATCGACATCGAAACGGGGCGGATCGTCGAATTCGTGTCGGCCGAGATCGAGCGGTTGCAAAAGGAAATCGCCGCCGCCCACGGCTACGAGATCATCGCTCACCGGCTCGAACTGTTCTGCCGCAAGTCGGAATGACGCTCGGGCAGGGGGCGCGCCGGCATCCGTTGTCCTCTCGCCCGAACGCCACGGCTGACCCGAAGCGAACATTATCCCGGAACGGCAGGACGCGACACCGCGCCCCGGGTCCGTTCAGCGATGCTCGGGGGCGTCGTCGGGGTTGGCGGGCGGGCAGAATGCCTCTTGCAAGGCGCGGATGATGATCGCGGTCTCCGGGCGGCCAATGACATAGCGGATGCTGCGGCCTTCGCGATTGGCGATGACCAGCCCTTCGGCCCGAAGCCGCATCAGTTGCTGCGAAACGGCGGACTGGGTCAACCCGAGGCTTGCGCCGATCTCGCCGACGGTACGACCGCCATCGACCAGAAGGCACATGATCTCGAGACGTCCCTCATGGGCCAGAAGCTTCAGAAGCGCCGTCGCCCGACCGACCGCCATGTGGTTGGCGGCGCGTGTCGGGAACGCAGGGTCGGGACGTGTGTTCATGGGGTTGAACCCTTTCGCGCGGCGGCAGCCTCGCCCCTGAATGTGACGTAGATCGCCGGAATGACAAGGACGGTCAGGATCGTCGATGACAGCAGCCCGAAGAGCAGCGAGATGGCCAGACCCTGGAAGATCGGATCGGTCAGGATCGTGACCGCACCGATCATCGCGGCCAGCGCGGTCAGCAGGATGGGCTTGAACCGGATCGCCCCGGCTTCCAGCAGAACGTCGATCAGGGGCGGCCCTGACCCTGCGTGTGACGGATGAAATCGACCAGGAGGATCGAGTTGCGCACGATGATCCCCGCGAGCGCGATGAACCCGATCATCGACGTGGCCGAGAAGGGTGCGCCGAACAGCCAGTGTCCGAACAGGATGCCGATGAGTGTAAGCGGCACCGGCGTCAGCACGACGAGCGGCAGCTTGAACGAGCCGAACTGCATCACGACAAGGATGTAGATGCCGACCAGCGCCACGCCAAAGGCCGCGCCCATGTCGCGGAAGGTGACCCAAGTGACATCCCATTCGCCGTCCCACAACAGCACCGGTGTGCGGGTGTCGTCGGGCTGGCCGTGCTGGCGGATGACGGGCTTGGGCACATCGCCCCAGTCGGCGGCGGCGATGGCGCGGCTGACGGCCATCTGGCCGTAGAGCGGCGCCTCGAATGCCCCGGCGAGTTCCGCAGTCACCATCTCGGCGGGCTGTCCCGTTGTGGCGGAAGATCGGGAACGACGTCGTCTCGGTTGCCACGTCCACCACGTCGCCCAGTTCCACCACGCTCGCGGTCGCCCGGCAGCAGGTTGGCGGGGACGGGGGTGGCCAGCGCCCGTTCGTCCAGCACGCGGTCCGCGGTCGCGGGGGCGAGGCGGATCGGCGATCGGCTCGCGTCCGCCCGAACGGTGCGAGTAGCCGACCGTCTTGCCGCCATAGAGCAGGCCGATGGTGTCGAAGACATCGCCCGGCTCGATCCTGTGGAAGTCGAGATTGGCATCGTTCAGCGTCAGGCGCAGCCGCTCGGCCCGCGTGCCGAAGCTGTCGTCGATGTCGACGATGAAGGGCACCGTCTCGAACGCCTCGCGCACCTTGCGGGCGACGGCGCGGCGCGTCTCGGGATCGGGGCCGTAGATCTCGGCCAGAAGGGTGGACAGGACCGGCGGGCCGGGCGGCGGTTCGACCACCTTGATGACCGTACCTTCGGGCAGGGACAGGGCGGACAGGCGCTGCCCGCATGTCGAGCGCGATGGCATGGCTTTCGCGCGACCGTTCGGCCTTTGGCGAGAGGTTCACCTGAAGGTCGCCCATCTGCGGGTCGGACCGCAGGTAGGAGTGCCGCACGAGGCCGTTGAAGTTGAACGGCGCAGCCGTTCCGGCATGCGACTGGATCGAGGTGATCTCGGATATCTCGGCAAGGATCTGCGGCAAGGTCGGCCAGGGTCCGGTCCGTCTCCTCGACCGACGTGCCGCGCGGCATGTCGAGCACGACCGCGAGTTCGGACTTGTTGTCGAACGGAAGCAACTTCACCGTGACGGCCGTGGTGTAGAAGAAGCCCATCGAGCCGACCGTGAGTGCCAGCACCGCCAGCGAGAAAGGCCCAGGACCGCGCCCTTCGAGGCAAGGACAGGGCGGGCGACCGCGCGGTAGAGGCGGCCCAGCGGCCCGCCCCGTCGGCCGCCTCTGCCCCGTGACCCGTGCCGCGCATGGGCCTTGCCCAGCTTCAGCATCAGCCAGGGCGTGATGATGACCGCCACGAAGAACGAAAATACCATCGCGGCCGAGGCGTTGGCCGGGATCGGGCTCATGTAGGGGCCCATCATGCCCGAGACGAACAGCATCGGCAGCAGCGCGGCCACGACCGTCAGCGTGGCAACGATCGTCGGATTGCCGACCTCGCTGACCGCGTCGATGGCGGCGGTGCGACGCGAGCGACCGTCGTTCATGCCCCAGTGCCGCGCGATGTTCTCGATCACCACGATGGCGTCGTCGACCAGGATACCGATGGAGAAGATCAGCGCGAACAGGCTGACACGGTTCAGCGTGTAGCCCATCACGCGCGCGGCGAAGAGCGTCAGCAGGATGGTGACGGGGATGACGACCAGCACGACCAGCGCCTCGCGCCAGCCGATCGCAAGCCAGACCAGCGCCACGATCGACAGCGTGGCGAGGCCAAGATGGAACAGCAACTCGTTCGCCTTTTCGTTCGCCGTCTCGCCGTAGTCGCGGGTGACGTGGACGACCAGATCGTCGGGGATCACGCTGCCCTGCAGTCGCTCGACGGCGTGGCGGATTTCCTCGCCGATCGTCACCGCATTCGCGCCGGCGCGCTTGGCGATGGCGAGCGACACGGCGGGTGCGCGCGAAAAGCCCGTCCCGGCGCGCTCGAGGTGGAAGACGCGCGCATCGGTCGTGTCGGTGGCCAGCGTCACATCAGCCACGTCGCGCACATAGACGGGACGGCCGTCGCGGGTGGTGACCAGCAGGTTCTCGATATCTGTCAGGTCGGCTCAGCGTCCGCCCGGCCGTCAGGCCGATCTGGCGGCCATCCTCGCGCAGGGTGCCGACCGAGAAGCTGCGGTTCGCGCCCTCGACCTTGGCGGCGAGCGCCTGAAGCGTCAGGCCCGCCTGCGCCAGCCGCTCGGGGTCGGGGCGGATGCGGATTTCCTCGGGCGTCTCGCCCACGATGTAGGTCAGTCCGATGTCGGGCAGCGCGGCGATGGCGACCTGCACCTCATGCGCCACGCGCGTCAGGTCGGCGGGCGACCAGCGGTCGGCCAGCCTCGGGGCGCGGGGTCAGCGTCAGCACCTTGATGGCCACGTCGTCGATGCCGCGACCGACGATCAGCGGCTCGGGGATGCCCGTGGGGATGCGGTCCATGTTGGCGCGGACCTTTTCGTGGACCCGCACGATGGCCGCGTCCGACGAGGTGCCGACCTCGAACCGCGCCGTCACCATCGCGCCGTCATCCTGCGTCTGCGAATAGACATGCTCGACACCGGGGATCGACTTGACGATGGTTTCCAGCGGTTCCGTCACCAGCTTGACGGCGTCCTCGGCGCGCAGCCCGTTGGCCTCGACGATGGATATCGACCATCGGAACCGAAATCTGCGGTTCTTCCTCGCGCGGCAGGGTGACGAGCGCGACGATGCCCATCAGCACGGCCGCGACCAGGGCGAGCGGCGTCAGCGGCGACGTGATGAAGGCATCGGTCAGCGCACCCGCGATGCCGCGCTTGGGTGCAGGCGTCATGGCAGGATGACCGTGTCGCCGCTGCGCAGGCCGGACAGGATTTCGACCATCGGGCCATCTGCCGTCGTCACGACGGGGCCGGGCACGACCGTGACGGTCGCGCGTCCCGCTCCGCCGTCGCGATCTCGACCAGGTCGAGACCGGCACTGCGGCGGATCGCCTCTTGCGGGACGGCCAGCGCTTCGCGGCGTGCCGACCGGAACCCGCACGAGGATGCGCTGGCCGATGAATGCTGTCGGACAGGCCTGTCGACCGCGACATCGGCCGTGACCCGGCCGTTCTCGATCAGCGGGTAGAGCTTCTCGATCCGTCCTTCGCGCGCGGCCGTCGCCGTCGCCGATCGCCACGCGCGCACCGACGTCAAGCTCCGTCGCATGGCGCTCGGGAATGGCCAGACGCAGGAAGACATTGCCGCCGGCGATGGTCGCCACCGGCTCGCCCGGCATGACGACCTCGCCCAGCCGGGTCGGGATCGACAGCACACGGCCCTCGGCGGGTGCGATCACGTCGCCTTCGGCCATCTGCTGTTCGATCACCGATTTGCCCGACTCGAGTTCCGCGACCGCGTTCCGGGCCACCGTGACGCTGGGTGCGGACGCGGTCCACGGCCTGGAGCGTGGTCGAGCCGCGTGTCAAGAAGGGCCTCGCTGCGCGTCAGTTCGGTCTGCGCATTCGTCCAGTTCCGACTGTGCGGCAGCCAGCCGGGCCTCGGCGGCGGCCAGTTGCAGTTCCAGCTTCTCGTCCACGATCCGCGCGATCACCTGACCTGCGCCTTGACCTTGTCGCCCTCGGTCACGTCGAGCGCCGTGATCGTTCCGCCGATCCGGCTGCGCGCGGGCACGACGAAGCCGGCTTTCGATCTGGCCGAACAGCGCCTTGGTCTCGGCCACCTCGACGGGGCGCAGGAGCAAGCTCACCCGCCGCAGCCGGACGCAGCAAGGGCGAACAGGCCGAGCAAGGGCCAGAAGAAGACGCGCGGCGTCGCGACAGGCATCGGCGTGCTCCGGCTCAGGCGGCGGTGCCGTCGCGCAGGCCCATCTTGCGGAAGATCATCGCGGCCGGGCAGAAGCCGGTGAAGGCCGACTGGAACAGGTTCGCGCCGACAAAGGCCGTCAGTGCCAGGAAGTACGGCGAGACAGACCAGGCGAGCGCGAGCGACAGCAGGACCATGAAGCCCGCGAAGGCGGTGACGGCTTGGTTGACGGTCATGAGACTTCTCCGGTTTCGGGATGGGTGGATTTCAGCTTGTCGATGCCAAGCGCCTGAAGCGCGAGGCGTTCGTAGAAGGGTTCGGACTTGCCCATGCGGATCTTGCGCAGGAAGTATTTCTCGAACCCGATCTTGGCGTAGTGGACCCACTTGCCCTGCGACGACCAGTTGACGTTGCGCGGCGGGATCTGCGGCTGGGCGACGAAAGCCACGCCGCCGTCGCCGAAATCGGCGAGGCAGACGGCGTTCCAGGTGCCGACCTCGGACCGGCTCTTCGCCCTTCAGCAGGCTGGCGATGTTCATGGCGGTCGCCGTGACCATGCTTTCGATCATGAAGCCTGTCTTGGGCACGCCCACGGGAACGGGCGTCGGCCCCATCGGCGGGATCGCGACGCCCACGCCGACCGCGAAGACGTTCCGGAAGGTCGGGTTGCGCTGGAACTTGTCGACCAGGATGAAGCCGCGCGGGTTGGTCAGCCCCTCGATTCCCCGCACCGCCGCAACGCCGCGGAAGGCGGGCAGCATCATCGAGAAGGCGAAGGGCAGGTCGTGCATCTTCTTCGTGCTGCCGTCGTCGTTCACCTCTTCGACATGCATCACGCCGGGCTCGACCGAAGCCACCTTGGCATTGGTGATCCACTTGATGTGATGGGCGCGCATCTGGCTTTCGAGCAGGCCCTTGGTGTCGCCCACCCCGTCGAGCCCGAGATGGCCGATATAGGGCTCGGACGTCACGAAGGTCATCGGCACGCGGTCGCGCACCTTGGCCCGGCGCAGCGCGGTTTCGAGGATGAACAGGAATTCGTAGGCCGGGCCGAAGCAGCTGGCCCCCTGCACCGCGCCGATGATGACCGGGCCCGGGTTGGCCACGAGGCGCCTGAACGCCTGCTCGGCCTTCAGCGCGTGGTCGATGTGGCAGACGGATTCGGTGTGGCCCTCGGGGCCAAGGCCGGGGATCTCGTCGAAGGCGAGGTCGGGGCCGGTCGCGATCACGAGGTAGTCGTAGGCGACGTCTTCGCCATCGGCTCAGCTCCACCCGGTTCTCGCCCGGATGAACGCGCGCCGCGCCTTGCGTCATCAGGGCGATCCCGCGGCGGCTCATCACGTCGGTCAGGTCGACCTCGATATCCTCGCCGCTCGCGCCATCCGACTGCGACCCAGGGGTTTGACGGCACGAAGCTGTAACTCGCGCCCTTCGAGATGACCGTCAGTCGGTCGTCCGGGCGCAGCTGATCCTTCATCTCATAGGCCATGATCACACCGCCCAGACCCGCCCCCAACACCACGATATGCGCCATGCCGTTCCCTTTCGTGGAGTCCCCGATCAGACCCCCGCAAACTCCTGTCATTAAGTATAGTTTAAATATTTAGAGATGCAAATATAAAACGCACACCACACTGCTTCATCGCCGGAGGATCGGGACGACGCGAGCCATGAGCGGGGGAAACCCGGGTGGGTGGCGTGGCGGAAGGGGCGGGTCGGCGGTCGGAACCGGGCGCTTCCGGTCCTGGGTCTCGGCAGCCAGAGGTGACCGGATCAGGCCGGATACCGGAACTCCCGGATCAGATGCCATATCCGCTTGTTGAGCGCGGCGAGATCCTGCAACGCCGCCTCGATATCGCCAATCGCCTGTTCGTCGACATCGGCGACCTGGCCGATCCTGATGTCGGACTTGCGGTCGGCGATCCGCATCAGGATGGTACGGGCACTGCCGCTTTCGGGATCGAAGGCGTAGATGCAGTGATTATACCGGTTTCGCAGGGATGAGAGGCGCATCAGGTCACCCGTCGCCTCGAGCACGCGATCCTTCTCGACCCGGTCGCGCCGATCCATCTTGGCGAGACGCTCCACCAGGTCGACGCGGGCCCGCGTGGTGTTCAGCGTCAGGAAGATGATCGTCGCGGTTTCCTTGTCGGTACCCGACAAGCCCGCGACGATGTGGATCAGCAGGCTTTCGGTATTCGTCCAGCTGTAGTTCAGGCGCCCGATCAGCAGCAGCAGCTGATCGAACTCCACCGGGGCGGCGCGCGGCGCGCTCATCCTGCCGATCCGGACTCGGCGGCGGATGCGTGGGACAGATACCAGATCGCCGCTTCGGTCCGGTTCCTGGCACTGATCTTCGCGATCGCGTTGTGGATGTGAAGCTTCACGGTATGCTCGGACACGCCGAGTTTCTTGGCGATCAGCTTGTTCTGCTCCCCTTCCGACACGCGCGCGAGAACAGCCAGCTCCCTTTCGGTCAGCCTCGATGCGGCGTTCGGTGGAAGCGGGGACTTCTGCGTCGCTGATGGCCGGAGATCTGCCTGTACAGGTGGCGGAAGAACCTCTTCCGGGACATAGTGCTGACCCGACAGGAAAAGCCGCAGGATGGAAATCCACGCATCGACCTGAACGTTCATCGGCAGAAACCGCAGTTCCGCACCGATATCGGCTTGCGCATAAAGCCTGCGCGCGACCGCCGCGTCGGAATACCCGAAAAGCATCTGCGCCCCCCGAAGCCGACTGCGGATATGGGCGAAGTTCTGGCCGATGCATTCGGCATGCGACTGATCGAAGACCGCAATCCTCAGGTCAATCCCCGACCCGTCGGGCCGGCTCTCCAATTGCGAGAGGCTCTCGACCCGGAACACGTCGATCCCGACAAACTCGGACTGGACGATCCGCATCACGAGCGGAGAGAAACTCAATGCGCTGCCGACAAATACGATCGCTGTCGTCAGCGGATCCGTGGAAATAGCCTCAAACGGGCGCCCGTCAGGCACCTTGACAAATTCGCTCATGAACTCCCCCTCCCAGGAAACTTTTCACGCAGCTTTCGCGCAACAATATCAGATGCTGTAAATCAATTGAGAGCAGCATAACCGAGATCGGTTGCATTCTGAACTGTCAAAATGGCTAGGGTACATTGATCGAAAGGCTATCGGTCACAACTTGGCTTCAACAAAACTCTGTATGATTTTTCAGTTACTTGCCGGGAGTTTCGTCGTTCTGGCGTGGAATTGGCCCTGGCTGGGCGCCACAGATCTCTGCAACGGGTTGGTCGGGATTGCACGCTAAAGGCGAAGGTTGAGTCGATTCGGGTTCGGGACCTCTGGCCGAATGGCTAATTCTGCAGAATTCCTTCGCTAAAACAGAGCCTTCCGGCACGTCCTGCGCCTGACCGATTGTCTAGCTTACGCGCGGGCCGTTGCGTTGCGAACATGCTGATGTCGCCGGATTTATGGCGGCATCACGGCTTCTGAAGAAATCTTTTCCATATCCGACCATTGCCGCCACCCGTCGAAAGGGTCCGTTCAACGCCCCTTCGTCTTTCATGTGTCGCCAATGGCTCGGGCAACCGAAGGGAGGTGCGACGCGGTTCCATCCACTTCGACTCCTCGTCCAGCGCAGGATTTGGTCTGCGGCACGCGAGGGAAAACAGGTCGATCCAGTCAAAATTGAAAACGTGCCCGGTCGAGTCCGCTTTACAGATGAATGGCGGTCCGCGGGGCACCCAGATCGGAGATCGCAGACATGGCTACCAACCGCCACAATTTCGTGCCGTTCCTTGAGAGCTCCCAGCCTCAGGACGGCGATAAGGACCACGGACACGGTTCGAAACAGCACCAGTCGCAAGAGCAGACCCAGGACCAGACGCAGTCCTCGTCGAACGCGAACACGAACGGCAACGACAATTCGAACGACAATTCGAACTCGTCCGATAACACCAATACCAACACCAACACTGCAAGCAGCGACAGCTCCGCCACCAGCGGCAGCGACAGCGAAAACGACAACAGCAATGAAAACTACAACACGACGTCGAACGACAGCTCGACCGATACCTCGGTCGATGTGTCGGTCGATGTCAGTGCGGACTTCTCGCTCGACGGCTACGAGCCGACCGACGACGATTTCGCCGATTTCGACCTGGATCGTGGCGCGAGCATGGGCGATGCGATTTTCGCTCAGGGCAACGTCTCGTACGATCCCGGTGACGACATCACGGTGAACGACATCCTGAGCGGTGCCCTGACCGGCGAAGGCAACGATGTCGGCATGGTCAATGTGCAGACGGCCAACCTTCTCGACAACGACAGCCTGTCCGACCCGTCCGTCAGCAATGGCGGCACCTTCAACCAGAGCGGCAACGCGACGGGCGGCGAGGCGAAGGCCGAAGAAGGCATTTCGACCTCGACCAGTGGCGGCGACGGCGGCAGCGATGCCGAGGTCGAAGGCGGCGATGCGCATGGCGGCGAAGCCGAGGGCGGCCACTCGCACGCATCGGGCGGCGACGGCGGCGACACGGGCGACGTCGAGGCCGAGGGTGGCAACGGCGGCGACACCGGCGATGCGACCGGGCTTGGCGTCGGGCTTGGCCTTGGCGAGGCAGATGCCGAAAGCGAGACCGAAAGCGGCTCGGGCGGCGACAGCGGCGCGATTGCCGTGGGCCTGGGCAACGGTGAGGGCGAGGCCGAAACCGAAGGCGAAGGCGGCGACAGCGGCGATTCCGGCGCGATCGGCACCGGCCTTGGTGCCGGCCTGTCCGAGGCCGAGGCCGAAGGCGAAGGTGGCGACGGCGGCGATGCCGGCGCGATCGGGACGGGCCTTGGCGCTGGCCTGGCCGGGTCTGAGGCCGAAGGCGAAGGCGGCAACGGCGGCGACTCGGATGCGAACGGCACCGGTCTGGGTGCTGGACTTGCGGCCTCCGAGGCGGATGCCGAGGACGCGGCGGGCGGTGATGCCGACTCGAGCGCGGAAGGCGAGGGCGAAGCGACCTCCGAGGCCGAGTCCGAGAACGGCGATGCCGGTAGCGGCGATGCCGGTGCCATCGGGACGGGGCTTGGCGCAGGCCTTGCCGGGTCCGAGGCGGAAGCCGAAGACGCGAACGGCGGCGACGTCGACTCCTCGTCGGACGTAGAGGCCGATGCCTCGTCCGAACTCGGAAGCCGAAGCCGAGGATGCCTCGGGCGGTGATGCCGGGGCGATCGGTGCCGGCCTTGGCGGCGGCGAGGGCGAGTCCTCGGCCGAAGGCGAAGGCGACAGCGGCGGAGACTTGGCGGCGCTTGGCGCAGGCCTTGGTGCGGGCGAAGGCGAATCCGAAGCGGAAGGCGACGGTGGCAGCGGCGGCGACGCCGGGGCAATCGGGGCCGGTCTTGGAGGAGCTGAAGCCGAAAGCGAGGGCGAAGGCTCGGGCGGCACGACCGGCGAAGCGGTGGCGACGGCGGAACCGGTGGCCTTGGTGCCGGAGGCGCGGGCGGCGCTGGTGGCGACGGCGATGCCAACGGAACTGGCACCTCGGGCGATTCCGCCGCGGACGGTGCTGGCAACGGGACGGCGGATGCCGCGTCTGGTGCCGGTGGCGCAGGCTCGGGCAGCTCGGGTCCAGGCACGGGAACGGGCACCGGAACCGGAACCGGCACCTCGGCTGGCGGTGCGGGTGGTGCGGGCACCGGAACCTCCGGACCCGGAACCGGCACTGGCACCGGAACCGGAACGGCGGGTGCGACCGGTGGCCTTGGCTCGAACGATGCTGCGTCCGACTCGGCGGCCAATGGCACCGGGACCGGCAGCTCTGACGGCACCAGCGGCGCGGGCGGCAGCAACGATGCCGCGTCTGATGCGGCTGGCACGGGCACCGGAACCGGCGACGCGGCAGCGGCAAGCGGGGCAGGGTCGAACGACTCGGCTGCCGACTCCGCGGCTGACGGAAGCGGGACCGGCACGTCGGATGCTGCGGGCGGTGCCGGTGGCACGAACGACGCCGGGTCGACGGCCGATGCGACCGGAACGGGTTCCGGGGACGCGGCCTCGACCGGTGGCGCGGGTGCCGCAGGCAGTGCGGACTCGGTTGCCGATGGTTCCGGCACCGGGACCGGCGAAGCCGGGGCCAATGCCGGGGCCGGAGCGTCGGGTGACGCTGCGTCGACCTCGAGCGGTTCGGGCACCGGCACTGGCGATGCCGCCTCGGCTTCGGGAGCGGGCGGAGGGTCGGACGTTGCGTCTGACTTCATGCTCGATGCCTCGGGCGAGGGCCTTGCCGATGCGATCGCGGGCTATGGCGGGGCGGCTACGTCCGACACGTCCTCGTCCAACGCCTCGACCGGAACCGGAATGGCCGATGTCCTGGGCGGTGCCTCAGGCTACGGCGGTCTCGGATCGGCGGCGGGCGGCACCAGCGGCGACGGCCTCGGCGGCACGTCGACCGGTGGCGCGGCCAGCCTTGGCGACGCGATCGGCGGAGCGGGCGGCACGGCGACGAACGGCGCCGGTGGCGCGGCCGGAGACGGCGGCAGCTGGGGCTCGGGCAACGGAGACGACGGCTATGTCGACGGCCAGTCCTATGCCTCGGCGGCGGCGGCGATCGACCTGACGGCGTTCAACCAGAGCATCGTGATGGGTGCGAACGTGCTGGGCAACAACGTCGACATGACGATCGTCGGCGGCTCGATGACCTCGGCTTACGCGGGCGACGACTCGAACCCGTAAGCCTCCACGACACTCCCGGGGCCGAGCGATCGGCCCCGGGGCTCCATTTCCCGGCCCGAACGGCCTTTCGTCCAGGGCTGGGCTGAACGCAGGGTGTAAAAGTGTCGCTGGATCCAATCACGGAAATCGTATCGCATTTCATCGGCATCTTTCACATTGCCACCGAAGAAGCGCGGCTTCGTGACTTTTACGAACAGTTCGCCCGGCGCGATCCCGCCGAAGCCGACATCGACCCCGCGCCGCTTGCCATCATTCCCTTTCAGTCACCCTATGACCTGGGCCGCTTCGATCCCGGGGTCGTCTACACCATCCCGCCTGCCCCCACATTCGATGGAGAAGGTGCTGCGCTTGGGGGCGGTGTGCGGTTCGATCTCCCCATCCCCGGGCCGCTTCTGCCCGACCTGGGTCCGGCCTATATCGGGCCCGCGGGGCCGGGTGTCGATATTCTGATCCTGCCGGGACGCATTCTTGACGGCGCCATCCAGTTGCCGCTTCCGGGATCGTTCGCGACATACACCGTCCAGATCCTGACACTGGAAGATGACGACCTTCTGGTCTTCGGGGACGCCGCGGATTTCGTGCTGCCGGAAGTCTACTACGCGCAGCTTGTCTCGCTGGCCGAGATCGGGGCGTCTTTGCACGCTGTTGACCGGCTGGAGACCATTGCCGGTCTGGCCGGATCCTCCGAAGAAATCGTCGAAGCGGCGATGGCGCTGACCTCGCTTGACCTGCCGCAGCAGGACTTCGCCACGGCGTCGTCGCACCGGGTCGAGGGGCAAGACGCGATCATCGTGAATGGCGTTGTTGCAACCGAGATGCCGACGTTCGAGGACTACCTGCCCGCCTTCCTGAAACCCGAGGCAGAGGAAGAGCCCGCACCGGATGCTCCACCCGTCGACCCGCATGCGGCGGAAGAGGAGAATCCGTTCGCCGTCGATCCCGGCCATGCCGTCGTGACTGGCGCGAACATGTCGCTCAACGAGGCCTTCGTCTCGGTCCGCTGGGTCGACGCGCCGGTGATCTCGGTTGCGGGCGATGTGATCGCGGTGGACAGCATCAGCCAGGTCAACGTCCTGTTCGATGTGGATCAGGGGATCTCCACGGGAGGACCAACGGCCTCGCAGGCAATCAACGCGGCGCAGATATCCGTGGATGCTTCGCCTTCCCTGGATGCAGGCGCGGCGGGTATGTTCGGACTGCCGACGGATTGGGCGGTCGAGCGGATCGAGACGGATCTGGTTCTCGTGAACTGGGTCGACCAGCACATCTTTGCAACCGATACCGACCGGGTCGAGGTCAGCTTCACGGGCAGCAATACCTTCCTCGGGACCGGCGAGAACCTGCTGTCGAACCTCACCTCGATTGCCGAATACGGGCTGCAATACGATCTGATCATCGTCGGCGGCAACATGGTCACCGTGAATGCCATCACGCAGACGCTGGTGCTGCTGGACAACGATGTTGTCGAGGATGGGGATGCTCTACCGTCCGGGGTCCTGTCATCGAACGACAACCTGCTGTTGAACCAGGCTCTGATCAGCAAGACCGGGGTCGATACGGTCGGGGCGATGACGGATGCCTTCCAGGCGGCCACCGAAGACCTGGTCGGCGGGGCCACGTCGCTTTCGTCCGATGTCGCCCAGTCTGCCCTGTTCGCGGGCAAGGGGCTGCTCAAGGCCCTCTTCGTGAAGGGCGACTTCATCAAGATGAACCTGATCGAGCAGACGAACGTCGTCGGCGATGTCGATCAGGTCAAGGTCGCCCTCGACGCGCTTCAGGCATCCATCTCCGGTCAGGTCCAGATGACGTTGGGATCGAACGCGTTGCTGAACACCGCGTCGATTGACGACCGCGGCGTCGATTCCCTCGTCATGGCGCAGGGAGAGGTCTATTCCGACGCGCTGATCTATCAGGCCGATCTGATCGATATCGGTGTGCCCGACATCGGCGGCGGCGTGTCGGCGCTTGCCAGCGAGGCGGTGGCCTTTCTTGCTGACGGACTGCTGACCCCGGCGGCGGCGGATGACGAGCAGGGACCGCCGCCCTTTGCCGACTTCGGCTCCAGCCTTGATGTCCTGCATTCCATGCTTTCCTGAAAGATTGGAGTTTCCCGGTGCAAGTCGAGTTTCGCCGCAAGGTGTTCAGCAAGGACGATCCGTTCAATCAGCGTTGCATCGACCCGACGTCGGTTCCGGTTGACAGGCCCGGCCCTCTGCTTCTGACACGCAGGCTGAACCTTTTGCCGAACCAAGACGAGGCCACCGCGGAGCGTGCGGACGCACAGGAGGCACCGCCTCAGCAGTCAGTCCCGGTTGCCGAGGGGCCCGCAGCCGCCCCGCAGGCCCCGCAGGCGCGCGACACAGGCGACGCAGGAGGCGTCGGTGTCACGATCGAGGGCCGGGCCGGTGAGCCGATCCGCCGGACGAACGCGGACCCGCCCGATCGCCGACCCTCCGATGGCGGCGGTGGCGGTGGGGGGCCCGGTGCCCCGTTCCACCGGCGCGTCGGCCCCGAGAACTTCGGCAAGAGCTTTGCGCTTGGCATTTCGGCGGTGCGCCGGAACCTCGCCTGGGTCACGCTTCTGACCTGCGCCACCAACCTGCTGATCCTGGCGATCCCGATCTACCTCTTCCAGATTTCGGACCGCGTGCTGACCAGCCGGTCGACCGACACCCTGATCATGCTGACGGCGGTCATCGTGGGCGCAGTCCTGCTTCAGACGGTGTTCGACGCGATCCGCCGGCAGATGCTGATGCGGACGGCGGTGGAGGTTGCCGTGCGGCTCGGATCGCCGATCCTGAGTGCCGCCGCCGCCGCGTCGCTGCACGGGACGGGGCGCGAGTATCAGACGCTGGGAGATCTTCAGCAGCTGCGAAGCTTCCTCGTCTCGGGCACGCTGATCGCCTTCCTCGACATTCCCTTCGCCCCGCTCTTCGTGCTCGTCATCTTCTTCATCCATCCGCATCTTGGCTGGATCGTGGTGGTGACGGCACTGGTCCTGCTGGTGATCGCGCTGATCAACCAGAAGATCACCGAAAAGCCCTTTGCGGACGCGAACTTCGCCCAGGCGAAGGCGAACCAGCACCTCGACTCGATGTCGCGCAACAGCCAGATCATCAACGCGATGTCGATGATCCCCGAGGCGGTGGCGATCTGGGGGAAGGACACCGCGACCTCGCTGAAGGCACAGGTCGTGGCGCAGGACCGCAACATCTATTCCGCGGCGGCCTCGCGTGCGGTCCGGCTGCTGACGCAGGTGGGGATGCTGGGCTGGGGCGCGTATCTCTCGCTTCAGGGGCAATTGACCGGGGGCATGGTGATCGCGGCCTCGATCATCGCGGGCCGTGCGCTTGCCCCGATCGAGGGCTCGATCGAGGGCTGGAACACCTTCCTTTTGTCGCGCGCCGCCTTCAACCGGATCAAGTCGCTGCTGATGGCCTCGCGCTTGCAGTACGAGCGGTTGCTGCTGCCCCGTCCGCAAGGGCGCCTCGACGTGGAGCGGCTGCTCTATGTTCCGGGCGGGACCAAGCAGGTCGTGCTGAACGGGATCAGCTTCTGCCTGAACCCCGGCGAGTCGCTGGCCGTCATCGGCAACTCCGGGGCGGGAAAGACGACGCTCGGCAAGATGCTGGTCGGCTCGATCCTGCCGACCTCGGGCAACGTCCGCCTCGACCTGATGGATCTGCGCAACTGGGATCCCCGGCAGTTCGGCGAGAACATCGGATACCTGCCGCAGGACGTGCAGCTGTTTCCCGGCTCGATCAAGGACAACATCGCCCGGATGCGCCGCGATGTTCCCGACGCGATGATCCACGACGCCGCCGTGCTTGCCGACGTGCACGACATGATCGCCTCGCTGCCGCAGGGATACGAGACGATCGTCTCGGCCGATGGCGCGCCGCTGTCGGGCGGACAGAAGCAGCGCGTCGCGCTGGCGCGCGCGTTCTTCGGCAATCCGCGCCTCGTGGTGCTGGACGAACCGAACGCGAACCTCGACATGGCGGGCGACCGCGCCCTGGCCCGCGCGATCAAGCAGGCTGGCGAACAGAAAATCACGGTGGTCGTGATCACGCAGAAGCCGTCGCTTCTGTCCGTCGTGGACAAGATCATGCTGCTCAAGGACGGAACCGTGGCGCTGTTTGGCGAACGGGCAAAGGTCATGGCCGAACTCGACCCGGCAGAAAGGCGACCAGCCGCAAGCCGGACCGGCCCTCGACGGAGGAACCTCGAATGGGTGACGTGATGATGCGCCCGCTGCCCCCGACCGAGTGGTATGACGAGGTGCCACGGTCCATCAACCGGCAGATCCTCATCAGCCTGCTGGTGATGGTGCTTGCCTTTGGCGGCTTCGGGCTTTGGGCGTTCACCGCGCCGCTCGCCTCGGCGGTCATCGCCCATGGCAGTTTCGTGGCGACGGGCCGGAACAAGATCGTCCAGCATCTCGAAGGCGGGATCATCCAGGACATACTGGTCGACGAGGGCGACACCGTGGGTGCCGGTCAGACGATCATGCGGCTGGACCGGACGTCGGCCCTTGCGAACGAGCGCGAGCTTTTCCTGCGCCAGGCGCGGCTTGAAGCGACGGCGGCGCGCCTGATCGCGCAGCACCAACGGTCCGAGGAACTGGCCTTTCCCCCCCATCTCGAGACGATGCGCGACGATCCGATGGTCGCAAGCATCCTGGACAATCAGGCGCTTGCCTTCGAGGTTGAGAAGCGATCGGTCCACAACGACCTTGCCCTGATCGAGAAGAACATCGAGGCGCTTGGCCTGCGCAAGCGCGGCTACGCCGCCCAGCTCGGCACGCATCGTGGCCAGCTCGTGCTGCTGGACGAGGAATTCAAGGTGAAGCTCGGGCTGCTCAAGACGGGCCTCGTGCGATCGACCGAAGCCAGCGCGCTGCAACGCGCCAAGCTGGAAACCCACGGCCAGATCTCGCGGCTTGAATCCGAGATCGCCGAGATCGACCAGATGCGATTGAAATACATGGCCGAGAAGGATCAGCTTCTCGGCGAGCGCAGCCGGGCGGCGCTGACGGAGTTGCAGGCCATCGGGGCCGAGCTTGAAAGCATCCGCGAGAAGGCCCGCAAGGCCGAAAACGTGCTGGAGCGGTCGGATGTTGCGGCACCCGTAGAGGGCACCGTCGTGCGGCTTTACTATCACACCACCGGCGGCGTGGTGGAAAGCGGGCGACCGATCGCCGAGATCCTGCCTTCGGACGCGCCGCTGATCGTCGAGGTCAAGATACCGCGCATCGAGATCGACAGCGTTTCGACCGGACAGGCGGCCACCGTACGGCTGATCGCGTTGAACCAGCGCACCACGCCGATCCTCTATGGAACGGTGATCTATGTCTCGGCCGATGCCATCGTGGACAAGACCGACACGACGACGACCGAGGCCTATGTCGCGCGGGTATCGCTCAGCCCCGAGGAACTTCAGCGCGTCCCGGGCTTTGTGCCGACGCCGGGCATGCCGGTCGACATCATGATCCAGACCGGCGAGCGGACCTTCATGCAGTATCTCGTCCGCCCGATCGTCGACAGCATGTCGCGCGCCTTCCGCGAGAAGTGATGGGCGCGGATGCCGTCAGTGGAGTGGGTGCCCGCGGCGATTTTGCATGGCCAATGGTGTGATATTGTCCGACTCTCCCACGCTCGCCGACAGCGACGCCGCCTCGGGCCTTGCTCAAACCGCGGGACCAGGCATCTGAGTTGGCGATCCTGAATGGCGCGGCTGCGCAGGATTGTCACCGAATTCCGCACAGGCATCGCAAGCGGCATCTTTCCCGAACCGCTCCTTGGCGTCACGATGGACCCGCAGGGATTGGGGCGATCCTGCAGGGGGAGGCGAAGATGTCTATTGAGCAGCAGGACAGGCGGGTGAGGCCCGCCAACGCGGCGCGCGATGACGGGGGGGATGCCGCCCTGTGTCCGAGCGGCGCGCCCGCAGGCTTCGAGCGGCACGCAGGCGGGGTGCGGTGATGGACCGGCCCGCCCCGCCGCGGGATTTCGATGCCCTGCGCGCCGAACTCGCCGCCCGGGCGGGCAGCCTCAGCAAAAGGCTGACCCAGGTGGCGCAGTTCTTCCTGAACCATCCCGAGGAAGTGGCGGTCACCACGCTCGTCCGCCTTGCCGACCAGGCCGCAAGTGCCGCCCGCCACGATCACACGCTTCGCCAAGGAGCTCGGATTCGCCGGGCTTTGCCGACCTGCAACTGGTGTTCCGCGAGCGGCTGCTTGGCCCGCGCCTGCCCTATGCCGAACGCATGGCCCAGCCCGGCATCGCGGATGCCGACCTCGACCAGCCTGGACACGTCTTCGGCAGCTTCGTGCAGGCTGCGGTGCAGTCGCTTCTGCGGATCGAGGAGGCGCTGGACCGTGGCGCAGCTGGACGCCTTCGTCGAGGTGCTGGCCGACAGCGACGTCGTTCATGTCGCCGCGGCGCGGGGGGCCTTCGGGCTGGGGGCCTATACCGTCTACGGTCTTGGCAGCATCGGGCGGCGGGCGCATCTGATCGACAATCTCGGGGCCATGCGGGCGATGCAGGTGCGGCCGATGGGGCCGAACGACACGCTTCTCGTCGATGACCTTCGACGACTACACGCCCGAGACGGTCGAGATCGCCACGCTCGCCGCCGCGCGGGGCCTGCGGTGCTGGCGATCACCGACAACGCGCTCAGCCCGGTCGCGGGTCTGGCGACGCATGTCCTTTACGTGAACGAGGCGCGGCTGGGTCATTTCCGCAGTCAGGTCCCGGCGATGGTGGTGTGCCAGGCGATGATCGTCGGCGCTTGGACGGCGGGCTCGGTTCGGTTGAGAATAATCAATCCAAGGAAAATGAAAAATCTGATTGCATCAACTCGCGCGACTGGCCAAGGATGGCAGGGGGAGGAGTATCATGATGCACAGCCGGTTCGATTTCTCGGGGCAGCGAGGTTCTGGTCGTCGGGGCCAGCCGCGCCGGGATCGGGGCCGCGATCGCGCGGGCGTTCCAGGATGCCGGGGCGCATGTCGCGATCACGGGGGCCGAAGCGGAGCCGGTCGAGGAGGATCGGGCGCGCTTCGCCTACACCCAGCTCGACGTGACCGACGGCGGCGGCCGTGCGGGCCTTCGCCGCCGCCACGCCCCGGCTCGACGTCCTGGTGAACTGCGCCGCCATCACCGCGCGGGGTGAGGAAATGGCTCCCGATTTCTTCGCAGCACGTCGTCGACGTGAACCTGCACGGCACGTTCCGCACGGCCGAGGCGTTTCATCCACAGCTGAAGGCCGCGAAGGGCACGCTGGTCAACATCGCCTCGATGTATGCCATGTTCGGCAGCCCCCGGAACCCGGCCTATGGCGCGTCGAAGGCCGCCGTCGTCCAGCTGACCAAATCGCTGGCCATCGCCTGGGCTGCCGACGGCATCCGCGTCAACGCCGTGGCCCCCGGCTTCATCGTGACGCAGCAATCCGCGCGCAGCCGGACCGACCCGGCCCATGTCGCCGCGGTGAACCTGCGCACGCCGATGGGCCGCTGGGGCGAGCCGCGAGGACATCGCGGGTCCCGTCCTGTTCCTCGCCTCGGATGCCGCGGCCTTCATGACCGGCACCTGCCTTGCCATTGACGGGGGATATTCCATTGCCTGACGTCGACCGCCGCCGTCATCGGGACGGGCTTCATCGGAGCCGTCCATCTTTCCACTCTGCGCCGCCTCGGCATCCCGGTGGCAGGCGTGCTCGGGTCGAGCGCGTCGCGAGGGGCGGACCGGGCGCAGGCGCTTGGCGTGCCCCGCGCCTATGGCTCGCTGGACGAATTGCTTGCCGATCCGGCGGTTCAGGTCGTCCACGTCACCTCGCCCAACGTGGCGCACTACCCGCAGGTCATGGCGATCCTGCGCGGCGGGGAAGCACGTCATCTGCGAAAAGCCCCTCGCCATGACATCGGCCCAGTCGGCCGAGATGCTGGCGCTGGCGCGGGCCAGCGGCCGCGTCGCCGCCGTCTGCTACAACACCCGCTTCTACCCGCTGAACCAGCACGCCCATGGCATGATGCGCGCGGGCGAGCTGGGCGAGCTGCGCCTGATCACCGGCCAGTTCCATCAGGACTGGCTGGCCAAGGACACCGACTGGAACTGGCGGCTCGAGGCGGAGGAGGGGGGGCCGCTGCGGTCGGTCAGCGACATCGGCACGCATTGGGTGGACCTGACGAACTTCATCACCGGGCAAAGGCCCGTGGCGGTCATGGCCGAGCTCGCGACCTTCATCCCCGAGCGTCAGAAGCCCCTTGGCCCGGTCGAGACCTTCTCGGCAACCAGGGGCGCCACCGAGACGCGCCGCATCGCCACCGACGACGCCGCGACGATCCTCCTGCGCTACGGCAATGGCGGGCGGGGGGTGGTGACCACCAGCCAGATCAGCCATGGCCGCAAGGGCCTGCTCGCCTGGGACATCTCGGGGTCGAAGGCCTCGGCCGCGTGGAGCGCGGAGCGGCCCGAGGACCTGTGGATCGGCCATCGTGAGGCACCGAACCAGATCCTGCTGCGCGATCCCTCGCTGATGAACCCCACGGGCGCAGCCGCGGCCGCCCTGCCGGGTGGTCATCCCGAAGGGTTCGCCGACACCTGGGCGGCCTTCTTCTCGCAGGTCTACCGCGACGTGGCGAACGGGGGCAGGGCGTCGGACGCCACCTGGGCCACGTTCGACGACGGGCATTACGAAATGCTCTTCTGCGATGCCGTCCTGGAAAGCGCCGCGCGCGGCCACTGGGTCCAGATCAAGGAGGCCAGACTGATGCACCTCGGTATCCTGACCGCGCCCTTCGCCGAGCACCCCGCTCGATCAGGTGGCCGACTATGCCGCAGGGGCGGGTTTCCACGCGCTGGAGATCGCCTGCTGGCCCGCCGCCGGGGCCGAGAAGCGCCGCTATGCCGGGACCGCCCACCTGCCGATCGAGACGATGACGCGCGAGCGCGGGTCCGAGATCATGGGGATGCTCAAGTCCAAGGGACTTTCCGTCTCGGGCCTCGGCTACTACCCCAACCCGCTGCACCAGGACGCCGCCCACCGAGAGGCGGTCATCGGGCACCTGATGAAGGTCATCACCGCCGCAAGCCTGATGGGCGTCCGCGTCGTCAACACCTTCCTCGGCGGCGACCGGACCCTGACGGTCGACCAGAACTGGTCCCGCGCGACCGACATCTTCGCGCCGATCGTCGCCCATGCGCAGGCCAGCGGCGTGACCCTGGCCTTCGAGAACTGCCCGATGATCTTCTCCCATGACGAATGGCCGGGCGGGCACAACATCGCCTATGCGCCGAAGGTCTGGCGCCGGATCTTCGAGACCTGGGGCGATGCGGTGGGGATGAACTACGACCCCTCGCCACCTGGTCTGGCAGATGATCGACGCGGCGCGCTTCGTCCGCGAGTTCGGCCCGCGCATGGTCCATGTCCATGCCAAGGACCTGATGATCGACCGCGACGGGCTTTACGAGAACGGCATCCTGTCGGCCGGGATGGGCTGGCAAATTCCGCGTATGCCGGGGCTGGGCGAGGTCGACTGGCCCGGCTTCTTCGCCGGTCTCTACCGCGCGGGCTATGACGGCCCGATCATCATCGAGCATGAGGACCGGACCTTCGAAGGCTCGGACGCGGCCGTGAAGCGCGGCTTCGCCCTGGCGCGCGACGTCCTCGCGCCCTTCGTCAAATGACCGGCCGTTCAGACCGGCGCGGTGCTGTCGCGCAGGACCAGCTCGTAGTGCAACCGAACCGGGGCAGGGGCCTCGCCCGCGATGATCGCGATCAGAAGGCGCATCGCGGTCGCGCCCATCTCGGAGCGCGGCTGGCGGATCGTCGTCAGCGCCGGGATGCAGGCCTGGGCGAAATGGATGTCGTCGAACCCGACGATGGATACATCGCGCGGAACACGGACGCCCGCGGCATAGGCGGACGACAGGAACCCCATCGCCATCTCGTCATTCGCGAAGAACAGGGCGGTGGGTCGCTCGGCCAGCTGCCCGAACCGCTCGAAGGCGGCGCGCCCGCTGGCCAGTCCGAAGTCGCCGGGGAACTCGACCGCCGAAAGACCCGCCTCGGCCAGCGCACGGCGATACCCGGAGACCCGCTGGAGTGTCAGGATGTTGCTCTCGGGTCCCGCGACATGGGCGATCCGGCGATGGCCTTGCCGGATCAGATGGCGGACAGCCTCGAAGGCCGCGCCCTCGTTGTCGATCGAGACTGTCACCGGCCCGCTGTCCGGCCCGACCTCGGACACCGTGACGATGGGCGCGATGCCCGGTCGCAGGTCGCGATCTCGCGCCAGGCCGCCTGCGGGTCGGCCAGAAGCAGCGCCCCGTCGGCCCGCCCGTTCAGCAGGTAGCGGACATAGGCCTCTTCCCGCGCCTTGTTTCGCCCGGTGTCACCGATCAGCATGGTCAGCCCGGCAGCCGAGGCCTCGGCCTCGATCCCGCCCAGGATTTCCGAGAAGAAGGTGTTGCCGATATCGGGCACCACGACCAGAACGGTGTTCGACCGCCGCTGGCGCAGCGACTGTGCCGCCGCATTCAGGTTGTAACCCGTCTGCCGCACCGCGCCCAGGACACGCTCGCGCGTCTTGGCGGCGACGATGTCTGGAGTGTGAAGACAGCGGCTGACCGTGGCGATGGACACGCCGGCAAGTTTCGCGACATCATCTATTGTCGGTCGGTTCATCGCGTGCAGGCCCGTTCCTGTACCGGCAGGTACGGCCGAATGTTGCCGTGCCTTACCTCATGTGTAAAGGTTTACATCGTTTCTGAAAAGCATTACATTCCTCAAAACACAAAGAGTTCGCCCCAAGGCGACCGCGCTGTAGGGCCGGGGCTGGGCGGGTCAGCCGACGCTGAAGACTGAAGCAACGATCTGGGAGGATCACCATGAAACGACTGCTACTTGGAACTGCCATCACGCTGGGTCTCGCCGGCATGGCAGCGGCCGAAGGCTACAAGATCGGCATCTCGAACACCGTGCAGGGCAACGGCTGGCGCGAGCAGATGGTCTGCGCGATGAAGGCCGAGGCGCTGGCCTCGGGCAAGGTCGAAAGCCTGAACATCGCTCACCGCAATACCGATGCGGCAGGGCAGCTTGAAGACATCCGCAACCTGATCCAGGCGGGCGTCAACGCCATCGTCGTCAACCCCTCGAACGCCGAAGGGGTCAATTCGGCGATCAAGGAAGCGACCGATGCGGGCATCGTCGTCGTGGCCGTCGACCAGGCGGTGACGGAACCCTCGGCCTACATCCTGTCGAACAACCAGGAAGAATACGCCTATCTCGGCGCGAAATGGCTGTTCGAGCAGATGGGCGGAAAGGGTGCCGTGGTCTACATGCGCGGCGCGGCGGGCGCGGGCGCCGACAACGACCGTGACAAGGGCTTCAAGCGGGCAATGGCCGAATTCCCCGAGATCACCGTGGCGCAAGAGGTCTTCACCGGCTGGCAGCAGGACCAGGGCAAGCAGCAGATCAACGACATCATCGCGGCTGGCGTCCCGTTCCAGGGCGTGTGGACGTCTGGCATCGACAACGTGATCGTCGACGCCTTCGTCGAATCCGGCGCACCGCTGGTGCCGATCGTGGGGGCCGACAACGCGGGCTTCGTGGGCCAGCTGTCCAGCGTGGAAGGTTTGCAAGGTGCGGCGGTCACCAACCCCGGCTCGGTGGGGGGTGCGGGCGTTGCGCTGGCGATCCAGATCCTCGACGGCAAGGCCCCGGCCGAAAAGACCGTGCTGGTGAACCCCGAGATCTGGGACAATGTCAGCGAAGAGGGCAAGGCCAAGCTCGCCGCAGCCGCCAATCCCAACCTGTCGCCGGAATGGCCGGTCTCGGTCTCGATCCCCGGATGGACCACCTACACGATGGACCAGATCATCGCCTGCAAGGGCCCGGGCGAGTGACCTGAACGCCTGACACGCGCGGCCCCCGGACTGGCTTCGGGGGCCGATCCTTCCCAAGGTGCCCGACAGATGACCCCACCCGCGACCGCGGCCCTGCTCGACGCGACCGGCGTCGCCAAGCGCTTCGGCGCGGTTGTGGCGCTGCGCGACGCGTCCCTCCGGGTCGCCCCTGGCCAGATCGTGGCGCTGATGGGGGCGAATGGTGCGGGCAAGTCGACCTTCGTGAAAATCCTGACCGGGGCGCTGAAACCCGACGCCGGCCATGTCCGCATCCGGGGCGAGGACAGCACCGTCGCCTCACCCGCGGGCGCGCGCCGCTCGGGCCTGGTCCCGGTCTACCAGGAACCTTCGCTGATCCCCGACCTGACGGTCGGCGAGAACCTTCGCCTCGGCGATACCCCGGTCGAGCCGTTCCGTCATTGGCTCGCCCAGCTTGGACTTGCCGCGCTGCGGCAGGATGCGCTGATCCGTACACTGCCGCTGGCGAGCCTGCGGATCGTGGACCTTGCCCGCGCGCTGGCCGCGGAGCCCGACATCCTGCTGCTTGACGAGATGACCGCAGCGCTTCCCACCGATCTGGTCGACCGCGTGCTCGAGACGGTGCGCGCCCAGACGGCGTCCGGGCGGTCCGTGATCTACATCTCGCACCGTTTCACCGAGATCGCCGCGCTCTGCGACCGCGCGACCGTGCTCCGCGATGGCCTGACCGTGGGCGATGTCGCGATCGAACCGGGGATCGAGGAGACGATCGTCGAGATGATGCTGGGCGCGGGTGCCGCCTCCGCAGCCCCCGCGGCACGGCGTGCGACGGCAACCGCAGCCACGCCACGTCTCAGGGTGGCGGGCCTTGCCACCGGCACGCGCCTGTCCGACGTATCGCTGGACCTGCGCGCCGGCGAGGTTCTGGGCGTCGTCGCCCTGGAGGGGCAGGGCCAGGACGAACTGTTCGATGTCCTGGCAGGCAACCGCCGACCCACGGCCGGAACGGTCGAGGTCGACGGCAGGCGGGTCAGTTTCCACCACCCCGCCGACGCCATCGCCGCCGGCCTGACGCTGGTGCCCGGCGACCGCGCCCATGCGCTTCTGATGGAGCGCTCGGTGCGCGAGAACATCGCCATACCGCTGTTCTCGCGTCTGGCAACCTGGGGGATCATTCCGGTGCGCGAGGAGAACCGGCGGGTCGGTGCCGCAATCGAGCGCCTGCAGATCGACACCCGCGCCCAGGGCGAGGTGCGCAGGCTCTCGGGCGGGAACCAGCAGAAGGTGACGATCGCGCGCTGGATCGCCAAGGGCGTGCAGACGCTGCTGCTGTTCGATCCAACACGGGGGATCGACATCCGCACCAAGCGACAGATTTACGCGCTGGTCCGCGAACTGGCCGATCAGGGGGCGGCGGTCCTGTTCTACACCTCCGAACTGGCCGAGATCCGCCTTGCCTGCGACCGGGCCGTCGTCATCTTCAACGGACGGGTCGTGGACATCATCGACGCCGCCGAGGCAGACGAGGCCCGCCTGATGCGTGCGGCCTATGGCCTGACCGAAAAGGCCACGGCATGATGGCCCGGCTCTCCCCGGTCCATGTCAGGGACCTCCTCGAAGCTGTCGGGACGGAAGCACCTCTGCTGCACTGCGGTGCGCGGCAGTACGCGGGGGAACCAGCGTGAAGCGCCTGATCGAAGCGAACGGGTGGACGGCGGGGCTCGCGGGGCTTCTTGTTCTGCTTCTTGGCATCACCACCGCGATCCAGCCCGATTTCGGCGCGGCTGGCCTCGACAGCCTCAGTCGCTCGGCACTTCCCTTTGCGCTGGCAACCGTCGGCATGGCCATCGTCATCATCGCGGGCGGGATCGACCTGTCCATCGCCGCGATGATGGCGGTCGCCAGCGTGACCGCTGCCGTCCTCATGGATGGGGCGACAGACGGGCAGTCGATCCTCGCCGTCCTTGCCGTGCTCGTGCTCGGCCTTGCCATGGGCACCGTGAACGGCGTGCTCATCGTCGTGACCCGCGTGCCCGACATCGTCGTCACGCTCGCGATGCTCTTCGTCTGGCAGGGCGTGGCCCTTCTGATCCTGAACGCGCCGGGGGGCGGTGCTGCCCCCTGGCTTCGCGCCCTGGTGGTCGGCGGAGTCACGATCCCGGGCGTTCCCGAACCGCTTACCGCCTGGCTGCCCCGGGGTGTCGTCGTCCTCGCCCTCGTCGTCGCCCTGATCTGGCTGCCCATCCGGCGCTCCAAGCTTGGCCTGATGCTCTACGCCGTCGGATCGGACCCGCAGGCGGCCTTCCGCTCTGGCGTCCCGGTCGGTCCGGTCCGCATCGCCGCCTATGCGCTCTGCGGCCTTTTCGCGGCACTCGGGGGCCTGACTGTCACGATGGCCACCGGCATTGGAGAGCCGATCCCCGGCCCCTACCTGCTCGCCTCGGTCGCGGCGGTCGTTCTGGGTGGCGTCGTGCTGGGCGGAGGACGGGGAACCATTCTTGGCCCGATCCTCGCCGTCTTCGTGCTGCGCACGGTCCGGCTGGATCTCACGCTCATGTCGGTCGATCCCAACGTCGCCGCGATTGTCGAAGGCCTGATCATGGTTGCGGTCGTCATGTTCGGTGCAGTCCTGGCGACGCGGGGGAAGAGGGCATGACGATGACGACGACCGACGCCCCCATGGCCCGGCTCGGCCGCCTCATGGTCGACCGGCCACTGATCCCGCTGACGCTGATCCTGCTGTTCCTCGTCGCGGTTCTCGCAGTCCTGAACCCCGCCATCCTCAGCCTGTTCTGGTTCTCGAACACGCTCAAGATCGCCATCCCGCTTGCGATGCTGGCGGCTTGCCAGACGCTGACGATGCTGACGCGGGGGATCGATTTGTCCGTGGGCACCGTTGCGACCATCGCGGCCTATGTCACCGCCACCGCAACCCCACTGATCGGCGCACCTGCCGCGATCGCCATCGCCATGGGCTGCGCCCTGATCGTCGGGCGTCGTCAACGGCATCGGCGTCGCCTTCGCGCGGGTGCACCCGCTGATCATGACGCTCGGGACCGGCCTGATCGCGACAGGGTGCCTGCTGGTCTACCAGCGCTCCGTGATCTCGACCGGCACGATCTATCCCGAGGTTCTGGTCTGGCTCGGCACCGGGCGCACCTTCGGTCTGCCGAACGGCCTGTTCCTGTTCGTGCCCTTCGCGGCGCTGATCCTCTGGGCACAACGGCGGACGGGGTTCGGCCGCCTGCTCTACGCCATCGGGTCCAACGAGGCCGCCGCCCGCCTTTCCGGTGTCCGCGTCTGGCAGGTCCACCTGGCGCTCTACACCCTGTCCGGCCTGATCGCGGGCCTGTCCGGCCTGCTCTACCTCGGCATGGTCAAGACGGCGTCGCTGTCGCTGGCCCTTCCGCTCGACCTGCCGTCGGTCGCGGCGGCGGTCATCGGCGGCACCTCGATCTTCGGTGGGCGGGGCGGCTACGGCGGCACCATCCTCGGGGCGCTGATCCTGACCGTCCTTGCCACCATGCTGACGCTGCTCCAGATGCCCGAAGGCGGTCGGCGCATCCTTTACGGCGCGATCATCCTTCTGGTCACGGCACTTTACGTCCGCATCACCGACCGCAGCTGACGGAGGTTCTCATGCCCAGGTTCCGTATCGTCGGCATCAGCTTTGACCACATGCACATGGGCGATCTGTTGCGCATGGTGCACGACCACCCGGATGCCGAGATCGCAGGGATCTACGATCCGGACCCCGCAACGATGGCCCGTGCCGCAGCCGAATTCGGCATCCCTGAAAGCGATGTCTTCACCGACTTCGACGCTTGCATGGCGACACGGCCGGACATGGCCATCCTCTGTGCCGCCACCGCCGATCACGCCCGCTATGTCGAGCGGCTCGCGGCGCATCAATGTCCACGTCCTTGTCGAAAAGCCCTTTGCCGCTTCGGTTACCGAAGCCCGCGCGATGATCGCGGCGATGCAACCGACGGGCAAGCTTCTGGCGATCAACTGGCCGATGCGATGGGTCGCCGCGCATGTCACGGCCAAGCGGCTGATCGAAGAAGGGCATATCGGCACGCTCCTGGACTTCCAGTTCTATGGCGGCAACCGTGGCCCCCTTTATCACCTCGCCGACAAGGTAGAGGTTTCGCCAGAAGAGGTGGAACGGCAAAAGCCGACCTCCTGGTGGTACAAGCGTGCGTCGGGGGGCGGCAGCCTGCTCGACTACATGGGCTATGGGGCCACGCTCGGCACCTGGTACATGAATGGCGAGGCTCCGCTGGAGGTGACCTGCGTCATCGACGAGACGCCGGGCATCGAGGTCGACCAGCACGCGGTGGCCGTCTGCCGCTATGCGCGGGGGCTGTCGAAGATGGAGACCCGCTGGGGCACCTTCACCGACCCCTGGACGATCCAGCCGCAGCCGAAATGCGGCTTCGTGTTCATGGGCACCGACGGCACGATCGCCAGCTACGACTACGCCGACCACCTGACGGTCCAGACCCGCGCCCGGCCCGAGCCGCACCCGATCCCTGCCGACCCTCTCCCCAAGGGTCAGCGCAACGCGATCGAATATGTCCTCGGCTGCATCGCGCGGGGCGAGGCGCTGTCCGGCCCCCTCGATCCGGCCATCAGCCTGATCGGACAGCGCATCGTCGATACTGCGGCGCAGTCTGCCCGCGAAAAGCGGACGCTGGCCCTCGTCCCCTGACCGGCGTCGCGGGAGCGGTGCAGGCCAAGCCCCTTGCGGTCCCGGGCGAGGTCATCCCGGATACCACACGATCCTCGGGTCCGTTGCGGGGCGCTGATAGCCCCAGGCCGCGTCGACCAGGCGCGGCAGATCGAACTGCGGCCGCCAGCCAAGGTCGAACTTCGCCCGGCTGTTGTCCAGCCAGTTGCTGAAGAACCCCGTCGGCACATCGACCGAGGGGATGTTCCGGCTGTCCAACAGAAGCGCGGCAAGGTCGCCGTAATCGACCGGCTCGTCCATGCAGATGTTGTAAAGCTTCTGGCGGGCGACCGGTGCCTCCAGCGCCAGCAGGATCGCGGCGACCAGGTCGTCGACATGGACGAAGTTGCGCTTGATCGGCACGCCATCCCTGTCGCGCAGCAGGGGCACCGCCCCCGCGGCCCTCGCCCTTTCGATCACATCGGCGGGAAGCAGCGTGGACCAGGCCGGTCCGCCGAACTGATCCTCGCCAAAGGACATCGCATAGCGGAAATCGTCCTTCTCCATGATCCAAGGCGCGCGCAGGCAGCACCAGTCCAGACCGTATTGGATGCCGAATTGCCGGACCATCACCTCTTCCAGCACCTTCGACAGCGCGTAGCATCCCGGATAGGCCATGTGCGGCGCGTCCTCCGTCACGGGGGCGGGATGCTTGTGAAAGAAATGCCCGATGCCCGCATCGCCGCCGATCAGGATGAAACGCTCCGCGTCGTGGGACGTCCTGAACTCGTCGAGCAGCCAGAACAGCCCCTTGACGGTGACGTCCATCACGTCGTCCGGCGTTTCCTTGCAGGTTGCCAGGTGGACGACGTGGGTCACGTCCGTCAGCGCCCTGCGACAAACCTCGCGATCGGCGAGCGAACCGCGCACGACCGAGAGGGTGGGACTCTCGTCGAGCACGCGGTTGTGGCAAAGCGCGGTAACGGGCACATCCGGCCTCGTCCGTGCCAGCGCGGCGATCAGCGCCTGTCCAACCTTGCCCGTCGCGCCAGTAACCAGAATTCTCATGTCGTCCCCCGGTGCTGCCAGCCGAATGCGAACTCGTCTCAATACTCGCCAGATCAGGCCATGTTACCCTTTGGAGCGTCCACGCCACGCGCAAAAAGCGCCAGTTGCTTGTGAAGTCGTCCCTGCCGGAGAGGCTGTGTTCCCCTGCGGTTCGACCGAAGCAGACGACATCCTGGCCAGACTGACGCATGCTCAACGAACGGGATAGGGTATGCTGGGGTCTCCTGACACGCGGGGAAGGGTCAGTTCACGGAGGAGTTTTTCCTTTATGGCCCGTGGGTAGTCCTGAAAGTCGTCTATGGTCAGGCTGAACGCGCCTGAGCCATGCAGAACCTCGCTATTGAAGTATCGCCATATGTAAGAGTTGCTTCCTCCGCCGATGACAAGCGCGTTGACGGTTACATCGGCAGGAAGGTCTTGGGCGTAGAATTCCGCTGGTGTCATCCCGTCGCTGCTGTATCCGTCGCTGGATACATCTATCACTTTTCGGTTGCAGTCAGGCCCCTTCGACAGAAGGCCATAGGCGAAGGCGAGAGCCGACCCCGTCCCTGTCCTTTGTCCCATCCCGCCACGCTCGTGCGTTTCAAGCGAACTGGCAAATTCCTCAATGTCCTGGCGAGAGCGAAGCAAGGACCAGTCATGGACCACTTGCTGGTAGTATTGCCCGCTCCATTCGAAGGCGCTCAATGCCACAGGTGCGGTTTGCCCAAGAATTGCTGCCTGTACGGCCTCACTTCTCAAGGCTGCGGCCGTTCCGTGGAAGGCAAGCCTGAAGTCCTCGCTGCTCATGCTTTTCGACGAATCCATCGCAAGCACCAGCGCCAAGCTGCAGTCCGCCGCGGATGCCGCGGAGTTGCCGAGGTCCAGCGCGAAGGCAATCCCCAAGACCCTGGACGCGACAGACCTGGTTGCCATGAAAGAACCTCCCGAAAGCAGGCAATGCTCAACAACCGATGGCTACACAGGGGTCAAATTCGCTGGCTGACCTTACCACAAAGGACCATGCCCGGCGACGGGAATGCTTTCGAACGCCGACTGGATGACACGACGCTTCAGACAGCGCCAATTCCTCTCCTCTCCCGGCCACGAAAACGTGGCGGCAAATTCCTGCCTCAAGCGGTCCGGTTCCGAGGGATCAGATCAAGGTGCCCTCTGGGCCGCATAGGCCTCCACCGCGCTCCGGGCGGCGGCAAAGCGTGTGATCCAGTCGACCCTTGCGGGAGCAGGGGATGCCGCCACGATCCGTCCTGGTCGCGGTTCGGGCCAGTCAAGGCCCAACGTCTCGACCGCCATTCGGGCCAGACCTGCCGCCGTCTGTTCTGTCTCGTCGGGCAGGAACAGCTCATGGCCCGAGACCTGGGAAAGGAACTGGACGAAGTAGGCATTGCCCGACAGGCCGCCATCGATGGAAACTGGACCCCGGAAGGGATGCAGGGCCTCCATCGCGGCCAGGACCTCGACCGTACGGAAAGCAATCCCCTCCAGCAGCGCCTTCACCATGTCGTCCCTGCCATCGGCAAGCGCGAGGCCCATCCAGGCCCCTCGGGCGGAGCGGTTCCAATGCGGGCAGCCAAGCCCGGCGAGCGCAGGGACGAAGGCGATCCCTCGATCAATTGCGGGCTCGCCGGTGAGCTGTGAAATGCGATCGAGATCCTCGAACAGGCCAAGCCCACGGGCCCAGTTGACCGCTGAAGCCGCACTGTAGACGCCGCCGTCCAGCGCATAGCGCACCGCTTCGCCTTCCGCCTGCGAGGCGACGGTCGGCAAGGGGCCGGGGCGGTCTGGCCGGACCAATGCCCCGGTCAGGCATTGCGCGAACGCACCCGTGCCGAAGGTCACTTTTGCCGCGCCGGGGATTCGGCACCCATGCCCATAGAGTGCTGCCTGCTGATCGACGATCGACGCCAAGAGGCGCGACCGACCGGCGATCACCCCCAGGTCGCCCGACGTGGGTCCGATCCTTGGCAGGCATTCCATGGGAACACCGAAGATTGCGCAAAGCTCCGGATCCCAGGTGCCGCCTTCAAGGTTCATGAGTGAGGTGCGAGAGGCGGTCGCCACGTCGGTTTCGAACCGGCCGGTCAGGCGGTCGCGAAAGAAGGCATCGGTCGTGCCGAGCCGCAGGTGGCCCCGTGCGGCAAGGTCGGCGGCGCGGGGGACGTGGCGCAGGATCCAGCCGAGTTTCGAGGCCGAAAAGTAGGGATCGAGCGGCAGGCCCGCCCGCGCCATGACGAGCGGCCCGGCCCCATCCCGCTCCATCCTCGCCGTGACCTCCGCGGTCCGGTCATCCTGCCACGAGATCACCGGGCTGACTGGCTGACCGGTGCGGGCGTCCCAGGCGAGGCAGCTTTCGCCCTGGTTGGCGAGGCCCACCACATCGGCGTCGGCGGCGTCGAGGCAGCGGCGCACGTTTTCCAGAAGCTCCTCGGCGTCCTGCTCGACATGGCGCGGGGCGGGATAGCTCTGCGTGTGGGGCAGGGACAGGACGGGGCTGAGCCGCCCATCCGACTGCATTACCAGCACGCGCGTGCTGGTCGTGCCCTGGTCGATTGCGGCGATCCTCACGGTGTCTCCTCGATCGTCAGCGTCAGCGGCCCCGTGCCCGCGATGGCGGGCAACGGCAGCGACAGGCGGCGCTCGGGCAGGCTGTCGGTGCGGGCGGAAGCGAGCAGCCGGTCGCCCTGCATCAGACACAAGCGCCCCCGGGCCGGTGTGTCCAGCCGGATCTGGAGGCGGTCATGCGCGGCGGTCGGGCCATCGGCGCCCAGAACCTGCGGCAGGGCCAGCCGAAGGGCGGGGTGCGCCAGGTCCAGACGGGCCCCGCCCGGCGCGGGGAGCTTGCCGTCGAGCGCGGCCAGTACCGCACGGGCGGTGCGGCGGCCCTCCGACCAACACCACCCGGCCGTCTCGACGCCGCGCAGCAGGTTTCCCGCGGCGAAATAGGCGGGATCGGACAGCCGCCCCCAGCGGTCGATCACCGGCCCGCCCGAAGCTGCGTCAACCTCCAGATGGCTGCCGCGCAGCAGGGCGGCATCGGGACGGAAGCCGCCCGAGACGATCACGCCGTCGGCCGCGAGGTCGGTTTGTCCGGCGGGGGAGGACAGCGTGACGCCCTCGACCCAGTTCCGCCCGTGGATTGCCGCAAGCTCGGTGTCGAGGCAGGATCGGCACGCCGAGCAGTCGCGCCAGCATCTGCGCGGGCTGGCGCACGGTGATCCGGCGGCCGGGCTCGATCATCGCGACCGGCCGGATGCCGGCATGGCGGCAGGTGAGCAGCGCCGAGAAGGCGACGAGCTCGGTCCCCAGGATCACAGGCCGCGCGAAGGGACGCATGCCGTTGAGATAGACGAGGCCCTGCAACGCGCCGGTCGACATCACGCCGCCCGGTTTTTCGCCCCCGATCAGGCGCGCCGCGCGGCTGGTCTCGCGCACGCCGGTGGCAAGCAGCACCGCGCGGGCCGACAGGCTTTCCAGCCCCGCGTCGCTGGTGATCTCGACCAGACCGCCGGGGCGCAAGGCGGTCACGGTCGTCGCGTCGCGCAAGGTAACGCCCGCGGCGAGGGCCGCCTGCCGCAGGCGCGCGGCATAGTCCGGGCCGCGCAGCAGGCGGTGGAACTCGCGCATGCCGAAGGGGTAGTGCCCGCAATGGCGCGGGATGCCGCCCGCCTGCGCCTCGCGCTCCAGCAGCGTGACGCGCCGGCCCGCGCGGGCGAGAGCGGTCGCGGCGCCGAGGCCCGCCGGTCCGCCGCCGACGACGATCACCTCCGGGTCAGCCACCGGACGGCTCCAGCATCGGTTGCGCGAGCCGCCCCTCGGTCAGGCGCGCGAGCTCTGCCGAGCAGTAGAAGCCCTGGCACCGCCCCATCGTCACCCGCGTGCGGCGCTTGAGACCGGCGAGGCTGCCCGCCGCCATCGGGCCGGTGCAGCGCCGCCTCGATCTCGCGCCGTGTCACCAACTCGCAATGGCAGACGATGCCGCCATGGCCCGGGCGCTGCCAGTCGCGCATGCCTTCGATCGAGATGTTGGGCATCACGGGCCAGATCGGATCGGCGAGCGGGGTGTCGCCGCGACCTGCAAGCCGGACCACATGCGCGGCGATGCCGAGGGCCGCCGAGAGGCCGGTGGACCGGATGCCGCCGACGCAGATGTACCCCGGCGGCGAGGTCGGTGCGGATGCGGTACTCCTTCTCTTCCGTCGCAGGACGCAGACCGGCGTAGACCGCCGTGACCTCGTGCCCGGCCAGGCAGGCAGGATTTCGTCCCCGCGCCGCTTCAGCGCCTGCGAGCGTGGCGCGGTCGAGGCTGGCCTGCTCGCGGTCCTCCTGCTCTTCGGCGGTGGGTCCGACGAGGAGATTGCCGAAGGCCGTGCGGCAGACGACGACGCCCTTGGTGATCTTGGTCGGCACCGGCAGCAGGATATGGCTGGCAAGCGCTGGCCGCCGTCTTGTCGTAGACGACGAACTGGCCCTTGCGCGGCCGGATGGTGAACCAGCTTTCGCCGGTCACGCGCCGGTCAACCTCGTCGCCCCAAAGCCCGGCAGCGTTGATCACGAGGTCGGCCCGCACCTCGCCCGCCGTGGTGGCAAGGTGCCACGCTCCGTCGGCATACCGCCCCCCGATCACCTCGGCGCTGCGGCATCAGGGTGGCCCCGTTGACCAGCGCCTGCATCAGATAGCCATGAGCCGCTGACCAAGGGTCGATCAGATGTTCGCCCGGTACTCGAAAGCCTGCCGGACCGAAGGGGAAAGGGCGGGCTCCAGCTCCCGTGCCTTGCCTGCGATCCAGAGGCTGGATGTCCGTCACGCCATTGGCCAACGCCTGATCCATCAGCGCGGGCAGGTTCGCGACCTCCGCTTCGGTCCAGGCGAGAACCATGGCCCCGGCGCGGATCAGCGGAAGGCCGAGCCGCTCTCGCACCTCGTGGTAAAGCGCATAGCCCTCGCGAATGCAGGCCAGTTCGACCGAGGCGACGGGCGCGTCGAACCCCGTGTGGAGGATCGCGCTGTTGCCCTTCGAAGCGCCGTCGAGCACATCGACGGCCTTTTCCAGAACCACCACGCGTGCCCCCGCAAGCGTGAAGGCGCGCGCCAGCGCCGCGCCGACGACCCCTGCACCGATCACGGCCACGTCAAACGTCGTCCCGGTGCCTGACCCTGCTGAACCTGTCATGTCATTCTCCTGTGGATTTCAACACAGATTGACTACTTGGGCATTTTCGTCAAGTCTGAGTCGCAAGATCGGCACCGAACATGCGTGCCGGCGAAAAAACGTGTTGACCCAGGCCGCCCTTGGCGGTCGGTTGGTCCGGGGAAGACCATGAAGCCGCACGAACGACAGCCTCAGATCGAGGCGATCATCCGGCGCGAGGGGGAAGTGTCGGTCGAGATGCTCGCGGCCACGATTCGACGTGTCGACCGAAACGATCCGCCGCGATCTGGGCAGCCTGGCCGAGCGCGGTCGGGTCCAGAAGGTGCATGGCGGCGCGCGGCGCGGCGTGCTGATCGCCGAGCCCAGCCATGGCGAGCGCGAGATTGCCGCGGCCGAGGAGAAGCAGCAGATCGGGCGCAGGCTCGCGGCGGGGATCTCGCCGGGCGAGACCCTCTTCATCGACACGGGCTCGACGACGCTGGCCGCGGCGGAGCCGCTGGCGGCCATCCCCGGGTCTGACGGTCATCACCAATTCCTGCCGACTGGCAGAGCGGATGGCGAGGGCCGGATCAGACGCGGCAATCCATCTGCTGGGCGGACGGTTCGGGGCCGACAACGCGCAGACCACGGGCGGCGCAGTGATTGAGCAGATTGCCCTGTTCCGCGCCGATCGCGCGATCCTGACGGTGGCCGCCATCGACCCGGCGCAGGGCGCAATGGACGCAAGCCTTGACGAGGCACAGATCGCTCGGGCCATGATGTCGCAATGCAAGAAGCGTCACGGTGCTTGCCGATGCAACGAAGTTCGGTCGCCACGCCGCCTTTGCGGTTTGCGGCATCGAGGACATCGAGCCATCTCGTCACCGACGCACAGACTGGACAAGGCGCACAAAGAGGCGCTGATCGACAGGGGAGTGAACCTATGGATTTGACGTGGACCTCAAGCCGGGGGGCCGTATGCCCGGCGTGATAAAGGGCTATGTCCGGCTGATCGACAAGATTTCAGACTATGTCGGCTATCTTGCCGCCTCGCTGATCTTCTTCATGGGCGCAACCCTTCTGTTCGACGCCTTCACCCGCAACGTGATCAACATGCCGGTGCACTGGGCGATCGAGCTCACCCAGTTCACGCTCGCCGCCTATTACTTCATGGGCGGGCCGATCACGCTGAAGAACAACGAACATGTGCGGATGGACCTCTGGTATGCCAACCTGTCCGAGCGCGGCAAGGCGAAGATGGACCTCGTCACGATCGGCTGCCTGATCTTCTATCTGGGCGTCATGCTCGTCGGCTCGATCTCGTCGCTGCAATACGCCATCGAGACCAACGAGCGGCGCTTCTCGATCTGGAACCCGTCGGTGATCCCGATCAAGGCGCTGCTGACCGCCTGCCTCGTCCTGATGCTGCTGCAGGCCTTCTCGCTGGTGTTCAAGCATGTCGCGACCCTGCGCGGGGAGCGCATCTGATGTCCTACGAGATGATTGCGCTTCTGATGTTCGCCTCGATGGCGCTGCTGCTCGTGACCGGACAGCGGGTCTTCGCAGCCATCGGCTTTGTCGCCTCGGCAGCGGCCCTGCTGCTCTACGGGAACGGGGCGATCGAGCTGCCCTACAACCAGGTGTTCAAGCTGTTCAACTGGTACGCCATGCTGACGCTGCCCATGTTCATCTACATGGGCTACATCCTGGCCGAAAGCGGGATCGCCGAAGACCTCTACAAGATGATGCATGTCTGGTTCGGACGCCTTCCGGGCGGGCTGGCCGTCGGGCACGATCCTGGTCATGGTCATCATCTCGGCGATGAACGGGCTGTCGGTGGCGGGCATGGCCATCGGGGCGACCATCGCCCTGCCCGAGATGATCCGGCGCGGCTATGACAAGGTGCTGATCTCGGGCGTGGTGCAGGGCGGCTCGTCGCTTGGCATCCTGATCCCGCCGTCGGTCGTGCTGGTGCTTTACGGCATGATCGCACGCCAGCCGGTGTCGAAGCTGTGGTTCGCGGGCATTCTGCCCGGCCTGCTGATGGCGGCGATGTTCATCATCTACATCGTGATCCGCGCCAAGCTGAACCCCAAGCTCGCCCCGCCGGTCCCGGCGGAAGAGCTGAACATGCCGCTTCGGCGAGAAGCTGGCGCTCGCCAAGGCGGGGATCATCCCCTTCGCTGATCTTCTTCTTCATGACCGGGCTCTTCGTCTTCGGCTACACGAGCCTCGTCGAAAGCTCGGCCGTGGGCGCGACGGCGCGACGCTGGCGGCGCTGCTGAAGGGACGCTTCTCGCTGGCGGCTGATCCGCGAGACGTCGATGAAGACGCTGGCGGTCTCGCTGCATGTTCATGTGGCTGATCCTGGCCGCGCTGGCCTTCGGCGCGGTCTTCGACGGTCTGGGCGCGGTGCGGGCGATCGAGACGCTGTTCATCACGCCATGGGACCTGTCGCCCTGGACGATCATCATCATGATGCAGCTCAGCTTCATCCTGCTGGGCATGTTCCTGGACGACACGGCGATGCTGGTGATCGTGGCGCCGCTCTACATCCCGCTGGTCGGCCAGCCTCGACCTGGGCTTCGACAACCAGCTGATCTGGTACGGCATCCTCTACACGATCACCTGCCAGATCGCCTACATCACGCCGCCCTTCGGCTACAACCTGTTCCTGATGCGCTCGCTGGCGCCGAAGGAGATCTCGCTGGCCGACATCTACCGGTCGATCTGGCCCTTTGCGGCGATCATGATGCTGACGATCGTGCTCCTGATGATCTTCCCGCAGATCGCGCTCTGGCTGCCCGAGCAGATGAATGTGAAAGGCTGACGACCACCGACCACCAGGGCCTTGAGAAGCCCATAACAACAGAGGAGAAGACGATGACCGACAAGAAACCGCAAGGCCCGGCCGAGGAGATCCTCGCGACGCGGCGCAACTTCCTGCGCAAGGCCGGTGTCGGCGTCGGGGCCGTGGCCGGGGCGACGCTGGCCGCGCCCTACGTCAACGCGCAGACCGGGCCGATCAAGTGGCGGCTTCAGACCTATTCGGGTGCGCCGCTTGGCGCGCATGTGATCAAGCCGCAGATCGACGCCTTCAACGCAGCGGCGAATGGCGAGATGGAGATCGAGCTTTACTACGCCGACCAGCTTGTTCCGACCGCCGACCTGTTCCGCGCGCTGCAGAACGGCACGCTGGACGCCGTCCAGTCGGACGAGGCGACGATGGCCTCGCCCGTCGATATCTCGGTCTTCGGCGGCTACTTCCCCTTCGCCACGCGCTTCAGCCTCGATGTGCCGGCGCTGTTCCGCTACTACGGGCTGAAGGAAATCTGGGAAGAGGCCTATTCCGAAGTCGAGGGCGTCACCTGGCTGTCCGCCGGGGCCTGGGACCCGCTGCACATCTTCACCGTGGACAAGCCGATCCGCAGCCTGGCCGACATGAACGGCCTGCGCGTCTTCGGCGTGCCGACCGCGGGCAAGTTCCTGGCGCGGTACGGCCTGATCCCGGTGACGATCCCCTGGGACAACGTCGAGGTCGCCATGCAGACCGGCGAGCTGGACGGTGTGGCATGGTGCGGCTTCACCGAGGCCTACGAGGTCGGCTGGGCCGATGTCTGCAACTACGCCCTCACCAACTCGGTCACGGGCGCGTGGTTCGGCAGCTACTTCGCCAACACCGCCAGCTGGGAGAAGGTTCCGCCGCACCTGCGCGAGCTGTTCCTGATCACCATCGACCAGTCGCACTACTATCGCAACGTCTGGTACTGGGGCGGCGAGGCCAAGCTGCGTGTCGAAGGCGACAAGATGGAGCTGACATCGCTGCCGGCCGAGGAATGGGCGCAGGTCCTGACGGACTCCAACAGTTTCTGGGATGAAGTCGCCGCGTCGTCGCCCGCGCTCGGCCCGTGTGGTCGAGGCCTTCAAGAAGTACGCCGAGACGATGGACAAGGCCGGCTATCCCTACCGCTGACCCCTCGGGGCCGCGCCGATCCGGCGCGGCCTTTTCCGTTTGGGGAGGGGCGTGCAGGCGCGCCCTCTTGCCTCAGCCCGCGACCGTGTTCCCGTCGCCGCGCAACTCCTGCCGGAATTCGTCCCGCGCCTGGTGCACCGAGGCGATCACACGGCCTGTCGGCTCGCCAAGACCCAACTGCGCTTCTGGAACTGCGGCGGCTGTCCGTTGATGATGCCGATCCGCTTGTGGCGAGAGCAGAGCAGCCGCTGCGTGGCGGCCCGTCCACCCAGAAGATCACCCGGCACGATCGTCGGCAGGCGTCGCTCGGCGTCGTAACAGTCGAACAGGTCGGTCAGTTTTAAGAGCGGTTTCCCCTTTACGCGTTCCTTACGCGTTCCGGCACTCTCCCGAATGGAGCCTTTACGCTGCCCCACGGCAATGTCCAGCGCAGCAACCCAGGGAGCCCTTCCATGCTGGACCTTCTCTACATCGCCCTCGGCCTCGCAGCTTTCGCGGCCTTCGCCTTCGGCATCCGTGCCGCCGAGCGGATGTGAGGGCGGCGCCATGTTCGATCTGATCCTGGGGCTTGCCGTGGCGGCGGGCCTGTTCGTCTATCTCGGCGCGGCGCTGCTGCGGCCAGACCGGTTCTGAGGGGCGCAGCATCATGACCTTGCTTTCCTACATTCTCTACTTCGCCGTGCTGGTCGGTCTTGCCTGGCTGCTCGCCGTCTGGATGGCGCGCGTCTATTCCGGTCGCCTCCCTTCGGCTCTGCTGCGGACAGAGGCTGCGCTGTTGCGGCTTTGCGGTGCCGCGCCGGACCGCGGCATGGGCTGGGGCGCCTATGCGCTGGCGGTTCTGGCGTTCAACGCGGTGGGCTTCGTCGTCCTTTACGCGCTCCTGCGCGCGCAGGGCGCGCTGCCGCTGAACCCCGACGGCATCGGCGGCATGGCCCCTGACCTTGCCTTCAACACTGCCGTCAGCTTCGTCACCAACACCAACTGGCAGGCCTATTCGGGCGAGGCGCAGCTGAGCTACCTGAGCCAGATGGCCGGGCTGACGGTGCAGAACTTCGTCAGCGCGGGCACCGGCATGGCGGTGGCGGTGGCGGTGATCCGGGGCTTTGTCGCGGCCAAGGGGGCGACGCTCGGCAACTTCTGGGTCGATCTGACCCGGTCGGTCCTGTGGATCCTGCTGCCCCTGTCGGTCGTGCTGGCGCTGTTCCTCGCCTGGCAGGGCGTGCCGCAGACGCTGCAGGGCGCGGTCGTGGCGACGGGCGTCGAGGGGCAGGAGCAGGTCATCGCCCGTGGCCCGGCGGCGGCGCAGATCGCGATCAAGCAGCTTGGCACCAATGGCGGCGGCTTCTTCGGCGTGAACTCGGCCCATCCGTTCGAGAACCCGACCATCGCCTCGAACCTGGCGCAGAGCCTGTCGATCCTGCTGATCCCGGTCGCCTTCTGCTTTCTCTTCGGCCGGATGGCGGGCGACCGGCGGCAGGGCTGGGCGATCTTTGCCGCGATGGCGGTGATGTTCGTGGCGGGCCTTGCGGTGATCCATGTCTACGAGGTCGCGGGGAACCCGGCGCTTGGGCTTGGCGCGAACATGGAAGGCAAGGAGCAGCGCTTCGGCGCGATGCTGTCGTCGCTCTGGGCGGCCTCGACCACCGCCGCGTCGAACGGGTCGGTCAACGCGATGCATGACAGCTTCATGCCGCTGTCGGGCCTCGTGATGCTGGTCTTCATGCAGATCGGCGAGGTGATCTTCGGCGGCGTCGGCGCGGGGCTTTACGGGATGCTCCTCTACGTCGTCCTGGCCGTGTTCCTGGCCGGGCTGATGGTCGGGCGCACGCCGGAATACCTGGGCCGCAAGATCGAGGGGCGCGAGGTGACGCTGGCGGTGCTGGCCTTCCTGTCGATGCCGCTTGGGCATCCTGGTCGGCGGGGCGATGGCAGCGACCGTGCCGCGGCGCTGGCGGCGGTGCAGGACGCCGGGCCCGCATGGGCTGAGCGAAATCCTCTATGCCTATTCCTCGGCCACCGGCAACAACGGCTCGGCCTTCGGCGGCTGGGGCGCGGCGCTGCCCTGGCACACGACGGCGCTCGGGATCATCATGCTGCTGGGGCGCTATGCGATCATCATCCCGATGCTGGCCATTGCCGGGTCGATGGTCCGCAAGCCGCAGGCCCCGGTCACCGCGGGCACCTTCCCGACGCACGGGCCGCTCTTCGTGACGCTTCTCGATCCTCACCGTGCTGATCCTTGGCGCGCTGACCTTCTTCCCCGTCCTCGCCCTTGGCCCCATCGCGGAAGAGACCGCGCGGGTGGCCGGGCAGAGCTTCTGAGGCATCCCATGTCCAAACATGACAAGAGCGGCCGACATGAGCGGCCTTTACCCCGCCGCGATCCGCGCAAAGCTTCGTCAAGCTTGATCCCGCGCGTCGCTGTGGCAGCAACCCGGTGATGTTCGTCGACCGCCGTGGTGGCGGCGATGACCACGATCCTTGGCCTGCGCGACCTGCTGGCCGGCGTGCCGGGCGCGGGGACGAGCCTGCACATCTCGGCCTGGCTCTGGCTCTGCGTCCTGTTCGCCAACTTCGCCGAGGCGCTGGCCGAAGGGCGCGGCAAGGCGCGGGCCGATACGCTGCGCGCGACCAAGTCGGAGACCCGGGTGCGGGTGCTGGCCGCGCCGGATGACGACCCCGCCACGGCGACCGAGACGCTGTCGACCGCGCTGCGCGCCGGGCCAGTTCGTCCATGTCGCGGCGGGCGAGATCATCCCGACCGATGGCGAGGCGGTGCGCGGCGTGGCCTCGGTCAACGAAAGCGCGATCACCGGCGAAAGCGCGCCCGTGATCCGCGAGGCCGGGGGCGACCGGTCCGTCGGTCACCGGCGGCACGACCGTCGTCTCGGACTGGCTGGTGATCCGCGTGACGGCGGAACCGGGGAAAAGCTTCCTCGACCGCATGATCGCGCTGGTCGAAGGGGCCGAACGGCAGAAGACCCCGAACGAGATCGCGCTGAACATCCTGCTCGTCGGGCCTGACGCTGATCTTCCTGTTCGTCGTCGTCACGCTGCCCGCCTTCGCCAGCTACTCCGGCACCGTCGATCCCGGTGATCGTGCTGGGCGCGCTGTTCGTGACGCTGATCCCCACCACCATCGGCGGGCTGCTGTCGGCCATCGGCATCGCCGGGATGGACCGGCTGGTGAAGGCCAATGTCATCGCCAAGTCCGGCCGCGCGGTCGAGGCGGCGGGGGATGTGGACACGCTGCTGCTCGACAAGACCGGCACGATCACCTTCGGCAACCGCATGGCCGATGCGCTGATCCCGGCGCCGGGGGTCGACCTGCGCGCGGCTGGCCGAGGCGGCGGCGCTGGCCTCGCTGGCCGACGAGACGCCCGAGGGCAAATCCATCGTCGACAAGGCGCGCGAGGTGCTGGGGGCGGTTCCCGACGATGCCGCAGGGCGCCGAAGCCGGTGGCCTTCACCGCGCAGACCCGGCTTTCGGGGCTGGACCTGGCGGACGGGCCGCAGCTTCCGCAAGGGCGCGACCGATGCGGTGATCCGGCTGACCGGGCAGACCCCGCCCGGCGCGCTGGCGGCGCAGGTCGACGCCATCGCGCGGTCGGGCGGCACGCCGCTGCTGGTGGCCGAAGGGACCGAGATCCTCGGCGCGGTCCATCTGAAGGACATCGTCAAGCCCGGCGTGCGCGAACGCTTTGCCGAACTGCGCGCCATGGGCATCCGCACGGTGATGATCACCGGCGACAACCCCCTGACCGCCGCCGCCATCGCCGCCGAGGCCGGGGTGGACGACTTCCTGGCCGAGGCGACGCCCGAGATGAAGCTGGACCTGATCCGCCGCGAACAGGCGGGCGGGCGGCTGGTCGCCATGTGCGGCGACGGGTCGAACGACGCGCCCGCGCTGGCGCAGGCCGATGTGGGCGTGGCGATGAACGCAGGCACCCCGGCGGCGAAGGAGGCCGCGAACCTGATCGACCTCGACAGCGACCCGACCAAGCTGATCGAGGTGGTGCTGGTCGGCAAGCAACTGCTGATCTCGCGCGGGGCGCTGACCACCTTCAGCATCGCCAACGACGTGGCGAAATACTTCGCCATCCTGCCCGCGATCTTCGTCGCGGCCTATCCGGGGCTTGGCGGTGCTGAACATCATGGGCCTCGCCTCGCCCACCTCGGCCATCCTGTCGGCGGTGATCTTCAACGCGCTGATCCTGGTGGCGCTGGTGCCGCTGGCCCTGCGCGGGGTGCGCTATACGCCCGTCCAGCGCCGCGGCGCTGCTGCGCCGCAACCTGCTGATCTACGGGCTGGGCGGCCTGATCGTGCCCTTCGTCGGCATCAAGGCCATCGACCTGGCCCTTGTCGCGCTGAACCTCGCCTGAAGGAGAGCCGTACATGCTGACCCACCTTCGCCCCGCCATCGCCCTGACCGCTGTTCTTCACCCTGCTGACCGGTCTTGCCTATCCGCTGGCCATGACCGGCGCTGCGCAGGCGCCTGTTCCCCGCCGCCGCCAACGGCAGCCTGATCGAGCGCGACGGCACCGTGATCGGCTCCGCCCTGATCGCGCAGCCCTTCGCCGGAGAGGGCTACCTGCACCCGCGCCCCTCGGCCTGCGGCTGGAACGCGGCCGGGACCGGGGCCATCAACCTTGGCCCGACCTCGGCCGCGCTGATCGCCGACGGTCGCCGAACGCCGCGCGGCATGGGAGGCGCTGAACGGCGCGCCCGCGCCCATCGACGCGGTCACCGCCTCGGGCTCGGGCCTTGACCCGCACATCAGCCCGGAGACCGCGCTGGCACAGGCCGACCGGATCGCCGCCGCGCGCGGGGCGGATCCGGCGGCGGTGCGGGCGCTGATCGAAGGCGCCGATCGAGGGCCGGACGCTTGGCCTTTACGGCGAGCCGCGCGTCAACGTGCTTCTGACCAACATCGCCCTTGACGAGGCCTTTCCGATGCCGCCCGCTGGCGGCGAAGGACAGCCACCGAATGACCCCCGATGCCGACATCCGCCCCTCTCCCGAAGCCCTTCTCGCCGCAGGCCGCGCGCGAGGGGCGGGGGCGGCTGAAGGTCTTCCTCGGCGCGGCCCCCGGCGTCGGCAAGACCTGGGCCATGCTGGACGACGCGCACCGCGAGGCTGCCGAAGGGCCGTCGACGTGGTGGCCGCGCTGATCGAGACGCATGGCCGCGCCGAGACGCAGGCCAAGCTGTCGCGGTCTGACGCAGCTGCCGCGCAAGCCCGTGATCTACCAGGGTCGCGTCCTGACCGAGATGGACCTGGACGCGCTTCTGGCGCGCAAGCCCGACCTCGCCCTGATCGACGAGCTGGCGCACACCAACGCCGACGGCAGCCGCCACGAAAAGCGCTGGCAGGATGTCGAAGAGGTGCTGGCCGCCGGGATCGACGTCTACACCACGCTGAACATCCAGCACATCGAGACGCTGAACGAGACGGTGGCGCGGATCACCGGCGTCCGGGTGCGCGAGACCGTGCCCGACGGCGCGCTGGAGATGGCCGACGAGATCGAGCTGATCGACCTGCCGCCGGACGAGCTGGTGGACCGGCTGAAGCAGGGCAAGGTCTATCCGGCGGACCAGGCGGCCCGCGCGCTGTCGTCGTTCTTCGTCAAGGGCAACCTGACCGCGCTGCGCGAACTTGCGATGCGCGCCGCCGCCGACCGGGTCGATGCGCAGCTGCGCGAACACATGGCGGCGAATGCGATCGCCGGGCCCTGGCCGACGCAGGAACGCATCCTCGTCTGCATCAACGAAAGCCCCGCCGCGCGCGAGGCGATCCGGGTGGCCAAGCGCAGCGCCGACCGGGCGCGGGCCGACTGGATCGCGCTCAACGTCGCGCAGGCGCGGATGCGAGACGCTGCCCGAGGCCGACAAGGACCGGCTGGCGGGCAGCCTGCGCCTGGCCGAACGGCTGGGCGCGGAACTGGCGACGCTGGAGGCCGAGCATGACGTGGCCGAGGCGATCCTGACCTATGCCGCGACCGCAACGTGCGCCGCATCGTCATCGGCCGCCCGCGCCCGCGCCCGTTCTGGGCGCGCATCGGACGGCCGAGGATGTGGCCGCGGCCCTCCTGCGCCGCTCCGGCCCGTTCGAGGTCACCCTCGCCTCCGAACCCGACGAGCAGTTCCAAGGCCTGGGCCTGCGCCTGCCGCGTCTCGGGGCCGAACCTCGGGCCTGGGGCGAGGCCGTCCTGGCCGTCGCCATCGCCTCGGCCTGTTCCTGGGCGGCCGATCGGCTGTTCCCGGTGGCCAGCCTCAGCGTCATCTACATGACCGCCGTGGTCGTCGTGGCCAGCCGCCGCGGCCTTGGCCCGGCCATTGCCAGCGGCGGTGCTTGGGTTCCTTGCCTACAACTTCCTCTTCACCGAGCCGCGCTTCACCTTCCACGTCTCGCGCCAGGGCGAGCTTCTGACGCTGGGCCTGTTCCTTGTGGCCTCGCTGATCACCGGCAACCTCGCCGCCCGGCTGCGCGCCCGGATCGAGGCGCAGGCCGCCATCGCCGACCGCACGAACAAGCTTTACGACTTCAGCCGCCGCGTCGCCGCTGCGGCGACGGCCGACGACGTGATCTGGGCCTCGGTCAGCCATGTCGCGACGACGCTGCGCTGCGAGGCCGTGCTTCTGATGCCGCGCGGGGCAGAATTGCAGGTCGTCGGCGGCTTCCCGCCCGAAGACCGGCTGGAGGTGCGCGACCAGTCCGCCGCGCAGTTCGCCTGGGAAAAGGGCGAAGCCGCCGGGCGCGGATCGGACACGCTGCCCACCGCGCGCTGGTTCTTCCTGCCGCTGGTCGCCGGCGAACGGCGGCTTGGGCGTCCTTGGCATCGCCTATGAGCGACGACCGCCAGCTTGCCCGCACCGACCGGCGGCTGCTCGACGCGCTGATCGACCAGATCGCGCTGGCGCTCGAACGGCTGCGGCTGACCGAGGATCTTGCCGCCACCCAGCTTGCCACCGAAACCGAACGCCTGCGCACGGCGCTTCTGAACTGCGTCAGCCACGACCTGCGCACGCCGCTCGTCACGATCATCGGCGCGGCCGGGCATCTGGCGGACAGCGACCTGCCCCCCGACGCCCGGCGCGACCTGGCCGAGAACATCCGCGAAGAGGGCGAGCGGCTGGACCGCTATGTCCAGAACCTGCTCGACATGACCCGTCTCGGCCACGGCGCGCTGAAGCCCCGGCTTGGCGCCGCAGGACGTGGCCGAGATCGTCGGCGGGCGCGCGCGCGCGGATGACAGGGCGTGTTGCGCGGGCATGACCTGCAGGTGGACCTCGCCCCCAACCTGCCGCTGATCCTGGCCGACGGCGTGCTTCTGGAGCAGGTGCTTGGTCAACATCCTCGACAATGCCGCCAAATACTGCGCCCGAGGGCACGACGATCCGTCATTGGCGCCCGTCTGCAGAGGGTCCGAGCGTCGAGCTCTCGGTGACCGACCGGGGCCCCGGCATTCCGCCGGCCGACCAGGTCGCGGGTCTTCGACATGTTCTACCGCGTGGCCGAGCGGCGACCGTCAGCGCGCGGGCACCGGCCTTGGCCTTGCCATCTGCAAGGGCCTGGTCGAGGCGATGGGCGGCACGATCCGGGCCGAAGCGGGCTGGCCCGACGGCACCGGCACGCGTATCGTGATGGCCCTGCCTCTGCACAATCCCGAGGTCGCCGCATGACCGCGCGCCCGTATCCTGGTCATCGACGACGAAGCCCCGATCCGCCGCTTTCTGCGGGTGGCGCTCGAGGCCGAAGGCTATGGCGTGATCGAGGCCGGCACCGCGCGCGCAGGGTCTGGCGGCGGCCGCGCGCGAAGCTCCGGCCCTTGTCGTGCTCGACCTCGGCCTGCCCGATGCCGACGGCCTGTCCGTGCTGCGCGACCTGCGCGGCTGGAGCCAGGTGCCCGTCCTGATCCTGTCGGTCCGCGCCGACGAGGCGGGCAAGGTCGAGGCGCTGGATGCGGGCGCGCAGGACTATGTGGTCAAGCCCTTCGGCGTGAAGGAGTTTCTCGCGCGCGTGCGCGGCCTGCTGCGCGATCGGGGCTCCCGAAACCGTCCCCGTCGGTCGTGACCATCGGCCCGCTCCGGATCGACGCTGCCGACCATTCCGCAACGCTCGATGGGCGACCACTCCATCTGACGCGGCGCGAGTTCGACCTTCTCTGGATGCTCGCCAGCCACCGCGGTCGGCTGGTCACGCAGGAGATGATCCTGCAAGGCGATCTGGGGGCCGGCCCATGTCGACGACAGCCAGTATCTGCGGGTCTACATCCGTCAGCTGCGGCAGAAGCTTGGCGACGACGCCACAAACCCGCGCTTCATCGTGACCGAACCGGGCATCGGCTACAGGTTCCTCGAGGTTCCAGACTCTTGATGCCAGCTTAACCGAACAGCGCAGGCTCTAAGGAGAACGACTGTCCGCTTTAGGCCATGCCCGGCCGGTTTCGCTGCGGTAAGTCCGAGCGACCGGTCCGGGAGGACGGCACAGCCGCAGCATCGCCATCCCGACCGACGGCTTCGGGCCGAACGCTCCCATGGGAGCTGTCCGACAAATGCGAACTCGTCTCAGTGAGGGCAGGGGGCCTGTCCCTTATGAGGCGCAGAGATCGCGCCACTCGGCGAGAGCGGC
>CAVVOC010000003.1:2500-441695 GCA_963749855.1 uncultured Alphaproteobacteria bacterium | reverse complement strand
TGGTTATGCCCAACTGCCCGGTCAAAACGGGTGGCCAGTTCAGGTTGATGGATCGCGGTTGAACGAAGAGTGCGAAAGTTCCGCAAAATCAACCATCTCGGACCACATTTGCACCACGATTTAGAAGGAGTGAAATCTGACGCAGTCATTTGCATAGAGGCAAGAATGATATCCTTGGATTTTGCGCCGCGGCGTGTTCGTCCGGCGCTGACCCCTGCTCTGTTCACGCTCACGATCTTTCTCTCTGCCTCGTTGCTGTTCTTCGTTCAGCCGCTTTTTACAAAGATTGTGATTCCGCACATCGGCGGTGCCCCCGCTGTCTGGACGACGGCCATGCTCTTCTTTCAGACGACCTTGATCGGCGGCTACCTTTACGCCCACCTCCTTACGCGCTATGTGCCGCAACGAGTGCAAATAGTGGTACACCTTGCACTTTGGGCGGCTGCGCTGATCTTACTTCCGCTCGGGAGTCGCGCCGGACTGGAGCTACGATGCATCCGCTTCCACGGTTTTACAGGCGCTTCATCTATACGCAGTCAGTGCTGGCCTGCCGTTCTTCTTCCTCTCCGCAAATGCACCGCTGATCCAGTCTTGGTACGCGCGGTCCGGCGGGCCGTCAGCGCAAGATCCTTACTTTCTTTATGGAGCCTCCAACCTTGGTTCGTTGCTGGCGCTTCTGGCCTTTCCGCTAGTTGCAGAGCCGTTGTTCGGCGCAACGCAGATCGGGATGGGATGGGCAACCTGCTTTGTGGCGCTGGGTGGCCTGTTGGCGCTGGATGGGTATCTCGCACGGTATAGCGCCGCCGTCGCAACCGCGCCGCTCTCCAAACCTGCGCCCGCTCCTTCGTTTGGGAGAATGGCGCGCTGGGCTGCGCTAGCCTTCATTCCCTCGTCGATGATGTTGGTCGTTACGACACAGCTTGCTATGGACAAAGGATCCATTCCGCTCATCTGGGTCGTGCCGCTAGCTCTTTACCTGCTCACGTTCGTGCTGACTTTCACCAATCGTCCACTGCTAGGCGATCGTCTGCTAAAATTGGTTTTCCTCGTTTCAATGGTCTGGCTTGCGGCAGTTTTCTCGCGGACTTCCTTCGTTCTTCTCGATCGGCCCAAGGCCGGGCTGATGATCGCGGCATTCTTTGGCCTTTCGATTTATACGCACCGCCGGCTATACGAGGAGCGGCCCGAAGGGGCGCACCTTACACTGTTCTATCTCGTCATGTCGGTGGGGGGTGCGCTTGGGGGGCTTTTCAACTCCATTATCGCGCCGATGATCTTCAACGATATCTACGAAGGTATCGTGACACTTTTGATCGCGGCGCTGGTTCTGACGGTCCGCGGGCGGCCCACCATGCCGAACCGCGCGGAGTTTCCCGTATCCTGCTGCGTTCGGTGGCGGTCGCGTTTATCAGTATTTCCGCCGTGATCGAGTTTACATCCTTTCAGCGACAGTCTGATGTGCTTCACAAGAGCCGGAGCTTTTTCGGCAGTCACCTTGTGCGGGATGGAACCAACATTCGGACCTACATCAACGGTACAACTCTGCATGGGGGCCAGCGCGTCAAAGACCTGACAGCCACCCGACCGGAGCCCCTGTTCTATTACCATCGAATTGGTCCAATCGGGCAGCTTCTAACCTCTGCCCGCGGGCAGGAGGCTGTCAAGGTTGGCGTTGTCGGCCTTGGCGTGGGCGCGATGGCCTGTCATTCCCTGCCGCATCAAGAGTGGCACTTCTACGAAATTGATGCTCGGGTGGACCAGATCGCACGTGATCCGACGCTCTTCACATTCATGTCCGCATGCGCGCCGAGCGCTCCGACCCACTTGGGCGATGCCCGCGTGGTGTTGGCACAGCAAGGAGATGAACTACGACGTCCTGATTATTGACGCCTACTCATCGGATTCCGTGCCCATGCATTTGACGACAACCGAGGCAATGGAGCTTTACGTTGATCGCCTAGAGCCAGGGGAGTCCTCTCATACCACATCTCCAACCGCTACTACGACCTCTCCATCCCCTCGCCCGTTGCGCTGCCGCGCTCGGCCTGGATGCTCGCTTCCAGCACTATATCTGGGGTCGGGCGACGCTACAGGGGTGGGCGACTCCCGACAACCGCTGAAATAATCGCCCGCAAAGCTGCAGATTTTGGCGATTTGGCTCGCGATCCACGCTGGAAGCCGCTGGCCCAGCAATGGCGGTAGCCTTTACAGACGAGCACGCCAATCTTCTGTCTGTAACGCGGAACAATTAGCAGGTGCTGGCAGACGGTGCTGTCATGTGTGGACGGCTCCGTTGTGCAATCATTTATCTGAGCTTTTTTGACCCTGCGGAGTGTGACGTTGCCCCAACCTTCACCAGCGTGGTCGAGAACTCCGAGTTCGGATTTGCCTGTTTGGGCGGGTTTGGCAACGGGGTGTGGCGCGGAGCTTTGCAGGTTGCGTAGCGTCAGGCTCTGCGCGGCAAGCTGCGGGATGAGACCGAGGATCGTCTGACGCCGACGCATACGGTCCGAAAGGGCAGGCGCATCCGCTACTACATCTCGAACCGTTTGATCTGCGGCGGCCCGGATGTGACCGGCTGGCGCCTGCCCGCTGAGATGCTGGAAGCCGTGATCCGCCGCGTCATTGCGGATCATGTCACGACCGCGGCCGCATCGCATCGCCTGCTCGCGACCCCCGATCTCCGAAGCGATGAGACACCGATCGCACGCGCGCAGGATCTCGCACGGAGCCTGCAGGGCGGCGACGCTGCTCCGCTGCGTGCGCTGCTCCGATCCGCATCCTTAGGGAAGGGGGCGCTTGACCTGAGCCTGGACCGGGCTGCGCTCTCGGATCGGCTGGGCGTCGCGCAGGACAGCCTCGCCCCCGAAGCGGTGTCGATGTCCGTCCCCTTCGCTCTAAGGCGGCGTGGCGCCGAGCGGAAACTGCTGGCTGGTGCTCGCGAGGCCACTTCCGATCCCGCGCTCCGCAAGGCCCTCACAGATGCGCATCGCTGGGCGGGCGCTCTCCGAAACGGGAACTCCCCTTCGCCAAATTGCCCGGACCGCTGGACATCTCGATGCCCATCTCCGGACACCCACGCCGCTGGCTTTCCTCTCCCCCGGAACCAGCGCGCCATCCTCGACGGCACCCAGCCGGTCGAGCTGACCCTCGAGCGCCTCGTCCGTCAGACCCTGCCGCTTGACTGGGCCGATCAGGAACGTCTCTACGGGCTCTGATGCAAGAGGCGCAGCGGACGCACAAGCGCCGCTGACACGCCATCACACACTCGAGCAACCTTAGTTTTGCGTTGCGGGCAGGGCCTCGCCACCGCTCCGCACTGCAGCTCAGCATTCTGCTATGCCAGGCCCTCTTTGTGGCGGCTTCATGTGGGCGAAAATTCCCTGCATATTCCCTGCAGGCAGGGAACTTTTGAACGCGAAAAGCGAAGCGCAGGATGCACCCGGGAGAGACGCATCTCCCAAGGGTGGGCCAATGTCGCGCAGACACAAGTCTCTGTCAGGAAGCGGGTCGGCCAAAGGGCCGGGAAATCGGGGAGATTTCCGGACATGTATGTAATAAAAACATAGGCTTATGTCGGTGGCGGAGACGAAGTCCTCCACTTTGGTTCAAGATAATCTATAAAGCATTGAAAATAAACAATTAAATAAAGTGACCAGAAACAGAATGTGTTACAAAATGTGTTACAAAATCTGGCTTCACCGGGCCGCAGCATGGAAGATCATCGTCGCAGTGGAGTAGGTGCGTCAAGAAATTCCTCGCCTCGGTCATTGTAACCCTAAAGGTGATTATATTGTGAAATCTGTCTCTGATCCGTTTAAAATAAGTCTCCGGTTTGTCACAATTGGACTTACAGGACACGCTAAAACACGAGAGTGCCAATCCGCCATTGCCTCCATGCCGATTCTGCTGATATAAAGACGAAGGCCCCCTGCGGAGAGCAAGGGGCCTTCTTTAATCTGGGTCTACCAGCCCCGGCGCAGCACGGAGCTTCAATACATGCCGCAAGAAAACACTACCTCAACCACTCATGGTGATCAAGGGTCGAGTCCGCTTGATATGCTGTTCGAGTGGACTGAATTCCCTGATTTCACGGCTTCTGAGATGTTCCGGCACAGAAGCTCATTACGCAAGATCGCCAGAGACATTCAGAAAATCACCGAAGACAACAAGCACGATCTACCTTGGTTCAAGGGTGCCTTGTTCGGCGATGAACTCAGCGAGAATGGCAGCTTGCGCCACACCGCAAACATGAAGCGGATTACTTGCATTGCCGTCGACTACGATGGCGAAGAGGTGCATCCCGAGGAAGGTGCAAGGCGGGTTCGTGAAGCTGGATTTGGTGGCATCATATACACGAGCCCAAGTCACAGTCCCGAGAAGCCCCGCTGGCGAGGTCTTTTCACCCTCAGCGAACCGAACGAGATTGGTTGGCACGAAGTATATGTCGCCCGGATCAACGGCGCTCTAGGGGGCATCCTCGCGTCAAAGTCGTTCACCCTGTCACAGGCGTATTTCTACGGCGGCGTGGAGGGCAACCCGCCACAGGTGATCGAAATTGAAGGCGATTTTGTCGACCGCCTGTCCCACCTGGATGACAAGGCCATTTATCCCGGTCACTCGCGATCTGCCGATGGTGAGTGGCACGGCGACCCCGGTGGACGTGAAGCCGGCCCTTGAGGATATCCGCACGGGTGCTGTTTATCATGACTCAGTTATCAGGCTGGCGGGCAAGTGGGCGCGATCTGGGCTGTCTCAGGCCAAGGCAATTGACCGTCTGGAAGCTGCCTTCAACGATGTGCCAAAGGCGAAGCGTGATCAGCGCTGGCGCGACCAATTCAGGGCTCTGGCGAAGACGGTCAAGGACATTTACCGCCGTGAAGCACGGCAGGAAGAAGTCAGGTCTGCTGAGATCGTCTACTTGTTCGACGAGCCCGACCCGGAAGGCGATGCAGCCATTGCGGCAGACAATGCAGAACGCGAACGGAAGGCAGCGAAAGAGCGTGATGACGACTACGCGAAATACTTCGTCACGCCTTCGGACTGCCTCACCAGCCTGACTGAGACGACTCCCTATGTCATCAAGGGGATGATCCTAGAGCAGTCAATTAACGTGATCTACGGTCTGCCGAACGCAGGCAAGAGCGTGCTTGCGCCTTACCTCGCCTATGCTGTCGCTCAGGGGGGACGATCTGTCTTCGGCATGAAGGTGAATCCCTGCCCCACCATTTACGCCAGTTACGAAGGGCCGCACGGGATGCGAAAGCGCATCGCCGCCTTACATCAGGAACACGGCGATGCGCCTGATCTGCACCTGGGCACAGTTCTGCCAACCCTCTTGGGCGACCGGACAGGTAAGACGAAGGGCCGTCGCATCCTGCTTGATACGGTGAAAATGCTTGGCGTTGGGCTAGTGGTCATTGACACCATCGGCGCGAGCTTTGCCGGATTGGATGAGAACACGTCAGAAGGCATGGGCGAGGTGCTGGCACTCGCACAAGACCTGAAGCGCTTGGGCGCTGCGGTGGTCCTGATTCACCATCCGAGCCGCGCTGGCAACATCCGGGGCTTCAGCGGTCTCGACGGCGGCATTGATATGATGCTGAAAGTCGAGAAGAGCGACAAGGGGGTTGTGGTTGCGACAAGCGAGAAGACCCGCGACACAGGCTCATTCACATTCCAATATCGCAACCGCGTGGTTGTGACCGGGACGGACGCAGAGGGTGACGATATCTCGACCGTCATCTGTGAAGAGGTTGCCGACGATGGGATGCACCTATTCGCGCCGCTGACCGAGAATAAATCGGCGCTGCTGGATGCGCTAAAGGCCGTGGTCAACGCGGATGGTCAGGCAACGCGAGATGCATGGCGTGAACTCTGCCTGGAAGACGACAAATACCTGAAAGCGAAGAACCGTGACTCGCGGCGCAAGGCGTTTGACCGGGCGCGAAACTCACTGATCGAGCGTGACTCCATCGCGATCAACGGCAATCGCGTCACTCTTTTAGAGGAATTCTGATCATGCACGTCACGGACAGAACGGGACACGACCGGGACAAATACCGGGACAAATCGGGACAAACGGGACAACGACAGCCCCGGAGAACGGGACAAACGGGACAAGGGTCTAACCTTGTCCCGTTGTCCCGTCCGACTGTCCCGGCAGATAAGGAGATGCAGCAATGAGATGGGGTGAGGGTTCAAAACGCGATATCCGCTTGGGTGTCGCCGCAGAGCAGGTGAAACGCGGACTCTTGCGATACCGCTGTCCGCATTGTGCTGAAGATCATTTTGAGTATTGGCCAAGACCTCGCACGTTCAACGTCGCAGCGGGATGCGGACGCGGATTCGTTTACCTGGTGCCAATTCCCAAGAATGCACCAACCCGTGTTTACGAAGGCTTTAGGTTTCGGCTTTGCCAAGTCGATCCAGCTTGGTTGGCAACCGAGACAAACCGTGCCGTGCATCGCCATGACCTAGAAGAGTACGTGTGGAGAGCACGTCAGACGGAGAAGATCGCGTGATGGGCCAACTTGTGTCAACGCGTGCATGGAAAGGCAGGCCATCCCTTGGTCGATTACTAGAAGTTGTGGATGGGCGCAGCGGTGTCATTGGGAAGGAGGTGAGATGTCCGGCAGATACTGTCACCGTACCGAAAAAAATTGTCACCCGTGGCTCAACGCCCCCCGCGACAGAGGTAACGTGTCGGAGGGACCCGCAGCGCGTAGCCGATCGTGGTCGTTGTGAGCAGGACATTCGATGTCAGGCTAGTGACGATGGTTACATAATGCGAATAGTCAACTTAGCCCTACGTGTTCCCTTTTTGTTCCAAAATGGCTCAAGATGCACATACATGCGTGATTGCTTGGGGTCGGATTGGCTCTCGTCGCTTAGGGCGGAAAAGCCGACATTGAGCGAGTTGCATGATTGTCGCGAAAGCGGCCACCCGATGGAGGGGGCGCCACTGACGTCGAACCTTCTCCGCCTTAAGTAATTGTTTTAAAATGAATTTTAGCGATCCTATGCGAGGCTGTCGCAACCCCAGTTGTGTTCAAATAAGCGTAGCGGGCACCACTCTCAGCTTATCAACTCCTGAGTTTGGCGCGTCGAGCGCCGATTTCATTCTGTCTCCACTCCCGTGGCGGCTGGCCGACGCTTTTCTTGAATTCCTTGCTGAAATGATAAATGTCCGCGAACCCACAGGCCTCGGCGATCGAGGCGATCTTAGTTTCGCTTGCCAGCAGCATTTCTTGGGCCAGCATGATCCTCTCTCGTCGGAGCCAAGCCCGCGGCGTGACTTGCAAGTATTGTCGGAACAATCTCCGCAGGTGAGGTGAACTTACCCGCGCCACTTTCTGCATCGCCTCCTCGCTCCATGGCAGTTGCGGTTGCGCGCTCATTGCTTGGATCAGGCGGGCGAGGGGAGGAGGCAGGATTTGATCCGGGCGGCCACGCATTTCGGCGTCCAGCAGGATCAGAAGATCCGCAGCCAAACCGTGAAGGGCAAGATCGGCATTCAGTGGACGTTGCTTCATGCAACTGAACAGCCGTTGAAACCATGCGACGAGCGCGGCACCATTGGTGATGTTGATCGTCGCATCTTGTCCCATTAGCCGGGTCCGAAAAGCGTCCATATTGGGCGCGTCAAGCCGTATCCACATCACCGTCCAAGGGTCCTTCGGATTTGCGGCATGTGCATGCGGCAGGCTGCCCGAAATCCAACAAAGCTGCCCGGCAGCGACGTCATGCCAGGCCTGATCGATGCGCACGACACCCGCTCCGGAGACGCAATAGATGAGGTCGTGCCCCTGGAGATAGATGCGCTCCACCGCGTAATGGCGGCTCGCAGCGACCAACCCCGCCCGACGCACCGTCATCAGAACATCTGCCCATCGCGCTTCGGGCAAGTAGTGCAAATTCTCGACGAACTGGGTCAGATCGGCATGGCTCGACATGCGCGTTTTATACAAATGAATGGTCGAGATGTCCATTTGATCCGGTGCCGTTTCCGGCCAACGCTCGTTGCAAGGTCGGGTAATCGACCACGCTCTGAGATTGAAGACGGCCGACGCGCCGCCGAGGGAGGACCGCATGCTTATGCCAACGCGCGCCCAATTGGCGCAATATGAGAACGATGGCTACTACATCGCGCAAGGGTTGCTTTCTGCCGACGAGGTCGGCAACTTCCGCGATCACGCACGCGCCCAGCTGGAGGCCGAGGCCAAGACTGACGGCGTCATGACCAAGGGTGACAAGGCAGGCAAGCAGACCCTGTTGAAAATGTGGAACACGGCCGGTGACGACAAGTACGGCCTCCTTGCGCGAGACCAGCGGATGGTTCTGGCGGCCGAGGCCGTGCTGGGCGAGGAAATCTACCTCTACAGCCACAAGATGACGATGAAGCAGCCGCGCGAAGGCGGAGCCTGGGAATGGCACCAGGATTTCGGCTACTGGTACAACAACGGCTGTCTCGCACCCGACATGCTGTCGATCTATGTCTCGCTCGACAAGGCGACGCAGGAAAACGGATGTCTTCAGGTTCTGAAGGGCACGCACAAGCTTGGCCGGCTCGACCATGTTCGAGAGGACGGTCAGACGAATGTCGCGGCGTCACACCTCGAGGCTGCGCTTGGTCGCTACGAACACCTTTATGTCGAGATGGAGCCGGGCGATGCGCTCGTCTTCCACTGCAATCTTCTCCACCGCTCCGATGCAAACAACAGCGATACGTACCGCTGGGGTTACATCTGTTCTTACAACGCGGTGTCGAACGCGCCCTTCGCCCGCCTGCGGGAGTACGGAAACTTCGAACCCCTCAGGACTGTGCCCGCAGGGTCGTTCCTCGCGGCTTGACGACGACCGGGGCGGCGCCGCCGCCCTCGACAGGCCGGACCGAGGGGAAGGGAGGACCCGATGGTGGAGAAGTCAGTGGCCCGCGCCACCGCGAAAGCGCCCGCAGCTGCTCTCGCTGCGACTGCGTGGACGTGAGACCGGCGTCTTGGTCGCGCTGATCGTGATGTGCGTGGCGCTGACGCTGCTCAACGATCGATTTCTGACTTCCACCAATCTTCTGAACATCGGTCGGCAAGTCTCTTTGCTGGGCATCATGGCCGTTGGGATGACCTTCGTGCTGATTTCGGGCGAGGTCGACCTGTCCGTGGGGTCGACCTATGCCTTCGCGGGACTCGCGACCGGGATGACCATTCTTCTGGGCGTGCCGCTTCTGCCAGCGGTCTTGGCCGGGGTGGCTTGCGGTTCCGTGATCGGCCTGATCAACGGGCTGCTTTCGACTTACGGCCGATTGCCCTCGCTGATTGCGACGCTCGGGATGCTGAGCATGGTCCGCGGGGCCGCGCTGATCTTCACCGACGGTCGCCCCGTTACGGTCAATACGCGGAACGGGGCGGATCCGGCGGTGTTGGACCAGTTTACCTTCATGGGTCAGGGCTACCTGTTCGGCATCATTCCGATGCAGCTGGTGTTCTTCGTGATCGTGGCCGCCCTCGGCTGGGTGCTTCTGTCGCGCACAAGCTTCGGGTTCCGCGTCTTCGCGGTCGGCGGTAGTGCCAAGGCTGCGCGGGTCTCCGGCATCAATGTCAACGCCGTCAAGATCTGGGCCTTCACGCTGATGGGAACACTCGCGGCTTTCGCGGGCATTCTGAGCATGGCCTTCCTTCCCAGCGGACAGGCCGGGCGTACCGGGCTCGGGCTTGGAGCTCGATGTCATCGCCGCGACCATCGTCGGGGGAACGTCGCTCGCTGGTGGCGAGGGCACGATCCTGGGCACGATCCTCGGCGTTCTGATCATTGGCGTGCTTCGCAACGGCTTGGTGCTGACGGGTGTATCGCCCTTCGCGCAGGAATTCCTGATCGGCCTCGTCATCGTCGTGGCCGTCGCAATCGACAAGTGGACCTCGCAGCCACGGCGGGCCTGAAGAGCCCAAATCACCAGAACCAAAAGGGAGGAACGACACGTGAAACGCCTGCTTATCTCCACCGCTCTCGCCGTATTCTGCGCCGCCCCGGGTCTTGCTGTCGCAGACCCGGTGAACGTGAAGGATTTTCCCCTCGCCGAGCGCATCGCCGCCAAGGTCAAGGCGGGTGAAGAGCTGAACATCTTCGTCAGCTATCATGACGTCTCGAACGAGTTCGCTCCGTTCATCCGCGCGGGCGTGGAAAAGGCCGACGCCGCCGACGGCGTCAAGGCGACGTTCATCGGTCCGGTCGGGTCGGATGCCGACGGACAGATCAGCGAGATCGAGACCCTGCTCGATACGATGGATGGCCTAGCCATCTCATCGGTGTCCACGGACGCCCTGGCGCCGCTGATCGACCGTGTCATCGCCGCAGGCATTCCCGTGATCGCCTACAACACCGACAACCCTGACAGCAAACGCCTGGTCTTTGCAGGTCAGGATCTGGTCCAATCCGGCCGCGAGGCGGGCAAGCTGATGGGCGATACGCTCGGCGGGAACGGCAAGGTGATGATCCTGACGCTCGATGCCGCCGCCCAATGGTCGCTCGACCGCGAAAGCGGAGCGCGCGAGGCACTGAAAGCCTTCCCGGGGATCGAAGTGGTCCAGACGGTCAACACGGGGTCCGATCCGCAAGAGATGTACGCGGCCATCGAAAACGCGATGCTGGCCAATCCCGACGTCACGGGGCTTCTCTCGCTGGAATGCTGCACGACGCCGGCGGCTGGAAGCTGGGTCGAGCGCAGCGGCAAGACGGGTGCGGTCAAGATCGTCGGCTTCGATCTTCTGGATCAAACTGTCGAACAGGTTGGCAATGGCGTTGTCCAGGCGACGATCGACCAGGCGCCGGAACGGCAGGGCTACGAGGCGGTCGACCTTCTGGTGAAGTTCCTGAAGGGCGATACGATCGACAATCTCGACACGGGCGTCGGCATCTACACCAAGGACAACATCGCCGAGGTGAAGAACTGACGTGCTTGCCGGGGCGGTGCTCCCCCGCCCCGGCACTCACAGGAACCACAGCATGACGCCCATCGTCGAAATCCGCGCCGTCTCGAAGGGGTTTCCCGGCGTGCAGGCGCTGTCCAGCGTCTCGCTCGATCTCAGGGCTGGTGAGATACACGCCGTGATCGGCGAGAACGGTGCGGGGAAGAGCACCCTGATGAACATGCTGGCGGGCGAATTGCAGCCGGACAGCGGCGCAATCGCGATCGACGGGCGTGGAGACACGAATTCTCAGCCCGCAGGCCGCCCGGGCCATGGGGATCGCTGTGGTCTTTCAAGAACTGTCGCTGTGCCAGAACATGACCGTCGGCGAGAACGTGATGCTGACGGCTCTGGCCCGTGTGCCCGCCCTCTCACGGCTTGACCGGACCGCCGCCGCTGCGACCGCACGCGGTCTGCTGGCACGTCTCGGGATGCCAGAAATCGACCCGCTCACGCCCGTCCACCGCCTGACCGTCGCGCAGATGCAGCTGGTCGAGATTGCTCGCGCGATATCGCTGGAGGCGCGCGTGCTGGTCCTGGACGAACCGAACTCGGCCCTGTCCCCGCGCGAATCCGAGAAGCTGTTCGAGGTCATTCGCGCGCTGCGCGACGAAGGGCGTGTCGATCGTCTATGTCTCTCACCACCTCGACGAGGTCCTGCGGCTTGCCGACCGGATCACGGTGCTGCGCGATGGCCGTCACGTCGTGACGCTGGAGGACATCGGCTCGGCCGACGTGCCCATGCTGGTCTCCGCCATGGTGGGACGGAACCTCGATGCCGCAGCCCAGTATAGCTCTGACAGCTGCACGCCCCGGGCCGGTGCCGGTCCTGCAAGTCAACGCTCTGGTCGGTTGCCGGGCAGTTCGAGGGGATCGATTTCGAGCTTTTCCCGGGCGAGATCCTTGGCGTGGCAGGCCTGCCGGATTCGGGCAAGGACACGCTCTCGGATGCGATCTTCGGGCTGGTCCCGCGCTCCGGTACGGTCCAGGTCGCCGGGGTGACGCTGCCACAGATGAACCCGGCCGGTGCGATCGCAGCGGGCCTTGCCCTGATCCCCGCGGACCGTAGCGCGGGGCGGCGCGCTTGCTCGCGATGAGCGTGGCCGAGAACGTGGTTTCGGCGTCGCTTTCGCGCTTCTCGCGGCTGGGTTGGATCGAGCGCCGCAAGGTTCGCGGTACGGCGGGCGACTATGCGCGTCGTCTCGATGCCCGGATGTCTGGCCTCGCGCAGCGGATGGGAACGCTCAGTGGTGGAAACCAACAGAAGATCATCCTGGCGCGCGGCCTGGTCACGGCGCCGCGCGTCCTCATCCTGCACGAGCCGACGCGCGGGATCGATGTGGGCGCGAAGGCCGAAATCTACGATATCCTGAAGGCGCTGGCCGCCGAGGGCCTGGCGGTCCTGATGATCTCCTCGGAATTGCCCGAGATCGTCATGCATTCCTCACGCGTCATCGTGATGTCCGAGGGCCGGATCACGGCGGAACTCGCAGGCAGAGAGATTTCCGAAGAACGGGTCATGCTCGCCGCAACCGGCACAAGCCTGCACGCCGCAGAATAGGAGAGGCCGATGGCACCAAAGATTACCGTTGTAGGCAGTTTTGCAGTCGGCATGACCATTCGCACGCCGTCTCTGCCGATCTTCGGGCAGACGCTTCTGGGATCGGACTTCGACATGGGACCGGGGGGAAAGGGGTCGAACCAGGCGGTGGCCGCAGCCCGGCTGGGCGCAGATGCCGGCCTCGTGGCTTACCTTGGTACAGACGCGCTGGCGCGGGTGGCCACCGATCTTTACGCGGCAGAGGGGGTCGACACGCGGCATGTCCGGTCCCTTCCTGACCGGGCGACAGGGGTGGGGTTCATCATCCTGAATCGCGAAGGCAACAACTTCATCATCCTCGACATGGGCGCGAACGAAGCGCTGGACGCCGCCGCGGTCGATGCGGCGGGCGAGCGCATCGCGCAATCCGATGTCGTGATGACGGTGCTGGAAATTCCGCTGGCCGCGGCGATCCGAGCGATGGAACTGGGCCGGGCGGCGGGCGCGCGCACGATCCTCAATCCGGCCCCGGCCAAGATGCTCCCCCCAACCATCTTTCCGCTCATTGACGTGCTGACGCCGAACGAGAGCGAGCTTCGCATTCTTCTCGGCCTGGCGCCCGACGATCCACGATCCTCGCGCGTCTTGGCAGGCATGTTGCGCGATCGCGGCGTTGGAACGGTTGTGGTCACACTGGGCCGGGCAGGCGCCCTCATCCTGGGCGACGGCCTGGATGTCATGGTTCCGTCGCTGCCGGTTGCGGTGACCGACACGACCGGAGCGGGCGATGCCTTCAACGCAGGGCTCGCCGTCGGCGCTTGCCGAAGGGCAGGACCTGCCCGCAGCCGTCCGGTTCGCGGTGACCTGCGGCGCGCATGCCTGCACAAAACTGGGCGTCATCCCGTCCCTGGGTCGCCGCGCGGACGTCGAGGCGCTGGCCCTCGAGAACAGCTGAAAGGACCAAGAATGAAACGCGGCACTATCCTGAACGCCGAGTTGAACCATGCCATCGCCTCGATGGGCCACGGGGACATCATGCTGGTCTGCGATGCGGGGTTTCCCATCCCTAGGTCGGCCTGGCGTATCGACCTTGCGCTGGCAAAGGACATTCCCGATCTCGCCACCGTTCTGGGCGCGATTGCGGGCGATTTCGTCGCCGAGAAGGTCAGCTACGCGGACACGCTGCCCGTCCACAACGCGCCACTATCTGACCACCGTCCAGCGTCTTTTCCCAGATGCCGAGCATGTCATGACAACCCATGAGGCGATCCTTGGCGAGATGGCTGCAAAGGCCAAGGTCATTGTCCGGACTGGTGCCTTCGATCCGTGGGGCAACATCCTGCTTTACTCCGGCGTCGATGTGCCCAGGTGGTTCGACAAGCCAGGCGTGGTCGCGCCCGACTACTATGCCCGCAAACTGGCGAAGTAATGGCGCGCCTCTTTGACTGGTCCGCGCGCCCCGCGGAACGCCTCGTCACCGTGGCATCGCTGCGTGAAGGCAAGGGCCGACCCGCGCGTCACGTCCAGATCACCGCCGACACGGAAGAGGAGGCGGCTGCGGCAGAGCTGGCCGGAATCGAGATGGTCCTGTGCCGGGCGAGGAACGTATCTGCGGTCCGCCGAGGATCGGCAAAGGTCTTCGTCACAGCCGCACTGGGCTTTGCTGAAGCGATCACGGATGAAGAGATCCTGCGCACTGCATTCCGTGCCCTGACTGACGGTGCTGATGCGGTCATCACAGCCCGGCGGCTTTCCGTCGTCAGCTTGCTTGCCGCCGAGGATATCCCGGTGATGGGGCACCTCGGATTTGTCCCTCGCAAGTCGACCTGGGTCGGACGGACCCGCGGCGTCGGCAAGACAGCAGAGGAAGCCATTCGCCTCTGGCACCGGTTCCGTCGCCTTGAAGACGCAGGGGCCTTCGCTGTCGAGTGCGAGATCATCGCGGATCGCCTCGTGGCGGAGATCACTGCGCGAACGGGTCTTGTGACCGTCTCGCTTGGTTCAGGGGCAGGGGCCGATGTGATCTTCCTGTTCGCTGAGGATGTATGCGGTGAGGGGCCGGTTCCAAGGCACGCTCGATCGTTTGGGGATATGGCAACGCTGCGGCAGCAGATCAGGGCGGAGCGCATACATGCGTTCTCCGCATTCCGCTCAGAGGTCAGGGCTGGCACTTTCCCGAACGCGCAAGAAACGGTCGGCATGCAGGATGCAGAGTGGGACCTGCTTCAAAGCAACCTGTCCAACGACAGTCTGTAAGCCTATCCCTTCAGTTGAAGAAATCCGCGTCCTCGGGTGCAAGATACGGTTTCGCGGCCTCGGGGATCAGGTCCACGCCCATTCCGGGGCGGTCGATCACGTCGATCATGCTGTCCGTCACGATCCGGTCCGGCAGCCCCTCGACAATCTCGTACCACCAGGGATCGGTGCCCGAGGGATACTCGAAGGCGATGAAGTTGGCAGGCAGCGTCGCGCAGACCTGGATCAGCGCGCCCAGGCCCAGCAGGCCGTTGCCGGTGCCATGCGGGGCCATCAGGATGCCGTGCAGGTGGGCGTATTCGGCGATCCATTTCAACTCTGCGATCCCGCCCACATCGGCCGGATCGGGGCCGACGATGTTCACCGCCCGCGTCTCGATCAGCTCGCGGAAGTTGTTGCGCAGATAGATCTGCTCGCCGGTATGGATCGGCGTCGTGGTCTGCATCGTCAGGTCGCGGTAGGTGTGGGCGCTGACATGGGTGGAGTAATCGCCGGTCAGCATATCCTCGCACCACATGACGTTGTAGCGTTCGACCGCCCGGGCAAAGCGCAGCGCGTCGGCCGGCATCCAGCCGGGGCCGCAATCCAGCGCAAGCCCGACCTTGTCGCCCAGCACCTCCTTCATCGCCGCGACGCAATCGACCATCAGCGCCAGGCTGCGTTCGGTCAGCGGGCCGCTGTCGCAGTAGCCGTGGAAGTTGCTTGGCACTGCCTCGCCGTAGAAGAAGCCCGGCACTTCCTTCATCGGGCTGTGAAAGCCGATGCCCTGCTTGATGATGTCGAACCCCTCGGGCAGACCCATCATCCAGCGGCAGCTTTCGGCAAACCCCTCGGGCGTCCAGGAGGACAGCTTGCGGCGCAGCGATCCGTTGTAGGTTCGCACCCGATTGCGCACCTTGCCCCCCAGAAGCTTGTAGACCGGCACGCCCGCCGCCTTGCCGGCGATGTCCCACAGCGCGTGCTCGATCACGCTGACCGGTGCGCCATAGGGCTTGAAGGCGCCGCGATTGCGGATCTTCAGCATGCAGCGTTCCACATCGGTCGGGTCTTCGCCGATCAGCGCCTCGCGGAATTGCAGGATGAAGGGCTTGAGATAGGGCTTGTAGGCCTCGGCCTGGCCGAAGCCGGAGATGCCCTCGTCCGTCACGATGCGCACGATCGGATGCTTGCCGATCACGCCGCATTTCAGGTCGGTTATCTTCAAGACATTCCCCTGCGCCGTCGGTTCCCGTTGTCAGATCGTGTTCGCGCTTTCCGATCGCATCCAGTCGATGATGTGCCGACCTGCGCCCTTCACATGCTGGGCGACAAGGGCAGCGGCGCGATCCTCGTCATGGGCGCGCAACGCAGCGATCAGGCCGCGATGTTCCTCGATCACCTCGCGCTGGCGGCGACGCGAGATTCCGCGGTCTCGGTTGACACCCGTCAGGATCGTGCGCTTACGCCACCACAGCTCTACCGTCATGCGGTTGTAGTGGCGCTCGTACATGATTTGGTGGAACTGCTGGTCGAGGTTGGAGTGCCGCAACGAGTTGGCGAAATTCAGCGTCTCGATCTGCTGTTGAACCTGTTCGAGCCGAGCGATGTCGTCATCGGTGCAGATGCCCACGAACCAGCGCATCAGGTAGGGCTCCACCAGCGCCGCCAGTTCGTAGATGTCGCGGATATAGGCCTCGTCGATCAGGCGCACCCGCGCCCCGCGATTGGGCTCAATGATCACGAGCCCCTCTCCGCGCAGCTGTTGCAACGCCTCGCGCACCGGATTGGTGCTGGTGCCGTAATGCGCGGCGAGGTCGGCAACCTTTAGCCGGTCGTTGCCGATGATGCGGCCCGAGAGGATATCCTGGCGGATGCGCCGGCAAATGCTTCCGTCTTCGGCCACCCAGGGTAATTCGGGTGGGACAGCAGGCGGGTCAAGCAGGTCATCAACGGCGGTCATGCCGCTTGCATAGCGCGGGTCTGCCCGGTTTGCCAAGGTGCGTTTCCGTCATTTCACACGCTAAAATGAGAAATCATACATTATTCTTGACGCATCTTGTGCGCTCGCGCCATAGTTGACACGTCGCAAGGGGTGGCCAGAGACAAGGAAGCCGACTGCGACTCCACACGGCCCACAGCCCGGCAAGAGGCCAGCGGTCGACCTTCAGACGACCCAAAGGGAGGATATCGGATGAGAAGGACAAACGCCCCGCACGGGGCAGGACAACGGCTGTCGACGGCCGTTCGGGCGGGCGTGATCATCGCCCTGTCGGTCAGCCCCGTTGTCGCCACGGCGCAAGAGGCGATCGACCTGTCGAAGTGGTCGCCGGAATATGTCAGGAGCATCGCCGGCACCGCGACCTTCGACACGGCGGCCGAATGCGCCGAGATGGTGCCGCTCGACTACACGGGCCGCGTGACGGTCTGGTATACCGGCCCGACCGACGCCGAGCCCGAGATCAACCAAGAAGTTCGACAAGGAGTTCTGGGAGGCGTTCAAGGCCGACCTATCCGAACATCGAGATCGACGCGCAGAACATCGACTACAACGACCTGCTCGACAAGCTGCGCACCTCGCTTCTGGGCAATGCCGGCGCCGATGGTCGTGCGCCTGCAGATCCTGGGCGGCGTCGAGTTCGCCGCCAAGGGCTACCTGCAGGAACTGCTAGCCCGAGGATGTGGGCTATACCACCGCCGAGTTCTGGCCCGGCGCGCTGAAGTCGGTGACCTATGACGGCAAGACCTACGGCATCCCGACCAACAACGAGACGATGGCGCTTCATCTGGAACGCCAAGATCTTCGACGATGCCGGGCTCGATCCGCGAGAAGCCGCCGGCGACCTGGGACGACGTCGTCGCCTATTCCAAGCAGATCAAGGACAAGCTCGGCATCGCCGGCTACGGCCTGGTGGCCAAGCAGAACGCCGGCAACACGCCGTTCCGCTTCATGCCGCAGCTCTGGGCCTATGGCGGCGCCGCGCTCGACGAGGCCGCGGACGCGCCCGACCTACAAGACGGTCGGCCTGAACAGCCCCGGCGCCAAGGCGGCGCTGCAGGCCTCCTACGACATGTATGTGCGCGACAAGTCGGTGCCGGTCTCGGCGCTGACCAACACGCAGGCCGAAAACCAGGCGCCCGTTCATCGCCGGCCAGCTGGCCATGATGATCGCCCACCCGTCCGAATACGCCAAGATGGTCGACCTGGCCGAGCAAGGCCACCGGCGCGGACAAGGAAGTCGCCGACGAGGTCGTGGCCAACATGCGCTACGGCCTGATCCCCGAGGGCCCGGAGCGCCGCGCCGTGGTGTTCGGCGGCTCGAACATCCACATCGTCAAGGACGAGTATGTCGACGGCGGGCTGGACGAGCAGGCGGCCAAGGCGCTCATCTGCTTCTGGACCAGCCCGGAATGGTCGACCAAGCTCGCCTGGGTCGGCTCGAACCCCGGCAACCTGCGCGGCTTCCAGACCGAGTGGATGAAGGAACGGCTGGACACGATCAAGTTCCTCGACGTGACCACCTCGATGCTGCCCAACGGCATCCCCTTCCCGGTGATCCCGGAAGCGCCCGAGATCATGAACATCATCGTGCCCGACATGCTGCAGAACGCGCTGACCGGCAAGATGACGGTCGACGAGGCGGCCGACGACGCGGCGGCCAAGGTCGAAGCGCTGCTGAGCGGCATGTGAACGGCCGCGAGATCCGCCTCACGAGAACCGGCAGCGATCGCTGCCGGTTCGCCGGCACACCCTGCCTGAAAGGCCCATGCATGACCCGTGAGCATCCGACACCGGCGACGGCCGCGCCGTCGCGCACAGAGCCACCTGCGCCGCAAGCGACGGGCTGCTGCGGCAGATCATCAGTCACCGCGCCGACTATCTCTACGTGCTGCCCGCGCTGGTCGTGATGCTGGTCGTGATCGCCTATCCGATCTACTACACGATCGACACTGAGCTTCTTCAAAACCCCGCCCAGCCTGCAGATTGCGCGACAAGATCTTCGTCGGGCTCGACAACTACGCGACCATCCTGACCAGCGCCTGCCTTCTGCGACGGTCACGCTGAACACGCTGATCTGGACGGTCGCCTCGACCTTCTTCGCCTTCCTGCTCGGTCTTGGCGCGGCGCTGGCGCTGCACCGCGAGTTTGCCGGGCGCGGCGTGCTGCGCGCGATGCTGCTGATCCCCTATGTGATCAGCGCCGTGGCCGCCTCCTATCTGTGGAAGTGGCTCTACCACTCCGATTTCGGCGTGATCGGCGCGCTGTCGGTGCAGCTTGGCATCACCGACAAGCCGATCAACTTCCTCGACAACATCCATACCGCGCTGCCCTCGCTGATCGTCGTCAACATCTGGAGGGAGTTCTCCTTCGCCATGATCATGCTGATGGCCGGCCTGCAGACCGTGCCCGAGCAGCTGCTGCGCGCGGCGCAGGTGGACGGCGCCAGCGCCTGGCAGCGGTTCTGGCACGTCACCATGCCGCATCTGAAGGGCGTGTCGATGGTGACGGTGCTGCTGCTGATGGTGGCGAACTTCAATTCCTTCATCATCCCCTGGATGATGACGGGCGGCGGGCCGGCGGGCGCGTCCGACATCTGGATCACCCACATCTACCAGATCGCCTTCGGGCGGCAGCGCTGGGGCGTCGCCTCGGCCTATTCGGTGATCCTGTTCATCGTGATGATGGCGCTGGGCTATTTCTACGTCCAGGCGCTGACGCGCGGCGACCGAGGGAGGGCCGGAATGACCGCGCGACGCCGCACGAACGGCACGCGTCGACGGCTGGCGCTGGGCGGGGCGGATCTTCCTGTCTGTTCCTGCTGCTCTTCACCGTCCTGCCGATGGTCTGGATGCTGCTGACCTCGATCAAGAGCCAGTTCGCGGCGATGCAGTATCCGCCGCAATGGTGGCCGACCGAGCCGACGCTTGCAGAACTATACGCGGCTTCTGGACCCCACGAACCCAGTCGGGCAGCGACTTCCTGCGCTACATCTGGAACAGCCTCTACGTCTCGCTGGCGACCACGATCCTCGGCGTGGTCGTCGCCGTGCCGGCGGCCTATGCCTTCTCGCGCTTCCGCTTCCCGGGGCGGACGTTCCTGTTCTTTGCCGTGCTGCTGCGCAACATGTTCCCGGCGGTCGTGTTCCTGATGCCGCTCTTCATCCTGATGCGCTGGATCGGCCTGGTCGGACACGCATGGCTCGCTGATCCTGACCTACCTGACCTTCGGCCTGCCGCTGTCGATCTGGCTGCTCAAGGGATTCTACGACAACATCCCGATCCAGCTCGAACAGGCGGCGCGGATCGACGGCGCGACACGGTTCCAGGCGTTCCTGCTGATCGTGATGCCGCTGTCGATGCCGGGCATCATCGCCACCGTCGATCTTCTCGTTCATCGGGGCGTGGAACGAATACGTCTACGCGCTGACCTTCCTGAACCGGCAGGACCAGCTGACCCTGCCCGTCGGCATCCAGCGCTTCTTTGCCGAGTTCGCGACCGACTGGCCGGGGCTGATGGCGGCGACGTTCCTGATGAGCGTGCCGGTCGTCGTGCTGTTCCTGGTCCTGCAGAAATACTTCGTCCGCGCGCTGACCGAAGGCGCGGTGAAGTCCTGAACGTCCGATACCCCTGAAAGGCGACCGATGGCGCAAGTGGTTCTGGAAAACGTGGTCAAGACCTACGGCGCGGTCTCGGCCGTCGACGATGTGTCCTTCACGGTCGAGGATGGCGAGTTCGTGGCGCTGGTCGGCCCGTCGGGCTGCGGCAAGACCACGACGCTGAACCTGATCGCCGGGCTGATCCCGATCTCGGGCGGCGATATCCGCATCGGCGACCGCGTGGTCAACGACCTCGACCCCAAGGACCGCGACATCGCGATGGTGTTCCAGAACTACGCGCTCTACCCGAACAAGACGGTCTACAAGAACCTCGCCTTCCCGCTGCAGATGCGCACGCCTGCCGGGCGACGAGATCGACGCGCAAGGTGCGCCGAGGCGGCCAAGGTGCTCGACATCACCCACCTGCTGGAGCGCAAGCCGCGCGAGCTGTCGGGCGGCCAGCAGCAGCGCGTGGCGCTGGGCCGCGCGCTGGTGCGCGACCCGCGCGTCTTCCTGATGGACGAGCCGCTGTCGAACCTCGACGCCAAGCTGCGCGTGCAGATGCGCACCGAGCTGAAGCGGTTCCACCAGGACCTGAAGGCCACGATCATCTACGTCACGCACGACCAGCTCGAGGCCGTGACGATGGCCGACAAGATGGCCGTGATGAACGGCGGGTCGCTGCAGCAGTACGACAGCCCGAAAGAGGTGTTCGACCATCCGGTGAACACCTTCGTCGCCAGCTTCGTCGGCTGCTCCGGCGATGAGCCTCGTGCCGCTGCGGCGCGAGGTGCAGGGGGACGGGACCTTGCTCGCGGGCGACGGCTGGGAGCTGCCGCTGTCGGCCGCGAACGCGCCGCAAGGCCCGCAAGGCCACGTCTGCAAGGTCATCCTCGGTGCGCGGCACAGCACCATCGCGCTGCATGACAGCCCCCGCGACGGGTGCCGTGCCGGGGCGGGTCTACACCGTCGAGCCGACCGGCGACGTGACCTTCGTGCAGGTCCATGTCGATGGGGCCATCGTGATCGTCAGCCTTCCCCCCGACGTGCCGGTGCGGGCCGGACACGACCGTCTGGCTCGGCTTCGACCAGAACCGCCTGCACCTGTTCGACGGCGAAACCCAAATGGCCCTTACCGCCTGAGACCCGGACCCGAACATGCGCCAGCCCCGACGACGCCGACGAATTGCTGAACCACACCCGCACCCAGTCCCGCCCGTCCGACCTGCGCATCACCGACCTGCGCGTCGCCGAGATCACCGGCGCGCCGTTCCGCTCGGCGCTCCTGAAGATCTACACCAACCAGGGCCTTGTCGGCTTCGGCGAGGTGCGCGACGGCGCGAGCGCCACCTATGCGCTGATGCTGAAGATCCGCCTGCTGGGCGAGAACCCCTGCGACATCGACCGGCTGTTCCGCCGCATCAAGCAGTTCGGCGGGCACGGGCGGCAGGGCGGCGGCGTGTCGGCGATCGAGATCGCGCTGTGGGACCTGGCCGGCAAGGCCTATGGCGTGCCGGTCTACCAGATGCTGGGCGGCAAGTTCCGCGACCAGGTCCGCATCTACTGCGACACCGATGCCGACCGCCCCAGCGGCACCGAGATGGGCAAGCGGCTGAAGGCGCGGATGGACGTGGGCTTCACCTTCCTGAAGATGGACCTCGGCCTGATGCAGATCGCCGACGTGCCCGGGCGCCGTCGTGGCGCCTGCCGGCGCGCTGGAGCCGTTCCGCCACCATGTCGGACAGCATGCGGCCCAAGACGCTGGAGGAGCGCCGCCAGCGCAACGCGATCTACGACGCTCAGAACGTCATGCACCCCTTCACCGGCCTGCATTTCACCGAAAAGGGCCTCGACCTGCTGGAGCAGTACATCGCCGAGGTGCGCGCGGTGATCGGCCGGAGGTGCCGCTGGCCATCGACCATCTCGGCCACATCGCCTGCAGGACGGCATCCGCCTGGCGCGGCGGATCGAGAAATACACCCCGGCCTGGCTCGAGGACGTGATCCCCTGGCAGTACACCGACCAGTACCGCCAGTTGCAGCAGGCGACCACGGTCCCGATCTGCACCGGCGAGGACATCTACCTGAAGGAAGGGTTCGAGCCGCTGCTGAAGGCCGGGCATCTCGGTGATCCATCCCGGACCTGCTGACCTCGCGGCGGCATCCTCGAGACCAAGAAGATCGGCGACATGGCGCAGGATCACGGCGTCGCCATGGCGATCCACATGGCCGAAAGCCCGATCGCCGCCATGGCCGCGGCGCATGTCGCCGTGGCGACCGAGAACTTCCTGGCGCTCGAGTACCACTCGGTCGATGTGCCGTGGTGGGACGATATCCAGATCGGCCTGCCGAAGCCGATCGTGCAGGACGGCTTCATCACCGTGACCGACAAGCCGGGTCTCGGCATCGACGACCTGAACGACGACCTGCTGATGCAGCATCTGCAACCCGGCGTCACGGGCATCTGGCAGCCGACCGACCGCTGGGACGACGAGCACTCCTGGGACCGGACGTGGAGTTGAGGCGATGAAGATCACCGCCATCACGCCCTATCCCGTCTGGGTCGGCATCCGCAACCAGCTGCTCGTCAAGGTCGAGACCGACGAGGGCATCTTCGGCTGGGGCGAAAGCGGCCTGTCGGGCCGCGAGAAGGCCGTGCGTCGGCGCGATCGAGCACTACCGCGAGTTCCTGATCGGCCGCGACCCGATGCGGATCGGCGCGCTCTGGCAGGAGATGTACCGCAGCCAGTATTTCGAGGGCGGCCGCGTGCTGCAGGCGGCGATCTCGGCCATCGACATCGCGCTGCACGACATCAAGGGCAAGGCGCTCGGCGTGCCGGTCTACGAGCTGCTCGGCGGCAAGCAGCGCGACCGCATCCCGACCTTCGCCACGCACCGGCGACGACGCCGGACGGAGATCGTCGCCAGCAGGCGCCAGCGAGCTGATGGCGCGCGGCTGGAACGCGATCCGCCTCTTCCCCGTCGGCCAGACAGCAACGGACATCTTCGAGCCGCGCGACAGCATCGCCGCGACCGGCCACGTGCTGCATCAAGGCGCGCGAGGCGCTGGGCGACGGCGTCGTCGCTCGGCATCGACTATCACCACCGCCTGTCGGTCGCCGAGGCCGCGAGCTTCTGCCAGAAGATGCCGTCGGGCACGCTCGACTTCCTCGAGGAGCCGATCCGCGACGAGACGCCCGAGGCCTACGAGGCGCTGCGCACGGATGACCGACATGCCCTTCGCCATCGGCGAGGAGTTCGCCTCGCAAGTGGCAGTTCCTGCCCTACATCGAGCGCGGCATCCACCAGTTCAACCGGATCGACGTCTGCAATGTCGGCGGCCTCACCGAGGCGATGAAGGTCGCCGGCTGGTCGCGAGGCGCACTATGTCGACCTGATGCCGCACAATCCGCTCGGGCCCGATCTGCACGGCGGCGACGATCCACTTCGCCGCCGCCGTGCCGAACTTCTGCCTGGCTCGAGACCCGCGCGACGCCGAGGCGACATCTCGGGCTTCGACGATGCCGACGATCTTCCCCGTGCAGCCGCGGCTCGACGGCGCCGTCTATCCGGTCGGCGATGCGCCCGGGCCTCGGCGTCGAGGTCGAACGAGGACGCGCGTGCGCGAAGCAGAGCTTCCGCTTCTGGGAAGCCCCGCACCTGCGCCGCCGCGACGGATCGGTCACCAACTGGTAGATCTCTCGCAAGGAGCCGCACATGACCCACTACGCACGACATCACCCGCCCGCCCAAAGACCTGATCGAGGCGCTCTAGGAGCATCGGCGCCGCCACCGTCGCCGGCACGCTCGGCCACATGGGCATCCGCAATCCGCACATGCAGGGGCCGGTCGCGCTAGAACCCCGGGCAAGTCCATCGTCGGGCCGGCGCTGACGCTGCAGTTCATGCCCAAGCGCGAGGACCTCTACGGCGAGGGCGAATATGCCGACCCGGAGAAGCAGCTGCACCGCCATGTGCTCTACCACGTGCAGGAGGGCGACGTGGTCGTGGTCGATGCGCGCGGCGACATGACGGCGGGCGTCTTCGGCGACATGATGTCGACCTACTTCAAGGGCCGCGGCGGCGCGGGCATGGTCATCGACGGCTGCCTGCGCGACTAGCCCAACCTCGAGAAGCTCGACCTGCCGTTGTGGATCCGCGGCTGGACGCCGAACTTCCACACGCAGACCGGCCTGATGCCCTTTGCCGTCAACGTGCCGATCGCCTGCGGCGGCGTCACCGTGATCCCCGGCGACATCATCGTGGCCGACGACGACGGCGCGGTCGTGCGTGCCGGTGGCGCTGGCCGAACGAGGTGATCGAAGCAGCGCGAGCATCCACCAGAGTGGGAAGACTTCTCGCGCGAGAAGCTGATGCAGGGCGCGCCGCTGCAGCGCTACTACCCGCTGCACGCCGATGCCTGGGGTGAGTACGAGGCCTGGCGGAAGACAAAGGAAAAATAGCTGTTCTGACGGTGTTCGACCTCAACCTCGGCAAAGCTCCCAAAACTTTACCAAAAGGTAAACGGGGTTTGTCAGAGTCCCCAGTCGAACGGCAATTTCCGTTCGAGCACCGTTTACGTGAGTTCAGTCGGTGCCGTCCACTCAACCCATTCCCCGTGGAAACCTGCCGAACCAAGCCGAACCGTGTCGCCGCGGGGCCAAAATGTAAGCAGCAAGTCGGCCTTGGAACGATCCTCGGTCGGCTCCATTGAGAAGCGCGCAAGCGGTGCGGCCTCCGTGGCGCGCGCTCCGGCGGCATCGAACAAGGCGTTGCACAAAGTTTGAGTTTTAGTCGAGACATAGGGCCACACAAGAGTGTGGAAGATGAGATGCAGTGTCCCGGTCCTCGGCTCAGCGAGGCGCTCGGCCAACCACGGATACATGTCACCGCAATCCACAGGTGCCGGTGGTAAGGTAAGGGCTGCGTGTGTTCGTTCCACACGCTCGACCTGGTCGGGCCAAATGTAGGACAGGAGACGCAGACGCTCCGGGGGGTCATCGGGCCGGATCGGAGCCAGATCAATCCCCCGTCTTTCGACAACCACCGGCGTTGGCCCGGACGGCGGCAGGGACCCACGCCAATCCGGCACCAAAGTGACAGGTGCGCCTTCAGGTCCGTAGCGGTGCGCGCCCAATCTCAGCGCATAGTGATCCCAGTTCAGATTGAGCCCGGCGCTGGCACCGATCTCGGACACGACGAATGGAATTGGGAAGCGCTGCGCGAGCGTCTGGGCTGCTGCAATGATCGTCGCGCTGCGTCGGACCTCGTTGGTCTGCGGCGGTTGGTCGAGCGCGGCATCCAAAGCATCGGCATGGCGCCGCAGCGCGCCATCCACGGCGTGCCAAAGGGCGTCGTCCGACACCATGTTCGGTGGATAGGCGGCCACCAGATCGGCGTCCTGGCCGGCCAAGACGAGAGCGTGCAACCCACCGGCAAGGCGCAGCGCAACATTGGCGCCGGTGTTGGTCGTATCACCCGGCCAATCGAGTAGGCGGTCTGACAAAGGCGTTCCCGCCGAAAGCCGCGCTTCGAGAAGCAGCATCAATCGTGCCATGAATGGCGACCCCAACTCCCGGCAGTTGCGGGCCTGTGGCTCCAGAGAGGAGCGAAAGTCGATCTCCGCCAAAGCGCCACCCCTGCGTCGGCCGAAAGCATTCTATGGTTCATTCTGCCGCCTGTGATGATGACCGTGTCAAGTCGCGATCAGGGGCCCATGGTGCATCGAGTGCCGGCTGACGTAGGCAGTCGCTGGCCTCACTACGCAGCAAGCGTACCTGTTATGACTGTCTCCGTACGAGTTCGGTTCGTGTTTCTGCCGCGACAAGGCGCGACCGTTCTCACGGTGAGCGGTCTAGATTGCCCGAGGCGTTCTACTCTGTGAACTGACGAGCGATACCAGAGAACTTCAAATGCATTTCCGCTTCGCCCTCAATACTCCGCCCGGTGAAGGCAAACCCGAGGCTTTCATAGAAGCGGGACGCTGCTGTGTTCCCGTCAACTATGGACGTGAACACCTGCGGCAAGCCCTGCGCGCGCACCCAGTCGAACACCTGGTGCATGGCGGCCCGTCCGAAGCCCTGCCGCTGATGCTCTCGCGCGATCATCAATCTCCAAAGGAAGGCCGACTGTGGGTCGTCCTCTGGTCCCAGATACTCGTAATCGCGGTTGTCGACCACGGCCACCAACCCCACGAGCAGTGTCGTTCGACCAGATCGCAAAGACATGGGCTCCCGTCTCGTACGGGGCTTCGGCCAGCGTCACCGCGTTCGGCGCGACAAACGCCGCATCTTCGGGCGCGACCTCAAGCCCGATGAGCGGCCGAACATCCTGGCGCCGGACTGGCCGGATCGTAATCATCGAGCAAACTTCCCTCAGGGTCGCAGAAACTCGTTGCCCGCATGTTCGCTGACCTGGGGCTCATTCTTCCAAATTGGCATCGCGCAGCAACATGAAGAACGACGTCACTTCCTCGGGCGTCGCCCGCTCGGCCGCACCGTTGGCCACCTCGGCGCGAGACCAAATCCAGGATGCTGCCGGATCGTCAAGCATGGCCCATCGTCCGAACATCCTTTCCGAGACAGGCCCGGCAAAGTGCACCTTTACGTCCACGTGGCGATCATCGCGCTCGATCCGCTCAAGTGTCTTGCGGACTTTGTCCTCGGGCCCCTCAAGCCACTGCAGGTAGATGTCAGCGCGGCAGATCAAGGCACCGGTGATGTCGTCGCGAACATTTGCCCGGCGAGCATCCAGCAAAATGCTGCTCAGAATGCCTTCGTCGAAACCGAAGGGCTGCGACGAGTAGATGGCGCGGAACAATGTCATGGGCGATCTTTCTGTTGAAGCCGCGTTCGTTCGCGTTCCGAGTTGCGGACGCCAACAACTAGCGCGATGCCGAGCGGTCAGCCACTTGGCTTTCCAAAATGCTTCCCGAGGTCCACGAGGGCTTGTTCCGCCTTCGCGACATCCGCCAGGAAATTCTCCCGGTCAATCGTGATCAGCGTTCCGCACCAAGTGCAGTTGAACGAACGTCGAAGTTTCAGCCAGCCAATGGTTTTCGAGACCGCACGCCCACAATCCGGGCAACGCAGCTCGACCGCATGGCCGTCGAAGCGTTCCATGCTCGTCTCCCTCCACCCAGCCAAATTGCCTGATCACAATCCGTACCGCGGCCACGATGACGTAGGTACCGTCTCGGCAACCGCCCACCACATTATACGGATGACATCGTCATGTCTCGGCGGTTCTGCCGAGCGGCGCCCGTCCATTCGACACCCCCCAACGCCCACCCTGCCGGACGCGCATCGCCCGCAGGATGAACTCGTCCGCGATCGCCCTAGATGACTCAAGCGAAGTTCTCTGAGAGCACATTTGTGGACATTCTGCGGTGGATGAGGAAACCTTGGCGGGCCGAAGGCCGGCTTCCCACACGGCTCGCCCGAAAGTTTTTTGAAGGAAGCAACACATGACAAATCTTCCCGTTCTCTACGGCTTCGACGGTTCTACCTATGTGCGAACCGTGCGCATTATTCTTGCGAAGAAAGCGATCGCTTACGAGCAAGTCCCGGTAAACGTGCTGGCGGGCGAGACGCGCACGCCCGAGCACCTCATGCGCCATCCCTTTGGCAAGGTACCGGTCCTCGACATCGACGGGCTTCGCTTGCGCGAGACCGAAGCCATTTGCCGCTACCTTGACGACCGATCGCCTGAGCCTTCCGTGGTCCCCGGAAACGCCGCCGACCGCGCCCGGATGACTGAGGTTATCAACTTGATCGGAAGCTACGGGTACGGCGCCATGCTGGGCGGGGTAACAGCCTACCATCTCTTTCCCGATTTCGTCGGAGGCAAGAACGAGGAAGCCCGCGCAAAGGGACTTGCGGATACCACCACGCTTCTTGCGCTGATCATGCAGATCAAGGGCGAGAAACCCTGGATCGCCGGAGATAAGCCCAGCATAGCCGACTATCTGCTCGGACCGCTGATGTTTTACCTGTCACTCACGCCAGACGCGGGCGAGGTTCTCGCTATCCCAGGTGTGCTCGAGTGGTGGACCGCAATCAACGCGGACGAGGACTTCGTTCGATCGGCACCGAACTTCGGATAAGACTGTAGCAACGGCGAACTGCGATCGCGGATGAACTGAGCAGGCTAGGTGGTGGCGTGTTCGCGGAGGTATCGCGGCTGAATGCTTGACCAGCGTTTGTCAGACGCGTTTCGCTGTTCTCAGTTTGGGTAGCAAAGACAAGCGGGCGCGGCCTGTCAACCAGAACGCACCCATCCCACAGGGACAAAGCATGCAAGCGGTGTTCTTCGAAGTGCGTCCCCATGAAGGCCATCTTGCCCACTACTTCGCTCATGTGGCCAGGCTCAAGCCCGTCCTGGCGCACCATTCGGGCCTTGTATTCCTGGATCGCTACACCGCGTTAGCCGATCCCGACGTGCTCTTGTCCCATCAGCTATGGGAGAGCGAAGCGGCGATTGCAGGCTGGCGGGCGGATGCAGAACACCGCAGATCCCAGAAAGCAGGGCGCAATGTACACTTTGAAAATTACCGTATCCGGGTGGGCGAGAGGGTTCGGCACTGGGAAGCGGGCAAGCCGGAAATAGCAACTTCATCGACATCGACAGGGGACGGACAGCATGTGATCGCGATCTACAGTCGGCACCCAATCGCGGCGCCGTCATTCACCGCCTTTGAAAGTGTGAACCACCCGGGCAAGTTCATCTCCCTCGCAACGACAAAGGGCTGTGCATCCGCCCATGACATAATGGGGGAGCACATTGGCACAGATGGCCTTGAAGCAGTCGCCATCTATGCGATAGCGCGCGATTACAGCCAGTTCGATCGTGCGCAAGCTCCTGGATAAAAGTAGCCTGTCATCGCGACAATCGTCCCAACAATCCCCGCACGTTCGACACCGACCATCGCCCGCCGCGCCTGGTCCGCATGCCTCGCCGCGTCAGCTCCTCGGCAACCGCTCGCAGCGACGTATGCCCGACCGCCGGATGTCCCGCAGGATCGGGACGGGGTCCGCAGCAAACCGATCGGCATTGACCGCCACTGCCGCCCAAAGCATCAGCCCGCTTTGTCTTGCTTGCCCGTCGCCCGCCTTGTTGCAACGCCGCTGGACCGGTCTAGTTGTTACGGCCTGCCCCTTCTCCGAACGCCTCCAGCACGCCCAGATCTGTCCGCGCATAGCTCTGCCGCGGGCGCTGAGCCGTATCCACACCAGCTCCATATCCTCGCCAGTTGCCACGATGGACGGACGTCCACAGCGCATCGAGCTGAGACCGGCGGGCGCTTGCCACGGCCTGGAACGCCTCGGACAGCGGCGAGAACCGCGTCCGCACCTGCTCCTCGCGAAACTGCTCGGCCAGATGTCCGTAGGTCGCCGACACCGTCCGTGTGTCGGTGTGGCCGAGCTGTCGGGCAACGACACTGAGTGGCACGCCTTCACGCACGAGATCACTGGCGTAGCTGTGTCGCAGACCGTGGAACACGAACTCGCGCGGGAGACGGGCGCGCTTCACCGCGCGACGAAAGAGGTTGGTGTGCTGGTGGTGCCAGACCTTGCCCTTGTCCGATAAAAGCAGGCGATCGTCCGGCTCCTTGCCCTCACAGCAGCTGAGAAAGAAGGCCATGCCCTCATCGGGCAGGAAGACGAAGCGTGCGGGACTGCGCTTGAAGGCGGCGATGTGGAGCCCATAAACCTCGTGCCCGACATCGGAAACCCGAAGATTGGCCAACTCGCCGACGCGGCAGCCGGAGTAGAGGGCCGCAAGAACCAACCTTCCAAGTGCTGGAGAGGCGTTGTCGACCAGGTCCCGGCACTCCGCGCGCGTGAGGAACAAAGTGCGGGCGGGTGGAGCCACGGCGATCCGCTTGAGGCAGCGCCATGGACGATCCGATGCGATATGCCCGTTGTCCCAGGCGTGCTGGAATGCCACCCGCAGAATGGTGACCAGCGAGTTGAACACCCTCTTGCGGCGTCGCAGTGCCTCGGGCGACAGCTCGGCCGATACCACCCTGGGCTGGGCATGACTGAAGCCATGATGGGGCGGCGTCTCCAGAACGCGAAGCGCGATGTCCCTCAGATAGCGCCCGGAGAATTCCTCGAGGGGAACGAACAAAAGCTCACTCGCCAAGTGGCAGTTGATGAGCACGAGGTTGTTGTAGTGGCCGCCCGGCGAGCGTGCGATGCGCGACCAGGCGATGTAATCGGTCAACGCGGAACCGACCGTGTAGACATCTCCAATGGGGCAGAAGTTCAGCGTGGTCGTGCGCCCTACCGGTCCAGAGCGGTTCGCGACCTCCCGGATGCCCCCACTTTTGAACCAGGTCACGGCCGTGGCCAGTGCCTCCTCGTAGGTCAGGACGCCGGGGTGCTCTTCCAGGGCGGGCCCGATGCGACGTTGGTGGTAGAGCTTGCCAGAGGTGAGGATGCGAGCGGTCCAGGTAGCGATCTGCGCGTTCGGCCGATAGAGACCGATGTGTCGGCACTTGGCGAGCGCATGCCAGCGCGGCGCATCGCGGAACGGCAGCTTGCGGATCACTTCGGGGTCGGCGAACGGACAGGGAGGAACATGTTCCCAGTCCACGGGTTGCGACAGATCGACGGGATATCCGGTCATGGAATGCCTCGTGAGGTTCACGGTTTCTTAACCGCCCGGTGGTTTGCTGAACGCATGAAAACAAGCCTTCCTCCAGACTGCCTGCCATTCCCATGGATCTTGGAGCTTGCCCATTACGGCAACTCTAGCGCAGTGGTCGTCCGGACCGTGACTGACCTGGAGCGGTTTGTTCAACAGGAGGACCTATCGGAGCTTCGTCTACGTGCCCTCGCAACTTTCTCTGACGAAAAGCCACGGTTGGTTGCTCGCACGGATGCGACGCAGGCGGTCCTGTTGTGCGCTTTGAGTTCCGCTGGCTTCGCCATCCAGGATAGCTTTCTTGATCCCAGGCTTGGTCACTTTGATCTCGTGATCCGGCTTCGCTCTCCGGGATCGGCGATTCATTGACCTACAATCTTGCAATGCTGCACGCCTGAACTGAGAGTAAGGGTAACGCAGATCGGCGCGGTCATTGCGCGATAAGACAAAAGTTTGCCGTTGCCTTCGCGATCGGGCTTCACAAACGAACCCCGCTTCACCGCTCCTCAAGCACAAGTCGCCCGTCGACCTCCAAAAGCACCCGGCCCCGGCCATTGCGCTTGATGCGCACCGGCCACGCGTTCTCGGCAAGGCGACGCGACAGAAGAAGCAGGCGCGATTCAAGGTTGTCCTTGAAGTCGGGGAGCTTCAGCGTTGCATCCAGCCGAAACTCCCGGTTTGTGAACTCCCGCCGCCCCTCTCGGTCATAGGTCTGCAGCATCCGCCAAAGCAACCGACCGGGGACGCCCTTGATGACATAGTCGTGGCCGATAAAGACGCTGTCGTCATAGGCGAAGCGCTGGAGATGGATGGCCTTGCCATTGGCGCGGACTGGCTGCGCCACGGTTGCGGAAGCGGATCGCGCGGCATCAAGCTCCTGCGAGGATTCGACCCGAGCTACGATCGCCGCCAGCTGCGCCGCGACCAGGCTGACGGCCTTTTCGTCGGTGGGGGTGAAGGCAAGACGATCCTTGGATTTAGCATAGATGAGGCCTCTGACGTCGCCGCCTGCGATCATCGGGACAGCGAGCAAACTTTGTGGTGCATCGAGCCCCGGCATCGGGATAACGCGTGAAGGGTCGAGGCTGAGTTGCCCCGCTGCCTTGACATTGTCAGCGTAGAGGAAGTTTCGCCCGACGCAGGAAAAGCGCAAGGCGAGCGCCCGTTCGGCCGCCATACCGATCACGCCTTCGCCCCAGCGGACTTCGGCTCCGGCTCCCTGGCGGCTGTAGCCGCGGCTTGCGATGGCCGTCAGAGTGTGGCGATCCGGATCGGCCAGAAACACCATGCAATGCGGAATGCGCAGCTGGTCCACCAAACCGTTCAGCACCTGATCGATGGCCTGATCGAGATCATCAACACGTGCAAGCGACAGGGTCAGGGGAATGGCCGCTGCCAGCGTGTCATGGCGCGGATGCCGCGGCTCCGGCGCATCGGCAGCGCCAGGTTCGAAGCCTTGGACCTCAACCGCAAGCACGCGGTAGACGTCGGCCGATCGCAGGCGCATCACATGGTCCATGCCATGATGCGAAGCAACGGCGGTCACCAGCGTGGCGAGCGTGTCGAAGAGGGGTCCGGAAGTTTCGGCGCGTTCGAAGAGCAGGTCCAGGATCAACTGCACGCCGGTGACCGAGTTCACCACCACGACCTGCAGCCTCGGGTTCTCCATGACGTTCCGCACCAGCTTTGACATGAACTGGTTCGACAAGGCGACATGGTCTTCGTCGATGTAGTAGACGTGGCTGATGTAGGAGACGTTCGGAGTGCCGTCCCGCGACGCCGTGACCACGACCGACGGCACGACGCCTTCAAAACACTCCCAATGGTCGGCAAGTAGCGGGCGCTGCCGAGTGTTCATATGCGCTGTCCCGCGTTCTTGCCGGGTGTCTGCAGGAAGATCGCCTCCGGGACAATGCGCACCCGGTAAAGACCGTGCGCCGCGAAAACCACCCGAACCATGTCGTCCGGTTCGCCGAGCCGGGTGATCCGCTCGCGGATCACCGTCGTGTAGTTGCCGCAAGCTGAAGATCCTCTGCCGTACACTCCCCCCACTCAAGGACCCGGCCCTTGATCTGGTATGCGTCGAAGGTTTCCGGCGCGGTGAAGGTCGTGGCGACCCGGCCGGTCGCCTCGATGTTGGCCAGCGTGCCGCGGCCCGGCCAGCGGGAGACAAGGACATCCAGCGCCTTACCGCGGTCGATCACCCGTGCGCCGAAACCGCGGGACATGGTTGGAACAAGCGCGCGGTCGCAGGTGCCGACGATGATCGAGGGATGCGCCTCGATCAATGCGATCAGCGTGTCGTCAAACCCCGAGATCATCCCATCCCCAGCGTTTAGGAACCTTTTAGGATTGCAGACCAACGCTTAGCAAGCCTGTAGGAAGCGCGAGTCCCAACTTCCGTCTAGTGACGCTGCACCAACCAACTATGGGGCAACGATCATGCAAGACCTTCGCTTCCTTCTTCTGTCCTCTGTCCTTGCGGTGGCGCCTGGCTTCTCGGCGTGCCGCGGACGAGGCAACCATCGCGCGTGGCGCTTATCTCGTTTCCGTCGCGGGATGTGGAGATTGCCATACGCCCGGGCATTTCCAGGGGCAGCCCGACCTCGAGCGCGCCCTTGCCGGCTCGGAGGTCGGCTTCGAGATCCCCGGCCTCGGCATCTTCCATGGTCCGAACCTGACGCCGGATGTGGAGACCGGCCTCGGAGAATGGTCCGAGGAAGAGATCGTAGCCGCGTTCACAACCGGCGTGCGTCCCGATGGGCGCACACTGGCCCCGGCGATGCCGTGGATGGGCTACGCGAACTTCACGCCTGAGGATGCCAAGTCAATCGCGGCCTACCTCAAGTCTCTCCCTCCGGTTTCGAACAAGGTGCCCGGGCCGTTCGGGCCCGGTGAAATGCCGACCGCGTTCGTGATGCGGGTCATTCCGCCCGGCGGCTGACCCGCCCGTTCCCTTTAACCCCTGAACCACTCCCCAAAAGGAAACCTGCCATGACCACCTACACCACCAATGCGCCGCTCAACTTCTGCGGCTCGATCGCGACGATCCGGCTGTCGCATGAAGGCGAGCCCGACGGGCTGTCCGTGATCGAACACCATTTGCCGTTCGGCTATGCCCCGCCGCTGCACATCCACCTGAACCAGGACGAGTTCTTCCATATCCTCACCGGTTCGCTTCGCATCGAGGTCGATGGCGATCTGATCACTGCCGGGCCCGGCGACATTCTGAGGGCGCCGAAGGGCGTTCCGCACCGCTTCATCGTGGTTTCGGAAGGCGGCGCCCGGGCCCTGGTCATGACAGTCGGGCCCGAATTCGAGCGCTTCGTGCGCGAAGGATCAGACCCGTTGCCCGCTGACCGGGCCGGCTTTCCACGTGCGCCTTTACCGGAAGAAATCGCCCTGGTGTCGGCTGCAGCGATCCGGAACGAGCTCGAAATCGTCGGACCGCCCCTGACGCTCGCCGACATCCGGCTACAGGCGGCCTGACCGGAAACGGAGCGCACGCCGGCAGTACATCAAAACACCGACCCTGAGCGGATCGTCGTGCTGCGTCTTTGCTCGGACGAAGCACGGCGAGTTCGCTCCCCTTGAAATCGACGACGGGAGGTGGCTTGATGGCAACTTGCTAGTCGGGTCACCACAGGGGCGACTGAAGCGATGTGCATGTCCGCCGCGCCGCGTCTCGCACTGATTGTTGCGTTGATGGCCGCTGGACTGGCCCCACCTTCCTTTGCGCAAGCGATCACGCAAGCACCACAGGCGGCTTCGCTTGCGCCGCTGGACGGGCAGACCTTCGATGCCGGCATCGTTCGACAAGCTGATGCCAGCCCGACCGACCCCCTCCTTGACCAGCTTTTCTTTGCGGACGGCATGTTTTCTTCGAAGATCTGCGAACGCTACGGTTTTGTCCCGGGACCCTACTGGGTGCGAGGAGAACCGGATGCGATCGAGTTTCAGGCGGTCCTTCACAGCCCCACGGATGGGATTATGGAATGGCAAGGCACCGTGAAAGACGGGAAGCTGGATGGAACGATGCGCTGGACGCGAGAGCGCTGGTACTGGACCGTCGAGGCCGAGCACCGAATATCGGGTGAGCTTTCCCCCCAAGCCCCGGCGCCAGGCGGATCCGACTGATATGGGTCAAGGAACCGCGATCAGGCCGGGTCGGCTACTAAACCTCGTCATCAAGATCGCAGCCTTTGCGAGCCTGATTATCCTGGCCAACCTGGTCGGCGAATGGCTTACCTCGCGGTTTGTCCCCCATCTGACGCCCAGCACCGAACCAGCCGTGCATCGAATGATCATGACCGCCGTGGTGGTCTACGCGATCTGCATGATGCTGCCATTCGTTCCCGGCATGGAAATCGGCCTTGCGCTCATGCTCATCTTTGGCCCCCCCATCGTACCGCTGGTCTATGGAACAACCGTGGTCGCCCTCGCACTGAGTTTCCTCGCAGGCAGGCTTGTTCCGCAGCGCACTATCATCGCCGGGCTTTCAGCAGTACGACTTGAGCGCGCAGCGCGTAAACTCGAAGAGGTTCACTCACTCGACGTTCGGGATCGGCTCCCTTGGCTGCTGCGCGCATCACCGGGACGCATTGTTCCTTTGCTCCTGCGGTTTCGTTACCTCGCGCTGGCCCTGCTCTTCAATCTTCCTGGCAACGCATTGTTGGGAGGCGGGGGCGGAATCGCGATGCTGTCCGGCATGAGCCGGCTGTTCACCTTCACTGGCTTTGTGATTGCGACTGCGGTCGCGGTCTCCCCTGTGCCGCTGCTCATCTTCCTGACCGGCGCGATGCCCGGTTTTCTGGCCGACTGACCGCCAGTCAAGAGAAGCGGCGTCATCGGCTTGCCAAATCTGGTTCGCTCTTCGACTTCCGGGCAATGAAGGCGACGAAAGCCCGCGGCCCTCCCAGAGCGGACACTCATGCTTGGCGCAGCGACCCGCATTGGCCAATAGCTGCCCTGCGGATCGTCCGGGCCTTCGCCTTGGGTGCCCTGAACCGCCGCATCGGGTCCTGATCGGACCTTTGATCAAGTGACGGCGAATGTCTGAGCTGAGATCAAACAGCCGTCCGGTCTGCGGGGCTTAACGGCACCACGGCCGCCCAGCCGTGGCTCCCACTGTTGAGCGAGTTCCCAGGGTAGCGGGATCGGCGCCTCACTGAGTGTGCGCAAGTAGGCAATAAGGTCTGTTCGTTCAGTTTCGTCGGGAACACCGGGCACCTCCATGTAGACGCCGGGTGTCGTCACCATGGGCTCAAGCAGATACTTGTTCAGGTCCTCGAAGGTCCAGACACCCGCCCAATCCTGCAAGGTGACCGAGTATCGGAACTCGGTCTCAGATGCCTTGTCGCGGCCGACGACGCCCCACAGGTTCGGACCCGTTCGCTTCCCGCCCATTGGTTCCACACTGTGGCAACTGCGGCAGAGGCGGTCGAAGACGTTTCGTCCCTTCTCAGCATCGGCCGTGGCCAGTTTCATGGAAATCGGGGCGGGTTCGGGCACGACGACGCCCTGTGAGAGGAGGTAGTCGGCAACGTCCTGTTGCCCCCTGAATTTTGCAAGATGGAGTGGTGTCTTGCCATCCTTCGTCTTCGCGTTCACATCCGCGCCGGCCTCGACCAGTGCCTTCACGCAGTCGAGGCAATCGGATCTGACGGCGATGTGGAGGGCGGCTTCGCGATTGCCCTGCCAATTCGGATCTGCTCCTGCGTTAAGCAACACTTCGATCAAATCGATCCTGCGTTTTGCCAAAGCCGGCATGAGGGCAGGACCCAAGAGCGGCGACGGGGCGGCGTTAGGGTCAGCACCGCGTTCTATGAGCAGTTTTGCTGCCTCAAGATGCCCGCCCCTGACCGCAAGAAAGAGTGGTGTCGCGCCCTTGTCGCCCTCATCGACAGCGGCGCCTGTATCAAGCGCCGCTGTGATCCCCGCGACATCGCCCTTCTTGGCTGCGTCGTGAATGGCAGCCGCATGCAATACAGCCGGGCCTTGTAGCGGTACCAACAGGATGAAAAGCAGAACGCGCATTGGCAGCTCCTGTGTCAAACTGGAGGACGTGGCACGCTTCAAAGTAGAGCAGCGTCTGCTGCAAACGCTCTATGTAGGAAGCAAACCGAGCAATCAGGCCCATCTCTGCAGAGGCGGCGCATGTAGGTAACCGGGCGCACGCCAGTCCCAAGTCGCCATTCCGCAGGCGATCTAGCGAATAGCTAACGGGTAGCCTGATCGCATGCGGTGATCAAGTTTTCTGCGCTTCGAGTTGGCGACCGCGTTCGACGGAAGGCCCTGACGCGGGCAGATCGGGCCGCGAACCTGCGTGATCCTCGGCCGGCGACGAGAATTTCAGTACAGCAGGTTGCCCGCACGCTCACTGGTGTCGATCTCGCTGCTGCTGCGTGCGCTTCCGGTCCCGGTACTTTGAGTACTGCGTGTCGGCAAGCACACCGGCCAGGATCACCGAGCCCGTCACCGCAAAATTCAGCGATGATGGTATGCCGAGCAGGTTCACCAAGTTCTGGAGAACCTGCAGCAGGACCGCCCCCAGAACCACGCCGACGATGGAGCCCTCGCCCCCCCGCAGCGAGCATCCCCCCAGCACCGCAGCGGCAATGGCATAGAGTTCGTAGAAATTGCCATGCGATGAGGGCGAGATGGATTTGGTGTACATTGCGAAGTAGATCGCTGCAATCGCGCTGAGAAATCCGCAGATCACATAGGCCAGCACGATCACCCGACGGGTCGGGATACCGGAATAGCGCGCTGCCTCCTCGTTCTTTCCCACCGCGAAGAGATACCGTCCGAATACCGAGCGATGGAGGACCACCCACATGATGCCCGCAATCAGCAACATCGCCATGAAGGACACCGGTACCCCGCCAATACGCCCGATGGTCAGTTGTTCCAGCCAGGGAAAGCTCTGGCCGAACTCGAACCCGGCGGTTGCATCTGCGGTGTAGAAGCGCGCCACACCCCGGTAGATCAGAAGACCGCAGAGCGTCACGATGAACGGTTGCAGGCCCAGCCGTGTAATCAGCAGCCCGTGGATTGCACCGATGATCGCGCCCAGAAGCAGGATGATGACGACGACCATAGGCCAGGAAAGGCCATAGCTGACCAGCAGATCGACGAACAAGACCCCCAACAGACAGATGATGGAGCCGACCGAAAGCTCGATCCCGCCCGTGATGATAACGACCGCCTGACCGATCGCGACGATGCCGAACAGCCCGATCAGGTTCGCGGTGTTCGCAAGGTTGATTGGAGAGAGAAACAGCGGGTTCTTAATGGCAACGACCGCGCCCACCACGAGAATCAGCAGCAGCAGGCCAAGATCCTTCTTCGTCACGCAGCCGCCCCCTCGTGGATTCTCGAAACCGCGCGTTCCATCACGCTTTCTTCGCTCAGTTCCTCGCGCCGCAGGATGCCGTTGAGGCGCCCTTCATGCATCACCGCGACCCGGTCGGAGACGCCGATCACCTCTTCCATGTCGGACGAGATCATCAGAACGGCGACCCCCTGATCGGCCAGGCGACGCAGCATCGTGTAGATTTCCTGCTTGGCTCCCACGTCGATACCGCGCGTGGGTTCGTCGCAGATCAATACCCTGGGTGACAGGGAAAGCCACTTGGCCAGGACGACCTTCTGCTGGTTTCCCCCCGAAAGCGTGCCCGCGAGCGTCGCGACATCCGGGGTGCGGATATCCAGTTCGCGCTTCATCCGTTGCGCCGTCGCGTCGATGGCCGCCTCGCGCACCAACCCCCAGGACGCGTGGTTCTCCAGATCGGCGACCCCGATGTTGTCGGCCACGGAAAGATCGAGGAACAGGCCCGCGCGCTTTCGGTCTTCGGGCACAAGAAAGACACCTGCCCGAATGGCTTCCCCCGGATCGCCGAGCGGCAGTGGCTGGCCGTTCACGCGGATCGCCCCGGCCAAGGGGCGGTCGATGCCGAAGATAGCCCGCGCAAGCTCTGTCCGACCCGAGCCGATCAACCCGGCCAGCCCCAGGATTTCGCCGCCATGCAGCGTAAGATCGACCGTCTCCGCTGGCCACGCCGCCGTTCTGAGTGACTTCAGTGTCAGCACCGGCGTGGCCGAACGGCCGCCTTGGGTGGCGTGTAGAGCGTCTTCAGATCGCGCCCGATCATGAGACGGATCATGGCCGAGGGCGTGATCTCCGCCTTCGACAGTCGGCCCGCCAGACGCCCGTCACGCAAGCCGACCACGCGGTCGGCAACGGCGGTCAGTTCGTTCAGCCGGTGGGTGACGAAGATCACGCAGACCCCACGGTCGCGCAATGTTCGGATGACGCCAAGCAGGCGCTCCGTCTCGGCGATCGTCAGGCTCGATGTGGGTTCGTCGAGAATGACCAGCCTTGCGTTCTGCGACAGAGCCTTGGCGGTTTCGAGGATTTGCCGAGAGGCGATGGAGAGGGTGTCGACCCTCGTGTTCGGCTCGAAATCCGCCCCCAACATGTCGAGATAGGGACGCACCATCTCCGCCATTTTCCGGCGGTCCACCAGACGCAGTGGACCGCCCCGAAGTGGCTCACGCCCGATGAACACATTCGATGCCACATCCAGGTTGTCGAAGAGGTTCAATTCCTGATGGACGAAGGCGATGCCCGCGGCCATCGACTGAGTTACCGTCAACCCGTTGTGCGCAACACCATCGATGACGATCTTGCCGGCATTCGGCTGCGTGACGCCGCCCAGAATCTTCAGCAACGTGCTTTTTCCGGCCCCGTTCTCGCCCACGAGACCGATGACCTCGCCAGGCGCCGCCTCGAAGTCGACGTCGTCCAGCGCGACGACGCCCGGAAACGCCTTGCGGATGCCGGAGAGGATCAGAAAAGGATCGGCCATTGTTCACCCAGCGTCGGGCCGATGCGGAGGTTACGGCCGCATCGGCCCTTTGTCACCACATCAGCCGCCGATCATTGCCTTGAGGTCGGCCGAGAACTGGTCGACGTTGGACTTGTCGATGACTTTCGTGGGAACGATGATCAGGCCATCCGCCGGGATGCCCGACTTGTCGCCGTTCAGGTAGGCGGCCATCAGCTTCATGCCCTGATACCCCCATTCGAACGGCTGCTGGACGACGGTCGAGAAGAAGGCGCCTTCCTTCACCGCCCCAAGCGTCACAGGATCTTCGTCAAAGGCGACGACGGTGATCTGGCCCAGCTTGCCGGCCGCCTGCAGCGCCTCGTAGATCTTCGGCGGGTTGTAGCTGTAGAAGCCCACCATGCAGTTGATCTCGGGATTGGCCGCGAGCACGTCGTCAACGTTCGACCGCGCTCGAGCGAAATCCACGTCGTCGCCACGCACATCAACCAGTTCGATGTCGTGCCCTTCGACGGCCGTCTTGAAGCCCGCAATCCGCTCTTTGGCGTTGTCGGCGTCGAGGAACCCGACGAACCCCATGCACTTGCCCGGGGCTCCGTTCATCGCCTTGACCATTTCTGCGCCTGCCTGCTCCCCTGCCAGCGTGTTGGACGAGCCAAGATAGGCGATGCGGTCGGACTGAGGTGCATCAGAGTCCGTCGTGAACAGCGGGATCTGCGCCGCGATCCGGTTAAAGGCATCGGTCGAGTTCTTTGGATCGGCTGACGAGATCATGATCGCATCGGTCCCTGCAGCCACGAGGTCGTCCATCAGCGCATTCTGCAATGCCGCCGTTCCCTGTGCGGGGTAGCGGAACTGCAACTCGTAGCCGTCGCCCAGTTCGGCCTGCGCCTTGCTGACGCCAGCCTCGGCCAGTTTCCAGAAATCGGACGCGGCGTTCACGATGAACGCAAGCTGTTTCTTGTCCTGCGCCGCGGCTTGGGACGCCGAGAACGCAAGCATCGCCGCGAGGGCGAAACCAGTCGTCTTGTTCATTTTTGTCCTCCCAGACATATGTGGTGCGACGCGGCGTTGGGTTCCCACAGACTCACACACTAATAAAAGTTCACACAGTTGCTAATATTAGTCAATCGACTAATATGGCAGCGACGAAGAGGGGGCATGGGTTGGCGACTACGAAACCAAAGGCGACGATGCTGGACGTTGCGGCCAAGGCTGGCGTCTCACAGGCGACGGTGTCGCTGGTGCTGAACGAGAACCGCGGCGTCCGCCTCTCGGTTGCCACGCGGACGCGCGTCCTCGATGCCGCGCGGGAACTGGGGTACGAACTGGTCAAGCGCGGCCCGAGGCGCACGTCGTCGGACAAGACCGTCATCGGCATGCTGGTCGACGAGGTCTCGACCGACCCGTGGATGGCGCTTGCCTTCGACGGTGTGCGGGAAAAGGCCTGGGAGTACGGGCTGACGGTCACGCTTGCCGTGACGGGCGGCGACCCGCGAGATGGAAGCACAGGTTCTGGGAATGATGTCCCAGCAGCCGCTGTTGGGTGTGGTCTACGGCACGATCCTCACCCGCCGGATGGAGCCCGCGAAGCCGCTGTTCGACCAACCGACCGTCCTGCTGAACTGCTACGACGCCGAGCGACGCCTGCCGTCGATCGTGCCGGGTGATCTTCTGGGTGGACGGGCCGCCACGCAGCGGCTGCTCCGCTCCGGCCACAAGCGGATCGGCATCATCAACGGACAAACCGGCATGGAAGCGTCAAGCGACCGGCTGCGCGGCTACCGGATGGCGCTGAGCAGCAAGGACATCGCCTTTGAGCCAAGCCTCGTCTACGCGGGAAACTGGCAGCCGGACTCGGGCTATGAAGGGACGCTGCGTCCTGATGGCCCTGCCCGAGCCGCCGACCGCAATTTTCTGCGCGAACGACCTGATGGCAGTCGGCTGCCTGGAGGCGCTCAAGGACCTGCGCCTCTCCGTCCCGGACGATGTTGCCGTCGTCGGGTTCGATGACCGCGAGATCTCGCAATACACGCGGCCGCCGCTGACAACCTTTATCCTGCCCCACTACGAAATGGGGGCCGCTGCGGCCGAATACCTTATCGACCATATGGGCGGCATCCCGGCGCGGCCGGAGCAGATGAAGATCGAATGCACCATCGTTGAACGATCATCTGTCAGTCCGGAGCAAGACGACATCCCGTCATGACCGGTCCGGGCGCGGTCCTGACGGGCTGACACAGCACAAAGAGGGAGGACGAGATGAGAATTCTGGTTACGGGCGCGACGGGCAAGGTGGGTCAGGCCCTGATTTCCGCGCTGAAGCAGACCATGCCGGACGTCCCCGTCACAGCCTTGTGCCACAATCGGGTCCTTACCGAAACATCATCCATTTCCGTCGTCCATGGCTCCTTGTCCGAGCGCGACGTGTGCCGCCGGGCGCTCAAGGATGTCTCCCATGTCGTCCACCTTGCGACGTGCAAGGAAACCCCAGATGCGGTGATGGACGTAACCGTCAAGGGACTGTTCTGGCTCCTGGAGGAGTTTCGCGGGTCTGATACCGCACAGCGTTTCATACTCATCGGCGGTGACGCCGGAGTTGGTCACTTCTTTCACAGGCACCCGGCACCGATAACCGAAGACGCGCCGCACCTCGCCTACCCCGGATGCTATGCCCTGTCGAAAGTCCTCGAAGAGGTGATGGTCCAACAATTCGGTAGCCAATACGACCTTGACTGGTGTTGTCTGCGGGCTCCGTGGATCATGGAGAAGGACGATTTCCGATACGCATTATCATTCGGCGACGAGCAATTCGGAGGGCCAGCATGGAACACCCTGCTGCCCGATGACGTTATCGCCAAGGCGCAGAGCGACGGCGCCGTTCCGCTGCTTCGTGATCGAGACGGAACGCCCATAAAGCGAAACTTCGTCCACGTCGATGACCTTGTGTCCGCAATTCTCTTGGCACTGCAGATGCCGATCGCCCGCCAGAAGCTCTACAACATCTGCATGGATGAGCCTGTGGATTACGGCGATCTCGCCGCTCTGCTGCAAAGCACCCGGAACATACCCTCCGTCGATGTGATGACCGGGTTCTTCAGCAACTGGCTGGACAACAGCCGGGCAAAGCTAGACCTCGGCTGGCGCCCGCGTTTCGATCTGCGTCGCTTGGTCGATGCCGCTTGGGAGTATAAACGCGCGGCAATGGATCCTAGAAAGGTGTGGTATCCGGGCTAGAGGATGATCGCCGCTAGTGGCCCATCTCGTCGATTTTCCTCGCTCATTCGAACACCTCCAGCACTTCACGCGGCGTCCTGACCAATGAGCGTAATCGTCGCTCCCCACTCGGCTCAAATTGAGCATAGGCCCGCCAGTCCATCGTTCTGACCTGGCGCCAGAGCTCATCGAGTTGCGCAGCGCAAACCTCTGAGTGCCGCTGCTCGCGATCGTCGAGCGGAGAGAACCGCGTCCGGATCTGCTCCTCGCGGAATTGTTCTGCGATATGGCCATAGGTCTGGCTCACCGTCCGGATGTCCGCATGGCCGAGTTGGCGCGCCACAACCTCCAGCGGCACGCCCTGCCGGATAAGATCACTCGCATAGGTGTGGCGCAGGCCATGGAACACAAAGTCCTTGGGCAGACCTGAGAGGTTCACTGCGCGGCGGAACAGGTTCGCATGCTGACGACGCCAAGGCTTTCCCTTGTCAGACAGCAGCACAAGATCGCTTGGCGACTTGCCTTCGACTTTGCGCAGAAAGAACGCCATGCCCTCGTCAGGCAAGAAGACGAAGCGGGCGGGGCTTCGCTTGAACGACGCGATCCGAATGCCAAAGATCTGGTGTCCGACATCCTCCACGCGCAGACCAGCAAGTTCGCCGACGCGACAGCCCGTGTAGAGCGCCGCAAGTGTCAGGTCGCGCAGTGCTGGCGTGCAGTGCTCCAGAAGTCTGCGGCATTCGTCGCGGTTGAGGAACAGAAGCCGAGGGGCATGAACGACCGAGATGCGCTTGAGACACCGAATGGGCCTGTCAGTCTCGATCTTTCCGTTCTCCCAGGCATGGGTGAAGGCCATCCGCAAAATGCCCACGACGCTATTGTAGGTGCGTTTTCGGCGTCGTAGCTCGTCCGGGGTCAGGTCCTCGCGGGCTACCGGCGAGGCATGCCGCAGAGTGAAGCCGAAGCGGGGCGGCGTGCGGATGATCTGCGAGGCGATTGCCTGGAGATGAGTGGTCGTGAATGCATCCAAAGGAACATGCGTCACGCCATGCGCGAGATGATGATTGACGAGGACGATGGTGTTGTAGTGCCCGCCGGGGGACCGCGCGATCTTCGACCAGTCGAGATAGTCATGCAGGGCGTGGCCGACCGAATAGACCTCGCCGATCGGGCAGAACCGGAGCGCATCGATACGGCCGCGTGGCGCCTGGTCCGCCGCTTCACCGCGCTCAGACAAGTCGTCGAACCACGCGAACGCCGCATCAATGGCGGTCGCATAGCCGACAACTTCCCCAAGCTCTCCCAATGCCGGACCAAGACACTTCTGAACATAGCGACGATCCCTGGTCAGAAGGCGGGCCGTCCAATTGCAGTGCCAGGGATCGGGCCGATGGATTCCGATGTGCCGACCGACCAGTAAATGGTGCCAATGCGGCGAGGGGCGCATCGCGAGCCGCTGAATCTCGGCCTGTGTCTGAAACCGACAGGTTGTGGTGGTGTCGGCCGGTCCAGCATGCTGGGCGATCAGTCGTTCATTCATCAGGCCCCCTCCCGCCGCGATCTAATGCGAGTGTCGGTCCGCTTTGGCCCAAGCGCCGGCACGCCCGTCCATCTGACCTTGCTTGGGAGAGGCGTGCGCGATGTGACTACTGGCCACGCGCGCTGACGTTCCCCAAAACATCGCCATTTTTTTGGAATCATTCGTTAACTCTTTGTTAACGTTTCTCCGTTTCATTCGGCACATGCTGTCGGATCGCGCCGTGCCCTATTCCACGTTCCCCCGCATTGTCGAGGCTGGCGCAGCCAATCAAATCGTCCTCTACGTTGTTCGAACGGACCACGATCTGGCGCGCATCATGACCAAGCATTCAGGAGGGTTCGTCCGGCTGCTCGACATCGCCCGTCTCGCCGATGGGTTCGCACTGGCGTTGTCTCGAAGAGATGCTGTCCTGAAGGCCATTCAGTCGGCATTGCGCGAGTTGGAGTATCCCTCGAGCGCTGTTCGGCTGGATCTCCGCCATGGCCAGTTCGATCTCGTGGTGAATACGAAACGGGAGAGGTAGCGCTGCCGGGACCACCTGACCTCTTGCCGGAAGCAGCCCTAACTGCAACCAAGGAGAAGGCTATGTCAGACGTCCATGCCCCCTGCCTTAGAGCTGTTCACTGTGCGAGACGCGCTCCCTGTCAGGAAGGAACCCTACTGGAACATCCTCGAATACGGCAGGCATATCGGACTGCGGAAACTGCATCCGAAGATCACCTACTGGGTCGCACGAACGCGGCTGCAAAGCGGGCATTATCGCCAGAAGACGATCGGCGTAGCGGCATCTCCAGAGATCGCGGCGCTAAGCTACGACGATGCTGTGTCGGCAGCGCGGCTCATGGTTCGAGACGACGGCCGACCGGACCGCACTCTCGGAACCCGCACCCGTTGGCGGCACCAGCCACCTGCGCTACCTCTCGAAGGGTGGCGCTTACACAGTGGGAGATGCGCTGGCGGATTACGTTTCCTGGAAGCGCATCGCTGCAGCCCAAACCACATTTGCGGGCAACCTCGCCCTGATCAACCACCACATTATCGATCGCTTGGGCGACATACCTCTGGACGACTTGACGGGCCGGCATGTCAAACAGTTCTGCATGGATGTTCTGGAAACGCCACCCAAGCGCGGGAACCAACGCCTCGGCGAGAGGCGCGAGCTCGCCAGTCTGACAAACGTCGACCTTCGGAACCGGAAATCAACACTCAACACGCTCCTAAGCATCCTCCGGATGGCAGTGCGGGGGGCCTGGGAGAACGGAGAAACAGATGCGGAGCGGGCGTGGAGATGCATTCGCAAGCTGCCAAACGCGGCGCCTGCGCGGACTGAGTTTCTGACGCGCGACGAATGTCGGGCGCTCCTCAGTCATTGCCGCCCGGATCTCCGGCAGCTTGTTCAGGCGGCTCTATACACGGGCTGCCGCGCACAAGAACTGATTCACCTTCGCAGCAGTGATGTGGCGACCCATGTCTTCGGTATCTTTGTTGCGGCGACGAAGAATTATCGACCGCGTTACGTGTATCTGCCCGACGAGGGTCTGGCTTTCTTCCTTCGTTTGCGCGAGCAGCGCGAAGGATCCGAGTGGCTGTTTACTAACTCCGCGGGGCGCCCATGGGCGGACAACTATCGCCACCTCTTCAAGGATGCGGTCCGCCATGCACGATTGAGCGAACGCGTCGTGTTTCACACGTTGCGACACACCTACGCGAGCCAACTCATCCAGGCAGGAACGACCCTGTCCGTCATTGCCAAACAACTCGGACATGCGACGACGGACACTGTGAGCCGCACTTATGGCCACCTTTCACCAAGCACGATTGAAGCAGAGATCCGAACCCGCTTCGCACAGCTTGACGCATCTGTTGCCGCGGAGGCGGTAGGGCGCGCAAGGGAGTTCGCGGCTATCAGCTCCAGTCTTCAAGCGCAGGGGCAACCCCAGCCAGAGGAGTTCGCATGGCCACGGTCGAATTTCTGCGGAGGTCGAAGCGGCATCGGGCATCGGTGAACTTTATCTAACGACCGCTTTCCGCCCGTTGCAACACAGTTGCCGCCATCGACGTGGTCGGCCCAATGCTGCCTGTCGGCCCGACCGGCGAGCTGCGGTGCCACTTCCTCAGACCGGTCGCTCATGCTTGCCGCAGCAAATTTTTCCGTCCAGTTTCCGCCATACAGACAGAGCAGTCGTTCGGTTGCGAATGCGAAAACCGCTTTGATCCGGATGGCCGTCGGACTTGTGAAAAAATCTTTAACAGAAAGCTCAATCGGGGTGAATGTCTCGCCGAGAACATCCGGCTTCCAACACCACTGCAAACCAATTGACATTTGCCTGCAAGCCACGCTCGCGCAACCACTCATCCTGAATACGGTACGCCGCTTCCTCCTCAACGCCGGCGCACAAATAGTAGCGCGAAAGTTGACGGGAGTGGACCAGCTCGTGAAGAAGGATGCTTGCGTCGTTTGTGTTCTTCGGATCCCATGGCCGGATTAAGAAAATTGTTGAAGATTGAGGGGCGAACAGGCCGCGCGTTCGCCCATAGTGCTGCAAGGGAGATTCGCGAATTGATGCTGCTGTCGCAGGACTTATCAGCATAATTTTGGGCGATACCTCGGGACGCTGAAGATCAGTATTCCTGTCCAGCCATGTATCTAATATCTCGACCAATTCCAGGACGCCGCCCGCGTTCCGCCATGCAGGGTCGGGATCAAGGCGCAGGCTGGATTCAGCAAGGACTGAGCGGGCAAGACTGATCAGGACCACCAGCCAGAGGCCCAAGCGATATCGGATAGGCATAACGCCCTCGATTGTTGATTTTGGAACTCGTCGAAAGAATGCTAACCTTGCCTAAGCAGCCAGAGCAAAAGACCAATTTTCATGAACCCATGAAGGGAATTCACGACCCATGGGACGCAAGCTTCCGCCATTTGCCGCAGTTCGTGCATTTGAAGCAGCGGCTCGGCATTTGACATACGCAAAGGCAGCAGAGGAGCTTTGCCTGTCCCCCTCGGCAGTTAGCCACCAAATCAGTGCGTTGGAACAGTTTCTGGGCACAAAACTCTTCGAGCGCCACAACAACAAAATGCAACTCACCCTGACAGGCAAAGCCTACTCGGGAAAAATGACGACGCTCCTCGATGCGTTTGAAGCGGACACTTTAGACGCCTCGGATGCCGACAAACGCACGCTTCGCGTTCTGTGCACTCCGGGTTTCGCGGCTCGCTGGCTTGTACCACGCCTTGATCGTTTCTTTGAGCCTGCAGCGGTCCGCCTTCGACTTTCCGTTGGCGCGCCTTCGACGGACTTCCAGACGAATGATGTTGATGTGGTTATTGGCTGGGCTGCTGAGCCGGTTACGGGCGCAGAAGTAACCCCTTTGCTACGGTCCAGCAGGTATCCGGTTGCCGCTCCTCACTTCATACGTGATCGCGGTATTGAAAGACCTGAAGACTTACGTCGTGTCACTCTTATGCACGATGAAACAATGGACCAGTGGGCAGAATGGTTCGCGGCAGCTGGAGTGGAACCGCCCACCTCTCCAAACGGCCCTGAATTTCCAAACTGCGAGCTTGCAACGACGGGTGCCGAACAGGGTCTTGGCGTGGCACTTGCTTACGACATCATGGTTCGCGACACCGTCGCTTCAGGTCGTCTGGTTGGCCTTTTCGACACAGTCACTTTGCCGTTAGTGATTTATTCTTTTGTCTGCCAGCGACTCCGTGCGTCGGAGCCGCTGATTGCCGCCTTCCGAGAGTTTCTGTTCGCGCAAGCTGAGCCTGGTCACCGACCAAATTTCGCAGACGTCGCGGAATGAAAAGGTAATCCTGAAACGATCGCCGCTTGTGCACATCTTCAATAACTCTCTAGGTCGCTCAGGGGTCCTTGCGCCCCGCCGCAACGCGGCGTCAGACCCTTACAGTGTAACGAGGGAGACCGACGTGCCCGGCCCAAAGTTGGCAGCCAGTTCGTCAGCAGCGAATGACCGCTTCATGCGTGGGAACTCGACGCCGGATTGACGCTCAAAAATTGAACTCTCGGTTTATGGCACGCACTTGAGATGATACGTTTCCTCGACATACCCTGCAGATTCGGTGAACGATGGGACAGGCTTGGGACAAGCGGCATGACGAGAGATTGCTGGGTGGGTCGCAGGCGGGCCACACAGGATATGCCGGTCGCCGAGAAAGCCGCACGGAGTTTTCGACGTCGGGCTTGCGGTTTTCCGACCAGCTCGATGCATACGGTGCATGGATGTGCGAGATCGGTCGCTTGGCGCTCTAACTCTGGTGGACGAGCGATGCGATGCCTTGGAGACCAGAACTCCGCTCAGCCCGTCAAGCAACGTCCTATCCTGACCATTGGATCATCGCTCTCCACAAGGCTGGCAAAACTGTTGTTCGCTCTGATTACCTTGTGCGTGCAAAGAGGCCGGGCTCCCTTGCATTAAGTCATGGTCCGCCATCGGTCCGACGGCCACAGCGAGGGCAGATCGTCTCGACCTCGTGTTCAACTCGATGGTCGTCGATGAGCCCGAACATCACTTCGACCGGCGGTCGAGCCCCGCCATCGCAAAACACGCTGACGCCTTGCGAAGGCATTGTCGGAAGAACATCCTCCGGTAAGCTGGTTGCAGCGCGGCCGTTGGTCTCGTCGGAGATTTGGGAGGCAATTTTCACTATAGAACAAAATCTTACATCCTCTCGTGATAAATGAGAACAAGGAAGGACGACCGGACCCAACTCCTCTGACAGCACCTGCGAAAGATACTCACCCCAACGATCAATAATGCGCGGCAAGCTTGACATGAATTGCCATTTATCGCCTAGTTTCCTTCAATGCTAAACGACAACAAATCTACGCTTTCGCATGCGTGTAAGCCCTCTTTTTCGGAGTCGGGCAATGTCGCCGTCTGGAACACTTGGCAATCCCGATGCGATCCGCGCTCAACTTAAGCGCATCATGTCAAACAGCGAGTTCGATGCGTCCGACAGAAACCGCCGTTTTCTTGAGTATATTGTCGAAGAAACGATTCAGGGCCGCTCTGATCGGATAAAGGCTTACAGCATCGCGACATCGGTTTTCGGTCGGAACGAAAACTTCGACCCGCAGCAGGATGCGATCGTGCGAATCGAGGCCGGTCGGTTGCGCCGGTCGCTTGAACATTATTACCTTACAGCCGGGATGTCGGATGACATCAAGATTTCGATTCCCGTGGGTTCCTACGTGCCAGCCGTCTCGCAGCGACAGGTTGATCGAGATAGGGTTCAAGCGGCCCCGCCTGCGGGGCCGGGAACCTGCGCCGCGTTTCCCGAACCGGTCCGCCGACCGACCATTCATGTTGCCGAGTTCGCTGCGGAGGGCGCGGACGAGGGTATAGTCGAACTCGCGCAAGGGGTCACGCGGCGGATCATCATCGGATTAACGCGCTCCACGGACCTGGCCGTTATCGGGTCGGAGATGGCCAACAAGCCTGTCGAGCCTGGCGAAAATGCCGATCCAAAGACCGAGCGCGTCGACTTCGTCCTAAGCGGCGCCATCGCCTATACCGAAGGCGAGCTGTGCACCGAGGTGCTGTTGCGCGACAGAGCCACGGGCCAGTATATCTGGTCGGACTGCTTCAAATCCAAGTTCGCGACCGACACCACATTGCCCCTCCGTAGTCAGATCGCCGACCGTATCGTCGATGCGGTCGGCCAGCCTACCGGGGTTGTTTTCAGCTTTATGGCTCGGGAAGTTGTCCAACGAACCCCTGTTGCGTCGAAATCCTTCGACAGCGTCATTCGGTTTCACGAATACTGGCGAACGTTCGAGCCCGACGAGTTCGAGCTGGTGCGTCTGGCGTTGGAACAGACCATCAAACGCGATCCCTACTATGCCGAAGCCTTTGCCTGTCTGTCGCAGCTCTACTCGAACTCGGTGCGTTTCGGATACGCGGGCACCGCGACGCACCTCGATCCTATCGGGCGGGCCATCGCGCTGGCGCAGCGGGCAGTGCAGTTGTCGCCCGCCTGCGGTCGTGCCTATCTTGCGTTGGCGATTGCCTATTGGTTCAACGGTCAGGTTGACAGTGCCATCGACGCTCTGGAAACGAGCCGCACCCTGAATCCGAATGACATGGAAGTCTTGGCCGAGTTGGGCATGCGGCATGCGGCGCGGGCCAACTGGCACACCGGAATTCCGATGATCGAGGAGGCCTACCGGCGAAGCCCGTCATTGACATGCAGCCACCGGATCGGCCTTGCGATGTGGCACTTCATGCATGGCCGGCATGAGGAAACGCTATCCGAGGCTTCGAAGATCAACATGCCTTGGGTCATTTATCCGTTCGTCCTGATTGCGGTATCGGCTCACCATCTTGGTCGCAGGCAAGACGCCAAAGTGGCACTCGACAGCGTGCTGAAGCTCCGGCCGGATTATGCCACCACTGTTGTGACCGACCTTAAAGCGCGCAATATCCATGCGGACATCATCGCCACCGTCGTCCGTGGGTTAAGGGATGCCGGTCTGGCCTGCGAACTTCCCAGGCTCGTCCCAGTCAGGGTTTAGATTTCGCACTCGGATTGTGCAAAGCGCTCGCATGCCGAGCGCATGCCTGAATGGTTGTTCAGCAAGACCGGCAGCACTGGGTTGCTTGCGAGTTAGGAGCTCATCCGGTTGATCGACCCGCCGCCTAGTCCCTGCGTATCCGAGATGCGGGCAAGCTGGCGGTCTTCTTCGAAGTCGAAAGACGTCTCGACAGCACGGTCCAGCAGGTCGAGCTCCAACTGTAGCGCCGGCTGACGCAACTCCGGCAAGGTCTGCATCAGGCTGAGAAGCATGGCCCTCATCCGGCGCGCAACCTGAAGGCTTTCAGCGCCATAATGCCGGATTTCGCGGCAGGTCAGGTTCACGAAGTCGTCCCAATCCGGTGTTGGAAAGATCACTCCAAGCACCCCGTCGTCTCCGAAGTGATACTGGTTGCGCAGGTTCCGTTCCCCGACCCGCCGCAACAGGCGCTGAAGCTGGTCAATTGCGAGTACAGCGGTCGTCGGGTCGTTGATCGCCTTTGACAGCGCCTTGACCGCGATGTCGACGATCACCCGAAAGGCAAACGTCGAGTCCTGGTCAATCGTGCGTTCCATGCCGAGGGCTATCAATCCCCGCAAGGTGCGGTCGTCGACCTCGGCAGCTCCGCCATAGAGAAGGAAGAGCGGCTGATCGGTTCCGACGAAGTCACCAATTCGCGCCGCAACGACGATGATCCCATCGCACCGCCGCGCCTCTGCAACCAGACCCTTGACGTCCGCCGCCAGAATGACGGCAGACATGCCAACGTGCCGGATGATCCGTGCTGGCTCACTCTGGTCGGGCGGCGGCACGGACGGCTTTTCCACGGCGCTCACAGGATCCGGATAGACCGTCTCAATCACCTGAAAACCCTGGTTGGCAACCCGCCAGAAGATGCTCACCGGGCGCAGGAACCGGGCGGCGTGGTCGATAAGATATAAGAAAGCAGCGAGCGATATGATGCCCAGGGCGCCAGAAATCCAAGCAGCGATCTGGGCCATACCGGTCTCGATCCGGCTGACGGTTCCGATGGCGAACAGCAATGTGAATATGAACAGCCCAGTCGTGACACGGATCACATTGTCGCGCAGAAGCGTCGTGGCGATGACGCGCGGCGTGAGCTGCCCGCTCGCAATCTGGATCGCAACAAGCATCGAGCCAAAGGTAAAAATGATGAAGGAGGTCGTGATCCCGATGATCGCCTGCATCGCAGCAAGGGTGCCCGACGTCCCCAGCGGCCAATCCGGGACCCATGTCATCCTCGGTTCAAGCGCGAGAACCAACCTGAGAATGAGTTGCTGGAGGACAAGCGCAAGGACCGGCACAATCCAGAGCGATGCGCTCAAGTAACTCCGAAGGGTGTAGGACCTGCTCCAGTTCATGTTCGGCCATCCCCTCCGACTTCGCACCAGTGGATGGGAGTCCAATCACGACTGTCAATGCGTTCCTTCGAAAGGGGAACGGGGTCGGGCACATCGCAGGCGCTTTCGATGTCCCGATAACCAGTCGCACCTTTTGAAGAACTTCACGCCGCGCCAGCAGAGCCAATCTGCGCGACCGTAAAGGCAACACGCCTACAACCCTCGACGGCCCAACACTATCGTTCTCCGACAGAAGCATGAACGAGGACGGATCTTCGCGTCCCGTTCTGCATCGGCTTGCCGGCGCGATGAAGTGCCAGGCGACGCCTGTGTCCTCGCTCCAGGCCAGCATCGCGTTCGAGGTGAACTCGGTCCCGTGGTCACTGACGATCAGGCCGGGCCTGCCGCGCCGGGCGATGAGCGCCGTCAGTTCCCGCGCCACGCGGCGACCCGAGATCGAGGTGTCGGCCACGGCCGCCAGGCATTCCTTCGTGACATCGTCGATCACGTTGAAGATCCGGAACCGGCGACCCTGCGCGAACTGGTCGTGGACGAAGTCGACCGACCAGCGCGCGTTTGGCGCGGCCACCGTCAGCAGCGGCACCCGCGTGCCCGTCGCCTTCTTGCGTCCCCGTCGCTTGCGCACCGACAGGCCCTCCTCACGGTAGAGCCGCTGGGTCTTCTTGCGGCTCACGACATGGCCCTCCCGCCTCAGCAGAACATGCAGCCGCCGGTAGCCGAACCGGCGCCGCTCGGACGCCAGCGCCCGCAGCGCTCTTTCTGCATTTGAGAAAAACTTTGCTGCAGTTGAATAACTCTGGCCACGCTGTACCCAACGGGTTTAACGTTTGAGGATCAGCGTAATTCTTGGGGGGAGTGACGAAGATGAGACATGTTCTCTTGGTCGGCGTCGGATGCCTGACTGCGCTATCCGCCTGCGGTGAACCGGGCAAACAGCTTCGCATCGACTGCGGCACGACAGACGTTATTCTTTCGGAAGAACAATCGGTTAACATGATGTCCCAGTCGGGCGGAAGAGCGACCACAACCGACATTTGTACCGTCGCCAACTTGATCGATATCTCCGGGATAAGTGGACCGACACCCTATGAGGTGACAATGCCTTCCGGACAGACATACAGCGTTACGTTGGCGCCGTCAGTTAACTAGTCACGCGGCGCGCACCACGTTCTTCAGCCTTGTGGTCTACTTTTACCGCACCGTCGCGTCATGTCTGCAGCGCTAGTGGTTGGAACGCCACAAGGAACGCGAGTGCCTAACGGGCTTAACTTTGCTTTGAGTCCGTTTTGAATGGACAACAGGATATGTCAGACCGAACGCCGATCTCTTCGGCGCTGTGAAATGTCTGGTCGTTGAGAATTTGTGCCTGGTTTGGGATCGACTCGATCGAGCCGCCGCCCAGTATACGATCGAACTCTCAACCTTTGCCATTGGATGTGGTCTCTGACTGCCGCCGGAAACCCCCTTCAAAACTCAAGGCATAGCTAGCCGCCAGTCATACCTTGCGCTGAAGCCGGCCTTCCATCTCGGCACCTGCCTCAATCGCAATCCGTTCATGAACGATGTCGGCACGTACAACTGCGCTTGGTGCAAGTTGGACATTGCGAGCTGAGATTGTCCCGGAGATTGCGCCAAGGACGAACAGGTTGTGGGAGGCAACGAGACCCTTAACGCGACCTGATACAGAAATAACAACGTCCGGTGCGCGCACCGAGCCTTGGATTTGTCCTTGGACATCAACGGACCCGCTGGAGACGACATCACCCTCGACGACCAGGTCATCGCTCAAGACGCTCGGACGTGAATTCGGCTTGGCGGGATCAGGCCAAGGCTCTGGGTCACCGGTAGGGCTCTTCATGCTGACTCCGCCTCTCACCAGCCCGTATTGTCACACTGGACCAGAAGCGAAACCAAAGGGCAATGACAGGTGGCCTCTTTCTGGCCCATCCAAGATATTGAAAGCGCGACCGCACCCCTGAGCGTCAGGGCCTGCGGGCCGAGATCGACGACAAGGCTTCAGCTATCGTCCTGGTGAAGCGGGTGAATGGGTACTATTGGACCAGCGGTCATGCATTGGCGCACCGGGCGCTGCGTGTTACGTTCAGCCGAGGTTGCGCACCAAGGACCCGGTGAAGGTCCTGCGGAAAACCTGCCGACGAAGGACCTCAGCGCGGGACATTGCACCATGAGTCCAGTGAGGCCAGGCGACGATCCGTTCGACCTGAAATGGTGGGGTGAAGTCAGCTACCGGTTCGCGTTCAACACACCCGGTCGAACACCGCCCGAGAACGCCGAGGCGGCGCGCCTGAGACTCGAGGCGGGCAACCGGGCCTTTGCAGATCTGTTCAAGGCTGCGGAAGCGGGCCACCCGGTCCGCATGAACATCGATGTCAGCCCGCATGATGTGGGGCTGTTGCCGGGAAGCAGCGCCGCTCCGCGCCAGTTGCCGTTCGCGGCCGTTCTCGGGTGCGCCGATGCGCGTGTGCCGGTGGAGTTGTTGTTCTCGGAAGGTCCGAACGACCTCTTTGTGGTGCGTATCGCGGGCAACGGGCTGGGCGACGATGTGCTGGGAAGTCTCACCTATGCCGTCGAGCATCTGACGAGCAGCCTCCGAACGATCGTGGTCCTGGGCCATAGCCAATGTGGCGCGGTGTCGGCTGCGGTGGACATCCATTTGCAGCCCGGCGGCTACCTCGACGTGATGGCGCAGAAACCGCTGCGCGAGATTCTCGATCGCATGCTGATCGTCACGAGCGTGGGGGCGAGTTGGATGGAGATCATCCACGGCCCAGATGTCTCCAGGCGGCCGGGCTATCGGGCCGCGCTCATCGAAGTGGCCATCGCACTGAATGCGGCCCTGACCGCCCACGGCATCGGCAAAGGTCTCGAAAGCGCCAGAGACAACGGGATCAAGACCGTCTACGGCGTCTATCTTCTTGAAGACCGCCTCGTTTGGTCACCCCATCCCGCAGCCGAGGACTGCTTCCGGCTTTCGGAGGCGCCGGGCACTCGCGACGAGTTCGTCGAGCTGTGCAAGGTTCTCGTATCCTGCGCGCGGATCGTCTCCCTGCTAGATCGTGGATAGATCGTCAAGTGCTGTGGGAAAGAGGGCGTCAATAGCGACGCTTGTATCGCTGCTCAAACATTTGAACGTTTTTTGCGTCTTTTGCCGCAGACGGTCCACCGTTCACTCAAGAATCTCGACGTGGTAAACGGATGCCGGGCCGAAGTAAGTGACTGTTCCCAAGTGAACATGCACGTGCTCGAGGAACAAGGCTGGTTCGCCACGCTCAATCTTGATGTAACCCGCACCAGATCGGGCAACGAACACATCAAAGACGCCAGACGGTCGATAGTCCAGTTCTAAACCTCCCCTGCTGGACCAGAAAAACTGGTCGTCTCGCATTTCTATGATGACTTGGCTTTCTGTTCGCTGTGCCGGCATCAGAATGGTTTCGATCACACCATCAATGCCCACAATCACCCTTCGGTCTGGCTCTGCTTGGAAAAGTATCTCTGCGACAGTCGCGCAGCCCGATCCCACGATTAAGGGCGCCGCAAGGGCAAAGCTCTTCAGCATCTCTGCTTCCTCCAAGCAAACGGACCGAAAACTGTCTGGCCAAATCAGAGACGTTTAGGTGCCGGACAGCAACTGTTTCTCGCCGCTACCGTTGATCCGGGCAGCGATCTGGCGACGAAGGCTCGGGCAGGTTCTGTCAAAGCGGCATTGTCATTTGTAGACGGTTCCGTTTGCAGGACTGCCGAAGGCCGACGTCTGACGTTCGACTTCCCGCCGATCGACAAAGAGCGAGCCTATGATAAGGGATGCACGGTGCCACAAGTCGCATTGGCATGGCTGCTACAGCAGAACGTGGTGACCAGCGTGATCCTGGGCGCCAGACGTGTTGATCACTTGACTTAGAATTTTGCTGCGAATGAGGTGTCCCTGACTGTCGAGGACCTCGCCGCTCTTGGCGCGGTGACCGAACTCTCTGCAGATTTTCCCGGCTGGATGCTCAAGATGCAAGGCGCGAACGCGACAGTCTGCTGCGGAAACAACAGCGCTGACGGGGCGAGAATGCGGTTAGAGGGCAAGCCGCGCGTTTTGGCGAAAGCGGACATTCGATGACCCTTTCAACTGGCGCTCTTGTTCGCAAGTCCCGCTCGTTTGCCCGCATTCGACATGTGGGGGCGTCGGATTCGCCGGAAAGCTTCCTTAGTTTCACGCCCACTCGGCCGAGTTTTGCACATCTTCTGTGCGCAAAGCTGTGGAGATCTCGTCGTGGCGGGGGTAATTCCGAGATAAAACGAAACCTTAGTTCACATTGCACACTTTTTAGGCAATGCCGCCTTCTCCTAGCTGACGGCCTGCCTACTTAACTAATGGATATAATTCAGACATTTCACGAGTTTGAGGAGTCCTTGCATTCGTCCAGAACCTCCGTTTCCTCGTGCAAAAGTTTGCCCAACAATTCGGCAAGGAACAAATTCATGACATCAAAATTTGGAGGTGGTCATGTCCGGAACGCGTTTCATCGCAGCGACTGATCAAACGGGCGCGGTGTTCTGGGTTTGGCGATTTGCCATCAACCACAGGATCGCGCGGCCTCTGGAAAGACTGTCACTCTTCATGTCGGAGTTATCACATGTCTCTGCCCATGGCGCGACCGCCGAGGCTGTCGCCGATTGGTTCGGGGTCCAAAACGGGCAAGCGACCTAACGCGCGATCAGGGACACGAGGGTGCCGCAAACTGGTGACCTGCTCCACGAATGGTCCTCGTTCAGAAGTTAGTTCTGTTCAGGGTTTGGCCCTTTGCTGACCGTTTCGAGGGCCAGGCACTTCGCAGTACAGACTAGGCCCAATCGGTGCCCGGACCACCGCGAGCCTGCAAGCATCGGTGTGGGCTTTCGGGAATGTCGTACTAGACTTCATCAGGGTTGCCCAAATGGAAGGTCGATGCCATGCGCAAGTCAATTGCTGTTGCTGCCATCATTTTCGCGAGTGCTTGTGCGGCGACCGCCGCCTCACAATTCCGAGCAGTCAACTCTTTGTGGGTTCAGCCGACAGGGCCAAGGACGTTCAGCATCTCCTTTCAGTCAACCAACGACAATGCTTATTGGTGTGCCGCTGGCGACTATGTCCAGCGAAGGCTGGGGCTGCCGGGCCGGACGCCGATTTTCCGCATGTCGGAACCGCCACGAGGATCGGGTCAGGGCCTTGCCTTCTCGCTTGATCCGGATGGTGCCGCGAGCCGGACCGGCGTCTCGGTCTTTGGCAACTCTGGACCGGCTAACAGCGTATCGGCGACGATCGCACGCAATCTCTGCCCAACTTTCCCCATTCTTGGCGATTTCTGAACACTAAACTCTTGAGCAACATGGGCAGTGTCAGAAGAACTTTTGTTGTGGCGCCGGGAGAGGCGTCTACCCTGCGCCGACGACCAAGCGATCCCCCTTCCGTCACTTCAACACCAGTCCCGTGATCATCCGCCTGGCAGTGATGCTCTGCGTTCGATACCCGCTCTCGCTCAAGCAGAGCCTATCGCTAAATCTGTGGCGGGAACACTCGGATCGCGCTCCAAACCATCGAAACACACGACCACGGTCGGCGAAGTGCTGAGAACCTGTCAGAACGAGTGGCTAGTCGGGGAGACCCGCCAAGCGCATGCCTTCTCGCATGTGCGCGAGATCCTCATCTGACCAGGCGCCACCGCGAAGAGTTGCAATCCGAAATTCCGGGTTCAGTTCCAAAACGCGCCGGGTCATCTCTCGCGCTTCCGCGGTCCGTCCCATATGCGCAAAGCAGATTGCCATCCGGGACAGCACCCAGACCTGTGGCCGCGTGCGTCGCTTGTAGGCCTCGATCGCATCTGCATACCGCCGCGCTACCAGAAACGCGTTGCCGAGCGACACCCAATACCATTCCGGATGAAACGGGTTCAGGCGCATTGCCTCCCGGATATGGCTCACACCCTCTTCATGTTGGCCGAGGCCCGCGAGGACCGAACCATAGGTCGATCTGACGTTCGCATCATTCGGATTGAGCGCAAGTGCGCGCTCCAGCCGAAGCTTTTCTTCATCGAACTCGCGCAGATAGCTGTGAAGAAATGCCAGCAGCCAATGAATCCGTCCGTCGTCGGGATCTAGGGCGAGCGCCTGATCGATGCGCGTCTTGCAGTCAATCAACAGAGCGTGGGGTGCCGAGTCATAGTTGTTCGCCACGACCTCGGCAAAAGCGAGATAGGCTTGCGCCAGCGCGTAATTCGGGTCCACCTTCAGTGCTTCCCGGAACAGGGTCAGCGCCTTTTCATTGTCGTCAGCCGCATAGCCGCGAAGATGCTTGATGCCGCGCATGGTGTATTCATAGGCCGCCATGGATGGCTTGCCTCTCGGCCGATCAGCGACAGCGTGCTCAGCCCGGTTGTGAACAGTGGCAATGATCGCGCTGACGATCTGATCGGGAATGCCCGGCGCATCTCCCATCGCGCATTCAAAAACGTCGCTCCAAGTCTGTGCCCGGCTTGCGCTGTCGACAAGGCGAACGGTGATCCTGAGGCGCGATGTGGTCGCCTGGATGCTGCCTTGCACGAGCGCCGCTGCGCCAAGCCGCTTTCCGATCTCCACTGTGTCTGACGTGGCGGACGCCACCGTAGCCGCAGAATACCTGTCGATGACGAACAGGGATCGGAACCGCCCCAGTCCCGTCGAAACGTCTTCGGCCAGTCCTTCACAGAGGAAGTTCAGACTTTCAATTCCAGTCAGGTTGGCAAACGGGATGATCGCGATCGACGGCTTGCTCTGCGACGCGTCTGCAAAGAGCCTCAACGGGTGCCGGCGGTCCAGCCGTGCCATCGGTCAAGATCTCACGATAGAGCCGTTCGGTCTCATGATCTGGCTCGACCCCTAGCTCGTCGCGCAGGGCGTCCCGGCAGGTTGCATAGATCCTGAGCGCGCTCACCCGGTCACCGCGCATGCGACAGAGGCGCATCGTGGCGCGGTAGACCGACTCCAGCGTCGGATCGTCTCCTAGAAGTCTTCGGCCAAGCTGCAAGGCTGCTTCGGTGTCGTCAGGGCGGGAGGACGGAAATCGACGCAGTGCAGACCAGTTGCTCGGCCATGGTCGCAAGCCGCTGACGTTCCTGCGTGACCCATCGTTCGAATTCGGGGGTCGACGCGTCCAGCCCTTCCAGGAAGGGTCCACGGTAAAGACCGGCCAAAGCTGCAGAGGGAACTGCCCCGATACACCCCTCACTGAATGTGGCCACGTCAGTGGTGACGATGGCCCGATCGAGGCTGGCATGGCTGCGGTCGCTGGAGATCGGGTCCAGACCGACAGCCCGAAATGCCCGGCGGAGCACGGCCAATGATTGTCGAAGGCTGTCGCGCGCCTGCTCCTCCGCGCGATCCGCCCAGAGCAGACTGGCGAGCTTCTCCCGAGACTGGGGCCGACCGCCCTGCATCGCCAGATAGGCCAGGAGCTGCCGATCCTTGCGGGTGGGCAAGGCCAGCTCTGTCCCCTCCGGACCCGTCAAGGACCAGCCGCCGAACATGTTGAGGTGGCATTGCGGCACGGCAGACGACCTTCAGCTGACAGCCTCTCAAGATTCATTTTGCAGTTAATTCACGATCCGGCCCGTCGGCAAAGCCTTTCTCGCTTGGGTTTTCACGGACCGTCGGCTGTTCGGTTCACGACGACGGTCCATGATCACGGCATCCAGTCCACGACAAAACAAGGAGCCCATCATGACCTTTCTGAGAAGTCTGATCACGAGGTTTGGCGGCTTCGACCAGCTCGCGGGAGGGACCGAGAGCCAGTTCTCTTCGGGCTCGGAAGGTGAGCGTTCCCGGTTTAATGCAAAGTGGGACGAGGCATTCCTGGCCTCCGCTCATTGCGAAACGGCCCGCACGTATCTCCATTGCATGGGGCCGCGGTGGAAATGAATACTCAGGTCTCTCCTCGTTCCAGCAGGCGATTGGCGCATGCCCCGACGATGTCCTTGACGTCGGACCTTGTCGCTCTCTGCCACCGCGATGTCCCGGAACCGCCCCGCAATCCCGACTTGGTCCGCTTCACGGACGCTGACTACGACCGGGCGGCAGCCGACGTCCTGGCAAGACTGGGCGACGATCCGATCTGGGTGTTTGCCTATGGCTCGCTGGTCTGGAAACCCGCAGGTGACATCGCCGAGCAGCGCCTTGGCACGGCCTTTGGATGGCACCGTTCCTTCTGCATCGAAATGCGCAGCTGGCGGGGTTCGCCGGAGCAGCCCGGCCTGATGATGGCCCTGCGCCGCGGAGGTTCCTGCACGGGCGTCGCCCAACGACCGCTCGGAGACGACCGGCATGAGGTGATGGTCAAGCTGCTGCGGCGCGAGATTGGCGGCCCGATGGGCTATGCGGCACTGCGGCTGATCGACCTTCACTCGGAGGATGGACCGCTGCGGGCGTTGTGCTTCTATGCGGATCCGCCGGAGGTCGCGGACAGGCCTGAACTGCCGATCGAAGAAGTTGCATCGATTCTGGCCCGTGCCTGCGGCCACGCCGGCTCCGGTGCGGAATACCTCTTCCGGACCGTCGAAGCCCTGCAGGCCGTCGGCATCGACGACCCCCATCTGTGGCACCTGCAGCACCTCGTCGCAAACGAGATCAGGACGATCCACTTTGGCCGGATCGGCTGAGAGGACCCGTCCCGCCCAACTTCAGGGGCTGGTCTTGAAGTACCTGAACAGGGAACGTTTGGTCATCGGGGCAGGGTAGGGAGCCCGCTACCCGGCATCAACAATGTTCCTAAGTCAGAGCGTCGGTGCCAAACCTATGCGACCCAAGCGAAGTTCTTCTGACAAACTCTATCTTGCCTTCCATGCTCAAGCACTCTGGCGCAAAAACCCCTGCCACTGATGTTCCCGAACGTAGTTTACTTCATTGCCATCGCTTCGATCGCATTGACCTTCGGATTGGCAAGGCACGCTTTCTTCGTTGCGTCGAGGGCCTCTGCCGGCGTTGCGGTTACGTTTCTTGACGCGTCATTCGACACTTGCTGCATTTCAACCACAGCAGCCATTTTGGCCTCGTCTGACATGGAGTTAAACTCGGAGCAGGTGAGCCTCTTCGGATCCGTCTGGGCCAACGCCAGAACCGGAACTGCTACGAATGAGAGACAGACCGCGATCGTGCGAGCGTGTGTGGACATTCTCATTTTTGATATCTCCAGGTTTGGACTGTGACGGAACGCTCAAAGACAATCGAAGCTGCGTAAACCTGTACGCAACCGTTACCGTTGTAGAAATTGGTTTCTTCAGTAACAAATCAGGGCAACAAACTGGCCGCCCTCACAGCGCTGACGACGAGACTCAATTACCCGTCCAATGCAAGCGCAATTATCGGTGAATGTCTCCAATTTTGCAAGGGTTGATTAGATTGTCTGTTGAGCGGTGCTGGGATGCGGTCCGCCTTCTGTCCGACCCATTCGCGCCGTCTACGTGACAGGCTACTCTAATGGAGCGTGCCACGCCCTCAGACTATCAAGGTGTGGAGGACTTTCAGCTCCTCGGTGGGGGCGGCTGAAGCCCTGCATCAGGCTACCGCCTTCAGACCGGTGAAACCACAACGTGAGACCAAAGCGTAGTCCAGACGCAACAGCGTCGTAAGCGCCATACATGCCGACATTCTGGGACCCGCGTCGTTCACCAGCCGGGTCAGTTTGTGCTCCGTACGCTTTCGACCCGGGCGTTGGTCCGAATGTCGTCATTTGGAGCTCTGCGTGTAACAGAAGGCACCGCCCACGACGGGCAACCGACGCCGGTAACCGCTGCTCAGTTAGGGAACCTGCCAAAGTTATCCGCCCGCCTGAGACGTGTTAAATCTGGACGAGTCCAAGCCAGGCTGCAAACTACCGCGTGGACTTGCGAGGAGAGCGATGAGCAACTTGCGGCTTCGTGAACCATATTCGATCCAACCGAGCCAAGGCTCATATTGACACTTCACGCCTGCGGCACAATCGTAACCTTTTGCTCAGCGGGGTGTGAGCAAACCAGAATGTCCGAGAACGCGGCAAGCCCCCCGATAGGTTTACGACAAGATGGCAAAGGAACCTCGCGATCTAGCCGGTGCGTGTGTCGCTCGTCAACAAAACGAGTGACAGACAGGCGTAGGAAAGCGTTCTGTTAGTGACGCGGCGCATTGCGCCGTAATCTATTTGTTTTTAGCCCTAGTCCGGTGCATGATGTTGATCGTGGCACTTCGCGGGTTCTTTGCCGTTTGCCTATCTACTCTCTGCAAATAATCGCTCGTGCTAATGTTCAAGCGACACACCGCTGTCCCGGGTAGCTCGGCGGACCCAGAGGCAGAGAGATGGAGCCGGCAGGGATAGAAAAGATGCAGGATGATGACATTGCCCATACGGCGATTGACGACGAAAATCCCCAACCCTTAGACGCAATGGTCACCGACTTGGTGATCAAGCTTACAATAGCCGGATTCTTCACATATTTCGCAATCTCCTTAATTTCACCTTTCGCAATCATGATGATATGGGCCGTCATTCTGGCAGTGGCAATATATCCAGCGTTTACAGCACTAAAAGGCTTACTCGGAGGCCGTGGTGGCCTCGCAGCGATCCTGATTACGCTATTGGGTCTCGTGATCATCGTTGCACCGCTGGGAGCCATTACGGTCAACGTCGCTGACACCACGAGAGAATTAGTCACAGGCTTCGAGAATGAGACGGTCGAGGTGCCGCGGCCTCCCGAGAAAGTTAAAGAATGGCCCTTGATCGGTGAAAAGGTTCACTCGGCTTGGAGTCTCGCCTCAACCAATCTGGACTTTGCAGTGAAACGGTTTGGACCTCGGCTCATGGAGGCTGCCGGTGCCATAGTAGGTAAGATCGCGGGCGTCGGCTTCGGCATGCTGGGATTCGCCGTGTCGATGCTGGTCGCGGGCTTTCTTTTTGTTCCTGGCCCGAAGTTAGGCGCGAGCATAAAACTTTTTGCGCATCGCATCGCGGGTGATCGTGGAGCGAACTTTGTCGACTTGGCAAGAGCGACGATCCGCAATATCTCACGCGGAGTGATCGGGGTCGCCCTGCTCCAGGCGTTCCTAGCTGGGCTCATCCTAACGCTCTTCGGCGTACCTGCTGCCGGTCTTGTTGCTTTCCTCGTTCTAATCTTCTGCATCGTTCAAGTCGGCCCAGTTCCCGTGGTGCTGCCGGTTATCATCTGGGCTTGGTCTGTTAAGGAGAGCAGCACGGCTCTTGTCCTAACCGTACTGCTATTTGCAATTCCGGTGATCGACAACGTACTGAAGCCGATATTGATGGCGCGCGGGTTGTCTACGCCGACGCTCGTCATTCTTCTTGGTGTGATCGGCGGTACGATATCCTACGGCCTTATAGGACTGTTCCTTGGACCTGTCGTGCTAGGAATATTCTATGAGCTTCTTATGGCGTGGGTGATGACCGAAAAGTCGAGGCCCTCTGAATTGCCGAGTCATGACGGTCCGCTATAAAGGTATGCGTGCGTAGAATAGGTCTGGCCGTCTCGTGTCCCGCGGCTATCCGAAGGAGCGTTTGTGTCAAACGAAAAGAGTACCGCTTGCTCAAAGTTGCGTGTGTTCCACTGGCAGTGATTCTGCCAAGCCTGTTTCCGAACCCTCTCTTCGTGGATGTTTTGGGATGCGCTCAGAAGAATTGTACTTTTCCACGCAGGGCCTATAGTCTGGCCGGCACGAGCTTTGGCAGACTGCAGGCCAAACCGGCCTCCTTCAGCCCGCGGACCACAGCCGCAATAATGTCCGGATGAATGTTACGTGCTTCCAGGTCTCTGACGACAGTACGGCCGTAATCCGGTTGAAGCTGCAGAACGCTTTTCAGTGCCGTTTTCGCCTCTTGCCTGCGACCCAGATAGTGGGCCGATACCGCAATCAGGACGAACGGATAAATGACCCAGGGCATGTTGATCTTTGATGCCTCGGACAGCGTGTCTTCATGCCGACCATGCATGAAGTGCCACATTGCAAGGCCGATCCGGTGACTGCATGTCAATGACGGGCTTCGCCGGTAGGCCTCCTCGATCATCGGAATTCCGGTCTGCCAATTGGCCCGCGCTGCATGCCGCATTCCCAACTCGGCCAATACTTCCATGTCATTTGGATTCAGGGTGCGGCTCGTTTCCAGGGCGTCGATGGCACCGTCAACCTGACCGTTGAACCAATAGGCAATCGCCAGCGCAAGATAGGCACGGCCGGACGCGGGGGACAACTGGACTGCCCGCTGCGCCAGTGCGATGGCCCGCCCGATGGGATCAAGGTGCGTCGCGGTGCCGAGGTATCCGAAACGCACCGAGTTCGAATAGAGTTGAGACAGGCAGGCAAAGGCTTCGGCATAGTAGGGATCGCGCTCGATGGTCCGTTCCAACGCCAGACGCACCGGCTCGAACTCATCACGATCGAACGTTCGCCAGTAATCATGAAACCGCACGATACTGTCGAAGGACTTCGATGCGACAGGATTTCCGGGAGAAACTTTCCGCGCCATAAAGCTGAAAACAACCCCGGTAGGCTGGCCGACCGCGTCAACGATACGGTCAGCAATCTGGCTCCGGACGGCCAATGCGGTGTCGGTCGCGTACTTGGATTTGAAACAGTCCGACCAGATATACTGGCCCGTGGCTCTGTCGCGCAGCAGCACCTCGGTGCACACCTCGCCTTCGGTATAGGCGATGGCGCCGCTTAGGACGAAGTCGACGCGCTCGGTTATTAAAGCAGCTGTTTCGCCTAGCTCGCTAGGCTCGTTGGCCTTCTCCGCCCCGACAACGGCCAAGTCCGTGGAGCGCGTCAATCCGATGATGACGCGCCGCGTGACCCCTTGCGCGAGTTCGGCTACGCCATCGCGATCGCCAGCGCCCTCCGCAGCTAGCTCGGAAACATAAATGGTCGGTCGACGGACCAGTTCGGGAAACGCGGCGGAGGTTCCCGGCCCCGCAGGCGAAGCTACTTCGCGCCCGTCTCGACCGACCTGTCGCAGCGAGACGGATGGTACGTAGGAACCGACCGGGATCGAAATCGTGATTGGATCATTCAAGCCGGCCGTAAGATAGTAATGCTGGAGCGACCGGCGCATCCGGCCTGCCTCGATGCGCACAATCGCATCCTGCTGCGGGTCGAAGTCCTCGCTCCGACCGAAAACTGATGTCGCGATGCTGTAGGCTTTTATCCGGTCAGAGCGGCCTCGAATCGTTTCTTCGACAATATACTCTAGGAAGCGGCGGTTTCTATCTGAGGCATCGAACTCACGGCATGACAAGATGCGCTTTACCTGTGCACGAATTGCCTCAGGATCGCCCAAGACAGACGGCGACATCGCCGTTCTCCTTCAAAACGTTTCTTCCCTACGAACACTATCGTGCGTACTTGCGTGCAGTCTATATGACAGAAATTCGCGCCTCTCGTTCATCCGTTAGGCTACACCCGAAACTCGGATAATGACAGTATGGCGATAGAAGCCGTGGATGCGGGCGTCCGGTATCGGCGCTGGCCACCGAAGTCAGACTAGTCCGGCACTACCTTGCGTATCATTTGCAGGGCTCCGAATTTCTTGAATGGTGAAAGTCATCGGGCCAAGGAAAAGCTTCTGCTTTTTGACCCCAGCCCAATCACCACGATGCTCAACGGCTGCTTCCACAATCGGTTGGTCGGCGATGTCGTGACAGGTTCTACGAAGCCAGTTCTAGCAGTCGTAGACGTCGGCAGCACAGCGACGTGTCGTCCGGCGCGCAGTGCCGGCGACGCTGACCGGCGTCAGAGGGCGCCCGACGACGGCGTATGCGGGCGAGACCATGTCTGGTATAAGGGAAATTGACGCGGCCCTTTCCAAGCTGTCGACACAGAGCATCGCAACAGAGGTGAAGAGCATTATCCCGGCGGGCTTCCAGATCGTCATTTCCCATCTCCCTTCACGAAATTCTCCGGCATGTCGCCAAGTCTGCCCCGGAGATCGTTGACGTCGATCTTTTCAGCATTCGTCGAATTATTGAAGGCAAAGTCGTCCACCACGACCCCATCTCCCGTCGCCCAGTCCCTGACCTGAACGCTGTACTGCGGTCCACCAGAGACAATTCTTGAGGTTATGACCATTCGGCAAGGATAGGGCTCGCTTCCTTGGGCAACCCAAATCTGAAAATCCACATCATCCTTGCGAAAAGCAAGTGAGTCGCACTCCACGCCATTGATGACGCCGCTGCCAAGGTCTTTCGAGTCGTACACACCATCCATCAGAGCGTCGTATGGATTTGACATGAGCAGGTCTGCGGCCGGCAGAGGAAGTCCGTACTTGTCCCGCAACGTATCCGCGAGACCGTCGACCGTGCCAGGGATGTCAACCTGAGTGTATTTGTTGGCATTCTTAGCCAGAAGTGTCAGCGTCGTTCCGTCAAAGACGGCCTCGGTATCGGCGAAACCGCCAGAGCGGGCCGAGCGCAGCTTGTCCGGGCGCCTGAGCACCAAGCCGCCAGAACTTGCTAACCCGAGTTTCTGGCCTTCATCCGTGATAACCTCGAAGTCGGCGTCGTAGCCGAAAGATATTGCATTCTGGGCTGCCACATAATCTGACATTCCCTTCAACAGTTGCTTCGCCTCTGCTGAGTCAGTGAACCTCGTGAGTTCAACGCGGCGATTGAGCGCCTTTCCTTCGGCAGTCTCGTTGCTTGCCACGGGCCTTTCTTGCCCAAGGCCCGCCGACAGAAGCCTGTCTGCACTGACGCCGCGCTCAACCAATGCTGCCTTGATTGAATCGGCTCGCGCCTGTGAAAGCGCTAGATTGGCTGATGGGTCACCAGTCGAGTCCGTGTGGCCGACGATCCTGAGGTTCCAGTCAGGGAAGCTGCTAAGAGCTGTCGCAATGTCATCGATCAACTGCTCCGCACCGGGCTGGATCGTTGCGTTGTCGGTGTCAAAGTGGATGCCGTAGACAGCATACTGCTGCCTAGTTTGTAGCGCCTGCTCCAACGCGGCCCGTGTGTAGTCTTTAGAAAGGTCTTCTGCATTCTGCGCCCAACACATAGCCCCAACGCAGCTAACGATGGTGAACGTGGCAGCGGAGGCAAAAAGCTTGCGCGACACGTTTTCAGGGTGTCGGCGTTTCGACCGCTCCGCTTGACAATCGTGGCGTGGCAGGAATCTTACGTTTCTGAATTGTTCAGACATTGTCATGATTTCTCCCTCCCAAATTATCTAGTGCAACATGTTGATTTGCCGTCGCTCATCTAGAATGCGAGCTTTGGCCCCTCATCTTATCGAGTCGCTTCGATTGTGCGCTCGACGGGTTCGCGACCATCTGGTGCTTTGCCTGGTGTTCTGCGCCGGGCTCGGCCAAAACGCCCTTCACTGTACCGCGGGATTTTCGCTTTTCCGCGGGGCCGTCCTGGTCCTGTGTTGCGCCAGTTCAGATCACTTCGGGGCAAGCACGTCGCAATCTATGTAGCCACTCATTTTAAGAGGTAAATTCTAGGGCGTAACTGGTTTGCTGATCGCGTGCTACTGAAGTCCGTGAGTAAAACAAACCAGGAAAGGCTGAGTTTCCCCGTTTCGTGCTTGCTGTGTTACCGCTGCGCGCACTGCGTCGATGCCAGAGATTGCACTGTGCGGTTCGTCGAAGCGCCTGACTACACTATAGTATATATCACAAAGTTCCGGGCATTGTTAGATTAATATTGTCTACTCTCATCGGTGCTCGGTTTGCCTCCTGCGATGCGCACTTTAAGGTTTTGCGCATTGAAAATCATGTAGTTACGCCAATCCGACAGGTGATGGAGCGGAAAGGACGAGTCGGTCTGATTGCTCTGACAGAGATCTTGCACCAACAGAATCCTCGCTGATCTTGGAAGTCCTGGTGTTTCTGCTTCCGGGAGTTGCAGCTTTTGAGGCGGCCACCGCCGATTAAGCAGTCAGCACACTCCAAGAGCCGACTTCAAATTGGAAAGAACAATGCGCGTAGGTTGCGGCGGCCGCGCACCCCCACAGCCAGATTATTCTGTGCTATTGAATTGAAGAAGGTTATAGGTCGCGACGTGTCACCTGAAGCTCACGCCCCCGGAATGCGAAGTGTCTCCGGCTCGGGGTGCCTCTTGAACCAGTCAGGCGCTTCTCCGTTTCCCGACCATGACTGGCGAGGGTTCACCGGGTTCCGATAGAGGGCAGGGGCCTTGCCCCGCTTGGTGGTCGTGCGGATCGCAGCAACGACCTCCTCATAAGTCAGTTCGTGCTCGATGGTCAATTCACGGATCTGATCGAGGGCTACCTGCTTCTTGGCCCGGAGATGTCGCTCGGCGTAGGTGCCGAGCATCTTCATCATCTCCTGGATATCTTCGAGGCTGGCGTTCTTAAGTTCGGGAAGTTTCTCTTCAACGCTTGTGATGCTGAACATGCTGCTAGTCCTTGTTTCAGGGTTGCGTGAGGTGGTCGGTTCTGAGTTTGGAATGGGACCGTGGGGCCACGGAAGTTGACGTGCGCGGAAGGCTGTGGATAACTTACAAAGCGTGCGGGGGTTCACTGAACCTGCATGAACCCTGACAGGTTGGACAGATCGAGAACGCGGCCCCAATAAAAACAGGACCTCTGACGAAAAATCAGTACCTTGGCGAGGCCGCGCTTCGTTCACATCGAAGAGGTCAGCGGTTCGGTCGGTGGGGAAACCGTTTACAGAGGGGTCCGCAAGCCATTGATATACCTTGGTCAGGTTTTCGATCTGTTTACAGCGTAGCTCTTTGATCCGTATGGCTTGTTTCACACCTTCCGGGGTCGCCAGACATCAGCGCCGCTTGGCAAGGCCCTTCGCTTCGTATTTGATCGCCGCGAACAGCCCACCCCCAAGAGGTTCCCGTGGCAACTCCCGAACGACGGCCCGTCGCCTCCCTCTGGATCGGGGAGAAGCTGCATTACCTCAACCAGCTTTGCCTGCTCAGCCATGTCCGGCAGGGCCATCCGACGACGCTCTACTGCACCGATACGGTCGCGAACGTGCCCGAGGGGGTCACGGTGCGGCCGGCGTCCGAGATCATGGCCATCGACATGGACATCGTCAGCCAGACCTCGGAATCCTTCCTGTCCAACGTCTTCCGCTACAAGATGATCCAGGCCACCGATGCCGTCTGGATCGACTGCGACGCCTTCTGCCACCGGCCCTTTCCCGACGAGATGACCCATATCTACGCGGGCCACGGCTTTCGCGGGGCGCTGAACTGTGGTGTCGTCTATATCCCGCGCGAGGGCGAGCTGATCGCGCGGCTGCTCGACTACTACGAGAACCTGCCGCGCCGCCCCGGCCTGGTTCAACAAGCAGCAGCGCAAGCGGCTGGAGCGGCAGGATGCCTCGCTGCCGCAGGCCGTGCGCATCTACAACGCCGAGCGGACGGCCTTTGGGCCGCAGGCCTTCACCTGGTTCGCGCAGCAGACGGGCGACTATGACAAGGCGCAGACGCCGGACGTGCTTTATCCCGTGCCGTTCCAGCTGAACGACGTGTTCTACGATCCGCATGGCCGGGTTGAGGGGCATTTCACCGACAGGACGCTGTCGGTGCACCTTTACACCAACGGTACGCGGCCCTGGTGGCGCAAGAACCCGCCGCTGCCCAATTCCTACGCCGCGCGGATGTGCGCCGAGCTTGGCGTCAATCCCGCCGGGGCGCTGGAGGAGTGACAGGGCCGGACGATCCGCCCGTCAGCGACCCTTGAGACCGAGCAGAAGGCCGCGGCGCTGATCCGCCGCCACAAGCGCAACCTGCGCAAGGCCTGGGCCGAGGGCTATCTGACCGGGATCGCCGCCATGCTCCGGCCCGGCGACCTGGCGGTGGATTGCGGCGCGAACCTCGGCGTTGTGACCGAACGGCTGGCCGCGACCGGGGCCGATGTCGTGGCTTTCGAGCCGGACCCCTATTCCTTTGCGATCCTTCAGGAAAAATTCAGCGGCCTCGCCAACGTCACGCTCGTGCAGGCCGCCGTGGGCATCGGGACAGGCACGGTCCGCCTGATGCGCGCCGAGAATTTCGAGAAGAACCGCAAGGGCGCCTCTGTCAAGAGCACCATCGTCGAGGCCGGGCGGGGGATCGGCGCGGGCGAGGGGTTCGACGTGCCGCTGGTCGATTTTCCAGCCTTTCTTCGAAAGCGGGGCGCCTCCGTTCCCATAGCCTTCGTCAAGATGGATATCGAGGGGGCGGAGCTTGACATCCTCGAGGCGATGGGGCGCGAGGCGCTGTTCGGGCATGTCCGCTGCCTTGTCGCCGAGACGCACGAGCGCAAGTTCCCGCACCTGCGCCCGCGCTACCGCGCGCTTCGGGCCGCGCTGGCCGTGCCCGAGCTGGCAGCGAAGGTCAATCTCGACTGGATCTGACCCGACGGCCTGTCACAGCACCAGCCCCGGATCGCTGCCCGCATCGAGGCCCGGAAACACGACCCCTTCCAGCCCCGCCGCGTCCAGCCCGAAGAGGCTGCGCAGCGCATGGGCGGGGTAGCGCCGCAAGTCCTCGGTGGGCAGCAGGTCGCGGTCCTCCAGCAGGTCCGACGGGCCCAGCCCCGGCCATTGCCCGAAGGCCCGCCCGCCCCTGAGCGCGCCCCCGAAGGCCAGCATCACCCCGCCCGTCCCATGATCCGTCCCGGCCGATCCGTTCTCGCGCGCGGTGCGCCCGAACTCGGTCAGCGCCAGCACGAGGGTCGTGCCCCAGTCGCGTCCGAGCCCGTCCTTCAGCCCGGTGATGACCGAGGACAGCGCCCCCAGCCGCTCGTCCAGCGTCTTCGCCTGCCGCTGATGCGTGTCCCAGCCGCCGATCGACAGCGCCGCGATGCGGGCGCTGCCGCGCAGCCGTTCGGCGACATAGCCGCCCAGAACTGCCAGCGCCTGCGCCTCGCGCGGGATGCGCTCGTCCTCGGTCAGGGTGGCAAGCTCCATCGCCTCGGCAAAGACCGGCCCCGTCAGCGGGTCGGCGCGGTGCAACTCCGACAGCAGCAGCCGCGCCTGTGCCGACAACTGGCTGTCGTCCGCCGGATACCAGTGCGCGGTCGGCGCGCTGCCGTCGAGGATCATCATCCGTTCCTGCCCCACCGACACTCCGGTTTCCGCCGTGGCCCCGGGGATCAGGCCGATGGCGCGGTTCAGCCATCCGTCGCGCGCGACCGACAGCGCGCCCTGCACGTCGCCCGACCCATTCTCCAGCGCGTCCTGCGCCACGAAATGGCTGCGACCCTGGCGGTAGGGCAGGGCCACGGCATGGGCAAAGGCGAACTCGCCCTGCGACCAGAGCGGGTGGAGGGGTCCAAGCGCCGGGTGCAGCGTGAAAAAGCCGTCGAGGGGAAGCGAGTCCGGTGCCTCGGCCAGCAGCTTCGGGCGCAGCGCGGCATAGGCCGGGTCGCCCACCGGGCGCACCACGTCGAGCCCGTCCATTGCGCCGCGCAACAGGATGACGACCAGCCGGTTCTCGCCCGGCGTGGCGGCGAAGGTCACCGGAGCCATGAGCGGGCTGGCCATACCGCAGCCGATCAGGAACGACCGGCGGGACAGAAGAAGGCGTGTCATCGCTACCTCCGCATGAAATCGGGCGAGCCGAGCAGCACCGCGACGCCCTCCCACCGCTGTTCGGCCCCCTGGATCGAGGGGCGCAGCGCCGGGTTGGCGAGACCGCCCAGAACCCCGTCGCACAACCCGACCGGATCGGAGCGATCTCCGGCGGCGCGGGCAAGGTCGGCGGCGAAGTCGATCCGCGCGGCCATCATCGGCGCGGTCAGCCAGCCCTGGGCCGTCTCGGGCCAGCCGTCCGGGCGGCGGGCGCGGAAGATCGGTTGACCCATCCGCGCCAACGCCTCGGGCAGGCGGAAGCCACGGCGCTTGTGCAGCCCGGGCAGGGCGGTTTCCTGCCCCGTCAGCCCAAGCGCGCGCAGGCCCGCCGCCGCGTAGTCCTGCGGGCTGCGCAGCTTCGCCAGTTGCGGATAGCTGGCCGCCGGATGGGACAGGAGCGTGCGGTAAAGCGGCAGCAGGGCCCCGTCCGATCCGAGGTAGGCGCGCGTCAGCTCGTCCACCAGATCGGGCGGCGGATCGTCGGCGATGAAGTGGCGCGCCAGCATGTGGCCGACGGAGCGCGCGGTTTCGGGCCGCGCCGCCACCGTCTCGACCATCCGGTCGATCTCGGCCTCGGGGTCGTCATCGCCATACCGCTGCCCCAGGATGACCTTGGGGCCGGGGGTGACGGCCGTGAGGTTCATGCCCCGGCCGCGCGCGTCGTTGCGCATCCCCGCAAGCAGGCGGGCAAGTTCGGTCACGTCCGACTGGTCGTATCCCATGCCCATCGAGTGCAACTCGAGAAACTCGCGCGCGAGGTTCTCGTTCAGGCCCCGGTCCTTGCGCATGGCAAGGCTGGAGCCGGGACCGACCGAGGCGTTCTGGTTCAGGTAGATCAGCATCGCCGGATGCCAGAGCGCGGCGCGCAGCATGTCGGCGAAGCGCCCCGTCAGATGGGCGCGCACGACCTCGTCCCGGAACGGCTGGATGAAGGTGCCCGCGTTCGACGCCACCGCGACGGTCAGGCGGTTCGACCAAAGGTTCACCAGACGCTCGACAAAGCCGTTCGTCGCCGCCACCGGCAGCAGCACGAAGGCGAGCGTGTCCTGCTGGAACATGTCCTTCAACTGACGCGACGCGCTGTCTTCCCGGTCAATCGCCTGGCCCTGCCGGCGTTCCCTGTTCTGGCGACGCAACTCCTGCATCAGGCGCTTCCGCTCTTCCGTGCCGGGGCGACGGAACGCATCGAGTGCGGGGTCGGGCCGGTCGAACTGCGCCAGCAGCCGGTCCGGATCGACGCCCTCGCCGGGGCTGGGCACGCCCGCGAGGGGTCCGTATCCGAACCGGATGTCCTCAAGCAGGCTCATCGAATCCCCTCGGTTGCGCCCATTGATGGGAAGGACCGGCACGGCGTCATTCCGCGCCCGCGCGGACCTTTGACACCTGAGCCATTCTGCGCACTCCGGCATGCCTCTCAAGCATGTCCTTCGCCTGCCGTGACAGGCCCGCTTCCTTCAGCACCTGCCACTGGCGATAATGCACCGTGAAGATGGGCGGGTCCTCGGGCAGGGGTTCGCCGCGCGCGCGCCCGCCCAGGATGAAATGCTGCTCGTCCGGCAGGATGTTCCAGTCGAGCCCCGCCCGGCGGATCGCCAGCGGCAGCGACATCTGGTCAAGGTAGGGTCGCTTCCTCGGCAGGTCGGGGGCGGCATCCAGCATCTCGTGCGACCTCCATCCAGACCTCGGGAAAGGACTTGCCCCCGGCGGTGCGGTGACGCTCGGGGAACGAGAACAGGCCCGAGGAGAAGTAGGGAATCCGCTCGGCCCCTTTGCGCTGCTTCATCAGCTTGAAGCGTTCCGCCGGAATTTCCATCCCGCAAATCCCATAAATGCGGTCCCAGATCGACTGCGGCGCCCAGTTCATCGAGGCCGCGCGCGAGAGCGAGACATGGCCGGGCCGGATCAGGTTCTCGACGCGGTTTGGCCGGATGCAGAGGATGTCGGAATCCATGAAGCAGGAAAACTCGGTGTCGCGCGGTTCCAGCGTCGCCAGCAGCTTGTTGCCGTGGGGGTAGGGCGGATCGAACCGTCCCGCCGTTGCGAAGGGGCGCAGGTCGCAGCACAGCCGGTCGAGCACCTGCCGCACATCGGGACTGACGGAAGCCAGCTTGTCGACCGGGCAGTATCCGACAAGCGCGACATGGTCGCCCATCTGCTCGCGCAGCGAGGCGGCAAGGTAGCAGGCCATGTGCTGATAATCGGGGGGTTCGACGATGAAATAGACCGTCAGGCGGGGCGGCATCACGCCTCGTCCTCGTCCGGGTGGGGTTCGTCCGCGCCAAGGGGGCGGAATGGCATCCCCCGCTTCCCCTCGTAGGCGGCGAGCATCGCGGCGATTTCCGCCGCACTGGGCAACTCGGCTTGGAAATCCGCAGGCAGGAAGGACAGTGCCCGCAACCGCGCGAACAGCGCCGCAAAGTCGATCTCGCCCACCGAGCGGAAATCGACGCGGTTCGACGCGCCCGCCACCCAGTCGCGGCGGATGACGTCGATCACTTGCGGATCGACCCCGCAGAACGACCGGAACTGCAATCGGTAATCCTCGGCATTCGCCTTCGACCGCCGCAGGATCATCGCCACCTGGCTTCCGGGGCGCAGCACATAGGCCGCCAGGTGAAGCGCCGATCCGTCCAGCGCCACGATCTGCCGGGCCGCCTTGTAACGGGCGATCTGCACCTCGAGCGGGTGCTTCTCGGGGTGGAAGACGTCGTAGCCCGCGCGCGCGAGGTTCTCTTCGATCACCGTCTCGCCCAGGACGCCGCCACGCTGCGCATTCAGCCGGGCGCGCGAGATGTACAGCTTCTCGCCGCCCTCTGCCTTGACGGCGGCGTTCAGGCGGCCCTGCATGAAGGCGCGGTAGGCGGGCGATCCCGCGTAGCGCTCCAGCCAGCCAAAACCCAGTTCGGGCACATGCAGCCGCTCCACCCGCAGCGCCGTGCCATAGGTGCGCACCGGGGTGTCGATGCCCAGCAGGCGAAAGAACCCCGCCTGACCCTCGATCGCACGCTCGACCGCACCGAGCGCGCCGCGATAGGGCAGGTAGAGGATCGAGTCGAGGCGGCTGGCCGACATGGTCCAGCGCCCAGAGACGTGCGGTGGATTCCACCAGGAAATGCCCGAAATGGCCCCGGAAATGCCCGGCGAACAGGTGCGTGCCCGGCAGGTCCACGACCGCCTCGCCAGGCAGGAGCGTCGGGATCTCCGTTGTCTTGCGTGCCCGGATCCAGGCGCGCGACAGCTCGCACCAGCGTCCGTCGGCGTGCAGGACGCCCGAGGCGAGCGGCGCGTCACCGTCGCGTTCGGGCAGGACCAGCGCCGCGCGAGGTGCAGGATTTGTCCGGTGAAGGGGGGGCGGGCGGCGGGGTTGCCACCGAGGATCGCGCTGTCCGCCGCGACGGCTGTGGGCGGGGGCGCAGTTCCGGCCAGACGGCGCGCGAACCGGCGGTCGGGCGAGACGGACACAAGGGCATTCGCCGCCGCCCGCGCGAGCCTCGCGTGACCCCGTCGTTCCGCCTCGGCCAGCAGGCTGCGCTGCCAGAACGGCAGATTCCGGCGCGCCCGCAGTCCCCGCCAGAACACCTCGGGCTCGAAGCGGCCGACGGCGACATCCGCGATCAGCGGTTGCAGGATACCCAGAGATTTCAGATGCCGGATGGCCTTGTGGCCCAGGTGGTCCAGCCCGGATCTGCGCGCACGTTCGCGCCCGTGAATCCGGCGGGCATGGGCGTGATCCTCGGGCACGAAGGGATCGAAGACGACGACCACCTCGGCGGCGGCAGGTACCGATGCGGCCGCATCGAGGAAGGCAGGGTCTGACCAGTCCCATTTCCGCTGGGCGTAGCGGAAGCGCTGTTCGAACCTCGCGACCTTGCGTGACAGGCTCGTCTGCGGGCTGAAGGCCAGGACGGTCGCCCCCGGCACCAGCGCGGAATAGGCGAGCGCCGCGTAGCCCCCCATCGACGAGCCGGCAAAAACGATGCGGCGGAACGCGGCAAACAGTCCCGCCTCGCGCAGGCGGGTCAGCAGGGCGGGCGTATCCGGCGTTGCGGTACCAGTCCTTGCGGCTGGCGAGGATGCCGAGGATGGACACCCCGGCCTGGGCCGCCCGGGCGTGCAGCCAGGGTTGCGGAGGGTCGTATTCGCCGACCGAGGCGAGGTTGTCGAAGGTGACGAGAAGCACGTCCGACCGCCGACTGAACCACGCATCCACCAACCCTGCGCGCAACAGGAAGCTGTCGCGCAGTGCGGCCTCTTCGGCGCTCGCCACGTCGGGCGGCGGGGCAGAGATCGCCGGGCGTGGGGTGCGCCTCTCGCCCTCGGCCCGCGCCTTTCGAAGCTTCAGGCCCTGCGATAGACATGGACCCCGACCTTCGAGAGCGTCTCGTCCATCTCCAGCCCGGCAGCCAGCAGAAGGCGGCGGCATTCCTGCATCCCCTCCCGCCCGTAAATGTCGCGGTGCATTTCGGCCACGAAGACGTTCACCCCGCCAAGATCGGCATGGCGCAGAAAGTCAAGTTCCGCACCCTCGATATCCATCATGATCGTGTCATGTGGAAATTCCAGCTTCACTTCGGCGTAGCGCAGGACCGGCACCTGCACTGCGCGCGCCCGCCCGTCCTTGCGCGCCGCAAGGCCCGAGCCGAGGAAGTTGCCTGTAACGAAGAATTCGACCGTCGCGGGCGCGTGGGGATCGCTGAGCACGACACCCTGACGCAGCGAGATGATCTCGGTCAGGCCGTTGTGGCGGTAGAGGCGCTCGATATGCGGCAGCAAGGCCGGATTGGCCTCGACTGGCCAGGATCGCGGCGGGGGCGCAGTTGCGCGCAAGCACCGCCCCCACCACGCCCGACCCGGCCCCCAGTTCCAGGATGCGGCTGCCCGGCGGGATGGCGGCCAGGCCACAGGCGATCTCGTTGCGCTCGTACCGGCCCGCGTTCAGCGCGGCGATCATGCCGGGGCCGAAGATGGGCGCATCGGGAACGGCGACCCCGTGATAGGTCGCCACGATCTCGGTCTGATCTGCGGGCAAGGACCTACCTTTCAGTCCGGATCGCCACGCCGGGGCGTCGCCTGCAAAGTTATGAACCGCCCTGCCGGGCTTGTCACCGCCCGCGGCAAAATCGAATCCGCCGATGGTGCAGAGATGATGTTGGCCTGCCGCGATGGACGGGACCGATTGCGCTTGCGCTCTTCACCGCCCTAAGATCGTTCGGCGATGGTCCGCCGACGATCCGGTGCAGGAGCGCGAGGCGAGGATGATGGAAGGCATGACGACATGGACCGACCACGCGGCGCGTCCGGCCTCTTCGCGTACCGTCGCCTTTCCGCCGTGACCCGCATCAGAGCCCGCACGGTCAGGTCACTGCCGTCTCGATGATGAAGGACGAGGGGCCCTACCTCTGGAATGGGTGGCGCATCACCTGGCCGTCGGCTTCACCGATCTGGTCGTCTACACCAACGATTGTTCCGACGGCACCGACGACGATGCTGATCCGGCTTGAGGAGCTGGGCCTTGCTGCATCACCGCCGCAATGTGATCCCGGAGGGGCTGCGCCCGCAGCCGTCGGCGCTGAACCATGCGCAGGAAGAGCCTGTCGTCGACGCAATCGGACTGGGTGATGGTGTTCGACGCCGACGAGTTCGTCTCGATCCGCCTATGGCGACGGGACGCTCGACGATCTGCTCGCGGCCGTCAAGGCGAAGAACGCGAACGGGATCGTCGCGACGTGGCGCCTCTTCGGATCGAGCGGGACGGGTGGAATGGAGCCGCGATCGCCGGTGACCGAGCAATACCTGCGCGCCGCGCCGGTGGACTGGAACAAGGGCTGGGGCGTCAAGACGCTGTTCGCGTTCGATCCGGATTACTGGAAACTTGGCATCCACCGCCCCAAGATGAAGACCAAGCATCTCAAGACCGATTTCCCCGACACGGTGCAATGGCTGAACGGCTCGGGCCGCGAGATGGAAGAGTACTTCAAGTTCCGCGGCTGGCGGTCGATCACCCGGACAGTCGGGTATGACTGGCTTCAGGTGAACCACTATGCGGTGAAATCCGTCGACAGCTATGCGCTGCGCCGGCTGCGGGGCAACGTGAACAACAAGGTGGGCAAGTACGGGGCGGACTACTGGGCGCTTCAGGATCGCAATGAAGTGGCCGACGACACCATGCTGCGCTACTCGGCGCGGCGGAGCGAGATCCTGGCGGCACTGCTGGCCGACCCGGTGCTGCGCGGCCTTGCATACCGGGCCATCGAGATGGCCGAGGCGCGCCTGGCGGAGCTGACGGGGAACGGACGCCTATCGCGACCTCGTCACGGACGCTGGCGCAGGCCAGCACGGTGCCGCTCGATCAGATCGTTGCCAAACCGCCGCAGCCGACGCGACCGCGAGAAGATCGCGGCCCAGATGAGCGAGGTGGAGCGAGAAGCGCACCGTCGAAGGCGCGCGAGAACGGAAGGCGGAAAGGCGGACGGCCTCCGCTGCGGCGATGATCTTGCCGCGGAGGCCGCGGTTGTCCGCCCATTTCGCGGGCGACTGGGTGGCGAACAGCGGCGTCCTGTTGCCCGACGATCCCGCGTCTCTTCACGCCGAAGGCGCGGGCACTGGTCGGCAAGGGCAAGCTCGACCGTGCGCTGGCGCGGCGATCTGACCCAGATCGTTCCGCAGGGGCGATCGCGGTGTCTGGACCTTGGCGCGGGCTTCGGCTTCGTCGCGGTGCGACTGTCCCAGACACGGCCCGACCTGACGTTGATGGCTGCAGGAGAGCGACGAGGCCTGCCTGCGTGCGCCTTCCGACGATCCTGCCCGCAACGGGGTCGACCTTCCGCCCAAGCCGCGCTGGTCCGGACCATGGCGCGACGCAGCCGAACCTTTCGGCGCTGCTGTCCGAGGATCGCCCGGACAGCTCTCCTCGTCTCGCACGCGGACCTGACCGCAGCGCGCTGGCCGGGGCGTCGAGCCTGCAGATCCGCTCCGAATCCTGATCCTGCACGGGGCATTCCTTGCGCGCGCGGGCGAATCAGACCTCGACCGGCGACTCGCCGCCAGAGCTATCAGCTCCGCTACGGGGCCGAGCCCACCGTGCTGCGCTGGCTATGCGCTCGCCTCTGCGATCCCTGACCGCTCAGGTCGACTCCGAGGGCGCGCCGCCTTCGAAGCGGTTGCCGTGGCGATAGTCGCAGGGGGCTTCCTGCATCTCCAGATGCAGCCGGTGCCGGTATAGGGATGGGCGCGGGCGAGATCCTCGTCGAAGTCGATGCCAAGGCCCGGGGCCTCGGGCGGCACGATGTAGCCGTCCTCCCACTTGATCGAGTTGCCGGATCAGCGCGAGGTGGAAGGCGCCGCCGGTCTCGATCGTCTCGGCCATCAGCAGGTTCGGGATCGAGGCCGCGAGGTGGATGTTGGCCGCCCATTCCACCGGCCCGGCATAGAGATGCGGGGCCATCTCGGCGTTGAAGACCTCGGCCATCGCGGCGATCTTCTTGGCCTCCCAGATGCCGCCGACGCGGCCGAGCGCGGGTTGCAGGATCTTCACCCCGCCCAGCCGCAGCAGCGTGCCGAACTCGGCCTTGGTCGTCAGCCGCTCGCCGGTGGCCAGCGGGATGCGGACCTGGCGCGCGACTTCGGCGAATTCGAGCAGGTTGTCGGGCGGGATCGGTTCTTCGTACCAGAGCGGGTTGTAGGGCTCCAGCTCGCGGCCCAGCCGGATCGCGCCGGGGGTGTTGAACTGGCCGTGCGTGCCGAAGAGAAGGTCGGCCCGGTCGCCCACCGCCTCGCGGATCGTCGTGCAGAAGGCGACCGAGCGCGAGATGTCGGACATCGCGGGCTGATGGCCCGCCGCGGATCGTGTAGGGGCCGGCGGGGTCGAACTTCACCGCGGTGAAGCCCTGCGCGCACGCAGCGCGCCGCGGCCTCGGCCGTCATGTCGGGGTTCACCCAGAACTCGGCCGCATCCTCGCCCGGTTCGGGGTAGAGGTAGGTGTAGGAGCGGATGCGCTCGTTGATCCTGCCCGCCCAGCAGCGCCCAGACCGGGCGGTTGCGCGCCTTGCCGAGGATGTCCCAGCAGGCGATCTCCAGCCCCGAGAAGGCCCCCATCACGGTGGGGTCGGGGCGCTGGGTGAAGCCCGAGGAATAGGCGCGGCGGAACATCAGCTCGATCTCTTCCGGCGATGTCGCCCTGCATGTGGCGTTCGAACACATCCTCGATCACCGCGTTCATCGCCTTGGGGCCGACGGTCGAGGCATAGCATTCGCCGTAGCCGATGATGCCGTCGTCGGTCGTCAGCTTCGACGAAGGTCCAGTAGCGCCCGCCCCAGCCCGGGGCGGGGGCGCGACGGTGAAGATCTCCAGGTCGGTCAGGCGCATCGGGACGGCCTTTCGCGATGGCGGAGCGGGTGACGGCACGCTGCGGCAACGCTAGCCGCGAAGTCAAGTCCGCGCGTGGGTGCGCGACATCCGATTGCGACGCAAGCGACCGCCGACGCGGTCATGGGCCGCGTCCGTCGCGGTCCCGACATGGCCGATCTCGTGCAGGAACGTCGCCAGCGTGGCGGCGAAGGCATCGGGCCGGTCGACGGGCGGCAGGTGTCCCGTGCGGCGCAACAGCGCAAAGCGGCTGCCGCGGATCAGCTCGGCCGTCTCGCGCACGAGGTCGGGCGGGGTGGAGCCATCCTCGCTGCCCGCGATCACCAGCGTCGGCAGGCGTCAGGGTGGCGGTCGTCGTGTAGAAATCCGTCCCCGCGATGGCCGACGGCCGCGCCGATCCAGCCGTCGACCGGCGTCGCTTCCAGCCGCGCGCGCCAGACGGCCGCCTCCGGCGCCGTCGCGGAACGGGCGCGGGAACCAGCGCGCCAGCGTCGCCTCGGACACGGCGTGCCATCCCGCCCGCGCGCACGGCGGCGATGCGGTCCTGCCCAGACCGAGGGCGTGCCGATCTTTGCCGCCGTGTTCGACAGCACCAGCGCCCGGATCAGGTCCAGCCGCTTCACCGCCAGCCCCTGCGCGATCAGCCCGCCGATGGACAGGCCCGACGAACACGGCATCGCGCACCGACAGCGCATCGAGCGCGCGTTCGGCGTCGCGGATCAGCGCGCCCATGGCATAGGGCGGCGTCGGGCACGTCCGACCGCGCCATGGCCCGCGCATGTCCAGCCGGATCAGGCGCAGCCCCGGCGGCAAGCAGCGGCAGCACGGCGTCCCACAGCCGCAGGTCGGTGCCAAGCGCATGGGCGAAGACGACCGGCGGGCCCGTCCTGGGTCGCCTTCGTCGGTGTAGTGCAGCCGCAGGTCGGTGAGGAATAGATGCGGCATCGCCTCAGCCTCCGAAGCGGTCGAGCGCAAGGCGGAACACCTCGGGATCGACATTGCCGCCCGAGGCGACGGCGATCACCGCCGCGCCCGTCGATCTCGGCCGGGCGGAACAGCGCCGCGGCCAGCGCGACGGCCCCGCCCGGTTCCAGCACGATCCGCAGGCGCGAGAAGGCCAGCGCCATCGCGTGCAGCGCCTCGTCGTCGCGTGACCACAAGGCCGGGGCCGCAGAGGCGCTGCAGGATCGGGAAGGTGATCGCGCCCGGCTGCGGCGTGACGATCGCATCGCAGAGCGAGCCGGTCGTCGCCGCATTGCGGCAGGATCGTCCCAGCCGCCAGCGAGCGGGCCATGTCGTCGAAGCCCGCAGGCTCCACCGGTCCGCACGCGCATCCCCGGTGCGCGGGCCTGCAAGCGCCAGCGCGATGCCCGAGGTCAGGCCGCCGCCGCCGCAGCAGACCAGAACATCGGCCTGCGTCACGCCCTCCTCGGCGGCCTGCTCGGCGATCTCCAGCCCGACCGTGCCCTGCCCGGCGATCACCTGCGGCTCGTCGAAGGGCTTGATCAGCGTCAGGCCCCGCTCGGCCGCCAAGTCGCGCGCCGATGGCATCGCGGTCCTCGGTCGCGCGGTCGTAAAGCACCACCTCGGCCCCAAGGGCGCGGGTGTTCTCGATCTTGATGCGCGGGCGCATCGGCGGGCATCACGATGACCGCAGGCACGCCATGCGCGCGCGGCGGCCAGCGCCACGCCCTGCGCGTGGTTGCCCGACGAAAAGGCGATCACGCCCCGCGCGCCGGACCTCGGCCGGCAGCGCCGAGACCGCCGACCAGCCGCCGCGGAACTTGAAGCTGCCGGTGTGTTGCAGGCATTCGGCCTTCACCAGCACCCGCCGCCCGGCGATCTCGTCGAGGAAGGGCGACGACAGCAGCGGCGTGCGCCGGGCGTGGCCCCGCAGGCGCGCGGCGGCGGCCTCGATCATCGCGATGTCGGTCATGGCGTGCAGGCCTTCGAGGAAGGCGCGGATCGCGCGCCAGGCTTTCGGGTTCGTCCAGAAACGGGATATGGGCGCGGTCCGGCACCTCGGCAAAGATCATGTCGGGGCGGCGGCGGCGCATCTCGGCTGCCGTTTCCGGCGACAGCAGGTCGGAATTCGCGCCCCGGATCAGCGCCAGCGGCAGGCCGGCACAGGCGTCGAACAGCGGCCAGAGGATCGGCGGGCGGGCCCTCGAAGGCCGCGAGGAAGGCGTCGCGCAGCGCGGGGTCGTAGGTGATGCGCAGGCCCTCGGGCGTCTCGCGTATAGTGCCGCCGCACCTCGTCCAGCCAGCGCTCGGGCGGCACGTTCGCGAAGCCCGGCGAATGGCGCGGCATCGCCTCGGCCAGCGCGGCATGGGTCGGGGCCGACGGGTTGCGCCCGACATAGTCGAAGATGCGCTCCAGCCCCGCGCGCTCGATCACCGGGCCCGACGTCGTTCAGGCACAGGCCGAGCAGCCGGTCCTGCGCGACCGCGCGCCAGCAGCATGCCGATCAGCCCGCCGCGCGAGGTGCCGAGGATCGCGGCCTTCTCCACGCCGAGATGGTCCAGCAGCGCAAGCGCATCCGCCGCCTCTGTCGGCACGGTGTAGGTCGCGGCCCCGGTCCAGTCGCGACGCGCCGCGCCCGCGATAATCCATGCGGATCAGCCGCAGCGGCGGCAGATGCGGGGCCAGAGTAGTCGAAATCCGCCATCGTCCGGGTCAGGCCGGGCAGGCAGAGCAGCGGCAGGCCCGCGCCCTCGTCGCGATAGGCGAGGCGCGCGCCGTCGGGGGCGGCAAAGGTGGAGGGGGTCATCGCGGGCACTCGTGGCTGGCGAGTGCACGGGGGCGAGCCTGTCACGGTCCGCCGGCTTGCGAAAGGGGGTCCGGGGCGCGGCAATCCTGCCGCTTGCCCGTCGCGGCGCCAGCGCCTAAACCCGTGCGGCAATCACGGGGCGGCACGGCGGACATGGCGCAGACCACAGGGCAGGGGGAAGAGCGCAAGCCTTCCAGACGGGTTGGTGCGCTTGCGCGGTCTTGCCCCGTTCCTTTGGCCCTATCGCAGGCTGGTCGTGCTGGCGGCGCTGGCGCTGGTCCTGACGGCGGCGGTCAGCCTTGTCCTGCCGATTGCGGTGCGCCGGGTGGTCGACGGGTTCAACGCCAACAATGCCGCGCTGCTGGACCAGTATTTCGCTCGCGGCCCTCGTCATCGCGGCGCTGCTCGCCGCTTGGGCACCGGGCTGCGCTACTACCTTGTCACGCGGCTGGGCGAGCGGGTGGTGGCCGACATCCGCACGGCGCTGTTCGACCGCGTGGTCGGGCCTGAGCCCCGCCTTCTTCGAGCGCATCATGACGGGCGAGGTCGTCAGCCGCCTGACCACCGACACCACGCTGATCCTGTCGCTGATCGGATCGTCCGTCTCGGTCGCGCTGCGCAACCTGCTGATCCTCGTGGGCGGGCTCGTCCTGATGTTCTTCACCTCGGCCAAGCTGACGGGCCTGGTCCTGCTGATCGTGCCGGCGGTCGTCGTGCCCATCGTCGTGCTGGGCCGCCGGCTGCGCACGCCTCAGCCGCGAGAACCAGGACTGGATCGCGGCCTCGTCGGGCAGCGCGTCCGAGGCGCTGACCTCGGTGCAGACGGTGCAGGCCTTCACGCACGAGCCGCAGACCCGCGCGCGCCTTCGGCGACGTGACCGAGAAATCCTATCGCCTCGGCCCAGACCCGGATCGGGACGCGGGCGGTGATGACGGTGATCGTGATCTTCCTGACCTTCACCGGGCATCGTCGGCGTGCTGTGGATCGGCGCGCGCGACGTGCGGGCGGGCGCGATGACGCCGGGCGAGCTGATCCAGTTCCTGATCTACGCCGTCATGGTCGCCGGGGCCGTGGGCGCGCTGTCCGAGATCTGGGGCGAGTTGCAGCGGGCGGCGGGCGCGACCGAGCGGCTGCGGAACTGCTGCGCGACCGACGATCCGGTGCAGGACCCGGCCCGCCCGGTGACGCTGCCGCGCCCGGTGCGCGGCGAGATCGCGTTCGAGGACGTGGTCTTCCGCTATCCCGCCCGGCCCGAAACCTCGGCGCTGGACGGCGTCGGCCTGCATGTCGCGCCGGGCGAGACGGTGGCGCTGGTCGGCCCCTCGGGCGCGGGCAAGACGACGATCCTGCAGCTGCTCCTGCGGTTCTACGATCCGCAATCGGGCCGCATCACCATCGACGGCATCGACATCGCGACGATGGCGCGCGCCGATTTCCGCCGCGCGATCGCGCTGGTGCCGCAGGACCCGGTGATCTTCGCCGACAGCGCGCGCGAGAACATCCGCTTCGGCCGCCCCGACGCCACCGATGCCGAGGTCGAGGCCGCCGCCCGGGCCGCCGCCGCGCATGATTTCCTGATCGGCCCTGCCGCAGGGCTATGACACCTTCGTGGGCGAGCGCGGCGTGATGCTGTCGGGCGGGCAGAAGCAGCGCATCGCCATCGCCCGCGCCATCCTGCGCGACGCGCCGATCCTGCTGCTGGACGAGGCGACGAGCGCGCTCGACGCCGAAAGCGAGCGCGCCGTGCAGCAGGCGGTGGAGCGGCTGTCGCGTGGGGCGCACCACGCTGGTCGTCGCGCACCGGCTGGCGACCGTGAAGAAGGCCGACCGGATCGTCGTCTTCGACCAGGGCCGGATCGTCGCCACCGGCACGCATGACGAGCTGGTGGCGGATGGCGGCCTTTACGCCCGGCTTGCCCGGCTTCAGTTCACCGATGGGCAGGTCTGACGACTGACGTTGCGTTTCCGCCGCGCCCCATTCTTGCGGGATTGCGACAAAATGCCCCATGGTCGTCCCAAAGACAGCCGGACCAACGGCTTGGATCAGGGAGGAGAATGACGATGGCAGCTTTCGCGTCCGTCGCAGATCGTGATGCCATCGAGGCCGAGGCGCCGTGGGAGGCGCGCGATGTCGCGCGCACGCATGTACGAATTCCTCGGCCGCGCGGCCGCGGCGCATGGTGCGCCGCCCGGCCGTCTCCTTCCAGCTGCTGTCCGGCCCGAAGGACAAGGCCGAAACGCTGACCTGGTCCGCAGCTGCAGGCGCAGGTGACGCAGGCCGCGAACCTGTTCCGCGCGCTTGGCGTCGGCGAGAGGGATGTGGTGGCCTACATCCTGCCGAATGCGCTGGAAACCGTCGTCACGCTGCTGGGCGGGCATGGTCGCGGGCATCGTGAACCCGATCAACCCGCTGCTCGAACCCGAACAGATCGGCCGCCATCCTGCGCGAGACGAGGGCCAAGGTCGTCGTCACGCTGCGCGCCTTCCCCAAGACCGATGTCTCGCAGAAGGTGGCCGAGGCGGTGCGCCATGCGCCGGGCGTCAAGACGGTGCTCGAGGTGGACCTGTGCCATTACCTGACGCCGCCGAAGAAGTGGATCGTCCCGCTGGTGCGCCCGAAGACCGAGGTCAAGCACAAGGCGGCCGTGAAAAGCTTCGCGCGCGAGCTGGCGCGCCAGCCTGCCGACCGGCTGACCTTCGTGGACCGGCCGGATGACCGGGTGGCGGCCTATTTCCACACGGGCGGCACCACGGGGATGCCCAAGGTCGCGCAGCACCTCGTTTCGGGCATGATCTACAACGGCTGGCTGGGCCACCGCTTGCTGTTCCGCGAGACCGACGTGGTGATCTGCCCGCTGCCGCTGTTCCACGTCTTCGCGGCCTATCCCGTGCTGATGTCGATGATCGCAAGCGGCGCGCATGTCGTCTTCCCGACGCCCGCCGGGCTATCGTGGCGAAGGGCGTGTTCGACAATTTCTGGAAGCTGGTCGAACGCTGGAAGGTGACCTACCTCATCACCGTGCCGACGGCGCTGGCGGTCCTGATGCAGCGCCCGATCAATGCCGATGTCTCCAGCCTGCGCGGCGCGTTCTCGGGCTCGGCGCCGCTGCCAATCGAACTCTACAACCGGTTCGAGGAGGCGACCGGCGTCAAGATCATCGAAGGCTACGGGCTGACCGAATGCACCTGCCTCGTCGTCCGTCAACCCGCCGGAGGGTGTCAAGAAGATCGGCTCGGTCGGCATCCCCTTCCCCTATACCCATGTCCGTATCCTGCATTCGGATCGGACGGCGGCGGTGACGAAGGAATGCGCGACGGATGAGGTGGGCGAGATCTGCGTCGCCAATCCCGGCGTCTTCCCCGGCTCGACCTATACCGAGGTCGACAAGAACCGCCTGCTCTTCGCCGAGGGGCGCTATCTTGCGCACCGGCGATCTGGGGCGGCTGGATGCGGACGGCTACCTGTTCATCACGGGCCGGGCGAAGGACCTGATCATCCGGGGCGGCCACAACATCGACCCCGCCGAGATCGAAGAGGCGCTGGCGCGGCACGAGGCCGTGGCGATGGTGGGCGCGATCGGCCAGCCCGACGCCTTCGCGGGCGAGTTGCCCTGCGCCTATGTCGAACTGGTCAAGGGCGCGAGGCGACGACCGCCGACGAGCTGCTGGCCTTCGCGCGCGAGCAGATCCACGAACGTGCCGCCGTGCCCAAGCATATCGAGATCCTGACCGAGCTGCCGAAGACCGCCGTGGGCAAGGTCTTCAAGCCCGACCTGCGCCGCCTCGCGATCACCCGGGTCTACGACGCGGCGCTGAAGGAGGCCGGGCGTCGATGCCGCATGTCGTGGCCGTGGTCGAGGACAAGAAGCGCGGCCTCGTCGCGCGGCTGGCGGCGCGGGGCGGCGGTCGACGAGGCAGCGGTGGGGAAGGTGCTGGGCGAATTCTCGGTGGCCTGGGAATGGGCGGCCTGAGCGCCTAGAGCGCCGCCGTATCCAGCCAGATCGTCACCGGCCCGTCGTTCACCAGGCTCACCGCCATGTCCGCCCCGAACTGGCCGGTCGCGGTCGGGATGCCCTCGGCCCCGATCAGGCGCGGTGAAGTGCTCGTAAAGCCGCTTGCCCTCGTCCGGCGCGGCGGCGGTGGAGAAGCCCGGGCGGTTGCCGCGCAGGTCGGCGGCAAGCGTGAACTGGCTGACGACCAGCGCCGCGCCAGCCACGTCGCGCACCGACAGGTTCATGCTTGCCCTCGGCATCGCGGAAGATGCGCAGCTTGGCGATCTTCGCGGCCAGCTTGTCGCGCCTCGGCCTCGGTATCGCCCTGCATCGCGCAGACGAGGATCAGCAGGCCCGCGCCGATCTCGCCCACCGTCGCCCCGTCGATCGCGACCGAGGCGCGGCGAGACGCGCTGGACGACCGCCCTCACAGCTCGTGCGACCAGGGCGGGTTCGCGCCGGGGCGCGAGACGGTGATGGCGGCGGCGCGCGTGCCAAGGCTCAGCGCCGCGTCGAGCGCGTGGTCCGACAGCCCGGCGAGACCGTCCTTGGTCAGCGCGCCCTCGGCATGCAGGCTCGCCAGAACGCCCGCGTTGAACGTGTCGCCCGCGCCCACGGTATCGGCGACCGTGACCTTGGTGGCCGCGACGAACCGGTCCTGCGTCGCCGTCACGGCGCGCGCGCCCTTCGCCCCTTCGGTGATGAAGACGACCTTCGGACCGCATGGCGATCAGGTCACGGGCCAGCGCTGGTCAGGTCGCCCGCGCCCAGAAGCCAGTGCAGATCCTCGTCCGACAGCTTCACGATGTCGGCTCGCGCCATCATCCGCTCGATCCGGGCGCGATAGGTCGGCTGCGTCGGTGATGAAGCCGGGGCGGATGTTCGGGTCGATCATCGTGACACGTCCGTCGCGCGCCGCGCGGGTCTGCAGCGCCTCGTAGCTTGACGCGGCGGGGTCGTTCACCAGGCTGATGCCGCCGAAGAAGAGCGTGCCGATGCTGTCGGGCAGCGCGGGAAGGTCTGCCTCGGACAGCAGGCGCCCGGCGGTGTTCTCGTCGTAGAAGGCATAGGTGGCCTGACCGTTCACCAGCTTGACGAAGGCCAGCGTGGTGGGCCGGGCCGAGCGGGCGCAGAGCGCGGTATCGACGCGGGAGGCGGCAAGGGTCTGGTCGAGGATCTCGCCGAACAGGTCGGTCGACAGGCCCGTGAAGAAGCCCGAAGGCGCGCCGAGGCGGCCGAGCGCGATGGCGGTGTTGAAGACCGCGCCGCCCGCATAGGGCGAGAAGGCGGGCTCCCCCAGCGTCGTCTCGCGGGGCAGCATGTCGATCAGGGCCTCGCCGCAGCTCAGGATCATCGGGGTCTCCGTTTCGTTTGGCAAAGCCTAGGGCCGGCGGCGGTCGCGGTGCAATCAGGCGGTGAACCAGGGGGCGAGGTTGGCGCGGATGCGATCCAGCGGCGTGGCCCCGGACAGGTCCGGGACAAAGGTCTGGCCGGTGATGGCCTCGTAGGCGTCGATGTAGACCTGGCTGGTGGCCGCGATCATCTCGGGCGGGATCTCGGGGATCGGGTCGTGTGTAGGGGTCGCAGCGGGCGGCGACCCAGGACCGGATGACGTCCTTGTCGAAGCTGGGCGGGCGGGTGCCGGCGGCGAAGGCCGCGTCGTAGCCGGAGGCGATCCAGTAGCGGCTGGAATCGGGCGTGTGGATCTCGTCGGCGATCAGGATGCGGCCCGCCTCGTCGGTGCCGAATTCGTACTTGGTGTCCACCAGGATCAGGCCGCGTTCGGCCGCCATCGTCTGGCCGCGCGCGAAGAGGGCCAGCGCGATGGACGACACCTCGTCCCATTGCGCGGCAGTGAGAAGGCCTTGGCCCACGATCTGTGCGGCGGTCAGCGGCTCGTCATGGCCGCCGTCGAAGGCTTTCGAGGTGGGGGTGATGAGGGGCGCGGGCAGCGGCTGGTTGTCGCGCAGGCCGTCGGGCAGGATGTGGCCGTAAAGCTGCCGCTGGCCCTGCCTGTAAAGCGTCAGCAGCGAGGTGCCGGTGGTGCCCGCCAGATAGCCGCGCACCACGACCTCGACCGGCAGGATGGTCAGGCGGCGACCGATCACCACGTTCGGGTCGGGATAGCAGAGGACGTGGTTCGGGCAGATGTCCGCCGTCCGGTCGAACCAGAAGCGGGCGGTCTGCGTCAGCACCTGGCCCTTGAAGGGGATCGCGGCGAGGATGCGGTCGAAGGCGCTGATCCGGTCGGACGAGATCAGGATGCGCCGGGCGGGTTCGGTGGCGGTGGCGGGCAGGTCGTAGCAGTCGCGCACCTTGCCGAAATAGGGGTTCGGAAGCTCGGGGATGCGGGCCTCGGGCAGGACGCGGGTCAGGTCGGGCATGGGGCCTCCGTCGGATCGCGCCTCTATCCGTCGGTCGCGGGACGCTGTCAACGGCCATGGCGGACGGGCCTCGGGCGGTGGCCCCATGCCTCGCCGGGGCCGAAGCGCTTTGCAGCGGCCAGCGGGTGCGCTAGCATCCGCTCAGCCAGTCCGGCACGAAGGATCACGGGCATGTTCAATCCCACCGCCGTCGTCGCCGCCGCCTTCGGCGACCACCTGGCCGAGACCTACCTGCAATACTTCGCCGGGCGGAAGGCCGACTATGCGGCCTATATCAACGGCTGTGCGCGGATGATGCTGGAACGGCTGGGAAATTCCGACGCGCTCTACCACAACGCCGAGCATACGATGATGGTCACGCTGGTCGGCCAGCAGATCATCCGGGGGCAGCTTGTCACCCGGTCGGTCCAGCCGGAGGACTGGCTGCACTACATCGTGGCGCTCTTGATCCACGACATCGGCTATTCCCGCGACATCCTGCCGGGCGATACCGAGACGGCGGTGGTCATCAACGAAAAGGGCGAAACGGTCTGTCCGCCCCGGGGGGCGTCGGATGCCTTCCTTGCGCCGTACCACGTCGATCGCGGCAAGATCTATGCGCGGCTGCGCTTCACGGGGTCTACCCTGATCGACGCCGAGCGCATCGTGCGGGCGATCGACTACACCCGCTTTCCGGTCCCGCCGGGGCCGGACTATGCCGATACCGAGGGCGAACCCGCGCTGGTCCGTGCGGCCGATCTCGTGGGGCAGATGGGTGATCCGTTCTACCACCGCAAGATCGCGGGGCTCTATCACGAGTTCAGCGAGACGGGCCTTGCGCAAAAGCTGGGCTATACCTCGCCCATGGACCTGATGGAGCAGTTTCCGAACTTCTTCTGGTCGCAGGTCCAGCCGCTGATCGGCCCCGCGCTGAAGCATCTGGAGCAAACGATGGAAGGCAAGCAGTGGGTGGCGCAGCTTTACAACCACGTCTTCCAGGCCCAGCACCGCGCCATCTGCCTTGGTCCGTTCACGGGGCCGGTGAAGGCGGCGTAGCGTCCCGCGCAGGACTGCCGCGACTCTCTGCAATCGCCTGCCGAATATTCGCCGCCTCTGCTTCCAGCGTTGCGCGCAGGACGGCGTCTGCGCCATCGAGCCTGTCGCTGGCCCAGCGGCAGAACCGCTCGGACTCGACGAAGAAATGCGCGTGCCCGCGCGGATGGGCCTGCCAGTAGTCCTCGACCCAGTCCCGACAGCGGGGCCCGAGCGCGCGCAGGGTGGCGGGCAAGTTCATCGCAAGCGGGGCGAGGCGGTTCATCCGGTAGACGGTGCAGGCGGCGGCCATGCCGGAATGGTTGGCGATGGCCAGCAGCCGCGCACGCTCGCGGTCCGTGAGGTCGTAGGCGGACAGGCGGCCCGGATCGTCACGCACCTCGCGGCAAAGGCCCGGCCGGGCGGTGATGTCGGCCAGCGCCTGCTGGAAGTCAGCCAGCATCGGCGGCCTCCGTCACGGTCGCGCAGCGGTCGGCCAGCCGGTGCATCCGCTCCAGTTCCGCCACCAGCCCCGGCAGGCCGAGGTCGGCGAAATAGGACTCCTGATACTCGAAGGTGATGGCGCGCAGGTTGCGGCAGCGCGGCAGATAGGCCTCGGCCATTTCCCAGACCCGTTCCGGCGTGAAGGTCGAATGGCTGTCCATGTAGAAGCCCTCGTCATCGTCGCCGCCCGCCAGGTGCACCTCCTCGACCGCGTCGGGGTCGAGCGCCTCCAGATATGCCTCTATCGACGGCCCCCCGTTGCGCTCGTTCACCAGAAGGTTGTGCAGGTCGAGCAGGGTGCCGCAGTGGCCGTCGCGGAACAGGCGGTTCAGGAACTCTGTCTCGGTCATGTCGAGATCTTCGACGGGCGTGAAGAAACTGCCGTTCTCCATCAGCACCCGGCAGTCGAGGGCTTCGGTCACGAAGTGAAGCTTGGCCGCGACGATGGCGAAGGTTTCGGCGTCGTAGGTGACGGGCAGGCCAAGGCCGGCCTGCGCATTCGGCACGCCACCCTTCGGTGTGATGAAGACGTTCAGATGTTCGCTGTACCAGTCGAACCCGCCAAGCGCCCGGCCCATGTCGGCAACGGCCGAGAGCATCTGGCGGTCCAGCGGCATCGCACTGGGCAGCGACAGGCCAAGGCCGTGCCCGGCGAAACTTCGGCCAGGACGGTAGCCCTTCGTCTGGCGGATCGTCTCGTGCAGCGGGCTGAAGCGGTCTGGACCGGCCTCGGTGCCGAAATCGTACCACATGCGGTCAGGCATGACGGCGATATGCTCGATCAGCGCAGGCGCATGGTCCAGCAGCAGGGGGGTGGTCGGATTGCAGAGGACTCCGACCCGGGGACGTGCGGGGGACATGGGGAAACTCCGTGGAAAGGGGCCCTCCGGCCCGCGCGGGAGCGGCGCAGACCGGAGGGCGGGCTGGGGTGGGGTCAGCCCATCCGGCCGGTCTGAAGATCGACGCGGGTAATCTCGTTGAGGAAGATATCCTCGACCACGAACTTGATCCGGCCCGACATGCAGGGATGGCCGGTCAGCTTGCTGATGACGTCATAGGCGCTCGCCGCGAGATACCCGAACTCTTCCTTGCGAAGGTCGTTGGGCACGCGCGCGCTGAGCACGGGCATCGCGTCGCCTTGGGTGAGTTTGAGGGTCGCCATACGGCCCGACAATTCCATGGGCTTTTCCATTGGGTGAATTCCTGTTGTGAAAAATGGATCGTTTCGAAAGTGCGCGCGGCAAATTCCGCACGCGGTCTTAATAGCACGATTCCCGGCGAATTTCAATCTGAACGTGTGGAGCAAGGGCGTTGTGCCGCTTGGCGGAGCGGCGGGATGCGGGCATGATCGCGGGACCTGGAACGGGAGGGGGCGATGGCGAAAATCCTGTTGGTGGTCGTGCATCCGCGCCCGTCCTCGCTGACCCATGCGGTGGCGCGGGCCTTTGCCGAGGCGGTGGAGCAAAGGGGGCACGAGGTGGTCTGGGCCGATCTGCATGCCGAAGGGTTCGATCCGGTCCTGCGCGACGCGGACGAGCCGGACTGGGACGATGCAAGCAAAGTCTACAGTCCGGAGGTGCAGGCCGAGATGGCGCGGATTGCCGCCGCAGAGGCGACGGTGATCGTCTTTCCGGTCTGGTGGTGGTCGATGCCCGCGATGCTGAAGGGCTGGATCGACCGGGTCTGGAACAACGGCTGGGCCTATGGCGGCGGCACCTATCCGCATCGCAAGGTCTGGATGCTCGCCGTTGCGGGCGGGACGGCCAAAGGCTTCGCCAAGCGCGGCTATGACACGGCGATGGTGACACAGATCGAGACGGGCGTCCTGCGCTATTGCGGGGTGCAGGAGCCGCGCCTTGCCATGCTCTACGGGACGCTCGATGGCGAGGATGCGACGGCGGCGGTCGTGGCCGAGGCGGCGCGGCTGGGGGCCGCGTTCTGAGCGGCGCGCATGGACGTTGGCGGGCGGCGGCGCTAGCCTGCGGGCCGGATTTCGGATGACGGGCGGGATGATGCAGATAGCGGGGCATCGCTTCGAGCGGCGGGCGGCGGCGTTCGATGTGACGACCGAGGCGGTGGAGGCGGACCTGTCGGCGCTGGCCGTGGGCGTGACCCAGTCCGAGGATTTCATTTTCTACCGGGATGACACCGGTGTCACGGTCTATGACCGGATTTGTGATCACAACGGCGGGCGGCTGATTTCGAATGCTGGTGTGATCACATGCCCCCTGCACGGCTGGAGGCTCGATGCGGCGACGGGGTGCTATGCCAATGCGGCGGCGCGCAAGGCACCTCTCTTGCGGGCCGAAGCGCCGCTTGGGGTCGTGACGCTGGAACGGCGGCAGGCGCGGCGGCGGTTGCAGGGGTTTGCCCGCCGGGGCGAGACCCGGTTGCGCTTCCTGAACCATGCCTGCGTGATCGTCGAGACGGCTGGCCTGCGGATCGCCACTGATCCCTGGGTAAAAGGACCGGCCTTCGGCAACGGCTGGTGGCTGGCCTTCCCCTCGCCCGAGGACAGTTTCGCGGCGCTGAACGCCTGCGACGCGCTGTTCCTGTCGCACAACCATCCGGACCATCTGCACCCCGAAAGTCTTGCCGCCGTGCGGCGGGACATGCCGATCCTGACACCCGATTTCGCGACCGGCTCCACCCGGCGCTACCTGCGCGACCTGGGCTTCACCGACATCCGGTTGATGGGATTCGACGAGGCTTATGTGTGGGAAGACGGCGAGGTTGCGCTGTCCTGCCTGAAGAGCGGTGATTTCCGCGATGATGCGGGGCTTCTGGTGGAGACAGGGGAATTCTCGGCGCTCTTCGGGGTGGATTGCAACTTCATCGACTTCTGGCGTTTTCCCAAGGGGTTGACCGTCTTTGCCAACAGCTTCGCAGGCGGTGCCTCGGGCTTTCCGCTGTGTTTCGAGACCTATGACGAGGACGAGAAGCGTCGGATCGTCGTGCGCAACCGCAATGCCGTTCTGGCGACGAACCGGACGATGCTGGGCCTTGCCCGGCCCGCATGGTTCCTTCCCTATGCCGGGTTCTTCAAGGAAGCCGCGCCGCGCGACGCCTATGTGGCCGAGCGCAACGGGAAGAACGCGATCGCCGCCTTCGAGGCCAACTGCGCCGAGGCGGGAGCGGGGCTGCTGGACGTGACGCGCGAGCAGTTGTTCCGCTTCGAGGGTGCGACGCTTGTGGAGCGGGCCGCCGATCCGGTGCCGCGCTGGCCCGCGGATGACATGGCGGGCTATCTGGCAGACACGGCGGCGCGGTATGGGGCGGTCGACCGGCAGGCGGTGGCCGCCTATTTCGCGGGATCAGGCTTCCGCCGCGACCTCGATTTCGAGCTGGTGCTGACGGACGATGCCTTCTCCCCGCTGGCCGAGCCAGTACGCGTGCGCTTCCGCGAGGCGGGCGACCCGGTGATCGGCGCGCCCCGACGTGCGGGGATGCGGTTCCTCCAGATCCGGGTTCGCGCGGCCGAGGCGATGCGGGTGATCGCGCAGGGGCTGCCCTGGGAGGACCTGAGCATCGGCTTCCAGTGCCGGGTCTGGCGCGAGCCGAACGTCTACAACGCCGACTTCTGGTACCACTTCTCGAACGTCTACGTGAACGACGCGGTCCGCACCCGGACGCAGGATTGCGCAGGCTGCGAGGTCTTCGCGCAGCGGGTCTACTGAGCGGGGCCAAGGCGGCGAAGCCCCGGTCGCGGCGGCGCGGGCTTGCCGTCGCGGCGCAATCGGGTAGCCTTGGGCGCAAACCGGACAAAGAAACGAGGCGCGAGCATGCAGGCGAACAGACGGGCAGTGCTGGTGGGGCTTGGGGCGCTTGGGGTTGAGCGCCTGCGTCGGCGGTGGCGGCGGGGGCGCGGCGGTCAGCCGGGGACCGGAACCGGGCATGACGCCGGTTGCGAATTCCGGCTGGGACGCCTGGGTTGCGGGCTTCAAGGGGCGCGCAGCGGGGCGCGGGATTTCGGGCGGCACGCTGGACATGGCGTTCCGCGATGCGGGCTTCCTGCCCGGCGTGATCGAGAAGGACCGCAACCAGACCGAATTCACCCGCTCGCTGGAGGACTACCTCGCCATCGCCGCCTCGGACGAACGCGTGTGCAAGGGCCGCGCGGCGATGCGGACTTACGGCGGCGTCCTGTCCGAGATCGAGGCGCGCTATCGGGGTCGAGGCGAATGTCGTGGCCGCGGTCTGGGGGCTGGAAAGCTTCTATGGCGAGCGGCGGGGCAACGATCCCGGTCGATCTCGTCCTTGTCGACACTGGCCTATGAGGGGCGGCGGGGCGAGTTCTTCGAGAGCCAGCTGGTCGCCGCGCTGAAGATCCTGCAGAACGGCGACACGACGCCTGGGCGGATGACGGGCAGCTGGGCCGGGGCGATGGGGCACACGCAGTTCATCCCGACCTCGTACCTCGCCTATGCCGTCGATTTCCGGGGCGACGGGCGGCGCGACATCTGGGACGACGACCCGACCGATGCGCTGGCCTCGACTGCGAACTACCTCAACCGCTCGGGCTGGACCCAGGGCCAGCCCTGGGGAGTGGAGGTGCAACTGCCCGCCGGGTTCAACACGGGCCAGACCGGGCGCGGCACGACGCGCAGCCCGTCGGACTGGGCCGCGCAAGGCGTGCGCGACATGAACGGGCGGGTGGTGCCGAACCACGGCGCGGCCTCGATCCTGATCCCGGCGGGGGCAGGGGGACCGGCCTTCATGGTGTTCCGCAACTTCACGGTCATCACCCGCTACAACAACGCCGAAAGCTACGTGATCGGGATCGGGCACCTGTCGGACCGCCTGGCAGGCGGGCCGCCGATCCAGGCGAGCTTCGGGCCGGACCGGAACGGCATGACCATCGCCGACCGGCAGGAGTTGCAGCGGCGGCTGACCGCGGCAGGATTCGACACCGGCGGGGCGGACGGCGTCATCGGCGCGAAGACGGAGGCCGCGATCAGCGCCTATCAGCAAAGCCGGGGGATGGCCGTGACCGGCCAGCCGTCGATGGACCTGCTGGTGGCGCTTGCGGTAGCGGCGGGCGTCTTCCGCCGGGATCGTAAGGGGGGAGGCCGGGGGGCAGCGCCTTGGTGGCGTGTCGTCAATCCGGTCGCTTCTGGATTTAGGCGGCTCGCAGAGCGGCCTTGGGTCGCCTTGGTGATCGGTCAGCCCCAGGCATCTCTTCGGGCGATCCTGGCCAGGCCGATCGTTGTGCTGTCGTCGAAGGCCGGGCCGCCGAACTCGATCGACCCGCCGTCGAAGCGGATTGCACCGCTTTCCTCGGCGACGAAGGCCGCCGCTCCCGACAAGCAAGTGCCGCGAGCAGCACGGCGAGAAGGATCTTCCAGATGGACCAGGGGCGTTCGCCCTGCACCTCGCCCGTCTGGCCGTTGACGAGGAAGAGATAGCTCTTGCCGTTGTACTTGTAGGCGGCGGTCCAGACCGGCAGCAGGATGTGCTTGAAGGTCTCGGCCGAATGCTGGGTGTCGATCGCCTCGATCCGCTGCTCGTCGCCGCCGATGTCGCTGGCCACGTCGCGGGCGATGACGGCCGCCATGCGCTGGCGCGGGCGGTCTTGTGGCCCTCGGCCAGCGGGACGGTGTAGCCCTCGGCCCGGAACCCGGCGAGGTAGTCGGGCTGGTAGGGCACCAGCGCGCCAAGGTCCCACGGCGTCAGCTCGTCGCCAAAGGGCTGGGGCAGGCTGGCCGAGGCCGTGACGAGCACATCGTCGAAGCGGCGCGCGACGGCGCCCGAGGCAGGATACCAGCGGGTGCGGCGGACCTGCTGCTGGCGCGCTCGCGCGCGGCCGTTGACGTTCACGGTGACCGTCTGGGTCTCGTAGTAGTAGACGCCGCGCTGGCCGCGATAGCGCGAGCGGGTGTCGGCATCGAAGGTCCAGTAGGGCACATACATCCCGTTCAGCGCGCGACCCTTGCGCGTGTATTCGACAAGCCCCGAGGGCGCGAACCAGAGACTGCCAAGCCAGTTTGTCATCGCGGCGCGCGCCTGCTTTTCGGTCAGGCGGAAGGGCACGACGCGCCTGCGGCTTGATCAGCCGCTGCGCGCCGGTGTCGGTGACGACGGGCGAGGCGCAGAACGGGCATTCGGTGGCGAAGGTCGCGCCGTCGAATTCGAGCGTCGCGCCGCAGTTGCGGCAGGTGGCGGTGCGGACCTCTTCCATCGCGCCGGCGGGCAGATCGTCGCGCAGGCCCGAGGCAAGGTCGAGCTCGCGCAGCGCGCGGGCCGCGGGTCGCGGGGCCGCCTGCGGGATCTGCCTGCACATGGCCGCAATGGGCGCAGACCAGCTGCGTCTGGCCCGGCGCGAAGCGGAGATCGGCCCCGCAGCTGTCGCAGGGCCAGTGGCGCTCGGCAGGCTCGGCCAAGGGTTACGTCCCGGGCAGCGGCGGCGGAAGCTGCGCGAAGAGCGGCGCGAGTGCGGTATCGGAGGCGGGCAGCCAGCCGGACTGACCGGCGGTCCAGACGAGGCTGGCCGGCGTCAGCGTGCCCGCGCCCGCCATGGCCACGAGCGTGGCCTGCGGGAAGGGGCCGGTGGCCGCGCCGTTCTCGGCCACGTGCCAGAGCGGTCCTTCGGCGCGGTGGCGGCGGCGGCGGCGGCGGGCGCGGCGCCCCAGGGGCCGGACTGCGTCGCCATGCCCATGCCGATGGCCGCGCCCATGCCGGTGGCCATCGCCTGACCGGCGGCGCTGGCGGGGTTGCCCATCGCCTCGGCGGTGTTGAAATCCATGTACTTCTTCAGATCGCCCGCGACGCCCGCCGAGGTGCGCTTGTCGAGCACCTTTTCGACCTCTTCGGGCAGCGAGATGTTCTCGATGTAGAACTCGGGCAGGGCGAGGCCGTATTCGGCGATCTGGGGCGCGATGGCGGTGGTGATCAGCTTGCCCAGGTCCTTGGTGTTCGCCGCCATGTCGAGCACGGGGATGTTCGACGAGGCGAGCACGCGGCTGACCTCCTGCAGGATGACGTTGCGGATCTGGAAGCTGATCTCGTCCGCGGTGAACTCGCCATCGGTGCCGACGATCTCGGTCATGAACTTGCCGGGGTCGATGACGCGCATCGAATAGGTGCCGAAGGCGCGCAGGCGGACCGGGCCGAATTCGGGATCGCGGGTCATGATGGGGTTCTTGGTGCCCCATTTCAGGTCGTTGAAGCGGGTGGTGTTGACGAAATAGATCTCGGACTTGAACGGCGACTGGAAGCCGTGATCCCAGTGCTGAAGCGTGGTCAGGATCGGCAGGTTGTTGGTTTCCAGCATGTAGAGGCCGGGGCCGAACACGTCGGCCAGCTGCCCCTCGTGGATGAAGACCGCCGCCTGGCCTTCGCGCACGGTCAGCTTGGCGCCGTACTTGATCGCGTTGCCCCGGCGCTCGAACCGCCAGACCATCGTGTCGCGGGTGTCATCCGTCCAGGAGATGACGTCGATGAATTCGCCTTTGAGAAAATCGAAGATCATGGTCGTCCTCCAATATGGTCGAGGTGTCAGCTTTCGCCACCCATCAGCGGCGGTGGCAAGCGGGAAGACGATGGGGCGGGCCTCGGCCTCGGTCATGCCGGTGGACGAGGCGCGGGGCTGTAGAGCATCTTCAGCATCAGCTCGTCCATCGGCGTCAGCAGCGCGAATTCCTCGTCGTCGTTGAAGATCGACGGGCGGGCGAGCGGGCTGTCATTGGCAAGGCCCAGGCCCTGCGTGATCTCTTCGTGGATGCAGGACAGGCGCATCAGGTCGGGATGTTCGGCCCGGATCACCGCGAAGGCGGTGGTGTAGGTGCTGCCCTGCCCGGCGGACAGCGCATAGACGAGGCAGTAGGTGGAGCGCGGCATGTCGGTGATGCCCGCCACGTCGGTCGGGCGACAGGCCGGGCAGGGCGGCGCGGATCGACCGGGCCAAGGGCGCGGCGTTCGTCCTCGTTCACGATGTAGACGAAGAAGTTGGGCGCGCTGTCCGACAGCCGGATCGGATGCCCGCTGATCCGCTGCAAGCCGCGCGAGGAACGAGGCGATGCGGGCGCGGTCGGTGGCCTGACGCTCGGGCGGGACCGAGGCGCCGAAGCGCAGGCCGACGCGGACGGGCTGTTCCCAGCGGCGCAGGCGGCTTTCGCGTGGGCTGCGCGACCAGGCCCTGCGACGATCGGGTGTATTCGTCGTAAAGCGCGATGCGGATGAAGTTCTCGGCCAGCATCGTGTCGGTGAAGGGCGCGTCGTCGGTGCCCGCCATCGGTGCGCATCAGGCCACGCGACAGAAGGTCGGCCTGCACCTTGGCATAGTGCTGGCGCGCAGCCTCGCTGGCAGCGGAGGGCGGCGGCGGGGCAGGCTGCTTCGACCTTCGGGGCCTGTCCGGCGGGGCGGGGGGCGCATCGGTCACGATCGGCGCGCAGGCCGACAGCCCCGCCAGCAGCATGACGAGGGGCACGCGGAACAGGTGCGCGCGGAAGCCGGGCATGGTGGCGGCGTCGCCTCCTCAGGCCTGCGGTGGCGGGCGGCGCGGGACGGCGCGCGCGGGCGGCCGGCGAGCGTGTCGCGCAGCTCGGCCTCCATCTTGACCAGTTCGGCCTCGGCGGCGGCGCGGCGGGCCTTGCCCTCGTCGGCGATCTGGAGGCTATCCTCGATGGTGGCGATCAGGGTGGCATTGGCGTGCTTCACCGCCTCGATGTCGAAGACGCCGCGCTCCATCTCCTCGCGCACCACGCGGTTCGACTCGCGCAGGTTGTCGGCGTTCGAGCGCAGCAGGTCGTTGGTCAGGTCGTTGGCCTCCTTCACCGCCTCGGCCGCCTCGCGCGAGCGCTGGATGGTGACGGCCTGCGCCAGTTGGGTTTCCCAAAGCGGCACGGTGTTGACGAGGGTGGAGTTGATCTTGGTGACCAGGCTCTTGTCGTTCTCCTGCACCAGCCGGATCGAGGGCAGCGACTGCATCGTGACCTGGCGGGTCAGCTTCAGGTCGTGCACCCGGCGTTCCAGATCGTCGCGCGCGGCGCGCAGGTCGCGCAGTTCCTGCGCGCGCATCACCTGATCGGTCTCGGGCGCGGCCTGCACGGCGGCCTCGCGGGCGGGGATGAGGGTGGTGTCGATCTCTTCCAGCTTGGCCTCGCCCGCGGCGATGTAGAGCGCGAGTTCGTCGTAGAAGTTCAGCGTCTTGCCATAGAGCAGGTCGAGCGACTTGATGTCCTTCAGCAGCTTGTGCTCGTGCGTCAGCAGTTCGTCGGTGACCTTGTCGATCTGGTTCCTGCACCTTCTCGAACTTCGCCACGAACTCGGCAAAGGGCGCGGCCTGGCCGGTCAGCCATTCCCACCAGCTTTTCTCGCGCCGCACGTCCAGCTCTTCCGAGGAGAAGCCGCGCAGGGTGCTGACGATCTTGCGCAGCGCATCGCCCGCCGGGCCCACATCCTTGTTGCGTCACATCGGCCAGCATCGACTGGCTGATGACCTGAAGCTCCGACTGGGCGGAAGAGCCGAAGGCGATGATCGACTGGGTGTTGGTCAGGTCGAGTTCGGCCATCCGCTTGCGGATCGCCTCGGCCTTGGGGGCGGGGGCGGCGTCGAGGGGCACGACCTCGTTCGCGGGCAGAGGCAGCAGCGTGGCCGTCACTTCTTCGGCGGCGGCGAGGGCGGCTTGGGCCTGGGCGCGGGTGGTGTCGGACATGGATCAGTCTCCCTTGATGCGGGTCGGGGTGGCGGAAATGGGATCGGCGCAGGTCGCGCGGTGCCTTCGAGCATCAGACGCTCGCGCAGGACCTCGATTTCGATGTCGAGGTCGGAATGGTCGTTGGACAGCAGCGCCTCCTTGCGGTTCGCGAAATGGGTTTCGAGGTCGCTCAGAAGCTGTTCGTAGTCGGCGCGCGCCTTGGCGCTGCGGGTCTGGGCGTAGAGGTCGGCGAACTTCACGGTCGCATCGCGCGCGCCCATCAGGAACACGCCGATATCCTTGCGCGCCGCCGTCAGGTCGCGCGGATCGCCCTCGATGGTGCGGAACAGCGATGCGGGCGGTGGCCGCGAAACGGTCGACCCGCGCCTCGAGCGTGCGGTCGCCGGCGCGCAGGATCGCGTCCTTCATCGCGGCGAGGTGCTTCTCGGCCTCGTCCACGGCGCGGGCGACGCGGTCGGTCTGGAAGCTGTCCAGACCCTCGGCCCCCTTGTCGCGCATCGGGTCGGGACCGAAGGAGAGGTAGTGCAGCACCACGCCGATGACGCCGAAGAGGATGGGATTGAGCAGGCTCGGCGCGGCGACCAGCCCGCCCACGAACAGGCCCGCCCCGGTCAGGACCGAGCCGAACAGCTTGCGCGGGATGGCCGGGCGCTTGGCGATCTTGCGCGCATCGTAGGCTTCCTGCGCCAGAATGCCCTCGCGCGTCAGGAAGGCGGCGGCGATCAGCAGCGCGAAGGCCGCGAGGTTCAGCGCAAGCCCGGTCGGATCGCCGGTGAAGGCGCGCAGGACGAAAAGAGCAGGGCGCGGCGAACAGCAGGTTGACCCGCCCGCCCGCGCGGGAGCGGCGCTTGCCCTGGAACGGGCCGGTGCGGAAGCGGGGCGGCCGTCCTGCGGTCTTGCGGGACGGGGCTGTGCTTGCCGCCGTAGCGTTGCGCCATCACACGCCCCCGCCAGAGGCCGCCACATAGACGATCAGCGCCGAGCAGCAGGAAGAAGGCCACCTTCTGAAGCCCGGTGTCCGCCATGCGCCCCTCGCTCGATCCGCCGCATCGTTTCCAAACCGCTTCCGGACTATAGGCGAAGCAGAAACGCCATGCCAGCCGCTTGACACGGCCCGCGCCGCTATTTGCTGCGACGCGGCGGGGGTTTGGGGGCGTTCCGGCTGGGTGTCGGGGCCTTGGGTTTCGGCTTGGCGCGGGGCCGTGGCGCGTCGTCGGGGGCGGCGTGCCGGGCCGCGCGCGGCTTGACGCCGGGGGCTGTCTTGCCCGCGGCCGGGCGGTCGGCGCGGGCGCGGGCTCGCTTCGGTGCGGGCGGGGCCTGCGGCGGCCTTTGCGATTGGGCGCGGCGTGCGCGAGGGCTTGCCAGGGGCGCTCTTTGCAGTCCGAGGTTTGGCAGGTGCCGCACGGTCGGGCCGCGGGCGGGCGCGTGCCGTGCCGGTTGCCTCTGCCTCGGCAGGGGACAGGCCCAACTGGTCGCGCAGCACCTTGCCGCGCACCTCTTCCACGTCGCCGGGTTGCAGCTCGCCCAGCCGGAACGGACCGTAGCTGACGCGGATCAGGCGGTTGACGGTCAGGTTGATGGCCGACATCGCGCGGCGGATCTCGCGGTTCTTGCCCTCGCGCAGGCCCACGGTCAGCCAGGCATTCGCGCCCTGGATGCGGTCGAGCGTGACGATCATCGGCTGGAAGCGCTCGCCTTCGACCGTGATGCCCTTGCGCAGCGGTTCCAGGTCGGGATCGGTCGGGTTGCCCTTGACCCGGACGCGATACTTGCGCAGCCAGCCGGTCGAGGGCAGTTCCAGCCGCCGCTTCAGTTCGCCGTCGTTGGTCAGCAGCAACAGCCCCTCGGAGTTCAGGTCGAGCCGCCCGACCGACATCACGCGGGGCATGTCGGGGGGCAGGCGGTCGAACACCGTCTCGCGCCCCTTCTCGTCGGCGGCGGAGGTCACGAGGCCCTCGGGCTTGTAGTAGAGCCAGAGGCGGGCGGTGTCGGGCGCGCCCACGGGCTGGCCCGCCACGGTGATCTTGTCCTTCGCGGTGACGTTCAGCGCGGGGCTGGCGATGACCTTGCCGTTGACGGTCGACCTGGCCCAGTTCGATCATCCGCTCGGCCTCGCGGCGCGAGGCGATGCCGGCGCGCGACAGGACCTTGGCGATGCGCTCGCCTTCGGGTGCGTCCGGTGCCGGTGGCTTTGGCCGGGGCGGTCGGGCGGGTTTCTCGGTCATGGGGCGCGCGCACTTTCGGGCCGCGCGAGGGGCGGCTGGCCCCGGGGGCCGTCTGCCCCCGGACCCCCGAGGATATTTGCGAACGGAAGAAGGAACAAGGCGGTGCTTGTCTTGCGGCCGCCTGCGCGGGCATCACGGGGCGCATGATGTTTCGCAGCCATATGGAGGCCGCGCTGGACGAGGCGCGGGCCGCCGCCGAGCGGGGCGAGGTGCCGGTGGGCGCGGTGGTCGTGGCACCCGACGGGCGGGTGGTGGCGCGGGCCGGGAACCGGACGCGGGAGTTGTCCGACCCCACGGCCCATGCCGAAGATGCTGGCGATCCGCGCGGCCTGCGCGCTTGCGGGGACCGGAGCGGCTGCTGGGCCATGACCTTTACGTCACGCTGGAGCCTTGCCCGATGTGCGCCGCCGCGATCTCGTTCGCCCGGATCGGGCGGCTTTACTACGGGGCGGCCGATCCGAAGTCGGGCGGCGTGGCGCAGGGGGCGCGGGTCTTTGCGCATCCCCAATGCCATCACGTGCCCGAGGTCTATGACGGGATCGGCGCGGCCGAGGCCGAGGCGCTGTTGACCGGGTTCTTCGCGGCGCGGCGGACGGTCTGAGGGCGTCCTGCCTTCAAGGGCCTGCGATCAGATGATGATCGCCTCCAGCACCTCGGGTTCGATCACGGTGATGCCCGGGGGCAGGCCACGGCGCAGCGCATCGGCGTTCTGCTCCAGCGCCGAGAAGGTGCGGTAGTGGCAGGGGATGACGGTGGTGAAGTTGAAATACTTCCGCGCGGCCCAGGCGGCGCGTGCCATGTCCATCGTGTAATGTCCGCCCGCCGAGAGGATGCCGATGTCGGGCTGGTGCAGTTCGCGCCATCCAGGCCATGTCGGCCATGATGTCGGTATCGCCCGAAACATAGATCGTGTGGCCCTCGCCCGCGATCATGAAGCCCGCCTCGGAGCCCGTCGCCACCGGGCCGTCCGGGCCCGCGACAGAAGAGGAATGGCTGGCGTTGACCATCGTGACCTGTGCGCCGCCGAGCGTGACCGTGCCGCCCTTGTTGAAGCCGAGCGCCTCGACCCCCTCGCGCGCCTGATACCACGAGACGAGGTCGTAGATGCCGACGAGGGGCAGGCCCTTTTCCTTGCAGATGGCGGCGGCGCTGCCGGCGTGGTCGCCATGCCCGTGGGTCAGCAGCACATGGGTCGCGCCCTCCAGCGCCTCGGCGCGGCGGTCGGCGGGGAACATCGGGTTGCCGTCGAGCCAGGGGTCGATCAGCAGGACGGCCTCTTCGATCTCGATGCGGAAGCCCGAATGGCCAAGCCAGATGATTTTCATGGCGGCGTCTCCTTTATTGACTAGGTCAGGTTCTAGGCGCTGGAGCGGAGAAGGAAATGGGCTGGTTCGAACAGGTGGACGGCTATTGCGAGCGGCTGGGGCCGGGCTTCTGGGCCGAGCCGGTGAACGCTGTCACCAACGCGGCCTTCCTGATCGCGGCGCTCTGGGCCTGGCCGCGCACGGCGGGGCTGCCTCTGGCGCGGGCGATGGCGGTGATGCTGGGGGTGATCGGGCTGGGGTCGTTCCTGTTCCACACCTTGCGAACCGGCTGACCGGGCTGCTGGACGTGGCGCCGATCCTGGGGTTCATCCTGCTCTATGTCTTTGCGGCGAGCCGGGACATGCTGGGGCTGAAGGGGTGGCAGGCGGGTGTGGCGATGGTGGCCTTCCTGCCCTATGCGGCGGCGACAGTGCCGCTCTGGTCGATGGTGCCGGGGCTGGGTTCGTCGGCGGGCTACATGCCGGTGCCGGTGCTGATCCTTGCCTATGCCTGGCTCTTGCGGCGGCGGGTGCCCGAGACGGCGCGGGGGCTGGCGATCGGGGCGGGCATCCTTCTCGTCTCACTGCTGTTCCGGACGCTGGACGGTCCGATCTGCGCCGCTTTGCCGCTGGGAACGCATTTCCTTTGGCATGTGCTGAACGGGATCATGCTGGGATGGATGATCGTGGTCTATGTCCGCCACATGCGCCGCATCAGCGCGCCAGTTGCGCCATGACCCAGACGAGGCCGATCAGGATCGGCTGGTGCACCAGATAGACGACAAGGCTGTGGCGTCCCGGCCAGGTCAGGCGGTGAAGCATCGGACCGGAGGGGCGGCTGAGGATGGGCCAGAGGGACGACGCTTTCGCCGCCTTCGTCAGCGCCATGCCGGTCAGGAAGGGGGCGAGCCAGGGGAAGAGCGGTTCGAAATCCATCGCGCGGGGCGGGACGGGGGCGAGACCCAGCCAGAGCAGGGCAGGGGCCTGGAAGACGGGGTGCGTCCAGACCCAGGGCAGCGTGAAGACGGCAGCGGCCACGACGAGCGTGACGAGCGGCGGCAGGCGCAGGAACATCAGGCCGATCACGCTGAAGGCGGCGATGGCGTGGAGGATGCCGAAGAAGACGAACGCGTCGGGCATGACGGCATAGGTGCCGACGGTGATCGCGAGCGCGGCGGCGACCAGCACCGCGAGGCGGCGCAGGAAGGAACGCCAGCGGATGCCGTCACCATGGGCAAGGACGAGGCTGACCCCCGCGAGGAAGATGAAGCTGCCCGCCACCAGCCGCGCGAAATAGGCCCATGGGCCGGGCATCGCGACCGTGCCGGGTGGCAGGAAGCCGAACATCTCGAGGTCGAAGGTGAAGTGAAATGCCGCCATCCCAAGCAGGGCGGCGGTGCGGGCAATGTCGACGAGGGCGATGCGGGGCTGGGGCAGCGGGGTCATGCGGGCCAGCATCGCGATGTGGAGGGCGGGGGCAAGGGAAAGGATTGTGGTGGACGGCGCATCGCGTAGGCTCCCTCTATCGGGAGGCCCGGCATGGCGATGATCACCGACATCGAGGACTACTTCACCAAGGGCTGCGGACGATGTGACCGGTTCGCGACCGCTGACTGCGCAGCGCGGCTCTGGTCACCAGGGCTGGCCGAGTTGCGCCGCCTCTGCCGCGAGGCGGGGCTGGTCGAGACGGTGAAATGGGGACATCCCTGCTACATGCACGCGGGCCGGAACGTCGCGATCATCGGCGCGCTGCGGGGCGATTTCCGGCTGACATTCTTCCATGCCGCGCTGATGACGGATCCCGATGGCCTGCTGGAGAGGCAGGGGCCAAACACGCGCCACCCCGACATGCTGCGGTTTCGTGACCTCACCGAGGTCACAGCACGGCAAGCGACCATCCGCGCCTATCTGGCCGAGGCCAAGGGTTATGCCGAGGCCGGGGTATTGCCCCCCGCCGAGGCGCGTGAGGTGGAGTTGCCCGACGACCTGCTTGGCGCGCTGGACGACGATCCGGAACTGGCCGAGGCGTTTCACGCTCTGACCCCCGGACGCCAGCGCAGCTATGTGATCGCGCTGGCCTCGGCCAAGACCGAGGCAACGCGCCGGGCGCGGATCGCGCGGTTCCGTGACCGCATCCTTGCCGGGAAGGGTGCGACAGAACGCTAGGGCCCGCCTCCGCGGCCCGACCCTCGCGCCCTGCCCATCCCGCTTGCAGCCTCTGCCCTGCCTCGCTAAACGGAGCCGATCTTTTCGCTGAAGGGTTTCCCATGTCCATCGACATCGACACCGCCCGCAAGGTGGCGAAGCTGGCCCGCATCCGGGTCGAGGAGGCCGACCTGCCCGCGCTGGCGGGCGAGTTGTCGGGCATCCTGACCTTCATGGAGCAGCTGAACGAGGTGGACGTGACGGGCGTCGAGCCGATGACGAGCGTCACGCCGATGCGCCTGAAGCGTCGGGCGGATGTGGTGACGGACGGGAATATCCAGGCCGCGATCCTGAAGAACGCGCCGGATGCGCGCGAGGGGTTCTTTGCGGTGCCGAAGGTGGTGGAATGAGTGGGGCGAACGGTCTGACGATTGCGGCGGCGCGCGACGCGCTGCGCAAGGGCGAGCTTTCGGCGGTCGACCTGACCATGGCCTGCCTGACGGCGATGGATGCGGGTGACGCGCTGAACGCCTTTGTCCACAAGACGCCGGACATCGCGCTTGGCGCAGGCGCGGGCGGCGGATGCGCGGCTGAAGGCGGGGGATGCACCCGTCGCTCTGCGGGATTCCGCTGGGGATCAAGGACCTGTTCTGCACCAAGGGCGTGCCGTCGCAGGCGGCGTCGAACATCCTCAGGGGCTTCCGCCCGGAATACGAATCCACCGTGACGCAACAGCTGTTCGACGCGGGCGCGGTGATGCTGGGCAAGCTGAACATGGACGAATTCGCCATGGGCTCCAGCAACGAGACCTCGTGCTACGGCAATGCGGTGAACCCCTGGCGGCGCGGGAACGATGAGACGGCGCTGACGCCGGGCGGCTCGTCGGGCGGGTCGGCGGCGGCGGTGGCGGCGGACCTCTGCCTGGCGGCGACCGGGACCGACACCGGCGGGTCGATCCGCCAGCCGGCGGCCTTCGTCGGGATCACCGGGATCAAGCCGACCTATGGCCGCGTCAGCCGCTGGGGCATCGTGGCCTTCGCCTCGTCGCTCGATCAGGCGGGGCCGATGACCAAGTCGGTGCGCGACGCGGCGATCCTGCTGGGCGGCGATGGCGGGCCATGACCCGAAGGATTCGACCTCGCCGACCTGCCCGTGCCGGATTTCGAGGCGGCGCTGACCGGCGACATCCGGGGCAAGACCATCGGCATTCCGAAGGAATACCGGATGGACGGGATGCCGGAAGAGATCGAGACGCTCTGGGCCGACGGCACGGCGATGCTGAAGGATGCGGGCGCCAAGATCGTCGATATCAGCCTGCCGCACACGAAATACGCGCTGCCCGCCTATTACGTGATCGCACCCGCCGAGGCGTCCTCGAACCTCGCGCGCTATGACGGGGTGCGCTATGGCCACCGCGCCAAGCTGTCGCAGGGCGACGGCATCACCGAGATGTACGAGAAGACCCGCGCCGAGGGCTTCGGCAAGGAAGTTCAGCGGCGGGTGATGATCGGCACCTATGTGCTGTCGGCCGGGTTCTACGACGCCTACTACAACCGCGCGCGCAAGGTGCGCGCGCTGATCAAGCGCGATTTCGAGCAGGTCTTCGCCGCTGGGGTCGATGCGATCCTGACACCCGCCACGCCGTCCTCGGCCTTTGGCCTGGGCGAGATGGCCAATGCCGACCCGGTGGAGATGTATCTGAACGACGTGTTCACGGTCACGGTGAACCTGGCGGGCCTGCCGGGGATCGCCGTGCCGGTGGGGCTGGACCGCAAGGGGCTGCCGCTGGGGCTGCAGCTGATCGGCAAGCCCTGGGAGGAGGGAGACCTGCTCAATCACGCCTATGTGCTGGAGCGGGCGGCGGGCTTTGTGGCCAAGCCGGAGAAATGGTGGTAAGGGCGACGGCTGACGGATGGGTCGGGGATTGACGATGCGCTTTGCGGCTGTGGCAGTGGTGCTTCTGGGGCTTGGCGCCTGCGCGCCCGAATGCACCGACACCGGCGTCGGCTTCGACAGCTATCAGAGCTACGCCGCCGACCGTGACGCGCAACTGCGCGGGCTTCCGCCACCCTCGACGCTGCCGCAGGGCGGTGTGCCCCCCGCGACCGGCTTCGATCCGGCGCGCGTGGGGGCCGCAATCGACGCGGCGGAGCAGGGCACGGCGCTGCCGCCCGCGGGCGCGCCTGCGCCGCTCTCTCCGGCGACGGGCACGGGTGCGATGGTCGGCGGCTCGGCTTCGCTAGACGCGAACCGGCCGCGCGGCAACGCGCCCGCCGGGATCGCCGAGACCACGAGCGAGATGACCGGCGTCGGCTCGCCGGCCATTTCGGACGAGCAGGACTTCAACGCCGTGTCGCAGCGCGAGACCATCGAGAGCGACAAGGAGCGGATCGCGCGCAACGCGCGCGCAATACCAGGTGGTGCAGCCGACAGCCCTGCCGCCGCGCGAGGGCGACACCCAGCCCGTGCTGGTGGAATACGCGCTTGGACACCACGAACGCCGTGGGCGAGCAGATGTTTTCGCCGCTCGGGCATCCGGCTGAACTCCTACGAGGCGGCCTGCAAGCGCTATCGCTCGCCGGACCTGGCGCAGGAGGCGTTCCTGAACTCGGGCGGGCCGAAGCGCGACCCGCAAGGGGCTGGACCCGGACGGCGACGGCTTCGCCTGCGCCTGGGACCCGCGCCCGTTCCGCGCCGCGCTGCAATAGGGCAATGGCGCGCCTGACGCATCCCTCGCCGAATTTCGGCGAGCGGAGGGGCGGGGCGGTGCCGGACCTGATCGTTCTCCACTACACTGCGATGGCCTCCTGCGGGGCGGCGCTGGAGCGGCTGTGCGATCCGGCGGCGGAGGTGTCGGCGCACTACCTGATTTCCGAGGCCGGCGAGGTGCTGTCGCTGGTGCCCGGAAGAGGCGCGCGCCTGGCATGCCGGGGCGGGGGCCTGGGGCGGGGTTGCGGACGTGAATTCGCGCTCCATCGGGATCGAACTGGCGAATGGCGGGACGGAGCCCTTTGCCGAAGCGCAGATGGCGGCGCTGGAGCGGCTCTTGGCGCAGGTGATGGCGCGCTGGAACATCCCGCCCGAGCGGGTGATCGCGCATTCCGACATGGCGCCCGGGCGCAAGGGCGATCCGGGCGCGCGGTTCGACTGGCGGCGGCTGGCGCTGGGCGGGGCTGTCGGTCTGGCCCGAGGGTGGGCCGGGCGATCCGGGGGCGTTCCGGGCGGCGGCGCGGACCTTCGGCTATCCGGATGTGGACGATGCCGCGCTGCTGTCGGCGGTGCGGCTGCGCTTCCGTCCCTGGGCCACGGGGCCGCTGGACGAGCTGGATGCGGGGATCGTGGCCGACCTCGCGCGGCGCTTTCCGGTTGACCGGACGAGGGGCGCGGCGTAAGCCCCATGCCGCGCGGATGGCCGGATGACCGCGAGGGGGCGCACGTCCCGTCGAGGAAAGTCCGGGCTCCATGAAGCAAGGGTGCCGGGTAACGCCCGGCCGGGGCAACCCGAGGGAAAGCGCCACAGAGAACAGTCTGCCCCGGGGCTTCCGGGGTGATGGTGAAACGGTGGGGTAAGAGCCCACCGCGGACCGGGCAACCGGGACGGCACGGCAAGCCCCACCCGGAGCAATGCCGAATAGGGGCCCCGCGCGGGCTGGTCCGGGGCTTCGGTCCGGGATACCGCCGCAGGGACGCTTCAGCCCAGGGGCCCGGGTTGGCAGCTTGAGCCCGTCGGTAACGGCGGGCCGAGAGGAATGGTCATCCAGGGGGTGAAAGCCCCCGGACAGAACCCGGCTTACAGGCCGTCCGCGCGTTCGTCCTGTCGCCAAGCGGTGCCGCCCGAGGGCGGCATGCCTTTTGCCTCGGCCCCGCGCAGGCGCGGGGCCTCAGGCGGCCTCCGGCGGGGGTATTTGGGCCAAGAAGAAACACGGGCGTGCTGACCCCGCGCGAACGGGTGAGCCGATGCGGCAAGACGGGCGCTTTCGCTGTTGACTCCGCGACGCGCCCCGGTAAAAGGCGGGCTTCAAGGATTTGACCGGGTCGCCCAAGCTGCGTGTCCGGATACTGGAGAGACCACGATGGCGAAACCGGCGACGATCAAGATCCGTCTGAACTCGACGGCGGGCACGGGCCACTTCTACGTGACCAAGAAGAACGCGCGCACGATGACCGAGAAGATGACCGTACGGAAGTACGACCCCGTGAAGCGGGAGCATGTCGAATACAAGGAAGGCAAGATCAAGTAGGATCTGCCGGACTGCATTCGGGATGGGGCCGCTCCGCAAGGACGCGGCCCTTTTGGTTTGGTGTGGTGGGATGAGACCGGGGATGAGCGATCTCCTGACCCTGCGGACCGCGACGCCCGCCGATCTGGCGGCGGTCGATGCCTTGCTGGCTTACAGCTATCCCCGGCTGCTGGCGGCCGACTATCCGCCCTCGGTTCTTGTCACCGCGCTGCCGCTGATCTCGCGCGCGCGGCCCGAACTGCTGGCCTCGGGCACCTACTGGGTGGCGGTCGACGCGGAGGGTGACGTGGTGGGTGCAGGCGGGTGGACGCCCGGCGCGCCCGAGGATGGCTCTGCGGCGGCGGGACTGGGCCATGTGCGCCATGTGGTCACGCGGGCGGGGCTGGTCAGGCGGGGCATCGGGCGGGCGCTGATGGAACGCGCCATGGACCAGGCCCTCGACCGGGGCATCCGCCGCCTGAATTGCCTGTCGACCCGCACCGCCGTTCCGTTCTATGCCGCGCTCGGCTTCTCGCGGCTGGGGGCGGTGGACGTGGCGCTGCGTCCTGGCATCGTGTTTCCGGCGGTCCGGATGGAATGCGACCTGATGGAACGGGGCAGAGGCGGACGCAGCGCGCATCAGCACCCGTGACGTGGATGCAGAAGGGCGCACCCTTGATACATGAAGAAAGGGCCGGTCTTGCGACCGGCCCCTGATCCCTTGCGGCGATCCCGCTGGATTACTCGCGGTTGCCCATGAACTGCAGCAGGAACATGAACAGGTTGATGAAGTCGAGGTAGAGCTGCAGCGCGCCCATGATGGCAGCCTTGCCCAGCCACTCGCTGTCGCCCATCTGCGCATGCTGCAGGTAGGTGTTCTTGATGTTCTGCGTGTCATAGGCGGTCAGCGCCGCGAAGATCAGCACGCCGATCACCGAGATCGCGAAGGCCAGCGCCGACGAGGCGAGGAAGATGTTCACGACCATCGCGACGAGCAGGCCGATCACACCCATCATCAGGAAGGTGCCGAAGCCCGACAGGTCCTTCTTGGTGGTATAGCCGTAGAGCGACAGGCCCGCGAAGGCGATCGCGGTGATCAGGAAGGTCTGCGCGATCGACACGCCGGTGAAGACCTGGAAGATCCAGGCGAGCGACAGGCCCATCACCGCGGCATAGGCATAGAAGAACAGCTGCGCGGCGGCGGCCGACAGGCGGTTGATCACCGCGCCGAAGGCGAAGACCATGATCAGCGGCGCGAACATCACGGCCCAGCCGAGGATGGTCATGCTGCCTTCGGGCGTGCGCAGGACCTGCATCAGCACGTCGCTGGTGCCCACGGCCCAGGCCACGCCGCCGGTCAGCAGCATGCCCACGGACATCAGTCCGTAGACCTTGTTCATGTGGGCGCGAAGGCCCTCGTCGATCACGGCGGTGCGGGCGCCAGCGCCAACCCGTCCGGATCGTTTGATATTCAGCCATGTGAAGCCTCCGATGTTGTCCCTGTCGGACGGCCCTGTTTCCCGGACCGCCCACTGGGTTGGAATATTGGAGGAGCTTACACGCTTTTCAAGAACTTCGCCCGCAAAACCGGTGCGGCGGAATGATCAGCGCAGCCAGTTGGAGGGCACGTCCCAAAGGGGGCGCTTCGCCTCGGCGTCCGCCTGGTCGCGCGTGAGGCCGATGTCGTTCAGCAGGCGGGCATCGGCACGGGCAAGCGCGCGCCGTTGGGCGCGGACGACAAGGGCGAGGCGAAGGCGCGCGACGAGGGTTGCCGCGATGCGCGGGCGCGTGCCGGTGTGGGCTGTCGAATGCGAGGCGAACATGACGGGTCCTTTCGTTTCATGCGTTGGCGTGATCTGAGTCGAAGATTGCATCGCGTATGCTGATGTATTTGACACGGCGTGCTGCATATGGAAAATGAATGATATTGCGTCATGGCATCAGGGAATGTGATGATACGAAATCTCGACATGACGGCGCTTCGCTCTTTCGTGGCGGTGGCGGACGCGGGCGGCGTGACCAGGGCCGCGGGGTTCCTGAACCTGACGCAGTCTGCCGTTTCCATGCAGATCAAGCGCTTGGAGGACGTTCTGGGGCTGGAGTTGCTGGATCGCTCGGCGCGGCGCGTGGGGCTGACGGCAGCGGGCGAGCAGCTTCTGGGCTATGCGCGCCGGATGCTGGCGCTGAACGACGAGGTGTTCGGGCGGCTGACGCATGACGCCTACGAGGGCGAGATCGTGCTGGGGGTGCCGCATGACATCGTCTACCCCGTCATTCCGGGCGTGCTGCAACGACTGCATGCCGATTACCCGCGCATGAAGGTCACCCTGATCTCCTCCTTCACGCTGAAGCTGAAGGACCAGTTCCGGCGCGGCGAGTGCGACGTCATCCTGACCACCGAGGACGAGGTGGACCCCGGTGGCGAGACGCTGGTGGAGCTTCCCCTGGTCTGGGTCGGCGCCCCGGGGGGCAGCGCGTGGAAGCAGCGCCCGCTGCGCCTGGCCTACGAACACAACTGCATCTTCCGCCAGGGCGTCCAGGCGGCGCTGGATGCGGCGGGGGTGGCCTGGGACATGGCGGTCGAATCGGACAGCAGCCGCACCATCGAGGCGAGCGTAAGCGCCGACCTGGCGGTGCATACGGCGCTGGCCGGCTCGGAAGGGCCGCAGATGGAGCGGATCCAGCACGGCGGAGCGCTGCCCGAGCTGCAGCGAAAGCGGATCAATGTCTACGTCGCGGACCCGGCACACAGCCCGGTGGTCGAGGTCCTTGCAGGGCTGATCCGGCGCGCCTATGCGATGCGCGGCGCACCGGAGCTGGTCAGGTCAGCGTGACGACGACCTTGCCGGTGGCTGTCCGGCTTCGCAGCAAGTCGAGCGCGTCCTGCGCGCGTTCGAGGGGAAGGATGTGGTTGACCGGCGGGCGAAGCCGCCCCTCGGCGTGCCATCCGACAAGGGTGGCGAGGCTCTCGGTCAGCGCCGCCGGATTGAACCGCGAATAGCCGCCCCAGTAGAGGCCGATCACTGTCAGGTTCTTGACCAGCAGCAGGTTTGCCGGGATTTGCGGAACCTCGCCGCCCGCGAAGCCGATGGGAATCAGGCGGCCCTCGGGTCGCGTGGCCCGAAGCGCCTCCATGAAGGCCGGGCCGCCGACCGCATCATAGACCACGTCGACGCCACCCTGCGCCTTGAGTGCGCCGCGCAGGTCGGGTGCCTCGCTGTCGATCAGGATGTCCGCCCCGGCGCGCCGGGCGATGTCCAGGCGGTCAGGGCCGCGCGCCGAGGCGATCACCCGCGCGCCCATGAGCTTGCCGACCTCGACGGCCGCAAGCCCCGTGCCGCCTGCGGCACCGAGGACCAGCAATGTCTCGCCGGGCTTCATGCGCGCGCGGTGGGACAGGGCCAGATGGGCGGTGCCATAGGCGATCTGGAAACCGGCCGCCTCGATATCGGTCATCGTCGCGGGCAGGGACAGGCAGCGCGCGGCGCCGACGCAAAGATAGTCGGCCAGCCCGCCCTGGCCCGGCACGGCCGCCACGCGCGTGCCTGGCGCGGGGGCCGTCACGCCCGGGCCAAGCGCATCGACGACGCCGGCCACCTCCATGCCCATGGTAAACGGCACGGGGGGAGTGTCCTGATAGCTGCCCTTCAGCATGAGTAGGTCGGCAAAGTTAATGCCGCAGGCCGTGACCCGCAGGCGCACCTCGCCCGGGCCCGGCTCTGGCACGGCCATGTCGAGCAGCACGGGCCGCTCTCCGCTCTGGACGACCCGAAAGGCGCGCATCGGTCCTCTGGCTTGATGCAAGAGTTCTACTCCGGCTGTAAGGCCCATTCCAGCCCGCAAATCTTGATCATTTTGCAAAGAATGAGAGGAGAATTTCGCATATTGCATCGCATTGCGCATATCTCCCTGCAGGAGAGTGGCCGGCCGGTCAGGAACGTATCGGGCGATTGATAGCCGTATTTGCTCATCTGTATAATTGGACATATCCGAAAAGACAGGTTTTTCCAGGTTAACCGCCTTTGCTGTGGACAACCACCGGTGGCGCGGTTTTGGCACGAAAATTGCTTATAGAAGGGCAGGGGAATAACTTAATGGGACTGGAGAATACTTATGAAACACCCTGTTGATGCACATGTCGGCAAGCGCATTCGTCACCGTCGCTGGATGGTCGGAATGACCCAGCAGCAGCTGGCGGACAAGGTCGGGATCAAGTTCCAGCAGATCCAGAAGTACGAGACCGGCATGAACCGTGTCAGCGCCTCGCGGCTTTGGGACATCGCGGATGCGCTTGGCGTCGGGATCAACTTCTTCTTCGAGGGCCTCGAAGATGCCGGCGCGCCGGCGCGGGGCTCTGCGGGTGACATCCTGGGCGACAAGGAGGCGCTGGAACTGGTCCGGTCCTACTACGCCATCCCCGAGGCGCAGCGCCGTCGCCTGTTCGACCTGGCGCGCGTGCTGAGCGACGCCGCCGCTTGAAAGGACGCACCCGAACTTGACGCCCCCGACCCGTCGCGTTAGCGCGGGTTGCGTCAAGAGGGGACCGGGTGTGGACAGACTGACCAAGGCAGAGGCGGAAGAGATTTTCTCGACCGCCGCAGAACTTGCCGATGCGGCGCGGATCGCGACATTACGCCATTTCCGCGCCGCAGGTCTGTCTGCCGACAGCAAGGAAGACGGCCGATTCGACCCGGTCACGGTCGCCGACCGGCTGTCCGAAGACATGATGCGGGACATCCTCGCGCGCAGGCGGCCGCAGGACGGCATCCTTGGCGAAGAGCGAGAGGACGTGCAGGGGACCAGCGGCCTGACCTGGGTGCTGGACCCGATCGACGGGACGCGGGGGTATCTCTCCGGCACGCCGACCTGGGGCGTGCTGATCGCGCTGGCCGATGCGCAGGGGCCGATCTATGGCGTGATCGACCAGCCCTTCATCGGCGAACGGTTCGAGGGCGGTCTGGGGCGGGCCCATGTGAACGGTCCGATGGGGCATGTGTCGCTGCGCACACGCGCGCCGCGCCCGCTGTCCGATGCGATCCTGTTCTCGACGTTTCCCGAGGTGGGCACAGCCGAGGAAGGCGCGGCCTTTCGCCGGCTTGTCCCGCAGGTGCGCCTGACACGCTACGGCATGGATTGCTACGCCTACGCGCTGATCGCCGCCGGACAGATCGACCTTGTGGTCGAGGCGGGCTTGCAAACCTATGACGTGCATGGCCCCGATCGCCGTGATCGAGGCGGCGGGCGGCGTCGTCACCGACTGGGAGGGGCGCCCGGCCCACCAGGGGGGCCGGGTTCTGGCCGCCGCGAATGCCGAGATCCACGCGGCGGCTCTGGCGGTCCTGCGGGGGTAAGGCACGAATTTTCGTCGAAAATTCGGTTCTTTAGCTGCGCGGCACCACCGGGTCCAGCAGCGCCGTGGGCCGCTTGTCGGGCGTGCACATGTCGTTATCCGCGGGGCGCTGGCCGAAGCGCAGGCCGGTGCCGTCAAGCGCCAGCAGGTCGTGGTCCTGCCCGCACTCGGCCACCGGACGCCAGGCGGCGCAGCCGGTGACCGAGATGTCCGTCTCGAGGTTGGGGGTCAGGCCGCACTCGGCCATCCCCATGCCCGCGATCACCTCGGGGATCGTCGTCAGAAGCGTGACATGCTTCCAGTCTTCGTCGAAGGTCGCCTCGTAAGCACCTGGAACCGCAGCGGAAGGGCCGGTGATGACATAGCCGCCGCCGGTGCGGAACTGGAACGTGCGCTGCGTCATTGCAGGGTCGAGCGCGTGGGTGAAGATCAGTTGCCACTGGCCGTCATGGAAGACGAATTCGCGGGTTCCGTAGCCTCCATACCACTCTTCGACATTGGGGCTGACCCAGGTCCCGCTGAGCGTGGCGAGCGTCGCCGCGTCGTCGGCATGGGCGGCGGGGGCGAGGGTGAGGCAGAATAAGGCGGTGGCGAGAAAGGGGTTCATGGGTCTCTCCGTGTCTGCCGGGGCGGCCGATCCGGCCCGGTAAACTGAAGACGCGGGGTGCGCAGGATTTTCGACACGCACGAGAAGGTTTTTCGCGCCGCGCCCCGCTTGTCGTTCCGCTTCCGGTGCCGTTAGCGTCAGAGGTGCAGGTGAGCCCGAGTCCTTCCCCCTTCTGTCGGCCCTGCGCGCGCGTCACCGAAGGGGCGATTGGGGGCGAAGATGACCGAGATTCTGCTGCGCGGTGCCGAGGCCGTGGTGACGATGGACGGCGCGCGGCGCGAGATCGCCGGGGGCGATGTGCTGATCCGGGGCGGCGTGATCGCCGCCGTGGGGCAGGGGCTTGCGCACGGCGGGCGAGGTGGTCGAGGCGCGCGGGTTGCGTGGTGACGCCGGGCCTCGTGAACACGCACCACCACCTCTACCAGACGCTGACGCGCGCCGTGCCGGGCGGGCAGGACGCGCTGCTGTTCGGCTGGCTCAAGACGCTCTACCCGATCTGGGCGCGGTTCGGGCCGGAGGAGATGTTCGTCAGCGCGCAGGTCGGGCTGGCGGAACTGGCGCTGTCCGGCTGCACGATGACCTCGGACCATCTCTATCTGTTCCCGAACGGCGCGCGGCTGGACGACACGATCGCGGCGGCGGCCGAGGTGGGGCTGCGCTTTCACCCGACGCGGGGGGCGATGAGCATCGGCGAAAGTCGCCGGGCGGGCTGCCGCCGGACAGTCTGGTGGAGCGCGAGGATGCGATCCTTGAGGACTGCATCCGCGTGGTCGACGCCTTCCACGACCCGCGCGAGGGCGCGATGGTGCGGGTGGGGCTGGCGCCCTGTTCGCCCTTCTCGGTCAGCCGCGACCTGATGCGCGAGGCGGCGCTTCTGGCGCGCGACAAGGGGGTGATGCTGCACACCCATCTGGCCGAGAATGACGAGGACATCGCCTATTCCCTGGCGCAGTTCGGCTGCCGCCCGGGGCAATATGCCGAGGACCTGGGCTGGACCGGCGACGATGTCTGGCACGCGCATTGCGTGAAGCTCGATGGTTCGGAAATTGATCTTTTCGCCCGCGTCCGGCACCGGGGTTGCCCATTGTCCGTGTTCGAATTGTCGCCTTGGGTCGGGCATCGCGCCGGTGCGTGCGATGCGGGACGCGGGGGTGCAGGTGGGGCTTGGGGTGGATGGATCGGCCTCGAACGACGCGGGCAACGCTGATCGGCGAGGCGCGGCAGGCGATGCTGCTGCAGCGCGTCGGCGCGGGGCGCCGACGCGATGAGCGCGCGCGAGGCGCTGGAGATCGCGACGCTCGGCGGCGCGCAGGTGCTGGGGCGGTCGCGATCTGCGGATCGCTCGAGCCCGGCAAGCGCGCCGATATTGCGGTCTGGGACGTGTCGGGGATCGAGGCGGCGGGGGCATGGGACCCGGTCGCGGCGCTGGTCCTCTGCGGGCCGACCCGGGTGCGCGACCTTTTCGTCGAGGGTCGGCGCGGTGGTGCGCGAGGGTCAGATGGCGACCATCGACCTGCCGCGCGTGGTCGAGCGGCAGAACCGGCTTGGCGCGCGGCGCTGATGGGGTGATAGCGGTGGCCGCCATGTCACACGATTACGAACGCACAGCGCCGCGAGACCTTTGCCACCTTCAAGGAGGCGGGCGGGGTGAAGCTGCCCGCAGACGGCGGTGGTCGATTTCGTCTTCTTCATCGAGGAACTCGACGCCAGCTGGCCCGCGCTGGAACAGGCGCTGAAGGCGGCAGGCTTCAGCACCCGGCCGCAAGGGCGACGGTGAGACGCTGATCGCCAGCATCGGCCCGATCCCGGTCACCCCCGAGGCGATCTGGGAGAAGGAGCGGATGCGCGACCGACGATCGCGCTGAAGCACGACTTCTATCCGGACGGCTGGGAACTGGCCGAGTGACTGACGGCCCGCTCAGCGCCATCGCGCTTTCCCCCGACCCAGACCGCCGCCACCGCCCGGTCGTCGCCCATCATGATCGTCGGGAAGACGCGCCTGCCAGATATCCTCGGCCCGGCGCGTCGCCTGCTCGATGGCCGGGGTGGAGGCGAGGTCGATCACCACGAGGTCGGCCTCCATCCCCGGGGCGATGTTGCCGATCCGGTCCTCGGCATGCAGCGCGCGGGCCGAGCCTTGGGTGGCCAGCCACCAGAGCTGCGCCGGGTGCAGCGCCTGGCCGCGCAGCTGCGCCACCTCATAGGCGGCGGCCATGGTGCGCAGCATCGAAAAGGACGAGCCGCCGCCGGTATCGGTGGCCAGGCCGACGCGCAGGTGCTGCGCGAGGCGCCATGTCGAAGAGGCCCGAGCCGATGAAGGTGTTCGAGGTCGGGCAATGGACAAGGCTCGCCCCGGCCTCGACCAGCCGGTCGCGTCTCGCGCTCGGTCAGGTGGATCGCGTGGCCGTAGACGGCGCCTTCGCGCAGCAGGCCCTGCGCCTCGTAGGTGTCGAGGTAGTCGCGCGACTGCGGGAAGAGGTCCTTCACCCAGGCGATCTCGTCGGTCTGTTCGGACAGATGGGTCTGCATCAGGCAGTCGGGATACTCGCGCCAGAGCGCGCCGAGCGCCGCGAGTTGTTCGGGCGTCGAGGTGGGCGAGAAGCGCGGGGTGATGACGTAGGACAGCCGGTCCACCCCGTGCCATTTCTGCAAGCAGCGCGCTTGCTGTCGTCATAGGCCGATTGCGCGCGTGTCGCGCAGGCCGTCGGGGGCGTTGCGGTCCATGCAGGTCTTGCCGGCAAAGACGCGCATGCCCGCGCGCCTGCGCGGCCGTGAAGATCGCATCGACGCTGTCGGGGTGGATCGTGGCATAGGTGCAGACGGTCGTGGTGCCGCTGCGCCAGCGTCAGGTCGAGGTAGCGGTTCGCGATCTCGGTCGGCATAGGCGCGGTCGGCGAAGCGCATCTCCTCGGGGAAGGTATAGGTGTTCAGCCAGTCGATCAGCCGCTTGCCCCAGGACGCGATGATCGCGGTCTGCGGGTAATGGACATGGGCATCGACGAACCCGGCCGAGATCAGCGCTCGTGCCGTAGTCGGTGACGCGCGCCTGCGGGTGGGCGGCGCGCAAGTGCGTCGGCGGCGCCGACGCGCCGCGATCCGGCCCGTTCTCGACCAGCGACCGCGCCGCGGGCTCATGCCGGGCGGCGACCGCCCTCTTCCCGGAACGGGTCGCCCTCGAAGCACAGCACCTGCCCCAGAAGTAGATCGGTCATCCCGCGCCCTCGCCCTGCTTGCGGACGGCAGCCTAGGTGCTTTTGCCGCGACTGCGTAAATTTCCGCCGCCGCCCCTGTTTCTTTGAAACACCTTTCGCTAAGGTCGCGGCAATCGGAACGGGGGCGGCATGGCCGAAAGCCTGGCAGAGCGCGACGAGGTGGAAGAGGAACTGATGGGCCTCGACCCGGTCCGCGTCGAGGCGATCCTCGAGGCGGTCGAGCGCGCGCGATACCGATGCTCTGACCGACCTCATGGCACCCCTCCACGCCGCCGACATCGCCGACCTTCTGGAACAGATCGGCGCGGCCGACCGCCGCGCGCTTCTGCGGCCTTTGGTCGGGCGAGATCGACGGCGAGATCCTGTCCGAGATCGACGAGTCGATCCGCGAAGAGGTGATCGAGGCGCTGCCGCGCGACGTTCTGGCCGAAGCGGTGCGCGAGCTCGAGACCGACGATGTCGTCGACATCCTCGAGGATCTGGAGCAGCCGCAGCAGGACATGATCCTGAGCGCGCTGGAGGATGCCGACCGGGTCGCGGTCGAGCAGGCGATGGCCTATCCGGAATATTCCGCCGGCCGCCTGATGCAGCGCGAGGTGGTGGTCGCGCCCGAGCACTGGACGGTGGGCGAGGCGATCGACTTCCTGCGCGGCGCCGACCAGCTGCCGGACCAGTTCTACCACGTCATCCTGGTCGATCCCCGGATGAAGCCGCGGGGCTATGTCACGCTGGGGCGGCATCCTGTCGTCCGGCGCGCGAGGTGAAGCTGCGGGATATCACCGAGGACAGCTTCCGCACCATCGAGGCGACCGAGCGAGGAACCGAGGTCGCCTATATCTTCAACCAGTATCACCTGATTTCCTGCCCCGTCGTCGATGCGGACGACCGGCTGGTGGGCGTCATCACCATCGACGACGCGATGAACGTGCTGGACGAAGAGCACGAGGAAGACATGCTGCGCCTGGCCGGGGTGAGCGACGAGGTCGAGCATGTCGGACGGGCCGGTCGAGACGGCGCGGCAGCGCGCTGCCCTGGCTGGTGATCAACCTCTTCACCGCCTCGATCTCGGCCTTCGTGATCTCGCAGTTCGAGAGCGACGATCGCGGCGCTGGTGACGCTCGCCGCGCTGATGCCCATCGTCGCCTCGACGGGCGGGATCGCGGGCACGCAATCGCTGGCCGTTTCGGTGCGGGCGCTGGCGACGCGCGACCTGACCGCGTCGAACGCGCGGCGCGTGGTGCTGCGCGAACTGGGGGCGGGGCTGCTGAACGGGCTGGCGCTGGCGGCTGATCCTGGGCGTCGGCGGGGCATGCTGATCTTCGGCGATCCCTGGCTGGGGGCTGGTGCTGGGGCTGGCGATGATCGTGCAACCAGGTCGTCGCGGCCCTGGGCGGGCGTGCTGGTGCCGCTGGGGCTGAACCGGCTGGGGCTGGACCCGGCGCTGGCCTCGGGCACCTTTGTCACGACGCTGACCGATGTGATGGGCTATCTTCGCCTTCCTCGGCTTGGCCACGATGATGCTGCTATGACCGCCGGCGACATCAAGGCCGAGGCGCGCCGGGCGGCCTTCGCCGCGCGCAAGACGGCCTTCGCGGCGGGGCAGGGGCAGGCGGCGGAGTTGCTGGCGGATTGCCCTGCGCGACGCAGGCGGGCCGGGTGCTGTCGGGCTACATGCCGATGCGGACCGAGATCGACCCGCTGCCCGCGATGGCCGCGCATCAGGGGCCGGTCTGCGTGCCGGTGATCCCTGGGCGCGGGCTGCCGCTGCGGTTCCGCGAATGGACGCCGGGGTGCGGCGATGGTGGCCGGGGACGTTCGGCGCGCTGATCCCGGCGGACGGGCGCCTGGCTTGAACCCGAGGTGCTGATCGTGCCGCTTGCTGGCCTTCGACCGCGCGGCTATCGGCTGGGCTATGGCGGCGGGTTCTACGACCGGACGCTGGAACGCCTGCGCGCGCGGCACCCGGTGCTGGCGGTGGGCTTCGCCTTCGCCGCGCAGGAGGTGGCCGAGGTGCCGACCGAGCCGACGGACCAGAAGCTCGACCTGATCGTGACCGAGGCGGGGCTCATTCGACCCCTCGCCAGGCTGAGAACGACCGCCTTGCGCTTCTTTTCGGCGAAATACCCCACGGGGGTGCGGGGGTGTGAAACCCCCGCCGCTGCGCTCTCCCCTTGCCCCGGCGGCGGCGAGGCAATATCCCCGAAACCATGAAACTTCTCTTCCTTGGCGATGTCATGGGGCGGTCCGGTCGGGCCGCGATCACCGCGCGGCTGCCGGGGCTGCGGGCGGAGTGGGGCCTCGATTTCGTCGTGGTCAATGGCGAGAACGCCTCGTCCGGGGCGGGGCTGACGCCCGAGCATGCGAAGGCTGCTGTTCGCCGCCGGGGCGGATTGCGTGACGCTGGGCGACCATGCCTTCGACCAGAAGGACATGCTGTCCTTCATCGAGAGCGAACCGCGGCTGATCCGGCCGCTGAACTTCGCCAAGGCCGCGCCGGGGCGCGGGGCGCGGCTGTTCCCGGCGACGAAGCGGGCGCAAGGTGCTGGTGGTGCAGGCGCTGGGCCAGGTGTTCATGAAGCGGCCCTTCGACGATCCGTTCTCGGCGGTCGAGGCGGTGCTGAAGGCGCATCCGCTGGGCGGCCTCGCGCAGGCGACGATCGTCGACATCCATGCCGAGGCGACGAGCGAGAAGATGGCGATGGGCCATTGGTGCGACGGGCGGGCGAGCCTTGTCGTGGGCACGCATACCCATGTGCCGACGGGCGACGCGCAGATCCTGTCGGGCGGCACCGCCTATCAGACCGATGCGGGCATGTGCGGCGACTATGACAGCGTGATCGGGATGGACAAGCTGGAGCCGCTGCGCCGCTTCATCACCGGCATGGCCAAGGCGCGGTTCGAGCCGGCGGCGGGCGAGGCGACGCTGTCGGGCGTCTATGTCGAGACCGATGACCGCACCGGGCAAGGCCACGCGGGTGCGGATGATCCGGCTGGGCGGGCGGCTGGAACAGGCGCTGCCATGATGCGGTCGCAGCGCCTGGGATTCGTCGCGGCGCTGCTGGGGCTTGGAATCGGCTGGGGCAGCACGCAGTCGCTGGGCAAGATCGCGGTCTCGACCGGGCACGGCCATTTCGGACTGATCTTCTGGCAGCTGGTCGTGGGGGTCGGTCGTGCTGGGCGCGGTGCAGCTGGTGCGGCGGCGGGCCTGTCCGCTCACCGGGGCGGCCCTGCGCTTTGCGCTGCTGATCGCGGTGATCGGCACGATCATTCCGAACACGACCTTCTACATCTCGGTCGCGCATCTGCCGGCGGGGATCATGTCGATCCTGATCTCGACCGTGCCGCTGCTCGCCTTTCCCATCGCGCTGTCGCTGGGGATGGACCGCTTCAGCGCGACTGCGGCTGCTCGGGCTTGCTCTGCGGCTTTCTGGGCGTGGCGCTGATCGCGCTGCCGCAGGCGGCGCTGCCCGAGCGGGGCGGGTCCGGCCTGGCTGGCGGTCGCGATGGTCGGGCCGCTCTTCTACGCGATCGAGGGCGAACTGTGGTGGCGCGCTGGGGCACGGCCGGTATGGACCCGGTGCAGGCGATCTTCGCGGCCTCGGTCGTGGGAATGGTGCTGGTGCTGCCGCTGGTGCTGATCTCGGGGCAATGGATCGACCCGACGGCGCCTTCGGCGCGCCGGAATGGGCGCTGGTCGTTTCGTCGGTCGTCAATGCGCTGATGTATGTGGGCTACGTCTGGCTCGCGCGGGCGGCGGGGGCGGTCTTTGCGGCGCAGGTGGGCTATGTCGTGACCATCGCCGGGGTCTGCTGGGCGATGGTGCTGCTGGGCGAGCGCTTCAGTCCGCTTGTTTGTGCGGCAACCGCGATCCTTCTGGTCGGCCTGGCGCTCGTGCAGCCGCGCGCGAGGCCCGCGACAGCTTGATCTCGCAGAAATCGCGGCCTAGAAAGTCGTGATTTTCTGCGGACGGGCGGATGCTGGGAATAGAGTTCTCCGAGACGACGGCCGCCTTGATGGCGCTCGGCATCCTCGCCGGCATGTTCGTGATGTTCGTGCGCGAGACCTACCCGGTCGAGGTGACGGCCATCGGCGGGCGCGGCGCTGATGCTGGTCCTGGGCATCCTGCCGGTGCCCGATGCGATCGTCGGTCCTGTCGAACCCGGCGCCCTGGACCATCGCGCTGATGTTCCTGGTGATGGGCGGGCTGGTGCGGACCGGGGCGGTCGAGATGGTCATCGGCATGGCCGAGCGCCATGTGGGCGACCGGCCGAAGACGACCATCGTGGTGCTGTTCGGCTTCGTCGCCGTCGCCTCGGCCTTCATGAACAACACGCCGCTGGTGGCGGTGATGATCCCGGTGGTGATGCAGATCGCGGTGCGGATCGGCACGGCGCCGTCGAAGCTGCTGATCCCGCTCAGCTACATGACGGTGCTGGGGGGCATGATCACGCTGATCGGCACCTCGACCAACCTGCTGGTCGATGGCGTGGCGGTGAAGCAGGGGCTGGAGCATTTCTCGCTGTTCGAGATCGCGCCCCTCGGGCATTGCGGTGACGCTGGCTGGGGGCTGCTTATCTGGCGCTCTTCGGCAACCGGCTGCTGCCGGAGCGGCAGTCGATGGGGATGCTGCTCGAGCGACCGCAGGAAGATGAAGTTCTTCACCGAGGTCGCGATGCCCGAGGACAGCCGCGCTGATCGGCCAGCCGGTGCTGGACGTGTCGACATTTCAAGCGCGACGGGGTGCGGGTGATCGACGTGCTGCGCGGCGATGCCTCGCTGCGGCGCGACCTGGCGCCGGTGACGCTGGCAGGCGGGCGACCGCGTGGTGCTGCGCACCGAGATGGCGGAACTGCTGGGCCTGCAGGCGCAGCAAGGACGTGCATCTGGTCGACAAGCTGTCATCGGTCGAGACCGAGACGGTCGAGGTGCTGATCACGCCCGGCTGCCGGATGGTCGGGCGCAGCGGCTGGGCGACCTGCGCCTGCGGCGGCGCTATGGCGTCTATGTGCTGGCGGTGCACCGGCGCAACCAGAACATCGGGCGGCAGCTGGACGACCTGATCGTGCAGGTCGGCGACACGCTGCTGCTGGAAGGGCGCGATCGAGGATATCCAGCGGCTGGCCGCCGACATGGACCTGGTCGACATCAGCCACCCGTCGCAGCAAGGCCTATCGCCGCAACAAGGCGCCGATCGCGATCGGCGGCGCTGGCCGCTGATCGTGGTGCCTGTCCGCGCTGGACGTGGCGCCGATCCTGGCGCTGGCCTTCGTCGCGGTGGCGGTGATCCTGGTCACCCGCTGCGTCGACAGCGGACGAGGCGTTTGACTTCGTCGATGGGCGGCTGCTGGCGATGATCTTCGCCATGCTGGCGGTGGGCGAGGGGCTGGAGCAGTCGGGGGCGGTCGACGCTGATCGTCGACGCGGTGCGCGCCCTGGATGGAGGGGCTGTCGCCTTTCGCGATGATCCTGGCGGTCTACCTGCTCGGGCTGATCCTGACCGAGTTCCTGTCGAACAACGCGGTCGCGGTGATCTACACGCCGATCGCGATCGAGCTGGCGCAGTCGCTGGGCGTCGATCCGCGCCCCTTCGTGGTGGCGGTGATGTTCTCGGCCACGCTCGCCTTCGCGACGCCGGTCGGCTACCAGACCAACATGATGGTCTATGGGCCGGGGGGCTACCGGTTCCTCGACTTCACCCGGATCGGTGTGCCGCTGAACATCATCACCTGGCTGCTCTGCTCGGCGCTGATCCCGCTGATCTGGCCGCTCTATCCCTGAGGCCGGGGCCGGGGTTGCGGGCTTGGGCGCGGGCTGGGATATAGAGGCGCGATCAACGAGACGGACGATCGGAGCAGGGTCATGGCAGGCCATTCGAAATGGGCGAACATCCAGCATCGCAAGGGCAAGCAGGACAAGCTGCGCTCGAAGATGTTCTCGAAGCTGGCGAAGGAAATCACCGTCGCGGCCAAGATGGGCGACCCCGATCCCGACAAGAACCCGCGCCTGCGGCTGGCGGTGAAGGCGGCGAAGGCGCAGTCGATGCCGAAGGACGTGATCGACCGCGCGATCAAGAAATCGCAGATGGGCGACGGCGAGGACTATACCGAGATCCGCTATGAGGGCTACGGCGCCGAACGGGATCGCGATCATCGTCGAGGCGATGACCGACAACCTGAACCGCACCGCGTCGAACGTGCGCAGCTATTTCACCAAGGGCGGCGGGAACCTGGGCACAGACCGGATCGGTCAGCCATTCGCTTTGATCGGGTGGGCGAAATCTCCTATCCGGCCAGCGCGGGCGATGCCGACACGGTGATGATGGCCGCGCTGGAGGCCGGCGCGGACGACGTGGAGTCGGACGAGGACGGGCACTGGATCTATTGCCAGGTCGAGGATCTGTCGGACGTGTCGGACGCGCTGGAAAAGGCGCTGGGCGAATCCACGGAATCGAAGCTCGTCTGGCGGCCGCAGACCCGGACCGAGGTCGATCTCGACACGGCGCAGAAGCTGATGCGGCTGATCGACCTGCTGGAAGAGGATGACGACGTGCAGACCGTGACGCACAACTTCGACATCCCCGAAGAGGTCGCGGCACAACTCTAGCCGATCCCACCCGGGGCTGCGCCCTCTGTCCACACGGCCATGTGGTCGCGGGGCATCCGAGGTGTTACCTTGCGCACATGACTGTGTGACAGGGTTGCGCCGGTATGGCCGAGGATTTGCCCGACCTGATCTATCGCCGGACGGGCCGCAGGGCCGAGACCCTGGCCGCGATGATCGCAGCCGTCGCTTTCCTGCTTCTTGCGCTGGCCTGGGATGCGCCTCCGCTTGTCTATGGCCCTGTCGCGCTGGCCATCGCGCTGCTGGGGTTGGTCCTGAAGCGCAATCCTGTCTACGGGATGCATCTGACCACCGATGTCTGGACGCTCTACATCGACGGGGCGGAAAAGGTCGTGCCGCTGGACAGCCTCGCCTCTGTCCGTTTCGCCCATTGGACCGATGGCGCGCCCACGGTCTCGGTCCGGATGCGCGACGGGACGGAAGAGGACATCCCCTCGCTCGGGCTGCCGCCGGAGGACATCCTTGCCGAGGCGCTGGTGGCGCGCGGCATCCTGGTGGAACGCGACTGACCGCTTGCGTCGCGGGGCGTCACGGGACTGTCACGCAGGCCTTGTAACCGGACCCTTCAGGCAGGAAGGGTGCGCGATGAATCAGGTGGTCGATGTCGTGGCCGAGCGGCCGGTGGCCCGCGAGCCGCAGCCTGCCCCTGACCTATGCCCGCCCGGAACAGAGCCGGTTCCGCAGGGGGTTGATTGCGCTGGTCGAGACGGTCAGCGGGCGCGCCGTGCTGCAACGTCTCTATGGCGAATGGCTGGCCGAGCCGCCCGACCCGCACGAGCCGATCTTCTCGGCAGCGATCCGCAAGCTCAGGGTGCGGACCGCCTTCGTGGCGGGCGGGGTGGGTCACATACCCCGGACGGGACCGGTTCTGGTGCTGGCGAACCATCCGTTCGGGATCGTCGACGGGCTGCTGGTCGGGCACCTGGTGGCGACGGTGCGGCCCGACATGAAGATCATGACCCATAGCCTGCTCTGCCAACCGGAAGAGGCGCGCGACGTGCTGCTGCCGGTCGATTTCGGCCCCGGCGAGGAGGCGCGGCGCACCTCTCTCGAGACGCGGCGGCGGGCGGCGGAATGGCTGGAGCAGGGGCATGTCCTGATCGTCTTTCCCGCAGGCAGCGTCTCGACCGCCGTCACGCCGCTGGCGCGGCACGCGCATGACGCGCCCTGGCATCCGTTCATCGTGCGGCTGGCGCAGCGGCGGGGCGTGCGGACGGTGGTGATGTTCCTGCACGGGCAGAACTCGCGCCTGTTCCAGATCGCGAGCCACCTGTCCTATCCGCTGCGCGTGGCACTGATCCTGCGCGAGACGGCCGCGCGTGTCGGGGCAACGGTGCGGGTCTCGGTCTCGGCACCGATGGAGGCGGGCGCGTTGCCGCAAGGCGCCGACCGCGCCGCCGTGGCCGAAGGCTTGCGGCGGCTGTGCTATGGGCTGGCGGGGCCGGGCGGGCCGGATGCCGCGCAGGTCTTCGTCTGGCCGCGCTGGATCAGGTGGTAGCGCCGCGATCCATCCGGGCCAGCGAGGTGGCGAGGACGGCCAGCAGGCGCGCGAAGAAGGCGGCGTCTTCAGACTGCGGCTCCTCGCATCCGTAGGCCTGCGCGAGATATCGGCAGGCCCGCATACGGTCGGGCGCAATGGCATCGCGGCCCAGCGGTCCCGCCTGGCGCAGGGCGTACCAGTCGCCCGCGAGATCGGCCAGCGGATAGGCGTCCAGCGTTCCGGCGGGGAGACCGGCGGCCACCGCGCGCATCTCGGCCATCGTGCGGCGGGCCGGATCGGGGGCGAGCGTCGCTGCCCCCTCCATCAGGGCTGCGAGATCGAGCGCGGTCGCCGAGGCCAGCGCCGCTGGCGATCTCGCGCGGCCAGTCGCGCGTCACGACGCGGTGGATCGCACGGTTGCGGGACTGGGCGAGCAGGAAGCGCGTGATGTCGGGCGCGGCGAGCATTTCGGGCGCGTCCGCGCTTTCGGCCCGGTAGAGGGCGACAAGTGCGGGGTCCAGCGGCAGCGGGTCCAGCGGCACGATCTCCACCTCCGGGCCGTCGGGCGTCGCATGGGCGATGGCGAAGCCGGGCGGCCAGGAGACGAGCGAGGGGACGGCCACGTTGGTGACGGTGCCAAGGCGTGTCTCTTGCCGGGTGATCCCCGCACAGTGGATGTGGCCGCTCACATGCAGGCGCACCCCGGCGGCGGCCAGGGCCTCGGCCACCTCGGGCGCGGGGCGGCGATGCAGCACCTCGGTCTCGCCGAAAAGGGCATGCTCATGGTTCGCGCCATCCTCGAACGGGTCGAGCGCGGGGTAATGCGACAGGGTCAGCAGGCTTTTCCCCTGCGCCTTTGCGCGGGCGGTGACATCTGCGATCCATGGCAGCAGGAAGGGCTTGACCCGCAAGAGCGCCGTCCAGCCGGCCGTGGCGGGATCGAGGAAGGCGCGCTTCTGGCGTTCGTTCCAGTCGCCGTCGCGCGGCTCGAACACGTTCGCGTCGATCAGCAAAAGCCAGAGGCCCGGCGCGGGCTCGACGAGATAGGAGGCGTCCATCAGGCGGCGGGTGTTAAGTCCATCGGGAGAGCGGGCGTCGTACTGGCGGTCTGCCACGGCGTCGGAGGGGCCGAAGGGGCTTTCCCAATGAAGAAACTGCGGCTGGCGGAACAGGCCGAAGGCGGCCATCGGCAGAAGGCCCGCGGGCTGGCCCGCGCAGCGCAGCCGGGGGCTGAGGACCGCGGCATGGCGGTCCTGCTCCGCCAGGGTCGGGTCGCTGGTGACCAGCTGCGTCCCGGTGGGCGTGCGGAAACGGGTGGCGGTGTGCTTGCCGTGGGGGCCGAACACGTCGTGATTGCCGGGAATGGCGTAGAAGCGCAGGTCGGAGGCGGCGTGCAGGCGCGCGGCGAGGCGCGCGGTCGTCTCGGCTTGCCCGTCATCGGTGTAGTCGCCCAGAAGGACAACGTGGCGGATCCCGCGCGCGCGGATCTGCGCCAGCGCCGCGTCAAAGATCGCGCCGCTTTCGTTGAAGGCGCGGGCGGCGCGGGCGGTGTCGTGCCAGCTGCGCAGCGTGGCGCGGCGGCCGTTCAGCATTATTCCGGACGTGCCATAGTCGCCGTGGATGTCATGGACATGCGCATCGGCGAGGATCGCGACCGGAACGCTCACGCCTTGACGATCTTGTCCGAGACGATGCCGCGCCGCGCAAAGACGTTGCGCGTGTCGACCAGCAGCGGCGACCAGTCGGCGAGCACCTGATAGTCGATGGCGTCGTGATCGGTCGCGATCAGCACCGCGTCGAACCCTGCGATGCTCTCGGGGGTCAGCGGCACCGAGGGGCGACCCTTCAACGCGCCATAGGCCCGTGTGCGGGGAATCTGCGGCACGAAGGGATCGTGATAGGCCGCCTCGCCCCCCCGCTCCTCGATCAGCTCGATCAGCTTCAGCGAGGGGCTTTCGCGGATGTCGGGCACGTTCTTCTTGTAGGCGAGGCCGATGACGAGGATGCGCGACCGGCTCAGCGCCCGGCCCAGCTCGGCGGTCCAGCGCCTCGGCGAGGCGGCTTACGACGTGGCGGGGCATGGCCGAGTTGATCTCGCCCGCCAGTTCGATGAAGCGGGTGGTCAGCTCGTATTCGCGCGACTTCCAGGTCAGGTAGAACGGGTCGATCGGGATGCAGTGCCCGCCAAGGCCGGGGCCGGGGTAGAAGGGCATGAAGCCGAAGGGCTTGGTCTTGGCGGCGTCGATCACCTCCCACACGTCGATGCCCATGGCGTCGTAGATGACCTTGAGTTCGTTCACGAGGGCGATGTTGACGGCGCGGAAGACGTTCTCGGTGATCTTCACCGCCTCGGCGGTGGCAGGGGTGGAGACGGGGACGACGGTTTTCACGACTGCGCCGTAGAAGGCCTGCATCAGGCGGCCCGCCGCCGGGCCGTCGCCCGCGACGACCTTGGGAATGGTCGAGGTGTCGAAGGCGCGGTTGCCGGGGTCTTCGCGTTCGGGCGAGAAGCCGAGGAAGAAGTCGCTGCCCGAGGACAGGCCCGTGCCTTCGAGGATCGTCTTCACCGGGCCGTCGGTCGTGCCGGGATAGGTGGTGCTTTCCAGCACGATCAGTTGCCCGCGCCGCAGGGTGGCCGCGATGTCCTCGCAGGTGCGCGTGACGAAGGAAAGGTCGGGCTCGCGGTGGCGGGTGAGGGGGGTGGGGACGCAGATGACGATCACGTCGCACTGGCCGAGCGTGGTGAAATCTCCGGTGGCGGCGAAGCGGCCGGCCGCGACTTCGGCGGCGAGGACGGGCTGGGGCACGGCCTCGATGTAGCTCTCGGCGGCGGCGATGGCGGTGATCTTGGCGGGGTCGATGTCATAGCCGGTGACGGGAAAGCCCGCGCGGGCGGCGGTGACGGCGAGCGGCAGGCCGACATAGCCCAGGCCGATGACGCCGACGCGGGCGGTGCGGGCGGCGATCAGGGACGCGAGCGGGGCGTCGGGGGTCTCGGGGGCCATGGCTGCGCTCCGCTGGGATGACGGGTTTTCAGTCGGGCGATTTGCGGGGGCTGTCAAGGTGGGGCGGATTTTCCCCCTCGCCTTGCCGGGCGAAGTTTCCTAGCGTCTGGCGCGGAACGAAAGGGAGCGGCGATGAGGCATGTGCTTGGATCGGTTGTGCTGGGGCTGGCGGTCATGACGCAACAGGGTCTGGCGGACAGTGCCAAGATCGTGCTGCGCGACGGGTTTGACGGCACGGACTTTGCCGAGGAGGGCGGGCTCTACTACCGCGAGAACGCCGAGCAGGCGGCCGGGCGGGCAGAGTTCCAGGGCGAGGTGACGCGCGACGGCACCGGGCGGGCGCTGAAGCTGACGGTCAATGCGCTGTGCGACATCGGGTCCGAGGGCTGTTCCGAGCGGGCCGAGATCTGGGAGAAGACCGCGCTGCGGGTGCCGTACGAAACGGGCGTATGGTTCGGCTTTTCGGTCAAGTTCGGCGATCCGATCCCGACCGACGACCACCGCTATCTGATCGCCCAGTGGAAGCGCGAGATCGGCCCCGAGGCCGAGGGGGATTTCAGCCCCTACCTCGCCTTCCGCATGACGAACGGAAAGCTCTTCGCGACGGTCGAGACGAACTACTACCCGCCGAGCGTGCCGGAGGATGGGGCGATCGTCGCCGATTGCGCCGCGGGGCAGACGCCGGTCTGGCTGCGGCCCGAGACGAACCAGATGCGGATGCTGGTGGCGGCGGACGCGACCTTTACCGCGACCGACGATCCGCGCTTCAACGCCTGCACCGCGAACACGGTCGTCACGCCGCGCGGCACGCCGATGCCGCAGCCCACCGACGGCTGGATCGACTTCGCCGTCTATTCGAAACCGGGGCCGTCCGGCGACGGGCGGATCGAGCTGTTCGCGAACGGCAAGTGGATCGTCTCGGTCACGGGCTTCATCGGGCACAACGACCCGGGCCTGGGGGCGAACCAGTATTTCAAGTTCGGCCCCTATCGCGATGGCGCGCCGGACGAATGGGTGATGTATTACGACAACTTCATCCGCTCGCCCCACTGCACCGACCTGCTGGACGCCGAGACCTGCAAGACGCTGGGGCTTTGACGCCCCTCGCGATGCAGATCGCCTTCTACGCCCCGCTGAAATCGCCCGACCATCCGGTGCCGTCCGGCGACCGGCGCATGGCGCGGATGCTGACGGGATGCATGGAAACGGCGGGGCATCGTGTGGCGCTGGTGTCGGAGTTGCGCAGCTATCTGCGCGACCCCGAGGATGCAGCGGCATGGGCGGCGATCGAGGCCGACGCGGCGGCGGAGCGGGCGCGGATCGCGGCGGAGTGGGCCAGGGAACGACCCGATGCCTTCGTCTGCTACCACCCCTACTACAAGTCGCCGGACCTGATCGGGCCGGACCTCTGCGCACGGTTCGGGGTGCCTTACGTGACGGTGGAGTCCTCTTGGTCGGCGCGGCGCAGCCTGGGGCTGTGGGCCGGGACGCAGGCGCGGGTGCGCGCCGGGCTGGCTCTGGCGGCGGTGAATGTCTGCCTGACGGGCCGGGACGAGGCGGGGATACTGGAGGGCGTGCCTGACGCGCGGGTGGCGCGGCTTGCCCCCTTCATCGACGTGGCGCACTTTGCGGCGGAGCCCGATCCGGAGCCGGGGCATCTGGTGTCGGTGGCGATGATGCGGGCAGGCGACAAGTGGGACAGCTTCCGCCATCTGGCGCAGGCATTGCGGATCTTGCCCGACGACTGGCACCTGTCTGTCGCGGGCGACGGGCCGCTGCGCGCCGAGGTCGAGGCGCTCTTTTCGGGGTTTGCCGCGGGTCAGGTGCGCTGGCTGGGGCAGGTGGACGCGGCGGGCGTGGCGCGGTTGCTGTCCCGTGGCGCGGTCTATCTCTGGCCGGGGTGCGGCGAGGCTTACGGGCTGGCCTATCTCGAGGCGCAGGCGGCGGGTCTGCCGGTCGTGGCCTTTCGCACCGCCGGAGTGCCCGAGGTCGTGGCCGATGGCGAGACGGGGCTGCTCGTGCCCGATGGCGACGACGCGGCGCTGGCGGGGGCCGTCAGTCGGCTGCTGTCGGACGAAAGCGTGAGGGCCCGCATGGCGGCGGCGGCCCGGGCGCGGGTCCGGGCAGAGCATGGGATGGCGGCGGCGGTGGCGCGGCTTGACGTGATCCTGCGGGGGGCCGTGTCATGGAAGATCTGATCCGGCGGCTGGACCGCTGCGCGGCCGAGGGGCGGCCCGCGCGGCTCTGGCTGCGCGACGACGATGCGGTGGAGCCCTCGGCGGCGCTGGACCGGCTGCTGGCGGTGATGGAGGGGCTGCCGCTGACGCTGGCGGTGATCCCGGCGTTCAGCGGGGCGGCGCTGGCCGCGCGTCTGGCGGGCGAGGCCGGGGTGACGGTCGCCGTGCATGGCTGGGCGCACCGGAACCACGCGGGCGAGGGGGAGAAGACGCAGGAGCTGGGCGCGCATCGGCCGGTGGCCGTCGTGCTGGAGGAGCTGGCGCGGGGATTCCGGCATCTGGAACACCTGCACGGGCCGCAGTTCGTGCCGGTGCTGGTCCCGCCGTGGAACCGCATCGCGCCCGAGGTGGTGGCGGGATTGCCGGGGCTGGGCTTCCGGGCGCTGTCGGTGTTCGGGCCGGAACGGCCGGGGCCGATCCCGCAAGTCAATACGCAGGTCGACGTGATCGACTGGCGCGGCACGCGCGGCGGGCGGGACGAGGCCGTGCTGCTGGACGAGATCGTGGCGCGCCTTGACACGGGCCAGGCGGCGGGCCTCTTGACGCATCACCTCGTCCATGACGCAGCCGTGTGGCGATTTCTCGAGCGGCTGGTTGCCGCCACCCGCGGGCATCCGGGCTGCCGTTGGGTGGGTGTGGTGGAGTTGATGGGGCAAGCCGGATAGGCGCTGTCCGCGCTAGGCCTGCACCAGCCGCAGGATCGTGTCGATGTTGAACCGCAGCCGCGCCTCCAGCGCGTCCTTCGCCATCAGGTCGCGCTCGAACACGATCGAGCCGGTGAAGCGGTTCGTCAGGTAGTAGTAGCCGATCGCCGCAATCGTGATGTTCAGCTGCACCGGGTCGACGCCCGGCGCGGAACACGCCCGCCGCCACGCCGCGATCCAGAATCGTCCTCACCATCGACACGAACTTGCGGCTAACCACCTTCACCACCTCGGATTTCTTCAGATGCTTCGCGCGGTGCAGGTTCTCGCTGTTCACCAGCGTCAGGAACTCGGGGTTCTTCAGGTAGTAGTCCCAGGTGAAGCGCACCAGCCGCTCCAGCGCCGCGCGCGGCTCCAGATGGTCGAGATTCAGCTTCTGCTCGGCGGTGCGGATGTCGACATAGGCCTCTTCCAGGACGGTCTGGAACAGCCCCTCCTTGCTTTCGAAGTAGTGGTAGATCATGCGCTTGTTGGCTTTCGCCTTCTCGGCGATCACGTCGACCCGCGCGCCGCCCAGCCCGTTCTTCGCGAATTCGCGCTTTGCCGCCGCCAGGATGCGCGCCTTGGTCGCCTCGGCATCCCGCACCCGGGGCTTTTCTGTCGCTGACGTATCCACAGCCTGTCCCGCCTCTGCCTGGGTGCCCATGCGCCGCCGCCCCCTGTCTCTACACGCAGCCCGGCCATCCGGTCAAAGCGGATCGTGCCGCGGGATGCACCATATGGTTACTTATTCGCATCATCAGGCTTGACTCGCGCAGCTTGTCAAAGAAGTAACCAGTTAGTGCGTTAAGTGAGCTGCGAAGCCCTGCTCGGCCCCTGGTCAGGTCCGGTTCCGCCACGCGCAAGAATTGCCGTGTTCCAAAGGCGGCGCATGCGTGGAGAGGGAGGTCTTCCATGTCGTTCATCAAGAAGTACATCGAGCAGCAGACGATCAATCGTCGCAACTTCCTGCTCGCATCCGCCGCCGGTATGGGCAGCCTGATGGTGCCCGCCGCCTTCGGTCGCGGCGCCGCCCGCGCGGCCCTGACCGATCCGGTCGTCGCCTGGTCCTACCGCGACCGCGCCAACCCCTACTGGCTGTCCATCGTCGGCGGGCGGCGAGGCCTTTGTCGAAAGCATCGGCCGCCAGAAATCCGACCTGGTGAACCTGATCAACGAAGGATCGTCCGAAAAGTCGCTGGCCGACATCAAGGCGCTCTTGGCCAAGAACAACGGCAACTGCGCCATCGCCTGCGACGCGAACGACAGCCCGAACGCCCGCCCGGTGGTCGAGGCCGTGGCCGGCGGCCGGCGGCTACATCTCGACCATCTGGAACAAGACCGACGACCTGCACCCCTGGGACATCGGCGACAACTACGTCAGCCACATGACCTGGTCGGACGAGAAGCCCGCCGAGGACACCGCCCGCATCCTGTTCGAGGCGATGGGCGGCAAGGGCGGCGTCGTCCACCTGGGCGGCATCGCGGCCAACAACCCGGCGGTCGAGCGGCTGAACGGCCTGAAGAACGCGCTGAAGGACTATCCCCGACATCACGCTGCTCGACGCGCAGCCTGCCGACTGGGACACCCAGAAGGCCAACGAGATCATGTCGCAGTTCCTCACCCGCTACGGCGACGAGATCACCGGCGTGCACTGCGCCAACGACACCATCGCCTACGGCGTGCTCGACGCGCTGCGACGCGGAAGGGATCGAGGGGATGCCGGTCGTCAGCTACGACGGCAACCAGGAAGCGGTGGAATTCGTGCATGCAGGGCAAGATCCTCGCCACCGTCGTTCACCAACCCCTACTGGGGCGGCGGCATCACGGCGGCGCTCGCCTATCACGCGGCCATCGGCACCTTCAAACCCTCGGACGAGCCGCACGAGCACCGCGAGTTCTACGGGCCGACGATCCTGATCACCGCCGCCGACGCGGCCGAGTTCAAGGCCAAGTACATCGACGCGACGCCGACCTACGACTGGACCGACTTCTGGGGGCCGTCGAACGGCCAGATCCACTACAAGCTGAACCGCAACACGCGGGGCGGGGCGCATCGCGCCCCGTCCCAACTTACCCACCATGGGCGTGATCCTGGCCGGGGGAGGGCGCAGGTGTCCGAACGTCTTTCGCGCGAAACCCTGATCAAATGGGCGCCGCTTCTGGTGCTCGTCGCGCTGATTGCCGTCTTCACGGCGATCAATCCCGAACTTCCTGTCCCTGCGCAACATGGGCCGCATCGCCATCGCCGCCACGCCCGCGCTGATGGTCGCGATCGGCGTGACCTTCATCATCATCATGGGGTCCATCGACCTTTCGATGGAAGGCACGATGTCGGTCACGCGCCGTGGTCTTCGGCTATCTCTTCCTCGCCTGGGGCGGCACGCTGTTCTCCTCGGCCTGGCTCGCCATTCCCGCTGGCCCTGGCGCTCGGGGCGTCTTCCTCGGCTTTCTCACCGGCCTTGTCCACGTCAAGCTGCGCATCCCGTCCTTCATGGCCTCGCTCGCCATGGGCTTCGTCGGCACCGGCCTGTCGATCCTGATGTCCTCGGGCGAGAAGATCCTGATCGCCGACGATCCGTCCTTCGGCGCGCTGGTGAAGCTGCGCTGTTTCGGCTTTCCGATCATGTGCTACCTCGCGGTCCTCTGCCTGATCGCCGCCTGGTTCATCCAGACCTACACGCGTCTGGGTCGCAACTTCTACGCGGTCGGCGGCGGCGAGGATCTGGCCATCGCCTCGGGCCTGAACGTCTCGCCGCGTCCGCATCATCGGCTTTGCGCTGGCGGGCGTCTTCTATGCCATCGGCATGATCTTTGCCGTCGGCGCGCATCGGCATCGCAGAGTCGCTCACCGGCGCGAACTTCATGTTCATCTCGATCACCTCTGTCGTGGTCGGCGGCGTCGCGCTCTGGGGCGGGGTCGGGGGCGTGTGGAACGCGCTGGTCGGCGTGCTGATCGTCAACGTCATCAACGAACGGCATGGTGGTGATCGGCCTGCCCGACTACCTGCAGGACGGCGTCCTCGGCCTGCTCGTCGTCATCGCCGTCTACCTGTCGACCGACCGCCGCGCCATCGCGTTCGTGAAATAGGGGCGCGCCATGTATGAACTTCGCGCGCATCGACAAGAAATTCCCCGGCGTCCACGCGCTGAAGGCCATCGACTTCCGCATCGGCAAGGGCGAGATCGTGGGCCTGGTCGGCGAGAACGGCGCGGGCAAGTCCACGCTGATGAAGGTGATCTACGGCGCCTACCAGCCCGACGGCGGCGAGATCCTGATCGACGGCAAGCCCGTCCGCTTCGCCAATCCGCGCCAGGCGATGGACAAGGGCATCGGCATGGTCTTTCAGGAACAGTCGCTGATCCCGACGCTGACGGTGATGGAGAACATCTTCCTCGGCTACGAGGCGCAATTTGTCCGCATGGGCATCATCAACTGGAAGGCCATGGCGACGGCCGCCCGTGCCCAGCTGGCCAAGGTGAAGCTCGACATCGACCCTGCGATCCTCACCTCCAAGCTCTCCTTCGCGCAACGCCAGCTTGTCGAACTTGCCAAGGTGCTGACGCTGGAGGAGCGGGTCGACGGCAACCTCGTGATCCTGCTGGACGAGCCGACCTCGGTCCTGTCGGAAGACGAGGTGAAGCTGCTGTTCAAGCTGGTGCGCGAACTGCCGCTCGCGCGCGTCCTTCATCTTCGTCTCGCACCGGCTGGACGAGGTGATCGAGCTCTCCGACCGCATCTACGTCTTCAAGGACGGGCAGGTCGTGGACGAGGTTCAGGCCCGCGACGCTGACGTGGAGCGCATCCAGCACAAGATGGTCGGCCGCAACGTCGACAAGGAATACTACCGCGAACAGCGGCAGAAGCCCTACGACACCGACGAAGACCCTGCTGGAGCTGAACGGCGTCGGCCTGCCTGGGCGCTGCAAGGACATCTCGCTGGCCCTGCACCCGGGCGAGGTGCTGTGCCTCGTCGGCACCGAAGGATCGGGGCGCGAGGCGATCCTGCGCACGATCTACGGCATGCTCACCCCGGTCGAGGGCACCGTCACGCTCAAGGGCGACCGCGTCACCCGCTTTACGCCCCGCAACGCGGTGGAGCATGGCGTGGGCTATGTCCCGCGCGAGCGCAAGATCGAGGGCATCGTCGCGGGCATGATCGGTCTACGAGAACATGACGCTGTCGCAGCTGGGCCATTACAGCACCGCGGGCGTCCTGCGTCCTGCCGAGGAAAAGGCGCTGGCGCGGGACTGGATCGGCAAGCTGTCGATCAAGGCAAGCTCGGAATACGCCGATTGCGGCAACCTCTCGGGCGGCAACCAGCAGAAGGTCGTGCTGGCCAAATGGCGCTCGGCGGGTCGGACATCATGCTGCTCGACCATCCGACGCGGGGCCTCGACATCGGCGCCAAGGAAGACGTCTACGACATGGTCCGCGACATGTCCGACGCGGGCGTGGGCATCGTCCTGGTCGCCGACACGCTGGAAGAGGCGATCGGCCTGTCGCACACGATCATCGTCGTCAAGGACGGCGAGATCCAGAAACGGTTCGACTGGCGGCGGACGGCAAGCCCACGCTCTTCGACCTCATCCATTACATGATCTGAGGCCGGCATGTCCCTGGACCGCATCAAGAAACATCTGCCCTGGATGACGCTGCTGGCGCTGGTGCTGATCGTCGGCATCGCCGATCCGACCTTCCTCAAGCCGCGCAACCTGCTGTCGCTCGCGGGCGACATCGTGCCGCTGTTCATCATGGCCATGGGCATGACCTTTGCGATCTACATCGGCGGCATCGACCTGTCGGCGCAGAACGTGGCCAACATGACGACGGTGATCGCCACGCTCGCCTTGCCGTTCTTCGGCATCTGGACGGCGCTGGTCTGCGTGCTCGCCGGGTTCTCGCTCGGGACTGCTCGCGGGCTTCATCACCACGCGGATGCTCGTGCCGTCCTTCATCACCACGCTGGCCATCGGGGGTATCGCGCTGTCGGTCAGCCAGTACCTGTCGGGTCAGCAGGCGCTCTACATGGACGACACGCTGCGCAACGCGACCTTCGGCTGGATGATCGGCAACACGTTCGGCATCCCCCACGAGTTGCTGCATCGCCGCCGTCCTCGTGCTGCTCGCGCTCTTCATCCAGACCCGCACCACGCTCGGCCGCGTCGCTCAAGGCGGTCGGCGCGGGCGAGCCTGCGGCGCTCGCCTCGGGCCTGAACACCGCGCGCTACAAGATGCTGGCCTTCGCCATCTCGGGCGGGCTGGCCGCGATTGCGGGGCTGCATGTTCGCGGTCAAGCTGTCGGGCGGGTCGCCCAACATGGCGAACGGGTTCCTCCTGCCCGCCATCGTCGCGGTGCTGGTGGGCGGCACGCCATTGACCGGCGGCGTCGGGGGCGTGGTGAACACGCTGATCGGCACGCTGATCGTGGCCGTGATCCGCGTCGTCCATGCTCTATTTCGAGGTCGACGCGACCCAGCAGCAGATGGTGTTCGGCCTCGTCCTGATCGCCGCGATCGCGCTGACCATCGACCGCTCCAAGCTGCGAACGGTGAAGTAGATGGGCACGATGCTCGCCGCCGTCCTGACAGAGCCTCGCCGCTTCGAACTGCGCGAGGTGCCGATCCCGCGGGTCGGCCCGCAGGACGCGCTGATCCGCGTCGCGCGCACCGGCATCTGCGGCACCGACATCCACATCTTCAACGGCCACTACGCCGCCGACCGCCTGCCGCTGATCCCGGGTCATGAATTCACCGGCACCGTCGCCGATGTCGGCGCGCAGGTCACGCATCTCGCGGTGGGGCAGAGGGTCGTGGCCGATATCAACATCGGCTGCGGCACCTGCTTCTTCTGCGCGCCGGAACGAGGTGCTGAACTGCCCCTCGGCGCAGCAGGTCGGCATCTCGCGCGACGGGGCCTTTGCCGAATTCGTGGCCGTCCCGGCCCGCCTTGTGCTTCCCGCCCCCGAAGGCGTCCCCGACGAAGTCCTTGCCCTGACCGAGCCGCTTGCCTGCGTCGTGCGCGCCGCCCGCGCGGCGCGGGCCGGCTTCGCGCAATCCGTGGTCATCCTCGGCGCGGGCCCCATCGGCAACCTCCATGTCCAGATGATGCGGCTGATCGGTGCTGCCCCGATCATCGCGTCCGACCTTTCGCCCGACCGCTGCGCGATGGCCCTTGCGGCGGGGGCCGACGCTGCGGTGTCCGACCCCGCAGAGCTGCGCGAGACCGTGCTGCGGATGACCGAGGGGCGCGGGGCGGACATCGTCATCGAAAGCGTGGGTCACCCCGCGCTCTACGAAACCGCCTTCACCCTCATCCGCAAGGGCGGCCATGTCGCCGCCTTCGGCCTCGCCGGCCCCGGGCAGACGGTTCCGCTGGACCTTCTGCGCACGGTGCTCGAGGAGAACCTCCGTGAAGGGCTCGGTTGCCGGTATGGGAAGGGACATGAGCGACGCTCTCACGCTTCTGTCCCACGGCCGCCTCCGCACCGCGCCCTTCACGGGGGCCAGCTATCCGCTGGCCCGGATACAGGACGCGTTCGAGACGCTCCCCGACCGCCCGCACGACCTGAAGACCCAGATCGCCATCTGAGGCACCCGCAGCGCCGCGACACCGGACGGCAGGAGGATATCATGGACCAGACCAGCACCCGCCTTTCCCCCCCGGCCGAGCCGCGCGACTTCGGCTTCTACATCGACGGTGCCTTCATCCCTGCGGGCAGCCGTGAAACCTTCCTGCGCGCCTCTCCCGCGCATGGTACGCCCGTCACCCGCATCCCGCGATGCACGCTCGACGACCTGAACGCCGCCGTCGCCGCCGCCCGCCGCGCTTTCGAGGATCGCCCCCGCTGGTCCGGCCTGCCCGGCGCGGCCCGCGCCGCCGTGCTGCTGCGCGCGGCCGAGATCCTGCGCCGCCGCCGCGACGAGATCGCCTATTGGGAGACGCTGGAGAACGGCAAGCCCATCACCCAGGCGCGGGGCGAGATCGACGATTGCATCGCCTGTTTCGAACATGCCGCAGGCGTCCGCCCGCAGCCTGCACGGCGACAGCTTCAACAACCTCGGCGACGCCATGTTCGGCCTCGTCACGCGCGAACCCATCGGGGTCGTGGGCCTGATCACCCCCTGGAACTTCCCCTTCCTGATCCTGTGCGAGCGGGTGCCGTTCATCCTCGCCTCGGGCTGCACGATCGTCGCCAAACCCTCCGAGGTGACCTCGGCCACCACCCTGATCCTGGCCGAGGTGCTGGCCGAGGCGGGCCTGCCCGCCGGGCGTCTACAACGTCGTCACCGGATCGGGGCGCACCATCGGGCAGGCGCTGACCGAGCATCTGGACGTGGACATGCTGTCCTTCACCGGCTCCACCGCCGTGGGCCGCTCCTGCCTGCAAGCGGCAGGCGGCAACTTCAAGAAGCTGGGGCTGGAGCTGGGCGGCAAGAACCCGCAGATCGTCTTCGCCGACGCCGATCTGGAGGACGCGGCCGATGGCGTGGCCTTCGGCATCAGCTTTCAACACCGGCCAATGCTGCGTCTCGGGCAGCCGCCTGATCGTCGAACGCTCCGTCGCCCGCGAGTTCGAGCAGCTCGTCGCCGCAAAGCTCGCCAAGGTCCGCGTCGGCGACCCGCTGGACGAGGCGACGCAGGTGGGCGCCATCACCACCGACGCAGCAGAACGACGTGATCCTGGATTACATCGAGAAGGGCCAGGCCGAGGGTGCGCGGCTCGTCGCGGGGGGGACCCCGCTCGATTTCGGGAAGGGTCAGTTCATCGCGCCCACCATCTTCGGCGACGTGACGCGAGCCATGTCGATCGCGCGGGACGAGATCTTCGGGCCGGTCCTCACCGTCATGCCCTTCGACACGCTGGACGAGGCCATCGCCCTCGCCAACGACACGGTCTATGGCCTCGCCGCCTCGGTCTGGACCAAGAACATCGACAAGGCCCTCACCGTTACCCGCCGCGTCCGCGCCGGGCGCTTCTGGGTCAACACGACGATTGCGGGCGGGCCGGAACTGCCGCTTGGCGGCTTCAAGCAATCGGGCTGGGGCCGCGAGGCGGGCATCTACGGGGTTGAGGAATACACCCAGGTCAAGTCTGTCCATATCGAGATCGGCGCGCGGTCGCACTGGATCGCGTGACGAGAGGCGGGCGGGGGGAGAGGATGGCCGAGGGCTTCGACTATGTGATCGTGGGCGGGGGGTCCGCCGGATGCGTGCTGGCCGCGCGGCTGACCGAGAACCCGGCCACGCGCGTCTGCCTGCTCGAGGCGGGCGGGCGCGACACCCATCCGCTGATCCATATGCCGGTGGGCTTCGCCAAGATGACGACCGGCCCGCTGACCTGGGGCCTCATGACCGCGCCGCAGAAGCACGCCAACAACCGCGAGATCCCCTATGCCCAGGCCCGCGTCCTGGGCGGCGGCAGCTCGATCAACGCCGAGGTCTTCACCCGTGGTCACCCGGCCGACTACGACCGCTGGGTCGAGGAAGGCGCGGCGGGCTGGGGCTTTGCCGAGATCCGCAAGTATTTCCTGCGGTCCGAGGGCAACAGCATTCTCTCGGGCGAGTGGCATGGCACCGAGGGACCGCTCGGCGTGTCGAACACCCCCGATCCGCAGCCGATGACGCGGGCCTTCGTGCGGTCCTGCCAGGAGTTCGGCATCCCCTACAACCCCGACTTCAACGGCCCGGTTCAGGAAGGCGCGGGTGTCTACCAGACCACGACGCGGAACGCCCGCCGCTGCTCGGCCGCCGTGGGCTATCTGCGCCCGGCGCTGAAGCGTCCGAACCTCAAGGTGGTGACCGAGGCGCAGGTCCTGAACATCGTCTTTGACCGGCAGCCGCGCGACCGGAGTCCGCTATGCGGTGGATGGCGACCTGCTGATCGCCCATGCCGACAGCGAGGTGATCGTCACCTCCGGCGCCATCGGCTCGCCCAAGCTGATGATGCTGTCGGGCGTCGGCCCCGCCGATCACCTGCGCGCAGCACGGTATCGCCGTCATCCATGACCTGCCCGGTGTCGGGCAGAACCTGACCGACCATTTCGGGATCGACATCGTGGCCGAACTGAACGGCCACCACTGCCTCGACAAGTACAACAAGCCGCACTGGGCCGCTCTGGGCGGGGCTGCAATACGCGCTGTTCCGCTCCGGTCCCGATCACCTCGAACGTGGTCGAGGGCGGGGTGTTCTGGCACTCGATGCCGGACCTGCCCTATCCCGACCTGCAATTCCACTTCCTCGCCGGGGCCGGGGCCGAGGCGGGCGTGCCGAGCGTCACGAAGGGCGCGTCCGGCATCACGCTCAACTCCTACACGCTGCGCCCCAAGGCGCGCGGCAGCGTCACGCTGCGCTCGGCCGACCCCGCGGCCAAGCCGGTCGTGGACCCGAATTTCCTCGGCGATCCCGACGACCTGCGCTGCTCGGTCGAGGGCGTGAAGATCAGCCGCGAGATCTTCCGCCAGCCGTCCCTGCAGAAATACATCCGCGCCATCCGCTTTCCCGACGACGAGGTGCAGACCCAGGCGCGAGTTCGAGGCCTATGCCCGGCAGTACGGCCGCACCTCCTACCATCCGGTCGGCACCTGCCGCATGGGGGTGGATGCGATGTCCGTGGTCGATCCGCAGCTTCGGGTCCACGGCCTCGATGGGCTGCGCATCTGCGACAGCTCGGTCATGCCCAGCCTCGTCGGCTCGAACACCAACGCGCCGACCGATCATGATCGGCGAGCAGGCGGCGGACCTGATCCGGGGGAATGGGTAGGGCCTTTCTTGACGGATTTGTCCGTCGACAAATCCGTCCGCGCCTGCCTGCCCTCGGGCAGGCGCGTTACCGCGCCTCCCCCAGTCAGGCGCGGACGGATTGGCAGCGTCAGGTGTGTAGAGAGCCCCTTGCCTGCGGTCTTGCGACCGCCGGCAATCGGATCGCGGAAACGCTCCACCGGAGCGTTTCCGGTCGATCCTCTGGCTCCTTCGGCTCCGCGGCGCGCTTCGTCCCCTGTAGGGGGCGCATTCATTGCGCACCATCCCGGTCGTCACGAACGTCCGGCTCACCTCGGAAACCCGACGCCCCAGTTCCTTCAGTCCCAGACCGGCGCCCAGGGCACCAGATCGCTCGTCACGATCCGGTAGCCCGTCTTCGTCATCGCATCGATCCGCGCCATGTCGATGATGCGACAGCGTGAAATCCATGATCTCGAAATTCGCGCGGATGTTCGCCGGATTGGTCGACATGGTGTTCAGCGAAACGCCCTTCTGCAGGATCCAGCGCAGCACGACCTGTGCCGCGGACTTGCCGTAGCCCGCCCCGATCTCGGCAAAGATCGGATGCTTGAACACCTCGCCCCGCGCGACCGAGGAGTAGGAGGACAGCGGAATTCCCGTCTCCTCCGCGCCCCTCATCAGAACGCTCTGGTCGAGCAGCGGATGGAACTCCACCTGGTTCGTGACGAGCGGCGCGTCGACGATGGTCCGCGCGTCCTGCATCATCTGCACGGTGTAGTTCGACACGCCGATGTTGTCCGTCAGCCCCCGCTCCAAGGCCTGCTCCAGAAGCCGCAAGCGACGGGCGCAATGTCGCCCCCGATCGGCGGCCAGTGCAGCAGCAGGATATCCACCTTGTCGACCTGCAGGTCCTTCAGGCTTTTCTCGACCGAACGAAGGAACTTCGCCTCGGCTGAAGTTGTCCGGATGCACCTTGGTGGTGATGCAGAGGTCCGCCCGTTTCAGACCCGTGGCCTTCAGCGCGGCCCCCGTATCGGCCTCGTTGCCATACATCTGCGCCGTGTCGAAGGCGCGATAGCCAACCTCGGCCGCCGCCGCGATGGCCTGCGCCAGAACCTCTCCCTTCAGGGGATAGGTGCCGAAGGCCCGCTGATAGGTCTTCTGAAAGCAGATGTTCATGCCGTCCTCCCTTCGTCTTTGACTCGCGCCCGCCTCGATGGAACGATGCGCGGAAATTGGCCTTGATCGACCTGTCTCGGCTGTCTAGTGTTATAACCAGTTAGTTACTTAAGATGCAACAGCCGCCAGCGAGGACATCATGACAAAGATCAGAACCGCAGACGAGGCTGTGGCCCTGATCGGTGACGGCGCGACGGTCGCCGTCAACTCCTCCTCGGGGCTCTGCTGCCCGGACGCGGTGCTGAAGGCGCTTGGGCGAACGCTTTGAAAAGACGGGGACTCCGCGGAATCTGACCATCGATCCATCCGATCGCGGCGGGCGACATGTTCGGCACCAAGGGCGTCGATCACATTGCCCGCCCGGGCCTGCTGACCCGTATCATCGGCGGCTCCTACCCCTCGGGCCCGACCAATGCCGAGCCGCCGCTGATCTGGCAGATGATCTCGGCGGAACAGGTCGCGGCCTGGAACGTGCCCTCGGGCATCGTCTTCGACATGCTGCGCGAGGGCGCGGCCAAGCGCCCCGGCGTGCTGACCAAGGTCGGCATGGACACCTTCGTCGATCCCGGCGCAGGACGGCTGCGCGATGAACGCGAGCGCCCGCGCGCAACCCCTGGTGAAACGGGTGGAGTTCGCCGGAGAGGACTGGCTGCATTTCCCTGCGATCCACCCCGACGTCGCCATCATCCGCGCCACCACCGCGGACGAGAACGGCAACCTGACCTTCGAGCATGAAGGCGCGACGCTCGGCGCGATGGAAATGGCGCTGTGCGGCGCGCAACGCGGGCGGCATCGTCATCGCGCAGGTCAAGCGCGTGGCCGCAACGCGGCACGCTGAAGCCCCACGATGTGCGCGTGCCGGGCATCCTCGTCGACGTCATCGTCGAGGCACCGGACCAGTTGCAGACAACCGCCACCGCCTATGATCCGGCCATCTCGGGCGAGCTGTTCCGCCCGCTCGACACCTTCCGCACGCCCGAATTCAACCCGGCCAAGGTCATCGCCCGCCGCGTGGCGCAGGAGTTGCGGCAGGGCTGGGCGGTGAACATCGGCTTCGGCATCAGCGCCAACGTGCCGCGCGTGCTGCTGGAAGAAGGCCTGCACGGCGCGGTGACCTGGGTGATCGAGCAGGGCGCCGTGGGGGGCATCCCGCTGCTCGATTTCAAGTTCGGCTGCGCCTCGAACGCCGAGGCCTTCGTCGCCTCGCCGCACCAGTTCACCTATTTCCAGGCCGGCGGCTTCGACTGCTCGCTGCTGTCCTTCCTGGAGATCGACAAGGAGGGATCGGTCAACGTCTCGCGCCTTGCGGCCACGCCGCACCGCACGGCCGGGGCGGGCGGGTTTGTCGACATCACGGCGCGGGCGCGCAAGATCGTCTTCTCCGGCACCTTCAACGCGGGTGCGAAGATGCTGGTGGAGAACGGAAAACTGGTGATCGAGCAGGAAGGCCAGATCGCCAAGTTCGTGGACAAGGTCGATCAGGTCAGCTTCTCGGGGCGTCGCGCGCGCGCATGCAGGGGCAGGACGTCACCTATGTCACCGAACGCTGCGTGATCCGGCTTGCTGGATCAGGGCCTTATGGTCACCGAGATCGCGCCCGGCCTGGATCTTGCAGCGCGACGTGCTGGATCAGGCGGCCACGCCGCTGGTGGTTGCGCCGGACCTGAAGGTGATGGACGATGCCTTGTTCCGACCCGAACCGTTCGGGCTGACGCTGGCGGAGAAATGACCATCGAGCTTGACCCTCGCCGACGGCATCGCCCGTCTCACGATCCGCCGCGCCGAGAAGCTGAACGCGCTGGACGCCGCGATGGTGGACAGCCTGATCGCGCTCTGCCGCCGGATCGAAGCGTCGTCGGCCCGCGTCGTGATCCTGACCGGCGAGGGGGGCAAGGCCTTCTCTGCCGGGGGCGACATCGCGGCCTGGAGCGGCTGGTCGCCCGAGGCGTTCGGCATGCACTGGGTCCGAGACGGCCATGCCGCCTTCGATGCGCTGGCCCGGCTGCGCCAGCCGGTGATCGCCGTGCTGAACGGGCACACGCTTGGCGGCGGGCTGGAGCTTGCCGCCTGCGCCGACCTGCGGATCGCCGAGGCGCATGTGAAGCTGGGCCAGCCCGAGACCGGGCCTGGGCATCATTCCCGGCTGGTCGGGCACGCAGCGCGCCGTGCGCCGCTTCGGCGCGCAGGCGGTGCGGCGGATGGCGCTGTTCGGCGAGGTCTTTACGGCGGAACAGGCGACTTGCGCTTGGCCTTGTCGATCAGGTCGTCCCGACCGGGCGAGGGCCTGGCCGCCGCCGAGGCCGTTGCGGCCCGTGTGATGGAACGGGGGCCGCAGGCGACGGCGCTGACCAAGATGCTGGTCAATGCGGCCGAGGGCGAGGAGCGCGAGCGTGTGCTCGAGGCCCTCGCGGGCCAGATCGCAGCGGCCTCCGACGAGCTGGCCGAGGGCCTTGCGGCCTTCCGCGAGAAACGCAAACCCCGTTTCGGGAAGGGAGAGACCGAATGATCCGGCACATCGTGGCCCTGAAGTTCAAGCCAGACGTCACCGCGGCGAAGAAGGCCGAGCTTTACGCGGCGCTGAAGGGCCTCGATGCGCATATCGACGGCATCCTCGATTTCCGCAGCTTTCCCGAATGTCAGCATCGAGACGCCGGTGGTGCGCGGGTTCAACGACCTGTTCTGGTTCGACTTCCGCGACGCCGCCGTGCGCGACGCCTATGTCGTCGATCCCGAGCATCAGAAGGTCGGCGCGCGGATCGTGGCCGAGACGGTGGGCGGCCCCGACGGGGTCTATGTCTTCGACGTGGAGCTTTGATGGACGCGGCCGATCGCGCCTTCCTGACGCGGCTCTTCGACGCGGCGGTGCAGGCCGCCGACCCCGAGACGGCGCTGCGCGCCCATCTGCCCGCGCGACCCAAGGGGCGGACGGTGGTGATCGGCGCGGGCAAGGGGGCCGCGCAACTGGCCGCGGCTTTCGAGCGGTTGTGGGACGGGCCGCTGTCGGGCGTGGTGGTGACGCGCTACGGCTATGCCTGCGCCCTGCCGGCAGATCCGGGTGATGGAGGCCGCGCATCCCGTGCCCGATGAGGCCGGGCTTGCGGCGAGCGCGGCGCTGTTCGAGGCGGTGCGGGGCCTGACGCGCGGATGACCTCGTGGTCGCGCTGGTCTGCGGGGGCGGCTCGGCCCTGCTGCCTGCGCCGCCCGAGGGGATGGGGCTGGAGGACGAGCAGGCGCTGAACCGGGCGCTGCTGGCCTCGGGCGCGCCGATCTCGGTGATGAACGCGATCCGCAAGCAGATGAGCCGGATCAAGGGCGGGCGGCTGGCGGCGGCGGCGCATCCGGCGCGGGTGGTGTCGCTGGTCGTCTCGGACGTGCCGGGGGACGATCCGGCGCAGGTCGCCTCGGGGCCGACGGTGCCCGATCGGGTGAGCCGGGCGGAGGCGCGGGCGATGGTCGCGGCCTGGCGGATCGACCTGCCGCCGCGGGTCGCGGAACTGGATCGCGGCGAGGCGGGGCTGGCGCCGCTGCCCGACGATCCGGTCTTTGCGGGGCACGAGGTGCAGGTGATCGCCTCGGCGCGGCTGTCGCTGGAGGCGGCGGCGGCGGTGGCGGAGGCGCGAGGGCGTGCCGCGCGGCGATCCTGTCGGATCGGATCGAGGGCGAGGCGCGCGACGTGGGCCGCGTCCATGCCGCGCTCGCGCGCGAGGTGGCAGAGCGCGGGCGGCCCTTCGCGCGGCCCGTGGTGATCCTGTCGGGCGGCGAGACGACGGTGACGCTGCGCGGCAAGGGGCGGGGCGGGCGGAACAGCGAGTTCCTGCTGGCCGTGGCGCTGGCGGCGGAAGGCGTGCCCTTCGCGGGGCTGGCCGCCGATACGGACGGGATCGACGGGTCCGAGGACAATGCGGGCGCCTTCGCCGACGGCGACATCGGCAGGGCGGTTGCGGGCTCTTGGGGCTGGACCCCGCGGCGCTGCTTGGCGGGGAACGATGCCTGGGGCGCGTTCGACCGGCTGGGCGATCTGTTCGTGACCGGGCCGACGGGGACGAACGTGAACGATTTCCGCGCGATCCTGATCCGGTAAGGGACCAAATTGTCTTGCAAAATTCGGTATCCGGGGGGCGGGCCGCAGCGTCAGCGGAGGGTGCGGGAGCGCTCCGCGCGGGGGTATTTGGACCGAAAAGAAGCGCGGGGGCCGCTCAGCGATAGGCCATCAACTGGTTGGTGCCGCGCTGCACGATCTCGCCCGTCTGGGTGGTCACCTCGAACTCCAGCGTCAGGATGCCCCGGTCGGGTTTCAGCGTGGGGCGCTTGGCCTTGACCGTGATGGTCGCGCGGATCGTATCGCCTGCGAAGACGGGGCGGCGGAAGGACCAGTCCCACCCCAGTGAGGCCAGCGCGTGGACCTGGGCGGGGCATTGGTTCTTCAACCCGTCGACCAGCGACAGCACCAAGAGGCCATGCGCGACTCGCGCCGGGAAGCCATGGCGCGCGGCACCCTCGTCGGTCATGTGAATCTCGAAGCGGTCGCCGGTCAGGTTCGCGAAGTCGTCGATCATCGCCGCGGTGACCGTGACCGCCCCGGTCTCGATCCGGTCGCCGGGGGAAAGGCTGTCATAGCCGTGGCGACCGGGGGGGAGGGTGCGCACCGCCGTCACGGTTTACCGACACCGCTCAGCACGACATAGGCCTTGGTCACGATCTGCCAGGCACCTTCGTGCTTCACCATCACGAGGTAGTCGACGAAGTCGCTGCCGAAACAGGTGTCGGTCAGCTTGACGATGGCCACGTCGCCGGTGATTTCGACCGAGATGATCTCGGCCGTATAGGGGCTGCCGACAGGCTCTGACTTTTCCGACTTGAGCCAATCGATGAACTGCTGCCGCGAGAAAAATTCGTAGGTCTGGCCGAAATGGCCAACCTGGATGGCCTTTGGGTGGAAGACCTTTTCGATCCGATCGTACTGGCCCCAGATCATGCCCTCGAGATACTCGATGGCGACGGCGCGGACGGCGTCGAACTCGGCTCCGATGGTCATGACATCCCCCGTAGTGTGATCGCCCTCAGGCTACGGCCCTGTCCGGTTCGCGGGCAAGTGCCTTACTTCGGCACGGGCGCATCCTCTCGCAGCAGCCCCTGCGCCTTGAGGTCGGACCAGAAGGCGGCGGGGATCGGGATGGCTGAACCAGGCGAGGTTCTGGTCAAGCTGCTCGACCGTCCGGGTTCCGGCGATGAAGGACGGGATCGCGGGGTGGGCCACGACGAATTGCAGCGCGGCGGCGGGCAGCGGCACGTTGTGGGCGCGCGCAGACGGCCTCGATCTTCGTGACCTTTTCCAGGATCGGCTGGGGCGCGGGGGCGTAGTTGTACTTGGCACCCGGTTTCGCCCCGGTGGCGAGGATGCCGGAGTTGAAGCCGCCGCCCACGACGACCGCCGCGCCACGCGCCTCGCAGAGCGGCAGGAACTCGTTCAGCGCGTCCTGTTCCAGCAGGGTGTAGCGGCCCGCGAGCAGGAAGCAGTCGAAGTCGCGCTGCTTCAGCGCCTCGTGGCAGACCTCCCATTCGTTGACGCCGACGCCGATGGCCTTCACCACCTTGTCCGCGCGAAGTTGTTCCAGCGCCTTCCAGCAGCCGTCCATCGCCTGGCGGAAGACCTCGGGCTGGTCCTTGCCGCGGGTGAACACGTCGATGTCATGGATGAAGAGGATGTCGATGCTTTCCAGCGCCAGGCGTTGCAGGCTGTCCTCGACCGAGCGCATCGTGCCGTCGTAGCTGTAGTCGAACTCCATCGTGAAGGGCGCGGCGTTCGTCCAGGGGGCGAAGTCGATGGCATCTGCGTTTGGCGGGCCTCAGGAGGCGGCCGACCTTGGTGGAGAGAACGAAATCGTCGCGCCTCTTCCAGCGCAGGGACTGGCCGGTGCGCAGTTCCGACAGCCCATGGCCGTACATCGGCGCGGTGTCGTAGTAGCGCACGCCCGCGTCCCAGGCATGCTGGAACATCGCGTCCGAGGTCGCCTCGTCGATCTCGCGGAAGATGTTTCCGACGGGGGCGGTGCCGAAGCCGAAGCTCGTCACCTCCAGGTCCACTCGGCCGAACTTGCGTTTCGCTGACGGGTGCATGGCGTCCTCCCTCAAGTAACCATTTGGTGAATAGTAGGCGGGCGCGGGCGCGTTTGGCAAGGGGGCTTGACGTGGATCAGGCGCTGCCAATAATGTAACTGGATAGTTACTAATGACCGGGAATCTGCCGATGTACCTGACCGAGACGCATGAGGCGGTACGCGACATGACGCGCGATTTCGCCGATCAGGTGATCCGCCCGGCCGCCGAATCGCTGGACCGCGACGAACGTTTTCCGGCCGAGATCTACGACCAGATGGCCGAGCTTGGCCTGTTCGGCATCGGCGTGCCCGAGGCGATGGGCGGGTCCTGGCTTCGATACGCTGACCTATGCCGTGGTGATGGAGGAGCTCTCGCGCGGCTATGCGAGCGTGGCGGACCAGTGCGGGCTTCTGGAACTGATCTCTTCCCTGCTCGTCCGGCATGGGTCGGAACGTCAGCGCGCACTGTTGCCCGACATCCTGAAGATGAAGGCGAAGGTCGCCTACTGCATCACCGAGGCCGAGGCGGGCACCGATGTCTCGGGCATCCGCACCACGGCACGTGCGCGATGGCGACGGCTGGATTCTGAACGGTGGCAAGATCTGGATCCACAACGCGCCGGTGGCGGATTTCGGGTTCGTGCTGGCCCGCACCGACAAGGCGGCGGGCAACCGGGGCATGTCGATCTTCATCGTCGACCTGCATGCGGCGGGGGTGGAGCGCGGGCCGAAGGAGCACAAGATGGGGCAGCGCGCCTCGCAGGTGGGGGCGCTGAGTTTCGCGGACGTGCGGCTGCGGGCCGGATGCGCTGCTGGGGGACGAGGGGCGCGGGTTCCACATGATGATGAGCGTGCTCGACAAGGGGCGCGTGGGCATCGCCTCGCTGGCCGTGGGCATCGCGCAGGCGGGGCTGGAGGCGGCGGTGGATTACGCTGGCACCCGCAAGCAGTTCGGCAAGGCGATCGCCGAGTTCCAGGGCGTGCAGTGGCTGCTGGCCGACATGGCCAAGGACATCGAGGCGGCGCGGCTGCTGGTGGCCAATGCGGCGGTGAAGATCGACCGGGGGCAGGATGCGACGAAGGCCTGCTCGATGGCCAAGTGCTTTGCGGGCGACATGGCGGTGGCGCGGACGGCAGATGCGGTGCAGGTCTTTGGCGGGTCGGGCTACATCCGGGGCTTCGAGGTGGAGCGGCTTTACCGGGATGCCAAGATCACGCAGATTTACGAGGGGACGAACCAGATCCAGCGAATGATCATCGCGCGGGAACTGATGAAGAAGGGCGCGCGGGGATGAGGCAGGTCGCTTTGGTCACCGGGGCCGGGCGGGGCATCGGCCTCGCCGCCGCCGAGGCGCTGGCGCGCGAGGGGTTCGCGGTGGCGCTGAACGGCTTGCCGGGGGATGCCGCGCTGGAGGCGGCGGTGGCGCGGGTGGCGGGCTTCGGTCCAGCGATGGCCTGTGCCTTTGACGTGAGCGATCTGGGGGCGCATGAGGCCGCACTGGTGGCGGTCGAGGCGGCGCTCGGGCCGCTGACGACGCTGGTGAACAACGCGGGCGTGGGCGTGATGGCGCGGGGCGACCTGCTGGACGTGACCGAGGCGAGCTGGGACCGCTGCCAGACGGTGAACGCCAAGGCGATGTTCTTTCTCTCGCAGGCCTTCGCGCGGCGGCTGGTGGCGCGCGAACGCGATCCGGGCCTGTTCCATTCCATCGTCAACGTGACCTCGTCGAACGCGGTCGCGGTGGCGGTGCAGCGGGCGGAGTATTGCGCCTCGAAGGCGGCGGCGGCGATGGTGTCGAAGGCGCTTCGCGGTGCGGCTGGGGCCGGAGAACATCGCGGTCTATGACGTTCAGCCGGGGCTGATCGCCACCGACATGACGGCGCCGGTGATCGAGAGCTACCGCAAGCGTGCGGCGGACGGGCTGACGCTTCTGCCGCGCGTGGGCGAGCCCGAGGAGATGGGGCGGATCATCGCGGCGCTGGCGGCGGGCCGTCTGCCCTACACGACGGGGCAGGCGATTTCGGCCGATGGCGGGCTGCTGGTCTCGCGGTTCTGAGGGGGATGGGCATGAAGATCGGATTGCCGGACGCGACCGGGCGGATGGCGGATTACACGCTGGTCGGGATGCCGGTGCAGGGGGCCGTGCTGGGCGCGAACCCGGCGCGCGTCGTCTATTCGGCGGCGCATGTGGTGGCCGATCCCTTCACCGCAAACGATCCCTCGGGCCGGGCGACCATCGACTGGGAGCGGACGATGGCCTTCCGCCGCTATCTGGCGGGCATGGGCCTGGGCATCGCCGAGGCGATGGACACGGCGCAGCGCGGCATGGGGCTGGACTGGCCCGGCGCGCTGGAGCTGATCGGGCGGACGAAGGCGGAACTGCCCGATGCGCTGGTCGCCAATGGCTGCGGGACGGATCATCTCGGGCCGGGGCCGCACAGCCTGGAGGCGGTGCGACGGGCCTATCTGGAGCAGGTGGAGGCGATCCAGAAGGTCGGCGGGCGGATCATCCTGATGGCGTCGCCGCGCGCTGGTGGGCGCGGCGAAGGGGCCGGAGGATTACCTGCGGGTCTATGCCGAGGTGCTGGCGGCCTGCGACCAGCCGGTGATCCTGCACTGGCTGGGCGAGATGTTCGATCCGGCGCTGGCGGGCTACTGGGGGGCCTCGACCTTCGAGCAGGCGCTGGAGACGGCGCTGGCGGTGATTGCCGAGAGCACGGCGAAGGTCGACGGCATCAAGATCTCGCTTCTCGACAAGGAGAAGGAGATCGCCATGCGCCGCCGCCTGCCCGCGGGCGTGCGGATGTATACGGGCGACGACTTCAACTATCCCGAGCTGATCGAGGGCGATGCCGAGGGGTATTCCCATGCGCTGCTGGGAATCTTCGATCCGCTGGCGCCTGCTGCGGCGCGGGCGGTGAGCCTTCTGGGGCAGGGCGATGCGGCGGGCTTCCGCGCGGTGCTGGACCCGACCGTGCCGCTCGCGCGGCTGATCTTCCGGGCGCCGACGCAGTACTACAAGACGGGGGTGGTGTTCCTCGCCTGGCTGAACGGGTTCCAGGATCATTTCATCATGCTGAACGGCGCGCAGGCGATGCGGCCCTTGCCGTACTTCACCGAGGTGTTCCGGCTGGCCGACCGGTGCGGCCTGCTGCGCGACCCCGAGATGGCGGTGGCGCGGATGAAGCGGATGCTGGCGATGTACGGGGTGTGACGATGCGCGACTTCACCCGCGACCATTCCGCCCTCGCTCTCAACACCGCAACGCTCGGCCACAACCTAGACGGCCATGGCGCGGGCTGGCCGGTGGAGCGGGTGATCGACGCCTGCGCGGAGCGGGGCCTTGGCGGGATCGTGTTCTGGCGGCGCGAGATCGGCGCGCGCGCGGTCGAGATCGGCGAGCGGGTGCGGGCGGCGGGGATGCAGGTCGTGGGCCTCTGCCGGACGCCCTTCCTCGTCGGGCCGCTCGCCCCCAAGGGTCGCGCAGCGGTGATGGACGACTTCCGCGCCGCCATCGACATGGCGGCGGGGCTTGGGCGCGCCGGTGCTGACCATCGTCGTGGGCGGGGTGGAGCCGGGAACGAAGGGAGTCGGCGAGAGCCTGAAGCTCGTCGCGGACCGGGTTGCCGAGGCCGCGCCCCATGCGGCGGCGCGGGGCGTGAAGCTGGCGCTGGAGCCGCTGAACCCGGTCTATGGCGGTAACCGGTCCTGCCTCGTGACGATGCGCGACGCGGTGGACCTGTGCGAGGCGATCGGCGCGCCGAACGTGGGCGTGGCGGTCGATGTCTATCACGTCTGGTGGGACACGGACCTTGCCGCGCAGTTGCGGCGCGCGGGGGCGGGCCGCATCCTCGGCTATCACCTCTGCGACTGGCTGGCCGAGACGACGGACGTGCTGCTCGACCGGGGGATGATGGGCGACGGGGTGGCCGACCTGCGCGCGATCCGCGCAGGCGGTCGAGGGCGCGGGCTATGCCGGGCCCTGCGAGGTCGAGGTCTTCTCGGCGGCAAACTGGTGGAAGCGCGATCCGGGCGAGGTGCTGGATGTGATGGTGGAGCGGTTCCGCGCCCTCTGCTGACGTGCCCTGACCGCCGTCAGGCGCCGCCCTGCCAGACGCGCACCGCCTCGAGCGGCCAGACCAGCATCAGGATGTTGAGCGCGAGGCCGTCGCGGATCAGCCACGTCGTCAGCACCTCGAAGAAGATCACGATGGCGACACTCGCCCAGATCGGCAGCACCCGGGCGAGGAAGAAGCCCACGACCATCGCGAGGATGTCGAACACCGAGTTGATGACCGAGTCACCGTAGTAGTCGAGCGAGATCGTGACCGCGCGGTAACGGTCGATGATGAAGTCGGAATTCTCGAGGATCTCCCACGCCGCCTCGATCGCCGTGGCGATGGCAAGCCGCCAGCCGAAGGAGAGGCGCCGCGCGACCAGCCAGAGCAGGCCGTAGAACAGGAGGCCGTGGATCAGGTGCGACGGCGTGTACCAGTCGAACAGGTGCTGCGAGTTCTCGGAACTCATCGTCTGGCCGTGCCAGAGCTTGATGTATCCGCATTTGCAGATCGCTTCGCGCCCCACCCCAAGCAGCCATGCGGCAGCGGCAACGATAATGGCGGCGGTGATCCAGTAGGGCAGGGCGCGTCGTGTCATGGGGCGGAGCGAAGCATGTTGTTGCGGAGGCGTCCAGTGCTCAGGCGGATATCGGGATGACATCGACCGACAGGTCCGTGTCCTGCCCGCCCGAGGCGCGCAGCACGCCCTTGATGGGCGACACGTCCGAGTAATCGCGACCGCGCGCGACGACGATGTGATCCTCGCCCACGGGGATGGCATTGGTCGGATCGTATTCGAACCAGCCTGCCTGCGGCCCGCCCCAGGCCCGCACCCAGGCATGCATCGCATCGGCCCCCTCCAGCCGCGCCTGTGCCCGGCGGTGGCGTGGTGCGCAGGAAGCCCGAGACGTAGCCCGCCGGGATGCCGAGGCTGCGCAGCCCCGCGATCATGATGTGGCTGAAGTCCTGGCAGACGCCGTGCCGCTCGGCAAAGGCCTCGGCCATCGGTGTGTCCACCTCGGTTGCCTCGGGATCGTAGCGCATGTCGCGGTGGAGCGCTTGGCCCAGGGCGGTGACGGCCTCTCCGACCGTTCTGCCCCCGGTGGTGGCGGACCGCGCATAGGCGGCAATGGCCGCGTCGCTGCGGCACGAGCGGCGAAGGGGCGAGGAAATGGGCCGGTGAGGATGCGTCGAGACTCATGGATCGCGACCAGTTCGGCAGGCAGGTCGGCAAGCGGGGTGGAAGGGACGGGGGAAGCGGGGCCGTGCCGCTCGATCCGGGCCTGAAGGTGCAGGACCACCTCGTCCGTCGCTCCGCGAAAGGCGAAGTCCGTGGCGCGGTTGCCGAAGAAATCGCTGCGGTCGGTGCGTTCGGCCGGGTGGGGGCGGATGTCGAGATGCGCGGCGATCAGGCGCTGCTCGCCCGGCAGGTCGGCGGGCATCAGCCGCGCGAGGTGCCGCCCGCCGATGGCGGGGCTGGAGTAGCGATTGGCGATATGCAGGATCACGTCGTAGATCATGGCGTCACCGCAGGTAGGCTTCCGACAGGATGTCGGACAGGGACAGGATATCGTCGCGCAGCGCGCGGAGGGCCTCTGGCGTCAGCGTCTCGGGCGAGTGCAACGCCGTGCGCGTCTGCACGGCGAGGGCATGGCGCGACAGGTCGGACATCTGGCCAAGGCGGCTTCCTTCGGCGAGCAGGTCGGCCTGCTCCTTGATCTCGGTCACGTGGAACAGGATCGAGCGCGGGTTGCGCGGGTCGAGCGCCAGCAGGTCTGTCACGCTGTCGTGGCTGGCCATCACGGCATAGCGCTGGCGGTGGGTCATGGCGCTGTCGCCGATCTCGATGGCAAGGTCGAGGCTGCCGGTCGGCGCATCGGGTGCCGTGAGGGTGGCCAGCAGGTCGGCGGTCATCGCCGCGCGCTCCAGCGAGCGCCCGATGGTCAGAAAACGCCAGCCGGTGGCGCGATACATGTTCTCGTGCACGAGGCCGGAGAACCCCGCGACCTTGCGCAACAGGATCCCCATGGCCAGCGCCGCGTCGTCGCCGGGCGTGACGGTCCCGGCCATGCGCGACATGGACTTGTCGAGGTCCGCAAGCGCCGCCCAGCCATCGACCGAGAAGCGGTCGCGGATACGGCTCGCGGCGTTCACGGCGCTGCCCAGGGTGCGGATCAGCCCCTCGGGCAGCGGCGTTTCGGGATTGACGCCGTAGCCGCGCAAGCTCACGCGCGATAACGGCGTTCAGCGCGCCTTGGCCCGGTCTCGGCCCGCCGCGCGTTCCAGGCGCGGGTCAGGCGCAGCAGGCCCTCGGTGCGTTCGACATAACGCCCGAGCCAGTAGAGGTTGTCGGCCGCACGTGAGGGCAGCGTCGCGGCCTCGGCCCGGGTGAAAGCGGGCTGGGGGCGGGTCAGCATCGTCTCGTCGCGCACGGGCGCGTCGGCCACGACCCAGACATCGGCGACCGAACTGCCCTGCCGCATGGTGATGGCGGTGGGGTCGGGGGTGGAACCGACACGCGCAAAGCCGCCGGGCATCGCCTGCCAGCCCTGCGGAGTGCGCGCGAGAAAGACGCGGATCGTCATCGGGCGTGGCACCAGTCGCCCCTCGGCCCAGGCGGGGGTGGTGGACAGGGTGACAAGCTCTTGCCCCACAAGCGAAGGACCGTTGGCCGTCAGCCAGTGGTCGAGCGGCTCGTCCGTCCCCCGCATCTCGCCCGACAGGGCATGGGCGTCGTCCGTCTCGAAGGGCAGGCGGGTGGCCATGGCCGGGCCGATCAGCATCCGGCCCGCATGGGTGCGGACGTGGTCCAGTTCGGCCGCTTGCCCGCACCACCAGGTCGCGATGTTGGGCAGGCGCAGCGGGCGGCCTGTCAGCGCCTCGGCGATCCCCGGCAGGAAGGCGAGCATCGCCTGGCTTTCCAGCACCCCCACGCCAAGCGCATTCACCAGCGTCACGTGTCCCTGCGCGCAGGGCGGACATCAGGCCGGGCGTGCCGATATAGGAGGCCTCGTTCAGTTCCAGCGGATCGGCCCAGGCCGCGTCCAGCCTGCGCCAGAGCACGTCGATGGGGACCGGTCCCGAGACGGTGCGCACCATCACCGCCCCGCGCTCGACCGTCAGGTCGCCGCCTTCGAGCAGCGGCAGGCCGAGGTAGCGGGCGATGTAGGCATGCTCGTAATAGGTGTCGGTCATCGGACCGGGCGTCAGGATGCCGACCTTGGATCCCGAGCGCACCGAAGCATCGCCCTGCAACCCGTTCAGCGTGTCGCGGAAGGCGCGGAAGAACCCGGCGAGGCGATGGACGTTCGACTGGGCGTAAAGCTCGGCGAAGACGCGGGTCGTGGCCACGCGGTTCTCCAGCGCGAAGCCCGCGCCCGAGGGGGCCTGCGTGCGGTCGCCCAGCACCCACCAGCGGCCATCCGGCCCGCGCCCGATCTCGAAGGCGACGAAGTGCAGGAAATGCCCCGAGCGCGGACGGATGCCGACCATCGGGCGCAGCCATTCAGGGTTTTCGGCCACCAGCCGGGCGGGGAGAAGCCCGTCGCGCGACCAGCCGGTTCTCGCCGTAAAGGTCAGCCACCACCGTTTCCAGCAGGTCCGCCCGTTCCGTCAGGCCTTGCGCGATCCCATCCCATTCGGCCTGCGGCAGCAGGATGGGCAGGGGGCTGAGCGGCCAGTCGCGGGTGGACAGCGTCGTGGCGCCGTAGTTGCGGAAGAACACGCCCGCATCGCGCAGGTACTGTTCGCCGCGCGCGATGTTGCGGGCGATCTCGTCGGGCTTCAGGCTTTCGAGATGGGCGATCAGGCCCGACCAGGCAGGGCGCATCGCGCCCGTGGCGTCCACCAGTTCGTCCGGGACGCCGGGCAGAGGGCGGTAACCTGCGAAGAGGCGCGACGGCGTGGCGCGTGTCCGGGCCTGCGCCATGCCGTCAGAGCCCCGGCATCCGGCGCAGGTCGAGCGTCATCGGAAACTCGCGGTGCGGCGTCTCGGGCGGCGGCTCGTAGGGGCCGGGGCTATGGCCGTGCGGCTCGAACCGGGCAAGGCGGCGCGCCTCGGCCTCGTTTCCGTTGACCGGGAAGGTGTCGTAGTTGCGCCCGCCCGGATGGGCGACGTGGTAGACGCAGCCGCCGAGGGCGCGTCCCGTCCAGGTGTCGAAGATGTCGAAGGTCAGCGGCGCGTTGACGGGCAGCACCGGGTGCAGCGCCAGCGCCGGTTGCCACGCCTTGTAGCGCACCGCCGCCACCGCCACCCCATTCGTGCCCGTCGCCGTCAGCGGCACGCGGCGGCCGTTGCAGGTGACGGTGTAGCGGTCGGGGTCGGCGGTGGTGAGCTTGACCTGCAAGCGTTCGACCGAGCTGTCGGTGTAGCGCACCGTGCCGCCGATCGCGCCGGTTTCGCCCAGCACGTGCCACGGCTCCAGCGCCTGGCGCAGTTCCAGTGTGACGCCCTCGTAGGTCGACCTCGCCGCAGAAGGGAAAGCGGAACTCGGCCTGCGCCTTGAACCAGTCGGACTGCATCGGGAAAGCCGTGGTCGCCCAGGTCGCGCAGCACGTCGAGGAAATCCTCCCAGACGAAATGCGGCAGCATGAAGCGGTCGTGCAGGCGTGGTGCCCCAGCGGGGCAGGGTGCCGGTGGCGGGGCTGGCCCAGTGGCGCGCGATGATGGCGCGGATCAGCAGTTGCTGGGCGAGGCTCATGCGCGGGTTGGGCGGCATCTCGAAGCCGCGGAACTCGACCAGCCCGAGGCGACCGGTGGGACCGTCGGGGGAATAGAGCTTGTCGATGCAGATCTCGGCGCGGTGGGTGTTGCCCGTCACGTCCACCAGCAGGTTGCGCAGCAGCCGGTCCACCAGCCACGGCGGCGGGCGCCGGGCCGTTGCCGGGGGTGGGGATCTGCGCCAGCGCCATTTCCAGCTCGTAAAGCGCATCGTGGCGCGCCTCGTCGATCCGGGGGGCCTGCGAGGTGGGGCCGATGAACAGGCCCGAGAACAGGTAGCTGAGGCTGGGGTGGCGCAGCCAGTAGAGGATCAGCGAGCGCAACAGGTCGGGTCGGCGCAGGAAGGGGCTGTCGGCGGGGTTGGCCCCGCCCACCACCACGTGATTGCCCCCGCCCGTGCCGGTATGCTTGCCGTCGATCATGAACTTGTCGGCACCCAGGCGGCACTGGCGGGCTTCGTCGTAGACGGCTTCGGTCGTGGCGACACACTCCTCCCAGGTCGAGGCCGGATGGATGTTCACCTCGATCACGCCGGGGTCGGGGGCGACGCGGATGACGTTCAGGCGCGGATCGTGGGGCGGGGCGTAGCCTTCGATATGGACGGGCAGGCCCAGCTTCTTCGCGGCGGCCTCGGCGGCGGCGACAAGTTCCAGATAGTCCTCCACCCGCTCCACCGGCGGCATGAAGACGCAAAGCCGGCCATCGCGCGGTTCGACCGAGAGCGCGGTGCGGACGCGTACCCGCAAGGTCGGAGATCGTCTGCTCGACGCGGTCCTGCACCGGTTCGGAGGCCGTGAAGCTGGCGCGGGCCTGTTCGCGCGCCTCGGGGGCAAGGTCGGGCAGGTCGCCGCGTTCCTCGAACGGATCGGCGGGGTTGATGAAGGGGAAGGCGGCGGGCGGCACATGAGGCAGCGCGCCCAGCGGCAGGCGGTAGCCCACCGGGCTGTCGCCGGGTACGAGGAACAGGTGCCCGCGCCGCAGCGCCCATTTCTCGGACACCCAGGTCTTGGCCGCGCGGGCCTGCCAGCGCTGCACCGGCAGCACGAAGCCCGAGGGTTCGGTCAGGCCGCGCCCGAAGACGCGGGCGATGCGGTTGCGCTCCTCGGGGTCTTTCAGCTTCGAGTTCTCGGGCGTCACGTTCTCGGGCAGGTTGCCTTCCTTGACGATCCACTCGGCGGGGTCCTCGAAGGCGGGCACGACATTGTCGGGCGGGCAGGCCCAGTTCCTCGGCGATTGTCGTCAGCAGCGTCTGCGCCTGCTGCGGCGTCGGCTGGCCGTCGGCGCCTTCGGTGGCGATCAGGTCAGGGTCGTGCCAGACCGGCTTGCCGTCGCGCCGCCAGTAAAGCGAGAAGGTCCAGCGCGGCAGCGTCTCGCCCGGATACCACTTGCCCTGCCCGTAATGCAGGAAGCCCCCCGGCGCGAAGCGGTCGCGCAGGCGGCGGATCAGCTGGTCGGCGAAGGTGCGCTTCGTGGGGCCGACGGCATCGGTGTTCCACTCGCCCGCCTCGAAATCGTCGATCGACACGAAGGTCGGCTCGCCCCCCATCGTCAGGCGCACGTCGCCCTCGGCCAGCGCGGCATCCACCTTGCGTCCGAGCGCGTCGAGATCGGCCCAGGCGGCGTCCGAGAAGGGCTTGGTGATGCGCGGATGCTCGGCCACGCGCGTGACCCGCATGTCGAAGCCGAAGGTCACCTCGGCGATAGCTCGCCATGCCCGAGATCGGGGCGGCGTTGCGGTAATGCGGGGTCGCGGCCAGCGGGATGTGGCTTTCCCCGGTCAGAAGGCCGCTGGTCGGGTCCAGCCCGATCCAGCCCGCGCCGGGCAGGTAGACCTCGCACCAGGCGTGCAGGTCGGTGAAATCCACCTCGGTGCCCGACGGGCCGTCCAGCGCCTTGAGGTCGGGCTTCAGCTGGATCAGGTAGCCCGAGACGAAGCGGGCGGCGAAGCCCAGATGGCGCAGCGCCTGCACCAGCAGCCAGCTCGAATCCCGGCACGAGCCGAGGCCCGAGGCGAAGGTTTCCTCGGGCGTCTGCACGCCGGGCTCCATGCGGATGACATAGCCCACCTCGCGTGCCACCTTGGCATTCAGGCCGACGACGAAATCGACGGTCCGCTGCGGCGCTGCGGTCAATCGCTGTCGAGAAATCGCTGAAGCTGCGGCCCGGCGGGTTCGGGCGTGCGGTAGATCACGAGGTCGGGCGCGATATCCTCGGGATATTCGAAGGGAAACTCCTCGGCCGAGGCTTCGACGAAGAAGTCGAACGGGTTGTAGACCGTCATGTCGGCGACCAGATCGACCTCGATCTTCAGCTCGCGCACCGGTTCGGGAAAGACATAGCGCGCCAGCCAGTTGCCGTAGGGGTCCTGCTGGTGGTTCACGAAATGCGGCTGCGGCCCGACCTTGAGGCTGTGCGAGACCACGCGCGTGCGCGAGTGCGGCGCGGGGCGCAGCCGGATGACCTGCGGCCCGAGGATGACGGGGCGGTCATACTGGTAATGCGTCAGGTGATAGATGCTGGCGAGGATCGACATGGGGACCGGCGGTTGAGGACGTGCCACCCTAGTCGTTTCACAGAACCGGGGCTGTCACCATGGATTCGGCGCCACCTCGCGCGATGCGCGTGGCGCATGCCTGTTTTTTGGGCGGTGGAGGGGCGGCCGGACGCCGCCCCGCTCCGGTCACTTCAGGTGATGCACCTTGCCCATGCCGTAGACCGGCGTCGGGATGCCCACCTGCCGCGCCTTCAGTTGCAGCGCGAGGAACTGCGAATAGTGGCGCGACTGGTGCAGGTTGCCGCCGTGGAACCACAGCCCCTCCTGCGCCGTGGGCTTCCACATGTTGCGCTGCTCGCCCTCCCACGGGCCCGGGGTCCTTGGTCGTGTCCGAGCCGAGGCCCCAGCACTTGCCGACCTTGTCCGCCACCTCCTGGCTGATCAGGTCCGCAGCCCAGCCGTTCATCGAGCCGTAGCCCGTGGCATAGACGACGAGATCGGCGGGCAGTTCGGTGCCATCCTTCAGCACGACCGAGGTCTCCGTCAGGTGGCTGACATCCGAGCCCGATTTCAGCTTGATCTTGCCGTCGATGATCAGCTGGCTCGCGCCCACGTCGATGTAGTAGCCCGAGCCGCGCCGCAGGTACTTCATGAACAGGCCCGTGCCGTCCGCGCCCCAGTCGAGCATGAAGCCCGCCTTCTCCAGCGCCGCGTAGAACGCGGCATCCTCCTGCTTGATCGTGTCGTAGATCGGCTTCTGGAAGGCGGGGAGCAGCTTGTAGGGGATCGAGGCGAAGATCAGGTCGGCCTTGTCGGTCGTCACCCCCGCCGCCACCGCTTCCTCGGAATAGAGCGAGCCGAGGCCGTGCTTCATCAGCGGCTCCGACCGCACGATATGGGTCGACGAGCGCTGGACCATCGTCACGTCCGCCCCCGCCTCCCACAGCGCCGCGCAGATGTCGTGGCTGGAGTTGTTGGAGCCGATGACGACGACCTTCTTGCCCTTGTAGGCATCGGGGCCGGGATGGGTGCTGGAATGCTGCTGCTCGCCCTTGAAGATGTCCTGCCCCGGGAAGGTCGGCCAGTTGGCCTTGGCCGACATGCCGGTGGCCAGCACGAGCTGCTTCGGGCGCAGCACCACGTCCTTGCCGTCGCGGGTGACGTGAACCTCCCACTCCTTCTTCTTCTCGTCGTACTTGGCCTTCGTCGCGGTGGTGGAGGCCCAGTAGTTCAGCTCCATCACCCGGGTGTACATCTCCAGCCAGTCGCCGATCTTGTCCTTGGGCGCGAAGACCGGCCAGTTGGCGGGGAAGGGGATGTAGGGCAGATGGTCGTACCAGACCGGGTCATGCAGGCAGAGCGACTTGTAGCGGTTGCGCCAGCTGTCGCCGGGGCGGGCGTTCTTCTCGATGATGATGGTCGGCACGCCCAGCTGCCGCAGCCGCGCGCCAAGCGCGATGCCGCCCTGTCCGCCGCCGATGATCAGCACCTCGGGCTGGACCTCGTAGCCCAGCTTCGCCTGTTCCTCGGCGCGCTCCTCGGCCCAGGTCTTGCGGCCGCGCTCCGACCTTGTGCGCGACGCCCTGCGGGCGGGTGGTGCCCTTGTGCTCCTCGTGTCCCTTCAGCTCCTTCAGCGTGGTCAGCAGCGTCCAGATCTTGCCGTCGCGGATGCGGATATGGCCGTGGCCGCGTCCGTGCTCGGTCTCGAAGTCGATCCAGGCCTGATGGAACCCGCCGCCATCCTCGGCCGCCTCGCCGGGCGTGATCGTGAAGCCCTGCGGCTTGATCGGGCCGATCTGGGCCTTCAGCATCGCCTCGATCTCGTCCTGCCCTTCCATCGTCTTGATGTTCCAGGTCAGGCTGGCCAGGTCGCGCCAGTAGCCGTCGGTCTCGAACAGCCTCGCTGCGGCCTTGGGATCGGGCTTGGCAAGCGCGTCGTTCAGGTCATGCAATACCTGCGCCACCACGGTGGCGGGTGTCTGGTCGAGCATCGGTTCCTCCCCTCGGCGTCCGGCCTCCTCGCCGGTCGCAACCATTGGGCGAGGGCGGGTGGCCGCTGTCCAGTGGACTTTGGTCGAGGGCAGCGGGTCAGACCGGCGCGAATCCGTCCATCGCGTGATCGCGCACCTGCCGCAGCAGCGCGATCATGCCCGCCACCTGATGCGCCGCCGTCGCCTCGCCCTTGGCGGCGGTCGCCGCCGAGGCATCGCCCACGGTGCCCGCCGGGTTCAGGTCGCGGGCGATCCAGCCATAGCTGATCGGGCCGGTCGGGCGGGATCGCCCCGGTTTCGGCGGTGGAGACGAAGTCGCGCGCGGCGGCCATGTCCACCGTCTCGGGGCGGAAGGCGAGCATCAGCGAGGTCTCCATGTCGCCGCCATGGATGCCGTAGGCGAGTTCGCGCGGGCCGTAGAGGCCGTCGGGCATCCCGAAGCTGGTCCACTGGCACTTCACCGCCAGCATCCCGGCCCGCACCCGCAGTTCGCGCGACAGGATCGAGACGAGGTCGAGATTGCCGCCATGGCTGTTGACGATCACGATCTTGCGCAGCCCGGCGCGGGCGACCGAAAGCCCGATCTCGACCCAGGCGCGCCAGCGCCGTCTCGGCGGTCAGCGTCAGCGTGCCCGCGGCCCAGAGGTGCTCGTTCGACTTGCCCACCGCCTGCACGGGCAGGATCAGCAGGTCGAGGTCATCGGGGCAGGCCGCGCGCAGCCGGTCGAGCATCCCTTGCGCGATCAGCGTGTCGGTGCCCACGGGCAGGTGCGGCCCGTGCTGTTCGACCGCCGCCGTGGGCAGGACGGCGATGGTGCGCATCGGGTCGAGCGCCGCGAAGTCGGGCGCGCGCAGGTCGGTCCAGAGCCGCGCGGCTCATGCCGTGGCCTCGCGCCGCGCCGGGACGGGGCCGATCAGCCGGTCCATCTTCGCCGCCACCTTCGCCAGATGGCGCGCGCGGCTTTCGGGGGTGGAGCTGTCCATCAGGTAATGCGCGGCAAAGACGCTGCGCTTGCCGCGCGCGCAAAGCAGGCCCACCCCCTGCGTCAGCGTGCGCCGCCCCGGCGCGCCGATGAAGGCGGTCAGCCACCAGCTTGCCCCGCAGGTGGTGAAGACGCCCAGCCGCGTGATGTGCTGCAGTCCGGGGCGGATGGTCTTGTTCACCCCGTCGGGCATCAGGAAGGCCACGTCCGGCAGCAGCGCCCGGTCGAGCCAGCCCTTCAGCATTGCGGGCAACCCATACCACCAGGTCGGATAGACGAAGATCAGCGTGTCGCACCAGCGGATGTCCTCGACATCGCGGCTGACGGGAGCGCTGGTTCGACGGGCAGTCGAGATAGCCCGTCCATTCCGTCGGTCGTCAGCACCGGCTGGAAGCCGCGCGCATAGAGGTCGTTCAGCCGCACCTCGGCCCCCGCCGCCTGCAGCTTCGCGAGCACGAGGTCGCGGACGGCGGCGTTGAAGCTGCCTTCGCTTCGGGTGGCAATAGACCACGAGTGCCCGCATCAGAACCGCTCCATCTCGCTCCCGACACGCGGCCAGGAAGGCCGTGCGCTGCGCCTCCGTCGCCCGGTTCATGTCATAAAGCGCGAGGTAGCGCATCGTCTCGGGCCGGCAGACATGCCAGATCGCGCGCTTCACCACGTGGCGCGGCGGATCGCCCGCCAGGATCGCGCGCATCCGCGTGCCGCCATAGGTCGTCACTGCCGCCAGCTTGCGGATATGCGTCAGGTTCGGCTTCACGAAGCCGTCCTCCAGCCGGAAGCTGACGCCGGGCAGGAAGACGCGGTCGAAGAAGCCCTTCAGGATCGCCGGAAAGCCGAAGTTCCAGACCGGAAAGACCAGCACCAGCGCCTGCGCCGCCAGCACCCGGTCGACATAGCCCTGCACCGGCGCGGTGTTCGGCCCGACCTCGTGATAGGCGCGCCGCTCCTCGGCCGTCAGCACGGGGCTGAACCCTTCGGCGTTCAGGTCGCAGTCGTCGACCTCCCAGCCCCGGCCCGCCAGCGTGTCAACCACGGTCCGGTGCAGCGCGGCCGAGAAGCTTTCCTCGCAGGGATGGGCAAAGAGGACCAGCGCCCGCGTCATCCCTGCGCTCCCGGTTTCTTTTCGGCCAGAAATACCCTCGGGGGGCACGGGGGGCAGACGGCCCCCCGCCGACGGGTCCGGGCGACCCGCCCGGTCATTCCGCGGCCCTCAGCCCGGGATAGCTGTACATCCGGTCATAGGCCCAGTGCGGGTCGTCCCAGGCGATCATCTTGCCGGGGTTGAGCAGGCCCTTCGGATCGGCCTCGCGCTTGAAGGCCAGCTGGCGGTCGTCGACGGTCTGCCGCCCGCCTTCCTCCAGCGTGTAGCGGTGGGGGTTGAAGATCATGCAGCCCAGCGCCTCGTGCGCCGCCACGATCTCGTCCAGCCGCGCCTCGGTGGTGAACTTCACCAGCGAGAGGCCGGCATAGATCGTCCGGCCGTTCTCCTTCATCACCTCGAGATGCTGCATCACCTCGCCGGGGAAGGCCGCGCGGACCGCCTCGATCTTGTCGAGCAAATCGGGGCCGGCGTAGCGCACCTGAAGATAGGTGATCGCCGGGTCCACCTTCAGCGCGCGCAGCGTCGTGTGGTTCCAGCCGTATTCGAAGACCGGCCCCGGCTCGCGCGCCCAGTCATGTGCGTCGGAGCGGTAGATGAGCCGCGCGCCGGGGCGGCGGGCGAGGAAGGTCAGGAAGCCGTCCATCGCATGCGGCGCGATCATCAGGCCCAGCAGCGACTGCCCGGGCTGTCATATGGGGGGCGACGCGCTGGAAATAGTCCTGCGCGATCGGGCGCCTCGTAGACCGAGATCAGCTTCTTGAGGATGCCGTCCTCGTTGGCCAGATCGGCGCCGAAGGCGGCGGCCTCGGGGAAGCTCTCGGTGCGTGACGAAGATGCTCGACCCAGTCATAGGCGGGGGCGAGCGGCATCTCGATCTCGGTGATGATGCCGTTCGTGCCATAGGCGTGGCTGACGCGGTGCAGCTCCTCGCCGGTGAACTCGAGGATGCGCGGCTCGGCCTCCATCGTCACCACGCGCAGGCGGATGATGTTGCCGAGATCGCGCAGCGCGCCCCAGGTGCAGGACCCGACGCCGCCCGACCCGCCCGCGATGAAGCCGCCGATGGTGGCCGTGGCCCAGGTGGAGGAGAACATGCGGATTTCCTGCCCCGAATGGCGCCTTGCAGGCCGCGTCGAGGTCCTTCAGCAGGCAGCCCGGTTCCACGATCACCCGGCCGGGATGGATCGTCCTTCACCGCCGCGAGGTTCTTCATGTGCAGGATCACGCCGCCCGCCAGCGGCATGGCCTGCCCGTAGTTCCCCGTCCCCGCGCCCCGCGTCGTGACCGGCACGTCGTGGGCGTAGCAGACGCGCAGCACCTCGATCACCTCGGCCTCGGTCCGGGGCGCGACCACGAAATCGGCCGTCACATGGTCGAGCCGCGCCTTCAGCACCGGCGAATACCAGAAGAAGTCGCGGCTTTTCGCGCGGACCGAAACGGGGTTGTCGTCGATCTCCAGATGCGACAGGGCGGCGCGGGCGGCGGCGAGGGTCATGCGGGCTCCATCAGCGGGTCGAGGTCGGCATAGTCGGGCAACTGTGCGGTCGATCTGGCGGCCGGCCCGGATCACGATGCGGTCGGATTGCGGGCGGGCGAAGAACTCGGTCCAGCTGCGCGCCCGGAAGATCACGAGGTCGGCGGGCGCGCCGGCGGCCAGCGAGGGCGGCGCAAAGCCGCAGGCGCGGGCGGGGTTGGTCAGGACCGAGCTGCACCCAGTCGGTGCCGCTGTGGTCCAGATGCCCGATCCGCGTCGCCTCGCGCAGCACCTCGACCATGTCCATGTCGCCATAGGCATAGAACGGATCGCGGGTGTTGTCCGAGGCGAAGCTGACGTTGATGCCCCGCGCCTTCATCTCGTGCACCATCGTGATGCCGCGCCAGCGCGGGGTGCGGCCCGCGACGCCGGTCCTGCAGGTAGAGGTTGCACATCGGCAGGCTGACGACGTGCAGCCCCGCCTTCGCCACGAGGTCGAGCGTCGCCAGCGCCTCGGCCTCGTCCATCATCGAGACGGAACAGCAATGGCCCACGACCACCGGCTTGTCGAAGCCCGTCTCCAGCACCGCCTCGGCGATCAGGCGCAGGGTGTTGGACGTCGGGTCGCCCGTCTCGTCCACGTGGAAATCGGCGGACAGCCCGCGCTCGGCGGCCATGCGGAAGAAGCGCAGGATGCGGTCCTTCACGTCGGGCAGCGGATAGGTGACCATGCCCAAGGATGCCGCCATGCTCGGCCACGATGTCGGCGGTCCGGGCGGAAGGGACCGTCGGTCGAGAAATCCTCCGCCCCGATCAGGCAGGCCGCCTGCAGGTCGATCCGGCCCTGCCCAGTCGCGCTGCGCATCTCGGCGAAGACGGGAAAGCTGATCGCGTCCTGCGGCGGGATGCTGTCGAGATGGGTGCGGATCGCGCGGGTGCCGTGGGCATAGGCCGATTGCAGCGAGAACTCCATCCGCGCGGCGCACATCCTCGGCCGTCCAGCGCGCCTGCACGGTCGGCCCCCACGGTGTTCAGCGCGCCCATGAAGGTGCCGTCGGGGTTGGGCGAGCGCGGCCAGATGTGGCCCTTGTCGAGATGCGTGTGCATGTCGACGAAGGCGGGCAGCAGCATCGCCCCGCCCATGTCGACGGCCACGCATTCGCCCTCGCCGATCCGGTCGCCGTCGATGGTGATCGACGGTGCGGATCAGGTCGCCCGGCTGGTCCAGCAGGCAGGCGGGCACCGTCACGTTCTCCAGCCGCAGCTTGCGGGTTTCGGGCAGGTAGAGGAAATCGGTCATGTGTCCCGCTTCAATCGCGCTTTCGTGCCACTTGCGCAGCAGCATGTGGCTGAGGAAGGAGAGGCCCGCGAAGATCACCACGCCCGATCACCGCGATCAGCAGCAGGGCCGCGAACATGCGCGGGATGTTCAGCCGGTAGCCCGCCTCGAGGATGCGGAAGGCAAGGCCCGACCCGATGCCGCCGGTGCCCGCCACATATTCCGCCACAACCGCCCCGATCAGGCTGAGGCCCCCCGCGATGCGCAGGCCGCCGAGGAAATAGGGCAGGGCCGAGGGCAGTTGCAGATAGCGCAGCCGCTGCCAGCGCGATGGCGCGGTAGATCGTCATCAGGTCGCGTCAGGTTGTGGTCGGTCGATTTCAGGCCAAGCGTGGTGTTGGCGAGGATCGGGAAGAAGGCCACGATCCAGGCGCAGAGCAGCAGGCCCGCCATCCGGTTGTCGACATAGATGAAGATCAGCGGCGCGATCGACGACGACGGGCGTGACCTGCAGGATCACCGCATAGGGGTAGAAGCTCATCTCGGCCCAGCGGCTTTGGTTGAAGAGGATGGCGAGGCCGACCCCGCCGATCACCGCCACCGCCAGCGCCATCAGCGTGATCTGCAGCGTCACCAGCAGCGCGTCGAACAGGATCGCCCAGTCCTTGATCAGCGTCTGCAGCACCAGGCCGGGGCCGGGCAGGATGTAATGCGGGATCTCGTTCCAGACCACGACGCCGGTCCCAGGCGAGGATGCCGAGCGCCAGGACCAGCACCGGCAGCAGCCATTTCGCGACCCGCTCGATCCGCGCCTGCCGGGCGCGGCGGGCCTCGTCGGCATCGACGGGAGCGACGCGTCTGCGGCGGCGAGAGGGCGGTCGGTCATGGTCATGCCGCCTCTCCCATCGCCTCGATCAGCGCGTCGGAGGCCTCGCGGCAGGCGGCGGCGTAGTCGGGCGAGGTGCGGAAGACCATGTCGCGCGGATAGGGCGCGTCGACGGTCAGCTCGCGGATCACCCGGCCCGGGCGCGCGGCCATGATGACGATGCGGTCCGACAGGAAGACGCTTTCGAACACCGAATGGGTCACGAAGATCACCGTGCAGCCGATCTTGGCCTTCAGCGCCAGCAGGTCGTTGTTCAGCTTCTGCCGCGTGATCTCGTCCAGCGCGGCGAAGGGTTCGTCCATCAGGATCAGGCGCGGGGTTGGTCACCATCGCGCGGGCGATGGAGACGCGCATCTTCATGCCGCCGGACAATTCGCGCGGGTAGGCGTCGGCGAAGCGGTCGAGGCCGACCAGCGCACAGCGCCTCCATGATCCGGTCCTCGACCGAGGCGAAGGACTGCCCGCGCAGGCGGAACGGCAGCCAGACGTTCTGCGCGACGGTGGCCCAGGGCATCAGCGTGGGTTCCTGGAACACCATGCCGAGATCGCCCGCATGCTCGCCGCCTTCCCAGACGATCCGGCCCGGCCGTCGGCGGCATCAGCCCCGAGATCAGGCGCAGCGCGGTGGACTTGCCGCAGCCCGACGGGCCGAGCAGCGAGATGAAATCGCCCTCGTTCACGGTCAGCGTCATCTTGCGCAGCGCGGCCACGCCGCCGTTGAAGGTCTTGTCCACGCCCTGCATCTCCAGCACGCGGGGGCGCTGGCCGAGGGGCAGGGTCGGGCGGGGGATCGGTCATCGGCGTGCTCCGGTCGGGGGCGGCCCGGCACGTCGGGCCGCCCCGGCAGGCGCTTACTTCTTCAGGTCGAGCCCGACGCCCTTGTTCGACGAAGTGCGTGGTGAACGAGGCCTTCCAGTCGATATCGCCCGGCACGACCACGCCGGCCTCGACCATCTTGTCGAAGAAGTCCTTCACCTTCGCCTCGGTCATCACGCCGATCCCCATGGTCAGCGCGTCGCCCGAATCGACGATGCCCGCTCTCCTTCATCTTCTCGATCCCGAAGGCGATCTGCTCGTCCGTCATGTCGGGATTGTCTTTCTTGATCATGGCGTTGGCGGCCGTGTTGTCGCCGTAGAGGTAGTTGTACCAGCCCTTGATCGACCCATCGACGAAGCACTTCACCTGACTCGGGCTTGGTGGCGACGGTGTCGGCCATCGTCTCGATCAGTGGTCGAATAGGTGGAATAGCCCGCATCCGCGATCAGCCAGACGTCGGGCTTGAAGCCGCCCTCCTTCTCGACCATCAGCGGCTCGGACGACAGATAGCCCTGCATCCCCGAGTTCTCGTCGGCGATGAAGGGGGCGGGGTTGAAGGTGTAGGGCTGGCGCTGTTCCTCGGTGAAGCCGTAGGCCTTGATCATCCACTGGTAGAAGCTCGCATAGCCCTGATCGCCGATCAGCAGCGTCGGCAGCTTCTTGAGGTCCTCGAAGGACTTGGCCTTGCCCGGATGGGTCAGGATCACCTGCGGTTCCTTCTGGAAGCTGGCGGCGACGGCGACGACCGGGATGCCCTCCTGCACCGCGCTGAACGCCTCGAGCAGGTTGCCGCCCATGTTGTAGTCGATCTTGCCCGCCAGCATCAGCGCGCGGTTGTTCACCTGCGGCCCGCCCGGCATGATCGTCACGTCAAGCCCGCAGGCGGCATAGGTGCCGTCCGCGACCGACTGGTAGAACCCGCCATGCTCGGCCTGCGCCAGCCAGTTGGTGCCGAAGGTCACGGCCACGTTCTGGGCCAGCGCCGGAAGCGCGAGGGACGCGGTCAGCGCCGACGCAAGGGCGGTTGTCCCGAGGGTGCGGGAAAGCGATGCCATGGTAACCTCCTGTTGATTCTCGATTGGCCTGGAAGCCTAGGGCGCGGGCCGGTGCGGGCGAGGGGAAGCGGAGCGGTGAGTGCGGAAATTGTGGTCAGATGCCAGACTATCGTGCATCGGGGCGAAGTCGATGCCTGTTTTTTCGGCATAGTGCCGCGGATGGCCGCTTGACGCCTGCTACCTGTCGCTTGCCGGCGCAGCGGCCTGCCGCGACGCTGATCTTCCACGCAGGAGGCCCGGATGAGAACGCTGTCCCCCGCCACGCATCAGCCCGCCCTTCGCGCGCTACGCGCACGGGGTCGAGGTGCCGCCGGGCGCGCGGCTGGTCGTGACGTCCGGCCAACTCGGCGCTCGCGGCGGACGGGACGGTGCCCGACGGGCGCCGAGGCGCAGGCGCGGCTCTGCTTTGCCAACTGTGCGGCGATCCTGGCCGAGGCGGGCATGGGGCCGGCGCGACGTGATCCGCATCAACGCCTTTGTCACCGACCGCGCCCATATGGCGGGCTACATGGCCGCGCGCGATGCCTGGCTGGCCGGCGTCGCGCGGCTGCCTGCCTCGACACTGGTGATCGTGTCGGGCTTCACCCGGCCCGAGTTCCTGGTCGAGGTCGAGGTGACGGCGGCGGCGCTCTAATAGCCCGTCATCTCGAGATACCCGCGTCCGCGATGGCTGCCCTCGATCCGGATCGGCCCTTCCCAGTAGGGCACGGTCGTGTCCATCCAGGCGTCGGGGTTCAGCGCGGCACCGTCACGTCCACGCCGCGGGCGGGCAGTTCGACGCGCCAGCGCACCGGCACGCGACGGTCGGCCACCTCGGCCTCGTCCAGTGGGGTGAGCGTGACGCGCGCCGGGCGGCAGCGGGTCGGGCGTGCCATCGGCGGCGATCCAGGTGCCGACCGTGTAGCCCGCGCCCGCGTCGCGCAGCCGGTAGACCATCAGCCGCGTCCCGTCGTCGAACATCAGCGAGAACCAGTCCCACCCCGTCTGGTCCTGCGGCCAGCGGCTGCGAGGACCATTCCCGGTCGAGCCAGGCCTGCCCGGTGACGGGGACGACCTCGCCCTGCACCGTGATTTCGCCGCGTCACGCTGTAGAACGGCTGCGAGTAGTAGTGGCTGGCCTGCCCGACCTCGGACTTCACCGAATAGCCGCCGTTCGCCCTGCGGCACGAGCGGGCCGGTGGCGTCGAGCGCGAGGCGATAGCGAGAACTCCGCCCCCCGTGCAGTCAGGTCGATGGCGGAGAGCGCATCCGCTCCCGGCGCGGCGCGGCTGGTCATCTGCCAGTCGTCGATCCAGGCGGCGAAGGGGGTTGCGGTCACGCCCGCCTGCCCGATCCCGCCGCGCGCCAGCCGTTCGGCGACGAGATGCGCGTCGGGCGTCGTGACGGCGGCGTGGCCCATCCAGAGCTGCGGGCTGGCCCAGCCCTCGGCCTCGTAGGGGGCCTGGGCCGAGCGGAACAGCGTCCATTGCGCGCCGTACTCGGTGCCGTCCGGCCCGGTCAGCGTGGCGGTCAGATACCACCATTCGATGCGGAAATCGTTGTGCGGGCCCGTGGTCGGCGGGAAAGGCGAACGGTCCGCGCTGCGGCAGGGTGAAGCCTTCGGCCGGGCGGCCCATGTCGGCAAACCCCTGCGCACGCGGCGGGCAGGGCGAGGCAGAGCCAGAGGAGCAGAGCCCTAACGTTCATTGGCAAAGACCCTCAACAGGTCGCCCGGCGCGATCCGGGCCAGGCGCAGGGCGGGGATCAGCGCTGGCCAGTACGGCCGCGAGTACGGCCAGCGCACCAAGGCGCAGCCAGTCGGCGGGAAAGACATGCATCGGCAGCCGCCAGCCGAAGGCCGCCACGTTGATGACCGCCAGCAGCACCCAGGCGAGCGCCAGCCCGAGCGGCAAGGCCACCACCAGCGTGAGGAGCGCCAGCAGCACCGTCCGCAGCAGGTCCAGCGCCGCCAGCCGCCGCCGCGTCAGCCCCATCGCCCAGACCGGGCGCCAGCTGCGGCAGGCGCATCCGGGCGAGCGTCAGCAGGCTTGCGAACATCGCCAGCCCCGCGACACCCAGCGTCAGCACGTTCAGCGCGGCGGTGACCGTGAAGGTCCGCTCGAAGATGTCGAGCGAGAGGGCCTTGAGGCTCGCCTGATCGACGACCGATCCGGGCGGCAGGTCGAACTCCGCGATCAGGTCGCGCGACAGCGCCTCGGCGCGTTCGGGGGCAAGGCGCAGGCCGAAGCGCAGGCGCGGCACCTCGGGGAAGCGCGCGGTCAGCGTGTCGGGCGACATCAGGACCTGCGGCCTCGGGTTGCCGTAGTCGGAATAGACGCCCGCGATGGTCATGGCCCCGCCGGGCAGGTCGAGCGGCTCGCCCAAGCTCGAGCCTCTCGCGCCGGAAGAGCTGTTCGTTGACCATGACGCCCTCGCCCCGCGCCACCCGGTCCCAGGCGTCGGGCAGGGCCGACAGAAGCGGCCAGTTGTCGCGATAGGTGGCGTGGTCGGCCACGCCGTAGATCTCGCCCGGGACGGCCGAGGATCGGCTCCTCGGCGTTCCAGATCGGCAGCACGGCGTCGACCCGCGGGGCGAGCCAGGCGGCGCATCCGGCTTGCCTCCTCCTCGGTTCGGCCCGGTGACGTAAAGCTCGGACGCGAGGCGCTGGTCCAGCCAGCCGGTGAAGGTGAGCCGGAAGCTCGCCACCATCGTGCCGACGCCGATATTGGCGGCGAGCGCCAGCAGCAGCGCCATCAGCGCCAGCGACAGGCCCGGCAGTTGCTGGCGCGTGTCGGCCCAGAACCATTGGGACACCACGCCCCGCGACAGCCGCGCGCCAAGCGTCGGTCGCCGCCGTCAGCGCAAGCGGCAGCAGCAGCGCCGCCCCCAGCAGCAGCGCCGCCAGCCCCGCGAACCCGGCCCAAAGGCCGAGCCGAGGCCCAGAAGCGGCACCGACACCGCCAGCAGCAGCGCACCCGCCGCGCCCTGCCAGCGCAGCGCGCGGGCCGAGGCGCGCGCCCAGGCGCGGGGCTGGGCGGGGGCGAGCAGCGGCAGGCTGCGCAGCCGCCACAGGCTTTGCCCCGCCGCGACGAAGCGTGCCGAGCACGGCGATGCCGAGCCCCGCCGCCCACCAGGCGGGGCGCAGCGCCAGCGTGCCCGGCACCTCGGCCCCGTAGAGGCCGCGCAAGGTTGCCGCCACATCCGGCAGCAGCGCGCTGGCGACGAGATAGCCCAGGGCGACGCCGATCATGCCCGCGACAAGGGCGAGCACGGTGAGTTCGGCCAGCAGCAGCGCGGTCAGCGCGCGCGCGCGACAGGCCGAGGGCGCGCAGCGTGCGGAAGACCGGGCGGCGCTGCTCGAAGGCGAGGCCGATGGCGGAGTGGACGATGAAGAGGCCGACGGCGAAGGCGAGGAAGCCGAAGGCGGTCAGGTTCAGGTGGAAGCTGTCGGTCAGCCGCGCGATGTCGCCCTCGCCGTCCGGTGCGCGGCGCTCGAGGTTTGGGGCGACTTGGGCGAGGTCGGTGGGGCCAAAGGTGCCGGGCGGCAGAACGAGGTGGGAGATTTCGCCTTCCATGCCAAGCAGTTGCTGGACGATCCCGATGTCGGCAAGCGCCGTTCCGGGGGGCAGCGACGGGTCTTCGCGAAGCGGTGGCAGGTCCAGTCCCGCAAGGCGCTCGGCCAGTGTCGGGGGCGACGAGAAGCAGGCCCTGCGGGGCGGTGAAGGCGGCGAAATCCGTCGCCCGAGGTGATGCGGGCCTGGGCCGCCTCGCGCGGCAGGGTCAGGGGTTCGATCCCGATCACGCGCAGGTCGGCGCGGGGCAGGCGGCCCTCGACGACGGGCGAGACGAGCCAGCCGGCGCGGCGCAGGGCGACGTAGGTGGCCTGAGGGATGGGCGTGCCGTCGCGCGATACGAGCCGGTCGAGACGGTCCTGGCCCAAGGCGCTGGCGGCGCGGTCGTAGCTGGCGCGCGCCTCGGCATTGATCGCCTGCACCCCGGACCAGAGCGCGGTTGCCAGGCCAAGCCCATGAGAAGCATGGACAATTGCAGGGGATGGCGTCGCCAGTGCGACAGCAGCGCCGAGAGCCCTGCGCGCCACATCAGACGAGCCGCCCGGCGGAGAGGTGCACCCGCCGGTCGAGGCGGCGGGCGAGGCGGGTGGAATGCGTGACCATCAGAAGCGACGCGCCCGTGTCGCGGACGAGGCGCAGGAGCAGGTCGAGCACCGCGTCGCCGGTCGCCTCGTCGAGGTTGCCGGTGGGCTCGTCGGCGAGGACGAGTTTCGGCCGCGCGGCGAGCGTCCGGCCGATGGCGACGCGCTGCTGCTGGCCGCCGGAGAGCTGCTCGGGGTAGCGGGTGAGAAGCGACGAAAGTCCAAGTGTTTCAGCGAGTTGCGCGGTGTAGCTCGGGTCATGGCGACCGGCGAGTCGGGCCTGGAAGGCGAGGTTGGCGGCCACGTCGAGCGAGGGGATCAGGTTGAACTGCTGGAAGACGAGGCCGACCGTGCCCCGGCGCAGGGCGGCGCGGGCGGTGTCGTCGGCGCGGGCAACGTCTGTGCCGTCGAGCATGATCGTGCCCGCATCGACCGTGTCGAGGCCCGCAACCAGATGAAGAAGCGTGCTTTTTCCGCTGCCGGACTCGCCGGTCAGCGCAAGGCTTTCGCCCGCGTCGAGGCTCAGGTCGATGCCGTCGAGCACCCGCAGCGGGCCTTCGCCGCGTCGGGTAGGTCTTGGTCACGCCGGTGAGGGTGAGCAGCATCGGGCCTCCGTTCGTCGCGAGGGATGTAGCACGGGGCGGAGGCGGGGGAACTGCGGCATTCGGGGATATGGAAACGATATGGGATGCGTATGGTTTTCGTATGCAGACAGAAACGGTCGGGTTTTTGCTGGTTTCTGGCGTCGGAGCGGGGGGTTCACACCCGCGTCCCGGATCGGCACCGGCGGCCTGTGCGGCAACCGAGCGGGGGGTTTCACACCCCCCGCACCCCCCGTGGGATATTTTTGCCGAAAAGAAGCCGGGGTGGGAGACGTCTGGATCGGGGCTTGTTGCGATCTCTGCGCGGCGTCGCTTTGATCGCCTCTCAGGCGGGGCGGTAGGCGAAGCTGTCGAACTCGGCGCTCCAGCCCCGTCCGGTCAGATCGTAGGCGACCATGCCGACGAAGGCGCCGGTGAAGGAGGCGTGTTCGCCGCGGCCGCCCTCGTCGGAGATGAGCGTGGCGTCGAGCGGGGGGCCGAGCGGGGCGAGGGGCGCGTCGGGGGTCGACCAGAGGAACTGCTGGGTCGGGCCGTCGACATGGACGGCGAGGCGGAGGGGGCCGTCGGGGACGGGGGTGGGCGGGCCGGTGAAGGTGAGCCGCTCGCCCGGCCAGTCGCCGAGGCAGGAGACGAGGGTGAGGACGCGGTGGCCGCCCTCGCGCGTGACAAGGGCCGCGTGGAACTTGTGGCGGTTGTAGTAGGTGATGAGGCCCGCCGCCTGCTGCCAGGTGGGCGGATCGGCCTCGAGCATCGTCTCGGCGCGGTAGCGATGCGTGTTCCTGACGCCGGGCGACGAGGGATTGCTCGAACCAGGAGCCGAGGCTTTCGCGCCCGTGGAGGCGCAGGGCGGTGCCGGTCAGGGTGAAGAGGCGGTCGCGGGTCGGGCGTGCGGAGCCACTGGAATTCGGGCGGCAGCGTCGGGCCGTCGAAGCGGCGGATGACGGGGGCGTCGGGGGTGCGGATCGGGGCCGGGGAGGGTTTCGGGCGGCACGAGGCCGCCGCCCTTGAGATAGAGCCAGCCGTCGTCGCGCCATTCGCATTCCGCGAGCCCGGTCTCGCGCCCCATCGGGCAGGCGCGGGTGCCGGGCAGGGGGCGGCCCATGAGGAAGGTGTGCAAGCGGGCGGCCCTCGGGCGTTTCGACATACTGGCCGTGGCCGATGCGCTGGATCGGGCTGTCGGGGGCGTGGCGGGTGGTGAGGAGGTGCTGCTGCGGGATGCGTCTCGTAGGGCCCCTCGATCCGGCGGGCGCGGGCCATGGTCACGGCATGGTCATAGCCGGTGCCGCCCTCGGCGGTGGTCAGGTAGTACCAGCCGTCGCGCTTGAAGAGATGCGGGCGCCTCGGTCAGGCCGAGGTCGGTGCCGGTGTAGATCGTGTGGACCGGGCCGATCAGGCCGCGCGTCGGGTGCCATTCCTGCAAGCTCGATCCCGTCGAAGCTGTCATGCGCGGGGTTGAGGCCGGTGCCCGGGCCGCGATGGTTCCAGCGCATGTTGAGGAACCACTTGCGCCCGTCGTCGTCGTGGAAGAGCGAGGGATCGAAGCCCGAGGAGTTGACGTAGATGCGGGGCGACCAGTCGCCGTCGATCGTGGCGCAGGTGATGATGTAGTTGTGCGCGTCCTTGAAGGCGCCGTCGAAGCGCTTCACGTCGGTGTAGACCAGCCAGAACAGGCCGTCGGCGTGGGAGAGGCAGGGCGCCCAGATGCCGCAGCTGTCGGGATTGCCGCGCATGTCCAGAAGGTCGGCGCGGTTCAGGGGGCGGGCGACGAGCGCCAGTTCGCCAGATCGCGTCGAGTGGTGGATCTGCACGCCGGGATACCATTCGAAGGTCGAGGTGGCGATGTAGTAGTCGCCGCCCACCCGGCAGATCGAGGGGTCGGGGTTGAAGCCGGGGAGGATGGGGTTGCGGATCATGTCGATCTCCGCCGTTGAGCCGGGTGCAGCGGAGGGCCGGCCCGACACGGGGTGGGCGCCATCGCGCCCGCCCATGGCGCGGGCCGGGCCGGCCCGGTGGCTATGGGCCACCGGGCGCCGACGGTCCGGACGCGGCGCCTCTGTCGCGCGCGCAGGCTGTTCGGAGCGAGTCACTTCAACAGCGCCTGCGCCTGGGCGGGCGAGAGCGCCGCGGGGCGGGTGCAGGTGGTCTGGTCAGGGTGACGAACTGCGCCCGTCTCGCCCGATTTCAGGACGGCCGTCATCACCTCGACCCCGTGCAGCGTGCGCTCCAGCGAGCAGCGCTGCGTCGCGGCCCTCGGCGATGGCGGCGACCATGTCGGCGAGGCCCGCGGTGCGGTAGTTGGCCATGTGCTCGCCCCGGCCGGTGGTGCTGGTTCGGCGGCCGAAGGGGTGGTCCCAGGGGTCGACCGGCGTCGATCTTGCCGTCGCGGCCTGCCGATCTCGACCGTGCCGCCGAAGAAGTTCGGGTCGGGGACGAAGAGCGTGCCTTCGGTGCCGTAAAGCTCCATGTTCACGCGCTTGTGGGACCAGACGTCCCAGGAGGTCGACAGGGTGACCGTCGCGCCGTTGTGGAACTCCAGCAGCGCGTGGATGTTGGTGGGCGTCTTGACCGGGATCACCTCGCCCGTTGCGCGGGCTGCGAGGTGATGGTGCGGGTCGGGCTGGCGGAGGAGGTGAGGGCGCGCCACGCGGCGCACCGGGCCGATCAGGTTGATCAGGTTGGCGATGTAGTAGGGGCCGAGGTCGAGCATCGGGCCGCCGCCGGGCAGGAAGAAGAAATCGGGGTTGGGGTGCCACATCTCCATCCCGTGGTTCATCACGGCGGCCCCGCCGGCGGTGATCGTGCCGAGCCGCCCCTCGTCGATCAGCGCGCGGGCCTGCTGGTGCGCGCCGCCGAGGAAGGTGTCGGGCGCGCAGCCGACGCGCAGGCCCTTCGCCGTCGCGAGGTCGCGCAGGGCGAGGCCGTCCTCCAGGCGTGAGGATCAGCGGCTTTTCGGAATAGACGTGCTTGCCCGCCTGAAGGATCGCCTTCGACACGGCGAAATGCGCGTCGGGGATGGTCAGGTTGATGACCACGTCGATGGCCGGGGTTGGCCAGCAGGTCCTCGACCGACTGGGCCTGCACGTTGAACTCCGCCGCGCGCGCCTGGGCGGCGTCCAGGTTCATGTCGGCGACCGCGCGGACTGTCCAGGCCCTTGAAGAGCGGCGCGAGCGCGCAGATAGGCGGTCGAGATGTTGCCGCAGCCGATGATGCCGATGCCGAGATTTCCATGTGTCAGAGCTCCTTTGCCGCCGCGAGCGAGACCGCGTGGCGAAGCGGGCGTGGTCGGACGGGTTGTCATGTTCCATGACGAAATTGCGTGCAGGGCGGTGGCTGCGCAGCGCCGTCATGACGGCCTTCCAGTCGACGGTGCCCTGGCCGACGATCGGCCCAGCCGTCCTCGTCCGCGTTCTGGCCCTGGGGGGCGATGTCCTTGACATGGGCCGCGGTGATGCCGGGCGTCGTATTTCGCGATCCAGGCGAGCGGGTCGGCGCCGCCGCGGATGACCCAGGCCACGTCGATTTCCCATTCCAGGTCGGGGCCGCCCGCGAAGATCGCGGTCCTGCGGCAAGGTGCCGTCGGGCAGGGCGACGAACTCGAAGTCGTGGTTGTGCCAGCCGAAGCCGAGGCCCGCCGCGCGGAAGGGCTGCGCCCGCCTTTTGCAGCCGCTGCGCCGAAGGCGTGCCAGCCCGCGGCGTCCGTCGGGCGGTCGTCGGGCATGAGGTAGGGGCAGTAGATGCGCTCGATGCCGAGGGACTGCGCGATGGACAGCACCTTGGCGGGGTCGGCTTCCAGCTGGGCCAGGCCGAAATGGCCGGTCGGCATGGCAGGCCGGTGGCGGCGAGGCCGGTCGCCAGTTCCGCCACCAGCGCGTCGTCGGCATAGAGCGCGCCGTAGCCTTCGACGCCGTCGTAGCCGAGCGTCGGCCAGCATCGTCGAGCGTCTCGGCGAGCGGCGGGAAATTGCGGGAGGAGTAGAGCTGGTAGGAGAACATCAGGACCTTCGGCGGGCGTAGGTGGCGCTGTGCAGGTCGCGCAGGGTGAAGGTGGGGGGCGGGCCGGGCTCGGCCGGGGTGAAGGTGATCCGGTGCCGGGTGGCCGGGGAACAGGGTGACGGCGTTGGCCGAGAAGCGGCCGGGGCGGTCGGACTCGAGGGCCACGAAGGGGGCGAGGGTGTGGGTGGTGAGGGTGATGTGCCAGCCGTCGCCCTTGGGTTCGGCGGTGTGGGTCAGGCCGGAGGGCGAGCAGGTCATAGGTTTTCCAGGGTTGCGGGGCGAAGACGTCGCCTTGCCGCTCGCCCGCGTGGTCCCAGGTGAAGGCCAGCACCTCGTCTTCGGCCAGCGTGCCGGGGGGCAGGGTGAGGGCGGTCACCGCGGCGTCCGTGGGGACGGTGAGGGCGGTGCGGGCAAGCTCGCGGGTGGTGCCGTCCATCGCGGGCGGCGGTGGCGGTGAGGGTGATCTCTGCGGGCTGCCGCGTGTCGTTCACGGCGCGAAGGTCGATCCCCTGCGGGGCGGGGACGGCGCTGACGAGGACGGGGGCGAAGAAGCTGGCGCGACATGTGGTGCAGCAGCTTCCAGTTGCCGCCATGGTCGAGCGAGGACCAGGAGCAGACGGGCCAGGTGTCGTTCAGCTGCCAGTAGAGCGTGCCCATGCAGTGCGGCTTGAGGCTGCGCCAATGGGTGACGGCGGTCTTGATGGCGAGGCCCTGCTGGACCTGGGAGAGGTAGACGAAATCCTCGAAAGTCCATCGGGAAAGCGGAAGTAGCGGAACATGGTCTCGGCGATGCGGGCGTTGCCGCCCGCGTTCTTCTGGTGGCTTTCGATCACCGGGGCGGCGATGTTGAAGTCCTGCGGGTCGGCGAAGCGGCGGATCGCCTCCATCGACGGATAGGACTGGAAGCCGAATTCGGAACAGAAGCGGGGGCTTACGTCGCGGTAGTGGTCGAAGTCGCGGCCCTCGTGCCAGACCGACCAGAAATGCATGTCGCCCGACTGAGTCGTCGTGCCAGGCGTCGCCGAAGGACAGCGGGCCGGGGCTGGGGCTGGAGGGCCACCAGTTCGCCTCGGGGCTGACGGCGTGCAGCGCCGTCTCGATGGTGCGGTTCAGGCGGTCGTAGCTGACGAGGTAGCGGTCGCGGTCCTTGCGGCTTTCGGGAAACCAGGTCAGCGCGCCGATCAGCTCGTTGTCGCCGCACCAGAGCGCGAGGCAGGCGTGGTGGTTGAGGCGGGCCACGACATCGCGCACCTCGGCGTCGACCTCGGCTCAAGGAAATCGGGGGTCGAGGGGTAGAGGTTGCAGGAGAACATGAAGTCCTGCCAGACCATCAGGCCCATCTCGTCGCAGAGGTCGTAGAACCAGTCCGGCTCATACCGCCCGCCGCCCCAGACGCGGATCATGTTCTGGTTGCCGTCGACGGCGGATTGCAGCAGGGCGCGGGTCTTCTCGGGCGTGATCCGGCCTGCCAGCGCATCGGCGGGAATCCAGTTGGAGCCGCGGGCGAAGATGGGGTGGCCGTTGACGTGGAAGGCGAAGGAGCGGCCTGCGGCGTCGGGTTCGCTGACGAGCTTGAGGTCGCGCAGGCCGATGCGGCGGGTGGCGGTGGCGGTTCCTGCGGTGACGGTGAGGGTGTGGAGCGTCTGGGGGCCGAGGCCTGCGGGCCACCAGAGATCGGGGGCGTCGAGGGTGAAGGTCAGGTTGGCGGTGCCATTCCGTGCGGTGGCGTTTGCCGTCTGATCGCAGAGGGTTGCGGTCACATCCTGCAGCGTTGGTGTGAACGACGAGCGGTGACCGTGGCGCTGCCCGTCGGCATGGGTCTGGGTGACGAGGATGTCGTCGATCCGGTCGCCCTTGGGTTCCAGCCCGATGCGCCCGTAAAGGCCGAAGGGGGCGAGCGCGATGTTCCAGTCCCAGCCGAAGTCGCATTGCACCTTGCGCAGCATGTTGCCGTTGGGGATCGGGCAGTTCTGCGCGGCGTAGGGCACGCGGAAGGGCTGCGCCGCCTGCGCGGCGTCTGCGGCGCGGGTGGCGGAGCGGAAGGTGATGGTGATCTCGTTTTCGCCGTTCGCGCAGGCCAGTCGCGTCGGTCCGGTAAGCGGCGGAAGCTGTTGGCGGCGGAGAGGATGAGGGTGCCGTTCAGGCGGATCTCGGCCACGGTGTCGAGGTCGTCGACCACGAGGTCGGACGGGGTGCCGTCATGGTGGAAGGTGCGCGTCGCGATCCAGTCGCGCTCGGCGATCCAGCGGAGGTCGTATTCGTTGCGGCCCCAGTAGGGGTCGGGGATGACGCCAGCCGTGTGCAGCGCGGTGATGCCGTCGCCGGGGATCGTGAAGGGGACGGTGTAGGTGCCGGTTTCGTCGGTGAGGGTCCAGGGGCCGGAGAGGTCAGTCATCGGAGTTGGCCATGGGGTTTTGGTGCGCCAGAGGATCGACCGGAAACGCTCCTGTGGAGCGTTTCTGCGATCCGATTGCCGGCAGTCGCAAGACCGCTGGCAAGGGGCTCTCCACACGCCGGACGCTGTCAATCCGTCCGCGCCTGACTGGGCGGGCGCGGTAACGCGCCTGCCAGGGGCAGGCAGGCGCGGACGGATTTGTCGACGGACAAATCCGTCAAGGAAAGGCGCGGTGCTGGCGGGGTGAACCCCGCCCTACGGGGGATTGGCGCGGACGGATTTGTCGACGGAAAAATCCGTCAAGGAACACAGAGGTATGTATCGTCGAAGCGGTCATCCCTACACCCGCTGTTCGGTCGCGGCGTCGAAGAGCGAGGCCTTGCCGATGTCGAGATGCAGGTGCACCTCGGTGCCCGGCTCCAGCCGCCGCTCCACGGGAACGCGGACCGAGACCTGCTGCCCTGCGGCCTTCAGCCAGACGAGGCTGTCGGCGCCCATCGGCTCGTCGATCTCGACCACCGCCGGGATCGAGGTGCCGGGGCGGGGCCTCGGGGGCGATCGCGATGTGCTCGGGCCGCAGGCCGAGGATGGCCTTTGGCCGCTCCAGCACCGCGCCGCCGTCATAGCCCGCAAGGTCGATCCGGTGCTCGCCGAAGTCGAAGGCGCGGCCCCCGTCCACCGTCCGCCCGGGCAGGAAGTTCATCGCCGGGCTGCCGATGAAGCCCGCGACGAACAGGTTCGCAGGGCGGTTGTAGATCACCTGCGGCGCGTCGAGCTGCTGGATGACGCCGCCCTTCATCACCGCGATGCGGTCGGCCAGCGTCAGCGCCTCGATCTGGTCGTGGGTCACGTAGACCATCGTGTTGTTGAGCCGCGAATGCAGGCGCTTGATCTCGACCCGAAGTTCGCTGCGCAGCTTGGCGTCGAGGTTCGACAGCGGCTCGTCGAACAGGAACACGTCCACGTCGCGCACCAGCGCCCGGCCGATCGCCACGCGCTGCCGCTGGCCGCCCGACAGCGCGGCGGGCTTGCGGTCCAGCAGCGGGCCGATCTGCAGGATTTCGGCGGCGCGGGCGACGCGCCTGTCGATCTCGTCCTTCGGCATCCGGGCGTTCTTCAGGCCGAAGGAGAGGTTCCCGCGCACCGTCATCTGCGGGTAGAGCGCGTAGCTCTGGAACACCATGCCGATGCCGCGCTCGGACGGCTCGGCCCAGGTGACGTTCTTGCCCTTGATCCAGATCTGCCCGTCGGTGATGTCGAGCAGCCCCGCGATGCAGTTCAGAAGCGTGGACTTGCCGCAGCCCGAGGGGCCGAGCAGCACGATGAACTCGCCCTCCTCGACATCGAGGTTGAGGTGCTTCAGCACGTCGAGCGCCCCGAAGGTCAGCGTCAGGTCCTTCACGGAAATCGAATGCATGGGTCAGCCCTTGACCGCGCCCGCGGCGATGCCGCGCACGAACAGCTTGCCCGAGACGAAGTAGATGACGAGCGGCACGAGGCCGGTCAGCAGGGTGGCGGCCATGTTGACGTTGTATTCCTTCACCCCCTGCACCGAGTTGACGATGTTGTTGAGCTGCACCGTCATCGGGTAGGTGTCGGGCCGGGTGTAGATCACGCCGAACAGGAAATCGTTCCAGATGCCGGTGACTTGCAGGATCAGGGCCACGACGAAGATCGGCAGGCTCATCGGCACCATGATGCGGAAGAAGATGCCCCAGAAGCCCGCGCCATCGACGCGGGCGGCCTTGAACAGCTCTTCCGGGACCGAGGCGAAGTAGTTGCGGAACAGAAGCGTCAGGATCGGCATGCCGAAGACGGTATGGACCAGGATCAGGCCCCAGAGCGAGCCGTAGAGGCCGATCTCGCGCAGCATGATGACGATGGGATAGATCATCACCTGATAGGGGATGAAGGCACCCACGATCAGGATGGCGAAGAAGGTATCCGCCCCGCGGAACTTCCACAGCGACAGCGCATAGCCGTTCACTGCCGCCACCGCGATCGACAGGATCACGGAGGGCACCGTGATGCGGACCGAGTTCCAGAACCCGCGCGAGAGGCCGTCGCAGTTCAGGCCCGTGCAGGCCTCGGACCAGGCCTTGACCCAGGGCTGGAACGTGATCTCGAGCGGTGGGGAGAAGATGTTGCCAAGCCGGATCTCCGGCATCCCCTTGAGCGAGGTCACGACCATCACGTAGAGCGGCAGCAGGTAGTAGGCGGCGATCACGAAGAGCGTGCCGTAAAGAATGATGTTGCGCCGCGAGCAGGGCGGGCGCGCGGGTTTCTGCCCGCGCGGGCCGGCGGGAAGGGAGGGGCGCATCTCAGCCACGCTTCTTGCCCCCGAATTCCAGATAGGCCCAGGGCACGACGACGATCACCACCGTCAGCAGCATCATGGTCGAGGCCGCGAAGCCCTGGCCCAGGTTCTGGGCGCGGAACATGAAGTCATAGACGTATTTCGCGGGCACTTCCGAGGCGATGCCGGGGCCGCCGCCGGTCTGCGCCACGACCAGGTCGTAAAGCTTGACGATGCCGGACATGACGATGACCAGCGTGGTGATGAAGACCGGGCGCATCATCGGGATGACGATGAAGAGGTAGGTCTTCCACATCGGGATGCCGTCCACCCGCGCGGCCTTCCAGATGTCCTCGTCGATGCCGCGCAGGCCCGCGAGCATCAGGCACATGATCAGGCCCGTGCCCTGCCAGAGCCCGGCGATCAGGACGCCGTAGATCACGATGTCGGCGTTGTAGAGCGGGTCGAAGGTGAAGCTTTCGAAGCCCAGGTTCGCGCACGACGTTCTGGATGCCGAAATTCGGGTTCAGGATCCATTGCCAGACGAGGCCGGTCACGATGAAGCTGAGCGCGAAGGGATAGAGGAAGATGGTGCGGAACGTGTCCTCGAACCGGATCTTCTGGTCGAGCAGCGCGGCCAGCAGGAAGCCGATGACGAAGCTGAAGATCAGCGAGAGCACCCCGTAGATCGCCAGGTTCTCGATCGAGATCAGCCAGCGCTCGGTGGACCAGAGGCGGTCGTACTGGTCGAGGCCGACGAAGCGCAGGCGGGGCAGCAGCTTGGAGTCGGTGAAGGAATAGAGCACGGTCCAGAGCGTGCCGCCCGTGAAGATCACCAGCGCCGTCAGGATCATCGGCAGCGTGGCGATCTTGGCCGTCAGGTTGCGGAACAGCCGGTTGGGGCGCTGTGCGGCGGACATGCGGGACTTTCGCGGGAGAGTGGGCGCGTCCGCCGCAGGGCTGCGGCGGACGCGGGCGGCGCTTACTCGGCGCTGCCGATGATCTCGGCGTAACGCGCCTGCGCGTCTTCCTTGGTCATCGAGGTGTCGTTGAAGAACTGGCTCATCAGGTCGTTGATCTGGGTCGTGGTGTCGGGGCTGATGAGTTCGTCCGTGCTCTTCAGCACGTTGCCGGCCTTGAGGATCTCGAGGCCCTTCTTCATGCAGTCATTCGCCGCCGCCAGGTCGATATCGCCGCGGACGGGCATCGAGCCCTTCTTCAGGTTGAAGGCGACCTGGGTTTCCGGCGAGAGCATGACGGTGGCCAGCGCCTCTTGCGCCGCCGAAGTCTCGGGGTCGTCCAGCAGCGGGAAGTAGAAGGCGTCGCCGCCCGTGGTGATGTAGGCGTCCGGCATCCCGAGGCCGGGCAGGCAGGTGTAATCCTTGCCCGCTACCTTCTGCGCGACCGAGAATTCCCCCTGCGCCCAGTCGCCCATCGACTGCCCGCCGGCCTGGCCCGTGATGACCATGTTCGTGGCCTGGTTCCAGTCCTGCACGTTGGAGCCTTGCGACAGCTCGCGTGCGTCGGCGGCGGCGTCGAACATCTTGGCCATCTCGGGGCCTGCGGCCGCCTCGGCGTCCTTGTCCTGGTAGACCTTGAGGAACAGGTCCTTGCCGCCAAGCGCGAGCAGCAGGTTGTTGAACAGGCCCGTCACCTGCCAGGACTGCTGGCCGAGCGCGAGCGGGACCTTGCCTGCGGCGCGCAGCGCGGGGCCGGCGGCGACGAATTCGTTCCAGTTGGTCGGCACCGGCACGCCCGCATCGGCGAAGGCCTGGTTCGACAGCCACAGCCACTGCCAGGCGTGGATGTTGACCGGCACGCAGTAGATGTGGCCGTCGAGCGTGCAGCTGTCGAGCAGCGAAGGCGGGTTGATGACTTCCTTCCAGTTCTCGCGCGCGGCCACGTCGTCGAGGTTCCGCATGAGGCCTGCGGCCACCAGTTCCTCGGCCTGGCGACCGTGGTTGAACTGGGTGGCGGCCATCGGATCGCCGCCGGTGATGCGGCTGACCATGATCGGGCGGGCGGTGTCGCCCGAGCCCGCGATGGCCCCGTCGACCCAGGTGTTGCCGGTGGCGTCGAAGGCCTTGGCGAACTCGGCCACGGCCGCCGCCTCGCCGCCGCTGGTCCACCAATGCGTGACCTCCAGATCGGTCGCGAAGGCAACAGAAGGCAGGGCTGCCGAGGCCATCAGCCCCAGCGCCAGTTTCACGGATTTCATGCGAGTCCTCCCAGACTATATCGTTATAGTGACGATCCTATAACGTTATAGTTTTTTCGATCAAGCCTATCTTTTCGCTTGTCGCGCTGCTTTTTCCGGCAGTGTAATGGGGGGTGTTTGCCACGCCCGTCGATCTGTTTCCCATGATGCCGCACCCGTTTTCGTGCCCCGCCAGCCGCCGCAACCCCAGCGTGCAAGCCCTTTGGTTGCATCGGCTTTTCGCCCCGAGGCGGGGGTGTTACGCAGGGGCAACCGGAGCGGACTGACGGCGGCGCGCGCGACCGCGAATCGAGAGACGGACCATGGACCACGCGACTCAGGACCCTGCCGAGGCCGAACGCCCGACGCTGAAAAGCATCGCGGCGCTGACCGGCCTGTCGGTCGCGACCGTGGGCCGCGCGCTGAAGGATGCGCCCGACATCGGCGAGGAGACGAAGCGGCGCGTGCGGGCGGTGGCAGAGCGCGTGGGCTATCGCCCGAACCGCGCGGGGGTGCGCCTGCGCACCGGCAAGACCAACGTCATCGCGCTGGTCCGGTCGACCGAAGAGGATGTGATGAACCACACCTCGCAGATGATCAACGCCATCGCGGGCGCACTGCGCGGCACGTCCTATCACATGATCCTGATGCCCTACTTCCCCGAGGAAGATCCGATGGCCCCGATCCGCTACGTGGTCGAAACGGGATCGGCGGACGGGGTCATCATCAACCAGACGACGCCCGACGACCCGCGCGTGCGCTACATGCACGAGCGCGGCTTTCCCTTTGCCACGCACGGGCGCACCGAGATGGGGATCGCGCATCCCTTCTTCGACTTCGACAACGAGGTCTTCGCGCGCCTGATGGTGCGCGAACTGGCCGCGCGGGGCCGCAAGCGGCTGGCGCTGGTCGCGCCGCCGAGGGGGCAGAGCTATTCCGTCCACATGGTGCGCGGCTTCACCGAAGAGGCGGCGCGGCTGGGGCTGGAGGCGCGGGTGTTCGACGAGGTGACGAGCGATACCAATGCCTTGCAGGTCGAGGCCTTCGCGACCCGCGTCTTCGCCGCGCCGGACCGGCCCGACGGGGTGCTGCTGGGATCGGCCACGTCCTCGATGGCGATGGTCACGGGGGGCGAGGCCTGCGGTCTGGTCCTGGGGCGCGACTTCGATGTGGGCACCAAGGATTCCGTGCGCTTCCTTCGGCGCTTCCGCGCGGATATGCTGGTGGTGCACGAGGATGTGGGCGAAGCGGGCGATTTCCTTGCCCGGGCGGTGATGCGGGCCATCGACCGCCGCGACCCGCAAGAGGTGATGCAGCATCTGGACGTGCCGACGGCCATCAGCTGATCGGCGCGCGCCCTTGGGAGGGGGTGAGGGACATGGATACCGCCGTCAGGACGCCCGAAGGCTACACGCCGCCCGATCTGGCCCGCATCGACCGGCTGATGGAGGCGGCGGGGCTGGATGCGCTGGTCGTCACCTCGAAGCACAACGTGCAGTATCTGCTGGGCGGCTACCGCTTCATCTTCTTTTCGGCGATGGATGCGATCGGCCACAGCCGCTACCTGCCGGTGGTGGTCTATCGGCGCGGCAGCCCGGATCATGCGGCCTATATCGGCAACCGGATGGAAGGGAGCGAGCACGCCAACCGCCCGTTCTGGACGCCCACGGTCCTACCCGCCTGCTGGGGCAGCGTCGATGCCGCGCAGGCGGCGGTCGAGCATCTGGTGAAGATCGGCATCGCGGGCGGGCGCATCGGGATCGAGCCCGGCTTTCTTCCCTGCGGACGCCTGGCGCGTGCTGGCGGGGGTGCTTGGCGAGGACGCATCTGAAGGATGCGACGCACATGCTGGAAGAGATGCGCGCGATCAAGACGCCGGCCGAACTGGACCTTTTGCGCCAGGCGTCGGAGCTGATCACCGATTCCATGCAGGCCACGATGGCCGAGGCGCGCGAGGGCTGGACGAAGCATCGCATCATCGAGGAGCTGCGCCGGCAGGAAACGATGCGGGGGCTGCACTTCGACTACTGCCTCGTCACGCTTGGGGCGAGCCACAACCGCGCCGGGTCCGACCAGGCCTGGCGGCGGGGCGAGGTGATCTCGCTCGACAGCGGGGGGAACTTCCACGGCTATATCGGCGATCTCTGCCGCATGGGCGTCCTGGGAGAGCCGGACGACGAGCTGGTCGATCTGCTCGGCCAGGTGGAAAGCGTCCAGCAGGCGGCCTTTGCCAAGGTCGCCCCGGGCGTGCTTGGGGGCGACATGATCGCCGCTGGCGAGGCTGCGCTGAGGGCGATCCCGTCGGCCGGGTTCACCGATTTCTTCGCGCATGGCATGGGGCTTATCAGCCATGAGGTGCCTTTCCTGATGACGAACCATCCCGTGGCCTATGAAGGCGTGGATGCCGCACGGCGGCTGGAGCCGGGGATGGTCCTGTCGGTCGAGACGACGATGGTTCACCCCACGCGGGGCTTCATCAAGCTGGAGGACACGCTGGCCGTGACCGAGACGGGTCACGAGATGTTCGGCGAGCGGGCCCGGGGGTGGAACCGCGGCGGGGTCTAGCATTCGGTCGTCTGTCTGCAAGCAGGCAAGACCCGCGAGGACCAGCAGGAATGTGACGTTGCCGCTGACGATGTAGACGAGGGCGAGGGTTGTCGCCCTCCGCGCCCAGTGTCAGCCACCAGAGCAACGTGACGGCCAGCGCCGCCGGGCATCGCGCAGAGCAGGGCGACCGCCGCTATGTTGGTGCCTCGTCGGGCTGATGCGCAGGGTCAGCCGGGGAAGGCGCAGCGCCGGCGCGATATGGGGAATGCGCGGTCATTGGCGCACCATCTTGCTGGGCGGTGCGAGCGCGGCCGACGCGCATCTCGGAGGGGCGGAAGCTGGCTGTGAAGCCCGGCGCGCGGCGAAAGGGAAAGCAGGCCCTGGGTGAACATGGTCATGTCCTTCTCTCGATCTGTGGAAAGCGCCGTCCGCGCGACCGGGGTGTGCCCACCACCCCCGGTCGCCGCGGACTGCCGCCGCTAGAGCTGCCAGCCCGCAAGTCCTGCGGGGTTCGTGCGGCGCGAAATGAAGGTGACGTTCTGGCGCGAGGCGTGGCTGGTCGTCGCGGACGTGCCGCGGGTCTTGGATTCGAGGGCAGCCATACGGCCGATGCGAGCTTTCTCAACAAGATTTACCATTATTCAACTCCTCCTTCTTGCGTGTTGCGTTGGGCGGTTTTGTGGCAATTGTGCCGGAACGATGTCAATTTCGGCGCAATGTGAGGCGAGATTGCGGAATTGAGGTGCAGAATTGATGTCATGTTAAGGTTTACTTTGTGGCAACTTAAAGATGTTGAGAAACAAACGTATGAAAAACAATCAGATGCTATACACCTGTCTAAAAAGACAAGTTAAACAGCATGAGAATCAGGGTGTATGTATCTGGGTAAGGTAAAGAGTGGCTGTGAGTATCGAGTCTGAGACAGTGTCGAGTAGACTGGTTTGATTGTTCTATCTGGTGCCCCGATTGGTTATAAGGTCTGATGCCTTTAATCGCGGTTCGGAGATTTTTGTTGCGGATTCCGGAACGCAGCAATCGGGGCACCATCATTCCCTTGCCACGGGACTGTCGACGGAGCCTGCAAGCCGGGTTGCGCCCTCGGTTTGTCCTGGCAGGATCGCCGCCTGGCACGCGGCGGGCGTGAAACAGTCGTTGCCGATGTTTCATCAACGCCGCGTTAACCATATCAAATGTTCGCATATGTAGATGTCGTGGCCTCGGCGCGATTGGCCGCAAGGCCGCACAATGCCGTGCAGGCATCCGAAGTTTTTCCCGCACGATCTGAGCACATCCGCCCCGATCTGGCGAGAATCAGATTCGGGCAGCGACTGCGTTCAGTGCCCGGCGGCAAGCAGCCGGAAGTCGGGCAGGTCGCGCAGCGCACGCTCGGGCCCGGCGGGCGAATAGACGACGAAAAGGGTCATCGGTCCCGCCCCGGTGTTGAGCGTGGAATGGAAGCGGCTTTCGGGCACGTAGATCGTGCACCCTGGCCCCACCTGTTCGATCATCGGGCGTGCCCGCGTCGTCCTCGACCATCTGCTCGCCGGTGCCGGACAGCACCAGGATGATCTCTTCGGCGCCGGGATGGTTGTGCCGGGCATGGCCACCGCCGGGCTGGACGGTGACGATCCCGCCCGAGAAGCGCTGTGCGCCGTTCACCTCGGGCCCGACGGTCAGGGCCAGCTTGCCCCAGTCGAAACCGAAGGCGGCGACGGTTTCGGGACGGATGAAATAGGGCGGACGGGCATCGGTACCTCCGGTTGGTCAGACCAGCGCGCGGAAGGCCGCGACGGCGGCGGCGGCAAAGGCCGGGTCGTTGATGTGATGGGGCAGGCGGGTCAGGCGGCGTGTGGCGGTCTGGCGCAGCGTCGCCTCCAGCGCACCGAAGAGCGCGGCGTCGGCCGCGGGATCGTGGAACGGCTGGCCGGGGGCGTCGAGCATCGAGATGCCGCCCTCGGGGATCAGCAGATGCACGGGGCCGTCGCACAGGTTCAGCCGCTGGGCGATCCATTCGCCCATCGGCCGGTTCTCGTCGGCCGTGGTCCGCATCAGCGTGACCTGCGGGTTGTGGTGATAGAACAGCCGGTCGCTTGTAGCGCGCGGGCACTGTCTCGGGCGGGCCGAAGTTCACCATGTCGAGCGCGCCGACCGACCCGACCCAGGGCAGGCGGGTGCGGATCGCCGCGCCGAAGCGGTCCTCGGTCGCGGGCAGGACGCCGCCGAACAGAAGGTCGGCGACCTCGGTCGTGGTGATGTCGAGAAAGCCGGTCAGCATCCCGCTGTCGGCCAGCTTTTCCATCGTGCGCCCGCCGGTGCCGGTGGCATGGAAGACGAGGCAATCGTGGCTCTCGCGCAAGGCGGCGGTGATCGCGGTGACGCAGGGCGTCGTCACGCCGAACATCGTCAGCCCGATGGCGGGCTTGCCTCCGCTCGCCGTCGCCGGATGCAGCGCCATGCCCGCCATCGCCTCTGCCGCATTGGTCAGGACGACGCGGCTGATCCGGTTCAGCCCGGCAAGGTCGGTGACGGCGGGCATCAGGATCAGGTCCGAAATGCCGACATAGGGCGAGGTATCGCCCGAGGCGAGCGTCGAGACCAGCAGCTTGGGCAAACCGTAGGGCAGTTCGCGCATCCCCTGCGCGACGATCGAGGTGCCGCCGCCGCCGCCGATGCCCAGCACGCCGGCCACCCCGGTGCGTTCCTTGATGAAGCGCGCAAAGGCCACGCCCATCGCCGCGACCGCCTGCCCCCTGTCGCGGGTGCCAAGCGCCGCCTGCGCGCCCGTCCGGATGGTGCGCCGCCACCTCGGCGGCCGGCACGTCGACCGGGATCGGCGGGCGTGCCGGTGCCGACATCGACCAGCGTGACCTCGGCGCCGCGCGCCCGCAGGCAGGACGCGAGACAGGCCAGCTCCTCGCCCTTCGTATCGGCAGTCCCGATCAGATGGACCCGCGCCATCGCCCATTTCCTCCACCACCGGACCCCGGTCTGCGACCGCTGGCCCTTCCAGATCAAGCGTAACTGGTTGGACCAGATTTGCAACCGCCGAACGGCCCTTTCGCGCGCGCGATGCGGGCGTCCCGCAAGCGAAGCGAGGAAAAATACAAGTTTTGCAAGGGATAAGCGTAACCGTTGTCGGTCCATTGCCGTCCGGGCGGCAATCCGAAGCCATCAGAAACGCTCTTGACGGACTTTCGGGTTTGGTAATACCAGTTGACTGTGTCCGATCAAAGCGGCCCCGCAGAGGCGCGCATGGTCCCATCACGATGTGCATGAACGGGAGGAACAGCCATGCGCGGAAAATTTGCCGGTCTTCTGGCCGGTGTCGGGTTTGCGGCCCTGTCGACGTCGCAGGCCTTTGCCCAGGAACTGACGATCTTCTGGGCGGAATGGGATCCGGCGAACTATCTTCAGGAACTGGTCAACGAGTACGAGGCCGAAACCGGCGTGACCGTGACCGTGGAAACCACGCCCTGGTCGGATTTCCAGACCAAGGCCTTTACCGAATTCAACGCCAAAGGGTCAGCCTATGACCTGATCGTGGGCGACAGCCAGTGGCTGGGCGCGGCCTCGACCGCCGGGCACTACGTGGACCTGACCGAGTTCTTCAACGCGAACAAGGTCGGCGAGATCATGGCGCCCGCCACGGTCAAGTATTACGCCGAATATCCCGGCAACTCGGGCAAGTACTGGGCGATCCCCGCCGAGGGCGACGCGGTGGGCTGGTCCTATCGCAAGGACTGGTTCGAGGATCCGGCCGAGATGGCCGCGTTCAAGGAGAAGTACGGCTATGACCTGGCCGTGCCCAAGGACTGGAAGGCGCTGCGCGACATCGCCGAGTTCTTCCACCGCCCCGACCAGGGCCGCTACGGCATCGCGATCTACACCGACAACTCCTATGACGCGCTGGCCATGGGCTTCGAGAACGCGCTGTTCTCGTTCGGAGGCGAGTTGGGCAACCCCGAAACCTACGAGGTCGACGGCTACATCAACTCGGACAAGGCGGTGCAGGCGCTGGAAGCCTATCGCGAGCTTTACGGCTTTACCCCGCCGGGCTGGGCCAAGACCTTCTTCGTCGAGAACAACCAGGCCATCACCGAGGGTCTGGCGGCGATGAGCATGAACTACTTCGCCTTCTTCCCGGCGCTGCTGAACGAAGTCGACCAACCCGCACGCCGCCAATACCGGCTTCTTCGCGAACCCCGCCGGTCCCTATGGCGACCAGTTCGCGGCGCTTGGCGGGCAGGGCATCTCGGTCGTCAGCTATTCCGAGAACCAGGAAGAGGCGATGAAGTTCCTCGAATGGTTCATCAAGGACGACACCCAGAAACGCTGGGCCGAGCTTGGCGGCTATACCGCCAGCGCCGCCGTGCTGGAGAGCGAGGAGTTCCGCAACGCGACGCCCTATAACGAGGCCTTCTACCAGACCATGTTCAAGGTGAAGGACTTCTGGGCGGTGCCGGAATACGCCGAACTGCTGAGCCAGATGAACCAGCGGATCTATCCGTATGTCACCGCCGGCGAAGGCACCGCGAAAGAGGCGCTCGATGCGCTGGCGGCGGACTGGACTGAGACGTTCAAGAAGTACGGCCGGTTGAAGTAATCTCCCGACAAACTGGGGAGGGGTGCCTGCACCCCTCCCGCTTTGACCGACCTGACTGCGGAGGCCTTTGTGGCACAGACATCCCTTGCCTCAACCGGCCCCACCCACCGCCAGCGCGGCATGAGCGACCTGGCGATCCGGAACCTCTTCATCATTCCGACGATCGTCTTCCTGATCGTCTTCAACATCTTCCCGCTGATCTACTCGCTGGGATACTCGTTCACCGACTTCCGCGCCTCGACGAACGAGCCGGCGAATTTCGTGGGGTTGCAGAATTACCGCGACCTGCTGAACGATCCGTTCATCTGGAAGAACTTCACCATCACGGCGAAATACGTGCTGATCTCGGTCACGGGGCAGGTGATCGTGGGGTTCGGCGTGGCGATGCTGCTTGAACCGCGACATCCCCTACAAGGGCCTGCTCACCACGCTGCTGCTGTCTGCCGATGATGCTGTCGATGGCGGTGGTGGGGCTGTTCTGGAAGCTGCTCTACGATCCGCAGCTTCGGCATCATCAACTACGCGCTGGGACTGGGCACCTTCGAATGGCTGGCGAACCCCGACATGGCGCTTTACGCCATCGCGCTGGTCGACATCTGGATGTGGTCGCCCTTCGTGATGCTCCTGTCGCTGGCCGGGCTTTCGGCGGTGCCGAAGCATCTCTACGAGGCGGCGGCCATCGACCGGGCCTCGAGCTTCTATACATTTTTCCGCATCACGCTGCCGCTGGTGGCCCCGATCCTGATGATCGCTATCATTTTTCGAACAATGGAGGCGTTCAAGACCTTCGACCTCGCCTATATCCTCGCCAGCCAGCCGACGACCGAGGTGATCTCGATCCGGCTCTACAAGATGGCGTTCCAGGAATGGCAGACGGGGCTGAGCTGCGCGCTGGCCTATATCGTGCTGATCATGGTGCTGGCGATCACCAACATCTACGTAAAGTACCTGAACAAAGTGAAGGAGCGCTGAGATGGCCGCCGTCCGCACCACGGGCGAGGTCGTCCGTCACCGCATGGCCATCGGGGCGCTGCTGGTCATCCTGCTGATCTTCCTGGCGCCGATCTACTGGATCACCTCGACCGCCTTCAAGCCGCGCAACCTGGCGACCACGATCCCGCCCACCGTGCTGTTCGAGCCGGAGGTGACGCCCTTCGTCAAGCTGATGGTCAAGCGCAGCCAGTTGCGCGACCAGCCCACCGAGGAAGAACTCGCCGCCGCCCCCTGGTGGGAACGGCGCATCCTGGAAGGCGGCGAGAAGGTCGTCCGCTCGGGCAAGGGCGAGGTGCAGCTGTCCGGCTATCCCAGCCGCTTCATGAACAGCCTGATCGTGGCCACGATCAGCACGCTTCTGGCCGTGTCGATGGGCACGATCACCGCCTACGGCTTTTCCCGCTTCAAGGTGAAGGGCGAGGATGACTGGCTGTTCTTCATCCTGTCCACCCGGATGCTGCCGCCCGTCGTCGTCGCGATCCCGATGTTCCTGATGTATCGCGCGGTCGGGCTGAACGACACGCATCTGGGCCTGATCATCCTTTACACCGCCTTCAACCTCTCGTTCTCGGTCTGGCTGATGAAGGGGTTCATCGACGAGATCCCAAAGGAATACGAGGATGCGGCGCTGGTCGACGGCTACACGCGGATGCAGGCCTTCTTCAAGATCGTGCTGCCCGAGGCCGCGACCGGCATCGCCGCCACCGCCGTCTTCTGCTTCATCACCGCCTGGAACGAATATGCCTTCGCCCTCATCATGACCAACCGCAAGCGCGCAGACCGCGCCGCCCTTCATTCCCAGCCAGATCGGGTCGGGCCTGCCGGACTGGACGGTGATCGCCGCCGGAACCGTGCTGTTCCTGCTGCCGGTCGCGATCTTCACCTTCCTTCTGCGCAACCACCTGCTGCGCGGCATGAGCTTTGGGGCGATCCGCAAATGACCCTGCGCGAATTCAATCACCGCTGGATCATCCCCGGCTCGCAGGCGCTGATGATCTTCGGCATCGTCGCGCTGTGCCAGCCCTGGGTCGAGGTGCTGCACCGCTATGGGCTGACGCTGACGCTGATCGGGCTGATCGCCTTTTCGGTGGCCACCAAGTTCGCGCCGCCCCCGCGGGACGAGGACGCGGCATGAGTCCCCGTATCGAGCTGAACCATATCGACAAGCATTTCGGGCCGAACCACGTCATCCGGGATGTGAACCTGTCGATCGAGGAGAACGAGTTCGTCGTCTTCCTCGGCCAGTCGGGCTGCGGCAAGACCACCACGCTGCGCGCCATCGCGGGGCTGGAGACCATCGACACCGGTGAGATCCGCATCGCCGGGCAGCGCCGTGCAGGACACCAAGCCCGAAGAGCGCGACGTGGCCTTCGTGTTCCAGTCCTTCGCGCTGTATCCGCACCTGACGGTCTACGAGAACATGGCCTTTCCGCTGCGCGCGGTCGGCACGCGGCGCGACGAGATCGACCGCACGGTGCGCCGGGTGGCGAGCGTGCTCCAGACCACGCATCTGCTGAACCGCCGCCCCTCGGCCCTGTCGGGCGGCGACCTGCAACGGGTCGCGATCGGGCGCGCGCTGGTGCGCAATCCCAAGGCGATGCTGATGGACGAGCCGATCGGCAGCCTCGACGCCAAGCTGCGCGAGGAGATGCGGGTGGAGCTGAAGCGGCTGCATGTGGAGCAGGGCTCGACCACCATCTACGTGACCCATGACCAGATCGAGGCCATGGCGCTGGCCGACCGGATCGTGGTGATGCACGAGGGCGTGTTGCAGCAGGTGGGCGCGCCGGAAGAGGTCTATGCCAATCCGGTCAACCTGTTCGTCGCGCAGTTCGTGGGCAGCCCGGTGATGAACGTGGCCCCGGTCGAGGTCACGGGGACGGCGGGCGAGGCGCGGGTGACGGTCGAGGGCTCGGCCGAAGGGCTGGTCTTTCCGCCCGCCCTTGTCGATGCGCTGCGCGGGGCGGGGGCAAACCGCACGGGCCTGTCGCTTGGCATCCGGCCCGAGGCGCTGGAGGTGTCGCTGTCGCCCCAGCCCGGCTCGATCCCGGTCGAGGCGCATCTGATCGAGCCGCTGGGGTCGCATGACATCGTGGACCTGAAGATGGGGCCGGGCTTCATCCGCGCGCGCACCCGCTCGGGCCTGGTGCCGGGACCGGGCACGCAGGTGCATGTGCGCGCCGATGCCGGGCGCGCGCATTTCTTCGATACGGCAACGGGCAAGTCGCTGGGGGTCAGGCTCTGATGGCGGAGATCGAACTTCAGGGCGTGACCAAGAGCTTCGGCAGCGTCACCGCGCTCAGGGACGTGAGCCTGCGGATCGAGGACGGGCAGTTCTTCGTGCTTCTGGGCGAAACCGGGGCGGGCAAGACGACGACGCTGCGCCTGATCGCGGGGCTGGACAAGCCGACCGAGGGGCGCATCCTGATCGACGGTCAGGACGTGACCGGCTGGGGTGCGGCCGAGCGCGACGTGGCGCTGGTCTTGCAGCAATACTCGCTCTATCCGCGCTATACGGTGCGCCAGAACCTCGAATTCCCGCTGAAATCGCCGATGCGGACGGTGTCGGTGGCCGAGCGCGCCGAACGCGTCGCGCGGGTGGCCAAGACGCTGCGGATCGAGCACCTGATGGACCGCAAGACCGACCGGCTGTCGGGCGGCGAGATGCAGCGCGTCTCGATCGGGCGGGCCATCGTGCGCACGCCCAAGGTCTTCCTGATGGACGAGCCGCTCTCGGCGCTGGACGCCAAGCTGCGCGAGGCGCTGAGGGCCGAGCTCAAGGACCTTCAGATGAACCTGGGCGAGACCTTCCTGTTCGTGACGCATGACCAGGTGGAGGCCATGTCGATGGGCGACCGGATCGGCGTGCTGAACAAGGGCGTGCTGGTGCAGGTGGGCACGCCGCAGGAGATCTACACCAATCCCGTCAACACCTTCGTGGCCCGCGCCGTGGGCAGCCCCGCGATGAACCTGCTGCCCGGTCGGCTGGAGCGGGGGCAGGCGGTCATGGGCGACGGGCTGGCCTTCGGCCATCCCGGGGCGGCGGGGGCCGAGGGGCGCGCGCTCGTCTTTGGCGTGCGGCCCGAGGATCTGGAACTGGGCGGCGGCGGGCCGGAGGCGGTGGTGACGGATGTCGAGAACCACGGGGTCGAAAAGATCGTGACGCTGATGGCAGGGGCGCACCGCCTGCGCGCGACGGTGCCGGTGACGGTGAAGGTCGCGGCGCAGGACCAGGTGCGGCTGGGTTGGCATCCCGACCGGGTCGTGGTCTTCGACGAGGCGACGGGGCGGAGCCTGCGGGCCTGAGCGCCGCGCGGGGTGGAGAGCGCCGGGGCGCTGCCCCGGACCCCGGGGTATTTTTGCCGAAAAGAAACCCGGGGCGCGCGCGCTCAGGCGGGGAAGCGGCGGCGGTAGGCTGGTTCGACCTGCGGATTGCAGAAGTTGCGCGGCAGGCGATTGTCGAGGATCGCCAGCACTTCCTCGGCCGTGCCGCGCCCCATGCGCAGCATGCTGTCCGCGGTGATGCCCGCCATGTGCGGCGTGAGGATCACGTTGGGCAGCGCGAAAAGCGGGCTGTCGGCGGGCAGCGGCTGCACGTCGAAGACGTCGAGCGCCGCGCCGCCGAGATGGCCGGCCTGCAAAGCCGCCGTCAGCGCGGGCGTGTCGATCACCGGGCCGCGCGCGACGTTGATGACGACGGCATCGGGCTTCATCAGGGCGAGGCGGGGCGCGTTCAGAAGGCCGCGCGTCTCGTCCGTCAGCGGGCAGCAGAGCACGACCACGTCCGACTGGCGCCAGAAGCGCGTCGAGCGGCAGGGCGGTGACGCCCACGGGCAGCGTCGCAGGGCGGCGGGTGGTGCTGATGACGCGCATCCCGAAGGCCTGCGCCAGCCGGTTCAGCGCCTGTCCGATGTTGCCGAAGCCGACGATGCCCAGCGTCCGCCCGCCGAGGTCGCGCGAGACATCGGCCAGTTCGCGCGCCGACGCCCAGCCCGGGCCGCTGCGCAGGTCGCGTGTCGATCTCGCGGAAGCGGCGCATCAGCGCGATGGCGGTGAAGATCGCGTATTCGGCGACGGTCGAGGCATTGACGCCCGGCACGTTGGCGACCAGCACGCCCGCCGCCGTCGCCGCCTCCATCGGGATCATGTCGAGCCCCGCGCCATGGCGGATGGCGGCGCGCAGGCCCGTGGCGCGGGCGAAGTACTCCGGCGGCAGCGGCGCGCGCACGATGATCACCTCGGCCCCGGTCCCTTCGGCGAGGAAGGCGGCGGCGGTGGGGGAGGAGGCCACCCGGTAGTCGCCCGCGGCGCGCAAGCGTCTCGGTCACCTCGGGGTGCAGGGGATGGGTCGAGAAGATCAGGCGCCATGGGCTCAGCCCGGCACCGTCTGCGGCCGGCGGCCGGCGATCAGGCCCTTCCAGTAGCTCTCGGCGCCCTTGCAGATGCGCGCTCATCAGCGCCTGCGCGAGGTTGCCGTCGCGCCGCAGGAGCGCCTCGAAGATCTGGAGATGCTCGGCATGCGACTGGCGGCAGCGCTCGGGATCGCTGAAATAGATCGGCAGGCGGCGCTCGCCCATGACGTAATAGACGCTGCAGACCTTGTAGAAGACGCTGTTCTGCGTGGCCCGCACGATCTCGAGATGGAAATCGCGATCCTCCTCGCGCCATCGGCCTCGCCTGCGGCGATGCCGCTCGTTCCGACGTCGCAGGATCTCGCGCAGCCGCTCGAAGTTCTCCTCGGTCGCGCGCGAGCAGGCGAGTTCGGCCGCCTTGATCTCGTGGATCTTGCGCAGTTCGACCGTCTCGTAGATCTGGATCGGGTCGAGCGGCACGCCCGCCTTGGCAAACAGCGCCAGCGCCTCGACGCTCGCCTGAGCGGGTGGTCAGGTAGATGCCCGACTTGGCGCGCCGCTCGACGATCCGCATCGCTTCGAGGATGGCCAGCGTCTCGCGGATCTGGCCGCGGCTGACGCCGAAATGCTCGGCCAGTTCGCGCTCCGACGGCGTGCGGCCGCTGTCTCGGCGCTCGAGCGTGGCGAAGAGATAGGCGGCCAGGTCGGCGAGCAGGTTCTTTTCCGTCATCGTCAGCCTCTTCGCGTGGGCCTTCAGGAAGCGTTCGGATATCGTGAAGCCGAGGCCCGGTCCGTCGGGGATGGCGATCATGCCGTCGCGTGCCGTCGATCGTCTCCTCGACGAGGTCGTGGATCATCGGATTGGCGCCGAGGAATATTCGATGATGAAGCTTGCGGGCGAGGCCGCGCAGAGGTGCAGGCCGGCGAAGAAGCAGGGCGCGCCTGCCCAGAGATGCGGCGCAAAGCGCAGGTTGAAGCGCGCGGCGAGCGCGCCGATCCGCATCGCCTCGGTGATGCCGCCGCAGAAGGCCGGGTCGGGCTGGAAGATGTCGGCGCAGTGCAGCACGGCGAGGTCGCGGAAATCGAAGCGCGTCGCCTCGCTCTCGCCGGTGGCGATCGGGAACGCAGGTCGGCGGCGCGCACCTCGGCCATGCCGGGCTTGTCGTCGGCGATCACCGGTTCCTCGAACCAGGCGAGGTCGCAGTCCGCGACCATATGGGCGAAGCGCTTGGCGCTCGGCGACGGTGTAGGTGCCGTGCGCGTCGACCGTGATCTCGATGTCGGGCCCGAGCGCCTTGCGCGCGGCCTTCACGCGCGCGGCCGAGACGTGCGGCGCGCCGTCCATGGCGCCGACGCGCATCTTCACCGCCGTGAAGCCGCCCTGGTCGATATAGGACTTGCAGCTGCTCGCCGATCTTGTCGGCCGGCGCCCAGCCGCCCGAGGCATAGGCCGGCAGGCGGTCGGCCTTGCGCCCGCCGAGAAGCTGCCAGACCGGCTGGTCCAGGGACTTGCCGAGAATGTCCCACAGCGCGATGTCGACGGCGCTGATCGCGGCGACGGTCAGGCCGCGCCGCGCGAGCTGCGGGCATGGCATGGCCCGACTGCGCGGCCGAGCCGTGCGCGCACGCCGTTGTAGAGCATCTCCCAGATCGGCCGTGATGTCGCCGGCGTTGCGCCCGATCAGCAGCGGCGCGACCTCGTGGTTGAGCAGATGGACCAGCGCGCCGTAGTCGCCGCGCTGCCGGCGGCGTTCTTGCCCTCGCCCCAGCCGACGAGGCCGTCATCGGTCTCGATGCGCAGGATCGCCGCGTCGAAGGTCGTGCAGCCTGCCGAAATCGCTCCGGTGCTGGCGGGCGGTCTCGATGGGAATGCGGACCCACCAGGCTTCGACAGTCTTGATGCGCATGACGCGTCCCTCGCGGCGCGCGAGGCCCCGGAGCAGACCGGGGCGCTCGCGGGCCTCTTCGCTACTTGATCAGCGGCAGCAGCGTTTCCGCGGTGATCCGCATCTGGCTGTCGTAGAACTTCTCGGTCAGCAGGCTCGAGCCGTGATCCTGGATGAACTTCAGCTGCTCGGGCGAGATGTCGACCGGGTTGCGCTCGACCATGTCGGGGTAGTCGGCTGGCCGGCGTGCGGTCGACGGGGGCCACGAACTCGTTGGTCAGCGCGCCGTCATAGCCGATCTCCTTGCAGGGTCGCGACGATGCTTCTTCCAGTCGATGTGGCCGAGGCCGGCGGCGAAGCGGTTGTTGTCGGCGACGTGGAAATCGAACAGCCGCTTGCCCGGCCAGCCGGATCGCGTCATCGACGTTCGAATTCCTCCATGTTGAGGTGATAGGCGTCGAGGCAGACGCCGCAATCGGGCGTGACCGCATCGGCCAGCGCCAGCGCCTGTGCGGCGCGGTTGAAGAAATAGGTCTCGAAGCGGTTCAGCGGCTCGATCGCGATCGCGCACGCCGACCTTCTTGGCATGGGCGAAGCATTCCGTGGTGGCGTCGACCACCCACTTCCATTCCTCTTCCTCGGTCCCGTCGGGCACGACCTTGCCGACGGTCGCGGGCACCAGGGTGATGATCTCGCCGTCGAGTTCGCTGACCATGGTGAGCACGTACTTGACGTAATCGCACCGACCGCGCGCGCTGGCCCTCGTCCTTGGCGGCGAGGTTGCGCTCGCCGAGCGTCAGCGTCACGGCGCCCCAGCAGCGGATGCCGTGTTCCTTCAGCAGCGCGCGGGTTTCCTTGACCGTGATACTGCGCCGGTTCGCCCGAAATCTCGATGCTTTCATAGCCGATACTTCTTGATCCGCCGCAGCGTGACCTCGAGCGGTTCGGCGCGCATCCAGTTGTGGGTTGAAAGGTGCATCGGTGTCCTCCCTGACTCCGCTTTGTCCTGGCCAATGGCCTGAAATCTGGTTGGACCAGATGTGTTCCAGCTAGAGGTATCGCAAAGGATTGCAGGGCGCAAGATGATTGCGGGGCGCTCCATTTCGGGCAGTAACCCCCTGAATAATAGTGGCTTGTGGGCGAATGGCGGGCTCTTGCGTAGCGACAGGGCGGGTCGGGCAGGGTTGAATTGGTAATACCAACTTGACGGAGCTCGGGGCCGCCGCCGCACGATCACGCGGAACGGGCAGGGAGGCCTTCATGAAAATCGGCATGTGCATGTTGCTCTGGACCACCCATGTCACAGAGGCGCACGAGCCGCTTCTGCGCGACATCCGGGCGACGGGCTTTGACGGGGTGGAGATCCCGATCTTCGAGGGCGACGTGGATCACTACGCCCGCCTTGGCGCATTGCTGGACCGGATCGGCTTGCAGCGCACGGCCATCGCCGCCATGGGCGACCCGGCGATGAACCTGATCGGCGACGCGGCCGCGCGCAAGGCGGGCATCGCCCATATGCGCCACGTCATCGACTGCACCGCGGCGCTTGGGGCGCAGACGGTCAGTGGGCCGGTGCATTCGACGCTCGGGTACTTTTCGGGGCAGGGTCCGACGGCCGAGGAGCTGTCGCGTTCCGTGTCGTCGCAGCGCGCCATCGGCGACCATGCCGCAACGAAGGGCGTGACCGTGGGGCTGGAGGCGTTGAACCGCTTCGAGTGCTACCTGTTCAACACCATGGCCGCGATGTGCGCCCATCTGGACGAAATCGCGCATCCGAACATCCGGGCGATGTACGACACGTTCCATTGCAACATCGAGGAGCAGGACCCGATCGCGGCCTATACCGACAACCTGCGCCACATCGTCCACATCCATCTCAGCGAGAATGACCGCGGCGTGCCGGGGCGGGGCAACATCCCCTGGGCCGAGACCTTCCGCGCCATCCGCGCCTCGGGTTATGACAACTGGCTGACCATAGAAAGCTTCGGCCGCGGCCTGCCAGACCTCGCGGCGGCGACAAAGGTGTGGCGCGACTTCGCCGAAAGCCCCGAGGCGGTCTATCGCGAGGGCTACGCCTTCCTTCGGCGCAGCTGGGAGGCCGCTGCCTAATCGGCGAGGCTGACCTCGGTTTCCCATTCGCGGCACTGTTCGGCGAGGGCGGGCAACAGCGGCTGGTCGGTGAAGAAGGCGTCGATCTCGCGCAGCGAGGCGATGCGTACGGGGGCGGAGCGGCTGAACTTCGACGCGTCGGCCACGAGGAAGGTGCGGCGGGCCCGTCTGATCAGGGCTTTGCTGACGCGCACCTCCTGAAGGTCGAAGTCCAGAAGGTCGCCATCGGCATCGAGCGCCGAGGCGCCGATGATCGCGAAATCCACCTTGAACTGCTCGATGAACTGCGCGGTCAGGTCGCCCACAAGGCCGCCGTCCGACCGGCGCAGCACGCCCCCCGCCACCATGATCTCGCAGCTTTCATTGGCGACGAGGATATTGGCGACGTTCATGTTGTTCGTCACGACCGTCAGGTTGCGGTGGCTCAGAAGCTCTCGCGCCACCGCCTCGGTCGTCGTGCCGATGTTCAGGAACAGCGAGGAATTGTCGGGGATCGCCCGTGCGCAGGTCCGCGCGATGGCGGCCTTGGCCTCGTCATGCAGCCGCCGCCGTTCCTCGTAGCCGATGTTGGACACGCCCTTGCGGATCACCGCGCCGCCATAGACGCGGTCCAGAAGCCCCGCATCGCTGAGGTCGGTCAGGTCTCGGCGGATGGTCTGCAAGGTCACGCCGAAGCGGTCGGCCAGCTGTTCGACCACCACGCGGCCTTCATGCCGCGCGATGTCGAGGATTTCGGTCTGCCGGAAACTCAACGCCATCGAAGACCGCCCCCGCACCACGCATGTCCCCGATCTAGGCGGGCCGGGGCGCGCCGGTCAAGCGCGGCGCAAGGGTTTTCGCGAACGGCCCGAAAATGCGGCAGCGCAGAAAAAAGGGCAGGAGAGGTGACCATTGATGCGCGGTTTTCTCAAAAACGAACAAGACCGAAAACAAATGTTGACAGCGCTGCGGGACTCGGTCGATTGTTTCCGGGTCTAGGGAGGACATCCGTGAATTCGAAGGCAACGGCTCAGGGGCCGGTCGATCTGTTCGTGATCGGCGGCGGCATCAACGGCTGCGGGATCGCCCGCGACGCCGTGGGCCGGGGTCTGAGCGTGGTGCTGGCCGAGATGGGCGATCTTGCGCAGGCGACCTCCAGCGCCTCGACCAAGCTGTTCCACGGCGGGCTGCGTTACCTTGAGTATTTCGAGTTCCACCTCGTGCGCGAGTCGCTGAGCGAGCGGGAAACCCTGCTGACCGCCATGCCCCATATCAGCTGGCCGATGCGCTTCGTGCTGCCCTACCATCCCGACATGCGGTTCGAGGGGCAGACGCCGACATCGAAACTTCTCGCCACGGTCATGCCCTGGATGAAGGGCCGCCGCCCCGCCTGGCTGATCCGGCTGGGCCTGTTCCTGTATGACAATCTCGGCGGGCAGGAAGATCCTGCCGGGCACCCGGACCGTGGACCTGACGACCGATCCGGCGGGCACGCCGCTGCAGAAGCGCTTTACCCACGCCTACGAGTATTCCGACTGCTGGGTCGAGGACTCGCGCCTCGTCGTGCTGAACGCCCGGGATGCCGAGGCGCGGGGGGCGCGGATCATGACCCGCGCAAAGGTCGTCTCGGCCGATCGCGGCCCCGAGCTGTGGCAGGTCACGGTCGAACGCGAGGGTGGCGCGCGCGAGGTTGTCGCGGCGAAGGCCATCGTCAACGCAGGCGGTCCCTGGGTCGAGGACGTGGTGCGCGGCACGCTGCGGGTGAACTCGTCCGAAGGCGTCCGCCTCGTGCGCGGCAGCCATATCGTGACGCGCAAGCTCTACGATCACGACAAGTGCTATTTCTTCCAGGGCGAGGACGGGCGGATCATCTTCGCGATCCCCTATGAGCAGGACTTCACCCTGATCGGCACCACGGATCAGGATCACAAGGGCCAGCCGCAGGATGCCGTCTGCACGCCCGAGGAACAGGATTACCTCTGCGCCTTCGCCTCGCGCTATTTCGCAAAGCCGGTGACGCGGGCCGACATCGTCTGGACCTATTCCGGCGTGCGCCCGCTTTACGACGACGGGGCGAAGTCGGCGACGGCTGCGACGCGCGACTATGTGCTGAGCGTCGATGCCAATGGCGCGCCGCTGCTGAACGTGTTCGGCGGCAAGATCACGACCTACCGGCGGCTGGCCGAGTCCGCGATGGAAAAGCTCAAGCCCTTCTTTCCGGGTCTCAAGGAACCCTGGACGGCTGGGGTCGCCATGCCGGGCGGGGATTTTCCGGTCGACGGGGTGGCGGCGCTGACGGCAGAGCTGCGGCGGGATTATCCGTTCCTCGACGCCTACTGGGCAGGGCGGCTGATCCGCGCCTATGGCACCGAGGCCAAGGCCGTGCTCGGAACGGCGAAGTCGGCGGCCGACCTGGGCCAGTCCTTCGGCGCGACGCTGACGGAAGCCGAGCTGCGCTGGCTGATGGCCCGCGAATACGCGCGCACGGCGCAGGATGTCGTCTGGCGTCGCAGCAAGCTGGGGCTGCGGCTGTCGGCCGAACAGATCGACCGGATCGGGGCCTTCATGGCCGCGCAACAGAACAGGGCAGCGGCCGAATAGGTCGCAGGGGAAGGAACGGGGCATGGCGCTGGAACTGGACGGGGTGGCGAAGGTCGTGGGCGGCCGCACGCATATCCATCCGACCCATCTGACCCTGTCCCGGGGCACGATGAACGTGCTTCTCGGTCCGACCCTGTCGGGCAAGACCTCGCTCATGCGGCTGATGGCGGGGCTGGATGTGCCGACCTCGGGGCGGCTGCGCTGGAACGGCGCGGACGTCACGGGGATGCGGGTGCAGGACCGCAAGGTCGCGATGGTCTACCAGCAGTTCATCAACTACCCGTCGATGACGGTCTACGAGAACATTGCCTCGCCGCTGCGCCTGATGGGCAAGAGCGCGGCCGAGATCGACCGCGCGGTGCGCCAGACCGCGGAAATGCTGAAGCTGACGCCGCTGTTGCAGCGCAAGCCGCTGGAATTGTCGGGCGGCCAGCAGCAACGCTGCGCGCTGGCCCGCGCGCTGGTCAAGGAGGCGGGGCTGGTGCTGTTCGACGAGCCGCTGGCAAACCTCGACTACAAGCTGCGCGAGGAGCTGCGGGCGGAAATCCCGAAGATATTCGAGGCTTCCGGCGCGATCTTCGTCTATGCCACGACCGAGCCGGAAGAGGCGCTTGCTGCTGGGCGGCAACACCGCGACGCTGTGGGAGGGCCGCGTGACGCAGTTCGGCCCGACGCCGCAGGTCTACCGCCGCCCGGTGGATGCGACGACGGCGCGCGTGTTCTCGGACCCGCCGATGAACTTCGTCTCCTGCGCCAAGGTCGGGCACCGGGTGAATTTCGGCGGCCAGGCCAATGCGCCCGCCGAGGGGCCCTTCGCCGACCTGCCCGACGGGCGTTACATCGCCGGGTTCCGGGGCAACCACGTGCACCTGAACCGGCATTCGGGCGCGGCGGTGGAGTTTCCCTGCACGGTCTCGGTGACCGAGATCACCGGATCGGAAAGCTTCCTGCACCTGCACCACGGCGTCGGATCGCTGGGTGGGGCTGGTCGAGGGGGTGCATGACCTTGCCCCGGGCACCGAGGTGTCGGTCTGGCTCGATCCGGCGCATGTCTACGTGTTTGGCCAGGATGGCGCGCTGGTGGCTCCCGCCGCCTATGCGCTGGCGGCCTGAGGGGGAACGGGATGGCACGGATCACGCTGTCGAAACTCGCGCATTCCTACTTCCCCAATCCAAGGGGCGAGCAGGACTACGCGCTGAAGGAGATGGACCACGTCTGGGACGACGGCGGGGCCTATGCGCTGCTCGGGGCCTCGGGCTGCGGCAAGACCACGCTTCTGAACATCATCTCGGGCCTCGTGCATCCCAGCCAGGGCCGGGTCCTGTTCGGCGAGCGCGACGTGACCGACGCGCCGACCGACCGAGCGCAACATCGCGCAGGTGTTCCAGTTTCCCGGTGGTCTACGACACGATGACGCGTGCGCGACAACCTGTCCTTCCCGCTGCGCAACCGGGGCATGGACGCGTCCTACATCGCGTCCCGCGTCAACCAGATCGCGAAGATGATCGGGATGGAGGCAGAGCTGGGCCGCAAGGCGCGCGGCCTGACGGCGGATGCCAAGCAGAAGATCAGCCTTGGGCCGCGGAATGGTGCGCGAGGACGTGAACGCGATCCTGTTCGACGAGCCGCTGACCGTGATCGACCCGCACATGAAGTGGGAGCTGCGCACGCAGCTGAAGCAGCTGCACCGCGCAGTTCGGGCACACGATGATCTACGTGACCCATGACCAGACCGAGGCGCTGACCTTCGCCGACAAGGTGGTGGTGATGTATGACGGGCGCGTGGTGCAGATGGGCACGCCGCAGGACCTGTTCGAGACGCCCGAGCACACCTTTGTCGGCTACTTCATCGGCTCGCCGGGGATGAACCTGCTCGACGCCGAGGTCGCGGGCGACCGGGCGCGGGTGGGCGGGCATGAGATCGCCGCTGGGCGCGTCCTACGGGCGTCCCGAGGGCCGGGTGCAGATCGGCATCCGGCCGGAATTCGTGAGCGTGACCGAGGGCGAGGGCTTGCCCGTCACGATCCGGCGGGTCGAGGATGTGGGCCGCCACCGGATCGTCCGGGCCGAGGTCGGGGGCCATGAGGTGAACGCCATCCTGCCCGAGGGGGCGGCGCTGCCCGCTGGCGCGGCGCGGCTGTGGTTCGAGCCGACGCGGACGCTGGTCTACGGCAACGACTGGCGCGTGCGCCCCGAGGGCGCGCGCATGGGGAGGGCCGCCTGATGGAAAAGACCGTCAACCAGAAGGCCTGGTTCCTGGTGCTGCCGGTGCTCGTGCTGGTCGCCTTCTCGGCGGTGATCCCGCTGATGACCGTGGTCAACTATTCGGTGCAGGACACGTTCGGGGACAACGAGTTCTTCTGGGCGGGCATCGAGCTGGTTCGAGGAGATGCTGCATTCCGACCGGCTGCTGGGATGCGCTTGGCCGGCAGATGATGTTCTCGGCCATCATCCTGGCCATCGAGGTGCCGCTGGGCATCTTCATCGCGCTGAACATGCCGAAGAAGGGCTTCTGGGCCTCGGTCTGCCTTGTGCTGATGTCGCTGCCGCTGCTGATCCCGTTCAACGTCGTCGGCACGATCTGGCAGATCTTCGGGCGGGTGGACATCGGCCTGCTGGGCCATACGCTGGCCGCGCTCGGGATCGACTACAACTACACCAACGATCCCTTCGACGCCTGGGCCACCATCATCGTCATGGATGTCTGGCACTGGACCTCGCTGATCGCGCTGCTGTGCTATGCCGGGCTGCAATCCATCCCGCAGGCCTACTACCAGGCCGCGCGGATCGACCAGGCGAGTCGCGCTGGAAGGTGTTCCGCTACATCGAACTGCCGAAGATGCAGGGCGTGCTGCTGATCGCGGTGCTGCTGCGCTTCATGGACAGCTTCATGATCTACACCGAGCCCTTCGTCGTCACCGGCGGCGGTCCCGGCAACGCCACCACCTTCCTGTCGATCGACCTGGTGAAGATGGCGATCGGGCAGTTCGACCTTGGCCCGGCGGCGGCCTTCTCGATCATGTACTTCCTGGTGATCCTGCTGATCTCCTGGGTGTTCTACACCGTGATGACCAACCTCGACAAAGAGGAGGCGCGCTGATGGCTGACACGGCCCTTGCCACCACCGCCACCCGGACCCGCGCCACGCCCCGCGTGAACGGCTCGGCCGTCGTGATGGTCGTCTACATCCTGTTCCTGATGCTGCCGATCTACTGGCTCGTGAACATGAGCTTCAAGACGAACACCGAGATCACGACGACCTTCACGCTGTTCCCGCACGAGTTCACGCTGCGCAACTACCAGGTCATCCTGACCGACCCGTCCTGGTACATGGGCTATGTCAACTCGCTGATCTACGTGGTGATGAACACGGTCATCTCGCTGACCGTGGCGCTGCCGGCGGCCTATGCCTTCAGCCGCTACAGCTTCATGGGCGACAAGCACCTGTTCTTCTGGCTGCTGACCAACCGCATGGCGCCGCCGGCCGTCTTCGCGCTGCCGTTCTTCCAGCTTTATTCCAGCGTCGGGCTGTTCGACACGCATATCGCCGTGGCGCTGGCGCATTGCCTGTTCAACGTGCCGCTGGCGGTCTGGATCCTGGAAGGCTTCATGCGCGGCGTGCCGAAGGAGATCGACGAGACGGCCTATATCGACGGCTATTCCTTCCCGCGCTTCTTCGTCACGCATCTTCATGCCGCTGATCGCCAGCGGGATCGGCGTGGCGGCCTTCTTCTGCTTCATGTTCTCCTGGGTCGAACTGCTGCTGTCGCGCACGCTGACGGCGGTGAACGCCAAGCCGATCGCCGCGATCATGACGCGCACCGTCTCGGCCTCGGGCATGGACTGGGGCGTGCTGGCGGCGGCGGGGGTGCTGACGATCATCCCCGGCGCGCTCGTGATCTACTTCGTGCGCAACTACATCGCCAAGGGCTTCGCCCTGGGGAGGGTGTGATGACCGTGCTGTCGCTGACCGATGCTGACGGGCTGACCGGAATGCGTCACCCGGTCACACTTCGGACCGAGGATGTCTCGGCCGTCTGGGTGCAGAACACTGGCGGTCAAGAGGGACCGGTCGTGCTGTTGATGCGCTCGGGCGAGGAGGTCGCGCTCGAGACCGGTCCGGGGCAGGTGACACCGCTTTACAACCGCATCCGGGGGCACTCTGATGGCGACCACGACGCAGTCCCGCGCGCCCTGGACGACGATCTACTTTCCGCTGTGGCTTCCTTGCCGTGGCGCTGGCCTTCCTTGTCTGGGCCACGCCCCGCGATGAGGAGGGGATCGTCTGGACCGACCCGATGATCCCGGGCGGCTGGATGGCCTGGACCTTTCCGACGGCCTTCTTCTTCTGGTGCATCGGCTGCGCTGCTGATCCTGTTCACGATCCTTGCGATCCGCTTTCCGGAAACGCCGCGCCTCGGCGTCCTGCGCATCGAGACGACGCGCGGCGACCGGCTGTTCATCACGCTTCTCGGCTCGGCCTTCATCCATCTGGCCATGCTCGGCGTCCTTCGGCGCCCGACCTGATCTGGGTCGCGCCGATCCTCTGCCTCGTCTATGCCGCGGCGGTGTTCCGCTGGGTCTAGACGGGGCTCTCGACCCCGCCGGGGGGGCAGCCCCGGCACAAGGACGTCCACTCTGGGAGGAGTCACGATCCAATGAGATTACGTCACACGTCAACCGCGATGGCGCTTGCGCTGTTCGCCATGGGCGGCACCCGCCTGGGCCGACATGGAGGCGGCGAAGGCCTTCCTCGACGCCGAGATCGGCGACCTGTCGATGCTGACCCGCGCCGAGCAGGAAGCCGAGATGCAGTGGTTCATCGACGCGGCCAAGCCCTTTGCCGGCATGGACATCAAGGTGGTGTCGGAAACCATCACCACCCATGAGTACGAATCCAAGGTGCTGGCCCCGGCCTTCACCGCGATCACCGGCATCAAGATCACCCATGACCTGATCGGCGAGGGCGACGTCGTCGAGAAGCTGCAGACCCAGATGCAGTCGGGCGAGAACATCTACGACGCCTATGTCAACGACAGCGACCTGATCGGCACCCACTGGCGCTACCAGCAGGTGCGCAACCTGACCGACTGGATGGCGGGCGAAGGCGCGGCCGTCACCATCGCCGACGCTCGACCTGCCGGACTTCATCGGCACCAAGTTCACGACCGCGCCGGACGGCAAGCTCTACCAGCTGCCCGACCAGCAGTTCGCGAACCTCTACTGGTTCCGCTACGACTGGTTCAACGACCAGAAGACCAAGGACGACTTCAAGGCCAAGTACGGCTACGACCTCGGCGTGCCGGTCAACTGGTCGGCCTATGAGGACATCGCCGAGTTCTTCACCGGCCGCGACATGTCCTATCATGGGCGGCCCGACCAAGGTCTATGGCAACATGGACTACGGCAAGAAGGACCCGTCGCTCGGCTGGCGCTACACCGACGCCTGGATGTCGATGGCCGGCATGGGCGACAAGGGCGAGCCGAACGGCCTGCCGGTCGACGAATGGGGCGTCCGCGTGGACGAGAACTCGCGTCCCGTCGGCTCCTGCGTGGCGCGTGGCGGTGCCACCAACGACGCGGCGGCGGTCTATGCCGTGACCAAGGCGATCGAGTGGCTGCAGAAGTACTCGCCGCCGGAAGCCCAGGGCATGACCTTCGGCGAAGCCGGCCCGGTTCCTGCGCAGGGCGACGATCGCCCAGCAGATGTTCTGGTACACCGCCTTCACCGCCGACATCGGTCAAGCCGGGCCTGCCGGTGATGAACGAGGACGGCACGCCGAAGTGGCGCATGGCCCCCTCGCCGCACGGCGCCTACTGGTAGGAAGGCACGAAGATCGGCTACCAGGACGTGGGCTCGTGGACGCTGATGCAAGTCGACCCCGGTCGACCGCGCCCAGGCGGCCTGGCTCTATGCCCAGTTCGTCACCTCGAAGACCGTGGACCTGAAGAAGAGCCATGTCGGCCTGACCTTCATCCGCGAGTCGACGATCGACAGCCAGCAGCTTCACCGATCGTGCGCCCGAAGCTCGGCGGCCTGATCGAATTCTACCGCTCGCCGGCCCGCGTTGCAGTGGTCGCCCACCGGCACCAACATCCCGGACTATCCGAAGATGGCGCAGCTCTGGTGGCAGAACATCGGCGACGCCATGTCGGGCGACAAGACCCCGCAGGAAGCGCTCGATGCGCTCTGCGCCGAGCAGGAGAAGGTGCTGGAGCGGATCGAGCGTGCCGGCGTCCAGGGCGACATCGGCCCGAAGATGAACGAAGAGCAGGACGCGCAGGTCTGGCTCGACGCGCCCGGCGCGCCGGTCGCCAAGCTCGAGAACGAGAAGCCGAAGGGCGAGACCGTCAGCTACGACGAGCTGATCAAGTCCTGGCAGAACTGATCACCGGTGCGGGCGGGCGAAACCCCGCCCGCATCCATTTCCGGCGCCTGCCCGTCCGACGCGGGACGCGGCGCGACGCTCCGCGACCGCAGTTCCCAAGTTCAAGGACCGACGCCATGACCCACATCCTCGCCATCGACCAGGGCACCACCTCGTCGCGGGCGATCCTGTTCGATGGCGCGATGACCGTGGTGGCCACCGCGCAGGAAGAATTCCCGCAGATCTACCCGACCTCCGGCTGGGTCGAGCATGACCCGGAGGACCTCTGGTCCTCCGTCGCGGGCACCGCGCGCGCGGCGCATCGAGAAGGCCGGGATCTCGGCCGCCGACATCGCCGCCATCGGCATCACCAACCAGCGCGAGACGACGCTGATCTGGGACCGCGAGACCGGCCAGCCGATCCACAACGCCATCGTCTGGCAGGACCGCCGCACCGCCGACCTCTGCCAGCAGCTGAAGGATGCAGGGCTGGAGCCGATGGTGACCGCAGCGCACCGGCCTGCTGCTCGACCCCTATTTCTCGGGCACCAAGGTCGAGTGGCTGCTCGACCATGTCGAAGGCGCCCGCGCGCGGGCCGAGACAGGGCGAGCTTGCTCTTCGGCACGGTCGACAGCTTCCTGATCTGGAAGCTGACCGGCGGGCCGGGTGCACGCGACCGACGCCACCAACGCCGCGCGCACGCTGCTCTACAACATCCGCGACGGGCGACTGGGACGACGAGATCTGCGGCCACCTCGGCGTGCCGCTGGCGATGCTGCCCGAGGTGCGCGATTGCGCCGCCGACTTCGGCACGACCCGCGCCGACCTGTTCGGGCGCGAGATCCCGATCCTCGGCGTCGCGGGCGACCAGCAGGCGGCGACCGTGGGGCAGGCCTGCTTTGCGCCGGGCATGATGAAATCGACCTACGGCACCGGCTGCTTCGCCCTGCTCAACACCGGCGACGACGCTGGTGGCCAGCCGCAACCGCCTGCTGGGCACCATCGCCTATCGGCTGGACGGCAAGACCACCTATGCGCTGGAAGGCTCGATCTTCATCGCGGGCGCCGTCGTGCAATGGCTGCGCGACGGGCTGAAGATCATCCGCGAGGCGAAGGAGACGCAGCCCCTGGCCGAAGCCGCCGATCCGGCGCAGGACGTGATCCTGGTGCCGGCCTTCGTCGGCCTCGGCGCGCCCTACTGGGACGCCCGATTGCCGGGGCGCGATCTTCGGCCTGACCCGCAACTCCGGCCCGGCCGAGCTGGCGCGGGCCGCGCTGGAAAGCGTGGGCTACCAGACCCGCGACCTGCTCGAGGCGATGCGGGCCGACTGGCAGGGGGCCGACGGAGGGCATCCTGCGGGTGGACGGCGGGCATGAGCGCGTCGGACTGGGCGATGCAGTTCCTGTCCGACATCCTCGGGCGCCGGTGGACCGCCCGAACGTGCGCGAGACGACGGCGCTCGGTGCGGCCTGGCTTGCGGGCATGCAGGCCGGGGTCTATCCGGGGCGCGACGAGTTCGCCGCCACCTGGGCGCTGGAGCGGCGGTTCTCGCCCGCCATGGACGAGACCACACGCGCCGCGAAGTATGCCCGCTGGCGTCGCGCCGTCGACGCCACCATCGGGGTCTAGGGTGATCGCCCGCGTTCCAGCTTCTGCTGCCCCCGCGCATCCTGTTCGGGCGGGGTGAGGCGGCGAAGGCCGCCGGGCTGGCCGCGGGTTTCGGGCGCCGGGCGCTGGTGGTGCATGGCCGCGATGGCACGCGCGCGGCCTGGCTGTTCACGCGATCTGGCGGCGAAGGGGGTGGCAGTCGAAGCGTTGGCCTGCGGCAAGGAACCCGACCTGCCGATGCTGGAGGCGGCGCTGGCCGCGGCCCGGGCCTTTGCGCCCGACCTGGTGATCGCCCTCGGGGGCGGGGCGGTTCTGGACCTTGGCAAGGCGCTGGCCGCGCTGGCCCCCGCGCCGGGCGGGGTGATGGACCATCTGGAGGTGGTGGGGCAGGGCCTGCCGCTGACGGCGGCACCCTTGCCCTTTGTCGCGATCCCGACAACCTCGGGCACCGGATCGGAGGCCACGAAGAACGCGGTGATCGACGTGCCCTCGCACCGCCGCAAGGTCTCGCTCCGCGACGACCGGATGATGGCGCGCGTCGCCATCGTCGATCCGGCGCTGACCGATGGTACGCCGCGCGGGGTGACGCTCGCCTCGGGCCTCGATGCGCTGACGCAGGTGATCGAGCCCTATGTCAGCCGCCGCGCCAACCCTGCCACCGACGCGCTGGCCCGCGCCGCCATCCCGCAGGGAATCGCCGCCCTCGTGACGCTGATGGAGCGCGAGGACGCGGCGGCGCGCGATGCGCTGGCCTGGGTCAGCCTGACGGGCGGGATCGCGCTGGCCAATGCGGGTCTGGGGGCCGTGCATGGCTTCGCGGGCGTGATCGGCGGGATGACGGGCGCGGCCCATGGCGCGATCTGCGGCACGCTTTTGCCCTTCGTGATCGAGGCGAACCGCGCCGCGATTCCCTCGGGGCCGGTTGCACACCGCCTGGCCGAGGTGGATGCGCTGCTGGCGCGCGCCCTGCACGAGGAAACGGATGGTGCCCTCGCCCTGCATCGCTGGTCGCGCAAGGCGGGCCTGCCGGGTCTGGCCGAACTGGGGGTGCGGGCGCAGGACCATGCCGAGATCGTCGAGGCGGCACGGGTCGCCTCGTCGATGGCCGCGAATCCGGTCGTCTTGCCGGACGAGGCGCTGACCGGCATCCTCGTGGCCGCCGCCTGAGCCCCGCGACGCTTCACCCTTGCGATTCCATCGCCCCGCCGTGCTAGCTTCACCGCAGGGTCGTGCCGCGCACGGCCCAAGGGAGGGGAGGCCCGCCGGATGATCGAGGCTGCGCATGACCTGCGCCTTGTGCTCGCATCGCTTGCGGTGGCGATGATGGCGGGGTTCACCGGCCTGTCGTTGACGCGCGGGGCGAATGCGCTGCCGCCCGCGCGGCGCAAGGTGGTCGTGTCGATGGCGGCGGTTGCGCTGGGCGGCGGCATCTGGTCGATGCATTTCGTCGCCATGCTCGGGCTGCAACTGCCGTTCCTCTACTACTACGATGCCCTCATCACGCTGATCTCGGCGCTGGTGGCGATCCTGCTGACGGGGATCGCGCTGCTGATGCTGCATTTCCTGCCGCGTACGCCGGTCACGATCACCGGGGCGGGGGTGGTGATCGGCGTGGGCATCCCGATCATGCACTACATCGGCATGTCGGGGATGGAGCTGTGCCGCCCGGTCTATACGCCGCTGGGCGTCGGGCTGGCGCTCGTTGCCTCCATCGCGCTGTCGGTGGCGGCGGTCTGGCTGGCCTATAGCGAGCGGGGGCGGGCGAACATCCTGCTCGGCACGGTCGGCTTCGGGCTGGCGGTGTTCTCGGTCCATTTCCTCGCCATGGCGGGGACCGGGTTCCGGCAGGACGGGTCGGCGGCGGGGGCGGGGCCGATCATCGGCAACGAGAGCCTCGCCATGCTGGTCACACTCAGCGCCTTCGTCATTTCGGCGGCCTTCCTGCTGACGGGCGTGACCTTCGCCCGGGCCGAGGAGGCGGATGTGCCACCCAACCCGCTGCCCGACGACCCGCCCGCGGCGCCGTCTGCGCCCGCCGAGCCGCTTGCCACGCGCATTCCCTATGAACGCGAGAACCGCATCTTCTTCCTCGACGGCGGGGCAGTCGTGGCGCTGCGGGCCGAGGGGCATTACACGATGGCCTATCACGGCACGGAACGGCTCTTCTGCCCCTGGTCGATCTCGGAGGCAGAGCGGCGGCTGGCCCCTTCGGGCTTCCTGCGGGTGCATCGCAGCTACCTCGTCAACCCGCGCCTCGTGACGGGGTTCGAGCGGATGAAGGACACAGGTGTGCTCTACTTCGAAGGCGGCGGCGTTCCCATGAAGGTGCCGGTCAGCCGCTCGAACCTCGGAGCGGTGCGCGAGGCGCTTGGCCTTTAGCGCATTCGCGTTTCGTGCAGCCAGCGCGCAACTCGTGCAAATCTCCGCCCGCTTCGTTGCGCCGCCGCTGGGGAAACTCGCGGCGCGGTTGCTCTCATCGGCGCAGTGCGGGTCACAACCGCACCGCTTTGGGAGGAGCACATGATCGCAGCGGCGTTCGAGTATCATCGACCGGCGGACCTGAAGGGCTGCGCTGGGCGTTCTGGCCGAGCATGGGGATGACGCGCGGGTCATCGCGGGGGGGCACAGCCTGATCCCGATGATGAAGCTGCGCATGGCGTCGATCGAGCATCTGGTCGACCTTCAGGACATCGGCGAGCTGAAGGGGATCACGGTCTCGGGCGGCGCGGTCACCATCGGCGCGATGACCACGCAGCACGAGCTGATCGCGAGCGAGGCGCTGGCCAAGGCCGCGCCGATCGTGCGCGAGGCGGCCTTGCAGATCGCCGACCCGCAGGTGCGCTACATGGGCACCGTCGGCGGCAATGTCGCCAACGGCGATCCGGGCAACGACATGCCGGGGCTGATGCAATGCCTCGACGCGACCTTCACGCTGGTCGGACCGGATGGCAGCCGCGACGGTGAAGGCGCGCGACTTCTACCAGTCGGCCTATGTCACGGCGCGCGACGACAGCGAGATCCTGACGCAAGATCAGCTTCCCGCGTCCCCTCGGGCGGCTACGCCTACGAGAAGCAGAAGCGCAAGATCGGCGACTACGCGACGGCGGCCTGCGCGGCGCTGGTGACGAAGTCGGGCGGGCGCGTCACCGCCGCCTCGGTCGCCATGACGAACCTCTCCGACACGCCCGTGTTCTCGGCCGCCGCCGGGGCAGCGCTGGTGGGCACCGCAGGCGATGCGGCGGCGGTCAAGGCCGCTGTCGCGGCGGCGCTCGACGACATCAACCCGTCGGGCGACAACCGCGGCCCTGTCGGAATTCAAGCGGCATGTCGCCGGCATCGTCATCGGCCGCGCCATCACGCGCGCCCTGTCGCGCGCCTGAGAAGGATCACACCATGCCCAAGAAGATGCCGATCTCGCTGACCGTGAACGGCGAACAGCACGACCTGATGGCCGAGCCAAGGCGAACTGCTGATCTACCTCCTGCGCGAGAAGCTGAACATCACCGGCCCGCATGTGGGCTGCGAGACCTCGCATTGCGGGGCCTGCACCGTGGACATGAACGGCAAGTCGGTGAAGTCCTGCACCGTCTTTGCCGCGCAGGCGAACGGGGCCACCATCACCACGATCGAGGGGCTGGGCTCGCCCGACAACCTGCATGTGCTGCAACAGAGCTTCCGCGAGCATCACGGCCTGCAATGCGGCTATTGCACGCCGGGCATGATCACCCGCGCGCATCGTCTGCTGCATCGAAAATCCCAGTCCCGACCGAAGAGGACGTGCGCTTCGGCATGGCCGGCAACCTCTGCCGCTGCACCGGCTACCAGAACATCGTCAAGGCGATCCTCGCCGCTGCCAGCCAGATCAACGCGTCGAAGGAGGCCGCCGAATGAACGACCTGTCCCCCGATGACCGCATCGCCAAGCTCAAGGGCCTCGGCACCTCGCGCAAGCGGGTCGAGGATGTGCGCTTCACGCAAGGCAAGGGCAACTATGTCGACGACATCAAGATGCCCGGCATGCTGCACGGCGATTTCGTCCGCTCGCCCTATGCCCATGCGCGGGTGAAAAGCATCAACGCCGATGCCGCCAAGGCGCTGCCCGGCGTGATCGCCGTGCTGACGGCGGCCGACCTCGCGCCGCTGAACCTGCACTGGATGCCGACGCTTGCGGGCGACAAGCAGATGGTGCTGGCCGACGGCAAGGTGCTGTTCCAGGGGCAGGAGGTGGCCTTTGTCGTGGCGACCGACCGCTACGTCTGCGCCGACGCCATCGAACTGGTCGAGGTGGATTACGAGGAACTGCCCGTCATCGTCGACCCGTTCAAGGCGCTGGAGCCGGGCGCGACCGTGCTGCGCGAGGATCTCGCGGGCCAGACCGCGGGGGCGCACGGACCGCGCAAGCACCCGAACCACATCTTCCTGTGGGAAGCGGGCGACGAGGCCGCGACGAACGAGGCCATCGGCGCGGCCGAGGTCGTGGCCGAGGAGATGATCTACTACCACCGCACCCACCCGTGCCCGCTGGAGACCTGCGGCTGCGTGGCGAGCATGGACAAGGTGAACGGCAAGCTGACGGTCTACGGCACCTTCCAGGCCCCGCACGTGGTGCGCACCGTCGCCGCGATCCTCTCGGGGATCGAGGAGCACAACATCCGCGTCGTCTCGCCCGATATCGGCGGCGGGTTCGGCAACAAGGTCGGCGTCTATCCCGGCTATGTCTGCTCCATCGTCGCCTCCATCGTCACCGGCAAGCCGGTGAAGTGGATCGAGGACCGGATGGACAACCTGATGGCCACCGCCTTTGCCCGCGACTACTGGATGAAGGGCCGGATCAGCGCGACGAAGGACGGCAAGATCACCGGACTGCACTGCCATGTCACTGCCGACCATGGCGCTTTCGACGCCTGCGCGGACCCGACGAAGTTTCCGGCGGGCTTCTTCCACATCTGCACGGGAAGCTACGACATTCCCGTGGCTTACGTCGGCGTGGACGGGGTCTATACCAACAAGGCCCCCGGCGGGGTGGCCTATCGCTGTTCGTTCCGCGTGACCGAGGCCGCCTATTTCATCGAGCGGATGATCGAGGTTCTGGCCATCGAGTTGGGGATGGACGCGGCAGAGCTTCGGGCGAAGAACTTCATCCGCAAGGACCAGTTTCCCTATCACTCGGCTTTGGGGTGGGAATACGACTCGGGCGATTACCACACCGCCTGGACCAAGGCGCTGAAGGCCGTGGACTACGAAGGGCTGCGGCGCGAACAGGCGCAGCGGGTCGGCCGACTTCAAGGCGGGCAAGACGCGCAAGCTTCTGGGCATCGGCCTGACCCACTTCACCGAGATCGTGGGTGCCGGGCCGGTCAAGAACTGCGACATCCTCGGCATGGGCATGTTCGACAGCTGCGAGATCCGCATCCACCCCACCGGCAGCGCCATCGCCCGGCTTGGCACGATCAGCCAGGGGCAGGGGCACGCCACGACCTTCGCCCAGATCCTTGCGACCGAGATCGGCCTGCCCGCCGACAGCATCACCATCGAGGAGGGCGACACCGATACCGCGCCCTACGGCCTTGGCACCTACGGTTCCCGCTCCACCCCCGTGGCGGGGGCGGCGACGGCGATGGCGGGGCGCAAGATCAGGGCGAAGGCGCAGATGATCGCGGCCTATCTGCTGGAAGTGCATGACGGCGATCTGGAATGGGACATCGACCGCTTCGTGGTCAAGGGCGCGCCCGAGCGGTTCAAGACGATGAAGGACATCGCCTTTGCCGCCTACAACCAGGCCATTCCGGGGCTTGAGCCGGGGCTGGAGGCGGTCAGCTACTACGACCCGCCCAACATGACCTATCCCTTCGGCGCCTATGTCTGCGTGATGGAGATCGACGTGGATACCGGCGTTCACGAGATCCGGCAGTTCTACGCGCTGGACGATTGCGGCACGCGGATCAACCCGATGATCATCGAGGGGCAGGTGCATGGCGGACTGACCGAGGCGCTGGCCATCGCGATGGGGCAGGAGATCGCCTATGACGAGTTGGGGAACCACAAGACCTCGACGATGATGGACTTCTTCATCCCGACCGCGTGGGAGACGCCGCACTACACCACCGACTTCACCGAAACGCCCTCGCCCCACCATCCCATCGGGGCGAAGGGGGTGGGCGAAAGCCCGAACGTGGGCGGGGTTCCGGCGTTCTCCAACGCGGTGCACGATGCCTTCCGGGCGTTCGGCTTGCGCCAATCGCACATGCCGCACGACCATTGGCGCATCTGGAAGATCGCCAACCAGCTTGGCCTGCATGGCTGAAAGGGGGGCGGGGCGGCGATGCCCCGCCATGCCATGACCGATTGGGAACAGCTTGCGCAGGACCTCGCCGGGCAGGGCTATGTCGCCTCGCCCGACCTTGCCATGGCGCTGCACATCGCCATTTCGCTTGGCCGGCCGATCCTGCTGGAAGGCGCGGCGGGGGTGGGCAAGACCGAGGTCGCCCGCGCCCTTGCGCTGGCGCGGGGCACCGAACTGATCCGCCTGCAATGCTACGAAGGGCTGGACGCGTCGCAGGCGATCTATGAATGGAACTACCAGCGCCAGTTGCTCGCCATCCGCGCCTCGGCCGAGGCGGGCGAGACGGGCCGCGCGGTCGAGGCGCGCATCTTCTCGGAGGAGTTCCTGCTGGAACGCCCGCTGCTGCGCGCCATTCGCCAGCCCGTCGCCCCGGTTCTGCTGATCGACGAGATCGACCGCGCGGATGAGGAGTTCGAGGCGTATCTGCTGGAAATCCTGTCCGACTTCCAGATCACCGTGCCCGAGCTTGGCACCATCCGCGCCACGACCCGCCCCATCGTCGTGCTGACCGCGAACGGCACGCGCGACCTTTCCGACGCGCTGCGCCGCCGCTGCGTCTATGCCCATGTCGACTATCCCGACCGCGAGACGGAACTGGCCATCCTCAAGGCCCGCCTGCCGCAGGTGGAGGACCGCTTCGCGCGCCAGATCGTGGCCTTCGTGCAGGCGCTTCGGAAGGAGGACCTCGAGAAGAAGCCCGGCGTGGCCGAGATGCTGGATTTCGCGGCGGCGCTGGCGGGGCTTGGGGTCAATGACCTGACCGAAGACCCCGCGCGGTTGCAGGCGACGCTCGCCACCCTGCTGAAAACCCAGTCGGACCGCGCGCAGGTTCCCACCGAACTCGCGCAACGGCTTGCGGGGAAGGCGGCATGACCCGCGTCACCCGCTTCGCCGCCCGCGATCCCGGCCCCGCCGCGCGGCTGGCGGGGTTCATGGCGCATCTGCGGGCACACGGCTTCCGGCTGGGCGTGGCCGAGACCGAGACGGCGCTGCGCGCACTGGCGGTGATCGGGTCCGCCGAAACGGCCCCGGTTCGCCTCGCGCTCAAATCCGTCTGCGCGGGGAGCGTCGACGAGGCCGCGCGCTTTGACGCGCTGTTCGACAGCTACTGGATGCAACGGCGGGCGCGTGCGGCAGAAGGTGATCCCCTCGGGACCGAAGGCCGTGCCGAAGCACACCCGCTCGGGCCACGCGCCGGGCGGGCCGGAAGCCGGGCAGGGCGGCACGCCCGAGGCCCCCGATGGCGCGGGGGGCGAGGCCGAGGCAGGCGGCGAAGGGCGGATGGTCGCCTCGACCGTCACCAACCTGATGAAGAAGGACCTGCGCGAGGTCGTCTCGCCCGAGGACATCCGCGAGGCCGAGGCGGTCGCCCGCCGCCTTGGGGCCGCGATCCGCGACCGCCGCTCGCGCCGTCGCCGCGCGGCGCGCAAGGGCGCGCAGATCGACCTGCGCCGGACGCTGCGCGCAAGCCTTGCGACAGGGGGAGAACCGCTGCGGCTCGCCCGGCGTGCGCGGCCCGACCGGCCCGTGAAGATCGCGGCGCTCTGCGACGTGTCGGGGTCGATGACGCTTTATGCGCGCCCCTTCCTCGCCTTCCTCGCCGGGCTGATGCGGGCCGACGATGCGGCGGATGCCTATCTGTTCCACACCCGCCTCGTGCGGATCACCGAGGCGCTGCGCGACGACGACCCCTTCCGCGCGCTGAACCGCATCACCCTGCTGGCGGACGGCTTCGGCGGCGGCTCGCGCATCGCCGCCGCGCTGGACCAGTTCGCCCGCGGCTATGCCCGGCGTTTCGTCGACGGGCGGACGGTGGTGATGATCCTGTCCGACGGCTATGACAGCGCCCCTTCGCAGCAAATTGACGCGGCGCTGACGCGGTTGCGCAAGCGCGGCTGCCGGATCGTCTGGCTGAACCCGCTGAAGGGCTGGCGCGACTATGCGCCTGTCGCCGCCTGCATGGCCGCCGCCCTGCCGCATCTGGACCTGTTTGCCTCTGCGGCGACCCTGCAAGACCTTGCCGCCCTGGATCGGGAGCTTGTCCGCCTATGACCCTGACCCGCGCCGCAAGACCGCTTCGAGTCCGAGCTGCGCCGCCTGCGCGCCGAAGGGCACGCCTTTGCCGTCGCCACCATCGTGCGCACGGTCGACGCGACCTCGGCCAAGCCGGGGGCCAAGGCGCTGCTCCTGGCCGATGGCACATTGGTCGAGGGTTGGGTGGGCGGCGGCTGCGCACGCGCGGCGGTGTCGAAGGCGGCCATCGCCGCGCTGGCGCAGGGCCGACCGCAATTCGTCTCGCTGCGCCCCGAGGACCTGCTCGCCGCCGAAGGCGTGTCACCGGGGGACGAGCGGGACGGCATCCGCTTTGCCCGGAACGGCTGCCCCAGCCATGGGTCCATGGACATCTTCGTGGAACCCGAATTGCCGCAACCGCGCCTCGTCATCTTCGGCGCGGGGCCGGTCGCGCTCGCACTGGCCGAGCTTGCCGCCCGGTTCGACCTGCATCGAACCCTTTGCGGCGCGCCGGGCGCGGCGGTGGAGGTCGAAGCGCGTGCAGGACGGCTTCGCGCTTGACACGGGTGGCGCGGCGCAACGCTTCGTCGTGGTCGCGACGCAGGGCAGGGGCGACGAGGCCGCGTTGCGGGCGGCTCTGGCCAGTGGCGCGGGCTATGTCGCCTTCGTCGGCAGCCGCCGCAAGTTCGCGACGCTCTCCGACAGGCTCGCGGCCGACGGGATCGACCGGCAGGCGCTGGCGGCCGTGAAGGCCCCGGCAGGGCTGAACATCGCCGCCATCACGCCGGACGAGATTGCGCTGTCGATCCTGGGCGAGATCATCCAGGCACGGCGAACCGGGGAGAGGGGAGAGGCCGATGCGTGATCGTCTTTCCAGGACAAGGGCTTGGCTGATGAAACTCATGCGCCTTTCGCCCGAACAGGCGACGGTGCTTCTTCACGCCCGCCCGCCCTGCTGCTGAACTGGCGCTATCGTCCCGTCTGCTCTGGCCCTAAGCGGCGCCGCCCCGATCCCGGATGATGCGGTATCCGGTCGCCCTTCGGGCAGACCTCGCGCAAGGGACCACTCACATGGACACGAGCATCCTGACGAACGACATGAGCGGCGTGGTCGAGGCCGACCGCGCCCATGTCTGGCACCACCTGATCCAGCACAAGCCGTTCGAGACCATCGACCCCCGCGTCATCGTCGAGGGCAAGGGCATGAGGGTCTGGGACGCCAAGGGCAAGGAGCATCTCGATGCCGTCTCGGGCGGCGTCTGGACGGTCAACGTCGGCTACGGGCGCGAGAGCATCGCCGATGCGGTGCGCGACCAGCTGGTGCGGATGTGCTACTTCGCCGGCTCGGCCGGGCTCCATTCCCGGCTCGATGTTCGCCAAGCGCCTGATCGAGAAGATGCCGGGCATGAGCCGCGTCTACTACGCCAACTCGGGGTCCGAGGCGAACGAGAAGGTCTTCAAGATGGTGCGCCAGATCTCGCACCGGCACCATGGCGGGCAAGAAGTCGAAGATCCTGTACCGCGAGCGCGACTATCACGGCACCACCATCACCGCGCTGTCGGCCTGCGGCCAGCCGCAGCGGGCGATGCAGTATGGGCCCTTCACGCCGGGCTTCGTCGAGGTGCCGCATTGCCTCGAATACCGCAAGCAGTGGGACGTCGCGAACTACGGCGAGCGGGCGGCGGATGCCATCGAGGAGGTGATCCTGCGCGAAGGCCCCGACACCATCGGCGCGATCTGCCTGGAGCCGGTGACGGCAGGCGGCGGCGTGATCGTGCCGCCCGCGGGCTATTGGGAGCGCGTGCAGGAGATCTGCGCGCAAGTACGACATCCTGCTCCATATCGACGAGGTCGTCTGCGGCGTGGGCCGCACCGGCACCTGGTTCGGCTACCAGCACTACGGCGTGAAGCCCGATTTCGTGACCATGGCCAAGGGCGTTGCCTCGGGCTATGCGGCCATCTCCTGCACGGTGACGACCGAAGCCGTCTTCGAGATGTTCAAGGACGATCCCGACGACCCGATGAGCTATTTCCGCGACATCTCGCACCTTCGGCGGCTGCACCTCGGGGCCGGCGGCGGCGCTGGAGAACATGCGGATCATCGAGGACGAGGGCCTGCTGGACAACACGACCCGCGATGGGCGCGCGGCTGATCGACAACCTTCAGGCGCTGGCGGAGAAGCACCGGGTGATCGGCGCAGGTGCGCGGCAAGGGTCTGTTCTGCGGGGCGGAACTGGTGGCGGACCGCGCCACGCAAGGAACCGGCGGACGAGAAGAAGGTGGCGGCCGTCGTGGCCGACTGCATGGCGCAGGGCGTCATCATCGGGATGACGAACCGCTCGCTGCCGGGGCTGAACAACACGCTCTGCCTCTCGCCCGCGCTGATCGCCACGCCGGACGACATCGACCACATCACCGAGGCGATCGACGGTGCGCTTGGGCGAGTGTTCGGCTGAGGCGGGACGTCGTGCGGGTTTCGCTTGACGCAGGGGTGCCGCTGCCGCGCTATGGGTAAGTCCAGACGCAAAGCGGCATGAGGCCAGAATGTCGATCCCGGCGGAAAGCTTTGTCCTGACGCCGGGGGCGGGCGGGACGCTGCAGCAGCAGATCCGCGCGATGGTGGCCGAGGGCATCCTGTCGGGCCGCTTTCGCACGGGCGACCGGATGCCGTCGAGCCGGGGTCTGGCCGAGCATCTGGGGATCAGCCGGATCACCGTGACGCTGGCCTATGCCGACCTCGTCGCGCAGGACTACCTGACCGCGCGCGGGCGGTCGGGCTATTTCGTCTCGGACGGCGCGCCGCGCCAGCCGGAATTCGCGGCGCAGGGACATGCGCGGGGTCGAGGCCGTCGATTACGGCGCGCTGGCCGGGCACCGCTTCTCGCGCGCGGTCAGCGTCTCGAAGCCCGCCGACTGGCGCAGCTATCCCTATCCCTTCATCTACGGGCAGGCGGATGCCACGCTGTTCGACCACCAGAACTGGCGGCTTTGCGCCATCCGCGCCCTCGGGCAGGCGCGATTTCGAGGCGCTGACGGATGACTGGCAGGAGCGCGACGACCCGCTGCTGATCGAATACATCCGCCGCAACATCCTGCCGCGCCGGGGCATCGCCGCGCGCGAGGATGAGGTGCTGATCACCATGGGCGCGCAGAACGGCGCTGTGGCTTGCGGCGCAGGTCTTGCTGGGGCCGGGGCGGCGGGCGGTGCTGGAAAACCCGGTCTATCCCGGCCTGCGCGCGATCCTGCAACAGACGGGCTGCGCAGGTGCGGCAGGTGGACGTGGACGCCGACGGCCTGCCGCCCGAGCGCCTTCCGCCGGGCGTGGACGTGGTCTTCGCCGCCCCGAGCCACCACAGCCCGACCAATGCCACCATGCCGCTGGCCCGCCGCATGGCCCTGCTGGAGGCAGGCGTCGCGGCGCGATTTCGTGGTGGTGGAGGACGACTACGAATTCGAGATGAGCTACCTCGCCCCCGCCTCGCCCTCGCTCAAGTCGCTGGACCGCGAGGGGCGGGTGATCCATGCGGGGTCCTTCTCGAAGTCGATCTTTCCGGGGCTGCGGCTGGGCTAGCTGGTGGGTCCGGAAAGCTTCATCCGCGAGGCGCGCGCGCTGCGCGTGGCCGTGCTGCGCCATCCGCCCGGGCATGTGCAGCGCACGGCGGCCTATTTCCTGTCGCTCGGGCATTACGACGCGCTGGTCCACCGCATGAAGCAGACCTTCCGGCGCCGCCGGCAGGTGATGGACGAGGCGATCCGCGCGCAGGGGCTGGAGGTGGCGGCGGCGGGCGGCTTTGGCGGGTCGAGCTTCTGGATGCGCGCGCCCGAGGGGGTGGATACCGAGGACGCTGGCGGTGCGGTCTGCGCGAGCGAGGGCGTGCTGATCGAGCCGGGGCGGGCCTTCTTCGACCCCGAAGGGCGGCCCGGGCAACTACTATCGGCTGGCCTATTCCTCGATCCCGGCGGCGCGGATCGCCGAGGGGATCGGCATACTGGCGCGGGCGATGGGGTGAGGGGGCGGTCGCCGGGGGCATGCCCCCGGACCCCAGTGGTACCTGTTTCGGAGGAAACGCTGTGCAGAAGGGCCGCAGGCTATTGGGCGGCCAGCAGTTCCTTCACCACCTCATGCCTTGGCCGCCAGGTGTAGTGGTCGTCTTCGGGCGTGCGGGCCCAGAACAAGCGTGCCGCCCTTGCGCCAGGGATCGAGCACGATGCCCTCGTCGATCGTGCCGCCGCGGGCGCTGATGACGACGGTGTGGTGGATGATGCGGAACGGCGAGGGCGGCGAGATCGCCCGGTGGATCTGCAGCGTGCGGAACCGCTCGGCCTTCAGCCGCCGCTCCAGATCCTCGGCCCAGTGGTTGCACAGCCCGCGCGGGCGTTCGCCGCGGATGACCTTGGCGTTGTGGATCAGCGGCGGGTCGGTGATGCCGTAGGCCTTGGCCAGTTCGAGCGGGTAGAGATGGGCGATCTCGGCGGCGCGGGCGGCCTCGGCCGGATCAACCTCGGGGCCGAGCGCGCGGATCGCCTGCGCGAGTCCGTCGATGCTCGCGCGGGACGGCGGTTGGCGGCGTGGCGCAGCCCGCCAGCCAGAGCGTTGCGGCAAGGGCCGCGATCCCCGCAAGAAATCTCTGCATTCGGTCCGGGCCCGCTTCCGTTTCGTAACAACGATATCGACTGACGCATGTACCGCAAAGCCTGAATGCGCGGCGCGGGCTCGCGACTGGACCTATCGCGGCCTCGACACTGGCCCTAAGCCCTACGCCCCGCGGCCCTGTAGATTGCGCCGCGACGGGCCATGCCGCCCGAGACGGACAGGAGTCGCGCCATGAAGATGACCACCGAAGAAGCCTTCGTCAAAGTCCTGCAGATGCACGGGATCGCCGCATGCCTTCGGGATCATCGGCTCGGCCTTCATGCCGATCTCGGACCTCTTTCCCAAGGCGGGCATCACGCTTCTGGGACTGCGCGCATGAAGGCAACGCGCGGCATGATGGCCGACGGCTATGCGCGCGCCACCGGGCAAGATGGCGATGATGATCGCGCAGAACGGCCCGGGCATCACCAACTTCGTGACGCCGGTGAAGACCGCCTACTGGAACCACACGCCGCTGCTGCTGGTGACGCCGCAGGCCGCCAACAAGACCATCGGGCAGGGCGGCTTCCAGGAAGTGGAGCAGATGGCGCTGTTCAAGGACATGGTCGCCTATCAGGAGGAGGTGCGCGACCCGACCCGCATCGCCGAGGTGCTGAACCGCGTGATCCTGAAGGCCAAGCGCGCGAGCGCCCCCGCGCAGATCAACGTGCCGCGCGATTTCTGGACGCAGGTGATCGACATCGACCTGCCGCAAGATCGTGGAGTTCGAGCGGCCCTCGGGCGGGGACGAGGCGATTGCCGAGGCGGCGAAGCTGCTGTCCGAGCGCGAAGTTCCCGGTGATCCTGAACGGCGCGGGCGTGGTGCTGGCAGGCGCGATCCCGGCCTCGATGGCGCTGGCCGAGCGGCTGGATGCGCCGGTCTGCTGCGGCTACCAGCACAACGACGCCTTCCCCGGCTCGCATCCGCTGTTTGCCGGGCCGCTCGGCTACAACGGCTCGAAGGCGGCGATGGAACTGATCGCGAAGGCCGATGTGGTGCTGGCGCTGGGCACGCGGCTCAACCCGTTCTCGACGCTGCCGGGCTATGGCATCGACTACTGGCCGAAGGACGGCGAAGGTCATCCAGGTCGACATCAACCCGGACCGGATCGGGCTGACCAAGCCGGTCGCGGTGGGCATCGTCGGCGATGCGCGGAAGGTGGCCGAGGGCATCCTCGCGCGGCTGGCGCCGACGCGCGGGCGACGCGGGACGCGTCGGAGCGCAAGGCGCTGATCGCGCAGACGAAATCGGCCTGGGCGCAGCAGCTCTCCTCGCATGGATCACGAGGATGACGATCCGGGCACGACCTGGAACGAGCGCGCGCGCACGCGCCAAGCCCGACTGGATGAGCCCGCGCATGGCCTGGCGCGCGATCCAGGCGGCGCTGCCGCGCGAGGCGATCATCTCCTCCGACATCGGCAACAACTGCGCCATCGGCAACGCCTATCCGACCTTCGAGGAGGGGCGGAAGTACCTGGCGCCGGGCCTGTTCGGGCCCTGCGGCTATGGCCTGCCCTCGATCATCGGGGCCAAGATCGGCTGCCCGGACGTGCCGGTGGTGGGCTTTGCCGGCGACGGCGCCTTCGGCATCGCGGTGACCGAGATGACGGCCATCGGGCGCGAGGAATGGCCGGCGATCACCATGGTGATCTTCCGCAACTACCAGTGGGGCGCGGAGAAGCGCAACTCGACGCTGTGGTATGACGACAACTTCGTCGGGACCGAGCTGAACGACCGGGTCAGCTATGCCGGCATCGCGCAGGCCTGCGGGCTGAAGGGCGTGCAGGTCGCAGACGATGGAGGAGCTGACCGAGGCGCTGCGCAAGGCGATCGCCGACCAGATGGCGGGCAAGACCACCTTGATCGAGGTGCTGCTCAACCAGGAACTGGGCGAGCCGTTCCGCCGCGACGCGATGAAGACGCCGGTCGCGGTGGCGGGGATCGACCCGGCGGACATGGCTGTTCAGGCCGGGGCGTGAGCCTGCCCTTCGACCTTGGGCCATGGGCCGCGCTCTGGATGGCTGTCGCGATCTTTGGCGCGGCCTTCGTGCGGGGCTATTCCGGGCTTCGGGTCGGCGGCGCTGATCATCGCCTCGTCGTCCTGGTCACGAACCCGCTGAACTTCGTGGCGGTGGTGACCTTCCTCGACTTCCTGATGACCTTCCAGCAGTGGCGGGGCGTGCGCGGCCATGTCGACTGGGGGCGGATCACGCCCCTGATGCTGGGCGCCTTTGCCGGTGTGCCGCTGGGGCTTTGGCTTCTGACGGGCATCGGGGTGGATGCGGCGCGGGTCGTGATCTCGGTCTACGTGCTGGTGATGTGCGCGATCCTCTTGCGCGGCTGGACGATGGCGCACAGCGCCGGGCGCGCCGCCCATGCCGTGACGGGGCTGGTTTCGGGCATGGCGAATGCCGCCGGGGCGGGGGGGCTGCCGGTGGCGGTGTTCTTCGCCGTCGCAGCCCATTGCGGCGGCGGCGTTCCGGGCCACGTTGATCGCCTATTTCGCGGCCCTCGACCTGTGGACGGCCCCGTTGCTGTGGTCGCATGGGCTGATCACGCGGGACAGTCTTGTGGCCACGGCAATGGCGCTGCCTTTGATGATGCTGGGCATCTGGCTGGGCGGGCGGCATTTCTTCAAGGCCGAACCGCAAGAGTTTCGCCGCTTCGCGATCCTGCTCCTGGCCTTCCTCGCCGCGCTCGGTCTGATCAGGACGCTGCTTTGACCGCAATTCCGCAAGAACATTCCACTGCCTGCGTCGCAAACGGAAAACCGTTCCGCCGTTTTGGGCTGGTCAGGAACATCCGACCCCGCCACACTCCACCCGACCGACCGATCTCTGCGAGCCTGATGTGAGCCAGCCCGCCCTCGACACCTCTCCCTTCGTCTCGGACGAGGTGCGCAAGACCACCTGCTACATGTGCGCCTGCCGCTGCGGGATCAACGTGCATCTGACGAGCGGAAAGGTCACCTATATCGAGGGCAACCGCGACCATCCGGTGAACAAGGGCGTGCTCTGCGCCAAGGGGGCGAGCGGGATCAAGCAGATCACCGCGCCCTCGCGCCTGCGCGCGCCCCTGCGCCGCGTCGGCCCGCGCGGCTCGGGCGCGTTCGAGGAGATCAGCTGGGACGAGGCGCTGGAAACGGCCGTCGCCTGGATGAAGCCGCTGCGCGAGACGGCGCCGGAAAAGCTCGCCTTCTTCACCGGGCGCGACCAGTCGCAAAGCCTGACCGGGTTCTGGGCGCAGGGGTTCGGCACGCCCAACTACGCCGCGCATGGCGGCTTCTGCTCGGTCAACATGGCGGCGGCGGGCATCTATACCATCGGCGGCGCCTTCTGGGAATTCGGGCAGCCGGACTGGGAGCACACGAAGCTGTTCGTGATGTTCGGCGTGGCCGAGGACCATGACAGCAACCCGATCAAGATCGGGCTGGGACGTCTCAAGGAACGCGGTGCGCGGGTGATCGGGGTGAACCCGATCCGCACCGGCTATAACGCCGTGGCCGACGACTGGTTCGGCATCACGCCGGGGACGGACGGCCTGCTGATCCTGTCGCTGATCCATTGCCTGCTGGAGGCGGGGAAGATCGACCTCGACTACCTCGCGCGCTGGACGAACGCGGCCTACCTCGTGGACGAGACCGAGGGGCCGACGAAGGGCCTCTTCCTGCGCAACGCCGAAAGCCAGCCCTTCGTCATCGACCGCCGGACAGGGATGCCCGCAAGCTGGGACGGCAAGGGCGTGCAGCCCGACCTCGGCGCGGTGTACCAAGGCCACCGCACCGTGTTCCAGCACCTTGCCGAGCGCTACCTTGCGCCCGACTACGCGCCCGAGGCGGTGGCGGAGCGCGTCGGAATCGAGGCCCGCCGCATCCGCGCGCTGGCGGCGGACCTCGCGCGCGTGGCCTTCGACGAGGCCATCGTGATCGATCGGGAGTGGACCGATTTCCGGGGCGACCACCACAGCTCGATGCCCGGCCGCCCCGTCAGCTTCCACGCGATGCGCGGCATCTCGGCCCATTCCAACGGCTTCCAGACCGCGCGCGCGCTGCACCTGCTGCAAATCCTGCTGGGCGCGGTCGAGACCCCCGGCGGCTACCGCCTGAAGCCGCCATACCCCAAGCCGATGGAGGCGCACCCGACCCCGCATTTCGAGGCGGTGCCGGGCAAGCCCCTCTCCGGCCCGCATCTCGGCTATGTCCGCACCCCCGAACAACTCGCGCTGCGACCCGACGGAAGCCCCGCGCGGATCGACAAGGCGTTTTCCTGGGAGAACCCTTTTTCGGCCCACGGGATGATGCACATGGTCATCCCCAACGCCCATGCGGGCGATCCCTACCGGATCGACACGCTGTTTCTCTACATGGCGAACATGGCGTGGAACTCGTCGATGAACACCGCCGCCGTGATGGAGATGCTGACGGACACCGACGCGAACGGCGACTACGTCATCCCGCGCATCATCTACTCCGACGCCTATGCCTCCGAGATGGTGGCCTATGCCGACCTGATCCTGCCCGACACGACCTACATGGAGCGGCACGACTGCATCAGCCTGCTCGACCGTCCGATCAGCGAGCCGGGGGCGGCGGGCGATGCAATCCGCTGGCCGGTGACCGAGCCCGACCGCGACGTGCGCGGCTTCCAGTCGGTGCTGATCGACCTTGGCGCGCGCCTCGGCCTGCCGGGCTTCGTCGATGCCGAAGGCAAGGCGCTTTACGCCGACTACGCCGATTACATCGTGCGCCACCAGCGCCGTCCGGGGATCGGGCCGCTGATGGGCTTTCGCGGCAATGGCGACGAGACCGGGCGCGGCGCGCCCAATCCGGGGCAGCTTGACGCCTACATCGCCAATGGCGGCTTCTTCCAGGCGCATGTGCCGGACGAGGCCGCCTACTACAAGCCGTGGAACGCCGCCTATCAGGACTGGGCCGTGGCGATGGGCTTCTACGAGACGCCGCAGCCCTATCTCTTTTCGGTCTATGCCGAGCCGATGCGCCGCTTCCAGTTGGCGGCCGAGGGGCGCACCCATCCGCAACCGCCCGAGGCGATGCGGGCGCGCCTGCAGGCAGGCGATGGACCCGCTGCCGGTCTGGTATCCGCCCTTCGGCGACGACGGGGCCGAGCGGCTATCCGCTGCACGCGCTGACGCAGCGACCGATGCACATGTACCATTCCTGGGGATCGCAGAACGCCTGGCTGCGGCAGATCACGGGGCGGAACTTTCTCTATGTGCCGACGAAGGTCTGGGTGGAACAGGGCTTTGCCGAGGGCGACTGGGCGCGCGTGACCTCGCCCTCGGGCGAGATCGTGGTGCCGGTCGCGCATATGGCCGCGCTGAACGAGAACACGGTCTGGACCTGGAACGCCATCGGCAAGCGCAAGGGGGCCTGGGCGCTGGACGCCGACGCACCAGAGGCGACGAAGGGCTTCCTGCTGAACCACCTGATCTCCGAACTGCTGCCCGAGAAGGGCGACGGGATGCGCTGGTCCAACTCCGATCCGGTCACGGGGCAGGCGGCGTGGTTCGACCTGCGCGTGCGGATCGAGAAGGTGGCGCGGCAGGACGAGTCCCTGCCGCAGTTTGGTGCCCTGGACGAACCACCCGGCGTGGGCGCGCAAAACTCTTCGAAGAGTTTTGCCAAGGATGTTCGAACATCCCTGGGCGCAAGCGGGGAGGGCGGGGCATGACGGCGCTGCCGGCACATGTGGAAAAGCAACTCGGGCTGGTGATCGACCTCGACACCTGCGTGGGCTGCCATGCCTGCGTCACCGCCTGCAAGGGCTGGAACGACCAGGGCTATGGCGTGCCGCTGTCGGATCAGGACGCCTATGGGGCCGACCCCTCGGGCACCTTTCTGAACCGGGTCCATACCTATGAGGTGCAGCCTGCGGACGGCCCCGCGCAGATCGTGAACTTCCCGCGCTCCTGCCTGCATTGCTCGGATGCGCCCTGCGTGACGGTCTGCCCCACGGGGGCCAGCTACAAGCGGGCCGAGGACGGGATCGTGCTGGTGAACGAGAGCGCCTGCATCGGCTGCGGCCTCTGCGCCTGGGCCTGCCCCTATGGCGCGCGGGAACTGGATGCGGCGGCGGGGGTGATGAAGAAATGCACGCTCTGCGTCGACCGGATCTATAACGAGAACCTGCCCGAGGACGACCGCGAGCCCGCCTGCGTGCGCACCTGTCCCACGGGGGCGCGGCATTTCGGCGACCTGTCGGACCCGCAGAGCGAGGTCAGCCGGCTGGTCGCCGCGCGCGGCGGATATGACCTGATGCCGGAACTGGGGACCAAGCCCGCCAACAAGTACCTGCCGCCCCGGATGCGTGATGCGCGCGAGGAGGCATCGGTGCTGGCACCGCTGCTGGACTTGCAGGCGACAGGTTTCGCAGGCTGGCTCGACCGGGTGCTGGGGAAGATCTGATGCATCCCGCGCGGTCGGTCATTGTCTTCACCGTGCTCTCGGGTCTGGGGCTGGGGTTGCTGTTCCTCTTGAACATCGGCGCGGTGCGTCCAGCCGGGCTGGGCGCGCTGCTGGCCTTCGGCGCAGGCTATGCCTTCGCGATCGTTGGGCTGCTGTCTTCGACGTTGCACCTCGGCCGGCCCGAGCGCGCGCTGCGCGCCTTCACCCAGTGGCGGACGAGCTGGCTGTCGCGAGAGGCCTGGGCGAGTTGTGCCGCATTGCTGGCCACGGCGCCCGTGGCGCTTGGCGCTGTCGGAGGGGCTGCGCCGGGGGCATTGGGGCTGCTGGCGGCGGGGCTCTGCCTTCTGACCGTGCTCTGCACCGCGATGATCTATGCCCAGCTTGCAACCGTCCCGCGCTGGAACCACTGGTCGGTGCCGGTGACCTTCGTGCTCTTCGCGCTCAGTGGCGGTGCGATCCTGGCACCGCTGCCGGGGCTTGCGGCGGGGGCAAGCCTGGTGCTGGTTCTGTGGCTCGCGGGGTCCTGGAGGGCGGGAGACGGGCGCTTCGGCGCGCGGGGGTCCACCATGGCGACGGCGACGGGGCTGGGGGCCATCGGCGTGCCGCGCCTCTTCGAGGCGGGGCACACGGCGGACAGCTATGTGATGCGCGAGATGATCCATGTGGTCGGGCGCCGTCATGCCGCAAAGCTTCGGCTGATCGCTCTGGCCGCGCTCGCCTTGCCCGCCCCGGTCCTCTGGCTTGCGCCGAACGCTGCGGGGATCGCGCTTGCGCTCGCCTTCCATCTGCTGGGTGCCTTCACGGCGCGCTGGCTGTTCTTCGCCGAGGCCGAGCATGTGGTGGGGCTTTACTACGGCAAGCGCTGAATGATTGACGTACCTCATCCTTTGTGCCGATAGTCGGCGCTCAGGGAGAGGGACATGCGACCCACCGTCAACGACATCGCCCGCGAGGCGGGGGTAAGCCTTGCGACCGTGGACCGCGTGCTGAACGCGCGTCCGGGCGTGCGGGCCAAGACCATCCAGGCGGTGCAGGATGCCATCGCGCGGATCGGCTATGTCCGCGACGTGGCGGCGGCGAACCTTGCGCGGCAGCGCGACTATCGCCTGGCCTTCGTGCTGCCCGACACCGACAGCCAGTTCACCGCGACGCTGCTCGACGCGCTGGCCGAGGCCGACCGGCTGTCGGTCAGCGCGCGGACGGATGTCGTGTTGCGCCGTTTTCCGGCAGAGGATCCCCATGCGCTTGCGCATCTGTTGGCAGGTTTGCCGGACGAAGGGCGTGGTGGGCGTGGCGGTGATGGCACCCGAGACGCCGATCCTGCGCGACGCGATCCGCGCCCTGAAAAGCAAGGGCTTGGCCGTGGTGGCGCTGGTCTCGGACCTGCCGAACACCGAGCGCGATCACTTCGTCGGCATCGACAACCGGGCGGCGGGGCGGACGGCAGCGGTGCTCATGGGCCGGTTCCTCGGTCCCTCTCCGGCCAAGGTCATGGTCCTGTCGGACTCCATGCTGCTGCGCGAAAGCATCGAGCGGCGGCTGGGATTCGACGAGGTGATGCTGGCGCGCTTTCCGCAGATCGAGGTTCTGCCCTCGCTCGAGACGCACGGGCAGGCGGGCCTGCTGCAACAGGTCGTGGCAGAGGGTCTGGGGCGTGGGGATGTCGGCGGCATCTACAGCCTTGGCGGCGGGCAGCGGGCGCTGACCACGGCGGTGCGGGAGGCAGGTTTTGCCGGGCGGGGTGTCGTGATCGGCCACGAACTGACCCCGCACGCCCGCGCCGCGCTGACGGCCGGGACGATGGATGCGGTGATCACGCAGAACGTGGGCCACGTCGTACGCTCGGCCCTGCGGGTGCTGCGGGCGAAGACCGACCGGGTTCCCATCGTCTCGTCGCAGGAACAGATCCGGATCGAGATCGTGATCCGCGAGAACCTGCCGGAAACCTTGCCCGACCCGGATGCGCTTCTGGCCTGAGTTGCGACTGCAACACGTTGAGAAATATAGTAAATATGGGTGGCCTCACACGCTCGCATGTGGTCTGACCACAAATGAGGGACGTACCTCAGAAACTTGTGGACAGGACCACGCAGGGCTGGCTATCGTAGCGTCAAGACAGAGGGCCGCAGGGATTCGGGAACGGCCCCGACATCAACCAAGGGAGGACTGCAATGAGATCGCATTATCTGGCGGCGTCTGCTGCTGCCATGGCTCTCGGGCTCGCGGCCAATGCCGCGCAGGCCGAAGACCTGACCCTGTGCTGGGCCGCCTGGGACCCGGCCAACGCGCTTGTCGAACTGAGCAAGGACTTCGAGGCGCAGTCCGGCCACAAGATGAAGTTCGAATTCGTGCCCTGGACCAACTTCGCCGACCGGATGCTGAACGAGCTGAACTCGGGCGGCAAGCTGTGCGACCTGATGATCGGCGACAGCCAGTGGATCGGCGCGGGCGCGGAAAGCGGCCACTACGTCAAGCTGAACGACTTCTTCGCGGCCAACGGCATCGACATGGACGACTTCGTGCCCGCCACCGTGACCGGCTATTCCGAATGGCCGAAGGGCACGCCGAACTACTGGTCGCTGCCCGCCTTCGGCGACGTCGTCGGCTGGACCTACCGCAAGGACTGGTTCGAGCGCCCCGAAATCCAGGCCGCCTTCAAGGAAAAGTACGGCCGCGACCTGACGCCGCCCGCAGACCTTCGCCGAACTCAAGGAGATCGCCGAGTTCTTCCAGGGCCGCGAGATCGACGGCAAGACCGTCTACGGCGCCTCGATCTACACCGAGCGCGGCTCGGAAGGCATCACCATGGGCGTGATGGACGTGCTCTACAGCTTCGGCTTCAAGTACGACAACCCCGAAAAGCCCTATGACATGGCAGGGCTTCGTCAACTCGCCCGGCGCGGTCGAGGGGCTGGAGTTCTACAAGTCGCTCTACGATTGCTGCACGCCTCCGGGCGCTTCGAACAGCTACATGGGCGAAGGCATCGACGCCTACAAATCGGGCCAGGTCGCGCTGCAGATGAACTTCGCCTTCACCTGGCCGGGCTTCGAGGTCGATCCCAACGTGGGCGGCGGCAAGACCGGCTATCTGGTCAACCCGGCCGGTCCGAACGGCGAGCGGTTCGCGCAGCTGGGCGGGCAGGGCATCTCGGTCGTGTCCTACTCCGACAAGCAGGACGCGGCGCTGGAATACATCAAGTGGTTCGCGCAGCCCGAAGTCCAGCAGAAGTGGTGGACGATGGGCGGCTACTCGGCGCTTCGCTCGGTGGTCGAAGATCCGGGCTTCGCGGCCAGCCAGCCCTATGCCCAGACCTATCCTGGACAGCATGGCCATCGTGAAGGACTTCTGGGCCGAACCGGCCTATGCCTCGCTGCTGCAGGCGTCGCAGAAGCGCTTCCATGACTATGTCGTTGCGGGCACCGGCACGGCGCAGGAAGCGCTGGACGGCCTGGTCGCCGACTGGACCGAGGTGTTCGAGGACGAAGGCAAGCTCTGATCCCGAACACCGACCGGGGCGCGCCGGGCCAAGCGGCGCGCCTCACCCTCTCCCGAATGGCGGGGTGAACCCCGCCCTACCCCCGGTGTAGGGCGGGGTTCACCCCGCCGTCTTTCGCGTAAGCTGCGCGAACCGAAATCCGAAGGCCATCCCCATGCTCGACAGCCCCGCAGACCGTCTCGCCCGCGCCACGCCGCAGGGTGTCGCCCGCCGGATGCGCGGCCTCAGCGACCGCACCATCGCCTGGCTTTTCGTGACGCCGACGATCCTGCTGCTGCTGGCGATCAACATCTTTCCGCTGATCTGGACGATCCGGCTCAGCTTCACCAACTACGCGGCCAACAAGCCGAATGCCGAGGTGAAATGGGTCGGCCTGCGCAACTACCAGCGCATCCTGACCGACCCGGACATCTGGCACACCATGCAGGCCACCGCGCATTTCCTGTTCTGGACGCTCGTCTTGCAGGTGCTGATCGGCTTTGCGCTGGCCTGGCTGATCAACCGCAAGTTCCGCGGCAATGACCTGCTGACGACCCTGATCGTGCTGCCGATGATGCTGTCGCCCGCCGTCGTCGGCAACTTCTGGACCTTCCTCTACCAGCCGCAGATCGGCCTGTGCAACTACGCGGTCGAGTTCTTCACCGGCATCCCGGCCTCGTCCTTCTCGATGCTCGGGTTCGGTCACGCTCGCGCCCTGGGCCATCGTGATCGTCGACACCTGGATGTGGACGCCCTTCGTCATGCTGATCTGCCTCGCCGGGCTGCGCTCCATCCCCGACTACATCTACGAGGCGGCCGAGGTCGACCGCGCCTCGAAATGGCGGCAGTTCTGGACGATGACCGTGCCGATGGTGCTGCCCTTCCTGATGCTGGCCGTGCTGTTCCGCGGCATCGAGAACTTCAAGATGTTCGACCTGGTCGTGCAGCTGACCGGCGGCGGGCCGGGGATCGACCACGCTGCTCACCTCGATCGAGCTGAAGCGCGAAGCCTTCGAGAAATGGCGCACCGGCTATCAGCTCGGCCTACGCGATCATCCTGTTCGTCACCGTCTTCGGCCTCGCCTCGATCTACGTGAAGGCCCTGAACAAGGTGAAGGAAAGATGAGCGCCTATTCCGTCACCGAACCGTCGCGCGCTGTCGAAGATGCGTCGCGGCCGGTCTGGTCGATCTTCTACACCATCATCACGCTGCTGCCGCTTCTCTGGATCATCTCGACCGGCTTCAAGACCGGGCCGGATTCGATCAGCTATCCGCCCAAGGTGATCTTCTCGCCCTCGCTGGAAGGCTACGTCAACCTCTTCACCAACCGCACCCGCGCGACGCCCGAACAGCTGGCCGCCATGCCGCCGCCCACGAACTTCGTCGACGAGATCGTGCAGCGCCGGGGCGAGGTCATCACCGGCCCGTCGCAGTTCGGCGAGCGCTTCCTGAACTCGGTCATCATCGGCTTCGGATCGACGTTCCTCTCGATCTTCCTCGGCACGCTGGCGGCCTATGCCTTCTCGCGCTTCCGGGTGCCGCTGAAGGATGACCTTCTGTTCTTCATCCTCTCCACCCGGATGATGCCGCCCATCGCCGTCGCGATCCCGATCTTCCTGATGTTCCGCCAGCTTGGCCTGTCGCGACACGCATCTGGGCATGATCCTGCTCTACACCGGGCGTGAACATCAGCCTCGCCGTCTGGCTGCTGAAGGGGTTCATCGACGAGATCCCGCGCGAGTACGAAGAGGCCGCGCTGATCGACGGCTACACCCGCTTTCAGGCCTTCCGCAAGGTCGTGCTGCCGCAGGCCGCGACCGGCATCGCCTCGACCGCGATCTTCTGCCTGATCTTCGCCTGGAACGAATATGCCTTCGCCGTCCTGCTGACCTCGGGCAACGCCCAGACCGCGCCGCCCTTCATCCCCACGATCATCGGGGTCGGCGGGCAGGACTGGCCCGCCGTGGCGGCGGGGGCGACGCTGTTCCTGCTGCCGGTGATGGTCTTCACCATCCTGCTGCGCAAACACCTGCTGCGCGGGCATCACCTTCGGGGCGGTGCGGAAATGATGCGCGAGACACCCATACGCGTGCCATACGCCTGCCATACGCTTTCCAGACAGCCTGCGGAGGGCCGGACATGACCCGTTTCCTGTCCGGCCTCGCCCGGTTCCGCCGCGGCCCGTGGGAGATGCTGGCGACCATCCTGATCGCGCTTGGGCGTGCGTCATGCTGATGCAGCCCTTCTTCCTCTGGGCCTTCACCTGGTGCTTCGTCGTCACCCTGATCGGCACGGTGATGTTCATCATCACCAGCCACTTTCCGGAGTAGGGCCTTGGCCGAGATCGTCATCCGCAACCTGCGGAAGGAATTCGGCGCATTCACCGCCGTGAAGGGATCGTCCTTCACCATCGGGCGACGGCGAGTTCTTCATGCTGCTCGGCCCGTCCGGCTGCGGCAAGACCACGACGCTGCGCATGATCGCGGGGCTGGAACTGCCGACCAGCGGCGAGATCCTGATCGACGGCGAGGATGTCAGCCAGAAGCCCGCCAGCCAGCGCGACATCGCCTTGGTCTTCCAGATGTTCGCGCTCTACCCGCATCTGAACGTGCGCAAGAACATCAGCTATCCCCTTGTCTCCCAAGGGCTTCCCAAGGCGCAGGTGCAGGCCAAGGTGGCCGAGGTGGCAAAGATCCTCGGCATCGAGCACATCCTCGACAGCCCGTCGGCGGCCTGTCCGGCGGCGACCGCCAGCGCGTGGCGCTTGGCCGCGCCATCGTGCGCAATCCCAAGGCCTTCATGATGGACGAACCGCTCGGCGCGCTGGACGCCGAGTTTCGCGAGCACATGGCCGAAGAACTGCGCGCGCTGCACGACCGGATGGGGGCGACCACCGTCTATGTCACCCATGACCAGCTGGAAGCGATGCAGATGGGCGACAAGATTGTCGTGATGAATCATGGCGTTGTCGAACAGTTCGGCACGCCGCAGGAAATCTACGACCACCCCGCGACGATGTTCGTGGCCGATTTCATCGGCAGCCCCTCGATGAACTTCCTGCGCTTCGAGGGCAGCTGTCCGCCGCCGGCGACCGCGCCGTGACACTCGGGCGGCGTGCCGATGCGCCACGCCCGAACTGCGGGAAGAGGCGGCCGGGCGGCAAGCTCGTCGCTCGGCGTCCGGCCCGAACATGTCATGCTGACCGACGGCGGCGCCCTATCGCGGCCGGATCGAGGCGACGGAATATCTGGGCACCACCCAGATCGTCACGCTCTCCACGCCGCACGGCACGATCAAGGCGCGCACCCCGTCGGGGCAGGTGGCGCGGGTGGGCGAGACGGTGGGGCTGACCTTCACCGCCTCGACCCTGTCGCTCTTCGACGCAAGGCACGGGCCGCGCCTTCCGCACCGCCGCCAATGCGGGGGTCCACCATGGCTGAGGTTGTTCTGGACGGATTGTCAAAGGCTTACGGCGACGACCCAGGCGCTGAAGAACGTCAGCATGACCATCCCCGACGGCGCCTTCGTCGTGCTGCTCGGTCCGACCGGCGCGGGCAAGACCACCACGCTGCGCCTGATCGCCGGGCTCGACGCGCCCGACGCGGGCGACGTCCGGATCGACGGCGCACTCGCGTCCTGGCCGACATGCCCGCACAGCGCGACGTGGCGATGGTGTTCCAGCAATACTCGCTCTACCCGCACCTGACCGTGCGCGACAACCTCGCCTTCCCGCTGCGCTCGCCCGATCATGCAACTGGCCCGAGGACGAGATCGCCAAGCGGGTGAAGGAAGTCGCCGAAGTCCTTCGGATCGCGCACAAACTCGACAACAAGGCCACGCGCCTGTCGGGCGGCGAGATGCAGCGCGTGTCCATCGGTCGGGCCCTGGTGCGCAACCCGCGCATCTACCTGATGGACGAACCGCTGTCCTCGCTCGACGCCAAGCTTCGCGCCGACCTGCGGATCGAGCTGAAGCGCATCCACAGCGATCTGGGCGCGACCTTCCTCTACGTGACCCATGACCAGATCGAGGCGATGACGATGGCCACCCATGTCGGCGTCCTCGATCACGGCCGCGCTCGTGCAGTTCGGCACCCCGCGCGAGATCTACGAAGACCCCGTCAGCACCTATGTCGCCACCCGCCTCGGCCAGCCGCGCATCAACCTGCTGCCCGCCGACCTGTTCGGCCCCGCCCCGCGCGGGCGCGGCGCAGATCGGCCTGCGCCCCGAGCATATCCGGCAGGGCGAAGGGCATGGCCGCCACCGTCCGGCGGGTGGAGCATCTGGGCGACCAGACCCGCCTGCACCTGACGCTCGGCCGGGCATGACCTGATCACGCTGACCGACGCCCACACCACGCTCGGCCCCGGCGACAGCCTCGCCATCCGCCCCGAAAACCCGCTCTGGTTCGACGCCAGCGGCGCCCGCATCCGCTAAGGGAGACGCCCATGAAACAGTTCATGAACAGCAAGGAAACCCTCGTCACCGAGGCGATCGACGGCCTGATCCGCACCAGCGGCGGCAAGCTCGCGCGGCTCGACGGCTATCCGCACATCCGGTGGTGGTGCGCACCGACTGGGACCGCGCGCAAGGTCGCGCTCGTCTCGGGCGGCGGCTCGGGGCACGAACCGAGCCATGCGGGCTTCGTCGGGCAGGGGCATGCTGACGGCGGCGGTCTGCGGCGACGTCTTCGCCAGCCCTTCGGTCGATGCCGTGCTGGCGGGGATCCTCGCCGTGACGGGCAAGGCGGGCTGCCTTCTGATCGTCAAGAACTACACCGGCGACCGGCTGAACTTCGGCCTCGCGGCCGAACGCGCGCGGGCCTTCGGGCTCAAGGTCTCGCATGGTGATCGTCGACGACGACGTGGCGCTGCCCGACCTGCCGCAGGCGCGCGGCGTGGCGGGGACGCTGTTCGTCCACAAGATCGCCGGCGCGCTGGCCGAAGCAGGGGGCCGACCTCGACACCGTGACGGCGGCGGCGCAGAAGGTGATCGCGGGGGCGATCTCCATCGGCATGTCGCTGGACACCTGCACCGTCCCCGGCTCGCCCAAGGAGGACCGCATCGGCGCGGGCAAGGCCGAGCTTGGCCTTGGCATCCACGGCGAGGCGGGGGTCGAGCAGGTCGATTTCGCCGGCGCGCGCGCGGCGATGGCGATGGTGGTGGACCGGCTTCGCCCCACATGCGGCGCCGGGCGACCATGTGGCGCTGCTGAACAACCTCGGCGGCACCACGCCGCTGGAAATGAGCGGTGCTGGCCGAGGAACTGGCGCGCTCGGCCCTGGGTGCCCGGGTCAAGTGGATGATCGGGCCGGCGGCGATGATGACCTCGCTCGACATGCACGGCTTCTCGGTCTCGCTGCTGCCGGTCGACGCGGCGCAGGTGGCGGCGCTGGCCGCGCCCGTCGCGCCCCATGCCTGGCCCGGGCTCTCGCGCGCTTGGGCGCGGTGGCCGTGCGCCCGCTGCCCGACGGCCTGACGCCGATCCAGCCGGTGCCCTCGGCCCATCCGGCGCGCCGCGCGCTGATCGAGCGCTGCTGCAACGCCCTGATCGCGACCGAGGCCGACCTGAACGCGCTCGACGCGAAGTCCGGCGACGGCGACACCGGCAGCACGCTGGCCGGGGCCGCGCGGGCGCTGATCGCGGCGCTGGACCGCCTGCCGCTGGCCGACCCGACGCAGCTTTACCGCGCCATCGGGATGGAACTGAGCCAGACGATGGGCGGCTCCTCCGGCGTGCTGCTCGCCATCTTCTTCGCCGCCGCCGGCGACGCCTCGGCCTCGCGGCAAGAGCTGGATCGGCGCGCTCGAGGCGGGGCTGGACCGGGTGCATGCAGGTGGGCGGCGCCGAACCCGGCGACCGCACGATGATCGACGCGCTGGCCCCCGCGCTGGCGGCGCTGCCGCAGGGCGTGGCGGCGGCCGCGAAGGCCGCGCGCGACGGGCGCCGACGCCGACGGCGCAGATGACGCGGGCCAAGGCCGGGCGGGCGAGCTACCTGTCCGCCGACAAGCTCGCAGGGCACAACGATCCCGGGCGCCGAAGGCGTGGCGCGGCTGTTCGAGACGCTGGCGAAGGGCTAGAGGATCGGGCGCTGCTCAGGCGGCGACAGGTCGACGCCTGCAAGCTCGGCGAGGCGGGGCATGTTCGCGATGCTGAGCGTGCCGCGCGCCCAGTTCGCCACGCGCTTGTCGCGCAGGCTGGCGAGCGTCTTGTTGGTATGGACGAGCGACAGCCCCAGGGCATCGGCAAGATCCTGTTGACGGTAGGGCATCGGCACGCCGCGCTCGTCACCCGCATCGACGGCCCTCAGCCGCTGGTGAATGCGCAGCAGCGCCCAGGCGACGCGACCGAGCGCATCGCGCTGGCCGAGCGAGGCGAGCGTCTCGCCCAGGAAATGCTCCTCGACCGCTGCGATCCAGGTCAGGTCATAGGCGCGGGCGGCATGGGCCTTGAACAGGTTCCACAGGTCGGAGCGTGAGAAGACACAAAGCCGCATTGCGGTCGATGCTTCGACCGAATGCTTCATCTCGCCCATCAGCCCGGCTTGCAAGCCGATGAAATCGCCGGGAAACAGGAAGTTGAGTACCTGCCGCCTGCCGTCGATCAGCGTCTTGGAACGGGTGCCCATGCCGGAAAAGACCGTGTAGAGCTGCGGACTGTTGGAACCTTCCAGCAGGATCGTAGTTCCGGAATCGACCGCGAGTTCGCCGATCTTGAACCGTTCCATGAAGGCGATCTCGTCTTCGGTGAACGGAATGAAAAGGGATTTCTTGCGCAACGGGCAGGCCGAACAGCGAACGGTCTTCATCATGGCTCCCGTTACGTCAACTATGTCGTGGATTAATGCGCCGCGTTTCATTCGGTTCCATGGTACATCCTTGGCCAAGGAGTACCTGATGGTGAATGAAGACTTCGCGCAGCCGAGCACCCCTGTCGGTGGGCTGTATGTGATCGCCATGACCGAGATGGTCATCGCCGAGGATTTGCGCGGGGCGATCCTGGAGCGGGAGCCTGGCGCGACGGTCGTGATCGAGGCGTCGCTGGCCGAGGCAGAGCAGGCGGTGCGAGCGAACGGGACTGACCATGCGCGGCGCGTTTCTGGACGTCACGCCCGAGGCCTATGCGGCCTCGCGGATCGCCGCGATCCTGACGGCCGCGGGCCTGCGCGCCGTGCTTCTGGGCGACGCGGCCGAGGCAGCGGGTCCGGACGCGACTTTTGCGGTTCTCGAACGTCCGTTCTCGACCGAGGACGTGCACGAGCTGATGCACGCCCCCGTTGCTGCGTGAAGATGCGCGCGCCCCGGATGGGGCGCGCGGCAAAGGGCTCACTTCAGGTTGCGAACCACGCTGTCCGCATAGGCATTGATGAGGGCAGCATAGTATTCCGGCGCATCGGTGAAGCTCGTCGCGGGAACCACGCCCTCTGGCAGGAAGGCATTCGCCGTTTCGATCGACACTTTCAGGTCGTAGTTCGCGGCATCGTCGATGGCGTTGTCGCTGGTCACCGTCACGCGCCCGCCCAGCACCGAATCCGCGATGCCCAGCTGGTTCTGGAACGAGTTCGCAAGCGACACCTCATCGATGTCGATCTTGATCTCCGAGCCTTCATCGGACGCGGCATCGCCAAGGCGCGCCGCAATCGCCGATTCAAGGTCGGGGCCGATGTTCTTCCAGTAGGCGGCGGCCTGCGGATTGGTCACCGCGTTCAGGTCGGCCTCGACCTGCACGTCCTTGATGCGCACATCTGCCGCGAAGGCGGCCTGGGCGAGGAACAGGGCGCCGAGGGCCGGAAACAACAGGGTCGATTTCATTTGACTCACCTTGGATTTGAGGGTGCAGGGGAAGATGTCCCTGCCTGTGCCAAACAACGCCCAAGGCTCGCTTCGGTTCCGGATCTCGCAGAGAATATACTGAAAACAAATGTTTAGGCCCGAGGCATTGCCCCGGGCCTTGCTTGTAATGCAGAGATATGGGCCGTCAGGCCATCAAGGTTTCGGTCGAGGCAAAGAACATTGCCTGGCTTACCGCCGAGCGGACCTGATCCTCGGAGAATGGCTTGGTGATCAGGAAGGCCGGTTCCGGACGGGCCCCGGTCAGAAGGCGTTCGGGGAAGGCGGTGATGAAGATCACCGGCAGGTCGTCGAACTGGCCGAGGATGTCGTTCACCGCGTCGATGCCCGAGGAATTGTCGGCCAAGCTGGATGTCCGCAAGGATCAGGTCGGGCCTTTCGCGCGCGGCCAGGGCCACGGCCTCGGTCCGGGTCCGGGCGATGCCGGTCACGCTGTGGCCGATCTGGGTGACGATATCGACGATGTCCATCGCGATGATCGCCTCATCCTCGATCACCATGACGCGACCGGCAACGGACTGCTCCATCTCTTCCATCGCGACGGAAACCAGATGGGCGGCCTCGTCCGTGTCGATCTGCATGATCGAGGCGATCTCGTCGAAGCGGAAACGCTCGATCGTGTTCAGCAGAAGCGCCTCGCGGGAGTTGGGCGTGAGACCCGCCATATGTGCTTGCGCGCGCGCCGAAAGGCGCGAGTCCGGCATCGCCGACCGGCGCGCCCGCACTGGCCCAGACAAGGTGGAAGGCATGGAAAAGCGCAACCTTCGGGTCTTCGGTTGCGGTCAGGGCAGTGTCGTCGACAAGCAGCGCCTCAAGCGTGGCAGCGGCATAGCGATCTCCGGTTTCCTGGTTTCCCGTCAATGCCCGGGCGTAGCGACGCAGGTAGGGAAGGGCGGCACCAATGGCTGTGGCAAGATCGGTCTGGTCGGTCGACGGCATCAATGTGACTCCACGGTCAGGTTACTCGGAACCAAACGCGCTGTTCGGACGTTCGGTTCCATGTAAAGTTGCGGGATCGGACCTAAGCATGATTGAACACATGGCAGATGAAGCGTCGAAGGCAAGAATACAGAAGGAAATCGACGAAAACCTCAAGCGCGTCTACCAGGACGCCTTGAAGGAAGAGGTTCCCGACCGCTTCAAGCAGCTGCTGGAGCAGCTGAAAGCGAAGGAGGGCCGGAAATGACGCCCGACACATCGCTTTCCGTGCCGGTCCGCGATCCGCGCGACGAGTTGCCTGATCACCTGCCCGCGCTGCGCGCCTTTGCGATCTCGCTGTCGCGCAACGTGACCGAGGCGGATGATCTTGTGCAGGACACCATCGTGAAGGCCTGGTCGAACTTCGACAAGTTCACCGTGGGCACCGACCTGCGTGCCTGGCTGTTCACCATCCTGCGCAACACGTTCTTTTCGTCGAAGCGCAAGCGCAAGCGCGAGGTGCCCGATCCGGACGGCCTCCACGCGGCGACCCTGTTCGAGAAGCCGATGCATGATGGCCGCCTGGCCTTCACCGACTTTCAGCGGGCCTTCGACACGCTCTCGCCCGAGCATCGCGAGGTGCTGATCCTGGTCGGTGCCAACGGCTATTCCTGCGAGGAAGCGGCGGCGATGATCGGGGTCGCGGTGGGAACGGTGAAAAGCCGGACCAACCGCGCGCGGGCGAAGCTGTGCGAGTTGCTGGGCCTGTCCGGCAACGGAGATATCCTTGATGAAAGCCGCTCGACTCTCGCCGTCATGGGCAGATCGGGTATGCAGGCAGCATGAACGACGCTTCCAGGCTGGCGGGGCGCTCCTTCCTGTCTCGCCTGGGTGTTCGCCTTGTCGTGACCTTCGGGCTGGCGTTGCTGCCGCTTGCGGTGCTGAGTTACGTCCAGACCCGGCAATACGAAGACGAGTCGAATGCCCGGGCCGAGGCGGCGATGCTTGGCGCGACGGTGCAGGTCGCGGCTCCGCAGATCGATCGGATCATGCAGGCGCGCGGTGCCGTCGCGGCGCTGGCCGCAAGCGTGCCCGTCATCGGGCGTGACCTGTCGGCCTGCCAGGCGGTGATGCGCGACATTGTCGCCCGCAACAGCGACGTGACCTTTGCGGCCTTCATCCGCCCCGCAGGCATTTCGGATTGCTCTTCCAAGGGCGAGGCGATGGACTTTTCGGACTCGCCCCTGATCGCGCAGCTCATGTCCACGGCGGGCGGCAGCGTCAGTCTAAGCCGCCACGGACCCGCTTCGGGAGAGTCGGTACTCGTCTTCACCCATCCCGTGATCGGCAGGTCAGGCCGCGTTGAGGGGTTGGTGGCCCTCTCGGTCCCGCATCGAATGCTGCCCATGCAACAGGATCGCAAGGACGCCGGACTGCCCACACCCGATGCGATTCTGACCTTCGACGGCGAGGGTGAGATCCTGACCTCGAGCGTCGGGCTCGATGCCGCCGCGCTTTCGCTGCCTGCCAATCGGCCGCTCGCCTCGTTTGTCGGCGAGGCGGGTCAGAGCTTTACCGCACTGTCGACGGCGGGACGGTCGCAAGTCTTTGCCATCGTGCCGCTGGTCAAAGGCAGCCTCTACGTGCTGGCGCAATGGCCCGCCGTGCGGCCAAGATCGGGGCTGATCGACCCGGCGGTGCCCGAGTTTCGTGTTTCCGGTCCTGATGTGGGCGGCAAGCCTGCTGGTGGCGCTCCTCGCCGCCGAGCATCAGGTCTTGCGGCATATCCGCACCCTGCGCGAGACGATCACCAGCTTTGCCGATGGCAGTCGCTCGATGAAGCGGGCCAACCTTCGCGGGGCACCGAGCGAGTTGCATGAGGTCAGCGACGCGTTCGACCGGATGACGGAGAGCGTCATCCACGACGAGGCCGACCTTGAGGACATGATCCACCAGAAGGAGGTCCTTCTGCGCGAGGTGCACCACCGGGTGAAGAACAACCTGCAACTCATCGCCTCGATCATCAACATGCAGATCCGCAAGGCGAAAAGCGATGAATCGAAGGGCCTGATGAAGGGCTTGCAGGACCGGGTGATGAGCCTGGCGACCATCCACCGCGAGCTTTACCAGACAACCGGCCTGACCGATATCCGCGCCGACGAATTGCTGCACAGCATCGTGCGGCAGATCGTGAAGATGGGGGCCCAGCCCGGCGCGCCCTTCGATGTCGAAACCCGGTTCGACGATGTCCGCCTGACCCCTGACCAGGCCGTGCCGCTCTCGCTGCTGGTCACCGAGGCGCTGGCCAATGCGCTGAAATACAGCGTCGCCCCGGACGGGCAAACGCCCGAGTTGACCGTGACGCTGACCCGCGCTGCCGATGGGCTGGCCGTGGTCGAGGTCGTCAACAGCGCCGCGGGCCTGCCGATGACCCTGCCGGTCGGTGGCGTGGGCACGGGGCTGGGCGATCAGCTGATCCGGGCCTTCGCGCAGCAATTGGGTGGCACACTCGATCGTGGCCATGACGGAGCGGTCTATCGGCTGGTGCTGAGCTTTCCCGTCTCACCCTTGTCCGACGCGGAGGAGCGGGTGAAGACAGCGCCGCCTTAACCGCGGCGCTGATGGAAGATGAATGCAAGCAGCGCCTGCTCGCTTTCGGATTTCTGTTCGCGCAACAACCGCCTGAGCGGTTCGGATGCGATCGAATCCTCCAGCGTTCGGGCATAGGCCTCGACCAGACGCTGTTCACCAGCGATCAGGCGGGGCAGGCCGCCCGGCACAGGCTGAATAGTCGATGTCGGTCTGACGCCTGCGCCAATCTGGTTGCGAAGGCGGCTCACGGCCCGCCTGCGCCGCAGCAAGGGTGCGCGCAGATAGTCCGACGGGCGGTCGGCGTAGTTTACCTCGAATTGCCGAAGGCTCTGTTCCAACTCGTCCAGCAGCAGGTGGAGGCTATTGGTCGGGGTCATCTGCCTGCCTCGCTGCCCGGCTTTGGCGGGAACCGGGATGTCGGTTCCCGCCCGACTGTTCTATGCCGCGGGATGCGCCGCCAAAAGCTGAGCCAGCTCCTCGCGCATCCGGCGCAGGCGCGTCACGCGGTCCTTGTCGGAGGTATGGTCGATCGCCTGTTCGAATGCGTCCAGCACATGGCGTTCGCCCGAATGGATCTCCTCCATCACGTCGGCGTCGATCTCGTCGACAAAGGCGCGGGTCGCGACGACCGCGCGATTGATCGTCCCCATCAGCGATCCCCCGGCGTCGGGCGTCCGCCCGGCCTCGGCCAGCAACCGCGCAACCTCGGTCCCGAGGCGCTGGTGAAGACCGTGGAACGCCTCGGCCACGGGGCGAAAGGCCGGCTCGGCCTTCGCAACCATCGTCTCGAACCCGGCGAGGCTGTCGGCGATGCGGGTGTGCAGCGTCTCGAGCGCGTCAAGTTCGTCTTCAGAGGCAACGGTGTCGTGGCTGTAATGGGTCATCGGTCATCTCCATCGCTTCGTTTCGTGAACTGGTGCGAGGGAACGCCCGTGCCGCCCCGAGGTTCCGGAAGGCGCGCATCGTGCATCGGGCGGCGCGGGAACCGCTCGGGCCATCCGGCGTTTGGGCAATATCGGGCGCAGATAGCGCTGAGTTTAGAGGAGAATAATCATGTTGGGTTGGGCATTGACCTTTCTGGTCATCGCGCTGATCGCGGCGGCGCTCGGATTTCGGCGGTATTGCCGGGGCCTCCGCGTCGATCGCGCAAATCCTTTTCTTTGTCTTCATCGTCCTGTTCATCGTGGCGATGATCGCCCGGGCCGTCCGGGGCAAGCCGCCGGTCTGACCCGGCGCTGAGACACAAAACCTGTCGCCCGCGATCAGCGGGCGACAGCGCACCCTCAGCGCGGCGTCCAGGCCAGGGGGTTGGCACCGCGTTCGAGAATGTAAAAGCCGTTCGCCGTCACTGGTCTGCCACGGTCCCTCGGTGCCGTCGGGCCAGATCACGCGCACCTCGGCATGGTCCTGCCGCCCCAAGGCCCGAAATGCCACCAGCCCGATCTGGCCGCCGGCATGCCCACCGCCCACGGTGATCTCGCGCCGCTGGACGTGTTCGCCGCAGCGCACCTCGACCCAGCTTCCGACGCCGTCGCGGTTGGGCGCAGGCTGCGCCAGCGCGAGGCCGAGCCAGTTTGCCGATCCGCTGCCGGTGTTGCGCCAAAGCTGCGCGCTTTCCCAGCGGTTCACCACCACCAGGTCGATCCAGCCGTCCAGGTTGAAGTCGGCCAGCGCCCCGCCACGTGCCGTCTTCATGCTGGCCACACCGGCCTTGTCGCCCGCCTCGATGGAAGTTGCCCTCGGCATCCTGCAACAGCAGGTTGTTGGGGTCCATTGCTCGCGAAGTCCGGCATTTCCGCGACGTTGCCCTTGGCCACGAACAGATCGGCAAGGCCGTCGTTGTTCACGTCCTCGAACTGGGCATGCCAGGCCGGTGATGGGCTTCACCTCGCCGCCCGTATAGGGGCGGTGGGCGGTGACGCCCTTGGCGAAGGCGACGTCCGCATAACTCGGGCTTGCGGGCGCTCGCCTCCGGCGCGGGCGCGAGCATCTGCAGCTTGTTGTCGGCCATGCTGGTCAGGAAATAGTCCGGATAGCCGTCGCGCGTTCAGGTCCGCTGCTGGCGATGCCCATGCCCCAGATGCGCAGGCGCTTCCAGCCCTCGGCCTGCGGTGTAAAGCGCCGGGGGCTGGCCCGGCTCGAGGTGCCACATCTGCTCCTGCCCGCCCTTGTAGTATTCGCGGTCGTTCGACACCCGCAGCGAGGGCGTGCCCGAGCGGTTCCAGTCGGTGAACAGCATCGACAGCGCGCAGATAGCTGGGCGTCAGCGGGCAGCGGCGGGGCAAAGCCGTTGCCGCTCTCGGCAGGCCGATGCAGCCAGTTGTCGGTGCAGGACCCCCAGGGAAAGGCCTCTTCCTTGCGGTCGATGTAGTTGCCGATGGCGAGGGTCGGCCAGGTCTGCCCCTTTTCCCAGGTCGCGGCCAAGGCGGTGGACCAGGCGTCGCCGCCGTCAAAGCCCCAGGCCTCGTTCGCGCGCTCGAACGTGCAGTCGCCAAGGCCGCGCATCAGCACGTTCTCGCCGAGCCGCAGCACGCACCAGGTCCTGCTTGCCGTCGCTGTCGATGTCCAGCGGATAGGCGCCCGTCACGCCGGTCTGCTCCAGCGCCGCTGCGTCTGGGCTTCGTCGAAGGCCAGCGCGCCGCCCTGCGGTCTGCGGCTTGCGGTAGAAGCGCCGAAGGGCCGCTGCCCGCCCGACAGGAAGAGGTCGGGAAAGCCGTCGCCGTAGCAGTCGAAGGTCGCGACCCCGCCGCCCACCATGTATTCCCAGTCGCCCGCATAGACGCTGGAGATGCCCGGCGCTCGCGGTTTCGTCGACGAAGGTGGGGACGGCACGGGCTTCGGCAAGGGCCGGGAGGGCGCGGCAACAGCGCCAGAAGACAAGATGCGCGGATCATCCTAGCCTCGCGTCACGAGTGCGGCCGCATGGGCGCCGACGCACGGCCCTGCTCCAGGCCCTGTCTCGATGGCGCTGCGGAAATGGATGCCGCCGTAAAGCCGTGACAGCGCAGCCTCCTCCGCCGCTGCCTCGAAAGCTGGGAAAGCTGCGCACCGGCAGGCCGTCGGCGACATGGGTGCGGTCCTCGAAGGCGAAATCCTCGCCGAAGACCGCCGTCAGCACCGCCGCGGCCGCGCCCGACTGCGTGCTGTGGCCGCTCGGGTATTCCGGGAAGGGCGGCGTGATCAGCAGCGACTCCCATTTCGGGTCGATCGTGCGTGCGGATGTAGGTCACCGGGCGCAGACGAGATTGTACTCGAACTTCGTCGTGCCAGCAGGCGATGAAGGCATCCGCCAGCGCGACGCCGAGCCGGGCCAGCACGTCGACGCGATCGTCTCGACCGGCGCCTGCTCGCGTGTCGAGCGATCTGCATGGCGATGGAAATCCAGTGGCCCGGCGGGGTGGGCGACAGCATCGGGTCGTCCGACCAGAACCGGGCGATCAGCTTGCTGCTCGTCGGTCAGGGTGCGTCCTGAGTGTCGTAGACCTCCTTCGCCTCGGCGTAGAAGGCCGAGGCCGGCGTCTTCGCTATAGGCGGGCGGCGGCGGCAGGCCGCAGGTCGCGCCGTTCGGGCATGGCGAAGGTGCGGTTGTTGCCCCAGCCGGGCAGAAGCGGGGCCTGCTGCTGCGCGATCTGGCTGGTCGGCACCCAGGCATGCGGGCGTGTGCTCGGGCGTATAGTCCAGCGGGAAGCCCATGTTCTCGATCACCGCGCCGCCATCGGTCGCGGCCCAGGCAAGGATATGCGCGGCAATGGCCTGCCCGAGCGCCGCGCTGTCCGCGACGACCGTCGGGTGCCACGCCCTCGGCGGCGCGGGCGGTCATCTTCTTCGGTCATCGACGCCAAGCGCGCGCTGGCCGGTCGGGCCGGTGTTGCTGAACAGGGCCGCGACCGCCGTCTGCCAGCGCCGCGTTGCAGCACGCACCGCCTCGTCATAGCTCGCGCCCGTCGGTCCGGGCGGGAACGGGCGTCAGACCGTTGAGCTGCCCGGCAAGGCTGCGAAGGCCGGGTGACCCGCCCGCCACGGCCTCATAGGCCGTGACGCCGATATAGGCGAAGGCGCGGCTGGCGACGGGGGGCGAGTAGGTGGGCGTGTGGCGCACCAGTTCCAGGATCAGCCTGTACCAGTTGTCGAGGATGTCGTCGGGCAGGGCCGACGCGGCTGCGGCCGCGCGCCCGGCGCGGCATCGCTGGCACAAGGCCAGCACGCCGCCAGCCCAAGCATGAGCTGCCTGCGTCCGAGGTCCATCGTCATCCTCCCTTGCGGCCGGGTCTGACGCCCGGTTCGCTGCGACATAACCATGCGCCGGACGGCATTGTGCAAGGGGAAGGCCGTTCTCCTTGCCCTCGCCGTCAGGTCACGCCGTAGCCCGCGAAACCCTTCGCCGTCTGGGCCAGGTCGGCCTCGGTCAGGACATGCCCGCCGCCGATCTGGAGGACGTGGAAGTACTGGTGCGCCAGCGCCTCAAGCTCCTGCGCGAGCCACATCGCGCGGGCGAGCGTCGGGCCGCCCACCAGCATCCCGTGGTTGGCCATCAGGCAGCCGTTCCGCCCCTCCATCGCCGCGAGCACCTCGGCCGACAGCTCCGCCGTGCCGTAGCAGGCGTAGCCGGAGCAGCGGATCTCGGGGCCGCCGAAGGCCGCCATCATGTAGTGGACCGCGGGGATCGGCTTGCGGGCGATGGCGAGGACGGTCGAGAAGGGCGCGTGGGTGTGCACGATGGCCCCGAACTCGGGCCGCGCGCGCATCAGGTCGAGGTGGAAGCGCCATTCGGAGGACGGCTTCTTCGGGCCCTCCCAGCTGCCATACTCCCCGTCCAGCGGCATCCGCGCGATCATCTCGGGCGTCAGACGGTCCGACGGCACGGCAGAGGGGGTGATGAGCATGGCCTCGCCGTCGCGGGCCGAGATATTGCCCGAGGTGCCCCGGTTCAGGCCGGTGCGGTCCAGCTCGCGGGCGGCGGCGACGATCTGGTGGCGCAGGTCCTCGGTCATGCCGGCGCTCCGCCTTTCCGATGATGCTCGGGGAACATCGCGGCCAGTCCCTGCGGCGGTGGCAGGGGCGATGCCGCGCTCGGTGATGAGGCCGGTGACGAGGCGGGCGGGGGTCACGTCGAAGGCCGGGTTGCCGGCGGGCGTCGCCTCGGGCGAGATGCGCAGGCTGGTGCGGGTGCCGTCGGCGAGCTTGCCCTGCACGAAGGACACCTCGTCGCCCGACCGCTCCTCGATGGGGATCTCGGCCAGCCCGTCCTCGCACGGTCCAGTCGATGGTGGGCGAGGGCAGCGCGACGTAGAACGGCACGCCGTTGTCGTGGGCGGCCAGCGCCTTGAGGTAGGTGCCGATCTTGTTGCACACATCGCCGCGCGCGGTCGTGCGGTCGGTGCCGACGATCACCATGTCCACCTGCCCATGCTGCATCAGATGTCCGCCCGCGTTGTCGACGATCAGGTGGTGCGGGATGCCGTGGCTCGCCATTTCCCACGCGGTCAGGTGCGCGCCCTGGTTGCGGGGGCGGGTCTCGTCGACCCAGACGTGGACAGGGATGCCCTGGGCGACCGCCTGATAGATGGGCGAGGTGGCCGTGCCCCAGTCGACCGTCGCCAGCCAGCCCGCGTTGCAATGGGTCAGGATGTTCACCGGGCCCTGCTTGCGGGCCGCGATCGCCTCGATCACCGCCAGGCCATGCGCGCCGATCGCGGCGGTTGATCTCCACATCCTCGTCGCAGATCTCCGCCGCGCGGGCATAGGCCGCGTCCGGCGCGGTGCGCCGGGCGCGAAGGGGGGCGAGCAGGCCGCGCATCTCGTCGAGCGCCCAGCGGAGGTTCACCGCCGTCGGGCGGGTGCGGTAGAGCGTGTCGTAGCCCTGCGCCAGCCCCGCATCCGAGGGGTCGGCGGCCATCTGCAGCGCCATGCCATAGGCCGCCGTCGCCCCGATCAGCGGCGCGCCGCGCACCCACATGTCGCGGATCGCGGTGGCGGCCTGATCCATGCGTGGTCAGGTCCACCACCACGAAGTCATGCGGCAGGCGCGTCTGGTCGATGATCTGGACTGTGCGCCCATCGGGGGCCAGCCAGATGGAGCGGTAGTGACGGTCGCCGACCTTCATGCGAGGTCCCCTTTCTCGATGGTCTCAGTCAGCACGCAGACCTCGGCCGTGTCGCGCAGGGTGTGGCGCAGCACGGCGAGTTGCCGCCCAAGCGCCAGGGCGCGGCGTTCGGCCACGATCCGGCGGGCGGGGTCGGGGATGGCCTCGATATCCTCGACATGGGCAAGGCCGAGGATGCGGCGGTGCATCTCCACCCCCGCAGAAGCCAAGCGCATCGACCCAGATGCCGCGCAGGACCGAGGCAAGCGCCTGATCGGAGGCAAGCCGATCGCCCTGATCCTCGTAGAGAGTGCGTTCGTAGAGGATGCCGGTGCGTTCGGTATGCCAGAGGTGGCGGAATTCGTCCTCGAAGGTCGTCCAGATGTCGCGGAAGACGGAGAGGAGCCAGTCACGGTAGCCATCGCGCGCGCCGGGCGCGGTCTCGTGCCCGGACTGTGAGAAGTAGGCCAGCAGGACATTTGCCAGCAGCATCCCCACGTCGAAGCCGAAGGGGCCGTAGACGGCGAATTCCGGGTCGATGACCTGCGTATCCTCCGCCGTGACCATGATCGAGCCCGAGTGCAGGTCGCCATGCACCAGCGTCTCGGCCTTGCTCACGAAAGCGTGCTTCATCTCCTGCGCGGCCACCTTCATGTCGCGGTCGGTGCGGAGCGGGGCGATCCATGGATCGAGGCCGGGCGTGTGCTTGTTCAGCTTCGCCGCGAAGTAGGGGTCTGAGAAGACGAGGTTCTCGGTGATGTCCGACAGTTCCACGTTCCCGGCAAACAGCGCCATGTCGGCGCGTGCCTCGGCCCCCGACAGCGACAGGCACGATCCGCGGAACAGGCTGCGCGCCAGGAACAACCCCATGTCGCGGGCGAGGTTGGGGTGGCTCACGCCGGCGACGATGGATTTGCGCAGGATCACATGCGGCGTGAGGTAACGCATCACGATCAGCGCCTGTTCCTCGTCGAAGTGATAGACCTCCGGCACCCGGCCCGGATCGCGCGCTGCATGGCGGGTCAGCGCGTTGTATTCGAAGAAGGTCCGGCGCAGGGGCAGGGGCCAGCCCTCGCCCACGACGCGCAGATAGGGCAGGGCCTGCTTCACGATCAGCGCGCCCTCGGGCGAGGTGACGACGAAGACGAGGTTCAGGTTGCCGTCACCGACCTCCTTCACGTCCCACGCGCCCGTGTCGGTCCCCAGCCGGCCGGTCACAGCCGCCACGCCCGACAGGCGGGCGCGGAGCGTGGCTGCGGTGAAGGGTTCGTAGGCCGCCATCAGATCAGCCCGTATTGCCGCGCCTTGCCGCGCAGGAAGGGCAGGCCGTTCTCCATCACCTCGGCCTCGTCCTTGGCCACCGGTCGCCAGACCGACAGGCCGAAGGCGAGCTCGGGGGGCATGTTGATGAAGCTCTCCATCGCCAAGCCGCCGGTGAAGCCCACGGCGGCCAGCGCCGCATAGACCTCGTCCCATGCGCAGTTGCCCCAGCCGGGCACGCCCCGGTCGGATTCGGAGAGGTGGATGTATTTCAGATGTTCGCGCGCATCGAGGATGCCCTTGGCGATGCCCTTCTCCTCGATGTTCATGTGATAGGTGTCGAGGTGGACGAACATGTTGTCCGCCCCCACCCGCTCGATCATCGCGACGCCCTGCCAGCCGGTGTTGATAAGGTGGCTTTCGTAGCGGTTCACCGGCTCGATCCCGAACAGCAGGCCGCGTGACTTGGCGTGCTTGGCGGCGGCCTTGAGGCAGGTCGTGACGTTGTCGAGTTCGCCTTGCGTCGGCGGCAGGCCGCTGCGCTCGCCGATCCCGCCGAAGGTCACGCCGGTCAGCGCGAGCGCGCCCATGTCGGCGGCCTTGTCGATGGCGACGGTGAGGAAGTCGATCCCCTTCTGAGGATGGACCGAAGGCCATGCTTCCTTTGGCAGGCCAAGCGAGCAGACGGCGGGCAGCGCGTGCTTCTCGAGCAGCGCGCGGGTGTGCGGCGCGTCGACGTTCTTCGGGTCGAGCAGCGCGATCTCGATGAAATCCATCTTGTAGCTCACGGCCTTGGCCACGGCGCGCTCGGCCCCCGCCCGGTCCCATGTCATCGTCCACATGCTGGTGTGAACCCCGAACCCCTTCATGCCCCATCCTCCCCTTCGGCGAGCAATGCGCGCGCCAATGCCTCATCCGCGATCATGCGGTTCACGATGCCTGCGCGCAGCAGCGCGCGCGTGGCCGCCGTCTTGCCGATCCCGGCCGCCAGCAGCATCACGTCGGTCGCGCGCAGGTCGTCAAGCCCGATCGACGGCGCGCGGCGGTTCAGGTCGGTATCGGCCAGCGAGCCGTCCGCGCAGAAGAACTTGCCGGTGCTGTCGGCCACTGCGCCGACGCGGGCCAGGTCGCGCGTCTCGGCCTCGGTCAGGATGCCGCTGGTGCTGAGCAGCGCCTGGGGCGAGCAGTCGCCGAGACGAGATGATCGAGAAGGGCGCGCTGCGGGCGGCTTGCAGCGTTTCGCGCACGAGGCGCTGGTTCAGGACCACGCGGCAGTCGGCCTCGCTGTCGGTCAGGAAGGGCGCGGCCAGGAACATGGCCGAGCCGCCGGTCAGCGCGGCGAGGCGGGTGCAGACGTCGAAGGGGCTGGTCTCGGTCGCGCGCGCCAGCGAGCCCATCAGCGAGACGAAGCAGAGGTTCGGGTTGCGCAACCCGGTCAGGGCATTGGCCATCGCGGCCATGGTCCGGCCCCAGCCGACGCCGATGGCGAGCGGCCCCTCGCTGCGCCCGATCCGGGCGAGGAAGCCCGCCGCGACGATGCCCACCGCCCGCCGCGCCGTCTCCTCGTCCTCGATCCCGCCGGGCATCGGGGCCACCTGCACCTCGGTCAGGCCGAAGCGCGCGGCCAGTCGGTCCGAGAGCGCCAGCGTGCCCGAGGTCTCATGCTCCAGACTGACGCGGACAAGGCCCATGTCGCGCGCCTCGGCCAGCATCCGCAGCACCTTGAAGCGTGAAATGCCAAGGCGGCGGCTGACCTCTTCCTGGCTCATCTGGCCGACATGATAGAGCCAGGCCGCCTGCACCAGGTCGTCGCTGTCGTGGCGGCCGAGGGTCATGTGGTGGGGCTTTCCAGCAGGGCGTCGGAGCGGATGATATTCCCTTGACCGGCGCGCGCGTCAACGATTATCACAATTGTGCAGCGCATGCACAAATACTGCATCGCAGCATTGCGGACGCAGCAACCGGGGGCGGGCTTGGCCTATGTGATCGGCATCGACGGCGGCACGGAAAGCTTGCGCGCCCATGTCTTCGATCTGTCGGGCCGTTCTCGCGGCGTGGGCAAGTGCGCCTATGTCACGACCTTCCCGGAGCCGGGCCGCGCCGAGCAGACGCCCGAGGACTGGTGGCATGCCTGCGGCGTAGCGGTGCACGACGCCCTCGAAGCGGCGGGCATCGGCCCCGATCAGATCATTGCGCTGGCCGCCGATACCACCTCCTGCACGGTCGTGGCGCTGGATGCCGAGGGCCGCTCGCTGCGCCCGGCGCTGCTCTGGATGGACGTGCGCGCGCATCGCGAGGCGGACGAGGTGGCGGGCTGCGGCGACCCGGCGCTGCGCGTGAACGGCGGCGGGGCGGGGCCGGTCTCGCCGGAATGGATGATCCCCAAGGCGCTGTGGATCGCGCGGCACCAGCCCGAGATCTTCGCGGCGGCGCGCGATGGTGGGCGAGTATCAGGACTACCTGAAGCTGCGCCTGACGGGCCGCTGGTGCGCCTCGCTGAACAACGTGACGATGCGCTGGCACTATCAGACCGACCACGGCGGCTGGCCGGACTACGATGCTGGAGCGGCTCGGGCTGTCGGCGCTACGGCAGAAATGGCCGACCGAGATCGTCGCGCCGGGGCAGGTGATCGGGCCGCTCACCGCCGAGGCCGCCGGGCATCTCGGCCTGCTTGCGGGCACGCCCGTGGTGCAGGGCGGCGCGGATGCCTTCATCGGCGATGATCGGGCTGGGCGTCACGCAGCCGGGCGAGATGGCGCTGATCACCGGATCGTCGCACCTGCAACTGGGCGTCGCCAGCCGGGCGGTCCATGCCAGGGGCGTCTGGGGCACCTACATGGATTGCGTCTATCCGGGCCGCCCGATCATCGAGGGCGGGCAGACCTCCACCGGGTCGGTCATCGCCTGGTTCAAGCGGCATTTCGCGGAACATCTGGACTTCGACAAGCTGAACACGCTGGCCGCCGACCTGCCGCCGGGGGCCGAGGGGCTGCTCGTCTGCGACCATTTCCAGGGCAACCGCACGCCCTACACCGACGCGCTGTCGCGCGGGGCGATCACGGGCCTGACGCTGAAGCACACGCCCGCGCATGTGTATCGCGCGCTGGTCGAGGGCATCTGCCTCGGCACGCGCGCTGATCGTGGAAACCTTCGGCGATGCCTTCGACGCAAAGCGCATCGTCGTGGCGGGCGGGGCGACGCGCTCGCCCTTCTGGCTTCAGGTCCATGCCGATACGCTCGGCCTGCCGCTGGAAATCACCGAAGAGACCGGAGGCCTGCGCCTTGGGCTCGGCGATCCTCGCCGCGACAGGGGCCGGGGCCTTCGACAGCATCGACGCGGGCTGCGCTGCGATGGTGCGCGTTGCGCGCACCATCGAGCCGGACATGGACCGCCATGCGGCCTATGCGCCGATCTATGCCCGCTACCTCGCCGCCTATGCCGCGCTGAAGCCGCTGCGCGAGGCGTCATGAACAGCCATTCCAATACCGCCGCCCTGCTGCGCTACGCCACGATGCGCCGGATCCGGTCGTTCGAGGAACGGGTGGGCGAGTTGTTCCTGCGCGGCGAAAGCGCGGGGTCGATGCTGCACCTGTCCATCGGCGAGGAAGCGGTCGTGGGCATGACCGACGCCATGGCGCCGGGCGACACCTTCACCACGCACCATCGCGGCCACGGCGTGTTCCTGGCGCGCGGGGCAGACCCGGCGCGCATGATGGCCGAGATCGCGGGCAAGGAAGACGGCTACTGCCGGGGCAAGGGCGGCTCGATGCACATCGCCGACCGCGCGCTCGGGCATCTGGGGGCCAATGCCATCGTGGGCGGCGGCATTCCGCATATCGTGGGCGCGGGCCTGACCTATCGCAACCGCCGTTCGGGACAGGTCTCGGTCGCCTTCTTCGGCGACGGGGCGATGAGCCAGGGCATCCTCTATGAGTCGATGAACATGGCGGCGCTGTGGAAGCTGCCGGTGATCTTCTGCTGCATCAACAACCAGTACGGCATGGGCACGCGGGTGGACCGCTCGGCCGGACGGCTCGCCTTCGGCGCGCGGGCAGAGGCGTTCGGGCTGAACGCCGCGGTGGCGGACGGGCGCGACGTCGAGGCGGTGCATGACGCGGCCCGCGCGTTGGTCGCGGCGGCGCGCGAGGGGCGGCCCGGTTTTCTCGAGATCGACGCCTACCGCTTCTACGGCCACGCCCGGATGGACAAGTCGCCCTACCGCAGCCCCGAGGAAGAGGCCGAGGGGCGCGCGCGTGACCCGCTGCTGGCCGCCCGTGCCCGGCTGACCGAACAGGGGCTGGCCGATGCGGCGGACCTCGACCGGATCGACGGCGATGCGGCGGTGGAGATGGACCTGGCCCTCGCCGCCGCCATCGCCGCGACCCCGCCCGGCCTGCCCACGATGTTCGAGGATGTCTACGCCCCCGGCACCCCGGCCCCCCGCCCGCAGGCCGACCGCCTGCGCGCCGTGCTGTCGGAGGCCCCGCGATGACCGAGACGACCTATCGCGAGGCGATCCGCCAGGCCCTGCTCGACGCGATGCAGGCCGACCCGGACGTGATCCTGATCGGCGAGGAGGTGGGCCTCTATGGTGGGGCCTATGGCGTGACCAAGGGTCTGATCGACCTCTTCGGGGCCGAGCGGGTGATCGACGCGCCGATCTCGGAACCCGCCATCGTCGGCGCGGCGGTGGGGGCGGCGATGACCGGCCTCGCGGCCCGTGGCCGAGCTGATGTATGTCGATTTCATGGGGCTGGTCATGGACCAGCTCGCCAACCAGGCCGCCAAGAGCCGCTACATGTTCGGCGGCCAGATCGGCGTGCCGATGGTGCTGCGCACCCAAGGCGGCACCGGGCGGTCGGCGGCGGCGCAGCATTCGCAGAGCCTCGAGGCCTGGGTGATGCACATCCCCGGCCTGCGCCTCGTCATGCCCGCCACCGTGAACGACGCCTATCACCTGCTGCGCCAGGCGCTGACCCAGCCCGATCCGGTCGTGTTCATCGAGCACAAGGGCCTTTACACGATGAAGGGCACGCTGGATGTGGGCCGCCCTGACGCCGACTGGGGCGTGCCGCTGGTGCGCCGGGCGGGGCGAGACCTGACGATCCTGACCTATTCGCGGATGCTGCACGAAAGCCTCGCCGCCGCCGAGACGCTGGCCGCGCGCGGCATCGAGGCCGAGGTGATCGACCTGCGCTGCCTCAACCCGCTGGACGAGGGGCCGCTGTTCGATTCCGTCCGCCGCACCGGACGCGCGCTGGTGGTGACCGAGGCTGCCGTGACCGGCTCGGTCGCCTCCGAGATCGCGGCGCGGGTGCAGGAGGCGTGCTTCGACTGGCTGGAAGAACCCGTGCTGCGACTGGGGGGCGAGGATATCCCGATCCCCGTCTCACCCGCGCTGGAGCGTGGTTCGATCCCCTCGGCGGCACTGATCGCCGAGACGGCGGCATGGCTCGTCAGACGCGAGGCCCCGGCATGGGCGTGATCCGCATCACCCTGCCGCGCCTTGGCGAGACGATGGAAGAGGCGCGCGTGACCGAATGGCTGAAGGCCCCCGGCGAGGCGTTCCGGCGCGGCGACGTGCTGCTGGAGGTCGAGACCGACAAGACCGTGGTCGAGGTGCCCGCCTTGCAGGACGGCACCCTCGTCGCCCAGCTCGTCGCGCCGGGCGAAACGGTGGCGCTGGACCAGCCGATTGCGGATGTCGAGGTAGAGGGTGAAACGGAAGCGCCCGCCGCCTCTGCGCCTCTAGTCATCGAGGAACCGGCTGCACCCATCTTGCCCGCAACCGCACCAAGCGCGACGATCCCTGCACTGACCCTGCGGGCCAGCCCGCTCGCACGGCGACTTGCGCGGCAGGCGGGCCTCGACCTTGCCGCCATCGCGGGATCGGGGCGGCGGGGGCGGGTGACGGGCGACGATGTCCGTGCCTTTTCCGGATCGCCCGCCAACCGCGCCGCAGGGCCGTTGGCGGTCCGCCATGTCGCGGCGCAGGGTCCTGCGCGGGTGCCGGTGGTGCTGTTCCACGGCCTTTACGACGAGGGGCGCGGCTGGCGCGACCTGCCCGACCGCCTCGCGCGCCTCGGCCATCCGGTGATCGTTCCCGACCTGCCGGGCCATGGCGGCAGCGCAGGCGCGGCCGGGGATGCCGACGAAGCGGTGGAGATGCTGGCTGGCGTCCTGCCTGACGGGCCTGTGCGCCTTGTCGGGCATTCCCTTGGCGCGGCGCTGGCCGCGATGCTGGCGGCGCGTCCGGGATCGCGGGTGGAGCGGCTGGTGCTGATCGCGCCCGCTGGGCTTGGTCCGCGCATCGACCGCGATTTCCTCGACGGGATGGCGGGGTCCGAGACCACTGCCGCCCTGGGTCGCACGATGGCCCTGCTGGGCGGCGGGCCGCTGTCGGAGACGGTGCTGCGCGTCGAGCTCGAACGGCTGCGCGCCCTGCGTGGCAAAGTGCAGCCGCTCGTGCGTTCGGTGGCCGCCGGAGGCGTGCAGCAGATCGACATCGCGCCGCTTCTCGAACGGCTCTCGATGCCTGTCAGTGCGGTTTTCGGGCTGGAGGATCGGATCATCGACTGGCAGGACTGCGCGCGCCTGCCCGCTTCGGTCGCGATCCATCTGGTGCGCGGTGCGGGTCATCTGCCGCATGTCGCGGTGCCGGGGCTGGTGGCCGACCTTGTTGCCGACGCCGCGCCGCAAGCAGGGGAGGCCGCCAACGCAAGCCAGCGGTGACCCTGATCGAGCGCCCGCCAAACCGCAGCCCGCGTTGTCCGACGCGGGACCGGAAGCGGCTTAACAAGGGATCTCAGTAAACTTCTGCAAATTGCTGAAACGAAAAAGAAAAATACCTGAAACAGCAATCACGGAACTGGAATACGAAACCAAAGCGTCTATATTCGCCCGCAACAACTCGACCTTCGCAACCGAGGGCTAATCCAGGGAGGAAAGCCAAATGATGAAACGGACACTGCTTACCTGTGCGCTGATGACGGGCACAGCACTGACACTCGCCCAGCCTGCCGCCGCGCAGGACAGCAAGAACATGGTCACGGTCGTCAAGATCGCGGGCATCCAGTGGTTCAACCGGATGGAAGAGGGCGTCAAGAAATACGCCGCCGACACCGGCAACAACGCCTTCCAGGTCGGCCCGGCCCAGGCCGACCCGCAGCAGCAGGTCGCGCTGATCGAGGACATGATCGCCCAGGGCGTGAACTCCATCGCCGTGGTGCCGATGTCGCCCGAGGCGCTGGAGCCGGTGCTGAAGCGCGCGCAGGATGCGGGCATCGTCGTCATCAGCCACGAGGCCGCCAGCCAGCAGAACGTGAGCTATGACATCGAGGCCTTCAAGAACGAGGACTTCGGCGCGAACCTGATGGAACAGCTGGCCACCTGCATGGGCGGCGAGGGCGAGTATGCCGTCTTCGTCGGCTCGCTGACCTCGCAGACCCACAACCAGTGGGTCGACGGCGCGATTGCCTATCAGAAGGAAAAGTATCCGAACATGACGCTGGTCGGCGACAAGAACGAGACCTTCGACGACCAGCAGAAGGCCTATGAAAAGGCGCAGGAAGTGCTGCGCGCCTTCCCGAACATCAAGGGGATGCAGGGGTCGGCCTCGACCGACGTGGCGGGCATCGGCCTCGCCATCGAAGAGCGCGGGCTTGCGGACACGACCTGCGTGTTCGGCACCTCGCTGCCCTCGATCGCCGGCCAGTATCTGGAGACCGGCGCCGTCGACGGCATCGGCTTCTGGGATCCGTCGGTTGCGGGCTATGCGATGAACAAGCTCGCCACGATGGTGATGAACGGCGAGACCGTGACCGACGGCATGGACCTCGGCCTGCCGGGCTACGAGGCGGTCAAGCTGGACGGCAAGGTCATCTACGGCCAGGCCTGGGTGAACGTGAACAAGGCCAACATGGCCGACTACCCGTTCTGATCGGGGTTTCCTGTTGCGGGGGGCGGTGGCACCATCGCCCCCCACGCCTTTGCCGTTTCAGGACTGTCCCGCGCCCATGCCCGCCACCGACGCACCCTTCATCGTCCTCCAGGGCGTGACCAAGACCTATGCCGGGATCACCGCGCTCGACGACGTGGGCTTCACCATCGGCGCGGGCGAGGCGGTGTGCCTTGCGGGCGAGAACGGCAGCGGGAAGTCCACCCTCATCAAGATCCTCGCCGGGGTCGAACAGCCGGACCGCGGGACACATCGCCTTCCAGGGCCAGGCGCAGGACGCGCTGAACCCGCGCGTCTCGGCGGCGGCCGGGGTCATGGTGATCTTCCAGGACTTCTCGATCTTCCCGAACCTGAGCGTGGCCGAGAACATCGCCTTCTCCGCCGAGCTCGGCCCGGCAGGACCGGCTCTACCGCGCGCGGCGCCGCGCGCTGGCCGCGCGCAAACGCTGCAGCGCGTCGGCGTCGAGATGGACCTCGACGCGCCGGTCGAAACGCTGTCCGTCGCCCACAAGCAACTGGTCGCGATCTGCCGGGCGCTGGCCAGCGATGCGCGGCTCATCATCATGGACGAACCGACGACCGCCCTGACCGAACGCGAGGTGCGGGCGCTGCTCGACGATCATCCGGCGGCTCAAGGCCGATGGCGTGGCGGTGCTCTTCGTCAGCCACAAGCTGGCCGAGGTGCTCGAGGTCTGCGAGAAGGTCGTGGTCCTGCGCAACGGCCGCAAGGTGGCGGAAGGCCCGGCGACCGAGTTCGATGCGGCCTCGCTGACCCGCCACATGACCGGCCGCGACGTGGCCGAGACGCCGCCCGACTCCGGTCGATCCGGCTGCGCCCGGTCCTGATGAACGTGCGCGGGCTGGCCAAGGACGGGCTGCGTTCGACGACGTCAGCTTCGACGCTCCGCGCGGGCGAGGTGCTGGGCATCGCGGGCCTTCTCGGGCTCGGGGCGCACGTCGCTTGCCAAGGCGCTGTTCGGGCTGGTCGCGCCGGATCGGCGGGACGGTCACGGTGGATGGCCGCGCGGTGCCGCTTGGCGATCCGCTTGCAGGCGGCCGCATGCGGGTATCGGCTACGTCCCCGAGGACCGGCTGACCGAGGGGCTGTTCCTGACCCAGTCCATCGCGCGCAACGTCGCCATCGGGCGGCTCGAGGCGCATGGGCGCGGGCGGCTTGCTCGACCTTGCCGGGCTGTGGGGCGAGGCGACGGACTGGCTGCGCAAGCTGTCGGTCAAGGCCCCGGATCTCGAGGCCCCCGTGCGCTCGCTGTCGGGCGGCAACCAGCAGCGCGTGGTGCTGGCCCGCTGGCTGGCGCGCAGCCCGCGCGTGCTGGTGCTGAACGGGCCGAGCGTCGGGGTCGACGTCGGATCGAAGGCCGACATCCACCACATCATCCGCGACCTGTCCGCCCAGGGGCTCGGCGTCATCGTGATCTCCGACGACCTGCCGGAACTGCTCGCCACCTGCCACCGCATCCTGGTGATGAAGGACGGCCGCGTGACCGAGGACATCGCGGGCCGGCGCACGACCGAGGCCGACCTTGCCCACAGGCTGGCCTCGTGATGGACGGATCGACTTCACCCGCAACGAGACGCTGGTGGCGCTGGTCATCGTCGCCTTCTGCGCGCTGGCGACGATCAGCGACCCGGGCTTCCTGTCGATGCCGACGCTGACCGACCTGCTGCGCGGCGGGATCGTGCTCGGCATCTTCGCCGTCGGCGCGCTGCTGGTGCTGATCTCGGGCGGGATCGACGTGAGCTTCACCGCCGTCGCCGCCTTCACCATGTACATCGACCGCGATGCTGCTGAACGCCGTCGCGCCCTGGGTGCCGTGGTGGGGGGTGTTCCTGATCGCCATGGTCGATCGGCGGCAGTCTCGGCGCGATCAACGGCCTCTTCATCGCCGGCTTCGGGCTGCCGACGCTGATCGTGACGCTCGGCACGCTGTCGATCTTCCGCGGCTTCATGCTGACCTTCATCGGGCAGAAGCAGATCACCACCCTGCCGCCGGGGATGCGCGAGTTCGGGCGGATGATGGTGATCCGCGGCACCAACCCCGACGGCTCGTTCTATTCGCTGCACGCGGCCTTCCTCGTGACGGTGGCGGTCGTGGTCCTGACCTGGGCGATCCTGCACCGCACGATGCTGGGGCGGAAGATCTTCGCCATCGGCGGGTCGGTCGAAAGCGCGCGGCGCATCGGGATCGACGTCCGGGCGGACGCAGTTCTTCGTCTACGTCTACGTCGGCGTGCTGGCGGGCCTGGCCGGGCATCATCCACGCCTCGATGGCGCGGGTGGCGAACCCGTTCGACCTCGTCGGGCTGGAGCTCTCGGTGATCGCCGCCGTCGTGCTCGGCGGCGCGCGCCTCGCCGGCGGGCTACGGCACGCTGACCGGCACGCTGCTCGGCGTCGCGCTGATCGTGCTGGTGCGCAACAGCCTCGTCGTGCTCGGCATTCCCTCGACCTGGCAGTCCGTGGCGATCGGCATCCTGATCCTGATCGGCACCGGCCTGCCCGCCTGGCAGGCCAAGCGCGCCGCCGCGCGTGCCGCATGAGGAAGCCATGAGCCAGTCCCGCCTGTCCCAGCTGATGACCCAGCCCGAGGCGCGCCTTGCGGTGATCGCGGTCGTGGTCTTCGTCGTCATGTCGGCGCTGTCGCCCGACCGCTTCCTGTCGGTGCAGAACCTGACCTCGATGGCCTTCCAGTTCCCGGAATTCGCCATCCTCGCGCTGGCCATGACGATGACCATGCTGACCGGCGGGATCGACCTGTCGGTCGTGGGCATCGCCAACCTCTCGGCCATCGTCGCGGCGACGATCCTGACGCGCCTTGCGGGCCCGGGGCGACGGGCGGCGGCGCGCTGCTGTGGCTGGCGCTGGCGCTGTCGGTATCGCTTGCCGTCGGGCTGGCGCCGGGCTCTTCAACGGCGTGCGCGATCGCCATCTTCGGCCTGCCGCCGATCCTCGCCACGCTGGGCTCGGGGCTGATCTTCACCGGCATCGCCATCGCGCTGACCGGCGGCATCGGCGATCATGGGCTTTCCGGCGGCGGTCGGCCTGGATCGGCAACGGCACGGTCATCGGCATCCCGGTGCCGCTGATCCTCTTCGCGCTGCTCGCCGCGGGCCTCGCCTTCGTCCTCAGCGCGCACGGCCTTCGGCGCTGAAGGTGCAGATGTTCGGGGCGAACCCGCTCGCCGCGCGCTTCGCCGGCCATCGACGTGACGCGGCTGCTGATCCGCGTCTACGTCGCTCTCGGGCGCGCTCGCCGCCATCGCCGGGATGGTGGTGATGAGCCGCGCCAACTCGGCCAAGGCCGACTACGGCTCGAGCTACCTGCTGCTCGCCGTGCTGATCGCCGTGCTCGGCGGGCGTGAACCCCTATGGCGGCTACGGCAAGGTGATCGGCGTGGTGCTCGCCGTGCTGTCCATGCAGTTCCTGTCGTCGCGGGCTCAACATGCTGGGGGTGTCGAACTTCGCGCGCGAACTGATCTGGGGCGCGCTGCTGATCTTCGTGATGATCGTGAACACCCGCCTGGTCTGTCGTCCGCGCAGGGCCAAGCCTGCGCCGTCATCCTGAACCGGAGAGCCCCCGATGAAGAAGATCCTCAACAACCCCGTCGACTACGTGGACGAGATGCTCGACGGCCTGATCGCCGCGCATCCCGAATTCTACCGCCTGCACGGCGACACCAGGCCGCGTCGTCGCCCGCGCCAAGCCGGGCGCGGCGGGCAAGGTCGGCATCGTCACCGGCGGCGGGTCGGGCCACCTGCCGGTCTTCACCGGCTATGTCGGGACCGGGCCTGCTCGATGCCTGCGCCATCGGCGACGTCTTCGCCTCGCCCTCGGCCGAGCAGATGGCCGATGCGATCCGCGCCGCCGACAGCGGGGCAGGGGTGCTGCGCCTCTACGGCAACTACGGCGGCGACGTGATGAACTTCGACATGGCGGGCGACCTGGTCGAGTTCGACGGACATCCGCTGCACCACCGTGCTCCTGGCCGACGACGTCGCCTCCGCCGCGCCGGCGGAGCGCGCAGAAGCGGCGCGGCGTGGCCGGCATGGTCTATGCCTTCAAGATCGCGGGCGCGGCGGCCGAGGCGGGCCATGACCTCGACGACCGTCACGCGCCGTCGCCCAGAAGGCGGCCGACGCCTGCCGCTCGGTCGGCGCGGCGCTCTCCTCCTGCACCGTCCCGCAGGCCGGCAAGCCCACCTTCGACATCGCCGAAGACGAGATGGAGATGGGCATGGGCATCCATGGCGAGCCCGGCGTCTGGCGCGACAAGCTGCGCCCGGCCGACGCCATCGCCGAGCGAGATGATGGACCGCCTGCTGGCCGACCTGCCGCTGGCCGGGCGACCGCGTGTCGATCCTCGTCAACAGCCTCGGCGCCACGCCGCCCGAGGAGCTCTACATCCTCTACCGCGTCGTGAAGGCGCGGCTCGACGCCGCGGGCGCGACGGTCGTGATGCCGCTGGTCGGGCGCTATGCCACCTCGATGGAGATGGCGGGCGTGTCCTTCACCCTCATCAAGCTCGACGCGCAGCTGGAGGACTTCCTCACCGCGCCCTGCGACTGCGCCTTCTGGAGGGTGGGATGAGCATCGACCGCGCCGCTCTGCTCGCCGGCGATCGCGCGCCTGACGGCGGCGATGGAGCGGGAGTTCGACGCGCTGAACACGGCGGACGGGGCGCTTGGCGACGGCGACCTCGGCGTGACGATGACGCGCGGCATGCGCGCGATCTCCGACGGCGCGGCCGACGCTGCCGGACGATCTGGGGCTGGCGCTGCTGAAATGCGCGCAGGCCTTCACCAAGTCGTCGGGGTCGTCCTACGGCACGCTGATGGCGACCGGGCTGATGGCGATGGCCAAGACGCTGAAGGGCCGCGACCAGCGTCGAGGCGTCCGAGGTCTCGGCGCCTCGTCGCCACGGCCCGCGACGCGATGCAGGCGCGCGGCAAGGCGGAACTCGGCGGCAAGACCGTGCTCGACAGCCTCGACGCGGTGGCGGGCGCGACGGCGGGGCTGACCGACCCGGCGGAGGTCTCGCGTGCCGCCGTCGCGGCGGCTCAAGGCGCGATGGAGGCGTTCCGCGACAAGCCCGCGACCGTCGGCCGCGCGCGCATCTTCGCCGAGAAGAGCAAGGGCATGGACGATCCCGGGATGCTGGCGATGACGGCCATCGTGACCGCGCTCGCCGGGTAGCGCTCGGGTCGCTATCCCCAGACGAAGCGCAGAAGTGCCGCCAGCGCCACGCCGATCAGCGCGGCGGCCACGTCGTTTCCGATGAGCAGCGTCATGCCCGCCGCAGCGGCCAGCGCCAATGCCTCGACCGCGCCGCCGTTCGCCAGGGCGAGGGCGGCGATGGCCGCCATGACCGATACCGGCGTGGCCCGGAGCGCCGCGTCGAGCCGGGCCGAGCGCGGCAGGAAGCGCATCGCGAAGAACCCCGCGAGGCGGCAGAACAGCGCCGCCGCCGCCATGGTCAGCAAAAGGACCGGGAAGGAGGATGTCATCGTGCCGCGTCCGGGGGCCGCCAGGCGAGGGCGGCGGCCAGGGTCCCGGCCAGCCCCGCCGCGATGATCGCCCATCCGGCATTGGCGATCTGGATGACCAGCAGCGCCACGCCCGCTCCGACCACCGCGGGCAGGATCGCCGCGCGGCTGCGCATCATTGCCGTCATCATCGCGGCGGCGAAAGCGGGCAGCATCAGGTCGGCGGCAAGCATCCTCGGGTCGGGCATGACGCTGCCCGAGACCGTCCCGATTGCCGTGCCCGACATCCAGCCCGCGAACATCGGCAGTCCGGTTCCCACCAGATAGGCGCGGTCCCGCTCGCCCCGCTCGATGGCGCGCATCACCATGATCCAGTTCGCATCGCCCAACAGCAGCAGGCTGCCATAGGCCTGCGCGGGCCGCGCCTGGCCGAGCCAGGGGTGAAGGGCCGCACCGAACATCACGTAGCGGGCGTTCATCAGCAGGATGGTCGCGGCAAGCGTGACAAGGGTGAATTGCCCTGTCTGGATCAGGTTCAGCGCCGCAAGCTGGGCCGAGCCGGAATAGACCGCCGCACTGGTCGCCAGCGCCTGGCCGAGCGCGAACTGCGCCTGCGAGGCGACAAGACCGAAGGCCAGCCCGTAGACGAAGATCCCGAGGCCAAGCGCCAGCGCATCGCGGGCACCCCGCATCAGTCCGTCCGCGGTGAAGGGCGCGCTCACTGCCCGGTCCTGCCTCTGTCCATCCGGGCGATCCCGGTTCTGCCTCTGCGCGGGACCTAGCACGGGGGGCGTGCCCTGTTCCAGCCGGTGGCGCATCAAGGTGCGCGACGCCAAAGCCCCTGTGCCCTTGCGAAGCCTTGCCGGTCCTGCGGGACGAACGCCATTCGCGCCTCGTCGATCCTCCAGGGCGTCACTGCCAGCCGATCTGGCGCAACCTCCAGCACGGCGAAGCCATGGTCGCGCTCGCCCTCGCGCGCGCAAAGCGCGGTGCCGGTCTGCATCTGGAACAGGCTTCGCCCCGCCGTCCCGTCTATGCCCAGGCCGACCGTCCAGTGGTGCAGGTGGCCCGACAGGATCACATGCAGCCCGGCCGCCGCGAGTTGCTCCATCGCGGCGCGCGCGCCCCGCGTCTCGCCCCGCTGGAAGGTCGGGGGTTCCTCGAACGGATGGTGCGCGACGAGGATATTGGTCACGTCGTCCCGCTCGGCCGTCATCGCCCGGCACACCCGTTCGACCTCGTCCGGGCGTGCGATGCCGCCGCGCCACTGGAAGGGATCGGCGGTGTTGATCCCGTAAAGGCGCAGCCGGCCGATGGCGAGGGTCGGGGTCACATCCTCCGATGCGCCCCGGCGATACCCGGCCAACGGGGCGAGCCAGCGCGCGACCAGATTGTAGAGCGGCACGTCGTGGTTGCCGGGGATCACCATGAACGGCACGCCCAGCCCGCGAAGGAAGGCCATGGCCGCGCCGAACTGTCCGCGCCGCGCGCGCTGCGACAGGTCGCCCGAGGCCACGATCACGTCCGGTCGCGCCGCGAGGACGGCATCGCGCAGCGGGGCGACCAGATCGGCGCGGTGCAGGCCGAAATGCAGGTCGGTCAGGTGGACGAGCCGTGTCATGCGGCCGTCGCACCAGCCAGGCCCGGTCGCTCCGTCGTGGGGGCCGGCACGATGATTGCCAGCGCCTCGCGGTGAACCTTCAGGTGGAACGGGCTGGTCAACCTTTCCTTCTCGCCGTCGAAGGCGATCGTCCGGCGGTGTTGGCGGGTCTCGATGGTGATCTCATCGGCCACCATCAGGTCGAAATCCTGCCCTCGCACGCTGCTGCCGACCGCCAGTCGGAAGGCCGCAGACAGCAGTTCCGCCGGCCTGTGCCCCTTGGCCAGAAACAGCGCGATCTTGCCGCGCCGCACCGCCTCGGCGCCATCCAGCCCGAGGTTTTCAAGTTGGTAGGCACTGCGGGCCGCGAAGGCGAGCGCCGTATGGAATTCGCGGGTCTCGCCATCGGCGGTGAGGATCAGGTGCATCGGGTCGCGGCTGTCCCAGAGCGTGACAAGGACGGACCAGTAGGCCATCAGTCGGCTGCGGCCCCACCTTTGATAGATCGCCTCGCGGCGTTCGAGGATGCGCGGATAAACCCCGAAATTGGCGTTGTTCAGGAAAATGCGTCCGTTCACCTCGCCCACGTCGATGCGGCGCACGGTGCCGGTCTCGAGCGTGTCGAGGGCGGCTTCGACCGTGTCGCCCACGCCCGCCTCGCGCGCGAAGTAGTTGAAGGTTCCGCCCGGCAAGACGCCCATCACCGCATCCGACCCCGCCAGCACGCCTGCCACTGCCGATTGCGTCCCGTCGCCTCCAAGCGCCACGACCAGATCGGCCCCGTCGCGCAGGGCCTGCCGCGCCGCAGCCTGCGGATCGCGGTCGCGCGAGACCTCGTAGGACGTGAAGGATTTCACGCGTGGCGCAAGGCGGGCGCGGATGACCTGTTCCTTGGCACCGGCATCCTTCCTGCCAGACCCGCTGTTGTAGACCAAAGCCAGCGCGCGGTCGGCCAGCGGCAGGGAGGCGGGGGAGGATGGCATGACAGTCCTTCTTGGATGTCGCAACGATGTAACATCGCATGCTGTATGTTCGGGGGCGTCCGGTTGCGGCAAGCCAACGCCGTCCACCCCGTTCCGGTTGCGTGGCAGATAGGCGTTGCAGGAAACCGGGCCAAGTCGCTCACGAATACGTCAAGAAATAAAATCGCGCGCGATTTAATCGTTTACGCTTGAATTTTTCATCAGGCTCCTGCACGCTGTCGCCGGGAGCGAGGTACGTAGTCAGTTGACGATGTCCCCTCCGCTTCCGCCTGCGCCTCGCCCCTGCCGAGCGCGTTCGGAACATCGTCCCGGCTGTTCGGGGCGACCACATCCTCTGCAATCGAAGGAATTCAGATCATGGGCTTTGTAACCACGAAGGACGGCGTTGACATCTTCTTCAAGGACTGGGGGCCGAAGGATGCCCAGCCGATCATGTTCCACCACGGCTGGCCCCTGTCCGCCGACGACTGGGACACGCAGATGCTGTTCTTCCTGCAGAACGGCTATCGGGTCGATCGCCCATGACCGGCGCGGCCATGGCCGCTCGTCCCAGGTCAGTGACGGGCATGACATGGACCACTACGCCGCCGACGCCTTCGCGGTGGTCGAGCATCTGGACCTGCGGAACGCGGTCCATATCGGTCATTCGACCGGCGGTGGCGAGGTGGCGCGCTATGTTGCCAAGCATGGCGAGCCGTCAGGCCGCGTCGCCAAGGCGGTCCTCGTCAGCGCCGTCCCGCCGCTGATGCTGAAGACCGAGGCCAATCCCGAAGGGCTGCCGATCGAGGTGTTCGACGGCTTTCGTGCGGGCGTTGCCGCCAACCGCGCCCAGTTCTTCCTCGATGTGGCCAGTCGGCCCCTTCTACGGGTTCAACCGCGAGGGTGCCGACGATCTCGCAGGGCGTCATCCAGAACTGGTGGCGGCAAGGCATGATGGGCAGTGCCAAGGCCCACTACGAGGGCATCAAGGCCTTTTCGGAAACCGACCAGACCGAAGACCTCAAGGCGATCATCGGTGCCGACGCTGGTCCTGCATGGCGACGACGATCAGATCGTGCCGATCGCGGACTCGGCGCTGAAGTCGATCAAGCTGCTGAGGAATGGCACCCTCAAGGTCTACAAGGGCTACTCGCACGGAATGCTCACGACCGAGGCCGCCACGCTCAACGCCGACATGCTGGCCTTCATCCGGGGCTGAGGCAGGTCGAAAGGGCAGGCGGCCCCATGGCCGCCTTCCTGACGCAGAGTCGGATCGGTCGGCACTTGGGCGGGACGAGGTCACCCCCCGTAGGCGGTCAGTTTCGCAACGATGTTGTCCAGGACCGGCTTCAGGATCGGGCCGATCGCGCTGTCGGCAAGCAGACCGTCGATCGTGGTCCTGAGGCCGGGCAGGGCCGTCGCGATCAGTGCCTGAAGCGCGGTCTTGCCTTCCCCGCTCAGCGAGTTCACGGCGGTTTGGAGTCCGCCAAGCGCGCTGTCCGCCTCTGACAGCGACGTCACCGCCGCCGTTGCCGAAGCCGCATCGGTCACGCCGGCAAGCGTCCCGGTACAGGCCACGTCAGGATGGTCTGGATGGACTCTCCGATGTTGACCCCGTCGACCACCAGCGGATCGGCGGCGGCGGGGGCCGTCGCCGGGGCCTCGGTGACAACCGCATCCGGCCGGCCACCAAGGAACTGCGAGGCGAGCCAGGCGAGAACGGCAAGAACAAGCGCCCCGATGACCCATTTCGTCCAGCCGCCGGATTGTGGCGGCGGGGGCGCGGCGGGTATGGCAGCCCGTGCGGCACTCGACACCTCTGCCGCTTGCGGCAAAAGGCCAGAGGCACCGAGCATGCGGCCAAGGTCAGATGGAATGGCCGCGCTGATCTGATCCTTCTGGGTGCCGAGCAGCTTCATGACGCCCGCAACATCCAGCCCCTGATCGTCCGCCGCCGTCTTCAATCCGCCAAGCGCCACCGACCCGGCAAGTCCAGACAGGGGCCCGGCGGCCTTCTCGTCCACCCCGGCATAGCTTGCGAGCGCCTTTGCAAGCCCGCCCGCCGCGCCGACCCCCAGGAGCGAGCCGAGCATGTCGGACCCCCCCTGCGCAACGGTTGCGATCTGCGAGGCATCCCCCTCGACCGCCTTGCCCAGACCGTCCAGCGGATTCTTCCCCATGCTGCCAAGGGCCGCGCCGATGGCATCCATGCCGCCGGCCGTGGATCCCCGCTTCAGCAGCGACGCAAGTATCACGGGCAGACCGACGGCCATGACCTTCCGCACGACGCCCTCGGGAACGCCGAGAACGCTTGCCACCTTGGCGGCCATCATCGGGGTCACGGCACCGGTGACCATCTTCATTATGTCCATCGTCGTTCCCTCCGGATTGCTGCGTCAGGTGAAGGTTCAGGTCGGGCCGGGCAGAGACATCCCTGTCAGCTCAAGGCCGCGTCGAGTTCGGCCAGCGTGGCTTTCTCGGCCTCACTGACTTTCACGCCGCCGAAGCCGAGGAATCCGCCTTCGGACGCGGCTTCGGCGGCATTGGCGGCGATGTCCTTGAGCCAGGCGCGAAAGCCCGGTGCATCGTCCGGGGCCTTTGCGGACAGGATCGCGTTGACCTGCCGCAGACCTTCCAGCGCCTTGGCCTTCATCTCGGCGGGAGATTTGCCCTTGAGATCGGCCTTGATGCCGTCGCGCGCCACGGTGCGGCCTTCGGGCGTATCGAAATCGGCGGCAATCGCCTTGGCGATCGCGTTGGCGCCCGCGTCCTTCTTCGCTGTCAGAAGCGCACTGGCACCTGCGAAGCCTTCCTTGAGCGTGCCGAAGATGCCGCTGGGGTCGGCCAGGGTCACGGCCATCCCGGCGAGCATCGGGCTGGCCAGGATCAGGCGCCACTCTTCCGGGGTGAAAGCAGATTTGTCGACCATGCTGTCCTCTTCCTCTGTTCGGCCAGGCATCACGCCGCTGTGCCGCCTGGGCAAAGAATGACGATCGCGATCAGGTCACCCGTGCTGGCGACGACAGCCTGTTGCGTCCTTCACGCGGCGGTGGGGTGATCGCTGGGTTCCGGGGTCCGCATGATGCCCTTTCGCAGGTCATCCTGGGACGTCTTGGTGATCATGCCGAAATTCGTGTGGCGCTGTGCAATGAACATGCTCGGCTCTCCGCCGCGTGAAACAATCTGCACAAAATGCACCGGATTGGTTCAAAAGTCTGCGATTCTTTTAGGCTCGGCGCGAAGGTCGCCACACCCGGTTGCACCTGTTCCGGTCGGGGCGCAGCAAAGTCAGCTGCCGGTTATTGCTACGCCACCGAAGAACCGGCGGCGATGCGGGGCCGCCGAGCCCTCTCAGGGCTGGGCTGGTCCGGGAACGACCCGGTAGAGATAGGCGCTTGCATCGGCGGGCTGGACGCCCTCGCGGCGCGTCCGGGTGACGTAGATCACGGCGGGGCGACCCTCGGTATGTGTATAGCCCTCGATCGCGTCGTAGAAGAAACTCCCGTTCACGACGAGGCAGCGCTGCGGGACGACGCCCGTGCAGGGCACGGTATCTGCGGCGATGTCAAACATCTCGATCGTTTCGGCCTGCTCGGATCCGGCACGGCGTCCACACAGCCGGCAAGCATGACGAGGCCCAGAACGGCGGAAAGGGAAGAGGTTCTGTTCATGGTTACCTTCCGGTTTGTTGCGGTCAGCCTTCGCGCAGATACCTGCCGTTCACCCAGCCGGTGACATCCACCCCGCCGAGGGTCCGGATGCGGCACCAGCGCGTCTGCCCGCTCTGCTGGCAACCGAGGTTCCGGACGCGCGCACCCGGGGCAAGCCGGGCAATGATCGCGCCCTGGGTCGATGCCTGGGACCGGACGTTGAGGAAATCGCCTGCCGCAACCCCGGAGACCACGTAGAAATCCGGCCCGGAGCCACCGGACCCTGCCCCCGGGGGGCGGCCCGCCTGGGGCGCCGAGGACTCGCGCAGGTAGCGCCCGGCGACCCAGCCGGTGACGTCCATGCCGGCAGTGGATCGGACCCGGCACCAGCGCACATCGCCGTTCATCCGGCAGCCGAGGTTCCGAACGATCTCGCCTTCCCGCAGCGTGGCAAGCGCCGGGGACCTCGACGACGGCTCGAGCCGGACGTTCAGGCGTTCCCCCGCGGGAACGCCCCGCACCGCCCAGAAGTCAGGGCCGCCATCCAGACTGTCGGTCGGCGGTCGTGCGGCTCCTTCGACGAGGTAGCGGGCCGAGACGAAGCCCGAGATCCTTCGGTCCATCGTTTCGACCTGGCACCAGCGGGCGCTGCCGCCACCCACGCAGACGCCCTTGCGGACCCGCGTGCCATAGCCGAGCGAGCCGACCGAGGGAAAGACTGCCGCGGGCCCGGTGCGGACGTTGACCCTGGCATTGGATGCGATGCCGCCGATGGTCGTCACGTCCGGGCCTGTCACCGGCTCGGCGCGCTGCGCGACCTGAGCGTGCGCCGGGAAGGCCGCGAGCCAGAGGAGGGCCAGAACGGCCCAGGCCATCGTTCGAACTATGTGTTGGCTTCCCGTGCCTTTGCCCACCATAGCGTGCCCCTCCATCGGTCCCAAGCAAGCCTCTGAGGAAACCGTATCACCTCGATGCGCGAATTTCACGTGGAGCGTGGCAAGGGCGACGGCCGACCCGTTCGGGTCACGGCCCGAACGGACGATCCCGGCTCTCCCGGTCGATCCTCAGGAGAACCAGCCCTTGACCCGGCCCCAGACCGACTTTTCCTCGGGGACGCTGATGACTGATCCGGCGACGATCTCCACGCCCTTGATTTCCGGCATGGGCTCGGACTCGAACTGCGTCTCGTCGGGGCGAACCAGCGCTTTCGTCACCGTTTCCTCGGTAATCTCGGCAAAGGCATCGAGCCTGGCCAGCGTCTCGGGCCCGGCAAGACCGTCGACGGCCAGCCCTTGCGCCTTCTGGAAATCCTTGACCGCCTTCTCGGTTCCGGGGCCAAAGCGGCCGTCCGCATCAACCCCCAAGGCTGCCTGAAGTTTCTTCACGGCTTCGCCGCGAAGTCCCACGCGCAGCAGGATCAACTCGTTCAGGCCAAGCGCGGTGAACGTATCCGGCCCGGCGATGCCATCGGCCGTCAGCCCCGCTGACTTCTGAAACTCCTGAACCGCTTTTGCCGTGCCCGGACCGAAGATGCCGTCGGCAGTGATCCCGAGCTTTTCCTGAAGCCGCTTCACCGGCGCGCCGCTCATTCCCTTTTTCAGAATAGACATGATGAATTCCCCCAGATTGATGATCGCCACTCTATTGGGTGTCTTTCGCCTCGGGCAAGTAGGTTGGGTCGATGCTCGACACGAGCATTCGCTTTGCGCGACGAGGCAATCGCACTAACCTGTCGACCTGATCAGGCACCGGGGGACGCAATGAAGCATCGCCGCAGGTCGTTCATCCAGGCGCTGGCCCTGGTGCTTCTGATGGCAACCGGAGATGCGCGGGCACAGGACCCCGTCGAGCGGGCGATCGGATCCTGGCTTGCCAATGACGATGCCGCGGCGTTTCCCGCCCTGTCGTCGCTTGCCGAGGGCGGGGACGAGCGCGCGATGCTTTTCCTCGGCGCGATCGAGCCGCGATCGCTCGACAGTGCCTATCTTGCCAGCCTTGACCGGGCGACGCGCAACCGGATGCTTCGCGCCCCGGGGGGCCTGTCAGGGAAAAGCTGGCTCTCGCGGGTCACCCGGGACACCTCCCGCGCGTCGGCCCTGATGGCGGCGCGCGCGGGCGATCCGGCGCCGCTGCTCGCGCTCGGTGAGCCTCATGCGGCAACCGGGGCGATCCTCGCCGCCTACAACGCGGCCCCGTGGTCACTCGTTGCGCTTGACCGGGCCGCGCGCGTTCCCGATGAACTGCGCCATCTGGTCTGGGCGGGGGCCGACCTTGGTCTGTCGACGGAAATCTCCGGACTGACGCTGTCGACCGACCAGCAAGCCGAATTTCGTGCCGCGCTTGCCGAGGCGGCAGACCCTGAATGGCAGGGAAGCCTGCAACTGGCGCTTTTCCAGTCTCTCCAGACACCCTATTCCCCTCTGCCCCAAGCCCCCCTCGTGACCGCACTCGCGGGCGAGGTGCTGCGGAAGGGAGAGTTCGAGATGCGCAGCCAGGCCGACTTTGTCGCGGCGACGCCCGCGCAGCAGGAGGCCGCCATCGCCCAGGCCCGTGCCATTCTTGCGACCGCCCCCGAGGCGGCCCCCCTTCGGCGGCTCTGCTCCGATGCCTGCCCGAGCGATCCGGACGGCTGCACCACCACGGTCTGGTCCCTTTCGGGGGCCGGGATGACCCTCGGGGCCTTTCACACGCCACTCGACAGCCTCGTGACCCAGTCGGCCTATCTCGGCAGCCCCCGCTACCTCGCCGATCTGCGCCGCGCCGCAAGGCCGGGACCGCAGGGCAGTGACGCCTGTGCACGCAGCCTCTTGGCCGGTAACTGAGCCTCCGTCCTGAACGTCCGCTGCGGGGATCGCTCTTGCGATAAGGTCGATGCCCCGGGTGCGAGACCAACGCTTCGCAAGAAATTTCACGAACCGGCATGAATTGCGATTAGGATTGACCGACCCCGCACCGTCGCTCTAGCTGCGTTCTGCAATATCTTGCGTAATGCGAGAAAACTTGCAGAAATGGCGCTGAGCGCGTCGTCATGGGAGGAACACATGAACTACGTCAAGGCATTGGTACTGAGCGGGGCATCGGCTGTCGCCCTTCTGGGGGCGGCCCCCGCAGTCATGGCCGAAGGCGGTTTGCGCTGCGAACCGGGCGAGACCTATGTGATGAACGTCATGGTCAGCGGGCACCCCTACTGGGTCCCGGTGTTCGAGGGCTTCAAGCAGGCCGCCGCGGCGCTTGGCTGCGAGGCCGTCTTCTCGGGCACGCCGGACTATGACATCACCAAGCAGATCGCGTCATTCGAGCAGGACCTGGTCACCAACCCCAAGGGCATCCTGCTGCACCCGATGCAGGCCGACCCCTTCATCGACCCGATCAACCGCGCCATCGATGCAGGCGTCTCGGTCACGACCTTCGCGGCGGACTCGCCCAAGTCGAAGCGGACGGCCTACATCACCTCGGACAACCTCGCCGAAGCGGCTTTCGCGGCCGAAGAGATCGTCAAGACGGTCGGCGACAGCGCGGAATATGCGGTGCTGGAAAATCCCGGACAGTCGAACCACGACCTGCGCGTGACGGCGCTGATCGCCTACATGGAGAAGAACTACCCGAACATGAAGCTGGTCGGGCGGCAGGCCACCAATCAGGACCCGAACGCGGCCTTCACCGCCGTCTCGGCCATGTTGCAGGCGAACCCCGACCTTGCCGCACTGTGGATCCCCGAGTCCGGCTCGGCCGAAGGCGCCGTTGCGGCGGTCAAGGCTGCGGGCGACAAGCTGATGATCATCCACGCCGACATCTCGCCGACCACGCTGGAAGAGATCAAGGCGGGCAACATCCACATGGCGCTGAACCCGAACCAGGGCATCCAGGGGTTCATCGGCTTCATGAACACCTTCCTCGGTGCGCATCCCGGCCTGATCGACCCGTTCAACGACTACAAGATGTCGGGCTACAACCCGATGCAGATCCCCTTCGTGGACAACGGCTTTGCCGTCATCACCAAGGAGAATGCCGACAGCTTCGTGCTGGAAAAATACATGGACGGCCGCAGCTGAGCCGCTGTCGCCCCGTCGCGGCAGCGGCGGGGCACATCCTGTCCCGAACGATAGATGGCCATGACCTCCCCACCCCTTCTGCACCTGACCGACATCGCCAAGTCATTTGGCGCCATCGCGCGCCTTGCGCCGGGGCGAGTTCGAGTTGCGGGCGGGCGAGATCCATGCGCTGGCCGGGGAAAACGGCGCGGGCAAGTCAACCCTGATGAACATCATCGACGGCATCCTGCAGCCTGACAGCGGAACAATCCGCATCGACGGTCAGCCGGTGCAGATCGACGGCCCGGCCACGGCTCAGCGGCTGGGAATCGGCTTCGTGCATCAGGAGATCGCGCTTTGCGCCGATATCTCGGTGGCCGAGAACATCTTCATGTCGCAGACCGCGCAGTCCCGCCGCCGGTTGATGGGCGGGGCCGACCTGATCGCGCGCGCCGCCGAGGTTCTGGCACCGCTGGCCGACATCGACCCGAGGCTTCCCGCCGGGCGGCTGTCGATTTCGCAGCAGCAACTGGTCGAGATCGCCAAGGCCCTGACGCTGGATTGCCGCATCCTGATCCTGGACGAACCGACCGCCGCGCTGACCGAGCACGAGGCGCAGAAGCTGTTCGGCATCATGCGCGGTCTCGCCGCGCGGGGGATCGGGATCATCTACATCTCGCACCGCATGGCCGAGATCTTCGAGAACTGCGACCGGGTCACCGTGATGCGCGACGGCCAGCACATCCGCACGGACCGCATTGCGGACATCACGCCCGCGGATGTGGTCAACGCGATGGTCGGCCGCCAGCTTGACGCGCTTTACCCGCCCAAGCTCGCAGGCCCGCGCGGCCCGGAAATCCTCGACGTCCGGGGATTGACCGACACGCCGTTACGCTGACGTGTCCTTTACCCTGCATCGGGGTGAGATCCTCGGCTTCGCCGGGCTGATCGGGGCGGGTCGCAGCGAGATCGCCCGGGGCGTGACGCGGCTTGAAGGCAACGCCCGGGGGCAGGTCCGCCTGCACGGCGCGGAGGTGCAGCCTGCGCGACTATGCCGACTGCATCGCCCATGGGATCGTCTACCTGTCCGAGGACCGCAAGGGCGACGGCGTCTTTCTCGACCTGCCGATCGCCGCCAACATCGCGGCCCTCGATCTTTCGCGCGTGTCGGGCCGGGGCGGGGTGATCGACCCGGTGCGCGAGACGGCCCAGGCCCAACGGATCGGCGCGCAGCCTGCAGCTGAAGGCCGCCAGCATGGCGCATCGCGTCTCCAGCCTTTCCGGGGGCAACCAGCAGAAGGTGGCCCTTGCCAAGCTTCTGGCGGTCGAGCCCAAGGTGATCTTCCTCGACGAACCCACGCGCGGTGTCGATGTGGGGGCGAAGGCCGAGATTCACGGCATCCTGCGCGGCCTGGCCGACGAGCGGCGTCGGGCGTTGCCGTGATCTCGTCCGAAATGCCCGAACTGATCGGCCTCTGCGACCGGGTGCTTGTGGTCAGCGAAGGCCGCATCACCGGCGAGCTTTCGGGCCCGACCCTGACCGAAACCAACATCATGACACTCGCCGCGCCCGGTGCGATGGCCCTGTCCGGAACAATGCAATGACGGCCATGACCCAGGATCGCAGCCTTCTGTCCCGCCTGTTCGGCGGCCCGGGAAACCGGGCTGGTGCTGATCATCCTTGTGCTGTTCGTGATCATGTCCTTCGCCAGCCCGCATTTCCTGACCTGGACCAACATGCGCGCGATGACGATGGCCTTCTCGGTCGAGGCGATCGTCGTGGTCGGCATGACGATCCTGCTGATCTCGGGCGGGATCGACCTGTCGGTCGGATCGGTCACGGCGCTGGCGATGGTCGTGGCGGGGCTTCTGTTCCTGAACGGCGTGAACCCCTGGGTGGCATCGCTGATCGCCATTGCGGTCTGTGCGGCGATCGGGGCGATCATGGGCTTCTTCGTGACCGTCGTGGGCCTGCACCACTTCATCGTCACGCTTGCCGCGATGGTGATCGCGCGGGGGCTGTGCCTGCTGGGCACGGGCGGGCGTCCGCTGGGGCTGTTCGAACTGCCCGAAAGCTTCAAGTGGATCGGCATCGGGTCGATCGGGGTCATCCCGGTCGCCATCGTGATCTTCGTGATCGTCGTGCTGGTCTTCGACTTCCTGTTGCGACGCACCACCGCCTTCCGGCTGGTCTACTACACCGGCAGCAACGAAAAGGCCGCCGCCTATTCCGGCATCCGGACCAAGCGGGTGATCTTCCTCACCACCATGCTCTGCTCCACCCTCTGCGGCATTGCAGGCATCATCTACATGGCCCGCTTCGGCTCGGCCCAGCCCACCTTCGGCGTGGGGATGGAGCTGAACGTGATTGCCGCGGCGGTGATCGGCGGGGCGAGCCTCTCGGGCGGGAAGGGGACGATCTTTGGCGCGATCCTGGGGGCGATCCTTCTGTCGCTCGTCTCCTCGTCGCTCGCGCTGCTGAACGTGTCGGTCTACTGGCAGGACATCATCCGCGGGTCGATCCTGCTGGCCGCCGTGACCTTCGACCACTACCTCGTGAAACGTCAGGCGGCAGGGGGCAGGGCATGAACGAGCTGAACGATGACTTCACCTCGATGCGGCAGATGCATGCCGTGCTGGTGCGCCATTTCATCGAGGGCCGCAAACAGGCCGAGATCGCCGAGGAGATGAACCTGTCCACCTCCAAGGTGAACCGGATCATCGCGCAGGCGCGGCGGTCGGGGATGGTCAAGATCAGCATCGAGACGCCGTTCCAGCGGCTGATGGAGCTGGAGCGGCAGCTGGCGGCGACGGGCCTCGTGCAGTCGGCCATCGTCTCGCCCACCGTGTCGGACAATGACGGGACGCGGCTGGCGCAGGTCGGGCAGGCGGCGGCGGCGCATCTGGCCGAGACGCTGCGCGACGGCGACATCCTGGGCATCTCGGGCGGCAAGGCTGTGGCGGCGGTGGTCGATGCGCTGTCGGTCGAACGCCCCATCGACGTGCAGGTCGTGCCGCTGACCGGCGGGGTTCAGGGCAAGTTCCACACCGACGTCAACAACCTTGCCTCGCGCATGGCGGAACGGCTGGGCGGGCGGTCGCTGCAACTGCACGCGCCGCTCTTTGCCGAGAAGGCCGAGCAGCGCGAGATGCTGATGAACATGGCGGCGGTGAAGGAGGTGCTCGACCTTGGCCGCCGCGCGACCGCCTGCCTGGTGGGGATCGGGTCGATCACCACGCCGGGGTCGTCCTACTTCGACCTGCATCCCCTGTCGGCCGCCGACCGGGCCATGCTTCCTGGCCTGGGGGTGATGGCCGAGTTTCTGGGCCATCTGGTGCATGACCGGGGACAGGTCGCGAATTTTGCGCTGAACCAGCGCCTCGTTGCGCTGCGGCCCGACGAGATACGGGCCTGCGGTCGCGTGGTGGCGGTTGCGGCGGGCGAAGACAAGGTGGGGCCGGTTCGGTCGGTCCTGCGCGGGGGCTATGTCTCGATGCTGGTGACGGACGAGGACACGGCGGGCCGGATCGTGGCAACGGAAGGACAGGCGGCATGACGGACATGTTGATGAGGGACATCGCGCCGGGCCTGCGCGCCAGCGCCGTCGGCCTTGGGACCTGGGCCATCGGCGGCTGGATGTGGGGCGGCACCGATGATGCGGCGGCCGGGGATGCGATCCGCGCGGGCCTCGATGCCGGGATCACGCTGATCGACACCGCCCCGGCCTATGGCCTTGGCCATGCCGAAGAGGTCGTGGGCCGGGCGATCCGCGGGCGGCGCGATCAGGTGGTGATCGCCACCAAATGCGGGCTGGTCTGGCATGCGCAGCGCGGGCCCTACTTCTTCTCGCAGGGCGGCATGCCGGTTCACCGCGACCTCAGCCCGTCCGCAATCCGCATCGAACTGGAGCAAAGCCTCCGTCGGCTGCAAACCGACCGGATCGACCTCTACATCACCCATTGGCAGGACCCGACTACCCCGATCGCCGAGACGGTGGACGCGCTGAAGGCGCTGCAGGCCGAAGGCAAGATCCTGGCCTTTGCCGCCTCGAACACCACGCCCGAAGACCTGGCCGCCTATCGCGCGGCGGGCGGGATCGCGGCGGTGCAGGAGGAATACTCGATGCTGCAACGCCGGATCGAGCCGACGCATCTGCCCGCCTGCCGCGAAGGCGGGCATCGCCGTGATGGGCTATTCGGTGCTGGCCCTCGGCCTTCTGTCGGGGACGCATCACCGCCGACCGCGTCTTTTCAGGCGACGACCAGCGGCGCGACGATCCGCGCTTCTCGCCCGAGAACCGCGCCCGCGTCGACCGGCTGATGCAGACCATCCGGCCGATTGCCGACCGCCATGGGGCCAGCCCCTCGCAGGTTGTCATCGCCTGGACGCTGGCCCGGCCGGGCCTGACCTTTGCGCTTTGCGGCGCGCGCAACCCCGATCAGGCGCGCGAGAACGCCGGGGCGGGGCGGCTGCGCCTGACCGAGACGGACCTTCACGAGATCACCCGCGCCATCGACCAGCACCTGACCCCCACCGCAGCCTGAGGCGGCACACAGCCCTGCAACACCCGAACGGCGGAGCAGCCGCTCCGCGAAGAAAGACGTCATGCCTGAACCACGCCCCCAGATGTATCGAACGGATCGCCCAAGACGGGGCGTTCGACGTGATCGTCGTGGGCGGCGGCATCAACGGGATCGGCGTCTTTCACGACCTGGCGCATCAGGGCCTCCGCGTGCTTCTGGTCGAGATGAACGACTTCTGCTCGGGCTGTTCGGCGGCGCCCTCGCGGATGATCCACGGCGGGCTGCGCTATCTGGAGAACGGCGAGATTTCGCTGGTGCGCGAAAGCCTGATCGAGCGGGACCGGCTGCTTGCGCAACGCGCCGCATCTTGTCCGCCCCCTGCCCACGACCGTTCCGATCGAGCGTTTTGCGTCGGGGCTGGGGAATGCCGCGCTTCAGTTTTCTGGGCTTCACGGCAGCGACCGCGCCCGCGCGGGGCGGTGCCGATCAAGCTGGGACTGATGCTCTATGATGCGATCACCGGGCGCGGGCGGATGCTGCCCCGCCACCGTTTTCGCGGCCGCGCGGCGACGCGGGCGGCCTTCCCGGCGTTGCGGCCTGCCGTCCGCTTCTCGGCCACCTATCATGACGCCTGGATTTCGCATCCCGAACGGCTGGGGATCGAATTGATCGGCGATGCCGCGGCCTGCAACCCGCAAGCCCTGGCCCTGAACTATGCGCGACTGACGCATGAGGCCGACGGATTGACGCTGACGGATGTGGAAACCGGGCGAACGCTGTCGGTCAGCGCGCGGGTGATCGTCAATGCGACCGGAGCCTGGATCGACGAAAGCGCCGCAACCCTTGGCGCGCGACTGAACGAGCGGCTGGTCTCGGGAACCAAGGGCTCGCACCTGATCCTCGACAACCCGGCGCTGATGGCGGCGCTGAACGGCCACATGATCTATTTCGAGCATGAGCGACGGACGGGTCTGCATCGTCTTTCCCTATCTGGGTCGGGTGCTCGCCGGGTCCACCGACCTGCGGGTGAACGCGGCCGGCCGGACGGCCTGCAGCAGGGAAGAGCGCGACTACATCCTTGGCGCGTTGCAACGCCTTTTCCCCGCGATCCCGGTCTCGCCGGACCAGATCGTCTACAGCTATGCCGGGCATCCGGCCCCTGCCGGTCAGCGATGCCGACTTCACCGGCCGCATCTCGCGCGGGCATGCGGTGCGCCGGCTGCACGGCGCAGTGCCGCAGATCGGCATGGTGGGCGGCAAATGGACGACCTACCGCGCCTTTGCCGAAGAGACCGTGGATGTGGTGCTGGCCGATCTTGGCCGTGCCCGACGCGCAAAGCACCCGCGACCTGCCGATCGGCGGCGGGGCGGGGTACTGCCGACCGCCTGGCAGACGACCTGATGGCATCGCACGGCTTGACCGCCGGGCCGCGCCGCGCATCTGGCTGGACCTCTACGGGGCCCGGGCGGCGTCCGTTGCGGAGTTCTGCGCCAGCGGCCGACGACCGCCCCTTGCCCGGTGTCGTGACTGACCGAGGCCGAGGTGATCCGGGTCGATCCGCCACGAACAGGCGCTGCATCTGGCCGATGTCCTGCAACGGCGCAGCCCGCTTGCCATTCGCGGCCTTCTCTCGCTGCCGCTGGTCACCGCGACCGCCCGGGTCATGGCTGCCGAACTGCGGCTGGTCCGACGACCAGACGCAGAACCGAAATCACCCGCTTTCTCAGCGATCTTGCAACCTGGCACGGGGTCACGCTGGCCCTCCGGAAGGAGCCCAACCATGAAAATCTCGCCCAAGGTCCGGATGAACCGGCTGTTCCGCAACGGCGGTTGCCTCGATGTCGCCGTCGATCACGGCGTCTGCAACGAACCCACGCTTTCTGAACGGGCTGGAGGACATGCCGCCGCGTGGTGGACATGCTGGTCGATGCCCGCCCGGATGCGATCCAGATGACCTACGGCCAGGCCGACCTGCTGCAATCGCGGCCCGAACACGACAAGCCCGCGCTGGTCATGCGGCTGGACATGGGCAATCCCTACAACGCGACGCGCCACCGGGTGATGTGGGCCGAGTTGCAGAACGCCGCCGACCCGGTGCTGCCCGCGGTCGCAGATGGACGCGGCCTGCGTGGTGGTCAACCTCTTCATGCTGCCCGACGAGCCCGACCTGTTCCGCCAATGCGTCCGGAACATCGCCCGCGTGCGCGAGGACTGCACGCGCTATGGCATGCCGCTGATGATCGAGCCGCTGGTCATGCTGCCCAACGACGTGCGCGGCGGCTATCAGGTGGACGGCGACGCCGAGAAGATCGTGACGCTGGTGCGCCTCGCGACCGAGATGGGGGCCGACATCATCAAGGCCGACCCGACGACCGATCCGCAGGAGTTTCACCGCGTGGTCGAGGCGGCCCGCGTTCCGGTCCTGGCGCGCGGCGGCGGGAAGGAAGACCTGCGGCTGGTGCTGGAGAAATCTGCGGCACTGGTGGCGCAGGGGGCAAAGGGCCTCGTCTACGGGCGCAACATCTATCAGCATGCCAATCCGAAGGCGGTCGTGGCGGCACTGATGGCGATCATCCATCACGGGGCCGACGGAGCGGCGGCGTGGGAGATCTACAGCCGTGGCGCCTGACCTGCTTCCTGGGCATCGACATCGGCAACACCATCGTCAAGGCGGTGCTGTTCGACCTGGCGGGCCATCAGGTGGCACGGCACGGGGTCGACGGCACCACGCTGAAGCCCGCGCCCGGCATGGTCGAGCGCCCGGTCGACGAGCTTTGGGCGAATGCGCGCGCGGCGATTGCGGGATGCCTCGCGGGCGGTGGATCCCGCACCGCATCGCGGCCGTCGGGCTGGCAGGGCATGGCAACGGGCTATACCTGCTGGACAAGGCGGGCGCGCCGCTTCTGGGCATCCAGTCGCTGGACACGCCGCGCGGCGGCGCTGGCGGCCGAGCTCGACCGGCGACGCCGGGGCAGCGCTGCACGCGATCTGCCTGCAGCGGCCCTGGCCGTCGCAGACGCCGACGCTGCTGGCCTGGGTCAAGGCGCACCGGCCCGAGGTCTATGCGCAGGCCGGGACGCTCTGCTTTGCCAAGGACATCATCGGTCTGGCACCTGACCGGCCAGCGCGCGACCGAGATGTCGGACATGTCCGGGGCGGGTCTTCTGCGCCTGCCCGAGGCGCGCCTATGACGCGGAGCTTGCTGGCGCTTTATGGCCTGGCCGATGCCATGCCGCTGCTGCCGCCGCTGGCCCAGCCGACCGACGTCGTCGGGCCATGTCACGCCGCGAGTGCCGCGGCGGCCACCGGGCTGCGCGAGGGTACGCCGGTCGTCGCGGGATACTTCGACGTCGTGGCCTCGGCCCTGGGGTCGGGGGCGATCGGTGCCGGGGCCGCGTCGATCGTCCTGGGCAGCTGGTCGATCAACCAGGTCTTCTGCCGACGCCCCTGCGCGCGATCCGCGATGTCTTCATGGTCGCGGCCTTCGGCCCCGGTCGCTTTGCCAACATGGACAACAGCGCCACCTCGGCGGCCAACCTCGAATGGTATGTCCGCACGCTTGTCGAACGGGCCGGTCACCATGGTGATCCCTTCGCCCTGGTCAACGATCTGGTCGGCGGTGCGGCGATCGCGGCGGATGACCCGATGTTCCACCCCTTCCTCTACGGCGGCCGGCATGGCGCGCATCAGCGCGGCGGCTTCTACGGTCTGGCCGGCTGGCACGACGAGGGCCACCTGCTGCGCGCGCTCTTCGAGGGCGTCGCCTTCGAGCATCGCCGCCATGTCGAGGTGCTGACCGAAGCGGCGGGGCCAGCATCGCCGCAGGTCTTCCTCTCCGGCGGTGGCACGCGGTCGCCGCACTGGCCGCAGATGATGGCGGATGTCCTGGGCCTGCCGGTCCGCCTGGGCAGCGCCGAGGAAACCGGCGCGCTTGGCGGCGCGATCGCCGCCGCGGTCGGCGTCGGCCTTTACGCGGATGAAGAGGCTGCCGTCGCCGCAATGACGGCAGCAGCGGGCGCGGCTGATCCCCGACCCGGCCCGCAAGGCGCTGCATGACCGCCGCTTTGCCGTCTGGTCCCGCCTGACCGCGGCGATGGAGCCGTTCTGGGCCGACCTTGCCGGGCTGGGCCAGCCATGACCGACGAGGGCGCATACGACTACATCATCATCGGTGCCGGAACGGCGGGCTGCGTGCTGGCCAACCGGCTGACCGCCGATGGCCAGACCCGCGTGCTGCTGCTGGAGGCGGGGGGATCGGACCGCTACCACTGGGTGCAGATCCCGGTGGGCTATCTCTACTGCATCGGCAATCCGCGCACCGACTGGATGATGAAGACCGCCGCCGAGCCGGGCCTGAACGGACGCACCCTGAGCTATCCGCGCGGCAAGGTGCTGGGCGGCTGCTCGTCGGTCAACGGCATGATCTACATGCGCGGGCAGGCCGCCGACTATGACCACTGGCGGCAGCTGGGCAATCCCGGCTGGGGCTGGGACGACGTGCTGCCCTATTTCCGGCGGTCCGAGGATCATTGCGGCGGCGAAAGCCCGACTGCACGGCGCGGGCGGCGAATGGCGGGTCGAGCGCCAGCGGCTGACCTGGGACATCCTGCGCGCCGTGCAGGAGGGCGCGAAGGAGTTCGGCATCCTGCCGCGCGACGACTTCAACGACGGATCGAACGAAGGATCGGGCTTCTTCGAGGTCAACCAGTCGCGCGGCCTGCGCTGGAACACGGCGCGGGGCTTCCTGCGCCCGGCGCTGCGGCGCGGCAACCTGCGCGTGGTCACCCATGCGCTGGTCCGCCGCATCACGCTGGAGGGCCGACGCGCGACAGGCGTGGAATGGCTGGCCGACAATGCACCGTTCCGTGCCAGCGCCGGGGCCGAGGTCATCCTTGCCGCCGGGGCGATCAACAGCCCGAAACTGCTGGAACTGTCCGGCATCGGCCAGCCCGACCGCATGGCAGCTCTCGGCATCGCCGTTGCGCATGACCTGCCTGGCGTGGGCGAGAACCTGCAGGACCATCTGCAGATCCGCACCGTGTTCAAGGTGCGCGGCACGCCAGACCCTGAACGACATGGCAGGCAGCCTGCTCGGCAAGGCGCGGATCGCGCTGCAATATGCGCTGACCCGCAGCGGACCGATGTCGATGGCTCCCAGCCAGTTCGGCATGTTCACGAAATCGGGCCCCGACCGCGAGACGCCCGACCTTGAATACCACGTCCAGCCCCTGTCGACCGACCGGCTGGGCGACCCGCTGCATCCGTTTCCGGCGATCACGGTCTCGGTCTGCAACCTGCGCCCGACCTCGGTCGGGCAGCGTCCATGCGACGACGCCACGCCCCGAGGTTCAGCCCGACATCCGCCTGAACTACCTGTCCACGCACGAGGACCGCCGCATCGCCGTGACCTCCATCCGGCAGGCGCGCCAGATCATGACCGCCCGCGCGCTGCGGCCCTACGCCCCGGAGGAATGGCTTCCCGGCCCCGGCTTTGCAGACGGATGACGCGCTTGCCGCGAAGGCCGGCGACATCGCGACCACGATCTTTCACCCGGTCGGCACCTGCCGCATGGGCAGCGATGACGATGGCCGTCGTCGACCCGACGCTGAGGGTGCGCGGAATGGCCGGCCTGCGGATCGTCGATGCCTCGGTCATGCCACGGATCGTGTCCGGCAACACCGCGTCGCCCGTCGTCATGATCGCCGAGCGCGCCGCGGATTTCATCCTTGGTCGAACCTGAAGGGAGGCCGCCGATGAGCCCGCTGACAGTCTTTGCGATCATCGAGGTGCCGGATGCCGACCTGGCCCGCGTGCATGCCGCCGTCGCGGCGCTTGCCCGGCAGTCGATCCGTGAAGGCGGCTGTCTGCGCTACGATGTCTACCAGTCGCGCAAGGACCCGGTCCGGCTGGTCATCCACGAGGAATGGGCCGATGACATCGCGTTGCAACGGCACCGGGGTGCAGCCCATGTTGCCGATTTCAAGTTGGCGCTCGACGGGACTACGGCACATGTCTGGGCCAGCCCTTGCGACATGCTGCCCTAGTTCGCGCGGCAACGGAACTGGCGGGCAGGTCTGAAGTCGCGCGTAGGCGGGACGCGATCAAACCGGCGAGCTTGCGAGTTTTGCCAGGGCGCGGGCGATCTCCTGTTCAAGCTCGGTTGCAAGCCGTGCATATTCTGCGCGCACTTCCGGGTGGCCGGTCGCGATGCCCGCATCAAGCTCCGCCGTCATCTCGCAAAGCAGGACGTAATCGTCGCAAAGTTCGCGGAACCCTCCATTCGAGACGAGCAGACGGCGAATGAGCGTGGCCTGGCGCGGATGCAGGTTTATCACGCATTCGAACCGCGAAGGCTGCTCTCTCCATCTCTCCATCGCACATCCCCGCCCTGTCCTCGCGACACGACCACGCAGGCGGCACGACCGGAAGTACGTTACCGTTTCGCAACGTACGAGAGAGGGGGGCGGTGACGACACGTCAACCTCCCCGCTGCGCACAAATTCTTGACATGAATCAATACAGGTCGCGTCGGTTGTGCTATCCATAAGAATACAAGCGTGCGGAAAGTCACGCGGAGGGAACCGTTGTCAGTAGGGAGAGGGGCATGCCACCGACAGGTGCCGCCTGCGACCCGGAAGTCATCCGGTCACAAGTCAGCCGGATCGTATCCAGCAAGGATTTCGATGCGTCCGACCGAAACTGCCGCTTTCTGGAATACGTCGTCGAGGAAACCCTTCAGGGGCGGGCCGAGCGTATCAAGGCCTACAGCATCGCCACGACGGTGTTCGGGCGCGGCGAGAACTTTGATCCACAGCAGGATGCCATCGTGCGGATCGAGGCGGGGCGGTTGCGCCGCGCGCTGGAGCATTACTACCTGACCTCTGGCCTGAACGATGACTTGCGCATCTCGATCCCCACGGGTTCCTACGTTCCGGTGATCGTCCAGGCGCAGGGATGCCCGGCTGGGAGTGAGGCGACCGGGGCCGAGGCAGAACCGCCGCGTCCGGCGCTCGCGACCGTATGCAAACCCAGGATCCGCGTGGATGCCTTCCTGACCGAGGGCCGAGCAGACGGGCTTGCCGAACTTGCCCAGGGGTTCACGCGTCACATACTCGTCGGGCTGGCGCGGTTCACCGATCTCGTCGTCGTCGGCTCGGAATGTCCCGACGATCCGGCCGGGGCAAGCGATGCCGAGATGACAAGGCCTGGGCACGGGACAACCTTCGTCCTGAGCGGGGCAGTTGCCGTGTCGGGCGGCAAGCTGGTTGTCGAGGCCCTGCTGCGAGAGACGCAGAGCGGGCAATATGTCTGGTCCGACTGCTTCGAACGGGACTTCGATCCTGCATCTGCCGTGGCAACCCGGATCGACATCGCCGACCGCATCGTTCGTGCGCTGGCCCAGCCTGCGGGGGTCATCTTCGGCTATCTCGGGCAGGGTGCCTCGACTGCGGGATCGGAAGAGCCCGAGTTCTTCGAAAGCGTCGTCCGCTTTCACCAGTACTGGCAGACCTTCGACCGCGCGCAGTTCGATAGTGTCAGGCTGGGGCTGGAGCGGACGATCGAGCATGCCCCGCATTATGCCGAGGCGTTCGCCTGTCTGTCGCAGCTTTACGCGAATTCGGTGCGCTTCGGGTATCCGGGCGGAACTTCGACCATCCATCCCTTGCGGCGGGCGATCGCGCTGGCGCTGCGGGCCGTCCAGCTGTCGCCAAGGTCGAGCCGGGGCTATCTGGCGCTCGGGATCGCCTACTGGTTCAATGGCCAGATCAAGAGCGCGTTCGACGCGCTGGAGACAAGCGTCGAGTTGAACCCCAACGACATGGACGTCCTGGCCGAGCTTGGCCTGCGCCACGCGGCCTGCGCACGATGGGATGTCGGCATTCCGATGATCGAGGATGCCTATCGCCGCAATCCCGCGCTGACCGGCAGCTACCGGATCGGGCAGGCGATCTGGCACTACGTGCACGGCCGCTATCAGGATGCCCTGTCCTTCGCCTCGCTGATCAATGCGCCGGACGTGATCTATCCCTATATCGTGGTCGCGGCCTCGGCTCACCGCCTGGGACGTGACCGCGAGGCGAAGGTGGCGCTCGGCACGCTCCTGCGGATTGCGCCGGATTATGGTGATCGGATCGTCGGCGATCTTCAGAACCGCAACATCCACCCCGATACCATCAATGCACTCGTGTCGGGCCTGCGCGAGGCAGGGCTGAGGGGCGGGCACATGTCCGGCGTGCCGGCCTCGCCCGTCCCGGTATCGATCTGAGCTGGGCAGGGCGGGGCGGGGTAACCCGTTAATAACACCTCAAGACTGGCGTCAGTGGAACCGGGGTCTCTACTGGACCCAGCCTTTCGCATCTTGCGTCAGGCCGCGACCCGTCGCGGGTCATCCCCTCGTTTGCCGGAGAGGGGCCGGAAGGTACCATGGACCAGATCGCGCACCCGCTCATGTCCCCCCACGTGCCGTCGTTCATCACGCGGCCCGGCGAAACCGACACGCTCCTCGTCATCGTGGGGGTCTTCCTGCTGCTGCTGATCGTCGGGCTTGGCGTGGTCTACTTCCGCCTTCACGCTCTGCCCGAGCAGATTTCGCACCGGGGCAACAGCAAGGCGCAGTTCGAGATCGTGGCGGTCCTGGCCCTTCTGGCGCTGTTCACCCACAACAACGCCTTCTGGGTGGCCGCGCTGATCCTCGCCATGATCCCGCTTCCCGATTTCATGACCCCGCTTGACAACGATGGCGGGGGCGCTGACCGACATGGCGCGCAGCCTTTGGGCCCGGACCTCGCAGGCCCCGGTCGCCGCACCGCCACCGCCGCCTGCGCAAATGCCCGCGCCTGAACCCGAGTCGCGAGCGGAGGCCTGAGCCATGTTCGAACTGATGTTCTGCTCGATGCTGACGATCCTGCCGGACTATCTCTATCGCCACTATGCGCAGGGCAAGGAGATTACCCTTTTCAACGTCTGGTACGAGCTGCGGTGGGGCATCACGCTGTGCCTGCTGCTGACCGTCTCGTTGATTACGCTGGTTTTCTACTACCATCCGGCCTCGACCAACGTGACCTCGTTCTATCGTACGGTCCCCGTGTTGCCCGAGATGGGCGGCAGGGTGGTCGAGGTCTATGTCGGGGTGAACGACGAGGTTGCCGCCAGCCAGCCGCTGTTCCGGATGGACAGCTCGATCCAGCAGACGGCGCTGGAAACGGCGCGGCTGAAAGTGGTCGAGATCGACGCGCAGATCTCGGTCGCCGAGGCAGACCTTGCGACGTCGGACGCCAAGATTGCCGAGGCGCGGGGTGCCTATGAACAGGCGCTGGACGAGTTGGCGACCAAGCAGGAACTGCGCAAGCGCAATCCCGACGTGGTTCCGACACGCGAGATCGAGAAGCTGCAAAACCTCGTCGCCGCGCGGCTCGGCTCGCTGACCGCGACAGAGGCGCAGAAGAAGTCGCTCGAGACATCCATCATGACCCTGCTCCCCGCGCAGAAGGGCAGCGCAATCGCCCAGGTGGCCGAGGCACAGGCCGCGCTGGACAAGACGGTTGTCTACGCGGGCGTCGATGGCCGCATGCAGCAATTCTCGCTTCGCGTGGGCGACTACGTGAACCCGATGATCCGCCCTGCGGGCATCCTCGTGCCCAAGGGCGCGGGTCGGGTCGCGTTCCAGGCGGGGTTCGGCCAGATCTCGGCGCAGGTGCTGAAGGTGGGCATGTCCGCCGAGATGTCCTGTGCATCGGAGCCCTTCAAGGTGATCCCGATGGTCATCACAGAGTTTCAGGACGTGATTTCCTCTGGTCAGTTGCGCCAGTCCGACCTGCTTGTCGAGGCGGCCAACATCACCCAGCCGGGAACGGTCATGGTCTATATGGAGCCGATGTTTCAGGGCGCGATCGATCGCATCCCGCCGGGCAGCACCTGCTTCGCGAATGCCTATTCGAACCACTACGAGCAGTTGCACGAAGAGGGGATCAGCACCGGACGGTGGCTTGCGCTCGAGGTGATCGACACTGTCGGGCTGGTTCACGCCATTCTTCTGCGCCTGCAGGTGCTGATCGTGCCGGTCACGTCCCTGGTGTTCTCGGGCGGACACTGATGGAAGAGGGCTTGGACAGAACCTCAGGCCTGTCGGGTGGCGGAAGGGCCACCCAGCGACGCCTGTCCGTGCTGGCAAGCTTTCGCGGGTATCAGATGGACTGGTTGCGCCCCGACATCTCGGCGGGGCTCGCCATCGCGGCCGTCGGAATTCCCAGTGCGATCGCCTATCCGGCGATTGCGGGCCTGCCGCCCGAGACGGGCATCTATGCCAGCATCGCCTCGGTCATCGGCTATGCGCTGTTTGGCCCGTCACGCCGGTTGATCGTCGGGCCGGATGCGCCGACGATGGCGGTGCTGGCGGGGGTCATCGCCACCGTGCTGGCCGGCATGCCGGACGCGACGGCCGCCGATCGCGCGACCGTCGCCGCCCTGATCGCGCATGGGCGTCGGGCTTATCTGCCTGATCGCCAGCTGCCTTGCGGCTTGGCAACCTGGCGAGCCTCCTGTCGCGCCCGATCCTTGTCGGCTTCTTCGTCGGCGTGGCGATCTCGATCATCATCGGCCAGATCGGCCGCGTGACGGGCCTGTCCATCGACTCCGACGGGCTGGTTGCCCCGCTTGTGGAACTGGCGCAGCAAGGCGGGGTCGATCCATCTGTCCCTCGCTGCTTCTGGCGGCGCGGAATGTTCGCGATCCTTCAGCTCGCGCGGCGCTGGCAGCTTCGTCATTCCGGGGCCGGTGATCGTGGTCATGCTGTCGGTCGCGCTGTCGTCGGTGCTGGACTTCGAGGGGATGGGCATCCGGATCGTCGGCGATCTGCCCGCCGGGCTGCCGACGCTGCAGTTGCCCTGGATCGTCGGGTCTGCCGATCGAGCAAGCTGCTGCTTGGGCTCTGCGGCGGTCTTCGTCGTCAGTTTCGGCGCCGGCATCATCACCGCCCGCAGCTTCGGTGCACGCACCGGCGAGGTCGTCAATGCCAATGCCGAACTGACCGGCTTCGGCGCGGCCAACATTGCGTCGGGTCTGCTGGGCGGCTTTCCGGTCACATCGTCGGACTCCCGCACCGCCGTGAACCTGTCGGTCGGCGGGCGGTCGCAGGTCGCGGCGCTGACGGCCGCGGTGGTGCTGGGCGTGGCCATGCTGTTCTTCAGCGACGTGATGCGGATCCTGCCGATCCCGGCGCTCGGGGCGATCCTGATCTCGGCCGCGCTGAGCGTGATCGACCTCGAGCGCCCTGCGCCAGATCTGGAAGATCAGCCGGGTCGAATTCGGTTTCGCCCTGATCGCGCTGATGGGCGCGATCAGCTTTGGCGTGCTTGCAGGGCGTCGTCGTCGCGGTGATCGCGACCTTCGTCTACCTGATCCTGAACGCGATGCAGCCGCGCGTGGTGCTGCTGGGGCGGCTTCCCGGGCGGAACGGGCTTCTACAAGCTGCACCGCTCGCCCGAGACACAGGCCGTCGAGGGGCTGACATCTGCTTCGTCCAGGGCAGCGTGCTGTTCTTCAACGCCGACTATCGTGAAGGCACAGCTGGTCGAGATCATCGAGGCCAGACCGGACGGGCATGCGCTGGTTCGTGATCGATGCCTCGGCGATCACGCAGATCGACACGACCGGCGTCGAGGTGCTGCACGGATCTGCACGCGGCGCTGCAGCAACGCGGCGTCGTGCTTGCGCTTGGCCGAGGTCCAGTCCGACGTGGCCGCCCTGCTGGAGCGGGCGGGACTGTCGCCGGACGACGGCACGACGCTGTTCTTCGACGATATCGAGGATGCCTTCGATGCCTTCCTGGCAAGCGCAGGTCGAGGGCGCGTGCCGAGGAACGAGACGTCGATCCTAGCGGACGACGAAAGCGGAGGAAGACGCGATGAGCAAGAAGACAAGACCCACGCGATGGCGAGAGGCCGATGCCGCAGCCACCGCAGAAACTGACGACGAAGGAATACGAAAAGGAACTGGCACGGCTGCAGGTGGAACTGGCGCATCTGCAGGCCTGGGTGCAGAAGACCGGGCGCGCGGATCGTCATCATCTTCGAAGGCCGTGACGCGGCCGGAAAGGGTGGCCTCATCAAGCGGATCACCGAAAAGGTCAGCCCGCGCGTCTTTCGCGTGGTCGCGCTGCCGTCGCCCAGCGACCGCGAGAAGTCGCAGGTCTTCATGCAGCGCTACATCTCGCAACTTCCCGCCGCCGGCGAGATCGTGATCTTCGACCGCAGCTGGTACAACCGTGCCGGGGTCGAGCGGGTGATGGGCTTCACCCCCGAAGCCGAAGGTCAAGGCTTTCCTCGAAAACCTGCCGCAGCTCGAAAGCTGGCTCGTCGCCTCGGGCGATCATGCTGCGGAAGTACTTCCTCGATGTCAGCCCGGAAGAGCAGGAGCGCCGCTTCCTGCAACGGATCGACGATCCGGTGCGGCAATGGAAGCTCAGCCCGATGGACATCGAATTCGTACCGCAAGTGGTGGGACTACAGCCGGGCCTATGCCGAGATGATCCGCGGCGACCGACACCGACGTCGCGCCCTGGTGGGTCATCGACTCGAACGACAAGAAGCGGGCCCGGATCAACGCGATCACGCATCTGCTGGCGTCGATCCCCTACGAGCACGTGAAGTTCGACAAGCCCAAGCTGGGCAAACGGCAGGACAAGCCGAAGCACTGTCGGCCGAGACGCTGCCATTTCCGCAACGTGGTGCCGGATGTCACCGCCGCGATGCCAGCCGGCCCAAAGCGAAGAGCAACCCAGAGGAGCTTGCCGAAAATGACCAGTGAAAAGGCCGCGCCCGCCGGAATTCCCAGTGCGGACCAGTTGCGCATGTCCATCCTCGCCAAGGAGATGGCCGAGATGGAGAAGCAGGAAAAGGTGCGGGCACAGAAGGACCAGCAGCTGCGCGACTTTACCGAGACCTTCCTGACACGAGCAGGTCAGCGATGACGAGCGCGCGATGATCCAGAAGCTGGTGATGAACGCCGTCGCCAACAACAAGTTCGAGGCGCTGGTCTACAGCTTTCCCTCGGACCTCTGCACCGACAGCGGCCGCGCGATCAACAACCGCCTGGCCCATTGGCCCGAGACGCTGCAGGGCAAGGCGAAGGAGCTTGTACGAGCGCTACCAGACCATCGCCAAGCCGCAGGGGTTCAGGCTGAAGGCCACGATCATCAACTTTCCCAACGGAATGCCGGGCGATGTGGGCTTCTTCCTGAACTGGGCGCCCGAAGAGAAGTGATCGCGCGGGCGGGCCGGTTTCCTTGCGTCCTGTCGGTCGCAGGGGAACCGCCCCCGCGTCGGGCCAATCCCTGTCGCGCGCGGACTTCCGGGGCGGGCGGCAGGGGGCGGGCGCGCGTCAGAACTTGAACCTCGCACCCACGAAGAAGGCCGATGCGCTGTCGAACTCGGTATCGGGTTCCGAGTAATCGTATTCGCGCCAGGTCATCCACAGCTCGGTGTTCCATTTCGGGATGTTCTGGACCACCGATACCGCCCATGTCTCGCTGTCGGAGCCCTCGGTGGCGATGTCGGAGCCGTCATACCAGTCGATCGAGAAGGCGGTCTTGCCCCAGGACACCAGATCGGCCTGCCAGCCGAGCTTGGCGTAGAAGTACGATCCGCTCACGTCCGACTTGTCCTGCGTCCCCGCGGCGGCCGTGAAGCTGAGGCCGGTGGGCTGATGCAGCACCGAGCCCGACGCGTCGAAGATCGTGATGTCGCTGCCTTTCCAGGAATAGGCGGTCTGCGCAGCCACTTTGAAATCGCCGGTCTCGCCCTCGTAGACCGCGGCGATGTCGTAGAGGTCCTGATCCCGCACGTCCGGGTCGTCCGACAGCAGGTCCCGGCCATATGAGGTGCGCAGTCCGAAGCCCGACCAGGATGGCGAGTCATAGCGGATTCGGACCTTCCGCGACAGGCCGTCGTAATTGGTGAACGCGTCCTTGATCTCGATGTCCGAGAGCGTGCCATCCGACTGGCGCAGCAGCTGCGCGCCCGCGCTGTCGGCCACCGAAGAATAGGAGATCACCGTGGTGCCCGAGAAATCCACCTCGGCGGTGTTGTTCGAGGCCATGTCGCCCTGGCCGATGTAGAACGCACCAAAGGCCGGGTTCGAGAACTTGTTGTCGATCTTGCGGATGTTGCCGTTGCCGAACTCGTAGGCGGACGAGGGCGGCGACTGCTGAAGGATGCTCGTGTTGCCGGTCGAGAACGGCGCATAGCCGATCTCGATCGTGCCGAGATAGGTCCAGGCCTCGCCGAAGTCCTGGGTATAGGTCAGTCCGAACCGGGTGTTCGAGTTGTCGTTGTCGATCAGCCCGTAGCTGTTCGGATTCCTGCCCGTCGTCATAGGTCAGCACACCCTTGTTGATCTGGCCGTAGAAGCGCAGCGTGCCGCCATTGGCGAAGGTCGTCTCGATCTTCGGCAAGTCCTGCGCCTGCGCCGCCGTTCCGGCCAGCGCGGCCAGCAGGGCGACGGCTCCTGCGGTGGCATGACCTCGGTTCCGGCGCTGCGTTCCCATGTTCATGTCCCGTGCTGTCTTGTGAACCCCCTGCATCCTTGCATTCGGCGACCTTATTGAAGAGTGCCGGGGTGTTAAAACACGTAACGTACATTCCGCCGTCGCCCCGAAAGCCAAACAGTCCGACATCAGAACGTCGCGCCGCCGCCTGTTCCAGGGCGCACGAGCTTAGCCAAAGGGGGCAACATGGACGATATCGGCATGTGGCGGATCGAGCTTGGCGAACTTCCGACGCTGATCATCGCGATCATCGCGCTGTTTGTCGGCGGGTGGGTGCGGCGGTCGATCCCGATGCTCGCAAAGCTCGACATTCCCAATGCGGTCGTTGGCGCCGCGATCGTGGCCGGGCTGGTGCTTGTGGGGCAGCTCTACTTCGACATCAACGTCGCCTTCGGCTCGCGCATGCGCGACGCGCTTCTGCTGGTCTTCTTCACCTCGATCGGCCTTTCGGCAAAGTTCGATGCCCTGCGCGCCGGGGGCAAGCCGCTTCTGATCCTCTGCCTCGTGACGGTCATCGCCCTCGTGGCGCAGAACCTGGGCGGGGTCGCGCTTGCGGTGGCCTGGGGGGCGCACCCGGCCTTTGGCGTGCTCATCGGGTCACTGTCCTTCGTGGGCGGGCCGGGAACGGCGATGGCCTGGGCCAGCCAGCTCGAGGCGGAAGGACTGGCAAATGCCGCGATCGTCGGGGTCGGGGCCTCGACGCTGGCTGTCGTCTCGGGTGCGCTTGTCGCGGGGCCGGTGACCGGCTGGATCATCCGCCGCCACAAGCTGCACAGTGCGGCAGCACCCGGGGATGTAACCTTCGCCGTGCCAGAGGCGACGCAGCCCGACCCGGATGCGGGCAGCATCGAGCGGCTGCTGGCCAGCGTGCTGGTGATCGCGACGGCGGTCTTCCTGGGCGAGAAGATCAACGAATACGGGCGTGTGGCGGGCATCGTCCTGCCGGGCTTCCTGTCGGCGATGATCGCGGGCGTCATCATCACCAACCTCGCAGACCTGTTCCGCTTCAAGCTCGACTTCGCGCCGATCGAAAAGGGCGGCGCGGTCGCCTTGCAGCTTTTCCTCGTCACCGCGCTGATGGCGACGCCGCTGATCTCGGTCGCCCAGATCATCGTGCCGCTGGCCCTGAACGTCGCCATCCAGATCGCCGTGACGGTCGGGGTCGCGTACTTCCTGCTCTTCCGGCTGCTTGGGCGAGACTACGATGCCGCGGTCACGGTCGGGGGCTTCCTGGGGTTCGGTCTTGCCTCGATGCCGGTCGCCATGGGCACGATGGACGAGGTCGCCAAGCGCTACGGCCCGTCGCCGAAGGCGTTCCTGCTGATCACCCTTGCCGGCTCGTTCTTCGTCGACCTGGCCAATGCCTTCATCGCCAAGGGCTTCCTGGCTCTGCCGTTCCTCGACATTGCACCGGTCGCAGGGTGATGCGGCCGCGAAGGGGAGCCGCGCCATGATGCACCTTCTGCGGACCATCCGGACCAACAGGATTCTCTGGCTGCTGGTGATTGCGCCGCTTCCGTTGCTGGCCGAGCATCAGATGCCCGAGAAGCATACCCTGCTCTTCCTGCTCTCGGTCCTTGCGATCGTGCCGCTGGCCGCGCTGCTGAGCCTCGCGACCGAGGCCGTCGCGGAACGCACGGGCGATGCGGTGGGGGGCCTCCTGAACGCGACGCTGGGCAACCTGACCGAGCTGATCATCTGCCTGACCGCGCTCAGGGCAGGGGAATACGTGCTGGTCAAGGCGTCGCTCGCCGGGGCCATCGTCACGAACACGCTGTTCATGATGGGGGCGTGTTTCCTGCTGGGCGGGCTGCGGCACAAGGTGCAGGAGTTCAACCTGCCCAATGCGAAGCTGCAACTGGGGATGCTGTTCATCGCGGGGTTCGGGCTGATGGTGCCGTCGGCGGTCACCGCCGTCGACCAGGTGGAGGTTACCCAGACGCTGAGCCTTGGCGTGTCGGTCCTGCTTGATCCTGACCTACGCGCTCGGCCTCGTCTTCTCGCTGGGAACCCACCGCGAGGTCTTCGCCTCGGCCAGCCATGACGAGCATCACGCGGACCCCTGGCCCATGCCCGTCGCCCTCGCCACGCTGGCGGGCGTCACGGTGGTGGTCGCGCTGGTCAGCGAGGTTTTCGTGGGCTCGCTGACCGGTGCTTCGCAGACGCTCGGCCTCTCGCCCGCCTTCACCGGCTTCGTGATCGTGGCATTGGTGGGCGCTGCGGCCGAGATGGCCACCGCGTTCTCGGCTGCGATGAAGAACCGGCTCGACCTGAGCGTGGGCATCGCCTTTGGCAGCGCGGCGCAGATCGCGCTGTTCGTGGCGCCGGTGCTGGTTCTGCTCAGCTATGTCGTGGGTCCGGTGCCGATGACGCTGCAATTCTGGCACGGGGCGGTCGTGATGATCTTCATCGCCGTGATGACGGCTGCGATCGTCACGGGCGGCGGCCGGTCGGCCTGGTTCCTTGGGGTGCTGATGCTGATGGTCTACGCCATCTTCGCGCTGACGCTGCTGCTTCTGCCGCCGCCCCCTGCCTGAGGGGCGGAACGCTTAACATGTTAGAAACATAGCCCGCCGTTCCTTTCGACAGCCCCGCTGTATTCTGCCCAGGCAACGGGCAGGTGCGTCTTCCGGGGGCCTCAAGGCGACGGGCGGGCATCTGCAGGACCACTTGCCATATCGCAATGCGGGAGCGCGCCATGCCGAAACCTGACAGGATCGACAACTTCTTTGCCATGCATTCCGCCCGCACGGACAGCTGGCGCAACGTGCTTTCGGCGGCCCAGGAGTGGGCCGCGGGGGATGGCAGCAAGTCGGCCACCGAAGCGGCGCTGTCGGAGATCGCGGTGATCGAAGAGTTCCACGCCTTCCCGGGCGTGCGCCTGATGAACCGACTGCGCGACAAGCTGGCGGCGGGCGAGGCTGCCGTGGTGGCCGACCTTGTGCGGCAATACGCCGATGCGATCCTGACGGGACGATACACCCAGATGTCCGAAGGGGACGGTGGCGGCGAGGCGGGCGATGCCCTGCCCGAGGTGCTGCCCTCGGTCATTGCCGGGCGCGATGTCCACCGGCCCTATTTCGAGGTTCTGCTGGTCAGTCCGCAGCCCCCCGCGCGCTGGCCCGCCATCTGCGCCGAGTTGCGGCGCCTCCGCCGTGTCGAGGACGCCTTCATCTACGAGCCGGTGGTCGTCGGCAGCTTCGAGGATGCGATCTGCGCCGCCATCGTGAACCCCCGGCTGCTGGCCGTGATCGCGGCGGAAGGCGTTCCGTTCCGCTCGCGCCACGATGCCCCGGTCCTGCGCAGGATCATCGAGCAGACGCTGGGAAAGGTGCCGCAGCAGGGCTCGGCGCTGCGGCTTGCCGGGGTGCTGAAGGGGCTCCGTCCCGATCTGGATATCTACGTCACCTCGGATCGCGAGGTGGAAAAACTGGCCTCTGACCCGCAATCCTCCTGCGCGCGCCGCATCTTCTACGCGGTCGAGGAGATGCTCGAGCTGCACCTGGCCATCCTCGAGGGCATTCAGGACCGCTATGAGACGCCGTTCTTCGACAACCTGAAGAAGTACGCGCAGCGCCCGATCGGCACCTTCCACGCCCTGCCGATTGCGCGCGGCAAGTCCGTGTTCCGGTCCGAGTGGATCCGCGACATGGGCGAATTCTACGGCATCAACCTGTTCCTCGCGGAAAGCAGCGCCACGACGGGCGGGCTCGACAGCCTGCTGGAGCCGACGGGCAACATCAAGAAGGCGCAGGACATGGCGGCGCGGGCCTTCGGCGCCGACCACGTGTTCTTCGTCACGAACGGCACCTCGACCTCGAACAAGATGGTCGTGCAGGCCCTGGTCGCACCGGGCGATATCGTGATCGTCGACCGCAACTGCCACAAGTCGCACCACTACGGGATGGTCCTGACCGGGGGCCAGCCGCTTTATGTCGAGGCGTTCCCGCTTACGGCCTATTCGATGTACGGCGCGGTGCCGCTGGCGGCGATCAAGACGGCGCTGCTCGACCTGCGCGACGAAGGGCGGCTCGACCGGGTCAAGATGCTCGACCTGACCAACTGCACCTTCGACGGCCACATGTACAACACCCGGCGCGTGATGGAGGAATGCCTCGCCATCAAGCCCGACCTGATCTTCCTGTGGGACGAGGCCTGGTCGGGCTTTGCCCGCTGGTCGCCCTTCCTGCGCCCGCGGACCGGCATGGGCGCGGCCGAGGCGATCGACACATGGCTGCACGATCCCGCGTCCGTTCAGGCCTACGAGGCGCAGCAGAAGCAACTGGGCGCGAAGCCATCGCGCGAGACGCTGATGAAGACGCGGCTGATCCCCGATCCGCGGAAGGTCCGGCTGCGGGTCTATCAGACGAACTCCACCCACAAGTCGATGTCGGCGATCCGCCAGGGCTCGATGGTCCTCGTCCGCGACGTGGACTACGGCAAGGTCGAAAGCCAGTTCCACGAGGCGGTGTTCACCCATGCCTCGACCAGCCCGAACCAGCAGCTCATCGCCTCGCTCGACGTGGCGCGGCGGCAGATGGAGCTGGAGGGCTACGGGCTGGTGATGAACGCGATCTCGATCGCGCTCAAGATCCGGACCATCGTCAACTCGCATCCGCTGATCTCGAAATACTTCCGCATCCTCGGCGCGGACGAGCTGATCCCGGCCGAATTCCGGCAATCGGGGTTCAAGGATTACCTCACGCCCGGCGTCGCCTGGGGGGATGTCGTGACCTCGATGCGCGAGGACGAGTTCTACCTCGATCCGACGCGCATGACGATGGTGTGCGGGACAGCCGGTTTCGACGGCACGCAGTTCAAGGGCATCCTGGCCGGGCGCTTCGACATCCAGGTCAACAAGACCTCGCGCAATTCGGTCCTGCTGCAGTCGAACATCAACAACACCCGCAGCGACATCGCGCATCTGGTGCGCGTGCTGATGACGATCTGCACCGAGATCGAGGAACGGCTGGCCGATGGCGGCCCCGTCGCGCAGGACAGCTTTGCCAAGCGCACGAAAAGCCTGATGACCGACGTGCCGGACCTTCCGAACTTCAGCCGCTTCCACGACGCCTTCCGCAAGGACGCGGGCAAGCAGACGGTCGAGGGCGACATGCGCACGGCCTTCTTCATGGCCTATGACGAAGCGGCTTGCGAATACGTCGCCCTCAACGGGACCGAGATCGACGCAAGGCTGAAGAAGGGGCCGGAGCTGGTTTCGGCGAACTTCGTCATTCCGTACCCGCCCGGGTTTCCGATCATGGTTCCGGGGCAGGTGCTGACGCAGGAAACCATCGACTTCATGCGCAAGCTCGATGTGAAGGAAATCCACGGCTACGAGGCCGCCAAGGGCCTGAAGCTGATCCGGCCCGGGCATCTCAAGGGTCCCACGCGCAAGTAGGCAAGCCAGACCGCGGCATCCGCACGGGTGCCTCGGCCATCGCAAGACCAGAGAGGCAAGACATGATCAACTACATCGTGGAAACGCTGCGCGCCAATCCGCAACTGGCGATCTTCTTCACCCTTGCGGTCGGCTACTATGTCGGCGCGATCCGCTTCGGCAGCTTCACGCCTGGGCGCCGTCACCGGCACACTGCTGGCGGGCATCCTGATCGGTCAGATCGGCATCGACATCTCGCCGCAGGTCAAGTCGATCTTCTTCATCATGTTCCTCTTCGCCGTGGGCTTCGGCGTCGGCCCCCAGTTCGTGCGCGGCATCGCGACGGACGGGGCGCCGCAGGCGCTGTTCGCCGTCGTCGTCTCGGTTCTCTGCCTGCTCGCGGTCTACATCGCCGCCATCGTCTCGGGCTATGGGCCCGGACTTGCGGCGGGCCTGATGGCCGGGGCGCAGACGATCTCGGCCTCCATCGGGCTTGCGACGGACGCCATCAACAACTCCGGTCTCACCCCCGAACAGGCCAAGGCCGAGCTTGACCTGATCCCCGTTGCCTATGCGATCACCTACCTCTTCGGTACGGTCGGCACCGGCTGGATCCTCGCCTTCCTCGGCCCGAAGCTCCTGAACGTCGACATCGTCGCCGAATGCGCGCGGTATGAGCGCGAGATGTCGGGCGGCGCGCCCAAGTCTGCCTTCATCAGTGCGCGCCGCCCTCGCGAACTCAGGGCGTTCCGCATCAAGGAGCAGGGCAAGGCTGTGGGCATGACCGTGGCCGAGGCCGAACGCTTGCTGGATGGAGAGCGGCTCTTCGTCGAAGCCATCCGAAGCGGCGGCTCCATCGTGGCCGTCACGCCCGAGACCGTCCTGAAGGCAGGCGACATCGTGGCCATCTCGGGCAGGCGCGAAGTGCTGGTGAACCAGCTGGGCGAGGGCGACGAGGTCGACGACCGTGAATTGCTGGACGTGCCTGTGGAGTCTGTGGACGTGTTGCTGACCGCCAAGGAACTGGACGGCATGACGCTGGCGAAGGCCGCCGAAAGCCCCTATGCGCGTGGCGTGTTCCTGAACTCGATCCGGCGCGGCTCGGCGGCGGTGAATATCCCCGTGCTGGCCCAGACCAAGCTGAACCGCGGCGACATCCTGCGCGTCTCGGGCACGACGGCCAACGTCCAGCGCTTCGTCGATGCGGCCGGTTTTGCCGACCGTCCTGTGACCGTGACCAACATGGTGCTGGTCGGCCTCGCCATCCTGATCGGCGGTCTGATCGGGGCCTATGTGCTGCCCATCGGGGGTGTGCCGATCACGCTGTCCACCTCGGGTGGGGCGCTGATCGCGGGCATCTTCGTGGGCTGGCTGCGCACCGTGAAGCCGCAGATCGGCAACGTGCCGCAACCGACGCTGTGGTTCATGAATTCGGTCGGCCTGAACGTCTTCATCGCCATCGTCGGCATCTCCTCGGGGCCGACATTCATCGCCGGGCTGAAGGAGGCGGGGTTCGGCATCTTCTTCTGGGGCCTTTTCGCCACGGGCATGCCGATGATCCTGGCCCCGCTGGTCGGGAAGTACATCTTCCGCTTCGATCCGGCCATCAACCTGGGCTGCTGCGGCGGCGCGCGCACCTCGACCGCCTCGGTGGCGATGGTGGGCGAGGTGGCGCGGTCCGATGTGCCGATGCTGGGCTACACGGTGCCCTATGCCGTCAGCAACACGCTTCTGACGCTCTGGGGTCTGGTGATCGTGCTGCTGATCCTGTGACGGTTGCCGACGTGCTTCGGTCGCTGGCGGCGCAGCCTGCGGGGCGCACCGCCACGGCCCCCGAACCGGGGCGGGCTCGGTGAAGTCCCCCGTTCCGCTGGAAGGTGCCCAACTCGCCCTTCGCGCCGGTGTTTCGGGTGGTCTGGCGACCTGGATCGCCACGCGGCTTTCGCTGGAGCATCCGCTCTACGCCTTCATCGCGGCGGTGATCGTGACCGACCTGAAGCCGGCGCAGTCGCAGGCCCTGGGCCTGCGTCGATTGATGGCGACGGTGATCGGCGCGATCTGCGGGGCGTCGCTCTCGATCCTGCTCGGCTCCTCGGCAGCGGCCGTGGGGGCGAGCGTGGTCGTGGCGATGCTGGCGGGTCATCTTCTGGGCGCGGGCGACGGGGCAAAGGTCGCGGGCTACATCTGCGGGATCGTCGTCCTCGATCATGCGGCCAGCCCCTGGATCTACGCCGGCCAGCGTTTTCTGGAAACGGCGCTTGGCGTGGGGGTGGCGTGGTGCATCAGCTACGTGCCGAAGCTGGTCGCTCCTGACCGGAACTGAGCGTCCCGTCGCGCCGGGTCGCCGATCCTGAGGGGGTCCGTAACCGTTACGCATCCCCCGTCCCATTGCAACGTTGCAGGGCGGGGCGGAAGGTCGGACCAGCACAAGTGCTGCGGAGGGGAACGATGAGCCAGATGCGACAATCGGGGCGACGTGCGTTGTGTCTGATCGCCGCCGGCCTCGCGATGACCTGCGTGCCGGGCGAGGGCCTGCGCGCCCAGGAGAGCACCGCGACGGCCGAGACTGCGGCGGCACCCCCCTCGGAAGCCTCCGCGACAGAGGACGGGCTGCTGACGCCGGACGCGCTTGACGAACTCTTCGCGCCCGTCGCGCTTTATCCCGATGCGCTGCTGGGGCAGGTCCTGCTGGCGGCGACCTATCCGCTCGACGTCGTCAAGGCCGACCTTTTCCTGCAAAAAAACAAGGATATGCCCCCCAAAGAGCTTTCCGATCTGATCGCGGCGCAGGACTGGCCCGAGCCTGTCCGGGGCCTGGCTGCGGGCTTTCCCGATCTCATCGGGCGGATGGTCGAGCATCTCGACTGGACCGAGATGGCCGGGACCGCCCTGATCGCGCAGACGGACGACAGTCTTGCGTCGCTCCAGCGCCTGCGCGCGCAGGCCAAGCTGAACGGCTATCTCGAAGACAATGCCGCGATGGATGTGGAAGAGACGGAGACCGGCGAGATCACGATCTCGTCCGCCAACAGCGATGTCGTCTATGTTCCGCAGTATACCGACACGGTCTATACCACGCCCGCGCCTGCCACGCCCTACTACGTGACCGATGACGACGACTGGGGCGACGCGCTGGCGACGGGGGCGATCATCCTGGGCGGTGCGGTCATCCTCGACGAGATTTTCGACGACGACCACTGGGGCAACGACTGGGACGACTATTGGGATGGAGACGGCCCGAACGGTGGCAACCAGATCGACTGGAGCGGCGACATCAATGTGGACAACGGCATCAACATCGGCAACGGCACGATCGACCGGGGTGACCGTCCCGACCGCGGCGACCGCCCTGAGCGTGGCGATGGTGCCGGTTTGGGCGACGGAAACCGGGGTGACGGAAATCTCGGCGGGGCAATCGCGGGCGGGGTCGCGGGTGGCATTGCGGGCGGCGCGCTGAACCGTCCCACCACTCGTCCGGCCGATGGCGTCGGCCGACCGGGTGCCGCGAGCGAAGACAGGGTCAGGAACGCCAAGGATGGCAACTTCCGCCCCTCGGACGTCAGCCGCGACGCGGCGCGCGAGAAGATCGCCCGCCAGACCTCGGCGGGCGGAAGCGTCGCGACGCTTCCCGCAGCAAAGGGCAAGGGCGACCGCGTAGGCCAGCCGTCCTCCCGGCCCAAGGCGGGTGCCACGCCGAAGCGCAGCACATCGGCCAAGCCCGCGGCGACCCGCTCGACCGCATCCAAGCCCAAGGTCTCGAAACCGAAGACGGCATCGCGGCCCTCGGCCTCGGGCAGCAGAAGCAAGAGCGCCAGCCGCTCGCCGTCCTACAAGCCGTCCAGCGGATCGCGGGCAAAGGCGTCGTCGTCGCGTGGGGGAGGAAGCCGTGGAGGGAGGCGCTGACATGCAGAACGCAGTCCGGGTGACATTCGTCACGATCCTGGGGGTTCTGATGGCGGGCACGGCGCTGGCCGAACCTGCCACCTATGCCTCGCCCGAACAGGCGGTGGATCAGTTCGTCCAGGCGCTCGAAGCGCGCGATCGTGCCGCCTTGCTGACGGTCTTCGGGCCGGAGTCCGATGATCTGATCGGGTCGGGCGACGACAAGGAGGATGCGGCGGCGCGGGCAGAGTTCCTTGCCGCGTACGAGGCGTATTCCGCAATCGTCGATCAGGCGGATGGCCGCAAGGAGCTTCAGGTCGGCCCCTCGCGCTGGCCGTTCCCGGTGACGCTGGTCGCGGTCGGCGGGGGCTGGCAATTCGATCCCGCCGCAGCCCGCGAGGAAATCCTCAACCGCCGCATCGGCGAGAACGAGCTGGACGTGATCGCGCTGATGCGCCGGGGGGTCGAGGTTCAGGCGGCCTATCGGCTGGTCGATTACGACGGCGACGGCGTGATGGAATTCGCAAGCTCGATCCTGTCGGATCCCGGTCAGCGCAACGGCCTCTACTGGCCCGAAGAGATGGGTGCGCCGCTGAGTCCGATCGGGGCTTTCGCGGCCCAGGCGGCGGCGGATGGCATCTCGCTCGACGGTGTCGATCAGCCGCCGCAGCCCTACTTCGGCTACTACTACCGCATCCTGACCCGTCAGGGCGCTGCCGCGCCCGGCGGCGCGATGGACTATGTCGTGAACGGGAACATGGTCGCCGGTCACGCGCTGCTGGCCTTTCCGGCGGAACCCGGCGTTACCGGGGTCATGTCGCTTCATGGTCGGCGAGAACGGTGTCATCTACGAGGCCGACCTTGGCCCGGACACGCTTGCGATTGCGGGTGGGATCGACACGTTCGACCCCGCCGCGACGTGGACGCCTGTCGAGGCAGAATAGGGCACCAATGCCTACCAGCGCAGCAGCCGGCTTCCGACGGCCGCGCCGAGACCCGCCACGAGCAGGATCGCAAGGCCGTACCAGGTCACGAAGAACAGCGGATTGTCCTCGGTGCAGTGCAGCGCATAAAGGGCGGTCGCGATCCCTCCGCTTCCCAGACCGGCAAGGAAACCGCTGCGCGCCGGGGCCGTGCTTGCCCCGTAGCGCAGGGACAGAAGGATGGCCGCCAGCGGAAGCAGCGCCGTCAGGAAGATCGCCGGGACACAGATGGCGGCCGTCTGGCCCATGATCCCCGCCCCCCACTCGCCAGGTGGCGTCAGCGAGAGCTGGCCCAGGAACAGAACCGCCGCCGCCGCCGCAAAGATCAGCAGCCAGCCCGTCCGGCCACGTTGGCCGGGCCGGGCCAGGCCGAGCGCCAGCCAGAGTGCCACGCCCCCCAGCACCAGCGGCAGCAGGTTCTTCATCGCGGTGAGCGGTGACAGCAGCACCTGTGCAAGATCCGGGCGCAGGCCGATGATCCCCAGCAGCAGCGCGCCGGCCACCGCCACGGCAATCGGCAGTGTCGCCAGCAGGCGACGCCCCGGCGCGGGGGACCGCATGCGATCGGCGGCAAGCGCGCGGATCAGCTCGTCCGTCTTCATGTCGCGTGCCTTTTCCTGAGTTCGGCAAGACGCTTCAACCCGCGGTGCAGCGCGACGCGCACCGCCCCCTCGGTCATGCCGAAGCGTTGCCCCGTCTCGGCTGCCGTCGCGCCGTCAAGCCCCATCGCCTGCAACAGGTCGGCTGTCCGGCGGTCAAGCTGGCCCAGCAGTTTCAGCGCATCGCTGCGCTCGTTGGGATCCAGGTCGGGCTCGGCGGGCAGCACTTCGGCGAAATCCTCGATCGGCAACTGGATGGCATGACCCTTTGCGCGGAAGGCGTCGATGACCTTGTAGCGGGCGATGGCATAGAGCCAGGGCTTCACCGGACTGTCCGAGCGCCAGGTGTGGCGCTTCAGGTGAATGGCCAGCAAGACGTCCTGCACGATATCCTCCTGCGCCTCTGCCGACAGGGCCCGGCCCCTGGCGCGAACGATGCCCCGAAGCACCGGGGTGATCGCGTGCAGGAACCTCGCATAGGCACGCGCATCGCCAGCAATGGCCGCGCGCATCAGCGCGGACCAGTCTTCGTCCGTTGCGGTCATGTCGGCCCGATCATTTCCACAAGTCCATTCGCTGGCAGCGCCGAATTGTTACAGACGGACCACGAATAGCCGTCTTTCATGCCGCCCTGAACACCAATTCGTGAGGGTCGTAACGGAGCGGCGGGACGCGCCGAAAGGTCATTCAGGAGCCGATGGTCGGTTCCGCTTCACGTCCGACAGGAGATCAAGAATGTCCCACATGTCCACCACCCTTGGCCTGACCGCCTCGCTCGCCGCCGCGCTGTCCGTTGCGGCGGGTGCCGCCCACGCCCAAGACGAGAAGATGGAGAGGTGCTACGGCGTCGCGCTTGCGGGCCAGAACGACTGTGCGGCGGGTGCTGGCACCACCTGCGCGGGCACCTCGAAGGTCGATTATAACCCCGAGGCATGGAAGTACGTGCCGGTGGGCACCTGCGTCACGATGAGCACGCCAAACGGCATGGGGTCGCTCGAGCCGATGAAGTCCTGATCGAGACCCGCGCGGATGGCCTCCACCATCCGCGCGCCTTTTTCCCGAACGGTGTCTCTCCAAGGATCGCCCCATGCCCCAGACGCTTCCCGCCGCCGCAGGCCTTGGTTTCAAGCCCGAGCATTTCGGGGCGATCCACCAGGGCCGCCCCGCCCTCGGTTTCTTCGAGGTGCATGCCGAGAACTACATGGGCGACGGTGGCCGACCCCATGCGCAACTGGCCGCGCTTCGCGCCGACTACGCGCTGTCGCTGCATGGCGTCGGTCTGTCCATCGGGGGGGCCGAACCGCTTGACCGCGATCACCTGGCGCGTCTTCGCCGCCTGATCGACCGCTACCAGCCCGAGAGCTTCTCGGAACATCTCGCCTGGTCGAGCCATGGCGGCGACTACCTGAACGACCTGCTGCCGCTGCCCCTGACGGACGAAACGCTGGCGCTGGTCTGCACCCATATCGATCAGGCGCAAGAGGCGCTCGGGGTGCGGATGCTGCTGGAGAATCCCTCGACCTATCTGGAGTTCGAGCAATCCACCTGGGCCGAGACCGACTTTCTGCACGAGATCGCCCGGCGGACCGGCTGCGGCCTGCTGCTGGACGTCAACAACGTCGTCGTCGCCTGCACCAATCGGCGCAGCGATCCGCGCGCCTACATCGCCGATTTCCCGCTGCACCTCGTCGGCGAAATCCACCTCGGCGGCCACGAGGCCGAGATGCTGCCTGGCGGGCCGTTGCTGATCGACGCCCACGGCTCGCCTGTCGCCGATCCCGTCTGGGCGCTGTGCGCCGAGGTGCTGGACCGGGCAGGACCGCTTCCCATCCTTGTCGAATGGGACAATGACGTGCCGGATTTTCCCACGCTTCTGGCCGAGGCCCGCGCCGCGCAGGCGCTGATCGAGCGGGGCCGCCATGCCCTCGCATCGTGATCTCGTCTTGGCCCTGAAGGACGGCCTTGGCACGGGAACGCTTCCCCCCGGGGCCATGGCCGACCCTGGCGAGGTCGACCGTCGCTTCGACGTTTATCGCAACAACGTCGCGGTCAGCCTCTGTGCTGCCCTCGCCGCGCGCTTTCCCGTGGTGCAGGCCCTGGTGGGAGAGGGCTTCTTTCAGGCGATGGCCCGCGTCTTCATCGCGGCAAACAAGCCGCGCACCCCCGTCCTGATGCTGTGGGGGCGGGAGTTTCCCGGTTTCCTGCGCGGCTTTCCCCCGGTGGCAGGCCTGCCCTACCTGGCCGACGTGGCCCGCCTGGAGTTTGCCCGGGGCGTCGCCTATCACGCCGCCGATGTCGCGCCGCTGGATGGCGCGAAACTCACGCGCGCCGCCGCCGGGGCGGACAGGGCGCGCGTCGCGCTGCATCCGTCGGTGCAGGTGCTGCGCGCCCGGCACGCGATGGTCACGATCTGGGCCGCCCACCAGCCCGGCGGACGCCTTGGCGGGATTGATCCTTCGCGGCCCGAGATCGGGCTGGTCCTGCGCAACCGCCAGCTCGATGTCGAGGTCTGGCCGCTGTCCGAGGCCGAGTTGCTCTTCATGGCCAGCCTCGCCCGGACCGGGCACCTGTTCGGGGCCGCAGGCGCGGCCCGCGTCGCCGATCCCCGCTACGATCCCGCGCCCCTGATCCTGCGCCTGTCCGCCGCGGGCGCTCTTGTATCTCCGGAGAATACCGATGTCTGACATGACCCTGACGCACGGACCCGCCTCGCTTGTCCAGAGGATCAACGCGCTTCTCGCGCGCCTGCCCTGGGATGTGCCTGCGCTCTTCGCCCGGCTGATCCCGGCCTCGATCTTCTGGGCCTCGGGGCAGACCAAGGTCGACGGATGGCGGATTGCCGACAGCACCTGGTTCCTGTTCCAGAACGACTACGCGCTGCCGCTGATCCCGCCGGCGGCCGCCGCCGTCATGGCGACCGTCGCCGAGCACCTCTTTCCGGTCCTGCTGGTTCTGGGGCTGTTCACCCGCCTGTCGGCGCTGGCGCTGCTTGGCATGACGGCGGTGATCCAGGTCTTCGTCTATCCCGACGCCTGGGCTACCCACGGACTGTGGGCCGCCTGTTTCCTGGCGGTTATCTCGCAGGGGCCGGGCCGCGTATCGCTGGACCACTGGCTGGCCCTCGACCGCCGCGGCGCGCGAACGCGCTGAAGCTGCGCCTTGCCGGCCAGGCCCCTACGCGGCTTGTGCCGCGAGGAAGGCGCGCAGGCGGTCGGTCTGGGGCGTGCGGAGGATCTCGGCGGGCGCGCCTTCCTCGGCGATGATCCCCTGGTTGAGGAACACCACCTTGCTGGCCACGTCGCGGGCGAAGTTCATCTCGTGCGTGACGACGATCATGGTGCGGCCTTCCTCGGCCAGGCTGCGCATGACCCGCAAGCACCTCGCCCACCAGCTCGGGGTCGAGCGCGCTGGTCGGCTCGTCGAACAGCATGAGGTCCGGCTCCATCGCCAGAGCGCGGGCGATGGCGACGCGCTGCTGCTCGCCGCCGGACAGGAAGGCGGGATAGGCATCGCGCCGGTGCGACAGGCCCACGCGGGCGAGGTAGGCGTCGGCCCGATCGCCTGCCTCTGCCTTCGTCTGGCCGTTGCACGCGCATCGGGCCAAGCATGACATTCTCGCGCGCGGTCATGTGGGACCAGAGGTTGAACTGCTGGAAGACCATCGTGACCCGCGCGCGGTAGGCCCGCAGTTCTGCCGCGTCCGCCACGATCTGGTCGCCCGCGCGGTCCGTGCGGCAGACGAGCGGCTTGCCGTCGAGCGCGATGCGTCCCCGAGGTGGGGCGCTCCAGGAAGTTCAGGCAGCGCAGGAAGGTGCTTTTCCCCGATCCGGACGAGCCGATCATCGAGATCACATCGCCCTTCCGGGCCGAAAGCGAGATGCCCTTCAGCACCTCGGTCGTGCCGAAGGACTTGCGGATGTCGGTGGCGGTCAGCATGGCGGTCATGTCGAGATACCTTCAGGGGCTGAGCAGCAGGCCGCCGCGAAACGGCACGGCCCCGGCGATCTTGCCAAGGCGCTTGCCCACCTCGGCGATGCGGGTGGCGGGGCGGGCGTAGAAGACGCCCGAGGTCCGCGCGAGAACCGGCGTCACGCGGCCGGTGGCGAAGGTCGGTGATCTCGGCCACGGTATCGCCCGCCGCGACATGCCCGCCAAGCCGTGCGCGGTAGGACAACAGGCCCGCGGCAGGGGCCACGAGCGCCTCGGACCCCGCGAGGGGGGTCGGCACGCAACTGGCCTCGGGCATCGCGACCTGACCGTAGAGCGCGCCGAGATGGACGAGGTAGTCGAAGAGCGCCGCCGCATCGCGTGCGCCGAGGTCACGGCACACGTCCGACCGGCCCCGCAGCTCCACCGTGCAGGTCGCGCAGGCGGCAGGAATGGGGTGATCGGGAAAGCGTCGGGCGAGCGCGGCCCAGGGGCGCGCTCAGCGCCTCGTCAAACGGGTGGCCGCCCGACTCATCGGCCAGCAGCAGCGCCCGCGCCCCGGTGAACGCCGCCAGCGGCTCGATACGGTCGAGCGAGGCCGGCTGGGTGTAAAGATGCACCTCCGCCTCACCGTCGCAATGCAGGTCGAGGACCACATCGGCCGGCAGCGCGAGGCGCAGCAGACTGTGGCGCAGCGTGTCGGCGGGGCCTTGCGGCTCTGCCTCGTCCAGCGCCTCGGCCAGCGCCGCACGGATCAGCGCGACATTCGCCGCCGGATCGGGGCCAAGGCGACCTTCGACACGGGCGGCGGCTGATTTCGAGAGGTCGGGGTAATCCCGGTTGAAGTTGCGTCCGTCGTAGAAGTCGAAGCGCCCGCTGTGATCGCCGTGCAGCGACCTGGCCCAGGCCGATGGGATTGGCAAAGGGCAGCACGGTGACATGGCCGCGAAGCTTGCCCTCGTGCTTCCGCCAGCGCAAGCCGGTCGGCCAGCATGCGTGCGGCCAGCATCCCCGGCCCCTCATCCGCATGCAGCCCGCCCTGGATGTGGACATGCGGCCGTGCCGCCGGGTCGCCAAAGGCCAGCATCGTCAGGCCATAGCTGCTGCCGGGGCCGCGTCCGGGAAAAGTGATGGTCTGTTCACGCATCGACGAGCGCTTCCTTCGGGGCTTTTGCCAGCGCGGCGCTGGCCTTGGGGTCGAGATGGCGCAGGTAGTGCCGCTCCAGCAGGCGGAAGCCTTGCGTCAGGATCACGGTCAGGCCGAGGTAGAAGACGGCGGCCATGCCGAAGCTTTCGGGCAGGACGAGGTAGTTGGTGTAAACGTCGCGCGCCACGCGCAGAATCTCGACGATGGTGATGGTGCTGGCGAGCGCGGTCGCGTGCATCATCTGCACGATCTCGTTGCCGTACTGGGGCAGGGCGCGGCGCCAGGCCCCCGGCCAGAACACGTCGCGGAACACCTGGAAGGGCGTCAGGCCCATGGCACGCGCCGCCTCGATCTCGCCCGTCGGGGTGGCGCGGATGGCGCCGGCGAACATCTCGGTCGTGTAGGCCGTGGTGTTCAGCGTGAAGGCCAGCCAGGCGCAGAACCAGGGGCTGCGCAGAAGCGGCCAGAGCGCGCTTTCGCGCACCGCCTCGAACTGCGGCAGGCCGTAGTAGATGATGAAGAGCTGCACCAGCAGCGGCGTGCCGCGGATGACATAGGTGTAGAGCCAGACCGGCATCCGACAGCCAGGGGTTGGCCGAGGCGCGTGCGACGGACAGCGGGATCGACAGGACCAGTCCGCTGGCGGTGGAGATGACCAGCAGAAGCAGGGTGATCTGCAGGCCCTCGAAGAAGGCGGGCAGCGTCTCGACGACGATGGACCAGTTGATCATCGCGTCACCTCGCGCCGCACGCCGCGCGAGAAGCGGCGTTCGAGCGCGGTCAGCGCCAGGATCGAGACGGTGGTGACGGCGAGGTAGATCGCCCCGGTCAGCGCATAGAAGGTGAAGGGCGCGCGGGTGGCGGCGGCGGCCAGGCCCGCGCGGTGCACCATGTCATCGAGCCCGATGATCGAGACGAGCGCGGTCGCCTTGAGCATCACCAGCCAGTTGTTGGTGAAGCCCGGGATCGCGTGGCGCACCATCTGCGGCAGCAGGATGTGGCGGATGCACCTGTCCGCCGCTCAGTCCGCAGGCATGGCCCGCCTCGAGCTGGCCGCGCGGGATGGCCAGGATCGCGCCGCGGAAGGTCTCGGTCAGGTAGGCCCCGAAGACGAAACCCAGCGTCAGCGTGCCGGCGGCAAAGGCGTCGATGTCGATGTAGCCCCAGCCCTGCGCATCGGCGATGCGGTTCAGCAGGATCTGCCCGCCGTAGAAGACGAGCAGCATCAGCAGGAGGTCAGGCAGGCTGCGGACGACCGTGGTGTAGACGCTCGCCGTGCCGCGCAGCACAGGCGAGCCGGAGAGTTTCGCCAGCGCGCCGAGCATCCCGAAGACGCAGGCCACGGCCAGCGAGACCGAGGCGACGGACAGCGTGACGCGCAGCCCGTCGAGGATCATCGGCAGATAGCCGTAGAACATGGCGTGGTTCCCCCCGGAGTCCGGCGGCCCGCAGCCCCTTCGGGACGCGGGCCAGACCGAAGCGGTCCTTACTTCTTCGCCGACTGCGGCATCACGTCGAAGTCGAAGTACTTGTCGGCCAGCGCCTTGTAGGTGCCGTCAGCCATGATCCCGGCCAGCGCGGTGTTGACCTTGGTCTTCAGGTCTTCCTCGTCCTTGCGGATCGCGATGCCGACGCCGCCATCGGCGCCCTCGGTCAGGAAGATCGCCTCGCCGACCTGCGCGAAGCCCTTGCCTTCCGGCTGCTTCAGGAAGCTCTCGCCCGAGACGACCGAGGAACCGAAGGCGATGTCGCCCCGGCCGGCGGCCAGTTCCAGATAGACAGCGGGTTCCTTGTCGACCAGCAGCACCTGGTTGTCGGGGTAGGTGGCGGCGACGTAATCGGCGCGCGGGCTGTTGCGCAGCACGATGATCGTCTTGCCCTTCAGGTCTTCGGGGGTGTAGCCCGTGAAGGTGCCTTCCTTGGCGATGAAGCGCGAGGGCACGTCATAGTAGGGATCGGAAAAATCGACGACTTCCTTGCGCTTGTCGGTGATCGACATCGACGCGACGATCATGTCGAACTTCTTGGCGTTCAGCGCCGGGATCATGCCGTCCCATTCCTGCTGCACCATCTCGCACTGCACTTCCATCTTGCGCGCAAAGGGCGTTGGCGATGTCGATGTCGAAGCCCGACAGCGTGCCATCGGCCGAGACCTGGCTGAACGGGCGGGTAGTTGCCCTCGACCCCGATCCGGACGGTCTCGGCGGCATGGCCCAGCCCTGCGCCCAGCAGGGCGAAGGCGAGGGCGGCGGTGAAGGTGTGACGCATGGGTGGTCCTCTCCTGTTGGTGATTTTCATTGGGCTTTACGATGGCAACAGATTTTCACATAGTCAATCCATGAAAGCTGATGATGTCACAAACCCCCGCCTCATGGTCCGCCGATGCCGACCGTCGCTTCACCGCCTCGCCCCTCGGCCGGCAGGTGATGGAGCTGCTTCACGCAGGCTCGCCGTCGCAGAAACAGCTGTCGGAATTCGTCCTGCGCGACCCGGTCTTCGTCGCCACCCACGGGATCGAGGACATGGCCCGCGCTTCGGGAATTTCCGCAAGTACCTTAAGCCGTTACGTCCGCGACCTGGGCTTTGTGGGATATGCCGAATTCCGCGCGGGCGTGGGCGAGACGGTGCATGCGCTGATCGCGCCGGTGGCCAAACTGGGTGCGCGCCTGGCGCAGCCCGACCCCAGCGGAACGCCCGCTCAGGCGAGCCTCGCCTCGGCGGCACTGAACCTTCAGGGGCTTGGGGATGCGGCGACTGCGGACGCGATCCGCCAGGTCGCCGAGCGGGTGAAAACGGCCCGTGCGGTCTGGGTGATGGGCTTTGGCCTGTCGGCCCACCTCGGCGCGATTCTCGCGCTGGGGCTTCAGCCCTATCGGGACGCGGTGGTGAACGTCGTGCAGTATGGCGGCACCGAGGTGGCGGCGGGGCGGCTGATGTCGGCGGGGCCGGGCGATGTCGTCATCGCCATCGCCTTCCCGCGTTACTCCGCCGATGTCGCGAACCTTGCCCGCGCCGCGAAGGATGCCGGTGCCCGGATCGTCGCGCTGACGGACAGCGTCGTCTCGCCCCTGGCCGCCGTGGCGGACGACCTGCTGCTGGCACCGGCGCAGCACCCGGTGCTGTCGGCCTCGTCCCTGCCGGGTCTTGCCGTGATCGAGGCGCTGATTTCGGAGTTCCTGCTGTCGGACCCGGCGCACCTGGAGCGCGCGGGCCGGTTGGCCGGAGCCATGGCCAAGTACCTCGCCTCGCAGTCCTGACGCGGCGGGCGCGCGGCGCCGACCCTCAGCCGCGCGTCAGGCGAGGCTGGTGCGGCGCTGACCGTTCCGGTAGCGGGACATAGCCCCGAGCAGACCGAGTGCCGCCAGCAAGGCCAGCACGGCCGGGGGCAGGGGAACGGCGGCTGGGACGGTCGTGAGGTTGCTGAACTCGAACGAGCCCTTGTGGGACCAGGTGCCGAACCGCACGCTGTCGAAGGTCAGGCCGGTGAGGCTGAGCAGCGCGGCACCAGACCCCGGCGACTGTACGATACCAGCTTTGAAATCGTTCAGGTATTTGCCCCAATAGGTGCCCACGATCTTGCCGTTCAGCAGCAAATCGATGAAGTTCTCGTTGTCCGCCGACCCCCACAGGAGCGACAGCGCCTTCTGCGGTTCGGTGAAGCTCAACAGCGCCGAACGCACCCAGACGGAAGCCGAAGGGTTCTTTTCGTCGTACCACGTGTTCTTGGGATCGAAGACCGTGAAGAACTTCGTCGTCTCCCACCCCGGCGCGCCTGCATCCAAGGGTGTTCCGATCACCCCGCCATAGAAGGGCGAGCACGCGTTGCGGCAGGGATCGCCCGGAAGTGAAATCTCGAACTCGCTGCTTGGCAACTCGACAACCGCATAAGGATCATTCGGGTTCGCGACCCATTTTGCACCCATGGGCAGAGTGGTGCTGGCCCGTTGATCGACCTTCGCCCAGGCTGCGGCATCCGTCGCCACCAGCGTCGCGCTCAGGCTGCCGCCCGGTGCGCTGTAGGTCACGGTCGCAGCCTCGGCGGCGAGGGGAAGCGCCAGCGCGGCGCAGAAAATCGTTGCCTTGAGTGATTTCATCATCTTGTTCTGGTTTCTGCCCGAAAAATGCCACAGTCGTCTTTTCAACCGACGCATAGCATCCCTGCAATCACGGGCGCAACCCGCGACGCCTTTGCCATTGTTGCCAAAACTGACGAACAGTGTCGCCATTCTGCAACTAGCGCTGGCAAGCGGTAACGTCTTGCTGTACGTGAAAAAACTCCCGCCATAACAGGCTTCTGGCGCACAAAATCCTGCTTCGGGCGTGGCATGAAACTGGCAGTGCAGGGTGCCCGGACGAGCATTTTCTGTAATCTCAGATTGACTGACCAGCGCGGCGCACAACCAGAACAAGACGTAAACATATTGTGCCTGATTTGTGATACTGTCTTGAGATTGACACATTCGATTACAACGAACATGTTCGTCCCGGGGGTTACGATTGACGATTGCCGAGCGGTACAACAGAACGCCGCGCCCATTCGATGGGCAGCGACGCGGAGACTGGTCCCGGCTGTCGATAGACCTTTCGCGCAGTGCGAAGGGGTGGAGATTGACGTGGACGGAAGCATTGTTTTTGCGGACGAGTCGGACCTGAAGACCCCTTTCCTCACACCGGGACAGAAGACGGTCATTGTGGCAGGCGGCGCGGGCTTTGTTGGCTCGCACCTCTGCGATGTATCTGATCGAGTCCGGTCATCGTGTCATCTGCATCGACAACCTGCTGACCGGCAGGCGGGGCAACATCGCGCATCTGGCGGACCACCCTGCGTTCCGGTTCGTGCAGGCGGACATCATCGACCCCGTCCTGATCGACGGTCCGGTGCACGAAATCTACAACCTCGCCTGTCCGGCCTCGCCGCCGCTGTACCAGGCGGACCCGATCCACACCTTCCGCACCTGCGTGATGGGTTCGCTCAACCTGCTGGAACTGGCCCGGCGCAAGGGGGCGCGCATCCTTCTGGCCTCGACCTCCGAGGTCTATGGCGACCCGGAGATTTCACCCCAGCCGGAGAGCTATCGCGGCAACGTCAATACGGTGGGCCCGCGCGCCTGCTATGACGAGGGCAAGCGCGCCGCCGAGACGCTGTTCTGGGAGTTCGGCGCGCATCAGGGGGTGGAAACCCGCATCGCCCGCATCTTCAACACCTACGGCCCGCGGATGAGCCCCGATGACGGCCGGGTGGTGTCGAACTTCATCGTGCAGGCCCTGACCGGGGCCGACCTGACGCTGTATGGCGACGGGTCGCAGACGCGGTCCTTCTGCTATGTGGATGATCTTGTCGGGGGCCTCGTGCGGTTGATGGCATCGGCGACCAAAGAGCCGGTCAACCTGGGCAACCCCGGCGAGTTCACCATCGCCGAGCTGGCGGACCTCGTGCTGGCAAAGACGCAGTCCCGATCGCAACTCTGCTGGCTGCCGCTTCCCGTGGACGATCCGCGCCAGCGCAAGCCGGACATCACCCGCGCGGCCGAAGTGCTGGGCTGGCAGCCGACCGTTGCGCTGGAGGCGGGGCTGGACCGGACGATCGACCATTTCCGCGAGGAACTGGGTCTTCAAGTTTCCGCCTTCGCCCGGGTCGCCTGAGATGTCGCGCCATGAGTCTGTGCCGGTGCTGGTCACCGGTGGTGCCGGTTTCATCGGCTCGCATGCCTGCAAGGCGCTTGCCCGGGCGGGATACCTGCCCGTGTCGCTTCGACAACCTCACGACCGGGCATGCCGACGCTGTGCGGTGGGGGCCGCTCGTCAAGGGCGACGTGCGCGACGCGAGGGCGGTCGAGGCTGCCTTGCGGTCCCATGCGATCAGCGCCGTCATCCACTTCGCGGCCTCGGCCTATGTCGGCGAGTTGGTCAGCGATCCGGCGAAATACTACGACAACAACGTGGGCGGCATGATCGGACTGCTGCGGGGATGCGCAGGCTGCGGGCGTCGACCAGATCGTGTTCTCGTCCAGTTGCGCCACCTATGGCATCCCCGCCCACCAGCCCATCGACGAGGCGACGCCGCAGCGGCCGATCAATCCCTACGGCCGCACCAAGCTGATCTGCGAAGAAATGCTGCGCGACCACGACGCGGCACACGGCCTGCGCCATGTCGCGTTGCGCTATTTCAACGCCGCGGGCGCGGACCCCGAGGGCGAATTGTCCGAGCGTCACCTGCCCGAGACCCATCTTGTGCCGCTGGCCCTGAGGGCCGCGACCGGGCGATATCCTGCGTTGTCGATCCTGGGCACGGACTATGACACCCCGGACGGCACCTGCATCCGCGACTACATCCACGTCTCGGACCTGGCCGATGCCCATGTGCTCGCGCTTGGTTATCTGCGGCGCGGAGGGGCGAGTATCGCGCTGAACCTGGGTACTGGACGGGGCACGTCCGTGCGCGAGGTGGTCGATGCCATCGGGCGCATCACCGGGCGGACCCCGCGTGTGATCGAGGCGCCGCGTCGCGCCGGCGACCCGCCCTCGCTGGTTGCCGATCCGTCGCTTGCCCGGCGGGTGCTGGGTTTCGCTGCCAGAAGGTCCGACATCGCCACGATCATCCGTGACGCGGCCCCGACCTTTGGCCTGGAGACAGTCGATGCTGCGCTGGCCTGAACCACCGCGGCCGCTCTTGCAGCGCATGATCGTCGGTCGCACGCGGCGGAAGTACCAGCTGCTGATCCTTCTCTGGGCGGCGACGCTGCTCTACTTCTGGCACTGGTGGTTGCAGCCGGGGCATAACGAGAACTGGTTCCGCTACGGTGTGGTCACGGCCATCCTCGCCTGGCTGACCCTGCTCGAAGCCTACATCATGCTATTTCTTCATGCGTGCCGTCCGCTCGACCGCGCCGGACCCCGAGCCGGGGCAGTGGCGCGTGGCGATGATCGTCACGAAGACCCCGTCCGAGCCGTTCTCGGTCCTGCGCCGCACACTTCAGGCGATGCTCGCGCAGAGACTATCCGCACGACACCTGGCTGGCAGACGAGGACCCTTCGCCGGAAACGCTCGCCTGGTGCAAGGCGAACGGAGTCAAGATCTCCACGCGCGCGGGCGCGAGGAGTATCATCGTGAAAGCTGGCCCCGGCGCAGGCGCTGCAAGGAAGGCAACCTGGCCTTCTTCTACGACCATTGGGGCTATCGGCGCTACGACATCGTCGTGCAACTGGATGCCGACCACGTCCCCCAGCCGGGCTACCTGATCGAGATGCTGCGCCCCTTCGCCGATCCCGGCGTCGGATATGTCAGCGCGCCCAGCATCTGTGCCGCGAATGCGGACGAGAACTGGGCGGCCCGGACGCGGCTTCAGACCGAGGCGGCCTTTCACGGCATCCTCCAGGCGGGCTACTCCAACGGCTTTGCGCCCATGTGCATCGGGTCGCACTACGCCGTGCGGACGAAGGCGCTTCGTGAGGTCGGCGGCCTTGGCCCGGAACTGGCCGAGGATCATTCGACGACGATGCTGCTGAACGCGGGCGGCTGGCGCGGCGTCCATGCCATCGACGCCATCGCGATCGGCGACGGCCCGGCCAGCGTCGCCGACATGGTGACGCAGGAATTCCAGTGGTCGCGCAGCCTCGTCACGCTGCTTCTGCAATACACGCCGAAGTTTCTGCCAAGGCTGCCAGGGCGGCTTAAGGCGCAGTTCCTGTTCTGTCAGCTTTACTATCCGCTGTCCGTTCTGGCGCTGACCGTCACGTTCTTCCTGCCGGTCTTCGCCCTGCTGACCGACACGACCTATGCCAACGTGACCTTCCCCGACTATGTCGCCCATGCCCTGCCGTCCGTCCTGTCGATCCTGCTGATCGCCTATGCGCTGCGGGCGGACGGGTTCTTCCGTCCCGTCGACGCGCCGGTCCTGAGCTGGGAGAAGACGCTGTTCGTGCCGCTGCAATGGCCCTGGGCACTCTGGGGCTGCGTGATGGCGGCGCGGGACAGGCTGACCGGCCGCTTCGTCGATTTCCGCATCACGCCAAAGGGCGAGGCGGCACAGGCGCGGGTGCCGGTCAAGGTGCTGGGGGTCTATGCGGCCCTGGCGCTGATTTGCCTTCGGCACCGTGCTGTCGGTCGAGGGGGTGCAGAGGTCGGGCGGCTTCTACCTGCTGACGCTGATCAACGGGCTGTTCTATGTGGCCGTCGTGCTGGTCACCCTGGGCCGCCATTATGCCGAGAACGGCTGGGCGAATGCCGGGCGAGAGCTGATTCCGCAGGGTGCCCTTGTGCTGGTGCTTCTGGGCTCGACCGGATATTCCTTCGCCGAGCGTTCGAACGAAAGCCTGTATGCCCTGGGGGTCGGGCTTGGCGGCATTCACGTCGCCCAACCGCTTTACGTAGTCGCAGGCGCGGGCAGCGGGGCGGGGGAAATTCATTATCGGCTCAACTTCGGCTGGAACTGACAGCCGGACGGGGTCTGGAGGACGATATGCAATACGGTATCCTGAAAGGCGCGGCCCTGGCTGTCTCCTTGCTCTGCGGCGGTGCGGCGGGGATGGCTGCTGCCGCGCCGCCGGGCACGCTGCCCTTCGGTGCCTACGACCCGGGCGGAGACTTCGCCGATGATCCCGTTCCCGTCATCGAGCATCTCTTCTTGCCGTGGGAGGATGTGTTCCTTCCCTCGCTGGCCGATGCCGATGCCTATGCGCTGGCCCGCAACCGGGCCTTGCTGATCACCATCGAACCCTGGACCTGGACGCGGGACGAGCGCAACACGCCCGAGGTGCTCCGGACCGGCATCTTCAACGGCAGCTATGACGCGAACATGGAGGCGATCTGCGCCACGATCGCCACGCTGCAAAGCCCGGTAACGGTCCGCTGGGGACATGAGATGGAGATGAAGGACAACGTCTTCACCTGGGCGAACTGGGCGCCCGAGGATTACATCGAGGCGTTCCAGCGCATGATGACGATCTGCCGCGGTGCCGCGCCACAGATCAACGTGATGTGGTCGCCGATGGGGGAAGAGGGCATGCAGGCCTATTACCCCGGCGACGAGTTCGTCGACCTCGTCGGCATTTCGGTCTTCGGCCTTCAGGCCTATGACCAGATCAATTTCGACCGGGACCGAAGCTACACCGAGATCCTTGCACCGCGCTATGCCCGCGCGGCCAGCTTCGGCAAGCCGGTGGTCGTGGCGGAACTGGGATACTCGGGTCGGCAAGACTATGTCGATGCCTGGGAGAACAGCGTGCGCGTGGCGCGGGCCGAGTTTCCGGCCATCGCGGGCGTGGTCTACTTCAACCAGCGCGAGGTGCATCCCTGGCCGAACAACCTCGGCCTGCCCGACTGGCGGCTGAACTTCCGGGTGACCGAATAGGTCAGTTCGAGTAGCAGCGGGATTTCTTGCCGAACCCGGCGGGCGAGCAGATCCAGCTGCCCCGGCCGATCTGGACCGGCGAGCGCTCCATCGAGGCCAAGGTGACTTTCGCTGCCGCGGCGTTTTGCGAGCCAGTCGAAGTTCGCCGCGCGCGTGACCTGAACCTTCGGAACGCGCAGTGATACGCTGAGGGGTTGAACGGCCAGCGCATCGGCCGCTGCCGCGGTCGGCAGCGTGGTGCCAAGCACGCCCGCCGCAAGAGAAAGCGCCACCATAACCGATAGTCCCCGACGAGCTGCCATCTGTCCCTCCGCCATGCCAGCGGGATCGCGGGTCCGGACCGTTCGCCTTGCAGCTGTCCGATCCTGGTCTGGCTCGCGTTCCCAGACCTGCAGTCAGCCGCGCAATTCCGACCGGATTGCGGCAAGGGATGGACGATTGGTTGTGCTTATTGGCGATCTATCAACGGTTTGGCTGCTGTGACGGGATTGTTGCAAGCTTCTGGATAAACTTGACGGACCGGCCAAGGAGGTTCGGCTCCGTCGGGCCACTGCTTATCGGCAACTGCTTGCGCCGCGCCCGATTCCCGGAGACGCCTCGGAGACAAGCGCTGTCTGGGGGGAACGGCTTTCTTCTCTGTATTGCTTTGGTACTCGCTTTCGTCCTGCCCGTCGCGGGTGTGATCCATGTCTGGTTCGAACGCCCGATGTACCGTTACGGGGTCGAGAAGGCCCGCCCGCCGCGCGGCCTGCCGGCCTGATCAGGGGATGCGTCTTCCGGGATGCGGGACAGCAACTCGCTGACCGTCGGGTTGGGAAAGCGGCGCTCGAGCGTGACGGCCATGAAGCTTTCGGTGATGTCGGGCAGGGGATGCGCCTCGACAAGCTGGCCGGACAAAAGCTCGTCGCGCACGACGATGGGCGGCACGACGGCCAGCCCCGCATCCTCGCGCGCGAGCAGGCGCAACATCGCCATGTCGTCGACCTCGGCCGCAATGCGGGGCGTGATCCCCAGCCGGGCGATCAACGCGTCGAAGCCGGCGCGGATCGCGGTTTCGGGCGTGGGCAGGATCAGCGTCGCCTGCGCCAACCGTTCGGCCAGCGGCATCGGGCCGCCGATGGCGGCGGGGGTGCCGATCAGGCTGACGGGTTGTTCGTCCAGGCGATGGACCAGATAGCGGCTTGCCGCGTCGCGTGGCGGGCTGAGGTTGGTCAGCACGACATCGAGCGCCAGCGCCTCGAGCCCGCGCAGCAACTCCGCCTGAGAGGCCGAGCGCAGCACCACTTCCACATCCGGTCGGCCAAGCGCCGGGCGCAGGAACTGCATCTGGAAGTTGCGCGACAGCGTGGCGAGCGCGCCCACCCGCAGCGCCCGCCTTGCGCGCCCGGTCTCGCGCAACGTGGCACTGAGGTCGTCGGAGATCGCGAAGATGGCATCGGCATGGTCCAGCGCGATGCGCCCCGCCTCGGACAGGACCAGCGTCCGGCCCCGCCGCTCGAACAGGTCATGACCCAACTGCGCCTCGAGCGCACGGATCTGGGTGGACAGGGCAGACTGCGACAGGTTCAGCAGCCGCGCCGCGCCGGTCAGCGTTTCGGCATGGGCCACGGCCCGGAAGAGGCGAAGGTGATGGAGGTTCAGCGGGCCCATTGTTCCATTGGATAGAACGATTATTCAGAAATAATGTATTTTTCAGAAGTTTTGGCAAGCGCTATCTGGACGGTCGACCCACAAGGAGATCGACGATGATCCTGCCGCTCAGCCTCTTGTCGCCCGTCATCCTGCTCGTTGCTGCCCTGATCGCCGCGTCGCGCCCGGGTGTGCGTCCGGGGGTGGTGCCGAAGATTGCCGAGGGTGCTGCCATCCTCTCGCTCGCCTCGGCCATCGCGTCGGCCCTGTCCTTCGTGCTTCTGGCGCCTGCGGGTGCGCCGTTCGTGATCCAGGATGCCCTCTCGGTCACGATGACGCTGCTCGTGGCCTTCATCGGCTGGATCGTCGTGCGCTATTCGCGCAGCTATCTGGACGGCGAGCCGCGGGAAGGCGCGTTCCACGCCGCCATCCTGGCCACGACGGCGGCGGTCCTGTTGCTGGTCCAGGCCGCAAACCTGTGGCTGGTCGTGCTGGCCACGCTCGCCATCGGGCTGGGCCTGCGCTGGCTCTTGCTGTTCTACCGCGAGCGTCCCGCGGCACGGCGGGCCGCGGTGAAGTTCACGCTCGTCTGGGGGATGGGCGATGCCGCGCTGCTTCTTGCCGCGATCCTGTTCTGGACCGAACTCGGCACGGCCGACATCGCCGCAATCGCGGAGGCGGCACGGTCCGGCCTGACGATGACGATGCATGCGGCGGTGGCGCTTGTTGTCCTCGCCGCGCTGGTGAAGACGGCGGCCTTCCCGCTGCACGGCTGGCTGACCGAGGTGATGGAGGCCCCCACGCCCGTCTCGGCGCTTCTGCACGCGGGCATCATCAACGCGGGCGGGTTCCTGCTGTTGCGCACGGCCGATGCCGTGCAGGCCAGCCCCGGCGCGATGACGGTGCTGGTGATGGCGGGCGGTTTCTCGGCGCTGTTCGGCGCGGCGGTGATGCTGACGCAGAGCGCGGTCAAGACGGCGCTGGCCTGGTCGACGGTCGCGCAGATGGGGTTCCTGCTGCTGCAATGCGGGCTGGGCCTCTGGGCGCTGGCGCTGCTGCACATCGTGGCGCATTCGCTCTACAAGGCGCATGCCTTCCTGTCCTCGGGCAGCGCGGTTCAGGCGATCCTGGCCACGCGTCGGCCCGGCCCGGTCGCCGTCCCCAGCGGGCGGGCGGTGGCGCTGGCCTTCGGGATCGCGCTGGCGATCTACCTCGGCGTCGCGACCGCCTTTGGCCTCGTCTTCGCGCCCAAGTCGGCGCAGGCGCTGGCGCTCGGCGCGATCCTGGTCTTCGGAGTGGCCTATCTGGTGGCGCAGGGGCTGGCCGATGCCGCCCCGGCGGCCCTGACGCGGCGCACGGCGCTCGCCTCGGCTGGGGCGGCGATCTCCTACTTCCTGTTCCAGCTTGCCGCCGGGGCGATGTTCGGCGCATCCTTGCCCGCCCCGCCAGTGCCCGGCCCGCTGGAATGGTCGCTGCTCGTGCTGGCGCTCCTGTCCTTCGGCACGGTCGCCGTGGCGCAGGCGCTGTTCCCGCACTGGGCGCATCACCCCGCCACGGCCGGGCTGCGCGTCCACCTGGCCAACGGCCTTTACCTGAACGCGGTGCTCGATCGGATGATCGGCGGCTTCCGCACGGCAAAACCCCTCTGAACGATGGAGAACGAGATGTTCCTGAAGCCCCTGCAGGTTGCCCCGGCCCGGATCTCGGCCATCCGCGACGCCGCCGAGGCGGCGGCCCGCGCCATCCCGCCCTCCTTCCCGCTGGAGGCCACGGTGGCGGTCAACCCCTTCCTTGGCCAGACGGGCGAGGATCTGAGCCAGACCGCAGCGCGCCTTGCGCGGGTTGCGGGGGTTGCCGTGACACAGCCGCGCGCCACGCTGGTCGCACAGGTGACGTCAGGGCAGATCAGCGATGACGACCTCGCCGCGGCGCTGTTCGACTGTCCTTCGCCGCTGAAGCCCGCCGACCTTGCCATCCTCAAGGCCCGGATGCAGGCCGAGGCGCCCAAGCCTGCCGCCCTGCCCAGCCTCGCGGGGCTGGTCGCCGCGTCAACGGGTATCGACTGGCCTGCGATCATCGCCCGCACCCTGGGCCTTTGGGCTGCGGGGCATTTCGATCGGGGGCAGGCGCTCTGGACCCCGGCGCCGGGGCAGGGGGCCTACACGGCCTGGCGCGACTGGGCACGCCATGACCTGACGCCCGAGGTTGCGGGTCTTACCGGCTTCTGCGCCCATGTCGCGGCCAGCCCCGGACACCGCCGAGCGGGCGATCCTGCGGGCGGTCGAGCGGCTCGGGATCACCGAGGCGGCGGCCGAGACGCTGTTTCACCAGCTGCTTCTGGACCTTGGCGGATGGGCGCAACATGCGCGCTGGCTGCTCTGGCAGGCCGAGCTTGAGGGCAGAAGCGACCAGACCCTGATCGACCTGCTTGCGCTGCGCCTTGTCTGGGACGAGGCGTTGCTGGCGCATGCCCCCGAGGTGACCGAGGCGTGGGCGACGGTCGTGGCCGGGCATGCCGCGCCGCTGATGCCTACGCCCGATCAGGTGCTGGACGCCGTGCTTCAGGATGCGTCCGAGCGGGCCTTCCAGCGGACCCTGCCGGTCGCCTTGCGCGACGCAAGCGCGGCCGGCGCGCCAGCCCGTCCCGCCTTGCAGGCCGCGTTCTGCATCGACGTCCGCTCCGAGGTCTTCCGCCGGGCGCTCGAAAGCCTTGACCCGACCATCGCGACCATCGGTTTCGCGGGGTTCTTCGGGCTGCCCGTTGCCCACCACGCCGCTGCCTCGGACCTGACCGAGGCGCATCTGCCGGTGCTGCTCAAGCCCGCACTTCACTCGCGCGCCGAGCTGGATGCGGCGGTCGAGGGCACCGAACGGATCGCGGCGCGGGCCACCCGGGCCTGGGGCCGTTTCCGGCAGGCGGCGGTCTCGTCCTTCGCCTTTGTCGAGGCGGCGGGGCCGTTCTATGCGGGCAAGCTCGTGCGTGATGCGCTCGGGATCGCCCAAGGCAAAGGCGCTCGATCCCGCCCCGGTGCTTGACCCCGCGCTCGACGCGCAGGCCAAGGTCGCGACCGCGGCGGCGGTGCTTCGGGCGATGTCGCTGACGACCGGCCACGCGCCGCTGGTGCTGCTTCTGGGACATGGCGCGCAGGTGACCAACAACCCGCATGAAAGCGCCTATCACTGCGGGGCCTGCGGCGGTTACACCGGTGAGGTCTCTGCCCGGCTTCTCGCCACTCTGCTGAACGACCCGGAAGTGCGCGCGGGCCTGCCGGAAAAGGGCATCACCCTGCCGGAGGACACGGTCTTTGTCGCGGGTCTGCATGACACGACGACGGATGCGATCACGCTCTACCGGGATGCGCCCGGTCTGTCTGGCGATCCGCGCGTGGCGCAGGCAGAGCGCTGGCTGGCCCAGGCGGGCGAAGCCGCGCGGGCCGAGCGCGCCCTGCGCCTGCCTGGCGCAAGTGCTGCGACGGTGGCAGCCCGCGCGACGAACTGGGCGGAGCTGCGCCCCGAATGGGGCCTCGCAGGCTGCGCGGCCTTCATCGCCGCGCCCCGGTCGGTCACGCAAGGCGTGGACCTGCAAGGACGGGCCTTCTTGCACTCCTACGACTGGCAGGCGGATGAGGGCTTCGGTACGCTGGAGCTGATCCTGACCGCGCCGGTGGTCGTGGCCAGCTGGATCAGCCTGCAATACTACGGCTCTTCGGTCGCGCCCGCAGCTGTTCGGGGCGGGCAACAAACTTTTGCACAACGTGACCGGCGGGCTGGGGGTGGTCGAGGGCAATGGCGGGCTCTTGCGCGCTGGCCTGCCCTGGCAGGCGGTGCATGACGGCCGCGCGCTGGCCCATACGCCGCTGCGCCTTTCGGTGCTGATCGAGGCGCCGCAGGCGGCGATCCTCGACGTGCTGGCGCGGCACGAGGGGGTGCGGCAGCTGTTCGACAACCGCTGGATGCACCTTTTCGCACTCGAGCAGGGGCAGATCGCCGCGCGCTATCAGCCCGGCCTGACCTGGGAGGGCTGCCTGGCGCTGGCGGCGTGATGCATCGGCGGCGGGGCCTGACACGGCCCCGTCGCCCTGATCGTCGGCCCCGCGCCAACCTTTGCCCTCGACAGGACAAGCGAAAGGGAGTCATCACAGGCGTGGCCCCGAGGGGCCGGTCCACCTGCCCCGGAGCCTGACCATGTCCACCGCCGCTGCGCCCGTCGAGATCGGTCACGTCGCGCTGACCGTCAACGATCTGGCCGGGATGGCCGACTTCTATCGCCGCGTTCTGGGGCTGGAGGAGCTTTCGGGCGAGGGCGGCACGGTGCGCCTTGGTGTCGGGGATCGCTCGCTGCTGGAGTTGCGCGAGGATCGCGGCGCGCGCCGGGGCAGCCCGCGCGAGGCCGGGTTGTTCCACACCGCCTTCCTTCTTCCCTCGCGCCCGGCGCTCGCCGCTTGGCTGCGCCATGCAGCCGAGACCCGCGTCCAGCTGCAAGGCGCGTCAGATCATCTGGTCAGCGAGGCGATCTATCTTGCCGACCCCGAGGGCAACGGGATCGAGGTCTATGCCGACCGCCCGCGCAGCGCCTGGCACGACGCGGCAGGCCGCGTGAAGATAGCGTCGGAAGCGCTTGATCTGAATGGCCTTTCCCGCGCTGCCATCGCGCCCTGGGCGGGCGCACCGCCCGGCACGGTCGTGGGCCATGTCCACCTTCAGGTCGGCGATGTCGCGGCGGCGGAAGAGTTTTATGGTGGCACCCTGGGCTTGCCAGTCATGGCCCGCTATCCAGGTGCCAGTTTCTTTGGGTCCGGGGGGTATCACCATCACCTTGCCGCGAATGTCTGGAACAGCCGTGGCGCAGGGCGACGCAGCGCGGCCACGACCGGGCTTGCCGAGGTGGGCCTGCTGGCCGATCCGGAACCGCTCGCCGATATAGCGCAGAGAACCGGGGGCGCGACGTTCGAGGATCCGTGGGGCACGGGCTTTGCCCTGCGGGCGAAGGCGTCCTGAGATGCTGGTCGACGGCAGATGGGTGGAAAACTGGCAGCCCGTCCAGTCAAAGGACGCCAAGGGCGGCTTCGTCCGCCAGCAATCGAGCTTCCGTAATTGGGTGACGCCCGATGGCAGCGCAGGCCCGACGGGGCAGGGCGGGTTCGCCGCCGAGGCGGGGCGCTATCACCTTTATGTCGCGCTGATCTGCCCCTGGGCCAGCCGGACGCTGATCGCGCGGCGGATGAAGGGACTCGAGGCGGTGGTCTCGCTGACGATCCTGCAACCGGAACTGACCGATCAGGGCTGGCGCTTTGCGCCGGACGATCCCGATCCCGTGATGAACGCGACCCACCTGCATCAGCTCTACACCCTTGCCGACCCCAGGGTGTCGGGTCGCGCGACGGTGCCGGTCCTGTGGGACCGGGTGGGCGGCACGATCGTCTCGAACGAATCCTCGGAAATCCTGCGCATGTTCAACGACGGCTTCGGTGCGCTCGCCAACGGCCCGGACCTTTACCCGGCTGAGATGCGCGCCGAGATCGACGCGCTGAACGACCACGTCTATCCCTCGCTGAACAATGGCGTCTACCGCGCCGGGTTCGCCACCACCCAGCACGCCTATGACGAGGCGTTCCGCGAGGTGTTCCACACACTCGATCTGCTCGAGGCGCGCCTCGCCGACGGGCGCCCCTTCCTGATGGGTCCGCACTTCACCGAGGCCGATATCCGCGTCTTTGTCACCCTTGTGCGCTTCGACGCGGCCTATCATGGGCTGTTCAAGTGCAACCTGCGGCGGCTGACGGAATATCCGGGCCTGTCGCGCTACCTCGAGCGCGTCCTTCAGATCGAGGGCGTGGCCCCCACCGTCAGCATCGACCACATCAAGCGCGGTTACTATTCGATCAAGTCCCTGAACCCGAACGGTATTGTCCCGCTCGGGCCGGACTTGCCCTGGGCCCCCGCCTAGGCCAGCGTCAGCATCACGATCGAGGCGAGCAGCAGGCCCGCCGCGACCAGTGGCAAGAAGAGCGAGCCGGGTGCCGTATCGGCAGGGGTGGCCTCGCTCGCCAGAACCAGCGCAAGGTCCGGGTCCGTCACGCAAAAGGTCAAGGCTCAGTCCCCCAGGGAGGCGGCAGTCACCAGCCCGCCGGGGACCGTGAAGGTGCCGGTCGGTGCCAGCACGAAGGCAAGCGCCCCGAGGTAGACGAGGGCGAAGATGGCGATGGCCGCGTAGCGCGGCGATTTTTCGGTTCGTGTCGATCTGATCTGGGTCATGGCAGCGTCCTCAGATTGTTTCTGTCCGGTCTCACCCCTGGCCGGGCGGAAGCGATCCGTCCCAGCAACTCGTCACGCAGGGCGCGGCCCCCCGGCCACGGCCCGAAACCGCTGGCCACATTGACGTGGCCTGCAAACCCCATGTCTGTCAGGTCGGCCTGCCACGCCCGGGCAAGCCCCGCCGCACGCGAAAAGCTCATCCACGGGTCGTTGCGGCTGGCCGCGACCATGGCGGGCACGCCAAGCGGCCGCTCGGGGATAGGAGCGAATCGTGCCAGCCGGTCGCTTCGGTCGGGTTCCGCCGGTGCGACCAGCAACGCCGCCGAGACGTTCAGTTGCGGCCATTTGGTCAGCAATCGTGCGATCAGCACGGCCCCAAGGCTGTGCCCCACAAGCACCGCGCCCGGATGGGCCAGGATCGCGCCTGCCACTTCGGCCTCCCACGCCTCCGGCTGGGGCCGCGCCCAGTCGGCCTGCTCGACCAGCAGCGCCGTCGGGTCCGTCGCCTGCCACCAATGTTGCCAGTGGGGCGCGGGAGAACCGTCGAGGCCGGGTATGATGAGCGTGCGTATCACCGCAGTCTCCGTCGGATGTCGATGGCGAGCGAGTTGAATCGTGTCCTTGCGTTAACTCTACCAAAACGCTCGTGATTGAGGTTCCAAAGTTTGGCGGCGTCAGAGAACATCGTTCTTCCTGCCTTCCACGGCGCGCAGGCCGGGAGTGTGGTTGCGCGTGTCGATGGGGTAGGCGGTCGTGTACTTGATCCGCTCCATCGCGAATTGCGAGGTGACGTTCTTGATCGGAACCGCGTCGGTCAGCCGGCGGTAGAACGCATCGAAGGCCGTGATATCGCGGACCGCGACCCGCAGAAGATAGTCGATCTCGCCCGCCATACGGTAGATTTCCATCACCTCGGGCATGGCCGAGACCAAAGATGTGAAGGTCTCGCGCCAGTCGGCGGTATGGTCGGGGGCCTCGATCCCCACAAAGACGGTCAGTCCGAATCCGATCTGAAGCGGATCGACCATGGCGACGCGGCCGGTGACCACGCCCGACGCCTCGAGCTTCTGTATGCGTTTCCAGCAGGGCGTCTGCGACAACCCCACACGCTCGGCGATCTGGGCGATCGGCAATGTGGCGTCCCGCATCAACTCGGCGAGGATCTTGCGATCGATCAGGTCGTGGCTTTCCATGAACGAGGCCTTTCGCGAGTTCGGCTGAATACTCTACTAAGTTAGTAGATAATTCGGATCAATAGTCAAACCCCGGGCAAAGAGCTGCGCTTCCCCGAATCCTCGGACGAATCTTCTTCTGGCGGAGTGCGAGCGATCGGGCAGATTCACAGGAAACTTAATAATAACAATAGTTTCAGACTTATCGTCACAACGCGACCGACCGCGCGAACGAGAAGAATTTTCCATTCGGCAGACAGATTTCGCCCGGAACCTTCTCTTGATATACTCGACTAACTCTGTCGTATTTAACGCATTCCCGGCCCCTCTCGGGCCAAAGCGAAGGATGAAGGAGTGTGATCATGGACGCAGGCGCATACGGAATGCCGCGCTCGGGCTGGTTCCCGCCCACCGAAACGGACGCCGCGCGTGGCCCGGCCTGCGCGGTCAGCCTGGTCGACCGGCGGACCGGCGCGACCCACCGGATCAACGGTCGCCCGCTGACGCTTCTCACCCGCAATCCCCGTGACGCAGTCGAGGAACTGCTCGCCGGTCGCGACACCCGGGTGTGGGAGGCGCGGGTCGAGGTGCTGGGACCGGGGAGGGCCCGCGCATGATCCCCCAGACCATCCTCGGCCTTGCGCCCGTCTTCGCGCGCCGCCCCCTTGCCAATGACGCCCTTACGGAGAACGACCCAATGACCACCGCAGACCGGACAAAGTCAGACGCTCACACGACGCAACATGCAGCAGACGCAGAGGCTCATGTCCCGCTCGCCCGGTTTGGCTGGCGCATGGCGTTCTTCGCCGCCGGTCTCGCCTTGTTCACGGCCGCGCCGGGAGCTCACCCCGCCAGCGCCCAGACCCTGCTGAACGTCAGCTACGACCCGACGCGCGAGCTTGTACCGCGAGTTCAACGAGGCCTTTTCCGCCTACTGGGTCGCGCAGGGCAATCGCCGCCCCGACCATCGAGCGTCAGCCATGGCGGATCGGGCGTCGCAGGCCCGCGCCGTGATCGACGGGCTTGCAGGCGCAGGTGGTGACGCTGGCGCTGTCGGGTGACATCGACCGGATCGCCGAGGCGGGCAAGCTGCCCGAGGACTGGCAGTCGAAACTGCCGCACAACTCCTCGCCCTACACCTCGACCATCGTGTTCCTGGTGCGCGAGGGCAACCCCAAGGGCATCAAGGACTGGGGCGATCTGGTGAAGGACGGAGTGGAGGTCATCACGCCCGAACCCGAAGACCTCGGGCGGCGCGCGCTGGAACTATCTGGCCGCCTGGGCCTGGGCCGAGAAGAACGGGCAGGACCCGAAGGAATTCGTGCGGCAAGCTGTACAAGAACGTCCCGGTCCTCGACACCGGCGCGCGCGGATCGACCACGACCTTCGCGCAGCGCGGCATCGGCGACGTGCTGCTGGCCTGGGAGAACGAGGCCTACCTCGCGCTGAAGGAACTGGGCGAGGATCAGTTCGACATCGTGGTGCCGTCGCTCTCGGTCCTGGCCGAACCGCCGGTCGCCCTGGTCGAGAGGCAACATCAGCCTCGGACGAACAGCGCAAGCTGGCCGAGGCCTACCTGAACTATCCTCTACAGCCCGGAGGGCCAGGCGCATTGCACTTCAAGAACTTCTACCGCGCCTGGGACACCTCGGCGGCCGCACCCGAGGATGTGGCCCGTTTCCCGAAGCTGGAACTGGTCGACATCGCCAGCTTCGGCGGCTGGGCCAAGGTGCAACCCGAGCACTTCGGCGACGGCGGCATCTTCGACCAGATCTACGTCGCGAAGTAAGGCAGGACTGATGGGCAGACCCCTTGATCCACCGCTCCCCCATGCCCGGCCTCGGGCTGAGCATGGGGATCACCCTGACGATGCTTTCCCTCGTCGTGCTTCTGCCCATCGGCGCCCTTCTTCTGAAGGGCGCCAGTTACGGTCTGGACGGCATCTGGGAGACCGTGAACCGCGAGCGCGTCTGGGCGGCGCTGTAGCTGTCGTTCCGCCTGTCGCTGCTTGCGGCGCTGTTCAACCTGGTGCTTCGGCGTCATCCTGGCCTGGGTGCTGGTGCGCTACCGCTTTCCGGGCCGCCGCATCCTCGATGCCGCCGTCGACCTGCCCTTCGCGCTGCCGACCGCCGTCGCCGGCATCGCGCTGACCGCGCTCTATGCGCCGAACGGGGCCTTCGGGTCGCTCGCGGCCGAGATCGGCTGGAAGATCGCCTATACCCAATGGGGCATCTTCATCGCGCTGGTCTTCGTGGGCCTGCCCTTCGTCACCCGCACCGTGCAGCCGGTGATCGAAGAGATCGAGCGCGAGGTCGAAGAGGCCTCGGCCACCCTCGGCGCAACGCCGCCTGCACACGCTGCGCCATGTCATCCTGCCGATGCTGACGCCCGCCGCGCTGACCGGCTTTGCGCTGGCGCTGGCGCGGGCGGTCGGGGAATACGGCAGCGGTCATCTTCATCGCCGGGCAACATCCCGATGGTGACCGAAATCGCGCCCCTGCTGATCGTCATCCAGCTGGAGGAGTTCAACTACGACGCGGCCGCCGCCATCGGCATCGCCATGCTGCTGATCAGCTTCGCCATGCTGCTGCTCATCAACCTGATCCAGGTCTGGAGCCGCCGGAGGATCGGATATGTCTGACATCGCCATACACCCGCTTCCGCTCGGCCACCGAGGAGACACCGTTGGTCCGCTGGGCGCTGATCGGCTTTGCCGTCGTCGGCCTGGCGATCCTGGTCTTCGCCCCCCTGATCGCCGTCTTTGCCGAGGCGACTGGCGCGACGGCGCTGCTGGCTGCCGTCGAGAGCCTCGGCAACCGCGACGCCTGGGCGGCGATCCGGCTGACCCTGACTCATCGCCGCCATCTCGGTGCCGCTGAACGCGGCCTTCGGCATCGCGGCCGCCTGGTTCATCACCAAGTTCGACTTCCGCGGCAAGGCGTTCCTGATCACGCTGATCGACCTGCCGTTCTCGGTCTCGCCGGTCGTCGCGGGCCTGTGCATCGTGCTGATGTTCGGCGCGAACACGGCTGCTCGGCGGCTGGCTGGTGGCGCAAGGCTATCCGATCGTCTTTGCCCTGCCGGGCATCGTGCTGGCCACGATGTTCGTGACCTTCCCCTTCGTCGCGCGCGAGCTGATCCCGGTGATGATCGAACAGGGCCGGGCCGAGGAAGAGGCCGCGCTGACGCTCGGGCGCAGGCGGCTGGCGCGTCTTCCTGGACCGTCACCCTGCCCAACATCCGCTGGGCGCTGCTCTACGGCGTGCTGCTCTGCAACGCCCGCGCGATGGGCGAGTTCGGCGCGGTCGCCGTCGTCTCGGGCAAGATCCGCGGCCAGACCGCCACCATGCCGATCACCATCGAGATGCTCTACAACGAATACCTCTCGGTCGCGGCCTTCTCGATGGCGGCGCGTTCTGACGCTGCTTGCCCTGGTCACGCTCCTTCTGAAAACCGTGCTGGAACTTCGTCATGCCGACCAGCTCGCCGCCACCCACCGCCACGTGCGAAGGCGCGCATCACCGCAAGGAATTCCCATGCATATCGAAATCGACGAAATCTCCAAATCCTTCGGCACCACCGCCGCGCTGCATCCGGTGTCGCTGGCCATCCCCTCGGGCGCGCTGGTGGCACTTCTGGGGCCGTCGGGGTCGGGCAAGACCACGCTTCTGCGCATCCTTGGCGGGCTGGAGTTCCCGACCTCGGGCCGCGTGCTGTTCGACGGGCAGGATGCAACCGGGCTGACCGTGCAGGAGCGTCGGGCGGGCTTCGTGTTCCAGTCCTACGCGCTCTTCCGCCACATGACGGTGTTCGAGAACATCGCCTACGGCCTGCGCGCCCGCCCCCGCGCGCAGCGGCCCACCGAAGGCCGAGATCGCCCGGCGCGTCACGAAGCTGCTGGAGCTGATCCAGCTTCCCGACATCGGCGCGCGCTATCCCAGCCAGCTTGTCGGGCGGTCAGCGCCAGCGCGTGGCGCTTGCCCGCGCGCTGGCCATCGAGCCCCGGATGCTGCTCCTCGACGAACCCTTCGGCGCGCTGGACGCCAAGGTCCGCAAGGAACTGCGCCAGGGTCTGCGCGACATCCACGACACCACCGGCCTGACCACGGTCTTCGTCACCCACGACCAGGACGAGGCGATGGAACTGGCCGACCTCGTGGTGGTCATGTCGATGGGCCGGATCGAGCAGATCGGCAAACCCGCAGACATCCGCGCCCGCCCCGCCACCCCTTTCGTGAGGGAGTTCATCACGGCGTAGGTGCCATTCTCGTGCACCGCGCGCCCCTGCGAAGCCGCCCCGCGCCGCGGTTAAGGCGCACCGCGCCTCGGCGGATGCCGGGGCCTCCAGCTCTCATCCCCTCCGCAGCAGGTAGATGTCCATGATCCACCCATGCCGCGCCCGCGCCGCAGCCCGCGTCTGCACGATGCGCGGACCAGCCTCGGCGAGCGGACCTGCATCGAGGACTTCCCAATCCATCCCCAGATAGGCCCCCCACCAGATCGTCACTCCCTCGGGCGGCAGCGCCGTGAAGGCACAGCCTCCATCCAGCATCACGGCCAGCGTCGCGACTCCCTCCGGCCAGCCGAGGTCGCGCAGCTGCCGCCCGGTCGTGATTTGCACCGGCCCGCCGAGCGTGTTCAGCGGGATCGCGTGCCGCGCGGTCAGCAGTTGCAGGCTGGTGAGGCCGGGAACGACCCGCACGCTCACGTCGCGCCCCGCCCGGCGCAGCCGCTCGGCGATGCGAAGGCTCGAGTCGTACAGCGACGGATCACCCCAGATCATCAGCGCGACCCGCCCTCCGGCGGGCAGGTGGCGGTCGATGCTTTCGCCCCACACGGCGGCGATTGTGTCATGCCAGTCGTTGACGCGATCCAGGTAATCCGGGACGGCTTCGTCCCGGACGGGCAGGGCGAACTCTGCCACCCGCACGCCGTCGGGGACAAACCGCGCGACGAGGGCGTGTCGCAAGGCGGCCAGCTCCGCCTTCTCCTCGCCCTTGGTCGGGATCAGGATCAGGTCCGCGCCCTTCAGCGCGCGAACGGCCTCGCCGGTCAGGTGGTCGGGATTGCCAGAGCCGATCCCGACCAGAAAGAGCTCGATCATGCCGTCAACCGAAGGGGTGCGGCCCCGCAGGGCCGCCCCGGGATCATGCCGCGGCGAAGAGGCGGCGGTTGAAGAGAGCCATGACCGGGTGGTTCCGCAGGGCCTTGGCGCCTGCCAGCACCGCGAGGTCCACCAGCGGCTCCAGCAGGATGACCGTCATGTAGGCCAGCCCGAAGGTGCCGATGCTGGCGAGGTTCGCGGCCGAGAAGCCCTGACCGTAGATCGCCCAGAAGGCCACCCAGGCGACGATTCCGCCCTGATACGCGACCGACAGTTTCAGGACCTGGGTATAGCCCAGGTCGACATAGGCGGTGCTCGCCGGCACCACGCGGCGCGCGAGCAGGTGGATCGCGAAGAGCGGCGCGAGCAGCGTCGTCACGTTCATGGCGTATTGCGGCAGGTCGAAGGGCGCGAAGAACAGGCCCTGCACCAGCAGTCCCGCCGCCAGCCCGATCGCCGCAGGGGCCGTGCCGAGCAACAACAGCAGGGTCGTTCCAAGGATCAGGTGGACCTCGGACACGCCGACCGGCATGTGCGGCAGCACCTCGAAGAACACGAACACCAGCACGGTCGCGACCGCCGACCGCGAGACCAGCGAGACCAGACCATTCGCGCGAAGGCTGTCGAGCGCGAACTTCACCGCCGTTGCGCCCACGGCGGCGGCAGTCCCGTAGGACAGGGTGATCTTGGCGGCGTCCACCAGGCCCGGTTCGATATGCATCTGTCGTCTCCCTGCTCCGCATACACCCCGTGCAGCGGCAATGGATGAAGGGGCACGGCGCCCCCGTTTGCCATCCTCGGGCCGGTCTCCGGGCTTGCGAGCGGGAGGATCCCGGGCCGCCCCGCCTTCCCGCGCCTCTCTTGCGCAGTGGCATCATGGGGGGCCTTCACTCGCCTACCGTTGCGGGGGCAGCGCCGGATTTGGGGCTTTTCGCTCCGCACCGACTTCCCGTTTCATTCCCGGCCTGCGTCTGGCAGGGAACACCGTTGGACACGTCCTTGTTACCACGCCCGCCCCGCCGGTCAATCGCAGTTCACGACATCCCGTCATCAACTTCCGCCAGCGGCCCGTAGAGGATCAGCGCGGGCGCGCCCGAGGCGTGTCCCGCCAGCCGTGCCGCCAGCCCCGCCACGGTGTCGCGCGTCAGGCTCTGGTCCGGGTGGCTCACGTTCTCGGCCAGAAGGCAGGGCATGTCGGGCGGCAGGCCCGCCGCGATCAGCCGGGCGGCGAGGGCGGGGAAGGTCTTCTTCGGCATGAACACCACGGTCGTCGCCAGCGGATCGGCCAGCGCCGCCATGTTCAGGTCGGCGGGCAGCGCGCCCGCCACGTCATGCCCGGTCACGAACTGCACCCGCCGCGCCGTCAGCCGCCGCGTCAGCGGGATCAGCGCCGCCGCCGCCGCCGCCGTGGCGCTGGTGACGCCGGGGATCACCTCGAAGGGAATGCCCGCCGCGCGCAGCGCCACGATCTCTTCCTCGAGCCGCCCGAAGATCGCAGGGTCGCCGGATTTCAGCCGCACCACGCGCGCGCCCGGTCGCGGCATAGTCCACCAGCAGGCGGCTCACATGGTCCTGCTTGGGCGAGGGGCGGCCCGGCGCGCTTGCCCACGCGCGACGAGATCGGCGCCCGGCCCGCGCCAGTTCCAGGATCGGGCCCGAGGAGAGGTCGTCGAACAGCACCGCATCTGCCGCCTTCAGCCGGTTCACCGCCTTCACCGTCAGCAGCTCGGGGTCGCCCGGACCCGAGCCCACGAAGGAGACGAAGCCCGTCATGCCGCCTCCGCGATCAGGTGAAAGAACGTGCCCGAGCACGTGCCCGCGCCACGATCCGGTCTCGGCCACCTCCGCGCCCTCGGCATCCGTCACGCGGGCCAGCGGCGCGTCGGGCTGGTCGAGGATGGTGGAATAGTGGAACTCGTGCCCGCGCAGCGCGTGCCCCGGCGGCAAAGCCCGGGCAGGGGGGCCAGCAGGTCGGCGCGGCGGTAGCCCAGATGCATCCGCCGCTTCTCGTAGCTGGTCACAAGGCCCAGCAGCCCCGCCATCCGGTGACGCGCGCCGTCCTTGTCGATCAGCGCCTCGCCAAGCGCCATGTAGCCGCCGCATTCGCCATGCACGGGGCGGGTTTCGGCAAAGGCGCGCAGGCCCGCGCGGAACCGCTCCGCCGCCGCCAGCCGCCCTGCGTGCAACTCGGGATAGCCGCCGGGAGCCAGCACAGGTCCGCGCTCGGGTCCGGGCGCCTCGTCCGCCAGCGGCGAGAAGGGCAGGATCTCGGCCCCGCCCGCGCGCCAGCCCGCCAGCACATGCGGATAGGCGAAGGAAAAGGCCGCATCCTGCGCCAGCGCGATCCGCTGCGCCGGGCGGCCGGGGCAGGGGACCGGCGGCGACAGGTCCTGCGGCCGCGCGCGGCGGCCCGGATGGCGGCGACGTCGACATGCGCGCGCAGGAAGGCGGCATAGGCCGACGATCGCTGCCTCGAGGTCCGGGATGCTCGACCGCCTGCACCAGCCCCAGATGGCGCTCCGGCAGCACAAGGTCGCCGCGCCGTGGCAGGGCGCCCAGCACGCGCAGGCCCGCGGCCTCCATCCCCAGCCGGGTCAGCCGCTCGTGCCGGGCGCTGGCCACGCGGTTCAGGATCACCCCCGCGAAGGGCAGGTCGGGCCGGTAGCGCGCGAAGCCGAGCGCCGTCGCCGCCGCCGACTGCGCCTGCCCGCCCACGTCGAGCACCAGCACCACCGGCCAGCCCATCCGCGCTGCCACCTCGGCGCTGGCGCCGGTTCCGGTGGCGCCCGGCGTTCGCCACGCCGTCGTAAAGGCCCATCGAGCCCTCGGCCACGACGATGTCCGCCCCCGCCGCCTGCGCCGCGATGGCGTCGAGCAGGCCGCTCGTCCATCGCCCAGGTGTCGAGGTTGAACGACGCCCGCCCCGCCGCCGCGCGGTGGAAGGCCGGGTCGATGTAGTCGGGTCCGGACTTGAAGGGCTGCACCGCGAGCCCGTCCTCGCGCAGGGCGCGGAGAAGCCCCAGCATGACCGTGGTCTTGCCGGTGCCCGAGGCGGGGGCCGAGATCATCACGCCGGGGGGAGGGGCGTCTCCATAGCTAGATCGAGTACAGCATGCGCGGGGTTTCTTGACGGATTTGTCCGTCGACAAATCCGTCCGCGCCTGCCTGCCCTTGGCAGGCGCGTTGCCGCGCCCCCCAGGCAGTCGCGGACGGATTTGCAGCGTCTACGCCCGCTGTGAGCCCCTTGCCTGCGGTCTTGCGACCGCTGGCAATCGGATCGCGGAAACGCTCCACAGAGCGTTTCCGGTCGATCCTCGGACACTCTGAAACCAAATGATGGCAGTTGATCGATCCGTGAAGATCACTTCACCCCTCGTTCGCCCTCTGAGGCCGGAACCTCCGGTCGTAATCCGTTGAATAGAGGCGGCTTTCGCCAAACCCTTCCTGCCCCAACGCGGGTCCGACCAGGATCAGCGCCGTGCGCTCCACCCCGTCGCCCATCGCCGCCTCGATCGTCCCCAAGCGTCGCCCGCACGATCCGCTCGTCCGGCCAGGAGGCGCGATAGACCACCGCCACCGGGCAGTCCGCCCCGTAATGCGGCACAAGGTCGGCCACCACCTGTCGCCAGGTTGTGGATCGACAGATGCACGGCCAGCGTCGCGCCGGTCGCGCCGAAGGCCGCCAGCGTCTCGCCCGCGGGCATGGCCGAGGCGCGCCCCGGCGTGCGCGTCAGCACCACCGACTGCGCCAGCCCCGGCAGCGTCAGCTCCGCCCCAAGCGCGGCCGCGGCGGCGGCGAAGGACGGCACGCCGGGCGTCACGGTATAGGCGATGCCCATCTCGCGCAGCCGCCGGAGCTGTTCGCCCATCGCCGACCAGACCGACAGGTCGCCCGAATGCAGCCGCGCCACGTCCTGCCCCGCCGCATCGGCCGCCGCGATCTCGGCCATGATCGCGTCCAGGTCCAGGGGTGCGGTGTTCACGATCCGCGCGCCGGGCGGGCAATGGGCCAGCATCTCCTCCGGCACCAGCGAGCCCGCGTAGAGGCAGACCGGGCAGGCCGCGATCAGGTCGCGCCCGCGCAGCGTCAGCAGGTCGGCCGCGCCCGGTCCCGCGCCAATGAAATGCACCGTCATCGTCCCGTCTCCCTCTGCCAGGGCACAGGTCGCCATACGATCCCCCGACACCACGCGCGCGCCCAGAAGCGCCGCTCCGCGCCCCGCGCCCGCCAGCGCCGCCGCCTCGGCCACGCTGCCGACGCCCCGCGCGCGCCTGCGATGCGGCCGACGCCGTCTGCGTTGCGACGCGCGCCAGCTCGGCCTCGCTCACCGCGATCACCGGCAGACCCATCTCGTGCGCCAGCCCGTCCAGCGCCGCGGCCTTGTCGGCCACGGTCGCCAGCGCGTCAACCGCGCGCCCGCCCGCGGCCCGGTCCAGTGCATCCCGCAGCGAAGCCTCCCCCGCCCCCCGTCGAAACCCGAACCCCGCCACGATCATCGCACCACGCTCCACTGCACGACGGGGTAGGCGGCCTTCCAGCCGCGCCGCCGCCCGATCGCCCCAGCCTCCGCCAGTTCGATCCGCAACAGCGATCCCCCCTTCGCGGCCTGCCACTGGGCGAAAAGCGCCTCGCTTTCCAGCGTGACGGCATGGGCGACGACCCGGACCCCCGGCGGCAGCAGCCGCCACAGGTCCGCAAGCAGCGCCTCCGACGCGCCGCCGCCGACGAACACCGCATCCGGCACCGGCAGCCCCGCCAGCGCCTCGGGGGCGGCGCCCCGGACAAGCCGATCGCCAGGCGACACCCAGACCCGAGGCGTTCGCCTCGGCCCGATCCGCCCGGCCCGCATCCGCCTCGATCCCCACCGCCGCGGCAGGACGGGTCGGCCAACATCCACTCGATCCCGATCGAGCCCGACCCCGCCCCGATGTCCCACAGCAGTTCGCCGGGCCGGGGCGCCAGGGCCGACAGCGTCAGCGCGCGAACGGGCCGCTTGGTGATCTGCCCGTCATGCTGCGAAGAGGTCATCCGGCAGACCCGAGGCGCGCGGGATCACCGCCCCGTCGCCCTCGACCTCCAGCGCCACGGCGACCGGATGGGCGACATCGGCCAGGTCATAGCTCGCCGCGGCGACATCGCGCACCCGCTCGCGCGGGCCGCCAAGCGCCTCCATCACCGTCATCCGGGTTGCGCCGAACCCCCGAGGAACAGCCGCTCGGCCAGCGCGCCCGCCGCCGCCCCGTCGCGCAGCAGCACGATGATCCGCCGTCCGGGCGCGAGATGCGGCCGCAGTCGCGTCGAGCGGCGCGGCATGCAGGCCAAGGCAGGTCACCTCCTCCAGCCGCCAGCCCAGACGGGCTGCCGCCAGCGAGAAGGTCGAGGGCGCAGGGAGCGCCACCCAGTCTCCCGGCGCAAGTGCCCGCGTCACCGATGTGCCCGCGCCGAACCAGAACGGATCGCCCGAGGCGAGCATCACCACCCGCCGCCCGCGCAGCGCCAGCAGCATCGGCAGCCCGTCGGCAAAGGGCACCGGCCACTCCACCGCTTCTGCCCGCAGCCCCGGCAGGAGCGCCAGGTGCCGCGCCGCGCCGATCACCACCTCCGCCGCCTCGAGCGCGGCGCGGCTTGCGGGCGGCAGGCCTCCGGTCCATCCTCGCCCAGACCCACGATCGTCAGCCACGGACCCTCAGCCATGCGCCACATCCTGATCCTCGGCGGCACGACCGAGGCGAGCGCGCTGGCCGCGCGGCTGGCCGAGATGGGCGAGACGGCGACGATCTCCTACGCGGGCCGGGTCGACCGTCCGAAGGCGCAGCCGCTCCCCACCCGCATGGGTGGCTTCGGCGGGGTCGATGGCCTGGCCGCCTATATCCGCACGAACAACGTCACGCATCTGGTTGACGCGACGCATCCTTTCGCCGCGCAGATGAGCGGGAACGCGGTCGCCGCCGGCGCGGGCAACGGGCATTCCGCTTGATCGCCTTCACCGCGCCCCGCCTGGCACCCCGTGCCGGGCGACCGCTGGACCCGCGTCCCCGATATCGCGGCTGCCGTCGCTGCGCTGGATGGCCCGCCGCGGCGCATCTTCCTCGCGCTCGGCCGGATGCATCTCGACGCCTTCGCCGCCCGGCCGCAGCACCACTACCTGCTGCGCCTTGTCGATCCGCCCGAGACGCCGCCGCCGCTGCCCGACCATGCCGTGATCGTCGCGCGCGGCCCCTTCACCGAGGCGGGGGACACGGCCCTGATGCGCGAGCACCGCATCGACCTTGTCGTCGCCAAGAACGCGGGCGGCAACGGGGCCTCGGCCAAGCTCGCCGCCGCCCGCGCGCTCGGGTTGCCGGTCCTGATGATCGACCGCCCCCCTGTCCCCGAGCGGCACGAGGCGACCAGCCTGCAAGAGGTGCTCGACTGGCTCGGTCATCCCGGCACCGACCGCGGCGTGTAGACGAAGGGCGCGCCGTCGCGCGCGATCACCCGCGTCGCGCTCGATCCCACGATCACGACCGTCCGCATGTCGGCCATCTCCGGCTCGGTCCGATCGAGCGGCACCACGCGGAGCGTCTCGTCGGGCAGGCTGACGTTGCGCGCGAAGATCACAGGCCGGGCATCGCCGCAGGCGGCCTTCAGCACCTCCAGCGCCCGGGCGAAGCCCTCGGGGCGCGAGGCCGAGCGGGGATTGTAGAAGGCCATCGCGAAATCCGCCTCGCACCGCCAGCCGCAGGCGCCGTTCGACCACCGCCCAGGGCTTCAGGTTGTCGGTCAGGTTGATCGCGCAGAAATCATGCCCCAGCGGCGCGCCCGCCCGCGCCGCCGCCGCGAGCATCGCCGTGATCCCCGGCAGCACGCGGATGTCCAGATCGCGCCACGCCCTCGGCCCAGCTTCCACCGCCTCGAACACCGCGGAGGCCATGGCAAACACACCCGGATCGCCGGAGGAGACGACGACCACCCGCCGCCCCTCGGCGCCATCGCCAGCGCATGGGCCGCCCGGTCCATCTCCACCCGGTTGTCGCTGGGGTGCAGTGTCAGCCCCGCGCGCGGTGCCACGCGCGCGACGTAAGGGATGTAGCCGACCACATCCGTCGCCTCGGCCAGCGCCGCCGTGACCTCCGGCGTCACCAGCGCCTCGGCCCCCGGCCCAAGCCCCGCGATGCAAGCCTCCCGGTCATGGTGTGACTCCGGCTCGGGCGGTGCGATCCCCAAGCCTCCATTCTCTGTTCCACAAATATCCTGCGGGGTGATGAGCGCCCGGAAACGCCCCGGTGGGGCGTTTCAGCGAGGAACGCCCGGCCCGTGGCCGGGCAGGGCGGTGCAAAACCCCCGCCCGAAGGCTACCCACAGGCGCAGCGCCTGTCATGGCCGCCGTCCCTGCCCATGGACCAGCACGATCGAGAAATAGGGCGTCACGCGCCCCTCCGCCTCGGCCAGACGCATGACCTTCTGCCCCGGCATGGTCGCGAATTCGACCAGCCAGGCCTGATCCAGCCGCCCGGCCTCGGTCAGCGCGCGGCGCACCTTGGCGAGGTTGCGCCCGATCTTCATCACCACCAGCGCGTCGGTGTCCGCCATGTGCCGCACCAGGTCCGCCTCGGGCAGGGTGCCCATCAGCACCGTCAGCACGTCGTCGCCCCAGGTGATCGGCTGGCCGGTCGCCGTCCAGGCCCCGGACATGCCGGTGATGGCGGGGATCACCTGCACCGGGTGGCTGTCCATCAGCCGGGTGTAGAGATGCATGAAGGAGCCGTAGAAGAACGGGTCGCCCTCGCACAGCACGACCACATCCTCGCCCGCGTCCGACAGGGCGGCCAGATGCGCGGCGCAGTCGTCGTAGAAGCCGGAAAGCGCGGCGTTGTAGGCGGGGTCTGTCCAGCGGGATCTCGGTCGTGACCGGATATTCCATCGCGAATTCGACCGCGTCGGGCGGCAGCATCCCCTCGACGATCCGCCGCGCCTGTCCCGGCTTGCCCGCCTTGCGGAAATAGGCGACGTGGCGCGCCGCGGCGCAGCAGGCGGTCGGCGCGCACGCTCATCAGGTCCGGCTCGCCGGGGCCGAGGCCCAGGCCAAAGATCGTGCCCTTTGCTCATTCCATCCGGCTCGCGAGCGCGTTGACCGCGGCCACCGTGATGGCGCTGCCCCCGAGCCGCCCGGCCACGATGCAGCAGGGCGCGGGCTGGTCGGCCCAGAGCGCGTCCTTCGATTCCGCCGCGCCGACGAAGCCCACCGGGCAGCCGATGATCGCGGCGGGGCGCGGGCAGGCGGGGTCCTCCAGCATGTTCAGCAGGTGGAAGAGCGCCGTCGGCGCGTTGCCGATCGCCACGACCGCCCCTGCCAGATGCGGCCGCCACAGCTCCAGCGCCGCGGCCGAGCGGGTGTTGCCCATCTTCGCGGCAAGCGCCGGCACCGCGGGGTCGTGCAGCGTGCAGATCACCGCGTTGTCCGCGGGCAGGCGCTTGCGCGTGATCCCCTCGCTGACCATGCGCGCGTCGCACAGGATCGGCGCGCCGGCCTCCAGCGCGCCCGCGCGCGCGGCCACGAAGCCGGGCGAAAAGCGGATATGCGCCTCCAGCCCCACCATCCCGGCGGCGTGGATCATGCGGACGGCGACCTGCTCCTCGTCGGGCGTAGAAGCGGGCGAGGTCGGCCTCGGCCCGGATCATCGCGAAGGACTGGCGGTAGATCGCGGCGCCGTCGGTTTCATACTGATGCATCTTGCGCCCCGAACATCTCCAGAAGCTCGTCCGCCGACAGCCCCTGCCGCACAGGCGCATCCCACGCCGCGCCGTTCCGCACAAGATCGAAGCGGCCTGCGCGCCCCACCAGCGTGATCGCCGCTGCCCGAGCCCGCGCGCAGCCCTTGGCGCAGCCCGAGACATGCAGGCCATCCGCCCGACCCGCGAGACGCCGCGCCAGCGCGCGCGTCTCCACCGTCGCTGCGGGCAGAACGGCGCGCCAGCGCAGGCGTCGACGCGCAGCACCGGATCGGGCGCGGTGAGGAACCCCGCCACCGCCGCCGCACCGCCCGCCTTCGAGGATCAGGCACCGCCCCGGCGTCACCCGCACCGCCACCGCGCCGCTGTCCGCGACCAGCCGCGCCAGCGCCGCCGCCTCCATCTGCCCGAAGGCCACGCCCATGACCGGCCCCAGCACCGACGCGCCCGGCGAGGGCAGCGACCCCGCCGGGGCAGGGGCTTCGCTGCCCTCTGCCTCCGCCAACCCCGGATGCCGCGCCATCCGGCCCGCGTCGCCGCGTGTCGCCGCGAACCACTGCGCCAATGCGATCACCCGGTCCACCGCCCCGGCCTCCGCGACCGGCCAGCCCTGCAGCACAGCCATCGGCCCGCACGATCAGCCCGCCCGACGCCCCGCGCTCCACCCGGATATCGGCCGAGGCCCCGCCCAGCAGGGGCGCCGCGCCGCAATCCACCGCGAACCCGAACTTCGCGGGCAAGTCCGGCAACTCCGCCAGACGCGCGATCAACTCCCGCGCCACGACGCTCCGTCGCGTCTCCCGGCACCCAGAGCGGAGCGACCAGCACGTTCCGCCGCCCCTCCACCCCCGGATCGGCGTCGAGCAGCCCCAGCGCCCACAGCGCCTCGAGCAGCGCCTCATGCGCCCCGGCCCGTACGCCGCGCAGTTGCAGGTTCGCCCGGCTCGTCAGGTCGATGATCCCCGACCCATGCGCGCGCGCCGCTTCGCACAGGCCCAGCACCTGCGCCGCCGTCAGCCGCGCCAGTACCGGGCGCACCCGCACGATGAGGCCGTCGCCCGACTCCATCGGGCGGTAGGCGCCGGGACACCAGCCCTTTCGCCGCCACCCTCATGCGCCGCAGCCCCGCGAGGATGGAGTTGCGCCGCGTCCGCCAAAGCCCCGCCGCGTGCAGCGCCGCGAAGCGTGCCTCCATCGCGGCCAGCGCGCCGGGGTTCTCGCGGGCAAGGAAGTCGCGCACCTCCGGCATCGCCCAGGGTGGCGTCGTGGTAGAGGTCGAACAGATGCGGCGGCACCACCCCCGCCAGATGCGCGAAGGCCGCCAGATGGTCCAGCGTCGCGGCGATCTCGGCCCCGCCGCGAAAGCCGTGCCGCATCATGCCCGCGATCCAGCCGGGATTGGCCGCGCGGCCCGCGCACGACGCGGGCGATCTCCTCGCTCAGCGCGCGCGCGCGGGGCCGCGCCGGGTCGGTCGCGTCGAGGTGGTAGAGCGCCGCCTGTCCGCCCACCACGCCCTGCGCCGCGGCAAAGCCCGCCTCATGCGCGGCATAGTCCGCGGCCAGCAGCAGGTCGGTTTCCGGCAGGTCCTGCGGATGGACGAAGGCCTCGGCCCCCGCCACGCGCGCCGCGATCCCGCGCGGCTCCCGCACCGGCTCGGCCCCGTCCAGCGCCCAACCGCTCGCCGAAAGCCAGGCCTCGCCCGCGCGCCGCCGCCCGGCCTCGGTGTAGTCCTCGGCCGCATCGCCCATGCCGAGGCCGTAGCTGCCCGGCGCGGGGCCATAGACCCGCGCCCCGCCGCGCGGCCCGCATAGGGGTTCCGTCCGCCGCCTCGTCGCGCGCGGCCAGCGCCCGCACCGCCTGCCCGAAGAGCGTGCGAGAGCGTCGGGAACACGTCGCGGAACAGGCCAGAGACGCGCAGCGTCACGTCGATCCGGGGCCGGTCGAGAAGCGCGATGCGGCAGGATCTCGACGCCCGAGACGCGGTCCGACCCCTCGTCCCAGACCGGCTTCGCGCCCAGCGAGGTGCAGCGCCATGGCGAATTCCTCGCCCGCCGTCCGCATCGTGGCCGAGCCCCAGAGGTCGACCACCAGCCCGCGCGGATAGTCGCCGTGGTCCTGCAGGTGGCGGCGGACCAGCTCCTCGGCGAGCTTCACGCCCTGTGCATGGGCCGCGCGCGAGGGCACCGCGCGCGGATCGATGGTGTAGAGGTTGCGCCCCGTCGGCAGCACGTCCGCCCGCCCGCGATAGGGCGAGCCGGACGGGCCGGGCGCGACCCGCCGCCCCGCCAGCGCAGCGAGCAGCGCCGCCCGTTCGGCCCGCGCGCTTGCCTCCGCCCCGGGCATCGAGACCCCGGACACTCGCCCGAAGACATGCAGCCCGTCGCCGAACTGGCTTTCCTTCACGTCGCAGACGAAGCGGTCGATCCGCGTGATCGCCTCGGCCGGCGAGGCGTCCGGCGCAAGGCCCAGATCGGCCTCCACCCCCGCCGCCGCGCGCCTCGTCCCGGATATCGCGCCATCAGCCGGTCGCGGCGGCGCGGGGTCGAGCCCGTCGGCGGTGGAGAATTCGTCCAGCAGCCGCTTCCAGCCGCGCCAGCCGGGCCGAGGGGCCGCGCGATGCGCAGCGGCGGCGGCAGATGGCCGAGGTCACCGCCCCGATGCGCCGCTTGGCCTGCGCCGCCTCGCCGGGATCGTTGACGATGAAGGGGTAGATCACCGGCAGATCGCCGATCAGCGCCTCGGGCCAGCAGGCGTCCGACAGCGCCACGGACTTGCCCGGCAGCCATTCCAGCGTGCCATGCGCGCCCGATATGGACCAGCGCGTGGACGCCGCTCGGCGCGGCGCAGCCAGAGGTAGAAGGCGACATAGCCATGGCGCGGCGCGCGGGCCAGATCGTGATATTCCGCCTCGCGCCCCTGCACCTCGCCCGCGTTCGGGCTGCAGCGCGACCAGCGCCGTGCCGCGCCGCACCGCGCGGAAGTGGAACGCGCCGTCCAGTCACGTCGGGATCGTCCTCCGGCGCGCCCCAGGCCGCGGTGAGGGCGTCGCGCAGGGCGGGGTTCAGACCGCGCCAGCGCCGCCCGGTAGTCCGTCCACCGGCCAGTCCAGCCGTTCCATCCGAAAGCGCCTCGGCCAGCGGCGCGGCCGTCCGTCACGGCATAACCGTCTCCCCGCAAGATCCGCCAGCATCGCCTCGGAGGACGCCAGCGCATCGAGGCCAACCGCATGGGCCATCTGATGCGCCTTGCCGGGATAGGTGGACAGCACCAGCGCCACGCGCTTCGCCGCCGGGGCCAGCGGCACCCAGCCGGACCCAGGCCGCCACCCGGTCGGCGATCGCCGCGATGCGCCCCGCATCGCGCCCGGTGGGCATAGCGCGAGAACTGCAGGTCCGGATCGCGCGCGCCCGGTTCCTTGAACGAGGCGACGCCCGCGAAGAGCGCGGCCGTCCACCTCCGGCAGCACGACATGCATGGCAAGATCGGCGGGCGAGAGGCCGCGCGCCGCGCCCTCCCACGCGCGCTCCGTGGCGGTGGACAGCGCCACCTGGAACACCGGAACGCCCGCCGCGTCGAGCGGCGTTGCCCCATCCTCGCCCCGCGCCGAGAAGGAGGTGGCGTTGACGATCGCCGCCGGGCGCAGCGCGCGACCCATGCGCGCCAGCCAGCCGACCGGCGCCCGGCGCCTTCAGCGATGGCGCGAACAGCCCCAGCACGTCAAACCCTCGCGCCCGAAGCGCCGCGAACAGCGCCTCGACCGGGCCAAGGTCATGGGCCGTCAGCCAGGTGCGGTAGAAGGTGACCAGCACGACCGGCCGCGTTGCCGACAAGGCGAAGCCAGCCGGGCAGCAGACGCCATCCTCGGGCGTCCAGCCGCCCACCTCGGGCAGCGTCTTCGCCCCCGACGACCGGCCCCGCATAAAGCCCCGCCGCCAGCGCCAGCTGCGCCAGCGCCGCCTGTGCCGCCACCGCGCCGCCCGTGTCGCACAGATGCGCGAGCCGCTTCAGCGTCGAGACGGGCAGGGTCGAGACCGCGTCGAGCCGCGCGTCGGGCCGCCCATCGGCAGGCAGCACGGCCAGCGCGATGCCCTTCGCGCGGCACAGCGCCTCGACCTGCTGCAAGCCGTAGGGCCAATAGGGCTCGCCGCCGATCAGCCGGATCAGGATGCCCTTCGCCCCGGACAGCGTGCGCTCGACATAGGTGTCGACCGACAGCGGGTGCTTCAGCGCCACGAGGTTGGCGAGGCGCAGCGAGGGCAGGCGTGCCCGCCGCGCGGTGCCAGCCCGGCCGCGAAGGCCCCGAGGTCGCTGTCGGAAAAGGACAGCACCACCAGATCGGCCGGGGCCTGCCCGAGATCGACGGGCGCTGCGGTCTCGTCCAGCCCATGGCGTCTCGCGGAAGACGACATGCATCGCTCAGCCCGTCCGCCTGGTGCCGCAGGATGCCTGCGCACCGTCCCATGCTTCTTCTTGGCAAAAATACCCATCTTGCCCGGTCACCGCCCGCGCCGCCCCTGCATGACACTGCGCTGCCGGTCCCATCCGCCTCAGCCTGCCAGCGCCGCGCGGATCGCGGCCTCGTCGATGTCGTCCTGCTCGGCGATCACGACCAGCCGCGCCTGCCGCGCCTTCGCCCGCGCCAGGGCCGGTCATACTGCACCCGCACCCGGCGCCCACCGCCTGCACCAGCAGCCGCATCGGCTTGCCCGCGACGGCGACATAGCCCTTCACCCGCAGGATGTGCTGCGTCGCTCGGCCAGCGCCGCGATCGCGCGCGGCCAGCGCCTCGCGGGTCGGTCACCTCGGGCAGTGTCGATCACCACGCTGTCGAAATCGTCGTGGTCGTGGTCGTCCTCGCCGTCGTGGTGCGAGGGGCGCGCGGCCAGGTCATCCTCGGCCGCCGCGCTCAGGCCCAGGATCACGCGCGGATCGATCACGCCCTCCGTCACCTCGATCACCGGCAGCGCGCGCGGCGCTTCGGCCGCGATCACCGCGCGGGCCGCGGCCAGCCCCGAGTCGCCGGCAAGATCGGCCTTGGTCAGCAGGACGAGGTCGGCGCAGGCGATCTGGTCCTCGAACACCTCGGACAGCGGCGTTTCGTGGTCGATGCTGTCGTCGGCCGCGCGCTGCGCCTCGACCGCGCGCGACGATCGGGGGCGAAGCGGCCCGCCGCCACGGCCTCGGCATCGGCCAGCGCGATCACCCCGTCCACCGTGATGCGCGAGCGGATCGCGGGCCAGTCGAAGGCCTTCAGCAGCGGCTTCGGCAGGGCCAGGCCCGAGGTCTCGATCAGGATGTGATCGGGGCGCGGGCCAGCGCCATCAGCGCCTCGATCGTCGGGATGAAATCGTCGGCCACGGTGCAGCAGATGCAGCCGTTGGCCAGTTCCACGATGTTCTCCACCGGGCATTCGGGCATCGGCGCAGGATTTCAGGATGTCGCCATCCACGCCCACGTTGCCGAACTCGTTGACCAGCATCGCCAGCCGCTTGCCCTGCGGGTTCTGCATCAGGTGGCGGATCAGCGTGGTCTTGCCCGCGCCCAGAAAGCCGGTGATCACGGTCACGGGCATCTTGGCCAGATCGGTCATCTCAGCCCTCCAGCGGCGGGAGGCGCGCGATGCAGTTGCTTGCGGAAGATGGTCGGGCCGCTCGCGCCAGGGCACGATGCCGTCCGGCGTGGCGGCATAGCGCGCGGCGCCGTCGCAGGATCGCGGCGCGTCGGCGTCGCGTCGAGGCGGCCATAGACATAGGACCAGCGCCCCGGCGCCGCTGAGCGCGACGGTACAGCCGGTGTGCAGGTCGACAGGCACTCGACCGGCACGACGCGCACGCCTTCCGGCAGTGCCGGCCTGCGCAGCCAGCGCCGCGTGCAGCCGGCGCCGGGGCGCGTCCTCGCCCTCGGGCAGCGGCCTGGCCCGCGCTGCGGCAGGTCGTGCAGACGTGAAGCTCGACCGGCGCAGTCGCGCCGCGCCGTCCATCATATCCATCGTTCGCGACAGGGCGCATCGTCGTCCGCAGCAGAGCGGGGCAGGCGGCGAAAGCGCATCGCCCATCCGGTCGCCGGAACACCCCGTCCGCCGTTCAGTCATCGTCGCGCTGGCAGGTCTCCCGGCTTGCGGATCCCGGGGCCTTGGGCCCCACCGGTCGCCCCGCCTTCCCGAACCGCGGCGCGGCCAGTGGCAGATGGGCGACCTCTCCGGTCACGGTCGCGGGGGCGGCTGCGCTTCGGGTCGCGTCCCTGGCGCATTCCCTCTTCGCCTGTCATAGACAGGAACCAGCGCCTGAAGCACCTGTGCCAGATGCACGGCCCCCTGTCAAGGACACGACCGCCCATGACCGACGCCGACGACGCCCGACGGACGACATGCCCGCCACGCGCGAAGATGGCCAAGAAGAAGGCCGCGCGCGACAGGATGATGGCAGACGAAGACGGGCGAGAAGGGCCTGATCATCGTCCATACCGGCGCCGGCAAGGGCAAATCCTCGTCCGGCTTCGGCATGATCCTGCGCTGCGTCGCGCCACGGGATGCCCTGCGCCGTGGTGCAGTTCATCAAGGGCGCGTGGGACACGGGCGAGCGTCGGCTGCTCGACGACCCGTTTCGCCGACCTCTGCCAATTCCTCGCGATGGGCGAGGGCTTCACCTGGGAAACGCAGGACAAGCGCCCGCGACATCGCGGCGGCGCCGGCGGGCTGGGAGAAGGCGAAAGAGCTGATCCGCGACCCCGCGATCCGCTTCGTCCTGCTGGACGAGATCAACATCGCGCTGCGCTACGACTACCTCGACATCGCCGAGGTGGTGGCCTTCCTGCGCGACGAAAAGCCGCCGATGACCCATGTCGTGCCTGACGGGCCGCAACGCGAAGCCGGAGCTGATCGAGATCGCCGACCTCGTGACCGAGATGACGCTGGTGAAGCACCCGTTCCGGTCGGGCATCAAGGCGCAGGCGGGCGTGGAGTTCTGAGCATGCTCGCTGCGCGGCTTCGCCTTATCGGCCCGAATACCCCCGCCGGAGGCCCGATTTTTCGCAGAAAAATCGATCCCTTGACCAAGGTTCCTCATGCCCGCCCTGATGATCCAGGGCGCCGGCTCCAACGTCGGCAAGTCGCTGCTCGTGGCGGGCCTCTGCCGCGCGCTGACGCAACCGGGGCCTGACGGTCGCGGCCGTTCAAGCCGCAGAACATGTCGAACAACGCCGCCGTCACCGCGGACGGGGGCGAGATCGGCCGGGCGCAGGCGCTGCAGGCGCTGGCCTGCCGGACCGAGCCGCATGACCGACATGAACCCGGTGCTGCTGAAGCCGGAATCCGAGACCGGAGCGCAGATCGTCGTGCAGGGCAAGCGCTGGGGCAGCGCGAAGGCGCGCGACTACGCCGCCCTGAAGCCGCAACTGATGGCCCCGGTGCTGGACAGCTTCCACCGCCTCGCCGCAAGCGCTGACCTCGTCATCGTCGAAGGCGCGGGCAGCCCGGCCGAGGTGAACCTGCGCGCGAACGACATCGCCAACATGGGCTTCGCCCGGGCGACGGGCACTGCCGGTGGTCCTGGTGGGCGACATCGACCGGGGCGGGGTGATCGCGCAGCTCGTCGGCACGCAGGCCGTGCTCGACCCGACGACGCCGCGATGATCAAGGGGTTCCTCATCAACAAGTTCCGGGGCGATCTTCGCCTGTTCGACGAAGGCTACGCGCTGATCGCGGCAGCGCACCGGCTGGCGCGGGTCTGGGCGTCGTGCCGTGGTTTCCCGAGGCGCACCGCCTGCCCGCCGAGGACGCGCTCGACATCGCCGACACCCGCGACCGGGCCCGGCCTCAAGGTCGTCTGCCTGCAATTCGCGCGGATCGCCAATTTCGACGACCTCGACCCGCTCCGCGCCGAGCCCGGCGTCGCGCTGACCATGCTGCGCGCGGGCGAGGCGATTCCGGGCGATGCCGACCTCGTCATCCTGCCCGGCTCGAAGTCGACGCGGGGCGATCTCGCCTTCCTGCGCCAGCAGGGCTGGGACATCGACCTTCTGGCGCATCACCGGCGCGGGGGGCGCGTGCTGGGCCTCTGCGGCGGCTACCAGATGCTGGGTCGGCTCATCCGCGACCCCGAGGGGCTGGAAGGCCCGCCGGGCGAGACGGCGGGGCTTGGACTGCTCGACCTCGTCACGACGATGACGCCTGACAAGACGCCTGACGCGGATCACGGGCACCCACTGCGGCCACGGGCCTTCCCCTCAGCGGCTACGAGATTCACCTCGGGCGTCACCGAGGGGCCTGCACGCGACAGGCCCTTCGCCCGCGTTCAGGGTGCTGCGGAAGGGGCGGTGTCGGCGGATGGGCGGGTGATCGGCACCTACCTGCACGGCGTCTTTGCCAGCGACAGCTTCCGCAGCCGCTTCCTTGAGGATCTTGGCGTTCCGCCGTCTGGCCTTGCGCATGGGCCATCGGTCGATGCCGCACTCGACGACCTTGCCCGCCATGTCGAGGCGCATGTCGCGGTCGATGCGCTGCTCGATATCGCCGGACGCGCGGGAAATTGATCGAAGCAACATGGACCCGCGGCCAGACTGCTCTGTGCCCTTGCGCCTCGTCCCATCTGTCGGGCCAAGGCCGGCCGGCCGCGCGCGGTCAGCGGGTGGTTCTGGGATAAGACCGGAACGCCGAGACGCGGGGCCGTTGTGCTGTTGTCGTGCCGTCTGCTGACTGTGCTGCCGTCGGCTGCGGCGCGATCATCGGTGCCGCATCTCGCCTCGCGCCCTCCTGCCGACCGGCGAAGCCAGGCGAGCGAGCCGATGAGCGCACCCGCCACCGCGACCGAAACCGAGTAGGCGAGCCAGCTTTCAACCGCCGGGCCGCCACCGGTCGCCACGCCGACCGCAATCCCGATCAGCACGCCCGCACCACCCAGCTTGAACACCACATACCCTGCCGTATCGGCCTCCGGGGCCATCGCTGCCAGTCCCATGTCTTGCCCTTCCCGTTGCTTGAATGCCGTGTCGTGCAACGTCAGGGTTAATCCCGAGCGGGACAATTCTAAGGCGAGTTCCGTTCCGTCGCATGACCATTCGCGGGCGAGCGCGTGGCATGGGCATCGGTGCGGCCGAGCGGTGCGGGGGAAAAACAACAGGGGTGCCATCCACGTTCTGACTGGCCGGTCAGCGGCAAGGGGCGGCTATGGGTCTTCGATCGGGGCTCGACCAGGCAAGGTCCCTCCCCGCGCGGACCCACCCCTTGCCGGTCACATCGATCCGGGGTATCCCCGCACGGCCCGGGTGGTTAGCTCAGTTGGTAGAGCGTCTCGTTTACACCGAGAATGTCGGGGGTTCGAGTCCCTCACCACCCACCAGATCATCCCCAGTCGAGCACGATCTTCCCGCTGCGGCCTGATCGCATCGCCTCGAACCCCGTCGCGGAAGTCGTCCACGCCCATGCGGTGCGTGATGACGCCGCGGATGTCGAGGCCGTTCTCCAGCATCGCGATCATCTTGTACCAGGTCTCGAAGATCTCGCGCCCGTAGACGCCCTTGATCGTGATCGCCTTGAAGACGATCCGGCTCCAGTCCACAGGCGACTTGCCGGGCGGGATGCCCGAGCAGAGCGATGCGCCCGCCCATCACCAAAGCCTCGACCATCTGGTCGAGCGCGGCCTGGACTGCCCGACATCTCCATCCCCACGTCGAAGCCCTGCACCATGCCGAGCTTCGCCATCACGGCCTTGAGGTCCTCGGTCGCCACGTTCACCGGCACCACATCGGCGACCTTCGCCGCCAGCGCCAGCCGGTCCGGGTTGACGTCGGTGATCACCACATGGCGCGCCCCCACATGCCGCGCGACCGCCGCCGCCATGATGCCGATCGGTCCCGCGCCGGTAACCAGCACATCCTCGCCCACCAGATCGAAACTCAGCGCCGTGTGCACGGCATTTCCCAGCGGATCGAGGATCGCACCGATCTCGTCATCGATGGCGTCGGGCAGGGGCACCACGTTGAAGGCGGGCAGGCGCAGGTATTGCGCGAAGGCGCCGGGTTCGTTCACGCCCACGCCCCGCGTTTCGGGGTCGAGGTGGAACTTGCCCGAGCGGCTCTGGCGCGAATGCTTGCCGATCAGGTGCCCTTCGCCCGAGCAGCGCTGCCCGACCTTGAGGTCATCGACGTTGCGCCCGATCTCCACGATTTCCCCCGCGAATTCATGCCCGGTGATCAGGCCCACCGGCACGGTCCGCTGCGCCCAGTCGTCCCAGTTCCAGATATGCACGTCGGTCCCGCAGATGCCGGTCTTGCGGATGCGGATCAGCACGTCGTCCGGCCCGATCTCGGGGACGGGGCGATCCTCCATCCACAGGCCCGGCTCGGGCTTTGCCTTGACCAGCGCCTTCATGTCACGCCTCCCACAGATCGGTCGAAAGATACTTCAGCCCGCTGTCGCAGACCACCATCGCAACGGTGCCGTCCGCCTCGGGACCCCGCAGCAGCTTGACGGCGCCGGCGAGGTTCGCCCCAGCCGAATAGCCGCCGAAGATGCCTTCGGTCCGGGCCAGCAGGCGGGCATGGTCGCGCGCCTCGTCGCCGGTGACGGTCAGCGTGCCGGCGAGGGCGATGCCACGCAGGTGATCGAGGTCCGCCATGGCATAGCCGCCGCCCTGGATCGGATGGTCGGGCTGCGTGGTGTCGCCGCGCCCGATCGCCTCGGCCCCGGCAGGCTCCACGGCCCAGACACGCACACCCTTCGGTGCCAGAAAGCGCGCGGCCCCGCCAAGCGTGCCGCCCGAGCCCGCGAAATCGCAGAATGCCGTGACCGAGCCACCGGATTGCGCCCAGATCTCGGGCGCCGTGCCTGCTTCATGGGCCGCAGGGTTGCCCGGGTGGCGAAACTGGTCGGCGCGAAACGCCCCGCGGTCGGCCACGATGCGGCGCACCTCGGCGTCTACCAGCGCAAGATCGGCAGCCGTGACATTGCCCGGCCGCCCGCCCGGCGCCTGCGGCACGATCACCACCTCGGCCCCGAGGGCGCGCATCATCCGCGCCCGCTCGGACGAGTTGCCCGCGCTCATCACGGCGACGAAAGGGTGGCCAAGCACGGCGCAGACGATGGCGAGGCCGGTTCCCATATTGCCCGAGGTCAGTTCCACCACCGTCTGGCCGGGCCTCAGCGTGCCGTCCGTCCGCGCCGCGGCGATGATCGCGCGGGCGGCGCGGTCCTTTTTCGAGTAGCCCGGCAGAAGGTTGTCGAGCTTGGCGAGGATGCGGCCCCGCAGGCCCAGATGCGCGGTGACGCGGGCCAGATCGACCAGCGGCGTGTCCCCGATCGCGTCGATGACCGAGGGCAGGATCATGCCAGCACCCCCGTGGCCTTGCCCGCCGCACGGAAGGCGTCGAGGGCGAAATCCAGATCATCCCGCGTCAGCCGCGCGTTCATCTGCGTGCGGATGCGCGCGCGGCCCTTGGGCACGACCGGGAAGAAGAAACCCGAGACATGCACCCCTCGCGCGAAGAGGTCTCGCGCCATCGCCTGCGCCAGCGGCGCCTCGCCCAGCATGACGGGAATGATGGGATGCTCGCCGGGCAACAGGGTGAAGCCGGCGTCCATCAGCCCGGCCCGCCAATAGGCCGCGTTCGCGAACAGGTTCGCGCGCAGGTCGTCCGCCGCCTCGACGATGTCGAGTGCCACAAGGGCTGCCGCGACGATGGCCGGGGGCAGGGCGTTCGAGAAGAGGTAGGGCCGCGCCCGCTGCCGCAGCAGGTCCACCACCGCCTGCGGCCCGGCGATATAGCCGCCAAGCGCGCCGCCGAGCGCCTTGCCGAGCGTGCCCGTCAGGATATCCACCTTCACCCCGAAATGGGCGGGCGTCCCGCGCCCCTGCGGCCCCATGAAGCCGGTGGCGTGGCAATCGTCCACCATCACCATCGCGCCATGCTGGTCGGCCAGCCGCCTGATCTCCGGCAGGTTGGCGAGGTAGCCGTCCATCGAGAAGACGCCGTCGGTCGCGATCAGGACGAACCGCGCGCCATCCGCGCGGGCCTGCTTCAACTGCGTTTCCAGATCGGCCATGTCGGAATTGGCGTAGCGATAGCGCCTCGCCTTGCACAGGCGGATGCCGTCGATGATCGAGGCGTGGTTCAGCGCGTCCGAGATCACCGCGTCCTCCGGCCCCAGAAGCGGCTCGAACAGGCCGCCGTTCGCGTCGAAACAGGCGGCGAAGAGGATCGAGTCGTCAGTGCCGAGGAAGGCTGCCAGCCGTTGCTCCAGTTGGCGGTGCAGGTCCTGCGTACCGCAGATGAACCGGACCGAGGCCATGCCATAGCCATGGTCTGCCATGGCCTTTGCCGCGGCCGCCTCCAGCGCCGGATGGTCGGCGAGGCCGAGGTAGTTGTTCGCGCACAGGTTCAGCACCTTGCGATCCGACCCGCGCATCGTCACCCAGGTGCCCTGCGCCGAAGTGATCTCACGCTCGCGCTTCAGCAGGCCCTCGCCCTCGATCGCGTCCAGCGTCCGGGTCAGGTGGTCGAGGAAGGCGGTGCGGTCGGGCATGGCGTCTCCTGCGCTGTGGCGCGACCTTGGGACGGGGCGCGGAAGAGGTCAACGGGCAACCCGCCGGATGTCCGCGCCCCTTCGCCTACATCAGCCAGTCCGGGTCGAAGGGCCAGCGCGTGCCGTCGCCCAACGTGATCGATGCCGAACCAAGGTCGAGCGTCAGCGCCCTGGTCGCGTCGCTCGGCACGGCACCCATGGCGGTGGCGACCCCGACGACGGGTGCAGAGCCTAGGTCGAGCGCGGTCGGGATGCCGCGCTAGGTCAGGCGGTTCGGGCGGATCGCCGCGGACCAGCCTTCGGAGCCGAGCGCCCGCGCCTCCTCGATGCCAAGCACGCCCACATGCTGGCCGCACCAGGGTGCAAAGTCCCGCCCGCCATTCGACATCCAGAGCATCGTCTGAGGAAGGGTGGCGACGCGCTTCAGCAAGACCGCCGCGTCCGCCATCGCGGGGCGCAGGGCGGTCACCCAGCCGATCTGCTGCGCGGGATCGTCCACCAGCATCACGAATTCCTCGTGCCGCCGGCCAATCGGCCAGCGGGTCAGGTCCACCGGCCCGTTTCGGCCCGGAAAGGCCGTCAGGTCCGCGGCTTCGGCCGGATAGCGCAGCAGGCTTCGGCCCGGCTCGGCCTCGGTCGGCGGGGTCTCGGCGAAGAGCTTGGGCGAGAAGGCAAGCAGCCCCCCGGTACGCAGGTCCATCATCGCGTGATGGGCGACGGGGATTTGGCCGCTGCCGCCATGGAACTCGTGGCGCTGGTAGAGGAAGGGGTGATCGTCGCGCAGCCGCCAGATCTTCTCGACCGTCGCGCCCGAGACCTTGCGGCTGAGGCGAAAGCGGCTTTCGCTGCCCTCGGCCCCCCGGATCGTCTCGACGAGGTCCCACTCGGCATTCGCGGGCCAGCCGTGCAGCGGCGCGCCCTCGACATCGTCGGCGCAGAAGGGCGCGCAGAAGAAATCGCCGGACATCCGGGCCAGGCTCGGCTGGGCACCCTCGGGCAACCGGTCCGGGTCGGTCCGGTCGGCCCAGGGAACGCGGGCGAAGGGCGCGATGCGGCGGGTGCCGTGGCGCACCTCGAACAGGGCAAGCTGACCATGTTCGGTATCGAACACCGCCGTCACGCCGCGCGCGGTCATGGTGTGAAGCGTCGGCAAGATCGTCCCCCTTCGTCGGCAACCGCAGCACGTTGCGGACGGTGCGGGTGGCCAGCGTAAGGGCCCGCGAGAGGCCCGGCAAGCCGCTGCGCGGTCCGCCTCTTTGCGTGGACGGGCGATCAGGTGATGGCGCCGAACACCCGCTGCTCCAGGTCGATCACCGTGCCGGTCTGGAGGCCCGAGGCATCGGACAGCAGGTAAAGCGTCAGGTTCGACGCCTCTTCCATCGTCAGCAGCCGCTTCAGGGGCTGGCTGGCCGCGGCGCGGGCCTCCCAGTCCGGGCCGTGGCCCAGGATCTCGGCCTGCATCACCCGCTCGGCGGGGGTTGCGACCCAGCCGAGGTTGATGCCGTTGACGCGGATGCGGTCGGCCAGGTGCGCATTGGCCGCGTTCCGGGTCAGTGTCTGCAGCGCGCCCTTGCTGGCCGAGTAGATGGCGAGTTCGGGCGTGCCGCAGTGGGCATTGACGGACTGGATATTGACGATGCTGCCCGGCGCGCCCCGGTCGAGCAGATGGCGGATGAGCGCCTGCATCAGCATGTAGGGCGCGCGGGTGTTGACCGAGAACAGGCGGTTCCAGAGCTCGACCGTCCCGTCGAGCATCGAGGCGCGCGTGGTCAGTGCCGCCGCGTTTACGAGCGCGTCGACCCGCCCCATGGATGCAAGACTGCGGGCGAAAAGCTCGGCCGGGGCATCGGGCAGCGCAAGGTCGGCTGCGTGGAAATGCGCGCGCGGGCCAAGGCTTCGGGCCAGCGCCTCGCCCTTGGCACCGTCGCGCCCGCTGATCGTCACGGCTTCGGCACCGCTGTCGAGCGCGGCGCGGGCGATGGTCTCGCCCAGCCCTTGCGTCGATCCGGTGACGAGCAGGCAGCGGCCCCTGAGCGATACGTCCATTCGTCCCTCCTCTTTTCCGCAGCCATGCTAGGGCGGGCGGCGGACCGGCTCAATCGTCGATCTGTGCGCTGCGGCACAAGGGCAGGCTCGGTCTGGCGGTAGGCGGGCAGCGGCGGGGCTGCTAGGGTGGGACAGGCCTGAGAAGGAGCGAGACGATGAGCTGGAACCCGGCGCTGGACCCCGACATCCCGGTGGGCGATGCGGTCGATGCGATCGAGACGGTGATCGTGCCCCGCGCCCGCGACCTTGGCGGGTTCGAGGTGCGGCGCGCCTTGCCTTCGGCAGCGCGGCAGATGGTGGGGCCGTTCATCTTCTTCGACCAGATGGGACCGGCGGAGTTCCTGACGGGGCAGGGGATAGACGTGCGCCCGCATCCGCATATCGGCCTGGCGACCGTGACCTATCTGATGAAGGGGCGCATCCATCACCGCGATTCGCTCGGGACCGACCAATGGATCGAGCCGGGAGCGGTGAACTGGATGGTCGCGGGTCACGGGATCACGCATTCCGAGCGCACGGATGGCGATGTGCGCGCGACCCCGCACGCGCTTTACGGCTTGCAGACCTGGGTGGCCTTGCCGAAGGACCGCGAGGATGACCCGGCCGCCTTCGTCCATGCCGGGCGCGACAGCCTGCCGGAGCTGGAGGGCGAGGGAAAGCGGGTGCGGCTGATCCTGGGCACCGGCTGGGGCGAGCGCGCGCCGGTCGAGGTGATGAGCGAGACGGTCTATGCCGACGCGCTGCTGGAGGCAGGTGCCGCCCTTCCGCTTCCCGACGATCACGAGGATCGGGGCGTCTACGTTCTGGCGGGCGAGGTCGCCGTGGGCGGGCAGGTGTTCGAGGCAGGGCGGATGCTGGTCTTCCGGCCGGGCGACCGGATCTCGGTCAGGGCGGGGGCCCAGGGAGCGCGGGTGATGGTTCTGGGCGGCGCGACGATGGACGGACCGCGGCACATCTGGTGGAACTTCGTCGCCTCGAGCAAGGAGCGGATCGAGGCCGCGAAGGAGGCCTGGCGCGCGGGTGACTGGGCACATGGGCGCTTCCGCCTCCCGCCCGGCGATGACGCCGAGTTCATTCCCGCTCCCGAGCGGTGAACGGCGCGGGTTGCCCGCAGGCTAGGGAAGCAGGCAGGCGAGCGCGCCCTGTGCGGCAAGCAACATCGGCACGCCCGCGACGGCGGCCAGGCCGAGACGCGACGACAGGCTGATCCGAGGCGAGGTTTTCGCGGCCTTATCCTCGCCGGGGATCACAAGCCCGTCGAGCGATGCCCAGTCGGGCACGGCATGTCGCTGTCGACCCGGATCGAGAAAGCTGAACGCTCCCGCCTCGATCGATGCGTCTTGCGCAGGCTCCCGTCCGTCCGTCGCAATCAGCGAGGGCGGCACCGACAAGGCACCTGTTGGCAGGGTGGATGAGGAAATGTGCGGCATCATCATGACGAGGCAAATGGTCCCTGACCCAAGGGAAATCAAGCGCCTCACCCGTCGCTCGCGAATTCGTGCCCGGCGGTGCTTGACGGCCCCGGCAGGGATGCGTAAGAGACCCCTCACGCCCGGGATGCCCGGGTCGGGTGCACACGCGGTGGTAGCTCAGTCGGTTAGAGTACCGGCCTGTCACGCCGGGGGTCGCGGGTTCGAGCCCCGTCCACCGCGCCACCCGACCCAGGCCCGCCCGGGCGTTGTCGTTTCCGCCGCTGTGCGGAAGCCCATGCGCGGTGGTAGCTCAGTCGGTTAGAGTACCGGCCTGTCACGCCGGGGGTCGCGGGTTCGAGCCCCGTCCACCGCGCCATTTCCTTCCCGTTTTCCGCGATCACGCTGCCTTGCGCCCGTCGTCCACGTTGCAGCGGGGGCCAGCCCCCGCACCCCCGGGATACTTCCGAACAGAAAATGGAGCAGCGAAGGACAGGATTCCCCGCTGCGGCCGGACATGGAGCGGCGTCAGCGGGCGAGCGTCATGCGATAGCGGATATGGCCGTCGGCGGGTGTGTAGCTGTCGTAGAGCGCGCGGGCGCGGGCGTTGCCTTCGTTCGTGTGCCAGTAGATGCGGCCGAAACCGCGGGCGCGGGCGATGGCGATCAGATCGTCGATGAGGGCGCGGCCAACACCCTGGCCGCGGGCGGCGGGGTCGACGAAAAGGTCTTCGAGATAGCAGTCGTCGGCCAGCGTGCCAGCTGGCGCAGTGGTGGTGCCAGACGGCGAATCCCATGACGCCCTGCCCGGTCTCGGCCAGACGGCACTGCATCGGAGAGGCGGGGTCGAGGATCCGGGACCAGGTGGCGTCGGTGACTTCGGGTGCGAGGTCGGTCTTGTAGTAGGCGAGGTATTGCCGCCCACAGCTCGCGCCAGCGCGCCTCGTCGGCGGGGGTGGCATCGCGGATCGTCACGCTCATTGCAGGCGGTCCAGGATGCGCGCCCAGCTTCGGATGCCCTTGCGGAAGCTTTCGACGTCGTATTTCTCGTTGGGCGAATGGATCTGGTCGTCGTCCTTGCCGAAGCCGATCAGCATGGCATCCATCCCGAGCACGGTCTTGAAATAGCCCGCGATCGGGATCGAGCCGCCGCAGCCGACGAAGGCGGCGGGGCGGCCCCATTCCTCGGTCAGCGCGGCGCGGGCCTTGTCGAAGGCCGGGTGATCGATGGTCATGTGGCCTGCGGGCGAGCCGGACAGGGCGTGGAAGGTGACCGAGCAATCGGGCGGCAGGTTGTCTTCCACGAAGGCGCGGAAGGCCGCCATGATCGCCTGCGGGTCCTGCTGGCCGACAAGGCGGAAGCTGACCTTGGCATGCGCCTCGGCGGGCAGCACGGTCTTGAAGCCGTCGCCGTTGTAGCCGCCCCAGATGCCGTTGACCTCGCAGGTCGGGCGCGACCAGATCATCTCGAGCGGGGTGCGGTCGGGTTCGCCTGCGGGGTGCGACAGGCCGACATCGCCGAGAAACCTCGCATGGTCGAAGGCGAGGCCCTGCCACTGGGCGCGCATGGCGTCGGGCAGTTCGGGGACGGCGTCGTAGAAGCCGGGCAGGGTGACGCGGCCGTTGTCGTCATGCAGGCGGGCGAGCAGGCGCGTCAGGACGTGGATCGGGTTGCGCGGCGAGGCCGCCGTAGCTGCCGGAATGCAGGTCCTTGTTGGCGGCGTGGATCGTGAACTCGGCCTTCACCATGCCCGCGCAGCTGGGTGACGATGGCCGGGGTCGCGTCGTCGAACAGGCCCGTGTCGCAGATCAGGGCGATGTCGGCGGTCAGTTCCGGCGCATTCTGCTTGCAGGAAGGGAACGAGCGAGGGCGAGCCGGATTCCTCCTCGCCCTCGAGGAAGATCGTGAGCGGGCCGGGCAGGGTGCCGTGGACGGCTTTCCAGGCGCGGCAGGCCTCGATGAAGGTCATCAGCTGCCCCTTGTCGTCGGAGGCGCCGCGCGCGCGGATGACCTGGCCTTTCGGGGTCTCCTCGATGGCCGGCGTCGAAGGGCGGGCGGTGCCAGAGCGGCAGCGGATCGACGGGCTGCACGTCGTAATGGCCGTAGAACAGCAGGTGCGGGCCGGTCCCCTCGCTATGGGCCACGACCATCGGATGGCCGGGCGTCGGGCGCTTCGAGGCGGTGAAGCCGAGCGCGGCGAGGTCGGCCACCAGCCAGTCGGCGGCGCGGTCGCAGTCGGCCTTGTAGGCGGGATCGGTCGAGATCGAGGGGATGCGCAGCAGGTCGATGAGGCGGTCGAGCGCCTGTGGCAGGTCTTCGTCGATGCGGGCAAGGACGGCGTCGAGGGTCATTCACGTCTCCGGGAGATTGGGCGGAGGCGAGCCTAGCAGGTGCAGCCCCTCTGTCCAGAGCAGGGTCGCATGCGTTAGGAAACGGACCGAATCGGAGTGAAGAAGGGTGGGTCGATGAACCGGATCGTGCTGGGGATGGGGCTGGCCTTCGGGCTGTCCGGCGGGGCGTCGGCCCAGGCGCTGACGGGCGAACGGCTTGCCGCCGTTGCTGTTTCCGCCGAGCGGGGCCGAGGTGGAGTTGCTCAAGACGGATTTCCTGCCCGCAGGATCAGGCGGAACTGCTGCGCCAGGTCGGCGCGACGCAGCCCTATTACGGCGCCATCGCCGTGTCGCCGGACGAGGGCATCATGGTCGATGCGACGGTCGCCGCCGCCAATCAGCATTCGGTCGAGGCGGCCTCGGTCGCCGCGCGGGCCGCGTGCGATGCCAAGCGCAAGGGCGCGCGGCCCTGCGAAGTGGTCGCGCTGATCCGCCCCGCTGGATGGGAGCAGCGGGCGATGCAGCTGTCCTCGGGCGCGACGGCCGCGTTCCTTGACGAGTATGTGCCGGTCCAGCGCGACAAGGCCTTTGCGATCTCGCTCGCGACGGGCGGCTGGGGGATCGGCAAGGGCCGGAACGCGGCGGAGAAGGCGGTAGAAGACTGCGCGACGAAGGATCCCAAACCGACCGACTGCGCGCTGGCCGCGCAGGATTGACGATGCGGCGGTGGGGCAAATTGCCCACTGGTTGCCGCCCGGGATTGACCGATATCAAGGTGCGTTGCCGGGCAAACCGCAAAGGTGCCCGGACGGACCGCCCCGGAACGCCGGGCCTGCGGGCCGAGCCAAGGAGACGGGAATGACCTACGAGACGGCCCTCGACGCGGCGCTGAACCGGCTGCACGAGGAAGGGCGCTATCGCACCTTCATCGACATCGAGCGGCGCAAGGGCGCCTATCCGCAGGCGATCTGGCGCCGGCCCGACGGGACCGAGCGCGAGATCACCGTCTGGTGCGGCAACGACTACCTCGGGCATGGGGCAGCACCCGGTCGTGCTGGCCGCGATGCACGAGGCGCTGGACGCGACCGGCGCAGGGTCGGGCGGCACGCGCAACATCTCGGGCACGACCGTCTATCACAAGGCGCTGGAGGCCGAACTGGCCGACCTGCACGGCAAGGAGGCGGCGCTGGTCTTCACCTCGGCCTACATCGCCAATGACGCGACGCTGTCGACGCTGCGGACGATCTTCCCGGGGCTGATCATCTATTCCGACGCGCTGAACCACGCCTCGATGATCGAGGGCGTGCGGCGCGGCGGCGGCGAGAAGCGCATCTTCCGGCACAATGACGTGGCGCATCTGCGCGCGCTGCTGGCGGCGGACGATCCCGCCGCGCCGAAGCTGATCGCCTTCGAGTTGATCTATTCGATGGACGGCGATTTCGGCCCGATCGCGGCGATCTGCGACCTGGCCGAGGAGTTCGGCGCGCTGACCTATATCGACGAGGTGCATGCGGTCGGCATGTACGGCCCGCGCGGCGGCGGCGTGGCGGAACGCGACGGGCTGATGGGCCGGATCGACATCATCAACGGCACGCTGGCCAAGGCCTATGGCGTGATGGGCGGCTATATCGCGGCCAGCGCGAAGATGGTGGATGCGGTGCGCAGCTATGCCCCCGGTTTCATCTTCACCACCTCGCTTCCGCCGGCGGTTGCGGCCGGGGCGGCGGCCTCGGTGCGGTTCCTGAAGGGCGACTCAGGCGCTTGCGCGAGGCGCAGCAGCTGCAGGCGCGCATCCTGAAGATGCGGCTGAAGGGGCTGGGCCTGCCGATCATCGACCACGGTTCGCACATCGTGCCGGTGCATGTGGGCGACCCGGTGCATTGCAAGATGCTGTCGGACATGCTGCTGGAATCATTCGGAATCTACGTCCAGCCGATCAACTTCCCGACCGTTCCGCGCGGCACCGAGCGGCTGCGCTTCACGCCCTCGCCGGTGCATGACGCGGCGCAGATTGAAAAGCTCGTTAACGCAATGGACAGTCTTTGGGCACATTGTGCGCTGAATCGCGCCGAGGCTGTTGCCTGACCGCGTCCCGGGGTGCAAGGCCCTTGTCCTGTGATACGGTTTCGTGAATAGCACGGATGCGAGTTGTCAACGATGCGACTCGGACGGGTTGGGGCAGTGGGACAGGGACGCATGATCGGGCGGAGGTCGAATCCTTCGACGCCAAAGGTGGACAAACCCAAGGGGTTTGACGACTTCGAGGTGCGTCTTGGCGACGTGATGCGCGGCGAACGCGCGACGCTGGGCAGGTCGCTGCTGGACGTGCAGCGCGAACTGAAGATCAAGGCCACCTACATCGCCGCCATCGAGAATTGCGATGTCTCGGCCTTTGAAAGCCAGGGTTTCGTTGCCGGCTACATCCGGTCCTATGCGCGCTATCTGGGCCTGGATCCCGAATGGGCCTATGAGAAATTCTGCGCCGAGGCGGGCTTCGCACCGACCCATGGCATGTCGCAGGCGGCCTCGGCCCCGCGCAGCCTGAACAATGCGCCGCTTGGGCCAGAAGATGCTGCGCGATCCGTTCACCGACCCGAACGCGACCTTCATTCCGCGCGGCAAGAGCCTGTCTGTCCGGGGTCGAACCGGGTGCCGTCGGGTCCATGCTGGTGCTGGTCGCGCTGATCGGGGCCATCGGCTATGGCGGCTGGTCGGTGCTGCAGGAAGTGCAGCGCGTGCAGCTGGCCCCGGTCGAACAGGCCCCGGTGGTGGTGGCCGACATCGACCCGCTCGGCAATGTCGGCGGCGATGTGCCGCTGGTGCGCTCGGCCCCCAAGGACTTGACGCAGACGGCCGAGGCCAGACCCGGTGGCCGAAGCGGACGGGCAGGCGCTCGACCGGCTTTATCGCCCGCAGGCGCTGGACGTGCCGGTGATGGTGTCGCGCGACGGACCGATCGCCGCGATCGACCCGCGCACAGGCGGCGCCATCGGGCTTGCCGAGAATGCGGCCGGGGCGGCGGGTGACGACCCCGTCGCCGACAGCGTCGAGGCCGCCATCCAGGTGATCGAGGCTGACGCCCCGCCGGTCGAGCTGCTGGCGGTGCGCCCGTCCTGGGTGCGCGTGACGGCGGCGGATGGCACGGTCCTGTTCGAGAAGATCCTCGATGCGGGCGAGCGCTATGTGGTGCCCGCAGATGGAAGCGCCCGCGACGCTGCGCGCCGGAAACTCCGGTTCGGTCTATTTCGCGGTGAACGGCCAGACCTACGGCCCCGCCGCTCCGGGGGCGCAGGTGGTCAAGAACGTGGCGCTGTCGCCCGAGGCGCTGACGGCGAGCTACCAGTTGGCCGATCTGACGTGTCGACCCCGATCTGGCTGCGGCTGTCGCGGTCGCGGATGCGGCGGTTGCACCGGGTGCCTCTCCCGTCGGGGAATGATCCGTTCAGGCTGGCCCTGCGGCTTTGGTGATCAGGAGTAACGGGGAGTAAAAATGGACCTGGCGCACTGGGTTTGGCTGGGTCTGGCCTGTTATGCCATTCACATGCTTGAAGAGTTCATCCTCGATTGGCGCGACTGGGCGCGGGCCGTCATCGGGCTTCCGGTGGAGTGGGCCGACTTCTATGTCACCAATGGCGTCGTGGTCGTGCTCGGGATCGCCGCCGCCAATCTGGCCGACGTCGCGCCCACGATCGCGCTTGGCTTTCCGGCCTTGATGCTGATCAACGCCGTCGTGTTTCACATCCTGCCGGTCATCCGGGGCAAGGGCCGCTATTCGCCCGGCGTGTTCACGGCTGTCGTTCTGTTTCTGCCAGTCGGTTATCTGACCTTCCGCGCTGCGGCGCGCGAGGGCGGGCTGGATGCGGCGTCCCTCGCCTTGTCGTTCCTCATCGGTGCTGCCCTCATGGCGACACCGATCGTGCTGCTGCATCTCAAGTCGCGGACCTATTTCCGGCAGGACAAGCCCTGATATCACCACCGCTGCAGCGTTGCGGCGGATCGTTGGAGCGTCTATCTAAGGGCTGTCGCCGCAAACAGGGTCACCTCCATGTCGCACAACCCCGTCCGTCCCTGGCGCAACATCGACCGTCGCCCGTCCCGGCAGATCCGGGTGGGCAAGGTGCTGGTCGGGGGCGATGCGCCGATCTCGGTCCAGACGATGACGAACACGCTGACCACGGACGTGGCGGCGACCATCGAACAGGTGCAGCGCTGCGCCGTGGCGGGGGCGGACATCGTCCGCATCTCCACCCCCGACCAGGAAAGCACCCGCGCGCTGCGCGAGATCGTGGCGGAAAGCCCGGTTCCGATCGTGGCCGACATCCATTTCCACTACAAGCGCGCCATCGAGGCGGCCGAGGCGGGCGCGGCCTGCCTGCGGATCAATCCCGGCAACATCGGCGACGCCGAGCCGCGTGCGCGAGGTGATCAAGGCCGCCAAGGACCACGGCTGTTCGATCCGCATCGGGGTGAATGCCGGGTCGCTGGAAAAGCACCTGCTGGAGAAATACGGCGAGCCGTGCCCGGATGCGATGGTGGAAAGCGGCCTCGACCACATCAAGCATCCTGCAGGACAACGATTTTCACGAGTTCAAGATCAGCGTGAAGGCGTCGGACGTGTTCCTGGCCGCCGCCGCCTATCAGCAGCTGGCCGACGCGACGGATGCCCCGATCCATCTTGGCATCACCGAGGCGGGCGGGCTGGTCAGCGGCACGGTGAAATCGGCCATCGGGCTGGGCAACCTGCTGTGGATGGGGATCGGCGACACGATCCGCGTCTCGCTGTCCGCCGATCCGGTGGAAGAGGTGAAGGTCGGCTTCGAGATCCTGAAGTCGCTTGGCCTGCGGCACCGGGGCGTGACGATCATCTCCTGCCCGTCCTGCGCGCGGCAGGGCTTCGACGTGATCAAGACCGTCAGCGCGCTGGAAGAGCGGCTGGCGCATATCACCACCTCGATGAGCCTGTCAGCATCATCGGCTGCGTGGTGAACGGGCCGGGCGAGGCGCTGATGACCGATATCGGCTTTACCGGCGGCGGGGCCGGGTCGGGCATGGTCTATCTGGCGGGCAAGCAGAGCCACAAGCTGGGCAACGACCGGATGATCGACCACATCGTCGAACTGGTCGAGGCGAAGGCCGCCGAGATCGAGGCGCGGGCGCAGGCGGAAGCGGCGGAGTAGCCGCGCGGAGCTTCAGCCCTCGCGTTCTGCCTGGACGATCTGGCGCATCCCGTCCAGCGGGACATAGCCGCGCACCATCGTGCCATCCACGACGAAGGTCGGCGTGCCGCTGATGTCCAGCTTGTCGCCAAGCGCATGGTTGGCCGCGATCACTGCGGTCACCTCCGGGCTGTCCATCGCGGCGAGGACCGTCGGCGCGTCGAGGCCGAGCTTGGTGGCGAGGCGTGCCAAGGGTTTCGCGGCGTCGGTTCGCCGCGCAGCGTGATCAGCGCGTCATGTGCCTGCTCGTAGGCCGCATCGCCGTGCGATCTGGCGCACCGCGATGGCGAAGCGGGCCGAGGTCAGCGAGGCTTCGCCGAGGATCGGGAATTCCTTGACGATGAAGCGGATATTGCCGTCGGATTTCGACCAGTTCCGCGACCTCGTCATAGGCCTTGCGGCAGTAGCCGCAGCGGTAGTCGGTGAACTCGACCACCGTGATGTCGCCCTCCGGGTTGCCGCCGACCCAGCTTGCCGGATCGTTGAAGATCGCCTCGGCATGCGTCTGGACGAGAGACGCGTCGTTCTGCGCCTCGGCGGCCGCCTGTTGGGCGTTGCAGGACGTTCATCGCCTCGATCAGAACCTCGGGATTTTCCAGCAGATAGGCCTTCACCTCGTCCCGGAAGGCCTGCGCGTTCGGCATCGGTCATCGCGCCCAGGTCGGTCGCAAGGGCGGGGGCTGCAAGGGCAAGGGCCAGGGCAGCGACGGGGGCGAGGCGGGTCATGCGGGGCAAGGCTCCGGTCGGTTCGGGTCGGTGCAGCATCGCAGATCGTGGCGCGTGGGCAAGCCGCCTTGACCCGACCGAACGCTGCCGACACTGTGCAGCGCGAGCTTACGGGGGACGGGATGCGGGGTTCAAGGCGCGGCAGGGTCGATCCCCTGATTGTGATGCAGGCCGCCTGGGGATGTGTTGCTGGTCGGCGGTCGCTGCTTGTGTCGTGGCACCGGCGCGCGCGGCGCAGGACCTTTCGGCGCTGGCGCGGTTCGAGGCGGAGGGCTCGTCGATCCGCGCCGTGGGCGGCGGGGTCGAGGTGACGCTCGCGATGTCGCAGCCGGTGCCGTGGCGGGTGCGCGTGCTGGACGGGCCGCCGCGCGCTGATCCTGGACATGCGCGAGGTGGACTGGACCGGCGTCGCGGGACGTGCCGCCGCCCGTCGACAGGTCGCCGACCTGCGCGCGGGCGTCGTTCCGGCCGGGCTGGTCGCGGCTGGTGCTGGAACTGGCCGGCGCCGATGCTGGTGACCGAGGCCGGGATGGCGACCGAAGGCACGGGGGCCATGCTGCGGCTTGCGCCTGGATCCCGCCTCGCCAGGCGGATTTCGCGGCACGGGCGGCCTGCCCGAACCGCCCGAATGGGCGGTGCCCGTGGCGGCGGACCTGCCGCGCCGCTCCGGCAGCCGACGATGGCCGGCTGGTCGTCGTGCTCGACCCCGGCCATGGCGGGATCGACCCGGGGGCAGAGCGCGACGGGCGTGACCGAGGCCGGGCTGATGCTGACCTTCGCGCGCGAGTTGAAGGAGGCGCTGGTGCGCGACGGTGGGCGTCACGTGGTGATGACCCGCGAAGAGGATGTCTTCGTCCCGCTGGAGACGCGCATCTCGATCGCGCGCGCGGCAGGGGCGGATGTGTTCCTGTCGCTGCACGCCGATGCGCTGGCCGAGGGCGAGGCGGTGGGGGCCACGATCTACACGCTGTCCGACGAGGCGAGCGACGAGGCGTCGGCGACGCTGGCCGAACGGCATGACCGCGACGATCTGCTGGCCGGCGTCGACCTGACCGAGCAGGACGATCTGGTGGCGGGAGTGCTGATGGACATGGCGCGGACCGAAACCGCGCCGCGCACCGACCGGCTGGCCGAGGCGCTGGTCGCGCGCGATCCAGGCGGAGGGGCTGAAGATGCACCGCCATCCGCGCCAGAGCGCGAGCTTCTCGGTGCTGAAATCGCCCGACATTCCGTCGGTGCTGATCGAACTCGGCTTCCTGTCTCAGCGCCCGCGACCTCGCGCGGCTGACCGATCCCGCCTGGCGCGCGCGGATGGTGAAGGCGCTGGTCGCCGGGCTGCGGGACTGGGCGGTCGAGGATGCGGCGCGCGCGGCGCAGCTTCGCGAATAGCGCGGCCATGCGCGCACGATCACGCGCGCGGGTTTTGACCATTGCCCGCACTTGGCTGTATAGGGGGGCATCGAGACAGCGGGGGCTGCGCGTGGTCAGGTTCATCGGATCGTTCTTTGGCGGCATCTTCACGCTGGTCACGCTGGGGCTGCTCTTCGCGGCGCTCTCTGTCGGCGCCGTGTTCTGGATGTATGGCCGCGACCTGCCCAGCCACGAAAGCCTGGCGCAATACACGCCGCCGACGATCAGCCGGATCTATTCCGGCGAGGGCGAGATCATCGACGAATTCGCCGAGGAACGCCGGCTCTTCACCGCCGATCGAGGATATTCCCGACCTGGTGAAAGCAGGCCTTCATCAGCGCCGAGGACAAGAACTTCTACCTCCACAAGGGCTATGACGTGACCGCGGCATCGCGTCGGCGGCCTATCGAGGCGATCGCAGTCGCGCGGGCAGAACGTGCGCGGGGCCTCGACCATCACGCAGCAGGTGATGAAGAACTTCCTTCTGGGCGGCGAGCGGACGGGCGAGCGCAAGATCAAGGAAATCATCCTTGCCAGCCGGATCGAGGAGACGCTGAGCAAGGACAAGATCCTGGAGCTTTACCTGAACGAGATCTTCCTGGGCCAGAACTCCTACGGCGTGGCGGCTGCGGCGCAGACCTATTTCAACAAGCCGCTGACCGACCTTGCCGCCGCATGAGGCGGCGATGCTGGCCGCGATGCCGCAGGCGCCCGGCGAAGTATGCACCCGGTCCGCGCGAAGGAGCGCGGTGACCGAGCGGCGCAACTACGTGCTGCGCGAGATGTGGCAGAACGGCTATATCGACGAGGCGACCTATCTGTCGGAAAAGGAAATGCCGCTGCAGATCGGTGCAGAACGGCGACTATCCGAGGCTTCCGCGAAAGCCTGCCGCCGCGCGACTATTTCACCGACGAAATCCGCCGCCAGCTGTCCGGCACCTTCGGCGAGGAGGAGTTCTTCGGCGGCGGTCTGTCGATCCGCGCGACGGTGGACCCGGACCTGCAGAAGGTCGCGGCCGCGGGCGCTGCGCACGGGGCTGGAGAAGTACGACCGCGGCCTGGGCGTCTGGCGCGGGACCGAAGACGGTGATCGACCCGGCGCAGCTGGGCATCCGAGGCCGCACTGGCGCGCGGCTCTGGCCGAGACGGAGGTGCCGCGCGACATCGCTGGGCTGGTATCCCGGCGGTGGTGCTGGAGGTCGGCGAGATCGAGCGCCCGGATCGGGATCGAGAGTGTCGAGGAGGATGGCGACGGCCATTTCATCCCGGCCGAGGACGTGACCTGGGCGCGCAAGCGGCTGGCCGACGGCAAGCTGGGTCCGAAGGCGCGCGTCGCGGGCGATCTGGTCAGCGTGGGCGACGTGGTGCTGGTGCGCCAGATGACCAACGACGAGGATGGCAGCTTTCATGCGCTGGTCGCTGCGGCAGGTGCCGGAAGTCCAGGGCGCCTTCATGGCGATGGACGTGAACACCGGCCGCGTGATCGCGATGCAGGGCGGGTTCAGCTATCAGTCCTCGGTCTTCAACCGCACGACGCAGGCGCAGCGCCAGCCGGGATCGAGCTTCAAGCCCTTCGTCTATGCCGCGGCGCTCGACTCGGGCTTCTCGCCCGCGACCATCGTCGTCGACGCGCCGATCGAGGTGGACACGCCGCAGGGCCTGTGGAAGCCGAAGAACGCCTCGAACAAGTATCTACGGCCCGACGCCGCTGCGCACCGGGATCGAGCAGAGCCGGAACCTGATGACCGTGCGGATCGCGCAGGAAATCGGGATGGACGTGGTCGCGGGCTATGCCGAACGCTTCGGCGTCTATGACCGGATGAACCCGTTCCTGGCCAACGCGCTTGGCGCGCAGGAAACCACGCTGTTCAAGATGGTCGCGGCCTATGCGATGTTCGCCAATGGCGGCGAGCGGGTGGAGCCGACGCTGGTCGACCGGGTGCAGGACCGCTTCGGCAAGACCGTCTACCGCCACGACCAGCGCAACTGCGAGGATTGCCAGCTGGCCGAGCCTGAGCCGCGGCGACATGCCCGCAGATCCTGTCGAACCGCGAGCGGGTGATGAACCCGATCACCGCCTATCAGCTGACCTCGATGATGGAGGGCGTGGTCCAGCGCGGCACGGCGCGCGGGCATCAACCTGCCGGTGCCGATCGCGGGCAAGACCGGCACGACGAACGATGCCAAGGACGTGTGGTTCATCGGCTATTCCTCGAACATCGTCGGCGGGCTGCTACATCGGCTACGACCAGCCGCGCACGTTGGGCGGCGCCTCGGGCGGCGGGATGTGCGGGCCGGTCTTCGAGAGCTTCATGGAAGAGGCGATCCAGGTCTATGGCGGGACCGAGTTCGCCGTGCCGCCGGGCGGCTACTTCAAGCAAGATCGACCGCTTCACGGGCTCGCTTCTGCCCGACGACGCCACGGGCGAGAACGTCGTCGCCGAATACTTCCGCGACGGGCAGGACAGCGTCTTTGGCCAACGCGGTCGTCGATGGCGGCTTTGCGATGGGGGCGAACCTGCCGCTCTTCGCCTATGGCGAGACGGATGGCGGGGGCGAGGGCGGCGGCGTCGACGGTCACGACCTCGACCGGCGAAACCAAGGTGATCCCGCCGAGAAGGCCGATTTCGGGACGGTCAGCTCGGGCGGGCTCTACTGACCCGGGTGCGGCCCTTGCCCCGCCCTTGCCGCGACGCGGCTATCACCCCCCGCTGATACCGACGAACGGAACCAGACCCGATGCGCGCCGAAACCCAGAACAACGTCGATGCGATCGAGAAGTCGCTGAACCTGCTCGGCCAGCGCATGGACCTTGGGAAACCGCGCCGCACCGGCTGGAGGAATTCAACGCCATGCTCGAGGACGGCGACCTCTGGAACGACCCGGCGCGCGGCGCAGAAGCTGATGCGCGAGCGGCAGGCGCTGATGGACGCAGTCTCCACCTACAAGCTGCATCGAAAGCGGGCTGAACGACAATGTCGAGCTGATCGAACTGGGCGAGGCCGAGGGCGACGACGAGATCGTGGCCGAGGCCGAGGCGGCGCTGCGCGCGCTGGTCGACCTCGCGGCGGCGAAGGAGCTCGAGGCGCTGCTGAACGGCGAGGCCGACGGCAACGACACCTTCCTCGAGATCAACGCGGGCGCGGGCGGCACCGAAAGCTGCGACTGGGCCAACATGCTGGCGCGGATGTATGTCCGCTGGGCCGAGAAGAAGGGCTACACGGTCGAGCTTCAGTCGGAAAGCCCGGGCGAAGAGGCGGGGATCAAGTCGGCCGCCTACAAGATCAGCGGTCCGCAACGCCTATGGCTGGCTGAAGTCGGAATCGGGCGTGCACCGCCTTGTCCGCATCTCGCCCTACGACTCGCGCGGCGCGGCGGCACACCTCGTTCAGCTCGGTCTGGGTCTATCCGGTGGTGGACGACAACATCGAGATCGACATCCCCGACAAGGACATCCGGATCGACACCTACCGGTCGTCCGGCGCGGGCGGCCAGCACGTCAACACGACCGACTCGGCGGTGCGGATCACCCACTTGCCCACCGGGCATCGTGGTGACCTCGTCGATGAAGTCGCAGCACCAGAACCGCGAGATCGCGATGAAGGCGCTGCGCTCGCGGCTCTATCAGCTGGAACTGGACAAGCGGAACGCCGCGATCAACGCGGCGCACGAGAACAAGGGCGATGCGGGCTGGGGCAACCAGATCCGGTCCTACGTGCTGCAGCCCTACCAGATGGTGAAGGACCTGCGGACGGGGTACGAGACCTCGGACACGCAGGGCGTGCTGGACGGCGACCTCGACCGCTTCATGGCGGCGACGCTCGCGCTGGATGTCGCGGGCAAGAGCCGCGCCGAGGCGAACGCCGAGTAGGCGAAGCGGTGGCTTGCCCGTTGCGCAGGCGCTGTCCCATGCCTCTTGAAGCCCTCGCGGCCTGCGCGCCCGAGGAGGTGCGGGCAGGCTGCTCCTAGCTGGACCTCTCCCCGACTCGCGCATCGGCGGCAACATGGTCTCGGCCGAGCGTTGGACGGCGCGCTCTGCTGTTATCCGGGGCCGCCTGACGGTGCCTGGAACCGGGTGTCGCCACGTCCGATGCCAGGGCGTCCAGGCCTGCACGGGTTGATCCGGACGCCCGCTTTCCGCTAGCCTTCGGGCAGGTCCGGGGGAGGGGCCGCCTGATGGCAGAACAGGCGATGGGGGCACCCGAGGTGCCGGTCGTGCAATCGGTGTCCTTCGCCGATCTTGGGGCGGTGCTTCGGCTGGGCTGGCGCGATTTCCGTCGCGCGCCGCTTTACGGGCTGTTCTTCGCGTCCGTCTATGTCGCCGGGCGGCTGGCTGATCTGGTGGGCGCTGACGACCGAGGGCCAATTGTGGTGGACGCTGGTTGCCTCGGCTGGTTTCCCGATCCTCGCGCCGTTCCTCGCCTGCGGGCTTTACGAGGTCAGCCGACGGCTGGAGACGGGCGAGCCGCTCGATTGGCCGGGGGTGCTCGGGGTCATCTTTCGTCAGAAGGACCGGCAGATCCCGTCGATGGCCGTGGTGATCGTGGTGTTCTTCCTGTTCTGGAACTTCCTGGGCCACATGATCTTTGCCCTCTTCATGGGCTTGCAGACGATGACCGACATCTCGTCTTCGCTGGCGCGTCTATACCACGCCGAACGGGCTGATGATGCTGGCGGTGGGAACGGCGGTGGGGGCGGTGTTCGCCACGCTGCTGTTCTCGATCACGGTGGTCAGCCTGCCCTTGCTGCTGGACCGCGAGGTCGATTTCGTGACCGCGATGATCACCAGTTTCGGCACCGTGCAGGCCAACCCCGTGGTGATGCTGGCCTGGGGCGCGCTGATCGCCTGTCTGCTGTTCCTGGCGATGCTGCCGGGCTTCCTTGGGCTGTTCGTCGTGCTGCCCGTGCTGGGACACGCCACCTGGCACCTGTACCGCCGGGCGCTGGCCTGAACAGAAAAGGGCGCCCGAAGGCGCCCCGATGACCGGCATTCCGAGCGTGGATCAGACGACGTCGGGCTTGGCGACGGGCGCTGCGATGGCGGGAGCAGGGCGCGGCAAGTGCGGCACGGCCATTGGCCAGCGGATCGTCCTGACGCTGCACCGAGCCTTCGAAATGCGCGCCGCTTTCGATGGCGATGGTCTTGTGGATGATGTCGCCCTCGACCCGCGCGGTCGAGGTCAGGCGGACCTTCAGCCCACGCACGCGGCCGACGACACGGCCGTTCACCACGATGTCGTCGGCCACGATCTCGCCCCGGATGGTGGCGCTTTCGCCGACGGTCAGCAGATGGGCGCGGATGTCGCCCTCGACCGTGCCTTCGATCTGGATGTCGCCGGTGGTGCTGCAGGTTGCCCGATGATCGTCAGGTCCGACGACAGCACCGAAGCGGCGGGCTTGGCCTTGGGAGCGGTCGGCGTGAAATCCATGCTCTTGGGCTTGGTCATCGAGGGTCTCCGGGGCGGTCGGCTTGTCGGCGTCTGCCTTGGGACCGGGTTCGTTGATCTGGCTTTTAGAAAACATCTCTCGCTGCCTTGATGTAGGTCATCGGATTGATGGCATCTCCGCCGATCCGGACCTCGTAGTGAAGATGCGTGCCGGTCGATCGGCCTGAATTTCCCATATCACCGATCCGGTCGCCGCGCGAGACCCTTTCGTCCGACCTTCACGCGGATGTTGGACAGGTGGCCATAGCGCGTCTCGATCCCGAAAGTCGTGCTTGATCTTGACCAGCTGGCCATAGCCGTTGTCCCAGCCCGCATGGGTCACCACACCGTCGGCGGTGGCAAGATCGGCGTGCCGTAGGCTGCCGGCGAAATCCGTGCCTTCATGCATCCGGTGCCCGCGCCCTTGCGGGTCGTTGCGGTCGCCGAAGCCGCGAGGTCAAGCGGAAGCCGGTCCTTGACCGGCATGGCGAAGGGCGCCTTGGACGCGGCGATGCGGTAAAGGTTCATCCGGTCGAGGCCGCGCAGGATCGCGTTCGCGCGCAGCTTCTTCGGCCGACGGCGCCGCGCCGCCCTTGGTCGACAGGGTGATCGGCGTCAGCGGTCCGCCCTGGCCGGAATAGCCGCGCGCGCACCTGGTCCAGCAGGTCTCGGGCGACAGGCCGACCGAGCGGAACATCTTGTCGAGCGGTTCCATCGAGACGGTCACGGCATCTTCGAGCTTGCTCGAAGATCGCGTCGTTGCGCTCTTCCATCAGGCGCAGGTCCAGCGGCAAGTTCGCGCGCTTTCGTCCGCGCGGCCTCGGCGGCTCGGCCAGCATCTCGTCGCGCTCGTCGGCGGTGTCGTCCAGCGCGTCGGTCAGGATGTCCAGCGTGGCCAGCATGTCCTTTGCGCGGCCCTCGTCGGTACGTGCCGCACCGGATTGTTCGGCCAGCGCGAGGGTCACGCGGTCCGACTTCGGCGCGGGCCTCGTCGCGTTCCGCGATGGTGCGGCGCAGGGTCTTCTGGATCACGTCGATGCCGGTCTCCAGTTCCCGCCGGCGGTCTTCCGAGGCCAGCAGGCGCGACTGCATCTCGGACACCTGCTGCAAGCGCGAGGTTGAAGCGTTCCTGCGCCTGCACCGCTTCTTCGGCGCGCAGGTCGCGGTCGAGCGACAGGTCGTTCAGCCGCTGCTCGTAGAGCTGGCCGGCCCGCATGCGCCTGTTCGCGCGCCGAGCCTGCACCGATCGAGTCCATCATCAGGATCGCCGAGGCGATGATCGTCCAGGCCAAGCAGGGCTGCGCCGCCGAAGGTCGCGATGGCCTGCGTCGCAGGCCGAGCCGGATGAATCGTGTTTCGGTATCGGATTTGAGGAACAGTCGTTGTTCCGGGAACCAGCGCTCGAGCGCCGAGTTCAACCGGTAAGCGAGATGTCCCGTCACTGCAGCTTTCCGTATCGTTTCCCCAAACCGGGCCAATCGGGGCCCGGTGGCGCGCGGCCTTCCCCAAGGCCCGCTTCCGAGGCTCAGGTAACAGAGCGTTGAGCGGGATCGCAACGGGTTTGACGGCGCCGCTACCCGAATGCTGCCGATCCACGTCGAAATGAGCGAATTCCCGCCGATACGGAACGGCTTACCGGCGCGAACCTCGACCTCGTCGTTTTCGGCCAGCGGCCAGTAGAAATCGGGCGGAATGCCCGCTTCGGCGCGCTTTTCCTCGTTGAACGGCGGTTTCAGGGCGCCGTGGAAATAGTGTGCGGACCAGGGCGTGAAACACGTCCTTCGGGTCGCTGTCCGTCGCCGCCCGCACAGGAAGTTGAACCATTTCGAGCCATAGGCGACATGGGCGACCTCTTCGGCATAGATCACCTCCAGCGCCGCCAGCGCCTGCGTCTCGCCCGCCTTGCGGAAGATCTCGATCATGCCCGGGGTCACATCCAGCCCGCGCGCCTCCAGCACCATCGGCACAACGGCAAGGCGACCAAGCAGATCGTCCGCCGTATCCTCGGCCGCGCGCCACATGCCGGCATGGGCGGGCAGCGCGCCGTAATGGCTGCCCATCGCTTCGAGACAGTCGCAGATCAGGTTGAAATGCTTGGCTTCGTCGTCCGCGGCCTTGACCCAGTCGTCGTAGAAGCCCATCGGCATCGGCTGTCGGTGAAGCGGGCGATGATGTCCCAGTGCAGGTCGACCGCGTTCAGCTCGATATGCGCGACCGCATGCAGCAGCGCGATGCGTCCAGCGGGCGAGCCGGGGCGGCGGCGGGGCACGTCGCGCGGCGGCAGAAGTTCGGGCTGCGTCGGGCCGGGCGGGGCGCAGCGGCGGCTGCGCCTGGCCGAGCGGCAGCGGTGTGCCCGCCGCGCGCGCGGCGAACCAGCGCGGCGGCATGGGCGCGGCCGAGCGCCGTCTTTGCCCGGCCGTCGGCGGTGGTCAGAACCTCGACCGCCAGTTCCGCCAGGCTTTGGGTCACAGCGCCTTCGCGGCGGCCAGCACCTCGTCGGCATGGCCCTTGACGCTGACCTTGGGCCAGACCTGCGCGACCTTGCCCGTCGCCGTCGATCAGGAAGGTCGTCCGCTCGACCCCCATGTAGGTCTTGCCATACATGCTCTTCTCGACCCAGACGCCGTAATCCTCGCAGGTCGTGCCCGCCTTCGTCCGAGGCGAGCACGATGCGCAGGCCGTGCTTCTTGCAGAACTTGTCATGCGCCTTGACGCTGTCCTTCGACACGCCGATCACCGTGGTCCCCGCCGCCGCGAACTCGGCGAGGCGCGCGGTGAAATCCTGCGCCTCCAGCGTGCAGCCGGGCGTGTCGTCCTTGGGGTAGAAGTAGAGCACGACCTTGCCGGGGCGCAGCGCCGACAGCGTGATGGTCGCCGCCGCCGTCGCGGGGCAGGGTGAAATCGGGGGCGGTCTCTCCGGGTTGCGGCATGGGCGGCTCCTTGCTGGACTGGTGACGGTGATTTGAGTTTTAGTTGCCTTCGGGCAAAGATAAAGGCAAGCGCCGAAGCAGGCGCGGCGGGGCGACGCAGGTGACGGGCCGCGGAGGCGAGCAATTCCAGAAGGCTGAGCGACAACCCGGCCAGGACAGCTTGCCCGCCGCCCCGCCGCGGCGCAAGCGGCGCGTCGGCGCTGGCCCTGGGTCATCGCTTGGCGTGGTCGCGCTGGTCCTGCTCGGCTGCCGTCGGTCTGCTCGGGCTGACGGGCAAGGCGATACCGCTGCCGGTCTGGGCGGTGGCCGAGGCCGAGGCGCGGGTGAACCGGATGCTGGCCGCGCAGGAGAGCGGTGCCAGGGCACAGCTTGCCGTTGGGGCGGTCCGGGTCGTGATCGACCCGGCTTCGTGCCGCGGCTGGAGCTTGAGGATGTGCGCCTTTTCGGGGCGGCGGGGCGCACCATCGCCCAGCTTCCGGAGGTGCAGGTCGGCCTCGACACGGCGGCCTTCTGCGAGGGCAGCTTCGCCCGAGCAGCCTGCGCATCGTCGGCGCGCAGATCACCCTGAAGCGCGACCGAGGACGGGCGCTTCGACCTCGCCTTCGGGGGCGAAACCGACGAGACGGGGCCGGGAAGCTTTGCCGAGGTGCTGGACCGCGTCGAGGCGGCCTTCGCGACCCCCGCACTGGCCGCATTGGCCCAGGTCGAGGCCGAGGCGCTGACCCTGACCCTCGACGACCGCCGCGCGGGCCGCGTCTGGCAGGTGGGTGACGGACGGCTGACGTCTCGAGAACCGGGCGCGGGAAATCGCGCTGGAATTGGGGTTCGGGCTTGTCGGCGGCGGTGCGGCCCCGGCGCGTGCCACGCTGACCTTCATCAGCGACAAGGCTTCGTCCGCCGTGCGTATCACCGCGACGGTCGACCAGGTGGCGGCGGCCGACCTTGCCACGCAGGCCCCGGCGCTGCGCCTGGCTGGGCGTGGTGGATGCGCCGATCTCGGGCAGCCTTGCGGTGGAACTGGACGAGGCGGGCCGCGTGCGGACCGGCTCGGGCACGCTCGACATCGCCACGGGCGCGCTGCATCCGACCGAAGGCAGCGTCGCGATCCCTTTCGACCGGGCCGGGCTTGCCTTTTCGCTCGATCCGGTGGCGAAGACGATCAGCTTCAGCGACCTGTCGGTGGAAAGCGCCTCGCTGCGCCTGAAGGCATCCGGGGTCATGCGGGCGCCCGGCGCTTGGGGACGGGTCTGCCGGACTCCTTCATCGGGCAGGTGCAGGTCGCGCGACCTGCGGTCGATCCCGAGGGCCTGTTCGAGGCGCCGGTTGCCTTTCAGCGAGGGGGCGATCGACCTCCGCCTGCGGCTCGACCCGTTCCGCGATCGACATCGGGCAGGTGTCGCTGACCGAGGGGAAGACGCGGCTGGTGGCCAAGGGCGCGGCCGTCGGCCGATGCGCGGGGCTGGACGCGTGGCGCTCGATGTCAGCATGAACGAGATCCGCCATGACCGGCTGCTTGCGCTCTGGCCGCTGGCGCTGGTGCCCAGGACGCGGGCCTGGCTGGTGGCCAATGTGCAGGAAGGGCTGCTCTTCAACGTGCGGGGCGGGGTGCGGCTGCGGCCCGGCGCCGAGCCGGTCGTGTCGCTGGGCTATGAATTCGCCGGGGCCGATGTGCGCTTCCTGCGCACCCTGCCGCCGATCAAGGACGGCTACGGTTATTCGACGCTGATCGGCACGCGCTATACCGTGGTGCTGGAGCGGGGCGGCGTGACCCCGGCACTGGGCGGGCGGATCGACGCCTCGGGGTCGGTGTTCAAGGTGCTGGACATCACGCAGAAACCCGCCGAAGCCGAGATGACGCTTGAAGACGCAGAGCAGCGTGACGGCTGCGCTGTCGCTTCTGGACGAGCCGCCGTTCCGCTTCCTGACCAAGGCCGGCTATCCGGTCGATGTGGCCGAGGGACGGGCCGAGACGACGGCGGTGATGCGGATGCCGCTGCGCCCGAAGATCGGCACGAACGATGTGACCTTTCGTGTCGAGGGGCGGCTGACCGACGTCAGCTCGGACAAGCTGGTGAAGGGCAAGGTGCTGACGGCCAAGGCGCTGCGACTGACGGCGGACAATGCGGGCATGACGATCAGCGGGCCGGGATTGCTGGGCCAGGCCGCCGTTCGACGCGGCATGGACGCAGGCCTTTGGACCCGACGCGAAGGGCAGAAGCCGGGTCGAGGGCACGGTCGACATCTCGCAGGCCGTTCTCGACGAATTCTCGGTGCGCTTGCCTGCGGGCGCGGTGAGTGGCGCGGGGAAGGGCCAGCTGATGATGGACCTGGAGAAGGGCGGCGGCAGCTTCCGCGTCACCTCGGACCTCAGGGGTGTTGCCCTGAAGTTTGCGCCCATCGGCCTGGCAAAGGACGCGGCTGCGGCGGCGGAGTTCGAGCTTCTGGGTCGGCTGGGCAAGCCTGTCTCGATCGACTCGCTGCGCCTCGCCTCGGGCAATGTCAGCGCCGAGGGCAGCGTCGCCCTGCGCGACGATGGAAGCCTGGACGTGGCGCAGTTCGGACGGGTCGTCAGCGGCGACTGGCTCGACGCCTCGGTGAACATCACGGGGCAGGGCGCGGGCCAGCCGGTGGGGGTCGCAATTACTGGCGGGCGGATCGACCTGCGGCGTCTGCCGTCCGGCGCGGGGGCGGGCGGGGCCGGTCTGCCGATCGACGTGACGCTGGACACGTTGCAGATCACCCAGGGAATCGCGCTGACCGACCTGACCGGGCGCTTTCGACTCGGCGGGCGGCATGGCGGGTGACTTCGTGGCCTCGGTCAACGGCAGGGCCCCGGTGCGCGGGGCGGTGGCACCGGCCTCGGGCGGCACGGCGGCGCGTATCCTGTCCGACGATGCGGGGGCGGTGCTGGCGGCCTCGGGCATCTTCTCGACGGCGCGGGGCGGTGCGCTCGACCTGACGCTGCGCCCGCGCGGCAGACCCGGCGAGTATGACGGGGATGCGCGGATCAGCAACATTTCGGTGCGCGACGCGCCGGTGCTGGCCGAGTTGCTGGGGGCGATCAGCGTGATCGGGCTGCTGGAGCAGCTGAACGACTCGGGCCTGGTCTTCACCTCGGCCGAGGCGCAGTTCCGCACCTCGTCCGAGGGGATCGTTGTCAGCCGCGGATCGGCGGTCGGCGCGTCGCTCGGCGTGTCGATGGAGGGAAGCTATGCCACGACATCCCGGACGCTGAACATGCGCGGCGTGATCTCGCCCATCTACCTGATCAACCAGATCGGCAGCGTGCTGACCAGACCGGGCGAGGGGGTCTTCGGCTTCAACTACGACCTGACGGGATCGGTTGACGATCCGCAGGTTTCGGTCAATCCCGCTGTCGATCCTGACACCGGGCATGTTCCGCGAGATGTTCCGGTCGGATGCGCCAAAGCGCGCCCAGCCCAAGAGGAACGAGTTCCGGTGAAACTGTCCGATTTCGACTTCGACCTGCCCGAGCGCCTGATCGCCACCCGCCCCGCCCGGCCCGCGCACCTCGGCCCGCCTGCTGCTGGCCGAAGGCGACGCGATCCGCGACCTGCGCGTGTCGGATCTGGTCGAGGTCTTCCGCCCCGGCGACCGGCTGATCCTGAACAACACCAAGGTCATTCCAGCCCGCCTGACCGGGACGCGGCGGCGGATCACCGGGCAGGGCGAGGTCGAGGCGCGGCGTCGAGGTCACGCTGCTGGAACCGGCGGCCGAGGGCTGGCGCGCGCTGGCCAAGCCGCTGCGCAAGCTGGCGCAGGGCGAGGTGATCCGCTTTTCCGACGCGCTGTCGGCCACGGTGGCCGAGAAGGGCGAGACCGACCTGCGCCTGCGTCTTCAACCTGACGGGCGAGGATTTCGACGCGGCACTGGCCGAGGCGGGGGCGATGCCGCTGCCGCCCTACATCGCGGCGAAGCGCGCGCCCGATGCGGCGGATCGCGAGGATTACCAGACGGTCTTTGCCCGCCACGCGGGTGCCGTCGCCGCCCCGACCGCCTCGCTGCATTTCGACGAGGCGCTGCTGCGCGGCGCTGGTGGCCAAGGGCGTCGAGCTTGACCGAAGTGACGCTGCATGTGGGCGCGGGCACCTTCCTGCCGGTGAAGGTCGAGGATGTGACCACCCACCAGATGCACGCCGAATGGGGCGAGGTGACCGAGGCCGCGGCCGCCGAGATCAACGCGACGCGGGCGGCGGGCGGGCGGATCATCCCGGTCGGCACCACCGCGCTGCGCCTGATCGAAAGCGCGGCCAGCCCGGACGGCACGATGCGGCCCTGGCGCGGCGACGACGGACATCTTCATCTATCCCGGCTACCGCTTCCGCGTGACCGATGCGCTGATGACCAACTTCCACCTGCCGAAATCGACGCTGCTGATGCTCGTCTCGGCGCTGATGGGAGAGGAGCGGATGCAGCGCATCTATGATCATGCCATCCGCGAAGGGTATCGCTTCTTTTCCTATGGCGATGCGTCGCTGCTGATCCCTGACGGGGACAGGCGCTGAGGGGTCGCGCAGGTGCCGGTCGGGCGCGGGCGCGATGGGATAACGTGCCGGAAACGGTCGGGCGGAGACGGACATGCTGAAAGTTCTGGCCTCGTCCTGGCCGCTGCTTCTGGGCGTGATGCTGCTGATGATCGGCAACGGGATGCAGGGCTCGCTGCTGGGCATCCGGGGCACGCAGGTGGGCTTTTCGACCTACGAGATTTCCTACGTCATGTCGGCCTATTTCGTGGGCTTCCTCTTCGGCTCGCGCCTGGCGCCCCGAGATGATCCGGCGCGTCGGCCATGTGCGGGTCTTTGCGGCGCTCGGCTCGCTGATCTCGGCGGTGCTGATCCTCTACCCCGTGGTGCCCGACTGGATCGTCCTGGTCGATCATGCGGGCGCTGATCGGGTTCTGCTTTCGCGGGCGTCTACGTCACGGCCGAAAGCTGGCTGAACAACACCGCCACGAACGAGACGCGCGGGCAGGCGCATGTCGCTCTACATGATCGTGCAGATGGTGGGCATCATCACCAGCCAGGCGCTGCTGAACATCCCCGACCCGTCGGGTTTCGTGCTGTTCATCCTGCCCTCGGTGCTCGTCTCGCTGGCCTTCATGCCGATCCTGCTGGCCGCCACCCCCGCGCCGGTCTTCGACACGATCAAGCCGCTGGCCTTTGGCCGCCTCTTCCGCATCTCGCCGCTCGGCTGCGCGGGGATGCTGCTGACGGGGGGCATCTTTGCCGCGATGTTCGGGATGGCGGCGGTCTGGGGGGCGATGATCGGCCTGTCGGTGCAGCAGATCACCGATCTTCATCGCGCGCGATGTATCTGGGCGGGCTGGTGTTCCAGTATCCCATCGGCTGGGCGTCGGACCGGATGGACCGCCGCAAGCTGATCCTGGGGGTCTCGGTGATCGGGTCGGTTGCCATGATGCTGAGCTTTGCACTGACCTTGCCCTATCCGGTGCTGGTGGGGTCGGCGGTCATCCTGGGCGGCGTCATCAACCCGCTCTATTCGCTGCTGATCGCCTATACCAACGACTACCTGACGAAAGAGGAGATGCCGGCGGCGAGCGCGGGCATGATCTTCCTGAACGGCCTCGGCGCGATCGGCGGGCCGGTGGTGGCGGGCTGGATGATGGACGCAGGTGGGTCCGGGCGGGTTCTTCCTGTTCATCGGCGCTGCTGTTCGGGGCGCTGGCGCTCTACGCGCTGTGGCGGATGACGCGGCGCGCCTCAGCCCCCAGTGCGGGTGGTTTCGCGCCGATTTCGCCCTCGGCCTCGGGCCTTGCGGTCGAGGCCGTGGTGGACCGGGCCGATCCGCGCACCTGACGGGGCGGTTGCCGCCGCGCGCGTCACCTGTCAGGGTAGGGGCGTCTTGGGAGGACGGCGATGGCGGACCCGGTCGAGGTTCTGGACTTCTGGCTGGGCGAGCTCGGTCCCGACGGCTGGTATGCGGGCGGCGACGAGATCGACGCCCTCTGCCGCGACCGTTTCCTCGACCTCTGGCAGGCGGCGCATGATGGTGGGCTGGAGCATTGGGTGGACGGCACCGTGGGCACGCTCGCCTATCTGATCGTGACCGACCAGTTGCCGCGCAACATCCATCGCGGCACGGCGCTGGCCTTCGCCACCGACCCCCAGGCGCGGGCGGCGGCGCGGCGGGCGCTGGACGAAGGCTGGGACATGGGGGCGCCCGAGCCGGAGCGGCAGTTCTTCTACCTGCCCGTTCGAGCACTGCGAGGATCTGGCCGATCAGGACCTCTGCAGTCGTCCTGATGACCGAACGCCTGCCCGAGACGGGGGCCGAGAACGTGCTGCACGCCCGCGCCCATCACGAGATCATCGCGCGCTTCGGCCGCTTTCCCGTTCCGCAACGCCGCTCTGGGCCGGATCAGCACGCCCGAGGAGGAGGCGTTTCTGGCCGAAGGCGGCTATGGCGCGGTCGTGCGGCGACTGGAGGCGGAAGCCATGCGCTGAGCGAAAGGGGCTGCGGCGCGGCCTGCGTTGCTGGCGAGGCAGAAATAGTTTAATGGCAAACTACTTTTCCAGAGGAGGGGAACCGATGGCTGCCAAGACCTTCGACGTGATCGTGATCGGCTGCGGGCCCCGGCGGCTATGTCGCGGCCATCCGGGCGGCGCAACTGGGCAAGAAGGTCGCCATCATCGAGCGCGAGAACCTGGGCGGCATCTGCCTGAACTGGGGCTGCATCCCGACCAAGGCGATGCTGCGCTCGGCCGAGGTGTTCCACCTGATGCACCGCGCCAAGGAATTCGGGCTGGGCGCGACCGGCATCAGCTATGACCTGCCCGCCGTCGTCGCCCGCTCGCGCGGTGTGGCCAAGCAGCTGTCGGGCGGCATCGGCCACCTGATGAAGAAGAACAAGATCACCGTCTTCATGGGCACGGCGACCATCCCGGCCAAGGGCAAGGTCAGCGTCACGACCGACAAGGGCGACCGAAGACGCTGACGGCCCCCGCCATCATCCTTGCGACCGGCGCGCGGGCGCGCGAGCTGCCGGGGCTGGAGGCGGACGGCGATCTCGTCTGGACCTACCGCCACGCGCTGGAACCCAAGCGGATGCCGAAGAAGCTGCTGGTCATCGGCTCGGGTGCCATCGGGATCGAATTCGCGTCGCTTCTTCAACACGCTCGGGGCCGATACCACGGTGGTCGAGGTGATGGACCGCATCCTGCCGGTCGAGGATGCCGAGATCAGCGCCTTCGCCAAGAAGCAGCTTCGTCAAGCAGGGGATGAAGATCCTGGAGAAGGCCGGCGGTCAAGAAGCTGGACCGCAAGCCGGGCGTCGGCGTGACCGCGCATATCGAGACGGGCGGCAAGACCGAGACGATGGAGTTCGACACGGTGATCTCGGCCGTCGGCATCGTCGGCAACGTCGAGAACCTCGGGCTCGAGGCGCTTGGGCGTGAAGATCGACCGGACCCATGTGGTGACGGACGAATACTGCCGCACCGGGCGTCGAGGGGCTTTATGCCATCGGCGACATCGCCGGCGCACCCTGGCTTGCGCACAAGGCCAGCCATGAGGGCGTGATGGTGGCCGAGCTGATCGCAGGGCAGCATCCGCACCCGATCAAGCCGAACTCCATCGCCGGCTGCACCTATTGCCACCCGCAGGTGGCCAGCGTCGGCCTGACCGAGGAAAAGGCCAAGGCGGCGGGACACGAGATCAAGGTCGGTCGCTTCCCCTTCATCGGCAACGGCAAGGCGATCGCGCTGGGTGAGGCCGAGGGGTTCATCAAGACGGTGTTCGACGCCAAGACCGGCGAGCTTGCTGGGCGCGCATATGGTCGGCGCCGAAGTGACCGAGCTGATCCAGGGCTATGTCATCGGCCGCACGCTGGAGACGACCGAGGCGGAACTGATGGAGACCGTCTTCCCGCACCCGACGCTCAGCGAGATGATGCACGAGGCGGTGCTGGACGCCTACGGTCGCGCGCTGCACTTCTGAGCGCGGGGGGTGCCCCCCGCGTTTTCGCATGGAAGCCGCCCGCGCCCTTTGCTAGCCCTTGGCGCATGACGCGGCATCCCGCTTTCCTGATCGTGGCGCTTTGGGCGCGGGGCTTGGGGCTGCGGCGCAGTTCGGCAAGATCAGCGTCCTCTACGACGATCTGGTCGCGATCTATGGCGGTCCGGGTCGCGTCGCGCTTGATGGTGTCGGTCGTCGGGCATGGTCGGGCTGATGTTCGGCACCACGGCGGGCATCCTTGTGCAACGCCTCGGGCTGCGGCCTGTGATGCTGGTGGCGCTTGCTGATGGGGGCGGTGCTGTCGGCGCTTCAGGCGCTGATGCCCGCCTATCCGCTGATGATGGCCAGCCGCGTGCTGGAGGGCGTATCGCACCTGGCCATCGTGGTCGTCGGCCCGGTGATGATCGCCCAGGCCGCGAGCCAGCGGTATCAGGGGTTGGCGATGACGCTGTGGTCCAGCTTCTTCGGGGTGTCCTATGCGGGGCTGGCGCTGGTCGGGCCGCCGCTCGCCGCCGAGGGGCCGCAGGGCCTGTTCCTGGCCCATGCCGGCTACATGGCGGCGATGGCGGCGATCCTCTGGGTCTTGCTTCCGCGCGTCGTCCTGCCGCCGCCGCCGCCGCTTACCCTTGCCGGCGTGATCGGCCAGCACGCGACGATCTATCGCTCGCCCCGCATCGCGGCCCCGGCGACGGGGTTCTTCTTCTACACGATCCTCTACGTCGCGATCCTGACGCTGCTGCCGCCCGATGATGGGACAGCAGCGTGCGCTTGCTCGCCTCGGCCATGCCTCTGGTCAGCATCGCCGTCTCGCTGACCCTGGGCGTGTGGCTGCTGCGGAGCGTCAGCGCGGTTCGCATGGTTCAGGGCGGCTTCGCCCTGGCGCTTGTCGGGGCCGTGATCATGGGGGTGGGATGGCAGGTCGAGGGTGTTCGCCTGGCCGGGGCATTGCTGCTGGCCGCGGCACTTGGGGTGGTGCAGGGCGCGTCCTTTGCCGCGATCCCTCAGTTGAACGCCTCGGCAGGGGACCGGTCGCTGGCCTCGGGCGCGGTCGCGCAACTTGGCAACCTCGGCACGACGACAGGAACGCCGCTCCTCGCGCTGCTGATCTCGGCCTTCGGAGTCAGCGGCGTGGTGGGTTTCGCCGTGCCGCTCTGCCTCGGCGGCATCGCCATCCATGCCATTCAGGCGACCAGGCGACGGACCGGCGAATGAACGCGAGGGCACTTGCCGCGAAAACCGCCGTCGTTCATGCTATGTTCACATATTCCGATTGGAGACTCGGTCGCGCCCGCCTATGTATCGCGATTGGGATCGTGGGGGCTGCTGCCAATGGCCGAACAGAAGTTCATCGAGGTGCGGGGCGCGCGCGAGCATAACCTGAAGAGCGTCGACGTCGACATTCCGCGCGACCAGCTGGTGGTGATCACCGGGCTGTCGGGCTCGGGCAAGTCCTAGCCTCGCCTTCGACACGATCTATGCCGAGGGGCAGCGCCGCTATGTCGAGTCGCTGTCGGCCTATGCGCGCCAGTTCCTCGACATGATGGGCAAGCCGGATGTCGACCACATCTCGGGCCTGTCGCCCGCGATTTCGCATCGAACAGAAGACGACCTCGAAGAACCCGCGCTCCACCGTCGGCACGGTGACCGAGATCTACGACTACCTGCGCCTGCTCTTCGCCCGCGTCGGCACGCCCTACTCGCCCGCCACCGGCCTGCCGATCACCGCGATGCAGGTGCAGGACATGGTGGACGCGCGTGATGGCGATGCCCGAGGGCACGCGCGCCTACCTGCTGGCCCCGATCATCCGCGACCGGAAGGGCGAGTACCGCAAGGAATTCCTGGACCTGCGCAAGCAGGGCTTCCAGCGCGTCAAGGTCGACGGCGCAGTTCCACGAGCTGGAGGACCCGCCGACCCTGGACAAGAAGCTCCGCCACGACATCGACGTGGTGGTGGACCGGATCGTCGTGCGGGAGGGGATCGAGACGCGCCTTGCCGACAGCTTCCGCACCGCGCTGGACCTGGCCGACGGCATCGCGATCGTCGAGACCGCGCCGGGCGAGGGCGAGGGCGAGCCGGTGCGCATCACCTATTCCGAGAAATTCGCCTGCCCGGTCAGCGGCTTCACCATCGCCGAGATCGAGCCGCGCCTGTTCTGCTTCAACGCGCCCTTCGGTGCCTGCCCGGCCTGCGACGGGCTGGGGGTGGAGCTGTTCTTCGACGAACGCCTTGTCGTGCCCGACCAGGACCTGACCCTGCTGCAAGGCGCGCATCGCGCCCTGGGCCAAGTCGAAGTCGCCCTATTTCACCCAGACGATCGAGGCGCTGTCGCAAGCACTACGGCTTCGACCGCAAGACCAAGTGGAAGGACCTGCCCGAAACGGTGAAGGAGGTCTTCCTGCACGGCTCGGGCGACGAGGAAATCCAGTTCCGCTATGACGAGGGCGGCCGCATCTACGAGGTGAAGCCGCGTCTTCGAGGGCGTCATCCCGAACATGGAACGCCGCTACCGCGAGACCGACAGCGCCTGGGTGCGCGAGGAAATGGAGCGTTACCAGAACAACCGCGCCTGCGGCACCTGCCACGGCTACCGGCTGAAGCCCGAGGCGCTGGCGGTCAAGATCGCCGGGCTGCATGTCGGGCAGGTCGTGCAGATGTCGATCACCGAGGCCTATGCCTGGATCGCAGGCCGTGCCCGACAGCCTGACCGCGCAGAAGAACGAGATCGCCCGCGCGATCCTGAAGGAAATCCGCGAACGCCTTGGATTCCTTGTGAATGTCGGGCTGAACTACCTGACGCTCAGCCGTAACGCAGGCACGCTGTCGGGCGGCGAATCGCAGCGCATCCGGCTGGCGTCGCCAGATCGGGTCCGGCCTGACCGGCGTGCTCTATGTGCTGGACGAACCCTCCATCGGCCTGCACCAGCGCGACAATGACCGGCTGCTGACCACGCTGAAGAACCTGCGCGACCAGGGCAACACCGTGCTGGTGGTCGAACATGACGAAGAGGCGATCCGCGAGGCGGATTACGTCTTCGACATGGGGCCGGGGGCGGGCGTGCATGGCGGGCAGGTCGTCAGCCACGGCACGCCCGCCGAGGTCGCGGCGGATCCGGCCAGCATGACCGGGCAGTACCTGTCCGGCGCGCGGGAGATCGCCGTGCCCGCGGACGCGGCGCAAGGGCAACGGCAAGAAGCTGACGGTCGTCGGGGCCACGGGCAACAACCTGCAGAACGTCACGGCCGAGTTTCCGCTTGGGCAAGTTCGTCTGCGTCACCGGCGTGTCGGGCGGCGGCAAGTCCACGCTGACCATCGAGACGCTGTTCAAGACCGCCGCCAGCCGCCTGAACGGCGCGCGCGAGACGCCCGCGCCTTGCGAGACGATCAAGGGGTTCGAGCATCTCGACAAGGTCATCGACATCGACCAGCGCGCCATCGGCCGCACTCCGCGGTCGAACCCCGCGACCTACACCGGGGCCTTCACGCCCGATCCGCGACTGGTTCGCGGGCCTGCCCGAGGCCAAGGCGCGCGGCTATCAGCCGGGGCGCTTCAGCTTCAACGTCAAGGGCGGGCGCTGCGAGGCCTGCCAGGGCGACGGCGCTCATCAAGATCGAGATGCACTTCCTGCCCGATGTCTATGTCACCTGCGAGACCTGCAAGGGCCAGCGCTACAACCGCGAGACGCTGGAAATAAAGTTCAAGAACAAGAGCATCGCCGACGTTCTTGACATGACGGTGCGAGGATGCGCAGGACTTCTTCCAGGCGGTGCCCAGCGATCCGCGAGAAGATGGATGCGCTGGTGCAGGTGGGCCTTGGCTACATCAAGGTCGGCCAGCAGGCGACCACGCTGTCGGGCGGCGAGGCGCAGCGGGTGAAGCTGTCCAAGGAACTGAGCCGCCGCGCCACGGGCCGGACGCTCTACATCCTGGACGAGCCGACCACGGGCCTGCACTTCGAAGATGTGCGCAAGCTGCTGGAAGTGCTGCATGAACTGGTCGAACAGGGCAACACGGTCGTGGTGATCGAGCATAACCTCGACGTCATCAAGACCGCCGACTGGATCATCGACATCGGCCCCGAAGGCGGCGATGGCGGCGGGCGAGATCGTGGCGACCGGCACGCCCGAGGATGTGGCGAAGGTCGAGCGCAGCCATACCGGGCGCTACCTGAAGCCGATGCTGAACCCGAGGCGCGTTGCGGCGGAATGAACACGATCCTTCCGCCCTTCTATCCGAAAGCGTAGCGGGCGGCGCGCGAAGCTGTCAGGGTGCCGTCATCATCGGGCGGGGGCGGCGCATGATCGAGACGGTGCAGGGGCGCGCGGTGCCCGGGCGGCGGGGTGGCTGGGCGGTGCGGCTGGTTCAGGCGCTTCTGATCCTTCCCGGGCTGCTGCTTCTGTCGATGGCGCTGTGGTTCCACTATGACGGCTGGCTGCGCATCGCAGCGCTTGTGCTTGTGGCGCTCGTCGCGGCCGCGCTTGTCCGGTTCTGGGTGCAGGGCAGGACGGGCCATGTCTGGCTCGGGCGCGCTTCTGGCAACCGCCGTGGCGCTTGGCTGGTACTCCACCTTGCGCGCGTCGAATGACCGGAACTGGGCCGTGGATGTGGCGCATGGCGTCACCTCGGATGTGCAGGGCAACATCGCCATCCTATCCAACGTCCGCAATTTCGACTGGCGCAGCGAGACGGACTTCACCCCCCGCTGGGAAACGCGGCGCTACAACATCGACCAGATCACCTCGGTCGACCTCTTCACCTCGACCTGGGGCAATCCGAAGATCGCCCATGTGATGATCGGCTTCGGGTTCGAGGACGGCCAGCACGTGGTCTTCTCCGCCGAGATCCGGCGCGAGGAGGGCGAGGCCTATTCGGCCCTCGCCGGGTTCTTCCGCCGCTACGAACTGGTGATCATCGCCGCCGAGGAGTCCGACGTGATCCGCCTGCGCACCGACATCCGCAAGGACCCGGTCGAGACGGTCTCGCTCTTCCCCCTTACGCTGCGGCCCGGCAAGGCGAAGGAGCTGTTCCTGGAATACCTCTCGCTGGCCGATACCCTCTCGATCGCGCCCGAGTGGTACAACACGGCCACGACGAACTGCACGACCGTGCCGTGGAAGCTGGCGCGGGCGCTGTCGCCGGGCATCCCGCTGGACCGCGACGTGCTGCTGTCGGGGTATTTCCCGAGGTATCTCTATGGGTTGGGGGTGATCTCGCCGGGCGTGCCGCTGGACGAGGTGCTGGCGCGGGCAGTGCGGCGGCCGGTGGGGGTGGGCGGCAAGCGAGACAGAGTATTCGTCGGCTTCTGCGGGCGCAAGACGCGCCCTGATCGCGAGGCGTCTGCGCGTTTGAAAGTCGGCCAACATATCAAGTGATTCGCATGAACTGTGACCGTCGAGGTGCGCGCATTGCTCGTTGTGCGAAGCGTCTCTGTTCGAGTGAACACGCGCGAAGAGAACTGGACGTGCTTTCCACGTTGTGATTCGCCGCCTGAGCGTGTATTTTGGTAATGATGGCGGAAATGTGTTCGTAGGTAGGGCAGATACTCGGTTACTATGGAGGCTCAGGACACGTATAAGCAGTTTGCTATGACATCTCAGAACAGAACATTTGCCGTTCTCGAGTCGCCTCGGCGATCGGGCTTCATTGCGCTGGCGGAAACTGCCGATGCCGCGACGATCGGTTGCACGGCCGGTTCAGTTAACGACTCGTGCTGGCGATGTTACCATCGGACAATGTTTTACGTCAGACCCACCGGGATGAACGGTTCCGTGACAATCGACGCTTCAACTCGGAAGTCTGGACGCGTGGTATCAGTCGATTCGGGCGACCCGACCGTTGGCAGTCCCTTGAGCCTGAGGTTACCGATCCGATGGATGCTCAAATTGTGTACCTGGTGCGCGTCCTTGGTTCGATTGCCTTGGCAAATCGACTGGCATAGGGACTAGTGCTGTTGCAACTCGAAGCAATCCAGCACGTGATGCGCTGTTTGATCGATCACGGCGTCGTGCAGCTTTGGAGCAAACTTGTGCACGGGTACATGGTCAACCTCGGGTCTCGAGTAACTCGGCGAATGACTCATGTCCAATTCGTCGTGCATACTCACATCGCCACTGATGGTGCACGCCACCGCCGAACGAAGTTCCGCTCCCCGCTGCTGCTTGGCTGATGATCGCCGGCCTTGGTGGACTGGGCGCGCTGAAGATGCGCAAGAAGGCCTGAGGCCTTCCCACTCGACGAATGAACGAAGGGCGGCCCTCGGGCCGCCCTTTCGTTTTGCGGATCCTCGTCGTCTGTTGAACCAATCGGCGGCTCGGTGGCGGCGGCTCGACCTCGGCCGAAAGCCAATCAGGCCACGCCAGGACTGCGTTCACAAACATCGAACAGCCTTTGCGATGGGTGAACGCAACGCACGTTCAGCGCATCCCGGGGCTGTGCAGGTCCGCCAGAGCCAGCTCGGGAAGGTCCAGCGCATCCCAGTTACCACTTCAACGCGAGAGGCCTGCGTCCGCAGATGTGCGCCGACGTGTGATTCGGACGGGTTTGTCAGAGAAATCAACAGTACGGCGCAGACTGCGTCGCTGTTTCTTGACCGTGATCAGTTTTTCAAGCGCAAGTTGAAGCGAACCGAATATGGCGGAATCTTGTTCTTCGGACGCCAAGTTTGTGTCTTCCTGACCTCACCGCATTTGACGGACCGGCTTACAAAGGACCAAGATTATGAAGCACGTTCTTGCGACCACGTTCGCGATCGCACTTTCCGCCACGGCTAGCCTTGCCGCGACCTTCTCGGGTCAGACGAGTGGCAAGTTCACTGGCCTGGACAACGAGAACTGGACGGTCGACATCGTTGACAGCAGCCAGGGCGACGACACCCAGTTGACCTGGGGCAAGTACCCCACCAGCACGCTGACGATCATGGACTTCTCGTTCAGCGAGGTTCTCGTCGAGGGCGCGAACAAGGTCCAGATCGGCCTTCTGAAATGGTACAATGCCTCGACGCTGACATGGCTGAACGACAGTGCCTTCAGGGCTTTTGCCAACCTTTGCCTGAACATCACGTCCCCGTCGGTCCTCGCCGCCATTGACTCGGTCAAGTTCGACGTCACCAACACGCTGAACGTCCACGGCGGCACGGCCGATTTGATCGTAGGCAAGAGCTTCGGCGACTACAATCTGGTGCTTCCCTACGACCTGGGAGACGGCGTGAAACTGACGGGGTTCTCGTTCGAGGTGGGGGAGGTCGGATCGCTGGATGACCTGACCGACTCCTACGACAAGATCAAGTGGACGAACCCTGAAGGCGGCAAGAGCTATCTCAAGATTTACGCGGATGTTCACCAGACGGTCGCACCGGTCCCGCTTCCCGCCGCTGGCGTCCTGCTGCTCGGCGCGGTCGGCGGACTGGCGGCGCTGCGGTCGCGCAAGCGGAGCTAGAGGCTCGCGCGGGTCCGTGCCCGCTGCCAGATAACCTCCTCCGGGCGGAATGATCCGCCCGCCCGGGGGAGACAACGCAGATATGCCCGCGGCGCGCCGCGCGTCAGTCCATCGGCTTGAAGTTCAGGCTCGCGCCTTCCTTGATCCCGCTCGGCCAGCGCGAGGTGATGGTCTTGGTCCGGGTGTAGAAGCGGAAGGCGTCCGGGCCGTGCTGGTTCAGGTCGCCGAAGGCCGATTTCTTCCAGCCGCCGAAGGTGTGATAGGCCAGCGGCACCGGGATCGGCACGTTGATCCCGATCATGCCGACGTTGACGCGGCTGGCGAAATCGCGCGCCGTGTCGCCGTCGCGGGTGAAGATCGCGGTGCCGTTGCCGTATTCGTGGTCCATCGCGTAGCCCAGCGCCTCTTCATAGGTCTTGGCGCGGACGGTGGACAGGACCGGCCCGAAGATCTCTTTCCGGTAGATGTCCATGTCGGTCGTCACGTGGTCGAAGAGGTGCGGGCCGACGAAGAAGCCGTCCTCGTAGCCCTGCAGCTTGAAGCCGCGCCCGTCGACCACCAGCTTCGCGCCCTGCGCGATGCCGCTTTCGACCAGCCGCAGGATGTTGGCCTTGGCCGCCGCCGTGACGACCGGGCCGTAATCCACATCGTTTCCAGCGGTATAGGGGCCGACCTTCAGCTTCTCGATCCGCGGGATCAGCCGCTCGATCAGCGCGTCCGCCGTGGCATCGCCCACCGGCACCGCGACCGAGATCGCCATGCAGCGCTCGCCCGCCGCGCCATAGCCCGCGCCCACCAGCGCATCCGCCGCCTGGTCCATGTCGGCGTCCGGCATGATGATCATGTGGTTCTTCGCCCCGCCGAAGCACTGCACGCGCTTGCCGTTCGAGCAGCCGCGCCCATAGATGTATTCCGCGATCGGGGTGGAGCCGACGAAGCCGATCGCGCCGATATGCGGGTTGTCGAGGATCGCGTCCACGCTTTCCTTGTCGCCGTTCACCACCTGCAGCACGCCATCCGGCAGGCCCGCCTCCTGCATCAGTTCGCGCCAGCATCAGCGGCACCGAAGGGTCACGCTCGGACGGCTTCAGGATGAAGGCGTTGCCGCAGGCCAGCGCCGGGCCCATCTTCCACATCGGGATCATGGCGGGGAAGTTGAACGGCGTGATTCCGGCTGCAACGCCAAGGGGTTGGCGCATGGAATACATGTCGATGCCGGGGCCTGCGCTGTCGGTGAACTCGCCCTTCAGCAGGTGCGGCGCGCCGATGCAGAACTCGATCACCTCGAGCCCGCGCTGGATGTCGCCCTTGGCATCGGGCATGGTCTTGCCATGCTCGCTGCGACAGCACCTCGGCCAGCTTCTCCATGTCGCGGTTCAGCAGGCGGACGAACTCCATCATCACCCGCGCGCGGCGCTGCGGGTTGGTCGCGCCCCACTTCACCTGCGCCTTGGCGGCCTCGGCGACGGCATGGTCCAGCTCGGCCTTGGAGGCCAGCGGCACGCGGGCCTGCACCTCGCCCGTGGCCGGGTTGAAGACATCGGCGAAGCGGCCCGACGTGCCCTTCACGTGCTTGCCGTTGATCCAGTGGGTCAGTTCCTTGCATCGCATCCTCCCGGCGCAAAATCTGTGCGGACAATAGCCTTGCAGAAATGCGCGGAACAGCGGCAAGATTTCAAAGGCGTTTTGCATGAATGCAAGGGGGGCGGATGGCCGACTGGGACGACCTGCGCATCTTCCTTGCCGTGGCGCGGAGCGAAAGCCTGTCGGGCGCGGGCAAGGCGCTGAAGATCGACCCGGCCACCGTGGGCCGCCGCATCGCCCGGCTGGAAGAGGCGCTGTCGGCCCGCCTTTTCGCCAAAAGTCCCGCAAGGCTATGCCCTGACGGACGAGGGCGCGCGCCTGATGCCCCATGCCGAAGCGGCCGAGCAGGCGATGGCCGGCGCGGTCGAAGAGTTGCGCGGCGGGACCGGCGCGCTGACGCGGCCAGATCCGCATCGGCGCGCCGGATGGCTGCGCCAACTACCTGCTGCCGCAGGTGGTCGCCGCGATCTGTGACGAGAATCCGGGGCTGGAGGTGCAGATCGTGGCCCTGCCGCGCGTCTTCAACCTGTCGCGGCGCGAGGCCGACATGGCCATCGCCGTCTCGCCGCCCGCCGGCCGGTCGGCTGACGGTGCAGAAGCCTGACCGACTACCGCCTGCATCTGGCCGCAAGCCGCGACTATCTGGCGCGCCACGGCACACCGCTGACGCCGCGCCGACCTGAGCCGGCACCGCGTGGTGGGCTACATCCCCGACATGATCTTCGACAAGGAACTCGACTACCTGGCCGAGATCGGCGCGCCGGAGGTGCCGCTGGCCTCGAACTCGGTCTCGGTGCAGCTGAACTGGCTGCGGCAGGGGGCGGGGGTGGGCGTGGTGCATGACTTTGCGCATGCCCTCGGCCCCGGAACTGGTGAAGGTGCTGCCGGACGAGATCAGCCTGACCCGCGCCTTCTGGCTGATCCGCCACGCCGACGACCGGCGGGTGGAGCGGATGAACCGCTTTGCCGACCGTGCTCGCCAGGGTCTGCGCCGCGAAGTGCCTGCGGCTTGAAGCGCTGACTTGACAGGGGCTTGCCCGAGGCACAGCCTGATCTACATTCGAGGGAGGATCGAATGACTGTCCAGAAGATCCTGAAACTCAAGGGCGACATGGCCATCGTCACCGTGCCGCCCTCGGCCACGCTTGCCGAAGCCGTCGAGGTTCTTGCCGCCAAGCGCATCGGGGCCGTGGTCGTCTCGCCCGACGGCAAGCATGTCGAGGGCATCCTGTCGGAACGCGACATCGTGCGCGAACTTGGCCGGCGCGGGGCCGCCTGCCTGACCGACCGGGTCGAACGGATGATGACGCGCAAGATCGTCGCCTGCACGCGGTCGGACCGGCGACCGATGTGATGCAGAAGATGACCGACGGCCGCTTCCGCCACATGCCGGTGATGGAGGGCGACGAGATGGTCGGCTTCATCTCGATCGGCGACGTGGTGAAGGCGCGGCTGTCGGAACTGGCGATGGAGAAGGACGCGCTGGAGGGGATGATCAAGGGCTTCTGACGCCTGCGCTTTGCGGCTTGCATCCGCGCGCGCAATAATGTTGCGTGGCGCCGGGGCAGAAGGGGAGTTCCCATGCGCATCGGTCTTTATCCCGGCACCTTCGATCCGGTCACGCTGGGTCATACCGACATCATCCAGCGCGCGATGGCGCTGGTGGACCGGCTGGTGATCGGCGTCGCCATCAACCGCGACAAGGGCCCGCTCTTTTCGCCTGGAAGAGCGGGTGGCGATGGTCGAGGCGGAATGCGCCGCCATCGTCGCGCAAGACCGGGGGCGAGATCGTCGTCCATCCGTTCGAGAACCTGCTGATCGACTGTGCCCGCGACGTGGGGGCCAGCATCATCATCCGCGGCCTGCGGGCCGTGGCGGATTTCGAGTATGAATTCCAGATGGTCGGCATGAACCGTGCGCTCGATGCCAGCATCGAGACGGTGTTCATGATGGCCGATGCCCGGCGTCAGGCCATCGCCTCGAAACTGGTCAAGGAAATCGCGCGGCTCGGCGGCGACGTGTCGAAGTTCGTGACGCCGCCCGTGCAGGAGGCGCTGGCGGCGAAGTTTCGCTGAGTGGAGGGGCGGCGACCACCCGACGGAATCCTCGAGACGGTTCTCTACGCCCGCGATCTGTGCGGTCGATGGAACCGGTGCGGTCGAGCGGTTCTATCCGGCGTGTTCGGATTGCGCGTTGCAACCTCGGTTCCCGACCGTTTCGTCTTTCTGGTCTGCGGCCGCCAGATGCTGCTGGTCTTCAACCCCGATCATTCCCGCAGGAACGACCCCGCCATCGGCATTCCGCGCCACGGCACCGAAGGGCAGGGGCATGTCTGCTTCCGCGTCCGCGATGCGGCTGAACTCGCCGCATGGCGCGAGCATTTCCGCGCCTTGGACATCGCCATCGAGCACGAACACATATGGGAGAACGGCGTGCGTTCCATCTATGTCCGCGACCCGGCGGGCACGTCGGTCGAACTGGCCGAACCGAGGCTCTGGGGTCTGGACTGATCGCCGAAACGCAGAAGGGCAGCCCCGTATGGACTGCCCTTCATCGAAACGGTCGGGCGAGGTGTCCGCCGGGTCATCGGCTTGAGCGGGTGCAACACCTGCCGGCCTCTCGTGTTCTGCGCTGCGGCGGTCAGCATCTGTTGGTCCTGTCTGGCCGGGCGGCGCGAAATCGCTCTATATCCGCGATCCGGCGGGCACCTCGGTCGAGTTCGCGGAACCCGCGCTCTGGGGGCTGGCATGACGAAAAAGGGCGGCCCGAACGGACCGCCCTCATCCTGCAAATCGGCTGCGTGCGCTTTTGTCACTTGCCCCAGACGGCCTTGCGGGCGATCTCGTGCGCGTCGCCGGGGTAGATCCCCAGGTCCAGCGCCACATCCATCGGCATCCGCGCAATCTCGTCCCGCGTCTGCCGATAGCGCGCCTGGTTGCGGGCGGCTGTCATCAGCTTTTCAATCACGGTGAACATGGTCTTTCCTTTCGTCCTGCGGGCTTTTCCGGCCCGTGGTCATGATGTGGGAATGACTGTTAGCGCAAACAACGCCCATATCGACCGTAGCGCCATGCGCTCAGTGCATGCCTGTGACGATGAATGCATGCCTAATCCGGCAATCGCGCGCCGTCCCTTGCGGAGCGCAAACGAAGCGTCAGCCCCCGCCGCGTGGGGGCGTTGGCGGCTGCCAGCGCTGCGATGTCGATCTTCACGCCCCGCTTGTCTGCGCCCTGTTGCACGGCCTCGGCAAAGGCCGGATTGCCGCGGACCAGCTCCAGAAAGGCGGTCTCGTCCAGCGTCAGCAGCGTGCAATGCGTGATCGCCGTCACCTGTGCGCGACGCGGCTTGCCCGAGCAGGACCGACAGCTGCCCGAACATCTCGCCCCGTCCCAGCCGGTTCTTCTGGCCCGCCTGCACGCTTTCGACCGCGCCCGAGGCGATGAACCAGACGCGGCGCGGCCGCTCGTCCCGCCGCATCAGAACGTCACCCGGCGCAGCATAGACGGTGCGAAGCTGGGCGGCGAGCCGTGCGCGCTGCGTCCTCGGGCATCGTCTTCGAACAGCGGGAAACAGGCGCACCAGTTCCGTCTTCTGCACGCGCCAGGTCCAGCGCGGGTCGCGCCTGCAACGCGCGCCGCCGCCGCGCGAGGCCCGGCCATCAGTTCCTGCCGCAGTTCCGGCCCGATCAGCCCGTCCTGGGTCAGCTGGTCGTATTCCGCCTGCTTCCAGCTGCAGCGTGGTGCGGCGGATCACGTCGCGCTCCATCTCGTCGGCATAGCCGGGATATTGCAGGCGCAGCCCTTCCAGTTCCTTCTGCGTCTCCTCCTCGCGGCGGTTCGACCAGTTCGTGCAGCAGGTCGGCCACGCGGCGACCGTGGATGCGCAGGATGCGGCTGTCGATGAAGCCGTGAAGCTGCCGCAGGATCAGCGTCAGCGCCACGATCAGCTCGAAGCGGTCGGTCGTCTCGCGCTGCAGCGGCCCCGAGATGCCGCAACCGCGTTGTGCAGCACCTCGGCCAGCCGGTGGCCGCGCCCCGGTCGCAGCGCGCGGCGTGCGGCGCTGCGATAGCTCGCTGCGCCCGCCGGTCCGCGTCGCCTCGATCAGGTTGTCCGCCTCGGTCAGCAGCCGGTCGGCGAGCCGCGTCCGCCCACAAGCTGGTCGCGGAACGCCTCGAGGATCAGGTCGCGCTCGCGCCCGGCGAGCGCCACGAGGCCCAGCGTGACGCGGTCGCGGTCCAGGATGTCCTGGCCTTCGTCCGCCTCGGCCACCGCCTGGTCGAGCCGTTCGCCAAACCGCTTCGCCTCGTCGCGCACGATGTTGCGCTGCAGGCCGAACTCGCGCGCCGTCTCGGCCACCGTCTCGCGCACCGACTGCAGCGCGACGGCCACCACCTGGTTCGACAGCGCGCGGTCCAGCGGCGAGAGCCGGTCGAGCCCGAGCCGCGAGATCACGAGGCGCAGCGTGGTGCCCTGCACCAGCAGCGTGAACAGCGTGAAGCCCGTCGCGATGATGCCCACCTGCCGCTTGATCTCGGGCGGGACGCCCTGGCTTTCCGTGACCGCCAGCGCCAGCGCCAGCGTCACCGCCCCGCGCAGGCCGCCCCAGAGGATCGCCAGCCGATAGGGCCGTCTCGACCTTGGGCGACAGGCGCGCGAGTGTCAGAAGCGGCAGAAGCCCGAACAGGATCAGCGCGCGCGCCGCCAGCGCTGCCAAGACCGTCACCCCGATCAGCCCGAAGTCGGACGGTCGCAGGTCGGCAAGCAGGCGCGGGATCAGGATCGCCGCCAGCATGAAGATCAGCGAGCCCGACCAGTAGGCCAGCAAGTCCCAGGTGTCGGACAGCTTGGCGAAGGCCGGGGGTGACATGCGCCCCGGCGCGGTAATGTTCACCGTCAGTCCCGCCGCGACCACCGCGATCACGCCTGAGGCGCCCAGCACGTGGTCAGCCACGATGAAACTCGCATAGGGCACGGCGAGCGAGATCGACATCTGTCCCAGCGGATACTCGCCAAGCCGCGCGATCACCTCGACCGCGATCCGCGCCAGAAGCCAGCCCGCCCCGGCACCCGCCGACGACCAGCCAGGGAAACCGCGCGAGGGCCGCGCCGAGGCCGGGATTTTCCGCACCGATCGTGACGAAGCCGATGAACACCCCGAAGAGCGCAATGGCCGCCGCGTCGTTCAGCAGGCTTTCGCCCTCGACGATCCGGCCAAGCCGTTGCGGGGCAGGGGTGCCGCGGAAGATGCTGACCACCGCCGACGGGATCGGTGGTCGACACGATGGCCCCGATCAGCAGGCAGGCCATCAGCGGCAGCCCGGCGAAGGGCAGCAGCGCATAGCCGATCACGACCGTCGCCACCGCCACGGCGACCACGGCCAGCACGAGGATCGGCACCCAGTCGTCCAGCATCCGCCGGAAGCTGATCGTCAGCGAGACCTGGAAGATCAGCGTCGGCAGGAAGACGTAAAGGAACACGTCGGACGAGATCGGCAGCCGCAGGATCGCCAGTGCCACCGGGTTCAGCGCGTCCGTCAGGTCGGTGAACCAGAAAAAGCTCGCCCCCGCCCCGATGGCGATGCCCATCGCGGCCAGGATCACCGTGACGGGCAGGCGGAAGCGCTCGGCCAGCGGCTCGCTGAGGCCGATGAAGATGAAGAGGGCGGCAAGAACGCCCAGGATGACCACAAGATCCATGGTCCCCGCTTAGCGTCCGCGCCGCCCCCTGCCTACCGGCTTGGGCCTGTCAGGCGGTCACAATGTGTGTCCGGCCTGAAACCCTTGGCTCAGATCAGCTTGCCCATCGCCACGGCGGTATCGGCCATGCGGTTCGAGAAGCCCCATTCGTTGTCGTACCAGGACAGGATCGAGCAGAACGTGCCGTCCATCACCTTGGTCTGGTCCATGTGGAAGATCGACGAATGCGGGTCGTGGTTGAAGTCGGACGAGACGTTCTTGATCGGTGTAGCCGAGGATACCCTTCAGCGGCCCGTCGGCCGCCGCCTTGATCGCGGCGTTGATCTCTTCCACGCGTGGTCGCGCGCTTGGCGAGGAACTTCAGGTCCACGACCGAGACGTTCGGCGTCGGCACGCGGATCGCGAAGCCGTCGAGCTTGCCCTTCAGGTCCGGCAGCACCAGCCCCACGGCCTTGGCCGCCCCGGTCGAGGTCGGGATCATGCTCAGCGCCGCGGCGCGGGCGCGGTAGAGGTCCTTGTGCATCGTGTCGAGCGTCGGCTGGTCGCCGGTGTAGGAGTGGATGGTGGTCATCATCCCCTTCTCGATGCCGATCGCGTCGTGCAGCACCTTGGCCACCGGCGCTGAGGCAGTTCGTCGTGCAGGAGGCGTTCGAGACGACCAGATCGTCCTTGGTCAGCGTGTCGTGGTTCACGCCGTAGACGATGGTCTTGTCCGCGCCGTCGCCCGGGGCCGAGATCAGCACGCGCTTCGAGCCGTTCTCCAGATGCGCCAGGCACTTCTCCTTCGAGGTGAAGATGCCGGTGCATTCCATCACGATGTCGACGTTGCGCCCAGGGCAGCTCCGCCGGGTTCTTGATCGCCGTCACCTGCATCGTGACCGCGGCCGACGTCGATCCAGTCCGGCCCCGTCGTCACCGTCGACCGGGAAGCGGCCATGCACGCTGTCGAAGCGCAGAAGGTGGGCATTGGTCTCGACCGGGCCGAGGTCGTTGATCGCCACCACCTCGATATCGGTCCGGCCCGACTCGATGATGGCGCGCAGCACGTTGCGCCCGATCCGGCCGAAGCCGTTGATTGCCACCTTGACCGTCATGCTGTTCTCCTTCGTGGCCCGCGCCGCGAGGGCGGATCGGGCGGATGGTGGCGTGCAAACCGAGGCCCACAGTTGCGGCTCCGGCCCGTTGCGGCGCGACCTTAGCGCCAGAAGGCGAGATATTCCACGAGGTCCAGCAGCTTTTTTGACAAGGAAGAGCGGTGACCGTCGCCACCCGAGATCAGCACGGTCGAGCAGGATGAGGGCCAGCACGCAGCCGCCGAGCAAGGATGTCGATGCGGTTGGACATCGCTATCGGACTAGCATGCCTGTCCTTGTTCGGGAACGGCGAGCGGACCTTGACGTTAGCCGACGGCTTGGCTGGCGGGAAGCCGGCATTGGGATTGCCACCTGCGCGGGTCGCGATAGGTTGGGCAGGGCGAAACGGACGGGACGGGGCATGAGCGGACTTCTGGCACTACTCGACGACGTTGCGGCCATCGCCAAGGTGGCCGCCGCCTCGGTCGACGATATCGCAGGCGCCGCCGCCAAGGCCGGGTCCAAGGCCGCGGGCGTGGTGATCGACGATGCCGCGGTGACGCCGAAATACGTCCATGGCTTCGAGGCAGCCCGCGAGTTGCCGATCATCTGGCGCATCGCGCGCGGCTCGCTGCTTCAACAAGCTGGTGATCCTGCTGCCTGCCGCGCTGCTGCTGTCCTATTTCCTGCCGCAGGCGATCACGCCGCTGCTGATGCTGGGCGGGGCCTATCTGTGTTTCGAGGGGGCCGAGAAGGTGTTCCACCTGCTCTTTCCCCATGGCGACGACGCAGGTCGAGGCAGACCTCGACACCCGCGATCCCGCGCATCTGGAAGAAGACGCGCGTCGCCGGTGCGATCAAGACCGATTTCATCCTGTCGGCCGAGATCATGACGATCGCGCTCGCCGCCATCCCCGACAGCACGCTTGGTGACCGAGGCGGTCACGCTGGCCGTCGTCGGCATCGGCATCACCGCCTTCGTCTATGGCGGTGTCGCGCTGATCGTGAAGATGGACGACATCGGCCTGCACATGGCCGGCCAGGGCAGCGCTTGCGCCCGACGCGGGCGCTCGGGCGCGGGCTGGTCAAGGGGATGCCGCCCTTCATGCGCCTGCTCTCGACCGTCGGCACCGCGGCGATGCTCTGGGTCGGCGGCTCCATCGTGACCCACGGGCTCGAGGTGCTGGGCTGGGGCTGGCTGGCCCATCATATCCACGACCTCGCCGCAGCCGCAGGCCATGCCGTGCCCCAGGCGGAGGCGGCCGTGGAATGGCTTGTCGCTGCCGCGCTGAACGGTGTGTTCGGCCTGGTGCTGGGGCTGCTGCTGATCCCGGTCGCGACGCGGGTGATCGGGCCGCTGATCGGCCTTGTGACGGGCAGCAAGCAGGCGCAGCACTGAGGCACACAGCGTCTGAACTCCTGCACGGCGTTTGCGGCTTGCCGCCGCCGCGCAGGAACTTCCGCGGCGCTTCGCGTGTTCTGCATGGGACCACATCACGAGGGCCACCATCATGAACCGCGAAGATTTTGCCGCCTGGGAGCAGCGCGTGCGCGACCGCGCCGAACGCCTCTGGATCGAGGAGGGCGCCCCGGACGGCCCCCGGGACCGCTTCACCGAGGAGGCGCGCGAACTGATCGCGATCGAAGAGAACCCACTGGCCGGGCGGCTCGATCCAGAGGATCGGACCGACACCGTGGTCGAGGAGGCCGCGCTGATGCGGAATCTTCGGCGAATTCCCCACGCTGGTCGACCAGGGCGAGGAACGGACCTACCCCGACGAGGATGACGATATCAGAGGGTCGGATGGCGACGCCTCGGACACCGGGGGCGTCTTGCCGGAGGAAGAGGTGCCCGTCACGGATCTGCCGGATGCATCAACTGCCGACGCCGACGTGACCTCGGACAGCCTCGATGCAGCGTCGGCGCGGGCAACGATGAACCCGGACATCAACGAGGACGGCCTTCCCGACCAGCCCGCCCTCGACGACGAAGAGGGCGACGGTGAGGATGACGATCTGGACGATGACGACGTCGAGGACGACGGCAGCGCAGACCCAGACGACGCGGACGAGATCGAAGACGAAAACGCCCGCAACGATCTTGCAAGTGTCGCGGGCGTCACTGTGTTTGGCAGACCCTGATGTGCCGGGGCCTATAGCCCCAGCAGGTCCTTCACCTTGGCGGCTGTCGCCTCGGCGGTGATCCCGAACTCCTTGTAAAGCCGCTCGGCCGGGGCCGAGGCGCCGAAGCCGTGCATGCCGACGAAGCCCGACTTCTCGCGCTTGCCGCCCTCGCCGAAAAGCCAGCGGTCCCAGCCGAAGCGGATGCCCGCCTCGATGGCCACGCGCACCGGCCCGGCAGGCAGCACCTTGCTTGCGCCAGGCCGCGTCCTGTTCCTCGAACAGCTCCCAGCAGGGCATCGACACGACGCGCGTGCCGATCCCCTCGGCCTGCAGCAACTCGCGCGCCTTCAGCGCGATCTCGACCTCGGACCCGGTCGCCATCAGGATCGCCTGCCGCTTGCCCTCGGCCTCGGCCAGCACATAGGCCGCCGCGCGCGACCATGTTCTGCCCGGTGTGGGTCAGTGCGCACGGCCGGCAGGTTCTGCCGCGACAGCGCCAGCACCGAGGGCGTCGTTTTCGACGTCAGCGCCAGTTCCCAGGCCTCGGCCGTCTCGACCAGGTCGGCGGGGCGGAACACCCAGGTGTTCGGCGTCGCGCGGCTGATCGCCAGATGCTCGACCGGCTGGTGCGTCGGCCCGTCCTCGCCCAGCCCGATGCTGTCATGCGTCATCACATAGACGACCGGAATGCCCATCAGCGCCGACAGGCGCATCGACGGGCGGGCATAGTCGGTGAAGCACATGAAGGTGCCGCCGTAAGGCCTTATGCCGCCATGCAAAGCCAGCCCGTTCATCGCCGCCGCCATGCCATGTTCGCGGATGCCGTAGTAGATGTAGCGGCCCTTGCGGTTGTCCGGCTCGAAGACGCCCAGATCGGCGGTCTTGGTGTTGTTCGACCCCGTCAGGTCGGCCGAGCCGCCGAGCGTCTCGCCCAGCACCGGGTTCACCGCCTCCAGCACGATCTCGGACGACGCGCCGCGTGGCGACCTTCTGCGGTGCCTCGACGGCCTTCTTCTTCACGCGCCCGGATCACCTGCGCCAGCTTTGCGGATGCGCTCGCACCGCGACATGATGCGGGTGAACTCGGCCTGCTTGCGCGGCGGGCAGGGCGGCGAAGCGCGCCTCCCACGCCTCGCGCGCCGCGCGGCCGCGCGCGCCGATGGCTGCCCACCGGCCTTGCGGATGTCGGCCGGGATCTCGAACGGCCCGTGGTCCCAGCCATAGGCCGCGCGGGTGTCGGCGATCAGCTTGGCGTCGGTCAGCGCGCCATGGCCCTTGCGACGTGTCCTGCGCCGAGGAACCGAGCGCGATATGCGTCTTGCAGGCGACCAAGGCCGGGCGGGGCGAGGCCTTGGCCGCCGTCAGCGCGCGGTCGATGTCCACCGGGTCATGCCCGTCGCAGTCGAACACGTCCCAGCCGCTGGCCGCGAAGCGCGCCTTCTGGTCGGTCACGTCGGCGATGGACACCTTGCCGTCGATGGTGATGCCGTTGTTGTCCCACAGCACGATCAGGCGGCGACAGCTGCTGCTTGCCCGCCAGCGCGATCGCCTCCTGGCTGACGCCTTCCATCAGGCAGCCGTCGCCCGCGATGACGTAGGTGTAGTGGTCGATGATCTTCGCGCCCCACCGCGCGCGCAGGCTTTCCTCGGCGATGGCGAAGCCGACCGAATTGGCGATGCCCTGGCCCAGCGGCCCGGTCGTCGTCTCGATCCCCTTGGCATGGCCGTATTCCGGGTGGCCCGCCGTGATCGCGCCCCACTGGCGGAAGTTCTTCATCTGCTCCAGCGTCATGTCGGCGTAGCCCGGTCAGGTGCAGCAGCGCATAGAGCAGCATCGAGCCGTGGCCCGCCGACAGGATGAAGCGGTCGCGGTTCGGCCAGTCGGGCGCGCTGGCATCGAAGCTCAGGTGCTTCTCGAACAGCACGGTCGCCACATCGGCCATGCCCATCGGCATGCCCGAATGGCCCGAATTGGCGGCGGCCACGGCATCCAGCGTCAGCACGCGGATCGCGGCCGCCTTCTTCCAGTGGTCGGGGTGCTGGGCGCGCAGGGTGGCGATGTCCAAGGCTCGGATCCTTTCGGGTCGGGTGGGGGAATTGGCCGCTGCATAACAGCCCGTGCGGCAAGATCAAGCACAGCCCGCAACCCGTTGGGCCGAAAGGCCGCGCAAAGCCTTTTGCCTTTGCGCTAAGATCGCCCAAGATGGATGCGTTCCCGATTCGCCCGCAAGAAGTGGCCCCAAGGCCCAGAGGCGCGAGATCGGGCAATACGGGGGACACATGGCCGATGAGCGAGATTGACGAACTGGAGCGCCGGATCAACGCGGCGCTGGAGCGGATCGGGCAAGCGGTCGACGGACATGCCGTGCGCGTCGCGCTGACCGACGCCGGATCGGCCGACGCCGCCCGCCTGTCGGACGAGCTTCAGGCCGAGCGGGACGCGAACGCCCAGCTGCAGGAACGCTTTCGCAGCCTGAAGGATCGCGATGCCGAGCAGATCGCGGCGCTCGAGGCCAAGGTCGAAAGCCTGACGCGGCAGCTCGATGCGCAGGGCCTGGAGGTCAAGCGGATGCGCAAGAACGTCATCCACCTGCGCGAAACGATGCGTGGCCTGCGCGAGGCGCAGGCACAGGGGCTGGCCGAACCGCACCTTCTGAACAAGGCGATGGTCGGCCGAACTCGAGGCCCTGCGCGCCACCCGCCTGAGCGAGACGGCGGAACTGGACGAGATCCTTGCCGAACTGAAACCGCTGATCGGAGACATGCAGGATGCCTGACGTCGACATCATCATCGGCGGGCGCACCTTCCTTGTGGCCTGCCAGCCTGGCGAGGAGCAGTTCCTGCGCGCCGCCGCGCGTCTGCTGGACAACGAGGCGCAGCCGCTCGTCACGCAGATGGGCCGCTTGCCCGAGGCGCGGATGCTGCTGATGTCCGCGCTGATGCTCGCCGACCGCATGGCTGCGATGGAGGACGAGGTGCGCGCGCTGAAGTCCCACATACAGACGCTGGAATTGCGCGCGTCGAGCCTGCGGGCGGGCGTGGCGGATACGCCCGTGCCGGTTCTCGACAGTCTTGCCGAACTCGCCGCGCGGGCCGAGGCGCTGGCGGCCGCGGTCGAGGAAAGGCTCGGCGACGGCGGCCTGAGCCTGTCTGCTGGCCAAGAACGAAAGCCCCGGTTCAGGACCGGGGCTTTTTCATTGCGCGTGACGCCGGAGCGATCAGGCGTTCGCGGCGCGGATCTTTTCGGCTGCGTCCTTGTCGAAGGTCACGCCCTTGGCCTCGAACAGGCATCAAGCTCGCCCGACAGCGTCATCTCGGTGACGATGTCGCAGCCGCCCACGAACTCGCCCTTGACGTAAAGCTGCGGGATCGTCGGCCAGTCGGAGAAATCCTTGATCCCCTGCCGGATGTCGGCATCGGCCAGCACGTTCACATCCTGGTAACTCGACCCCCATGAAATTCAGCACCCCGGCCACGCGGCTGGAGAAGCCGCATTGCGGCATCATCTTCGTGCCCTTCATGAACAGCACGACGTCGTTGCGGGTGATGGTGTCGCGGATCTGGTCTTCGGCCGTGGTTGTCGACATGCTTCGGTCGCCTTTCGCGTCTTGTGTCAATCCGGCGCCTTGGTGGTCAGCGCCAGCGCATGCAATTCCCCGTGCGCGCCGTCCATCTTGCCCTTGAGGCTCGCATAGACGGCGCGCTGCTGCTGGACCCGGTTCAGGCCGCGGAAGCTTTCGTCGATCACTTCCGCCGACCAGTGGTTCCCGTCGCCCGCCAGGTCCGTGATCGTGATCTTGGCCCGGGGAAAGGTCTCCCGGATCAGGTTCTCGATATCGCGGGCTTCCATGGGCATGGGGCAGGGCATCCTAAACAGCACTCGCGACAAACTTAGGCTGCGCCTGCGCGACCCGCAAGGCCCCGAGCGGCTACCTAGCTCGCCACAGCTTTGGCAAATCCGGTTGCGATAGAGGCTGCGAGAGTTCGGCAGAGGCCCGCCGAACTCTCACCCAAGCGTCACCTCTGCCCCGCCAAACCGTCCGACGACCTGCACTGGCACGCCCGCCTCGGCCCCTGCCGCGACAAGCCGCGCGGCATCTTCGTTGCGGCAGGCCACCAGATACCGCGCCTGATCCTCGCCGAACAGCGTCGCCGGTGCCTGCCACGTCCAGCACGACGCCCACGCCCGCCGCCTCGGCCATCTCGAACGCCGCCAGCGCCAGCCCGCCATCCGACAGGTCGCTGCCGCGCGGATGAGTGCGCGCTGCGCCAGGATGAACTCGCCGTTCCGCCGCTCGGCCGCCAGATCGACGGGCGGAGCATCGCCATCCTCGCGCCCGAACATCTCGGCCAGCAGGGCCGACTGGCCCAGATGCGCTCCGCGTCTCGCCGATCAGCACCGCCACGTCGCCCTCTGCCGGCAGCCCGCCGATCAGATCGTCGAGAGAGGCGAGAAGGCCCACCGCCGCCGATGGTCGGCGTGGGCAGGATGCCCTTGCCGTCCGTCTCGTTGTAAAGGCTCACGTTGCCCGACACGATCGGGAAGTCGAGCGCGCGGCAGGCCTCGCCGATGCCCTGGATCGCGCCGACGAACTGGCCCATGATCTCGGGCTTTTCCGGGTTGCCGAAGTTCAGGTTGTCGGTCGCGGCCAAGGGACGCGCGCCCACGGCCACGAGGTTCCGCCAGGCCTCGGCCACCGCCTGCTTGCCGCCCTCGACGGGTTCGCCTTGACGTAGCGCGGGGTCACGTCGCTGGTGAAGGCCAGCGCCTTGCCCGTGCCATGCACCCGCACGACGCCCGCGCCCAGGCCGGGGCGGCGCACCGTGTCGGCCATCACCTGGCTGTCATACTGCTCCCAGACCCAGGCCTTGTGGGCGTAGGACTGGGCGAGCCGATCAGCGCCTTCAGCCCCTCGATGGGATCGATCTCGGGCACCGGGGCCAGCGGCGCGGCGGCGGGCGTCGGCACCCAGGGGCGGTCATATTCCGGCGCGCTGGAGGCGAGCTTCGACAGCGGCAGGTCGGCCTTCACCTCGTTGCCCATGCAGGATCAGGAAGCGGTCCTCGGCGATCGTCTCGCCGACGATGGCGAAGTCGAGGTCCCACTTGTCGAAGATCGCCTTCGCCTCGGCCTCCTTCTCGGGCTTCAGCACCATGAGCATCCGCTCCTGGCTTTCCGACAGCATCATCTCGTAGGCCGTCATCGCCCGTCTCGCGCACCGGCACGCCGGTCGAGGTCGAGCCGGATGCCGAGGCCGCCCTTGTCGCCCATCTCGACCGCCGAACAGGTCAGACCCGCCGCGCCCATGTCCTGGATCGAGATGACCGCGCCCGAGGCCATCAGCTCCAGACAGGCCTCCAGCAGCCGCTTTTCGGTGAAGGGGTCGCCGACCTGCACCGTCGGGCGCTTTTCCTCGATCGTGTCGTCGAACTCGGCGCTGGCCATGGTCGCGCCGCCCACCCCGTCGCGGCCCGGTCTTGGCGCCGAGATAGACCACCGGCATGCCGACGCCGGAGGCCGCCGAGTAGAAGATCCTGTCCGCCTCCGCCAGACCCGGCGGCAAAGGCGTTGACCAGGCAGTTGCCGTTGTAGGCGCGGTGGAAGCGCACCTCGCCGCCCACGGTCGGCACGCCGAAGGCATTGCCGTAGCCGCCGATCCCCTCGACCACGCCCTTCACCAGATGCGCGGTCTTGGGATGCGACGGCTCGCCGAAGCTGACAGCGCGTTCATCGCCGCGATGGGCCGCGCGCCCATGGTGAAGACGTCGCGCAGGATGCCGCCCACGCCGGTCGCGGCCCCCTGGTAGGGCTCGATGTAGGAGGGGTGGTTGTGGCTTTCCATCTTGAAGACCACGGCCTGCCCGTCGCCGATATCGACCACGCCCGCGTTCTCGCCCGGCCCGCAGATCACCTGCGGCCCGGTGGTGTGCAGCGTGCGCAGCCATTTCTTCGACGACTTGTAGGAACAGTGCTCGTTCCACATGGCGCGAGAAGATGCCAAGTTCGGTGAAGGTCGGCACGCGCCCGATGATGCCCAGAAGCCGCTCGTATTCGTCGGGCTTCAGCCCGTGCGCGGCGACAAGCTCCGGGGTGATCTCGGGTTCGGTCATGGCAAGTCCCCTGCGGCTGGCTTGGCCCGCCTCTTAGGACAAGGCGCGGCGTGGGGGAAGGGGGCAGGCCGCAGGTGGCCTCACGGCATAGAATTTTTTCGGCTATCCTGTCGAAATCGGCAAACCTGCAGCGTCCTTTGTGTATCGATGTGGTCAGACTGTCCTGATGTCGCGCGGTGACGCCAGAACGTCAGTCATCAACAGCTTTGATCGCCTCGTTCGCGGCATGTGCCGCACCGATGCAACCAAGGAGCAAACCGATGAAATACATGATGCTGATCTATGCCGATCCCGCGAACGAACCGGTCTGGGGCACTCCGGCCTTCGACGACTGGGTTGCGGGCTATGGCAGCCTGAACGCAAAGCTCGCGGCGGACGGCATCCAGTTCAGCGGCTCGGGCCTGCAAGGGGTGGACACCGCCACGTCGGTGCGCCTGCGGGGCGGCAAGGTGGAAACGATGGACGGACCCTTTGCCGAAACCAAGGAGCATCTGGGCGGCTACTACGTGATCGACGTGCCCGACCTTGACGCCGCCTTGCGCTACGCGGCACTCGTGCCCTCGGCAGCCTTCGGCACGGTCGAGGTGCGCCCGGTGGTGGCCAACACGGTCGTCTGACATGTCCGGTGCCGCCGGGGCCGATCCCACCCTGCAGACCCTGAACCTGGTCTTGCGCCAGGACAGGGGACGGCTGCTGGCGGCACTGATCGCAAGGCTGCGCGATTTCCAGCTGGCCGAGGACGCGCTGCAGGAGGCGCTGGAGTCCGCGCTGCTGCACTGGGGCCGGTCGGGGGTGCCCGCCTCGCCGCAGGGCTGGCTTCTGAAGGTGGCACAGCGCAAGGCCATCGACCGGTTGCGCGCGTCCGTGCGCGACGACCGGGGTCGCGCGGCGCTTCTTGTGCTGGCCGGGGAGGAGGCCTCCGACATGGCCGCAGAGGATATTCCCGACGAGCGTCTGCGCCTGATCTTCACCTGCTGCCACCCGGCGCTCGACCCGAAGTCGCGCGTCGCCCTGACGCTGCGCACGCTGGGCGGGCTGACCACGCCCGAGATCGCCCGCGCCTTTCTCGACCGCGAGACGACGATGGGCCAGCGCCTTAGCCGCGCCCGCGCCAAGATCGCCGCCGCCGGCATTCCCTTTGCCGTGCCGGGGCCCGAGGCCTGGGCCGAGCGGCTGGGCTCTGTTCTGACGGTGATCTACCTGATCTTCAACGAGGGTTACTCGGCCAGTCACGGCGATACGCCGCTGCGCACGGCGCTGTGCGACGAGGCGATCTTTCTGGCACGCCTGCTCGACCAGCTTCGACCCGGCGAGGCCGAGGTCGAAGGTCTGCTTGCGCTGATGCTGATCACCCATGCCCGCCGCGCCGCGCGGCTGGACGGTCAGGGGGCGGTGGTGCCGCTGGATGCGCAGGACCGGACGCTTGTGGGACCGGCAGGCGATCGTGGACGGACTTCGGCATCTGGACGCGGCCATGGCGCGCCGTACGCCGGGCCCGTTCCAGATCAAGGCCGCCATTGCTGCGCTGTCACGTCGAAGACCCGGCACCCGACTGGCGGCAGATTGCGCTGTTGTATGACAGCCTTGCGCGGATGGAGCCCACGCCCGTGGTGCGCCTGAACCGGGCTGTCGCATTGGCCGAGGCGGGTGCCCTTGCCGCCGCTTGCAGCGAGATCGACGTACTGTCGGTCGAGCTTGGCCGCCTACCAGCCCTACCATGCCGCGCGGGCAGAGCTCTTGCAGCGCGCCGGCCGCACGGCCGAATCGCTCGCGGCCTTTGATCGCGCCATAGCTCTGGCAACGAATTCGGCGGACGCCGCCTTTCTCGGCATTCGGCGCGCAGCAGCGGTCAAATCCTTGGCAGACTCCGCGACCGTACACGCAGACGAAAAAAAAGGCCGAGCAGAAGCTCGGCCCAAGTCCAACAGGGAGGTATGAAGGAAACGAGAGAGTTCTCAATCGCCGCCTTCGAGAGTGGAGATAGGCGCATGAACTCCACGGTTCAATACAGAACATGCTGCCGAGGCGGCATGGCTGTTATGTCATTCATGCATAACTCTGTTTGCGCTAACGACTTTGTCTGCCGACTGTCGTGAATTGTCATCGGCTTGTCATTGGAAGCTACTGCTTCCACCCCGAACAGGCCGATGTTCAGAGCCTATGGACGTCGAACCGGCGAGGAGCCGCATCACATCTGCTGGCGCTTTCGATAGGCGAAGATCTCTTCCATCACGAAATCGCGGAAGGCCGCCACGCGCTTGGAATGGCGCAGTTCCTCGGGGTAGGCGAGGAACACCGGCACGTCGCCCGATTCCACCTCGGGCAGCACATGGACCAGGTCGGGGAAATCCTCGGTCAGGTAATCGGGCAGCACGCCGATGCCGAGGTTGTTCAGCACCGCCTGCAACACGCCGAAATAGTTGTTCACCGTCAGCGTCGACGGGATGTCGTAGCTCATCAGTTCCTGCACCAGCGTCGCCCCTGCCGCCACCTGCGGCGTGCCGACGTGCTGGCTGATCAGGCGATGCTGGCTCAGATCCTCCGGCTTCTCGGGCGTGCCATGCTGCGCCAGATACTCGGGCGAGGCGTAAAGCCGCATCCGGATGTTCATCAGCCGCTTGCGGATCAGGTCGGCCTGGCTCGGCTCCTTCATCCGGATCGCCACGTCCGCCTCGCGCATCGGCAGGTCCAGCACCCGCTCTTCCAGCATCAGGTCGATCTTCAGCGCCGGGATACTTCTCGTAAAGCTTGCGTCAGGCGCGGGGCGAGCCAGAGCGTGCCGAAGCCGGTCGTCGTCGTCACCCGCAGCTCGCCGAACACCTCGTCCTCGCTGTCGCGGATGCGCGCCGCCGCCGCATCGAGCCGCTTGACCATCGCCTGCGTCGCGTCGAACAGCAACTCGCCCTGTTCGGTCAGGATCAGCCCCCGCGCATGGCGGTGGAACAGCGTGGCGTTCAGGCTTTCCTCCAGCGCGCGGATCTGGCGGCTGACGGCGGATTGCGACAGGTGCAGCACCTCGCCCGCATGGGTCAGGCTGCCCGCATCGGCCACGGCGTGAAAAATCCGCAGCTTGTCCCAATCCATCGCTGCGCCCGCGCCCCCGATCCCGTTGCGGTTCTCACTTACGCATCGCATAGCTGCCTTGCAACCCGAACATGGCTGCCACTTCCTGCGACGGCATGTCTCCGTCATGCGCGCGTCATCTTTTGTGGCAAGACTCAAGCGGAACGGCTATGCCGAGCGGGCTGGAGGATGGATCAGGCGCAGATGGGACGAAGCACGGTCACGCGGGACATCACCTATGCCGGGTCCGCCCGTTCCCGCTCTGGCCGCGCCCTGATCCGGGTGCTGGAGAATGCCACGGGCCGCCTCTCGCTGATCCGCCGCGCCGAAGGGTATGAGCGCGAGGTCGCCTCGGGCCGCGTCGTTCTGGCAGGTGATCGCCGAGCGCTACGGGCTGTCGCTCGACATCGTCGGTGGCGCGCTGTCCGACATCCCGGCCAACGGGCCGCTGATCGTGATCGCCAACCATCCCTACGGCATCCTCGACGGGCTGATGATGGGCCACCTGCTCGACCGTGTCCGGGGCGATTTCCGCATCCTCGCCAATTCGGTCTTCCGCCGGGCGGAAGAGCTGAACAAGGTCATCCTGCCGATCTCGTTCGACGACACGAAAGAGGCGGTGAGGCTGAACATCGCCACCCGCGCCGCCTGCCTGTCGCTACCTTGCCGAGGGCGGGGCCATCGGCGTCTTCCCCGGCGGCACCGTCTCGACCGCCGCCAAGCCGTTCTCGCATCCGATGGACCCGGGCTGGCGCAACTTCACCGCCAAGATGATCGCGAAGTCCGAGGCGACCGTCGTGCCGGTCTTCTTCCACGGCCACAACTCGCGCCTCTTCCAGCTTGCCTCGCACGTCCATTCCAACCTGCGCCTTGGCCTGCTGATCAAGGAGTTCCGCTCGCGGATCGACGAGCCTGTGCGCATCGTCGTGGGCCAGCCGCTTCCCTCGACCGAACTGCGCGCGCTGCGCGGCGATCCCAAGGCGCTGATGGAGTACCTGCGCCGCGCCACCTACGCCCTTTCCCCCGAACCGCTGAAGTCCTATGACTACGGCTACGAGTTCGAGGAAAAGTACCGGGCCGCAGTGAAGCCCGGGCAGTCCGGGGGCATCATGGCGGTAGGCGTATTCGACTCTGGCCTCGGCGGCCTGACCGTCCACCAGGCGCTCGTGAAGCGCCTGCCCGATGTGCCCTTCGTCTACTACGGCGACAACGCCCATACCCCCTACGGCACCCGCACGCCCGACGACATCTTCGCGCTGACCTGCGCGGGGGTGGAGCGGCTGTGGGCCGAGGGCTGCGATCTGGTGATCCTCGCCTGCAACACCGCCTCGGCCGCCGCGCTGAAGCGGATGCAGGAAACCTGGGTGCCGCCGAACAAGCGCGTCCTCGGCGTCTTCGTGCCCCTGATCGAGGCGCTGACCGAACGCCAGTGGGGCGACAACTCGCCCCCGCGCGAGGTGGCGGTCAAGCATGTCGCGCTCTTCGCCACCCCCGCCACCGTCTCGTCCCGCGCCTTCCAGCGCGAACTGGCCTTCCGCGCCATCGGCGTGGATGTCGAGGCGCAGCCCTGCGGCGGCGTGGTGGACGCCATCGAGGCGGGGGACGAGATGCTGGCCGAGGCGCTGGTGCGCAGCCATGTCGAGGCGCTGAAGCGCCGCATGCCGCACCCGCAGGCCGCCGTGCTGGGCTGCACCCACTACCCGCTGATGGAGAAGCACCTTCGCCGAGGCGCTGGGGCCCGAGGTCAAGGTCTACTCCCAGGCCAACCTCGTCGCCGAGAGCCTGGCCGACTACCTGAAGCGGCGACCCGAATTCCTGGGGTCGGGGAGCGATGTCGAAGTTCCTCACAACCGGCGATCCGGCGAAGGTCTCGGACAAGGCGACACAGTTCCTGCGCCACCGGATCGCGTTCGAGGCGGCCTGAGGGGGCAATTCACCGACCCCAACACCCCACGCCCCGTGTAGGCTGCGCATTTATTGCGCCCCCTCCACGCCGTGGTTCTCCGTTAGGCGGCGCTCACCCCGCCACCTCGAAGCCCGTGCCGCGCCCGCCTGTTTTCGTCGTGACAGAGCGTGCCTATCGAGTTCGACCCCTAGAAGCGCTTAGACACCCTGGTTCGACGCAGGCTCGACATCGCTGATGCCGGTCTTGTCTTGGTGGGGAAGACGCCCGCAATCCCGAGTCAGGCCCTCGCATCCATCCGACGACAGTCGCAACATGCGCAGGAGCGCCGCCCTGTGCCCGGATTGAACCGGCAGCAGGATCCGAACTGTCTCGCCCGCACTCATGCGGCAAAGCCCCGGAAAACCGGGACAAAATCCGAATAAGACATATATGATATCAGCGACTTAAGCCTGTGGCGGAGAGACAGGGATTCGAACCCTGGGTCGGCGCAAACCGACAACGGTTTTCGAGACCGCCGCATTCGACCACTCTGCCACCTCTCCGCGTCAGGTGGTCGTCGTGGGGGCGGGATTTAGTGGAGGCGCGGGCAGCGTTGCAACCCCGATTTGTCGGTGAGCATGGGGCGCGGCGGGCGGGTCACGAAACTGCCGCCCGACGGCGGCGTGCGGAGGGTCGAAAACCTTGGCATCGTCAGGGCGATGGCCTAGTCTGCTGTCGGGCCATGGTTCTGACAGGATGTCGATGATGGTGGCCCGGTTCCTTGCTCTTCTTCTGGCGGCGCTGCTTTGGGTCGCGCCGCTGCGGGCCGAACCCGTCGACGTCGCGGACGTCGTCGCCGCGTGCGCCTGCACCGACACGATCTGGCGGTGATGGAGGAAGAGGGCCTCGCCTATGGCCAGGACCTTGAGGAAGAGCTCTTTCCCGGGGCGGGCGGTTCGCGATGGAACGGGATCGTCGCGCTGATCTATGACCGCCCGACACTGCAGACGCCGGTTCGAGACGGCCTTCTCGAAACATGCTGGGGCCTGATCCCGAGACGCTCGGCGCGATCGCCGGCGTTCTATTCCGGTCGATCTCGGTCAGCGCATCCTCGCGCTCGAGATCGAGGCCCGCCGCGCCCTGCTCGACACCGAGCGTCGAAGAGGCCGCGCGCGTCGCCATCGAGCGGATGCACGGCGACGCGTGACCCGCGCCTCGACCTGCTCGAACGGTTCGCCGAGGCGAATGACCTGGTCGAGGAAAACGTCGCGGGTGCGCTGAATTCCAATCTCGCCTTCTACCGGGGCATGTCGGAGGGCGGCGCCTTCACGGGGTCCGAGATGACCGAGGAGGAAATGCTGTCCGAAGTCTGGTCGCAGGAGGCCGAGATGCGGGCCGAGACCGAGGGCTGGCTCTATCCCGTACCTGATGCTGGCCTACGAGCCGCTGACCGACGAAGAGATGCAGGCCTACATCGACTTCTCGCATTCCGCCGCCGGGGCAGGCCGTGAACCGCGCATTGTTCGCGGCCTTCGACGAGGTGTTCTCGACCATCTCGCACGACCTGGGCCGCGCGGCGGCGGAAATGCTGTCGGGGCAGGATATCTGAGCGCCGCCCTGGCGCTTGACAACCGGGGCGCTTGACCGATATGGGCGCATCTCCGGACGGCGCAGGCCTTCCGGGGCTTTTTGTTTCATGAACGCCCCCTGCGGGGCGCGCTGTCCGAGGCGACGAAAACGCCGGTTCGATGCCGGGGCCACAGGACGCGGTTAGGGAAAAGGGAAAGACCCATGTTCGCGGTCCTCAAGACAGGCGGCAAGCAATACAAGGTGCAGGCGGGTGACGTGCTGCGCGTTGAAAAGCTCGATGCCGTCGCTGGTGCAAAGATCCAGTTCAACGACATCCTGATGGTGGGTGGCGACACCCTGACCGTGGGTGTGCCGCTCGTCGCCGGCGCGGCCGTGCAGGCCGAGGTGATCGACCAGATCAAGGGCGAGAAGGTCATCCACTACGTCAAGCGCCGCCGGAAGCATTCCAGCCAGCGCACCAAGGGCCACCGCCAGCACCTGACGCTGGTGCGCGTGACCGACATCCTGGCCTCCGGTGCCGAAAAGACGTGGCGTGGCCGCTGCGGCGAGCACCGCCGCATGCCCGCCGCGCCGCCCATTCGACCGAAGCCGCGGCCCCGGTCGCCGCCGAGGCCCCCGCGAAACCGAAGCGTGCCCCCAAGGCCGCCGCTGCCGCGAAGGAGTAACGACAGATGGCACACAAGAAGGCAGGCGGTTCGTCCCGCAACGGTCGCGACTCGGCCGGTCGTCGTCTGGGCGTGAAGCTCTATGGCGGCCAGGTCGCCGATTCCGGGCAACATCATCGTGCGCCAGCGCGGGACCACCTGGTTCCCGGGCGAGGGCGTCGGCATGGGCACCGACCACACGATCTTTGCCGTGGTCGAAGGCCGCGTGCACTTCAAGAAGGGCATGAAGGGCCGCACCTTCATTTCCGTCCTCCCCGTGGCGGAGGCCGCCGAGTAAGCCGACCTTTACAGAACGCGAGGTAGAGGGGGATCGGCGAGAAGGCCGGTCCCCTTTCCGTTTCCGGCATGGAAGTGGCGGGAGTCGTGGCCGCTGACATGCGATCGCCATCTTGGCCGGATAGACGCCGACTTCGGGCCACGTGTCGGCCCGGACAGGACGACGGACCCGGTACATGCCGGGTCCGCATGCGCTTCGAAGGAGGGAAGCCATGATGCTTGAACTCGACGCCGGCAAGGCTCGTGCAGCCGGTCGCCATTCCCGCCGGGCGGCTGACGCTGCGGCCCGTCCGCAAGTCGGACGCCGGGCTGTTCGCGCTTTACGCGGGCGACCGGCGCGTGGCCGAGGCGCACCCGGTCGATCCCGCATCCGCTGCCGCCGGGCGCGGCCGAGGCCTTCGTCACCCGGATGATGGCCGGCGACGGGGCCGAGACGGCCTGGGTGATGGACGGCTCGGCCGCCGGTCTGGCCGAGGTGCTGGGCGTGATCTCGCTGAAGGCGATGGACCGCGGGCAGTCCGAGATCGGCTATTGGGTCGCGCCGGCCTTCTGGAATGCCGGCTTCGCCTCCGAAGCCGTGCGGGCGCTGGTGCAGGCCAATCCGCTGCAGATCGCGCACGATCTTCGCCGAGGTGTTCCAGGACAATCCCGGCTCGGCGCGCGTGCTGACCAACTGCGGGTTCGAGTATATCGGCGATGCCGAAAGCTTCAGCGTGGCGCGCAATGCCCGCGTGCCGACCTGGACCTACCTCAAGAAACTCGATTGAGCCTTCCCCTGCCTTTGCGGTAGGGGAACGACTCGAGCCCCGACCCGTGAAGGATTGCTGCGATGAAGTTCCTCGACCTCGCCAAGGTCTACATCCGCTCGGGCGGCGGCGGCGGCGGGCTGCGTCTGCTTCCGGCGCGAGAAGTTCATCGAGTTCGGCGGCCCGGATGGCGGCGACGGCGGCAATGGCGGCTCGGTCTGGGCCGAGGCGGTCGACGGGCTGAACACGCTGATCGACTTCCGCTACCAGCAGCATTTCTTCGCCAAGAACGGCCAGCCCGGCATGGGCAGCCAGCGCACCGGCAAGTCGGGCGACGACATCGTGCTGAAGGTGCCGGTCGGGACCGAGATCCTCGACGAGGACGAAGAGACCGTGATCGCCGACCTGACCGAGGTCGGGCCAGCGCGTGCTGCTGGCCAAGGGCGGCAATGGCGGCTGGGGCAACCTGCAGTTCAAGTCCTCGACCAACCGCGCGCCCGCCCGCGCCAATCCGGGGCAGGAGGGGGTGGAGCGCACGATCTGGCTGCGGCTGAAGCTGATCGCGGATGCGGGGCTTGTGGGGCTGCCGAATGCGGGCAAGTCGACCTTCCTTGCCGCCGTCTCGAACGCGCGGCCCAAGATCGCGGACTATCCCTTCACCACGCTGGTCCCGAACCTGGGCGTCGTCGGCATCGACGGGCACGAGTTCGTCATGGCCGACATTCCCGGCCTGATCGAGGGCGCGAGCGAGGGGCGGGGCCTGGGCGACCAGTTCCTGGCCCATGTGGAGCGCTGCGCGGTGCTGCTGCATCTGGTCGATGGCACCTCGTCCACCATCACCAAGGACTACCGCACCATCGTGGCCGAGCTGGAGGCCTATGCCGACGCTCTGGCCGAAAAGCCGCGCATCACTGGCGCTGAACAAGATCGACGCGCTGGATGCCAAGACGCTCGCCACCCGCCGCAAGGCGCTGGAGAAGGCCTCGGGCGGGCGGGTCTTCGTGATCTCGGGCGTGTCGGGGCAAGGGCCTGCCGGAGGTGCTGCGCGCGCTTTACGCCGAGATCACGGGCGAACGGGCGGAGGTGGTGGAGGACGCGCCGTGGCAGCCCTGATGCCTCTTGCCGCCCCCGACATGCGCGAGGCCAAGCGGCTGGTCGTCAAGATCGGCTCGGCGCTGCTGGTGGACCGGGTGACGGGGCTGAAGTTCGACTGGCTGACAGGCCTCGCCGAGGACGTGGCCGAGGCGCGCAAGGCGCGGGCTGCGACGTGGTTCTGGTCTCGTCGGGGTCCATCGCGCTGGGCCGCAAGGTGCTGGGGCTGCCGGCCGGCGCCGCTGACGCTGGAACAGAGCCAGGCGGCGGCGGCGGTGGGGCAGATCCGGCTGGCGCGCGCCTATGAAGAGGTGCTGGCGCCGCACGGGATCACCACCGGGCAGGTGCTGGTCACGCTGGAGGATACCGAGGACCGCCGGCGCTACCTGAACAGCCGCGCCACGATGGAGACGCTGCTGGGTCTGGGCGTCGTGCCCATCGTGAACGAGAACGACACGGTGGCGACGGACGAGATCCGCTATGGCGACAACGACCGGCTGGCCGCGCAGATCGCGGTGACGGTGGGGGCGGACCAGCTGGTGCTGCTGTCGCGACGTGGACGGGTTCTATTCCGCCAATCCGAAGGAAGACCCGACGGCGCAGCGCTTCGACCTGGTCGAGGCGATCACGCCCGAGATCGAGGCGATGGCGGGCGATGCGATCTCGGGCGTCTCGAAGGGCGGGATGAAGACCAAGCTGATGGCCGCCAAGATCGCCGTCGCGGGCGGCTGCGCCATGGCGATCATGGAAGGGTCGGTGCTGCGGCCCTTGCAGGCGCTGGCGGGCGGGGCGCAACCGGACCTGGTTCGTGGCGCAGGGCGACCCGCAGGTGGCGCGCAAGCGCTGGATCAACGCGATGAAGCCGCGCGGCGAGGTGCGGGTGGATGCGGGCGCGGTGGCGGCGCTGCGGGCGGGCAAAGTCGCTGCTGCCTGCCGGGTGTCGCGGCGGTGACGGGCAGCTTCGGGCGGGGCGATCCGGTGGCGATCCTTGGTCCCTCGGGCGAGGTGCTGGGCAAGGGGCTGGTGCGCTACACGGCGGTCGAGGCGAAGGCGATTGCCGGGCACCGGTCGGGTGAGATCGAGGCGATCCTGGGCTATGCAGGGCCGGGCGGCGCTGATCCACCGCGACGACATGGTGGTGTGAGGGCGACGGCCAATTCCGTGCGTTTGGAACTTGGACCAATTGCGTACCGAAGAACCCCGGGATACTTGTGAACGGAAGAAGGCAAGGGTAGGCAATGGACGGCACAGTTCACCGACCTGATGGCCGAGATCGGGCGCAGCGCCCGCGCGGCGGCGGCGGAACTGGCCTTTGCGCCGTCCGAGCGCAAAGCGCACAGCGCTGATCGCTGCGGCCGATGCGGTCTGGGCGCGGCGGCAGGAGATCCTCGACGCCAACGCCGCGGATCTGGCCTTCGGCGAGGCAAAAGGGCCTGAGCCCCGCGATGATGGACCGGCTGCGGCTGGACGAGGGCCGCGTGCGCGGGATCGTCGACGGGCTTGCGCTCGGTCGCCGAGCAGAACGGATCCGGTCGGGCGCGGTGATCGCCGAATGGGACATGCCGAGCGGGCTGCACATCCAGCGCGTGCGCACGCCGCTTGGCGTGATCGGCGTGATCTATGAAAGCCGCCCGAACGTGACGGCGGATGCCGGCGCGCTGTGCCTGAAGTCCGGCAATGCGGTGATCCTGCGGGGCGGGTCGGAAAGCTTCCATTCCTCGACCGCGATCCATGCCTGCATGGTCGAGGGCCTGCGCGCCGGCCGGACCTGCCCGAGGCCGCGATCCAGCTCGTCCCGACGCGCGACCGCGACGATGGTCAGCGCCATGCTGCGCGCGGTGGAGCATATCGACGTGATCGTGCCGCGCGGCGGCAAGGGGCTGGTGGGCCTGGTGCAGCGCGAGGCGCGGGTGCCGGTCTTTGCGCATCTGGAGGGCATCTGCCACGTCTATGCCGACCGCGACGCGGACCTCGAGAAGGCCCGCCGCGTGGTGCTGAACGCCAAGACCCGCCGCACCGGCATCTGCGGTGCGGCGGAATGCCTGCTGATCGACTGGCAGCTTCTACACCAAGCATGGCGCGGTGCTGATCGAGGATCTGCTGAAGGCGGGCGTCGAGGTGCGGACCGAGGGCGAGCTTGCTGAAGGTGCCGGGCACGGTCAGCGCCGCGCCCGACGATTTCGGGCGCGAGTTCCTGGACATGATCATCGCGGCGAAGCTGGTCGACGGTGTGGACGAGGCCATCGCCCATATCCGCCGCTACGGCAGCCAGCACACCGAGGCGATCCTGACCGAGAACGACGCGACCGCCGCGCGGTTCTTCGAGCGGCTGGACAGCGCGATCCTGATGCGCAACGCCTCGACCCAGTTCGCCGATGGGGGCGAATTCGGCATGGGGGCCGAGATCGGCATCGCCACCGGCAAGCTGCACGCGCGCGGGCCGGTCGGGGCCGAGCAGCTGACCAGCTTCAAGTATCTGGTGACGGGCGACGGGACGATCCGGGTCTAGGGCTGCCACTGCGCGGACATGTCGCGTCGCGCGGCACTCTGTCCGGCATAGCCTGCGAAGGGGGATGCAGGAGGGCTGTCGATGGAGCAGACGATCCTTTCGGATGAGCCGGTCATCCGGCTTGGCGCCTTCCTGCTTGTTCTCGGTGTCATGGCGCTCTGGGAACTGGCGGCGCCCCGGCGGCGACAGGACATCCCGCGCCTGCTGCGGTGGTCCAACAATCTGGCGCTGGTCGTGATCGACACGGTCCTCGTGCGGCTGGCTTTTCCGGTGGCGGCGGTGGGACTGGCCCTGGTGACCGAGGCACGCGGCTGGGGGCTTCTGAACCTCTGGGACCTGCCGTTCTGGCTGAAGGTGGTGCTGGCGGTGCTGGCGCTGGACCTTGCGATCTACCTCCAGCACGTGATGTTCCACGCCGTGCCGGCGCTCTGGCGGCTGCACCGGATGCACCATGCCGATCTGGAGTTCGACGTCACGACCGGATTGCGCTTCCATCCGGTGGAGATCCTTCTGTCGATGGCGATCAAGCTGGGCGTCGTTGCGGCGTTGGGGCCGCCCGCGATTGCGGTGCTGATCTTCGAGGTCCTGCTGAACGGAACATCGCTGTTCAATCATTCCAACGTGCGGCTGCCCTTGTCGATCGACAGGGCGTTGCGGCTGGTCGTGGTGACGCCGGACATGCACCGGGTGCATCATTCGATCCTGCCCGCCGAGACGAACAGCAATTTCGGCTTCAACTTGCCGTGGTGGGATCGCCTTCTGGGCACCTATCGCGCCCAACCCGTCGACGGGCACGAGCGCATGACCATCGGCATCGAGCAGTTTCGCACACCCGCCGACCTCCGGCTGGACCGGATGCTGCTGCAACCGCTTCGTGGCCCTGCAAGCGGTTACCCGATCAACCGCGAGCGGCGCTGACGGCGGGCGGGCAGCGGTCAGTCGCGGGGGGCGAGACGCGCGCCGAGGTCGTGCAGCGCGTCGAGCAGCGACGACATCTGTTCGGGCGGCAACTGCAACGCCTGCGTTACGCAACCCGGCACATTGGCAGCGAGCGCCGTAAGGCCACGGCCCTGCTCGGTCAGCTGGATGCGGACCTGCCGCTCGTCGACCTTGTCTCGCAGGCGCCGGATATGACCCATCCCTTCCAGCCGTTTCAGCAGCGGGGTCAGGGTGTTGGACTCCAGATGCAGGGTCTCGCCGATCTCGCCGACCGTCTGGTCATCCTTCGCGCCAAGCGAGAGCATGACGAGATACTGCGGATAGGTCAGGCCCAGTTCGCCAAGCAGCGGGCGGTAGAAGTTGTTGAAGGCGAGCCCCGCCGAATAAATGGCAAAGCAGAGCAGGTCGTCGACATTCGGGCTGGGTTTCGGCGCGGCGGTCATCTGGCGGCTTTCGGGGCAAGGCCTGCATCACTTAAGTCGCACACGATGCAATCGCAAGCGATAGCCACTTTCGTCGCAGATCGCCGCCCCGTCACGCAGGGCGGATAACGTCGCCTTGGGAGATCGTGCCACCTTCGAGGATACGGGCATTCAGGCCCGAGCGATGTTCGAGGAGATCGCAGACCGTCTTGCCCGTGATCATGTCCAGATAGCGACACGGCGTGTTCAGCCTGCCCCCTTCGAGCAGAGCCGCGCCGATGCGGAACCTGCGCCCGACGAGATGGTTCAAGGGAACGCCCTCGGTCGTCAGGTTCCGGCGATGCTCATGCGGCGCAAGGTCTCGCTGATGATCGCGTGCCAAGGCCATCAGCGTCTCGACCTCGATCAAGGTTATCTCGCGGATATCGGGGAGGGCAGAGTAGGTGCCGGTCGCAAGGGCATAGCGGTCGCCCTCGATCCCGGAGCCTGCCAACAGCCGGGCGCTATCCTGCGCCTGCATCGGGGCACGAGCGACGTGGCAGGTATGAATGTGGAGCAACGTGCCCTGCCACATGAGGTTATGCCTTTCGCTCGGTCGCCTGCACGATCCCCGCTGCGCCCTGGCGCGTCAAGCGGGCGTGCGCCGCATGGCCGATCAGAACGACAGGCGCACTTCGCTTTCCGACAGTTCCGCAACAAGCCGACGGTCCCGAAGGGTCAGATCCTCGGCAAGGATCGCGAAGTGAACGAGGGCGGGCGTGATCTCGACCCGAGCGGCGGGGTTCGACAGCATGTCCCACAGGGCAAGGTCCAGCTTCAGGCGGTTTGCCTGCCCTGTGACGGACCAGCGCCCGGCGTTCTGCGCGACCGAAATGCGCCCGCCCCATGGCATGGCCGTCTCGAGGCACTGGATCGCAAGGAAGACCAGCTTCACCTCGCGGCGGGACAGGTCGCCGTCGCTCTGCCATTCGACCTGCATGCGGCTGCCCTTGGTGACCTCGGCCAGCACGGCCTGCACCTCGGCCCGGGCCACCCGGGCATCGCTGCCGGCGGCCCCGAAGGCGATGCGGAAGAACCGGATGCGCGCATTCGCATTCGCGACGCTTTCCGAGATCAACGCGAGTTCCGGGGTCTTGGCACCGCCATCCATCAGCATAAGTTCCACACCATTGCCGATCGCTCCGATCGGGCTGATGAGGTCGTGGCAGATGCGCGAGCCGATGAGGGCGCTGAGGTCGGGTCTGTCGGTCATTGATCCTCTGGACTGGAACGGAACATGGGCATGAATGCCATATTGGAACCGGGGATGCTGGTGCGCCACCCGGACCGGCCAGACTGGGGCTTGGGGCAGGTCCAGTCGAACATCGGCGGGCGCATCACCGTGAACTTCGAGCATGCGGGCAAGGTCGTCATCGAAGGGTCGCGGATCGAGTTGCTGCCGGTGTTCGGTGGGTCCGCGCCGTTATAGGGCGGCGGCCTTCCGTCGATCAACTGGCGATTGTGCGCGCGACCCGCAGGCGGGGTGGTGTTGCAAATTCGCCCGCCAGTGCCTACACCCGCAGCACGCCGCGCTGCCCCGTCTGCGCCGATCCAAGGTCAGGGACCCGTGTTCGCCCCGATGATTCCCGACGACGCCCATCTGGTGCTGCGCCTTGCCGCCGACGATCGCGACCTGAAGGCTGCGCAGCGGCTGCGCTATCGTGTCTTCGTGGAGGAGCTGGGTGGCGACGGGCCGCTGGTGGATCATGCCGCGCGGCTGGAGAAGGATGCCTTCGATCCGATCTTCGATCACCTGCTGCTGATCGACACCCGGCGCGATGCCGGCAGCGCTGGACGATGTGGTGGGCGTCTACCGCCTGCTGCCCGGCGACCGGCTGGGTCCGGGCGAGCGGTTCTACTCCGAAACCGAATATGATCTGAGCGCCGCTGCGCGCGTCCGGGCGGCGGCTTGCTGGAACTGGGCCGGTCCTGCGTCGATGTCGAGTATCGCGGCGGAACGGCGATGTTCCGGCTGTGGAACGCGCTGGCCGACTATGTGCTGGAGCGCGGGATCGAGGTGCTGTTCGGCGTGGCGAGCTTCCATGGGACCGATGCCGGCAGCCTGGCAATGCCGCTGTCGCTACCTGCACCACAACCACCTCGCCCCGCCCGAGTTGCGGGTGCGGGCGCAGCCCGACGCATTTTCAGCGGATGGACCTTGTTCCGGCAGACAGGATGCGACCGGCGGGCGGCGATGGTGGCGACGCCCGCGCTGATCAAGGCCTATCTGCGACTGGGCGGTTTCGTGGGCGAGGGCGCGTGGATCGACCACGACTTCAACACGACCGATGTCTGCCTTGTGATGGACACCGCGCAGATGTCCGCCAAGCACCGCGAGTTCTACCTGCGCAAGCACGGCCAGCCGGCATGAGCGGCGACGGCTGGCTGGATGCGCCGGATGGACCTGCCGCCGATCGGCGCGGCGGGCTGGCTGCGGGTGTTGCTGCGCGGGGCACTTGTGCTGGCCGTCGTGGTCTATGGCGGGCTGGCCCTGCTGCTGCTGGTGCGGCTGGTGGAGCGGCCGCTCTGCGGGCTGGACCGGCCGGTCAGCCCCTGGATCACCCAAGGCGTCTGCCGCGCGGCCGTGTGGCTGCTGGGGTTGCGGCTGATCGTCCGGGGGCCGCCCGATGCGGGGCCGGGGGGCGGTGGTGGCGAACCATGCGTCCTGGCTCGACATCTTCGTGCTGAACGCGGTGGACCGGGTCTATTTCGTCGTCGAAGGCCGAGGTGGCGGGCTGGGCCGGGATCGGCTGGCTGGCGCGGGCGACGGGGACCGTCTTCATCACCCGCAAGGGGGCCGAGGCGCGCGAGCAGCAACGGATGTTCGAGGAGCGGCTGCGGGCCGGGCACCGGCTGTTGTTCTTCCCCGAAGGGCACCGAGCACCGATTCGCGCCGGATTCTGCCATTCAAATCAACGCTGTTTGCGGCGTTCTTCACGCCATGGGATGGAGCATGTCGTGCAGCTTCAGCCGGTAACGGTGATCTATCGCCCGGCACCCGGTGATAGACGCGCGTTTCTATGGCTGGTGGGGCGACATGGAGTTTGCGCCGCATCTGCTGGCTGTCCTTGCCTCGGCGCGCGGCGGCACGGTCGAGGTGGTGCTGCACGAGGCGCAAGCGGCGGATGCCTTCGCCGACCGCAAGGCGCTGGCCGCCTGGTGCGAGGCGACGGTGCGCGGCGCGCATCCCGAGGGGTGAGCGCTGCGCCCGGACGATCCTCCGGTGGAGGATCGTCAGCGCCGAACGCATGCCGCTCGTGGCGGCAGGCCGGAAGGGGCGGGTCCAGGGCGGTCGAGGCCCCGGCCTTCGCCGGGGCGCGTTGCTCTTGACGAGGGCGGCGGGCTATCCGAGCGGCGCGAGCAGCGCCTTGAGCGCGGCGAGCGGGTCGTCGTGGTGCCAGATTTCCTCGCCCACGCCGAAGAAATCGGTGACGGGGCCGTACTGCGCGACGAGGCGCCTCGGTCAGCGCGCCCTCGGCCACGACGGGCACCTCGATGGCTTCCGACCAGAATTCGAACAGCTCGAACTCCACCGCGCTTGCCGTCGCCCGAGCGGCGTATGCGCCGAGCGGGCCGAAGGCCACGTAATCGGCCCCCGCCTCGCCCGCCGTCATGCCCTCGTGGCGCGAGGTGCGGCAGAAGGCGCCGACGATGGCATCGGCGCCAAGCTCCTTGCGGGCATGGCGGACAGTGCGCGCGCCGTCGGTCAGGTGGACGCCGTCGAGCCCGTGGCGCAGGGCAAGTGCGACATGGCTTTCGATCACGATGGCCACGTCGCGGGCATGGGCGACCTCGCGCAGCGCATCGGCGGCGCGGGCGAGGCGGTCTTCGTCCTTCGTCGCGAGCGCCAGGCGGACACAGGCGATGGCGGTGCCGTCGAGGACCGCGCGCGAGGCGGTCGGGGAAGCTGTCCAGCTCGAACGCCGGGGGGCGTGATGAGGTAGGTCTGCGGGCGTTCGGTCTCGGACATCCGGGGCTTCCTTCGCGGCGGGTGGCCCGTCCTAGCGCAGATCGGCGGGCTTGGCCATCGGGCGCGGCGCACGGCCCCGGTCGGGCAGGGGGGCCGTCTGCCCCCCTCTTGGCCTTGCGGCCAATTCACCCCCCGAGGATACTTGTGAACAGAAAATGCTGGCTCTTGTCTGCCGTGCTCGCGGCGGCTTATCAGGCGCGGCTGCCACCGTACGGATTGCCCCCATGATCCCGCCTGCCTTCATCCTCGTGCGCCCGCAGATGGGCGAGAACATCGGCGCCGCCGCGCGGGCGATGCTGAACTTCGGGCTGGAGCGGTTGCGCGTGGTCGACCCGCGCGACGGCTGGCCGAACAGCAAGGCCATCGCCATGGCGAGCGGGGCAGGGCGGCTGCTGGAGCCGCCGCCCTATTCGCCGATGTGCCGGCGGCGATCGCGGATTGCGACTATGTCTTCGCGACCACCGCACGGGGGCGGGAGCTGACGAAGCCGGTCGTGACGCCCGAGCGGGCGATGGAGATGGCCCGCGCGATGGCGGCGGAGGGCAAGCGGGTGGGCGTCCTCTTCGGGCCGGAGCGGGCGGGGCTGGAGAACGAGGACGTGGCGCTGGCCCAGGCGATCGTGACGGTGCCGGTGAACCCGGACTTCCCCTCGCTGAACCTCGCGCAATGCGTGCTGCTGGTGGGCTACGAATGGCGGCGGCAGACCGAGGTCGTGGCCCCCGAGGTCATGGCGCTGGCGAGGACGGACTTCGCCACCGGGATCGAGGTCGAGAGGCTGGGCGACCATTTCGAGGAGCGGCTGGAGGCGGCGGGCTTCTTCTTTCCCGCCGCACAAGGCCGAGGGGATGAAGCTCGCGCTGCGAAACATGTGGGGCCGGCTGAACCTGACGCGGGCCGATGTGCAGACGCTTGCACGGGATGCTGCGCCAGATCGCCTGGAAGCTGCGGCAGGGCGAATAGGCGCGGCTGCGGCAAAGCCGCCTCGGGCCTTGAAGGCGCGGGGCGTGGGGCCTAGTGTCCGCCCCCGAACCGGGAGGCAGGCCGATGGCAGGCAAGCGCAGCATCTTTCAGGAGGTCGGGGCCGAGACGCCCGTCGCAGCCCCGCAGGGCGGGATGATCGGGCAGGGATCGCAGGGCGCGCGCCGCGCGATCCGGGTCTGGCTGATCGTGCTGTTCGCGCTGGTGGCGCTGATGATTGCGGTCGGCGGGGCGACGCGGCTGACCGACTCGGGGCTGTCGATCACCGAGTGGAAGCCCGTCACCGGCGCGCTGCCTCCGATGGACGCGGCGGCCTGGGACGCGGAGTTTGCCAAGTATCAGGCCAGCCCGGAATACCAGTTGCAGAACAAGGGCATGACGCTTGAGGCGTTCAAGTCGATCTACTGGTGGGAATGGGGCCACAGGCAGCTTGGCCGGGTGATCGGGCTGGTCTGGGCCGTGGGTTTCCTGGGCTTCCTTGCCGCGCGGCGAATCCCGGCGGGCTGGACCTCGCGGCTTCTGCTGCTTGGCGCGCTCGGGGGCGCGCAGGGCGCGATCGGGTGGTGGATGGTGTCCTCGGGGCTGACGGGCGACAGGGTGGATGTGGCCTCCTACCGGCTTGCCACGCATCTGGGGCTGGCCTTCGCCATCCTCGGGTTGATCGCCTGGTATGTCCTTCTTCTGGGCCGCAGCGAGGTGGATCTGATGCAGGCGCGGCGCGGGCGGGAGGACAAGCTGTTCCGCCTTTCCACGGGCCTGATGCATTTCTCCTTCCTGCAAATCCTGCTGGGCGCGCTGGTGGCCGGCATCGACGCGGGCCGCGCCTTTCCCACCTGGCCGGACATGAACGGGCAGTTCTTTCCCGCGGACGCCTTCTATGTTCCCGGGCGGCCCACCTGGGCCGCGTTCTTCGAAAATCCGGGCCTCGTGCAGTTCATCCACCGCATGTCGGGCTATCTGCTTTTGGCCTTCGGCGTCGTCGTCTGGCTCAGGGGCCGCAAGTCGTCCTATCTGGCGACACGGCGGGCCTTCAACCTGGTGATGGGGATGCTGGTCCTGCAACTCGCCATCGGCATCGCCACGGTGCTGTCGGCGGCATCCCTGCATGTCGCGCTGACCCATCAGGTGGGTGCGGTGATCCTGTGGGTGCTGATCCTGCGCGCCCGCTACCTCAGCCAATACCCCGTCGCGGGGTCGATCCGGAAAGGGACGGCATGACGCCTTACGACGAGTTGATGGCCTTCCAGCGCCAGACAGAGGCCCTGGGGCAGGTGGCCGGGCGGCTGGGATGGGATCAGGAAACGGTCATGCCGCGCGGGGCGGCCGAACAGCGCGCGGAGGAGATGGGCGCGATGGAGGGCGTGCTGCACGCCCGCCGGACCGATCCGCGCATCGCCGAGTGGCTGGAGGCGGCGGAGCCTGCCGACGAGGTGGCCGAGGCGCAGTTGCGCCACATCCGGCGCAGCCACGAACGGATGGTGAAGGTGCCCGGCGCGCTGGCGCAGGAAATCGCGCGCGTGACCTCGATGGCGCAGGGCATCTGGGCCGAGGCACGGGCGAATGACGATGTGGCGGCCTTCCTTCCTGTGCTTGCCGACGTGATCCGCCTGCGGCGTGAGGAGGCGGCCTGCCTCGCACAAGGCGGCGATCTCTACGACGCGCTGATCGACGATTACGAGCCGGGGGCGACGGCGGAAAGCCTGGGGGCGATGTTCGACCGGATGCGCCCGCGTCTGGTCGCGCTGCGCTCGGCGGTGCTGGGGTCCGGGGTGAGGCCGCCCGCGTTGCAGGGGCATTTCGGCACCGAGGGGCAGCTCCGGCTTGCGCGCGATCTCGCGACCGCCTTCGGCTATGACTGGGCGCGGGGGCGGCTTGACATCGCGGTGCATCCGTTCTCCTCCGGGTCGGGATCGGACGCGCGCATCACCACGCGGGTGGTCGAGACGGAACCGTTCAACTGCATCTACTCGACGATCCACGAGGTCGGCCATGCCTGCTACGAGTTGGGGATCGACCCCGATTTTGCACTGACGCCCTTGGGCGTGGGCGTGTCGATGGGCGTGCATGAAAGCCAGAGCCGGATCTACGAGAACCAGCTGGGGCGCAGCCGCGCCTTCACCGGCTGGCTCTTCGGCCAGATGAAGGAGCGGTTCGGGCCCTTCGGGGTCGACAGCGCAGACGCCTTCTATGCGACGGTCAACCGGGTGCAGTCGGGTTACATCAGGACCGAGGCCGACGAGGTGCATTACAACCTGCACATCATGATGCGCTTCGACCTGGAACGCGCGCTGATCCGGGGCGACCTTTTGGTGGCGGACCTGGAAGCGGCCTGGAACGACCGGTTCCTGGCCGATTTCGGCGTGGCGGTGGACCGGCCTGCGCACGGGATGCTTCAGGACGTGCACTGGTCGGTGGGGCTGTTCGGCTATTTCCCGACCTATTCGCTGGGCAATGTCTATGCGGGCTGCCTGCACGAGGCTTTGCGCGCGGCGGTCCCCGACCTGGACGACCAGCTTGCGCGGGGTGAGACGGGGGCGGCGACGGGTTGGCTGCGCGAGAACCTTCAGCGCCATGGCGGCCTCTACCGGCCGCGCGAGGTGGTGGCGCGCGCCTGCGGCTTCGAGCCGACCGAGGGGCCGCTGCTCGACTACCTCGAGACGAAGTTCCGCGACCTCTACCGGCTTTGAGCCGGGCCGAGGCGCGGGCGGTCTGGCTGCTGGCCACGGGCCAGATGCTTGGCTATGCGTGTTTCTACTACATTTTCGCGGCACTTGTGGTCGCCTGGCATGACGATCTTGGCTGGGACAAGGCGGTGCTGGCACTTGGCCCAACTCTGGCCATCCTGATCGCGGCGGCGCTCGCGCCCTTCGTGGGCCGTGCGGTGGACCAGGGGCAGGGGCCGTGGCTGCTGACGGCGGGGGTCGTGGTGGGGGCGGGCGCGCTCGCCGTTCTGGCCGAGGCGCGTCACCCGTGGGTCTATCTCGCGGGCTGGGCCGGGCTGGGGGTGACGCAGGCGGCCTGCCTCTACGAGGTGTGCTTCGCGCTGCTGATCCGGCGCTTCGGGCTTGCGGCGCGGGGGGCGATCACGCGGGTGACGCTGGTGGCTGGGTTGGCCTCGACGCTGTGCTTTCCGGCGGCGGCGCTGTTGACGGCCTGGCTGGGCTGGCGCGGGGCGCTCTGGGTGGCGGTGGGGGTGGCGGTCCTGGTGATCCTGCCTTTGCACTGGATCGGGGCGCGCGCCATCGCACGCGGCCCGAGCGAGGGGCGGCCCCATGCGATGGCGGCACCCGCGGCCCTGGCAGGTGGTGCGGCTTCCGGGCTTCGCCGGACTGGCCACGCTGTTTTCGCTGATGAACCTGAACCACTGGATGCTGATCAGCTTCATGCTGCCGGTCTTCGCGGCGCAGGGGCTGGCGCAGGGCCTTGCCGTGGCGGCGGCCTCGACCATCGGGCCTGCGCAGGTGCTGGGGCGGTTTGCGCTGATGCGGGGCGAGGCGCGGATCGGGACGGTGCGCGCCACGGTCTGGACGCTGGTCGCGGTGGTTGCGGCCTCGGTCCTGCTTGCCCTGGCCGGGGCTGCGCCGCTGCTCGCCTTCGCCTTCGCCCTGGTGCAGGGGGCGGCGATGGGGGTGATGACGATCCTTCGGCCCGTGCTTGTTGCCGAGCGGCTCGGTTCGGGGACCTATGGCGCGATCGCGGGGATGATGTCGATTCCGACCCTGATCTCGACCGCCGCCGCGCCGCTGGTGGGCGCGCTCGTGCTGGCGCTCGGAGGCGAGGCGCTGCTGATCGGGGTGGCGCTGATGCTGGCAGTGGCGGCCCTGGGGCTGGGGCTGAGGCTGACGCGGGTTGGCTGAGGCCCCGCCCTGAACTTCTTCTGTTCGAAAGTATCCTCGGGGGGGGCGGGGGGCAGACGGCCCCCCGCTCAACGGTTCCAGTCGGGCGGGCGTTTGTCGAGGAAGGCGCTGATCCCTTCCTCGGTGTCGCGCCAGAGCATGTTCTCGACCATCACGGCAGACGCGTGCTCGTAGGCTGCGGGCAGGGTCAGCCCCAGCTGATCGTAGAAGGCGCGCTTGCCGATCTTGACGGCGGCGGTGAGCTTCGAGGCGATCAGCTGGGCCAGCCCGAGCGTCTCTGCCTGAAGGTCCTCGGCCGGAACGACGCGGTTGACGAGGCCCACCTCGCGCGCGCGGGGGGCGTCGATGAACTGGCCGGTTGTCAGCATCTCGAACGCCACCTTCGCGGGCACGTTGCGGCTGAGCGCGACCATGGGGGTGGAGCAGAAGAGACCGATGTTCACGCCGTTCACGCCAAAGCGCGTGCCCTCGGCCGCGACGGCCATGTCGCAGGAGGCGACGAGCTGGCATCCGGCGGCGGTGGCGATGCCGTGGACCTCGGCGATGACGGGTTGGGGCAGGGCGGGGATGGCCTGCATCACCGCGGCGCAGCGGGCGAAGAGGTCGGCGAAATAGGCGCGGCCCTTGTCGGGCGCGGCGCGGCCCGCCTGCATCTCTTTCAGGTCATGCCCCGCGCAGAAGGCCTTGCCAGCGCCGCGCAGGATCACGACGCGCGTTTCGCGGTCTGCCGCGAGCCGGGCGAACTCTGCGGCAAGGGCTGCCAGCATCGCATCCGACAGCGCGTTCAGGCTGCGGGGGGTGTTCAGTGTCAGCGTGGCGATGCCGCCATCGTCCTGACGGAGAAGGATGGGCTCGGTCATCTTGTCAATCTCCCTGCTTGCCGCGAAGCTTAGGGTCGGGACGGGCGAAGGGGAAGAGCATGACGCCGCTGATGACCGAGGCCGATCTGGCGGATTTCCTGGCCCGCGAGTTTGCCGAGGCGCGCGGGATCACGGTTGAGCGCGTGACCGAACAGGGGCTCGTCGCGCGGATGGCTGTCGGGGCGGGCGATCTGCGACCCGGCGGCACCGTCTCGGGCCCCGCCATGTTCACCCTTGCCGACGTGGCGGTCTACCTGGCCATCCTGTCCCGGATCGGGCCGGTCGCGCTTGCGGTGACAACGAATGCCACGATGGATTTCCTGCGCAAGCCCCTGGCCGGTGCCGACCTGCGCGCCGAGGTCAGGCTGCTCAAGCTGGGACGGACGCTGGCCGTGGCCGATGCGCTGGTCTTCTCGCAAGGTCAGGAGGCGCCTGTCGCACGTGCCAGCATGACCTATGCGATTCCGCCCGCGCGGACCTAGCGCTTGGCGCGGGCGAAGCGCCCGTCGATCTGCGCCCCGTTCTCGATGATCAGCATGTCGTAGTTGACCTCGGCCGCCACGATCGCCGAGGAGCGCAGCGTGAAGGACAGGCAGCTGACCTTGCCTTCCAGATTCCCCCGAACCTCGACCGTCTCGGCCCGGACCGAGCCCTTGACCTGGCCCTCGGCGCCGACGATCAGCGTCTGCGCCGAGATATCGCCCGACACCTCGCCCAGAATCTCGACGGTCCCCGCCGAACTGAGGTCGCCCGTCAGACGGATGTCGGCCGCCAGCACCGTCCGCCCGCCCGGAACATTGGCGCGACCGGGGCGCTGGCCCGTTTCGGATTCGGCGGGTTTCGTATTCATTCCTGGCTCCTCGGCCGATCTGTTTCCTGTGGGGATGCAGCCGGATCAACGCCGAAGTCCCGGCCAAGGTCAAGCCCGCTCGGATGGTGTTTGGTGTGCGTGCGCGGCACACCGCTGTCGCAAGTGGTCGTGACAGGGGCAGGGCGGGGTGGTCAGATGCGGCGCGGGAATCAGGAGGACAGGGATGGACAGCGCATTCTACCGGCCGGTATCGGGCGTCGACCTGCCGCGCTTCGCGGGCATTCCGACCTTCATGCGCCTGCCGCATGTGTCACTGGACGATCCGCGCATCGTCGAGGTGCAGGTGGGGCTGATCGGTGCGCCCTGGGACGGGGGCACGACGAACCGGCCCGGGCCGCGGCACGGACCCCGCCAGCTTCGCGATCTGTCGACGATGATCCGGGCGCAGAATGGCGTCACGAAAGTGCGCCCCTTCGACCTCGTGCGCTGTGCCGATCTGGGCGATGTGGGGCCGAATCCGGGCGACCTGATGGATTCGATGCGCCGGATGGAGGCGTTCTATACCCGCGTGAAGGAGAAGGGCATCGTGCCGCTGACCGCCGGGGGCGACCACCTGTGCACGCTGCCGATCCTGCGGGCGCTGGCCAAGGACGCGCCCTTGGGGATGATCCATTTCGACAGCCATACCGACCTCTTCCACAGCTACTTCGGCGGCACGATGTACACCCACGGCACCCCCTTCCGCCGCGCAATGGAAGAGGGGCTGCTCGACCCGCACCGGGTGACGATGATCGGCATCCGGGGGCCCGCCTATGACTTCGAGGACCGCGACTTTGCCGAGGCTGTCGGCATCCGCGTGATCCCGATCGAGGAATTCTTCGCGCGCGGCGTCGATGACGTGATGGCCGAGGCGCGCGAACGGGCCGGGGCGGGCGACACCTATGTCAGTTACGACATCGACTTCGTGGACCCCACCTATGCGCCGGGAACCGGGACGCCCGAAGTGGGCGGCCCGACCAGCTGGCAGGCCTTGCAGGTGGCGCGCGGCCTGCGCGGGGTGAAGGTCGTCGGGGCCGACCTTGTCGAGGTCTCGCCCCCCTTCGACACCAGCGGGGGCACGGCCTTCCTCGGCGTGTCGCTGATGTTCGAGATGCTCTGCGTGATCGCCGAGCGGCTGGGGCGGTAGGGGGCCAGCCCCTGCGCGCAAAGGCGCGCGCCCCAGGATGGTTTTCCCATGATGAAAGCGGAACGGATGAAAGCGGATCTGATCGTCACCAATGCGCGTGTGCTGACCATGGACGAGGCACGCCCGAGGGCCGAAGCGGTGGCACTCGCCGGCGGTCGGATCCTGGCCGTTGGCGCGCGCGCCGAGGTCGAGGCGCTGGCCGGGCCGGGGACCGAGGTGATCGACGCGGGCGGGCGGACGTTGCTGCCGGGGTTCTTCGAGAGCCACCTGCACCTGGTTCTGGGGGGCGCGGAGCTGGCCCATCTGCAACTGAGCGGGGTCTACGGGGCGGAGGCCTTGCGCGACGCGTTCCGGGGGTATGCCTCGGGGCATCCGGAGCTGCCGCTTCTCATGGCGCAAGGCGCGGATTACGGGATGTTCGGCGACCGGCCGATCACCCGGCACGATCTGGATGCGGTGATCGCCGACCGACCCATCGCCATGACGGCCTATGACCATCACACCGTCTGGGCCAACACGGCGGCCTTGAAGGCGGCGGGGTTGCTGCACGGCCGCGCGCTGCCCGAAGGGCATGAGGTTGTGATGGGGCCGGATGGACTTGCCACCGGAGAGCTGCGCGAGTTCGAGGCGTTTGCGCCCGTGCAGGACCTGGGTGGCGAGTTGCGCCTCTATCTCGGCATCGCCAAGGGCACGGAGCCCGTCGCCCTGGCCGTCCGAGGCCGAGCGGGCGGTGGACCGCGCCAAGGTCGCGCGCGGCCTCGCGCATTGCGCGCGCCATGGCATCACCTCGATGGTGAACATGGACGGCAACCGCTACACGCTGGAGCTTCTGCGCGAGTTGCGGGAGGCGGGCGAGCTGACCGCGCGGGTCAAGGTGCCCTATCACCTCAAGCCCGGCGTGCCGCTCTCCGACCTGGACCGGGCCGACCGGATGACGGCGGAGTACGACGACGAGTGGCTGCAATCGGGCTTCGTCAAGATGTTCATGGACGGGGTGATGGACAGCGGCACGGCCTGGCGGCTGGACGATTATCCGGGCCAGCCGGGGCATCGCTCGGTGCCGCTGTTCGAGCCGGAGGAGTTCAAGGCGATCGCGACCGAGATCGACCGGCGCGGCCTTCAGATCGCGGTGCATGCGATCGGCGATGCGGCGGTGCGCGCGACGATCGACGGCTACGAGGCCGCGCGCATGGCGAACGGCCCGCGCGACAGCCGCCATCGGATCGAGCATATCGAACTGATCGACCGTGCGCGACGTGCCAAGGCTGGGGGCGCTTGGCATCGTCGCCTCGCTCCAGCCTTCGCATCCGGCGGGGGCGATGGACTTTCCGTTGCATCCCTCCATCGACAAGGTGGG
>CAVVOC010000002.1:0-718389 GCA_963749855.1 uncultured Alphaproteobacteria bacterium | reverse complement strand
CGGGCTGAAGATGAGCGCGATCGCCGGCATGGTCGCGCCCTATCCGACGCTGGGCGAAGTGTCGAAACGGGCGGCGGGGGCCTATTTCTCGCCGAAACTGTTTGATAGTCCTGTGGTGAAGCGGGTCGTGGGGTTGGTGCAGCGATACATCCCCTGATGCACCCCGCCGGGCGCATGTGAGAAGGGGATGCAGGGGCGTGAGCGGCAGGCGGGCTTCGGTCTTCAACACCCTGTCGGGCCGGTTCCTGCTGCTGACCGTCGCCTTCGTCATGCTGGCCGAAATCCTGATCTTCGTGCCCTCGGTCGCGCGGTTCCGGGCGGACTACCTGCTTCTGAAGCTGGAGAAGGCGCAGATCGCCTCGCTCGCCACGCTGGCCACCGACGAGATGATCAGCGCCGCGCTGGAGAGGGAACTGCTGGCCAATGCCGGGGTGTTCAACGTCGTGCTGCGGCGCGACGAGGTGCGCCAGCTGGTCCTGTCCTCGGAAATTCCCCAGCCGATCTACGCCACCTACGACCTGCGCATGGCCGGGCCGTTGACGCTGATCCGCGACGCCATCGCCACCGATTGCAGACCCCGAGAACCACGTGATCCGCGTCATCGGCAACCCGGTGCAGGAGGCGGGCCTGCTGATCGAGATCACGACCGAAACGGCCCCCCTGCGCGACGCGCTGATCGACTACGGGCTGCGCATCCTTGTCCTGTCGGCGCTGATCTCGGCGGTCACGGCGATCCTGCTGTTCCTTGCGGTGCGCAGCCTGCTGGTCCTGCCGATCCGCCGCGTGGTCAATCACATGACCGCCTATGCCGACGCGCCCGAGGACGCGCGCCGGATCATCGAGCCGACCTCGCGCGTCGTCGAACTGCGCGAGGCCGAAGAGGCGCTGCAGGCGCATGCAGACCCAGCTGACCGGCGCGCTGCGCCAGAAGGAGCGGCTGGCGCAGCTGGGCGGCGCGGTCGCGAAGATCAGCCACGACCTGCGCAACATCCTGACCACGGCACAGCTTTTCGCCGACCGGATCGAGGGCAGCGCCGACCCGGTCGTCGCCCGCGCCGCGCCCGAAGCTGGAGGCGTCGATCCGCCGGGCCGTGGCGCTGTGCGAATCGACGCTGGCCTTCGGCCGGGCCGAGGAGCCGCCGCCGCAGCCTGTCGCGCTTTCCGCTGCGGATGCTGGCCGACGAGGTGGCCGAGGGCGAGGGGCTGGGGCCGGAGGGCATGGTCTCCTGCCTGATCGACGTGCCGCCGGGCCTGATGGTGCGCGCCGACGACGAGCAGCTTTACCGCGTGCTGTCGAACCTGATCCGCAACGCCCGGCAGGCGATCGAGGCCACCGGCGGCCCCGGCACGATCGAGATCGGCGGCGGCGAGGACGACCCCGACTGGTGGATCAAGGTCGGCGACACCGGCCCCGGCCTGCCGCCCAAGGCGCGCGAGCACCTGTTCACCGCCTTTCAGGGCGGCGCGCGCAAGGGCGGGACGGGCCTTGGCCTTGCCATCTCGGCCGAACTGGTCCGGGGCCATGGCGGGCGGCTGGAGCTGGTGCGCAGCGATGCCGAGGGGACCGAATTCGTGATCCGCCTGCCCAAGACGATCGGCCCGGCCGAGCGCACCAGCGCCCGCCGCCTGACGCGCTTTTCGCCCTTGCATTGCCGCACCGCCGGGGCTAAATCGCGTCCCCAGTGCGGACCCGTAGCTCAGCTGGATAGAGCATCAGACTACGAATCTGAGGGTCGGGCGTTCGAATCGCTCCGGGTCCGCCAATACTCCTTGAAATCATTATCTAATTTGGCCTGATGTGGTGCTTGCCCATCCAAGCGCCCATCCATATTATTGTGACTATCGGCAGGTTGATGGATTGCGCCGAGTTCTCGGATAAGCGAGCGCCGACCGTCGAAACTCCTAGATCGGTGGCAAGTTGGGATCGAGCAATGCCAACCGGTAGACCCGAGAAGCGCGAGCGAGCTTGTGTGCAGCCTCGGTGACACGTTCGCTTCCGGCTCGAATCGCGCTTTCATGAAAGCTTAAGGCTTCATTGAACTCTTGTTCGCTCGCCCTGAGCCTCTGCGTGGCGCGCTCCATATCGGCATCACTGGGAAGGCTTGGCTTCGACATCTTCGCTCGGTTGTCGGTTTTGCTACTGATACTGGCCGAGAGCCGTCAGTTGCAACAGATTCGTGACGACAGCTGTCACGCACGGACCGCAAAACAGTCACGGTCAGCGCCTAGGGTAGGATGGTAGAGAAGCCGAACCTTTCAATGAAGATCGATTGCCAGCGAACACTAGCCGCTGGCAGTCATTTTCCTGAGCAGACCCTGCGAACCAGCCTTCAAATGCGAACCATGCTTCCGCTTGGGAGGGGCCTTTGCAGCTCCTTTGCCTCGGGCCATTGCGCCATCATCCAAATCTGCCACTCGGCAGGTTCGGTCAGGATAACAGGCATAGCCTTGGAGTGTTCGAGCGCACCGAAGTCATTGAGCCGCGCTGTCTCACGCACCCTTGCCGGGTAGCAGTTGCCGTTCCCCGAGCTATCGTGGTGGTGAGTTGCCTAGGCCTGCTGTTTGGTTCAGCAGGTGGAAAGTTGAGCAAGCTATCACCCGCCCGATGCTGCACGACGAACTGGCCGAGCTTTACAGCGGCGCTGAGCAAGCAGGGGTCTTTGCTGCTGCAGCTGGACAACGAGATGACCTGGCTCGCGGCGCCTGACGGCGTGCAGATCAACGCACGAGATCCAGACCACGAACCGCCGAAATCTAAATCCGTGCTGCCCTCATCGTCCGTTTCAATGCGCTCTTCACCGCCGAGATCGTCTGCATGGCCTAAGATCAACAGGCAAAGGGGACACCACGCCTCAAGCCTGCGTTCCGCAACGACGCACATGAGACATCGCCTTTCATTTCCTCAGTCAGCTTTCGAATCAGCCAAGCCAGGAACGCTGCCGTCCATTGTTTCGAACTCTTGGCGCGGCGACGGCAATGACAATCAATTGTTCTCGTGGCGCCGCCGTGAATTATCGCAGCGGTTGTATCTCTTTGAATTCGGCAAGAATGTGTTCCCATCAAGGCGATTTTCGGTTCATGTCCAAAATCAATATCAAGTACGTGTCACTATGGAGGTAGAATTATGATTAAGCAGTTTGGCGTGGCCGCTATTGCGTTAGCTCTTACGGCTGGGGCATCCATTGCGGCGACAGTGGACGCGCATTTTGATCTTCGGATTGGCGGCAACGACACTAACAAAGCATCTTTCAGTTATTACTCCAACGGGGTCGACCTTACAGTGAGCGGCATCCGCTGCAACGACGGGACGGGGCCGAACAGCGCCAGTTGCACAGCGTCTGACATCGACCGGAGCTCCACCTACGGCATCTACTTCAACCAGCCCAACGACAGCGACCATGAAGTCGATGGCGAGAACTCGAACGAGTTCATCAAGTTAAGCTTCGCCCCGGATGTGACGCTGAAGTCGATAAGGTTCTCGTACTGGGACAGCGACGACAACGCGCGCATCTATACCTATGGCAACTCGTCTTGGAACGAGGTCGTCAACATCGACGGCCATAACTTGTGGAGCAGTTCGTACGAGTACACGTTCTCGACATACTATACCGGCTCCATGTTTCTTGTCGGTGCCACGGGCGACGATGACGAATGGAAGCTGAAGGAAGTCAGCGTAAGATATGAGCCGTCGGCCGTCCCGCTTCCCGCCGCCAGTTGGTTGCTGCTCGCAGGCATTGGCGGTCTCGTGGCGCTGCGCCGCAAGAAGGCAGCTTGAGCCCGGAGGGGGGAGGTCGCGCCTCACCCATACTGCAAAGGAGGGCGGTCATCGGACCGCCCTTTTCTTTCGTGGAAGTGCTGGCGTCAGGTAGGAAGCGCCCTCTGACCATCTGACAATGTGGCAGATGAGTTGTCTGGGGCGTCCTCGGCCAAAGGCGCAGGACGAAGTTTACACAAGAGAACGGTCCATTGCGCTGAAGCCTCGAATGGGCTCCAGCGCTTTTTGCCCACAGCAGCTCGTTAGGCGAGCTTGCGCTGTCTCTTTAAAAGTCCAAATCCGGTGAGAGCCAGAGCGAGAAGGCCAAGGGATGCGGGGACCGGGCACCGGAGAAACGCGCAGTTGCACGGTCGAGTCTGGGAAGGGTTCACCTCCGTCGCTCTGGGGCGGGATGAACAGGTTTCTTATGGTGATCGAATGGTCCCCCGCTCCGAGTGCAAAACTCGCCTTGCTGAACCTGGCGTCTGCCCATGCTACGTCCGGGTCGCTGACGTGGCAGCCGGTCGCCAGAGGAGGCACAGCCGATGGCGTTCCAGCTCGGGAACGACTGACGTCCAGTCCGATGGAAACGGCGTTGTTAAAGACTTCGAAGAGGTACGAAATCACTGCCCAGTCGCTGACGTCGAGCGTGCAGGCCGAAGCACACGTGAAATCCCATGCATCAGAGAAGAAGCTTCCCGGCGCGAAGAACTCGGAAGTCTGTCGCCAGCTCCCATCGACAGGCAAAGTAGCAGCTGTACAGCAGGCAGCGTTCAACCAGCGGGTCATGACGTCCTCCGAAGGATAGCGGGGTTGACGGTAAAGAGCCGTTGCGGGCAACCTGGTCGGACCTATTGGCCCGGTCACGAGGCGGATTATGTCGGCCTCTTCAAGCGCGCCGAGACCGGGGTTGAGTTCTTCGACCGTGGCTATCCCCGACCGCTCCATCCTCAGGATTTCTCGAGCCGTGAACTGCCTCAGGTCGTTTTCCTGCAGCAGCGCCACCAGCCGCCGCCCAGCGCGCTCGCCCTTGCTGCAGGCTGCGTCTGCATAGGCCCGCCGTGCCATCGGCAACAGGTAAGTTTCCGCCAAGTGAGCCGCCCGCCCGAAGTGCCAGGGCGTGATTTCGTGCGGTTCCTCTTCTTCGCCGCTGGCCCATGCCATCATGCCCAGCACAAGCGACAGTCGGACAGCGAGACCAGGCAGCTTCCCGATGAACGAAAGCAGCAAGCCCTCCGCCCCCGCTTCCCAGTCCCGCACCCTGTTCGCCGGAAGGCGTCGAGAAGGTCGCGCGCATCTGGCGAGAAGGGCACGAACCAGGGCCGCCTGTGTCCCTGTGCATCGGTGGGCATCTCGAGCGAAAGCAGTCTTGCAAGGGCTGCATCGAGAAAGGCCTCGTCGTGCGCAGCGCTGGGGCGTTTCAGCGGGGCCGGGTTCGGCCAGACGGGAAGGAAGCGGGCTAGCAAACCGTCGTCATCCGACTTGATGAGCAGGCTTCGCAGCCGGTCGGGTTGAATGCCCCCCCAGAACGCCAACCGACAGCCGATCAATGTAAACCGGGTCACGGCCCATCCGCTCGACCGAGTAGGCGCGACCGCCGTAGGCCTCCAGCCAAAAGGGCCGGTCGGAGCCACCGCCTGAATATCGGGACATGCCCTGCAGCCAACCGGCCAGCTCATCGCGCGCCAGTAGCGTTCCGCGCGGCTGTCCCGCCATGATGACGGCGAGCTTCTCAACCGTTGGGTCTGACACGGCGAATCGGGGCATCACGGGCTCAGGGCCTGGGATTTGCCGCCGCTGGGCGAGGCGGTGGCTCGTCGCCGTCTTTCACTGCAGCCTTCACGCTTTCCTTCCAGGCGCTTTCCACCACCTTGGCCACGTCGGCCTTCGTCCGCCACTCGGTCAGCGCCGTTTGCGCCTTCTCTCGTCTGCGCGCGCTCGGCTCGCCTCAGCGGGACAAGAACGGCATCGAGCCCCGGCGACTTGTTCATGGACGGGTTGCCGATGGCGACGGCCCAGATCACAGGGGGCTCGGCCCAGCCCTGCCATGGCGACGGCCAGCGCGTGTTTCCGACCAGCGCGCCACAAACCGACAGCAGGGCGGCCATCACGTAATCAGGCGGGGCTGCCTTGGCCTCTGCGGCACCGCGCACCCATGCCGCCCAGCGCGGCGGAAGCACATCGTCAAGCGGCAACTCGGGGGGCGGTGGCAGTTCGGATCGAAGAAACCGGGGATCTGGTTCTGGCCAAATTGGTGTGAAAGGTGTTTCCTTCGGCCTCGCGTGCGCGGTCATGCGTCCACCGCCTTTCCTTGCAATACGTCGTTCCAGTCTAGGAGGCCCGGGGCAGCCAGCATCGTCACCTGCCAACCCAGCGCGTCGGCCCGTATTGCCAACGCCTCTGCGGCCACCTGCCCAGCATCACCGCCATCGCTGGCAATCGTGAGCCGCCCTGGCTGCGATGGGAGTTGCAGGCCCTTCATGCCGCTGGTGGACAATGCCGCCCATACGGCGGCTGGGCCGTCCAGCGTCCCACAAGCAGGGAAAGCGCGGTTTCTATTCCCTCGGCTACCACCAGCCGCTCGGGTGCCTCAGAGAGCCTACCGCGCCACCCATGACGGCCCCCAGCATCGCTTTGTTTGGTTGGACCGGGCGCTTTGCCCCTGCCGTCCGGCGCAAGGTATGTGCGGTGAACCGCGAAGCGTTCGCAGCCCTCTACCTCGGCAATCATTGCCGGGAGGCGTTTGGCCGTCGCGGCGTGCCAGCATGCCGGATGAAACCGCAGCGTGTCGGGCAAAGCCGTGGCTATGGCGCGTCCTCGCAGATAGGCCTCTGCCAGACTTCCGCCGATCGATTGGGCCTCCAGCCAAAGGTTATGAGCCTGCTTTGCCCGTTTCTCGGCTTCCGCCTGCTCTTCCGCCAAGCGTCGAGCGGCTTCCAACGGGTCGGGAGCGGAGAAAGAGCCGCGCGCCCCTCCACCGAGCCCAGCCCTCGCATCGCATCCGATATCGCCGCGAAGCTGCAGCCCGCGTGGCAGGACGCCAGCAACCGCCCGCTTCTTCCCGTTGAAAGCGAGAGCGCTGGGGTGCGGGTGTTGTGATGGGCTGGGCAGAACGCGACGCCATATCGCCCGTGCCACTTTCCGCCCAGCGCTCGCGTCAGAGAATGAGCATCGGTCATTGCGCACTCCCGAAAACCAGCATGGCCAAGGCACGCAGCCTGTTCTGCAGTCAGACCGAAACGGTGCATAAGATGCAGGATTTGCAATCTGTTCATGCTTCACCCGCCTTTTGGCGATGCAGTCGGGCAGCAAGGTGATTTCCGGCGACGCGGGCTGCAGATTCTCCGCATGGAGCCGCATCAGCCCTTGGCGGGTCCGACAGAAACCCAGAGTGCGCCATCGCGCTCCAGCCAAAGGGTTTTGCGGGGTCCTGGCGCTGATAGAGCCATTGTCTGCCCTCACCGCAGACACAGACACGATAGTTGCCCAACCGGAACAACTCGCCCCGGTACGTATCGGAGCTTTCGCGATGGTCGGTCCGACCGACAATTGATGCGCCTAACATTGCGACACCTCGGGCGCGAGCGCCTTGGCGGACGGTGGATATCGCAGTTTCGCAGGGTCCGTGCCGGGCTTCAGGCGGTAGTACGCGATGTTTTCCGGGCCGCGAAGCTCGGTCTCGATCGGCCAGCCATACTGCCTGCGCAGGGTTTCTGTGATGGCGGCCAAGCGCCAGCCGTTAACCTCACGAATTTCCGTCTTTGTCGAAAGCGTGCGGCCTTCAATCAGGTTCTTGCACACCCAGTGGCGTTGTGTGGGGTTGGAATACCAACGGTCATCTTTTGTCATGCTCTTTGCCTCGGTTCTTGATTGCCGGGTCAAGCAGGACTATTCTCAGGGGATCGCACCGCCATACGAAAATAGCCGCTGCCCGGTTGCTTGGGTGGCGGTTTTCGTTATGCGGCGGCTGCGCGTTGCGCTTCCCACGCCTCGATCATCGGACAAGCGCCAGCGAGTGCATCTGTGGCTGATAGGCGAACCGGCTTGGGAAAGGAAGGGTCAGATTTCAGCCAGCGCCAAGGCGTGCTGCAATTCACTCCGTACCGCAGCGACACCTGCAAATCCGTCAGAAACAGTGTGTCCATAGTTTCGTCCGACTCCAGAGATTGCGTTGCATCGCAACACCACATGGCGCAATCTATTGGATGGGGTGCGGTTGTTCATGCCGCACATTGTTTGGCAATTTCCGGCACACTGGCGGGTCGGTTCGACTAGGCGTTTACGCGCCCTAGCGGCAGCAACGCATCGCGCTGCCAGATCTGCCTCTTCCAGCACGCTCACGTAGTTTCTAAGTTTCTTGTCGTTCAAAACTTCCTTGACGGCACGAAAAGTGACCTCATGGCGGGATACGTTCTGAAAAGCCTCGGAAATCACATCTGCCGCAGATTGTTTTTCGTTGAGTTGCTCATCATTTCGAGTGAAGTTTAGGCCAAACGAGATCGTTAGCTCTCGGGCGAGAAGCACTATGAAAATATTTCTTTCAAAGTTGCTTTCGCCTTTTTCGCCCCGGCTTTGTCTTGGTAACACTCGGAAGACTGTTCAGCAGTATCAAACCAGCGATATGAGATTCCCCTTCAGAAAGTGCTAAGTTATGAGTGAGTTTCGTTCCAATGATGCGACGGATGATTGATCGCGCGTCCTCATTCTTAATGGCAAGCGAACACAGTTGTTGGATGGACTCGGGCGGGGCGTCCAACGCGAAGACGCCGCCGCTTTTGACATAGTCACATTTGAACATCCAGAAAAGAAGAAGCTCTCCAGGGGTTGCTCGGGGAATATCATCAGTTCTGACAAACCGATTGACCATCTCGGCAGCGTAGGATGCGGCAGAATCATTCTCCTTCATTCTCGAACCAAATAGATCACTTCAGCTGCTGGACTGGTCTTTAGCAAGAAATCGACCCAGTCCCCCATCATTCGCCGGCGCTTCTCAATCATGTCGCCGCGCCGATAAGCCGCTTCCACCGCGCTCGAAATCCGGTGCGCCAAAGCAACCTCGGCCATTTCGCCGGGGTAGGTTGTTTTCTCGGCCACCCAATCGCGGAACGTGCTGCGCAGCCCGTGCGGCACGGCGGGGCGCTTGTTCACCCGGTCGACGAAGCCTGTCCCGCCTCCCTCCACGTCCGCAGCGTGCATCCGCTTCATGGCCATAGAGAGCGTCATGTCCGAAATCTGCCCGCCGCCCGCCGATGGGAACAACAGGTCGGTGCCGTCCATGCGTGGAAGAGCTTCCAGAAGCGCGACGGCCTCTTTCGAGAGCGGCACGCGATGTTCGCGCTGCATCTTCATGCGTTGCGCAGGGACGATCCACAGCGCGGACTTCAGGTCGATTTCGTCCCATGTGGCCCCGCGAATTTCTCCCGAACGAGCCGCCGTCAGTGCCAGAAATTCCAGCGCCCGCGCGGGATAACCATCACGCTGGCGAAGGTTCGCGAACCACCGTGCGGCGTCGTCCAACTGCAAAGCCGGGTGGTTGCTCTCGTTGGCCACCTTGGAAGGCGCGGGCAGCAATTCCTTGAGGTTTCCACCCCAGCGCGCCGGATTGTCGCCCGACCGATGCCCGGAAACCGTAGCCCAGGAAAGAACCGCCTCGATCCTGCCGCGAAGGCGTGTGGCGGTCTCGGTCTTGCTTTGCCAGATGGGCTGCAGGACTCTGAGCACGTCTTGCACGGCAATGTCATGCACCATCATCGGCCCCAGATCGCCCATCGCATATGCATCCAGCGTGTTGCGCCATTGCTGCCGATGCTTGGCGTTTCGGAACGCGTCGAGCTTGGCGGCGAGGTAAAGGTCAACCGCCTTCGCGAAGGACATACCCCGCCGCTGTGCAGCCGCCAGTGTGGCCCGTGCTGCTTTCCGCTCTTCCACTGGGTCAATCCCGCGCTCGACCTTCTGCCGGGCTTCGCGGGCTTTCTCTCGGGCAAGTGCGAGCGTGACAGTCGGATAGCCGCCCAAGCCGATATCACGGCGCTTCTCACCGATCCGAACCCTGAGAATCCAGGTTCTGGCCCCGGTCGGCGCGATCTGAAGGTAAAGCCCGGCAACCCCGCCGACAGCGAACATGGCATTCGTTTTGCCGCCCGGATGGGCGAGCCGCTTCAGGTCGAGTGGCCCCAATTCCTTCGCGAGCTTTGGCATTCTCGAAAACCCATCTTGCTACCCATCCAAGATAGAATCACGGGTTGCGTCGCAATGCAACAGGCTGCGACAAGCGGAAATGCGATTAGGCGTAACCGCCTTTGCATGCATAGGGATTCTTGCGACGGGTTGCGACGGCCTGCAACGCGGGCATGGCGGGCTCCGGGTCCGCCATTTCCCCAGATCAGTCTCATTGACAGCCACCGGGCAGCTTTTCGCTGCGCTGCGGGGTCAGATTTGCACAAGCGCACATACTCTGCGCAAAGATCGTCAATCGCGCCTGGGACCGCAGCGGGCTAGGGTGGCGCCAGTTTTCATCAGGAGTCGCCACGATGACCGTCAAGCTTGCCATCCTGTTCTATTCGACCTACGGCACCAACCACACGATGGCCGAAATCGCGGCCGAAGCTGCCCGGGCCGCCGGGGCCGAGGTGCGCGTGCTGCGCATCGCCGAGACCGCGCCGGAAAGCGCGATCAACAGCCAGGACGGCTGGAAGGCGCAGGTCGCCCGCGCCTCGTCGATCCCGGTCGCCACGCCCGCCGACATGGAATGGGCCAACGCCTATCTCTTCTCGACCCCGACCCGCTTCGGCAACGCCGCAAGCCAGGTCCGCGCCTTCATCGACACGCTCGGCGGCCAGTGGTTCACCGGCGCGCTGGCGAACAAGGCCGTCTCGGCCATGACCAGCGCGCAGAACCCGCATGGCGGGCAGGAGGCGACGCTCCTGAGCCTCTACACCACGTTCCTGCACTGGGGTTCGATCATCGTGGCGCCGGGCTATACCGACGGGGCGATCTTCGCCTCGGGCGGCAACCCCTATGGCTACAGCCACACGCAGGGCAAGGACTTCGACGAGGTCGCGAAGGCCTCCATCAGCCACCAGGCCAAGCGGCTGGTCCAGATCGCGGCCAAGCTGATCGCCTGATCCGCACAGACATCAAAAAGGGCGGCTCCGACCGGGGCCGCCCTTTGTCGTGACCGAAACGGCCTCGTCAGCCGTTCAGCATCATCTGGTAGCTGGCGGGCACATAGCGGAAGCCGTCGCCCATCGGCTCGACGAAGCCGAGCGCGGGGAAGGGCATGTGGTAGCCGATGAAGGGCACCCGGTCCGCCGCGAGCATGCCGAAGACCTGCTTGCGCGTTGCCGCTGCCGCCGCCTTGTCCATGTCGAACCGCACTTCCCAGTCCGGCTTCTGCAGCGACCAGACATAGTGGTTCGCCGTGTCGGCGGTGATCGCCAGCCGCTGCCCGTCGCTTTCGATCATGTAGACCATGTGCCCCGGCGAATGGCCGAAGGCCGCCATGCCGGTGATCCCGGTTGCGACGCTGCCCGCATCGTCGATGAAGGTGAACTTGTCGTTCAGCGGGCTTCACGTTCGCCTCGAAGGCCTCGTTCGCGGCCCCCGACCAGTAATTGTGCTCGACCCCGCCGGTGACGTAGCGCGCATTGGCGAAGGTCGGCGCGCCCGCGGCCCCCAGACCGCCGATATGATCGCCGTGCATGTGGGTGATCACGACCACATCGACCTGGTCCGGGGTGTAGCCCGCCGCGGCCAGCGCGCGCCGTGATCGCCTTCGGCGGCCAGCGCCGGTGTCGAACAGCACCAGCTCTGCCCCGGTATTCACCAGCGTCGGCGTGAAGAAGAACTGCGCCTTGTCGGTCGGGATGAAATTCGCGCTGCGACAGCGCCGCGAACTCGTCCGGCGTTGCGTTCAGACCGAAGATTTCCGTCGGCCCCTCGACGGCGCGCGTTCCGGCAAGCAGGGCCGTCACCTCGAACCCGCCCAGCTTGAAGCGGTTGTAGGGCGCGAATGCCGACCCCTTCATCTCGGCGGCGGCGTGGGCCGGGCGCGAGAGCAGGGCAGGCGCAAAGGGCAGGGCGGCTCCGGCCAGCAGGGCGTGGCGGCGGGTCAGCTTGGGTTCGGTCATGGCGCTCCTCCAGTTTCTGAATGGTCCGGAGATAGCGCGGCCCCCCCGCCTCGCCATTCACGGCCGCGTCAGGTCGGTGCGCGCACGCACCATTCCTGTGCGCCTATTCCCACCATCGGTCGATCGCCGCGATCTCGTCATCGCTCCAGCCGAAGTGATGAGCCAGTTCGTGCACCAGCACATGCGCCACCATCTCGCCCAGCGTCACCTCGTTGCGGTCGATCCATTCGTCCAGGATCGGCCCGGCGGAAGAGCCAGATCGTGTCAGGCCGGTCGGGCTGGTCCATCACCGATTTCTCGGTCAGCGGCGTGCCCTCGTAGAGACCGGACAGCTCGAAGGGGTCGGTCAGGTCAAGGTCGTCGAGGATGTCGTCGGACGCGAACTCCTCGACCCGCAGCGCGATCGCGCGCGCGGCATCGCGATAGGCCTCGGGCAGCGCGTCGATCGCCGCCCGGGCGAGGCGCTCGATGTCGCCGAGGTCGGGCGGCAGGATGGGCGACCAGTCGGCAGCGGTGGCCTCGGGATCGGTCATGGCAGTCTCCTTGATGCGGACCTGGCCCCCCGATATGGACAAAACGGCCCCCTTGTGAAAGAGCAGGCGCATCCAGGAGAGCGCGCCTCATGCCCACGATCACCCGTTTCGCCCCCTCGCCCACCGGCTATATCCATGTCGGCAACCTGCGCACCGCGCTGATGAACTGGCTGATCGCGCGCAAGGCGGGCGGCACCTTCATCCTGCGGCTGGACGACACCGACCAGGAACGCTCGAAGCAGGAATATGCCGACGGGATCATGCAGGATCTCGACTGGCTCGGCCTGACCTGGGACCGGGTGGAGAAGCAGTCGCTGCGCTTCGACCGCTACCGCGAGGCCGCCGACCAGCTGCGCGCGGCGGGGCGGTTCTACGAGTGCTTCGAAAGCCCGGTGGAGCTGGACCTGAAGCGCAAGAAGCTGCTGAACATGGGCAAGCCGCCGGTCTATGACCGCGCGGCGCTGAAGCTGTCGGATGACGAGAAGGCGAAGCTGCGCGCCGAGGGGCGCGAGGGCTACTGGCGCTTCCTGCTTGAACCAGACCCGCATCGAATGGACCGACGGCATCCTCGGCCCGATCTCGATCGACGCGGCCAGCGTCTCGGACCCGGTGCTGATCCGCGCCGACGGGCAGATCCTCTATACCTTCGCCTCCTCGGTCGATGACATCGACATGGGTGTCACCAGCATCGTGCGCGGCGCGGACCATGTGACCAACACCGCGACGCAGATCCAGATCATGGAGGCGATGGGCGGCACGCCCCCCGCCTTCGCCCACCACTCGCTGCTGACCGGGGCGAAGGGCGAGGAGCTGTCCAAGCGCCTCGGGCACGCTGTCGCTGCGCGACCTGCGCGCGGCAGGGGTGGAGCCGATGGCGCTTCTGTCGCTGATGGCGCGGCTCGGCTCGTCGAAGCCGGTGGAACTCGCCCATTCGATGCAGGACCTGATCGACGGCTTCGACATCGGTTCGTTCGGCGCGGCGCCCACGAAGTTCGACGCCGAAGACCTGTTCCCGCTGACCCGCGCCCACAACCAGTCGCTGCCCTATGCGGCGGTGGCCGAGACGATCCGCGCGCTTGGCGTGCCCGACGCGCTGGCCGAGCGGTTCTGGGCGGTGGCCAAGGACAACATCACCACCAAGGCCGACCTCGCCCAGTGGTGGACGCTGTTCAGCGAAGGGGCCGAGCCGCTGGTGGACCCTGAGGACGAGGCCTTCGTGAAAGAAGCGCTGGCGCTTCTGCCACCGCGACCCTGGACGGAGAGCACCTGGGCCGAGTGGACCAACACCGTCAAGGAGGCGACCGGCCGCAAGGGCAAGGCCCTGTTCCGCCCGCTGCGCCGCGCGCTGACCGGCCGGGATGCCGGGCCCGAGATGGCCGATGTGATGCCGCTCTTGCAGAAGGTGCGGATGCCGGCCTGACCGGCGGCGCAACCCATCGGCCCCGGTCGCATCGCCAGACGGGTCAGTAGGGCCGGAACTCGCGCGGAAGCGTGTCCTTGAAGCTGGGCCGCTGCGCCAGACGTTCGACCTCGGCGGCCAGACGCGGATGCCGCCGCCAGTCCAGCGGGCGGCCGAGCGGATGGCGGGCATCGGCCCAGAGAGCGAAGCAGGCCGTCGCGACCGCGGGAAGGGTCACGCCTCCGTCCTCGGACGGCGGGGGCCAATCGGCCTCGAGCCAGGCCATCACCCGTTCCACCCGTGCCAGGTTCCGCTCGCCCGGATCGTAGCCGATGTAATCCGTCCCGACGCGCTGCAATCCCGTCCAGCCCTGGTAGTAGGCCGCCACCAGCGCATCCAGCATGGCGAGCGTGACCAGCAGTCGCTGCCGGTCGCGCTCTGGGTCATAGGCCGCGGCGGGGCGTCCAGCCATCTCCCACAGGCGCTCGAGGACTAGGAAGGTCGGAAACAGCGCGTGACCGTCGATGGTCAGGACGGGCACCTGCCCCAGCGGATTGTGCTCGAACAGTTCGGGCGCGGGCGGAAAGGTCCATTCCACGGGCGTCACCGGCAGCGACCATTCATGCACCAGCACCCGCGCCATCCGTGCGAAGGGTGAGCCTTTGAAATAGGCGAGCGTGCTGTCGGTCATCGCGGGCAACTCCAAGCGAGGGGAGGGCGATGCCGCGATCCTGCGCCGTTCCAGCCCGAATGTCGCGGGAAAACCGAGTGCCCGCGCCGGCTTGCCCGTGTCCCGCATTCCGCGCTTGCCATGCTGCGCCCGACCGGGCTAGGCATGAGGCGTCAGGTTCGGGAGAATCCGGCGGGGGCCACGCCCCGCGTCGGTGCCGAAGGAGAAGCCGCCCCGGTAAACTCTCAGGCGCAAGGGACCGTGCTGACGTCAAAACTCTGGAGAGACCCCGGACACCGATCCGGGGCGCCGACGGGATAACAATCTCAGGCGCAAGGGACAGAGGGGGCATCATCGGGCAGGCAGAGGCCTGTCTGCGGGATGCCGGAAGACGTTCAGACCGGCGACAGGGGAGAGTACGGCGTGGCCGACCTTGACGTGACCGACCTGAAACGCCTGCGCGCTGCACGATCTGCATGTGGCCCTGGGCGGCCGGATGGTGCCCTTCGCGGGCTACGAGATGCCGGTGCAATACCCGGCCGGGCGTGATGAAGGAACATCTGCACACGCGCGCCGCCGCCGGGCTGTTCGATGTCAGCCACATGGGGCAGGTGATCCTGCGGCCCGAAGGCGGCGATGGAGGCGCTGATGCTGGCCTTCGAGGCGCTGATGCCGGTCGATGTGCTGGGCCTGAAGCCGAGGGCCGCCAGCGCTATGGCCTGTTCACCAACGACGACGGCGGGCATCCTGGACGACCTGATGTTCGCCAACCGGGGCGATCATCTGTTCGTCGTGGTCAACGCCGCCTGCAAGGAGGCCGATATCGCCCACATGCGCGCGCACCTGTCCGGCGCGGCCGAGGTCGTCGCCGTCACCGACCGCGCGCTGCTCGCGCTGCAGGGGCCGCAGGCCGAGGCGGCGCTGGCGCGTCTTGTGCCGGGTGTCGCCGCGATGCGCTTCATGGATGTGGCGACGCTTGCCTGGCAGGGGGCGGAGCTCTGGATCTCGCGCTCCGGCTATACCGGCGAGGACGGGTTCGAGATCTCGGTTCCCGAGGCGCGGCGCGCTGGCCTTTGCCGAGGCGCTGCTGGCCCAGCCCGAGGTCGCCCCGATCGGCCTTGGCGCGCGCGACTCGCTGCGGCTGGAGGCGGGGCTGTGCCTTTACGGCCATGACATCGACACCACGACCACGCCGGTCGAGGCGGGGCTCGACTGGGCGATCCAGAAGGCGCGGCGCGCGGGCGGCGCGCGCGCGGGCGGCTTTCCCGGGGCCGACCGCATCCTGCAGGAACTGGACGAACGGCCCGTCCCGCCGCCGCGTCGGCCTGCGCCCCGAAGGCCGCGCGCCGATGCGCGAGGGGACGCCGCTGTTCCACGGCGAGGGCGCCGGTCGGCGCGATCACCTCGGGCGGGTTCGGCCCCAGCGTCGAGGCGCCCATCGCCATGGGCTACGTCGCCCGCGCCGCTCGCCGCCCCCGGCACTGCGCTGACGGGCGAGGTGCGCGGCAAGCGCCTGCCTGTTACCGTCTGCGACCTTCCCTTCCGACCCACCACCTACAAACGCTGAGGCATGCCGATGAAATACACCGAAGATCATGAATGGCTGCGCGTCGAGGGCGATCTTGTCGTCGTCGGCATCACCGAACATGCCGCCGACGCAGCTGGGCGACGTGGTGTTCGTCGAACTGCCCGAGGTCGAGGCGATGGTGGCCGACGGGCGACGAGGTCGTGGTGATCGAAAGCGTCAAGGCCGCCTCCGACATCCTGGCCCCGCTCGACGGCGAGATCGTCGAGGTGAACGAGAAGCTGGCCGACAAGCCCGGCCTCGTGAACGAAGACCCGCTGGGGGCCGCCTGGTTCTTCAAGATGAAGGTCGATGACCTGAGCGTGCTCGACGACTTCATGGACGAGGACGAATACAAGGACCTGATCGGCTGACACGCGGACCGGAGCCGAGAGTTCTGCGAAAACTCTGGCAAATCCTTCGAAGGATTTTGCGACCCTGCCGCCCGGCTGCCATGCAAGGAACGCGCGATGACCTTCACCCCCACCGACTACAATCCCTACGATTTCGCCAACCGCCGCCATATCGGCCCCTCGCCCGAGGAGATGGCCGAGATGCTGAAGGTGGTGGGCGTGACGCAGCCTCGACGCGCTGATCGACCGAGACGGTGCCCGCCATCGATCCGCCAGAAAGACGCGCTCGACTGGGCGCCGCTGGCCGAGCATGAGCTGCTGGCGAAGATGCGCGAGGTTGCGGCGAAGAACCGGGTGATGACCAGCCTGATCGGGCAGGGCTACTACGGCACGGTCACGCCGCCGGCGATCCAGCGCAACATCCTGGAAAACCCGGCCTGGTACACCGCCTACACCCCCTACCAGCCCGAGATCGCGCAAGGCCGGCTCGAGGCGCTTCTGAACTACCAGACCATGGTCGGCCGACCTGACCGGCCTGCCCGTCGCCAACGCCTCGCTGCTGGACGAGGCGACGGCGGCGGCCGAGGCGATGACGATGGCCGAGCGCACGGCCAAGTCGAAGGCGCGCGCCTTCTTCGTCGACCGCAACTGCCACCCGCAGACCATCGCCGTGATCCGAGACCCGGGCGCTGCCGCTGGGGATCGAGATCATCGTGGGCGACCCCGACAAGCTGGACGCCGGCGCAGGTATTTCGGCGCGATCTTCCAGTATCCCGGCACCTACGGCCATGTGCAGGACTTCACCGCCCAGATCGCCGCGCTGCACGCGGCCAAGGCCATCGCCATCGTCGCGACCGACCTGCTGGCGCTGTGCCTGCTGAAGGAGCCCGGCGCGATGGGGGCGGATATCGCCGTCGGCTCGTCGCAGCGCTTCGGCGTGCCGATGGGCTATGGCGGCCCGCATGCCGCCTTCATGTCCTGCCGGACGACCTGAAGCGCGCGATGCCGGGCCGGATCGTCGGCGTCTCGATCGACGCGCGGGGGGGCAAGGCCTATCGCCTGTCGCTCCAGACCCGCGAGCAGCATATCCGGCGCGAGAAGGCCACCTCGAACGTCTGCACCGCGCAGGCGCTGCTGGCGGTCATGGCCAGCTTCTACGCGGTCTTCCACGGGCCGAAGGGCCTGCGCGCCATCGCCGAGCGGGTGCATTTCCTGACCAAGCGCCTGGCCCGCGCGCTGAAGGCGGCGGGGGCCAAGGTCAGCCCCAAGGCCTTCTTCGACACGATCACCGTCGAGGTCGGCGTGGGCCAGGCCGGCATCCTCGCCGCCGCGCGGCCGAAGGGCTGAACTTCCGCAAGATCGGCACCGACCGCGTCGGCATCAGCCTGGACGAGACGACCGACGAGACAGGTGCTGATCCGCGTCCTGCGCGCCTTCGGCATCGACGGCGTGCCGCCGCACCGCGCCACGCTCGGCTTCCCCGAGGCGATGCTGCGGCACGACCGACTACCTGACCCATCCGGTCTTCCACATGAACCGCGCGGAATCCGAGATGATGCGCTACATGCGCCGCCTGTCGGACCGCGACCTGGCGCTGGACCGGGCGATGATCCCGCTCGGCTCCTGCACGATGAAGCTGAACGCGGCGGCCGAGATGATGCCGATCACCTGGCCGGAGTTCGGCTCGCTGCACCCCTTTGCGCCGCGCGACCAGGCGCAGGGCTATCACGAGGCGATCAACGACCTGTCGCGCGAAGCTGTGCGAGATCACCGGCTATGACGCGATGTCGATGCAGCCGAACTCGGGCGCGCAGGGCGAATATGCGGGGCTGCTGACCATCCAGGCCTATCACCGGGCGCGGGGCGACCACGCACCGCGACGTCTGCCTGATCCCGGTCTCGGCCCATGGCACCAACCCGGCCTCGGCGCAGATGGCGGGGATGAAGGTGGTCGTCGTGAAATCCGCGCCGAACGGCGACGTGGACCTCGACGACTTCCGCGCCAAGGCGGCCGAGGCGGGCGACAATCTCGCGGCCTGCATGATCACCTATCCCTCGACCCATGGCGTGTTCGAGGAAACCGTGCGCGAGGTCTGCAAGATCACCCATGACCATGGCGGGCAGGTCTATATCGACGGCGCCAACATGAACGCGCATGGTCGGGCCTGGTGAAACCGGGCGAGATCGGCGGCGATGTCAGCCACCTGAACCTGCACAAGACCTTCGCCATCCCGCATGGCGGCGGCGGCCCGGGCATGGGGCCGATCGGCGTCAAGGCGCACCTCGCGCCGCACCTGCCGGGCCATCCCGAAACCGGGGGGCCGAGGGGCCGGTCAGCGCCGCGCCCTATGGCTCGGCCTCGATCCTGCTCATCTCCTGGGCCTATTGCCTGATGATGGGCGGGCCGGGCCTGACGCAGGCGACCAAGGTGGCGATCCTGAACGCCAACTACATCGCCGCGCGGCTGAAGGGGGCCTACGAGGTGCTCTTCATGGGCAACCGGGGCCGCGTCGCGCATGAATGCATCCTCGACACCCGCCCCTTCGCCGAGGTGGGCGTGACCGTGGACGACATCGCCAAGCGCCTGATCGACAACGGCTTCCACGCCCCGACGATGAGCTGGCCGGTCGCGGGCACGCTGATGGTGGAGCCGACCGAGAGCGAGACCAAGGCCGAGATCGACCGCTTCATCACCGCCCTCCTGGCGATCCGCGACGAGATCGCGCGCGGTCGAGCAGGGCGAGATCGACCGCGAGGACAACCCGCTGCGCACGCCCCCCACACGGTGAACGACCTGGTGGCCGACTGGGACCGGCCCTACAGCCGCGAGCAGGGCTGCTTCCCGCCGGGCGCCTTCCGGGTCGACAAGTACTGGCCGCCGGTGGGCCGGGTCGACAACGTCTATGGCGACCGCAACCTGATCTGCACCTGCCCGCCGGTGGAAAGCTACATGGAGGCCGCCGAGTAGGGCGGGGTTCACCCCGCCGCCGCGACACGCGCCCCGGCGCAGGCCGGGGCCTCGATCCGCTAAAAGGCGACACCCCGGCGAAGGCCGGGTCCTCGCCATCCCTAACAACGCCCCCCGGCGCAGGCCGGGGCCTCCATCCGCCATCGCCTCCCCTTGCCCCCTTCCACCCGCCTCCCCACATATTCGCCAACACGAATGCACACGAGGCCCCCATGTCCGACAGCGCCCGGATCACCTGCACCACCTGTGGCCAGACCAATCGCGTGCCCGTCGCGCGCCTCGGCCAGCACCCGAAATGCGGCACCTGCGGCGACGCGCTCGTCACCGGCACGGTGGCCGAGCTTGACCCCCGCACGCATGACAAGGCGACGCGGACCGACGACCTGCCGCTGCTCGTCGACTACTGGGCGCCCTGGTGCGGCCCCTGCCGCATGATGGCCCCCGAATTCGCCAAGGCGGCGGCAACGCTCGCCCCCGCCGCCCGCCTCGCCAAGATCAACACCGAAGACCACCCCGAGATCGGCCAGCGCCTTGGCATCCGGGGCATCCCGCTGTTGATCCTGTGGCACAAGGGCCGCGAGATCGCCCGCCTCCCCGGCGCCCGCCCCGCCGCCGAGATCGCCGCCTTCGTCCGCCAGTCCGTGCCCCAGCCCGCCTGACCCCACCTTGACAACCCCGCCCCCATCGGCCAAATACCCCGCCAGTGGGGTCGTAGCTCAGTTGGGAGAGCGCGTCGTTCGCAATGACGAGGTCAGGAGTTCGATCCTCCTCGGCTCCACCAAAATCTCCAACGAGGCAAGGCACTTGGGGCCATAGCGCTCCGGTCCTGCGGCAAGACCGGCAGGCTCAGTCCGCCTCCGCTTCCCCCGCCCGATCCGCCAGCAGCACCGCGATGAAGCGGGTCGAGTCGAAGGCGGCGCAGATGATCGCGATCATGGCGGTCAGCGGGATGGCGAGGATCGCGCCCGGCAGGCCCCAGAGGCTCGACCATACCGCAAGGGCCACCAGCACCACGAAGGGGCTGAGGTTCAGCTGCTTGCCGATCACCCGCGGCTCCAGGATGTTGCCGACATAGGTCTGCGCCCCGATCAGCAGCGTCCCCAGCACCGCCGTCGTTCCCAGAGAGCCGAACTGCGCGAGCGACAGCACCACCGGCAGCGCCACCCCGATGATCGAGCCGACATAGGGGATGTAGTTGAAGAGCCCGATCACCACGGCCCAGAACAGCGCGAAATCCACCCCCATCCCCCAGAGGATCACGAAGGAAATCGCGCCGAGGATCAGGTTGATGCCGGTCTTGACCGCCAGGTAGTCGCCGATCTTGCGGTTGATGTCGCGCACCAGCCGCTCGGTCAGCTCGGCCTGGTCGCCCTGCGGAAAGGCGGCAGCGAGCTTGGCGGCGAAGCGTCCGCGCTCGGCCATCAGGAAGCCCGCGTAGATCGACGACGAGGAAGACCGTCAGCCCCAGGCTCGTCAGCCCGCCCAGAAGGCGCAGCAGGATGGCCTGAAGGTTCATCCGGCCCAGCGTCACCTCGACGATGTCGTCCCAGGTCGGATGCTCGAACCCGCTGAAATCGGCGACCTTGATCGCCAGCGCCTCGAGGTTCTCCTGATAGCGCGGCATGACCGCGACGAGCTGGTTCAGCGTGACCGACACCACCAGCGCAAGCGCCACCACCGCCAGCGTGAAGCCCAGCAGCACGAGGCCATGCCGCATCACCAGCGGCAGGCGCCCGACCAGCGGCACCCGCTCCAGCGCCACGGCCGCCGTGGTCAGCACATAGACCGCGATGATCGCCAGCACGATGGGCAAGAGGATCGCCTGCCCGATCACCAGCAGCCAGCCGACCATCAGCACCAGCCCGGTCGCGAGGACCAGGTTCAGGAATGGTGCGCCCTTCACCGCTGACCCGCGGTCATGCTGAGGCGGTTCGGCCCTTGAAGTGCAACGCCAGCGCCACCATCGACACGCCGGTCGAGATCAGGTCGACCGCCAGCAGGATGCCCGGGATGGTCAGCGCGGATTCCGGGAAGCGCGACAGGATCATCCCGCCGAGCAGGACCGAGATCGCGCCCGACAGCAGCAGTGTCCAAAAGTAGGGCGTGCCGCGGGTCGAGAAGGCGAGGACCAGTTTCACCACGCCCTCGACGAAGAAGAGGATGCCGATGATCCAGGTCAGCGCGCCCGCGCCTTGCAGCGGGTTGCTCAGGATCCAGCCGCCGATGACGATGGCCAGCACGCCAAGAAGCAGCGTCCAGAGCCGTGCGCCCGTGCCCATGTCGCCGAAGGCCGCGACGATCTGCAGCGCGCCCATGAAGAGGAACAGCCAGGCGACGATCGTGGTCGCGGTCAGCGTGGCCGCGATGGGATTGAACAGCGCAAGGATGCCGCCCGCGACGGCAACGATCCCTGCGATCAGAAGAAGAACCCAGTGCTTCATGATGTCCCTCGCATTATGTTTGCCGCAGACTGCGGCGAAACGCATGTTTTCGCAAGAAAATTGCGCTTTCCGTTGCCCTTGGCCGGGCAGGGCGGTGCCTGATAGGGTTGGCGCGGGGCGACGAGGGACGGAGACGATGCACTGGATCGATGCCTGCGGGCTGGACGAGGTCGATGCCGAGGATGCGCTGCGCCTCGACCATGGCGGGCGGACCTACGCGCTGTACCGGACCGACGAGGGCGAGGTGTTCTGCACCGACGGCCTGTGCACGCACGACGGCAGCCACCTGGCCGGCGGGCTGCTGGAAGGAACGCTGATCGAATGCCCGCAGAACCTCTGCCTGTTCGACATCCGCGACGGCGCGGTGCGAGCGTGGCCCGGCGACGCGGCCGGTCGGCACCCATCCGGTGCGCGTGGTGGACGAGCGGATCGAGGTCGGGCTGCCGGACTGACCGGCTCAGTTCGACTTGACGATCCCCGAGAAGCCCGCGACGGCCAGAAGCCCGAGCGCGAGGCCCGCGACGGTCTGGAAATACATGAACCACTTGCCCGCATAGCCGAGGTTGCTGCGCGTGTCGGGCGACCAGTAGTCCTTCTGCCCCACGCCGAGGCCCGGCACGATCGCGTCGGCCGACAGCATCGCCGCATTGAACTTCGGGATAGGCCGCGGCTTCGGGCTGGCGGCGATAGCAGGCCAGCTGCGCCTCGCCCGGCTGCGCCAGCCCCGTCGCGTCGGCTGCCCGAGCGAGGGCAGGCGTGCCAGCCCGTCGTGCGGGCACGGCGCACAGCACCCATTCCGGCGAGCGCAGGATGACGGGCGCATTCGGGCGCATCGCGTTCTCGCGGTCGAGATGGGCGTAAAGACCCGCGCCGACGGCCCAGATCAGGACGATCCAGACCAGCGCCAGCAGCGGCAGCCGCCCGTAGCCGGTCGTGATGCCCATGACGGCATCCTTCGTGGCCAGCACAGCCCGGCGCCAGCGCCGATCCCGCGCCCGGCCGCGGCGGGCGCGACGGGCGAGGCGCTCCTTCTCGATCAGCACGCGGCGCTTGTCCTCGTCATGCCCCATGCTCGCCCAGGACCGAGGCGAGCTGTTCATAGGGCTGCGGCCAGAAATCCTCGCCCCAGCGGTCCGGCGTCTGGCGCGACAGCCAGTCGAGGCGCGTCGTCGGCCTCGACCGCGCCGCCCAGCAAGCGCGCCGTACAGGCAGCGGTTCAGCAGCAGGTCGCCCTTGGCGGGCCAGCAGGCCGGGTCATCCACGATGGCGCCCAGCGTTGGCCCCGTTCAGGCTGAGCGCGCCGTCGATCTGCGCCCCCGTCGCGCAGGAAGAAGGCGCCCTTCACCGTGGTGCGGTTCAGGTTCACCGCCATCTCGCCCGGACGGCACGACCTGCGCGCCGGTCAGGTCGACATCGCCGCCGATCCGCGCCGTAACCAGCGACACGCCGCCGGTCACGGCGGCGAGGCGCAGCGCCACGTCGCCCTCGACATGCGATCGAGTCCGCCTCGATCGCGCACGGCCCTCGGTCACCGGCCGCGTCGATCGGTCGCGCCGATCAGGTCCAGATCGCCGCCGATCCGCGCGCCCGGCAGGGCCAGGCCGCCCCGCACCCTGGCCCCGCGCAACAGAACGCCGCCCCGGACCGAGCTGCGCTCGGCGCGACAGCGCACGGTCGCCGGGATGGTCAAGCGTGGCGCCGTCGAAGTTCAGGTCGCCGCCGATCCGGCTGCCGCGCAGCGAGATCGGCCCGCGCACGGTGGCCGAGCGGAACAGCAGGTCGCCGCGCGCCTCCAGCCGGTCGGCGGCAAAGCCCGGGCAGGTCCGAGCCGTCGAAGCGACAGCGTGTCGATCACCGCCGAGCGCAGGACGGGCGTCGCCTCGAACCGGCAGTCGAGCAGCCCGATGTCGCGCGGCACGCGGCAGCCTTCCAGGTCGAGCATCCCGGTGATCCAGGCCCCGCCAAGCCGCAGGCCCTTTTCGTGCATCGGCGGCGCGCCAGGCTCCGCCCAGCAGCAGGAAGCGGATCAGGTCGGCCCGCACCCGGCGCGTCCTCATCGCCCGCCTGCGGCAGGCCACCCGCGCCGACCCGGTCGAAGACGCCCGTTCCGATGCCCGTCGACCAGCGTGATCTCGGCCGGGCCGAGCGGCCCGAACGGGCGAGCCCGGTCGCCGTCAGCCAGCGTCAGAGCGCGGCCAGAACCCGCGCCCATGACCGGATGCCCTTGTGGAAGCTGGTCAGGCTGTATTTCTCGTTCGGGCTGTGGATGCGGTCGTCGCTGAAGGCCGAAGCCCGCCATCACCACGTCCATCCCCAGCTTTTCCTTGATCATCGTCGTGACCGGGATCGACCCGCCGCCGCCGACGAAGGCCGCCTCCTTGCCCCATTCGTCGCTCAGCGCCTTCTGCGTGTTCTGGAACGCGGGGGCCGTGACCTCGAAGGTCACGGCGCGGCCCGAGCCGAACTCGGTGAACTCCACCCGGCAATCCGTGGGGATGCGATCCTGCACGAACTTGCGGAAGGCCGCGCGGATCTTGTGCGGGTCCTGGTCGAAGACGAGGCGGAAGCTGATCTTGGCCGAGGCGACGGCCGGGATCACGGTCTTGAAGCCGTCGCCGGTATAGCCGCCGGTCATGCCGTTGACCTCGCAGGTCGGGCGCGACCAGGTCTGCTCCAGCACCGAGCGGCCCTTTTCGCCCGCGGGGACCGACAGGCCGACCTCGCCGAGGAAGGCGCTTCTCGGAAAAGCCGAGCTTGCGCCCAGCCGTCGAGCAGCGCCGGCGAGGGTTCCGGCACGCCGTCGTAGAAGCCGGGGATGGTGATGCGCCCGTCGGCATCGCGCAGGTCGGCGATGATGCGGGCGAGGATGTGGTTGGGGTTCGCCGCCGCCGAGCCGTAGAAGCCCGAATGCAGGTCGCGGTCCGACGGCGTGGATGAAGATCTCCTCGGCGCAGAGGCCGCGCAGGCTGGTGGTGATCGCGGGCGTCTCCTTGTCCCACATGTTGGTGTCGCAGATCATCGCGACATCGGCCGTCAGTTCGTCCTTCGCGGCGTCGAGGAAGCCCGGCAGGTTCGCGCCGCCCGACTCCTCCTCGCCCTCCAGCAGGATCGTGATCGGGATCGGCAGCTTGCCGGTGACGGCCTTCCAGGCGCGGCAGGCCTCGATGAAGGTCATCATCTGGCCCTTGTCGTCGGACGCGCCGCGGCCGCGGATTTCCTTGCTGCCATCGGGCAGCGTGACGATCACCGGGTCGAAGGGCTCGGCCGTCCACAGCTCCAGCGGGTCGGCGGGCTGCACGTCGTAGTGGCCGTAGAACAGCACCTTGGTGCCCTTGGCGTCATGGTTCTTGGCCAGCACGATCGGGTGGCCGGGCGTGTCGCGCACCTCGGACGCGAAGCCGATCGAGGCGAGGTCCTTCGAATGCCATTCGGCGCAGGCGCGCGTTTCGGCGGCATAGGCGGGATCGGTCGAGATCGACTTCATCCGCACGGTCTGGAACAGCCGGTCGAGCGCGTTGTCGAGATCGGCGTCGATATGGGCAAGGACTTTGTCGAGATCGGACATGGTGGAACCTCCCGGAACAGGTGCGTGCAAATCGTCGCGCGGGCGGTCTTGGTGCCGCGCCTGCGGTGTGTCAGAACGGCCAGATCAGCGGCACGAGGAAGACGGCGATGACGAAGAACCAGATCAGCATCGGCAGGCCGAGCTTCCAGTAATCGCCGAACTTGTAGGCGCCCGGCTCCATCACCATCAGGTTCGTGGGCGTGGCGACCGGCGTCAGGAACGCGCCCGGCGCAGGCGATGCAGACGCACATCAGCACCGGCTGGAGCGAGATCCCCATCTGCTGCGCCGCCACGACCGAGATCGGAATGATGATCAGCGAGGTCGCCGTGTTCGAGATCACCTGCCCCAGGATCGCCGACAGGACGAACAGCCCCGCCAGCAGCGCATAGGGCCCGGCGTCGCCCACCGCCGCCACAAGCCCGTCGGCCAGCAGCTGCGCCGCGCCGGTCACCTGCATCGCCGTCGACAGCGGCGTCAGCGCGGCGACCAGGATCACCGTCGTCCAGCTGATCGCGCGATAGACCTGATCGACGCTGAGCACGCCCGAGATCAGGATGATCCCGGCGGCGAGCAGCCCCGCCACGGCAGGCGGCACAAGGCCCGTCGCCAGCAGCAGCACCATCAGCGCCAGAGCCACGAGCACGGTCTTGGACCCCGGCCCCATCGGCACGGCCTGACGCCGCACCAGGTCGGGCGCGTTCACGACCAGCACCTCGCGCCTGCTCCAGCCGGGTGTCGAGCGCGCTCCACGTGCCTTGCAGCAGCAGCGTGTCGCCCGGCGGCGAGCAGCGAGCCGGGGGCCAGATCCTCGCCCTGCCGCTGGATCGCCAGCACGATCAGGTCGCCGCTTTCCGTGACCATGCCGGGAAAGAAGCGCTGCCCCGATCAGCGGCGAGCGCGGCGGGATCAGCACCTCGGCCAGCCCGGAGTCGCGGTTGAAGAGCTGGTCCGAAATGCCGCCCTCCGGGGCGTCCTCGCGGAAGGCGAGGCCCATTTCGCGTGGCCAGCTCCGCCGCCTGGTCGGCCGGTCCGCGGATCACGAGGATGTCGCCCTCGCGCACCGTATCCTCGCGCGTCGGGCTGGCCCTCGGCGTCCTTGAGCGTCACCAGCGCAAGGTCCGGCTGCTTGTAGAGCGCGACCGATCGCGCGCGGCTGTGCCGATCAGCGGGCGAGCCTGCGCGCACGCGCAACTGGTGCACGTCGCCGGTCAGGCGATACTGCTCGAACAGCGTGCTGGCATGGTGGCTGAGGTCAGGCGGCAGGGTCTTGCTGGTGCGCTCGGGCAGCAGCCGTTCGCCGAACAGCACCACGATGGCGATGCAGCCGATGACGATGGGAATGCCGACCAGCGCGAATTCGAAATAGCCGAAGCCGCCGCCGCCCGCATTCTCCGACGCCTCGACCACCAGCACGTTCACCGGGCTGCCGGTCAGCATCAGCTGCGATCCGGCATGGGCGCCGAAGACCAGCGGCATCAGCAGTTGCGACGGCGACCGGCCCAGCCGGATCGCCATGACCACGACCACCGGCAGCAGCGCAGCGACCGCGCCGTTCACGCTGATCAGCGCCGCGAGCACGCCGACGAAGCCCATCATCAGCACGATCAGCCGCGTCCGGCTTTCGCCCTGCCTGTCGGATCAGAAGCTGCCCGGCCCAGGCGGTGACGCCCGACACCTCCAGCCCCGCGCTGACCACGAACAGCGCCGCGATGAAGATCACCGCCGGGTCGCCGAAGCCCGCCAAGGCCTCGTTGCAGCGTCAGGATGCCGGTCGCCCAAAGCGCGAGCGCCGCGCCCACGCAGACGGCGATGACCGGGCAGCCGGTCCCAGATGAACAGAACGACGATGGCCGCGATGATGGCAAAGACGATCCAGATGTCGGTCAAGCCCGGCTCCCCCGTCACTGCTCCACGCCTGATCTTTGCCGGATGGGAAACGGAACGGCAACCGCAATTTCCCGGGCAGGCGAGCGGCACATCCTGCGGCGATGCCGTTCTGGAACCTCGAAGAAGTCGCTTCGGGGCGGGGCCACGGAGTTTACAGTGGACAGGCCAATCACCGTTTCGCTATCAAGTCCTAGCGCAAGAACAGGCACATCCGGGCGCGCTTGGGGCGGTGCGCGGGGCGCTTCTCGCGAAGGACGGTTTCGCAACCACCGTCTGCACAGCAGCGGTCAAAGGGTCGCACCTTCCGCGATCCGGCGCTGGTCGGTCCAGGTCAGGCCGCTTCGATTACGACGGTGGATGTTTCAGGGGGAGACGGACGTGGCAAGCAAACCAGGCAAGAACGCGGCATCGCGAACCTCAGGCAGGCATGTCCGGCTTCCTCGGCACGATCGAGCGGGTGGGCAACATGGTGCCGCACCCGGCGATCATCTTCTTCATGCTGATCGGCATCGTGATCGTCCTGTCGGTGATCTTCGGGGCGCTCGGCACCACGGTGACCTACGAAGGGTTCGACGAGGCGCGTCGGCGACATCGTGACGCAGACCTCCTCGGTCCGCAGCCTGCTGTCGCCCGACGGCATCCGCTTCATGCTGACCTCGCCGGTCGCGAACTTCCTCGGCTTCACCGGGGTCGGCGTGATCCTGGTCGCGATGATCGGCGTGGGTCTGGCCGAGGAATCGGGCCTGATCGCCACGCTGGTGCGCAAGCTGGTGGCCATCGCGCCCGCGGTCGATCTTCACCTTCATGATCGTGCATGGTCGGCGTGCTGTCCTCCATCGCGGCCGATGCGGGCTACCTCGTGCTGGTGCCGCTGGCGGCCGCCGCCTTCCACAGCATGGGGCGCCATCCGCTGGCGGGTCTTGCGGCGGGCTTCTCGGGCGTGGCGGCGGTGTTCCTGGTCAACGTCTTCGTCACGCCGACCGACGCGCTGCTGGTCGAGGTGACCAACGACGCGATCCGCACGGTCAACCCGGCCGCCCAGATCTCGGTCGTGGGCAACCTCTTCTTCATGATCGCCTCGTCCATCGTGATGGCGATCATCTGCACCGTCCTGACCGAGCGCTTCGTCGAGCCGCGCCTTGGCCCCTACACCGGCGGCGTGCCGGTCGAGGCGGCGATCGGACCTGTCCGAGGCCGAACAGCGCGGGCCTGAAATATGCGGGCCGCGCGCTTCTGGCCTTCGTCGCTCGTCATCGGCGCGCTGACCGCGCCGCCGCTTGCCCTGGGGCATCCTGCGCAACCAGGAGACCGGCGGCATCATGGCGGGCTCGCCCTTCATGAGCGGCCTGATCGTCCTGATCAGCCTGCTGTTCCTGTTCGTGGGCTACGCCTATGGCCGCGGCGCGGGCACGATCGCCAACGTCACCGCGGCCATCGGCCTGATCGTCAAGACCTGGAGCAACCTGGCGGGGATGATCTTCCTGCTGTTCGTGATCGCGAACTTCATCGCCTTCTTCAACTTCACCAACCTCGCGACCGTGCTGGCGGTGAACCTGGCCGACTTCCTGCAAACCACGGCCCTCGGCGCCACGGCCTACATCATCCTCTTCGTGATCGTGGTGGCGATCATCGACATCATCCTGACGGGGGCGCTGGCGAAATGGGCGATCCTTGCGCCGGTCTTCGTGCCGCTCTTCATGCGGCTTGGCGGCGACCCGAACCTCGTGCTGGCCGCCTATCGCGTCGGCGACAGCCCGATGAACGTGATCACGCCGCTGAACGTCTATCTCGCGGTGATGGTGGGCTTTGCGCAGAAGTATCAGAAGGATGCGGGCATCGGCACGATCGTCGCGCTGATGTTGCCCTATACGGCGACGCTGCTGGTGCTTTGGACGCTGATGCTCGTCGCTGTGGTATGCCTTCGGCCTGCCGCTCGGGCCGGCGTGAGCCTGCCCGGCTGCCGGCCCGACGCGGGCTGCCCGTTCTTCGACACCTGAGACCGTTCCGGCTTTGACCGGCAGGAGATTTCGACAATGTTCACGACCGCGTCCCGTGCCGCCTCGCTTCCCCGGCTCGCCCTTGGCTCTCGGCCTTGCCGGCGTAGTTGCAGGCTGTGTCGAGACGGAAGAGGTTCTCCCCGCCGAGGCGCGCCCCGTGCGGGTGGTGACGGTCGAAGAGCGGCATCCGGGCGAGACGGTCTCGCTGGCGGGAACGGTCGAAAGCCAGGTGCAGGTCGACCTTGGCTTTCGCATCGGCGGGCGGGTGATCGAACGGCTGGTGAATGTGGGCGACACGGTCGCGGCCGGGCAACCGCTTGCGCGGCTTGACCCGGCGGATGAGGAGAACGGCCTGCGCGCGGCCGAAGCCAACCTCGCCGCCGCCGAGGCGCAACTGTCCGAGGCGCGCTCGAACTATGACCGCCAGCGGCAGCTTTACGACCGCGGCTTCCTCGCCCGCGCCGGGCTGGAACGGGCCGAGGCGGCGCTGACCACGGCCACCTCGATGGCCGATGCCGCCGCGCGCGCAGTACGGCATCGCCAAGCGGCGGCTGAACGACACGGCGCTTTATGCCGATGCACCGGGCGTCGTGACTGCCGTGGGGGCGGAACCGGGCGAGGTCGTGGCTGGGGGCCGCATGATCGTGCAGATCGCGCGCGACGGCGGCAGGGACGCGGTCTTCGACGTGCCCGCCGCGCTGATCGAGACCAGCCCCGCCGACCCCGAGATCACCGTTGCCCTGTCGCAGACGCCGACCGTCAGCGCCAAGGGCCGCATCCGCGAGGTGTCGCCCCGCGCCGATGCGGTGACCGGCACCTTCCGCGTGCGCGTCGGCCTGATCGACCCGCCGGCCGAGCTTGCGGCTTGGCTCGACCGTCACCGGGCAAGCGATCTTCGGCGATACGAGCGCCATCGAGATCCCGGCGACCGCCCTGACCAGCGCCGACGGCGCGCCTGCGGTCTGGGTCGTCGATCCGGCCGCCACGACCGTCTCGCTGCGCCCGTCGAGGTCGAGCGCTTCCTGCCCGCTTCGGTCGTCATCGCCTGCGGGCCTGCCGCCCGGTGACATCGTGGTGACGGCCGGCGTGCAGGCGCTGCGCCCCGGTCAGTTGGTGCGCCTGCCCGGGGCCGGCGTCATGATCGGACCGAACCTTTCGGAATGGGCGCTTCGCACGCGGCAGCTGACGATCTACATGATGATCGTCGGCGATCATCGCCGGGGCCTTCGCCTTCATCAACCTTGGCCGTGACGAGGACCCGAGCTTCACCATCAAGACCATGCTCGTCACCGCCGTCTGGCCCGGTGCCACGATGGAGGAGACGCAGACCCAGCTGACCGACCGGCTGGAGCGGCGAGCTGGAGGAAACGACCGGCCTTGACGCGCTGCGCTCGATCACCCGGCCCGGGATCGTCACGATCTATGTCGATCTGGACGGCGCCTTCCCGCCCGAGCGCGTGCCCGAGGTCTGGCAAGAGGTGCGCAACAGCGTCGGCGACATCCGCCACACCCTGCCGCAGGGCGTGCTCGGGCCCGTTCTTCACCGACAATTTCGGCGATGTCTTCGGCATCATCTATGCCTTCACCGCCGACGGCTTCAGCGACCGCGAGCTGCGCGACAATGTCGATGTCGTGCGCTCCGAACCTGCTGCGCGAGGTCGACGGGATCAGCAAGATCGAATGGATCGGCGCGCAGGAAGAACAGGTCCTGATCGAGTTCCAGCCCGACCGCGTTGCGGCCATGGGCCTCGACTACGGCCAGATCTTCAACGCCATCGCGGCGCAGAACGCGGTGCGGCCGTCGGGCGTGATCAACTCGGGGACCGAGAACCTCGCCCTGCGCGTCTCGGGCGCCTTCACCTCCGAGACCGACGTGCTTGAACGTGACGCTGGTCGCGAACGGGCGGACGATCCGGCTGGGCGACATCGCGACGGTGCGGCGCGCGCTGGTCGACCCGCCGCAGCCGCTGCTGCGGGTCAACGGCAAGCGGGCCATCGCGCTGGCCATCTCGATGGCCGAGGGCGGCGATATCCTTGAGCTGGGCGAGAACGTGACCAGGCCATGGCGCAGTCGACGGCGAACCTGCCCGTCGGGCATCGAGCCGATCCTGATCTCGGACCAGCCGCCGTGGTCGATCTGGCCATCGGCGACTTCACGGCCTCGCTCTGGCAGGCGGTCGGGCATCATCCTCGTCGTCAGCTTCCTGATGCTCGGCGTGCGGCCCGGCGCGGTGGTGGCCATCGCCATTCCGGTCACGCTGGCGGTCGTGTTCCTGATCATGCAGACCTTGCAGATCGACCTGCAGCGCGTGTCGCTGGGTGCGCTGATCATCGCGCTGGCGCTGCTGGTGGACGACGCGATGACGACGGTCGACGCGATGCTGCGCCGCCTTGCGGCGGGCGACACCATCGACAAGGCGGCCAGCTTTGCCTACAGGACGCTGGCGGCCCCGATGCTGATCGGGACGCTGATCACCATCGCGGGCTTCGTGCCGATCGGCTTCGCCGAAAGCCAGGGCGGCGAATACACGATCTCGCTGTTCCAGGTGGTGGCGATCGCGCTGATCACCTCGTGGTTCGTGGCGGTGCTCTTCACGCCGATCCTCGGGTCGGTGCTGCTCAAGCCGCCGGCGGCGGGCGCGGCGGAGCCGCCGCCGGGCGCGGTGCTGCGCGCCTATCAGCGCCTTCTGCGCACTGGCGATCCGGTTTCGCTGGATCACCTTCGCGATCACCGCGGGCCTGTTCGCGCTGGCCTTTCTCGGCTTTGCGCCAGATCGACCGGCAGTTCTTTCCGGCCTCGGACCGCAACGAGCTGATCGTCGATTTCCAGCTTTCCCGCTCCAGCTCGATCTTCGCGCAGCGAAGACGCGGTGAAGCGGATCGAGGACTGGATCGAGGCAAGCGGCGACGCGCAGTTCTACACCTCCTACGTCGGGCGCAACGTCATCCGCTTCTACCTGCCGCTGTCGATCCTGCCGCCCAGCGACCACCATTCGCAGATCGTGGTCATGGCCAAGGACTTCGCCGCGCGGCAGCGCCTGCAGGAGGGCCTCGACCACCTTCCTGACCGAGGAATTCCCCGAGGCGGTCAGCCGCGTCAGCCCGCTGGAACTGGGGCCGCCGATCGGCTGGCCGCTGCAATACCGCCTGACCGGCCCCGACCCCGAGGTGCTGCGCGACCGAGGCGCTGGAGCTTGCCGGCGTGATCGCCACCTATCCCGAACGCCCGCGCAGGTGCATTTCGACTGGATCGAACCGGCGCGGCAGCTGCGGATCGAGGTCGACCAGGCGCAGGCCCGCCGGCTGGGGCTGACCTCGGCGCAGCTTGCCGCCGTCCTGCAGACGGCCGTGTCGGGCGCGACGGTCACGCAGCTGCGCGACGACATCTACCTGGTGAACGTCGTGGCCCGCGCCGCCGACGGCAGACCGCGTGTCGCTCGACACGCTTGCCACGCTTCAGGTGCCGGTGCCGGGCGGGCGGACCGTGGCGCTGAGCCAGTTCGCCAACTTCAGCTTCGACCAGGAACAGCCCTTCCTCTGGCGGCGCGACCGGCTGCCGACGCTGACGGTGCTGGCCGACGTGGCGCAACGGCGACACGCCCGAGGCGGCGGTCGCGGCGCTTGAGCCGCAGATCGCCGCGATGAACGCCGCCCTGCCCGTCGGCTACGAGATTCGAGGTCGGCGGCACGGTCGAGACCAGCGCGGAAAGCAGCGCCTCGGTCTTTGCCGTCGTGCCGCTGATGATCTTCCTGATGATCACGCTGCTGATGGTCCAGCTGCAAGAACTTCAAGGACATGGCGATGGTCGTGATCCTGCTGCCGCTGGGCCTGATCGGCGTGGTGGCGGCGCTGCTGGCCTTCGGGCGCCCGCTTGGCTTCGTGGCGATCCTCGGGATCCTCGCCCTGATCGGGATGATCGCGAAGAACGCGGTGATCCTGATCACCCAGATCACCGACGAACGCGCGGCGGGCAAGTCGGTGCGAAGAGGCGGCGGTCGCGGCGGCGACGAGCCGCCTGCGGCCGCTGCTGCTGACCGCGCTGTCGACCGTGCTGGGCATGCTGCCCATCGCGCCCACGCTGTTCTGGGGGCCGATGGCCTTTGCGATCATGGGCGGGCTGATGGTGGCGACGCTGCTGACGCTGGTGCTCCTGCCCACGATCTACGTCACCGCTGCACGGACGGACGGCCGGGCGCAGCCCGTGATCGGCCGATGCCTGACAGCCGGCCGCAGTCGCTGGGGTGGAGCGGCGTCAGCGACAAGCCGAGCTACTACCGGCTGTTCGCGGGCTATGTGCTGGCGCTGTTCGCGACCGGCATCGCGACGGTGGCGCTGGCGCTTCTGGCCTTTGACCTCGCGGGCGACGACTCGGGCGCGGTGATCGGCACCGCGCTGTCGATCAAGATGCTCGCCTATGTCTTTGCGGCTCCCGTCCTGACCGTGCTGACCGACCGGCTGCCGCGCAAGCAGGTCCTGATCGCGCTCGACCTGTCCGGGCAGGCAGTCTGGTGCTGCTGCCCTTCGTGACGCGCGGTCTGGCAGGTCTATGCGCTCGTCTTCCTCTTCGCCGTCGCCTCGGCCACCTTCGGCTTCGTCTATCTTGCCGTCGTGCCCTACCTGCTGGGCAGCAAGGCCGACTACACCCGGTCGCTCGCCCGCTCGCGCATCGCGTCCGAGCTGGAGGGGCCGGTCAGCCCGCTGATGGCGGCGGGGCTGATGCTGTTCATGGGCACGGCGGGCATCTTCCTGCTGGCTGCGGGTGCCTTCGTCGCCTCGGCGCTGCTGGTCAAGGCCGCGCGCATCCCCGCGGCGGGTCGCTGCGCGCGAAGGGGGGATGTGGCAGAAGCTGACGCGCGGCCCGCGCCTGTTCGTCGGCGGTGCCGCGAGTTGCGGGCGGTGATCGCGCTCGACATGGCGGTGGCGCTGGCGACGGCCATGGTCATGGTGAACACCGTGGTCATCGTGCAGGGCCTGTTCGACCTCGATCGCGACTGGACGGCGTTTGCCTTCTTCGCCTTTGGCCTGGGCTCGATCCTTGGCGCGGTGTCGCTGCCCCTGGGGCTGAACCGGGTGGAGGACCGGACCATCATGATGGCGGGCGCGGGGGTGCTGACGCTGGGACTGCTGGCCGGAGTGGCGCAGAGCACGGTGACCGGCCTGCTTGCTGCTCTGGCTCGCCCTCGGCCTGGGGGTCGCCTGGGCGCTGACGCCCGCCACCTACCTGATCCGCCGGCTCGCCGCGCCAGAAGACCTGCAGACGCTGTTCGCCGCGCAGATGTCGATCGCGAACGGGTGCCTGCTGGTCGCCTATCCGCTGGCGGGCTGGCTGGGCGCGGCCTTCGGACTTGGGGTGACCTTCACCATCCTCGGCCTGCTTGCGGGCCTGGCGACGGGCATCGCCTGGCTGATCTGGCGGGACTAGCGGTCGGTGATGGGCGACAACGCCAGCGATGTCACGTCCTGCACCAGACCCAGCCCGCCATCCAGCAGGCCGGGCTGGTTCGCGGCATCGGCGAAGACCCGGGTGCCATAGGCCGACATGCCGCGCATCATCGCGATCATGACGGGCGAGGTGGCGACCTTGAAATGGTTCAGCGAATCCTGGTTTCCGTTCACATCGGACAGGTCGATGATCGTCACCGGAAGGCCGGGAAGCTGGCTGTCGTCCGTCACAGAACCAAGCCTTGCGCCGGTGCCGCGCAGGGCGGCGGACAGGCGCAGCGCGCGGTCGCGGGTCGAGGTGAAGACATAGATCGAGACATCGTTCCGCTCCAGCGCGCGCGCCTGGCGGCGGAACACGCCCACGTCGATATCGGGGGCCATCAGCAGCACCGCCTCGATCTTGGCGAAGCTGCCCGGGCGGTCGCGGATCGACATCTGCCGCAGCGCCTCCATCACCAGCATCGCGCCCATCGAGTGTCCTGCGATCACGATGCGCGTGACGTTCGTGCGGGAGAGAAGCGCGATCAGATCCTCCAGATCGTCGCGCGCCTGCAACACCGCCTCGCGGTCGGTGGCGTAGGACCGGGCGCGGGCGGCCGAGGGCCAGGCGAAATGGATCGAGACGCCGGGCGCGCCGAAGTCGTGCCGCATCTGCGCCTGTCGGTAGACCCCTTCGGCGAAATTCGTGTTGAAGCCGTGGACGAAGACGAAGGCCTCGCGCTGGCCGCGCGGCTGTCGGGCGACTGCGGCGTTGACGGCCCGAATGAACCCTGCGCTGTCCGCGATGCGCGCGCTGTCGACAGTCAGGAAATCGCGCGTCGGGGTCAGGATAGGCGGGATTGGGAAAGCGGACTGTCCCAAGCTGCCGCACCGGCGGAACCGAGACATCCATGCGCGAGAAGCTGAGGCCCCCGCCCGCTGGCCGCAGGTAGTCGACCCCTTCGGCCGCAGGCGCGCGGGCCGAGGCGATATAGAGCGTCTCGACCGAGCCGACGTTGCCCGCCTCGGGGGCGAGCGTGATCGCCCCGCGCTGCGCGCAACCGGCAAGCAACAGGCAGGCGATGGCCAGGGCGCGGAACAGCCTGTGTCATCCCGGACCCGCGCCTTCGGTCATTCGGCGGCAGAGCGTTGGTTGAGGCCGGGCACCGGCAGTCGACCGTCGCCCTCGAGCGAGTCCAGATCGAGCGTGGAGCGGTGGCCGATGGCGTCGAAGTTCTCGGCCAGCCAGGCATCTGCCCAGTCATGGCCCAGGTCGAACAGCATCCGCAGATAGCTCCACTCGGCGTTCAGCTTGCTCGAGGCGACGAGGTCCTTCACCTCGAGATCGGTGTGGATCAGGTGCAGGTAGGTGTGGGTATAGACCCCCAGGTCGATCCCCTTCGCCTCGGCCACGCGCTGCATCAGGCCGATGGCCCGCAATTCCTTCACAAGGCTCGAGTTGAAGCTGATCTCGTTCACCCGGTTCATGATCTCGCGCGCCGAGCGGGGCAGGGCGGCACGGACCAGCGGGTTGATCTGGATGACGAGGATATCGGGCGACTCGGTGCTGGTCAGCAGCGGATAAAGCGCCGGGTTGCCGCTGAAGCCGCCATCCCAATAGGCCTCGCCGTCGATCTCGACCGCCGGGAACATCTGCGGCAGGCAGGCCGAGGCGAGCACGGCATCGGTTGTCAGTTCGCCCGGTCCGAAGACGCGCGGTCGGCCCGTGCGCACGTTGGTCGCCGTGACGTGGATCGACAGGTCCGACAGTTCGTTGACCAGAGCGAAGTCGATCATGGTCGTCCAGCAGGCCGCGCAGCGGGTTCGCGCCCATGGGATTAAGGTCATAGGGCGAGAACATCCGGCTCAGCCCTTCGAAGAACAGGTAGCTGGGCGAGGTGTCGAGGCTGTAGTTGCCGGTCATCCGGGCAAGAGGGTCCGCGCTGGATGGGCGAGAAGCGGGCCGAGTCGCTGACCGCCTTCCAGAAGTCGTGCAGCGCGGCGCGCGCGCCCTCGCGCCCGCCGCGCGCCATGCCGTCGGCCGAGTGCCACGGCGTTCATGGCACCGGCGCTCGTGCCGCTGATCGCGCGGATGGCCAGCCGGTCGTCATCCAGCAGCCGGTCCAGCACCCCCCAGGTCAGCGCCCCGTGCGAGCCGCCGCCCTGAAGCGCGAGGTTGATCGGTTTGGGGGCAACGGTCGCGGCCATGGGGGCCTCCGGTCAAATGAATGGCCGCAGGGTATCCTGCGAGGGGCCGGGGGACAACCGTATCCCCCATCTGTCGGTCGCAACGCTCAGTCCGGCTTCGGCCGTTCGGCGTCGAACCGCGCCTTCAGCGCCGCCAGCCCCTCGGGCGTCCATCCCGGCGCGTCGGTGAGCGAGGCCCAGCCGTCGAGGTAGTGGCTCGAACAGATAGTTGTGCCCGTGGCCGAACGGGGTCTGCACCGCCGTCATGATGTCGATGCCCAGTTGCAGGAAGGTGACGACCGGAATCCAGGTGAAATCCGGGCTGACATCGGGGCCGATGGGCGGCTGCAAGCCACGGCGGCTTGCGCCAGAGCGCATTGGGATCGAAGAAGGAAATCGCGTCGCTGGCATATTGCAGGTAGATCACCCGGTAGGGACCCCAGGGCGCGGGCGCGTCGTTCAGGGTGTTCGTCTGCGAGGTGAAGCGGATCACCGATCCGTCGCGGAACTCGGGCAGCCAGAAGGGCGTGCCGGCGTTGCGCTGGCGGGTGACGGACGTCCAGGTTCGGCTGGCGAAGGGCGGGCCGACCCAGAACGCGCCCTGATAGGGATCGCCGATGACCTGATAGAGGTCATGGCTGAGGTCCGAGTTGAACGAGCCAAGGCTCAGGCCATGCACGTAAAGCTTTGGCCGTGCGTCCTTGGGCATGGCTCGCCAGTGCTCGTAGACCTTGGCGAAGACCGCCCGCGCCGTGTCGACCCCATAGCCCGGGTCGGCCAGCAGGGCGAGCCAGCTTGCCAGGTAGGAATACTGCACCGAGACCGAGGCGACATCGCCGCGCAGCAGGTACTCCAGCGCCATCTGGCTTTCCGGGTCGACCCAGCCGGTGCCGGTGGGCGTCACGATCACCAGGGTCGTGCGCTCGAACCCGCCGATCCGGATCAGCTCGTCCAGCGCCAGCTGCGCCCGCTCCTCCACCGTCTCGGCGGAATTGAGGCCGACATAGACGCGCAGCGGTTCCATCGCCGTCCCGCCCGTCAGCTCGGCGATCTTGGCCCGGTCGGGACCCCGGGCGATGGTCTCGCGCCCGGCGCGTCCCAGCCCCTCCCATGTCAGAAGCGAGCCGGGGCCGCCGGTCTTGAGCGGGTCGGTCGGCTGGGGGCTGGCGTCCTCCATCAGCGCATCGAGGCGGGCGTAGGAGGCGTCGAACAGCTTGAACGCCTGCCGCACGACCACGCCGTTGCCGACCTGCCAGAAGAGCAGCGCAGTGATGAGCAAGGCCACGATCACCGCGACCGGCCCCGGAAGGCGGCGCGAGAACCAGTCGGCGAGACGCAGCAGCATCGTCCGGAACAGCCGCCCGATCAGCAGCAGGACGAGGAAGATGACCAGGGCGATGCCGCCGACGACCAGCGGCCGTGCGCCATCGACCGGCTCCATCCCCATCAGCGCGCGCAGCGTGTTCTGCCATTCGGATGCTTTCCACAGCGCAAAGGCCGCTGCCGCAGCGCAGAGTGCGATGGCCGCGATCTGGCCTGCACGCAGCGTCCGTGCCTGCGGGACCGGCAGTTGCAGGAACAGCCACAGCGCCCGCACCGCAACGCCGATCCCGTAGCCCGCGCCGAGGCACAGGCCGCTCAGCACGCCCTGCACCACCGGGTGGCGCGGCACGAGGCTGGGGGTCAGCGAGGCCGCGAAGAACAGCGTCCCGAGCATCAGGCCAAGCGCGGTGAAGGACCGGAAGAAGCCTGTCCGGGTGTCCGTAGTCATCTTGCGCCGCACCCCCGCATGGTTCCGCGAAAGCCTAGGCCGTTCCGCTTGGCCTGTCCACGACGCTACGCGGGCAGGTCAGAGGCGTCAGATCGCGTAGCGCAGGATCGCGGCCAGCGGGCCTTTTCCGGGGACATCATCCTTGCGGGCGGCCACGATCGTCGCCCCGGACTTCAGGGCGCGGCTCACGATCTCGTCCACCACGCCATAGGTTGTCGCATCGTCGCTGTCCGAGAAACTGACCGCGCCCGTCTCGTCGTCCACCGTGCCGGGGATGACCGTGTCGATATCGACGATCAGCGTGTCGATGGCGCCGAAGGTCGCGGCCCGTGCGGCATTCGCGATGTCGGTCGTGGTGCGGCCCTGGTTCTCGCGTGCGCTGAAGAGCTTCGCCAGCTCCGCGATGCGACCCGCATGGAGTCGGTCCAGCACGCCCCGCGCCTCGGCGGCCAGCACATGGTCTGGGGTGTGATCGGCCGATCCGCCAAGGCTTTCCGCGGCGGTGTGGGGATAGCTGCTGACGGATCGGTAGATCGAACTCATCGGCTCGGTCGCGGCGACGATCAGCGGGCGTTCGTGGCCTGACAGGACCGGGCGCAGCGCCTCGTCCACCACGCGGGCGTAGCGGGTCAGCAGGGCGTTCTCGCTTGTCGCCTCGCCGCTTTCGCCGGGGCGGTTGCGGTCGAGATGGCTGCGGCGGTGGATGGCGTCGCCCATGTCCCTGGGCAGTTTCGGCACCGGCACGGTGTGCGCGGGCAGGTCCCCCGACACCTCGATCAGCCGCACGGCCCCCCGGCCGATGGCCAGCACATAGGCATCCTGCCCGAAGGTGACCGAGCGCAAGAGCGGCTTGATGTGGAAGCGGTCCGAGACATGCACGCTGCTTTCCAGCCGCGACGGCAGGCGGAAGGTGCGCAGGCTGTCGGGCGTCACGAAGATCGCAAGGCTGTTGGCCTGATGCGCCCAGAATTCGTCGTCGCTCTCGATCTCGGCGATGGCGGCCTCGATTGGCCAGATGCTGCGCTTTTCGGTGCCTGCGGCCTGAAGCTGCGCCACTGCCTCTTTCGCGAGGTTCTTCAACTCGATCCGGTCTACCGGCGTCGCCTCGGTAAGGGGGGTGGTCGAGACATAGATGGTCACCGCGGGGGCCGCGCGGGTGCCGGCGATCTGAAGGATTTCGGCGCGGGTCGGAAGGTCAACGTGAAGCAAATCTCAACTCCCTGGATCATGCATGCGGTGGAATGAACCTCGTGATGCCTTGCACCCTAGCGGCGAACTGCCGAACCGCAAAGCGGATCAGCGCCCGGCGATCCAGTTTCCCAGCCGCCCGAGGCGCGAGGGCGGTCCGTTGGACGCTGCCTCGTTCCGGTCGGCGGCGTTCAGCAGCTTGTACATCGCCGTCACGCCCAACCAGCGCAGCGGCTCTGGCTCCCACCGGCGGGGGCGGCGGCCGACCCAGGGCAGGCGCGTCAACTCGGTGTCTCGCCCGAGCGTCAGGTCGGCCAGCGTCCGGCCTGCGAGGTTCGAGGTCGAAACCCCGACCCCCACATAGCCCCCCGCCCAGCCGATGCCCGTCGCGCGGTCAAGGCCCACCGTCGCGCACCAGTCGCGCGGCACGCCGAGGACGCCACACCAGGCGTGGTCGATGCGGAAGGCCTTCGTCGCCGGGAAATGACGGTGCAGGATCGCCGTCAACCTCTCGATGGTCGCAGCATCCGGCGCGCCGCGATCGTCGATGCCCGAGCCCATGCGGTAAGGCGTGCCGCGCGCGCCCACGGTGATGCGGTTCTCGCGCGTGCGCTGGCAGTAGCAATAGGCGTTGGCCATGTCTGCCACGATTTCGTAGCCGCTCCAGCCGATCTCGTCCCAGACCTCTTGCGGCAAAGGCTCGGTTGCGATCTGGGCGGAGTTGAGGGGCAGCCATTCCCGCTCCAGCCCCGGCAGGGTGGTGGTGAACCCTTCGGTCGCACGCAGGACAATCGGCGCGCGGACGGTGCCGTGCGGGGTAGTGACGTGGCCCGGCGCGATGGCTGTGGCGGGCGTTCCCTCGAAGATCGTGACGCCCGCACGCTCCACGGCGGCGGCCAGCCCGCGCACCAGCTTTGCGGGCTGCACGCGCGCCACGCCGGTCACGACCATGGCCCCCATGTTGCCGGGGATACGGATGCGGGCCTGCGCTTCCTCGGCCCCGATCAGGTAGACGCGCCCCTCGCCCTCGCCCCAGTGCTGCCGGTGCGCGACCTCGGCCTGCGCACGCTCCCACTGGGCCGGATTGGTGGCCACCATCAGCTCGTCCGTTCGGCGGATGTCGGCGTCGATCCCCTGCGCCTCGGCCACGCGGATCACCTCGTCCACAGTGCCGTTCATCGCCTGCACCAGCGCGCGAACCCCGGCCTCGGTGCCGGTGGTCAGATACTTCCGGTGGTTCCAGGCAAAGCCGCCGGTCAGCCAGCCGCCATTGCGCCCCGAGGCGCCGAAGCCCGCGAATTCCTTCTCCACGATCACGATCTTCAGCGTCGGGCGCATGCTGGCGCAGGTACCACGCGGTCCAGAGACCCGTATAGCCCGCGCCGATGATGCAGACATCGGCCTCGGTATCGCCCGGCAGCGGCGGGCGGGGCGTCGGGCAGGCCGATATCGGCATACCAGAACGAGACGTCGCCGATATGGGCCGGCGCGGACATCACAGATACCAGTCGTATTCGCGAGGCAGGACCTCGGCCAGGAACGCATCCAGTTCCGACCGCTTGATCGCTGCATAGGCGGCCGGGTAGCGCGGCCCGAGATAATCGGCGAGGATCTGCGACCCCTCCAACCGGTCCAGCGCCGTCCAGAGCCGCATCGGCATGTCGGGGTCGACTGTCTCGCCGGCATTCCCGTCCGAGGGCGGCGTCGGCGTCAGCTGCTGCACCAGCCCGTGATGCACGCCCGCCAGCATCGCCGCCATGACGAGGTAGGGGTTCGCCTCGGCCCCCGCAAAGCGATGCTCGATCCGCCGGGCCTTGCCGCCGCCCATCGGAACGCGAAACGCGACCGAACGGTTGTTGACGCCCCAGCTCGTGTTCACCGGCACGAACAGGTTCGGCCCGAAGCGGCGATAGGCGTTCAGGTTCGGCGCAAAGATCGCCATCGCCTCGGCGCTGGTCGCCTGCAATCCCGCGATGGCATGGCCCAGCAACCGGTCTCCGTCGGGCGTGCGCTCGTCGAAGACATTCCGCCCCTCGGCGTCGGCAAGGCTCATGTGGATATGGAGGCCGGAGCCCGACTGATCCGTGAAGGGCTTGGACAGGAACGTGGCGTCCAGACCGTGCTTCTGCGCCACGCCCTTGACGATGCGCCGCAAGAGAAGCGCGTGGTCGCAGGCCTGCACGGGGTCGGTCACATGGTCAAGGTTCACCTCGAACTGCGCCCCGCCATATTCCGCCGTGGCTGCCCCCGCCGGGACCCCTTGCGCGATGCAGGCCGCGTCGATCTCGGCCAGCAGGGGCGCGAACTCATCCAGCTTGTCGAAGGCCAGCACCCGTGGTGCCTCGGGTGCGCGCCCCGCGCGGGCAGGCCGGGCCGGGTGCACCATCCCTTGGGCATCCCGCGCCGGATCGACAAGGTAGAACTCCAGCTCGCAGGCCGTGACCGGGGTCAGCCCCAACTCGGCAAAGCGCGCGACGACGGTCGAGAGCACATGGCGCGGGTCGAACCACCATCCGGCCTCGCCCTCGGGCGGTGCCGGGGCGATCAGCACCTGTGCCACGTCCGGCATCCAAGGCACGGGCACCAGCGTGCCCGGCACGGGGAACGAGGTGGCATCCGGGTCGCCGTCCGAAAAGCCTATCCCGTTGACATCCCAGCATGTCCCAAGCGCATCCAGCGTCGTGATCCCCGCACAGAACGCGACGCCCGAGGACCAGACCTTCGCGGCATCACGGATCGGATAGCGCTTGCCGATGGCCGTACCGCAAAGGTCGAACAGCACGGCGTCGAGGAAGCGGGTCGAGGGGTGGCGGGCAAGAAAGGCGTCGAGTTCGGGAGGCATGTCGGTCCTTGTACAGGGATACTCGGGGATAACCGGCGATCGATCCGCCGGGGGCGGCATGACGCGGCACGGGCCGTTCCGTCGTTCACCATGCGGCGGAGCTTGGCCAAGACGCAGTCAGTGCGCCTGCCGGCATCAGGCCGGTCGGGCAATGCCGACGATAGGCGAAAGTCTTCGGCCTGCATTCACGGCTCCGATCCTTTACACTGAATGGAACACGGCGGCATGAGTTGCAACTGCAAAGCCGGTCCGGCGGCGCTTGCGAACGGCAGTCTTGCCGTGGCATCGCCCGCGCCTAGCTTTCGTGCCGAGCGGCAGGAGGGATGATGTCATCTGGGGCAGATCACGAGGAAGGCGGGCCGGTTGCGGTGATCGTCGCCCATGGACAGCCTTCGGCGCCCGAGCCCGCCGAGGCCGAGGCGGCGGCGCTGGCGGCCCGCGTGGGCGCACATCTGCCCGGCTGGACGGTGCGCGGCGCGACGCTTGCCATGCCCGGCTCGCTCGATCGGGCGGTCGCCGGGGTCGGTGCTGGCCTGCGCGTCTATCCGATGTTCATGGCGGACGGCTGGTTCACCGCCACGCATCTGCCCGAGCGGCTTAGGCAGGCGGGGGCGGACGGGCCCGTGCTGCTTCGGCCCTTCGGCCTTGACCCTGACGTGCAGGCGCTTGCGGTGCGTCTGGCGCTGGAGGCCGCCGCGCGGGCGGGGCGCGCACCGGCGCGGACCGAGGTGCTGCTGGCCGCGCATGGCTCGTTCCGCAGCGCGGCCCCGGCGGACGTGGCCCGTGCGGTCGCGGCGCGCATCGCGCGGGACGGCGGGTTCGCCCGCGTGGAGGTGGCCTTCATCGACCAGACCCCCCGGATCGCCACCGTCGCGGCCGGGATGGCGGAAGGCACCCTCTGCCTTCCCTTCTTTGCCGCGCGGGGCGGTCATGTCGAGGATGACCTGCCTCAGGCGCTGGAGGAAGCCGGGTTTGCAGGTCAACTCCTCGATCCGCTGGGCACTGACCCGCGCGTGCCCGGGCTGATCGCCGCAAGCCTGCGCGCGACGATCCCGGGCGCGGTCGTGCCCGCGTGATCCCTCTGCGGGCGACGGTTCAAGGGTGATCGGAAGCGAACCACTGCCCTGACCGGTGCGCCGGCCCCGTCGCCTGCTACGACGCCGCGGCGAGGGCGGGACGCGCGGCGCTCAGGCCCGCACGGGTGGCGTCCCACGTCTCGCGCAGCATCCCCTGCAAGCCCGACATGGCCCCTTCCGTGCGCTGGCTGTGGCTCATCGTGTGCAGGATGGCGGCCAGCCGACGCGCGCCAAAGGTCGCCGCCGATCCGGCGAGGCGGTGGCACAGCCGCTCCAGGTCGGGCGGTGGCGGGCAGGAGGTCAGGCTTGCAACCATCCTGTCGCCCTCGTCGATGAACCGCCGCATCAGATCGGCGGCCGTCCGGTCGCCGAGCCGTCCCAGCAGGTCCGACAATTGCCGTTCGTCGATCAGCGGCGCGAGGCCCGGCACTTCGGGGGCGGAGGACAGGGCCTGCTCCTCGCGCCCGCCAAGCGCGCGGGCGAGCGAGCCTCGGGTCACCGGCTTGATCAGGTAGTCGTCGATGCCGGCGTCCCGGAAGTGATCCAGCTCTTCCGGCATCGCATGGGCGGTGACGGCGATGATGCGCGCGTCGCGGGACTGTCCCATCCCGCTCCGGATGCGCCGCGCCGCCTCGACGCCGTCCAGCCGGGGCATGGAGATATCCATCAGGATCACGTCATGCCGGGCGGCCCCGGCAGCCGCCACGCCCTCCAGCCCGTCCGTCGCCTCGGTGACCTGGTGGTTCGAACTCTTCCAGCAAGGCGCGCAGGACGAAGCGGTTGATCGCATTGTCCTCGATCACCAGGACCGACAGGCGCGGTGAGGCGAGCATGCTGGCCTCGGCCGTGGCGTCCTGTGCGGGTTGCGAAACGGGGTCGACGCCAAAGGGCAGGCGAACCCAGAAGACGCTGCCCTGCCCGGGTTCGCTTTCCAGGCCGATCTCGCCGCCAAGCGCAAGGACCAGGCGGCGCGTGATCCCGAGGCCAAGCCCGGTTCCGCCCGCCTCGCGGCCATAGGAGGTGTCGAGGGTAACGAAATCGTCGAACACCCTGTCCTGGTCGGCCTCGGCGATGCCGATGCCTGAATCGATCACGCGGAATTCGACGATGCGCTTGCCATGCTCGGCCGGTTCCGCCTCGATCTCGACCGAGATGCGTCCGTTCCGGGTGAACTTCACCGCGTTGCCGACAAGGTTCAGCAGGATCTGTCGCAGCCGGGCCGGGTCGCCCGTCATCCGCCCTGCTGCCTCGGTCACCGCGACGATCTCGATCTGCGAGCCGTTGGCGGCGGCGAGCCCGGACTGGTTGGCGACCACTTCGCGGACGAGTGCCTCGATCACGAAAGGGGTGTTCGTGGTCGGCTGGGCCTTTGCCTCGGCGCTGGACAGGTGCAGCACCGAATTGACGTGATGCAGAAGAACCTGTCCCGAGGTCTCGATCACCTCGAGGATCTCGCGTTGCGACGGGGTAAGCGGCGTTGCCCCCAGGATATCGACAGATCCCAGCAGCCCGTTCAGCGGCGTGCGCATCTCGTGGCTCATCACGGCCAGGAACTCCGCCTTGGCCCTTTCGCCCTTCAACGCCTGGTCGCGCGCTTCGGTCAGGTCGCGCTCGGCCTGCCTGCGGCCCGAAATGTCGCGGATGAAGGCCACGAAGATCTCGCCCTCGGCATTCTCGGCGCGGGCAACCGAAATCTCGACCGGGAAGCGCGAACGATCCTTGCGGACCGCTTCCAGCTCGATCCGCTGGCGGCCCGCAGCCTGCGCCTCGGCGCTGATCAATTGCGTCCTGATCGCATCGATCGTAGCCCCGACGGCGTCGGGCGGAAAGATCAGGCCGGTCACCTGTTTCCCGATCGCCTCGGCGCGCGAGAATCCGAAGGTGGTCTCGGCCGCCGGGTTGAAGGCAAGCACGATGCCGCGACGGTTGACCAGGACGATCGCGTCGACCGACGTTGTCACGATGGTCTCGAGGCGCGTCGTGGTCAGGCGATTCTCGACAGCCTGTTCGCGGCTGCGATGATAGAGACGCAGCAGCACCGTCGCCAGCACCGAAAGCGCGATGATGAGCAGCCCGGTCAGGCCCGCCACACGGCGAAGCGTGCGTGCCATTTCGTTGCGCTGGCGGTCGGACTCGCGCGAGAAATACTGGATTCCGGACAGCGCCATGGCGCGAACCGCCATGCGAAGCTCTTGCACCTGGTTTTGAAGCACCGGCAGCGCCGTTGTCAGCTCTGCATCCGGTCCGTCGATCAGCGGCAGCACACTTTGCAGGAAGTCCTTGGTCTCGACCAGCCAGACGTCAAAATCCGGAACGCTCCTCAGATTGGCATAGAGCGAACTGCTGTCGAAGATCATCACCCTCGAATAGAGGATGTCATAGCGCTTGCGGATGTCCGACAAGTCCGGCGGCGTCGTGCCAAGCGCGTTGTGGAACAGCAGCGTCTCGACCTCGACCTGCGCAAGCGACCACTGCCCGTTGTCCGAGCTTGCCTTGCCCAGGGCGTCCAGCCTGCGCTGCACGTCGACGGCAAGCAAAAGGATGATGGCGATGCACAGGACAAACACGGCGAAGACCGCGGTGAGGTTCAGCCTTCGCCTCAGCGAGCTGCGTCGGACAGGGTCGGACATGTCTTTTCCTGCTGTCACGAGCCAAGGGTTGCGACGAATTCCAAGTGAACGCTAGCCTAACCGGCGTTTCCGCGCCAGTATGGCATCCGGTGGGGACCTGGTTTCGGAGCTTTCCTTCGCGGACGTTGCGACTACGTCATGCGGACGAGAGTCGAGGGTTCTATGATCTATCTTCATCAGGGCGGGTGCCGTGCCACGCGTGCGGTCAGAACATGAACATTCTTCTGGCGGACGACCATGATCTTGTGCGCGAGACCATCGCGGCCTTCCTGACGGCCGAGGGGTTTGAAGGGGTGAGTGTGGCTGCCAGCCTGCCCGAGGCCCTGCACCAGATACAGAGGCAGGGGCCGTTCGATCTGGTACTGCTGGATTACCTCATGCCGGGGATGAACGGGCTCGAAGGCCTGGCCGCTGCGCTGAAGGCCAATGCGCCAAGACCCGTGGCCGTGCTGTCGGGCACCGTCTCGCGCGAGGTCGCCGAAGCTTCGGTCAAGGCGGGGGCGATCGGGTTCATGCCCAAGACGCTCGGCTCTCGGGCGATGGTATCGGCGATGAAGCTGATGATCGGGGGCGGGACGTTCCTGCCATTCGGCGTGCTTCCCGCCGAGGTCGGCCCCGGGCGAGGGTCCGTTCAGCCTGACCCGGCGCGAGACCGAGGTGCTGCGCGGGATCTGCGAGGGCAAGTCCAACAAGGAAATCGCCCGTGATCACAATCTTGCAGGAGGTCACGGTCAAGCTGCACGTCAAGACGCTGAGCCGCAAGCTGGGGGCCAAGAACCGCACCCACGCCGCGATGATCGCGCGGGACAACAACATCCTGTAGGGCGGGGTGAACCCCGCCCCACCTCTGGCGTCAGACGGTGTGCAGGTAGAGGTCGAAATCCACTTCCGACACGGTCCGCGCCACGCGGGCATATTCCGCCGCCTTGATCGCGGTGAAGGTGCGGTGCATGTCCTCGCCCAGCGCATCCTTCAGGAAGGCCGAGGCCTTGGCCGCCTCGATCGCCGAGCGCCAGTCGACCGGGATCGGCGGCGCGTCCGGCGCCTCGGCATAGCCGTTGCCGGTGGTTTCCGGGCCGGGGTCGATCCGGTGCTTCAGGCCGTGGCGGATGCCGGCCAGCACCGTCGCGGCGACCAGATAGGGGTTCGCGTCCACCCCCGCCGGGCGATGCTCGATCCGCCGGGCGCGGATGTCGCCCGCGGGAATGCGCAGCGCGACCGAGCGGTTGTTGACGCCCCAGGTCGGCGAGACCGGCGCATAGCTTTGCGATGGCGAAGCGCCGCCACGAATTGGCGTGCGGTGCCCAGACCAGCATCGACTCGCCCATCGTGGCGCGCAGCCCGCCGAGGGCGTGGAGGATCGTGTCGTTCCACTGGCCCTCGACCTCCTCGACGAAGACGTTGCGACCGCCCTTGTCCAGCATCGAGACGTGGAAATGCATGCCGGAGCCGGCATAATCCTCGTTCGGCTTGGCCATGAAGCAGGCGGTCACGCCGTGCAGCCGCGCGTGCATCCGCACGATGCGCTTGAGACGCATCAGGTCGTCGGCGGCCTGCATCACGTCGGTGCGGTAGTGCAGCGTCAGCTCGTACTGGCCGGGCGCGAATTCCGAGATCAGCGTCTCGGCCTTGATGCCCGCCGCCTTCGGCCCCGGCATAGACGTCGTTGAACAGCGGCAGCATCCCGTGCAGCTGGTCGACCGAATAGACATCGGTCTTGGAGTTGCGGCGGCGGTCCAGCACGTCGCGCGCGGGCAGCATCTTGCCGTTCGCGTCCGCGCTCGTTCTCCAGAAGGAAGAACTCCAGCTCGAACGCGCCCGCGGGGTAGAGCCCTTCGGAGGCCAGCGCATCGACCTGCCGTTGCAGCGCGTGGCGGGGGTCCGAGGTCATGGGCGCGCCGTCGAGGTCATAGACGCTCATGAACACCTCGCCGCGCGGCGGGGTCGTGCCGTGCAGCGGGATCAGCGTGCCGGGGATCGGCCAGGCGCGGCGGTCGCCATCGCCCTGGTCCCAGATCAGCCCGGTCTCGTGCACATCCTCGCCGCAGATGTCGAGGCCGAGGATCGAGATCGGCAGGTGGCGGCCGCTCTTGTACATCGACAGCAGTTCGTGGCGGCGGATGATCTTGCCGCGCCCGATGCCGTTGGCGTCGTGCAGGACGATGTCGAAGGCCTCGATCTCGGGATGGGCGGCGAGGAAGGCTTCCGCCTCGGCGACGGTGGAACCGGAGGGGCTGGGGTGGTCGGTCATCAGCATGTCAGTCGAACAGTTCGGTCAGGATCTCGTCGAAGGCGGCGATCAGGCGGTCGATCTGCCGTTTCTTCGTCGCCGGGCTGACCAGCATCATGTTGTGGAAGGGCGCGATCAGGCAGCCCCGGTTCAGAAGGCCGGTGTGCAGCGCGGCCTCGACCTGCGGCTGGTGCGCCTCGGCTGCCTCGGTCCCGTTGCGCAGCGGGCCGGGGGCGCAGATGAACTCCACCCGCGCGCCGACGCGCACGACATGCCACGGTGCGCCGTGATCGGCGATGACCCTGGCCAGCCCGTTGGCGAGGCGCGCGGCGCCCTTTTCCATATGGGCGTAATTCTTGGCGGTCATCACCTCGGCCAGCGTGGCGCGCAGGCAGGCGAACTGCATCGGGTTGGCCGACAGCGTGGTGCCCATGCCGGAATGGCCCGAGGCGCGGCCTGCATTGACCGCGACATAGCGGTCGGCAACCTCGGGCGTCATGCCCCAGACGGCGGTGGGCATCCCGCCCGCCACGCATTTGCCGACGACGAACATGTCGGGCTTCAGGCCATGGACGCCGGTATAGCCGCCGAGGCCGGAGGAGATCGTGTGCGTCTCGTCGATGATGAGGAGCGCGCCATGACGCGTGGCGCAGCGCGCTGCAGCGCCTCGTGGAAGCCGGGCGTCGGGCAGGACCATGCAGGAATTGGTCATCACCGGCTCGGTCAGGATCGCGGCGATCTCGCCCGTCTGTCAGCGCGGCCTCGACGGCCGTCGATGTCGTTGAACTCGCACCGCCGTCGGCGACCTGCGACAGGTCGGCGACCTGGCCGAGCAGGCCGGGGCGGTTGACGGTGCGGCCCTCCTGTCGAGCGTGACGAAGATCTCGTCCACCGTGCCGTGGTAGCAGCCGTTGAAGACCAGCACCTTGGGCCGCCCGGTGACCGCGCGGGCCACGCGCAGGGCGAAGCGGTTGGCGTCGGTCGCGGTGGTGGCGATCTGCCAGCGGAAGTCGCCGAAGCGTTCGGTCAGCAGCCGCCCCGCCTCCAGCGCGGCCTCGGTCGGCAGCATGTAGGTCAGGCCGCGCCGGGCCTGCTTGCGGATGGCCTTGGCGACCGGCGCGGGCGAATGGCCGAACATCGAGCCGGTATCGCCCAGGCAGAAGTCGTCCACGCCGTAGCCGTCGATATCGGTCAGCCGCGCGCCCTTGGCCTCGGCCACCAGCATCGGGTGCGGCATCGGCCAGTCCTTCATCCAGTGCAGCGGCACACCGTCGAGAAAGGCCTCGGCCCCGGCGGCCAGGGCTGCGCGGGTCTGCGGGCGGCTGCGGGCGAAGCGGGCGGCCTCGCGCGCGGCAAAGTCTTCGAGGCGGTCGCGGCGGATGCCGGCGATGGTGTCGGTTTTCTTGAGCATGGGTGGGCTTCCGCTTGGTTGCCCCGCTTATCGCCGAAGATTTGATCAAATGCAAACGGCTCCGCGCCAGGGCGGGACCAAAAGCCTTCGAAGGCTTTTGGCAAATGCCTTCGAAGGAATTTGCGGGCGTGCCGCCTCAGAGGTCGCGGATCTCGATCAGGTTGGGGCCGGGGGCGCGGCGTGCCAGCGCCGCCTTCAGCGCCTCGGGGTCTGGCGGGATCTGCTGGTAGGGCAGGTCGCAGGCGGCGGCGAAGGGCTCCAGCCGCAGCGGCGAGGGGGTGCAGCCGATGACCTCGGTATTGGCCTGCCGCATGGCCGAGGCGATCTCGCCGTAGCCCGCGTTGTTCCAGACGAGGTAGGTGATCGGCAGCCCTTCATCCACCGCCGTGCGCAACTCGCCGGGGCTGAACTGCAAGCCACCGTCGCCGATCAGGCAGAAGACGGGCGCGCCGGGTGCCGCCAGCGCCGCGCCGACCGCGGCGCCCGGCGCGTAGCCGAGCGCGCCGAAGCCCGTGGCCGCGTTGAACCAGCCGCCGGGGCGGTCATGGTCGTACCAGAGGTTGCCCGCATAGACCGGCTGCGTGCTGTCGCCGACGACGATGGCCCCCGGCACCGCGTCGCGCAGCGCGTTCAGGAACAGCACCTGGTCCTGCATCGCAGGCGTCAGTTCGGCATGGGCGGCCGTCGCGTGCGGCGGCGGCACGGGCCGCGCCGTCGGCTGCCTTCTGCGGCACGAGCGGAACGAGCGCCTCGAGCGCCGCACCCGCATCTGCGCGCAGCGGCACGGCCGCCGGGTGGCGTGCGAGCTGGTCGGCGCAGATGTCGATGCGGATCATGCCCGACAGGTCCGGCATGCCACCGCGCACATACATGTCGTAGTCTGTCTGCCCCAGTTCCGTCCCCACGGCGAGGATCTGGTCCGCCCCTGCGATCAGCGCGCGCGGTCCATCGAAGCTGGGCGAGGCCGCGCACCGCCAGCGGATGCGCGTGCATCAGCCCGCGCGCATTGGTCGTCTGGATCACCGGGGCGTCCAGCCGCTCGGCCAGCGCCCGCAGCGCCGCCTCGGCGCGCCGCGCCCCGCCGCCGGCAAGGATCACCGGGCGCCTGGACGCCGCCAGCAGGCCGCGGCGGCCTCGGTCGAGGTCGGGCAGGGCGGGGGTCTCGGCCAGCGGCGGCGGGGCCGGGGGCCGGGCAGGGCAGGGGCATCACGTCGGTCGGAATCTCGACATGCACCGGGCCGGGGCGGCCCGAGGTCATCGCGACGAAGGCGCGGGCGAGGGTGCCTTCCAGCGCCTCGGGCGTCGCGACGTGGAAGCTGGGGCAGAGCGCCCGCACCATCGCCGCCTGATCGGGCAATTCGTGCAGCAGGCCCAGCCCGCGTCCCAGGCTGTCGCGGCGGTTCACCCCCGAAATGACGAGGATCGGCACAGAATCCTCGCGCGCCTGCGCCATGGCCGTCAGCGCGTTGGTCAGGCCCGGCCCGGTGATGACGAACGCCACCCCAGGCTTGCCCGACACCCGCGCATAGCCATCCGCCATGAAGGCCGCGCCCTGTTCGTGCCGCGCGGTGACGTGGCGGATGCCGCCGCCCGAGAGGCCGCGATAAAGCTCGATCGTGTGCACGCCGGGGATGCCGAAAACCACCTCGACCCCGCGGTCCCGCAGCCCCGCGACCAGGGCCTGTCCGACGGTCATCATGCCGCCTGTCCCTTGGTGACATGCGCCGCGATGCGGTCGCACGCCGCCTCGATCCGCGCGTCGTCCTGAGTCAGGGCCACGCGGACCCAACCGGCCAGAGCGGTGCCGAAGCTTTCGCCCGGCATGGTCGCAACCCCTGCGTTCTCCAGCAGGCACAGGGCGAAATCGCGCCCCGATTGCCCGGTCGCGCGCGCGTCGATCAGCGCGAACATCCCCGCCTCGGGCCGGTGGACGCGCAAGCCCGCCCACGCCGTCGAGCCGCGCCACCAGCAGATCGGCCCGGCGCGAGAAGCGCTCCACCATCCCCGCCGCGACGGGAGAGCCCTGGGCGATCCCGGCGGCAGTCATGTCGGCGATGAAGGGCTGGTTGCCGAACAGCATCGTCTCGGACAGCGGCAGAAGGCGCGCGCAGAACTCGGCGGGACCGACGCACCAGCCCGAGCGGAAACCGGGCGAGGCATGGGACTTGGAAATCGACGAGGCGGCGATGGTGCGCTCGGCCAGGCCTGGGTCGGCCAGCGGCGAGGTGAAGGGTGTGTCGCCGAAGATCAGGTCCTCGTAGACCTCGTCGCTGACGATCCACAGGTCATGCGCGCGGGCCAGTTCGCCAAGGGCTGCAACCTCGTCGGCGCGCAGGATCGCGCCGGTCGGGTTGTGGGGGGTGTTCAGGAACAGGACGCGGCTGCGCGGCGTGATCCGCGCGGCCACGTCTGCCGCCTGCATCCGGAACCCGTGCTCGGGTCGCAGCGGAACCGGCACCGTCGTGGCGCCCGTCGCGGCGATCACTCCCTCATAGGTCGCGTACATCGGGTCGCCCACCAGCACTTCGTCGCCCGACTGCACCAGCGCGGTGAAGATCGCGTAGAGCGTCGTCTGTGTGCCGGGGAAACACATGATCTGGTCGGTGCCGATGGCGCGTCCGAGGCGCGCCGTGTAGCGGGCCGACAGTGCGCGCACGAGGCCCGGCTCGCCCCGCCCGTTGGAATAGCCCGTCCGGCCCGCGGTCATCGAGCGGCTGGCCACTTCGATCAGCTCGGCCGGCGTCGGCACGTCCGGCTCGCCGATCGTCAGTTCGATCACATCGCGGCCCTGCGCCTTCATCTGGCGCGCGCGGGCATGCACCTCCCATTTCGCGCCTCCCAGTCCGGCAAGGCGTTCGGTGACGGGGGCATATCTCATGTCGTGGCCTCGGGCAGGTGTGAAAGAAGGTCGATTCCAAGGATTGCGCCGACCGAGGTCAGCCCGATCCGGGGCAGTTCATCCGGCCCGAACGCCTCGGGCAAGGCAGAGCCTTCCAGCCAGAGACCGTCGATCACCGCATTGCAGGCGATGGCCTGATGGCGCAGCGTCACCTCGTCGGCGGGGCGGGGAAGGGCCGCGATCAGCGCCTGCAGGCGGTCGCGGTAGTTGAGATAAGTGGTTTCGTGGACTGCCCGGATGGCCGGATCCGTGCGCACGCCATGCAGGAAGGCAGCCCAGAGGCCCAGTCGCTCGGCGTCCACCACCGGAGGGCGCAGCGAGGCCGCGACGAACACTGCAAGCCGCGCCTCTGGCGTGTCGGGCGCGGTCGCCAGGACCGAGGCATTGTCCTCGGTCATGCGGGACATGAGCGCGGCATAGGCCGTCCGGGTGAGTTCTTCCTTGTTCACGAAATAGTGCCGGATCAGGCCCGGCGTCACGCCCGCGCGCTCGGCGATGGCGCGCACGGTCGCGGCCTGCGCGCCGCCTTCGGCAACAAGCGAAAGGGCAGCCGCGATCAGGGCATCGCGCCGCGCCTCTTCCCCCTCGCGCTTGAACTTGCGCCTTTCGCCGGACATCCTGTTTCCCAATTATACGCTTGCAGAAATACAACCTCTCGGCCTTACTGCAATGGCGAACCGCCGGATCATGGATGCAGAACATAGAGCCGCAGGACAAAAAATCTCCGCGACCCGAAGCAATTCGGATCGACTCGCTGAGAAAATCTTTCGGCTCGATCGAAGTGCTGAAGGGGGTCTCGCTTCGCGCCTGCGAGGGCGATGTGGTGGCCATCATCGGCGGGTCCGGCTCGGGCAAGTCGACCATGCTGCGCTGCATAAACTTCCTTGAAACGCCGACCTCCGGCCGCATCGTGATCGGTGGCGAGGAGATCGCGCTGCGCCCAGACGGCACCCCCGCCAACCGCCGCCAGATCGAGCATGCGCGCCGCAGGCTTGGCATGGTGTTCCAGAACTTCAACCTCTGGACCCACAAGACGATTCTCGAAAACCTGATCGAGGTGCCGGTGCATGTTCTGGGCGTGCCCAAGGATGAGGCGATTGCGCGCGCGGAACAACTCTTGAAGCGCGTGGGACTGGCGGAAAAGGCCGGCGCCTATCCGGCCTTCCTGTCCGGGGGCCAGCAGCAGCGCGCGGCCATCGCCCGGGCGCTGCGCGATCGAGCCGCGTGCCATGCTGTTCGACGAACCGACCAGCGCCCTCGACCCCGAACTGGTGGGCGAGGTGCTGAACGTGATCCGCGATCTTGCCGCCGAGGGGCGGACGATGATCCTTGTCACGCACGAAATGAAATTCGCCCGCGAAGTGGCGAGTCATGTGATCTACCTCCACAACGGGGTGATCGAGGAAGAGGGACCACCTGCAGAACTGTTCGGCGCCCCGAGATCGGAGCGGCTGAAGCAGTTCCTCAAGTCCGTGGGATGAACCCGCGGTCCAAATCCAACTGAAGGGGAAGACGATGAAGACCACCATACTTGCACTGGCCGCCGTACTGGGCCTGTCCGGGGCCGCCCTGGCCGAACCGGTCAAGGTCGGGATCGCGGCCGAGCCCTATCCGCCCTTTGCCAGCCCTGATGCCTCGGGCAACTGGACGGGCTGGGAGATCGATTTCATCAACGCCGTCTGTGCCGCCGCTGAAATGGAGTGCGTCATCACGCCGGTCGCCTGGGACGGGATCATTCCGTCGCTGACCTCGGGGCAGATCGACGTGATCATGGCGTCGATGTCGATCACCGAAGAGCGTGCCCAGACGATCGACTTCTCGGACAAGTACTACAAGACGCCGGCGCTGGTCGCGGTGCCGAAGGGCGCCGGGATCACGCCTGACGCCGCCGGGCTTTCGGGCAAGATCCTGGGCGTGCAGACTTCCACGACCCATGCGGACTATGCCACGAAGCACTTCGCGGACAGCGCGGCCGAGATCAAGGTCTACCAGACCCAGGACGAGGCCTTCCAGGATCTCGTCGCCGGGCGGATCGACGCGACGCAGGCCGACAGCATCGCCGTGGACGCCTTCCTTGCCAGCGAGGCGGGCATGGCCTGCTGCGAGTTGGTGGGCGCAGTGGCCGATGATGCTGAAATCCTTGGTGCCGGCGTGGGGGCGGGCGTGCGCAAGGGCGACGCCGAACTGCTGGCCAAGATCAACGCAGGTATCGCCAAGGTCATCGCCGATGGCACCTACGAGAAGATCTCGGCCCCCTACTTCGCCTCGTCGATCTACGGAGGCTGAGGATTGGAAGGCCTGATCGCTGCGCTTGGGCTTGAGTCCACGCTCGATCTTCTTTCCCTGAGCCCCCCCGGTTGGGGGGGCAACCTTCTGCGCGGTCTGGCGAACTCGATCCAGATCGCCGTCGGGGCCTTCGGGCTGGGTGTCGTCATCGGCACGCTCGGGGCCTATGGCAAGCTTTACGGCGGGCCGATCGTGCGCGACCTGCTTGGCGGTCTACACGACGATCGTGCGGGCCGTGCCCGAACTGATCCTGATCCTGATCCTCTACTACGCGGTGACCGATGCGGTGAACCAGGCGCTGGTGGTCTGGGGGTACGAGCGCGTGCAGATTTCGGGCGTCATGGCCGGGATCGCCGTTCTGGGCGTGGTGCAGGGGGCCTACGCGACCGAGGTGCTGCGGGGCGCAATCCTGGCGGTCCCGCCCGGGCAGGTCGAGGCCGCGCGTGCGATGGGGATGCCGCCCCTGATGCTGGCGCGGCGCATCACGCTGCCTGCGATGCTGGGCTTCGCCATTCCGGGACTGGCCAACCTGTGGCTGATCGCCACCAAGGACACCGCGCTGCTGGCCGTCGTGGGCTTCGGGGAACTGACGCTCGAGACCCGGCAGGCGGCGGGCGCGACCAAGGCCTACTTCACCTTCTTCCTCGCGGCAGGCGTGCTGTATCTGGCCCTTACGCTGATCTCGCAGCGTCTGTTCGGGCGCGTGGAACGCTGGGCGCGGCGGGGCGAGCCGCAGATGCTGGGAGGCGGGCGGTGAAGGCGCTGATGCAGCCGCACCGGATTGTGATGCTGGTCCTGGCGCTCGCGCTGGTCTGGTGGTGCGTGACCGCCCTCCGCTGGGACTGGCTGCCCGAGTATCTGCCGCTGATGGTGCAGGGCGTCTGGACGACGATCTGGATCCTGGTGGTGACGACGGTCCTGGGCATGCTGCTGGCCATCCCGCTGGGACTTGGCGCAGGCGGCGGGGCCCTGGTACCTCGCCACCCCCGCGCACTGGTTCTGCACGATCATCCGGGGCACGCCGCTGCTGCTTGCAGCTCTGGCTGCTCTACTACGGGCTGGGCTCGCTCTTTCCGCAATTCCCCTGGATCCGGCAGAGCGACCTGTGGCCGATCCTGCGGCAGGCCTGGCCCTATGCGGTGCTGGCGCTGACGCTGAGTTTCGCAGGCTACGAGGGCGAGATCATGCGGGGGGCGTTCAAGGGCGTGCCGCGCGGGCAGCTGGAAGCCGCCAAGGCGATGGGGATGCCACGCTTCACCATCCTGCGCCGCATCTGGCTGCCGCAGGCGCTGCGCCGCGCCCTGCCGACGCTGGGCGGCGAGACGGTGCTGCAGCTGAAGGCGACGCCGCTGGTGGCGACGATCACGGTCATGGACATCTACGCGGTGTCCAGCCGGGTGCGCCAGGACACCTTCATCGTCTACGAACCGCTCTTGCTGCTGGCCGTGGTCTACATGCTCATCACCGGGGTGATCGTGCTGGCGTTCCGGCTGCTGGAGAAGCAGGTGCCGCAGAAGGTAGCCTGAGGCCCGGATCACGGTCTGCGCGACGGGGACCTGGCGCGCAGGGGGCTGGTGCCGAAGCGGCGGCGGAAGGCGCGGGCAAAGGCCGTGGGCGAGGAAAATCCGGTGCGCAAGGCCACCTCGCCGACCGGATGGCGCGTATCGGTCAGCATCCGCCGCGCCGCCTGAAGCCGCAGGTCGAGCGCGTGGCGCGCGGGTGTGGTGGCGAGGTTCTCGCGGAACAACCCTTCCAGCCGCCGCGGCGACAGGCCAAGCGCGCGGGCGACGGCGGCGGCGGGTTCGGGCGCGTCGAGGCGCGCCTCCATCCGGGCGATGGCGGCGGCCACGCGGGGGTCGAGTGCCGGGTCGGGCGCGGGTGTGCTGATCTGCGGCTCGGCCCCGTCGCGGGCGCGTGGTGATGAACGAGGCCGCCACCTGCAGCGCGAGCGCCGCGCCGTGGCGCGCACCGATCAGGTGCAGCATCAGGTCGGCTGCCGGGGCCGCGCCGCCCGCGGTGACGCGGTTGCCGGACGACACGTAGCGGTCGGGCAGCGACGTCGATCTGCGGATGGGCAGCGGCGAGATCCTCCAGGTCTTCCCAGTGGACCGTGGCGCGGTGGCCGTCGAGCAGCCCGGCGCGGGCCAGCACCCAGGCGCCGGCGTCGATCCCGCCGACGGCGCGAAAGCGGGGGGCGATGCGGCGCAGGCTGCGGATCAGGGGGCGCGTCGCGACCTCGGCCTGGCGGAAGCCCGCGATGACGACCAGCGCATCCGCACCCTCGGCGGCATCGAGCGGGCCGGTCGAGGGCAACTCGATCCCGCAGGTCAGCGGCACCGGCGCGCCGTCGGGCGAGACGACGCGCCAGCGGAACGCCTCGGTCCCGAGGTGGCGGTTGGCCGAGCGCAACGGATCGAGGACCGAAGCGACCTCGAGGATCGAGGCCTGCGGCAGCACGAGCGCCGCGAGCGTCAGCGGCCCCTGCGCGGGACCGAAGATGGTTGCGCTTTCCGTCATGTTCATTTCGTAAATCGCACGGCATCTGGGCGCAAGGACGCCTAGAGTGGCGCCAAAGAGGAGGAGCCTGCGATGCCGCTGACCATGAACCGCGAGGTCTTCATCACCTGTGCCGTCACCGGCTCGGGCGGCACGCAGGACCGCAGTCCGCATGTGCCGCGCAGCCCGGAGCAGATCGCCGACAGCGCCATCGCGGCGGCCAAGGCCGGGGCGGCGGTGGTGCATTGCCACGTGCGCGACCCCGAGACGGGCAAGCCCTCGCGCGATCTGGCGCTCTACCGCGAGGTGACCGAGCGCATCCGCGACAGCGCCACCGACGTGGTGCTGAACCTGACCGCCGGGATGGGCGGCGACATGATCTTTGACGGGACCGAGGCGATGAACCGGATGTCGCAGAAAAGTCCGACATGGCCGGCGCCGACGGAACGGGTGGCGCATGTGGTGGAGTGCCAGCCGGAGATCTGCACGCTCGACTGCGGCACGATGAACTTCAACGAGGCCGACTATGTGATGGTCAACACGCCCGGCCTGCTGCGCGACATGGCGCGCGCGGATGACGGCGGCGGGCGTGCGGATCGAGATCGAGGCCTTCGACACCGGCCATCTGTGGCTGGCCAAGCAACTGGCCAGCGAGGGAATCATCCCCGACCCGGTGCTGGTGCAGCTGTGCATGGGCGTGCCCTGGGGTGCGCCGGACGACCTGAACACCTTCATGGCGATGGTGAACAACGTGCCGCTCGCACTGGCACTGGAGCGCCTTTGCGCTCGGGCGCAACCAGATGGCCTATGTCGCCGCCGCCGTGCTGGCGGGCGGCAACGTGCGGGTGGGGCTGGAAGACAACTTGTGGCTCGACAAAGGGGTGCTCGCGACCAATGCTCAACTGGTCGAGCGCGCCGTCACGATCATCGAGAACATGGGGGCCCGGGTGGTGGGCCCCGACGAGGTCAGGGCGCGGCTCAAGCTGACCAAACGAGGAGTCGCCCCCAGATGAAGTACCTAGTCCTTGCCGCCGCGCTGTCGCTTTCGGCCTGCGCGCCCTTCGTGCCGTCGTCGCGCTACATCGGAACGCCGATGTTCGTCGTCTCGAACCTTCAGCCGGGCCAGCTTGCGGGCACATGGTACGAGGTCGCAAGCTTTCCGCAGCGGTTCCAGGAGGGGTGCGGCCTGACCACGGCGACCTACACGCCGCAGCCCGATGGGACGGTGGCGGTGCTGAACCGCTGCGAGGTCGAAGGCGCGCCGGGAACGGTCCGGCAGATCGCCGGGACCGCGCGGCTGGTAGGGCCGGGGCAGTTCCAGGTGCGCCTGCAAGGCGTGCCGCTTCCCGCGAAATACTGGGTGCTGGACATCTCGCGCGACGGCCGGACGCTGATCGTGGGCGATCCGAACCGGCTGGGCGGCTGGGTGCTGCGCCGCGACCGCTATGTCAGCCCCCAGATCATGGACCGCGCGCGGGATGTGTTCGAGCGCAACGGCTACGACATCGCCGCCCTCCAGCGCAGCCCGCTGCGGTAGCGGTGAGGAAGCGGCCCCCGAGAGTCACAAGGACAGCGAGCGAGAGAATGACGACAGGCGCAAGGCCGCCATCATCGGCGGCGGGGTGATCGGCGGCGGCTGGGCCGCGCGGTTCCTGCTGAACGGCTGGGACGTGGCGGTGTTCGACCCCGACCCGGAGGCCGAGCGCAAGATCGGCGAGGTGCTGGCCAATGCCCGCGCCGCCCTGCCCGCGCTGTCTGCGACGTGCCGATGCCGGCCGAGGGGCAAGCTCACCTTCGCCGGCACCATGGGCGAGGCGGTGGAGGGTGCCGAATATGTGCAGGAATCGGTCAGCGAGCGGATCGAGCTGAAGCACAAGGTCTATGCCCAGCTGCAGCAGGCCGCGCCGGACGTGCTGATCGGGTCGTCGACCAGCGGCTTCAAGGCCATCGGACCTGCAGACAGGGCAGCCCCGCGCCGCAGAACATCATCGTCGCGCACCCGTTCAACCCGGTCTACCTGCTGCCGCTGTCCGAGGTCTCCGGCTCGTCCGGCCAACCCGCCCGAGGTGGTCGGAGCGCACCGTGCAGATCATGCGCGACATCGGGATGTTCCCGCTGGTGATCCGCAAGGAGATCGACGCCTTCATCGGCAACCGCTTCCTGGAGGCGGTCTGGCGCGAGGCGCTGTGGATGCTGAAGGACGGGATCGCCACGACCGAGGAGATCGACGAGGCGATCCGCATGGGCTTTGGCCTGCGCTGGGGCCAGATGGGCCTGTTCGAGACCTACCGCATCGCGGGCGGCGAGGCCGGGATGAAGCATTTCATGGCGCAGTTCGGCCCGGCGCTGAAATGGCCCTGGACCAAGCTGATGGACGTGCCCGAGTTCAACGACGAGCTGGTGGAACTGGTGTCGAGCCAGTCCGACGCGCAGTCCGGCGCCTACGGCATCCGCGAGCTGGAGCGCATCCGCGACCAGAACCTCGTGGGCTTCCTGCGCGTCGCTGAAGGAGCGGAACTGGGGCGCGGGCAAGGTTCTGCGCGAGCATGACGACGCGCCTGCGCGGCGGGCCTGCGCAGCGATCCGGCCGGTGTCGGGCGCGCCGCTGGTGATGGCGCGGATGCAGGTGCTGCCGGGCTGGATCGACTACAACGGCCACATGACCGAAAGCCGCTACCTGTTCGCCGCCTCGGAAACCGCGGACAACTTCCTGCGGCTGATCGGGGCGGACATGGACTATGTCGCGGGCGGGCACAGCTACTACACCGCCGAAACGCCATATCCTGCACCTGGGCGAGGCGAAGCTGGGCGACCGGCTGACCGGCACGTTGCAGGTGCTGCATGCCGATGAGAAGCGGCTGCACCAGCTTCGTCGATCATCGCGCGCGGCGACGAGGTGGTGGCGACGATCGAGCAGATGTGCCTGCATGTCGACATGAAGGCGGGCAAGGTCTGTCCCGGCCGCGCCGGAGGTGCTGGCGCGGCTGCGGCCGATTGCCGAGGCCCATGCCGCGCTGCCGCGCCCGGCGGATGCGGGCCGGGTCGGGCGCAAGGGCTGAGCTGAGGAGACGGATGCATGGATTTCGGACTGACCGAAGAACAGCAGATGATCGTCGACACCACGCGCGCTTCGTCGAGGCCGAGCTCTATCCGCATGAGCTGGAGGTCGAGCGGACGGGCGTGCTGCCGACTGGACCTGATCCGCGAGATCCAGAAGAAGGCGATGGCGGCGGGGCTCTATGCCGCCAACATGCCGGAAGAGGTGGGGGGCGCGGGCCTCGATACGCTGACCTGGCTGCTTTACGAGAAGGAACTGGGCCGGGCCAACTACGCGCTGCACTGGACCTGCGTCGCGCGGCCGTCGAACATCCTGCTGGCCGGGACGCCGGAGCAGCGCGAGCGCTATCTGATGCCCTGCATCCGGGGCGAGACCTGGGATTGCCTGGCGATGACCGAACCCGGCGCGGGGTCGGACCTGCGCGGGCATGAAGGCCAGCGCGCGGCTGGACGGCGGCGACTGGGTGCTGAACGGCACCAAGCATTTCATCAGCCATGCCGACGTCGCGGGCTTCGCCATCGTCTTCATGGCAACGCGGCGAGGAAGAGACGCCGCGCGGGCCGAAGAAGCTGATCACCGCCTTCTTCGTCGACAAGGGCACGCCGGGCTTCACGGTGCGCGAGGGCTATCGCAACGTCAGCCACCGCGGCTACACCAACGCGATCCTGGAATTCGACGACTGCCGCGTGCCCGCGAGCGCAGGTGCTGGGCGAGCCGCACAAGGGGTTCGAGGTGGCCAATACCTGGCTGGGCGCGACCCGGCTGCAGGTCGCGGCGACCTGCCTTGGCCGGGCCGAGCGGGCGCTTGGGCCATGCCGCTGTCCTATGCCGCCGAGCGGCAAGCAGTTCGGCCAGCAGATCGGCAAGTTCCAGGGGGTCAGCTTCAAGCTGGCCGACATGGCGATGGAGCTGAAGGCGGCGGAGCTGCTGACGCGCGAGGCGGCGTGGAAATTCGACCAGGGCACGGTGACCGAGGCCGACATGTCGATGGCCAAGCTGAAGGCGACCGAAGTGCTGGCCTTCATCGCCGACGAGGCGATCCAGATCCACGGCGGCATGGGGCTGATGGACGACCTGCCGCTGGAGCGCATCTGGCGCGACGCCCGGGTGGAGCGGATCTGGGAAGGGACGAGCGAGATCCAGCGCCACATCATCAGCCGCGAAATGCTGCGGCCGCTCGGCGCGTGATCGGCGTCGGAGCGGGGGTTTCACACCCCCGCACCCCCGTGGGATATTTGAGAACAGAAGAAGCAACGAAATGTTAACCGAGACGATACAATGGTGGACCGCACGGTACAGGCGGGGACGCCGATGACCGTAACGGGAGAAGGCCCCTCGGCCCGGTTTCGGTGGCGGGGCGCTCATCCGATCTCGATTTCTTCTGTTCACAAATATCCTCGGGGGGTCCGGGGGGCAGACGGCCCCCCGGCCTGGCCGCCGGGGCCGGAGCGTGGGCATGACGCGCGACCTCTCCCGCCTGCTGCGCCCGCGCTCCATCGCCGTCCTCGGCTCTGGCTGGGCGCAGAACGTGATCGAGCAATGCGCGCAAGATGGGCTTTGCGGGCCCGGTCTGGCCGGTGCATCCGACCCGGGCGGAGATCGGCGGAGTGCGGCCTATCCGATCGCTCGCCGATCTGCCCGCGGCCCCGGATGCGACCTTCATCGGGGTGAACCGGCATGCGACGCGTGGATGTCGTGGCCGAGCTTGCGGCGATGGGGGCGGGCGGGGCGATCTGTTTCGCCTCGGGCTGGACCGAGGCGGGCGAGCCGGAGCTTGCAGGCCCGGCTGGTTGCGGCGGCGGGGGACATGCCGATCCTCGGGCCGAACTGCTACGGGGTCATCAACTACCTCGACGGCGCGCTGCTCTGGCCCGACCAGCATGGCGGGCGGCGGGTGGAGCGGGGCGTGGCGCTGCTCTCGCAATCCTCGAACATCGTCATCAACCTGACGATGCAGACGCGCGGCCTGCCGGTGGCCTATGTCGCCTGTCTGGGCAATGCGGCGCAGGTCGGGCTGGCGGAACTGGCGGGCGCGCTGCTGGCGGATGAGCGGGTCACGGCGCTGGGGCTCTATGTCGAGGGGATCGACGATGCCCCGGCCTTTGCCGCCCTGGCCGAGAGCGGCGCGGGCGGCGGGCAAGGGGATCGTGGCCATCAAGTCGGGCAAGACCGAGGCCTCGCGCACGGCGGCGGCCTCGCACACCGCCTCGCTGGCGGGGGGCGGGGCGGCCTCGCGCGCCTTCCTGCGGCAGGCGGGGGTGGCCGAGGTCGACACGCCGTCGGAACTGGTCGAGACGCTGAAGATCTTCCATGTCCACGGGCCGCGGACTCGGGCCGCGGATCTGTTCGCTGTCCTGTTCGGGCGGCGAGGCGGGGCTGGTGGCCGATCTGGCGCGCGCGCGGCGGGCATCGACTTTCCGCCGCCGTCCGAGGCGGCGCGGGCCAGGCTGTGGCGACGATCCTCGGCCCGATCGTGACGATTGCCAACCCGCTGGACTATCACACCTTCATCTGGGGCGACGGGCCGCGGACCACCGAGGTGTTCATCGACCATGCTGGCCGGCTATGATGCCGGGATGTTCATCATCGACGTGCCGCGCGACGGATCGCTGCGATCCGTCGAGCTATGACCCCGCGCTCGAGGCGATCGTCGCGGCGGCAGCGGGCGACGGGGAAGCCCGCCTTTGCCGTGGCCTCGATGCCGGAGAACTTCGACGAGGCCCGCGCGCTGCGGCGATGATGGAGGCAGGGCGTCGTGCCGCTGATGGGGCTGGAGACGGCGCTGGCGGCGATCAGGGCGGCGCAGACGGCGGCGGGGGTGCCGGGCTGGCGGCCTGTTCCGGCGCGTGGCGCAGGCGCGCGACTGCGGATGCTGGCCGAGGCCGAGGCGAAGGCGCGTGCTGGCGAAGGCCGGGGTGGCGGTGCCGCGCGGCGTATCGGCGCGACCCTTGCAGGAGCTTCCGGCAGAGCGCCGGGCGTCTGACGCCACCCTTCGCGCTGAAGGGGCTTGGCTTTGCCCACAAGACCGAGGCGGGGCGGTGCGGCTGGGGCTGACCTCGCTTGACGGGCAGGCCGAGATGCCGGGGCGCGACGGGCTATCTGGTCGAGGAGATGGTGCACGGGCGCGGTGGCCGAGGTGCTGCTGGGGCTGCGGCGCGATCCGGTCTATGGCGTGACGCTGACGCTGGGGATGGGCGGGGTGGCGGCCGAGGTTCTGGCCGACACGGTGACGCTGGTGGCCGCCGGTGACGGGCGAGGAGATCGGCGAGGCGCTGCGGCGGCTGCGGCTGTTGGCCGCTGCTTGACGGCTATCGCGGGCGGCCGAAGGCGGATGTGGCGGCCGTCGTCGAGGCGGCGCTGGCCTGCCAGGCGCTGATGCTGGCCGACGCGGCGTCTGGACGAGATCGAGATCAACCCGCTGATGGTGCGGGAACGGGGCGCGGTGGCGGTGGATGCCGTGATCTGGGAGGAACAGGAATGACCGAGCGATGCTTTCCGGACCGAAGGCCGATCCGGACGCGGCGCGAGGGCGCGATCCTGGAGGTGACGCTGGACCGGCCCAAGGCCAATGCGATCGACCTGGTGACCAGCCGGATCATGGGGCGGGTCTTCCGCGACTTCCGCGACGATGACGGGCTTGCGGGTCGCGATCCTGCGGGCGGAGGGAGAGAAGTTCTTCTGCCCCGGCTGGGACCTGAAGGCGGCGGCGGCGGGCGATGCGGTCGATGGCGACTATGGCGTGGGCGGCTTCGGCGGGTTGCAGGAACTGCCGAACCTGAACAAGCCGGTGATCGCCGCGGTGAACGGCATCTGCTGCGGCGGGGGGCTGGAACTGGCGCTGTCCTGCGACCTGATCCTGGCGCTCGGACAACGCGACCTTCGCGCTGCCGGAGATCCGCTCGGGCACCGTGGCGGATGCGGCGAGCATCAAGCTGCCCAAGCGCATTCCCTATCACGTGGCGATGGACCTGCTGCTGACCGGGCGCTGGTTCGATGCCGAGGAGGCGCTGCGCTGGGGGCTGCTGAAGGAGATCACGCACGCCCGCCGACCTGCTGCCCAAGGCCTGGGACCTGGCGCGGCTGCTGGAGAGCGGGCCGCCGCTGGTCTATGCCGCGATCAAGGAAGTGGTGCGCGAGGCCGAGAGCATGCGGTTCCAGGACGCGCTGAACCGGATCACCAAGCGGCAGATGCCGACGGTGGATCGGCTCTACTCCAGCGAGGACCAGCTGGAAGGCGCGCGTGCCTTTGCCGAAAAGCGCGACCCGGTCTGGAAGGGGCGCTGAGGCAACCTTGCACCGATGGAGGGAGCGGAAGCGGGGGCCAGCCCCGTCGCCGTTTGGTCCTCGGACCCATGGCGCACCAAACGGCCACCCCCGGGATAGTTGTGAACAGAAAATGGTTGCCGGCGAGCCGGGCCGGTCTGCGGGGTTGATGTTTGTTATCCGCGACATTCCCTGTCGCAAAGCGCCGTGCTTGACTCGCCAGTCAATATAACGTGCCGCCGAAACGGGGGCGGGCGGTGCAGGGCGAGCCGGATTTCATCATCGTGGGGGCGGGCTCGGCGGGGTCGGTCCTGGCCGAGCGGCTGTCGCGCATCGGGTCGGTTCCGGGTGCTGGTGCATCGAGGCGGGCGGGACCGACCGGCGGTTCTATGTCCAGCTGCCGCTGGGCTATGGCAAGCTCTTCTACGATCCGGCGGTGAACTGGATGTACAGGACCGAGCCCGATCCGGGGCTGGCGGGGCAGCGCGACCACTGGCCGCGGGGGAAGGTTCTGGGCGGCTCGTCCTCGATCAACGCCATGGTCTACATCCGGGGCCATCGGGAGGATTACGAGGACTGGAAGGCGCTGGGGAACCCCGGCTGGGGCTGGGACGATGTGCTGCCCGCCTACCGGGCGATGGAGGACAACGAGGCGGGGGGCGACGCGTGGCGCGGCACGGGCGGGCCGCTGTTCATCTCGGCCAACCGGCGCGACCTGCATCCGCTGGTGAAGGACTACATCGCGGCCTGCGTGGCGGCGGGGCTGCCCGTACAACGCCGATTTCAACGGGGCCGAGCAGGAGGGCGCGGGCAGCTACCAGCTGACGGTGAAGGGCGGGCGGCGCAATTCGGCAGCGCGCGCCTTCCTGCGCCCGGCGATGAAGCGGCCGAATGTCGCGGTGATGACCGGCGCGCAGGTGACGCGCGTGATGATCGAGGGGCGGCGCGCGGTGGGGGTGGAGTATCGAGCGCGGCGGGCGGCGCGAGGTGCATCCGGGCGCGGCGGCGAGGTGATCCTGTCGGGCGGCGCGATCAACTCGCCGCAGCTGTTGCAGCTTTCGGGCATCGGGCCGGGGGCGCTGTTGCAGGAGCATGGGCATCGCCGTGCTGCACGACAATCCGAATGTCGGCGACCATCTGAACGACCATCAGGGCCTGAACTACACCTACCGGATGAACGGTGCCGACGCTGAACGACGTGCTGCGTCCGTGGTGGGGCAAGCTGCGGGTCGGGATTGCAGTATTTCCTGGCCGGCGCGCGGGCCGCTGAGCCTGTCGATCAACCATGGCGGCGGGTTCTTCCGCACCCGGCCCGACCTGCCGCGCCCGAACATGCAGCTGTATTTCCAGGCCTTCTCCACGCTGATCCCGCGCGAGGGCGAACGGCCGATCCTGTCGCCGGATCCGTTCTCGGGCATGTCGATCGGCCTGTCGAACTGTCGCCCGACCAGCCGGGGCCATGTCCGCATCGCGCTCGGCCGACCCGCTGGCGCATCCCGGCATCACCGCGAACGCCTATTCCACGAACCATGACGTCGAAGAGATGCTGGCGGCGGTGAAGTTCATGCGCCGGATCGCCGACCAGCAGCCGTTGCGCGGACTGATCGCCGAGGAGCTGCGCCCGGGGCCGGACTGCCAGACGGATGACGACCTGATCGCGGACTTCCGGGCGCGCAGCGGGACGGTCTATCACCCGTCCTGCACCTGCCGGATGGGGCCGGATGCGCGCGACGCGGTGGTTGACCCGCGCCTGCGGGTGCATGGGGTCGACGGGCTGCGGGTCTGCGATGCCTCGGTCTTTCCGACGCTGATCGGCGGGAACACCAATGCGCCGGCGATGATGGTCGGCTGGAAGGGCGCAGAGATCATTCTTTCCGACCAGCGCTGATCGGCGACAGCGCCATGCCCGCCACGGTTGAATGATCGGAAGACTTTTCCCGAGAAGTCACGAAGCCGACACAATACCGCCCGTTGCCCTTGGATTAAGGCAGCGTTTGTCCATGAAGTCGCCACAGCGCCGCGTTAACTTTTGCATATCGACTGAATGCCGGAGATCGTGATGCGTGCCCTTCGCCTTGTTGACACCGAAAGTTCCGCACTGGTCGGGCTTGGTGTGCGCGTCCTGCTTCTGGCGTCGGAACAGTCCGAGGCCGCAAGCCTGTCGGGCCTGATTGCCGGGTTCGGCGGGCGTGTCGAGCACGACACCGAGATGTATACGGCGCTGTCTGCGGTCATCGACGACCCGCGCGACTGGGACCTGTTCGTGGTGGCCTGCGATGGCCTGGGCGGGCTGGAGGTTGGCCGAAGGGCACATCGCATGCTGGGTGCCGTGGCTGAACGGGTGCCGACCATCCTCGTGTCGGACAGCTGCGAGCAGCAAACTTTCCCCGAGGAACGCACCGAGCCGATCCTGCTGAGGTCGCGCATGTCGGCGGCGGCGATGCGCCTTGGCATGGAACATGCCTTGCGCGGCAAGATGGCCTGGCACTTCGCCTGAACATGAAAAGGCGGGACAAAGCCCGCCTTCTGCTATCGGTTCTTGTCCGCTGGCGCTTAGGCCAGGGCGAGGTTGGTCGCCGATTCGCGTCCGTCGCGGCCCGCTTCGATGTCGAAGGTCACGGCCTGGCCGTCCTTCAGCGAACGCAGACCGGCACGCTCCAGCGCGGTGATGTGGACGAACACGTCCTTGCGGCCGCCCTCGGGGGCAATGAAGCCGTAGCCCTTGGTTTCATTGAACCATTTCACGGTGCCCTTGGCCATCGTGATGTCTCCTCTACACATGCCGCCCGCGGAGATGCGGCGGCCCGGCTCAGTCAACGCAAGATCGAGGGACTGTGCCTTTTGGAGCAGACAGTGGTCGATAGGATAACGTCGCCACGAAAGGCTGCGTGAAGGTCTGCCGAAAATCAAGACTTTTGAGATGGATCGTTGCCGGCTGGGCGTCAATCCCGGCGCTCGATATCGTCTTCCAGGAACCAGCGCACGCTGTCCTCGAAGCTTGCATCGGCCGTGAAACCGAGCTGTCGCGCCTTCTCGGCCGCGATGCGGTTGCGCCAGCCGCGCACGATGCGCTCGATCACCGGGTCCGCGTTCCAGGTGATGCGGGCTGCGGCTTCGGGGCCCGCGACGCGGGTCATCGCGTCGATCATCGCGCCGATCGTGTCGGTCCTCCCGGTCAGGTCGAAGCAACGGTTCGTGCCGAGGGTTTCGGTGTCGATCTGGGCCGCGTGGATCAGGTTCGCGACGACCGTGCGGGGCGCGGTATGCCAGACCTCGAAATCGCGTCCGACGGGGCAATTGGCGGTGCCCCCCTGCATCGTGTCGCGGAAGATCGACGACATGAAGGACGAGGCCGCGGCATTCGCCTTGCCGGGGCGGATCGAGACGGTGGGCAGGCGTAGCCCCCGCCCGTCAAGGAAGCCGCGCCGCGACATGTCGGTGAGAAGGTATTCGCCGATGACCTTCTGCGTGCCGTAGGAGGTCTGCGGGTTGGGGGCCGAGCGGTCGGTGATCTGCTCGGGCTCCTCGCCGCCATGCGCGGCGGTCGACGAGGCATAGACGAAGACGGGCGTGTTGCCGCCCGCGCGCGCCGATTGCAGCAGGTTGAGCGTGCCGAAGAGGTTCACGCGCATCCCAAGGTCGAAATCCGCTTCGGCCGCGCCCGAGACGACGGCGGCGAGGTGGAAGATGACGTCGAACGGCTGCGCCATCAGGCCCGCGACCGCCGTGGCGTCGGAGATGTCGCAGGCAAGGCGCGTGACGGGGAAGGGCGCGGGCAGGGCGGCAGGCTCGGCCAGGTCGATCAGGGTCAGTTGGGTGATGGTCTGGCCCCGGAGCCGGGTGTCGGCGGCGAGGCGGCGGGCGAGTTTCTGGCCGATGAATCCGCCGCCGCCGGTGATCAGGATACGCATGGGGACCCCCTTGTTCGGGATGCAGGCTAGCGGGAGGCGCGGCGGGGTGCACGGCAAAACTTCCGGCTGACAGCGCAGGGGCGAGGGGCTAGCGTGGCGGCATGGGCGATATGGTCGGTGGGATATGACGGACTGGCTGGGGCCGCAGGAATGGGCGGCGGTGCTGCTGTCGCTCAAGGTGTCGTTCTGGGCCACGCTGTGCAGCCTGCCGGTGGGGATCGCGGTCGCCTACGCGCTGGCGCGGGGCGAGTTCTGGGGCAAGCAACTGCTGAACGGGATCGTCCACCTGCCGCTGATCCTGCCGCCGGTCGTGACGGGCTATCTGCTGCTGCTGACATTTGGCCGGAAGGGGCCGGTTGGGGCGTTCCTCGACCAGACCGTTCGGGCTGGTCTTCGCGTTCCGCTGGACCGGGGCGGCGCTGGCGGCGGCGGTGATGGCCTTTCCGCTGATGGTGCGCGCGATCCGGCTGGCGGTCGAGGCGGTGGACCCGAAACTGGAGCAGGCGGCCGGGACGCTGGGGGCCTCGCGCCTGTGGGTCTTCGCGACGGTGACGCTGCCCCTGATCCTGCCAGGCGTATTGGTGGGGGCGATCATGGGGTTCGCCAAGGCGATGGGCGAGTTCGGGGCGACCATCACCTTCGTATCGAACATTCCGGGGCAGACGCAGACGCTGCCCTCGGCGATCTATGCCTTCCTGCAGGTTCCGGGCGGTGACGGACAGGCGTTCCGGCTCGTGCTGATCTCGATCGCCATCGCGATGGGGGCGCTCTTGCTGTCGGAAATCGCCGGGCGGGCCGTGGCGCGCAGGATTTCCGGCGCATGAGCCTTGAGGTCCAACTTCGGCAGGCGTTTCCCGGCTTTGCGCTGGACGTGGATTTCTCGGCACCGCCGGGGGTGACGGCGCTGTTCGGACGGTCGGGGTCGGGCAAGACGACGGTGGTGAACGCGGTGGCGGGACTGCTCGCGGCCGCAGGCGGGGCGGGTCGTCGTGGACGGGCGCGTGCTTCTGGATACCAGGGCAGGAATCCGCGTACCGGTGCATCGGCGGCGGATCGGCTATGTCTTTCAGGACGCCCGGCTTTTCCCGCATCTGACGGTGCGCCAGAACCTGCTGTACGGGCGCTGGATGCAGGGCGGGGCGCGCGGGCCGGAGCTGGAGCGGGTGCTGGAGATGCTGGGGATCGGCACCCTGCTGGAGCGACGTCCGGGAGCCTTGTCTGGCGGCGAGAAGGCGCGGGTGGCGATTGGGTCGTGCGCTGATGGCGGACCCGCAACTGCTGCTGATGGACGAACCGCTCGCCTCGCTCGACGAGGCGCGCAAGGCCGAGATCCTGCCCTATCTCGAGCGGCTGAGGGACGAGACGCGGCTGCCGATCCTCTATGTCAGCCATGCCATGGCCGAGGTCGCGCGGCTCGCCACGACGCTCGTCGTGATCGAGGCGGGACGCGTGCAGCGCGCCGGGCCGGTGTCGGAGGTGCTGTGCCGATCCGGGGGCCGTGCCGTCGCTCGGCATCCGCGAGGCGGGGGCGATCCTGCCGGCCCGGGTCGAGGCGCACGAGGCGGACGGGCTGACCCGGCTTGCCACCTCGGCCGGGCCGCTCTGGCTGCCGCGCATCGCGGCAGGGGTGGGCGCGCCGGTGCGGGTTCGGATCGCGGCGCAGGACGTGATCCTGTCGCGCGGACGGCCCGAGGGGCTGTCGGCGCTGAACATCCTGCCGGGCGAGGTGAAGGCGGTGCGGCTGGGCGAGGGGCCGGGGGCGGTCGTGCAGCTAAGTGTCGGCACGGACATGCTGCTGGCCCGGATCACGCGGCGGTCGGCCGAGGCCCTGGCGCTGGCCCCGGGTGTGGCGGTGTTCGCGGTGGTGAAGTCGGTCGCCGTGGCGCAGGGCGACGTGGGTCTGGGCGTCTAGCCAATGGGATTGCGCCGCCGCCATCGCCGGAGGAGCCAGAGCGCGTAAAGCCCGTTGGGCAGCACGAGCAATACCGGCAGAAGGTAGGTGGCCGGTGTCGGTGCCTCGGCCGAGGCGTTGCGCAGCAGCGCGCCGTCGCCCGCCGCGAGCATCAGGAACGTGCCTGCGTTCCAGAACCCATGGGCGATGATCCCGGGCCAGAGCGAGCCGGTGCAGAGGCGGATCGCGACGAAGACGAGGCCGCTGACGAAGGCCGCTGCCGACTGGACGAGGGCAGGTGCAAGCTCTCCCGTCAGGAAGACATTCAGGCTGTGCACGGCACCAAAGGCCACTGTGCTGCCGATCACGGCCGGCCAGAAGGGAAGAACCGCGCGCGTCGCCTGCAACAGGATGCCGCGAAACATCAGTTCTTCCGACAGGCCGACGAGCAGGCAGTTGAACAGGATCAGCCCGATGACTCCCACCGGTGGCAGGCCGAGCATGGTGGCGACAGTCAGGAAACCCGCGATGTAGAGCATCGGAAGCCACAGCACGAGCAGCGCGCGGGCCGAGAAGGGCGGGCCGAGGCCGACGTCTGGCCAGCGGGTCAACCCGATGACCGCGAGCAGGAAGGCCGCCGCCGCTGCGAAGGGCCAGCCGATGCCGCCGGTCACGATGTCGAGAAACGACGTGCGGCCGGCGCTGTAGGCGAGGCCACCCGCCACGGTCAGCGTCACCCAGACGGCCAGTATCTCCAAGCGCGGCAAGGAAACGGATCACCGGCATGGCAGCCTAGTCATGCCAGGCACGCCACCACTCTACCCAGAGCCCCGCCATCGCGTCCGGATCGCCTGCCAGAAGCCGGGCGCCCTGCGGGAAGGCCAACCGCTCGATCTCGGCCTGCGCGGCCTGGACAAGCGGGAACAGCGCGGCACCCGCCCGCGCGGCGTCGCTGCCGGGCGGAAGGGCCGCTACGTGATCGGCCAGCACCGCAAGGTCGTGATGGCGGCCCAGTTCCTCGGTCAGGTCCGAGGCGGTGGTGGCGATCGGGCCGATCGCCTCGGGCCAGACCGGATGGAAGAGGCGGGCCTGGTACCAGACGTCCTTGGCGCGCTTGCGCCAGTCGTGCATGGCTTCGATCGTGGGTTCGGCCCTGGCCGCGGCCATCGCCTTGCGCGCCTTGCGCCGCGTGGTGCCAAGGCCTTCGAGCAGGATCGCGCGGTCCTTTCCCCGGAGCTTCCAGCCGGGCACGCGGGCGAGAACGGACGCAAGCAGCGCCCGGCTTGCGGCGACCGATGCAGGGCTGGTCGCGCCCGGCGCAGCTTCTTGTTCCAGCATCGCGCGAAGCGCCGCGAGGGCGCCAGCGGGCCGGGGCACGAGCGCATCGAAGGTCGCCAGACGCACCGCGGCATCGCGCAGGCTCGACAGGCCCGCCGCAGCCTCGCGCAGCGCCGCGTTCTCGGCCTCGTAGGCGGGCAGGCCCGAGCGCAGCAGCCGCAGCAACCCGCGCAGCTTCTTGATGCGCTTGCGCACATCGTGCACGCCCGCGCCGTCCGGCATCTGGCCTGACGGAAGCCGGGCCAGCGCGGCGGAAAGCTCGCCTTCGGCCAGGCGGTGAAGCGCTGCCGTCAGGCTGGCATCGTCGCGCTCGAGGCGGAAGGGCATGGCGTGGTCTCCGGTCTTGCGGCGCATCTCGCAACACCTATGACTTGCCATGCCGCATTGCCAGCCTAGACCCTTTATCGGGGAAACGTGAGGAGAACGATCATGCACCGTCTGATCTTGTCAGCCGCCCTTGCCGTGGCAACCCTGATGTCCCCGATGGCCCATGCGCAGGTCGCCCGCGATCCCGCGATCGAGAGCACGATCCAGAGCCAGTTCGACGCTTTCCTGAAAGATGACGTGACCACCGCGTTTTCCTTCGCCTCGCCGACCATCAAGGGCCTGTTCGGCACGCCCGAAAACTTCGGGCGCATGGTGCAGAACGGCTATCCGATGGTCTGGCGACCTTCTGGCGTGCAGTATCTGGAACTGCGCGAGGTTGCCGGGCAACTCTGGCAGCGGGTCATGGTCACCGACCAGAACGGGCGCACGCATCTGCTGGATTATCAGATGGTCCAGACGGCGGATGGCTGGCAGATCAACGCCGTCCAGCTTCTGCCCGAGGTGGGCGTGGGCGCCTGACACGCAGCGCGGAGCCAACTGCGCCGGTCGGTCGCCAGAACTGCGACCGCCCGCTCTGACCGTCAGACAAGATCGCCCGGGCCAAGACGCATCGCCCGTCCGAAGCCACCGTTCAGGAATGCGGCCAGCGGCGTGAGGCGGACGAAGCCGAAATCGGCAAAGTCGATGTAAAGCGCCGATTTCGGATGGTCGCGCAGCCACTTGGCCCTCAAGGCCGGATGCTCGGCGTCGCTCCGCGCGACGAAGTGCGCCTCGACCCGGATCATCAGGCGCGGATGGGTCAGCGGGTCGCCCTTCGGCCCCGGCTCGCCCACCATCAGCGCGGCGAGAGGGTGGGCGGCCAGACCCGCGTGATGGGCTGACAGTTGCGAGATCAGGGTCAGGGGCAGGCCCGCATCGTCCAGCCCCACCGCAATGCGGCTGATCGCGGGAGTGCCGGTTTCGGGATCGGTATAGGCCAGCGCGCCGAACCGGGCGGCAGCGAGCAGCGCGCGGGACTGCTTGCGGCCGGCCTCGTCGGCGTCGCTCACGGGATCGGGGCGTGGGGGCATCGGACGCTCCGCTGCGGTGCTTGACATGGGCCCGGGCCGGGCGCTCTGCTGTGGTCACATTCGTTGCTACAGGCCGTCCATGTCCGAGACAAGCCGCCCGCACCCCGCCCCTGACCAGTTCCTGCCCAAGAGCGTCTCGGTCTTTCGTGAAGGCTACCGCCTGGCGGACCTGCGGGCCGATGCGCTGGCGGGCCTGACGGTGGCGATCGTCGCCCTGCCGCTGTCGATGGCGATCGCGATCGCCTCGGGCGTGGGGCCGGAACGGGGGCTGACGACCGCCATCGTGGGCGGCTTCCTCGTTTCGTTGCTGGGGGGCAGCCGGTTCCAGATCGGGGGGCCGGCGGGCGCGTTCATCGTGCTGGTCGCGGCCTGTGTGGCGGCAGTAGGGATACAGGGACTGATCCTCGCCACCTTCCTGTCGGGGCTGATGCTGATGGCCGTCGGCGCGCTGCGGCTGGGGACGTATATCCGCTTCATTCCCTATCCGGTGACGGTCGGCTTCACCGCTGGCATCGCGGTGATCATCTTTGCCAGCCAGATCAGGCCGCTGTTCGGCCTGACCCTGCCCGGCAGCGAACCGGCAGAGCTGACCGCGAAGCTTGCGGCGCTGTGGGCCGCGCGGGGAACGGTGACGCCCGCAGCCGTGGCGGTGGCCCTGGCGGCGATTGCGGTGATCGTCGGCATGAAGCGCTGGCGGCCGCACTGGCCGGGGATGCTGATCGCGGTGGCTTTGGGTGCGCTGGCGGCGGCACTCGGCCTGCCGGTCGCGACCATCGGCAGCACCTTCGGCGAGTTGCCCCGGATGCTGCCCGCGCCCGCCCTGCCGGACCTGTCGCTGGAGGCAGTGCAGGCAGCGCTGCCCTGGGCCGCGAGCTTTACCCTGCTGGGGGCGATCGAGTCGCTCCTGTCGGCCGTGGTGGCGGACGGGATGACGGGGCGGCAGCACCGGCCAAATGCGGAACTGGTCGCGCAGGGGGTGGCGAACATCGGGTCGTCGCTCTTCGGCGGGTTCTGCGTGACCGGAACCATCGCGCGGACGGCGACGAATGTGCGGGCGGGGTCGCGGGGGCCGGTCTCGGGGATGCTGCATGCGCTGTTCCTGCTGGCCTTCATGCTCGTGGCAGCACCGCTTGCCGCCTACATCCCTCTGGCGGCGCTGGCAGGGGTATTGGCAGTCGTGGCCTGGAACATGGCCGAGAAGGAGGAATTCTGGTCGCTGGTCCGATCGTCCAGGGGCGACGCGATGGTGGTGATCGTGACCTTCCTGCTGGTGGTGTTCCGCGACCTGACGGAAGGGATCGTCGTGGGCTTCGCCCTGGGCGGCCTCGTCTTCATCCGGCGGATGTCGGAGGCGACCGAGGTTCAGGCGCACGAGGCGGAAGAGGACCTGGCCGGGCAGGAGGGGGATGTGATCGTCTACCGGATGCGGGGCGCGTACTTCTTCGGCGCGGCGGCGCTGCTGGGGTCGGTGCTGGACCGCATCGCCGACCATCCGCGCGCCTTCGTGCTGGATTTCAGCGAGGTGCCGCTGATCGACAGTTCCGGGGCACGGTCGGTCGCGCTGCTCGCGCGGAAGATGGCACGGAACGGGGGGCAGCTCTACCTGACGGGCACCTCGTCGGCGGTGCGGCGGGTCCTGCTGGCGCAGGAGGTTCATGCGCCCGAGGTCTCCTATCTGCCCGACGTGGCCGAGGCGCTGGAGGTGGTGCGTCAGGCGAAGGGATCGGCCGGGTAGCCGACACCGACAAGGTAGAGGCCCTGCGGCGGGCATACGGGACCGCAGGCCGCACGGTCGCGCGCCTGAAGCGCCTCGCGGACGCGGATCGGGGGCCAGGCGCCGGCGCCGACGCGTTCCAAAGTGCCCACGATGGAGCGGACCTGGTTGTGCAGGAAGCTGCGGGCGCGCAGGTGAAAGCGGATCTCGTCGCCGCCGGGATAGGGCAGCGCTTCGATCCGGATGTCGTCCAGCGTCTTGATGGGCGAGTTCGACTGGCAGAGCGCGGAGCGGAAGGTGGTGAAGTCGTGGTGGCCGATCAGGTGCGCCGCGCCCTCGCGCATCGCCTCGACATCCAGCGGGTTCAGCACCTGCCAGACAAGGCCCCGGTCATGCGTCACCGGCGCGCGGCGGCACACCAGGCGGAAGGTATAGCGCCGCTCGATGGCCGAGAAGCGGGCGTGGAAATCGTCCGGCACGCGGGCGGCGGCGAGGATGGCGACGGGGGCGGGCTTCAGGTGCCAGTTCAGCGCCTCGGACAGGCGAAACGGGTCCCAGTCGCGGGCAAGGTCGGCATGGGCGACTTGGGCTGTGGCATGGACGCCCGCATCGGTGCGCCCGGCGGCACTGATGCCGGGCGCGTCAGGCTGCAGCCTGCGCAGCGCCTCCTCGACCGCCTGCTGGACCGAGGGCTGTCCTGACTGGCGCTGCCAGCCCGCGAACGGGCCGCCGTCATATTCGATCTGGAGGGCGTAGCGGGGCATGGGCCTTCGGTTAGCGGAAGCGTCCCGGTGACGCAACGCCAAGGCCCCCTATCCATTGCCGCCGCCCCTGCCTATCTTGTGCCGCAGGGCAGCGAAAGGCGGCAGGGTGCTGGGAACGATAGCCGAAGGGCTGACGCGGGGGGTCGAGGGGGCCTTCTCGACCGTCTCCGACATGTTCTTCGAGCCGGTGATCCGGCTGGGCGTCACGGGCCTGTCGCGGTCGGGCAAGACGGTGTTCATCACCGGGCTGGTCGCCAACCTGATGAACCGTGGGCGGATGCCGCAGCTTGTGGCGGCGGCCGAGGGGCGCATCTCGGCGGCCTGGCTGCAGCCGCAGCCGCATGACACGGTCGCACGCTTCGACTTCGAGACGCATCTGGCCGCGCTGACGGGGGACGACCCGCGCTGGCCCGCCTCGACCCGCACGGTATCGGAACTGCGGCTTTCGTTCCGGGTGCAGCCGGTGGGGATCTTCGCCTCGCTCGGCGGGCCGCGGACGGTGCATCTGGACATCGTGGACTATCCGGGCGAGTGGCTGATGGACCTTGCCCTCATGGACAAGTCCTATGCCGACTGGTCCGAGGATACGCTGGCGCGCATCGCCAAACGCCCGCAGGCGCGGGACTATCTGGCCGAGGCACGGGCCGAGGATGCCAGTCGCAAGCTCGACGAGGTGCGGGCGCAGGCGCTGGCGGCCAGTTTCACCGGCTACCTGACCGTGGCGCGGGAAGCAGGGTTCTCGGACTGCACGCCGGGGCGCTTCCTGATGCCCGGCGACCTCGCCGGGTCCCCCGCGCTGACCTTCGCCCCCCTGCCGCGACCCGCCGACACCCCGCGCGGCAGCCTGTGGCGCGAGATGGAGCGGCGCTATGACGCCTACAAGCGCGAGGTCGTCCGCCCCTTCTTCCGCGATCACTTCGCGCGGATCGACCGGCAGGTGGTGCTGGTGGATGCGCTGAGCGCGATCCATGCCGGGCCGCAGGCGGTCGAGGATCTGCGCCGCACGATGGCCGAGATCCTGATGGCGTTCCGGCCCGGGCGGAACGCCTTCCTGACCTCGATCCTCACCGGACGGAGGGTGGAGAAGGTGATGTTCGCCGCGACCAAGGCCGACCACCTGCACCACACCCAGCACCCACGCCTGACCGCGATCATGGAGGCGATGCTGCGCGAGGCCAAGGACCGGGCCGATTTCGCGGGTGCACAGACGGCGGCGATGGCCATCGCCTCGGTCCGCGCGACGGTGGAAGAGGAGGTGCCGCATGACGGGCGCATCCTTCCTTGCGTGCGCGGGAGGCTGTTGAGCACCGGAAAGATGGCGACGATGTATGCGGGGGAGTTGCCAGCCGATCCGGCGCGGCTCATGTCGCCCGCGCGCGAGGGGGCGGAGCGCTGGCTGGATGCCGACTATCAGGTGATGGCCTTCGCGCCCGCCCGCGTCGCCCTGCCGCCGGGCGATGGCCCGCCGCATATCCGGCTGGACCGGGCGGCGGAATTCCTGATCGGAGACCGGCTGTGAGCGAGACGCCCCTGAAGCCGCTGCTCATCGAGCGCGAGGATGATCCGCTGGCCGAGACGCCCGCCACGGTCGCGCCCGTGCCGGACCTTGACCTGCCCGTGGCCCCGCCGCGGCTCAGCGCGCCGCGCGGCTCGGCCCTGTCGCGGATCGCGCTGTGGGTCTTTGGCGCGCTTTTCAGCTTCGTGCTTTCGGTCGCCGCCTGGGATTTCGTGACGAGCCTTCTGGCGCGCGACAGCCTGCTGGGCTGGATCGCCTTCGTGCTGGTCGGTGCGGCGGTGCTGGTGGCCTTCGCCCTCGCGGTGCGCGAGGCGGCGGGCTTTGCGCGGATGGCGCGGATCGACACGCTCAGGACGCGGGCGGCGGATGCCATCGCGACCGCGAACATCCGCGAGGCGCGCGGCGTGATCGGCGGGCTGGAGAGCCTTTACGGCAACCGGCCCGAGCTGGCGGCAGCGCAAGAGCGGGTCCGCGCGCGGGGGGCCGAGCAGTTCGACGCCGACGGCCTGATCTCGCTGGCCGAGGCCGAGTTCCTCGGCCCGCTCGACCAGGCGGCGCGGCGCGAGATCGAGGGCGCGGCGCGGCAGGTGGCGGCGGTGACGGCGCTGGTGCCGCTGGCGCTGGCCGATGTGGCGACCGCGCTTTACGCGAACCTGCGGATGATCCGCCGGATCGCCGCGATCTATGGCGGCCGGTCGGGCACGTTGGGTTCGCTGCGTCTGATGCGGGGCGTGTTCACGCACCTCGCGGCGACGGGCGCGCTCGCTGTCGGCGACGACATGATCCACTCGGTCGCGGGCGGCGGGCTTCTCTCGCGGGTGTCACGCAGGTTTGGCGAAGGTGTGGTCAACGGGGCGTTGACGGCGCGCGTGGGCGTCGCCGCGATGGAGGTCTGCCGCCCGCTGCCCTTCCGCGCGCTGCCCCGCCCCAGGACATCGAACCTGATCTCGCGCGGCCTTGCGGGGCTGTTTGCGGATCAGGATGGAAAGGATGCGAAACCCTGATGGAAAGCCTGGCCGAAAACCTTGCGACGATGATCCGCCGCCCGCTGACCGAGGGGCATGTGGCCCTTCTGCGCCGTGCGGGCGAGGTGGTGGAGGTGCCCGAGGGCGCGCTTCTGGTGCGGGCGGGCGAGCCGACCGAACATTTCTACTACGTCCTCGACGGCGAGTTCGAGCTGTATGATCCGGCGAAGGATGCGCGCATCGGCGTGGCGAGCCTGGGGCCGGGCCAGTTCATCGGCGAGATCGCTTTCCTGACAGGCGGGGCCGCGATCTTCTTCGTGCGGGCGGCCAAGGCGGGCCGTCTCATCAAGACCCCGCGGCAGGAGGTGCTCGACCTGATGGCGGCGACGCCCGAGATGTCGGACATCATCGTGACCGTGCTGGCCGCCCGCCGCCGGTCCGCGCTGGAGCATGGGTCGGCTGCGGTCACGCTGGTGGGCCGCCACGAGGATCGGCGCCTGCGCGAGATCATGGCCTTTGCCGGACGCAACCGCATCCCGATCCGGCATCTGGAACCGGGCGACCCGGACCTTGCGCAGATGGCCGAGGTCTGCGGCTTTGCGCCGAATGACAGCACCCATGTCATCTTCGGCGAGGGCGAGGTGCTGGACAACCCCACACCCGCGCTCCTGGCGCAGCGGCTCGGCATGGGGTTCGAGGCGGGGGCCGCGCGCACCTATGACGTGGTGATCGTCGGCGGGGGCCCGGCGGGGATTGCGGCGGCCGTCTATGCCGGGGCCGAAGGGCTGTGCGCGCTGGTGGTCGAGGACCTCGCCATCGGCGGGCAGGCGGGCACGTCGAGCCGGATCGAGAACTACATGGGCTTTCCGACCGGCATCTCAGGGGCCGACCTGTGCTGGCGGGGCGAGATCCAGGCGATGAAGTTCGGCACCCGCTTTGCCATGCCGCATCGCGTAACCTCGATCGAGCCGGAGAACGGCGACTGGTGCCTGACGCTCGACAGCGGCGCGCGGGCGCTGGCGCGCTCGGTCATCGTGGCGACGGGCGTGCAGTACCGCCGCCTGCCGCTGCCCAAGCTGCCGGAGTTCGAGGGGGCGGGCATCTACTATGCCGCGACCGACATCGAGGCGCGCTATTGCCGGGACACCGAGGTGGTGGTGATCGGCGGCGGCAACTCGGCGGGGCAGGCGGCGATGTTCCTGTGCCGGACGGCCAAGCATGTGCACCTGCTGGTGCGCGGCGGGTCGCTGGCCGCGAGCATGTCGAGCTACCTGATCGAGCGGCTGACGAAAGACCCCGCGATCTCGATCCACTACAACACCGAAGTGACCGCGCTGGAGGGCGACGAACGGCTTGAGGCCGTGACGATCCGCGACCGGGCGGCGGGCGAGACGTGGCGGCTGGCTGCGCGCGCCGTCTTCGTGATGGTGGGGGCGGCACCCAACACTGGCTGGCTCGACGGGCGGGTGAAGATGGACGACAAGGGCTATGTCCTGACGGGCGACGCCGCCGGAGTGGAAGGGCAATACGCCACCTCCTGCCCCGGCATCTTCGCCGTGGGCGACGTGCGCGCCGGATCGGTCAAGCGCGTGGCCTCGTCGGTGGGCGAGGGGTCGGTGGTGATCTCCGAGGTCTGGCGGCACCTGAACCGGCATTGAGCCGCCTTTACGTGGCAAGGGCTGCGGCCTATAACGCCGCTCATGTTTGCGGGCTCGCTCATCATCCGTCGAATTACCGGCCCGGCGCTCTGATCGTTCAGACGCCGGGACAAGGCGCTTGAGTGCCTCGCGCCGCCCCTGAGCCCGACCCTTTCCCCGTATCCGAGGACCGCATCCGATGTGCGCCGATACCGCCCGCCCCGCCGATGAGACGCCCGACTACCGCAACACCGTCTTTTTGCCCGAGACCGATTTTCCCATGCGCGCGGGACTGCCGCAGCGCGAGCCGGACTGGCTGGCGCGGTGGGAGCGGATCGGGGTCTATGACCGCCTGCGCGAGAAGGCCGCCGGGACGCGCGCCCTTCACGCTGCACGACGGCCCGCCCTATGCCAACGGCCACCTCCATATCGGCCACGCGCTGAACAAGGTGCTGAAGGACATGGTGGTGCGGTCGCAGCAGATGATGGGCCGGACGCCCGCTACGTGCCGGGCTGGGACTGTCACGGCCTGCCCATCGAGTGGAAGATCGAGGAGCAGTACCGCGCCAAGGGCCTGAACAAGGACGACGTGGACGTGGTCGCCTTCCGCCAGGAATGCCGCCGCTTCGCCGAGGGCTGGGTGGACGTGCAGCGCGAGGAGTTCAAGCGCCTCGGTGTCACCGGCAACTGGGCCGACCCCTACCTCACCATGGACTACCACGCCGAGGCGGTGATCGCGGCCGAGTTCATGACCTTCCTGATGAACGGCTCGCTCTATCAGGGGTCGAAGCCCGTCATGTGGTCGCCGGTCGAGAAGACCGCGCTGGCCGAGGCGGAGGTGGAGTATCACGACCACACCAGCCATCAGGTGTGGGTGCGCGTTCAGGGTCGGTTACGTCGCCGAACTACGGGGGTTGGCGATGCAGCTTCGGAAGCTGTCGATCGAGGCACTCGGCGGCAACGCCTGAAGGATGCTCGCGTCCTGATCTGGACCACGACCCCGTGGACCATCCCGCAGAACCGCGCCGTCGCCTTCAATCCCGAGATCGCCTACGGCCTCTACGAAGTCACAGGTCGTCCGCAGGACAGTCAACGCGACCATCGGCGCGACGCTATCTGGTCGCCGACAAGCTGGCCGAACAGGTGTTCGCGGCGGCGAAGCTCGACGCGTCGATGTATCGGCGGCTTCGTGCCGTGACCGCCGACGACTTGACGGGCTTACGCTCGCCCACCCCTTCCGGGGCATCGAGGGCGGCAACGGCGAGTGGGACTACGACGTGCCCATGCTCCCCGGCGAGCATGTGACCGACGACGCGGGCACGGGCTTCGTCCATACCGCGCCCATCCCACGGCGATGACGACTACCAACTTGGCCAGAAGTTCGGCCTGCCGATGACCTACAACGTCGAACCCGACGGCTCCTACCGCGCCGACCTGCCGCTTGTTCGGCGGGCAGCACATCATCCTGCCCGACGGCAAGGAAGGCCCGGCCAATGTCAGCGTCATCAAGCAACTGGCCTATTCCGGCGCGCTCTTCGCCAAGGCGAAGCTGAAGCACTCCTACCCGCATTCCTGGCGGTCCAAGGCGCCGCTGATCTATCGCAACACGCCGCAATGGTTCGTTGCCATCGACAAGCCGCTGGACGACGGCAAGGGCACCTATGGCGACACGATCCGCGCCCGCGCGCTGACCAGCATCGACAGCCTCGTGCAGTGGACCCCGCAGACGGGGCGCAACCGCCTGTTCTCGATGATCGAGGCGCGGCCCGACTGGGTGCTGTCGCGTCAGCGCGCCTGGGGCGTGCCGATGACCTGTTTCGTCAGGAAGGGCGCGAAGCCGACTGACCCCGACTACCTGCTGCGCGACCCGGCCGTGAACGCCCGCATCATCGCGGCTTTCGAGGCCGAGGGCGCGGATGTCTGGTACGTGCCGGGCTTCAAGGAAAAGGTGCTGGGCAACGACCACGACCCCGAGGCCTACGATCAGGTCTTCGACGTGCTGGACGTGTGGTTCGACTCAGGCTCCACCCATGCCTTCGTGCTGCGCGACCGGGCGGATGGCTCCAGCGACGGGATCGCGGACCTTTACCTTGAGGGGACCGACCAGCACCGGGGATGGTTCCATTCCTCGATGCTGCAGGCCTGCGGCACCATCGGCCGCGCGCCCTACCGGGGCGTGCTGACCCATGGCTTCACGCTGGACGAGAAGGGCATGAAGATGTCCAAGTCGCTCGGCAACACCGTCGCCCCCGCCGAGGTCATCAAGGACTATGGCGCGGATATCCTGCGCCTCTGGGTGGCGCAGTCGGACTACACGGTGGACCTGCGGATCGGGCCGGAAATCCTGAAGGGCGTGGCCGACAGCTACCGCCGCCTGCGCAACACGATGCGCTTCCTGCTGGGCAACCTCGCGGGCTTCACCGACGCCGAACGGGTGCCCGCGCACCAGATGCCCGAGCTGGAACGCTGGGTGCTGCACCGGCTGGCGGAACTCGATGCCGAGGTGCGCAACGGCTATGCGAAGTACGACTTCCAGGGCGTGTTCCAGAAGCTGTTCCAGTTCTGCACGGTCGACCTTTCGGCGCTCTACTTCGACATCCGCAAGGACTCGCTCTATTGCGACGCGCCCTCCAGCCTGACCCGCCGCTCGGCCCGGACCGTGCTGGACCTGCTGTTCCACCGGCTGACGACATGGCTCGCCCCGATCCTGGTCTTCACGACCGAGGACGTGTGGCTGTCGCGCTTCCCGGGCGAGGACCAGTCGGTGCACCTGCACGACTTCCCCGACACGCCCGAAGGCTGGCGGGACGAGGCGCTGGCGGCGAAGTGGGCAGACGATCCGCGAGGTGCGCCGCGTGGTCACCGGCGCGCTGGAGGTGCAGCGGACGGCGAAGGTGATCGGCTCCAGCCTCGAGGCCGCGCCGGAGGTCTTCGTCACGCCCGAGATGAAGGCGCTGCTCGGTACCGTGCCGTTCGAGGAGGTCTGCATCACCTCGGGCATCGCTCTGTCTGCGGGGGCATCGCCCGAAGGCGTTTTTTCCCTGTCCGATGTGCCGCAGGTGGCGGTGCGGTTCGAACTGGCGGATGGCGCGAAGTGCCAGCGCTGCTGGAAGATCCTGCCGGACGTGAACACGCACCGCCACCCGCATGTCTGCGCCCGCTGCAACGACGCTTTGGGATGATCCGGCGGGCGGCCTTTGACGGGCCGCTCGGCCCCCTCACGCTGACCGAGCGGGATGGGTGGATCGTGGCGCTCGACTGGCGCGAGGAGGCGGGCGAGGGCTCGCCCCTGCTGGACGAGGCGCTGCGGCAGCTCGACGCCTACTTCGCACGCAAGCGAACATCTTTCGACCTGCCGCTCGCCTTCAGCGGCGGGCTCAACGGGCGGGTCCAGCGGGCGATGGCGGCGATCCCCTATGGCGAGACGCGGACCTATGGCGATCTTGCGCGCGACCTCGGCGTTCCGGCACAGGCCGTGGGGCAGGCCTGCGGCGCCAACACGCTGCCGGTGCTGGTGCCATGCCACCGTGTTCTGGCGGCGGACGGGCTGGGCGGCTTCTCGGCCAAGGGCGGGGTGGAGACGAAGGTGGCGCTCCTGAGGCTTGAGGGCGCGGCCTCGCTGCTGATCTAGGGCTGGCGGCGGATCACCGCGCGCTCGGGCACGATCTGCTGCGCGATCCCCGCCAGCGCGAGGTAGAGCGAGGTCACGACCAGCCCCCAATGCGCCCAGCTTTGCCGGTCGAAGTCGATCCAGGCGGCCCATCCGGCGAAGAACGTCCATCCCAGGATCGCGGCGAGGTTCAGATAGTGCCAGCGGTCAGTGCGGACCGGGTGGATGAACTTGAGGTTCGTGAACATCGCGATGGTCAGCAGGATCACGATGGTCAGGATCGTCATCTCGCCGGGTTTCAGCGCGAACATCACCAGCACGACCATGTTCCAGCAGGCGGGGAAACCCGCAAAGGAGTTGTCCTTGGTCTTCATCCGCGTGTCGGCGAAATAGACGACGCTGCCAAAGACGATGGCGATGATGACGAGCCAGCCCGGCCAGCCGGTCAGCAAGCCCGACTTGAACAGCGCGAAGGCGGGAATGAACACGTAGGTCAGGTAGTCGACGATCAGGTCCATCAACACGCCGTCATAGGTCGGCCAGTTCGTGTGAACGTCGAAGCGCCGGGCGAGCGGGCCGTCGATGCCGTCGACGATCAGCGCCACGACCAGCCAGAGGAACATCAGGCTCCACTTGCCCTCGACCGCGGCCAGCATCGCCAGCATCGACAGGACCGCGCCCGAGGCGGTGAGCAGGTGGACGGACAGGGCCTTGAGGCGCGGGGTCAGCATTCTACCGTCATATCCGAATGTTCCCTTGGCGCAACCGATCAGGCACGGGGATGGGCCTTCTGATAGACCTCCATCAGCCGCGCGGCATCCACGGCGGTATAGGCCTGGGTGGTGGACAGCGAGGCGTGGCCCAGCAGTTCCTGGATCGCGCGCAGGTCGCCGCCCGCCGACAGCAGATGCGTGGCGAAGGAATGACGCATCGCGTGGGGCGTGGCCGTCGCGGGCAGGCCCAGTTGCAGGCGCGCGGTTTCCATCGCGCGGGCGATCAGGCGGGGGTTGAGCGGGCCGCCCCGCGCGCCGCGGAACAGGGGCTCGCCGGGGGTCAGCTCGAACGGGGCAAGCTCGGCATAGCGCGCGACGGCGGCACGGGCGGCGGGGATGACCGGCACGATCCGCGTCTTCGCCGCCCTTGCCGGTGATCCGCAGGACTTCGGGCAGGGGGTGCGCCGCGCCGGTCAGGCCAAGCGCCTCGGATATGCGCAGGCCGCAGCCGTAGAGCAGCGTCAGAACGGCGGCATCGCGCGCTGCGATCCAGTCTTCCGCCGCCTGCGTCTGGACCGTCTCGATCATGTCGCGCGCGCCGTCCACGGACAGCGGGCGCGGCAGCTTGCGACGATACTTCGGGCCGCGCGCCGAGAGGATCGCGGTGGCGTCCACCCCCTCGCGCTCGGCCAGCCAGCCGGTGAACCCCTTGACCGCCGACAGCGCCCGCGCCATCGAGCGGGGGCCGAGGCCCCGCCCGCGCTCGTGCGCCATCCAGGCGCGCAGGTCGGTCTGTGGCACGTCCAGCAGCGCGCGAACCCCTTCGGCCCCGCCCCGATGCCGCGTGAGGAAATCGAGGTAGCGCGCCACGTCCGCCGCATAGGCCGTGACCGTATTCGCCGCCGCGCCGTCCAGCGCGCGCAGGTGGCTCAGCCACTCTGCCAGCGCGGCGCGCTGCCCGGCCGAGAACAGCCCTGCGGGCGCGGCGCTCACGCCAGCCAGCGGCGCATCGTGCGCTCGAACACCCCGCCGAAGAAGGCCAGCAGGTCGGTGCCCTGCGCCGCCTTGAAGCGGTGCGGGTCCTCGGCCCCGAGCGCCAGCAGGCCGGGCAGGCGTCCATTGCCGAAATCGAGCCGCAGCAGCGCCTCGGACCGGACCCAGGCCGCGCGCTCGCCATAGATGCGGTCCGAGGCGGGGTAGGTCTGGCGCAGGGTGACGGGCCGCTGCGGCACGTTCCGCCCGCCCGCGATGTAGGTGGCGACGAAGCCGGGCTCGACCACGCAGACCGTCTCGCCCAGCCGGCGCCAGGGCCGCGTCCGCGCCTTGCGCGCTTTCCAGCACAAGGCGCACGCAATCCACCCGCAGCGTCTGCGCGACCTCGTGGCCCAGGCCCTTCAGGAAATCCTCGAAGGTGATCGGGTCGAGCATCTGGAGGATGGCGCGGTGCACCTGATTGGTGCCCGCAAGGTTCTCGTAGGCCGCCGCGATCACCGAGCGGTGGGTGTCCTCCAGCCGATCAAGCCGCGCTTCCATCCGCTCCATCGCGATGCCGCGCAGGTCGACGATGTTGCTGCCCATCGCGCGTTCGTTGGCGGCGATGAGCGCCGCCATCACATCGGCGGTCCTCGAGGATGACTTCGGGTTCCGCGATGATGACGTCGCGCAGGTCCTGCTTGATCATGCTGCCCCTGTATTGTGCCGCAACGCCGCGATCATACACGCGATCAGAGGATTTTCTGCCCTGTTTTTGCCCAGTCCGCCATGAACTGCTCCAGCCCCTTGTCGGTCAGGACATGGCTCGCCAGCGCCTTGATGACGGCGGGCGGCGCGGTGACCACATCGGCCCCGATCAGCGCGCATTGGGTCACGTGGTTCGCCGTGCGGATCGAGGCCGCGAGGATCTCGGTCTTGAAGTCGTAGTTGTCATAGATCGTGCGGATGTCCGCGATCAGCTCCAGCCCGTCGAGGTTGATGTCGTCCAGCCGCCCGATGAACGGGCTGATGAAGGTGGCCCCCGCCTTGGCCGCGATCAGCGCCTGGTTGGCCGAGAAGCAGAGCGTGACGTTGACCTTGTGCCCCTCGCCCGTCAGCACCTTGCAGGCGCGCAGGCCGTCCCAGGTCAGCGGCAGCTTGACCACGATGTTCGGCGCGATGCCGGCCAGCTTGCGGCCCTCGGCGATCATCTCGTCGGCCTTCAGCGCCACCACCTCGGCCGAGACGGGGCCGGCGACGATGTCGCAGATTTCCTTGGTCACTTCGAGGATGTTGCGCCCCGATTTCAGGATCAGCGAGGGGTTCGTGGTCACGCCGTCCACCATGCCGAGGTCGTTCAGCTCCGAGATGGCGGCGACGTCGGCGGTATCCACAAAGAATTTCATGGCGGTTCGGTCCTTGATCCTGATCGGGGTTGCGGGGGGTGCGGCCCCGTATTAGCGCAAGACGGCGGCAGGCGAAAGGTGGGTGGGCGCAGGTGGCGGACGAGGTCTTTCCCGAGGGCGCGCGCATCGGTGTCGTCACGACGGAACCGCTCGGCGGCTGGCGTGGCCTGCTGGACTACCTTGCGCCCGAGGGCGGCTGCGGCACCGGCGACTTCGTCGAGGTGCCGCTGGGGCCGCGCCGGGTGCTGGGCGTGGTCTGGGGGCCGGGCGACGGGCGGGTTCGACGCGGCGAAGCTGCGCGCCGTGCCTGCGCGTGCTGGATGCAGCCCCGATGCGCGAGGAGCTGCGCCAGTTCCTGATGCGCGCCGCCGACTACACGCTGACGCCGCTGCCCGCGATGCTGCGGCTGGCCACCCGCGCGCCGGGGCTGGGCGACCCGCCCTCGATGCGCCGCGTGCTGCGCGCGGGCGGGGGCGAGCCCGACCGGATGACCGATGCGCGCCTGCGGGTGATGGATGTGCTGGCGCAGTACGGCGGCGCGGCGGTGACGCTGGCCGAGCTGGCGGCGGAGGCCGGGGTGACGGCCTCGGTCGTCAAGGGCCTCGTCAAGGCCGGCGCGATCCTGGAAGAGGACGCGCCGCGCGACCTGCCCTATCCGCGTCTCGACCCCGCGCGACCGGGGGTCGAGCTTGCGGGCGATCAGGTGGCGGCCGCGGATGCGCTGATCGCGGCGGTGGCGATGGGGGGCTATGGCTGCACGCTGCTGAAGGGCGTCACCGGCTCGGGCAAGACCGAGGTCTATCTGGAGGCGGTGGCGGAGTGCCTGCGGCAGGGGCGGCAGGCCCTTGTGCTGCTGCCCGAGATCGCGCTGACGGCCGAGTTCCTGACCCGCGTCGAGGCGCGCTTCGGCGCGCGGCCCGCCGAATGGCATTCCGGCGTGACGATGACCGAACGCCGCCGTGTCTGGCGGATGGTGGCGGAAGGGCGGTGCGCAACTGGTCGTGGGCGCGCGGTCGGCCCTGTTCCTGCCGTTCCGCGAACTTGGCCTGATCGTCGTGGATGAGGAGCACGACACGCTCCTACAAGCAGGAGGATGGCGTGCTCTACAACGCCCGCGACATGGCGGTGCTGCGCGCGGCCATCGTGCGGGGCGCCAGGTGGTGCTGGCCTCGGCCACGCCGTCGCTCGAAAGCTGGGCGAATGCCGAGGCGGGGAAGTATGCCCGCCTCGACCTGGGGTCGCGCTTCGGTCTGGCCGAGACTGCCCGCGATGTCGCGCGATCGACATGCGGGCCGAAAAGCTGCCCGCCGACCGCTGGATGTCCGAGACGCTGGCCCGCGCGGTCGAGGCGCGGATCGGGCGGGGCGAGCAGGCGATGCTGTTCCTGAACCGGCGCGGCTATGCGCCGGTCACGCTCTGCCGCGCCTGCGGGCATCAGGTCGGCTGCGACGATTGCGATGCGCGGATGGTCGAGCATCGCTTCCTGAAGCGCCTCGTCTGCCACCAGTGCGGCGCGACCAAGCCGATCCCGCAGGCCTGCCCCAACTGCAAGGTCGAAGGGCGCATGGCCCCGGTCGGGCCGGGGGTGGAGCGGCTGGCCGAAGAGGCTGGCGGCGCGGTTTCCGGAGCGCGCGGATCGCCGTGCTGTCGTCGGACCTGTTCGGCTCGGCGCGCGCGCTGAAAGAACAGATCGCGCTGATCGCGGGCGGCGGGGCCGACATCATCATCGGCACGCAGATCGTGGCCAAGGGGCACAACTTTCCGCTGCTGACGCTGGTGGGCGTGATCGACGCCGACCTTGGGCTTGCAGGGGTCGGACCTGCGCGCGGCAGAGAAGACGTTCCAGCTGATGCGCCAGGTCGCCGGGCGTGCGGGGCGGACCGAGCGCAAGGGCGAGGCGCTTTTGCAGACCTATCAGCCCGAGCATCCGGTGATCCGCGCCATCCTCGGCGGCGACGAAGAGGCCTTCTGGGCGCGCCGAGGCCGCTGAACGGCGCGCCGCCGGGGTGCCGCCCTTCGGGCGCATGGCGGGGATCATCCTGTCCTCGCCCGACGTGGCGCAGGTCTTCGATTTCGCGGGCGAACTCGCGCGGCGCGACGGGCCGCTGCGGCGGATCGGGGCGCAGGTCTTCGGCCCCGCGCCCGCCCCCATCGCGCGGGTCCGGGGGCGGCACCGGGTGCGCCTGCTGGTGAAGGCCGACAAGACGGTGCCCTTGCAGGCCGCGCTGGCCGAGTGGGTGGCGCAACTGAAACAGCCCGCGAACCTGCGCCTGGCCATCGACATCGACCCGCAGAGCTTTCTCTGAGGATGCAAGTCGCGGGGGTGGCCTGCGGACGAAGCCCGGTGCAGGATGCGCGGCGGAACGAATGGCAGGACAATGACCTTCACGCATGATCTGATCGTCATCGGTGCGGGTCCGGCCGGCGCGGCGGCGGGCGTGACGGCGGCACGCGGCGGGCTGCGCGTCGCGCTGGTCGACAAGGCCGCTTTCCCCCGCGACAAGCTCTGTGGCGGTGGCGTGACCGGGCGAAGCAGGCGGTTTCTGGATCAGATCTTCGGGCTGGATGTCGACCAGCCTGCCTTCCTGCGCTGCACCCGGATGCGCCTGACGGCGAATGGACATCCTCTTGCCGACCTTGGCGACGCCCCGCCGATCTGGATGACGCAGCGGCGGGTCATGGACGCACTCCTGCTCGATGCCGCGCGCCGCGCGGGGTGTGAGGTGCGGACAGGCCAGCGGATTGCGGAGGCGGAGGTAGAGCAGGGCTGCGTCACGCTCGCCGATGGCACAGGGCTGGCGGCCCCGCTGGTCATCGGGGCGGACGGGGCCAACAGCGTGGTGGCGCGGGCACTCTACGGGCGGGCGCATGACCCTGCCCGGATCGGCTTCGCGCTGGAGGCCGACGTGCCCCGGCCCGAGGACGATAAGGGCGGCGCGGTCGAGATCGACCTCGCCGCGGCGGCCTGGGGCTATGGCTGGGCCTTTCCGAAGCGGGGCGCGGTGACGCTTGGCGTGGGGGGCATCCACCGCCGGAACCCCGACCTTCGCGCGATGTTCGCCGCTTTTGCGGCCCGCCACGGCGCCGACCCCGGCACGCTGCGCTGCAAGGGCGCGTTCATGCCCTTTGGCGAGGTGCGCGCCGTGCCGGGTCGGGGCCGCGTGCTGCTGGCGGGGGATGCGGCGGGTCTGGTCGATCCGATCACCGGCGAGGGGATCGCCTGGGCGATGAAGAGCGGGCATCTGGCCGCGCAGGCTGCCATCCAAGCCCACCGGGACGGACAGCCGCTGGCCGGCGCTGCCCCATTACCGCCGCCACCTGCGGCCGATCCATGCGGAACTGCGCCGGTCGCGCGCCCTGCGCTGGCTGGCCTACCAGCCGCGCCTGCAACCCGCCTTCCTGCGGCTGCTGGCCTCCGAGCCCCGGTTGCAGCGGCGCTACCTGGCGCTGCTGTCGGGCGATCTCGACTACGCCGACCTCGGCTGGCGCGCGTTCCCAAGGCTGGGCTGGCGGCTGCTGCGCGCCCGCTCGGGTTGACGCCCCGGGCCGCCGCCGCTATCGCGACCCATCGACCGCGCCGGAAGGATCGCCATGCCCACCTACACCGCCCTGACGACGCTGACCGGACAGGAGGCCGCCGAGGCGCTCGCCGAGGCGCTGGAGGATCTGACGCCAGAGCCGACGGGCGTGGGCGTGTTCGAGATCGAGGACGGCTCCGGCCTGTGGGAGGTCGGTGCCTACTTCCTCGATCCGCCCGACGAGATCGCGCTGACCCTGCTGGCGATGGCTTACAAGGCGCAGCCCTTCGCCCTGTCGGAACTGCCCGAGATCGACTGGGTCGCGAAGGTGCGCCGCGAGTTGAGCCCGGTCGATGCCGGGCGCTTCTTCGTCTATGGCAGCCATGACGCCGACAAGGTGCCCGAGGGGCGCATCCCGCTGCTGATCGAGGCGACGGTGGCCTTCGGGACGGGCCACCACGGCACCACGCTGGGATGCCTGCGCGCGCTCGACCGGATGGTGGAACGCGGGGAAGTGGCCCGAAATGTGGCGGATATCGGCTGCGGCACGGCGGTGCTGGCGATGGCCGCGGCGCGGGTCTTTCCGAACCCCGTCCATGCCTCGGACATCGACGCGGTCGCGGTCGACGTGGCCCGCGCCAATGCGGCAATCAACGGACTTGACGGCCGGGTGATCTGCCTCGAGGCGGCAGGGTTCGAGCATCCCGCCCTGCACGCCGCAGCCCCGTTCGACCTCGTCTTCGCCAACATTCTAAAGGGCCCGCTGATCGAACTCGCGCCATCCATGGCCGCACATGTCGCACCCGGCGGCACGGTGATTCTCTCGGGTCTGCTGGTCGTTCAGGCCGATTCGATCCTTGCGGCCTATGAGGCAGCCGCCTTTTCTCAACTGGAACGTGAGGATATCGGCGAGTGGTCAACCCTGGTCTTGCGCCGCCGCTGAAACGGGCCGCTCCGGCCCCATGTCAAAGAATCGCCACATTCGCGGCTGATAACGATCCTGCGGTGGGGACTGTGTTATTGGAGTATTGATCGTGGGCGATCCCAATCTGCGGGACTTTTACGGCCGGATTTCACGCATCGAAGAGGCGCGTGCCCAGGGCTACGGTTTCGAAGCGCCAGGAACGATCGGACTTTCGCAGTATCGTCGCACCACGCGGCGTCGCCGTTCGATCCTGGGTCCGATCTTTGTGGCTGTGGTCATGGCACTCGCCCTCAAGGGCACCATCCACTACAAGGTCGGGGCCACGACCTATGACGAGCGGGTTCAGACGCTGCTCGCCGGCCAGAGCTTCGACAAGCTGGGTGGCTGGTTGATGCAGGCTGATCCAGCGACCCTGTGGGTGTCGAACTTCATCAAGGAAATGACGAAGTAGCGTCGTCCGGCCTGATCCATCAAACACAAAGGCCGCGTCCCGGTTCGGGCGCGGCCTAGTTCTTTTGCGAACGATGTGATCCGGCGCTGCGCCGGTGCGCTTGCTCAGGCACCGATGCGTTCGATGTCGCCGCGGCACAGACCGATATCGTCGAGTTCACGGTCCGAGAGGCTCGACAAGGCCTTGCGCGTCACGCGGGCGTCGTTCCAGTTCTTGACAGAGACCAGAGCGTTGCTCACGAACTGGATCGCCTGGTAGGTGGCCGTCGCACCGAAGGGTGCCGGACGGGTCGTCTCGAGGGCGGACATGATCTTTCCTTTACTCATACTGCCTGATTTCGGGGCGTTTTTCCCCTTGCGTTGCTAGTTAGTGGTGCGGCCTATGCAAAGCAAGCTGGGGAAAACTCATGGCCCCCTTGCGGCAAACGCATAGCGGATTTCACGAAAACGCCATGAAAATCGGCATCATAGCGAATTCGTGTCGCTGGCAACTCTTGCGGCGTCGCTATTCGGCGATGCGACGAGGCGCGCGCGAATGCTTGCGCAGAGCGCTGGCCGATGTTCCCTTTTCGTGCTAGTGCCGGGAACAGGCGACGGGGGCAGGATGCGCGTCATCGGGATTGATCCGGGGCTACGAAACCTCGGCTGGGGGGTGATCGACGTGGCGGGCGCGCGCCTGAGCCATGTCGCGAACGGCATTTGCCATTCCGACGCAGGCGAGCTGGCGGCGCGTCTGTTGCGGCTGCACAGCGAGCTGACGCAGGTGCTGGAGCGCTTCGCCCCCGATGCGGCGGCGGTGGAACATACCTTCGTCAACAAGGACGCGGTCGCGACGCTGAAGCTGGGCCAGGCGCGGGGGATCGCCCTGCTGGTGCCCGCCCAGTTCGGGCTGGAGGTGGGCGAATATGCCCCGAACGCCGTGAAGAAGACGGTCGTCGGCGTGGGCCACGCGGCCAAGGTTCAGGTCGATCACATGGTTCGCCTGCATCTGCCCGGTGTGCAGGTCGCCGGGCCGGATGCCGCCGATGCGCTGGCCGTCGCGATCTGCCACGCCCATCACCTGCAATCGGCGGGCCGCTTTCAGGCCGCGCTGGACCGTGCCGACCGCCACAGAGGGGCTGCGCGATGATCGGAAAGCTGTCGGGGCGGCTGGAGTATCGCGCGACCGACCATGTGCTGATCGACGTGCGGGGCGTGGGCTACCTCGTCCATGTCTCGGACCGGACGCTGGCCGCCATGCCGGGGCCGGGCGAGGCCGTCGCCCTCTACACCGAGTTGGTGGTGCGCGAGGACCTGTTGCAGCTGTTCGGCTTCCCGACGCTGCTTGAAAAGGAATGGCACCGCCTGCTGACCACGGTTCAGGGCATCGGCGCGAAGGCGGCGCTGGCCATTCTCGGCACGCTCGGCCCCGAGGGCGTATCGCGCGCCATCACCCATGGCGATGCGCGCGCGATCCAGAGCGCACCGGGGATCGGGCCGAAGCTTGCGCAGCGCGTTGTGCTGGAGCTGAAGGCCAAGGCACCCGCCGTGATGGCGCAGGGCGCGGCACTCGCCGCCACGGCCACGGTGGAAGTGATCGAGCCGGATGCCCCGGCCCAGCCCCCGCGAGAGGCCAGAGCGGCCCCGCCGGGGCAGATCAGGGCCGCGGCGGCAGCGGATGCGCTCTCGGCGCTGGTCAATCTCGGCTATGGTCAGGGCGACGCGGCGCAGGCGATCTCGACCGTCGCCCAGGATGCGCCCGACGCCGACGCGCCGACCCTGATCCGTCTTGCCTTGCGGCGTCTCGCGCCGCGCTGAACCCTCTTGTCGGACAGCCGGACCGACGCCATATCCGCTGCCAATCTGCAAGCGAGGCTTCGATGGGATACACGCGCACTGCGATCCTGATGGCCGCGATGACGGCCCTGTTCATGGGCGTCGGCGCATTGCTTGGCGGGCAGAGCGGTGCAATCGTCGCGCTGGTCGTCGCCGCCGCGATGAACCTCCTGACGTGGTGGGGCTCCGACAAGGCGGTGCTGCGCATGTACGGGGCGCAGGAGGTGGACCTGCGCACCGCGCCGCAACTGGTGGCGATCGTGCATGATCTGGCCGACCGCGCGGGCATGCCGCGCCCCCGCGTCTTCCTGATCCAGTCCGACCAGCCGAACGCCTTTGCCACGGGCCGCAGCCCCTCCAACGCGGCCGTTGCCGCGACGACGGGGTTGTTGCGCGCGCTGAGCCCGGACGAGGTGGCAGGGGTGATGGCGCACGAACTGGCGCATATCCGCAACCATGACACCCTCATCATGACGGTGACGGCGACCTTTGCCGGTGCGATCTCGATGCTCGCCAACTTCGCGATGTTCTTCGGCGGCGACCGGGACCGGCCCGGCGGTTTCCTTGGCACGCTGGCGCTGATGATCCTGGCGCCCCTCGCGGCGGCGCTGGTGCAGATGGCGATCAGCCGCGGGCAGCGAGTACGAGGCCGACCGGATCGGCGCGGAAATCTGCGGCGAGCCGGAATGGCTGGCCTCGGCGCTGGAGCGGATCGACCAGATGGCGCGGCGGATCGACTACAACGCGGCCGAGCGAAACCCGGCCACCGCGCACATGTTCATCATCAACCCGCTGCATGCCCATTCGCACGACAAGCTGTTCTCGACCCACCCGGCGACGGCGAACCGGGTCGCGGCGCTGCGGGCCATGCGTCCTGCGGTTCCGATGAGCGCCTCGCGTATTCCGGCGTCGGGACGCGGCGTGGGCGGGCCGTGGCGCTGAACTGACAGCCCTTGCGCAGAGCGCTGCGTTCGGGGATTGTTCCCGCCCGTAAGCCCCAGGCGGTGCCATGCCCGAACCCGACCCTTCGCTGCGCCCCGAACCCTTGCCCGAGGATGCCGACCGCGCCCTGCGCCCGCAGGTGCTGGAGGAATTCATCGGTCAGGCCGAGGCGCGGGCGAACCTGAAGGTCTTCATCGAAAGCGCGCGGATGCGGGGCGAGGCGATGGACCACACCCTGTTCCACGGCCCGCCCGGTCTGGGCAAGACGACGCTCGCGCAGATCATGGCGCGGGAACTGGGGGTTGGCTTTCGCATGACCTCCGGCCCGGTGCTGGCCAAGGCGGGCGATCTGGCGGCGATCCTGACCAATCTGGAACCGCGCGACGTGCTGTTCATCGACGAGATCCACCGCCTGTCCCCGATGGTCGAGGAGGTTCTCTACCCCGCGATGGAGGATTTCGCTCTGGACCTCGTCATCGGTGAGGGGCCTGCGGCACGGACGGTGCGGATCGACCTGCAACCCTTCACGCTGGTGGGGGCCACGACGCGGCTGGGGCTGCTGACGACGCCGCTGCGCGACCGCTTCGGCATTCCCACGCGGTTGCAGTTCTATACCGAGGACGAACTGCACGAGATCGTGACGCGCGGCGCACGGCTTCTGGGGGTACGGGCGGAGGCGGACGGCTGCCGCGAGATCGCGCGGCGGGCGCGGGGCACGCCCCGGATCGCCGGGCGCCTCTTGCGGCGGGTCGTGGATTTCGTGCTGGTCGAAGGCGACGGGGTGCTGACGCGCGCCATCGCCGACCGGGCGCTGACGCGGCTGGGGGTGGATCATCTGGGGCTGGATGGCGCGGACCGGCGCTATCTTGGGCTGCTGGCCGAGAACTACGGCGGCGGGCCTGTGGGGGTGGAAACGATTGCGGCGGCCTTGAGCGAGGCGCGGGACGCGATCGAGGAGGTCATCGAGCCATTCCTGTTGCAGCAGGGCCTGCTTCTGCGCACGCCGCGCGGCCGGATGCTGGGGATGAAGGCCTGGCGGCATCTGGGGCTGGAGCCGCCGAAGGGGCCGGGGCAAGCGGACCTGTTCGAGGTGTAGGCGGGGCTGGTCAACGCAGCGCGGCGCGCGTTTGCGACGGCAAGGTGCCGAAGCGGGCGCGATAGATCGCGGGGAAGCGACCGAGGTGGGAAAATCCCGCCGCCAGCGCCGCCTCGGTCACTGTGGGCGGGGGCGTGCCGGATTTCAGCGCCAGATGCGCCTGTTCCAGCCGCAGTCGGGTCAGGAAGGCATGGGGCGACAGCCCGTGCTTGCGGCGAAACATCTCTTGCATCTGCCGCAGGCTGATCCCGGCGGCGTTCGCGACTTCGATCATCGAAAGGTCTTCGGAAAGGCGTTCCCTGAGCATCTCCTCGGCCCGCGCCAGTGCGGGAGAAACGCCGCGCCGGTGGGGCAGGCGGGCCGTGTCTCGCTCGGCGTCATCGCAGGCCAGGACATCGCGCAAAAGCTGGAGGGCCGACGCGAAGGCCAGTGGCACCGGGCCGCCGCCCCCGACACAGAGGGATGTCAGGATGCCGCAAGCCATCGCGAGGTCGGGAACAGTCGCCGCGCGGACGGTCCGGGCGGAGTTGGGCGGGTTGGGAAGCCCTGAGATGTTCACCACGACGGCGTGGAATACTGCGCCGCCCTCGCGCCGCGTCACCGTGCGACGACGGCCCGTTGGCAGCAGCAGCGCCTCGCCCGGGCGGCAGGACAGATCTTGCGAAGCCGTCGCGCACACAATCCGTCCCGATAGAGGGATGAGGATCGTCGTGAAACGATCCTCCTCCAGCCCGATCTCGTGGCCGGTGCTGATCACCTGCGACAGGCTCGCCTCAGGATGGCTCGCGCCGAAAGACCGGACCACGGCATGCCCCGAGTCCCCATCGAGGAAGTCGAGGTAGTCGACCCGGCTGAACATGCCCGACCCCACCATGCCGGACCGCGCTTTCGGACGGCCTGTGGCCAGCGGCCGTTCGGACCAGGCGGGCGCGTTCATGGGCACGTTCATCGCGCGGCACCGAAGCGCCTGCGCGCGCCATGACGGCACACCGCGCAATCTGGATAGCCATGCCCCGACCTGCGGATAAAGCTGCGCCTTGCGGAAATCGAATCTTCCCCACCCGCGCCAAAGTGCCCCTGCGCCGGGGAGCAGGGAGGCTTCTGCACGTTTCGAAGAGGGCGTTTCATGACCAGATCATTTCCTACCCGCCGCATGTTGGTCGTCGGTGCCGCACTGATCCTTTCCGGTCTGGTGCATCCGGCATCGGCACAGTCGCGCGAGAGGGTCAAATTCGCGAAGGGCAATGACAATGCGGCCGTAAACGGCAAGGTAACCGGGCAAGGCTACCACGATTATCTGCTGGGTGCGAAGGCCGGACAGACGATGGGCGTGTCGCTGATCACGGACGGTTCGGCCTATTTCAACATCTTGCCGCCCGGCAGCAACGACGTGGCGATCTACAATTCCTCCATCGACGGGAATGACGCGACCGGGATCAAGCTGCCCGCGTCGGGCGACTACACGATTCGCGTCTATCTGATGGGGGCGGACGCCGATGGCGGGGCGACTGTGCCCTACATGCTGTCGATGACGATCGGCTGAAGTCACGATCCGGCGCGGCGGACCACCACGACCTTCGACAACCATAACACCCTGGGGGACTTTCGATGAGGACTATGACACTTGGCGTTCTGACACTTGCCTTGGCGGGCCTGGCCGGATGCGTGGAGGAAACCGCCACCATCTCGACCGCGCCGATGCGCATGGCAGGCAGCGCGGATGAGGCCGCCTGTCTTGCTGCTGTTGCTGCGCAGACGAACAACACGGGCGTCGTGCTGGAATCCATCACGTCCGAGGCAAATAACGAGGTTATCGTTGGTGTCGGACCCCAGCAGGCCAGGTGGCAATGCCTTGTCAAGAACGGCGTCGTCGCCCAGACGATGTCGCTGACCAACGAAGGCACGCTCTGACGGGCGCGCCCCTCCGGGTGGCGGGGTTCCCTCGCCGCCGCCCGGACCCTCTTGGCGCGCGGACCGTTGCCCGCTAAGGCGGGTCGACGGGGGCAGCGGCGCGGAGTGAGATGACCGGCAAGGATGTGGAGGCGCTGTTTACCCGCGCCGATGGAACCTACTTCTGCGCCCGCTGGGGACGCCCCATCGTGCCCGTGGTCTTCGGGGTCGAAGAGACGACGCTGGGCGTGGTCAAGGGCGCGCTGGAGGCGGTGGTGGCGCTGGCCGGGCACCGCATGGCCGAGACCGACCCCGAGCTTGGCGCGAACCTGATGATCTTCTTCTTCCGCGACTGGTCGGAATTGCCGCAGGTGCCGAACCTCGACCGGCTGGTGCCCGACCTCGAGCCACTCTGCGCACGGCTGGAGGCGGCCGGGGCGAACCAGTACCGCATCTTCCGCTTCGACGAGTCGGGAGCCATCCGCGCAGCCTTCGTCTTCCTGCGGATGGACACGCATCTGGAGGCCGTACCGGCCGAGACGCTGGCGCTGAGCCAGGCCGTGCAGGTGATTGTCCTCTGGTCGGACCGGGCGTTCCTCGACGCCTCGCCGCTGGCCCTGGCGGCTGGCGGCGTCATCCTGCGGCCTGAAATCGCTGGCGTGATCCGCGCGGTCTACGACCCCGTCCTGCCCGCGGTCGCCAGGGATCCGAGCCATGCGCATGCGCCTCGCGGCGCGGATCGGGGCAGTGCAATAGCCGGGAACGTTGCGGGCGGTTGCGCGTTGCACCTTCGCCCCGCGGAGATGCCCGACCATGCACAGCCTCGACCATGCCGACGTCATGCCGCGTCCCGCTCGGACGCGCACCGGATTGTCGAGGCCACCATCCTGGCGGGAGGTGGGCGGTCGGGTGTGGCGGTCGATCAGCGAGGACCGGCTGTTCCTGATCGCGGGGGGCGTGACCTTCTTCATCCTGCTCGCGCTGTTCCCGGCCCTTGCGGCCTTCGTCTCGCTTTACGGCCTGGTCTTCGATCCGGCGACGATCAGCCAGCACGCCGAGCGGCTTCAAGGGCTGGTTCCCGGCCCGGCCACGGAAATGATCCAGACGCAGCTGACCCGACTCGCCTCGCGCCAGGACAGCACCCTGACCTTGAGCTTTGTCATCACGCTCGGCGATCGCCCTGTGGAGCGCGAATGGCGGCGTGAAGTCGATCATGGAGGGTCTGAACATCGCGCATGACCGGGTGGAGCGGCGGTCCTTCGTCCGTCTGAACCTCGTGGCGCTTGGCCTGACGCTCGCTTCGATGCTGCTGGTGGTGCTGCTTGTGCTTGCGCTGGCGGTCGTGCCTGCGGTGCTTGCCGTGCTCGACCTCGGGCCGGTGGGCGACCTCGCCGCGCGGATCCTGCGCTGGCCCGTGCTGGCGGCCGCGGTGGCGGTCGCCCTTGGCGTCCTTTACCGCTACGGACCCGACCGGCCGCCGCCGCCCTGGCAGTGGCTGTCCTGGGGCAGCGGGCTGGCCATGCTGGGCTGGCTGATCGGTTCCGTCGCATTCTCGATCTATCTCGAGCGCTTTGCCGCGATGGATGCCTATGGCGCATTGGCGACGCCGATTGCCTTTCTGCTTTGGGTATGGATCAGTGTGATCGTCGTCATCCTCGGCGCGGAAGTGAATGGCGTGATCGAACGGCGCGACACCGGACAACAAAGGAGCCAATGATGAAGATTGCCACCCTTCTGATGACCCTTACCCTGCTCGCGGCCTGCAATCCCTTCAGCTGACGCGTGGCGCATCGCTTCCCGCTTCGTGTCTATTACGAGGACACCGATCTTGCCGGGATCGTCTATTACGCGAACTACCTGAAGTTCATCGAGCGCGGGCGGAGCGAGTGGGTGCGAACGCTCGGGATCGACCAGGTGGCGCTGCGGCGCGACGCGGGCATGGTCTTTGCCGTGCGGCGGGTCGAGGCCGATTACCTGCGGCCCGCGCATTTCGACGACCAGCTGGAGGTGGAAACGGCGCTCGACCATCTGGGCGGGGCGCGGATCGTGCTGCGCCAGGCGGTGCTGCGCGACGGGGTAAGGCTGTTCGAGGCGGTGGTGGTGCTGGTCGCCATGTCCGCGGAAGGGCGGCCCGTGCGGCTGGAGGGGGCGCTGCGACAGGCATTTTCCGGCGCAGCGTGATGCTGCGGCGCAGCAATTGCCGGCGGAGCGCCGCCGCCTGACGCAGATGTGTTGGCATTCCCCTTCAATTCCGGATAGAATCACGCGCAATAAAGCCGCACGTTTAGATGCGGCCAAGCAAACGAGCAGGCCTGATGGATACCCAAACCCTTGCGACCGCGCAGGAGATCGACTTCTCCATGCTCGCCCTCTTCGCCCGCGCGACCTTCACCGTGAAGGTCGTGATGATCATGCTGCTCGTGTCGTCGTTCTGGTCCTGGGCCATCATCATCCAGAAGCACATCCTGTTCCGCAAGGCGCGGGGCGAGGCCAGCATCTTCGACCGCGCCTTCTGGTCGGGCGAGCCGCTGGACGAGCTGTTCGAGAAGATCGGGCCGCAGCCGGAAGGCGCCAGCGAGCGCATCTTTGCCGCCGGGATGCTGGAATGGCGGCGGAGCCACCGGCAGGACGGCGCGCTGATCGCGGGCGCGCAGGCGCGCATCGACCGGAGCATGGACGTGGCGATCTCGAAAGAGAGCGAAGAGCTGAACAAGGGGCTGAGCTTCCTTGCCACCGTCGGCTCGACCGCGCCGTTCATCGGCCTGTTCGGGACGGTCTGGGGGATCAAGCACAGCTTCGAGCAGATCGCGATCTCGCAGAACACGAACCTTGCGGTCGTGGCACCGGGCATTGCCGAGGCGCTGCTGGCGACCGCCGTGGGCCTGATCGCGGCCATTCCGGCGGTGGTGTTCTACAACAAGCTGAATGCGGACAGCGAGCGGATCATCGGCGGCTACGAGGCCTTTGCCGACGAGTTCGCCACGATCCTGTCGCGCCAGCTCGACGCGGCCGCCTGAGATGGCCGCAAGCGTCATCAAGCAGGGTGGAGGCGGCGGCGGACGGCGCGGGCGACGGCGGCGCGGCAAGAGCGCCGCGATGTCCGAGATCAACGTCACGCCCTTTGTCGACGTGATGCTGGTGCTGCTGATCATCTTCATGGTGGCGGCACCCATGCTGACCGTGGGCGTGCCGGTGAAGCTGCCCGAGACGGCGGCGACGGCGCTGCCGACCGAGCAGGAAGAGCCGCTGACGATCACCATCATGGCGGATGGGCGCATCGCGATCCAGACGACCGAGACGCCCGAGGCCGAGCTGATCCCCAAGCTGACGGCGATCGCCGCAGAGCGGACGAGCAACAAGGTCTTCCTGCGCGCCGATGGCAGCGTGCCCTACGAGCGCGTCGCTCAGGTGATGGGCGCGCTGAACGCGGGCGGGTTCCGCGACATCGGGCTGGTCACGGATACCGACGGGCCGACCTTCGGCGCGGGCGGCGGCTGAGGCCGGGCGGATGGATGCGGGTCAGATCATCTCGGGGGCGGGTCACGCGGTCCTGATCCTGTGGGTGCTTGTGGGAGGGTTCTTCCAGAGGCATGACGACGCGCCCGCCGTCGCCGTCACCTCGGTCTCGCTGATCTCGAGCGCGGAGTTTGACGCGATGCAGTCGGCGGCCCCCAACCCGCCCGTGGCCGAGCCGCAGCAGGCACAGCCGGAAGAGGCGCAGGCCGACCCCGTGACATCGCCCCGCCCCGCCGCCAAGCCCGAGCGCCAGACGCCGCCCGCGCCAGAGGCGCAACCCGAGACGGACCCGAACCCCGACGCGAGCGAGATCGCGGCGCTTGCCGCAGCCCGAGGTGATCGAGGCGCCCGAGCCGATCGCGCCCGTCGCCGGATCAGGAGCAGCCGGTGCTGGTGCCGGAAACCGAAGAGGCAAAGCCGCAGGACGCGCCGCGTGTGGCCCCGACGCCTGCCGAGACCCCCTCGCCCGATGCCGAGATTGCCGAGACGCCGACACCGGCCGTCTCGCCCGACGCCCTGGGTGAGCAGGTCGAGCAGGAGGAACGTCCGGAGGCCGCGCCGGAAGCGGCGACCACCGAGATCGTGACCGAGGCGACCGAGACCACAGACGAACCCTCGCTCGCGCCGACATCGAGCGCGCGGCCGCGCCAGAAACCCGAGGCACCCGTGCGCACGGCAGAGCCGGTTCAGCCGGAGGAGCCGGTGGCCGAAGAGGTGACGCAGGCGGAAGAGGCAGAGGTCGCAGCCGTTGATGACGCCGAGCAGGCCGCCGTGGACGACGCGGTGGCGGCGGCGCTGGCCGAGGCCGCCACCGAAACCTCGGGCGCGTCGGGCACGGATGGCCCCTCTGGCCCGCCGATGACCGATGGCGAGAAGGACGCGCTGCGGGTCGCGGTCCAGCAGTGCTGGAACGTTGGCTCGCTGTCGACAGATGCCCTGCGGACGACGGTGACGGTGGGCGTCTCCGTCGCCCAGACCGGCATTCCCGATGCGGGGTCGATCCGCATGATCGCCTTCGAGGGCGGCAGCGAGGGCGCGGCCCGACAGGCCTACGAGGCCGCACGCCGCGCAATCATCATCTGCGGCAAGAACGGCTTCAAGCTGCCACCCGAGAAGTACGACCAGTGGCGCGAGATCGAAATGGTATTCAACCCGGAGAACATGAGGATCAAATGACCCTGTTCAGGACATTCACCCCCCTGCTTGCGCTGGCGCTGGCCGCCCTTGTCGTGCAGGCACCCGTCGCGTCGGCCCAGAACGGGCCGCTGAAGATCATCATCACGGACGGGGTGATCGAGCCGCTGCCCTTCGCGGTGCCGGATTTCGTGGCCGAGAACGCAGGCGCGACCGACCTTGCCCGCGACATCGCGCGGGTGGTGGCGCAGGATCTGGAGGGGACGGGCCTGTTCCGCGAGATCCCCTCGGGTGCCTTCATCAGCAACGTGACGAATTTCGACGCGCCGGTGGCCTATGCCGACTGGAAGGCGATCAATGCGCAAGCGCTGATCACCGGGGCGGTGAGCGCGAGCGGTGACAGGGTGTCGGTGAAGTTCCGGGTGTTCGACGTGTTCTCGGGCCAGCCCCTGGGTGACGGTCTGCAATTCGCGGGCTCGGCGCAGGGCTGGCGGCGGATGGCGCACAAGGTCGCCGACCAAGTCTATAGCCGGATCACGGGTGAGGGCGGCTATTTCGACAGTCGCGTTGTGTTCGTGGCCGAGTCCGGCCCGAAGAACGACCGTGCCAAGCGGCTCGCGATCATGGATTACGACGGCGCGAACGTGCAGTACCTGACGGACAGCTCCACCATCGTGATCGCGCCGCGCTTCTCGCCCGATGGCAGCCGCATCCTCTACACCTCGTTCCAAAGCGGTTTCCCCAGCATCATGGAGATGGACATCGGCTCGGTGCAGTCGCGCGTGCTGGACGACCAGCCGGGCACGATGACCTTCGCCCCGCGTTACGCGCCGGACGGGCGGACGGTGGTCTTCTCGCTGGAGCAGGGCGGGAACACCGACATCTATGCGATGGACAGCGGCTCGGGCGCCGCGTCGCGCCTGACTTCGGCCCCGTCCATCGAAACCGCGCCCAGCTATTCTCCCGATGGCAGCCAGATCGTGTTCGAGAGCGACCGCTCCGGCCAGCCGCAGATCTACATCATGTCGGCGGGCGGCGGCGAGCCGGTCCGGATCAGCAACGGCGCGGGCCGTTATGGCACACCCGTCTGGTCGCCGCGCGGCGACCTGATCGCCTTCACCAAGCAGCATCAGGGCCGCTTCCACATCGGCGTCATGCGCACCGACGGGTCGGAAGAGCGCCTGCTGACGGCCTCGTTCCTCGACGAAGGCCCGACCTGGGCACCGAACGGGCGGGTCATCATGTTCACCCGGCAGGGCCAGGGGGCGAGCGGCGAGCCCGCGCTGTACTCGGTGGATATCTCGGGACGGAACCTGCGCAGGGTAACGACCGAGGGTCCGGCCTCGGACCCCGCATGGTCGCCGCTGCTGCCGTGACTTCCCGCGCCGCCCTTGTTTGCAGGGCGCGGCGAACCTTGCTATCGTCGAGAAAAGCCTGAGCAACATCGAGCCAAGACCAAGAAGGATCACGTCCCATGACCATGTTCCCGAAAGTAGTGCTGCTGACGGCGGTGCTCGCCCTTGCGGCCTGCAACAACCCCAACCGCTTTGGCGCGGGCGGCGCCGGTGGCGCGGGAGGGGCGGGTGCCGGGGGGATCGGCACGTCCGGCCTGGGCGATCCGTCGAACCCCGCCTCGCCGGCCTATTTCAACCAGACGGTCGGCGACCGGGTGTTCTTCCTCGTGGACCAGAGCACGCTGACCGATACCGCGCGCCAGACGCTGATGGGCCAGGCACAGTGGCTGAACGCCAACCCCGACTACGCCGTGATCATCGAGGGTCACGCCGACGAGCAGGGCACGCGCGAATACAACCTCGCGCTTGGCGCGCGCCGGGCGAGCGCGGCGCAGGACTTCCTGATCTCGCAAGGGGTGGCCCCCAGCCGGATGCGGACCGTCAGCTACGGCAAGGAGCGTCCGATCGAGATCTGCTCGACCGAGGAGTGCTACTCGAAGAACCGGCGCGCGGTGACGGTGCTTCAGATCGGCGCGGCTGGCTGAGGTGACACCGATGCGGCGCATCCTTGGCGTGCTTGTGGTCCTGCTGCTGCCCTTCGGGGCGGCGGCACAGGACAGGGCGCAGACGCTGGCAGACCTGCGGGCGGAGCTGGCGCAGCTGTCGGCGCAGGTCAGCGCCTTGAAGCAGGAGCTGGTGGCGACGGGAGCCAGCCAGCCGGGGATCGCCGGGGGCGATGCGCTGCAACGGATGGACGCGATGGAGGCGGCGCTGGCGCAGCTGACGTCGAAGACCGAGGCGCTGGAGATCCGGGTAAACCAGATCGTCGCGGACGGCACGCGGCGGATCGGCGACATGGAGTTCCGCATCACCGAACTGGAGGGCGGCGACGTGACGAAGCTGCCCGATACGCCGCCGCTGGGCGGGACGGCGGTTGCCGGGGCGGCCCCGGCGGTGACGCAACCCGCGACCGGGGCGGATGCGCCCCAGTTGGCGGTGGGCGAGCAGGCAGACTTCGACCGGGCCAAGGAGGTGCTCGGCTCCGGTGACTTTCGAACCGCCGCGGACCTCCTTAAGACCTTTACCGAAACCTACCCGGGCGGCCCCCTGAGCGGCGAGGCGCTCTATCTGCGCGGCGAGGCGCTGAGCCAGCTGGGCGAGACGGCGGATGCGGCGCGGTCCTATCTCGAGGCGTTCTCGGGCGCGCCGAACGGGCCGCGGGCGGGCGATGCGCTGCTGAAGCTGGGGCAAAGCCTTGGCAAGCTGGGCCAGACGCCCGAGGCCTGCGTGACGCTGACCGAGGTGGGCGTGCGCTTCCCCGGTTCGGCCCCGGCGACCGAGGCGCTGACGGCGATGCAGGGGCTTGGCTGCTCTTGAGCGAGGCGCGCGATGCGCTGACCGACCGCTTCGTGGCGGCATTGGGCCCGGTGGATCATCCGCTGGGCCTTGCTGTTTCCGGAGGCGGGGATTCCGTTGCGCTGCTGATGCTGGCGGTGGATGCCGGGCTGCCGGTCATGGCGGTGACGGTGGATCATGGCCTGCGGCCCGAGGCGGCCGCCGAGGCGCGTTGGGTCGGCGCGCTCTGCGCACGGCTGGGGGTGCCGCACGAGGTTCGGCGCTGGCAGGACTGGGACGGGCAGGGCAACCTTCAGGACGCCGCGCGGCGGGCGCGCCTGCGGCTGATCGCGGGCTGGGCGCAAAGCCATGGCATCGGCGTGGTGGCGCTTGGCCACACGCAGGACGACCAGGCCGAGACGGTGCTGATGCGGCTGGCGCGCCGGGCGGGCGTCGATGGGCTGTCGGGCATGGCGGCGTGGCGCGCGCATCTGGGCGTGGGGTGGGTGCGCCCGCTCTTGGGCGTGTCGCGAGCAGAGTTGCGCGACTGGCTGCGCGGGCGGGGGCAGGACTGGATCGAGGACCCGTCAAACGACGCGCTGCGCTTTGACCGGGTGAAGGCGCGGCGGGCGATCGAGGCGCTTGCGCCGCTCGGGATCGACGCTGCGGTGCTGGCCGGGGTGGCCGCGCAGATGGCCGAGGCGCGCGCCGCGCTGCGCGCGCAAACGCTGGACGCCGCCCGCCGGATCGCGGTGGTCGATGCGGGTGACGTCGTGATCGACCGGGCGGCCTTCCTCGCGCTGCCCCCCGAGATTGCCCGTCGCCTGCTGGTCGCGGCCCTCGTCTGGGTGGCATCGGCGGAATATGGCCCGCGCGCCGAACCGGTGCAGGCGCTGATTGCGGCGGTCGCAAGGGGGCGCGGGGGGACGCTGCACGGCTGTCGCGTGCTGTGCCGCAAGGGCAGCCTGCGGGTGACGCGCGAGGTGCAGGCGGTGCGGGGCATCGCCGCCCAGGTGGGAGAGCTGTGGGATGGGCGCTGGCAGGTCACGGGGCCTGAAATCAGCGGGTTGCATGTGCGCGCACTTGACGAGGCGGGTCTTGCGCTCTGCCCCGACTGGCGTGCAACGGGGCGACCGAGGGCGCAGCTTCTGGCCTCGCCCGCCGTCTGGCGGCAGTCCGACCTGATCGCGGCCCCGCTGGCGCGGACCGAGCCCCTGTGGCAGGCTGCGACCAAAGGCGGGGGGGACGCCTTTTTTCTTTCCGTTTTATCGCATTGAACCCCCGGCTTTAATGGCTATCTTGTCCTTCAAGGCGGCGGGCGTTTGGGCCCGTGGCGCATATGGAGGCATTTCGTGGGTAACGCACGAAACATCGCATTCTGGGTCGTCCTGTTTCTTCTGATCCTTGCGCTCTTCAACCTGTTCAGCGGCGGGCAGAGCACGATCTCGTCCCGGTCGATCTCGTATTCCGATTTCATCGCGCGCGTGGACGCCGATGAGGTGTCGAGCGTGACGCTGGACGGCGAGCGCGTGCTGATCCGGACGAAGGACGGCAACCAGCTGGTCGCGATCAAGCCGGCGGGCGAGGAAGTGACCGACCGCCTGATCGCCAAGAACGTCGAGGTGCGGGCCGAACCGCAGGAACAGTCGGGCTTCTTCTCGCTGATCTCGCTCTGGCTGCCGTTCCTCGTGCTGATCGGCATCTGGATCTTCTTCATGAACCGGATGCAGGGCGGCGGGCGCGGCGGGGCCATGGGCTTCGGCAAATCGCGCGCGAAGCTTCTGACCGAGAAGCATGGTCGCGTGACCTTCGACGACGTGGCGGGCATCGACGAGGCCAAGGAAGAGCTTGAAGAGATCGTCGAATTCCTGCGCAACCCGCAGAAGTTCAGCCGCCTGGGCGGCAAGATCCCGAAGGGCGCGCTGCTGGTCGGCCCGCCCGGCACCGGTAAGACGCTGCTGGCGCGTGCCATCGCGGGCGAGGCGGGCGTGCCGTTCTTCACCATCTCGGGCTCGGACTTCGTCGAGATGTTCGTGGGCGTCGGCGCGACCCGCGTGCGCGACATGTTCGAGCAGGCCAAGAAGAACGCCCCCTGCATCGTCTTCATCGACGAGATCGACGCCGTGGGCCGCGCCCGTGGCGTGGGCATCGGCGGCGGCAATGACGAGCGCGAGCAGACGCTGAACCAGCTTCTGGTCGAGATGGACGGGTTCGAGGCGAACGAGGGTGTCATCATCGTCGCGGCCACCAACCGCAAGGACGTGCTGGACCCCGCGCTGCTGCGTCCGGGCCGCTTCGACCGGCGATCCATGTGCCGAACCCCGACATCAAGGGGCGCGAGAAGATCCTGAACGTCCACGCCCGCAAGGTGCCGCTGGGGCCGGACGTCGACCTGCGCATGATCGCGCGCGGCACGCCGGGCTTCTCGGGTGCCGACCTGATGAACCTGGTCAACGAGGCGGCGCTGATGGCGGCCCGCGTCGGTCGGCGCTTCGTGACGATGGACGATTTCGAGAATGCCAAGGACAAGGTCATGATGGGCGCCGAGCGGCGCAGCATGGTCCTGACCGCGGACCAGAAGGAAAAGACCGCCTATCACGAGGCGGGCCATGCCATCGTGGGCATGAACATGCCGAAGTGCGACCCGGTCTACAAGGCCACGATCATCCCGCGCGGCGGCGCGCTTGGGCATGGTCGTCAGCCTGCCCGAGATGGACCGGCTGAACATGCACAAGGACGAGGCCAAGCAGAAGATCGCGATGACGATGGCCGGCAAGGCCGCCGAGATCATCAAGTATGGCGAAGAGGGCGTCTCGTCCGGCCCGGCGGGCGACATCCAGCAGGCCAGCGCGCTCGCGCGGGCGATGGTGATGCGCTGGGGCATGTCGGACACGGTCGGCAACATCGACTACTGCCGAGGCGCATGAGGGCTATCAGGGCAGCACCGGCGGCTTCTCGGTTTCGGCCGACACCAAGACGCTGATCGAGGCCGAGGTGAAGCGCCTGATCGACGAGGGCTATGAGACCGCGCGGCGCATCCTGCTGGAAAAGGCCGACGATTTCGAGCGGCTGGCCAAGGGTCTGCTGGAATACGAGACGCTGACGGGCGACGAGATCCGCAAGGTGATCGCGGGCGAGTCGCTCGACAGCAAGGACGACGCGGATGCCCCGCCGAGCGGCGGGAACGCGCCGAGCCTCGTCGCGATCCCCAAGACCAAGCCGAAAGCGCCCCGCGCCGGAGGCGGGATGGAGCCCGAACCCTCGGCCTGAGGACGATCGCTTGACGGATGCCACGACAGACTGGAACCCCGAAACCTATGCCAGGTTTCGGGGTTTGCGTTTGCGCCCGGCGCTGGACCTGCTGGCGCAGGTGGGCGATGTGCCGAAGGGGGACATCGTGGACCTGGGCTGCGGCAACGGGGCGGTGGCCGCCGCGCTGGCCACGCGTTTCTCCGGGCGTCGGATCGTGGGTGTAGACCAGTCGGCGGCCATGCTGGCCGAGGCGGGGGCGACCGGCCTCTACTGGCGGCTGGAAGAGGCCGACATCGCCGCCTGGGAGCCGCAGGACGCGACGGCGCTGATCTTTTCCAACGCCGCTCTGCAATGGGTGGGATCGCACGAGGTGCTGCTGCCCCGCCTGCTCGCCTTCCTGCCTGCCGGGGGAATGCTCGCCGTCCAGATGCCGCGCCAGTATGCTGCGCCCTCGCACCGCTTCCTGCGCGACATCGCGGCGGCGCGGTTTCCGGGGCGCTTCGACTTCGCCGACTATGTCGAGCCGGTCTGGCCCGCCGAATGGTACTGGACCGCTGCTTGCGGGCTTCGGCGAGGTGAACGCCTGGGAGACGCAGTATGTGCAGCAATTGCAGCCTGTCGCCGAGGGTCATCCGGTGCGGCGCTTCACCGAGAGCCACGGCGATGCGGCCCTTCCGGCAGCGACTGTCCGAGGCCGAAGCTGCAGGATTTCGTCGCCGCCTATGACGAGGCGCTGGCCGCGGCCTATCCCCTGCGGCCTGATGGATCGGTGCTCCTGCCGTTCCTGCGCGTCTTCTTCACGGTGAGGGTCTGAACCATGCCGACACTGATCCCCGCGCCCTTCGCGGCGCGCATCGTCTGGCTGGGCCGGGTGGCGGACCGTGAGGCGGCGCTGCAATCCGGCCCGGTCGACGAGCTTCGGGCCACTTTTGCGGGACCGGAGGGCGAGGCGCATGGCGGACTGATGCGGCCCGCCTGTTCGCGCGTGGCGGGGCTTTACCCGCGCGACACCGAGATCCGCAACGTGCGCCAGTTCTCGGTGCTGAGTGCCGAGGAGCTGGCCGAGATCGCGGCGCGGATGGAGGTGGAGCGGCTCGACCCGGCTCTGGTGGGCGCGACCATGGTGGTCGAGGGCATCCCGGAGTTCAGCCATGTGCCGCCCTCGTCGCGCCTTCAGGCCGAGGGCGGGGCGACGCTGGTGGTGGACATGGAGAACCGCCCCTGCGTCCTGCCCGCCAAGCCCATCGAGGCCGCGCTGCCCGGCAAGGGCAAGGCCTTCAAGCCCGCCGCCGCCGGGCGGCGCGGGGTAACGGCCTGGGTGGAGCGCGAGGGCGTTCTGCGGGTGGGCGACGCGCTGCAGCTCTTCGTGCCCGATCAGCCCGTCTGGTCGCATCTGGCGGCGGTGCGGCGGGGATAGGGCTTCCACGCCGCGCAGCGCGACTTTCCGATCGGAAACGGAACGGGGCGAATTTCGCGCCGGATGGGTCGGAAAAGTGCCTCGCGCGACGCAACCCTGTCGCTACACAGCTTCCAACGGGGCGCGACGCCCCCTTGGGGAGACTGTCATGGCCGTGAAGACCGACATCGAGATTGCCCGCGAGGCGAAGAAGAAGCCGATCCTCGAGATCGGGGCCAAGCTGGGCATCCCGTCGGAGCATCTGCTGCCCTACGGCCATGACAAGGCCAAGATCGGGCAGGAGTTCATCAAGGGCCTGCAAGGCAAGACCGACGGCAAGCTGATCCTCGTGACCGCGATCAACCCGACGCCGGCGGGCGAGGGCAAGACGACGACGACGGTGGGCCTGGGCGACGGGCTGAACCGGATCGGCAAGAAGGCGGTCGTCTGCATCCGCGAGGCCTCGCTTGGCCCGAACTTCGGGATGAAGGGCGGGGCGGCGGGCGGCGGCTATGCGCAGGTCGTGCCGATGGAGGAGATGAACCTTCACTTCACCGGCGATTTCCACGCGATCACCAGCGCGCACAACCTGCTGTCGGCGATGATCGACAACCACATCTACTGGGGCAACGCGCTGGACATCGACGAGCGCCGCATCGTCTGGCGGCGCGTGATGGACATGAACGACCGCGCGCTGCGCGACATCGTGGTGAGCCTGGGCGGCGTGGCGAACGGCTTCCCGCGCCAGACCGGGTTCGACATCACGGTGGCGTCCGAGGTCATGGCGATCCTGTGCCTGTCGAAGGACCTTGCCGACCTCGAGAAGCGGCTGGGCGACATCGTCGTGGCCTACACCCGCGAGAAGAAGCCGGTCTATTGCCGCGACCTGAAGGCCGACGGCGCGATGACGGTGCTGCTGAAGGACGCGATGCAGCCGAACCTCGTGCAGACGCTGGAGAACAACCCGGCCTTCGTGCATGGCGGGCCATTCGCCAACATCGCCCATGGCTGCAACTCGGTCATCGCGACGACGACCGCGCTGAAGCTGGGCGACTATGTGGTGACCGAAGCCGGGTTCGGCGCCGACCTCGGGGCCGAGAAGTTCTTCGACATCAAGTGCCGCAAGGCGGGGCTGAAGCCGGCGGCTGCGGTGATCGTGGCGACGGTGCGCGCGATGAAGATGAACGGCGGCGTCGCCAAGGCCGACCTCGGGGCCGAGAACGTCGAGGCGGTGAAGAAGGGCTGCCCGAACCTTGGCCGCCACATCGACAACGTGAAGGGCTTCGGCGTGCCGGTGGTCGTGGCGATCAACCACTTCTACAGCGACACCGACGCCGAGATGGCCGCCGTGAAGGCCTATGTGGCCGAGCAGGGGGCCGAGGCGATCCTGTGCAAGCACTGGGCGCAAGGCTCGGCGGGGATCGAGGAACTGGCGCACAAGGTGGTGCAGCTGGCCGAAGGGGCCGTCGAACTTCGCGCCGCTTTACCCCGACGAGATGGGGCTGTTCCAGAAGATCGAGACCATCGCCAAGCGCATCTACCGCGCTGACGAGGTGATCGCCGACAAGTCGATCCGCGACCAGCTGAAGACCTGGGAGGCGGCGGGCTATGGCCATCTGCCGATCTGCATGGCCAAGACGCAGTATTCCTTCACGACCGACCCCACGGTGCGCGGCGCGCCCACGGGCCATTCGGTGCCGGTGCGCGAGGTGCGGCTGTCGGCGGGCGCGGGCTTCGTCGTGGCGATCTGCGGCGAGATCATGACGATGCCCGGCCTGCCCAAGGTGCCGAGCGCCGAGGTGATCCGGCTGAACGAGGCCGGGCAACGTCGAGGGGCTGTTCTGACGCCCATGTCGCGTTGCGGGGGTGTCCGCGTCAGGCTATGACGCGGGCGGTTCCCGTAAGGCGGAGGCGTTGGCGATGAAGACCCCGGCAGAGTGCAGGACGATGACCGATATCCGGGCCGAGATCGACCGCGTGGACGAAGAGCTGGTGCGGCTTTTCGCGGCGCGCGCCGCCTATATCGACCGCGCGGGCGAGATCAAGGCCGAGATCGGGCTGCCTGCCCGCATCGGCAGCCGGGTGGAGGAAGTGGTGGCCAACGTGCGGCGTCACGCGGTCGCCACGGGCCTGCCGCCGGAGCTGGTCGAGAAGCTGTGGCGGCGGCTGATCGACTGGTCGATTGCGCGCGAGGAGTCGGTGCTGGGGCCGGACTCGCTTCGAGAGGAAAAGTAGGATGACGGCCACGGTGATCGACGGCAAGGCCTTTGCGGCGCGGGTGCGGGGGCAGGTCGCGGCCCATGTTGCGCGGCTGCGTGAGGAACGGGGGATCGTGCCGGGCTTGGCCGTGGTGCTGGTGGGCGAGGACCCGGCGAGCCAGGTCTATGTCCGCAACAAGGGCACGCAGACGGTCGAGGCGGGCATGGCGAGCTTCGAGCACAAGCTGGACGACACCACCAGCGAGGCGGAGCTTCTGGCGCTGATCGCGCGGCTGAACGCCGATCCGGCGGTGCATGGCATCCTTGTGCAGTTGCCGCTGCCGAAGCACCTCGACAGCGACCTCGTGATCAACGCCATCGACCCGGCCAAGGATGTGGACGGGTTCCACATCTCGAACGTGGGGCTGTTGGGGACGGGGCAGAAGGCGATGGTGCCCTGCACGCCGCTCGGCTGCCTGATGATGCTGCGCGATCATCACGGTTCGCTTGCGGGGATGAACGCGGTCGTGGTGGGGCGCAGCAACATCGTGGGCAAGCCGATGGCGCAGCTTCTGCTGGGCGACAGCTGCACGGTGACGATTGCGCATTCGCGGACGAAGGACCTGCCGGCGGTCTGCCGGGGCGCGGATATCCTCGTGGCGGCCGTGGGGCGGCCGGAGATGATCACGGGTGACTTTGTGCGCCCGGGTGCCACGGTGATCGACGTGGGGATCAACCGGGTGGAGCGGGACGGCAAGGTAAAGCTCGTGGGCGACGTGGACTATGCCAGCGCCGCCGCCGTGGCCGGGGCGATCACGCCGGTGCCGGGCGGGGTGGGGCCGATGACGATCGCCTGCCTGCTGGCCAACACGCTGACCGCCTGCTGCCGGGCCAACGGGTTGCCAGAGCCGGAAGGGCTGACGGCTTAGGAAGCTGCGCCTGCGCGCAGTTCTGGGACGTTCAGGCGTCGGCCTGGTGAGCCGTGCGCGGCATCGGCATGACGAGGGCGCGCGTGCCGGTGAGCACGGCGAGCGCGCCGGGTGCCATGAGGGTGGACAGCACCTCGTCCGTGGCGCGCAGGCCGCCGGTGTAGCAGCCATAGGCGGGCAGGATCACGCGGGTTCCGTCGATCAGGAAGCAGGGGCGGCTGCGGCCCGCGATGGAGGCCTTCGGGTGGTAGTGGCCGGAAATTTCGGCCTGCGGCGTGGCACCGGAGATGTGGCGGAAGGTCAGCGGCCCCTCGGCGAGTTCCGCCCGGTGCTGCCCGCCGAAGCGCAGCGGCGCGGGGTCGTGGTTGCCCGCGATCCAGGTCCAGTCGCGGCCCGCCATGAGGCGCGCCAGCCAGATCGCCTCGTCGGGGGTCAGGCTGTCGGCGGCACCGGCATCGTCGAAGCTGTCGCCCAGGCAGATGAGGCGGCGCGCCGACGTGCTGGTGAGGTCGCGTTCCAGCCGCGTCAGCGTCTCGCGCGTCTCGTAGGGGGGCAGGAGCGTGCCGCCCCGGCGCGCGAGGCGTTCCGACTTTCCCAGGTGCAGGTCCGAGACGCAGAGCAGGTCCCGCGACGGCCAGTGCAGCGCGCCGGAGGGCAGGGCCAGCAGAATTTCGCCCGCGAAGGTGAAGGCATAGGCGTTCATGCTTCGTTCGTGACGCAAGCGGGGCGGGTTGGCAAGGGGTCAGGCAAGCCCGGCGGCGGCCATCAGCCGATCCGCGGCTTCTGCCATCAGGCGCTCGCGGGCTGCACCCTCCACCGGAATACGGCCCTGTTCGAGGAAGAGCGGTGCGGCGAGGGGCGTGACGCGGGTGAGGCGGATCGTGTCGATGCGTCCGTCGATCCGGCGGATCATCTCCTCGATGCGGCCGAAGTCGACGAGGCCGCGCAAGGCTTCTTCCCGCGTGATCTGGAGCATCAGGTGGCCGGGGTCATACTTCAGCAGCGTGTCGTAGAGGATGTCGGACGAAAACGTGGCCTGCCGTCCGGTCTTGCGTCGGCCCTGATGTGTGCGCTCGATCAGGCCCGCGATGATGGCCGCGTTGCGGAAGGTGCGCTTCATCACGGCATTGCCGCTAAGCCAGCCCTCCAGCCCCTCGCGCAGGCGGTCGGGATCGAAGAGGGGTGCGGGGTTCGTGACAGGGTCGAGGCCCCAGATCAGGGTGGCATAGTCGGTGGCGACGAAGCCGAGCGGGTGCAGGCCCTCCTCCTCCATCCGCTTGGTGAGCAGAAGGCCAAGTGTCTGTTGCGCGTTGCGGCCCGCGAAGCCGTAGACGCAGAGATGCTCGCGCCCTTCGTAGGGGAAGCTCTCGACAAGCAGGCGGTCGGGTTCGGGCAGGCGCGAGACCTCGCGTTGCAGGGCGAGCCACTGGGCTGTGTGGGCGGGCAGGTCGGGCCAGGAGGGCTGCTGGAACATGTCCAGGATCCGGTGGGTCAGCAGGGTGGAGGTCGCGAACTTGGTGCCCATGAAGGCCGCGATGCGCGGCTCGCGCCCGGGCTGGCGGCGTGACCTCGACCGTCAGCTCTCGCAGGCCTTCGTAGCGCACCACCTCGCCGCCGATCAGGAAGGTGTCGCCGGGGGTGAGGGTGGCCGCGAAATCCTCCTCCACCTCGCCGAGCGGCGTCCCGCCGTAGCGGTTCTTGAGGCGGACCTTGACCAGGTCGGTGTCGATGATGGTCCCGAGGTTCATGCGGATGACCTGCGCCGCACGGGGGTCGCGCAGGTGCCACAGGCCGTCCGTCTGCTTCAGCCGCTGCCAGCGGTCATAGGCGCGCAGCGCATAGCCGCCGGTCGCCACGAAATCGAGGCAGGCGTCGAACTCGGCCCGCGTGAGGGCGGTGTAAGGCCCGGCGGTCGTCACCTCGGCATAGAGCGCGTCGGCGGTGAAGGGCGCGGAACAGGCGAGCAGCAGGATGTGCTGGCAGAGCACGTCGCGGGGCCCGGGGCCGCGCGGCTCGCCATCCAGCGTATGCTCGCGCACGGCGTCGAGGGCGGCGCGGCACTCGACAATCTCGAAGCGGTTGGCGGGGACGAGCAACGCCTTCGACGGCGCGTTGTAGCGGTGGTTGGCGCGACCGATGCGCTGGACGAGGCGCTTGACGTTCTTGGGCGCGCCGACCTGGATCACGAGATCGACGTCGCCCCAGTCGATCCCGAGGTCGAGCGTGCCGGTGCAGACGATGGCACGCAGCTGGCCCGCGACCATCGCCGCCTCCACCCGCTCACGCTGTTCGCGGGCGAGGCTGCCGTGGTGGATGCCGATGGGCAGCGACTTCGGTGTTCTGGAGCCAGAGGTTGTGAAAGAAGACCTCGGCCTGCGCGCGCGTGTTGTGGAAGATCAGCGTGGTGCGGTGTCGCTTGACTTCCTCCAGCACCGCCGGGATCGCGTATTTGCCGCCGCCCCCTGCCCATGGGGGCGGGGTGTCGGTTACCAGCATCGCGATGTCCGGCTCCGGTCCCGGATCTGCCAGCAGAATGGCGCAGGGGTCGGGGTGGCGGGCGAGGAAGCGGGCCAATGCAGGCGGGTCCTCGACGGTGGCGGACAGGCCCACACGGCGCAGCCCCGGTGCAAGCGACTGGAGGCGGGCGAGGCAGAGCATCAACTGGTCGCCGCGCTTGCTTTCGGCGAGCGCGTGGATCTCGTCCACGATCACGCGTGTGAGACCCGCGAAGATGCGCGGCGCGTCTTCGTAGCTGAGGAGCAGGGCCAGGCTTTCCGGCGTGGTCAGCAGGATGTGCGGCGGGTCGGCGCGCTGGCGGCGACGCTGGGTATAGGAGGTGTCGCCCGTGCGATCCTCGATCCGGATGGGCAGGCCCGCGCCCTCGACCGGCATGCGCAGGTTGCGGCGGATGTCGGCGGCCAGGGCCTTCAGCGGCGAGATGTAGAGAGTGTGCAGGCCCTTGTGCGCGCCGTCGGCCAGTTCGCAGAGCGAGGGCAGGAAGCCTGCCAGCGTCTTGCCCCCGCCGGTGGGCGCGATCAGCAGCGTCGCGGGTTCCCCCGCGCGCGCCAGCATGTCGGTCTGGTGAGGGTGTAGCGACCAGCCCTTGGCGGCAAACCAGGCGGCGAGGGAAGGGGGAAGTGTGGCCATGAGGCGAAGGTAGTCGCCATGAGCGCGCAGGCAAAACCCTTGGAAGGGTTTTGCGAAAATTCTTCGAAGAATTTTCGGGCGCGCTACTTCGCGATCTTTTCGTCGCGGACGAACATGTTGCCCCAGGCGCGGTCGATCAGGTCGGGCGTCATCTGGTAGGGGATGCCCTCGAACTCGCAGATCGCGATCATCTGGTCGATCAGGAAGACCGGCTGATAGTTGGCGTAGTTGTTCTCGATGGTCGGGAACTTCACCTTCATCAGGTGCACCAGCGTCGCCTCGTCCAGCGGCATCTTCTTCTTCCGCGCGACCATGGCGAAGATCTTCAGGAAGTTTTCCTGGTTCGGGCCGTCGATCTTGATCTTGAAGAAGATACGCCGCAGGGCCGCGCCGTCGAAGATCTCGTTCGGGTGGAAGTTGGTCGAGAAGATCACCAGCGTGTCGAAGGGCACGGTGAACTTTTCGCCCGATTGCAGGGCGAGGATGTCCGTGCTCTCTTCCAGCGGCACGATCCAGCGGTTGACGATCTTCTGCGGCGGCTCCTGCCTGGCGGCCAAGGTCGTCGATGATGAAGATGCCGCCGGTGGATTTCAGCTGCAACGGCGCCTGATAGGTCCGCGCGGTGGGGTTGTAGGTGAGGTCGAGCATGTCGAGCGACAGTTCGCCCCCGGTGATGACCGAGGGACGCTCGCAATAGACATAGCGGTTGTCGAAGCGGTTCGAGGTGCGGCGCAGGGAGTTCGGGTCGTCGACCGCCTCTTCGGCCGCGGAGTGCACGATGGGGTCATAGACGGTGATGACCTGGCCGGAATACTCGATGGCGCGGGGGATATAGATCTTGTCGCCCATGGCCGCGCGGATGCCGTTCGAGATCGAGGATTTGCCGTTGCCGGGCGGGCCATACATCAGGATCGAGCGGCCCGAGGTGACGGCGGGGCCGAGGTTGTCGATCAGGTCGGGCGGCAGGATCAGGTGGCCCATCGCCGCGACATCAGCTGCTCGCGGTTCAGGCGGATGTTGCGGATCGACTGGCGCTTCACCTGTTCCTTGTAGCTGTCCAGCGGCACGGGCATCGCGCCGTAATATTCCGACTGGCTGACAGCGCATCGAGCGCGCGGGCCTTGCCGGCATCGGTCAGCTGATAGCCCATCTCGTTGCCGGAGGTCGCGTGCAGCGTGCCCGTCGCCTCGAGCAGTTTCTGGCTGCGCGCCAGGTCGACCAGTTCCTGCGTCACGGCACCGGCAGGCAGATCGACCTTGGGCAGATGTCGATGACCTGGTCGAGGTTCATGCGGAACATCGTCTTCAGAAGGATGTCGCGCATCATGACGATGCCGACAGCCCGGTCTCGGCCAGGGTGCGGGGCGCGAGCGGGGGCGATCACCGATATCGGGGTCGTCTGGACGTTCATCGTGGCACGCTCCGTGGACAATCGAGGGACAGGCTGGATTGCGACGTAATGCGACTCGGCCCGACTTGCGGCCAGAAGGCGGCGAGGAAGATAGATGACCAGCATTCCCGACAGGGCGAAGCCCATGGGGAAGTCCTTGCGCGTCCAGCTCAGCCAGTCCGGCGTGACCGAGCGGACCGGGCCGACCGTGCGCAGCAGGCGGTGGCTGAGGAAGGCCCCGATGCATGGCCGCGGCGATAGAGGGCAAGGACGAAGCGCAGGTCGCTCGAGCGCGAAGAAGGGTGCCATGGCGGCCGCGAACTTGGCGTCGCCCGCGCCGAGCCATCCGATCGCGTTCAGCACGAAGCCGATCGCGCAGGATCGCCAGCAGATGCGTCCAGCGCCAGGCCCAGACGTCAAGCGGAAGGGCGAGCGAGCCCACGACGGCAAAGACCAGCGTCAGCGCCACGACCGCCTTGTTCGGGATCTTCATGAACTTCATGTCGCTCCACGTCACCCAGACCGCGATCGGCAGGATGAAGGGCAGAAACCACAGTGCGGTGGTGGCGGTCGTATGGATCATCCCTGCACGTTCGCCTCCCAGGGCCTCGAGGCTGCGGGCGGCGGCTTCGAAATACTGCGGATGGGTGTCGATGGCGTCTTCCATCAGCGCCTTGCCGATCGTGACATCGCCCTGCTTCACGGCGGCAAGCCCCAGCGTGTAAAGCAGTTCGGCCCGCTCGGTCTGGGTCATCTCGATGACCGGCAGGTCGTACTTGCGCTGCGGCGCCGCGGGCGAGGACGAGGTTGTTCTTGGTGGTGAACATCGTGGGGTCGTAGGTCAGCGCTTCGAGGAACAGCTTCTCGGCCCCGGCATAGTCGCCGCGCGTCAGCTTGGAATAAGCCCCAGTTGTTCAGCACCGCCGGCGGGTTTGGTCGTCAGGCCCTGCGCGCGATCTCATAGAAGCTGTCGGCCTTCTGCCACTGCTTCTTGCTGTCCGCCACCATCGCCTCGAGCCGGTAGCGCTCGAACGTCTCATATGTCGGCGGGATCTGGTTCAGGTCGCCTTCGGCCTTCTCCCATTCGTTTGCCCGGACAGCGCATCGGCGTAGTTGACCCGGTCGTCGTTGGTCGCCTCGGGGCTGGCCACGACGATGGCCCAGACCTTCGTGGCCTCGGTCGGCTTGCTGGCACGGACAAGCGACTGTGCCAGACCCCGCTTGAAGTCGATGCGGTCGGGCTGCTGTTCTGCGGCGCCCGCGAAATATGTCACCGCCTCGTTCGGGTCGGCGACCGTCAGCATGATGTCGTTCAGATTGCTCTCGTCGATGACGTTCACGCTTTTGACGGCGCGCTTCACTTCCTCATCGCTCGGGCCGGGATTGCAGCCAGAAAGAGCCACCGTGCCGCCAAGGCACAGCGCAAGTAGAACCGGTTGGCGCATTTCGCGTCCTATTTCTGCTCGGCTCTCAAAGGTCTGTAAGCAGCAGGTATTCGTTCTGCCCCTTGCGTACCAGCGAGAACCCGTTTGCCTCACTGGTGTCAGGATACACCTTCTGCTCGGTTTTCGCGATAGCGAGCTCGCAGATTTTCGCGGATCGAGTCCGTTGCGCCACTGTCAAGCGCATAGGCCTGCTCGAATGTCGCGACGGGCCTCACCGGTCTTGCCCTCTTCCATCAGCACGACGCCCAGATTGTTCATCGCGGGCACGAAGGTCGGATCCATTTCCAGCGCGCGGCGCAAGATCTGCTCGGCCTGCCCAAGCCGCCCGAGCTTGAGGTTGGCCGAGCCGATCGCCGACAGGACGTCGGCATTCACGCCATCCTGGCTGGCCGCGCGAAGATAGGATTTCAGCGCCAGTTCGTACTCGCCCGCAGCCATGAGCCTGTGGCCCACCACGAGCGCGTCCTGCTGAACCCCGTTCGGATCGACGGGCGGCGGGGTCAGTCTGGAATTCGGGTTGCTTCCGTCGGTGCAGGCCCCCAGCAGACACAGTGTTGCGACCGCGACTGTCCAGGCCTTCTGCATGCTGACGGTCAGCCTCCTCCGAGCTGGGTCGCGATGCCATGGATCGAGGGTCCGATCAGGATGATCATGAGGGGCGGCACCGTGAACATCATTGTGCCGAGGGTCAGCTTGGTCGGCAAGGTGTTTGCCTTCTCTTCCGCGCGCATCACGCGCTTGTCACGCATTTCCGACGCATAGACGCGCAGCGCCTCGGCGATCGAGGTACCGAAGGTTGCGGACTGGATCAGCACGGTCACGAAGGACGACACATCCTGCAGGCCGACACGCTCGGCCATGTCCTTGAGGACGGAGATGCGTTCCTTGCCGGCACGCACCTCCTGCGCCGACGATCTCGAACTCGTCTGCAAGGTCCGGGTAGCCCGCGCGGATCTCCTTCGCGACACGCAGGATCGACTGGTCGAGCGACTGGCCGGCCTCGACGCAGACCAGCATCATGTCAAGCGCGTCAGGAAACCCGGCGGTGATGTTGCCCTGCCGCGTCTGAAGGCGGCGCTGGACCCAGTATTGCGGCAGGTAATAGCCCGCAGCCCCAGGCCCGATGGTCATCATCACGAGGGTCTGGGTGCTGACCTCGCCCGTCGCGGACTTCACCATCGCCAGAATCACGCCGAGCAACAGAAACCCGATGCCGAGCGCGAATTGCGACGCGTGAAAGGCCCGCACGGCGTTCTTGGATCGATAGCCCGCCCGCAGCATCTTCAGCCGTGCCGTGGACATCTGCTTTTCATCCTGGGGTTCCAGGAACGTCGCAAACTTCTCAAGCTTGTCGACCTTGTCGCCCCGGCGCAGAACCTGCTTGCCCGACTGCTGTTCGGGCTTCTTGACCACGGCGCGGATCTTGTCGAGCGGATCGGCCTGCTTCTTCATCAGCGACGGCAGGGTCAGCAGCACGAGGATCAGGCCAAGCCCGCCCACGGCGACCAGCGGGCCGAGCGGGCCAATCAGGTCGACAAGTGTCTGGTTCAGCGATGCAATCATGTCCATCTGGCGACCTCAGACCTTGATGTTGACCATGATCTTCATGAAGATCACGTTGATGGTTAGGAATGCACCGACCACGAGACAGGCGCGGAATGAAGACCGATGTCTCCTTCACCCCGTCATAGTAGTTCGGTTGCAGCACGTTGATCATGACCAGCGCGACGATCGGGAAGCCGGACAGGAACATGCCCGACCATTTCGCCTCGGCGGTGATGGCCTTGACCCTGCGGAACAGCTTGAAGCGCGACGCGGATCACCTTGGCGAGGCCTTCGAGGATTTCGGCAAGGTTCCCGCCTGACTGCTGCTGGATCGAGACGGCGACCGCAAGGAACCGCAGGTCCTGCATGTCCATCCGTTCGGCGAAAGCCTTCAGGCTTTCCGAAACGTCGCGGCCATAGGCCGCCTCATCCGCGATGATGCCGAATTCGGTGCCAAGCGGATCGGGGACTTCCTTGGCGACGATGCCGATGGCGGCCGAGAACGGGTGACCCGACGCGCAGCGAGCGCACCATCAGTTCGACCGCGTCGGGAAGCTGCTCCTCGATTGCAGCCAGCCGTTTCTTGGCCTTGCGGTTGACCCAGGTGTAGACCCCGCCAACCCCCATCGCGACGGCGATCAGCGCCCGGATCGGCGTGGCGGCTTCGGTGCCGACTGTCAGGCCGAGATAGCTGAACACGCTGAGCAGGGCCATGATCCCCACCAGCGCCTTGGGAGAGAAGGCGATGTTGGCCTTCTGCGCCTTGTTGGCCAGGATCGAGTAGAGCGGGATGCCCTTGGCCGTCATGTGCTGGCCCATCTCCTTGCGGAGCTGTTCGAGCACCTGTTCGCGGTTGCCGCCCTTCTCCATCAGGGTCAGGCGGCGGCTGACGCGGCTGTTCAGGCTGATCGATTTGCCGAACACCGTCAGATAGATACCTTCGACCAGCACAAGCACCGCGACGAAGATCAGGATGTAGATAAGGGGCGCTGCACTGATCGTCATGATCTGTCCTTACGGGATGGCGTCGTAGATGCTTGAGGGCAGGTTGTAGCCCCACTGCTTGAAGCGCTCGGAGTAGTGCGAGCGAACCCCGGTCGCGTTGAAGCGCCCGATGATCTTGCCGTCGGGCGCAAGCCCGAGGCGTTCGTAGCGGAAGATCTCCTGCATCGAGATCACGTCGCCTTCCATGCCCGTGATCTCGGTGATCGAGGTCATCCGGCGGGAGCCGTCCTGAAGGCGGCTGGCCTGCACGATCAGGTTGACGGCGCTGGCGATCTGGGCGCGCACCGCCTTGATCGGCATTTCGATTCCGGCCATCGCGATCATGTTTTCCAGACGGCTGACACCGTCGCGGGCCGAGTTCGCGTGGATCGTGGTCATCGAGCCGTCATGGCCGGTGTTCATGGCCTGAAGCATGTCGATGACTTCCTCGCCGCGCGTCTCGCCGACGATGATGCGGTCCGGGCGCATCCGCAGCGCGTTGCGCAGACAGTCGCGCTGTGTCACCGCGCCCTTGCCCTCGACGTTGGCAGGGCGGCTTTCCATCCGGCCCACATGGACCTGCTGAAGCTGAAGTTCCGCCGTATCCTCGATCGTCAGCACTCGTTCCGAGTTGTCGATGAACGAGGACAACGCGTTGAGCGTCGTGGTTTTCCCCGAACCCGTACCGCCCGAGACGATGATGTTGAGCCGGGTCGCGACCGCGGCCTGAAGGTAGGCTGCCATCTCTTCGGTGAAGGCACCGAAGCGGACAAGATCGGAGATCCCCAGCTTTTCCTTCTTGAATTTCCGGATCGAGACGAGAGAGCCGTCCACCGCAACCGGCGGAACCATCGCGTTGAAGCGCGAGCCGTCGGCGAGGCGGGCGTCGACATAGGGGTTCGATTCGTCGACCCGGCGACCCACGGCCGACACGATCTTGTCGATGATCCGCAGCAGGTGCCGCTCGTCCTTGAAGGTGATGTCGGTCAGTTGCAGCTTGCCGCCACGCTCCACGAAGATGCGGCGCGGGCCGTTCACGAGGATATCGTTGACCGATTCGTCCTTGAGCAGCGGCTCGAGCGGGCCAAGGCCCATGACCTCGTCATAAAGCTCCTGGTGCAGCGACTGGCGGTCTTCCTTGTTCAGGACGACGCTCATCTCTTCCAGCGCTTCGGCGGTGATCGACGCGATCTCGGACCGCAGGTTCGCCTCGGTCGCGGTTTCCAGGGCGGCGAGGTTCAGGTTGTCGAGCAGGCGCTTGTGCAGCTCGACCTTCAGCTCGGCGAGCTTCTCCTTGCGCTTCTTTTCCTTCTCGGCCGCGACCACCTCGGCGGGTTGGCGGGCCTGCACCGTTCCGGCGCGCTGCTGCGCGGCAGGGCGGATGTCGGGGATCGTGGGCGCGGCGGCGGCGGGCGCGGCCGGGGCGGGAACTGCGGGTTTTACGGCGGTATCGGACGACTTCTTGTAACGAGAAAACATTTATCAACCTTTCCCGGCTTCGACGGCCTTGTTCAGGTCATAGAGCGACTTGGCGAGCTTCTGGATTTCCTTGCGCAAGGGGTTCTTCGCCGCGCTCTCCGAAATGGGAAGCCCGTGGTCGTTGGCCTGCGTGATCTGACGGCCGCCATCGGGAAGCTGAACCTCGATGTCGATATCCAGGCTTTCCGCCATCCGCTTCACGCGGCTGCGGGCCGACAGGTCGGTGAACTTCGGGGCGCGGTTCAGCACGAAGCGCAGCTTTTCGTAGGGCAGATCCTCGGCCTTCAGCGCGCGGATCATGCGCAGAACGTTCTGGGCCGACCGAAGATCAAGCTCCATGCAGGGCGAAGTAGACATGCGCCCGGCTCAGCACGGTCTCGGTCCAGGAGACGACAGTCGTCGGCATGTCGACGACGACGAAGTCGAAATTCGCCTCGGCCATGTCGATCAGACGACCGATATCCTCGCCTGTCACGATCTCGAGCGGCAGCATGTCATTCGGCGCGGTAAAGACATGCAGCTTTTCGTTGAAGGTCAGCATGGACTGCAGGAACGCGTCGCTATCCACGTTGCTGACATCGGACAAGACCTCGAACACGGCTTCCTTGCGCGGCAGGTCGAGATAGGTCGCGACCGAACCGAACTGGAAACCCAGGTCGATCAGGCAGACGCGCGGGGCGTCGGTCTTGCTGATTGTGGCCAGCTCCCAGGCGAGATTGGCCGCAAAGGTCGTCGCGCCCACGCCGCCCGCCACGCCGTGCACCGGCAGCAGGACCCCGTCGCGGTCGCCCTTCGCCTTGAACGCAGGGGCCTGCGCGCCGGCAGGATCGTTCGGGACGGCGGCCAGGTGAACCGGGGGCGGGGCAGGCTGGCGGATGCGCGCGATGGCATCGTGCAGCGCGCCTTCGGGCAGCGGGTAGGGCACGAAATCTTCGGCGCCAAGGCGAAGAAGCTGGTGCAGCGCGATCGGGCTGACCTGGTCCGCGATCAGGATCACCTTGATCTGGCGCGCCTTGGCGGCCTTGATGATCTCGGCGATCCGCGTCAGGTCGCTTTCATCCTCGCCATCCACGGCGATTGCCACGAACTCCAGCGTGGCCGCCTCCGGCTGGTCGAGAAAGACAGCGGCATCCTCGAACGAAAGGTCGCCCCAGCTTTCGCCGAGCTCCAGTTCCATGTCGTCGATCAGAAGATCGAAGTTCTGGACATCGCGCGAGATCGTGCACGCGAGAATCGGTGCCGGTTCCGGTTGAAGGCTTGCCACACTCGTCATTGCCTCAGTCCCTTTCCACCTTGGACCGGACGAGTGCGCGGTTCAGCACCCCGATGGGCGCGCTCCGCTTTCTCCCGCCTGGTCCGCACGCGACTCGTTTGCGCGCGCACTGCTGACATTGGGAGGAAGGTGTTGGGAAATGGTGGCGAGAATTAGGCTAAAAGAACGTGATTGTTTGGTATCTGGCGACTGTCGGGGGCTGGTCGGCCTGTTTGGGCCGACCAGAGCGTACTCAGTTGCCCGTCGGCGCCAGCTGGGCTCCAACAGCCTCGTACGTCGGATGTGCCGGTTCGGCCGACTTGACATACTCGCGGAAGACGACTTGCGCGTATTTCCCGTTCAGCGGAGGGGAGCTGCCGCGAACGAAGCCGGACACCTCGGTAACCGTGCGGCGGTTCAGCAGTTCCGGTGCCGTGGTCTGTACCAGCGGGCGTGTCTTGCCATAAGACACCAGCGCCTCGAGCCGGGACCGGCTGATGCCCTGGGTGGACAGGAAGCGAACGACCGCTTCGGCGCGGCGCTTGCCAAGCGCATAGTTGTACGAGGCGCTGCCGACAAGGTCGGTATGCCCATAGACGCGGAACCGGATCTCGGGGAACTGCCGGATCCAGTTCGCCTGCTCGGCGAGGATCGCCATGGCGGCCGGGTCGAGCTGCGACGAGTTGAACGCGAAGTTGACCGTGTTCGGCACCTCTTGCGCAAAGCGCTGGCCCAGGGCCTGCGTCGCGCTGATGTCACCCGACATGACGCCGGTGTTGTTCATCGTGGAGTTGCCGAAGTCCCCTGTGTTCACATCGTATCCGAGTTCACGGTTGCAGCCGGTCAATGCGAGCGTTGCTGCGATCAGTACGGAGCCTGGTTTCATCCACATGGCTTATTCCATCACATAGCCGTAGGAACCGGTGAAGTCCTGCTTTGCGACTTCGCCTGCGGCACCCTTGGGCGTTGAGCCCACAACCTTGCCGAACAGGAACAGCTCCTTCTCGGTCGGGATGCGGACGCGATCTGTCGGCAGGGCAAGTGCTTCGCCCCGGGTGGGGGTCACGAGGTGCGGAGTGACGATGATGACCAGCTCGCTCTGCGCCCGCTGATACTCGGCGCTGCGGAAGAGCGCGCCCAGCACGGGCACGTCGCCCAGCCACGGCACCTGGTTGTTCAGGTCGCGGAAATCGTCCTGAAGAAGGCCTGCGATGGCGAAGCTTTCCCCATCGCGCATCTCGACGGTCGTCGAGGTTTCGCGACGCCGGAAGGCTGCGACGCTGATGCCATCGGTCTCGACCGTGAGCGTGGTATCCACGGACGAAACCGAGGCGTTGATGATCAGGTTGATCGTATTGCCGTCGACAACGGTGGGGGTGAAGTCCAGCTCCACACCGAAGGGTTTGTATTCGATCGTGATTCCGTTGTCGCCATCGGACACCGGGATCGGGTACTCGCCACCGGCCAGGAACGTCGCCTGCTGGCCCGACAGCGCGCTCAGGTTCGGTTCGGCAAGCGTGCGGACCATCCCCTTCGATTCAAGCGCCTCGAGCAGCACGGCGAATTCAAGCCCGCCGGCCGATCCCCTGACGCCGATCGCGCCTGCCGTGTCGGCGTCGACCTGGAAGCCGAGATTGTCGATGGCGTTTCCGATCGCCCCGTCCTCGAGCAGGTTCCCCGAGCCACCGACGACATCGCCGCCGCGGATGCCAAGCGACGCCGACAGGTTCTTGCTGACCGAGCGCTGCATTTCGGCGAAGCGGACCTTCAGCATGACCTGCTGGGTTCCGCCCACCGTCATCAGGTTCGACACCCTTTCCGGTGCGTAGCGTTCGGCCAGGTCGAGCGCGCGGTCAAGCTTTGCGGTGCTCGATACCTGGCCCGACAGCACGACGCCGTCATTGGCCGTGCGCACCTCGATCGGCTCGTCGGGGAGGATCTGGCGCAGGCGTTCCTTGAACTCGGCCACGTCGGGGCTGACATGCACGTCGACGTTCGAGATCAGCTTGCCATCGGCCGACAGCAGGGTCAGCGTCGTGCGCCCCGGAGCCTTGCCGAGCACGTAGATCGAGCGATCCGACAGAGTCGAGATATCGGCGATCCCGGGATTCGCAATCGACAGCTCTGCAAACGGCACATCGCTTTCCACCACGACCGCCCTGTTCATGGGCACGTTCAAGGCCTGCGACGGGGTGCCTTGCATCACGCGGAGAGTTTCTGAATGTGCCGGCACCTGCGTGAACGACGCGAGCGCGACAGCCAGAAACCCGGCCTTCCAGAGAGAGCGGCTGCTCATGTGACCTGCCTTTTTTCTTTCGCCTCGATCCGGGTCTTCATGCCCGTATTTGAAAGGGAGGATGCAGCAAGCCGGGATTTTTTGCAAGAATCAAACGGTTAAACTAGCCTTTTGATGTATCTCAAACGCCACGCTCGGAAAATCTTGCTGGTTCATACCGGGTCCACCGCTAGATGCGGTGGACCGCAGGGCGTTCAGTTCGTGCAGGGGATCGGCATTTCGATCACGTCGGCACCCTTCCGGGTCTTGACGCTGCACACTTTCTCTTGCGGCACCACTTCCGGTGCCGCTTCGGGCTGGATGCCAAGCAGCTCCTTGCTGTCCACATCGATGGCTTCCGCGGTCTGATCGTCATCCGTGCCGACAAGCGACAGCGACAGGCGGCCCGTGGCCTGTGCCTGGGCAAGGCGCGCGACCTGCTGCGGGGTGACCTCGACGGTTACGGTACGGGCGATGATAGCACCTGCGCGCGTTGTCGCTGTTGGCCTGCTGGTCGACCGCGACAAGCTGGACGCCCGTTTCGATCAGCCGAGTCAACTCGCCATCGCTTCCGATTGACCGAGCCAGTCCAGTAGACATCGACCGTATCGTCAGGGCGCAGAAAGCCCGACACGCCCGATGACACGTCGACGCTGATCGCGAAGGCGCGCATCCCCTTGGCGAGTCGAGTGGTGATGCCGGCATCCTCGCCGGGCTCGGTGACCTTCGAGGCCAGGATCGGCTCGAACGCCTCCATCTGGCGCAGCACGAGGCGCGGCTTGGCGCCTTCGGGGAACAGCGCGGCCTTGTCGATAAAGGCACCTTCCGGCATCGCGGATTTCGGCCAGGGGATCACGCGCACGTCCTTCTCGGTCAGGGCGTCGCCATAGGCGAAGGGCTTCGTGACGATGAAGACCTCGGCCAGCGGGCCGAGCTTCGCGAGCGTCGCGCGTTCCCTTTCCAGCTCTGCCTGGGTCTGGCTGATGAAACCTTGGGCCATGTAGACCGCAAAGCCCGCCAGCGCGAGGCCGACGATCAAGACCAGTCCGAATACCAAACGCATGCCTTCACCTCCTAGAGTGTTGTTGCCGTTCCCTGCCGCATGCGGTGCTTTCAGGGCGCAGCTCAAAGGATCATCGACAACAAGGCACATGAAACAATAGCGGCGCTTTCATGGACTGATCGCCGCGGGGCAACGGTCAGTCGGTGGAATTTTCGACGATCGTCTCGGCGAGGTCGTCCTTCGCCGCACCGATTGCGGTGTTGACGGGCGCGAAGGCGGCAACGGCCAGAAGGACGATGATCCCGGTCAGGACAACGAAGTCGACCGTTACCGCGCCGTCTTCTGCCTTGACTTGGAAATCAACTTGCGAAGCATCGTCCGGTTGTCCTTCTGCGACCAGGGCGCATCATGATGGCCCGATCCCGACTATCAGCAGCGGTAAGAACTAGCCGTCATATCGCACGATTTTGGCCGTGATCGGGCGGTGAAGCGTCTTCGATGTCGGCGATGCGAAACAGACTCGTTTCCACCATGCTACAACTGTAGCGTCGCGCTCGAGAGAAGAGTAACGGCCGCGCTTCTTTCGAAGCGCGGCCATGCTCGACTGTAGTCTGAGCTCGATTACTCGATGGCGGTCGAGCTGCGGTCGACGCAGCTTCGCCGATGTCGGTAGCGATGATCGTCGCCGGCAGCGGTCGAGATCGAGCCGCCAACGGTCTGCATGACGACCAGGCCCAGGCCCACGATGGCAGCGGTCAGAACGACCCAGTCAACGGTCACGGCGCCGGCTTCGTCGTTCTTGAAGGATTTGAAGATGTTCAGCAGTTTCATGGTGTGTCCCTTTCCAAGGAGGTTTGCTTGCAGTTTACTCGTCAAGCCGTGTCGGGTCTCTTCACTTCCGGCCTCTGAACCGGTCCGATTTCCGTTCGGCATGGGTATATATGGCCCCTGAATCGTGGCCCGATTTGGGCAGGAACGGGGAATTTCTCGACAACGCGTAAATTTCGTGAGAGACGATTTAAGTGCATGATTTAGTTGATGAAAAAGTTTTCTAACCTTCACCTCTCGCACAGCATTCCTTGCATTTGTGCCGCAGGTGGATGATTCGTTCGGTCGGATTTCCGCGAACCGATAGCCTTGCGGCCGGTTTTCTGAGATCGTCGCCCACAGAAAAAGACGAGCAGAACAGGCGTCCGCACCATGCGGCTTCTTACCTTGGCGGTCCTTGCGGGGCTGATGGCCGCGCCTTCCTTGGCGCGCGCCGAAGCCTTGTCGTCCGGCAGCGGGTTTACCTTCAAGCGGATCAAGCCCCCGGTCGCCGGAGAAAAACGCATCACCGTCCAGATCGACCCGGCGGAGCAGGCGCGCATCCTCGCCTCCTATCCCAAGGTCGAGCCGAGAACCGAGGCAACCACGCTCGATCCCGTCACGAGGCCCGACGGCGCGCCGCCGGCACCAGCCGCCGCGGTGCCTGCGCCTGCGTCGAGCTACGCCTGGTTCTGGGAGAAGGTTCCCGCAAGCCGCGATGCGCGGTCCGGTCGCTTTCCGCTGGCGCTGGCGACGCTGGCGCAGGGGCCGGGCGGCTCCCAGGTGCGCGCGCCGCGGATGCAGCAGATGCAGGACATGGCCAACCGCTATGGCACCGAGATCCTGAAGGCGACGCTGGGAACCGAGGTGTCGCCCGCCCTCGCCCTGGCCGTGATCGGCATCGAAAGCGCGGGGCAGCCCGACGCCGTCAGTTCGGCGGGGGCCGAGGGGCTGATGCAGCTGATCCCCGCCACGGCCGAGCGGTTCGGGGTCACCAATTCGAAGGACCCGGTGCAGAACATCCGCGGAGGGGTCGCCTATCTCGACTGGCTGATGAAACGCTTCGACCGCGATCCGCTCTTGGTCATCGCCGCCTACAACGCGGGCGAGGGGGCCATCGACGCGAACGGTGGCGTCCCGCCCTATGCCGAGACGCGCGACTATGTGCCCAAGGTTCTGGCCGCCTGGCAGGTGGCGCAGGGCCTGTGCCTGACCCCGCCCGAGCTTGTGACCGACCCTTGCGTGTTCAAGGTCATCTCGGCCAGCAACTGACGGTCCGGACCTTTTCAGGCGGATCGCCTGCCCCGCCCCCTTGCCGCGTCAGACCGAGAAGGCGTCGGCCCATTCGGGATGGCGCTTGCGCTGTGCGTTCACGAAGGGACAGAGCGGCATGATCTTGAACCCTTCCGCGCGCGCATCCTCGACCAGCCGCGTCACCAGTGCCAGCCCCGCGCCCGTGCCCCGGAAATTGTCCGGAACCTCGGTATGGTCGGCGATCACGAGCGAAGGCGAGGTGATCGAATAGGTCAGTTCCGCCTCGTCATCGCCGTGGCGGATGACATAGCGGCCCTTGTGCCCGCTCACCTCCCGTTCGATCACATGGTCAGTCAACGAGCGTCGCCTCCGTCGCCTTGCGCAGTTCCGCCTCGGTCACGCCCTCGGCGACCTCGACGATCTTCAACCCGCCCGGCACAACATCCAACACGCCAAGGTTGGTGATGATCCGGTCGACCACGCCCTTGCCGGTCAAAGGCAGGGTGCAGGCCTTCAGAACCTTCGACTCGCCCGCTTTGTTCGTATGGTCCATCACGACGACGACGCGCCCCACGCCCGCAACAAGGTCCATCGCCCCGCCCATGCCCTTCACCAGCTTTCCGGGGATCATCCAGTTGGCGAGGTCGCCGTTCTCGGCCACTTCCATCGCGCCGAGGATGGCCATGGCGATCTTGCCGCCCCGGATCATCGCAAAGCTTTGCGCCGAGTCGAAGAAGGCCGTCTGCGGCAGTTCGGTGATGGTCTGCTTGCCTGCGTTGATGAGGTCCGCATCCTCCTCGCCCTCGAAGGGGAAGGGGCCCATCCCCAGCATCCCGTTCTCGGATTGCAGCGTGACCTCGATGCCCTTGGGGATGTAGTTCGACACCAGCGTGGGGATGCCGATGCCGAGGTTGACGTACCAGCCGTCCTGAAGCTCCTGCGCCGCGCGGGCGGCCATCTGGTTGCGGTCCCACATCAGGCGGTCTCCCTCTTGCGCACGGTGCGCTGTTCGATGCGCTTCTCGTGCTGGCCCTGGATCAGGCGGTGCACGTAAATGCCGGGCAGGTGGATGTGATCGGGGTCGAGGCTGCCCAACGGCACGATCTCTTCCACTTCAACCACGCAGACCTTGCCGCAGGTGGCCGCAGGCGGGTTGAAGTTGCGCGCGGTCTTGCGGAAGACGAGGTTGCCAGACGGGTCCGCCTTCCACGCCTTGACGATGGACAGGTCGGCCACGATCCCGCGCTCCAGGATGTAATCCTGCCCGTCGAAGTTCATCACGGGCTTGCCTTCGGCGATCACCGTGCCGACGCCGGTCTTGGTGTAGAAGCCGGGAATGCCCGCACCACCGGCCCGCATCCGCTCGGCCAGCGTGCCCTGCGGGTTGAACTCCAGCTCCAGCTCGCCAGAGAGGTACTGACGCATGAACTCTGCATTCTCGCCGACATAGGACGAGATCATCTTCTTCACCTGCCGGCGATTCCAGCAGCACGCCGAGGCCGAAGCCGTCGACGCCCGCATTGTTCGAAGCGACGGTGAGGTTCTTCGTCCCCGCCTCGCGGATCGCGGCGATCAGAAGCTCCGGGATACCGCAGAGGCCGAAGCCGCCCGACGCGATCAGCATGCCGTCGAACAAAAGGCCATCGAGCGCCGCCTTCGCGTCCGGATACACCTTCTTCATGCGCTGCCCCCTCTGCCCCTCATGCCCCGCAGTTATGGCGCGGGGGGCGGCAGTGTCAATCGCCGCAGCGCGGCGTCGGGGGTCAGGCAGAAGCGGATTTGGCGGCGGTTTTCTTCGCCGGGGCTTTCTTGGCGGTGACCTTCTTCGCCGCCGGTTTCTTCGCGGCGGGTTTGGCAGCCGCCTTGCGCGGGGCTTTGGTCTTGCCGCCCTTGCCCGCCTTCTCGGCGATCAGCGCAAGTGCCTCGTCCAGCGTCACCTCTTCCGGAGCAAGCCCCTTGGGCAGGGTGGCGTTCACCTTCTCCCATTTGACATACGGCCCGTACTTGCCCGGCATCACCTGCACCACGCCGCCATCCGGGTGGGCCCCAAGCTCGCGCAGGGGCTGCGCGGTGGCGGTGGCGCGACCGCGCGTCGCCTTCTGCGCGATCACCTCGACCGCGCGGTTCATGCCGATGGTGAAAACCTCGTCCACCTCGGGCAGGTTGGCATAGACCGACCCGTGCTTCACATAAGGCCCGAAGCGACCGATCCCCGCCTCGACCAGCACGCCGTCGGCGGGGTGGGGGCCGATGGGACGGGGCAGGTTCAGCAACTGAAGCGCGCGCTCCAGAGTCATGCTTTCGGGTGACCAGCCTTTCGGCAGGCTGGCACGCGGCGGCTTGGGGGCCTCGGTGGTCGCCTCGCCGCGCTGGACGTAAGGCCCGAAGCGACCGTTGCGCAGCGTGATCGGCTGGCCGTCCTCGTCCTGTCCCAGCACCTGCGCCGTCGGCAAAGCCCGCAGCGCCTTCATCGCCCGTGACCGAGATCGGGCGGGTGAAGCGACACTCGGGGTAGTTTCCGCAGCCGATGAAGGCGCCGCCCCCGCGGGCGGTCTTCAGGTGCAGCCGGCCCGTGCCGCAGACCTGGCAGACGCGCGGATCGGAGCCGTCGGCGCGCGGCGGGTAGAGGTGCGGGGCGAGGAAGTCGTCGATCTTCTCCAGCACCTCGCCGATGCGCAGGTCGGCGGTCTCGGCAATGGCGGCCGAGAAATCGCGCCAGAAGCGCGCGAGCACCTCCTTGTAGTCCCGCTCGCCGGCCGAGACGTCGTCGAGCTGCGTCTCCAGGTCGGCGGTGAAATCGTACTCGACATAGCGGCGGAAGAAGTTGGTCAGGAAGGCCGTCACCAGCCGCCCCTTGTCCTCGGGGATCAGGCGGTTCTTGTCCTTGCGGACGTATTCGCGGTCCTGAATCGTGGTCAGCACCGAGGCGTAGGTGGAGGGGCGGCCGATGCCCAGCTCTTCCATCCGCTTGACCAGCGTCGCCTCGGTGTAGCGGGGCGGGGGCTGGGTGAAATGCTGGTCGGGCGTGACGGCGCGCTTCTCGGCCGGCTCGCCCTGCATGATCTGCGGCAGGCGCGCGCCATCCTCGTCGCCGTCATCGTCGCGGCCTTCCTCATAGACCTTGAGGAAGCCGTCGAACAGCACGACCTGCCCGGTCGCGCGCAGCTCCACCTGACCGTCGGGGCTGGTCACGTCGACCGTCGTCCGCTCCAGCCGGGCCGCCGCCATCTGGCTGGCCAGCGTGCGCTTCCAGATCAGGTCGTAGAGCTTCTTCTGGTCGGCCTCGAGCCGCAGCGTATCGGGCGCAGCCGCCATGTCGGTCGGGCGGATGCATTCATGCGCTTCCTGCGCGTTCTTGGCCTTGTTCTTGTACATGCGCGGGCTGTCGGGGACGTAGGACGCGCCGAACCGCCGCTTGATCTCGTCGCGCGCGGCCATCACGGCCTCGGGGGCCATGTCGATGCCGTCGGTGCGCATGTAGGTGATGTGGCCGGCCTCGTAGAGCCGCTGCGCGGTCGACATGCACTGCTTGGCGCCCATGCCGAACTTGCGGCTCGCCTCCTGCTGGAGGGTCGAGGTCATGAAGGGCGGGTAGGGGTTGCGGCTGGCGGGCTTCGCCTCGACCGACTTGACGGCGAGGGGGCGGGACTGGACAGCCTGCACGGCCAGCTCGGCGGCGGTCTCGGTGGGGATGTCGAACTTGTCGAGCTTCTTGCCGCCAAGCACGGTCAGGCGGGCCTCGAATTCCTGCCCGCGCGGGGTGACGAGGGTCGCGGCGACGGTCCAGAATTCGCGGGCGCGGAAGGCCTCGATCTCCAGCTCGCGCTCGACGATCAGGCGCAGGCAGACCGACTGCACGCGGCCTGCCGATTTCGCGCCGGGCAGCTTGCGCCACAGGACCGGCGAGAGGGTGAAGCCCACGAGGTAGTCGAGCGCGCGGCGGGCCAGATAGGCCTCGACCAGCGGCGGTCGACCTGGCGGGGGTGCGCCATCGCCTCGGTCACGGCGGCCTTGGTGATGGCGTTGAAGGTGACGCGGCTGACGGTCTTGCCCTTCTTCAGCGATGAGGCGAGCGCCTCTTGCAGGTGCCAGCTGATCGCCTCGCCCTCGCGGTCGGGGTCGGTGGCGAGGATCAGCGTATCGTCGGTCTTCAGCGCCTCGGCAATGGCGCGGACGTGCTTCTTCGACTTCGGCCGCGACTTCCCAGGTCATGGCGAAACCCGTCGTCGGGGTCGACCGAGCCGTCCTTGGGCGGCAGGTCGCGGACATGGCCGTAGGAGGCGAGGACCGTGTAGTCGGGGCCGAGATACTTGTTGATTGTCTTGGCTTTGGCCGGGGATTCGACGACGACGACGGGCATCAAGACCTCGATTCAAAGCGGACGGCGCGCCCCGTGGGGCATGGCGCGGCAAGATGGGAGCGGGGGGCGCAATGTCAATGGAGGCGCGGGCCGCGCGGGGATTGGCCGCGTCGAAGCCGCGCCGGGCTACGTAGCCTATGTCAACCCATTGAAGAGCAACGATTTCGTGGGGCTTGCGCGATCCTGAATGCGCGCGGGGGGCGCGGGTAGGAGCGGCTAGACCGCGCGCGACAGAAGCCCGCCGGGCTGGCGCAGGATGTGCCCCTCAAGCTCCAGCGCGATGAGTTCGGGCGAGACCTGCGCGGCGGGCAGCGAGAGGTCGCGGATCAGCTGGTCCTCGGCCAGCGGTTCCGGTCCGAGCCGGTCGAGGATCAGGCGATGCAATGTGCCGATATCTGGTTGCGCCCCATGCCGTTCGGGAGCCGGGGGCAGCGCGCGTACGGAAGCCGCGCGTGTCTGGGGCGCGGTGCCTGCGGGACGGCCGATCGCCTCGATCACGTCGCTCGCGCTGCGGATCAGCGTCGCGCCGTCGCGCAGCAGCATGTTGCACCCGGCGGCGCGGGCATCGAAGGGGTGGCCCGGCACCGCCAGAACCTCGCGCCCCTGGTCGAGCGCGGTGCGCGCGGTGATCAGGCTGCCGGACCGCGCCGCAGCCTCGACCACCACCACTGCGCGCGCGAGGCCCGAGACGATGCGATTGCGCAGCGGAAAGTGGCGCGCCTGGGGGACAAGGCCCATCGGCTGTTCCGAGATGCGGCAGCCTTCGGTGGCGATCCGCGCGGCGAGGGCCGCGTTTTCCTCGGGGTAGATCACGTCGACGCCGCCTGCCTGCACCGCCACCGTGCCGGTCGGCAACGCGGCATCGTGGGCGGCCGCGTCAATCCCGCGCGCAAGTCCCGAGACGATCACATGCCCCGCCTCGCCCAACCCCTCGGCCAGACGCCGCGCCATGCGCAGCCCGAGGCTGGAGGCGTTGCGCGCCCCGACCATGGCCACCATCGGCCGGTTGAGCAGCGCGACATTCCCCTGCGCCCAGAGAACCGGTGGCGCATCGGGCAGGTCCATCAGCGCCGCCGGATAGTCGGGCGTCCCCCAAAGGATCAGGCGCGCCCCGACGAGGCGCGCCTGTGCCATTTCCTGGCGGACCACTTCGACCGGGCAGGGGGCGTAATTCTCCACCCCCGCAGCCCGGGCAATCGCCGGCAATTCAGCCAGCGCCGCCGACGCTGATCCATGTTCCGAGATCAGGCGGTGAAACGTCACCGCGCCGACGCGGCGGGAGCGAATGAGGCGGAGCCACGACGATCCGTCATCGTCCGGGGTGTGTGGGGTGGAGGGTGTGGTAGACGACAACAGAGCTTCAGCCATCGAGAACCTCGCCTCATTCGCAGGGGCACCATGCGCGCCCAGGGTTAATGCGGCGTAAACCGTGATGCGCGCCGCGAAGTTTTTTCGCCTCGCTTGCACTAGACCTGCTGACCATGCGCGCCATGGACGTTCCCCGGCCGCGCGACCAATGCCCATTGAACCCGGACCGGAATTTGATCATATTGTGCGCAGCACGAAGATGCCGAGGCGGCGCAGGGGCGCGCGCCGGGCGATGATGGAGCCAGACATGCTGAACGCCGATGTAGCCCGCCGCCGCGACGACGCAATCTCGCGCGGGGTGGGGATGATGACCCAGATCTATGCCGACCGCGCACTGAACAGCGAGGTCTGGGATATCGAGGGCAACCGCTACATCGACTTCGCAGCCGGAATCGCCGTGGTGAACACCGGGCATTGCCACCCCAAGGTGATGGCGGCGGTGACCGAGCAGATGAGCCGCTTCACTCATACCTGCCATCAGGTGCTGCCCTATGAGTCCTACATCCGCCTTGCCGAGCGCCTGAACGCCGCCGTGCCGGGCGATTTCCCGAAGAAGACGGTGTTCGTGACGACCGGCGCCGAGGCCTGCGAAAACGCGGTCAAGATCGCGCGCATTGCCACGGGGCGCTCGGCGGTGGTGGCCTTTGGCGGGGCCTTCCACGGGCGGACCTTCATGGGCATGAGCGCTGACCGGCAAGGTGGAGCCCTACAAGAAGGGCTTCGGCGCGATGATGCCCGATGTCTATCACGTCCCCTTCCCGCAGGAGGTGCACCACGTCACCACCGACGATGCGATGGCGGGGCTGACGAAGCTCTTCAAGGCCGATCTCGATCCCGCGCGCGTCGCCGCGATCATCTTCGAGCCGGTGCAGGGCGAGGGCGGGTTCTACCCCGCGCCGAAGGACCTGGTGCGCGGCATCCGCAAGCTGTGCGACGAGCATGGCATCGTGATGATCGCGGACGAGGTGCAGACCGGCTTCGCACGCACCGGGCATCTCTTCGCGATGGAGCAATATGGCGTCGCGGCCGACCTGACGACGATGGCCAAGGGGCTGGCGGGCGGCCTGCCGCTCGCCGCCGTGACCGGCAAGGCGAGCCTGATGGACGCGGCGCATCCGGGGGGCCTGGGCGGCACCTATGGCGGCAATCCGCTGGGCATCGCCGCGGCCAATGCCGTGCTCGACGTGATCGAGGAGGAAGACCTCTGCGCCCGCGCGAACGAGCTGGGCGGGCGGCTGAAACAGCGGCTGGAGGCGATCCGGTCGGTGACGCCCGAGATCAGCGACATTCGCGGCCCGGGCTTCATGGTGGCCGTGGAATTCGCCAACCCCTCGACGCACGAGCCGGATGCGGGCCTGACGGGCCGGGTGCGGACCGAGGCGTTGAAGCGCGGGCTGATCCTGCTGACCTGCGGCGTCTATGGGAACGTGATCCGCTTCCTCGCGCCGATCACCATTCCGGACGCACATTTCGCCGAAGCGATGGACATCCTGGAAGAGTCCGTGGCCGCCGCGCGCGCGGCCTGAGCGCGGACCGGGGGTTTCACCCCCCAGTCCCGGCCCGGCCACGGGCCGGGCGTTCTTCGCGGAAACCCTCCACCGGAGGGTTTCTGGTCGCTCATCACCCCCAGGGTACTTGGGACCGAAAAGAAGCAGGGGGCCTCGTTTGGGGCCCCTTTCTGTTGGCAAGCGCAGGGCGGGCGCGTATCAGGCGCAATGATTGCGCTTGACCGGGTTTCCGCAATGACCGCCGCCCCTTCCGCCGAGACCGGCATTTTCATGGAGAATGTCGGCTATGGCGTGGGAGGCAAGGCCCTGCTCTCGGGGGTGACGGCGCATCTGACCGAGGCGCGCATCGGCATCGTCGGGCGCAACGGGTCGGGCAAGACGACGCTGTTGCGGCTTATGGCGGGGCTGGTCGCGCCGAGCGAAGGCCGCGTGCGGGTCGACGGGATCGACCCTGCGGGAGACCGCAAGGCGGTGCTGTCGCGCATCGGCATCCTGTTCCAGAACCCCGACCACCAGATCCTGTTTCCCACGGTGGAGGAGGAGCTGGCCTTTGGTCTGCGACAGCAGGGACGCAGCGAGGCCGAGGCGCGGACTACGGCGCGGGAGGTCCTGGCGCGCGCGGGGCGGGCGCATTGGGCAGGGGTCGCCGTCTCGACCCTGAGCCAGGGGCAGCGGCAGATGCTGTGCCTGATGGCGGTGCTGGCGATGGAACCCGCAACCGTCCTGCTCGACGAGCCTTTCGCCTCGCTCGACCTGCCCGCCCGGATGCGGCTGGCGCGCATGCTGGACGGGCTGGAGCAGCGGGTGGTGGTGATCTCGCACGACCCCGCGGCGCTCGCGGGAATGGATCGGGTGCTGTGGCTGGAGGGCGGGCGCCTGGTCGCGGACGGGGCGGCGGGCGAGGTGCTGGCGGCCTTCGGCGCCGAGATGACGCGGCTGGGAGGGGCGGATGCTGACACTGACCTCGCCGGTTGAGACGCCCTGGCACCGGGTGGCCGCAGGCTGGAAGCTGGCGGCGCTATGCCTGTTCACGGTGGGACTCTTCGCGCTGCGCGGGCCGGGGGCGCTCGGGCTGGCGCTGGCGGGGGTGGGTGCGCTCTACCTGCCGGGGGGATGGCCGTTCCTCCGCGCGGGCCTCCGGATGCTGCGCCCGCTCTGGCCCTTCTTGGTAATCCTGGCGCTGTGGCATTCCTGGATCGGGGCACCGGAGGCGGGTGCAACGGTTGCCCTGCGGCTGATCGCGGCGGTGGCGGCGGCGAACCTCGTGACGATGACGACGCGGCTTTCCGACATGATCGTGGTGGTGGAGCGTCTGGCCGCGCCGCTGGCGCGCCTTGGCCTGTCGCCCCGCATGCTGGCGCTGGCCATCGCCCTTGTGATCCGCTTCGTGCCAGAGCTGTCCGAGCGGGCGGCGCAATTGCGCGAGGCGTGGCGCGCGCGCTCGCCCCGGCGGGTCGGGTGGCGGGTCGTGGTGCCGGTGACGCTGGCGGCGCTGGACGATGCGGAGCATGTGGCGGACGCCTTGCGGGCGCGGGGCGGGGTGCGGTAAGCACCGCCACCGCTAGGGAGAAGCCCATGGAACGCAGCCTGACCTATGTCGCCCTCTTCGCCGCGCTGATCGCGGTGCTGGGGATGGTGCCGCAGATCACGCTGGCGGTGGGGGTTCCGATCACCGCGCAGTCGCTGGGGATCATGCTCTGCGGCACTGTGCTTGGCGCGAAACGGGGGGCGCTGGCGGTGCTTCTGTTCCTGCTGCTGGTGGCGCTTGGCCTGCCGCTTCTGTCGGGTGGGCGCGGGGGCCTGGGCGTCTTTGCGGGGCCGTCGGCGGGGTTCCTGATCGGCTTTCCCATCGCGGCCTTCGTCGCAGGCTGGATTGTCGAGAAGTGGCGGGCGGGCGTGGGTCTCGCGGCCTTCACGGGCGCGGTGCTGGGGGGCATCGTGGTGCTCTATGCCATCGGCATCCCGGTTCTTGCGGCGCGGCTGACCGAGGCGCAGACCTCGGGCATGGCGCTGCGCGAAGGGCTGCCACTGCCGCTGGCGCTGGCCGCGCTCTACCTGCCTGGCGACTTGATCAAGGCGGTGCTGGCGGGGCTGGTGACCCAGGGAATTGCCCGGATGCGCCCCGGCGCGCTTCTGTCGCGGGCCTGAGCGGTCAGGCCGAGAGCACCAGCGCCGATCCCAGCCCACCGGCGGCCGCGATGGCGGCAAGGCCATGGCCCGAGCGCAACTCGTGGAACAAACGGACGGCGAGGATCGCCCCCGAGGCCCCGATGGGGTGCCCGCGCGCAAGCGCGCCGCCGCCGGGGTTGACGATGGCGGGGTCCAGCCCCGCCCCCTCGACGCAGGCGATGGCCTGCACGGCGTAAGCCTCCATGATCTCGGCCACCGACAGGTCCTGTGGGCGCAGGCCCGCGCGGGCAAGGGCCGCGTGGATTGCGGGGATGGGCGCGAGGCCGGGGTCCTCGGGCGCGGCACCAAGGGTGACGCCCTCGCTCAGCCGCAGGGCGCGAGGGGCGCGGGCGGCGAAGCGGTCGGAAACGACGAGGCAAAGGGCGGCGGCATCGGCCTCAACCGCGGTATTGGCGGCGGTGATCGGGCCGGTGACGGCGCGCGCGCGGGAAGCAAGGCGGGGCGTCAGGTCGCGCGTGAAGGCGTCGGCGGTCTGGCCTTGGAGCGGCACGATCTCGGCCGTCATCCGGCGGGCCGCCGTGCGGGCGCGGGCGTGGCTGGCGATGGCCCAGTCGTCTTGTCGGGCCCGAGATATCCCAAGCCGATCCGCCAGAGCCGCCGCCGCCTCGGCCATCTCGGGGTCGCGGTCGGACCAGGGCGTGAAGGGCGGGCGGTCGTAGGGCACGGGCGGGCCGCCCCGGGGATCGGTGCGCAGCCGAAGCGGGCGGCGCGAGAAGCTTTCGACGCCTCCCGCCAGCACCGCCTCGGCCATACCGCTCTCGACCATGGCCTTCGCGAGCAGGATCGCGTCGAGCCCGCCCGCACATTGCCGGTCGATGGTCAGGCCGGGCACGCGCTCGGGCAGGCCCGCGGCGAGGGCGGTGAGGCGCGCGGGATTGCCGCCCGCGCCCAGGGCATTGGCGAGGATCAGGTCAGAGACCTCGTCGGGGTCGAGGCCGCCTTCCGCAAGGCAGGCTCGCACAAGCGGGGCCGCCAGATCATGCAGGTCGAGCCCGGCGAAAGCCCCGCCGCGCGGGATCACGGCGGTTCGGAACGCGGCGGTCAGGAAGGCTGTCATCCGAACCGCCGTTGTAGCGCCGCAAGGTCCGTCTTGCCCGAGGGGAGCATCGGCCAGTCCGCGACACGGTGGAGGTGCCGGGGCGCGGCGATGGGGCCGAGCGTCCGGCGGCAGGCCGCGAGCAGCGCCTCGGGATCGCCCCCTTCCACGATGGCGGCGAGAACATGGCCGCGCTTGCGATCCGGTCTGGGCAGGACGGCAGCGCGGAGGACCCCGGGCTGCGACAGGAGAAAGGCCTCGATCTCTTCCGGAAAGACGTTCCGGTCGGCGACCGTCACCATGCGGTCGGCGCGCCCCGACAGGATCAGGTGCGGCCCCTCCCATCGGGCGATCTCGCCCGTGGACAGCCAGTCGTCCTGCCAGCGGGCCGTGCCGGGATCGCCCGCGTAGCCCTCGAAGAGATAGGGCGAGCGCACCCAGATCTGCTGTGCGCCGTCCGGCCCGCGCAGATCGATTTCGACGCCTGGATAGGGGGTGCCGACGGACTGCGGGGGGGCGGCTTCGTCGGCGAGCGTGATGAAGCTCGCCTCGGACGTGCCGTAGAACTCGCGCACCTGCGCCTCGGGAAAGCGGGCGGCGAGGGCCGTGCGGGTGGCCATGTCGAGCTTTGCGCCGCCGCAGACGATCAAACGCATCGCGGGGGCCGGGGGCGCGGGCGCGTCGAGGATCAGGCGCAATTGGGCCGGGGTTGCGTAGAGAAGCTGCACGCCCCGGTCGATCAGGGCGGCCGCCATCCGGTCGGGGCGCAACCCGTCGAGCAGGTGCAGGGCCGCGCCCAGATGCAGCGCCTCGAGGGAACCATAGAGCGCCAGCGATTGGCTGAGGCGACCGGGCACGGCCACGACCGTACCGGGGTGGATGGCGAAGAGGGCCTTGTTCACGGCGAAGCTGGCGATCCACGAGGCTTGGCTGCGGCGGATGCGGCGCGGGGTGCCGGTGGAGCCGGAGGTCAGCGTCTCGAAGCTCGGGGGGTCGCCCGGTTCAGGAGCGTGGCAGGTCCACCGCGCCGACGCGGAAGGCATGACCCAAGGCGGACGCGGCGAGGGCGGCGGCGAGGGCCGCAGGGCCGGGTCGATCGGCGATGACGGACGCCGCAGGCACCTCGCGCGCTGTCTCTGCGCCGTCCGCGCCGAAGAGCCGCGCGTCAGGGTGCCAGCGAAACCTGTCTGCCGTATTCCCCTCCATTCTCTGTCCCCGATTATCCCCGCCGGAGGCATCCGCTCCCTCCGCCCGCGCGCCGGTCAGACCTTGCGGAAATCCGTGGCGAGCGCCCGGGCGGCCTGCACCAGAAGCGCAAGGTCCATGCCCACGGCGGTGAACCGGGTGCCCCAGGACATGCAGGTGCGGGTGAAGGCCGGGTCAAAGGTGAGAATCCCGGCGGCCTTGCCGGTGGCGGTGATGCGGCGGATCGCATCCTCGATGGCCGCCTGCACCTCGGGGTGAAGCATCTGCCCGGGGAAGCCCATGCTGGCCGCAAGGTCGTTCGGCCCGATGAACAGGCCGTCGACCCCGTCCACCGCCGCAATCTCCTCGATCCGGTCGAGGGCCTGCACCGTCTCGACCTGCACGAGCAGGCAGAGCTGATCCTCGGCCCGCGCCATGTAGTTCTGCACCGAGCCGTAGCGGTTCGCCCGCGTCATGCCCGCCACGCCCCGGATGCCGCGTGGCGCATAGCGCATCGCCTCGACCGCCGCCCTCGCCTCGTCCGCCGACTGGACGAAGGGGATCAGAAGCGTCTGCACCCCGAGGTCGAGGTAGCGCTTGATAAGCACGAGGTCGTTCCAGGCGGCGCGGACAACCGGGGTAACGGGGTAGGCGGCCATCGCCTGCATCGACACGATGGTATCGGGCACGTCGGTCAGCGAATGCTCGGTGTCGATCACGATCCAGTCGTAGCCGGCGGTCGCGATGGCCTCGGCCACCACCGGGCCGGGGATCGAGTTCCACAGGCCGATCTGCTGGCGACCCTCGCGCAGGGCCTGCTTGAAGCGGTTCACGGGCAGGTCCATCAGTTTCCCCCCAGCAGCGTGGCCATGCGGCGCAGCGCAAGCAGATAGCCTTCGGTCCCGAAGCCCGCGATCACGCCCTCGGCGCGGGTCGAGACGTAGGAATGATGCCGGAACGCCTCGCGCCGGTGGATGTTCGAGATGTGCACCTCCAGCACCGGGCCGTCGAAGGCGTTCAGCGCATCGAGGATGGCGATGGACGTATGGGTGAAGGCGCCGGGATTGATGACGATGCCCGAGGCCGCATCGCGCGCCTCGTGAATCCAGTCGATGATCTGGCCCTCGTGGTTGGACTGACGCGCCCGCACCTCAAGGCCAAGGGTGGCGGCCAAAGCCGCGCACTCCGCCTCCACCTCGGCCAGTGTCGTGCGGCCATAGACCTCGGGCTGGCGCAGGCCGAGGAGGTTCAGGTTGGGGCCGTTCAGCAGGAAGATGGGTTTCGGCACGGGCGCGTCCTTTCGGGCTGCGCCGACGATAGCCGATTGGCGGGGGCGGGCAAGCGGCCTGTCGCGCGGACCCTCAGGCGACCTTTTCCAGCGCAACGGGGGCGGTGACGCCCAGGGCGTGGCAGACCTCGCGCGTCAGGTGCGGGCGGTTGAGCGTGTAGAAGTGCAGGTCCTGCACCCCTTCCTCGATCAGCCGCGTGCAGAGCGTCGTGCAATGGGTCAGCGCCAGCAGATCCTCGCGCCCGTCGCGCACGGCCATGTGGAACGCCTCGTCCAGGCGCTGCGGCACATGCGCGCCGCAGCGGGCGGCGAAGCGTTTCGCCCCGTCCCAGCTGGTGATGGGCAGGATGCCCGGAATGATCGGGGCGGTGATCCCGGCCGCGGCGCAGGCATCGCGGAAGCGCAGGAAGGTCTCGGCCTCGAAGAAGAACTGCGTGATCGCGCTGCTGGCCCCCGCGTCGATCTTGCGCTTCAGCCATTGCACATCGGCCTGGGCATCGGCCGCATCGGGGTGGCGTTCGGGATAGGCGCCGACCCGCAGGGTGAACTTGCCAGTCGCGGCGAGGGCCTCGATCAACTCGACCGAGTTCGCGAAGCCCTCGGGATGGGGGGTAAACCGGGCGGCACCCTTGGGGGCATCGCCGCGCAGCGCCACGATCTCGGTCACGCCCGCCTCGGCATAGGACTGGGCGATCTCCAGCGTCTCGGCGCGCGTTGCGTCGACACAGGTCAGATGCGCCGCGACGTTGAGGCCGTAGTTGCGGTGGATCGTGCTGACCGCCTCATGCGTCAGTTTCCGCGTCGTGCCGCCCGCCCCGTAGGTGACCGACACGAAGTTGGGCCGCAGGGGCGCAAGGGTCTGCACAGTCTCCCACAGGCGAAAGGACGCATCGAGCGTTTGCGGGGGGAAGAACTCGAACGAGACGCGGGGCGAAACGGGCATGGGCAGGCTCCTTGGTTGCCTCCCTTGTCTCAGATCGGTTCATGTGAGACAAATTCATAATACTCATCATCAATATGAGGATCACACTGGGATGCATCTGGAGTTCCGCCACCTGCGCACGATCCGCGCGATCCATCAGGCCGGGGGGCTGGCCAAGGCGGCGGACATGCTGAACATGACCCAGTCGGCGCTGAGCCATCAGGTGAAGGGGCTGGAGGAACAGGCGGGGATCGAGCTGTTCGTGCGCCGCTCGAAGCCCATGACCCTGTCGGCGGCGGGCCTTCGGATGCTGAAGCTCGCCGAGCGCATCCTGCCCGAGATCGACGCGCTGGAAGAGGAGTTCACGGCGCTGAAGTCCGGCAAGACCGGACGCCTGCACATCGCCATCGAATGCCACGCCTGCTTCGACTGGCTCTTCCCGGTGCTGGAACTGTTCCGCCGCGCCTGGCCCGACGTGGACGTGGACATCCGCGCGGGCCTGGCCTTCGAGGCGCTGCCCGCGCTGAACCGCGAGGAGGTGGACCTTGTGATCTCGTCCGACCCGGTGAAGCTGGACGGGATCACCTTCAACCCGCTCTTCGACTATCACCCGATGTTCGTGGCGGCGGCATCGAACCCGCTGGCAGCGAAAGAGGTGATCGTGGCCGAGGATTTCCGCGACCAGATGCTGATCACCTATCCCGTGGCGCGCGACCGGCTGGACGTGTTCACCGAGGTGCTGACGCCCGCGCGGGTGGAGCCGCGCGGCCAGCGGCAGGTGGAGCTGACGGCGGTGATCCTGATGCTCGTGGCCGCGAACCGCGGGGTCAGCGTGCTGCCCGACTGGGTCCTGCGCGACGTGAAGTCCAACGCGGACTACGTGACGCGCCCGCTGGGGCCGGGGGTGATCACCAAGCGCCTCTACGCCGCGACACGGACCGAGGACGCGACCAAGCCCTTCATGGCGCATTTCCTGCGGCTGGGGCGGAGCGAGCCGGTGAAGTTGCAGCGGGGGTGAGGGGCTGGCTACTCGAGGGGCATGCCCGGCCTGTCAGCGCAGGCGCAAGGTCATGTCCACGCGATCGAGACCCGGTGCGAAACCGCCCTCTGTGATCGTTGTGACGGTGAACCCCAGCTTCTCATAGAAGCCACGGGTATGCTGGCTCGTGGCCAGATTCAGCCTGTCGATCCCAGGTGTTTCGCGTGCCATCTCCAGCCTGGCCGTCGTCAGCAATGTTCCAAGGCCCTGCCCATGAAGGATTTTCTGGACCATCCCCCAAGCCAAAACCGCGCACCGTTCCTTGAGATCGACCATCAACCCCCCGCTGGCAACTGCCGCGCCGTTGCGTGTCAGCACAAGATAGGGGCTGCCCGCCGCATTGGCGTCTGCAAGGAACTGCTGGAAGTCGGCCCGCTCTTCCGGCGCAAAGAACGTGGGAACATTGCTGTCGAAGATTGCCAGACAGGCGGCCATATCCGTGGGTGTGTAGCGGCGTGTGACGACATCGTCATCCATCGCGTCACGGGGACTCCCCCTCACCCCTTCTTCTTCGCCTCTGCCGCCGCCTTCAGCTTCGCCAGAAGTTCGGCCTTGGGCGGTTGCTGGCCATAGGGGTTCTTCTCGGTGCCCTTGGCGTTGTGCTCCACATGGCGGGGGGCGTTCTTGCGGGTGGCGGGGTTGCCTGACTTGCCGTAGTCCATCGCTCGTCCCCTTTCCTTTGGAAGTTGCCCCCTGCTCTTGCCGCAAAGTTCCGTGGGGCACAACAGGTGGCTGGCCGCGCAGCGGCGGCCGTGCGTCCACGATGGTCGCCTCGCCGGGGAAGGTCAGCCGTATTTGCCGGGATCGAGGACCAGGCTGGACGCACCGGCCTTGTGGTGCTTGTAGCTCTGGCGGCCGAGGATCCGGTAGAGCAAGCGCCAGGCCCACCGGCTCTGGCGTTCGCGGCAAGGCAGGGGCTGTAGGAAGGGCGCGCCGCGTGGGCTGCACTTGTCCAGCCGCGCAAGGCCGGTGGAGCCCCGGAACAACGTCAGGTCAAGATCGCCCCGGTTCGCCCAGAAGATGCGCTCGACCAGCCGGTCGATGGCGCGGTTGTCGATCTCCTTGGCGACATTGTCCTTCCGCTGGCCAAACATGTAGGGAAAGCTGTCGACATCGTCGAGGAACACGACTGCCCCCGCGTTCAGATAGGGATAGTAGCCGCCCACCTCTTTCAGCACATGTTCGGCCTTGTGGAGCGAATCGACATAGAGGATGTCGATCCCCTGCCGCAGCACGGGTTGACGCGCAAGGACATCGGCGGCGTCCCCCGAATCCCCCTGCACGAAGGTCCACTGGTGCGACGCGGCGGCACCCGAACAGTCCTCGATATCGACAGAGATCAGCCGGGCCGCCGGCTTGCCGGCGATGGCGTTCAGAAAGGCACGGGTGCTCTGCCCGCTGCCGACCCCGAGCTCAAGGATCGTCGGCGCCGCGCGGCCTGCCGCCTCGGCGTGAAGCTCCAGAAGCTGGCGCGCGGCGAAGCGCGCATCGCCGGGCGCGGAAGACAGGGATTGCAGCTCGTCGATATAGGCCTGGTAGGGCCGGGCGACCTGCGGGCTGTACAGGGTCATCGGTGCTTCCTCTGCCGGGACCGGACGATGAATCGCTGTGAGTATGAACGTGCAACCCGGCTTCCGCACCTGCCTTGATATGCATCAAACGGCATTCTTCAACCTGAACGGCAGCCAGGCTGACCCGATCGTGACCTCAGCCCGTTTCGATTTCGCCGGAATGAGGGTGCCAAACCGCGCCCTCGGTGTAGGATAAAAGCCAAAAGGGGCACGGCGAATGGCGAGACATGTTCTGGGCTGGGCAATGGGCCTGGTCATCCTGGCAGGCGAAGCGCGGGCGGAGTGCCGTCTTGCGCTGGCGCTGGCCTTCGACGTGTCCCGCTCGGTTTCCGCCAAGGATTACGTGACGCAGAAGCAAGGCCTGCTCGATGCGCTGGCCGATCCCGCCGTGGTCGCGGCCCTGCTGACGCAGGGCGCGCCCGTTGCGCTGGCTCTCTATGAATGGAGCCGGATCGAGCAGCAGACCCTCGTCGTCGACTGGACGCTGATCCGGAACGAGGCCGATCTGGCGGCGCTGCGCAGCAAGGTGGCCGGGCACGAGCGGGTGAATTCGGGCGGGACGACGGCACTGGGCGAGGCGCTGCGCTTCGGGCGTGCGCTGATTGCCGAGGCACCGCCCTGCGACCGCCGGGTGATTGACGTGTCGGGCGACGGGCAGAACAATGCCGGCCTGTCCCCGCGCGCGGTCTACGAGCTTGAGGATTTCGGGGATGTGCAGGTGAACGGGCTGGCGATCCGGTCCTACGAGCGCGACATCGTGCGCTACTACGAGGAACAGGTGATCCGAGGCGTGGATGCCTTTGTCGAGGTCGCCGACGGCCCGCGCGATTTTCCGCGCGCGATCCGGCGCAAGCTGCTGCGCGAGGTGAGCGAGCAGATGATGGGGGGCGACCCTGTCCCCGATCGGTCCGCGGGGGTAGGGCAGCGCGCGCCGGGCGCGCCGCCCCGTCCGGTCAGGCCGCGACGAGCCGGGTCGAATTGCCCTGGACCACCACGTTGACCTTCTGGCCGACACGGAAGGAACCGTCCTGCACCACGGCGACGGTGCGGCCATCGGCGAGGCGCACGGTCCATTCGTTCGTGGTCCGGGTGTTCGCGCCCGCTGCCAGACGGCTGCCCGCCGCCGCGCCGCCAAGCGCGCCGAGGCCGGTCATCACGTCGCGGCCCGTGCCGCCGCCGAACTGGTTGCCCACGATCCCGCCCACGACGGCCCCCGCGACGGCCCCTGCGACCTGGTCGGTGTTGTTGCTGACCGTCACCGGGCGGACGCTCACAATGGTTCCGCTCAGCGTTTGCGCCTGCGAGACGGTCGAGGTGGTGCCGGTGTTGACGCAGCCCGACAGGCCGGTGACGGCGATGGCAGCGGCGAGAATGACAGCTTTCATCTGGGAAGCTCCTAAGTTGCAATGCGTGCGACAATACGACAATTGCGACCCATAGCGCCACTGGGCGTGAACAGCGAATCGACAGAATTCTGAATGCCGCGCCCGGTCGGCCCTCTTTCCTTCGCAGGCCATCCCGCCTATACGCACGCGCTGACAGTCTGGAGCCCTCCGCGATGCAAGGCAGTGCCAACCTGAACCTGATGATCAAGGCCGCCCGCAAGGCGGGCCGCAGCCTTGTGAAGGACTTCCGCGAGGTCGAGAACCTTCAGGTCTCGACCAAGGGTCCGGGCGATTTCGTCACGAAGGCCGACCGCGAGGCAGAGCGGATCATCAAGGAAGAACTTCTCGGCGGGCGCCCGACATACGGCTGGCTGGGGGAAGAGACGGGTGGTGCCGACGGGCAGGACCCGACGCGGCGCTGGATCGTCGATCCGCTGGACGGCACGACCAACTTCCTCCACGGGCTGCCGCACTGGGCGGTGTCCATCGCGCTGGAGCACAAGGGCGAGATCGTGGCCGGCGTGGTGTTCGACGCGGCCAAGGACGAGATGTTCGTGGCCGAAAAGGGCGCGGGTGCCTGGCTGAACGACACGCGAATCCGCGTGTCGGGGCGCCGGTCGATGATCGAGGCGGTCTTTGCGACCGGCATCCCCTTCGGCGGCAAGGGCACCCTGCCCGCGTCGTTGCAGGACATGGCGCGGCTGATGCCGGTCTGCGCCGGGGTGCGGCGGTGGGGGGCGGCGGCGCTCGACCTCGCCTATGTCGCGGCCGGTCGATATGACGGCTACTGGGAGCGCGGCATCCAGGCCTGGGACATGGCGGCAGGCATGGTGATCGTGCGCGAGGCGGGCGGCTTTGTCAGCGGTATCCGCGAAGGCGACGACCCGTTCGAGAAGGGCGCGATCGTCGCCGGAAATGCCGCGCTGTTCGAAGGGTTCCGGGACATCATCCGGGGGTAGGGCGCGGGCCGGACGACGCCCGGTCCGAAGGATGGTTGCGACCGTCCGTCCAGGGAATGTCGCCCAGGTCGCGCGGGTTCACGCCCTCCAGGATCGCCACGTTCACGCCAAGCTCGTTCGGGTTCGACCGCCGCTGGTGATGGGTGTAGATGCCGCAGGTCTTGCAGAACCAGTGCTTCGCGGTGCGCGTGTTCCACTGGTAGAGCGTCAGGTTGTCCGCGCCGCGCACCACTGTCAGGTCGCCGAGCGCCGCCGTGACGACAACGGCTCCGCGCCGGGCGCAGAACGAGCAGTCGCAGCGCCGGGCCGTCGCCAGACCATCGGCCAGCGTCACCTCGATCTCGACCGCGCCGCAGTGGCAGGTGCCCCTCATTTGCGTCGCACCATCGGGATACGGCTGCGGCTGATCGGATAGGTCGCGACCGGATGCGGCGGCACGCCATGCGTCCGGCTCCAGAATCCGCGTCCGCCAAGGCGCAGCCAGAGCGGCAGCGCAAAGACGGCCCCTGCAGCGAACCCCCCGACATGGGCCCAGAACGCGACGCCGCCTTCGTCGGACGGCGTGGACAGGCCGCTGAACAGTTGCAGCCCGAACCACAGGCCCAGCATCATCCAGGCCGGGATCGGGCACGATGCGGAAGATGATGATGAAGAAGACGAAGACATCCACCCGTGCCCGCGGAAACAGCAGCAGATACCCGCCCATCACGCCCGCGATGGCCCCCGACGCGCCGACCATCGGGATGCGCGAGTAAGGGTCCATCCAGATCTGCAATCCGGCGGCGGCGAGGCCGGAGGCGAGGTAGAACAGAAGAAAGGGTAGGTGCCCCATCTCGTCTTCCATGTTGTCGCCGAAGATGTAGAGGAACAGCATGTTGCCGATCAGGTGCATCCAGCCGCCATGCAGGAACATCGAGGTCAGAAGCCCGTGCAGATCGTGCCCCTCGGTCACATAGAGCGGCACAAGCCCCCAGTGGTCATAGAACTCGGCCAGGGCATAGTCCGAGGTCAGGAACGGCCAGTAGGCCAGGAACACCCCCACGTTGAGCACGATCAGCGCCCAGGTCAGGTAGGGCGTGCGCCCCGAGGGGTTGTGGTCGCGGATCGGGAACATCGCAGCAGGGTTCCCGATCCGCGCCGATGCGTCAAGCCGTGCCGACCTCGGCCAGCAGTTGCGCATTGCCGCCCGAGGCGGTGGTGTCGATGCAGACGTGACGCTCCAGCCGGACATGGCCGAGGTCCGGCATGCCGATCAACGGCAGGATCGGCCCATTTCGCTGCGCCAGCGCCTGCGCATGGGGCCGCTGCGCCTCGGCGTCGCCCCAGTGCACGGCCCCGGCAAAGCCCGTCAGGCTGCGCAAGGCGTCGGGGTCAAGCCCCGGTGCCTCGACCGCCTCGCCGCCGAGCGCGCGCACCCGACGCGCCTGTTCCATCGCCGCCGCCGCGCCCGGACCGAGGCACAGAAGCGGTGCGCGCTGCACCAGGGTCAGGCGGTTCGATTCACCCGTCGGCCCCGGCAGGATCAGCGCCTCGTCCGGCTCGGGGTTGCGCCCGGCCGCGTCGAGCGCGGCCTGAACCTGCGCCGCGGTGGTTCTGCGGTCCTCGGACCCTGCCGCCGGGGGCGGCGATGCGACGAAGCGCGCCAGATAATGCGGACCACCCGCCTTGGGGCCTGTGCCGGACAGTCCCTCGCCCCCGAACGGCTGGCTGCCCACCACTGCGCCGATCTGGTTGCGGTTGACATAGGTGTTGCCGACGCAAAGCCGCTCCACGATCCGTTGCACCCGGTCGTCGATCCGCGTGTGCAACCCGAAGGTCAGGCCATAGCCGGTGGCGTTCACCGCCTCGATCACGCTGTCGATCTCGCTCGCCTTGAAGGTCGCGACATGCAGGACCGGGCCGAAGATCTCGCGCGGCATCTGCGCGATGCCCTCCACGCGCAGGACGGTCGGGGCGATGAAGGTGCCGGGCGGTGCGGGCAGTTCCTTCAGCACCCGGCCTTCCGCGCGGGCGGTCTCGATATAGTCGCGCGATGCCCTGCTGGGCCTGCGGCGTCGATGACGGGGCCGATATCGGTGGCGAGGCTCCACGGATCGCCGAGCGCCAGTTCGTCCATCGCGCCGAAAAGCATCTCCTGCACGCCCTCCGCCACATCCTCCTGCACATAGAGGCAGCGCAGGGCCGAGCAGCGCTGGCCCGCCGACTGGAAGGCGGAGGCGAGGATGTCGCGCACGGCCTGCTCGGGCAGGGCGGTCGAGTCCACCAGCATGGCGTTCAGCCCGCCCGTCTCGGCGATCAGCGGGGCGGTCGGCGCAAGATGGTCAGCCATGGCACGACGGATCTTCAGCGCGGTTTCGGTCGACCCCGTGAAGGCCACGCCATTGACACGCGGGTCGCTGACCAGCGCCGCCCCCACATCGCCGCCGCCAGGCAGCAGTTGCAGCGCGGTCGAGGGCACCCCCGCCTTGTGCAGCAGGTCGACGGCAAGCGTGGCGATCAGCGGGGTCTGCGGCGCGGGCTTGGCCAGCACGGCATTCCCCGCAGCCAGGGCGGCGGCGATCTGGCCGGTGAAGATCGCAAGCGGGAAGTTCCAGGGGCTGATGCAGGTGAAGACGCCCCGAGCGGGTGCGGCGAGGGTCGCGGCCCCGGCGGCGTAGTAGCGCAGGAAATCCACCGCCTCGCGCAGCTCGCTGACGGCATCGGCCAGCGTCTTGCCCGCCTCGCGCGCCAGCAGCGCGAAGATCGGGCCGAAGTTCGCCTCGTAGAGGTCGGCCGCCCGGTTCAGGACCTCGGCGCGCTCGGGTGCGGCGGCCCGCCACGGCGCGGCCAGATGCAGGGCGGTCTCGATATCGGGGGCGGCGGCGGGCAGGACATGCCCGACGATGGCGCCCGTCGCCGGATTGAGGACGCTCTGTCGCAGGCCGCCTGCGACCGGGCCGGCCAGACGTGGCCGCGCGTCGAACAGCGCCTCGCGGTGCGGCAGGCGCGCCGCCTCGATGGCCGCAAGGTCGCCCGCGTCGGTCAGGTCGAACCCGCGCGAATTGCGGCGCGGCTCGAACAATGCAGGGCCGGTCAGGATGGCCGGCGAGGCGACGGGGGCCATCCCCTCCATCGCCGTCAGGGGGCAGGCGGCGACCTGTTCGGGCGTCACCTCCTCGTTGACGATCTGGTTGACGAAGCTGGAATTCGCGCCGTTTTCCAGCAGGCGGCGGACCAGATAGGCCAGCAGGTCGCGATGCGCGCCGACAGGGGCATAGATGCGGCAGCGCGTGCCGTTGTCGGTCAGCACGATGTCATGCAGCCGCTCGCCCATGCCGTGCAGCCGCTGGAACTCGAAGGCGCTCGCGGTCGGGGGCCATGTCGAGGATCGCGGCGACGGTATGGGCGTTGTGCGTGGCGAACTGCGGATAGATGCGGTCGGTCAGGCCCAGAAGCTTGCGGGCATTGGCGATGTAGCTGACGTCGGTCGCCTGCTTGCGGGTGAAGACCGGGAAGGAGGGCAGGCCCAGCACCTGCGCCCGCTTCACCTCGGCGTCCCAATAGGCGCCCTTGACGAGGCGCACCATGATCTTGCGGTCAAGCCGGGCGGCCAGCGCGTGCAGCCAGTCGATCACCGCGCCCGCGCGGCGGCCATAGGCCTGCACGACCACGCCGAAGCCGTTCCAGCCGGCGAGCGATGGGTCCTTCAGCACCTCTTCGATCACCTGAAGCGACAGGGCCAGACGGTCGGCCTCTTCCGCGTCGATGTTGAAGCCCAGGTTCGCGGCCTTTGCCAGCCCCGCCAGCGCGCGGACCCGGGGCACCAGCTCGGCCATCACGCGGTCGCGCTTGGCGACCTCGTAGCGCGGATGCAGGGCCGAGAGCTTGACCGAGATGCCGGGGTTCTCGCGGATGTCCTGCGACCGGGCGGCGGCGGCGATGGCTGTGATCGCCTTGGAATAGCTCAGGTGATAGCGCCGCGCATCGGCTTCGGTCCGCGCGGCCTCGCCCAGCATGTCGTAGCTGTAGGTGTAGCCTTTCGCCTCCAGCTCCGTGGCGCGCTTCATCGCCAGCTCGATGGTCTCGCCCAGCACGAAATTGCGGCCCATCTCCTTCATGGCGCGGCCGACGGCGGTGCGGATCACCGGCTCGCCCAGTCGTTTCACGGCGGCGCGCAGGTGGCCGACAACGCCCGGCTCGCGGTCCTCCAGCACCTTGCCGGTCAGCATCAGCGCCCAGGTCGAGGCGTTGACGAGGCTCGACGCCGACCGGCCAAGGTGGCGGCCCCAGTCGGAGGGCGCGATCTTGTCCTCGATCAGCGCGTCCATCGTCTCGGCGTCGGGCACGCGCAGCAGTGCCTCGGCCAGGCACATCAGCGCGATGCCCTCTTCGGTCGAAAGGCCATATTCGGCGAGGAAGACTTCCATCAGCCCCGGCTTCACCGAGGCGCGGATGCGGCGCACCAGGTCGGCCCCGGCGGCGCTGATCCGGGCGCGGTCCCCGGGCGAAAGCGCGGCCTCGGCGATCAACTGCCGGACCAGCGGCGCCTCCTCGGCCAGGCTGCCTGTCTCGATGATGGACCAGGGAGAGTCGTGGTGATCGCGCGGCATGGGGCAGGCTCCTGTCTTTGGTGCAGGATACACTTGTTCCCCCGGGCGTTTTTCCCGATGATCGGCACAGGACGGGCGGATCGCCCGATGATTGCGAGGTTTGCCATACCTTCCGCCTTCGAGCTTGACGATTTCGACCGCGCGATGCTGCGCATCCTCGCCACCGAGGGGCGCATCCCCGCGGTGGAGCTTGCGCGCCGCGTGGGGCTGTCGAAAAGCCCCGTGCAGGCCCGGCTGAAGCGGCTGGAGGAGGCGGGGGTCATCACCGGCTATCGGGCCGTGCTGGACCCGATCCGCATGGGCCAGGCGCATGTCGCCTTTGTCGAGGTGCGGCTGTCGGACACCCGCGAGGCCGCCTTGCAGGCGTTCAACCGGGCGGTGCTGGCGATCCCCGAGGTCGAGGAATGCCACATGATCGCCAGCCGTTTCGACTATCTGCTGAAGGTGCGCACCAGCGATATTGCCGCCTATCGCCGCGTGCTGGCCGAACGGCTGTCAGCGCTGCCGCATGTCGCCTCCACCTCGACCTACGTCGCGATGGAGGCGGTGAAGGACAGCGCGTCCTAGTTCAGCGTGCCGTTGCCATCGCTGTCGGCGGAGGCGAAATCGGCGCGGACCACCACGGTCAGCTCCTCGAGCGAAATCACGCCGTCGCCGTTCGTGTCGATCGTCGCGATCTGCTCTGCGCTGAGGATCGGGGCGACCTCGTCGGTGGTCACGGTGCCATCCTCGTTGGCATCCATCGCGGGCAGGATCGCCGCCGCGAAGGCGTCGACCTCGGCTGCGGTCACGATGCCGTCGCCGTCGCCATCGAGCAGGGCTATGGCCTCGCCAGGAAACTCGTCCGCGGTCAGGGCGAGGGCGGGAAGCGAGGCGAGTGCAAGCGCCGCGAGGGTGCACAGGGTGCGGGGGATCATCGTCATGGCCTGTCCTGTCCCGCTCAGGATTTCTTGCAGCTGTGCTTGTGTGCCAGATAGGCACCGCCGCCGCCAAGCGCGACCTGCATCACCGCCTTGCCCGCGCCATTGCCGAAGAACCCCCCAAGCGCGGCGCCGAGGACCGCCCCGGTGACCGTACCGGCGATGCAAGCCGCCTCGTGCTGTTTCTGCGTCTCGGCAAGCGCAGCCGGGGCCGCAAGGCCCAAGGCAAGTGCGGCGATGATCAATCTCTTCATGTGAAGCCCCTGAAAATGTGTCGTGTCCATCCGCCATGACCGAGAGGCGCAGCGCCTCTCGGTATCCTGGCGCGGACAGGTTAGAGCGGCCCGGCCGCACTGTCACGACGGTTTGGGCGCCGTGCCGGACCGCCCCGCTTAAGCCTCCGCCCTGCGACAGGATCGGTCCGCCGGGCGGGCACCTTCGGCTATTCCCCGGCCAGGAGGTAGGCCGGCTGGGGCACGCTCGCGACGACAGGCGGCAACGCAGCGGTCGCTGTGTCGCCGGGGGCCGTGGCGGGCGAGGGCTTCACGCGGAACCAGGCCGCGTAAAGTGCGGGCAGGAAGAACAGCGTCAGCACCGTCGCCACGATCAGCCCGCCCATGATCGACACCGCCATCGGCCCCCAGAAGACCGAGGTAGCCAGCGGCACCATGGCCAGAATCGCGGCAAGCGCCGTGAGCACGACGGGGCGTGCCCGGCGGACCGTGCTTTCCACGATGGCGTCCCACGGGCTGCGGCCAGCCGCCAGGTCATGGTCGATCTGGTCCACCAGGATGACGGTGTTGCGCATGATCATGCCCGCAAGGGCGATGACGCCCAGCAAGGCGACGAAACCGAACGGCGCGTTGAACACCAGAAGCGCCGCGACCGCCCCGATGATGCCGAGTGGTGCCGTGGAGAACACCAGAGCGAGTTTCGAGAAGCTGCGCAGCTGAAGCATCAGCAGCGTCAGCATCACCAGGAACATCAGCGGGAACACCTTGAAGAGCGCGGCGTTCGCTTTCGCGCTTTCCTCGATCGCCCCGCCCGTATCGATGCGGTAGCCGGGCGGCAGCGCCTCGCGGATCGGGGCAAGCAGGGGTTCGATCTGTGCCGTGACGGTGGGGGCCTGCACGCCCGGCACGACATCCGCCCGCACGGTCAGCACCATGTCGCGGTCGCGCCGCCACAGGATCGGCTCCTCGAACCCGTAGCCGATCTTCGCAACCTGCGACAGCGGCACCGCCTGACCGCCCGGCAAGAGGATGTTCAGCTCGCCCAACGTCGCGAGCGCCGCCCGTTCCTCGGCCGGTGCGCGCACCACGACGTCGATCAGTTCGGTCCCCTCGCGATACTCCGTCACCTTCACGCCCGACAGCAGCGTCTGAAGCGTGTTGGCCACGTCCGCAGAATTCAGCCCGAGCGCGCGAATACGGTCCTGGTCGAGCGTGACCTGCACATCCTTGGCCTGTTCGTTCCAGTCGAACTGCACATCCACCGCGTTCGGGTTGGCGTTCATCACCGTGCGGACTTGCTGCCGCAATCTCGCGCACCGTCAGCGCATCGGGCCCGGTCACCCGGAACTGCACCGGAAATCCGACGGGCGGCCCGAAATTCAACTGGTCGACGCGCAGCCGTGCCTCGGGCACCGCGCCCTCTTCGATCGCCTTCAACAGCCGCGCCTTGACCCTCTCGCGCGCCTCGGCCGACGTTGTCATCAGCACGGTGAAGCCGAAATTCGGGTTGGGCAGCGCAGGGTTGAGCGACAGGAAGAAGCGGGGCGAGCCTGCGCCGACATAGGTGGAGCGCGCGATCACGTCCGGATCGCCGTCCACCAGCGCCTCGGCCTTCAGCGCGGCGCGCGTCGTCGCCTCGATCCCCGTCCCCTCGGGCATCCGCGTTTCGATGAACAGCTCGGGACGCGAGGCGCTTGGAAAGAACTGCTGCTGCACGAAGCCCATGCCGACGATGGCCGCGGCAAAGGCGGCAAGCGTCAGCGCGATCACCGTCCAGCGCGCGCGGATCGCCAGCGTCACCGCCCTGCGCAGCGCCCGGTAGAGGCGACCGTCATAGCCCTGGTCGTGGCCATGCAGCCTGCCGGGCTTGGGGTCGGGCAGCAGCGTGTAGCCGAGATAGGGCGTGACGATCACCGCCACGAACCAGGACACGACCAGCGCGATGCCCACCACCCAGAAGATGTTGCCCGCGTATTCGCCTGCGACCGACTGCGCGAACCCCACGGGCAGGAAGCCCGCAGCGGTCACGAGGGTGCCGGTCAGCATCGGGAAGGCCGTCGAGTCCCACGCCGCCGTCGCGGCGGCGACACGGTCATATCCCTGCTCGATCTTCACGACCATCATCTCGATGGCGATGATGGCGTCGTCGACCAGCAGGCCAAGCGCGATGATCAGCGCCCCCAGCGTGATGCGGTCGAAGTTCAGCCCCATGATCTGCATGATGACGAAGACCACGGCCAGAACGATGGGCACCGACAGCGCCACGACAATGCCCGTGCGCAGCCCGAGCGTGACGAACGACACGATCAGCACGATGATCAGCGCCTCGATGAAGGTCTTGATGAACTCGTGGAAGCTTTCCTCGACCACCTTCGGCTGGTCTGCGATCTGGACGACGTCGATCCCCAGGGGCAGCTCGGCGCGAAAGGCCTCGACCTCGTCATGCAGGGACTCGCCAAGGGCCACCACGTTCGCCTTATCGGCCATCGACACGCCGACGCCGACCGCGGGCTTGCCCTCGTTGAACGCAAGGAACGCGGGCGGGTCTTCGTATCCCCGGCGGATCGTCGCGATGTCGCCCAACCGCAACGTCTGCCCGCCTGCCGCGATGGGCAAATCCCGCAGCGCCGCGACCGTATCGAGACCGCCGCTGACCCTGACCTGCACCTCGTCGGCGCTCGTCTGCACCGATCCGGCCGAGGTGACGGCATTCTGCCGCCCGATGGCGTCGAAGATGGCGAGCGGGGAAAGCCCCAGCGTGGCAAGGCGCGTCTGGCTGATCTCGACGAAAATGCGCTGCTCGACATCGCCGATCAGCGCGACCTTGGCGACATCGCTCGACCCGCAGCAGGCGCGCGCGCAATTGCTCGGAATAGCGCTTCAGGTCGGCAAGCGAGGCACCGTCGCCGGTCAGCATGAAGATCGCGGAAAAGACATCTCCGTATTCGTCGTCGAAGAACGGGCCGATCACGCCCTCGGGCAGGTCGGGCCGCGCATCGCCCACCTTCTTGCGCACCTGATACCAGACATCCGTCACTGCCGTGCCACGGTACTGGTCCTTCAATTGCACGGTCAGGACCGTGACGCCGGGCCGGGAGTAGGTCTTGACATAGTCAAGCTCGGGCAACTCCTGGATCCGTTTCTCCAGCGGATCGGCAACGAGGTTCTGCATTTCTTCCGCCGTTGCACCGGGCCAGACCGCCTGCACGATCATGCTCTTCACGGTGAAGGAGGGGTCCTCGGCACGCCCGAGGCTGAGATAGGCCGATCCACCGGCGGCAAGTGCGACGAGGATCAGGAACAGCGTCACCGCGCGATTGCGGACGGACCAGAGCGAAAGGTTGAAGCTGCGCATGGCCCGACCCTCAGTCCAGCGCCGGAGCGGCGGTTTCCTCGATCACCCTGACCGGGCGCTCGGGGTCGATCTTGTGCACCCCGAGGCTGACGATCCGCTCGCCGCCCATGAGCCCCGAGCGGATCACGGCGAGGTCGTCCGTCAGGCTGCCGACCTCGACCGGCTGTGCCTCGACCCGGCTTCCATCGGGGGACAGCTTCCAGACCATGCTGCCCTTGCCTGTGTTCCACAACGCGGCAAGGGGGATCGCCGCCACCGGGGCCTCGGCCTTCGGTGTCAGGTGCACGGTCAGGGTTCGGCCCAGGCTGAGCGCCGCATCCGGCGCAGTCACGGTGAAGCGGGCCGTATAGGTGCGTGACGCCGGATCGACATCGGGCGACACCTCGCGCAGGGTCAGGGCATAGGGCGGCGCGTCACTGTCCCACAGCGTGGCCGTGGCCGTCATGCCTTCCAGCCCGTCGCGCCTCTGTTCCGGCAGCGCGATCACCGCGTCGAGCGCATCGGTCCGCACCACCGTCAGCACCGGCGTTCCGGCCTCGAGCACCTGCCCCGCCTCGGCCAGCAGTTCGGTCACCATGCCGTCATGGTCGAAGGTCAGCGTGGTATAGGCCAACTGATTGCGGGTCTGGTCCAGCGACCGTTCCTTGCTCTCGGCTGCCGCTCGGGCCTGATCGCGTTGGGTCACGACCGCGTCGAGGGCGGATTTCGACACATGGCCTTCGCGAAAGAGCGTGCGGTTGCGGCTGACCTCGTCCTCCAGCCGCGCTGCGTCCGACCGTGCCGCGGCAAGGTCGGCCTCCAGCGCCGCGATGGCCAGGCGAATGTCGGTCTCGTCCAGCCGGGCAAGCGGTTCACCGGCGGTGATGCGCTGGCCGACCTCCGCAAGGCGTTCGGTCATCTTGCCGTCGATCCGGAAGCCGAGGTTGCTGGAGTAGCGCGGCCGGACCGTCCCGGTATAGGTCGTCGTCCGCTGCAAGGGCTGCAACGTCACCTCGGTAACGCGCACCGGCTGGCTCCGCTCGGACGGCAGCAGGGGCGACTCCGGCTCGGTCGAGGCGCGCCCATCCGCGATCACAAAGCCTGACGCGCCGAGGCCGAGGGCCGCGACCAGCGATATCTGCACCAGACTGCGCCTGCCTAGCGTGAAAATGCCCATCCGGATGCCCCTTCCGTTCCGCGATTCTCTCTAAGTTAGCATCTCTAACATAATGTTGCGATCTCTAACTTTGCCTGGCGGATGCCGAGCGCCGCGATTCGCTTGGATGGGGAGCAGGGACAGTGCGACGGCGCGATGTCTTACTGCGCTTCGGTCGGCAAGAGTTTGCCATTTGCAGGGGTCCCGCCCGCCCCGCCCGGCGGATTTCCGTCGCGCTCGGCGGTTTCCTGACTGTCACGAATTGTGTCAGGACGATGGCGTTGCCCGCGCGCGCCAATGTCCCTAGCAAGGCAACAGTCGGGAACTGCTGCCAGCGAACCCGGCACAAGAAAATGGGGGACGCCATGACCATAACAACTTCCTTGATCGAGCGGCTGAGTTCCGAAACGGGCCAGCGGTTGCAGGCGTTGGCACAGCGAGGGCGGCGTCACGCATTGCGCGCAGTTTCCCGCGTCTACGTCGTCGTGACTGATGACGGACTGGAAACGCGCGAGACCTATTTCGAGCAGCCGCCAACTCTCGGCGAACTGACCGACCGGGTTGGCCCGGACGTGTTCGTCGTCGCGGTCGAGATGCGCCGGAGGCCGGTCGTCCTGCGCAGGCGTCAGGCGTTTGCCGCCGAATAGGCCAGTGCTGGTGCCCGCGGCGAGAGTCGAACTCGCACGCCCGGAGGCTAGGGATTTTAAGTCCCCTGTGTCTACCGTTCCACCACGCGGGCCGAACCGGCCTTTGCGGCGCGGCGACGACACCTTAGCCGTTGGGCGGGCAGGGTAAAGCGGGGACGAGAGCGTTCCGTTTGACGCATGGGGGCAGGGGCGCATAGGAAGGGTGGAACCGAACGGAGCCAACCATGATCCGCAGTCTCTGCCTTGGACTTGCCCTGCTGTTGTCCGCGCAAGCCGCCGTGGCGCGCGACGTCACCGGCGCCGTGGCCTACCGCGAGCGCATTGCGCTGCCAGATGATGCGGAACTGAAAGTCGAGTTGCGAAACGTCGAGGGTATCGTCGCCGAAGTGACGATCGCCACCGAGGGTCGTCAGGTGCCGCTGCCCTTCCTCATCGTGGCCCCCGATGCGGGGGCCTTTACCCTGCAAGGCGCGATTTTCGTGGCGGGCCAGCCCCGCTGGGTCTCGGCCCCCGTCGCTATCCCTCCGGGCGAGGGCAGCGTGGATCTGGGGACGATCGCCCTCACGGCCCACGTCGCCATGGGTCCCCTCATACGGATGCGCTGCGGCGGGACCGCGATCGAGGTCGGATACTCCGATGACAGCGTGCGACTTCTGGTCGGCGAGCGCGAACTGCTCCTGCCGCAGACGGTCAGCGGGTCGGGCGCGCGCTATTCCGACGGCTCGAGCCCCGAGACCGTCTTCTGGAACAAGGGCGCGAATGCCACCCTGACCCTAGCGGGGCGGACCCTGCCGGAGTGTGTGCCGATGATCGACCCGCCCCTGCTTCCCGTGACGGCACGAGGCAACGAACCGTTCTGGTCGCTCCAGTTGAGCGAGACCGGCTATGTCTTCCGCCCGAACCTCGACGCGGCAGAGCAGACCGGCCCGATGGTGGCCCCGGTCACGGTGGAGGAGGGGGTGCGGTTCGAACTCTCTCCGACCCTGGGCGCGGTCGTGGCGCGGCGCATCTGCCGCGACAGCATGAGCGGGATGCCCCATCCGCTGACCGTCACGGTCACATCCGGCGAACAGGTCCTGTCGGGCTGCGGCGGCGCGCCGGGCGATCTGCTCGCGGGCCGCTGGACGGCGGACCTGGTCGAGGGTGCGGTGTTGCCCGAGGGGGCGGAGGTCAGCCTAGTCTTCGACATGGCCGAAGGCCGCGTCTTCGGGAAAAGTGCCTGCAACCGCTACAACGGCGGCTTCACCTTAAGCGGTGAGGGGCTGTCCTTCGGGCCTGCGGCTGGCACGATGATGGCCTGCCCGCAGGACCTGATGGCGGTGGAGCAGGTGTTCCTGAAGCAACTGGAAAGCGTCAGCCGCTTCGATCTGGCCGAGGATGGCGCGCTGGAGTTGTTCGCGGGCGACACGGTGGTGATCCGCGCGCGGCGCTGATGCCAATGGCGGGTCGGGGGTCTCACAGCCCCAGACCCCCGTGGGCCTTTGCACCAAGAAGAAACCAAAGGCGGGCGCGCTGCGGGACTAACCCTGCGGGTTCAGCAGCCGACCCATCAGCCCGTCGGGCCGGATCGTGCCCAGCACCTCGCCGTCCTCGATCACGGTCACGCTGGCCGCGCCGTCCCGCAGATGCTCCATCACCTGCCGCACCGGCGTGGTCGGGGCGACCTGCGGCCCGTCACCCGCCGGACCCGGCTTCATCACGTCGCGGGCGGTCAGCACCCCCAGCGGGTTCATGTGGGCGACGAAATCCGGCACGTAGTCGCTGAGGCGGGGTTGGCGATGATCTCGCGCGCGGTGCCGCATTGCACGATGCGCCCGCCCTCCATCAGCGCGATCCGGTTGCCGATCTTGAAGGCCTCGTCGAGGTCATGGCTGACGAAGATGATGGTGCGCTTCAGCTTGCTGCTGAAGGTCCAGAAGCTCGTCCTGCAACCGGGTCCGGATCAGAGGGTCGAGCGCCGAGAAGGGCTCGTCCATCAGGAGGATCGGCGCTTCGGTCACGAAGGCGCGGGCGAGGCCCACGCGCTGCTGCATGCCCGCCCGACAGCTCTCCCACCTTGCGGTCGGCCCATTGCGTCAGGTTCACCAGCGCCAGTTGCACGTCGACCTTGTCGCGCCGCTGCTCGGGCGTCAGGCCCGCAAGCTCCAGCCCCAGCCCCACATTCTCGCGCACCGTGCGCCAGGGCAGCAGGCCGAAGTGCCTGGAACACCATCGCGATATGCGACAGGCGCAGGCGGCGCAGCGTCTCGGGATCGGCCCTGGTGACGCTGACCATCCGCTCGCCGTCGTTCACCCGGACCTCGCCGCGCACCACGGGGTTCAGCGCGTTCACCGCCGCGCAGAAGCGTGGACTTGCCCGAGCCGGACAGGCCCATCAGCACCAGGATCTCGCCCTTGGCCGACCGTCAGGGAGCAGTCATGCACGCCCAGCACCTGCCCGTCAGGCCTGCTGGACCTCGGCCCGGCTCTGGCCCGGTCCATCAGGGGCAGCGCTCGGTCGGGCTTGTCGCCGAAGACGATCGAGACGCGGTCGAACTCCACCACGGGCTCATGTCGGTCATTTGCGGGTCACCCTCAGCATCCGGTCCAGCAGGATGGCCACCACCACGATGACGAAGCCGGATTCGAAGCCGAGCGCGGTGTCCACGCGGTTCAGCGCCTGCACCACCGGGCTTGCCGAGGCCGTCCGCGCCGACATAGGCCGCGATCACGACCATCGACGAGCGACAGCATGATCGTCTGGTTCAGCCCCGCCATGATCTGCGGAAAGGCGTAGGGCAGTTCCACCTTCCACAGCCGCTGGCGCGGCGTGGCGCCAAAGGCGGTGGCGGCCTCCAGCAGGGTCAGGGGCGTGGTCGAGACGCCAAGATAGGTCAGCCGGATCGGCGCGGGCAGGACGAAGATCACCGTCGCGATCAGGCCCGGCACCATGCCAAGGCCGAAGAAGACGATGGCGGGGATCAGATAGACGAAGGTCGGCAGCGTCTGCATCAGGTCAAGCACGGGGCTGATCGCCGGTATAGGCCTTGGGGCGGTGCGCGGCGCAGATGCCGATCGGCACGCCCAGACCCATGCAGACGACGCAGGACGACAGCACCAGCGTCAGGCTTTCGGTCGTTTCTTCCCAGTAGCCCTGGTTGAGGATGAACAGAAAGCCGAGCAGCACCAGCAGGCAGATCTTCCAGCGACCGCTGAAGATACCAGGTCAGCGCCACGAAGACCGCGATGACGACCAGCGGGGGCGGGGCCTGCAGCGCCAGAAGGATGCCGTCGATCAGCCAGTCCATCACGGCGGACATGCCATCGAAGAACCAGCGGGCGTTGGCTTTCAGCCAGTCGAAGATCTGCTCTTGCCGTCTCGCCCACGGGAATCTTCGGGATGTGTCAGTCCAGTCCATCGCACCCCCGCGCGGCCCGAGAAACGGATGCGGCCCCGGGGGTGTCCCGGGGCCGACGGGCAGGTTACTGCAGCGCTGCCGTCACGGCCGCCATCGCATCGCCGCCGTCCTTGGTCGTCACGCCGTCGAGCCAGGGCGTCGCAGGCATCGGGGTTGGCCGTAAGCCAGGCCTTGGCCGCATCGGCCGGGTCGGCGCCGTCGTTCAGGATCGCGCCCATGATCTCGTTCTCCATCGCCAGCGTGAACGACGAGGTTCTGCAGCAGCTTGCCGATGTTCGGGCATTCCGCGACATAGCCCGCGCGGGTGTTGGTGGCCACGGTCGCGCCGCCCAGGTTCGGGCCGAAGAAGTCGTCGCCGCCGGTCAGGTAGGTCATCTTGAAGTTGGCGTTCATCGGGTGGGGTTCCCAGCCGAGGAAGATCGACCGGCTCGCCGCGTTCATCCGCGCGGGCGACCTGGGCCAGCATCCCCTGTTCCGAGCTTTCGACAACCTCGAAGTCCGTCCAGGCCGAAGGCATCCTTGGCGATCATGTCCATGATCAGGCGGTTGCCGTCGTTCCCGGCCTCGATGCCGTAGATCTTGCCGTCCAGCGCGTCCTTCGTGCTTGGCGATGTCGGCGAAGTCCTTGATCCCCAGTTCCGCGCCCGTCTGGCGTTGGTGGCCAGCGTGTACTTCGCGCCTTCCAGGTTGGTGCGCACGGTGTCGACGGTGCCGGCGTCGCGATAGGGGGCGATGTCGGCCTCCATCGTGGGCATCCAGTTGCCGAGGAACACGTCGATGTCGCCTTCGGCCATCGACGGTATAGGTGACCGGCACGGACAGAACCTTGGTCTCGGTCTCGTATCCCAGGGCTTCCAGCACAAGGCTGGTGGCGGCGGTGGTGGCGGTGATGTCGGTCCAGCCGACGTCCGAGAAGGTGACCTTGTCGCAGCCTTCCGCGAAGGCGGGCCTGCTGCGCAGAACTGTCAGTGCGCTGGCGAGAAGCGCGGAGCGGATGCTTGTCATGGTGACCTCCCCGGTCTTTTTGTTGATTGACGAGTCAATTAAGTTCAAGCTAGCAGCGCAATGCAAGCGTTTTTGCAAGGGGCCGCCGATGCCGAAGCTTGGAATGGAGCCTATCCGAAAGGCCGCCCTCGTCAACGCCACGATTGTCGAGATCGGGCGCACGGGCAGCCTTGACGTGACGGTAAGCCAGATCGCCAAGCGCGCGGGCATGTCTTCGGCGCTGGCGCACCATTATTTCGGCGGCAAGGAAGCGATGTTCCTGGCCGCGATGCGCCATGTGCTGACGCTCTATGGGGCCGAGGTGCGCGGCGCGCTGGCGGTGGCCGAAGGCGCCGAAGGCGCGCGTCGTGGCGATGGTGCGCGCCTCGTTCACCCCCGCGAACTTCCGGCGCGAGGTGGTGGGGGCCTGGCTGAACTTCTACGTCATGGCGCAGACGATGCCCGAGGCGGCGAAGCTACTGGACATCTACCAGCGCCGCCTGCGGTCGAACCTGCGCCATGCGCTGCGCCCGCTGGTTGGGCAGCGGGCGGCGACCGTGGCCGAGGCGCTGGCCGCGCTGATCGACGGCGTCTACCTGCGGCAGGTGCTGGCCAAGGGGCGGACCGACCGCGCGGGTGCGGTTGATCTGGTGCTGGGGGTGCTCGAGGCGGAACTCGCGCGCGAGAGGACGGCATGAGCGCGCCCAATATCCTGATCCTCATGGTCGACCAGCTGGCCGGGACGCTTTTTCCCGATGGCCCTGCCGACTTGCTGCATGCGCCGAACCTCAAGCGTCTCGCCGCGCGCTCGGTCCGCTTCGCCCATGCCTATACCGCCTCGCCGCTCTGCGCGCCCGGCCCGCGCCTCGTTCATGTCCGGGCCAGCTGCCCTCGCGCACCGGGGTCTATGACAACGCGGCCGAATTCCGCCTCGACATCCCGACCTTCGCCCATCACCTGCGCCGGGCGGGCTATCAGCACCGTCCTGTCGGGCAAGATGCATTTCGTCGGCCCCGACCAGCTGCACGGGTTCGAGGAACGGCTGACGACCGACATCTACCCGGCCGATTTCGGCTGGACGCCCGACTACCGCAAGCCCGGCGAGCGGATCGACTGGTGGTATCACAACCTGGGCTCGGTCACCGGCGCGGGCGTGGCCGAGATCACGAACCAGCTGGAGTATGACGACGACGGTGGCCTTCAACGCCGTGCAGAAGCTCTATGACCTGTCGCGCGCGCGACCGACGCGCGGCCGTGGTGCCTGACGGTCAGCTTCACCCATCCGCACGACCCCTACGTGGCGCGCCGCAAATACTGGGACCTCTACGAGGACTGCGCGCACCTGATCCCCCGAAGTCGCGCCGATTGCCTATGCGCAGCACGGACCCCCATTCGCAGCGCATCTATCGATGCCTGCGACTGGCACAGCTACGACGATCACCGACGAGATGGTGGCCCGCTCGCGCCGCGCCTATTTCGCCAACATCTCCTATATCGACGACAAGGTCGGCGAGATCCTGTCGGCGCTGGAGGCGACGCGGCAGGAGGCGGTCATCGTCTTCGTCTCGGACCACGGCGACATGCTGGGCGAGCGTGGCCTGTGGTTCAAGATGAACTTCTTCGATGGCTCGGCGCGCGTGCCGCTGATGATCGCAGCGCCCGGACTGATGCCGCAGCCGGGTGGACCAGCCGGTCTCGACGCTCGACGTGAACCCGACGCTCTGCGCACTGGCGGGCATTCCGCTGGACGAGGTGGCCGCATGGACGGACGGCGTCTCGCTTCTGCCGGTGGCCGACGGGCACGGGCGGGCGGCCCGCCGGTGCCGATGGAATATGCCGCCGAGGCGAGCGAGGCGCCGCTGGTCGGTCTGCGCAAGGGGCGCTGGAAGCTCGTGCTCTGCGCGCTCGATCCCGACATGCTCTTCGACCTGGAGGCCGACCCGCAGGAGCTGCACAACCTCGCCGCCGATCCCGCCCATGCCGAGACGCTGGCCGAACTGAAGGCCGAGGCGCTGGCGCGGTGGGACCTTGCGCGCTTCGATGCCGATGTCCGGGCCAGCCAGGCGCGCCGCTGGGTGGTCTACGAGGCGCTGCGCAACGGGGCCTACTTCCCGTGGGATTTCCAGCCGCTCGCAGAAGGCGTCCGAGCGCTACATGCGCAACCACATGGACCTGAACGTGCTGGAAGGCTCGAAGCGCTTCCCGAGGGGGGAGTGATGGCCTCGCTCGTGCCCTCGCAAGCCGATCTGGCGGCGGCTTATGCGGTGACCCGCACGGCCACGCAGCGCACGCCGCTGATCGAAAGCGAGGCGCTGGCGCGCGCCAGCGGCGCCGCGCGGGCGTTCGTGAAGGCGGAAAGCCTGCAATCGACGGGATCGTTCAAGATACGGGGTGCCTATTGGCGGCTCTTTTGCCTGACGCCCGAGGAACGGGCGCGCGGCGTGGTGGCCTTCTCGTCCGGCAACTTCGCGCAAGGCCTCGCGGCGGCGGGGCGCGCCCTTGGCGTGCCCGTCACCATCGTGATGCCCGTCGACGCGCCCGCGCTGAAGCGCGAGGCGACCGAAGGCTACGGCGCGCGCGTGATCCTGTCGCAGCACGGCGACCGCCCGCGGGAAGAGGTCGCCTCGGCCCTGGCGCGCGAGATCGCTTCGCGCGAGGGGCTGGTGCTGCTGCATCCCTTCGACGATCCCCTGATCGTCGCGGGGCAGGCGGGGGCGGGGCTGGAGGCGCTGGAGCAGCTGGCCGAAGCCGGGGCCGTGGCCGATGTGGCGGCCTGCCCGGTCGGGGGAGGCGGCCTGCTGGGCGGCGTCGCGCTGGCGCTGCACTATGCGACGCCCGATACGCGCATCTGGGCCGTGGAACCCGAGGGCTACAACGGCATGGGCCAGTCGCTTGCGGCGGGCGAGATGCGGCGCGTGGCGGGCGGCACCCGGACGATCTCGGACGCGCTTCAGGCGACGGCGCCGGGCACCGCGCCGCTGGCCGCCGCCCGGCTGGCGGGTGTGGGCGGTGTGGCGATGGACGACGCGGCAGTGGCGCGCGCGATGCGCTTCGCCTTCGAGCGGCTGAAGCTGGTGCTGGAACCCTCGGGCGCGGTGGCGCTGGCGGCGGTGCTGGAGGGGGCGGTTCCCGTGGCGGGGCAGACCGTGCTGGTCTTTGCGACGGGGGGGAACGTGGCGCTTGACCGCTTCGTCTCGCTCGTCGGGGCGGAGTAGGCGATGACGGCGGATGTGGTGATCGTCGGCGCGGGCTCGGCCGGGCTGCGCCATGGCCTACCGGCTGGCCGAGGCGGGCCTGCGCGTGACGGTCATCGAGCATGGCGGCAGCGATGCGGGCCGTTCATCCAGATGCCGGCGGCGCTGTGCTATCCGATGAACATGGCGCTCTACGACTGGGGCTTCGCAGACCGAGCCGGAGCCGCATCTCGGCGGCCGCATCCTTGCCACGCCGCGCGGCAAGGTGCTGGGCGGGTCGTCCAGCATCAACGGCATGGTCTATGTGCGCGGCCATGCCCGCGACTTCGACCATTGGGCCGAGCAGGGGGCGAGCGGCTGGGCCTATGCCGACGTGCTGCCCTACTTCAAGCGGATGGAGAACTGGCACGGCGGCGAGGACCCCGAGTGGCGCGGCACAGACGGCCCGCTGCACATCACGCGCGGCCCGCGCGACAACCCGCTCTTCGATGCCTTCATCGAGGCCGGGCGGCAGGCGGGCTATCGCGGTGACCGAAGACTACAACGGCGCAGCAGCAGGAAGGCTTCGGCCCGATGGAGGCGACGATCTGGAAGGGCCGCCGCTGGTCGGCGGCCAACGCCTATCTCCGGCCCGCGATGAAGGCGGGCAACGTCCAGGTCGTGCGCGGCTTCGCCCGGCGCGTGGTGATCGAGAATGGCCGCGCGACGGGGGTCGAGATCGATGCGCGGCGGCACGATCCAGCGTGATCCGCGGCCCGGCGCGAGGTGATCCTCGCCGCCTCGTCGATCAACTCGCCCAAGCTTCTGATGCTGTCGGGCATCGGGCCGGCCGCGCATCTGGCCGAGCACGGGATCGAGGTGGTGGCCGACCGGCCGGGCGTGGGCGCGAACCTGCAGGACCATCTGGAGCTCTACATGCAGTACGCCGCGCGCCAGCCGATCACGCTCTACAAGCACTGGAACCTGTGGGGCAAGGCCCGCATCGGCGCGCAGTGGCTGTTCACCGGGCCGGGCCTTGGCGCCTCGAACCAGTTCGAGGCCTGCGGCTTCATCCGCTCGCGCGCCGGGCGTCGACTATCCCGACATCCAGTATCACTTCCTGCCCATGGCCGTGCGCTATGACGGCAAGGCGGCGGCCGAGGGGCACGGCTTTCAGGCGCATGTCGGGCCGATGCGGTCGAAATCGCGCGGGCTCGGTCACGCTGCGGTCGCCGATCCGCAGGCGGCCCCGGTAATCCGCTTCAACTACATGTCGCATCCCGACGACTGGGAGGAGTTCCGCGCCTGCATCCGCCTGACCCGCGAAATCTTCGCGCAGGAGGCGATGGAGCCCTTCGTCAAGCACGAGATCCAGCCCGGCGCGCGGGTTCAGACCGACGACGAACTCGACGCCTTCATCCGCGACCATGCCGAAAGCGCCTATCACCCCTGCGGCACGGCGCGGATGGGCCGGGCGAGCGATCCGATGGCGGTGGTCGATCCGGAATGCCGGGTGATCGGCGTCGAGGGGCTGCGGGTCGCCGACAGCTCGATCTTCCCGCGCGTGACCAACGGCAACCTGAACGCGCCCTCGATCATGGTGGGCGAGAAGGCGGCGGATCATATCCTGGGCCGCACGCCGCTGGCCCCGTCGAACCTTGAGCCCATCGTGAACCCGAGATGGGCGACGGCGCAGCGATAGGCGGGATTCGTTAACGATCATTAACGAAAGGTTAAGAAATTCCTTGATTTCGGGGCGACCTGCCCTGACATCGGGGGCATGTCAACGCTTCGTTCTGTTTTCATTCTGCTGATGCTCGCCTCGCCCGCCGCCGCGGTGACGCTCTCGGGGCAGGCCCGTGTCGTGGATGGCGACACGATGGTGATCGCGGGCGAGAAGCTGCGCCTGCATGGCATCGACGCGCCGGAGCTGGACCAGCCCTGCGGGCTGAACGGCGCGGAATGGCGCTGCGGGATTTGGGCGCGTGACGAACTCGCGGCGCGCGTGGACGGCCACGAGGTGACCTGCGAGGCGCGGGAGCGCGACCGCTACGAACGGCTGCTGGTGACTTGCCGGATCGGGCAAGCCGACCTCGCGCAAGACCTCGTGCGCGATGGCGTGGCCTTCGCCTATCGCCGCTACTCCACCGCCTATGTGCCCGACGAGGCCAAGGCCAAGCGCGAGGGGCGGGGCCTTTGGGCGGGCGAGGTGGCCCTGCCGGAAACTTTCCGCCATCCCGAACCGACCGGGCAAACGGTGGCGGGTTGCGCGATCAAGGGCAACATCTCGAACTCGGGCCACATCTACCACCGGCCCGGACAGCACGACTATGACGCGGTGCGCATCGACGAGCGCCGGGGCGAGCGCTGGTTCTGCTCCGAGGCCGAGGCGCAGGCAGCGCGGATGGCGCGCGGCGCGGCGGTGATCCACCGTCACCCCGCGATCTCGTAGGGCAGGGTGCCACGGCGGTCGGGGTTGACGCGCAGACGCCGTTCCAGCGGCGGGACCGAGCGTTGGTGGCAATCGGTCCTCTCGCAGATCCGGCAGGAGATGCCGATCGGCTCGAACCGCCGCGTCAGGTCCAGGTCGTCGGCATAGACGAGCGCGCCCGCGTGCTGCACCTCGCAGCCAAGGCCGATGGCATACCGGCGCACGGGCGCGTCGAAGCTGCCGCCGGTCTTGGACACGTCGCGCGCAAGGCAGAGGTAGCGCACCCCGTCGGGCGTCTCGGCCAGCTGCCGCAGGAAGCGGCCCGGCGTCTCGAAGGCCTGGTGCACGTTCCACAGCGGGCAGGCCCCGCCGAAGCGGGCAAATTGCAGCCGCGTGGCCGAATGGCGCTTGGTGATCGTGCCCGCCTGATCGACGCGCACGAAGAAGAACGGGATGCCCTTGGCCCCCGGCCGCTGCAGCGTGGACAGCCGGTGGGCCACCTGTTCGATCGAGGCACCGAAGAGATCGGCGAGGCGTTCCAGGTCGTGCCGCGTCTCCTGTGCGGCGCGCAGGAACGCGCGGTAGGGCAGCAGCGCCGCCCCGGCGAAGTAGTTGGCGAGCCCGATCTTCGCGATATCCCGCGCCTCGGGCGTCTGGAAGCGGGCGAGGTCCAGCGTCGCCTCGAGCAGATCGTTCTGCGTCAGCAAGGCGATCTGGTGCAGCAGCTGAAACCGCTGCGTCGGACCCGCCGCGCGGGTCGAGATCGCGATGCGATCGGTTGCATGGCGTCGTAGACGCGCAAGGTGGGCGCATCGACGAAATTGCAGGCGGATCGCCCGCGCCGCCCAGCGTCTCGGTCGCGATCACCAGCGGGTCGCGCCTGCTGCCGCCTTCGGTGGCGAAGTGTTCGGCGGCCCGATCCACCGCGTCGAGGTAATTGTCGCAGTAGTGGAAGAAGTCCCGCACCTCCTCCCAGGGCGAGGGGCGCAGGGCGGCAGTCGTCGCGCCCCAGGGCCTCGTCCAGCGAGGCGAGCCGTTCGTGGCGTCTGCCGGTAGGCGCGGTGCAGGTCGAGGAAGGCGCGCGCCAGCGCCGGGGCGTTCGAGGCGGCAAGGCGCAGGTCGGCCAGGGGCGGCGTGGCGGTGCCAAAGACCGGATCGGCCAGCGCCTCGCGCATGTCGCTGACAAGGCGCTCGTTGTCGCCGCGTGCTCAGGCCCGTCACGTCGAAACCGAATTCCTGCGCCAGCGCCAGCACGACGCCCGCCGAAACGGGGCGGTGGTTGTTCTCCATCTGGTTGAGATAGGGCAGCGAGACGCCCAGCTTTGTCGGCAAAGGCCTTCTGCGTCAGCCCGACGCGGCTGCGCAGTTCGCGCAAGGTCGTTCCGGCGTAAAGCTTCTGCGGGGCCATGCGCGTCCTGTCGGGTTTGCTAAGCCCGACCCTAGCCTTTGCAAACTCGGCAAGGCAAGCGTTACAGCGCCGATCCGGCGCGCCCGTCGCATCACCCAGAGGATGCAGAGGATCGACAGCGGCGGAACTCGTCAACATCAGCAGCAATCAGCGGCAGCGGCCCCGACCCGGTCCGACAGGACCACCCCGGCCAGCGCCGAAAGCGCCGCGCCGCCGCCGATGATGATGGCCCCGCCCAGGCCCGCCGCCGACCCCGCAAGCTGCGGGCGGACCGACAGCATCCCGGCATTGGCGCTTGGCAGCAGGATGCCGTTGCCCAGGCCCACGATCATCACCAGCCCGAAGAAGACCGCGGGCGACGATCAGCCCCGCCATCGTCAGCAGCGCCAGCACTGCAAGTCCCGTTGTCGTCACCAGCGCGCCCGTCAGGACCATACGGTTCATGCCCACCCGCACCGAAAAGCGCCCTGACAGGAAGTTGCCCGCCATGTATCCGACCGCGGGCGCGCCGAAATAGAACCCCAGCGTCGCGGGATCCAGGCCGAAGACCTCGCTGCCCACGTAAGGCGCGCCGCCGAGATAGGCGAAGAACGCGCCCGAGGCGAAGGCCGCCGCGAGGCAATAGCCCCAGAACCGTTGTGAGCGCAGCAAGCTCGGGGTATTGCCGCGACCTGCGTCCGCGAAGCTCGACGCGGCTGCACCGTCGGCCGTCTCGCCCTGGTCGGCCCAGACCAGCGCCAGCAGGCCCAGCCCGCCCAGCCCGAGCAGCACGAAGTTGGCCTGCCAGCCGAAGGCCTCGTCCAGCGCGCCGCCGATCACCGGGCCGACCATCGGCACCAGCGACATGCCCATCGTGACGTAGCCGATCATCGAGGCCGCCTGATCCTGCGGCGACCATGTCGCGCACGACGGCCCGCGACAGCACGAAGCCCGTGGCGATGATCGCCTGCACCATGCGGCAGATCAGGAAGACCCGTAGCTTGGCGCAAGGAGCGCCCCCACCGTCGCCAGCCGTGAAGATCGCCGTCGCCGCCAGCATGACCGGGCGCCGCCCGAACCGGTCCGAGATCGGGCCGATCAATCACCTGCAGGGCTGCCGTCATCGCAGGTAGAGCGACACCGACAGCTGCATCGAGGCGTAGGGCACGCCGAAATACTCGGCCATCAGCGGCAGCGAGGGCAGGAAGATGTTCAGCGACAGCGCCGCCAGCCCCGCGATCAGGATCAGCGTCACGATATGGGGCGGCGTGGTTCGGTCGAGGAAGCGGATTTCGGCCTTTGTGGTCATGCCTGTGCGCTACGCCGGGACGGGCGGCCTGTCCACTGCCGGACTGCACAGCGACTGCGCGCGGTCAGCCCATTTGTGGAAGATGAAGAAGGCGCCGCAGGCGATGAAGGCGAAGCCGACGAAGTGGTTCCAGGTCAGCGGCTCCTTCAGGTAGAGCACCGAAAACACCGCGAAAACCGACAGGGTGATGACCTCCTGGATCGTCTTCAGCTCGGCCGCCGAGAAATGGCCGTGGCCGATCCGGTTCGCGGGCACCTGCAGCACATATTCGAAGAAGGCGATGCCCCAGCTGACGAGGATCACGGTCACACAGCGGCGAGGTGCCTTGAACTTCAGGTGGCCGTACCAGGCGAAGGTCATGAAGATGTTCGACGACAGCAGAAGGCCGATGGTGACGACGGGGACGGGCAAGGCGTAGCATGGGATGTCTCGCGTGGATGAAGCGGTGCCGGTGACATAGCGCGGCTGCCGGTCGCAGCAACCAGTGCTTCGCGAAATTGCAATTTGCTACGAACCATGCGCTGAAAGCTTTGCAAATTTTCCGAATTCCGCTTCCGGGCTGTTCGCCTGCCCGCTAAGGTTGCCGCCAATTCCTGGGGAGGGGACCGATGAAGGACATCCTGCAAGAGCTTGAGGCGCGCCGCGCCGTCGCCCGTGCCGGTGGCGGGGCAAAGCGCGTGGCGGCACAGCACGCCAAGGGCAAGCTGACCGCGCGCGAACGGATCGAGCTTGCTGCTCGACGAAGGCTCGTTCGAGGAGTTCGACATGTTCGTCGCCCATCGCTGCACCGATTTCGGGATGGACGAGGCGCAGCATCCCGGGCGATGGCGTGGTGACCGGCTGGGGCACGGTCAACGGCCGCATGGTCTATGTCTTTGCGCAGGACTTCACCGTGCTTGGCGGCTCGGTCTCGGAAACCCATGCCGCGAAGATCTGCAAGATCATGGACATGGCGATCCAGAACGGCGCGCCGGTGATCGGGATCAACGACTGCGGCGGCGCGCGCATCCAGGAAGGCGTGGGCTCGCTTGCCGCCTATGGCGAGGTGTTCCAGCGCAACATCATGGCCTCGGGCGTGGTGCCGCAGATCAGCCTGATCATGGGGCCCTGCGCGGGCGGCGCGGTCTATTCGCCCGCGATGACCGACTTCATCTTCATGGTGAAGGACAGCTCCTACATGTTCGTCACCGGCCCCGACGTGGTGAAGACCGTGACGAACGAGGTCGGTGACGGCCGAGGAACTGGGCGGCGCGTCCACCCATACCCGCAAGTCCTCCGTCGCCGACGGCGCCTTCGAGAACGATGTCGAGGCGCTGGCCGAGACGCGCCGCCTGATCGACTTCCTGCCGCTGAACAACCGCGAGAAGGCACCCGTGCGGCCCTTCTTCGACGACCCGGCGCGGATCGAGCCCAGCCTCGACACGCTGGTGCCCGACAACCCGAACCAGCCCTATGACATGAAGGAACTGATCCTGAAGATCGCCGACGAGGGCGACTTCTTCGAGATCCAGAAGGATTTCGCGGCCAACATCATCACCGGCTTCATCCGGATCGAGGGGCAGTCGGTGGGCGTGGTGGCGAACCAGCCGATGGTGCTGGCCGGCTGCCTCGACATCGACGCCAGCCGCAAGGCCGCGCGCTTCGTGCGCTTCTGCGACGCCTTCGAGATCCCGATCCTGACCCTCGTCGACGTGCCGGGCTTCCTGCCGGGCGTCGGGCCAGGAATATGGCGGGGTCATCAAGCACGGCGCGAAGCTGCTCTTCGCCTATGGCGAGGCGACGGTGCCCAAGGTCACGGTCCTGACCCGCAAGACCTATGGCGGGGCCTATGTCGTGATGTCGTCCAAGCACCTGCGGGGCGATTTCAACTATGCCTGGCCCACGGCCGAGGTCGCCGTGATGGGGGCCAAGGGCGCGGTCGAGATCCTCTACCGCAGCGAGTTGGGCGACCCGGCGAAGATCGCAGAGCGCACGAAGGAGTATGAGGACCGCTTCGCCAATCCCTTCGTCGCCGCCGAACGCGGCTTCATCGACGAGGTGATCATGCCCCATTCCACCCGCCGCCGCGTCGCCCGCGCCTTTGCCGCGCTGCGGACGAAGAAGCTGAGCAACCCGTGGAAAAAGCACGACAACATCCCGCTGTAGACCAGACAGGACGAAAGCAGGATGGATCAGGACCAGACCCGGCACCCGATCCCCGCGCAGGCGGAAGGCGAACAGGTGCTTCCCGGCGACAAGACGATGCTGACAGCGCCTTCGGGCCTGGAGTTGCATCTTCAGGACGTGGTGTGGAACGCGCCCGGTCCGGATGGCCTGACGCTGCGCTTCCGCTTCGTCGCGCCGACGCTGGCCGGGGCGACCGACGAGATGATCGCGACGACCTCCGAAGACATGTTCTGGCTTTGTCAGACCTATGCCCTGCCGCGCGTACCGGAAGGCGGGCCACGCCCGGCGCAGATCGTGATCTCGGTCGCCGACCGCGAACTGCCCTTTGGCGAGCCTGCCCCCGATGCGCTGCAACTCTTCGAAGCCTACACGATTACCGAGGAGGGCATGCGAATGGTCGGTGTTCTGATCGCGCCCCCGGAAGGGTTCCTGCGCCGCCCGACTGTTGCCCAAACCACCGGATGTTGCGTGGATTTCGGGCAGTCTGCCCGTTTGCGATTGGCAGACGGGGCGCTTCGGGTTATGGACGAACGCGGTCCGTCCCAAGCGGCCCATACCTCGCGCAGGGGGCTTGCGGGTGAACGGTCATTCCGTCTGACCCCCCAAGAATATAGGAGTAGAGGATGTCGAAGAGCACAAAAGTCGTACTCGCCCTGTGCCTCGTGGCTTTCGCAGCCGCATGCGCACCGAAAGTCGAAGAAGTCGCCGTCGTGGAGCCTATCACCACCGAGCCGACCTACACCGGCAAGTACAAGTAACCTCAGACGGCGGAGCGTTCCGGCGCGTCCGGGCCGCTCCGCCCCCTTGCCGCCCCGCAACTCGGGGGGTGCGGCATGCTGAAACATCGCGGCTTTCCCGGTCGCCTTCCGAGCACCGACCTTCAGTTCACGATCCGCCGCGCCAACCACAAGGACGGCCCGGCAAAGATCATCCGGCGCGAGCGCTTCAAGGACCGCAAGCACGTCGACCGCATGGCGGACGAGGCCTTCATGGCCGCGCTCTGGGAACATTTCGGCGAAGATCCGTTCGAGCGCGGCAATCTGGACGCGGGCCGCCTGTCCTGGCTTTTCGGCCGCGAGGTTATCCCGGCAGAGGACCCGTTCGATCCCGCAAGCTACGAGGCATTGCTGCGCATCGACGTGAAGCGTGCGCAGGCGGCCTTTCCGCAGGTATTCTCGGGCGAGGTCGCGGCCCCGTCGGACGACGGCTGGGATGGCGAGGACTAGGCATGTTTTCGCCATTTGCACCCGTCGCCCGGCAAAAGCCCGCCCAGCCTCGGCCAGGCCCGAACACGGCCTTTGCGCAACTGTCGGTGCTCGCGCATTGTCAGTTGCGTCAAGCGGTGCGGCATTTCCCGGCCTCTGGCGATCCTTACCTATTCCCTTCCGTCTCGCCCGGCCCCACAAGGGTCGGGCGTTTCTTTCCCCCTTTGAAACCAAGGGAACGTCTGACAATACTGCCCCGGCGTTTTTCGCTTCAGGAGGCAGAGCAACATGCAAATCATCAAGGTCGGCGCAATCCTTGCCGCAGCCACACTTCTCGCCGGCTGTGAAGGCCAGACCCAGACCGAACGCGCCCTTACCGGCGCCCTCGCCGGTGGCCTGCTGGCCGAGGCGACCGACAACAACATCGGCACCACAGCGGCCATCGGTGCGCTGGCCGGCATCGCCAGCTGCGGCGTCGCAGGCGCGCCAGCCTGTAACTGATCGCGATACCCCCCGTCTGAGGGCGGGGGCCAAGGCTGCAATCAACGCCGTCCGGGCCAGCCCGGGCGGCGTTCCTTGTTTTTCGACCGCGCGGGGAGCACGGGAAGACCATCGGACGGGGGGACCATGTTCAAGAAGATCCTGATCGCGAACCGGGGCGAGATCGCCTGCCGCGTCATCAAGACGGCGCGCCGCATGGGCATCGCCACCGTCGCCGTCTATTCCGACGCCGACCGCAACGCGCTGCATGTCCGCATGGCGGACGAGGCGGTGCATATCGGCCCGGCCCCTGCCGCGCAAAGCTACATCGTGATCGACAGGATCATGGAGGCCGTGCGCAAGACCGGGGCCGAGGCCGTGCATCCGGGCTATGGCTTCCTGTCCGAGAACCGCGCCTTCGCCGCCGCGCTTGAGGCCGCCGGCGTGGTGTTCATCGGCCCGCCCTCTCCGGCCATCGAGGCGATGGGCGACAAGATCACCTCGAAGAAGATCGCCGCCGAGGCGGGCGTTTCCACCGTGCCGGGCCACATGGGCCTGATCGCCGACGCCGAAGAGGCCGCCCGCATCGCTGCCCAGATCGGCTATCCGGTGATGATCAAGGCCAGCGCGGGCGGTGGCGGCAAGGGGATGCGGATCGCCTGGAACGACGCCGAGGCGCGCGAGGGCTTCCAGTCCTCGAAGAACGAGGCGGCAGCGAGCTTTGGCGACGACCGCATCTTCATCGAGAAATTCGTGACCCAACCGCGCCACATCGAGATCCAGGTGCTGGCCGACAAGCACGGCAACTGCGTCTACCTGCACGAGCGGGAATGCTCGATCCAGCGCCGGAACCAGAAGGTCATCGAAGAGGCGCCCTCGCCGTTCCTCGACGAGGTGACGCGCCGTGCCATGGGCGAACAGGCCTGCGCGCTGGCCCGGGCCGTGGGCTATACCAGCGCAGGCACGGTCGAATTCATCGTGGACGGCGCGCGCAACTTCTACTTCCTCGAGATGAACACCCGGCTTCAGGTCGAGCATCCGGTGACCGAACTGATCACCGGCATCGACCTGGTCGAGCAGATGATCCGCGTCGCCGACGGGCGAGCCGCTGCCCTTCGCGCAGGACGACCTCAAGATCAACGGCTGGGCGATGGAAAGCCGCCTTTATGCCGAGGACCCGTATCGCAACTTCCTGCCCTCGATCGGGCGGCTGTCCCGCTACCGCCCGCCCGTCGAGGGGCCGACCGAAAGCGGCGGCATCGTGCGCAACGACACGGGCGTGTTCGAGGGCGGCGAGATCAGCATGTATCTACGACCCGATGATCGCCAAGCTCTGCACCTGGGCGCCGACGCGCGCGCAGGCCATCGAGGAAATGCGCCTCGCGCTCGACACTTTCGAGGTCGAGGGGATCGGCCACAACCTGCCCTTCGTCGGCGCGGTGATGGACCATCCCCGGTTCGTGTCAGGCAACATCACCACCGCCTTCATCGCCGAGGAATATCCCGACGGCTTCCAGGGCGCGACCCTGCACGGCCACACCATCCGCCGCGTCGCCGCCGCCGCCGCCGCGATGAACCGCGTGGCCGAGATCCGGCGCACCCGCATCTCGGGGACGATGGACAACCACCAGCGCCGCGTGGGCGACGACTGGGTGGTGACGCTTCAGGGCGAAAGCCACCCCGTCACCATCGAGGCCGACCGCAGCGGATCGACCGTGCGCTTCCCCGACGGCTCGTCGCACCGCGTCACCTCGGACTGGACGCCGGGCCAGCCGCTTGCGCGCCTGCTGGTCGATGGCGAGCCCTTGGTGATGAAGGTCGGCAAGATCCCCTCGGGCTTTCGGCTGCGCCTGCGCGGGGCCGACCTGAAATGCCACGTCCGCAGCCCGCGCCAGCACGCGCTGGCGCAACTGATGATCGAGAAGCTGCCGCCCGACACGTCGAAGTACCTGCTCTGCCCGATGCCCGGCCTGATCGTGCGGATCGACGTGGCCGAGGGCGACGAGGTGCAGGAGGGGCAGGCGCTGGCCACGGTCGAGGCGATGAAGATGGAGAACATCCTGCGCGCCGAACGCCGCGGCATCGTCCGCAAGATCAACGCCGCCCCCGGCGCCAGCCTGAAGGTCGACGACGTGATCCTGGAGTTCGAATGATCCGCTACCGCCCCGACGGCCGCTGTTCCAGCATCTCCTGCCTCCGCAGCGGGAAGCGGTCGATGGCGCGGGTGATCTCGCGCACGCTCCAGGGCTGGGGCTTGCGCATCTTCACCTCGCCGTCCTTGTCCATCAGAACCAGCGAGAAGCCGCGCGGGCGCAGCCGCTGGCGGACCGAGGTGCGCGCCTCGGGGTCGGTGTCGACGATCACGACCACGTCGCGCTCGTCCAGCGGCGCGAGCTCGCGGTTGATCGAGTCCATCTGTCGCAGGAAGAGCGGGTCGTTCGGCCCGTCCGCAAAGACCACCAGCGGGCGGAGGTCCCAATGGAACTGCTCGATCGTCACCTCCGCCGCAGCGACCGGACCGACACGCGGTGCATCCGCCGGGGCCGCCACGGTGTCGGGCGCAGGGGCTTCGGCCGAACTGTCCTGCGCCACGGCGGCGAAGGGCAGAAAGACAGACAGAACAAGGATGTGAAGCGGTTTCATATGGTCTCCCTCGCCCCCGATATAGGGCAGGGGATGGCGAAACCAAAGCGGATTGCCCGGGGATCTTGCCGCACCGGGCCAAGGAAGGGGATGACCCGATGACCGACCCGATGCAGGACTGGACCGCGCTCGCCACGAAGGAGCTTCGGGACAAGTCGCCCGACACGCTGACCTGGAACACGCTGGAAGGGATCGCGGTCAAGCCGCTCTATACCGAGGCTGACCTGGGTGGCCTCGGCCATCTCGGCTCCATGCCCGGCCTCGCCCCCTTCACGCGCGGCGTGAAGGCCACGATGTATGCGGGCCGCCCCTGGACGATCCGGCAATACGCGGGCTTCTCCACCGCCGAAGAAAGCAACGCCTTCTATCGCAAGGCGCTGGCCGCAGGCCAGCAGGGCGTGAGCGTGGCCTTCGACCTTGCCACCCACCGCGGCTATGACAGCGACCATCCGCGCGTCGTGGGCGATGTCGGCAAGGCCGGTGTCGCCATCAACTCGGTCGAGGACATGAAGATCCTGTTCGACGGCATCCCGCTGGAAAAGATCAGCGTCTCGATGACGATGAATGGCGCGGTCATCCCGATCCTCGCCAGCTTCATCGTCGCGGGCGAGGAGCAGGGCGTCGCGCGCGCGGCGCTCTCGGGCACCATCCAGAACGACATCCTGAAAGAGTTCATGGTGCGCAACACCTACGTCTATCCGCCCGAACCCTCGATGCGGATCGTGGCCGACATCATCGAGTTCACGGCCAAGGAGATGCCCAAGTTCAACTCCATCTCGATCTCCGGCTACCACATGCAGGAGGCGGGCGCGAACCTGGTGCAGGAGCTGGCCTTCACCCTGGCCGACGGGCGCGAATATGTCCGCGCGGCGCTGGCGCGCGGCATGAACGTCGACGACTTCGCCCCGCGCCTCTCGTTCTTCTTCGCCATCGGCATGAATTTCTTCATGGAAGCTGCCAAGTTGCGCGCGGCGCGCCTGCTCTGGCACCGCATCATGTCCGAATTCGCCCCCACGAAGCCCGAAAGCTCCATGCTGCGGACCCATTGCCAGACCTCGGGCGTCAGCCTGCAGGAGCAGGACCCCTACAACAACGTCGTCCGCACCGCCTATGAGGCGCTGGCGGCGGTGCTGGGTGGCACGCAGTCGCTCCATACCAACGCGCTGGACGAGGCCATCGCGCTGCCCACCGAGTTCGCGGCCCGCATCGCCCGCAATACCCAGCTGATCCTTCAGGAGGAAACCGGCGTGGCGAAGGTCATCGACCCGCTCGCGGGCAGCTACTATGTCGAGGCGCTGACCGCCGACCTCGCGCGCGAGGCCTGGACGCTCATCGAGGAAGTCGAGGCGATGGGGGGCATGACCAAGGCGGTGGCCTCGGGCATGCCGAAGCTCAGGATCGAGGAAAGCGCCGCCCGCCGCCAGGCGGCCATCGACCGGGGCGACGAGGTGATCGTCGGCGTCAACAAGTACCGGCTGGAGAACGAAGACCCCATCGACTTCCGCGCCATCGACAACGCCGCCGTGCGCGATGCCCAGATCGCGCGCCTCACCCGGATCCGCGCCACGCGCGACCCGGCGGCCTGTGAGGCGGCGCTCGCCGAACTCACCCGCCGCGCTGCCGAGGGCGGCAACCTGCTCGACGCCGCCATCGCCGCCGCGCGCGCCCGCGCCACTGTCGGAGAAATGAGCCTTGCCATGGAAAAGATCTTTGGACGCCATCGCGCGGAAGTGAAAACCCTCGCCGGGGTCTACGGGGCCGCCTACGAGGGCGACGACGGCTTCGCCGCGATCCAGAAGGATGTCGAGGCCTTTGCCGAGCACGAAGGTCGCCGCCCGCGGATGCTGGTCGTCAAGATGGGCCAGGACGGACACGACCGGGGGGCCAAGGTGATCGCTACGGCCTTCGCGGACATAGGCTTTGACGTGGATGTCGGGCCGCTGTTCCAGACGCCCGAGGAAGCGGCGCAGGATGCCATCGACAACGATGTGCATGTCGTCGGCATCTCCAGCCAGGCGGCGGGCCACCTGACGCTTGCCCCGAAACTGGTCGAGGCGCTGAAGGCGGCGGGGGCAGAGGATATCCTCGTCATCTGCGGCGGGGTCATTCCGCAGCAGGATTACCAGTTTCTCTACGACCACGGCGTGAAGGCGATCTTCGGCCCCGGCACCAACATCCCCGACGCGGCGCGGGATATCCTGCGCCTGATCCGGGCGACGCGCGCCTGACCGCGCCGACCGTCAGCCGAACAGGAAATGGTCGGTGGTCAGCGTCTCGGTCGCCAGGCCCGCGAGGGTGATCGCGCCGTTCTGATAGGTGATCACCAGGTCGTCGCCCGCATCGGCGAGGGCCAGGTCCGACATCGAGGCGACCCCTGACAGGAACCGTATCTCGTCCAGGGCAAGGTCGAAATCGGTGATCCGGTCAGCCCCCGAAAACGGCACGAACACAAATCGGTCTGCGCCCCCGCCACCCGTCAGCAGGTCGTTCCCCGCGCCGCCATGCAAGCTATCCGCGCCGTCCCCGCCCAGGATCGTGTCGTTGCCTTGCCGCCCCTGAAGCATGTCGTTGCCGGCGCCGCCCGACAGGACGTTGCCCGCCGCATCGCCAAGCAGGGTGTCGTTGCCCTCGGACGCCGCGAGGTTCTCGATGCCCGTCAACCGGTCCATGCCCAACCCGGTGTTCTGCGCCGACAGCACCTGCAAATCGACCCGAACCGAAGTGCTGCCCAGGAACAGGGCCGTGTCGTTGCCCGCCCCGCCCGCAAGATAGTCGTTGCCCGCACCGCCAACCAACGTGTCGTTGCCGAGGTGCCCCATCAGCGAGTCGTTGCCCGCGCCCCCTTTCAGCACGTTGTCGAGTGCGTTGCCCCGCAGCCAGTCAGAGAGGGCGCCGCCGGTCAGGTTCTCGACATTGACGATACGGTCGGGTCCCTGGCCAGTTTTCTGCTCGGTCGTCAGCAGCAGGTCCACCCGTGCCGCGACAGGCTCGGAAAAGACCACAGTGTCGATGCCCGTGCCGCCGTCGATCAGGTCGGCGTTCGCGCCGCCGTAGAGAAGGTCATCTCCGGCCCCGCCATAAAGCGCGTCCGTCGCCGGTCCCGCCAAAGAGCGTGTCGTTTCCGCCGCCGCCCGAAAGCGTGTCGGCCCCTGACATGCCGTGAAAGCTGTCGGCCCAGTTGCCCGTCGCGGCACCGGTCATGGAATCCGCCCCGAGACCGCCGAGGATGACCTCGATTTCGGCCAGGGTATCGCTGCCGGCGCTGCCGCTGTCGGCCGTGCCGGTTCCCGACGCGTTCAGCTGCACCACAAGCGCGCCGGCAAGCCCGTCATAGGAAGCCGTGTCGATCCCCGCGCCCCCCACCAGCGAATCCGCCCCGGTGCCGCCGATCAGCGTGTCGGCCCCGTCACCGCCGCGCAGCGTGTCGTTGCCGTCGCCGCCCTGAAGCAGGTCGTTCCCGGCATCGCCGTTCAGCCGGTCCGCCCCGGCCATGCCCAGAAGCGTGTCATTGCCGTCCAGACCGTTGACGGTGTTGTCCCCGGCACTGCCGGTGATCAGGTTGTCCAGCGCGTTGCCGCTGGCCGAGCCGCCATTGCCCGTCATCACGAGCCGCTCGATGAAGTCGGGGAGGACAGCCACGAAGCGCTCGGTCCGGATCGTGTCGATCCCACCGGTGGCGGTTTCCACGATGGTCGGCAGGGCACCGGAATAGACATAGACATCGTCGCCCGCGCCGCCGTCCAGCAATCCCGGATTGCCGCCCGCGTCCAGCCAGTCGTTGCCATCCCCGCCATAGAGGCTGTCCGAGGCCGACCCGCCGATCAGCGTGTCATTGCCCGCGCCGCCATAGGCCGCGTCCGAGTTGGCCCCGCCATCCAGCGAGTTGTTGCCGGAACCACCGTAGAGAACGTCATCGGCCTCCAGACCCAGCAGCGTATCGTTGCCCATCCCGCCGGACAGCGTATCGCCCCGGGCCGCCCCCGTGATCCGGTTGTTCAGCGCATTGCCCGTGCCGGTGAAATGCGCCTGTCCGCCGCTGATGAAGGTGAGGTTTTCCACCCCCTCCGGCAGGGTGAAGGACAGCATCGCCGTGCGGATCTCGTCGATCCCGGCCTGGGATCCGATGATCCTGTCGCCCGGATTGTCGAAGGTGAAGCTGTTGGCGCCCGCCGTGCCGGTGAAGGTCGTCTTCTTTCCGTAGACCGTCAGGTCATCGACATGCATGACCAGCGTCTCGTCCGACTCGGCGCGGTAGATCCCCTGTTTCCACAGATAGCCGACGGTGTCGGACCCATAGCCGATGGGGCCGTTGTAATCGACCACCTGCACCCCGTTGATCCACACGTCCAGATAGCCGCCGCCCTTGGTTCCGTCGGGCAGGATGTGCACCTTGATGTCATACCAGGCGCCCCGCACGATGTCGGTTGGCGAGACGTAGAGCACGGTCGGCAGCGTAGGCTTGTCCGGCGATGGATCGGGAATGTTTCGGATGTGGATGGCGAGCTGGTCGCCCCGAAGCACGACCGCGAAGGGCGGGCTCGCGACGCCGGGAAGGTTCCATTGCGCGGTATGCAACTGGCCAAGGATCACCCATTCGGCGCTGTTCGGCGCGCCGGGTTCGATCATCATGCGATAGTTGATCTCGATTGGCGTGCCGAGGGTCCAGACCCGGCCATATTGCGCCAGCTCCGACCGCTCCTTGCCCAGGCCTACGTCGTTCTCCCACACGTCGCCGGGACGTACCTCGTACCGGATCTGATCGCCTGGCAGGACCGTGACGCTCCACGGCTTCTCCGCATTGTCCGTGTAGGCACCGTATCGGGTCCGGATCAGCGCTGCCTCTTCATCTTCGGTCATGCTGCACCGCCTCACCTACACCGCAATTTGAATCACATTGAGCAAGACGGTGTAGGGATCAGGCCGGACCGATGCCGGGCTGAAATGTGGCGGAAACACGGCCATGCCCGGCGCAAACGTATAGGCGGGGCTAAAGCTCGATCTCGCCGTCCTGGAGCGGGCGCGGAGACTGCGGCTTGCGGCGGATCAGGATGTCGCCATTCTCCAGCACCACCGGGGCCTCGTAGTTGCCGATGTCGTCGATCAGCCTCAGAAGTTGCTCGGCCATCGGCCGCATCTCGTCCAGCGCGCGGCCCATGTCCTCCAGCGCGGGCTGCATCCCGGTGATCAGTCCCTGAAGGATCGATTCGATCCCCTTTTCGATCAATCCCATGCCCTGATCCGCCGGATCAGCAGGCGCGTCCTGCGCCACTGCCACTGGGGCGGTAAGCAAGAGGGCAAGGCAGAGTGGTGTGGCGCGAAACAGGGACATGCCCCATCTTACCAACTTGCCGACGGATGCCCAACCCTTCGCGCGCGGGTCTGCGGAATCAGGGGCAGGGGTTGCGCAGGCCCTTGGCACTGGCCATCGTCGCAGGCTTTGCCGCATCGGCCGTGCGCGTCCCTCGGCCCTTGGTCGTGCCGGACGGCGCGGCATCATCGCCCTCGGCGAGTTGCGGCGGGATTTGCGCGGCACCATGCCGCCGTGGCGGTGGCATGATGGCGCCGATGGGCGCCTGTTGCCCACAGTCCTGCGCTGTCGGCAGCCGTGGGGTGGGCGCATCCGCGACGGCTGCGGACATGGACAGAAGAACCACGCTTGCAGCGTGACCCAGGCAAATCTTCATGGCACTCGTTACTCCGTTTCGTTCACCGGCCTGACACACGGGCCGCAACCAAGCGAACACGCCCCAGTTGCAAACTAGCACGCTGGGCCGCTGCATTCTTGTGCTCGTTTTGCAGCAAAGCGCTGCAACCAGTGCAGCACTCAGCCGCTCAAGAGGGAAACTGCAAAGTGACCGGAAAATGGTCTGACGCCGCAAGCAACGCGTCGTGCAGTTCGGAGACCTTCAGACAGCCAGGATCGTTCAGCGGATGCCAGATGCGCCATTTCGGCTTCAGCGCGGCAAGATCGGCCGAGACCATGATGTAGTCGAGAAGCGCCTCGAAGTAGCGTTCCTGCGGTTGCAGCCAGAAGCGGGATGAGGTCGGCTGGAGGCCGCCCTTCTTGCTCAGGGCCATCGCCGCATGGGGATCGAACAGGCGCGCCTCGGGCGCACAATCCAGGCCGAGGACAATCTCGACACCGGAATGGCCGAAGAGCTGCTCGTATTCGTCCAGGCCCGGGCCATCGTTGAAATCGCCCATCACGATCACGCTGTCCCCGGCGGCAAGATGCTCGTCGACCCGCCGCCGGACCCAGACACATTCGGCCAGTTGCTTGCGCCGGTTCTGGATCGCGATGCGCGTCATCTCCTGCGGGGTGCGCCCGGCGCTCGGGTTCTTCGATTTCGCATGGATACCGATCAGGCGAAGCGTCCGCCCGTCGGCCACCATCTCGAGCTCCAGCGGAGGCTTGGAAAAGCGGATCGGTTCAGGCCGCGCATCCACGTCGATGTCGAAATGCAGCACGGAATCGAAGCGTGGTGCCTTTGGCCGGTCGCCGTGGGCCGACGGTTCGCCGCGCGGGTCATGCCTGACCCTGACCCGGTCGGGGTCGTAGAGCAGGGCGATCTCCTGTTCCGTCTCGCTTGTGAACCCCAGGATCGCCCGGCTCGTGCGCAGGTCGAAGGCCTTGGCAAAGGCCTCCAGCTGCCGGACCGTGTCGCGCCGCGATCCCTGGTTGGGGGCCTCGATGACCATGACGGCATCGGCATCCATCGCCGTGAAGACGATGCCAAGCGCCTCGGCCTGTTCGGCGCGGGTCACCTTATAGCGGGCGGACCATTCGCGATCCGCGACCAGCCGGTTGTTGTCGTCAAACAGCTGCGTGAACCATTCGACATTGTAGGTCGCAAGCCGCAGGCCCATCAGGCGGCCTGTTTCGACGAGATCTCTTCCCAGGCCCGATTGATCGCGATCAGTCGCTTCTCGGCAAGCTTCACGGCTTCCTCGGGCACGCCCCGCGCGATCATGCGGTCCGGATGACTGTCGCGCACCGCCTGCTTCCAGGCCGACCGCGCTTCGTCGAGGCTCGCCCCCGGTTCGATGCCCAGCACGTCATAAGGGTCGGGCTGCGCATCGGGCACATACATCGCCCTGAGCGAGCGATAGCATCGGTCGTCGATCTCGAAAATGCGCGCGACCTCGTGGATGAACTCTTCTTCCTTCGGGTGCCACTGGCCATCGGCAACCGAAATCTCGAACAATCCCTCGACCAGATCGACCAGCACCTTGCTCTCGCCCCGGAACATGCGTCGGACCTTGCGGGCATAGGCGTCAAACCCCGCCACATCCTGCCGCGCCAGGTTGAACACCCGGGCCGCATTCGCCTCTTCGCCCTGCGGGATCGCGAAGACCCTGCGAAAGGCCGTGACCTCGGGGCGCGTCACCACCCCGTCGGCCTTGGCCATCTTGGCGCCCAGGGCGATCACCGCGATGGTAAAGCCCACCGACCGCTCCGGCGGGGCGCGCAGCCTGTCGAACACCGCGGACAGCCCCTCTCCCTGCGCAAGCGCAGAAAGGGCATCGGCGATGCGGGTCCATATCGACATGCAGGAAGCATAGCGGGGCGAGCCGGTGCTGTCAGGCCAGGAATTTCTGCATCAGCACAAGGTCCATCCAGCGCCCGAACTTCCATCCGACCTGAGGCAGCACGGCGACCTCGGCATAGCCGAGGCGGGCATGGAAGGCGCGCCCCGCCGGGTTCTCGCCGCTGACGCCTGCCAACATCGAATGTGCGCCGCCCGCTCGCGCGTGGTCTTCGACCGCCGACATCAGCGCGCGTCCCAAGCCGCGGCCGGCAATGCCGGGGGCAAGCTGGACCGTGTGTTCCATCGTGCGGGCATAGCCGATGCCGCCGCGAAACTGCGCGTAGGTCGCGAACCCCGCCACGCGGCCTGCATCCTCGGCAACAAAGAAGGCGGGCCGTCCAAGGATCATCGCTTCCACCTCGGCCAGCGCATATTCCCGCGCGTTGAAGGTCACGGCAGTGTCGCGGATGTAATGGTTCCAGATCGCCGCGACGGCGGCCGCGTCCGCCTCTTCGGCAAGCCTTACAGCCAACGCGGCCCCGCTTGGGTCGAGAACTCGGCGCGAAGGGCCTTGGCCGCACCAAGGACGATCGCCACGCGCGGGTCGTCGAAGCGCCCGGCGAGTGCCTCGCGCACTTCGTCCGCGAAAGGCGTCACGACCTCCAGTCGCGTAAGGCGCACCCCCGCATCCGGCAGCCGGGCCGCGGGATGGGCGGTGCCGTCCCATTGCATCAGGGCTGGAAAGGTGTCGCCGAAGGGCAGGCGGCCGGTGGCGGGCACGGCCATACGCCAGCGAAACTCGCCGCGCGACAGCGCCACGGGCTGGCCCACGCCCTGCGGCCCGCGCGCGACCTCGGCATCCAGATCGTCGCAGGCCATGATCCAGTTCGTCAGGCGGGGAGGTCCCGCGAAACTATCCAGATCGAACCAGCGCGGCCAGGCGGGGTCGGGGGCCGAAGGATCGGCCGAGATCACTTCCAGATAGAGATCGCCCAGCCCGAGAAGGCGGTTGTGCGTGGCCATATGCGGGTGCTGCCCGCCGCCGGCCAGCGTGACGCCCAACCGTTCTTCGACAAACGCCGCGCCCTCTTCCAACGAGGCCGCCGACACTGCGATGTGATCCAGCCGCATCATGCGGGAACGGCCCGCAGCACGACCGGCGCGGCCTTCAGCGCCAGCGCCAGCGAGGTGAATCGTGCCTGCGCCACCTCGCCGAACAGACCTTCGCCCAGGGGCGTCAGGGCCAGCTCCAGTTCCTTTTTCTTCGTCCGCAGCTTCAGCGTCCCCGCAAGCTGCGGGTCGGCCACCGCGAACATCGCGCCGAACCGCATCGCCTTGCCCAGCACCTCGGCATCGCGGATCTGCTCTTCGGTCAAGAGCCGGAACAGCGGCTCCAACCGCGAGCCTGCGCGGCTGTTCTTGTAGCGATGCAACAGCGCCAGCCCCAGGAAGACGCGCCCCGGATGGTCAAGCCCGCCAAGGTTCGCGCGGGTCGCGTTGTCAAAACACACCTCGGCCCGGTAGTCCGGATGCGCCCTCCATGCCGTGTCATGCAGAAGGCAGGCGGTCTTGATCAGCCGCATCCGCTCGGGATTCGCATCCTGGAACAGCGGCGTGAGGAAGCCGAACAGCTTCTTTCCGAAGCCGGGCATGCGGGCCGAGGTCGCCTCGGCCATCCGCGCCGCCTCGATCAGCGGATCGCGCGCGCGCAGGCGGTCTGGCATCTGCTCGTAAAGCAGGCCCTCGCGGATGCCATAGGCCGACACGTCCACCTCGCGCGGTTCCAGCACCTCGACCAGCCCGCGCAGCACCTCGCTTGCCAGCGGCACCAGCTCCATCCGTTCCTGCGAGGTGCCGGTGCGCACCCGAAGCAGCGGCAGGTCGCTTGTGGCGATCCAGTCCAGCGTCTCGAGGATCTGCTCGGGCATCATCCGGTATTCGTGCAGCACGGTCAGCGGATAGGCCCGCCGCTCCATGTCCAGCCGCGCGATGACCCGCCACGACCCACCGACCAGATAGAGGCGCGGGTGCTTCTGGTGGAAGAGCTTCTTCATCTCGCCCACGATGCGGTGGATATGCTCCTTCCGCGCCTTCGCCCCGCCGTCCAGCTGTTGCAGGCGGAACGGGCCCAAGGGCGAGGTCGCCCGTGCGCCCACCTTGCCGTCGCCCACCTCGGCCAGTTCCATCGACGATCCGCCGATGTCGCTGACGATCCCGCGCGCGTCGGGCCAACCCAGCAGCACCCCCTGCGCCGAAAGGCGCGCCTCTTCGTCGCCGTCGATCACCCACAGCTTCAGACCCGTCTCGCGCAGAACCTGCTCGCTGAACTCGGGGCCGTCGACGGCTTCGCGCACCGCTGCGGTGGCCACCACGGTCAGGGGGGCCATCTCCATCCCCTCGGCCAGCAGCGCGAAGCGCTTCAGCGCGGCCAGGGCGCGCTCGCGCCCGCGCGGGTTCAGGCGGCCCGTCTCGGCCAGACCCTGGCCCAGGCCGCACATGATCTTTTCGTTGTAGAAATAGGCGGGGCTCCGTGCCGCGCCGTCGAAGACCACCATCCGGACCGAGTTCGAGCCGACATCGACCACCCCGACCCGGCTGAGCGCGCGGGCAGAGGGATCCTCGAACAAGGCGCGCCCGAAAGGCCCCCACTCATCGGCGGCAGCATCGGATCGGTCAGGCATCAGGCATTCTCCCAGAACGGGGCGACCATGCCGCCCCGCGCGCCACGGGTCAATCGGCGAACGTCAGTCGACCGCCAGCGCGAGGCGCGGCACATCCTTGGCACCCGCCGTTCCGCGACCGGAGAGTGAGGGGTTTTCCATGAAGAAGGTATGACAGTTGAACAGCTTGCCGTCGCCCGCCCGAAGCTCTCGCATGAAGCGGCCATCCGCCTGTAGCACCCAGCTTTGCGCTTCATCCGCAAGGTTCGCCGCCATGATCTGGCTGACGATCTGTTCCTTCACCGTCGCGTTCATGATCTCGACCAGCGTCTCGACCCGGCGTGTCAGGTTGCGTCCCATCCAGTCGGCGGAAGAGATGAAGACGCGCGCCTTCTTCGATGGCAGCCCATGCCCGTTTCCGAAGCAGACGATCCGGCTATGCTCCAGAAAGCGCCCGACGATCGACTTGACCCGGATGTTCTCGCTTAATCCCCGCACACCGGGCCGCACCCCGCAGATGCCGCGCACGACGAGGTTGATCTTCACGCCCGCGTTGCTCGCCGCATAGAGCGCGTCGATCACATCGGGTTCGATCAGGCTGTTCATCTTGGCCCAGATCGCGGCGGGCTTGCCGGACCGGGCATGATCCGCTTCCGCCGCGATCATCTCGATCAGCCGCGATTTCAGGGTGATGGGCGAGATGGCGAGGTTCTCCAGCCCCTCGGGCTGCACATAGCCCGACAGGTAGTTGAACACCTTCGTCGCATCGCGCCCCAGGGCCGGGTCACAGGTGAAGAGGCTCAGGTCGGTATAGATCCGCGCGGTGATCGGATGATAGTTGCCGGTCCCGTAATGGGTATAGGTCACGAGGTTCTCGCCCTCGCGCCGCACCACGGTGCTGATCTTGGCATGGGTCTTGTAGTTGATGAAGCCGTAGACGACATGCGCCCCCGCCCGCTCCAGCCGGCGCGACTGGCGGATATTCGCGGCCTCGTCGAACCGCGCCTTGAGTTCCACCAGCGCCGTCACCGACTTGCCCGCCTCGGCCGCCTCGCACAGCGCATCCACCACCGGGCTGTCGCGGCTGGTGCGGTAGAGCGTCTGCTTGATCGCCAGAACATCCGGGTCGCGCGCCGCCTGTTGCAGGAAGCGGATGACCATGTCGAAGGTCTCGTAGGGGTGATGCAGCAGCATGTCCTTCTGCCGGATCGCCGCGAACATGTCGCCGTCGTGGTCCTGCACCCGCTCGGGCACCCGCGGGGTGAAGGCGGGCCAGAGAAGGTCGCGGCGGCTGTCGATGACCAGTTCCTTCAGGTCGGCAATCCCCAGAAGCCCGCGCACTTCGACCATCTCGGCATCGGTGACGCCCAGTTCCTCCATGATCAGGGCCTGAAGATCATCCGGCGCGCCCGCGCTGATCTTGAGCCGGATCACCTCGCCCCGCCGCCGCCGCTTCAGCGCCGTCTCGAATTCGCGAACCAGATCCTCGGCCTCGTCCTCGACCTCCAGATCGCTGTCGCGCAACACCCGGAAGGTGCAATGTCCCCGGTCCACATAGCCGGGAAACAGCATGCCCAGGTGCAGCAGCAGCAGCTCTTCCAGCGGCAGGAAGCGATGCTCGCCGGGCTTGGCGGGCAGGGGCACGAAGCGCGCGATCTGCTGGGGGATCGGCAGCAGCGCCTGCAAGGCCCGCCCGTCGCGCGCGCGCTCCAGTTGCAGGCCGAGGCAGAAGCCGGTGTTGGGAATGAAGGGGAATGGGTGCGCCGGGTCGATGGCCAGCGGCGAGAGCAGCGGAAAGACCTTGGCAAGGAAATGCGCCTCGAGAAACTTGAAATCCCGCGCCGTCAGCTTCGAGCGCGTCATCAGGGTAATCCCCTGCGCCTCCATCTCTCGCTTCAGCTTGTTGAACGTGGTCTGCTGTGTCTGCATCAGGCGGCGCGCGTCGGCATTGATCAGCGGCAGTTGCTCGGCGGGCGTCAGCCCATCCTCGGACAGCGTCGCGTTGCCCGCCCGCGCCAGCTCGCGCAGACCTGCGACGCGGACGGTGTAGAATTCGTCGAGGTTGGTGGCCGAGATCGACAGGAACCGCAGACGCTCCAGCAAGGGAACACGCGGGTTCGCCGCCTCTTCCAGCACCCGCCAGTTGAAGGCCAGCCAGCTCAGTTCGCGGTTGAAGAAGCGCTTCGGGCCGGTGCGTTCCGCCTCGGGCAGCGTGACAGGATCGGCAAAGGGGGCCTTGAGGAAATCGGCCTGGGTCATCGTAACGGGGAACCTCTTGTTTTCCGAAGGCTAGCCTGCGTCCTCGGGCCTGTCCAGCAAGCCGCTTGCCAGCTGGCGCGTGACCGCGCGTCCCTCGGACAATGCCAGCGCATCGAGCCGCGCGACAAGATCGCGCGCCGCGTCGAACGAGCGGTCCATGCGGCTGGCGAGATAGGGGATCAGCGCCGGGGCGACGGTGATCTGCCGGTCCGCGAAGAGCTTGACCAGCACCGCCGAGAGCAGGGCATCGTCGGGCGGATCGAGGCGCGTCACCGGCATCGCCTGCAAGCGGCTTTCGAGGTCGGCAAGGCCGAGGTGCCAGTCGCGCACCGGCCGGGTCGCGGTCACAAGCAGCGCACCCGGGCGGGCGGCGAGCAGGTTGTGCAGGTGGAAGAGGGCGGTTTCGTCGGCGCTGTTCGCGGCCAGCGCATCGGCATCCTCCACCACCACCGCCCCGGCGTCGGCCAGCGCGGGCAGGTCGCGATGGCCCAGACCTTGCGCCGGAACGACCACGGCCCCGCTTTCCGCCGCCCAGACATGGGCGAGATGGGTCTTGCCCGCACCGCGCGGTCCCAGCAGCAGCATCCGCCCGCCCGGCCAGTCGCGCCAGCCGTCCAGCGCGGCAAGGGCCAGGGCATTGGCGGGCGAGACGAAGAAATTCTCGCGCCCCAGCACGACACGCGCGGGCAGGTCGAAGGCAAGCTGGCGGCTCACAGCCGCGTCTCGTCCTCTTGGCCCGCCGGGCGCCCCTCGACGCCGCGATAAAGCAGGCTGACGCGATAGCGCTCGATCACGAACCGCATCAGCACGCCGATCATCGCGGCCACGGGGACGGCCACCAGCATCCCCACGAAGCCGAAGATCGACCCAAAGGCCGACAGCGCGAACAAGAGCCAGACCGGATGCAGGCCCACCGACCCGCCCACCAGCTTGGGCGACAGGATGTTGCCCTCGAAGAACTGCCCGAAGGCAAAGATCGCGGCCACGATTCCGATCTGCACCCAGTCGCCCCAGAACTGGAACAGCGCCAGCCCGATCGCCAGCGCGCCCCCCACCAGCGAGCCGACATAGGGAATGAAGGTGATGGCCCCCGCGATCGCCCCCACGATCAGGCCGAACTGCAACCCGGCCAGCATCAGCGCGATGGAATAGAAGGTGCCGAGGATCACGCAGACACTGACCTGTCCGCGCACGAAGCCGGCCAGAACCGCGTCGATCTCGCGCGCCAGCCGCCGCACCGTCGGGGCATGGTCGCGCGGCAGCCAGCTGTCCACCTTGGCGATCATGCGGTCCCAGTCGAGCAGCATGTAGAAGGCCACCACCGGCACGACGACCAGGAACACGACGACCGAGATCAGGCTGAGCGCCGAATTGACGACCCCGTTCAGCACCTCGCCGCCCCGCGCCCCCACCGCCTCGCCGATCTGCTGGAGCGTCTGGCGCATGGTCGAGGTGCGGTCGGCCAGATCCGGGAACTGGGTGACGAGGAACTCCTGAAGCTCCTTCGCGATGGTCGGGGCCGCGTTGATCAGCGCGCCGAGCTGGCTGAGCAATGTCGGGATGACCGCCAGCACAAGCAGCACCACGACCAGCACGGCCACAAGCGAGATCAGGACGACCGACGCGACCCGGCTCAGCCCGGCCCGTTGGAGCCGGTCCGCGACCGGATCGAGGAAATAGGCCACCGCCCCGCCGACCAGGAAAGGCAACATCACGTCGCCCAGCAGGTAGAGCACGGCGAAGAACACCAGGGCGGCGATGCCCCAGTACTTCACCTGATCCCGAACGGGCAGAGCCATTGCGCAGCACCTCCTGCTAGGTGACGTTCTGGACGACGAAGGCGCGCCCGGCAACCCCCATGCCTGCCTCTCCCTTGCCCAAGACAGGCGGATCGCTTAAGCGATGCGCAATCGGAAGCCCGTGAAAGAGACCCCATGCGCCTGTCCCGCTACTTCCTGCCCGTGCTGAAGGAAAACCCCTCCGAGGCGCAGATCGTCAGCCACCGCTACATGCTGCGCGCCGGAATGATCAAGCAGCAGGCCGCGGGCATCTATTCCTGGCTGCCGCTCGGCTACCGCGTGCTGCGCCGGATCGAGCAGATCGTGCATGAGGAACAGCAGAAGGCGGGCCACATCCCGCTGCTGATGCCCACGCTACAACCGGCCGACCTGTGGCGCGAAAGCGGGCGCTACGACGATTACGGCGAAGAGATGCTGCGCATCGCCGACCGCCACAAGCGCGACCTGCTCTATGGGCCCACGAACGAGGAGATGATCACCGACATCTTCCGGTCCCACGTGACCAGCTACAAGGAATTGCCGCTGACGCTCTACCACATCCAGTGGAAGTTCCGCGACGAGATCCGCCCCCGCTTCGGCGTCATGCGGGGCCGCGAGTTCCTGATGAAGGACGGCTACAACTTCGACGTGGACGTGGACAGCGCCCTTCACGCCTATAACCGCCACATGGTCAGCTACCTGCGCACCTACGAACGCATGGGCCTTCAGGCGATCCCGATGCGCGCGGCCTCGGGTCCCATCGGCGGCGACAACACGCATGAATTCCTGGTGCTCGCCTCCACGGGCGAAAGCGAGGTCTTCTACGACAGCGCGATCACCGACCTGAAGTTCGGCGACCGCGTGGTGAACTATGACGACCGCGCCGAATGTGCGGCCATCGTCAAGGAATGGACCACGCCCTACGCCCGCACCGACGAGACCCATGACGAGGCGATCTTCAACGCGATCCCCGAGGCACGCCGCAAGACCTCGCGCGGGATCGAGGTGGGGCAGATCTTCTTCTTCGGCACCAAGTATTCGGAACCCATGGGCGCCTATGTGACCAACGAGAACGGCGAGCGGGTGCCCGTCCAGATGGGCAGCCACGGCATCGGCGTCTCGCGCCTCCTCGGTGCGATCATCGAGGCCAGCCATGACGACAAGGGCATCATCTGGCCCGAAGGCGTCACGCCCTTCCCGGTCGGCATCGTCAACCTCAAGCAGGGCGACGCTGCGACCGACGAGGCCTGCGCGAAGCTCTACCACGCGTTCACCGCGAAGGGCCTCGAGCCGCTTTACGACGACCGGGACGAGCGCGCGGGGGCCAAGTTCGCCACGATGGACCTGATCGGCCTGCCCTGGCGCATCACGGTGGGGCCGCGCGGCCTCGCCTCAGGCAAAGTTGAATTGACCTCGCGCCGCACCGGCGTCAGCGAGGAGATGACGGCGGAGGATGCCGTGGCACGGGTCGCGGCGATCTACGCCGGGGTCTGAAACGTCACGCCTGCGGTAAGGCCGGGGGGCCGTCTGCCCCCCGGACCCCCCGAGGGTATTTCTGCCGAAAAGAAGCCCAGTCGGCGCCCCTGTCAGGACGATCATGGCCACCCGCACGCCCCCCTTCGCCGCCTTCGAATGGATGATCGCCTGGCGCTACCTGCGCGCGCGCCGGGCCGAGGGCGGGGTCAGCGTGATGACCTGGATCAGCCTGGTCGGCATCACGCTGGCCGTCTTTGCCCTGATCGCGACACTCTCGGTCCGGGCAGGCTTCCGGGCTGAGTTCGTGGATACCATCCTGGGCGCGAATGCCCACATGACCGTCTATTCGACGCCGTGGGAGACAGAGACGGGCCAAACCGTCCGCACCTTTACCGACTATGACGCGCTTGCGGGTCGGCTCGCCGCCGTGCCGGGCGTGACCCGCGCAGCGCCTCTGGTGAAGGGGCAGGTCATGGCCACCTTCCAGGGGCGGAACGCGGGCGTCGAGGTGTTCGGGATCCGCGCCGGGGATCTGGCGAGCTTGCCGCGCATTGCCAATCCGGAAACCGCGACGGGCGATCTTTCCCGCTTCGACGAGGGGCTCGCCATCGGCGCAGGCGTTGCGCGCGAGCTGGGCGTCACGGTCGGCGACCGCATCCGTCTGATCTCGCCCGACGGGGTCAGGACCGCGATGGGCACCAGCCCGCGCGTCAAGGGCTACGAGGTGGTCTACATCTTCAGCGCGGGGCGCTGGGACATCGACCAGACCCGCATCTACATGCCCTTCGCCGAGGCGCAGTCCTATTTCAACCGCGAGGGCATGGCGGACGAGATCGAGGTGATGGTGGCCGAGCCCGACCGGGTCGAGGAACTTGCACCAGCCCTGCTTGCGGCGGGCGACGAGCGCACCCTGCTCTGGTCCTGGCGCGACAGCGCGGGCGCCTTCCTGCGCGCGCTCGACATCGAGGACAACGTGATGTTCGTGATCCTCTCGGTGCTTGTCCTGATCGCGGCGATGAACATCATCTCGGGCCTCATCATGCTGGTCAAGAACAAGGGACGCGACATCGGCATCCTGCGCACCATGGGCCTGACCGAGGGCTCGATCCTGCGGGTATTCTTCATCTGCGGCGCCTCGACCGGCCTTCTGGGCACGGCCTTGGGCGTGATCCTGGGCTGCCTCTTCGCCGTCTACATCGACCCGATCTTCAGCCTTGTGAACTATGTCTCGGGCGGCGGCGTGTGGGATCCGTCCATTCGCGGCATCTACGCGCTGCCTGCCCGGCTGCACTTGTCCGATGTGTTGTCTGCCGTCGCGCTGTCCCTCGGGCTGTCCTTCATCGTCACCATCTTCCCCGCCCGCCGCGCGGCCCGCATGAACCCGGTCGAGGCGTTGCGTTATGAGTGAGCCGATGCTGGCGCTCGACGGTCTGGTCAAGACCTACAACCGGGGCCGCCCCGGCGAGGTGCAGGTGCTGCGCGGCGCGACGCTGAGCGTGGCGCCGGGCGAGGTCGTGGCCCTGGTCGCGCCCTCGGGCGCAGGCAAGTCCACGCTCCTGCACATCGCCGGTCTGCTCGATGTCGCCGATGCGGGCGAGGTTCGCCATGCGGGGCGCGCGATGAACGGCCTGGGCGACCGGGCGCGGACCGAGGCGCGGCGGGCCGATGTGGGCTTCATCTATCAGTTCCACCACCTGCTGCCCGAGTTCTCGGCGCTGGAGAACATCGTCCTGCCGCAGCTTGCGAACGGTGTGCCGAGGGCAGAGGCGCAGGCCCGCGCGATGGACCTTCTGGGGCGCGTCGGGATTGCGCCCCGCGCCGGGCACCGTCCGGCGGCGCTGTCGGGCGGCGAGCAGCAGCGTGTCGCCTTCTGCCGGGCGCTGGCCAATGCACCGAAGCTTCTCTTGGCGGACGAGCCGACCGGAAACCTCGACCCGGACACCTCGGACCAGGTCTTCGACACGCTGATGCAGGTTGTGCGGGACACCGGCCTGTCGGCCCTGATCGCCACGCATAACCTGGCGCTCGCCGCGCGAATGGACCGGACGGTGCATCTTCGGGCGGGGCGCGTCGTCTGACATTGCGCCTTGCGGGGCGGCGTGGTTTGATCGGGGCATCCTTGGGGGAGGACCCGATGCACGCCGTTTCGCCCGTCCTGCTGATCGCGCCGCTGGCGCTCGTCGGCCTGCTCGCCGCCTGCCTGCCGCAAGAGGGCCGGCCCGTGGCCGAGGCGATCCCGACCGGGGCCGAGGATTACGCAAGCTACTGCGCGGGCTGCCATGGCCCCGCCGGTCTGGGCGACGGTCCCGATGCGGCGGGCCTGCCGCAGCGCCCCGCGAACCTGACGACGATTGCCAGCCGCAACGGCGGCACCTTCCCCATGACGCGCGTCATGGCGCATATCTGGGGCTATGCGCAGGAAGATGGGCGCGTCATGCCCAGGTTTGCACCGCTGCTCGATGGCAACCTCGTGCTGTTCGATGGCGGCGACGGGATTGCGACGCCCACGCCCGTCCGGCTTGTCCAGCTTGGACAATACGTCAAGTCGTTGCAGGTCCCGTAGCTTACTCCGACCGCGCAGGACCCGCGGCGAAAGGCCCCGCATCGGCCATGTCGGGCATGTCTGCCGGGGTCAGGCCCGCGATCTCGAGGATCAGCTTGCGGCGCACGGCCGCCGCGAAACTCTCGCGTCCTTCGGCCGCCACCACGAAGGCGCCGGGTCCGCCGATGATCTGTTCCTCATAGGCCTTGGTCAGGTCCGCGGCGGACCAGCTGCGGCAGTCCTCGCACAGGATCGGCAGGCCGTTGATGGTGATGCCGGCGGCGAGCACCTGGTCGCGGGCAATGGGCACCGGCGGCGCGCCGTAGTTGTTCGCGCTGTCGCCCGAGAAGTCGATCACCCGCCGCAGCCCGTCGATGCCGTTCCCCTCGATCAGCTGCTGTCCCGCGATCAGGGCCGCGCCGATGGCGTTGCGCCCGAAGGCCTGCCGGGGCGGTCCGAGCAGCGAGTCCGCAAAGCGCTCGGCCGCGTCTGCGCTGTCGATCACCGCCCAGTCCGCGACCACCGCCTGGTTCGCCGCCCATTCCACATAGGTCACCGCGATCCGCCCCGTCAGCCCGCTGAGGATCGCCGACTGCACGGCGCGGTCGCGGAACGCAGCCGCATAGCCCTGACGCTGGAAAGTGATCTCCTCCTCGGTGATCGAGCCCGAGGCGTCGGCCAGCAGCACCAGTTCGAGGTCGACTTCCTGCGCAAGCGCGGAAGGCGAGCCGGACAGGACCAGCAGAAAGGCGAGCACGACGCGGATCATCTTCGAAGGGTAGCGCAGCGCCCACCGGCGCAAAGCGCCGTCACGCCAACGTGACCCGACGCCCGAGGGTCGCTTAGAAGCGCAGGCAGGGGGACAGCGCCCCGCGCAGCGCCTTGCTCGACCCGGCGAGCGAGACCGTGCCGATGTCGCGACCGTCGACCGCAAGACCTGCGACGCTGTCACGCCCGGCGAGCCAGGAGGCAAGCGGGCTGCCGTTCAGCGTGACCAGATAGGCGCCGCCGCTCGACGCCTCGCGCTGCGCGGGGCCGCCGATCGGGCCATGGGCGGCGAAGGTGAACTGCAAGGTAAGACGGTCGGACGCTGGCGGGGTATCGAACAGCAGCGCGAGCCAGGGCTGCCCGTTCAGGCAGAAGGCCGCCATGCTGCGCAGCCCGCCCGGCCCGCCCACGACCGCCACGGCGGGCGACCCTTCGGGCTGGCGCAGCTCCCATCCCGACGGGTCGGGGGCGGTGGGGGCAGGCGCCTGCGGCTCGGGCGCGGGGGGCGTCGCGGCCGCTGCCGTCATGCCCGCGAACTCCAGACGCTCCTCGCAGCCCTCCGCGCCCGCCCTTGGCGGGTCGCAGAACTGGCCGTGGAGATAGGCCACCACGGTCTGCCCCTCGATGTCGATCCCCTGGGCAAAGTTCGACCAGGCCTCGGTGTAACCGCCGGGGCCAGAGATCCAGATGTTCACCGGGCAACCCGCCGAGCCGCAGAAATAGCTGTAGGCGTTCTCGCAGGTCAGCCCGTCGAGGTTCATCACGTAATCCGGCGCGCCATCGCCGTTCAGCTCGGTTTCGGTCAGGTAGCCCGGCGTGGTCGAGGGCGTGCCCCCCGCCTCGCGACAGGCGGCGAAGTTCTGCGCCGTGACCGCCTCGATTTCGGGCGGGGTCTGGGACAGGGCCGGGGCGGCCAAGGACAACAGCAACAGCGCGGCGGCAAGGCGAAGCATGGCAATCCCTTTCACGAATGCGAAAAGGGTGGCACAGCGAAACCCAGGCGTAAACCGGTGTCGCGCCGGGGCGGGCCGAGGCTACAGCCCCAGGGCCTTGCGCAGCGCCGCGTTCGCGCGGGTCTGCCAGCCGCGGCCGTCGGCCTTCAGCCGCTCCAGCACGTCCGGGTCCAGATGCAGCGTCACCCGCCGCTTGCGCTGCTCGGGCGGCAGCGCCGGGCGCCCCTGGCGGCGGAGGAGCTCGACGAGTTCGGGGATTTCGGCGGTTGGCCGGAACAGCGCGAAATCCGCGGCCGTCAGTTCCCGCACGTCGCCGTCCTCGTCAATGAGCGGCGCGGGCGAGGCGGTAGGCTTTTTCTTCGCGGTCATTGGCCTTCCTCAGCTGAAATGATGCGCCGCGCGGCGCCCCGTGGTGTCCAGACAAGCAGATGCAGCCGCCCTTCGATGTAGCCCGCCGAGACGATGCGCGGCTCGCCATAGTCGAAGCGATCATCGGTCGCATGGGTGCAAGTCTCCCAGTCGAACCGCTCGACGACGGCGAAGTCCACGCCGTGTTTGGCCCGGTTCTCCCGGCGCTTGTCCTCGTCCCAGTCCCACATTTATATGCATACATTTAACCCGGGTCAACCCGGTATGGCAGGGTAGGGACGGCAAGGGTTAAGCGGGGGTTAAGGTAGAGCGGGGTTTACCCCGCTATCTCGGCGCAACGACGAACGGCGGGGTGAACCCCGCCCCCACGGCGAGGGACGGACCACCGAACGGGGTATTGCGCGCGATAGTGGAACGGTGCGCAATGAATGCGCACCCTACGCTGGTTCACATAGTGTGCTCGATCATGCGCACTTCGCAAGCTTCCAATGTCAGCTCGCCTTCGACATGTCTTGCCCGAGAGTCACACTTGAAGTGGAACGAGTGCATTCGCATAGCAATGGTGCATCGAAGGTCAAATCGCGTGTTAGAGCTCGGACGTGTGTAGGTGCGACACCATATGTGCGTGCAATCTTGCAAGAAATCGGTCTTTGTCGAATAAGCCCGCTTCTTGTGAATGCTCAGCAAATGAAGTGGTATGCAATACGTACTTCCGTAAGTTGATCATGACCATTTGAGTTGCCTACACTTTGTCTCGCCGCTAAATGCCCTTGATGCACAACTTTAGTTCTTCACTCTGTCGGCATCTACAAGTCGATCGTAGTGTCTCGGCCCACTTTCAGATACTTGTGACATGCATCGCGGAAAGAGAAACTGCAACGGTGTGTCGGCTTGGCAAGTTCTCTACGACTTTGAATCCCATGAAGCTTCCACGTGATTAGCTGTGCGCCGCTTTAAGCAGAATAGAAAGCTGCAACAGTCATTAAATCTATTCTGATGCGCATGGAAGCTTTGTGCACTGCACTGTAATCGCCCTGAAACGTTGACCAGCGCAAGCTCGATCATATCCAAATAGCGATGCGATTGCAGACATGGCCCATTGTTACTTGCTCCTGTTGCGCTGCATTTCGTAACGAGATAGGCAGCATGTTCGTTTGACTTGGAGTCGAAACGACGTCAAAGTACAGCAAGTCCCATTTTTTCAGGCGTCCTACAGCGCATTATCCATAAGCCTCCCTCACACATCCAACTCCTCCACAAACCGCGCATTCTCCGTGATATACTGGAACCGCAACTCCGGCTTCTTGCCCATCAGCCGCTCCACCAGGTCGCCCGTCTCCCCGGGCTCGTCCTCGTCAATCGACACCCGGATCAGCTTGCGGGTCTCGGGGTTCATCGTGGTGTCCTTCAGGTCCTTGGCGTCCATCTCGCCCAGGCCCTTGAAGCGCTGCACGTCGATCTTGCCCTTGCCGCCCAGACCCTCGGCCAGCACGCGCTCCTTCTCGGCGTCGTCCAGCACGTAGACGCGCTTCGCGCCCTGCGTCAGCCGGTACAAGCGGCGGGCAGGCCAGATAGAGGTGCCCCTTGTCGATCATCGGGCGCATCTGGGTGAAGAAGAACGTCATCAGAAGCGAGGCGATATGCGCGCCGTCCACGTCGGCGTCGGTCATGATGATGACCTTGTCATAGCGCAGGTCGTCGATGTTGAACTTCGTGCCCATGCCGACGCCAAGCGCCTGGCAGAGGTCGTTGATCTCGGCGTTCGCGCCCATCTTGCCGCTGGCCGCCCCGAGCACGTTCAGGATCTTGCCGCGCAGCGGCAGCAGCGCCTGGTTCGTGCGGTCGCGCGCCATCTTGGCGCTGCCGCCCGCGCTGTCGCCCTCGACGATGAACAGCTCGGTCCCCTCGCGCGCGGTGGCGCTGCAATCGACCAGCTTGCCCGGCAGGCGCAGCCGCTTGGTGGCGGTCTTGCGCTGCGTCTCCTTCTCGGCGCGGCGCTTCAGCCGCTCCTCGGCCCGCAGGATCAGGAAATCGAGGATCGCTTCCCGCCGACTTCGTATCCGCGGCCAGCCAGGTGTCGAAATGGTCGCGCACCGCGCCTTCGACCAGTCGAGCCGCTTCCTCGGTGGCCAGCCGGTCCTTGGTCTGGCCCACGAATTGCGGCTCGCGGATGAAGATCGAGATCACGGCGCAGCCGCCCGCCAGCATGTCGTCGCGGGTGATGAGTTCCGCCTTGCGGTTCTTCACCCGCTCGCCATAGGCGCGCACGCCCTTCAGGATCGCGGACCAGAAGCCTGCCTCGTGCGTGCCGCCCTCGGGCGTCGGCACCGTGTTGCAGTAGCTTTGCAGGAAGCCGTCGCGCACCGGCGTCCAGTTGATCGCCCATTCGACCGAGCCGGGCACGTTGAACTTCTCGGGGAAGCCGACCTTGCCGGCGAAGGGGCGGTCGGCATAGGTTGTCGTGCCGCTCAGCTGGTCGCTCAGGTAATCGCCCAGGCCGCCGGGGAAGTGGAACACCGCCTCGGCGGGCGTCTCGCCGTCGCTGATCGCGGATTTCCAGCGGATCTCGACGCCCGAGAAGAGATAGGCCTTGGACCGCGCCATCTTGAGCAGTCGGGCGGGCTTGAACTGGAGATGCCCGAAGATCTCGGGGTCGGGGTGGAAGGTCACGGTCGTGCCGCGCCGGTTCGGGGCGGGGCCGACCTTGGTCGACCGGTCCCTGCGGCACGCCACGCGCGAATTCCTGAACGTAAAGCTCCTTGTTGCGCGCCACCTCGACCCGCATCCGGTCGCTCAAGGCGTTGACCACGGACGCCCCCACGCCGTGCAAACCGCCGCTCGTCTCATAGGCCTTGCCCGAGAACTTGCCGCCCGCGTGCAGCGTGCAGAGGATCACCTCCAGCGCCGACTTGCCGGGAAACTTCGGGTGCGGGTCGATCGGGATGCCGCGCCCGTTGTCGCGGATCGTCACGCTGTGGTCGGCGTGCAGCTCCACCTCGATCCGCGTCGCGTGGCCCGCCACGGCCTCGTCCATCGAGTTGTCCAGAACCTCGGCCACCAGGTGATGCAGCGCGCGCTCGTCCGTGCCGCCGATATACATGCCGGGGCGCTTGCGGACGGGCTCCAGCCCCTCCAGCACCTCGATGGACGAGGCGTCATAGGTCTCGGGCGCGCCGGAGAGAAGGTCGCCAAGTTTGTCTGGGGCCATGCGGATGCTCAATTCTTGTTCTGGGTTGGCAAAGGAGTAGACCATCCAAGCGGGGCAGGGCGCAAGATGTGGGGTGCCGCGCGGGGCGTGATCACCCCTGTGGCATTGCAAGGGGCACCGTCCTACACTGGGCAAAACGCTTCAAGCCGAGGATGCCGTGCCCAGCCCCCGCCCCCTAGCCTTCGCGCTGTTGTTTCCGCTGTGCCTCGGATCCATGGCCCAGGCGGGCTGCAAGGACGGGGCTGGTCCGGGGGTGGACTGGAAGGGCTGCTCGAAAGAGCGGATCATGCTGGACGGCAGCAACCTTGCGGGGGCCATCTTCGACTTCGCCTTCCTGTCGGGCATCAGCCTGCAGGGAACGGACCTCGCCGGGGCCAGCTTCGTTCAGGCCGAATTGACGCGCGCCTCCTTCGCGCAGGCTGACCTTGCGGGGGCGAATTTCGAGAAGGCGCTGGCCAGCCGTGCCGATTTCGGCGGCGCGAACCTGACCTCGGCCAATCTGGTCAAGACCGAGTTCCTGCGCGTCCGCTTCATCGCGGCGGACCTGACCGGCGCGAACCTGAGCGAGGGGATCTTCCTGCGAAACGACTTCAGCGGCGCGAAGCTGCGCGGGGTCACCCTGACCGATGCGATCATGCCGCGCGCCGTGTTTCTGGGCACGGACCTGGCAGGGGCGGACATGACGCGGGCCTTCCTCTATCGCAGCGTCTTCGACGGCGTGGACCTGAGCGGCGTCACCGGACTGACGCAGCGACAGATCGACGAGACCTGCGGCGACGACAGCACGATCCTGCCGCCGGGGCTGACGCGCCCCGCGCGATGGCCCTGCCCGCCGGACTGAGCCGTCAGGCAGGCTCGGCCAGCCGCGCCGCCCACATCGCCTGAAACGCCGGCCGCGCCTGGCAGCGCGCGAGCCAGGCGAAGGTTTCCGGATGGGCCGCGACAAGCCCGGCATGGCCCTGGGCGTAGCGCAGGCATTCCGCCACGCAGATGTCGGCCACGGTGAACCGGTCGAGCAGCCACTCGCGCCCCGCAAGATGCGCCTCGAGCCGCGCCAAGGGGCGGCGCATCCGCTCGGCCGCCGCCGCGATGCCCTCGGCATCCTCGGCGGGGGTCTGCAACAGAAGGATCGACACCGGTTCGATGGCCGTCGCGGCGAAGAGCGCCCAGTTCGTGACGGTGCCTTCTTCGGCCAGCGAGGCAGGTCCGAGTGGCCCGCCATAGGCCCGCGCGACATACAGCGTGATCGCCAGCGACTCCGTCAAAAGCAGGTCGCCATCGGTCATCGCCGGGATCTGCCCCATCGGATTGACCTGCAGGAAGTCGGGCGCGTCGGTCGTCAACATGCCCGGGTCGCTTCCGTCCGTCACGCGATAGGCCTGAATCACGGGGACATGGACGAACGGCGTTGCCGTTTCCTTCAGCAGCCAGAGCGGGCGCGACGCGCGGGATCGGTAAACGCCGTAGACGGTCAGCATCGCAGTCCTCCTGCCTTCAGATGCGCGATCCTAGGCTTGCGCGTTGCGGCAGAGAAGGGGGGTGCGCAATCCTTTGCCAAGCTTCGCCTGCGCTCTGGCAAGGGCGCGGTTCCGGCAGTAGGCTGGAAAGGCTCGGGACAGGCACGGGACGAGGCGACGTGAACATCAGGGCGGCAGTTCTTTCGGCGATCCTCACTGTCGGGGCGTGTCCCGCCCTCGCCCATCCGCATCTCTTCATCGATACGGGGATCGAGGTGATCTTCGACGATTCCGGCCGTGCCACGGCGCTTCGCATCAGCTGGACCTATGACGACTACTATTCGCTGGTTCTGGTGCAGGATCGCGGCATCGACCCCGACGCGGACGGCAACGCAACGCCCGCCGAGGATGCGGCGCTCAGCGGGTTCGACATGAACTGGGACGAGGGGATTACCGGCGATACCTATGCGCTGTCGGGCGATGTGCCGGTCGCGCTGAGCCGACCGCGCGATTGGACCGCCACCTATCGCGACGGGCGCATCGTCTCGACCCATGTGCGCGACCTCGATCCGCCGGTCGATCCGGCAAGCACGGTGCTGGTGATCCAGGCCTATGACTTCGGGCTTCTACACCGCATACACCATCGCCTCCGATCCCGTTCTGACCGGGCGCGAGGGCTGCACGGCCGAGGTCTTCGCGCCGGACCTCAGCGAAGCCGACAAGCAGCTTCAGGCCGCGCTGGCCGAATACAATGCCGATGAGGATGTCGAGGAAGACTTCCCCGCAATCGGTGCAGCCTATGCCGACGAGATAAGGGTGACATGCGCAAACCCCTCCTGATCCTGGGCCTGGGCATCGCGGCGGCGCTGGCGGTCTTCTGGGCCTTGGGTGGCCTGGCCGCGCTGGAACATGCTGCCGTCACGGCGCAACGCGACGTGCAGAACGCGCTTGCGGGTGCGATCCGCAGGCTCAAGACGGGCCAGCCCGGCGCCGTGGCGGCGCTTCTCGCGCTGTCGTTCGGCTACGGCTTCTTCCACGCGGCCGGGCCCGGTCACGGCAAGATGCTGATCGGCGCCTATGGTCTTGGCCGCCGTGTCCGCCTCTTTCCCCTCGCCGCCATCGCCATCCTCTCCAGCATCGCGCAGGCGACGTTTGCTGTGCTGCTGGTCTATGCGGGTGTGTTGCTGCTGGGCTGGACGCGCGAACGCATCGTCGGGCTGGGCGAGGACATCCTGACACAGGTCAGCTATGCCGCCATCGCGACCTTGGGGTGCTGGCTCGCCTGGCGCGGGCTGCGCGGCCTGCGCAGCGCCGGGCACGAGGCCAGGGAGGGCAGCAAGCTGGATCACCACCACCATCACGGCGGCGATGCCCACGACCATGCCCATACCCACGATCACCACATCCATGACGCCCATTGCGGCCACGCGCACGGTCCGACGCCGGACCAGATCGCCGGTCTCGCGGGCTGGCGCGATGCCCTTGCGCTGGTTGCCGGCATTGCCATCCGGCCCTGCACAGGGGCGTTGTTCGTCCTGATCCTGACCTGGCAGATGGGCATCGGGGCCATGGGCATTCTCGCGGCCTATGCCATGGGCCTTGGCACGGCCACCGTGACCCTGGCCGTCGCGGGTTTCGCCGTCTGGGCGCGCGAAGGGGCCTTTGCCGCGCTGCCGGGACAGGGCATTGCCCGCGCCCTGCCGGTGATGGAGCTGGCCTTCGGCAGCCTCATCGCCCTCGTCTCGCTCCACCTGCTGATCGGCGCACTCTGACCCACCTTGCCGCGCCCGCGGAGGCGCGATACTCCGTCCACCATGACCGCACATACGACCCTGACCTACGGCGCCCACGCCCGGGCGACGCTGACGCTCGGCCTGCCGCTGATCGGCAGTCACCTCGCGCAGATGGCCCTGCATGTGACCGACACGGTCATGCTCGGCTGGTACTCGGTCGAGGCGCTGGCAGCCGGCGTGCTGGGCGCGTCGTCGTTCTTCGTCATCTTCATCCTCGGCTCGGGCTTTGCGCAGGCAGTGATGCCGATGGTCGCGACCGCGCTCGGGCGCGGCGACGAAACGCAGGTCCGGCGCGACACGCGGATGGGCCTCTGGCTGTCGATCGCCTTCGGCATCCTGTGCTATCCGCTGTTCTGGTGGTCGGAGCCGATCCTGCTGGCGCTTGGCCAGAGCCCGGTCGTGTCCAGCCTCGGGGAGGACTTCCTGCGGATCGCGGGGCTCGGCATGATCCCGGCCCTGCTGGTCATGGCGCTGAAAAGCTATCTCGCGGCGCTTGGGCGCACCCAGGTGGTGCTTTGGGCCACCCTGGCCGCCGTGGGGCTGAACATCCTGGTCAACTGGGCGCTGATCTTCGGCAACTGGGGGTTTCCGGAGCTTGGCGTGCAGGGGGCGGCCATCGCATCGGTCCTGTCGCAGTCCGCGACCCTGCTTGTCCTTGCGGTCTACGCCGCCTGGCTGCCAGACCTGCGCCGCTTCCGCCTGTTCCAGCGCTTCTGGCGCGCCGATCCCCAGGCGTTGCGGCAGGTGTTCCGGCTTGGCCTGCCCATCGGCCTGACGGGTCTGGCCGAAAGCGGGCTGTTCCAGGCCTCGGCCCTGATGATGGGGTGGATCGGGACCCGAGAGCTTGCCGCGCACGGCATCGCGCTCGAGATCGCGGCGCTGGCCTTCATGGTCCATCTGGGACTGTCCAACGCGGCCACGGTGCGCGCGGGCCGCGCCGTGGGACAGGGCGACCCGCAGGCGTTGCGCGACGGCGCGCGCACGGCCATCGCGCTGTCTATGAGCTTTGGCGTGACCATGGTCATCCTGTTCCTGTCCTTCCCCGAGCCGCTGATCTCGCTGTTCCTCGACCGCTCGAAACCCGACAGCGAGCAGATCGTAGCCATCGGCATCACGCTGCTGGCACTCGCCGCGATGTTTCAGATGGCGGATGCGGCGCAGGTCATGGCGCTTGGTCTCTTGCGGGGGATCAAGGACACGCGCGTGCCGATGTGGCTGGCTGCGCTCAGCTACTGGGTGATCGGCATTCCGATCAGCTACCTGCTCGCCTTCCCGATGGGCTATGGCGCGGTGGGGCTTTGGCTGGGTCTGGTCATCGGTCTGACCGTCGCCGCCGTGCTGCTGATGACCCGGTTCTGGATGCGGGCACCGACAGTCGACTGAACCCCGGCCCTGACGTCAACTTGGCCAACGTATCCCGCGGATGCAGGGCTGGCCCTCGCTGCTGCCGCGTCACGCCGCTCCGCCGTCCGCGATCCGCTCCGACTTCCGACGCACCAGAACCGTGCGCAAGTCGTGCATCGCCATCAGAAGCGCGTCCGTCACCGCATCGAGCTCGTCATCGCTGGCCCGTGTCTGTGCCCAGTGCGCGGTCAGGTTCAGGTGATCGACCGTGCGCAGGATGTCGTCCACCTGCCGTGCCGCCAGCAGCGACCGTCGCTCGGCCAGCCAGGCCTCGATCGCCGCCAGATCCTCCACCAACAGCACCCGGTCGCCCTGCGGCTTCACCTTGCCATTGTCCACGTTGACCGTGGCGATAGGCTCCATCTCGATCCGGCGCTGGCGGTTCTCGGTGTCGACGCGGAACACGGTCGCGCCGTTCTCGCGAATGCGGAAGAAATACTCCGGAAGATCGCCCGCCATCGCGCCCCCGTTCAGTGCAGCCCCGCGCAGAACTGCTGGATGCGGCTGCACGCCTCGCGCAGCGCCTGGTCCGAGGTAGCGTAGCTGACGCGGAAGTTGGGCGAAAGTCCGAAGGCCGACCCGAAGACCACGGCCACACCGGTTTCCTCCAGCAGGGCGGTGGCGAACACCTCGTCATCCGTGATCACCGTGCCCCCGGCGCTGGTCTTGCCGATGCAGCCCGAGATGTCGGGATAGACATAGAACGCGCCCTCGGGCACCGGGCAATTGATCCCCTTGGCCTCGTTCAGCATCCCCACCACCAGATCGCGCCGCCGCTGGAACAGCTTGCGATTGGGGGCGAGGAAATCCTGCGGCCCCGTCAGCGCCTCCAAGGCCGCGTATTGCGACACGGACGAGGGGTTCGAGGTGCTACTGCGACTGGATCGTGCCCATCGCCTTGATGAGATGCACCGGACCCGCCGCATAGCCGATCCGCCAGCCGGTCATCGCATAGCTTTTCGACACGCCGTTGCAGGTCAGCGTCCGGTCGTAGAGCGCGGGTTCGATCTGCGCGGGCGTGGTGAACTCGAAATCGTCGAACACCAGATGCTCGTACATGTCGTCCGACATGATCCAGACATGCGGATGGCGCAGCAGCACGTCGCAGAGCGCGCGCAGCTCGGCCCGCGTATAGCCCGCGCCCGTCGGGTTCGACGGCGAGTTGAAGATGAACCACTTCGTCCTGGGCGTGATCGCCGCCTCCAGCTGCGCGGGCGTCAGCTTGAAGGCCGTCTCGATCCCCGCGACCACCGGCACGGGCGTGCCGCCCGCCAGCAGCACCATGTCGGGATAGCTCACCCAGTAGGGCGCGGGGATGATCACCTCGTCGCCCGGATTCAGCGTGGCCATCAGCGCGTTGTAGAGCGTCTGCTTGCCGCCCGTGCCCACGGTCACCTGCGCGGGCGTATAGTCCAGCCCGTTCTCGCGCTTGAACTTGGCGCAGATCGCGGCCTTCAGCTCGGGGATGCCATCGACCGCGGTGTATTTCGTTTTCCCCGCGTCGATCGCCCGCTTGGCCGCGTCCTTGATGTTCTGCGGCGTGTCGAAATCCGGCTCGCCCGCCCCCAGCCCGATGATGTCGCGCCCGGCTGCGGCAAGTTCACGCGCCTTGTTGGTGACCGCAATCGTGGCCGAGGGTTTGACGCGGGCGAGCGTATCGGACAGGAAGGCCATCGGCGAACTCCATCTGGGATGTGGCCCGCGTCTTAGGCCGCGCCCAGGGGCGCTTCAAGGGGGAACGGGGATGGCCGAGACGGCAGAGGCGCGGCTGAAACGGATGCGGATGCGGTCCTGGCGGCGCGGCACCAAGGAGATGGACCTGATCCTCGGCCCCTTCGCCGATGCCCATCTGGCCACGCTCGACGCGCCTACGCTCGACCTCTACGACGCGCTTCTGGCCGAGAACGACCAGGACCTTGTCGGCTGGATGCTGGGGCAGGCCGCCCCGCCCGAAGCCTTTGCGCCACTTGTCGCGCGCATCGCCGCCTTCGCCCGGACCCGCCTGACCGGACCCCTCTGAAGGCGGTTTTCGACGATTTACCGAATGTTTGCGCTTTGCCGCCACTCTCCACCGTCACGGACACGCTGACGGAGACAGGGATGAGCGCGGAAACCGGCCCCATTGCCATGTTCGACGGCACGCAAAAGGTGCAGCTTGCGGCCTATCTGGAAAGCCTGGCGCTGGTGGAACGTCTGCACCGCCTGCTGCTGGATGTCATCAAGGACGAATTCGAACGCCTCGGCGTGCTCGAGATCAACTCGGTCCAGGCGCTGCTCCTGTTCAACATCGGCGAGAACGAGGTGACGGCGGGCGAGCTGAAATCGCGCGGCTATTACCAGGGCTCGAATGTCAGCTACAACCTCAAGAAACTGGTGGAGCTTGGCTACATGCACCACCAGCGGTCCGAGATCGACCGCCGCTCGGTCCGCGTCCGCCTGACCGAGAAGGGCCGCCGCATCCGCGCGCTGCTGAGCGACCTGTTCGCCCGTCACGCCGAGCATCTGGACCGCCGCGCCCTGATCGGGCCCAAGGCGCTCGAGGAGATCAACAGTTCGCTGAAACGGATGGAACGGTTCTGGACCGAGCAGATCAGGTATATCTACTGACCGGCTTCGTGCCCGGTCCGGGTGTGTCTGCCGCCACCCGGACGGCATCCTGCGCGACATGCAGCGCCGCTGGTCCCCCGCAACGGGGCGGTCCGCGCCGATGACTCATCCCGCGACGCCGGGCAACACGGGGATCACCGTCGCGGCTGGCCCCGGCCGGGTCGCGACCGGGCCGGGGGGTCGGAGATGCTGCGATGAGGGCGACCTCGCGGTGCCCTCACCAATGCCCGATGTTGGGCATGCTCACCCAGGGTTCCGCCGGGGGCAGCGAGGCGTCGCCCCATTGCAAGAGTTCCACCGACACGTTGTCGGGCGAGCGCACGAAGGCCATCCGCCCGTCGCGCGGCGGGCGGTTGATCACCACGCCATTCGCCTGCAGATGCGCGCACATGTCGTAGATGTTCTCGACGTCATAGGCGAGGTGCCCGAAATGGCGGCTGTCCGACTGGGCAGCCCCTCGTCGCCGTCCCAGTTGTAGGTCAGCTCCACCGGGCAGTCCGGCTGGCCGGGCGGCGCCATGAAGACCAGCGTGAAGCGCCCCTTGTCGTTCATCGATCCGCCGCGTCTCCTCCAGCCCCAGAAGCTTCTAGAAGGCGATGGACTTCTCCAGATCCTTCACCCGGACCATCGTGTGCAGATAGCGGATTTTCATGGCACTCTCCCTGTTCGCCTGCGTCGGCGCAGACCTTAGCGGCGGATGGTGACAGAGGAAAGCGCGAGGCTGGGGCCGGGGGTGCCAACGCGCTTGCTGCACCAGGGTCAGCAGACCGCCCGTGCGCCCCCGCTCATTCCCCTGTGGACAACCCGCACCCGCCGCTTGCCCCGGCCCCCCTACCCATCGTAGCATCGCCGCCAACCAACCCCACATCTTGCGGATACGAGGACGCCCCGATGCCCCTTTCCCCCGAGCAGACCGCCGAAATCGAGGCCGCCCGCGCCACGCCGCGCCAGACCCTCCGCGCCGTGTCCGAAGGGATGGAGGCGCATCTCTACCGCGCCCACCCCGTGCTCGACCACGGCTTCATCCGCGTCATCGACTACATGGGCGACGATGCCGCCATCGTGCAGGCCGCCCGCGTCAGCTACGGCGCGGGCACCAAGCACGTCTCCGAACGACGAGGGGCTGATCCGCTACCTGATGCGGCACTGGCACTCCACCCCGTTCGAGATGTGCGAGATCAAGCTGCACGTCAAGCTGCCCGTCTTCGTCGCCCGCCAGTGGATCCGCCACCGCACCGCCAACGTGAACGAATACTCCGCCCGCTACTCGATCCTCGACCGCGAGTTCTACATCCCCGCGCCCGAACAGCTTGCCGCGCAAAGCACCGTCAACAACCAGGGCCGGGGCGAGGTGCTGCAGGGCGACGAGGCCGCCCGCGTGCTCGACATGCTGAAATCCGACGCCACCCGCGCCTATGACCATTACGAGGCGATGCTGTCACAGGACGGCCAGCAGGGCCTTGCCCGCGAACTCGCCCGCATGAACCTGCCCGCCAACATCTACACGCAATGGTACTGGAAGGTGGACCTGCACAACCTCTTCCACTTCCTGCGCCTGCGCGCCGACCCCCACGCCCAATACGAAATCCGCGTCTACGCCGAGGCCATCGCCGCCTGCGTCGCCGACTGGGTGCCGCTCGCCTACGGGGCCTTCGAGGACTACCGGATGGGCGGCGTGACGCTCTCGCGCCAAGGCGATTGACTGCGTGAAACGGATGCTGAAGGGTGAGATGGTGACGCAGGAGACCTCCGGCATGAGCAAGGGGGAGTGGCGGGAGTTTGAGGGGGTGTGGGGGTGAGCTAAACTGGGAGTCTCGGCCAATCACCACTATGTACCTCAAGGCAATTCTTCGCAACTTTTGTTTCAGGGGAACGACTATTTTACTTTTCAAGGAATACGGTACAAAAGGGTGTGCATGAACGAAATGTTGCCTCAATCTTCAAGAGGAGACATCTGAACTCACTCTTTAATCGCGATGGCACAACTTCCGATGCTCTTGAAGTAGTTTTTTGCAGTAAACTTCGATGACAAAATTGTAAGGTTTTTAGAGAAGTACAATAACTCGATAGATCTTGGCACCAAAGTAGAAGTGTCGAATGTTGATCATCGTTTCCTCGTGCAATGCATTTACAATTTGATGAAGAGAACCCCAGAATTTCATGAGCTGCGTGACCTTGCCGGGAGCTGGAATCGATACTTCCGTCAAGCTATTTCCGATTTCCAGTTGATCTATGGACCAGTTTCAGATGATGTAATTGCTGAAGCCTTTAGTGAGGGCGCGAAGCAAAGAATTCATCCAAAATGCACGTGTTGATGTTTTAAAGAGGCAATCGGTTGAAATTTTGAATAGTGCTTGATCAGAGGAAGGTATGTTTTGCGGTCTACCGCGGAATCCGAAGAAAGTCTTTTGTTATTGCAAGTCAACCCGATGGTGAGGTTCACAAACGACAAGAATATGCGCCTAGATACTGGAAACATTGAGTTATGGATGCCCCTTTCCCCCAAGACTCGCGGTTGGGTTGTTGTATCCTAGGGGTCAAGAGAATGTCTTCTTGCTTTCAGACAGTCTCGTGCGTCATTTCAACGAGCAGTTATGTGCAAATAGTCAATCTATCGCCTCTCACAGTGACTAAGCTTTTGAAATCTCTAATTTCGGATCGCTAGCCAGGCGGCTCAACGTTTAGCAAGCCGTAGGGCGGGGTTCACCCCGCCACACGCAACGGCTCCATGGCGTCACACCCTTTCCCACCGTAACGGCGGGGTGAACCCCGCCCTACGGGTTGTCCCGGTGCCATGACGAATGCGGCCATTCCCACGGTTCCGTGACGAACCCATGCTTCACCGGGTTCATCCAACAATACCGCACATGCGCCTGCCAATCGGCCTCGTCGCGGCCGTAGGGTGCGTGCTTGCACGCACCACCGCGCCGACACCCCGCCATCGGTGCGTGCAAGCACGCACCCTACGGTCTTGCCGAAATACCCATTCCACTATACATTACACTCCACATTCCATTCCCCGGAGCCACCCCATGACCCGCCTCCTCACCAACCACATCGCCACGATGACCGAGCTGCGCGAGCCGCATAAGGTGCTGGAGCGGTCGGGGGGGCAGCCGGTGGCGATCCTCAAGAACTCCGCCCTCGTCGCCTACCTCGTCCCCGCCGAGGCGCTCGGCACGGCCGAGCATCGCGTCGCGACGCTGGAGGAGGTGATGGAAAGCCTTGCGCGCACCCGCGCCAAGGCGCAACCGGTGCTCGACTACCTCAGGGACAAATGAACTGGTTGCTTCTCGACCCTGAGATGGTCGAGCGCATCCACGACGACGTTCTGAACCCCGGCGAGTTGAAAGGCCGGGCACGGGACAAGTCACTGGAAAGCGCGCTGGCTCGGGTGGACAATCGCCTTGCCTACGGCGTGATCGGCGACGTGTTCGATCTCGCCGCCGCTTATGCTGTGGCAATCGCACGTGGTCACTGCTTCAACGATGGCAACAAGCGCACCGCCTATCGGGTGATGATGGTGTGTCTCGACATTAACGGTGTCGATCTCGATTGGCCGATGCCGGATACCGGCGACACCATCATCCGCGCGGCCCAGGGCGTGCTGGACGAGGGCGGGCTGGCCGCCTGGCTGCGGGGCAGGGGGGCGTAACGGCCCTCTTCCCCCCGCCCCCAGTCATGCTAGGTCTCGTTGACCGAACGGAGTGTCCCATGACCATCGCGATCCTCTACATCTCGACCGCCGTGATCTTCCTCGCGCTCGACGCGGTGATGCTGACCTATGTCATGCGCCCGCTGTTCGAGCGGCACCTGGGCGACATGCTTCTGGCCGACATCCGGCTGGTCCCGGCGGCGCTGTTCTACCTCGCCTATGTCGCGGGGCTGGTCTGGCTCGTGTCCCTGCCCGCCCTGTGGGAGGATTCGCCGAAGGACGCGCTGATCTCGGGTGCGGTGGTCGGCGCGATGGCCTATGGCACCTACGAGTTCACGAGCTATGCCATCCTCAAGGCCTGGCACCCCTCGATGGTTGCGACCGATTTCCTCTGGGGCACGGCCCTGACGGCGGTGGCGGCCTGGGGTGGGGTGATGATCACGCGGGCGGTCACGGCCTGAGATTATGTCTGCACAAATGCGGAAACCGTGGCATATGGAAACCATACGGAAACCATATGCATTTCATACAGGGCCAAAATGATCCTTTACGGCATCGCCACCTGCGACACCTGCAAGACCGCCCTCAAGGCGCTGCGTGCCCGGGGGCATGAGGTGGAGTTCCGCGATATCCGCGCGGATCCGCTGAGCGCCGACGAGATCGGCGAAATCGTCTCGGCCTTCGGCGACGCGGCGGTGAACCGGCAGTCGACCAGCTGGCGCTCGCTGAGTGACTGGCTGAAGGCCTCGGACGCCGAGGCGCAGCTTGCGGCGCAGCCCACGCTGATGAAGCGCCCGGTGATCCGGGCGGGCGAGACGCTCCATCTCGGCTGGGACGCGAAGGTGCAGCAGGCGCTTCTCGGCTAGAGCAGGCGCAGGTCGCCCGCCGACTCGCGCCCGTCGCGGCCCGACTGAAGCTCGTAGCCGATTTTCTGGTTGTCGTTCAGGCCCTTGAGGCCCGCGCGCTCGACCGCTGAAATATGAACGAAAATATCCTTGCCGCCGTCATCGGGCGCAATGAAGCCATAGCCCTTGGTGCTATTGAACCATTTCACGGTGCCCGTCGGCATGCCGTCACTCCTTCGCCGGTCCCCCCGGGGCGCGATTGCCACGGGCGCGCGCAAGGGATGGCCCAACCGACCGAGACCCTCACACACACCAAGCGATGTTGCCGCTTCCCCAGAAAAAATCAAGCGTGGAGTCCAGCCCGGCCAGGCAGCGGTCCGGGCCGGGATTTTCACCTGCCTTATCAGGCGCTTGCCTGCGCGAGGTCCGGCGGAACCGCCTCGGTCGTCAGCGCCGCGATCGCCGCGTCGAGCGTCATCGTGTCGGTCCGGGTGTCCCCCAGACGGCGGACCGAGACGCTGCGCTCCTCCACTTCCTTCATGCCGATGGCCAGGATCACGGGCACCTTGCCCACCGAATGCTCGCGCACCTTGTAGTTGATCTTCTCGTTCCGCGTGTCCGCTTCCGCCCGCACGCCGTTGGCACGCAGGGCATTCGGCGACCTCGTGCACATACTCGTCGGCATCCGAGACGATGGAGGCCACGACGACCTGCCGCGGGGCCAGCCAGAACGGCATCTTGCCGGCTGTAATTCTCGATCAGGATGCCGATGAAGCGCTCGAACGAGCCGAGGATGGCGCGGTGCAGCATGACCGGGCGATGCTTCGCGCCATCCTCGGCCACATATTCCGCGCCCAGCCGGACCGGCAGGTTGAAGTCGCACCTGGAACGTGCCGCACTGCCATTCGCGCCCGATCGCGTCGGTCAGCTTGAAGTCCAGCTTCGGCCCGTAGAACGCGCCCTCGCCCGGATCGACTCGTAGTCGTTCCGGTCACCTTGCGGATCGCGTTTTCCAGCGCCGTCTCGGCCTTGTCCCAGACCTCGTCGGAGCCGACCCGCACGTCCGGCCGCGTCGACAGCTTGATGTCGAACTTCACGAAGCCGAGGTCGCGATAGATGGAGGACAGCAGCGTCGAGGAAATTGGCGCATTCGCTCTCGATCTGGTCTTCCGTGCAGAAGATATGCGCGTCGTCCTGGGTAAAGCCCCGCACCCGCATCAGCCCGTGCATGGAGCCGGAGCTTTCGTAGCGGTGGCACGAGCCGAACTCGGCCAATCGAAGCGGCAGGTCGCGATAGGACTTGAGGCCCTGGTTGTAGACCTGCACATGGCAGGGGCAGTTCATCGGCTTCAGCGCGTTGATGCGCTTTTCCTTCGCGCCTTCCTCGTCCACCTCGACGATGAACATGTTCTCGCGATAGGCCTCCCAGTGGCCGGACTTCTCCCACAGCACCCGGTCCACCACCTGCGGCGTGCGGATTTCCTTGTAACCGGCCTTGCCGCAGGCGGCGGCGCATGTAGTCTTCCAGCGCGCGGTAGATCGTCCAGCCGTTCGGGTGCCAGAACACCATCCCCGGCGCTTCCTCCTGCAGATGGAACAGCTCCATCTCCTTGCCAAGCTTGCGGTGGTCGCGCTTGGCGGCCTCTTCCAGCATGGTGAGATAGGCCTTCAGATCCTCGCGGTTGCGGAAGGCCACGCCATAGATGCGCTGCAACTGCTTGTTGGCGCTGTCGCCGCGCCAGTAGGCGCCGGCGACGCTCATCAGCTTGAAGGCGTCGGCCGGGACCTGCCCCGTATGCTGCAGGTGCGGGCCACGGCACAGGTCCTGCCACGGCCCGTGCCAGTACATGCGGATCGACTGGTCCTCGGGGATCGCCTCGCACCAGCTCCACCTTGAACGGCTCGTCCTTGGCCTCGTAGAAGGCGATGGCGTCGGCGCGGCTCCACAGATCTCGGTCTTCACCGGGTCGCGGGCGTTGATGATCTGCTTCATCTTCGCCTCGATCGCGCCAAGGTCCTCGGGGCTGAACGGCTCGGCCCGGTCGAAGTCGTAATACCAGCCGTTCGCGATCACCGGGCCGATGGTGACCTTCACATCCGGCCACAACTCCTGCACCGCGCGGGCCATGATGTGGGCGAGGTCGTGCCGGATCAGCTCCAGCGCCTGCGCCTCGTCCTGCATCGTGTGGATCGCGATGCGGGCGTTCCGCGTGATCGGCCATTGCAGATCGTAATGCGCCTCGTCGAGCGTGGCCGAAATCGGCGCGCTTGGCAAGGCTGGGCGAGATCGAGGCGGCAACTTCGGCTGCCGTCACGCCGGCGGCGAAATCGCGCTGGTTGCCATCGGGGAATGTCAGGGAAATCTGGGCCATCGGCCTTAGCTCCTCGTCGGTTTGGCGCCTACGAAACGCCCGGTTGCGGGTATGTCGGGCGGCTTTTTGCCCCTCCCGCCCGACGAAGTCAATCGGTTCCGCCGGACGGGTGGCCCATGCCGGGGGCGCGGGCTATAGACGGGCAAAGACCGGAGCGACCGATGACCGAGACACGTTTCCTTGCCACCCCACAGGGCCGACGCATCGCCTATGACCGGGCCGAAGGGCGCGGGCCGGGCATCGTCTTCCTGCACGGCTTCCGCTCGGACATGGAGGGCACCAAGGCGGTGCATCTGGCCGACTGGGCGCGGGCCGAGGGGCGGGCCTTCCTGCGGCTGGATTACTCGGGGCATGGCAAGTCCTCGGGCCGGTTCGAGGACGGGGCGATCGGCGACTGGTTCGAGGATGCGCTGGCTGCCCTCGACGCCGCTCACCGAAGGGCCGCAGGTTCTGGTCGGCTCGTCCATGGGCGGCTGGATCGCGTTGTTGCTGGCAAAGGCCCGGCATGCGCGGGTGGCTGCGCTCGTCGGCATCGCCGCCGCGCCCGATTTCACCGAAGACAGCATGTGGGCGCAGGCGACCGAGGCACAGCGCGCGACCCTGATGCGCGACGGGCGCTTCGAGCTTCCCTCGGACTATGCGGACCAGCCCTATGTCATCACCCGCCGCCTGATCGAGGAGGGGCGGCAGAGGCTCGTCCTGCGCGACCCGCTTCCCTTGCCGTTTCCGGTGCGGCTCTTGCAGGGCACGGCGGACACGGACGTGCCGCCCTCGGTCGCGCTGCGCCTGCTTGACCATGCGACCGGGCCGGACATCCGCCTGACGCTGGTCAAGGACGCCGACCACCGCTTCTCGACGCCGGAATGTCTCGACCTGATCGCGCGGACCGTGGCCGAGGTGGCTGGATGAGCGAGCCGCTGATCCTGATCCCCGGCCTTGCCTGCGATGCGCGCGTCTTCTTCCACCAGATCGTCTCGCTCTCGCTGTCGCGGGGGGTGACGGTGGTGCCGCTGAAGGGCGCGCTGGTCGAGGAGATGTCGCAGGCCGTTCTGGCGCAGGCCCCGCCGCGTTTCGCGCTGGCCGGGCAGGGGCTGGGCGGGCACGGTCGCGCTGGACGTGATCCGGCGGGCGGCGGATCGCGTGACGCGGGTCGTGCTGATCTCGACCGATCCGCTGGGTGAAACGCCTGCCGCCGCCGCCGCGCGCGAGGCGCGGATCGTCACCGCCCGCGCCGGACAAGCTGCGGCAGGCGATCGGGGGCGAGGTGCCGCCCGGCGGCGCTGTTCAACGGGCCGGACCGGGCGCAGGTGCTGGACGTGGTCGAGGACATGGCCCGCGTTCTGGGGGCCGACGCCTTCATCGCGCAGTCGCGCGCGATGCAGCGCAGGCCCGATCACCAGAAGACGCTGCGCCGCTGGCTGTTGCCCACGCTTGTCGTGGCAGGGGCGGCGGATACGGTCGTGCCCCCGCGCCGCCAGGAGTTCACTGCCGAGCTGATGCCCAAGGGCCGCTTCCTGCGCATCGAAGGCGCCGGCCACCTGCCGACGATGGAGGCCCCGGATGCCGTGTCCGAGGCGATGGATGCGTTCCTGGACGAGCCGCTGATGCTGCGCTGATCAGTTCGACGCGACGACCCTTGGTTTCGCGCCGACCGCCTGTGGCTGCTTGCCCGAGGCCGCGTCGATGAAGTTCAGGACCAGCGGCCGGATGTTCAGGCGCCAGGATTTGCCGGCAAAGATGCCGTAATGACCGGCGCCGTCTTCCAGATGCTGCGCCTTGCGGCTGTCGGGCAGCCCGGTCAGCAGGTCCAGCGCCGCCACGCATTGGCCGGGGGCCGAGATATCGTCATTCGCGCCCTCGACCGTCATCACCGAAATGTCCGTGATCGCGCCGATATCCACCCGCTTGCCGTTCACGGTGAAGACGTTGCGCGCGATCTCGCGGTTCTTGAAGATGCGCTCGACGGTCGACAGGTAGAACTCGGCCGTCATGTCCATGACCGCGAGGTATTCGTCGTAGAAGCGGTTGTGCGCGTCGTGGTCCGACGCCTCGCCGCGCGCGACGCGGATGATCTGGTCGAAGAACGCCGTCCGTGACGGTCGGCATTCATCGAGATGAAGCTTTGCAGTTGCAGCAGGCCCGGATAGACCATCCGCCCCGCGCCCTTGTACTTGAACCCGACCCGCTGGATCGCCGTTTCCTCAAGCTGGCCCATCGTCACCCGGCGGCCGAAATCGGTCACCTCGGTCGCGGCGGCATCGGGGTCGATCGGCCCGCCGATCAGTGTCAGCGAGCGTGGCTGTGCGGTCGGGTCCTCGCCTGCCAGATAGGCGGTGGCGGCCAGCGTCAGCGGGGCGGGCTGGCAGATGGCGATCACATGGGTGTCGGGGCCAAGCGCCCGCATGAACTCCACGAGGTAGAGCGTGTAATCCTCGACATCGAACTTTCCCGCGCTGACGGGGATGTCGCGGGCATTGTGCCAGTCGGTGACGTAGACATCGCAATCGGGCAGAAGGCTCATCACGGTCGAGCGCAGCAGGGTCGCGTAATGGCCAGACATGGGCGCGACGAGCATCACCTTGCGGGCCATCGGTGCACGGCGGCGCACGAAGAACTGGACCAGGCTGCCGAAGGGCCTTTCCACGACCGGCTTCACGTCCACCAGATGGTCCTGCCCGTCGGGGCCGACGATCGACCGGATGCCCCAGTCGGGCTTGGCGACCATGCGGGCAAAGCTGCGCTCGGTCACCTCGCCCCAGGCGGCGGTGAGCGTGAGCATCGGGTTCATCGACAGGGCGAAGACCGGGTACGAGGCCATGGCGCGGGCGGTTGCGCCCATCCATTCGCTCGTGTTCCGGGCGCTTTCCATCCAGTCGTAGGTGGCCATGTACGCATCGACGTCTCCTCGCCCGGAGGGGCACATAAACAATTCGTCGCTTTCCCCCCCAGTCGAGCGACAGTATGCTTCTGTCCACAAGGTTAGGAGGGATACTTTCGTATGACAACTGATGATGACGACGCAGGGGCGCGGCTGGACCGGCTGAACGCCAACCTTGCGAAAGTCGAAGAGTTGTCGCAGCGCCTGATGGCGGCGCTGGCCAAGCGCAAGCAGGCCGATCCCGCGCTGCACGGCCCCGGCCAGGACGTCTACATGAAGGCCGCCGCTGCCTATGTGGCCGAGATGATGCAGAACCCGGCCAAGATCCTGGAGCATCAGATCAGCTACTGGGGCAAGACGCTTAAGCATTATGTCGAGGCACAACAGGTACTTGCGCAAGGGCAAGCTGGAAGCGCCGCCCGATCCGACGCCGAAGGACCGCCGCTTTTCCAACCCGCTGTGGGAAACCCATCCCTTCTTCAACTACCTCAAGCAGCAATACCTGCTGAATTCCGAGGCCGTGATGAATGCCGTGGGCAGTCTGGATCACCTGGACCCCGCCGATCGCAAGCGCGTGGAGTATTTCTCGAAACAGATTGTCGACATGCTCTCGCCCACGAATTTTCTCGGCACCAACCCCGAGGCGCTCAGCAAGGCGGTGGAAACCGACGGCAAGAGCCTGGTGCAGGGGCTGGAGAACCTCGTGCGCGACATCGAGGCGAGCGAGGGCGATCTGCTGGTGACGCTGGCCGACAAGCAGGCATTCCAGATCGGCAAGAACATCGCGACCTCGCCCGGTGCGGTCGTCTATCGCAACCGGATGCTGGAGCTGATCCAGTACGCGCCCACGACCGAGAAGGTCCACAAGATCCCGCTGATCATCTTTCCGCCCTGGATCAACAAGTTCTACATCCTCGACCTGAAGCCGCAGAACAGTCTGGTGAAGTGGATCGTCGATCAGGGCTTCACGCTGTTCGTCGTCAGCTGGGTGAACCCGGACGCGAGCTATCGCGATGTCGGGATGGATGACTATATCCGCGACGGCTACATCCGCGCCCTGGCCGAGGTGCGCCGGATCACGGGCGAGAAGAAGGTCAACGCAGTCGGCTATTGTATCGCGGGCACGACGCTGGGGCTGACGCTCGCGCATCTGAAGAAGGCGCGCGACACCTCGGTGAACACGGCCACCTTCCTGACCACGCTGACCGACTTTTCGGACCGGGGCGAGGTGGGCGTCTTTCTGAACGACGATTTCGTCGACGGGATCGAGCGGCAGACGGCCGAGGACGGCATCCTGTCGAAGCTGTTCATGAGCCGGACCTTCAGCTTCCTGCGCTCCAACGACCTGATCTACCAGCCCGCCATCCGCAGCTACATGCTGGGCGAGGCGCCGCCGGCCTTCGACCTGCTCTACTGGAACGGCGACGGCACGAACCTGCCTGCGAAGATGTCGATGGAATACCTGCGCGGCCTGTGCCAGCGCGACGAGTTCGCACACGGCAAGTTCCCGGTGTTCGGCGCGCCGGTTCGCATCTCGGACATCACGCTTCCCGTCTTTGCGGTCGCCTGCGAGACCGACCACATCGCGGCCTGGAAGGGCAGCTATGCCGGGTTCCGGCAGTTCGGATCCAAGGACAAGACCTTCGTCCTGTCGCAGTCGGGCCATATCGCGGGGATCATCAATCCGCCGTCCAAGGGCAAGTACGGACACTATACGAACGACAGCCCTGCGCCCTCTGCCGACGACTGGAAGGCGGGGGCGCAGTTCCACGAAGGGTCGTGGTGGCCCCGCTGGGGCGAATGGCTGGCGCGTCATTCCGGCGCCAAGGTGAAGGCGCGGTCCGCGGGCGATTCGGAGCACCCGGCCCTCGCTGCGGCACCGGGCACCTATGTCTCGGCCGTGCCAGCCGCCTGATCGGACAGAGGAAACCAGAAGTTGCAGGTTTATGCTGCGGTGCAGCATAAACCCCTTGCAATTCTGCGATGCAGCATCTATCTGTCTTGGCATCAGGACGCAGGGCGCCCACCAGCCAGGAGAGATGAGATGAGCAAGACCCCCGACATGACGAAGATGATGCAGGACATGATGGCTTCGTTCCCGGTTGACGCGAAAGCGTTCCAGGACGCCTTCAAGACCCAGGCCGCTCTGGCCGAGAAGATGTCGAAAGTGGCCCTCGAAGCCGCCGACAAGTCGACCGAGATCAGCTCCAAGTGGGCCAAGGACACCATCGCCAAGCTGAGCGCCGTGTCGAAGGCGAAGGCCGAGCCGACCGAATACACCAAAGCCGCGACCGACTTCGCTTCGGCCGCTGCCGAGATCGCCGCCGAGCACCTCGCCTCCTTCGCCGAAGTCGCGAAGAAAGTGCAGATGGAAACCGTCGAGCTGATGCTGGCCGCCGGCAAGGACATGTCGGAAGACGCGACCGCTGCCGTGAAGAAGGCGACCGCCGAAGTGACCTCGGCCGCGAAGAAAGTCGCGACTGCCGCTCGCTGAGCTTGCAGATGTAACGAGTTGGCGCATCCGACCTTCCTCCCTGTCGGACTGATGCGCGGGGCGGGCTGAGAAGCCCGCCCTTTCTTTTGGTTCTGCGCTGCCCTAAGCTTCGTTGCAGTGCAGAAAAATCCAAGGGAGGGCGACCGATGGCCGACACCGAAAAGCCGCTTCTCATCAAGCGGTATGCCAGCCGCCGCCTCTACAACACCGAGACCAGCGATTACGTCACGCTCGAAGATATCGCGGGTTTCATCCGCGCCGGGCGCGAAGTGCAGATCGTCGACCTGAAATCCGGCGACGACCTGACCCGCCAGTATCTGCTTCAGATCGTGGCCGAGCATGAGAGCAAGGGCGAGAATGTCCTGCCGATCAATGTGCTGACCGACCTCGTGCGCAGCTACACCACCGAAGTGCAAAGCGTGGTGCCGCAGTTCCTGGCGATGTCTTTCGAGATGTTCCGCAACGGGCAGTCGAAGATGATGGAGAACCTGACCACGCTTCCCAATCCTTTGTCCGGCGTGCCGGGTTTCGACGATCTGGTGAAGCAGCAGCAGGACTTCATGAAGACGATGCTCGCCGGAATGCCCGGCATGTCGGGGCGCCCCGGCTGGGGCGGTTCCGGCCCGGCGCGCGACGACGAGGGTGGCAGCGGTGGCACGAGTGCCGATGAGCTGACCGAGATCAGGAAGCAGCTGGCCGAATTGCAGTCGAAGCTGTCTCGTCTCTGACGGCGAGCGGGCGATGGCCGAGACGCAGGGCCGCGTGACGCTCTGGGGGATCGAGGTCTTCCTTGCCGCGCAGGAGGAAGGCTCCATCTCCGCCGCGGCCCGCAGGCTGGGGGCCAGCCCCTCGGCGGTCAGCCAGCAGCTGTCCGGGCCTCGAGGCGGCGCTTGGCACGATGCTGCTGGACCGGGGCGCAAGGCCGATGCGCCTGACGCCCGCCGGTGGCATTTTCCGCAGGCATGCCCAGACCATCCTGAACGCCTCGGCCGAGGCGCGCGCGGAACTGGCCGTGGCCGACATGTCAGCGCTCACCACCCTGCGCCTCGGGATGATCGAGGATTTCGAGGCCGAGGTGACGCCCCGCCTGCTGCAACTGATGGCCGAGGAGCTGAAGGGCGCGCAGTTCCTGCTGGAAACAGGCGCGAGCCACCGCCTGATCGACCAGCTGGACAGCCGGGCGCTCGATGTCGTGGTGGCGGCCGACCTGGGCGCGGAACTGGGCGGCGGCGAGTGGATGGAGGTGCATCCCCTGCTGTCCGAACCCTTCGTCGTCGCCGCGCCGCGCGGAACGGTCAGGCCGTCGGGCGATGTGGCGGCGCAGTTGCTGGCCTTGCCGTTGATCCAGTACACGGCCCGGCACCACATGGGCCGCCAGATCGGTGCGCATCTGGTGCGGCAGAACCTGCGCCTGTCGCACCGGTTCGAGCTGGACAGCTATCACGCGATCCTGGCCATGGTGGCGGGCGGGGCAGGGTGGACCATCCTGACGCCCCTGGGCGTGATCCATGCCGAGCGGTTCCGCGATGCCGTCGATGTGCTGCCGCTGCCGTTCGAGCCGCTGTCGCGGACCATCTCGCTGACCGCCCGCGTCGATGTCCTGCAAGACATGCCGCGGCGCATGGCGGGGCTGCTGCGCCCATTGTTGCAAACACAGGTCGTGGACCGCGCCGTTGCCCGGATGCCCTGGCTCGAAGGCGCCCTTCGGGTGCTGTGACTCAGCCCTTCACGTCCTGCGCCGCGGCGAGCAGGGCCTCCGCGATGAAATCCAGCTCGGGCCTGGTCAGGCGGGCAGGAAGCCGCGCGTCGCAGGCACGCATCAGCATCGCACGGGTCTTCGGAAGCTCGGGCGCATCGCCCAGGAACTGCCAGTTCCAGAAGGCGCGGGCATTCCCTTCGCTCAGCCCGAAGATCTGCACGCTGACCCCCCGCGCCTTGGCCGCGCTCTGGAAGGCCAGCGCCTCGGCGTCGGTCTCGAACCCCACGAGGTTGAACTGGATCGAGTTCGGCGCGCGCCGTTCCGGGGCCATCGGGGGGGGCACGTAAAGCCAGGGCGAGCCGTTCAGACGCTCGGCCACATGATCGTGGTTGCCGCGCCCTTGTGCCACGCGCCGCGCGATCTCGGGCAGTTGCGGGCGGATCACCGCGGCCGACAGGTTCTGCATGCGCAGGTTGTAGAGCGGCAGGCGGTTCTGCCAGTGGCCGAAGCTGTTCTGCAGGCCCGGATGCTTCTTCCAGTTCTGCTCGTAGGCCCCCGACATGATGATCGCCCGCGCCGCAAGCTCGGGGTCGTCGGTGATCATGATACCGCCCTCGCCCGCGTTGACCAGCTTGTAGGACTGGAAGCTGAAGCAACCCGCCTTGCCGATCGTGCCGATGTTGCGGCCATGCCAGGTGGTGCCAAGCGAATGCGCCGCATCCTCGATCACGGGCAAGCCGCGCGCGTCGCAAAGCGCCATGATCGCGTCCATGTCGCTGGTATGGCCGCGCATGTGACTGATCAGCACGCAGGCCGCACCGTCCAGTTTTGCCTCCAGATCGGCGATGTCGACACGGTAATCCTCGCCGACCTCGACAAGCACCGGGGTGCAATCCGCATGGACCACCGCCGAGGGCACGGCGGCGAAGGTGAAGGCCGGGATCAGCACTTTCGCCCCGCGCGGCAGGTCCAGCGCCTTGAGCGACAGGAACAGCGCAGCAGAGCAGGACGACACCGCAAGCGCATAGCGGCTGCCCATCAGCGCGGCGAACTCGGCCTCCAGCAGGGCCACGGGTGCGCCTTCCGGGGCGGTGTAGCGGAACAGGTCGCCCGAGGCCAGAAGCCGCTCGATCTCGGCCCGAGCGGCCTCGGGGATGGGTTCGGCGTCGTACACGTTCGGGGGCAGGATCTGTCCATCCGGAGCCATGCTCTTGCGCCTTTCCTGAAACTGACCTTTCGGAAAGCTGTAGGATAGTCGCACTGATTTGGCGAGTGACAAGGTGATGACATCGGTCATTTGTCGCCGATTTTGGATGATGACTTTACGTCACACGCCCAAACGGTCGCGCGTCGAATACCAGGCCATCGCCAGCACCAGGAGCGGCCAGCGCAGGGCAGGGCCACCGGGAAAGCGCGGTTGCGGCAGGCTGGCCATCAGGTCGAACCGCCCCGCCTGACCGGCAACGGTTTCGGCCAGGACCTTGCCCGCCATCGTCGCCATTGCCACGCCATGGCCCGAATAGCCCGACGCCGACAGGATGTTCGGGGCGACGCGCAGGAAACAAGGCATCCGGTTGACCGTGATCGCCAGCGTCCCGCCCCAGGCATAGTCGATCCGCGCGTCGGCCAGCTGCGGATAGATCTCCAGCATCGGCTTGCGGACCGTCTTGACGATGTCGGGAAAGCGATAGCCATAGCTCTCGCCGCCGCCAAACAGCAGGCGGTTGTCCTCGCTCAGTCGCCAGTAATTGACGACGAACCGGGTGTCTGCCACCGCGACGGGCCTTGCGAGAACGTCTTTCGCGCGATCGCCGAGGGGCTCTGTCGCCACGATGAAATTGTTGATCGGCATGACCCGCGCCGCCACCTTCGGCTCCAGCGACCCGAGATAGCCGTTGGCGGCGATGATGACATGGCTTGCCCGCACATGGCCTTCGGCGGTGTGAACGACCGGCTGCACCCCAGGTTCGATCCGGCTCACCACGCTGTTTTCGTGCAGCCGCACGCCTGCCCCCGCCGCCGCCTGCGCGAGGCCAAGCGCGTAGTTCAGCGGATGCAGGTGTCCCGCGCCGTGGTCGAGCTCGCCCCCCGCGAAGGCACGCGAGCCGATCAGGGCGCGGATCGCGTCGCGGTCGAGCGGCTCGATCGCCTCGTAGCCGTAGTCGCGGCGCAGCTTGTCGGCATAGCGGCGGGCGTGGTCGACCTCGCGGTCGCTTCGGCAGGCATGGGCGATCCCGGGATGGAACGTGACCGGGATGCCATGTCGCGCGATCAGGTCGCGGACCAGCGCCTTGGCCTCTTCCGCCATGTCCCACATCCGGCGCGCATCGCCCGGGCCCACCATGCGTTCCAGATCGTCCTGGTCGAGGCGCTGGCCCGAGCCGACCTGCCCGCCGTTGCGCCCCGACGCGCCGAAGCCCATGCGATGTGCCTCGAGCAGGACCACCGAAAGGCCGCGCTCGGCCAGATGCAGCGCCGCCGACAGCCCGGTATAGCCGCCGCCGATCACGCAGACATCCGCCCGCGCCTCGCCCCGCAGCGGCGCAAAGGGGGCAAGCGGGGTGGCGGTCGCGGCGTAGTAGGACGGGGGATACTCCCCCTGCCGGTCGTTGGCGAAGAGCAGGTTCATACGTTCAGCAGCAGATGCTCACGCTCCCACGGGCTGATGACCTGCAGGAACTCCTTGTATTCGTTGCGCTTCACGCTGTCGTAGACCGAGCAGAACTCCGGCCCCAGCACCTCGCACAGCGCCGTGTTCTCTTCCAGCAGGTCGAGTGCGTCGCCCAGGTTGTAGGGCAGGTCTGTCTCGATGTTGTAGGCATCCTCGGTGCATTCGGGCCGGGGTGGCTTGCCTTCCTTCAGACCGAGATATCCGCAGGCGAGCGAGGCGGCGAGGCCGAGATAGGGGTTGCAGTCCATGCCCGCCAGCCGGTTCTCCAGCCGCCGCGCCTCGGGGCCCGAGATCGGCACACGCAGACCCGTGGTGCGGTTGTCGCGGCCCCATTCCAGGTTGATGGGCGCTGCGAAGTCCGGGACATAGCGGCGATAGCTGTTGACGTAAGGGGCCAGCAGCGCCACCGCGCCGGGCAGATGGGTCTGCATCCCCGCGATGAAATGCAGGAAATGCTCGGTCTCGTGTCCCTTGCGGTCCGAGAAGATGTTCTTGCCGGTCTTCAGGTCCACGACCGAATGGTGGATGTGCATGGCACTGCCCGGCTCGCCCTCGATGGGCTTGGCCATGAAGGTGGCAAAGCAGTCGTGGCGCAGCGCGGCCTCGCGGATCAGCCGCTTGAAGAAGAAGATCTCGTCGGCCAGACGCACCGGGTCGCCATGCGCCAGGTTGATCTCCACCTGCCCCGCGCCGCCCTCTTGCAGGATGCCGTCGATCTCGAACCCCTGCGCCTCGGCGAAATCGTAGATGTCGTCGATGACCTTGCCGTATTCGTCTACCGCGCTCATCGAATAGGCCTGCTTGCCCGCCGCGCGGCGGCCCGAGCGGCCCATCGGCGGGATGATCGGCATATTCGGGTCGATGTTCCGGGCGACCAGGAAGAACTCCATCTCGGGCGCAACCACGGGCTGCCAGCCCTCGGCGTTGTAAAGCTCCACGATCCGGCGCAGCACGTTGCGCGGGGCGGTTGGCACGGGGTTGCCCTGCTGGTCCTGGGCGTCGTGGATCACCTGAAGCGTCACATCCGCTGTCCAGGGCGCTGCGGTGGCCGTGGTGAAATCGGGGACAAGGATCATGTCCGGCTCGGTGAAGGCCCCCGAGCGGGTTGTCGGCCCATTCCCCGGTGATCGTCTGGAGGAAGATCGAGTTCGGCAGGAAGAAACTCGATTGCTTGGCGAATTTCGAGGCAGGCATCGCCTTGCCCCGTGCCACGCCGGCGATGTCGCCGATGATGCATTCCACCTCGTCGACCCTGCGGCCGGATATGTAGTCTCGGGCTGCCTCGGGCAGTTGTTCGGTCCATTTGGCCATGGTCATACTCTCGGCTTCACCCGCGCGGGTGCTTGAAAAACTCGGCGATGCGGGTGGCGATCACCCGGTCGTGCAAGGGAACGTCGAGCCGCGCCGTCGCGGCGTCGAGCAACGGGTCGGGAACAAGGCCGCGCCCGCGGGTCTTCATCAGCCCGTCGATGAACGTCGGGGAGAACTCGGGATGCGCTTGTACGGTGAACGCCCGGTCGTCATAGACGAGCGCCGCATTCTCGCAGAAGTCGTTCGAAGCCAGCACCGTGGCGGCCGCCGGTTTCTCCACCACCTGATCCTGATGCCAGGCGTTCAACGTCAGCGTCTCTTCCCCGAACTTGTAGTCCGTGGGGCCGACCGACCAGCCGCCCTTGAACTTCTCGACACGGCCGCCGAGGGCCTTTGCGATGATCTGGTGGCCGAAGCAGATTCCCACCAGGGGCACATGCGCCGCGTAGCAGTCGCGGATGAACGCCTCGAGCGGCGGGATCCAGGCATGATCCTCATACGCGCCATGGCGTGAACCGGTGATGAGCCAGCCTTCGGCATCATGGATGCTCTCCGGGAAGACCCCATCGACCACTGCCCAGGTGCGGAAAGTCAGGCCGTGGCCGTCGAGAAGCCGGGCGAAGAAGGCGGGATAGTCCCCCGTCTGCGCGATCAGCGCGTCGGGGGCGTGGCCGGTCTGCAGGATGCCGATCTGCATGGGAAACCCGATTGTGTTGATTGAAGCTAAAGGCGAGGGAAAGTTCAGGCAAGGGGTCCGCGCCGCGGCTCTGCGGCGCGGGCCGAAGTCAAACCGTGTCGAGGTAAATCTCCACCTGCTCCTCGCGGTTCAGGTCGGCCATGTAATGCAACTCCTGCCGCTTGGTCAGCACGTAGTTGCGGATCAGCTCGCGCGGCAGGAACCGCTCCAGCACCATCGAATTCTCGAAGGCGTCGATGGCGTCGACCCAGGTCGTCGGGATCTGCGGCAGGTCCAGCGCATAGGCATTGCCCGAGACGGGCTTTGGCGGCTCCTGCCCCTCTTCGATCCCCAAAAGCGCCGCGCCAAGGATCGCGGCCAGCATCAGATAGGGGTTCACGTCCCCGCCCGCCACGCGATGCTCGATCCGGCGCGACGCAGGGTTGCCCGCGGGAATGCGGATCGCCGTCGTGCGGTTCTCGTAGCCCCAGGCGACCGAGGTGGGGGCATGGGCATCGGGCACGAGCCGGTCGAAACTGTTGGCATGGGGCGCGAAGATCAGCGTGCTGTCATGCATCGCCTTCAGACAGCCCGCCACGGCATGGCGCATCAGTTGCGATCCCTCGGGGCCGCCATTGTTGAAGACGTTCTTGCCGTCATTGTCGATGACCGAGAAATGCGTGTGCAGGCCCGACCCCGAATACTCCGGATAGGGCTTTGCCATGAAGCTGGCGGCAAAGCCGTGACGACGGGCGAGACCCTTGACCAGCATCTTGAAGAGCCACGCATCGTCGGCGGCGCGCAGCGCGTCGTCGCAATGCATCATGTTCACCTCGAACTGGCCGAGGCCGGTTTCCGAGGTGGAGGTGTCTGCGGGAATGTCCATCGCCTCGCAGGCGTCGTAGAGGTCGGTGAAGAAGGTGTCGAAGGCGTCGAGCGCGCGGATCGACAACGTCTCGGACGCCTTGCGGCGCTTGCCCGAGCGGGGCGAAGGCGGCACTTGCAAGGTCTTGCCGCTGTCGTCGATCAGGAAGAATTCAAGTTCCACGGCGACCACGGGCGTCAACCCGCGCGCCTTGAAGCGTTCCACCACCGCCCGCAGGGCATGGCGCGGATCGCCCTCGTATGGCGCGCCGTTCTCGCGGAACATCCAGATCGGCAGCAGCGCCGTGGGGGCCTCCAGCCACGGCATCGGCATGAAGCCGCGCTCGGTGGGTTTCAGCACGCCATCCGCATCGCCCTGCTCGAAGACCAGCGGGCTGTCGTCGATATCCTCGCCCCAGATGTCGAGGTTCAGGGCCGAGAAGGGAAAGCGGGTTCCATCCTCGACCACCTTGTCGGCAAACCGTGCCGGAATTCGCTTGCCGCGCGCCTGGCCATTCAGGTCGGCAGCGGCCACTCGGATCGTCCGCACCTCGGGGTGCTTCCTCAACCAGTTCTTCATGTCTCACAATATGGCCGGGGCATGGGTCGAACGTGCCGAAGGCGCATCGCGGACCATGCCCTTGGTCCTATCCCCTGTTTCGATCCCCTCCCGCCGTGCCCCTGTTGCACGGAGCGTTCTCGACGGGTCCGGGCGGGTGCCCGAATAATTTGATCAAATACGGGATACTACCGGAGCGGGGAGCGACGCAAGCGGATTCTGGCCGTTCCTGTCCTTGCGACCGTTCAAGCGAGGCGCACCAACTCCTGCGGTGCGGGGGGCGTGGGAACTGCCAGATAGGCCTCGGCCGGAATCGCGATGAGCGCGCGGATGCCCGTCGCGTCCCGGTCGGCCTCGGACTGTCGCCGCAATCGCCGCGGCCACGACGGCGAACAGCCGCTCGCGATCCTGTCCCGCTGCCGCGATATAGGGCAGGCCCGGCGTGGGATCGGTCATGCCCACGACCTTCAGTTCGGCGGCGAAGGCGTCCCACCGGCGCAGCATCCGCCAGGTGACCGCGTCGAGCGCGGCGATGTCGGCCCGCCCGTCGAGCACGGCCAGCGCCGAAAGCCGGTGTGCGCCGGTCTTCAGCGCAGGAGGCAGGCGGATGCCCAGCCGTGCGGCATGCGTCTGCGGCGCGGCCCAGCCGGATTGCGAGAGATCCTCGTTATAGGCGAAAGCTGCGCCGTCGAACGCCTTGACCGACTGGCGCGGATCGTCGGCGCGGGCGACGAACATGCTGCGATAATGGCCGGGCGGTGCACCCTCCACCCCGAAATCGGGCGTGCCGATCAGCGTGACCTTGCCGTGGAGCCGCGCGCGATAGGGAAAGCCGCAGGTTTGCGAGAACACCAGGTCGGGCGATGTCCATTGCGGCCACAGGTCGTCCGCGCCACGGGTCAGGGCGTCCGGTGCAGCCAGACCTTCGGCACGCAGTCGGTCGCGGATGGCGGCCCAGAGACGGTCGTTCGCCGCCGCCGTCTCGGCGCGGTCATACATCGGAAGCGAGGCGATCATGGCCGCTCCACCCGCTGCCGGGCCAAGGCCGACTCCACGTCGGTGATCCCCAAGAGGCTGGCGACGAGGCGCATCAGAGTTTCTTCGTCATCCTCGCGGGACCCGTCGGCCAGCACCACGTCCCACATCGCCTCCATCAGCGACATCCGGTCGTCATGGGCGACGGCGTCCTTCAGCGCCCGCGTGAAGCGCACCGTATCGGGGGCCTCGGCCTCCAGCGCTTCGGCCTCGCGGCGGAGCTGTCCGGCCTCGGCCGGTGGCAGGGCGTAGCGGCGGGCCAGCACAAGGTCGATCCGGTCGGTCTCGACCTTGGCATAGCTGCCATCCGACCGAGCGATCCGCACAAGCAGCGCGGCAAGCGCCAGCTTCGCTTCGGGTTCGGGCAGTCGGTCGGGGGCGGGGGCCAGAAGGCGGCGCAGGAGGGTGTCGAACATAGGCGTGATATAACCCGGCCCCCCGCCGCTGCCAATCAGGCCCGAGGTCAACTCACGCAAGCGTGGCGAAAAGCCCGGAGATCTCGCGTCCCCACTCGGCGAAGAGATAGGGCGGGTTCACCGCGAACAGGCCCGAGCCGATCATCCGATGCCCCTCCTTCGCGGCCGGAAACATCACCTCGTGCGCCATGGCGTCGGGCAGGGCGGAGGTCAGCGTGCCAAGCATCGCCCGGTGCGCGCCAGAGCCGAGGATGGGATACCAGAGCATCAGCGTGCCGACGTTCCACTTGCGATGGATCGCCAGCAGACGCTTCGGTACCGTCTCGTACTCGTCCTTCACCTCGTAGCTCGGGTCGACCAGCAACAGCCCGCGGCGCGGCGTGGGGGGTGCCAGCGCCAGCGCCATCTGAAGGCCGTCCTCCGCCCGCACATGGGCACCCCAGGGCAGCATGACCTCGCGCAGCGCCGCATTCTCGCGCGGGTGAAGCTCGGCCAGGTGCATCGTGTCGATCTCGCGCAGGCTCAGCGCGGCGATGAGGGGCGAGCCGGGATAGGCCGCGTCGCCATAGCGCGCCCGCACCTCGGACATCCGGCGGCTGTAGGGGTGGTCCTGAGCAAAACGCGCAGCTAGCCGCCCCACACCCTGTTCCGCCTCGCCGGTCTTGCGCGCCTCATCCGAATCCAGCCGGTAAAGGCCGCGCCCTGCGTGGCTTTCGATATAGCTCAGCGGCTTGTCCTTCTGCACCATGTAGTCGAGCGTCAGGGCCAGCATCGCGTGCTTGTGCACGTCGGCCAGGTTCCCCGCGTGGTACATGTGCTGATAGGAAAGCATCCCCCCGTCTAGCGCCGGGTCGTCGCCGTCTCAATACTTCTGCGGCACATAAAGCTCGGGCGGCAGCGTCGCACGCTCGTAATCCGGGTTGAACACGCGGTCGGGCAGCGTGATCTCCTCATGCGGGACGTCCTCGTAGGGCACGAGCGTCAGCAAATGGTCGATGCAGTTCAGCCGCGCCCGCTTCTTGTCGTTCCCTTCGACGATGTACCAGGGCGCCTCGGGGATGTTGGTGCGCGCGAACATCTCTTCCTTGGCCTTGGTGTAGTGTTCCCACCGCACCCGGCTTTGCAGATCCATCGGCGACAGCTTCCACTGCTTCATCGGGTCATGGATGCGCATGAGGAACCGCATCTGCTGTTCCTCGTCGGTGATCGAGAACCAGTACTTGATGACCCGGATGCCCGAGCGCACCAGCATCCGCTCGAATTCGGGCACATCGCGAAAGAACTGCTCGACCTGCTCCTCGGTCGCAAAGCCCATCACCCGCTCTACGCCGGCACGGTTGTACCAGCTGCGGTCGAACAGCACGATCTCGCCCCCGGCGGGCAGGTGGGGGACATAGCGCTGGAAGTACCATTGCGTCTTCTCGCGGTCCGACGGCGCGGGCAGGGCCACCGTGCGCGCGACGCGGGGGTTCAGGCGTTGGGTGATGCGCTTGATGGCACCGCCCTTGCCGGCCGAGTCGCGCCCCTCGAAGATCACCACGATCTTTTCCTTGTGGTGCTGGACCCAGGATTGCAGGCGGATCAGTTCGGACTGCATCCGCAGCAGCTCGCGGAAATAGGTGTGACGGTCGATCTGGTCGGGGTGACGCCGCTTGTAGATGCGCGCGATCTCTTCCGAAAGCGCGACATCCTCCAGCTCCAGCTCGTAGTCCTCGTCCAGAGTGTCGGCAAGCTCCGCCTCGAGCCAGTCGAGGGCCGGGTTTGAATCGTCGGGGGTCATCGCGCGCTCCGGCTTGGGTCTTCGCGCTTAGATCAGCGGGACGTGACAGTTTTGTATCGCTTCAAGGCAAAGACCCGTGCCCTTGCGACGGGGCGGAACGGTTACGGACAGGATCGGGTTGAAATCGGCAACGGTGGGGCATAGTCAGGCCCGGGAAGGCCGCTGCATCGGAGACAGGATGGAAATCTTCACCGCCGAGGGGTTCGCCGCCCTGATGCAGGTCATGCTGATCGACCTGGTGCTTGCGGGCGACAACGCCATCGTGATCGGTCTTGCCGCTGCGGGCTTGCCCAAGGATCAGCGCGCGAAAGCGATCCTTGTCGGCATCATCGCCGCCACCGTGTTGCGGATCTTCTTTGCGACGATCACGGTCCAGCTCCTGGCGATTACCGGCCTGCTGCTGGCAGGTGGCATCCTGCTGCTCTGGGTCTGCTGGAAGATGTGGCGCGAGCTGCGCGCCGGCCACGCCGAGGCCGAGATGCAGGCTCAGGAAGCGCTGGCCGGGGCCGACCTGAACGCGGATGGCACGGTTGCGGGCGGCGCGCCGCGCAAGACCTTCCGCCAGGCGGCGACCCAGATCGTCATCGCGGACGTGTCGATGTCGCTCGACAATGTGCTGGCCGTCGCCGGGGCCGCGCGCGAGCATCCGACGGTTCTTGTGATCGGCCTCGTCTTCTCCATCGCGCTGATGGGCATCGCCGCGTCGTTCATCGCGCGGCTGCTGAACAAGTATCGCTGGATCGCCTTCATCGGCCTCGCCATCATCCTCTACGTGGCGCTCGAAATGATCTGGCGCGGCTGGCACGAGGTGGCGCCGATGGTGCAGGCCTCGCTCGGCTAGGGTCCGCCCGCCGGCGTCAGCGCAAAGGTCTGCATCCGGACCTTTGACGGCGGCGCGTCGACAGTGACGAGCGGCGAGGTTTCGGTCACCGTGCAGCGGGGCAGGCGGGCGCGGAAGCGGTCAAGCTCCATCTCCTCGTCCTCCCAGATCGCCAGCAGGACCGTCCCCGTGCAGGGCAGTTCCCCCTGATCGACGCGCTGCGAGGCGGGCAGGGTCGGGTCCACCAGCACGACACCCGCCGCCATGTCGTCGCGCATCAGCATAGCGTCCGCGCCCGTGTCGCGAAAAGCCTGGGCCAGCACGGCGAAATCGGCGCGGGGCAGCGGCTCCTTCTTGCGGTAGTAGCTGGGCAGGGCCGCCAGCATGGCGATTGCGGCAAGCGCGCCGAGGGCCGAGGGGAAGAAGCGCATGAAGCCGCGCCGGTCCATGAGCCAGACGAGCAGGACCGGGGTGAGGGGTGCCGCGACCGGAACCAGCCAGCGCTCTTTCAGTTCGGCCGAGTCCGTCACGATGATCGCCAGCGCGATGAGCAGGATCGACAGGGCGGCCGCCAGCCCGAACAGGCCGATCTTAGCCCGCGATCCGTCTCCGGCCCGCGTGAACACGAGCCCGATTGCAACCGCAACCGCAAGCAACCCCGCCGTCGCCCAGATGGCCCAGGCCAGCCCCGCAAGCCCCTCCTGCCAGCCGCCGCCCGGTTCGAACTTCGCAAGCGAGGCGGTGGCGAGCGCGGGGTTGTTCAGCGCCCAGAGTGTGGGACCGGCCAGCACCAGGGCGCCCGCGGCCAGCGTCAGCAGCATCCCCGGCGACAGGACCGCCGCGCGGCTGTCCCGCCGCAGCGCCGCGGCCATGACCAGTGCGACCAGAAAGATGGCCCCTGTCGCCTTGGCGATGATCGCAAGACCGGACCAGAGGCCGAAGGCCGCGTAATCCCGCCAGCGCCGCCGGTCGATCAGGTCCAGGAAGGCGATGCAGGCAAGCGGCACCAGCGCGGTGACCAGCAGGTTGTGCGTGCGCGTGCGCAGGAAGGTCTGCGAGATTTCCGGAATCAGGAACAGCCCGAGCGCCGCGAGCCCCGCGATCCGCACGGTCGCAAAGCGGCGCGCCAGAAGGAAACCCGCCGTGTAGATGCCGAACAGGCAAAGCGCGCGCATCGCGGCCATCGCCACCTGCCCCTGGCCGAACACCTGATTCACGCCCCATTGGAGCCAGGCATAGAGCGGCGGCTGCACCCCGTACCCCCAGGCAAGCTCGCGCGCCCAGAGGAACGCCTCTAAGTCGTCGCCAAAGAGCGAGGTCTTGTAATGGACGCGGATAATGGACTGGACCACCGCATAGAGCGCGAAGAGGACAAGCCAGAAGGCGGTCCGGTCCAGGGGCCGGGAGGAATGGATCACGGCTGCGCTCCGCGCTCAGGGGCTTGCTCTTCCTACCGTTTCGGCGCGGGTAATCAAGCTGTGACCACCTGCGAGGCGTGTGATGGAGATCGGTGCCTCCACTCCAATCAGGTAGAAGGAAATGGCCCGCCGAGCCTTGCCCCTTGACGGCGACCTTAAGCTTTGGCCCGCCCCGTGTGCCTCAAACCAGCCGCGACACCTCCACAGCGGCCCGCACGAAATCTGCGAACAGCGGGTGCGGGGCGAAGGGCTTCGACTTCAGTTCGGGGTGGAACTGGACGCCGATGAACCAGGGGTGGTCCTTGACCTCGACGATCTCGGGCAGCTTGCCGTCGGGGCTCATGCCGGAAAAGGACAGCCCGCAGGCCTCGAGCTTGTCGCGGTACTTGATGTCCACCTCGTAGCGGTGGCGGTGGCGTTCCTCGATCACGGTCGTGCCATAGACCTCGGCCACCTTGGACCCCGGCAGCAGGTTGGCGGTATAGGCCCCCAGCCGCATCGTGCCGCCCTTGGCGTCATCCTTCTTGCGCTCGACCACGTGGTTGCCCTGCACCCATTCCTTGAGGTGGTAGACCACCGGGGTAAAGCGCTTGGCCCCGACCTCCATGTCGAACTCCTCGGACCCGGCATTCGTCACCTGCGCCAGGTTCCGGGCGCTTTCGATGACCGCCATCTGCATCCCGAGGCAGATGCCGAGATAGGGGATCTTCTTCTCTCGCGCGAACTGGGCGGCCTTGATCTTGCCCTCCGTCCCGCGCTCGCCGAAGCCGCCGGGGACGAGGATGGCGTGGAAATTCTGCAGGTAGGGGGCGGGGTCCTCGCGCTCGAAGATCTCGGCGTCGATCCATTCGGCCTTGACGCGGGTACGGTTGGCCATGCCGCCATGGGTCAGCGCCTCGGCGATGGATTTGTAGGCGTCTTCCAGCTGCGTGTACTTGCCGACGATGGCCACGCGCACCTCGCCCTCGGCATGGGTCAGGCGGTCCATGACGTCTTCCCAGCGGGCGAGGTTCGGGCGCGGCGCGGGCGAGATGCCGAAGGCGTCGAGCACGGCCTGGTCCAACCCCGCGCGGTGATAGGCGAGCGGGGCCTCGTAGATCGACTTCAGGTCATAGGCGGGGATCACAGAGTTCGGGGCGGACGTTGCAGAAGAGCGCGATCTTGGCGCGCTCTTTCTCGGGGATCGGGTGTTCCGAACGGCAGACAAGCACATCGGGTTGCAACCCGATGGAGCGGAGTTCCTTGACCGAATGCTGGGTGGGCTTGGTCTTCAGCTCGCCGCTTGCCGCAAGGTAGGGCAGCAGGGTGAGGTGCATGAAGATGCACTGGCCGCGCGGGCGTTCCTGCGCGAACTGGCGGATCGCCTCGAAGAAGGGCAGCCCCTCGATGTCGCCGACCGTGCCGCCGATCTCGCACAGCATGAAGTCGACCTCGTCGTCTCCGATGCGGATGAAGTCCTTGATCTCGTTGGTGACGTGCGGGATCACCTGGATGGTCTTGCCCAGGTAGTCGCCACGGCGCTCCTTCTCCAGCACGTTGGAATAGATGCGTCCCGACGAGACGCTGTCGGTCTGGCGGGCATGGACGCCGGTGAAGCGTTCGTAATGGCCAAGGTCCAGGTCGGTTTCCGCCCCGTCATCGGTCACGAAGACCTCGCCATGCTCGAACGGGCTCATCGTTCCCGGATCGACGTTCAGGTAGGGGTCGAGCTTGCGCAGTCGGACGGAAAACCCGCGCGCCTGCAACAGCGCGCCGAGGGCCGCCGAGGCGAGGCCTTTCCCGAGGGAAGACACCACGCCGCCGGTGATGAAAACATATCGTGCCATGGGGGCTCCCGCGCCTGAAATAGGAATGCGATTCGCCGTTCGGGAATCGCAGGATCACGGGAGTTGACGCTTAGCGCAAAATGCCAAGCTGTGCAACTGCACCGCAAGATGCTGTTTTCGTGCAGCCGTCTGGGGCTATGTCTTGTAGTCTAGTCCGACGTGGCGGGGGCAGCGGGCTCGTCGGCGCGCGGCGGGGTCGCCGGCGCATCGCCCGTCGCCGGAGGCAGCAGGTTGCCCTCGGGCAATGCGGGCAGCACTGGCGCCTCGACCGGCGCCGTGCCCCCGATCTGGTCGATCACCGACGACCCGGCGGCGTTGCGCGCGGCGATGATCGTCAGCGCGATCGACGTGCAGATGAAGGCGATGGCAAAGAGCCACGTGAGCTTGGCCAGCGCCGTCGCCGCCTGCCGCCCGGTCATCGCCCCGCCGCCGCCCATGCCCAGACCGCCGCCCTCCGACCGCTGCAGCAGCACCACCCCGATAAGGCAGAGCGCGAGGATCAGGTGGACGATGAGGACGACGTTTTCCATGCGGGGGGACTTTCGGGTTTGACGCGCCTATCTAGGGCCAAGCCGCGCGGGCTGCAACCCCTTCGCGGCAAGCCGCCATGGCTTGGATTTTCGGGTTTCGCGCCCGTGCCCGCGTCGCTATAGCAGGGGCGGTCTGAACCGGGGAAGGATCGCAGCCTATGGCCAACGTCGTCGTCGTGGGCGCCCAGTGGGGTGACGAGGGGAAGGGCAAGATCGTCGACTGGCTGTCCGAACGGGCCGACGTGATCGCGCGCTTCCAGGGCGGGCACAATGCGGGCCACACGCTGGTGATCGACGGCAAGGTCTACAAGCTGTCGCTGCTGCCAAGTCGGGATCGTGCGGGGCGGCAAGCTCAGCGTGATCGGCAATGGCGTGGTGCTCGACCCCTGGGCGCTCTTGTCCGAGATCGAGAAGCTGACGGGGCAGGGGGTCGAGGTCACGCCCGAGAACCTGATGATCGCCGAGAACACGCCGCTGATCCTGCCCGTGCATGGAGAGCTGGACCGCGCACGCGAGGCGCAGGTGGGCGTGGCCAAGATCGGCACGACCGGGCGCGGCATCGGCCCGGCCTACGAGGACAAGGTGGGCCGTCGCACGGTGCGCGTGGCGGACCTTGCGGATGAGGCGACGCTGGACCTGCGGCTGGACCGGCTGCTTGGCCACCACGATGCGCTGCGCCGGGGGCTGGGGCTGGAGCCGATCGACCGCGATGCCCTGAAGGCGGCCCTCGTCGAGGTGGCGCCGAAGATCCTGCCTTACGCCAAACCGGTCTGGAAAGTGCTGAACGAGGCGCGCCGGGCGGGCAAGCGCATCCTGTTCGAAGGGGCACAGGGCTCGCTTCTTGACGTGGATTTCGGGACCTATCCCTTCGTCACCTCGTCCAACACGCTGGCCGGGATGGCCGCGACCGGCACGGGCCTTGGGCCCGACGGCGGTGGATTTCGTGCTGGGGATCGTGAAGGCCTATACGACCCGCGTGGGCGAGGGGCCGTTCCCGACCGAGCTTTTCGACGCGGATGGCGAGCGCCTTGGCGAGCGCGGGCACGAGTTCGGCACGGTCACGGGGCGCAAGCGCCGCTGCGGCTGGTTCGACGCGGTGCTGGTGCGTCAGACCTGCGCCACCTCGGGTGTGTCGGGCATCGCGCTGACCAAGCTGGACGTTCTGGATGGGTTCAGGACGCTGAAGATCTGCACGGGGTATGAGCTGGACGGCGAGCGGCTGGACTATCTGCCGACGGCTGCGAACCTTCAGGCCCGCGTCACGCCCATCTACGAAGAGCTGGAAGGCTGGAGCGAAAGCACAGCGGGCGCGCGGTCCTGGGCCGACCTGCCGGGGGCGGCGATCAAGTACGTGCGGCGGATCGAGGAATTGATCCAGTGCCCGGTCGCGCTACTCTCCACCTCGCCGGAGCGGGACGACACGATCCTTGTGACCGACCCGTTCGCCGATTGAGGGGAGAGGGATGGCGCTGAGCTATCGCGCGCGCAGGGGCTGGTCGCTGGTGATCCTGCTGGTGGGCATGCCGCTTTACATCGTGGCGGCCATCACGGTGGTCAACCTGTTCGACCGCCCGCCGTTCTGGCTGGAGGTGGTCGTCTATGTCGGGCTGGGCTTCCTCTGGGCGGTGCCGTTCCGGGCAGTGTTCCGGGGCGTGGGCCAGCCCGACCCCGAAGACACGAGAAAGGGGCCAGACCGTCCGGTCTGACCCCTGATTGTCGCGACAAGGCTGCGTCAGCGGGTCATGCGCCGTGCTTCGGCCAGGAAGTAGCTGCTGTCGGTGATGGTGAACTGGCCGCGCTTGACCTTGGCGATCTTGCCCTGCCGGAGCAGCTGGCCGAAGCTGCGCATGCTGTCCTCGCGCGCCTCGCCGCGGTCGCTTGTCACCGCCGAGACATGGCGCATCAGGTGCGGACGCGAGAAGCTTTCGCGCCCCTCGACGCAGGCAGTGTAGGCCGCGGCGGCCTCCAGCAGATCGGGCAGGTCATGGGCGCCCAGGCGCTCGGCGAATTCGGCGAAGTTCTTGGACGAGGCGAAGATGTTGTCGGCGTCGCTGTCGAACTCGGCACCGACGAGCGAGATGTCGTCCTGCTGGCTGAGCGCAAGGTTGCCATTGCTCGCGACGCGGCGCGGCATGATCCGTGTCGGGCTGGCATCGGTGTTCGACGGACGGTCGATGCGCTGCTCCGACACCAGCACCAGCGGGGCGGGGCGTTCGGTGACGGGCGTATCCTCGTTGCGCTTCGGGCGCACCACGCGGGCCAGGTCGGCGCGATAGCGTTCCAGCCGCGACGGCTCGCCCGTGCCAGCCGAGGGGCTGGGTGCGCGCAGCTCGGCCACGGTCGCGGCGACGGCGGCCTTGAGGTGGGCGAGCGTCGACATGCGGCGCTTGCTTTCCGGACCTTCCATTTCAGAGTTGGTCTGGCGCAGCAGGCGTGTCACGTCCTCGTCGGCCTTGGGTGCGGATTCAAGGATCGTGCGGCCTTCGCCCTCGCTGCGGCGGGCCGCTTCGGCCTCGTCCTCGGCAGTGGCGGGGGCGGCAGCGAGAGGGGCGGTTTCGGCCTCGGTCAGCAGCAGCGGTTCGGGGCGGCGCACCTTGATGACGCGCTCGCGGGCGCGGCGCAGCTTGTCGGACAGGTCGGCTTCCTGCGGCGCTTCAACGGCCGGTGTCTCGGGGTCGGCGGGCCAGGTGGCGTCGGCCTCTGTCGCGGTGGGTCGGTCGTCTTCGACCAGGACAAGGCGGTCGTCCGCCTCGGCAACCTCGTCCCATTCCATCGCAGGGGCGGGGGCTTCGGGTTCTTCCTCGAACTCGGCCTGCGCAACGGCGGCGACCTCGGGCATGTCCTCGACCTCGGCCTGCGCCTCGGCGGGGACCGCATCGACGGCTGCGCCAATCGCATCGTCGAACGCAACCTCTTCGTCCACGGTGACAGCCGGGGCTTCGGCATAGGGGGTCACGTCCTCGTCGGCGTCGATGGCGAAGGCTTCGGCTTCGTCCTTCTCTGCCTCGAAAGATGCGGCGTCGGTGAATACGGCTTCGGCGGGCGCGGCCTCGGCTTCCGGCTCGGTCGTTTCGACCAGGGTCGCCAGGATGCTGGAGACGGTATCGTCGCCCTCCGGCGTCGCGTCATGCACGGCCTCGGGCTCGGGGGCGGGCTCGGCAGCGAGGCTCGCGATCAGCGCATCCTCGGCGGCGCTGTCGGCCTCGATCTCTTCGGGAAGTTCGATGGCCGAGAGGTCGGGCTGCGCCTCGGGAAGGTCCTGATCCGCGATCAGGTCCGCCGTTGCCGCAACGTCCTCGGCCACAGGTTCGGGCACCACGACCGTCTCGAACACCTCGCGCAGCTGTTCCTCGGCTGCGGCGACCTCGATCGCCTCGGCCTCGTCCTTTGCGGCGTCAGCGGCGGCGTCGATGTCTTCCCAGGCATCGCGCAGCTCGACGATGGGCGCATCGGCGACCGGCTCCAGCTGCACGGCAGGCTCGGGTGCGGTGGGCGCAGGTTCGGGCATCGGCGCGTGCAGCACGTCGGCCTGCTCGTCCTCGGCAAAGACGGCGTCCTCGATCACCGGGGCCGGGGCCATCGCGGCGCTGCGGGCCACCGCGGCGCGGATGCGCTGAAGCTTGGCGGCGACGCTTTCATCCGCAAGCAGGGCCGAGTGGGGTGCGGCGACAGGGGCGGGTTGCGGGGCCATCGGTTGTGCCGGGGCGGCAATGTCGCTCGCCCGCAGGATGACGCCGGTGTCATCGACCTTGGCCTCGACCCGGCGCTGCACTTCGCGCTCGGCGATGCGCGACAGCATCGCGGCGTCCGGCGTGGGCGGCTCTGCCCCGAAGTAGCGGTCGTCGGCGGCGAGATCGCGGAAGTATTCCGCGATGGCTTTCATCGTGTTGAACGGATCGTCGAACCCTTCCAGCGTGCAGGAGAAGGTTCCGTAGCTGACCGTCAGGATCTTACTCGCACCGATCATCGGATGCTCGCTTTCTGCTCTTGTTCATTGGGGCCGGTATCGTCCCCCTCCTGCTCATTTCAATGGACAGATGGGGGTAATTTAATGGACAGATCGTGGCCCCGAACCCGGGAACTTGCCTTAATTGGGAACAGTATCGGCATGAAAGCACGGATTGTCGATTCAAGCGATGGTGTGACTCTGGTGGGTGGAGGGCCCGTTGGCACCCGTATCTTGTCGATGGCGCTGCGCCGGGCCCCGGTTCTGGTGGCGGCCGACGGAGGCGGCGACCGGGCACTGGCGGCGGGGCGGATGCCCGAGGCCGTGATCGGTGATTTCAATTCGCTGTCGGTGGCGGCGCGCGCGGCGATCCCGGTGGACCGCCAGCATGTGATCGCCGAGCAGGAGACGACGGACTTCGACAAGGCGTTGCGGTCGATCCGCGCGCCCTTCGTGCTGGGACTGGGGTTTTCCGGGGCGCGCGTGGATCACGGGCTGGCTGTGTTCCACACCTTGGTGCAGCATCCCGCGCAACCCTGCGTGATCCTCAGCGCCGAGGATGCGGTGTTCCTGAGCCCGCCCGAGATCACCCTGCGGATGGCCGTGGGCGACCGGCTGTCGCTGTTCCCGATGGGGCCGGTGGCGGGGGCAAGCGCGGGGCTGCGCTGGCCGATCGCCGGGCTGGACTTTTCGCCCCACGCCCGGATCGGCACATCGAACGAGGTGAGCGCGCCCGAGGTGCGCCTGTCCTTCGATGCGGCGCATATGCTGGTGATCGTGCCGCGGTTGCGGCTCGATGCCGTGCTCAGTGCACTGGTGCCGCAGTGGCGGCCGCCGCGCGGCGCGCGCGGGCCACGCGCCGCTCGCGCGCGATGATGTAGAGGCCGGACGAGACGATCACCGCGATCCCGGCCCAGGTCATCGCATTGGGGAAGTCGCCGAAGACGAGGTAGCCGAGCGCGACCGCTGCCACGATCTCGAGGTAATGCAGCGGGGCGAGCGTGGCCGAGGGGGCGAATTTCAGGGCGTAGGTCATGCAGATATGGCTGACCGCCGCCCAGAAGCCCACGCCGAACAGCCAGAGCCAGGCGGTCCCCTCCGGCATGACGGGATCGAGCGAGGCGATCCCCGATCCGTCGAAGACCCACATCAGCGGCAGGCAGAGAAGGCTGCCCGCGATGGAGGTGTGCATCTGCATCGTCACCGGATGGATGCCGGTCGAAAGCTGACGGGTGATGAGCATGTAGAAGGCGAAGAAGAAGGCCGTGCCGAGCGGAAAAAGCGCAACCGTTCCGAAGGCCTGAAGCGACGGCTGGATGACCAGCAGCGCCCCGCCGAACCCGACCACGCTGGCCGCGATGCGGCGCGGGCCGACCTCGTCGCCGAACAGGAGCCGTCCGAGGATCAAGAGGATAAACGGCTCGACGAAGGCGATGGCGAGCGCGTCGGCAATGGGCATGACCTGGATGGCAGCCACGAAGCTGTAGGTGGACAGGATCAGGAAGACCGCGCGGAGGGCGACCAGCGATGCCATGCGCGGCGAGACCCGCCAGTCGAGCCGCATCAGCAGCACCACGGGCAGCATCAGCACGCCCTGCACCAGGAAGCGAACGGTGGTGATCTGCCCCACCGGGATCGTCGCCGCCGCAAGCTTTGCCGACACGTCGAGCATCGGCGCGATGGCGCAGAAGATCAGCATGAGCGCGACGCCCGGCAGGATGCGGTCTTGGGTCATGAGCGCACGGGGTAAGCGGGGCACGCGGCGGCGTCCAGACCTGCGGAAGAAAATCTTCCCTGCGTGGCCGGTTTCGGCAGGGATCGTATGCAGCGTAGGGCGGGGTTCACCCCGCCGCCCTCTTGGCCACAAGGCGGGGTGAACGCCGCCCTACGGGCCAGCTGTGAACGACGCCTGCGGTCGCTGTACCCGCCAAAGCGCCGCAAGGGCGGCGATCAACAGTTCGGTACGTTCACCGCCAACCCGCCAAGCGAGGTTTCCTTGTACTTCTCGTGCATGTCGCGCCCGGTCTGGCGCATCGTCTCGATGCAGACGTCGAGGCTGACGAGATGGATGCCGTCTCCCCTCAACGCCAGAGAAGCCGCCGAGACGGCCTTGATCGCGCCCAGCCCGTTGCGCTCGATGCAAGGCACCTGCACCAGGCCCTTTACCGGATCGCAGGTCATGCCCAGGTGATGCTCCAGCGCGATTTCGGCCGCGTTCTCCACCTGCTCAGGCGTGCCGCCCAGAACGGCGGCAAGGCCCGCGGCGGCCATCGCCGCCGCCGAGCCGACCTCGGCCTGACAGCCGCATTCCGCCCCGCTGATCGAGGCGTTGTGCTTCACGAGGCCCCCGATGGCCGCGGCGGTCAGCATGAACTCGCCCACGCGGGCCTTCGAGGCCCCCGGCACATGGTCGAGCCAGTAGCGGATGACCGCCGGCACCACCCCCGCCGCGCCGTTGGTGGGCGCGGTGACGACCTGCCCTCCGGCGGCGTTCTCTTCGTTCACTGCCATCGCGTAGAGGCTCATCCAGTCGTTGATCGTGTGCGGGGGCGTCATGTTCAGCCCTCGCTCGGCCATCAGCGCGTCATGGATGCCCTTCGCGCGGCGGCGCACCTTGAGGCCGCCGGGCAGGATGCCCTCGCCCTTCATCCCCCGGTCGATGCAGTCGGTCATCACCTGCCAGATGCGCGCCATGCCCGGCATCGAGATCGGCGGCGGAGCGCACGGTCAGCTCGTTCGCGCGCTTCATCTGCGCGATGGTCAGGCCCGAGGCCCTGGCCATCGCCAGCATCTCTTCGGCCGACTCGAACGGGTAAGGGACGTTTGCCTTGGACTTCTTCTTTGCCTCGCCCGCCTCGGCCAGTTCGGCTGCGGTCAGCACGAAGCCACCACCGATGGAATAGTAGGTCTCGGACAGGATCACGTCGCCCTGCGCATCCGTCGCGCGCAGGATCATGCCGTTGGCATGGCCGGGCAAGGCGGGGCCGTAGTCGAACAGCAGGTCATGCCCGGGATCGAAGCGCAGCGGCGGCAGGCCGGGGGCGTCGATCGTGCTGCGTCTCGCGGATCGCGGCCAGCGCCGCTTCGGCCTTTTCCGCGTCGTAGGTTGCGGGCTCGAACCCGGCGAGGCCGAGGATCGTCGCGCGGTCGGTCGCATGGCCCACGCCGGTGAAGGCGAGCGAGCCGTGAAGGCTCGCCTTCAGGCCCGCGGGGTGGAAGGGGCTCTTGCGCAGGGTGTCGAGAAAACGCGCCGCGGCCACCATCGGCCCCATCGTGTGCGAGGACGAGGGCCCGACACCCACCTTGAACATGTCGAAGACCGAAAGGAACATCGCTCAGGCCGCCGGGGCCGTGAAGATCGTCTCGCCCAGACCCTCGGCATGGGCCGCGTTGCGCGCGGCCTCGCGCGCCTCGAGCATCCGGGCGACGGCCATCAGCGAAGGGTAGGGCGCAAGGTCCACGCGCCCCGGATAATCCGCCTCCATCTGCCCCAGCCAGCGCAGCAGCACAGAGACATAGATGCCAAGCGCCGAGGGCGCATCGGGCGGGCACCACGAGGGTTGCTTGGCGACCGCCTGGTTCAGCCGGGCCAGCGCGTCCTCCAGCCGCCGGGCATTGGTGCGCAGGAAGGCGGGGTTTGCCGCCGGATCGCCGGTGTAGCGGTCGGGGTAGAAGAGGCACATGATCGTGGCGTGGATGTTGGTCGAGGTGAAGAAGAGCCACTTCAGGAACTGCCCGCGCTCCGGGCTGTCCACCGCCGGGGCAAGGCCGCCGCCATGCCGGTCGGCCAGCCACAGAAGGATCGCCGCCGTCTCGAAGATCGGGCCTTCGGGGGTTTCCAGGGCGGGCACCTGGCCCCAGGGATGCAGGGCGCGATAGCCGGGCTGGTCGCGGTGGTCGGACTCGCGGTCGATCACCGTCATCAGGAAGGGCTGTCCCAACTCCAGTAGAGCCACATGGACAGCGGTGCCGGCAGAGTTGGGCATGGTGTGCAGGACATACATCGGCGGGTCTCCTTTGCCGCCACTATGGTCGTGCAGCGCGGTCTTGCCAGCCGAAAAGCGACCCAACCGCGATCAATGCCGCGCACAGCTCAAGGCGGCTGGCGTTCATTGGCTGTTAACCCTGGTTCGGCAGGGTGATCAAAACGGGAACAAGGAGATGACGATGCGGCGACTCGGATGGATCGGACTTGCGGTGATGTTCGCGGGTGGTGCGTTTGCGGATGACATGCGCGGGGCAGGCGCGGTGGCGGCGGCCCTGCCGGACGCCACGCTGAAGCGCATTCAGGCCGCGCCGGATGCCTATCTCGACCGCACGGCCACGATGATCGCCGGTTATGGCGGGGCGGACGGGATAGATGAGACCGGCATCGACCGCTATATCGCGGTCACCCGGGCCGAGGCGCGGGCCTACCGGATGCGCGACCTGCTGGCGGCCGACCTGAACAATGACGGCGGTGTGACCGGGGACGAGGTTGCCACGCTCGCCCCGCTTCTTGGCGCACGAGAGCGGGGGCGGCTGGTGCGCGCCTTCGGGCAGGGCGATGGAGATGGCGACGATGTGCTGACCGCGGGCGAGCTTCTGGCGGTGGCCGAGAAGGCTGCACAGCGCAGGATCAGCGAAAGCGCGGCGGGCGGGCTGCGCGGCCTGATGGCCTTCGACCTCGATGGCAATGGCCTCGTCTCCTCGGCGGAACTGGCGGATGTCGTGGCGGCAATCGTGAAGATCGCGCCACCACCCGCGCGTCTCGCCAGCCGCGAAAGCTGACGGCCCCGCCTGCGATTGCCCCTCGCCCGTGGCGCGCCCTTTGCCTATAAGCGGGGCGGCAGGGCATGGAGCGACAGATGGCGGCTGACCTTTCCCCGATCGACAAGGCCAAGTTCGTGGCGGCGAAGCGCGCCGTGGACTTTGTCCAGGATGGGATGAAGCTGGGTCTCGGCACGGGATCGACCGCCGCCTGGATGGTGCGCTGCCTGGGAGAGCGGGTGCGGGAAGAGGGCCTGAAGGTCACCGGGGTGCCCACGTCCAGCCGCACGGCCGAACTGGCCCGGCAGGTCGGGATCACCGTGACCAGCCTGGACGATGCCAAATGGCTGGACCTGACGATCGACGGCGCGGACGAGTTCGACCCGAACCTGAACCTGATCAAGGGCGGCGGCGCGGCGCTGTTGCAGGAGAAGATCGTGGCGACCGCCTCGGACCGGATGATCGTCATCGCCGATGCCGCCAAGGAAGTCGCCCAACTCGGCGCCTTCCCGCTGCCGGTCGAGATCATCCCCTTCGGCTGGCAGACCACCAAGGCGCTGATCGAGGAGACGCTGGTGGGCCTCGACGTGTTGGGGCGCGACTGTACGCTGCGCATGAACGGCGAAAGTCCGTTGGTGACGGACGAGGCGAACTACATCGTCGATCTGCACCTCAAGCGCATCGGCAATCCCCGGCAGCTGGCGCTGGTGCTGAACCAGATCCCCGGCGTGGTCGAGAACGGCCTGTTCATCGACATCTGCGACGTGGTGATCATCGGCCACGGCGACGGCCGGGTGGTGGTGCGCGACATCAACGAAGGGACCGAGGACGAGGACCAGATCTTCTTCGCCACCTCGGACAACATCTTTCTCGAGGCCGAGGACTGACGCATGGCCTTCGACTACGACCTCTTCGTGATCGGCGGCGGATCGGGCGGCGTGCGCGCCGCGCGGATCGCCGCCGCCGAGGGCGGCGCGAAGGTGGGGCTTGCGGAAGAGGACCGCATGGGCGGCACCTGCGTGATCCGCGGCTGCGTGCCCAAGAAGATCATGGTCTTTGCCTCGGCCTATCCTGACGCGATCCGCGACGCGCAGGCCTATGGCTGGGAGACGAGCGTGGGCGCCTTCGACTGGACGCGCTTCCGCACCCACCTGCATACCGAACTCGACCGGCTGGAACAGGCCTACCGCCGCACGCTGACCAATGCGGGCGTGACCATCCATGACGCGCGTGCGGTGCTGGAGGACGCGCATACGGTGCGGCTTTCCACAGGCGAGACCTTCCGCGCGAAGCACATCCTGATCGCGACCGGCGGGCGGCCCTTCGTGCCGGAGTTTCCGGGTTCGGACCTTGTCATCACCTCGAACGAGGTTTTCCACCTGCCTGAGCTGCCAAAGCGCATACTCGTGGTCGGCGGCGGCTACATCGCGACTGAATTCGCCTGCATCCTGCATGGGTTGGGGGCCGAGGTCGCGCAATACTATCGCGGCGCGCAGATCCTGCGCGGCTTCGACGACGAGGCACGCGGTCATGTCGCCATGGCGATGCAGGACCGCGGCATCGGAATCCGCACCGGCGTGTCGATCATGGGGCTGGAGCGGACGCAAAGCGGGATCCTCGCCACCACGACCGACGGCCGCCCGGCGCGCGAATTCGATCTTGTGATGTACGCGACCGGCCGGGTGCCGAACAGCGGCGGCATGGGGCTGGAGGCGCTGGGGGTCGAGATCGGCCGCAAGGGCCAGATCGTCGTGGACGCCTACAGCCAGACCGCCGTCCCGTCGATCTTTGCCGTGGGCGACGTGACCGACCGCATCAACCTTACCCCCGTCGCGATCCGCGAGGGGCATGCCTTTGCCGATACCGTGTTTCGTGGCATGCCGACCAAGGCCGACCATGCGCTGGTTCCCTCGGCCGTGTTCACCCAGCCGCAGCTCGGCTCGGTGGGTCTGACGGAAGAAGCGGCGCGCGAGGAGCGGCCGATCGAGGTCTATGCCACCGCCTTCCGGCCGATGCAGACGGCCTTTGCGGGCCGGGACGACCGGGTGCTGATGAAGCTGATCGTCTGCGCCGAGACGCGCAAGGTTCTGGGCTGCCACATCGTGGCACCGGACGCGGGCGAGATGATCCAGCTGGCGGCGGTGGCGATCCGGATGGGCGCCACGAAAGAGGATTTCGACCGGACGGTGGCGGTACATCCCACCATGGCGGAAGAGCTTGTCACCCTGCGACACCCGGTCAGGAAAGCTTGATTTCGGCGCAGGAATGACCAGTTAGCGAGAGACGCGGAACAAGAGGTAGGACTGGATGGCTGGAAGCGGGGGGCCCTGGGGCGGTGGCGGCTCGGGCGGAGACAATCGCGGCGACGACAAGCGGGGCGGTGACAACCGCGGCGGCGGGCGCAGGCCCGGCGGCGAGGGTCCGCAAATCCCCGAGATCGAAGAGATCGTCAAGAAGGGCCAGGAACAGCTGCGCGTCCTGATGGGCGGCAAGCCCCGCGTGCCGGGCGGCGGCGGCGGTGGCGGTGGCGGAGGTGGCCTTGGCACCGGTCCGATCTTCACCCGGCAGGGGCTGGCGCTCGGGGCACTTGCGCTGGTCGCGCTCTGGGGCTTCATGTCGTTCTACACGGTGCGCCCCGAGGAGCGCTCGGTCGAGCTGTTCCTGGGCGAGTTCTCAGCCGTTGGAAATCCGGGCCTGAACTTCGCGCCATGGCCCCTCGTGACCGCCGAGATCGTCCAGGTCACGGGCGAGCGGCAGACCGACGTCGGCACGGGCCGCGACGGTGACAGCGACACCGGCCTGATGCTGACGCGCGACCAGAACATCGTGGATATCGAGTTCCAGGTAGTGTGGAACATCACGGATCCGGCGAAATACCTGTTCAACCTGGCTGACCCGACGGACACCATCAAGGCCGTCAGCGAAAGCGCGATGCGCGACATCATCGCGCGGTCCGAACTGTCGCCTATCCTGAACCGCGACCGGGGCGTGATCGCCTCGGATCTGCGTGCGGCGGTTCAGGGCACGCTCGACAGCTACAACGCCGGCATCAATGTGGTGCGGGTGAACTTCGACAAGGCCGATCCCCCGCGCGAGGTCATCGACAGCTTCCGCGAAGTGCAGGCCGCGCAGCAGGAGCGTGACCGGCTGGAGAAGGAGGCCGACGCCTATGCCAACCGCGTGACCGCCGGGGCGCGCGGTGAATCCGCCCGCCTGCTGGAAGAGGCCGAAGCCTACCGCGCGCAGGTCGTGAACAACGCGAGCGGCGAGGCGAGCCGGTTCCTGTCCGTCTACGAGGAATACGTGAAGGCACCCGATGTCACGCGCCGCCGGATGTACATGGAGACGATGGAACGGGTGTTCGGCGACATGAACAAGGTCATCCTTGACGGGGTGTCGGGCGAAGGGGCCGCCGGACAGGGCGTGGTGCCCTTCCTGCCGCTGAACGAGCTTGGACGGATGCAGGCGGCGCCCGCTGCCGGTGCATCGTCCAGCGGAGGGACCAACTGATGAACCGCGCGACAATACTCATTCCTGCCGTCGTGATCGCTGGGGCTCTGGCTCTGTCGTCCGTGTTCATCGTGGACGAACGCGAGAAGGCCCTTGTGCTTCAGTTCGGCCAGGTCAAGGCCGTGAAGGAAGATCCGGGCCTCGGCTTCAAGATCCCGCTGATCCAGGAGGTGGTGCGCTATGATGGCCGCATCCTGGGCCTGCCCACGCAGCCGCTCGAGGTCACGCCTCTGGATGACCGGCGTCTTGTGGTCGACGCGTTTGCACGCTGGCAGATCGTTGACCTGATCGAGTTCCGCGAATCCGTGGGGGCCGAGGGCGTGCGGGCCGCGCAGACACGTCTGGAGCGGATCGTGAATGCCGCGATCCGCGAGGTTCTGGGCTCGGTGCCGTCCAACGCTGTTCTGTCCGAAGACCGGACCGGCCTGATGAACCGCATCCGCGACCTTGCGCGGCGCGAGGCGGCGGCGCTTGGCGTCGATGTCATCGACGTTCGCCTGACCCGCACCGACCTGCCGGAACAGAACCTCGCCGCGACCTATGCCCGGATGCGGGCCGAGCGCGAGCGTGAGGCGACGGACGAGATCGCACGGGGGAACGAGGCGGCGCAGCGCGTGCGCGCCAGCGCCGACCGGACGGTGGTGGAACTGACCTCGGACGCCCGGCGTCAGGCCGAGGTGGTGCGCGGCGAGGCCGATGCCGCGCGCAACTCGATCTATGCCGAGGCGTTCGGCCGCGATCCCGAGTTCTTCGCTTTCACCCGCTCGCTGACCGCCTATGAACGGGCGATGAAGGGCACCAACTCGTCCATCGTGATGCAGCCGGACTCGATCTTCTTCGAGTATCTGCGCGGCTATGGCGTGCCCGGTTCGGGCATCCAGACAGGTGAGCCTGTGGGCGGGCTTCCGGGCGTCAGCGATGAGGTGCCCGGCGCCGGTGCCGAAGGGGCGGCGGTTCTTGACGGGGCCGCAGTCGTGGACCCGGAAGGGGCGTCGAACTAGTCTGCCGGGCGGATTGTCGGGCGGTGAGCGGCCGATGGCGCGCTCGCCGCGCCGCCACGGCTGTGGCTTTTGCCGTCATCGGCGGCGGGGCGCGGGGTCGTGATCCCGCGTTGTCCGGCAAGGGCGCATTCCTTGCCTGGTCGGCCCGTTCCCGCCTGCCGCCGGAGCAGCCCGCGCCGGTGCCCCACGACGCGCTTGCACCGACACCCCGGCACGGGCACGATGCCTCTCGCAAGGCTCACATCGAAGTGACGCGCCGCGACCCGTGTTTGCATTGCAGTGTGACATATATGGCGGTGTATGTCGCCGCATGGCCCCGGTGTCGTGCCGGGGCGCAGACAGACTTGAAAAGGAGTTTGGAGTGCAGTCCTACGCCCCGCTGTTGACCCGGCCCAAGGCAGTGCGCAATGCCGCCGCTGCCGCCGTCCTGGGTCTCGCTCTTGCGGTCACCCCGGCAATGCAGGCGGTGGCCCTTGGCACGCCCGAGTCGTTCGCCGATCTGGCCCAGCAGATCAGCCCTTCGGTGGTGAACATCACCACCTCTTCCGTCGTGGCCGCCTCGACCGAGGGCGGGCCGATGGTTCCCGAAGGATCGCCCTTCGAGGAGTTCTTCCGTGATTTCCAGAACCGGCAGGGCGAGGGCGAACAGGCCCCGCGCCGCAGCGAGGCGCTCGGTTCTGGCTTCGTCGTGTCCGAGGACGGCTACATCGTCACCAACAACCACGTGATCGAGGGCGCCGACGAGATCTCGGTGGAATTCTATTCGGGCGAACGGCTTGATGCCAAGCTGGTCGGAACCGACACGAACACCGACATCGCGCTGCTCAAGGTCGAGACTGATCAGCCGCTGCCCTTCGTGAAGTTCGGCGACAGCGACCTGATCCGCGTGGGCGACTGGGTCATGGCCATGGGCAACCCGTTGGGCCAGGGCTTCTCGGTCTCGGCCGGGATCGTGTCGGCTCGCAACCGGGCGCTCAGCGGCACCTATGACGACTTCATCCAGACCGACGCGGCGATCAACCGGGGCAACTCGGGTGGCCCGCTGTTCAACATGGACGGCCAGGTGATCGGCGTGAACACCGCGATCCTGTCGCCCAATGGCGGCTCGATCGGGATCGGCTTCTCGATGGCGTCGAACGTGGTCAGCAAGGTCGTCGATCAGCTGAAGGAGTTCGGCGAGACCCGGCGCGGCTGGCTGGGCGTGCGCATCCAGGACGTGACACCGGACGTGGCCGAGGCCATGGGCCTGACCGATGCCAGGGGCGCGCTGGTCACCGACGTGCCCGAAGGCCCGGCCAAGGACGCCGGGATGCAGGCGGGCGACGTGATCGTCAATTTCGACGGCGTCGATGTGAAGGACACGCGTGAGCTGGTCCGCAAGGTCGCCGAGACGGATGTGGGCAAGGAAACCGCTGTTGTCGTGCTGCGTGACGGCAAGAGCGAGTCGCTGACGATCAAGCTGGGTCGTCGCGAGGAGGCCGAGGCCGAGGCGGTGCCCGCCGCAGCCGCCGCCCCGGACAAGCCGGAAACGCAGGAACTGCTTGGCCTGACCGTGACCCCGGTAACCGCTGAGGCCGCCGAAAGACTGGGCCTGCCCGCTGGAACGGAAGGGCTTGTGGTGACGGCTGTGGACGTGGCGTCCGAAGCCTATGCCAAGGGTCTGCGCGAGGGAGACCTGATCACCGAGGCCGGCCAGCAGAAGGTCGAGCAGATCGGCGATCTCGAGACGCGGATCACCGAGGCCCGCGATGCCGGCCGCAAGTCGCTGCTGCTTCTGGTCCGCCGCGATGGCGACCCGCGCTTCGTGGCACTGTCGGTCGAAAAGTAAGTGCTTCGCCGAACGGAGACTGAAGGGGCGTCCCGCGAGGGGCGCCCTTTTTGTATTGCCTCGCGGAAGGGCGCAAGAAGCAGCCTCGCCCCATTCGCCGAGGCCGCAGAAATCAGGGGACGGTCAAGTTCACGCGGCGCGTGAATTTCACAGCGCGTCCGCCCATTCCTGCGTCCATCGCGCGCTGGCAAATTCCCGGGCAATGGCCTATGTCGCGCAGACGAACCGGCAGACGAGGACAGCGATGGCGAAGATCACCTACGTGGAATATGGCGGCAAGGAACATGTCGTCGACGTGCCCAACGGCCTGACCGTGATGGAAGGCGCGCGCGACAACGGCATTCCCGGCATCGAGGCCGATTGCGGCGGCGCCTGCGCCTGCTCCACCTGCCATGTCTACGTCGCCCCCGACTGGGTCGCGAAGCTGCCGAAGAAAGAAGCGATGGAAGAGGACATGCTCGACTTCGCCTGGAAGCCCGACCCCGAGCGCTCGCGCCTGACGTGCCAGCTCAAGGTCTCGCCCGCGCTGGACGGGCTGGTCGTCCACATGCCGGAAAAGCAGATCTGACCCGCGCCTCCGGAACGGCCTTCGCTCTCGCGCTAGCACTCGCCGGACCTGCCTGTGCCGAAGGCGTCGTTGCAGCACGGCTGGCCGATCCCACGGACCGGTACGACCATGCCGTTCTGGGTGATGCGCTTGAATGGGGAACACTTGTTCTGGAGACGGACAGCGGCCGCACGCTGCGCCTGACATTGCCTGACACCCGGGTGTTCGAGGATGTCGAGGCGCGGCTCGCCGACATCGACGGTGACGGCGGCGCCGAGGTCGTCGTGGTCGAGACTGACCTTGCCCTCGGGGCGCGCCTCGCTGTCTATGGCCCCGAAGGACTGCGCGCCTCGACCAGCTTTATCGGCCAGCGCCACCGCTGGCTCGCCCCTGCCGGTATTGGCGATCTGGACGGGGACGGTCGGATCGAGATCGCCTATGTCGATCGCCCCCACCTTGTGAAGGACCTCGTGATCCTGCGCCCCATCGACGGAGGGCTGCCCGAGATCGCGCGCCTGCCAGGTCTCACCAACCACCGCATCGGTGATGCCGTGATTTCGGGCGGCCTGCGCCCCTGCGCCTCGGGACCGGTTCTCTTGCTTGCCGACGCAGCCTGGCAGCACGCCATCGCTGTCACCCTCGGTCCCGGCACGATCACAAGACGCGACCTCGGCCCAATCCCCGCCAGCGGGCTCGACACGGTCGATCCCTGCGTCTGATCTGCTTCAGTTCGTCTTGCGCGGCGGAATGAAGGGCAGGGGGGCGACCGGCACCCCGTCCTCGATCAGCCGGCGTGCATCGTCCGGCTTTGCCTCGCCATAGATCGAGCGTTCCGGAGCCTCGCCCAGATGGATGCGACGCGCCTCGGCGGCGAAGTTCAGGCCGACATAGTCCGCGTTCTGCTCCACCTGCCGCCGCAGTTCCGCCAGCGCCGCTTCGACGTCCGAGGCCGGGGCGGCCAGCGGACGCGCTGCCGGTTGGGACTCTGCCACGGCGCGCGAGGGGCGCACCGCCGGGGCCATGAGGGACTTCTCGACGTCGGACGAGCCGCAGACGGCGCAGGCGACATGCCCGGCCTCGCGCAGCGCGTCATAGCCCGTGGCTGACTGGAACCAGCTCTCGAACCTGTGCCCATTGGCGCAGTTCAGCGTGTAGCGGATCATTCTTTCACCTTTGGCCCAAGGCTCTCACATAACCACGCGCGGACCCAATTCAACCGGATGCTGTGGTCGTTCCGGCCTCTGGCGGTGGCAGGAATGTCGCAAGAATTGCTTGCAACTCGGGCTCGACGACCTTGCGCGCGGCCTTGGCGGGCAAGAACCACTTGCGCTTGCGCATCCGGCTTTCCGGAAAACGGTCCTGGGTGGCGGTGACCTTCAGCGGATAGACGGCCACGACGCAGGGCACGGCGAGGTCCGGCCCCATGACCTTGTCATACATGAACAGTCCGATGCATTGATCCGACACCTGTCCTTCAACGCCCGCCTCTTCCCACGCCTCCTGCGCGGCGGCGGCGGCGGGGCTTCGGTCAGGCATGGGCCAGCCCTTGGGGATCACCCAACGCCCGGTATCGCGGCTTGTGACCAGAAGAACCTGGACCGTCCCGCGCATCTTCCGCCAGCACAGCGCGCCATATTGCGTGCGCGTCGTTGCGGGGTTCATCAGGAACAGGCTCTTGGTTGCGTCTCTCACCGGATCCGGAGCCTTCAATGGATAATGTAAATATACTGGCGCACATGACATGTGTTCCCGGCGATGACAAGGCAGGCGCGTGGCAGGGTTTGACGCGACGGCGTGCCGCGCTACTTCACAAAAGCGATAGACGGAGGAACGGCAATGAGGCTTGCGGGATTGCTTGTCGCGGTCCTGATCGCGGGTTCGGCGTTGCTTCCGCAGGCGGCGCGCGCCGGATACAGTTTCGATGCCATCGACGGCGGAAAGATCGATCTCGACACGTTTCGTGGTCGCCCGGTGCTAGTCGTGAATACCGCCTCGCTATGTGGCTTTACCCCGCAATATGACGATCTTCAGGCATTGCAGGACAACTATGGCGCGCGCGGGCTTGTCGTTCTTGCCGTGCCGTCGAACGATTTCCAGCAGGAACTGGAAAGCGCGGGACAGGTGAAGGAATTCTGCGCTGTGAATTTCGACCTGACCCTGCCTATGACCGATATCACCCCGGTCACGGGGCCTGCGGCCCATCCGTTCTATGCCTGGCTGCGCAACGATCACGGCTTCCAGCCGGGATGGAATTTCAACAAGGTGCTGATCGGCCCGAAGGGAGAGCTTGTCGCGACATGGGGATCGACCACCAAGCCCACCTCGCGCGCGATCGTGTCGAAGATCGAGCCCTACCTGAACTGAGGCCGCCTGTCGGTCCCATCCTGATCGGGTCCGAAATCTACCGCACCTCCAGCTATGGCGGCCAGCACCCGCTGCGCATTCCTCGGGTTTCTACGGTCATGGACCTGTCCCGCGCCCTGGGCTGGCTGCCCGAGATGCGGTTCCGCCGCAGCCCGCGGGCGAAGCCCGCGGCGCTTGCCCTGTGGCACGACCCGGCCTACATCGCGGCGCTTCAGGCGGCCGAGGCCCGAGGCCATGCGACGAATGAGGATCGCACCCGCTTTCACCTCGGCACCCTGTCGAACCCCGTCTTCCCCGAGGTATTTCGCCGTCCCGCCACCTCGGCGGGCGGGGCGATGCTGGGGGCAGAGTTGCTGCGCGACGGCGGGGTGGTCTATGTGCCCGCAGGCGGCACGCATCACGGACTGCCGGGGCGTGCCAACGGGTTCTGCTACACGAACGATCCTGTGCTTGCCATGCTGGTCCTGCGCCGGGTCGGCGCGCGGCGCATCGCCTATGTGGACATCGACGCGCATCATTGCGACGGGGTAGAGCACGCCTTTGCGCGGCGATCCCGACGCGCTTCTGATCTCGGTCCATGAGGAGGGGCGCTGGCCCTTCACCGGAAGGCTGTCCGACGACGGCGGTGGCAACTGCTTCAACCTGCCTGTCCCGCGCGGCTTCAACGATACCGAGATGCGCGCCGTTCTGGACGGTCTGATCCTGCCGCGCGTAGCGGCCTTTCGCCCCGATGCCGTCGTGCTGCAATGCGGGGCTGATGCGCTGGAAGAGGATCCGCTCTCGCGCCTCTCGCTGTCCAACAACGCCCATTGGTCGGTCGTGGCTGCGCTGCGCCGCCTCTCGCCGCGCTATCTAGTCCTGGGCGGCGGTGGCTATGACGCCCATTCGGTCGGGCGGTGCTGGACCGGGGTCTGGGCCACGCTGGCGGGCGAGGCGATCCCCGACCGGCTGCCTCCGGAGGCCGAGGCCGTTCTGCGCGCCCTGCCGCAGGCACGCCGCCCCCCCGCGCCGCACATGATGACCACGCTGCGCGACGCCCCGCGCGAGGGACCGGTGCGGCCCGAGGTGCGCGCGCGCCTGGCGGCGCTGGCCGCGCGATGATCCGCGCCTTTCTCGCGCTCGAGTTGGACGAGGCCACCCGCTCGGCTCTTGCCGTGCAGCAGTTCCTGCTGCCCTTGCCGTCGAGGGTGTCGGTCGAGAACCTGCACCTCACGCTGGTCTTCCTGGGCGAGGTGCCGGAACGGCGACTGGAAGATGCGCATGAATTCTTCGCCGCGATCCGTCTTCCCCCGTTCTCGCTCGACTTCCACGCTGTCGGCCTGTTCGGCGGCGACCGTCCGCGCGCCGCCTATGCCGCCATTGCGCCCTCCGAGCCACTGATGCGCCTTCAGCGCAAGGTGGAGTCCGCCGCGCGGCAGGCGGGGATCGCGGTCGAGGGGCGCAAGTACCTGCCCCATGTCACCCTTGGCCGCTTCCGCCCGCCGGGGCTCGAGGACACGATGCGGCTGGAACGCGCGGTGGCCGAAGCGGGCGGGTTTCGCGCCGGGCCGATGCCGGTCTCGGAGTTTGTTCTCTATGAGAGCACCCTCGGTCGTGGCGGATCGCGCTATGACGTGCTCGCGCGCTATCCGCTGGGGTAGCTCTCGGCCAGCGTCGGCGGGCGTCGGCCGGGCCAGTCGGTCGCCCGATGATAGGCCTGCCCCAGCCGCAGCAGCCGCCGGTCGCTGCCCTTGGGCCCGAAGACCTGCACGCCCATCGGCAGCCCGCCGGCCCCGAACCCCGCCGGCATCGCAAGCGCCGGAACGCCCACGAGGCTGACCGGGATCACCACCTCCATCCAGCGGTGGTAGGTGTCCATCCTGCGCCCTGCGATCTCTTGCGGATAGCGCCACTCCTTCGGGAAGGGCCAGACCTGCGCCGCGGGCAGCACCAGCGCATCGTATCGCTGGAAGAGCCCCGCCAGAACGGTGAACCAGCGCGAGCGGATCACGCTGGCGCGGTGCACCTCCATCGCGCTCATCTCGAAGCCGCGCTCGATCTCCCACAGCGCCTCGGTCTTCAGCAGTGCCCGCAGCGTCGGATCGTTGTAGACGGGGGCAAGGCCTGCCCCCACGGCCCAGCTCCGCAGGGTGATCCAGCTGTCCCATATCTCTTCGGCGGGGAAGGGCGGGGGAACCTCTTCCACCACGCAGCCGATCTCCTCCAGGCTGCGCAGCGCCACCCGGCATTGGTCGAGGATCCCCGCCTCCATCGGATAGGCCCCGCCCCAGTCGCCCAGCCAGCCGATCCGCGTGCCAGTCACTTCCGCGTCGAGCGCCGCCGCGAAGGGCTCCCACGGGCGGGCATGCGGGTCAGCGGGCGAGGGCACCGCCAGCACTTCCAGCAGCCGCGCGAGGTCTTCGGGGCAGCGCGCCATGGGTCCGTCGGTCGCCAGCTGGTGCAGGAAGCCGTCGCCCTCCGGGTCCGAGGGAACCAGGCCAAAGGTCGGACGAAAGCCGTAGACGTTGCAAAAGGCCGCCGGGTTGCGGAGCGAGCCCATCATGTCCGACCCATCCGCTATCGGTACAAGCCGCGCCGCCAGCGCCGCCGCCGCCCCGCCGGACGAGCCGCCCGCGCTGCGCGAGGGGTCGTAGGGATTGCCCGTCACCCCGTGCACGGGGTTGAAGGAATGCGAGCCAAGGCCGAATTCCGGCGTGTTCGTCTTGCCGATCAGGATCGCCCCCGCCGCGCGGAGGCGGCGCGGCAGCATCTCGTCGGCCTTCGGCACGAAATCCGCCAGCCCCGGAAAGCCCGAGGTGGATCGGACGCCCGCCACGTTCTGCAGGTCCTTCACCGCGAAGGGCAGACCATGCAGCCAGCCCCGCGGCTCCACGTCATCCAGCGCCCGCGCCTCGGCCATCAGCGCGTCCGGGTCGCGCAGGGCCACCACCGCGTTGATCGCCGGGTTGACCCTGGCGATCCGGTCAAGGAAGGCAGCCATGACCTCGGAGGGCAGCACGTCGCGCCGGGCGATCCGCCGCGACAGCTCAGAGGCAGACAGGTCGGTCAGCGTCACCCCGACCCCCTTCATTTTCTGTTCACAAGTATCCCGGGGGGTGCGGGGGGCTGGCCCCCCGCTGTCGCGGCGCGGGGCCGAAGCCCCGCGGCGCAATTCACTTCTGAAGCTCGGTCCAGATCGCCGTGATGTATTCCTGCGCCTTGGGCGAGCAGGTCGGCAGGAACACGCCCTTGTCCGCCAGCTCCGGCGGAATGTTCATCTCAGGCGCGTCCTTCATGTCGGCGGGAAGGAATGCGTCCGCCCCGGTGATCCCGTTGGAGTAGCGGGCGAAGGCCGAAATCATCGCGGCATTCTCGGGCACCATGATGAAGTCGAGGAACTTGTAGGCGTTATCCACATTCGGCGCATCCGAAAGAGCATCGCGACGGGATCCATGAACTCGACGAAGCCTTCCTTCGGGATAGCCGAACTTCACGTCGGGGTTCTTCAGCCGCGCCCGCATGATCGCGCCGTTCCAGTAGACCGAGGCCGGCACGTCGCCATTGGCCATCTTGTCTTCCATGCCGTAGTCCATGCTCATCCAGTTGGGCTTTGCCGCCACCAGAAGATCGCGCACCTTCTTCAGCAGTTCGGTATCCTCGCTGCAGGGCTGGCCACCCAGATACATCGTCGCCAGCGCCACGACGTCCCCCATCTCGGGGGTCACGTTGATCTTGCCCACCAGCTCGGCCGGCGGCTCCAGCCAGACGGCTGAGGTATTGATGTCGCCAGAGTAGATCGAGGTGTTGACCGCGACGCCGGTGATCCCCCACTGCCACGGCACCGAGAACTTGCGACCCGGGTCCCAGGCGACGTCCATCCAGCGCGGATCGATGTTCTTGTGATTGGGCAGGCGGGACAGGTCCAGCTCCTGGATCAGGCCTTTCTCGATCCAGATCGGCATGTAGTTGGCCGAGGGCACGACCAGGTCGAAGCCTGACCCGCCAGCCTCGATCTTGGCCAGCGCGGTATCGTTGCTGTCATAGTCGGTCACTGTCACCTTGATGCCGGTCTCCTTCTCGAACTTCTCGAGAAGCTCGGGGCTGGTGTAGTTGCCCCAGTTGTAAAGCTGCAGCTCGCCCTCGGCGCTTGCGATGCTGGCGCTGGCCAGCAGCAGGGCTGTGACGGTCAGTATCTTTTTCATTGTCAGTCTCCCGGTTGGTTTCTTGTTTTCAGTCTTTCTTTCGCGTCAGCAGGAAGAACAAGGTCAACAGCACAATCGTCAAACCCAGCAGCACGGTCGAGATCGCATAGATCTCGGTCGAGATCTGTCGCGCGGATCTGTGCCGAGCATATAGGTGGGCAGCGTGTCCTGTCCCGCCGATTTGACGAACAAGGTGATCACCACATCGTCAAGCGAGGTGACGAAGGCCAGCATCAGTCCGGCGATGATCCCGGGCAGCAGCAACGGCAGCGTCACGCGGCGGAACGTCTGCCACGGCGTGGCATAGAGGTCCGCCGCCGCCGTCTCCAGCGTCAGGTCCATCCCTTCCAGCCGCGCCCGGATCGGCAGGTAGGCGAAGGGAATGCAGAAGGCCGAATGGGCGGCGATCAGATAGCCGAGGCCCTGATAGCCGGTCGCGACCTTGATCCACGGCGAAGAAGATCAACAGGGCCACGGCCGTCACGATCTCGGGCACCATCAGCGGCTGGTTGATCATCACGTAGATCGTCGTCTGCCCCCTGAACGCGCGTCGGCGCGTCGTGCCGAGTGCCGCCATCGTCGCCACCGTCGTCGAAATGATCGCGGCGCAGGTCGCGATCAGCAGCGAGCGCAGCGTGGCATCCTTGACCTCGTCGTTCTGCCAGGCCTCGACATACCATTGAAGCGAGAAGCCCTCCCAAATCCGCCAGCGACCGACCCGCGTTGAACGAAAAGAAGATCAGCACGAGGATGGGGAAGTAGAGCCCGACGAACGACAAGGATCGCCGATCGGCGTGAACCCCGGCAGGCGCGCTACGGAAAAGCCGCGTTCAGCCATGTGCCGGCCCCTCGGTGACGAGGCGCGCACGTAGAAGATCAGGGCCACCGTCACGATCACCAGCAGCGTGATCGACAACGCCGCCCCCAGTGGCCAGTTGCGGCCCTGACCGAACTGCAACTCGATGAAGTTGCCGATCATCATGTTCTTGCCACCGCCCAGGATGCGCGGCGTGACATAGGCCCCGAGCGCGGGAATGAAGACGAGGATCGAGCCCGCCACGATGCCGGGCCGGACGATGGGCAGGATGATCCTGCGCAAGACCTGCCAGCGGCTCGCGTAAAGATCGTAGCCCGCCTCGAGCAGGCGCATGTCGAAGCGGTCGATGGCGGCGAAAAGGGGCAGCACCATCAGCGGCAAGAACACATAGGTCATGCCGACGAAGCACCGCCATGTCGGTGTAGATCATGTTGATCGGCTCGGTGATGAACCCGGCGTTCATGAGAAGCGTGTTCAGCAGCCCCTCGTTGCGGATGATCTCGTTGATCGCGATTGTCCGGATCAGCAGGTTCGTCCAGAACGGGATGGTGATCAGGAACAGCCACAGCGCGCGCGACCGGGGCGAGCGGGTGGCGATGAACCAGGCGGTCGGAAAGCCCACGAGGAAGGTGATGATCGTGGTCAGCAGCGACAGCTTCACCGAGCGCCAGAAGATCGTCAGATGCGCGTCGGCCAGTTGCAGCGTGTCGTCGAAGATGTCCCGCGTCCACAGGATGCCGACCCAGGCGTCGGTCGAGAAAATCCATTCCACGTTGCCGTACTGGCCCGGCGTCAGGAACGAATAGACCAGCATGATGAACAGCGGTCCGACCGCCGCGAAGGCGAGCACGGTCAGCGCGGGCAGCGACAGAAGCCACCCCGCGCGGGCGCTTGCGGCGATCTGGCGGTCTTCGTTCGCGGACATCGCCCTATTCCCCCACGACCTGCGCCGCACCTGCGGTGAAGCGCAGGCCCACGGCCTGCCCCGCGCTGAGGCCCAGATCGCCGGTTGCGGGGCTTTGCAGGCGTGCCACGACTTCGGTGTTGTCGGACAGGCGCAGGTGGCAATGCGTATCGGTCCCGAAATAGACCCAGTTCTCGATGCGGGCGGGGATCGTCCCGGCCTCGCCGGCCGGACCAAGGCGCACCTGCTCGGGCCGGACGGCCAGCGTGACGTGGCCGGACCGGCCCTCGGTCCCGCCCGCCTCGACCACGTCGCCGCAGTCGAGCTTCACGCCCCCCGGCACGATGGTGCCGCCGAGGAAGTTGGTCTCGCCGATGAAGCTCGCGACGAAGCGGTTGACCGGGTGCATGTAGATCTCGCGCGGGACGCCGACCTGCTGGATCTTCCCCGCGCTCATCACCGCGATGCGGTCGCTCATCGTGAGCGCCTCTTCCTGGTCATGGGTCACGAAGATGAAGGTGATGCCGGTTTCGAGTTGCAGACGCTTCAACTCTACCTGCATCTCCTTGCGCAGTTGCAGGTCCAGCGCCGAGAGCGGCTCGTCCAGAAGCAGCACCTTCGGCCTTGGGGCGAGCGCGCGGGCCAGCGCCACGCGCTGTTGCTGGCCGCCCGAAAGCTGGCTGGTCTTGCGGTCGGCGAGCTTTTCCAGCCGCACCAGACCCAGCATGCGTTTGACCGTCTCGGTCACCTCGGCCCGGGGCCGCCCCTGCATCTCGAGCCCGAAGCCGATATTCTGCGAGACGGTGAGGTGCGGGAACAGGGCGTAGCTCTGGAACACCGTGTTGACCGGGCGCTTGTTGGGCGGATCGTCGGTGATGTCCTTGCCGTCGAGCAGGATGTGACCCGAGGTCGGCGTCTCGAACCCGGCGATCAGGCGCAGGAGCGTGGTCTTGCCGCAGCCCGAAGGCCCCAACAGGGTGAAGAACTCGCCCTTCGCGATCTTCACCGAGACATTGTCGAGGGCCCGTACGGCCGTGTCGCCCTGCCCGAAAGCCTTGACGGCGTTGCGGGCTTCGACCGCCACGTCTGTTGTCACGTCCCACGCTCCCCTGACTCTTTCCCCGAGGTTACGAGGCGGCTTTCCGCTTTGGCAAGGCATAACGCCATCTTTTAGGCAGCCAGCGGCGGGCGGTGCCCAATCCATGGGCGGGCGGCCTCGATCTCGGCGCAGAGTGCAATCAGGGGTTCATCGGCCCCGAACCGGGTCGCGAGGTGCACTCCGACCGGCAACCCGTCCGGTGTCAGGTGCAAGGGCAGCGAGGCGGCGGGCTGGCCCGAGGCGTTGAACGCGGCACAGAAGGGCGAGTAGTCGAAGATGCCGCCCTTGCCGAGGCGATAGGCGAGGTAATCCTCGGTGCTGTGCGCGAAGCGGCCGACCTCGGCAGGAGGCTCCGCCAGCGTGGACGACAGCAGGATGTCGTAGCCATGCCCCTCGTCGGGGTCGAAGAAGGCCGCCATCTCGCGCCCGAAGGCATGGATTTCGCCGACCGCCTCGAGATAGCGGTCGGGCGGCAGGGTGGCGGTCAGGGCGATGGCACCGCGCGTGACGCCTTCGACGTCATCTGGCTTCAGGGCGCGGCCCATGGCGGCCAGGCCCTTGCGCACGCCGAGCGCCGTGCCGACCGCGACGATGTCGTTCCAGGCGCGGATCATCCGGCGCATGTCTGCGCCGGGCCGCGCGTGTTCCACATGGTGCCCGAGGTCGGTCAGAAGCCGGGCCGCGTCATGCACCGCACGGCGGCATTCGGGATGGATCGGATCGCCCGTAAAGGTGGTCTCGCACAGGGCGACGCGCATCCGCCGGGGTGGGCGGGTGATGGCGGCGGCATGGCCGCGCCCCAGCGGCGGCGCCCAATAGGGCGCGCCGCGATCGGCGCCTTCGCAGGCGTCGAGCATCACGGCGGTGTCGCGCACCGACCAGGTGAGGAAGCCGTCGATGGCCATGCCCGCCCAGCCCTCGCCCACATAAGGCCCGTCCGGCAGGCGCGCCCGCGTCGGCTTGAAGCCGAAGAGACCGCAGGACGAGGCCGGGATGCGGACCGAGCCGCCGCCGTCCGAGCCATGCGCGAAGGGCACGATCCCCGCCGCCACCGCCGCCCCCGCGCCGCCCGAGGAGCCGCCCGACGTGCGGTCGAGATTCCACGGGTTGCGCGTCGGTCCGCCATAGACGGCGGCCTCGGTCGCCGCCCCGATCCCGCCCTCGGGCGAGGTGGTCCGCCCGAAGGTGACGACGCCCGTGGCCCGCATCCGCTGGAAGATCGCCGAGTCCCGGTCATAGGTCGTGTTGGCCCAAAGCCGCGAGCCATTGTGCGAGGGGAAATCGACGGCCTCGCAGCCAAGGTCCTTGATCAGGAACGGCACCCCCCGGAATGGCCCGCGCGGCAGCCCTGCCTCGATGGCCCGTCGCGCGACGCCTTCTTGCACCAGCACGACGGCGTTGAGCGCGGGGTTGAGGCGCTCGGTCGCGGCAAGGGCCTGGTCGAGCAGTTCGGTGGGCGTCACCTCGCCCTTCGCCACCAGATGGGCGAGTGCGGTGGCGTCTGCCCCGTCATATCCGTAGGTCATGATCTGGTCCCCTTCGTTCCGGATGCATGGTGGCGCGGGGGTGTGGGCCGAGTCTGTCCGTTTTCGCCGCGATGGGGTCGGAAAGGGTTCGCGCGGCGTGACTTGCGCGTTGGAGGGTTGCCTTGACGGATTTGTCCCGCGACAAATCCGTCCGCGCCTGCCTGCCCCTTGGCAGGCGCGGACGGATTGGCAGCCTCAGGTTGCGGAGAACCCCTTGCCTGCGGTCTTGCGACCGCTGGCAATCGGATCGCAGAAACGCTCCAAAGGAGCGTTTCCGGTCGATCCTCTAAGCCGCGATCCGCCTTGAGCGTCAAGATCATGGTTGTAGCGCTTGCGCCGCCTCTTGACGGACTTGTCGCGGGACAAATCCGTCGAGTAGGGCGCGACCATACCGATTCCTTACTTCGCCTCCACCTTCACCCTCTGCCTGAGCGCTCCCGTCCCCCGGTCGAAGATCAGGATTTCGTCCCCCGCCGTCACCACCGCATACCAGTCCGCGCCTTGCGTGAACGCCGTCGCCCGCACACCATCCGGCAGCACCACGCTCTCGGGCATCCGCGGCAGGCCCTCCACGGCGCGGGGCATACGGGTGACAATCACCGCCACGATGGTTATGACACCCACGATCATCGTGAGCGTCAGCACGATCACGAGGAATTTCAGAAACCGAAGGCTGGGCGGCAGCCCATCCGGTGCCGGAGCCGTCTCCATGGGCAACCCTTCCCCTGACGCGGGCGTCCTGCGCATCACCATCGGCGCGGCCCCGCCCGACCGTCTTGATAAGGCCCTTGCCCGCGACGTGCCAGAGGAGGCGGCACTGTCACGCTCGCGCCTGATGCGGATGATCGCCGAGGGCGACGTGACGCGCGAGGGCGTGCCCGTCACCGATCCCAAGGCGCGGGTTGCCGAGGGCGACGTGTTCGACATCGTGGTGGGCGAGGCCGCCGATGTGGCGACCGAGGCCGAGGATATCCCCCTGACCGTGGTCTGGGAAGACGCCGACCTGATCGTGATCGACAAGCCCGTGGGCATGGTCGTGCACCCCGCACCGGGCTCGGCCACCGGCACGCTGGTGAACGCGCTCCTCCATCATTTCGGCGGCACCCTTTCGGGCGTGGGCGGCGAGAAGCGGCCCGGCATCGTGCACCGGATCGACAAGGACACGTCGGGCCTGCTGGTCGTCGCCAAGTCCGATCGCGCACATCACGGCCTTGCGGCGCAGTTCGAGGCGCATGACGTGACCCGCCGCTACCTCGCCCTTGTCCATGGCGTCCCCGACGCCGCCGACCCCCGCCTGCGCGGGATCAAGGGCGTCAGCTTCGAGCCGGGCGGCATCGTGAAGATCGCCACGCAGCTTGCCCGCCACAAGACCGACCGCCAGCGGCAGGCCGTGCTGGAAAGCGGCGGCCGCCACGCCGTGACCCGCGCCCGCGTGGTCGAGGCCTTTGGCACGCCGCCCTCGGCCGCGCTGCTCGAGTGCTGGCTGGAGACCGGGCGGACACACCAGATCCGCGTGCACATGTCCCATGCGGGACACGCGCTGATCGGCGACCAGACCTATGGCGGACGGCGGCGGTTGGCGGCCAAGGCCGTGGGCGAGGCGGTGGCCGAGGCCGCGAACACTTTCCCCCGTCAGGCGTTGCATGCGGCGACCTTGGGGTTCGAGCACCCGGTTACGGGCGAATGGCTGGAATTTTCCTCGCCGTTGCCCGACGATATGGAGCGCCTGATCGAGATGTTACGGGCGTTGACATCTGCGTGACCCTGTCCGGTTTCGCTTTTGCCGCGACGGAAGATCGTTCATGTTTCGTTAAACCGTTCGGTTCAGAAAGGCCTTGTTTACGCCCTGCTGCGCCCTTAAATTCACGGTTTCCGCAACGGCAGCACCTGCCGGCGGAATGGAAAGGGGTTCTTGAATGAGTACCTACGCCAATCTTCCCGCGCCCAGCCCGGAACAGGGGCTGAACCGCTATCTGCAGGAAATCCGCAAGTTTCCGCTGCTGGAGCCGGAAGAGGAATACATGCTGGCCAAGCGCTGGGTCGATCATCAGGACGCGGCGGCGGCCCATAAGATGGTGACCTCGCACCTGCGCCTCGCCGCCAAGATCGCGATGGGCTATCGCGGCTATGGCCTGCCGCAGGCCGAGGTGATCTCCGAGGCGAACGTGGGCCTGATGCAGGCGGTCAAGCGGTTCGACCCGGAAAAGGGCTTCCGCCTGGCGACCTATGCGATGTGGTGGATCCGCGCCAGCATCCAGGAATACATCCTGCGCTCGTGGAGCCTTGTGAAGCTCGGCACGACCAGCGCGCAGAAGAAGCTGTTCTTCAACCTGCGCAAGGCCAAGGCCAAGCTCGGCGCGCTGGAGGAAGGCGACCTGCGGCCCGAGAACGTGGCGCAGATCGCCAAGGACCTGAACGTGACCGAGGATGAGGTGGTCGACATGAACCGCCGCCTCTCGGGCGGCGACGCATCGCTCAATGCCACGGTCGGCTCGGACGGCGACAGCGCCACCCAGTGGCAGGACTGGCTGGAGGATGAGGATGCCGACCAGGCCGGCGCCTATGCCGAGCGCGACGAGCTGGATGCGCGGCGCGAGTTGCTGGCAACCGCGATGGAGGCGCTGAACGAACGCGAGCGCGACATCCTCGTGCAGCGCCGCCTGTCGGACGACCCGGTGACGCTGGAAGAGCTGTCGGAAAGCTACGGCGTCAGCCGCGAGCGGATCCGCCAGATCGAAGTGCGCGCCTTCGAGAAGCTTCAGGCCCGGATGAAGGAACTCGCCCGCGGCAAGGGGATGCTGATCCCCGCCTGACCGAATTGCGGGGCCATGGCGTTTTGCCCTTGGCCCCGCCCCATCCCCCGCGCTAGCGTCCGGCCCGGTCAATCGAGGGGAAAGACATGGGCAAGGTCACACGCTGGGGCATTCTGGGCGCATCGAACTTCGCGCAGCATTTCATGGCCCCGGCCATCCACCAGGCCGAGGATGCCGAATTCGTGGCCATCGCCACCTCGGCCCCCGCCAAGGCGGACGGCTTTCGCGCCTTCAACCCCGCGCTCCGCGTGCTGACCGACTACGACGCGCTGCTGGCGGACCCTGGCATTGACGCCGTCTACATCCCGCTGCCCAACCACCTGCATGTCGAGTGGACGGCCAAGGCGCTGGTCGCGGGCAAGCACGTGCTGTGCGAAAAACCCATCGCGCTGAGCGCCGAGCAGATCGACCCGCTGATCGCGCTGCGCGACGAGACGGGCCTGCTCGCCGCCGAGGCGTTCATGATCGTTCACCACCCGCAGTTCATCCGCGCCCGCGAGCTTGTTGCCGAAGGTGCGATCGGCCGGATCGAGCATGTCGACGCCGCCTTCAGCTATGACAACCGCACCGATCCCGGCAACATCCGCAACCGCCCCGAGACCGGCGGCGGCTCCATCCCCGATATCGGCGTCTACACCTTCGGCTCGGCCCGCTTTGTGACCGGGGCGGAACCCGTCATCTCGTCAGCCTGCAATCCCGCATCCGGCGCGAGAACGGCGTGGATGTCTTCGCGCAGGTCACGGGCCTCTTCGACGGCCCCACCGGACGCTTCACCTATGCCTCGATGACCTCGATGCGGCTTTTCCCCCGGCAGGAGGTCGTGTTCCAGGGTGACAAGGGCCTGATCCGTCTGACGGCGCCCTTCAACGCCAACGTCTTCGACGTTGCAAAGCTGGAGCTTCACCGTCCGGGGCTGGAAACCGTCACCCTGCGCTGGCCGGATGCACGTCACTACAAGTTGCAGGTAGAGGCGTTCGGCCGCTCGGTCACGACCGGCGCACCCTATCCCTGGCCGCTGGAGCAGGCGCGCGGCAACCAGGCGATGATCGACGCGGTCTTTGCCGTCGAGACGCCGATCTGAGCCTGTCCGCCGAATCTCGTGACCCGGGTGACTCGCTGCGGATAACGGAAATGAGAACGGGCCTTGTCGCGATGCAGGGTCGAAAGGTGGCGTCCCGGTAACGCGCCGCCTGCAAGCCAAGGCAGGCTCGTGCAAATTTTGCAGAATACCGCGGAATACTGTCAGGCTTGATTGACAGCGATTGTTTGCTAATCTGCCCTGAGGGAGCACGCGGGGATTCTAGGGTTCGGGCAGGGTCGCGCTAGGCGGCATCGCGCGGGCGGTACAACACGCTCCCTCTGAAAGTAGGGCGTTATGTCTGCAAAGCCCCATATCAATGGCGGCCTTGACCGGGAAGCCTTTGAAAAAGCTCGAGGTTTGTTCATCAGGCGCGAAGGTGTCCTGCCCGAGACTGCGGTGCATGCGCTTGCTGCCGAAGTCATCACGCGGCTGGAACGGCGGGGGTCAGCGGTACAGGAAGCCCTGCCGCCTGACGCGGATATCGAGGCGCTGTGCGATGCTCTCGTCTCGCCAGATGACGAGCGGGCGGCAGACCTTGTCCTGCAGGTCAGGCTGAACGGAATGTCGGTCGACATGATCTATCTGGGCTACCTTGCCGGGGCCGCGCGACGGCTGGGCGAGCGGTGGGATGAGGATCGGACGACCTCCGCGCAGATGACCATCGCCGCCGGGCGCATCTACGCGATCATGCGGGGCTTGCGTCAGGCCTTCGCGTCGGACCATTACCTGACCCCGCCACAGGAACATGCGCTGTTCGTGTCTACGCCCGGCGAAACCCACACGCTCGGGGTCACGATGGCCGCCGATTTCTTCCGCCGGCGCGGCTGGCAGATCGACCTGCGGACGGGCCTCGCGCATCACGAGCTTCTTACCGAGGCAGACCGCCACGCCTATCCGGTGATCGGCATTTCGGCGTCGAGCGAGCGCAGCGTCTTCCCGCTTGCCCGCCTCATCGTCGCACTACGGATTCGCCACCCCGGCTCGTGGATCATGGTGAGCGGAAAGATACTGGACCTGATCCCCGAGGTCATGACCCTGGTCGATGCCGATGGCGTGGCGGGCGATGCCGAGGACGCGCTGGCCCAGATGCACGCCCATATCGAACCGATCAAGGAGCGTGTGCGGCAAACGATGTGAGGGCGCGACGCGCCCTCAGCCCTCCATCGCCTCCAGCTCGTCGATGAAGCCCGCGATCATGCTGACAGGCCCTTGTCCCAGAATTTCGGGTCGGACGCGTCAAGCCCGAAGGGCGCCAGCAAGCTCCTTGTGGTGCTTGGACCCGCCCGCCTTGAGCATGTCGAAGTACTTCTCCTCGAAGCCCGGCATGCCCTCGGCATAGACGGCGTAAAGCGCGTTCACCAGACCGTCGCCGAAGGCATAGGCATAGACGTAGAAGGGCGAATGGACGAAATGCGGGATATAGGCCCAGAAGGTCTCGTAGCCGTCCATGAACTCGAAGGCGTCGCCCAGGCTTTCGGCCTGCACGCTCATCCACAGGGCGTTGATGTCGTCGGGCGTCAGTTCGCCCTCGCGCGCGGGCGGCGTGCAGCTTGCACTCGAAATCGTAGAAGGCGATCTGGCGCACGACCGTGTTGATCATGTCCTCGACCTTGCCGGCGAGCAGGGTCTTGCGTTCGGCCGGGGTCTTGGCGCCGTCGAGAAGCTTGCGGAAGGTCAGCATCTCGCCGAAGACGCTCGCGGTTTCGGCCAGCGTCAGCGGGGTCGAGGACAGCAGTTCGCCCTGGCCCGCCGCCAGCACCTGGTGCACGCCGTGGCCCAGCTCATGCGCCAGCGTCATCACGTCGCGCGGTTTGCCGAGGTAGTTGAGCATCACATAGGGATGCACGGTCGTGACGGTGGGGTGGGCAAAGGCGCCCGGGGCCTTGCCGGGTTTCACGCCCGCGTCGATCCAGCCCTTGTCGAAGAAGGGCTGGGCGAGGTCGGCCATCTTGGGCGACGAAGGCGGCGTAGGCGTCGAGCACCGTCTTCGTCGCCTCGTCCCAGTCCACGATCTGCGGCGTCTCGATCGGCAGCGGCGCGTTGCGGTCCCAGACCTGCAGCTTGTCGAGGCCCATCCACTTGGCCTTCAGCCGGTAGTAGCGGTGGCTACAGCTTCGGGTAGGCCGCGACGACGGCGTTGCGCAGCGCCTCGACCACCTCGGGTTCGACATGGTTCGAGAGGTGCCGGCCGGTCTGCGGCGTCGGCATCTTGCGCCAGCGGTCCTCGATCTCCTTTTCCTTGGCCAGCGTGTTGTGGACGCGGGCGAAGAGCTTGATGTTCCGCTCGAACACCTCGGCCAGCGCGCGGGCCGCCGCCTCGCGCTTCGCGCGGTCGGTGTCGGTCAGCAGGTTCAGCGTGGATTCGAGGTTCAGCTCCTCTTCCTCGCCCGCGACCTTGAACATCAGCCCGGCCATCGTCTCGTCGAACAGCGGTTCCAGGCGGCGGCGCCGACGACGCGACTGGTCGTGCAGGAACTTCTCCAGCTCGTCCGACAGCTGGTAGGGTCGCATCGCGCGCATCCGGTCGAACACCGGCTTGTAGCGGGCGAGGTCGGCATTCTGCGCCAGCAGGCCGGCCAGATGTGTCTCGTCCAGCCGGTTGAATTCCAGGCGTGAAGAAGACCAGCGGCGTGGTGAAGGTGGTGATGCGGTCCTGCATGTCGGCCATGAACTTGGCGCGCTCGCTGTCCATCGTGTTCTGGTAGTAGCGCAGGCCCGCGTAGGACATGAGGCGTCCGGCGGTCACGTCGATCGTCTCGTAGGCCAGCACGCAGGCGAGAAGGGCCGCGGCGTCGAGCGTGGCCAAGCTTGCCCTCGTAGGCCGTGGCGAAAGCGGCGCAGGCGCGTTTCCAGCCAGTCCATGTCGCGTGCCACCTCGGGCGCGTCGGGGGCGGTGTAGAGGTCGCGTCAGGTCCCAGTCGGGCAGGTTGCCCGAGGCCGCCGCCGAGCTGGCATTGGCATCGAAGACGGGGCGGGGCAGGGGCAGGGACATCGGGAACCTCGTTCATTGTCAGGGGTGATCTAGGCGCGGCGGACGGCCCTGCGCAAGGCACCTCACCCGGAATTCAGCTTCGCTCAGGGGTCGGATGCCGGTATGGCCGTGGAAACCCGCTGCATGGCCAGCAGCGCGCGCAGGCTGTCGAGCGTGTCGATCTCGGCCACCGGCTTGTCCTGCCGCCAGCGGAGCCATGCGGGGAAAGCGCAGCGCGATGCCGCACTTGTGGCGGGGGCTGGCCTGGATGCCCTCGAAGGCGATCTCGAACACCAGTTCCGGCGGCACGCGCCGCACCGGGCCGAAGCGTTCCAGCGTGTTCTTGCGCACCCAGTCGGTGATCTCGCGGAATTCGGCGTCGGTCAGGCCGGAATAGGCCTTGGTGAAGGGCACGAGCTCGTCGCCGTCGCGGACCGCGAAGGTGAAGTCGGTGTAAAGGGTCGCGCGCCGCCCGTGGCCGGCCTGCGCATAGATCATCACGGCATCGACCGTGTAGGGGTCGAGCTTCCACTTCCACCAGTCGCCCCGCTTGCGCCCGACGTGGTAGGCGCGAGGCGAGGCGCTTCAGCATCAGCCCTTCCGCCCCCCGGTCGCGCGCGCTCGGCGCGGGTTCCGGCCAGGCTGTCCCAGTCGACGCGAAGGGCACGGCGGGCGAAAGCCGCCAGCGGCAAGCCGGGCGGCAGGGCGTCGATGATCGCGCTCCAGCTGCGCGCGGCGAACGGCGAGCGGGACGGTCGCGGAGGTCCTCGCCGCCTGCTTCCAGCAGATCATAGGCCAGCATTCGCGCCGGGGCCTCGGTCAGCAGCTTCTTCGGCACGGTCTTGCGGCCGATCCGCTTCTGCAGGGCGGCGAAGGGCAGGGGGGTGTCGTCGCCCCAGGCCAGAACCTCGCCGTCGATGACCGTGCCGGGGGGCAGGAAATCGGTCGAGCGGCGCGAATTCGGGGAAGCGGTCGGTGATCAGCTCCTCGCCCCGCGACCAGAGCGCGAAGGCGCCGGGGCGGTGGATCAGCTGGCCCCGGATGCCGTCCCATTTCCATTCGGCCAGCCAGTCGTCCGGCGCGCCGAGGCTGTCCGGCCGCATCCTCCAGCGGCGCGGCGAGGGCAAAGGGATAGGGCCGCGCCCCCTCGCCCGCGCCGTCATTGGTCTGGATCAGGGCGGCATAGCTCGTCCGCTCGGGCGTCCAGTCGCCCATCAGGCGATGGGCCAGCGTGTCTCCTCGATCCCCGTCGCCTGAGCCAGCGCGCGCGTCATCAGGCCCTGGCTGACCCCCATGCGGAAGCCGCCGGTGATGAGCTTGTTGAACAGGAACCGCTCGTCGTCGCCCAGGCTGTCCCAGGCGGCAAGGATTTGGGCGCGACGCTCGGCGGCGGGGCGGCCTGCAAGCGCGATCAGCGCCGCCATGTGCTGGCTGAGGGTCGTGGCGCTTTCCGCGGAGGGCGGCGGCAGGATCAGCGTGATCGTCTCGGCAAGGTCGCCGACGACGGGGTAGGCCTCCTCGAAGAGCCAGAGCGGCAGGCCTGCGGCCTCGGCCGCCCATTCGCGCAGTTCGGTCGCGTTGACGGCGCGCTTGGGTCGGCGGCCCGACAGCAGCGCGATGGTCCAGAGGCGGTCTTCCTCGGGGGCCTCGCGGAAATAGGCGGCGAGCGCCGCGGTCTTGGCCGAGGTTTTCGTCGTGGCGTCGAGGGCCGCGAAGAGGCGGGCGAAGCGCTTCATGGCTGCTGTCGACGGGGGCCGTCTGCCCCCGTCGACCATCGGTTCTTGGACCGATGGCGAACAGGATGGTCGACCCCCCGAGGATGCTTGTGAACAGAAAATGCGAGGCGGTCATTCGACCACCTCTGTCGGCGTGGCGGCGTCGAAGGCTCGCCCTCCCATTCCGTCGCGACGATCCCGGCGTCGTAGCCCTGCGTTTCCAGCCAGCGGCGGAAGACCGAGGTGTAGCCGTGGGTGACGAAGACGCGCGACGCGCCCGTGGCGCGGATCGCCTCGTTCAGGCCGGGCCAGTCGGCATGGTCGGACAGCACGAAGCCGCGCTCGGCCCCGCGCCGGCGGCGGATGCCGCGCAGGCGCATCCAGCCCGAGGCGAAGGCGGCTGCGGCGGTGGGGCCGAAGCGGTTGGCCCAGGGCGTCGCCGCGGCCGAGGGTGGGGCGATGACGATGGCGCCCGGATGGGTTTTTGCCGTGATCTCGGCGGTGACGCGGGTGGTCTCGGGCAGGCGGTAGCCTTGTGCGCGCAGGATGGCCGTCGTCGCCTCGACCGCGCCATGGGTCAGGATCGGGCCGATGGCCGGGTCGAGCGCCGCCATGATCCGCTGCGCCTTGCCAAGCGCATAGGCGCCGAGGATCGAGACCCGCCCCTCGGCGGCATTGGCGGCCCACCAGCGGTTCACCTGCGCCATCACCTGCGCCTGCGGCTGCCAGCGGAAGACCGGCAGGCCGAAGGTGCATTCGGTGATGAAGGTGTCGCAGCGAACCGGCTCGAACGGTTCGGACAGACCGTCCGGCGTCGATCTTGTAATCGCCCGAGACGACCCAGACCTCGCCGGCCCGCTCCACCCTGATCTGGGCCGAGCCGGGGACATGGCCCGCCGGGTGGAACGAGACGATGACACCGCCGATGGCGCGCCGCTCGCCATAGCGGATGCGTGTCGATGGCGACGGGGCCGAGGCGGTGGCGGATCACCGGGGCGGCCTCGACGGTGGAAAGGTAGTGCCCGTGGCCGGGGCGGGCATGGTCGGAGTGGCCGTGGGTGATGAGTGCGCGCGCCACGGGACGCCACGGGTCGATGTGGAAATCGCCCGCCGGGCAATAGATGCCCCTGTCGGTGAAGCTCAGGACGGGATCGCGTGCCATTCCAGAAAGGTAGTGTGCCGGGCGGGGAAGGTCACGCGGGGGCGGCGCACATTATTTGGGCGGCTGCTCAATGAAGCGACCCTTATTCTCCTTCGGGGGCTTCCCCATGGCCGGGGCCGCTGATTTACTGCGGTCAGCCACGCGCGGGGACGTACCGGTGACCACCTATTTCAACGAGATGTACCATGGCGGTGCCGTCCGCCCTCCCTATGCGCGGCTCGAGGACTGGACCAGGGCCATGCCGGCCGAATTCCGGCAGATGAAGCAGGCCGAGGCCGAGGCGCTGTTCCGCCGGATCGGCATCACCTTCGCCGTCTATGGCGAGGGCGGCGATCCGGACCGGCTGATCCCCTTCGACATGTTCCCGCGCGTCTTCACCCATGCCGAATGGACGCGGCTGGAGCGCGGCATCAAGCAGCGGGCGCGGGCGCTGAACGCATTCCTCGTCGATGTCTACGGGCGGGGCGAGATCGTGCGGGCGGGGCGCATCCCGGCGAAGCTCGTCTATCGCAACGAGGCCTATGAAAAGGCCGTGGCGGGGTTCGTGCCGCCGAAGGGCGTCTATTCGCCACATCGTCGGCGTCGACCTCGTGCGGACCGGGCCGGACGAGTTCTTCGTGCTGGAAGACAACTGCCGCACGCCGAGCGGGGTCAGCTACATGCTGGAAAACCGCGAGATCATGATGCGGATGTTCCCGGACCTGTTCCGCAACAACCGGATCGAGCCGGTGGACCGCTATCCCGACCTTCTGCGCCGGACGCTGGCGAGCGTGGCGCCGGTGAAGTGCGACAGCGACCCGACCATCGTGATCCTGACGCCGGGCCATTTCAACAGCGCCTATTACGAGCACAGCTTCCTCGCCGACCTGATGGGGGTGGAACTGGTCGAGGGACAGGACCTGTTTGTCGAGGGCGAGTTCGTCTGGATGCGGACGACCGAAGGCCCGCGCAAGGTGGACGTGATCTATCGCCGGATCGACGACGCCTATCATCGACCCGCTCTGTTTCCGCCCGGATTCCATGCTGGGCATTCCGGGGCTGATGGATGTCTACCGCTCGGGCGGGGTGACGATCTGTTCCGCGCCGGGGGCCGGGGTGGCGGATGACAAGGCGGTCTACACCTATGTGCCCGAGATGGTGCGCTTCTACCTGGGCGAGGAGCCGATCCTGAAGAACGTGCCGACCTGGCAATGCGGCAAGGAGGACGATCTGCCGCTATGTGCTGGAGCATCTGGCCGAGCTGGTGGTGAAAGAGGTCCACGGCTCGGGCGGCTACGGGATGCTGGTCGGGCCGAAATCCACCGCCGAGCAGGTCGCGGCCTTTGCCGAACGGGTGAAGGCCGATCCGGGGAACTACATCGCCCAGCCGACGCTGGCGCTGTCGACCGTGCCGACCTTTGTGGAGGAGGGCGTGGCACCGCGGCATGTGGACCTGCGGCCCTATTGCCTGGTGGGCGAGCGGATCGAACTGGTTCCCGGCGGGCTGACGCGGGTGGCGCTGAAGGATGGCTCGCTGGTGGTGAACTCGTCGCAGGGCGGCGGGGTCAAGGACACCTGGGTTCTGGCGGAGTGACGCGATGCTGAGCCGGACCGCCGACAACCTCTACTGGATCGCCCGCTACATCGAGCGGGCCGAGACGACGGCGCGGTTCCTGGAAGTGGGCGCGCGGATCGCGCTGTTGCCCTCCTCGGGCACGGGGTATCGCAGCGAATGGGACTGCTCTTGCAGGCCAGCGGGACGGCCGATCGGGTTCGCCACGAAGTACGGCGACCCGGTGCAGCGCAACATCGAGAGCTACCTGTTCTTCGACCGCGACAACCCGTCCTCGGTCGCCTCATGCCTGTATCCGCGGCGCGCGAGAATGGGCGGATCGTGCGGACGGCGCTGACCACGCAGGTCTGGGACGCGCTCAACACCGCCTTCCAGGAGCTTGCGCCAGCTGGAGCGGCGCCGCGCAGCGAGACTGGAACTGAGCCGCTGACCGAATGGACGATGCGCCATGCCGCGATGGTGCGGGGGGCGATCGATACGACGCTTCTGCGCAACGACGGGTGGGATTTCCTGAACCTCGGCTACTATCTGGAGCGGGCGACAACACCGCGCGTCTGATCGACGTGAAGTACTACGTCCTGCTGCCGCGGGATCGAATATGTGGGCTCCGGCCTCGACAACTATCAGTGGACGACGCTGCTGCGCGCGATGAGCGCGCACCGGGCGTTTCACTGGGCCTATGGCGGCGATGTGACGGCGCGCAAGATCGCGCATTTCCTGATCCTGAACCCGCAATGCCCGCGGTCGCTGATCGCCTGTACGCAAGGCATGAACATGCATCTCGACCGGCTGGCGCGCGGCTATGGGCGCAACACCGCGGCGCAGAAGCGGGCGCGCCGCCTTGCTGTCGGAACTGGCGGACGGCACGGTGGAAGCGTCTTCGACGAGGGGATGCACGAATTCCTGTCGCGCTTCATCGGCGAGGTGGCGACGGTGGCCGCGCTGGTCCACGAGGATTACCTGAGCGGGGATGTGCGATGATCCTGACGGTCGATCACGTGACGACCTATCGCTATGACAGCCCGTGCGCGGCGTGGTGCAAAGCCATCGGCTGACCCCCTCGGTCTTCGACGGGCAGAAGGTCCGCGACTGGACGGTCGAGGTCAGCGACGGTCTGAAGGGGGGCGGGTTCCGCGACGGGGCGGGCGACTGGGTGCAGGCGCTGGTCGGTGCTGGGGCCGGTCGGCGAGATCGCCGTGACGGTGCGCGGCACGGTCGAGACGCAGGACCTGACGGGGCTTCTGCGCGGGCACAGGAGACGATCCCGCGCGAGGCCTACCTGAGCGAAACTCTGCCGACCCGCGTGGATGCCGCGCTGGCCGAGATCGCGCGCGCGGCCGAGGCGGCCGAGGGTCCGCTCGACGCTGCGCACCGCCTGTCGGCGGCGGTGGCCGAGGCCATCGCCTACAAGCCCGGGGCGACGCAGGCCCAGACGACGGCGGCCGAGGCGCTGGCCCTGGGCGAGGGGGTCTGTCAGGACCATGCCCATGCGCTGATCGCCGTGGCGCGACGCGCCGGACCTGCCGGCGCGCTATGTCTCGGGCTACCTTCTGTCCGACGATGACGGGCCGTGCGCATGAGGCGGCCCATGCCTGGGCCGAGATCTGGGTGCACGGGGCTGGGCTGGATCGGCTTTGATCCCGCGAACTGCTTGCTGCCCGGATGACCGCTATATCCGGTTGGGCTCGGGCTTGGACGCACAGGATGCTGCGCCGATTCGGGGGATTGCGCGGGGGCCGGGGGCCGAGATCCTCGATGTCAGCGTGGCCGTGCAGGCGACAGCAATAGGGTCGCGAAAAGCGCGGACCGGGGGGACGAAGTGACCTATTGCGTGGGCCTGCTGCTGAACGAGGGCATGGTGCTGCTGTCGGACACCCGCACCAATGCGGGCCTCGACAACATCGCGACCTATCGCAAGATGTTCGTCTTCGAGGATCCGGGCGAGCGGGTGATCGCGATCCTGACGGCGGGCAGCCTGTCGGTCACGCAGACCACCATCGCGCGGCTGCAGGAGGCGATCGAGGACCCGGACGCGACCGAGACCACCTCGATCATGAAGGCACCGACCATGCTGAAGGTGGCCGAGATCGTGGGCAACTGCCTCGCCGCCGTGCGCCGCGACATCGACGAGAAGCTCGCCACGATGAACCAGGGCGCCAGCGCCAGCATGATCGTCGCGGGGCAGCGGCGCGAGCGGGGCGATGCGGATGTTCCTGATCTATCCCGAGGGCAACTTCATCGAGGCGACCGAGGATACGCCCGTTCCTGCAGATCGGCGAGCACAAGTACGGCAAGCCGATCCTCGACCGGGTGGTGAAGCCGACGACCAGCCTTGCCGACGCGCAGAAGGCGGTGCTTCTGTCGATGGATTCCACGCTGCGGTCGAACCTGTCGGTCGGGATGCCGCTGGACCTCTGTGACCTCGAGAAGGATGCCGTGCCGCGTCGGCGATGCGCCGGCGGATCGAGGCGGGCGACCCGCAGTTCCGGCGATGAGCGAGGCCTGGTCCAAGGCGCTGCGCGACGGGTTCACGCAAATCCCGCTCTGACCGCAGCTGCGGCGGCTGTCAGGACGCGGCGCTGAACAGGCGATCCATCTGGCCGAAGACATGGGCCCGGATCGTGGGCGTTTCCATCAGCACCTCATGCTCGGCGCGGGGCACGATGTCGAGCGTGCCCCCCGGCCAGCGGCGCATCCGGTCGTGGATCGCGGGCACGTCGACGATCTTTTCCTCGGACCCAAGGAATGTCAGGGCCGGAACAGTCGGCGACGGGCGCGCGCGCAGGCGGCGGCATTCGAGAAGGGCCTCATGCACCCAATGCAGGGTGGGGCCGCCGAGGCCAAGCTCCGGGCGGGTCGTGACCTGTGCCTTCATCCAGGCGAACATCTCGGCATCGGTCGTCAGCAGATTGCCTTCGAAAGGGGCCACCGCGACGTAGCAGGTCAGGTCGGTGCCCGGCGCAAGGGTCAGGCCAAGCCGTGCCACCCGCGCGCCGCTCGCCAGTGCCCAGGCGACAGGGCGTAGCGAGGGCGTCAGGCGGATGCCCCACATCGGCCCAGTAAAGGCTGCCGCCCGGACCGGCAGACCTTCGTGCAGGGCGCGCAAGGCGATCGCCCCGCCCATCGAATGGGCGAGAAGGAACAGCGGCTGCGGCAGCCCCAACTCGGGCAGCGCCGCCAGAAGGGCCGCGATGTCCTTCTGGTAGTCTGTAAAGCGCGCGACGTGGCCCGTCATCGCCGCGCGCGAGGTGCGGTCAGACAGGCCTTGCCCGCGCCAGTCGATGGCGACGCTGCTGTAGCCGAGGCGGGCGAGGTCGCCGGCGCTGCGGCCATACTTCTCGACCGATTCGGTCCGGCCGGGAAAGATCAGGACCGTCCCCCTTGACCCGCCGGGCCAGACCGCAACGCGCAGCCGCAGCCCGTCAGACGCCGTCACCCAAGCCGCCCGCCCCCCCGGCGGGCCGTCCGCAAGATCGGCGTGATAGGGCGCGGGTGCGGCCATGGCAGCGGTCAGGACAGGACAGAGCCCAGCTTCATGGCCGTGCCCATGTCGCCGTCGACGGACAGCTTGCCCGTCATGAAGGCCATCGTGGGGTTCAGGTCGCCATCGAGGATTGCCCTGAACACCTCGGCACTGGCCGTCAGCGTCACGTCGGCCGCATCGTCGCCTGCGCGCACGCCCGCCCCGTCGATCATGACCGACCCTTCGTCGGTGATGACGAACTTGGCCACCCCGTCGAAGCCGCCCGTCATCTTGGCCTGAAGCGCGGCCACTGCCGCGTCGATCACATCGCTCATCCGATCCTCCAATCGTGACCGGCGGGAACTGGACTGTCCCCCGGTCTGCGCTACACTCGGCAGACTATGAAAGCCCGTCGCGCCCTTCTCAATTGTATCGTTGCGGCACTGCTGCCGATTTTCTTCGGCGTGATGCCTGTGCAGGCTCAAACACCGAAACTGGACGAGTTGTTTGCGCAGCTGTCGCAGGCCGATCCCAATGATGCAAAGCGCATCGAGCGGGAAATCTGGACCGAATGGTCGAAATCCGGCTCGCCCGCGATGGACCTGCTGCTGGAGCGCGGACGCACGGCGATGCAGGCGGGCGACATCCCGACGGCCATCGAGCATCTGACGGCCCTGACCGACCACGCGCCAGACTTTGCCGAGGGCTGGAATGCGCTGGCCACCGCCTATTTCCAGGCCGGGGAGTACGGCCCCTCCATCGAGGACATCGGCAAGACGCTGACCCTGAACCCGCGCCATTTCGGGGCCTTGTCCGGGCTTGGCCTGATCTTCGAGCAGCTTGGCGACGAAGAGCGGGCGCTGGAAGCCTACAGGGCCGCACTTGCTATACATCCCCAGCTTGAGGGGATAAAGGAGTCGGTGGAGCGGCTCGAGACCAAGGCCGCCGGGCAGGAACTCTAGCAACCACAGGCGAACCGCCCATGCGCGACCAAGCGAGGATCGTCGCGGTCCTCGGCCCGACCAACACGGGCAAGACCCACTACGCCATCGAGCGGATGCTGGCGCACCGGACGGGGGTGATCGGCCTGCCGCTGCGGCTGCTGGCGCGCGAGGTCTATGACCGGATCGTGGCCCTGCGCGGCCCGTCGGTCGTGGCGCTGGTCACGGGCGAGGAGCGCATCGTGCCCGAGCGGACGCAGTACTGGGTCTGCACGGTCGAGGCGATGCCGCTGGAGATCGGCGCGGATTTCGTGGCGGTGGACGAAATCCAGCTGTGCGCCGACCCCGAGCGCGGGCATGTCTTCACTGACCGGCTGCTGCGGGCGCGTGGGCTGCACGAGACGATGTTCCTCGGCGTCCGAGTCGATGCGGGGGGCGATTGCGGCGCTGGTGCCGGGGTCGGTTCGTGACGAAACGGGATCGTTTCTCGACCCTGACGCTACAGCGGTTCGAAGAAGATAAGCCGGATGCCCCCGCGCAGCGCCATCGTCGGGTTTTCGGTTGAGAATGTCTATGCCATCGCCGAGCTGATCCGCCGCCAGAAGGGCGGCTGCGCGGTGGTGATGGGCGCGCTCAGCCCACGCACGCGCAACGCGCAGGTCGCGCTCTACCAGAATGGCGACGTGGACTACCTGGTGGCGACGGATGCCATCGGGATGGGCCTGAACCTCGACATCCAGCATGTCGCCTTCTCGGCCACGGCGAAGTTCGACGGGCGACGGATGCGGCAGCTTTATCCGCAGGAGATCGGGCAGATCGCGGGCCGCGCCGGGCGGCACACCGACGACGGCACCTTCGGCGTGACGGGCGAGGCGCGGCCCTTCGACGAGGAACTGGTCGAGGCCATCGAGAACCACCGCTTCGCCCCGGTGAAGAAGCTGCACTGGCGCAACGAACAACTCGAATTCGGCAGCGTCGGGACGGCTGATCGGCAGCCTGGAGAAGCAGACGACGAACGACTGGCTGACCCGGTCGCGCGACACGGACGACCTGATCGCGCTCAAGACGCTGGCCGAGATGCCCGAGATCCGCGACCGCCTGGGCAGCCCGGCGGCGGTGCGCCTGCTGTGGGACGTGTGCCGCATCCCCGATTTCCGCTCGATCTCGGAATCGGAACATGCGGGGCTGCTCGCGCGTATCTATCGGCTTCCTGACCGAGGAAGGACAGGTTCCAACCGACTGGCTGGCCCGCAACATAGCCCGGATCGACCGGATCGACGGCGATATCGACGCGATCTCCAAGCGGCTCGCCTATATCCGCACCTGGACCTATGTGGCGCAGCGCAAGGGCTGGGTCGCCGACGAAAGCCATTGGCGCGACGAAACTCGCGCGGTAGAAGACCGTCTGTCGGACGCGCTGCATGCCCGCCTGACCCAACGATTTGTCGACCGGCGCACGAGCGTGCTGTTGCGGCGGTTGAAGCAGAAGGAGAGCCTTGTGGCCGAGGTGAACGACAAGGGCGAAGTGACGGTGGAAGGCGAATTCGTCGGCCGTCTTGAGGGGTTCCGGTTCCAGCAGGATGCCTCGGCTTCGCCCGACGAGGCGCGGACGCTGCGCCAGGCGGCCTATGAGGCGCTGAAACCCGAATTCAGCCTGCGCGCCGACCGCTTCTACAATGCCCCCGACACCGAGCTCGACTTCACCGAGCAGGGCGGCCTGATGTGGGGCTCCTCCGCCGTGGGCAAGCTGGTGGCGGGATCCGAGGCGATGAAGCCGCACGGTCGAGGCCTTCGTGGACGAGGAAGCGGGCTTTGACGTGGCCGAGAAGGTGCGCCGCCGCTTGCAGCACTTCATCGACCGCAAGGTGGCCACGCAATTCGAGCCGCTCTTGGCCCTGAGCCGGGACGAGACGCTGACGGGCCTCGCCCGTGGCTTTGCCTTCCGCCTGGTCGAGGGGCTGGGCGTGCTGCCGCGTGAGGTGGTGGCCGAGGATGTGAAGGCGCTGGACCAGGAGGCGCGCTCGGCGCTGCGCAAGCATGGCGTGCGCTTCGGCCAGTTCACCATCTTCCTGCCCTTGCTGCTGAAGCCTGCGCCCGACCCGGCTGCGGCTGGTGCTGTGGTCGCTGGCCAACGGATTGCAGGAATTCCCCGAAAGCCCGCCGCCGGGCCTGGTCACCATTCCCAACCTGCCCGATGTCCCGAAGAACCATTACACGCTCGCCGGGCTATCACCCCGCAGGCGCGCGGGCGATCCGCATCGACATGCTGGAACGTCTGGCCGACCTGCTTCGGGCCAAGGACAGCCGCGCAGGCTTCGAGGCGACGCCCGACATGCTGTCGATCACCGGCATGACGCTGGAGCAGTTCGCCGATCTGATGGGTGGCCTCGGCTATCGGGGCGAGAAGGGCGAGCGGCCCAAGGTCCGGCCCGAGGCCGCTGCTGCCACGCCCCCTGCGGACGACACGGCGACAGCCCAGCCGGAAGCCCCTGCCGCGAGCGACGACGCCGTCGAGGCACCTACGGCGACGGAGCCGACCCTTGCGGTCGAGGCCGTGGCGGAACCGACCGTCGCGGCGGACGAGACGGCAGAATCCGCACCCGCCGAGGCAGCGCCGGCCGAGATGGAGGCGTTCTACACCTTCACCTGGGCCCCCCGGCCCCGTGGCGGCGAGGGTCGCGGCCCGAGGCGAGAGCGCAACGAAGGGCGCGGTCGCGCCCCGCAGGCCGCGGCCGAGGGCCAGCCCGACACCGCCCGTCCGCCCCGCGGCGACCGCCCGCCAAGGCCCGAGGGGGAGCGGCGCAAGGACGGCCCCCCGCGTGACGGGTTCAAGGGCAAGCCCAAGGGCAAGGGCGGCAAGCCGGGCGACCGGGGCAACGACCGCCCGCGCGACACCCAGCCGAAGACCTTCGAGGCGCGCCCCCCGCGCGAGCAGAAGATCGACCCGGACAACCCCTTTGCCGTTCTGGCCGCGCTCAAGACCCGCAGCTGAGATGCGGGCCGCCGCGTGACGGAGCCGCGCCCCACCATCCGGCTGGACAAGTGGCTGTGGCATGCGCGCTTCTTCCGGACGCGCGGCATGGCGACCGACGAGGTGGCGGCGGGACATGTGCGGGTGAACGGCGTCAAGGTTTCCAAGCCTGGCCGAGCTGTGGGCGAGGGCGATACGCTGACCTTTCCGCAAGGCGACGCGCATCCGTGTTGTCCGGATCACCGCGACGGCCCTGCGGCGCGGCCCGGCGACCGAGGCGCAGACGCTCTACATCGACCTCGATGCGGCGCCGTCGACGCTTGAATGATCGCCGCGCCTGCACTAGCAAGGCGCGGTTCAGCCTGAGGAGACGGGGCCAGCCATGACCTATGTGGTGACCGACAACTGCATCGCCTGCAAATACACCGACTGCGTCGAGGTATGCCCTGTCGACTGCTTCTACGAGGGCGAGAACATGCTGGTCATCCACCCGGACGAGTGCATCGACTGCGGCGTGTGCGAACCCGAATGCCCCGCCGACGCGATCCGCCCCGATACCGAGCCGGACATGGAAAAGTGGGTGGAGTTCAACCGCAAGTATTCCGATCGCCTGGCCGGTGATCGTGACCCGCAAGGACCCGCTGCCCGAGGCCGAGGCCCGGGATGGCGAGACGGACAAGTTGCAGAAGTATTTCTCGGAAGCGCCGGGGCTTGGCGGCTGAGACGATTCGCGTCTCGATCCATCACATTCGGTAAAGAAATAGGCAATCTGCGACATTACGCAGGGAAAAGCCGACCTGAGGCGAAGCGTGCCCCGGTTGGAATCAGGCCGTTTTTGTGCTATATGTTTGTTACAAACAAGCACGGAGCCTGACACTGACCGCGAACGGGCTGTTACGCGGGCAGGATTTCCTGACGACAAAGCTATATTCATCGCCGCGGCGGCAGGCCACGGACGGTGATTTTGTCGCCGGAAGACGGGGTGCAGCCTGGGGAAGCGACTGAATGACCAAGACCAAGAAGCCTGAATTCCGTCCGAACGAATTCGTGGTCTATCCGGCGCATGGCGTCGGACGGATCATCTCGATCGAAGAACAGGAGATTGCCGGCCTGACGCTGGAGCTGTTCGTGATCTCGTTCGAAAAGGACAAGATGACGCTGCGCGTTCCGACGCACAAGGCGACCGAGATCGGCATGCGCCAGCTCTCGTCGCCCGATGTGGTGACCAAGGCGCTGGACACGCTGAAGGGCAAGGCCAAGGTCAAGCGGGCCATGTGGTCGCGCCGGGCGCAGGAGTATGAGCAGAAGATCAACTCGGGTGATCTGCTGTCGATCGCCGAGGTGGTGCGCGACCTGCACCGCACCGACGACCAGCGCGAGCAGAGCTATTCCGAGCGTCAGCTTTACGAGGCGGCGCTGGAGCGTCTGACCCGCGAAGTCGCGGCGGTCAGCGGCGTCGACGAAGCTCGGCGCGGCCAAGACCGTGGGCGACGTTCTGGTGTCCCGCGCGGCCTGAGCCGGCATTACCGAAAGACGATCAGCCGCGCCCCTGGGGCGCGGCTTTTTCATGCAAGCTGCGCGGCGAGCGTCGCCAACACAGCCGCCTCGGCCAGTTGCTGCGACGCGCCGAGGATGTCCCCCGTCTGGCCGCCGATCCGACGCTTCGCGACCAGCGCCAGACCCACCGTGGTCAGCGCGACCGGCAGGCAGAGCCAGAGCGCCGAGGGACCGAGCGCAAGGACCGCCAGCGCCAGGGCCACCACGACCCCGTTCAGCGCGGTGATGCCCCGTGGCCGCCCCACGCTATGCGCCAGCCCCGCGCCCCGCGCATTGGGCAGCGCCGCCATCACCGCGCGCCATCGGCGCGCGGCTGACGGCGCCGGCGGCGAGAAGCGGTGCCCAGAGCGTGCCGGTGGACGCCAGCGTCGTCAGCGCGCTCCACCGCACCAGCGTGACGATCACCAGGGCCAGCACCCCATAGGTGCCGATATGGCTGTCCTTCATGATCGCCAGCCGCCGCGCCCTGTCCCATCCCCCCCACAGGCCGTCGGCACTGTCGGCGAGCCCATCCTCGTGCAGCGCGCCTGTCGCCATCATCTGGGTGCCCAGGACAATCGCGGCGGCGATCCCCGGCGAAAGCCCCAGCCACAGCGCCACCATCCCGCCCGCCGCGCCGAGCACCCCGACAACCGCCCCGGCGAGGGGCCAGGCCCAGGCCGCCGCGGCCCCGCGCGTCCCGGCCCGCGTGGCGTCGACCGGGATCGGCAGGCGGGTCAGCAGCCCGAGCGCCGCGGCGATGTCGAACGCCCGGGGGTGGGTCGTGTCGTCGCTGGTCACGCGAATGCCCCTTCCGTGCTGGCCCCGGTTTCGGCCAACAGCTAACGAAGGGGCCGGAGACAATCAACGAGGGATCCCCATGCCAGCGCCTTTCGAAAGCCTTGCCGACTTCCGCCGCCTGCTCGCCCGGCTGCCCGCCCCCGATGCGGCCGCGCGGGCAGCGGCGGCGGCGCGCGATGCGGTGCTGACGAAGCCTGCCGGATCGCTCGGACGGCTCGAGGAGGTCGCCGCCTGGATGGCCGGATGGCAGGGGACAGACCGTCCGCATGTGGATCGCCCGCTGGTCCTGATCTTCGCGGGCAACCATGGCGTCACGGCGCGCGGCGTCTCGGCCTTTCCGGCAGAGGTGACGGTGCAGATGGTGGCGAACTTCCGCGCCGGGGGGGCGGCGATCAACCAGCTTGCCCGGACGTTCGGTGCGCGGATGGAGGTCCACGCGCTGGAGCTTGACCGTCCGACCGCCGATTTCACCGCCGCTCCCGCGATGACCGAGGCCGAGCTCGTGGCGGCCCTGGCGACGGGATGGGACGCGGTCGATCCCGACGCCGACCTGCTGGTGACCGGCGAGATGGGGATCGGCAACACCACCTCGGCAGCGGCGCTCGCCTGTGCGCTCTTCGGCGGCGCGGCGGCGGACTGGACGGGCCGGGGCACGGGCGTGGACGATGCGGGCCTTGCGCTGAAGACGGCGGTGGTGGCCGAGGGCGTCGCGCGCCATGCCGGGGTCGGCCCGCTCGAGTTGCTGCAACGGCTGGGCGGGCGCGAGCTGGCGGCGATGGCCGGGGCGATCGCACGGGCGCGACAGGCGCGCATTCCGGTGATCCTCGACGGGTTCATCTGCTGCGCGGCGGCGGCGGTGCTGGACTGCGAGGTGCCGGGTGCGCTGGACCATGCCATCGCGGGCCATGTCAGCGCCGAGGCCGCGCATCGGCGGGTTCTGGAACGGCATGGGCAAGGTGCCGCTGCTGGACCTGGGCCTGCGGCTGGGGGAAGGGTCGGGGGCGGCGCTGGCCATCGGGGTGGTCAAGGGCGCGGTGGCCTGCCATTCGGGCATGGCCACCTTCGCCGAGGCAGGCGTGTCGGACGGCTGACGGACGGATCAGCCCTTCGGCATGCTCAGCGTGTGCGTCTGGCCGTTCTTGACGTAGCTGACCTCGCGTTGCGAGATGGCGGCAACGCGCCCGCCGTCGATCCGGTCGCCGACCTCGACCTTGACGAAGCGGCCACCGGGCTGGCGGACCATGGCGTAGCGGTTCGACGGGCTGCCGAAGACGCCGATCAGGCTGATCTTCGACATGTTGAGCGCGTTGGCATAGGTCGCCTTCTTTGCCACGATGGACTTCGCCGCCGTGCCCGCGGCCCGACCACCGGCTTCGGGCTCATCCGCTTCGACAAGGGCGGGGTCGTTCTCCTCTTCCTTGCTGAAACTCGAGGCTGGGGGCTCTTCCTCGGGCAGGCGCAGCGTCGGGGCCTTGGCCACTGGCGCAGGCTCGGCCACCGGTGCGGGCGGGGGCTCGACCGGGGCGAGTGCCGCCGGTGCCACGAGCGCGCTGTCGGGGACAAGCGAGGCATCGGCTGCCGCCAGCTGCACCGCCTCCTCGATGGAGCGGTCGAGCGTCTGAGGGCGCGCGGCGGGCTTGCGCGACACGCTGACGGCGAGCGGACTTGTCGAGCTGTCATCCAGCCCCGCGACAAGCGAAGCCGCCGCCGCCTGGGCCGAGGCAGAAGCTTGCGCGCTGCGTTCGGCAAGGGCGGATTCGCCGCGTGCCAGCAGTTCGGGCGGGCGGGCGCGCGGCTTCAGGCTGGTGACACGGGTGTTCTCTGCGACCGTCAGGCTGGCATCGTCCTCGGTCGCGGCGGCGGGCGCGGGCGCAAGGTCGGCGGGACGCAGGCGCGGACGGGCACCGGCCAGTGCCGGGTCGGCGAAGACCGGCGCAGGCTCTGCCGCCACGGGTTCTGCGGGTGTCGCCGCATCCGGGGCGGGCGCTTGCGCGGGCGCTTCAGGACGCGCGGGCGGAACAAGCGGGGGCTTTCCGGCAACGAGGCGGACACCCTCGGGTGTGATCACGCCCTCGGGCGTCGGCAGGATCCGTCCCTGCGCGTCGAACTGGTAGAGCGTTCCGAACGGTGGGGGCAAAGGCTGCGCGCCGGGCAGGCTGTCGGTCGCGGCGACGGGCGGCTGCAAGGCAATCGCGTCGCTTGTGGACACACGGTTCTCGACCAGTGCGAGGAAGATCTCGTCCTGCGGATCGTTGCCGGGCGAACGGCTTGTCTCGGCGCTGCCGGTCGCATCCGTCAGGGCGGCCCCGTCGAGGGGCGCCGGTTCGGGCCGGGGTGCGGGCGGGGGAGCGGTTGCGGCAAGGTCCGCTTCTGCCTCGGGATCGGTCGCAACGCCGTCTACCAGCGCCTCGGGATCGGTCGCAGCGGCGTCCGTCAGCGCCTCGGGGTCGATGGCGGCTGCGTCGGCCAGGGCTTCGGGGTCAGCCGTGGACGGCTCCAGCGGGGCAAGTCGGTACTGCCCCTGTCGCTTGCTCGTCCGGCGCTGTCGCCGTCTCCGTTGCGGCCTCAGTCGCAACTGCCTCGGGTGCGATCACCTCCGTGGCCGTGGCGAGCGCGGGCTGTTCCGCATCGCGCGCGGCCTGCACGATCGCCGACCAGATGAACACCGCCGCAAGGACGGCCAGCAGAAGGACGACAAGGATCACGAACAGATAGCGCGGCTTGCCCCGCTTGCGCTCCTGGCGCGCCCCGAAGACCGTCATGGTCTCGGCTTCGGTGCGGCCCTTCGCGGTAACCGGCTCGGGCTTCGCGTTCGTCTCGGGCGGCGGAACCACCGTCAGCTTGCGGTCGCGCGGAAGCGGGATTGCAGGTGCGGTCACCATCGGCCCGCTCCGGGCCGTCTCGGCCTTCCCTGTTCGCGCCGCCGCTGCGACCCGTTCCAGCGGCCACTCGGCCTCGACCGGCACAATCCGCGCACTCGGGGGCGGCACGGCGCCCCGGCCACCGCCCGGCAGGGCCGTCAGCTTGGGCGGAGCCGCGACGGGCGCGGGTTTCGGGGGGGAGGTGGGGGTGGGGCCGGGCTTTGCTGCCGCGCCACGCGCAGGTGAGGCCTTGCGCGCCGCGTCCCCGGGCCGCGCGCGACCCTGCGCCGCTTCGGCCGCTCGGACTGCTGCGGTGATTCGCGCCGCAGGAAGGGGCGGCACGTCGGCCAGATCCTCATCCAGAGGATCGACGGGTTCCGGAATCGCGCTATCGGTGACACGCGCGGTCGGGGTCTTGGCGGCGATGGGTTCCGGCAATGGGGGCAGTTCCGCCGCGACCTCGGTGGGTTGCGCGGCCTGTGGCGCGTCCTGTGCCTCGGCGCTTGGTGCCGGGGCAGAAGCGGCATCGGGGCCAGGTTCGTCAACCTGCGCGGCAGCCGCGGGGCCCGGCGACTTTGCCGAAGGATCGTTGTCCGCAGGTTTGTCCTCGACCGGCGCGGGCATGGCGGCCGCGGGTGGGGGTTCGGGCGCCGGAGCGGGCTCTGCCTTTGCCGCGGCACGGCCCACGACCTTGATCGGGTCCTGATCGCGCTCCACCTTCTCGCCCTCGGCGAGAAGCGACGCAGCCCGCGAGGTCGGTCCGAACCAGGGCTCGCCAGCGAAGGTGCCCGGCTCGGGCATCGCCACGAAGGACACCGCGTTGAAGCGGTTCTCATGCGCAAAGCTCTCGGCCTCATCCAGCGTCTCGCGCGCGACCACGGCGACCTGAACCACCGCGCCGGTGCCCGACCAGTCGAAGACCAGCTCGTCCACCGTGTAGGGTGTCTTGCCTTCCAGCGCCTCGCGGATCTGCGCGCGACGGGCGGCGGCGTCCGGCCCCGGCGCGGGCAAGGTCATATAGCGGATCTGGCTGTTCGGGATCACCAGCTTCGTCGTCATCCCCCGGGGTTCCAGCCCGAGGGCGGATCCGCGAAGATAGCTCAACGCCTTGCCGAGGTCCGGTTCATCGAACCCGACTGTGCCGACCTCGAGCCACCCGCGCGAGGTGCGGTGCAGCAGACCGAGAGACGTATCGGTAAAATTCAGTGCGAAATTGGGCTTCATGGGGACGGTCTAGCATAGAACGTCGGGCACCGGACAGTCCGGGGCTCGCTCCTTGGCGTCAATACAGCAGGAATTTGCCAAATAAAAGAAAAAGGCCGAACCGCTGGCAGTCGCGGCGCGGCCGGGATAGAAAATGTCGCATATCTTGAAGGGGAGATTTTCCATGAGCATTCGCGCCACCGCGCTTGCCGTCCTGCTGCTGGCGACCCCGATCGCCGGTTTCGCGGCCGATCCGGCGCAGATCACCGTGACCGGCGAGGGACGTGTCGAGGCGCGGCCCGACATGGCGACCGTCACGCTTGGCGTCGTGACGCAAGGGGCGACGGCAGCCGAGGCGATGGCCGGAAACTCGATCCAGCTTGCAGCGGTGCTGGAACAGTTGCGCGCCGGCGGGATCGAAGAGCGCGATATCCAGACCTCGGGCCTGTCCCTGAACGCCAACTGGACGCAGACCGAGGCCGACCCGGTGCCGCGCATCTCGGGCTACCAGGCCAGCAACATGCTGACCGTGCGGGTGCGCGCGCTCGACACCCTGGGTGCGGTGCTGGACAAGACGATCTCGGACGGCGCGAACACGTTCAACGGCCTGACCTTCGGCCTGTCCGATCCCGAACCCGCGATGAACGAGGCGCGCAAGCGCGCTGTCGCCGATGCCATGGCGCGCGCGAAGCTGCTGACCGCAGCGGCGGGGCTGACCCTGGGGCCGGTCATCTCGATCACCGAAGGGGGCGGCTATGGCGGGCCGGTGCCGATGTTCAAGATGGAATCCGACGCCGCCGCGGCGGTTCCCGTAGCGGCAGGCGAGATCAGTTCGACCGCCAGCGTGACGATGGTGTTCGCCCTCGTCGAATAGATCGGCATGCCGCGCCCCTCGGAACGGGGGCGCGGCGTGGGCCTCAGGCGGTTGCCTTGGCCAGCGCCTGATCCAGGTCCGCGATCAGGTCGTGCACATCCTCGATCCCGATCGACAGGCGGACCACGTTCGGCCCGGCCCCGGCGGCAAGGCGCTGTTCGTCCGACAGTTGGCGGTGCGTGGTCGAGGCGGAATGGATCACCAGGCTGCGCGTGTCGCCCAGGTTCGCGACATGGCTGAAAAGCTCCAGCGAATCGACGAACTTCACCGCATTCTCGTAACCGCCCTTGATCGAGAAGGTGAAGAGCGCGCCAGCCCCCTTCGGCACGATCATCTTGGCGAGGTTGTGGTAGGGCGAGGATTTCAGGCCCGGATAGGTCACCGCCTCCACCCGCGGGTCCTGTTCCAGATACTCGGCCACGATCTGGGCATTCTCGACATGGCGCTGCATCCGGAGCGACAGCGTCTCGATCCCCATCAGCGTGTAATGCGCGCCCTGCGGGTTCATCGTCATGCCCAGATCGCGCAGCCCGACCGCGATGGAGTGGAAGGTGAAGGCCATGCCCCCGAGCGCTGCGTGGAAGTTCAGGCCGTGATAGGCGGGCTCCGGCGCGGCAAGGCTGGGGAACTTGCCCGAGGCCGACCAGTCGAACTTGCCCGAATCGACCACGATCCCGCCGGTGACGGTGCCATTGCCGGTCAGGTACTTCGTCGCCGAATGGACGACCAGCGTCGCGCCATGCTCGATCGGGCGGCAGAGATAGGGAGAGGCCGTGGTGTTGTCGACGATCAGCGGCAGGCCGTGGCGGTCGGCCACCTTGGCGATCGCGTCGATGTCCGAGATCGCGCCGCCCGGGTTGCAGATCGTCTCGCAGAAGAGCGCGCGGGTGTTGTCGTCGATGGCGGCCGCGATGGCCTTCGGATCGTCGAAATCGACCAGTTTCGCTGACCAGCCGAACTTGCGGATCGTGTTGGTGAATTGCTGGATCGTGCCGCCGTAAAGCTTGGTCGAGGCCACGACATTGCGTGCCCGGCTGCATCAGCGGGAACAGCGCCATGATCTGCGCCGCGTGGCCCGACGAGCAGCAGACCGCACCTGCGCCGCCCTCCAGTGCCGCCACCCGCTCGGCCAGCGCCGAGACGGTGGGGTTCGTCAGGCGCGAATAGATGTAGCCCACTTCCTGCAGGTTGAAGAGCTTGGCCGCATGGTCCGCATCGCGGAAGACGAAAGCGGTCGTCTGATAGATCGGCACCTGCCGCGCGCCCGTGGCGGGGTCGGGCCGGTTGCCCGCATGCACCTGAAGCGTGTCGAAGCCGAGGGGTTTTGTCATGAGATCCTCCCTGAAGATGCCGGGACGTTAGGCGCAAGCGCCGCGGCGCACAACGGGGGTGGACGGTGGGCCGGATGGCCCGCCGCAATTGAAATGCAACGCTTCGTGGACCGTTGTTGGTGCAGAAGATTACGGTCGCCACGCATCCTTCGGAGAGATCAGCGTTTTCCCGGTTCACCGACCGGCACGCCCTCGGCGCGGCGCTTCAGGGCCAGATTGAGCGCCTCGAAACTCGTCCGGAAGCTCTCGGGGTCGACAAAGCGCGCAAGCAGCCCCCGGAACGTCTCTTCGTGGACGAGCCGCGTGGCCTGACCCTCGGGCAGCAGGCGGAACACATGCTCGCCGTCGAAAAGGCCGGGCAGGACAAGGCGGCCCAGCCAGCGCAGCTCCTGGCCGGGTTCGGCGCGCAGGATGGTCGGGCGAAAGGTCATGGCCCGCTTGCCCAGGGGCTGGATCACCGTGCGGATGCGGGCACCGGGCAGAAGCGGCCCGGTCACCTGGCGGATAAACGGGTTCCATTCGGGATAGCGCGCCGTATCGGCAAGGATCGTCCAGACGGTGGCCGGGCTGGCCTCGATCAGGATTTCGGTCCGCAGATGGGAGGCGGTGGCTTTGGTCTGGCTCAGGGCGAGTGTCATGGCGGAACTTTCTGTTGCGGGGTGATGCCTATGTCTACGCCTTGTCTTGATATTCGAGAATTGCATGATGGCGTTTATCTGCCATACAATAATGTATGGATGACTGGGATCATTGGCGAAGTTTCCTCGCCGTCGTGGACGAGGGCAGCCTTTCGGCGGCCGCGCGCAAGCTTGGCCTGACGCAGCCGACGCTCGGGCGGCATGTCGATGCGCTCGAGGTGTCGGTCGGGGCGGCGCTGTTCCTGCGGGCGCAATCGGGCCTCGTACCGACCGATCTCGCTTTGTCGCTGGTGCCCGAGGCGCGGTCGATGGCGCTGGCCGCGGCCACCCTGCGCCGCCGCGCCTCGGCCCCAGAGGCGGCAGAGGCGGGCCGCGTGCGGCTGGCCGCCAGCGACGTGGTGGGGGCCGAGATCCTGCCGCCCGTCCTGGCCGATTTCGCCGCGCGGTTCCCGCTGATCGGGGTCGATCTGGTGCTGAGCAATCGCAACGAGGACCTGCTGCGCCATCAGGCCGACCTTGCCGTGCGGATGGTGGCGCCCACGCAGTCTGCGCTGGTCGCGCGGCGGATCGGCACGGTGCGACTGGGGCTGTTCGCGCATCGCGACTACGCGGCGCGGCGCGGGTTGCCCGCCTCGGTCGGCGAACTCGACGACCATCTGCTGATCGGCCCCGAAAGCGCCGGGGCGCTGGCCGGCGTGCAGATCGGCACGCGCAAGGCCGACCCGGCGATGTTCGCCTACCGCACCGACAACGACCTGGCGCAGCTTGCCCTGTTGCGGGCAGGGCTGGGGATCGGGGTCTGCCAGGACGGGATCGCCGAGCGCGACGATGCCCTAGTGCCCGTGCTGCGCGGCACGGTCGCCTTCCGGCTGGAGCCCTGGCTGGTGATGCACGAGGATCTGCGCGGGCTGCGGCGGGTCCGGCTGCTCTACGATTTCCTTGCGGCGTCCCTGCCGGTGCTGTGGCGCTGATCAGGCGCGCGCATCCTTGGGCGAGCCCATGACCACATGCGTGGTCAGCGCCGCGACCTGCGGCACGACGCCCAGCACTTCGGTGTGGAAATGCTTGTACGAGGCGAGGTCGGCCGTCTCGACCCGCAGGATGTATTCGATGCTGCCTGTCACGTTATGGCATTCGCGCACTTCGGGGGCGCGGGCCATCGCACGCTCGAACGTCTCCTGCGCGGCCTTGGTGTGCAGGGCAAGGCCGACGGTGACATAGGCGACAAAGCCGATGCCGGTCCGCGCGGGATCGATCACCGCGCGATAGCCGGTGATGACCCCGCTCCGTTCCAGTTCCTGCACCCGCCGCAGGCAGGCCGAGGGCGAGAGGCCCACGCGGTCGGCAAGCTCGAGGTTGGTGATCCGGCCGTTGCGGGACAGCTCGTGCAATATTCTTTGGCTGATGGTGTCGAAAGTCGCTCATTTGTTGCGAACAATGTCAAACTAACCGTCAATTCGCAACCTCCTTCCGCGTCAGATCGCGAAACATTGCGTCATGACATGGGAAATCTTCCTCGCGCTCGTCCTGTTTGCCCTCGTCACCTCGCTGACGCCGGGGCCGAACAACCTGATGCTGATGGCGTCGGGGGCGAATTTCGGTATCCGGCGGACGGTGCCGCATATGCTGGGCGTCGCGCTCGGCTTCGTCTTCATGGCGGCGCTGGTGGGCGTGGGGCTTGCGGGCGTGTTTCACACCTATCCGGTCGCTGTGACGACGCTCGAGGTGGCGAGCGTTGCCTATATGCTGTGGCTCGCCTGGAAGATCGCCCATGCGTCAGCGCCGTCCGATGGCAAAACGCATGGGCGGCCGATGACGTTTCTACAGGCGGCCGCGTTTCAGTGGGTCAACCCCAAGGCCTGGGCGATGGCGCTGACCGCCGTCACGCTTTACGCGCCCGACCGCAGCCTGTCGGCCGTCGCGCTGGTGGCCGTGATCTTTGGTATCGTGAACCTGCCTTCCGTCGGCCTCTGGGTGATCATCGGACAACAGATGCGCCGCATCCTGACCAACGAGACGCGGCTGATGGCCTTCAACCGGACGATGGCCGTGCTTCTTGTGGCCTCGCTCTTCCCGATCCTCTGGCATTGAGGCGATGTCACGGCTCCCGCTGCGACAGCTGATCAGCGCAGCCAGAGGCCCGCGCGCTTGATGGTGTTGCGGATCACCTGCTCGCGTCGGGGCAGGTCGGCGCGGTCGAACATCGCGCGCACCTCGTGCCCCTTGCGCTGGTAGACGAGGCGCTTGAAGGCCTCGCTCTCGCGCAGCACCTTCTTGACCGGGTTCGGCGCGGTGACGGTTTCCAGCACCTCCACCACATGATCGCTTTCGCGGGCATAGAGCAGCGGCAGCGTCCGGTAGTGGCAGGTCACGGCCCCATCCAGCCCCGCCAGGGACGGGCCGGGGCGACCGCCGCCGAGGGAGTGGATCACCAGAGGCAGCGCGACCTGGTCGAGCCAGGGGTCGAGCGCCTGGCAGACGATCTCGGGCGGCGGATCGTCGCGGATTGCGGTCGCGTAGTCGAGGAAGCGCTGGCCGAAGACGCGGGGGCTGTCGTGGAAGAACCAGCCCGCGTTGAAATAGAGGTAGCGTTCCCAATGCTCGTCGGGCTGGGTCAGGTCGAGCGTGGTCTCGAACTCCAGCCCGAAGCGGTCGTAGAGCGATTTCCAGGTGGCGGCATAGCCCGGCCCGTAAAGCTCGATCTGCGGCCAGGTGCCTTCGCGGCGCATCGAGGCCGAGGGGCGGGCGAAGTCGAAGGCCACCTCGGCGAAGCTGCCGGTGATCAGCGTGTCGGTGTCGAGGAACAGGAAGGGTTCGTCCGGCAGCGCCGCCAGCGCCTCGATCTTGTTGCCCTGCGGGTAGGACGCCCCGAAAACGCGGGAGTCGAAGGGCAGGAACTGCGCACCGAGGTCAGCCAGCAGGGCGCGCGTCGGTCCATGCGTGATGCGCGGGTCGGCGGGCCAGAGGGGGCCGGGCTGCGGCTCGGCGAGGTAGAGCGTCCCGGGGAACTCGGGATCGCTGGCGCGGAGCGAGGCGGCGAGCAGCACAGCCTCGTATTGCAGCCGGCCGGATTGCGCGATGGCAAGGATGTTGAAGCGCTGGCGCGCCGTCATGGCCTGGGCGTGAAGCGCAGGCTGAGGCAGGACATGCCGCCGTCGAGCTTGGCGCATTCGCTGTTGCCGATCTCGCGGACCTCGAAGCCCGCGGCGGCGATGCGCTCGGCGGTTTTCGGGAAGCCCGCAGGCATCAGCACGAGGTCGTTGAAGCGGATGGTGTTCGCCGCCGCCTCTTCGCCCTCGGCCACCGGGATGACCTTGTAGCCCGCGAAGCAGCCCGAGGCGGCGAGGCGGTCGGTCGACAGGATCGTCTCGGCGTCGAGCAGCGAGCAGTCGGTCTTGAAATGCAGCACGCCGGGGGGCGTGTGGACCTCGCGTACCTTGTGTCCCCAGGGCGCGACCTTGCGCGTCAGTTCGGCGATGCCCTCGGCATCGGTGCGGGCGGAGCGGCCGACGAGAATCTCGGTCTCGGTCATCAGGATGTCGCCGCCTTCGATATGGCCGGGGCCGTCGATGGTGACGACCTGACCGTAGAGTGCCCGCAGATGGGGGGCCATCTCGGCCGCTTCGCCAAGGCGCGAGGGCGCGCCGGGGCGCATGACGACCGCGCCTTCGGGCAGGCAGAGCGCGGTATCCTCGACAAAGACGCTGTCGGGATAGTCCTCGAGCGGGTCAAGCTCGATCACCGTCGCGCCGGTGGACCGCAGGGCGGCGACGTAATCGGCATGGTGGGCCAGCATGGTGGCGAGATCCGGCGCGCCGGTGTCGACCGCGCGCAGCCCGCCGGTGATGCTTTTCCCCGGACGGCGGGTGATGGCGTGGGTGAAGCGGTAGGAACGGTGGGTCATGCGGTCTCTCCGGGGTTGCCCTGCTGATAGCGCGGGGCGGGCGGGGCGTCGAGACGCGATCAGTGGAAGTCGCGGCTGGGGAACAGCACCTTCGCCTGCTCGCGCGGGTGGCGGGCGCTGCGGGCGGGGCCGCGGCTGACGACGGGGCGGCGCGCCTCGTCGGCGCGGCCCTGGGTGGGGTCGATGGCGGGGCCGTCGACATGGCCCATCAGGCGCAGCTGGGGCGAGACATCCTCGACCGTCTCGGCGATCAGGTGGATCACCTGCCCCTCGCGCTGGATCGGCCCGGTGACGCGCAGAAGCCGCCCGCCCAGGACGGCACGGCGGAACTGCTCGTAGACGCGGGTCCAGACCACCACGTTGCTCACCCCCGTCTCATCCTCGAGCGTCAGGAAGATCACGCCCGAGGCCGTGCCGGGCCGCTGGCGGGTGATGACGAGGCCGCAGACGGTGATGCGGCGTCCCGGACGCTGGTCGGGCAGGGCCGCATGGGGCACGAGGCCGGGCATCATGGGGCGCAGAAGTTCCATCGGATGCGCGCGCAGGCTGAGGCGCAGGGCCAGGTAATCCTCCACCACCGCCTCGCCGAGCGTCATCGTGGGCAGCGGCACCGGCGGCTCGTCGATCCCCTCGCCGTCGTAGGAGGTGGCGAAGAGCGGCAGCGGCGCGGGGCCGCGGATGGCGCGGACCTGCCAGAGCGCGTCGCGGCGGGTCAGGCCGAGGCAGGCGAAGGCATCGGCCTCGGCCAGACGCTCCAGCGCGGCGGGGGGCGCGCCGCTGCGCCGCCAGACGCTTTCCACATCGACATAGCCGTTGCCCCGCGCGGCCACGATCCAGGCCGCATCCTCTTGCCGCAGCCCCTTCACCTGCCGGAAGCCGAGGCGCAGCGCCAGGCTGCCATCGGCGCGATGTTCCAGCGTGTTGTCCCAGTCGCTGTCGTTGACCGAGACGGGCCGCACCTCCACCCCGTGGTCGCGCAGGTCGCGCACGATCTGGGCCGGGGCGTAGAAGCCCATGGGCTGCGAGTTCAGCAGCGCGCAGCCGAAGACCGCCGGATGGTGGCACTTCATCCAGGCCGAGGCATAGACGAGGATGGCGAAGCTCGCGGCATGGCTTTCGGGAAAGCCGTATTCGCCGAACCCCTCGATCTGGTCGAAGCAGCGGCTGGCGAAGGCGTCGTCATAGCCGTTGGCGCGCATGCCTTGCAGGAAGCGGTCGCGGAAGGTGCCGATGGTGCCCATGCGGCGGAAGGTGGCGAGGCTGCGGCGCAGCCGGTCGGCCTCGCCGGGGTTGAAGCCCGCGCCGATCACGGCGATCTGCATGGCCTGTTCCTGGAACAGCGGCACGCCATAGGTCTTGCCCAGAAGCGCGTTCAGGTCGGGGCCGAGATCCTCGATGGGCTCCAGCCCCTGGCGGCGCTTGATGTAGGGATGGACCATGCCGCCCTGGATCGGCCCGGGTCGGACGATGGCGACCTCGATCACCAGGTCGTAGAACTCGCGCGGGCGCATCCGGGGCAGGAAGTTCATCTGCGCCCGGCTTTCCACCTGGAACACCCCCACCGCATCGGCGCGGCAGAGCATGTCGTAGACCGCCGGATCCTCGGGCGGGATCGTGGGCAGGGTCAGGTCGACCCTCGCATGGTCGCGCAGCAGGTCCAGCCCCTTGCGCACGCAGGTGAGCATCCCGAGCGCCAGCACATCGACCTTCAGGATGCCGAGCGCGTCGATGTCGTCCTTGTCCCATTCGATGATCGTGCGATCCTCCATCGCCGCGTTCTCGATGGGGCAAAGCTCGTCCAGCCGCCCCCGCGTGATGACGAAGCCGCCGACATGCTGCGACAGGTGGCGGGGAAAACCGGTGATCTCGGCGATCAGTTGCAGCGTCTGCGTCAGGCGGCGGTCGGACGGGGTCGAGCCCCAGTTCCACCAGCTTCGCAGGCTCGGGGGCGGACGAGGACCAGCCCCAGGTCATGCCCGGCGATGGCCGCGACCATGTCCTGCGACAGGCCCATGACCTTGCCCACCTCGCGGATGGCCGAGCGGGTGCGGAAATGGATGACGGTGGCGGTCAGGCCCGCCTTCTCGCGCCCGTAGCGGGCGTAGATGTGCTGGATCACCTCCTCGCGCCGCTCATGCTCGAAATCCACGTCGATGTCGGGCGGCTCGCCCCGTTCGCGCGAGATGAAGCGTTCGAACACCATGTTGATGCGGTCGGGATGCACCTCGGTCACGCCGAGCGCATAGCAGACGACCGAATTGGCCGCCGAGCCGCGGCCCTGGCAGAGGATGCCCTTGCGACCGGGCGAAGACCATGATGTCGTGCACGGTCAGGAAATAGGGGGCGTAGTTCATCTCGGCGATCAGGCGCAATTCCTTGTCGACCTTGGCGCGGGTGCGGTCGCTGATCCCGTCGGGGAAGCGGGCCCTGTCGCGCAGGCCCTCTTCGGTCAGGCGTTCCAGCCGGGCCTGCGGGGTTTCGCGTCCATCCTCCTCGTCGGGATATTCGTAGGACAGTTCCGACAGGCTGAAGGCGCAGCGGTCGGCGATCTCGAGCGTGCGGCGCAGGGCGGCCGGATAGCGGCGGAAGAGGCGCGCCATCTCGGCGGGGCCTTTCAGGCGGCGCTCGGCATTCGGCAGGGCGCGGCGACCGATGCGGTCGATGGTGATCCCCTCGCGCAGGCAGGTCAGCACATCGGCCAGGCGGCGGCGCGTGCCGTGATGCATCAGCACGTCCCCCACCGCCACCATCGGCGCGCCGCTGCGCTGCGACAGCGCCGCCAGCCGGTCGAACCGGGGCTGGTCCTGCCCGTCATAGCGGGGCGCGGCGCCGAGGAAGGTGCGCCCCGGGCAGCGCCGCGCGATGCGCTGGATGTCGGCCAGCCCGCCCTCGGCCCGGGGCAGGGCGATCAGGATCATCCCCTCGGCCCAGTCCAGCAGGTCCGCTTGCGTCAGATGGCATTCCCCCTTGGGCGCGCGGCGCTTGCCGAGCGACAGGAGGCGCGAGAGGCGGGCATAGGCGGCGCGGTCGGTGGGCAGGGCCACCCATTGCACCGCGCTGTCGGTCAGGACCAGCCGCGCGCCGACGATCAGGCGCGGCAGCGGCGGCGGATCGGGGGGAAGTGCTGGATCGGGCGGGCGCGCGGCGGCTGCGGGGGCGTCCGCAGGGCGGACCCCGTCGGGGGCGGTGCCATAGTCCTGCCGGCTGGAGGGGTCGATGCGGACATGCGAGCGGACCTTGACCTGTGCCTCGCGCTCTTCGGCCTGCATCCGGGCCAGTTCGCGCAGCGCGACATGGGCGCGCACCACCCCGGCCAGCGAGTTGCGGTCGGTGATGGCGAGGGCGGACAGTCCCAGTTCCGCCGCCCGCGTGACCAGTTCCTCGGGGTGCGAGGCCCCGGTCAGGAAGGTGAAGTTCGAGGTTACGCAGAGCTCGGCATAGGCGGCGGGGGGGCGGGGGCGGGCAGTCATGCGAATTCCCCCTGCACGCACCAGACGGGGGATTGCGGCGTGTGGAACAGCCAGAGCCGTCGGCCCTCGCGCGTCTCGACCTTCCAGTAGTCGCGAAGGCCGCTGCGCCAGCCGGGATCGTCCAGCCACCATTCCGGCGCGATCCGCTCGGGCCCCGTGGCGCGGGCGGTGGTAAAGCTCATCCGCCGCCAGCGAAAGCGGGCGGGCGGCTCGGCCCCGCCCGCGTCGATGGGTTCGGGCGGGAAGATCAGCAGCGGGCGTTCGGGATGGGGCGGCCAGTCGGGCGCGGCCTCGGCATAGGCGGCGGGCACGATCAGGAAGCTCTTCTCGGGGATGTGGCTTTCCGCCGGAAGCATCCGCTGCACCGCGTCGAAGCCCAGCCGGTTGCCGAGCCGCGTCACGAGGTCGGTCAGCTTGTCCGCCCCGACCTGATGCGGCGCGTCCATCTGCCGGGGGGCGAGAGGCTCGGTCGCGGGGGCGGACAGGCGCAGCTGGTCGATGCCGAAGCCCGCGTCGATGTCCTGCACCGCGTCGGCGAACAGCGCGGCCATCCGGGGCGCGTCGTTCATCGGGCGGGCGAGGCGGATCTCGGCCGTCACCACGCCCCGGTCCACCCGCCGCATCTCGAGCCGCACGCGCCGCGCGCCGTGGTGGTTGGCGGCCAGCGTGGCGCAGAGCCGGTCGAGCAGGCGCGCAAGCCCCGCCTGCACGTCGCTGACCAGCCCGATCGGCTCGGGCAGGGTCAGGCGCACGCCGTAATGCGGGGCCTCGGGCTCGGGCGAGACGGGTTCGGGCTGCACGCCCAGGCGCCTGGTCCAGCCGCAGCATCAGCGCCGCGCCGAAGCGGCGGGCCAGCGGCGCGCGCGGCACCTGCGTCAGGTCGCGGATGCAGCGCAGGCCAAGGCGCTCCAGCGCCGCCGCCGTCTCGGCATCGACGCGCAGGGCGGTGATGGGCAGGCGGCCCAGATGCGCCAGCGTCGCGCCGGGGGGCACGATCCCGCCGCCGTGGCGGGCCATCGCATGGGCCGCGCCGCGCGTGTCGGCAAGGCCCGTGCGCGCGGTGATCCCGGCGCGGGCGAGGCGGCTGCCCATGTCATGCGCCAGCGCCGCCTCGCCCCCGAAGAGATGCGCGACCCCGGTGATGTCGGCCAGAAGCCCGTCCGCCCCGTCGCGCGCGACCAGTGGCGAATAGCGCAGCGCCCAACGGCGCAGCGCCTGCAGGAACGCCCCCTCCGCCGCCAGATCGGCAGGGCGGGTCGCCAGACCCGGGCAGATCGCGCGGGCATCGACCAGCGGCATCCCGCGCCACAGGCCCGCTTTCTCGGCGGCAGGGTTCAGGCAATGGACATGGTCGGCATTGCCCGCCCGCTGGGTCAGCGCGAACGGCCCCTCATGCGGGCGTCGGCGCAGCGACATCTCGCTCGCCAGCCGGGGCAACCAGAGGGACAGAATGCGCCGCGCCATGCCAGTGAACCAGATACTCGCCCAATGTTCCCTTTTTGTTCTTTTTAAGGGACCAGCGCTGCGGAGTTGAGTCCCGCCCCCCATTGCCTTGCCCCTCATCCCACACGGGCGCGCAGTGCCAGCGCGTCTCGGCGGCGTTGCTGCCCCCGTCCTCGCGGATCAGCAACAGCCCCGTGGTGCGCCCCGCCTCGGCCGCCAGTTGCAGCCGCCGCCCGGCGGTCAGCGACAAGGGCTTCTCCGGCGCGGCGAGAACGAAGCCCGCCGCCCCCGAACGCAGGCACTCCTCCATCGCCCAAAGCAGGTCGGCCTCGCCCTTGGCCTCCACCGTCATCAGCCGGCCGGGCGCGATCAGCCGCGCGGCCCCCCAGGGCAGCAGCCGCTCGGGCGCATGGGCCGGGCGGATCCAGACCACCGGCCCCTGTGCCTGCGCCGCCATCACCAGCGCGAAGACGGCCGCACCGGGACCCTGCGCTTCATGCACGCGGGAGGGGGCGAGTTGGGGCAGGGGCGGGGGTGCGGCCATGGAAGTGAACATAACAAGAACATGCCCTCGGGCAAGACCGAAGCCTGCTTCGCGTCAGCCGCGCCCCGCGAGATAGTCCGCATCCGACACATGCTCCGCCCAGACAACGCTGACACCGTCCTGCACCTCGGCAATGGCCAGATGGCTCATCCCCGTGCGGTCGGTGGCCCCGTGCCAATGCCGCTCGCCCGGCGGGAACCAGACGACATCGCCCGGCCGCAGCTCCTCGACCGGCCCGCCTTCGCTTTGCGCCCAGCCGAGGCCCGAGAGGATCACCAGCGTCTGCCCCAGCGGATGCGTGTGCCACGCCGTCCGCGCCCCCGGCTCGAACGTCACCACCGCCCCGCCCACCCGCGCCGGGGCCGCGGCCTGGAACCGCCCCTCGATCCGCACCGCGCCGGTGAAATAGCTGGCGGGGCCGGATTCGGCGGGGGCGGAGCCGTTGCGTTTCAGGTCCATGGTGGTCTCCCTTGATCGCCTGCGGTGACATCCTGCGCCACGATCCGGCGACAGGCGAGGGGGATATGCGCGGGAAGGATGGTGGGCGACCCTGGAATCGAACCAGGCATGGGTCTCCCCGGCGGAGTTACAGTCCGCTGCCGCACCTTGCAGCTCGTCGCCCGACGCGAGGGGGTGGATAGCGAAGGCCCCCCGGGGCGTCAAGCGCGAAAGGCGCCGGGGAGAATCGCCTTGCGGCGGGGCGGGGCGCGCCGCATTCTCGCCCGCGCAACCGGGGGACAGACGATGCAGAAACCCGCCTGGGTGATCGAGAAGGAACGCGCCCGCCGCAGCGAGGCGCGCGAGACGGTCTGGCTCTTCGGCCTGCACGCCGTGCGCGACGCGCTGGTCAACCCGGCGCGCGAGCGGCTGCGGCTGGTGCTGACCAAGAACGCCGCCGACAAGCTGACCGAGGCCATCGCGGCGAGCGGCATGACGCCCGAGATCGTCGACCCGCGCCGCTTCGACGTGCCGATCGACGAGGGCTCGGTCCACCAGGGCGCGGCGCTGGAGGCGCGGCCGCTGCACTGGGGCGATCTGGAGACGGTCTGCACGACCGGCAAGGGCGCGCCGCTGGTCGTGCTGCTGGACCGGGTGACCGATCCGCACAACGTGGGCGCGATCCTGCGCTCGGCCGAGGTGTTCGGTGCCCGCGCCGTGATCGCCCCGCACCGCCATTCCGCGCCCGAGACCGGCGCGCTGGCCAAGACCGCCAGCGGCGCGCTGGAACGCCAGCCCTATCTGCGGGTGACGAACCTGTCCGACGCGATGGAGACGCTGAAGGGCATGGGCTTTGTCCTTCTGGGCCTCGACGGCGAGGCAGAGGCGACGCTGGCCGAGGGGCTGGCCCAGGCGGGAACGCGCCCCGTCGGCATCGTGCTGGGGGCCGAGGGGCCGGGCCTGCGCGAGAAGACGCGCGAGACCTGCGACCGGCTGGTGCGCATCCCCTATCCGGGGGGCTTCGGGTCGCTCAACGTCTCCAACGCGGCCGCGGTGGCGCTTTATGCGGCGACGGCGGGGCGCTGAGCCATCACGCTTGCGCGACTGCAACTTAAATCCGCGGCCGGCGTTCCTATGTCAGTGGTGGAAATGGCAGCTTCGGAACACAGCCATTTTCACTCACTGTCCCTCGTTCCGCGACTTGGCGCCCGGCCTCTGGTCCGGGCGCTTTTTTGTGCTAGAAATCCCGACATGCCGTTGGACAGCGAAATTCCCGAAATTCTTGGTGCGGCGCGCGTGATTGCGCTGGTCGGCTGGTCGCCCAATCCGCTGCGCCCCAGCCACCGGGTCGCGCAGTTCCTGCATGCGCATGGCTATCGGGTGATCCCGGTCAATCCGGGCCATGCGGGCCTGTCGGTGCTGGACGAAACCGTCCGGGCGAGCCTGTCCGACATCGACGCGCCGGTGGACATGGTGGATATCTTCCGCCGGTCCGAGCTTGTCCTGCCCGTGGTGGAAGAGGCGCTGGACGGTCTTGCCCGGACTTCGCACCGTCTGGATGCAGCTTGGCGTCGAGAATGCCGAGGCGGCGGCGCTGGCCGAGGCGCGGGGGATCACGGTCATCCAGAACCGCTGCCCGGCCATCGAGATTCCGCGCCTGCGCATCAGGACGCCCGCCGGCGGCTACTGACCGCGCGCGGCCTTCTCGTCCAGCCCCGACCGGCCCTCGCGCCGCTCCAGCTCGGCCAGCACCTCGGCCAGCGTCACGTCGCGCGCGGCCAGCATGACGAGCAGGTGGTAGAGCACGTCCGCCGCCTCGGCCGTCAGGGCGGCGCGGTCGCCCTTCACCGCCTCGATGATCGCCTCGACCGCCTCCTCGCCGAACTTCTCGGCGCATTTCTCGGGACCCTTGGCCAGCAGCTTGGCGGTCCAGCTTGTCTCGGGGTCGGCGCCCTTGCGGGCCGCGATGGTGGCGGCGAGGCGGTCGAGCGCGGTCATGAGAGCCTCATCGGGATGCCGGCGGCGGCCATGTGGGCCTTGGCCTCGCCGATCGTGAAGGTGCCGAAATGGAAGATCGAGGCGGCGAGGACGGCGCTGGCATGGCCCTCGGTCACGCCCTCGACCAGGTGGTCGAGCGTGCCGACGCCGCCGCTGGCGATGACCGGGATCGCCACCGCGTCGGCAATGGCGCGGGTGAGGGGGATGTTGAAGCCCGCCGCGGGTGCCGTCGCGGTCCATGCTGGTCAGCAGGATCTCGCCCGCCCCCTTGGCGGCGACGGTGCGGGCGAAGTCCACCGCGTCGATGCCGGTGGGCTTGCGGCCGCCGTGGGTGAAGATCTCCCACCGCCCGGGCGCGACGGTCTTGGCGTCGATGGCCACGACGATGCACTGGCTGCCGAAGCGGTCGGCGGCGCGGGCCACCACATCGGGGTCGGCGACGGCGGCGGAGTTGAAGCTGACCTTGTCGGCGCCCGCCAGCAGCAGCGCGCGCACATCCTCGGGCGTGCGGACGCCGCCGCCCACGGTCAGCGGCATGAAGCACTGCTCGGCGGTGCGGGTGACAAGGTCGAACATCGTGCCGCGGTTCTCGTGCGTGGCGTGGATGTCGAGAAAGCACAGCTCGTCCGCCCCGGCCGCGTCATAGGCGCGGGCGGCCTCGACCGGGTCGCCCGCGTCGATCAGGTCGACGAAGTTGACGCCCTTGACCACGCGGCCGTCGGCCACGTCGAGGCAGGGGATGATGCGGGTCTTGAGCATGGGCCGGGTCCTTTGGCCCTATGTGTCCGGTCGGGGCGGAAAAGGGAAGGGGTGGCGGGTCCAGCGCGAGCGGCACCGTCCAGCGGGCAAGTTACCCCGCAACCCCCTTCGTCATCAGGATCCACTCGCTCGCCTCCACCTGCCAGTCCTCGCGCACCACGGCGCGGCGGGCGCGTTCGCGGTAGCCTTTGGCGGCGTAGAGGTGGCGGGCGTCCTGGTGGGTATCGGCAGTTATCAGGCTGATCTCGGCGCGGCCCGCGCGGCGAGCCATGTCCTCGGCATGGGCGAGGAGCGCGCTACCGCAGCCGCGGCCCCGGAAACTGTCGTAGGTCGCAAGCACGTTCAGATACCACGAGCCGGGCGCCAGCGCCTCGAGTTCCAGAAGAGGCACGAAGACGGCGGAGGTATCTGGGTCGATCGGCGAGGGCGTCTCGTCGGCAGGATAACCCAGCAGGCAGGCGGCCACCTCGCCCTCGATCTCGGCCAGCCAGGCGTTGCGGAACGAGAAATGGCCGGTCTCGCGCGCCGCCCGCTCGCGCCCGTAGGCCCAGGGATCGCCGTCGGGGCCGACCTGCTTGCGCCAGAAGAGCAGCGGCAGATCGTCGGCGGCCATGTTGATGAAGCGGGTCAGGTGACCCGCGTCCTGCGCCGTCGCCTCGCGGATGTGCATGCGTCTCGTCCCCCTCGATCCTCGGGTGTCGCCCCGCAGAAACCAGAACCCGTCGCTTTGCGCAATGGATGCGAAAGTTCGGCAGGCGCTCTGTCCGAGGCGGCCCTTGCCACCGTGGCCCCCGGGCCATAGGACAGCAACAGCCCGCAATGATCCACTGGATGATCCGACATGACCGACACGGTTTTCCGCCTTCCCGCGCCCGGCCCCGATCCCCGGCTGACCGACCTCGACGGCTGGACCAAGGTCGAGGGCAACCCGACGATGAAGACCTGGGTGCAGCACACGTCGCAGGACGGCGCGGTGATCAGCGGGACGTGGGAGGCGACGCCCGGCACCTGGCATGCGCGCTACGCCTTCTACGAGTTCGTCCACCTGATCGAGGGGCAGATCACCATCACCCCGGACGGCGGCACCCCGGTGACCATGCGGGCGGGCGATGCCTTTGCCGTGGAGGCGAATTTCTCGGGCACCTGGCGGATCGAGGCGCCGGTGCGCAAGCATTTCTGCATTCGGCTGAAGTAACTCAGCCGCGCAGCGCCGCGATAGCCTCGGCCAGGTCCAGCGCCCCGTCGTAGAGCGCACGGCCCGAGATGGCCCCGGCGATCACGCCCGTGTCGCGCAGCGCGATGAGGTCGACCAGCGACGACACGCCGCCCGAGGCGATGACGGGGATCGTGACGGCGCGGGCAAGCGCGGCGGTCGCCTCGACATTCGGCCCCGCCATCGCGCCGTCGCGGTCGATGTCGGTGTAGATGATCGCGGCGACGCCCGCATCCTCGAAGCTTCGCGCAAGATCGGTGGCCTGCACGTCGGTCTCTTCCGCCCAGCCACGGGTCGCGACGCGGCCCTTGCGGGCGTCGATGCCGACGGCGACCTGCCCCGGGAAGGCGCGGGCGGCCTCGCGCACCAGAGCGGGGTTCTCCACCGCCACCGTGCCGAGGATGACGCGGGCGAGGCCACGCGCCAGCCAACCCTCGATGGTGGCCATGTCGCGGATGCCGCCGCCCAGCTGGCACGGCACCGTCACGCGGGCCAGGATCGCCTCGACCGCCGCGCCGTTCACCGGGGTGTCCGGCGAAGGCCCCGTTCAGGTCCACGAGGTGCAGCCATTCGCAGCCCGCCGTCTCGAACGCCGCCGCCTGCGCCGCCGGGTCGTCGCCGAAGACGGTCGCCGCCGACATCTCTCCGCGCAGAAGGCGCACGCACTGGCCGTCCTTCAGGTCGATGGCGGGGTAGAGGATCATGGGCAGGCTCCGGTCGCGGTCGCCGCGGTCTTTCGCATGGGGCGCGACGCGCCGGCCGCAACCCGACGTCACGCTTGCCAGACGGGTCGCGCCCTGCCGACACTGCGGACAAGAAGGGGAGGACGGAACATGAGACATCTGACACTCGCGGCGGCCCTGATGCTGGTTGCAGGGGCGGCACTGGCCGATCCGGTCGAGGGAACCTGGAAGACGAAAGCCGACGACAACGGTCACTTCGGCCATGTCCGGATCGCGCCCTGTGGCCCGGCCTTCTGTGGCACGCTGGTCAAGGCCTTTGATGCGGGCGGTGCCGAGATCGCCTCGCCCAATGTCGGCAAGCGGATCGTCTGGGACATGGTCGCGCAGGGCGAAGGGGCCTATGGCGATGGCAAGATCTGGTCGCCGGACCGCGACAAGACCTACAACTCGAAGATGCAGCTCAGCGGCGACGCGCTTCAGGTCTCGGGCTGTGTCCTGGGCATCTGCCGGGACGGAGGGACGTGGAGCCGGGTGAACTGATCCGGCGGCGGGTCAGGGCCGCCAGCGCAGGAAGTTGGCGATCAGCCGCAGCCCGGCGCGCTGGCTTTTCTCGGGGTGGAACTGCGTGCCGATCACGTTGTCCGCGCCCGACGATGGCCGTGACCGGCCCGCCATAATCGCACATGCGCCAGAAGATGGGCAGGCTCGGCCACGCGGAAGTGGTAGGAATGGACGAAGTAGGCGTGGTCGCCCGTGGCGATCCCGGCCAGCACCGGGTGCGGGCGGTCGATCACGAGGTCGTTCCAACCCATGTGCGGCACCTTGAGCGACGGGTCGGCGGGGTCGATACGCACCACCTCGCCGCCGATCCAGTCCGAAGCCCGGCAGTCGGCTCATACTCAAGCCCCCGCGTGGCGAGCATCTGCATCCCCACGCAAATGCCCAGGAACGGGCGCCCCCGCTCGCTGACCGCTTCGACCAGCGCCTCGGACAGCCCGCCCAGGTCTCCGAGCGCGCGACGGCAGGCGGGAAAGGCCCCGTCGCCGGGCAGCACGATGCGGTCGGCGCGGGCCACGTCCTCGGGCCGGGCGCTGACCAGCACCTCGCCCCCGTCGCCCTCGGCCGCCATGCGCTGGAAGGCTTTCTCGGCCGAGTGCAGGTTGCCGCTTTCGTAGTCGACCAGAACCGTCAGGCTCACAGCGCGCCCTTCGTCGAGGGGATCGCGCCGCCCGCCCGCGGGTCGGCCTCGACCGCCATGCGCAGGGCGCGGGCGACGGCCTTGAAGGCGGCCTCGGCGATGTGGTGGCTGTTGATCCCGTGGATCAGATCGACATGCAGCGTGATGCCGCCATGGGTGGCGAAGCGCCTGAAAGAACTCGCGCACCAGCTCGGTATCGAAATTGCCGATCTTTGGCGTCGGGAAAGGCACGTTCCAGACAAGGTAGGGCCGCCCCGACAGGTCGAGCGCGCAGCGCACCTGCGCGTCGTCCATCGGCAGCGCGCATTCGCCGTAGCGGCGGATGCCGCGCTTGTCGCCAAGCGCCTTGGCCAGGGCCTGCCCGAGCGCGATGCCGCAATCCTCGACCGTGTGGTGGTCGTCGATGTGCAGGTCGCCCTTGGCGGTCACGGCCATGTCGATGAGCGAGTGCCGCGCCAGCTGGTCGAGCATGTGGTCGAAGAAGCCGATGCCCGTCGCCATCCGGTGCGATCCGCTGCCGTCGAGCGCGACCGAGGCGGTGATCGCCGTTTCGGTCGTGGTCCGGGTGATCTCTGCCTGCCGCATGTCGGCCTCCGCCTTGGCTTCGGGGCCTTATAGGCAGCGCGGCCTTGAGTGGAAAGGGGGGAGGGTCGGGCTGCCCGATTCGTTGGGGGTGCGAAAGCGGCCCGTGGCGGTTCGGCGGAGCTGTATTTTGTAAGCGAGAAGGAAACAGTTTCCGGGAACTGTTTCGCAGGAAAAGCTGGGCATGGTTGGGAAGACGCGCGGCAGTTGCGAAGCGGTCGGCGGAAAACGTGAAATCCGGCAAATGCTTGACAAGACTAAGGCTTTATTGTGTCACGGTTCCATCCCATGACCGGGTTTCGATCCAGACCAGGCTTCGTGTGCGCGGTGGAATTGGGTTCGGAATGGATGATGCCAAGCAGGAGAAAGTCATGGATACCGCTCTGCCGCCCGCCTTTCCGAATGACCGCGATCTGCCAATCTCACGCCGCCGGCCTTTCGTTCCGCTGCCGGAAGACGTGATCCTGCACTGCCATGGCGCGCAGACGACCCGGGACGGTGCCCCGTTCGCCGGCGTAACCCAAGTCGAACCCGAATGCGCAGGAGATGCGGCATGGCTCCGGAACCGCTGTATCTGAACTTCGGGCTGTCTTCGGGCCGCGACGTCCTCGCCCGGCTGCGCGAGGGCCGGAGGCGGGCGCTGGCCTCGATCGAGACACGCTTCGTCGTGTCGTGCCAACAGGGTGGACGGGTGCGCGAGGTGGTGTTCGACCGCCAGCCCACCGCACAGGACATTGTGGAGAAACTGGGCGGATGGGCGATCGTCCTGGGCGTCGACATCCAGCGCGGCCCGGTGCGGAACCGGCCTCGGATGCTCGACTGAGCGCCGCGCGGAGTTCGCCGCCGCAAGATCGGCATCGTCCTGACATCGGGCCAAAACGCGAAGGGCCGCCCTGGGGCGACCCTTTAACCGCTTCATCTCGTGAGAGATTCTGGAGCGGGCGATGAGATTCGAACTCACGACCCTAACCTTGGCAAGGTTATGCTCTACCCCTGAGCTACGCCCGCATCCTTGGGTGGGGGTGATCTATAAACTCCGCGCGGGCACTGCAAGAGGGAATTTCGACCGGCTGCGAGATTCCGCAGCCTGCTCAGACCTCCAGCTCGATCAGCAGGTCCTTCGCGTCGATCTGCGCGCCGGGGGGACGTGGACGGCCTTCACCGTCGCCGTCGCGGTCGGCGTGCAGGCCGGTTTCCATCTTCATCGCCTCGATGGTCAGCAGCAGGTCGCCCGCCTTGACCTTCTGCCCCGCCGTCACCGCGATGGTGGCGATGGAGCCGGGCATCGGCGCGCCGACATGGGCGGGGTTGCCCTCGGCGGCCTTGGGCTTGGCGGCGGTCTTGGCCTTGACCGCGCGGTTCGGCACGCGGATCACGCGGGGCTGGCCGTTCAGTTCGAAGAACACCCGCACGTCGCCGTCGTCGGTCGTCTCGCCCACGGCCTGCAGGCGGATTTCCAGCGTCTTGCCGGGGTCGATCTCGGCGGTGATCTCTTCGCCCGGCTCCATGCCGTAGAAGAAGGTCCGGGTCGGCAGCACGCGCACGGGGCCGTAGGTGCGGTGGCGCGCCCGGTAGTCCATGAAGACCTTGGGATACATGAGGTAGCCGTTCAGGTCCTCGTCATCCACCGTCTCGCCCTGCGCATCGTCCTCGTCCAGGCCCAGGTCGGTCGCGAGCTTGGTGCGCGTCGCCTCCAGATCGACGGGGGGCAGGATCGCGCCGGGGCGGTCGGTCAGCGGCGGTCTCGCCCTTCAGCACCTTCTTCTGGATGGCCTGCGGGCCAGCCGCCATGGGGCTGGCCGAGATTGCCCTTCATCATGTCGACGACCGAGTCCGGGAAGGCCACGTCCACGGCCGGATCCTCGACCTGCGCGCGGGTCAGGCCCTGCGCCACCATCATCAGCGCCATGTCGCCCACGACCTTGGACGAGGGCGTGACCTTCACGATGTCGCCGAACATCTGGTTCACGTCGGCATAGGTCTGCGCCACCTCGTGCCAGCGCTCCTCCAGCCCCAGGCTGCGCGCCTGTGCCTTGAGGTTGGTGAACTGGCCGCCGGGCATCTCGTGCAGGTAAACCTCGGAGGCGGGCGCGGGCAGGCCGCTCTCGAAGGCCGCGTATTGCGCGCGCACCTGTTCCCAGTAGTTCGAGATCTCGCGGATCGCGGCCGATGTCGAGACCGGTGTCGCGGTCGGTGTTCTTCAGCGCCTCGACGATGGAGCCGAGGCAGGGCTGCGAGGTGCCGCCCGAGAAGGCGTCCATCGCGGCATCCACCGCATCCACGCCCGCGTCGCAGGCGGCAAGAATCGTGGCCGCCGGCAATGCCCGCTGGTGTCATGGGTGTGGAAATGGATCGGCAGGCCCACCTCTTCCTTCAGCGCCTTGACCAGGACGCGGGCCGAGGCGGGTTTCAGCAGCCCCGCCATGTCCTTCAGCCCCAGCACATGCGCGCCCGCGGCCTTCAGCTCCTTGCCCATGCTGCACGTAGTATTTCAGGTCATACTTCGACCGGGCCGGGTCCAGAAGGTCGCCGGTGTAGCAGATCGTGCCTTCGCAGACCTTGTTCGCCTCGATCACCGCGTCCATCGCGACGCGCATGTTCTCGACCCAGTTCAGGCTGTCGAAGACGCGGAACACGTCGACGCCCGATCTTCGCGGCCTGCGCCACGAAGGCCTGCACCACGTTGTCGGGGTAGTTGGTGTAGCCCACCCCGTTCGAGGCGCGCAGCAGCATCTGGGTCATCACGTTCGGCATGGCCGCGCGCAGGTCGCGCAGGCGCTGCCACGGGCATTCCTGCAGGAAGCGGTAGGCCACGTCGAAGGTGGCCCCGCCCCAGCATTCGACGCTGAAGAGACCGCGGCAGGTTCGCGGCATAGGCCGGGGCCACGCGGATCATGTCGATCGACCGCATCCGGGTGGCCAGCAGGCGTCTGGTGCCCGTCGCGCATCGTGGTGTCGGTGATCAGCACCTTCTTCTGCGCCTTCATCCAGTCGGCGACGGCCTGCGGTCCCTTCTGCTCCAGCAGGTTGCGGGTGCCCATCGCGGGGTCGTGCCGTTCGGCGCCGGGGGCTTGGGCGTCCGCGCTCGGCCGCGGGTTTCGGCCGGCCCGCCGTCTCGGGATGGCCGTTCACCGTGATGTCGGCGATGTAGGTCAGGATCTTGGTCGCCCGGTCCTGCGGCGCTTGCGGAACTGGAAGAGCTCCGGCGTCGTGTCGATGAACTTGGTCGTGTAGGTGTCGTTCAGGAAGGTCGGGTGCTTCAGAAGGTTGACGACGAAGTCGATGTTCGTGCTACCCCCCGGATGCGGAACTCGCGCAGCGCGCGGTCCATCCGGGCGATCGCCTTTTCGGGCGTCTGCGCGTGGGCGGTGACCTTGACCAGCAGCGAGTCGTAGTAGCGCGTGATGACCGCCCCCGCATAGGCCGTGCCGCCGTCGAGCCGGATGCCGTTGCCGGTGGCGCGAGCGATAGGCGGTCAGGCGGCCATAGTCGGGGATGAAGTTGTTCTGCGGGTCTTCGGTCGTGACCCGGCATTGCAGCGCGTGGCCGTTCAGCATCACGTCTTCCTGCCGGGCAACGCCCGTCGCTTCGGCCAGCGTCTTGCCTTCCTCGATCAGGATCTGGGCCTGCACGATGTCGATGCCGGTCACCTCTTCGGTGACGGTATGTTCGACCTGGACGCGGGGGTTCACCTCGATGAAGTAGAACTTGCCCGTGTCCATATCCATCAGGAACTCGACCGTGCCCGCGCATTCGTAGTTCACATGGGCGCAGATGCGCTTGGCCATCTCGCAGACCTCTTCGCGCTGCGCCTGCGTCAGGTAGGGGGCGGGGGCGCGTTCGACGACCTTCTGGTTGCGGCGCTGCACGGTGCAGTCGCGTTCCCACAGGTGATAGATGTTGCCCGTGCTTGTCGCCGAGGATCTGCACCTCGACATGGCGGGCGCGCAGGATCATCTTTTCGAGATAGCCCTCGCCGTTGCCGAAGGCGGCCTCGGCCTCGCGCCGGCCCTCGCGCACCTTGTCGCCTCAAGCTCGTCCTCGGGTCCGTTGATCGGGCGCATGCCGCGCCCGCCGCCGCCCCAGGATGGCCTTGAGCATCAGCGGATAGCCGACTTCGGCCGCCTGCGCTTGATCGCGTCCATATCGTCGCCCAGCACCTCGGTCGCGGGGATGACCGGCACGCCCGCCTCCATCGCCACGCGCCGCGCGCTGGCCTTGTCGCCAAGGGCGCGCATCGTCTCGGCGCGTGGGGCCGATGAAGATGATGCCCGCCTGCTCGCAGGCATCGACGAAATCGGGGTTCTCGGACAGCAGGCCATAGCCCGGATGGATCGCATCCGCCCCGGACAGCTTGGCGACCCGGATGATCTCGGGGATCGACAGATAGGCCGCGACCGGGCCGAGGCCCTCGCCGATCCGGTAGGCCTCGTCCGCCTTGAAGCGGTGCAGGCCCAGCTTGTCCTCCTCGGCATAGACGGCGACCGTCTTCTTGCCCATCTCGTTCGCGGCGCGCATCACGCGGATGGCGATCTCGCCCCGGTTGGCGACCAGGATCTTGCTGGAATTCGGCCATCGAAACGCGCTCCGGTTGGCAGGCTGACCGGCTCACTCTAGGGCCGCTGCGGTGCAGCGCAAGGCCCGCAAGCGGCGGAGCGGGGCGGATTTGCGAAGGAAAGCAGCAGTTGCGGGGCGGCGCGCGTTTGAAGCGCCTGTTTTGCAGGCAGATCAGCGTGTTCCGGGTCCCGCCGCGGGCGGGCGAGGGGGCGCGGTACGCGGCAGGTGGCGACGTCCAGTCGGTGAAACGCACGAAGAGCGGTGCCATTTCGCCTTCGCGCGCGAACATATGTAGAACAGTTCTTTAACTCGACCGCCACCCGCGCTAACATTGCAGCGATGAGCAGCTTCGACGAACAGGATGCCTTCGAGGCGGCCGTGCCGCTGTCGCGCGCGCGATGGCCGCGCGGCCTGCGCCCTATCTCGACGACCTGAACCCCGCGCAGCGCGCGGCGGTCGAGGCGCTGGACGGGCCGGTCCTGATGCTGGCGGGGGCGGGGACGGGCAAGACCAAGGCGCTGACCGCGCGCATCGTGCATCTGCTGCGCCACGGCAGCGCGCCCGGCCGAACGAGATCCTCGCCGTGACCTTCACCAACAAGGCCGCGCGCGAGATGAAGGACCGCGTGGGCCGGATGCTGGGCGAGGCGGTCGAGGGGATGCCCTGGATGGGCACCTTCCACTCGCATCAGCGTCAAGATCCTGCGCCGCCATGCGGAACTGGTGGGGCTGAAGTCGAACTTCACCATCCTCGACACCGACGACCAGCTTCGGCTGCTGAAGCAGCTGATCGCCGCCGCCAACATCGACGAAAAGCGCTGGCCCGCGCGGATGCTGGCGGGGCTGATCGACGGCTGGAAGAACCGCGCGCTGACGCCGGACCAAGGTGCCGTCGTCGGAAGCGGGGGCCTACAACAACCGGGGGACCGAGCTTTATGAGGCCTATCAGGAGCGGCTGAAGACGCTGAACGCCGTCGATTTCGGCGACCTGCTGCTGCATTGCGTCACGATCTTCCAGACCCACCCGGACGTGCTGGCGCAGTATCAGCGCTGGTTCCGCTACATTCTGGTGGACGAGTATCAGGACACCAACGTCGCCCAGTACCTGTGGCTGCGGCTGCTGGCGCAGGCGCATCACAACATCTGCTGCGTGGGCGACGACGACCAGTCGATCTACGGCTGGCGCGGGGCCGAGGTGGGCAACATCCTGCGGTTCGAGAAGGATTTTCCCGGCGCGGAGGTGATCCGGCTGGAGCAGAACTACCGCTCGACCCCGCATATCCTTGCCGCGGCCGCGGGGTGATCGCGGCCAACGCCGGGCGGCTGGGCAAGACGCTGTGGACCGAGGAGAAGACGGGCGAGAAGGTGCGCCTGATCGGCCACTGGGACGGCGAGGAAGAGGCGCGCTGGATCGGCGAAGAGGTCGAGGCGATCTGCAGCGCGGCACGCGCGGACGGATCCGGTCGGACCTGGACGACATCGGCGATCCTCGTGCGCGCCAGCCACCAGATGCGCGCCTTCGAGGACCGGTTCCTGACCATCGGTCTGCCCTACCGCGTGATCGGCGGCCCGCGCTTCTACGAACGGCTCGAGATCCGCGATGCGATGGCCTATTTCCGCCTGGCCGTCAGCCCCGACGACGATCTGGCCTTCGAGCGGGTGGTGAACACGCCCAAGCGGGGCCTGGGCGACAAGGCGCAGCAGACGATCCAGCGCGCTCGCCCGCGCGAACGGCCTGTCGCTGCACGACGGCGCGCGGAGGCTGCTGGCCGAGGGCGGCATCGGCGGCAAGGGGGCGGGGCAGCTGCGGGCCTTTGTCGACGGGATCGACCGCTGGCACGCGCCGACGCTGCAGGCGGGGCGCAGCCATATCGAACTGGCCGAGATGATCCTGGACGAGAGCGGCTACACCGAGATGTGGCAGAACGACAAGACGCCCGAGGCGCCGGGGCGGCTGGAGAACCTGAAGGAACTGGTCAAGGCGCTGGAGCAGTTCGACAACCTGCAGGGCTTCCTCGAACACGTCGCGCTGATCATGGACAACGACACCGAAGAGGCGGCCGAGAAGGTCAGCATCATGACCCTGCACGCGGCCAAGGGGCTGGAGTTTCCCGTGGTCTTCCTGCCGGGCTGGGAGGACGGGCTGTTCCCCAGCCAGCGCAGCATGGACGAGAGCGGGCTGAAGGGGCTGGAGGAGGAGCGGCGGCTGGCCTATGTCGGCATCACGCGGGCCGAGGAGCTTTGCACGATCTCCTTTGCGGCCAACCGCCGGGTCTATGGCCAGTGGCAATCCGCGCTGCCCTCGCGCTTCATCGACGAGCTGCCCGCGGCGCATGTGGAGGTGCTGACCGCCGCCCGGCCTTTACGGCGGCGGCTTTGGGGCGGCGGCGCGGCATGGGCTTCGGGTCGCATCGAGGACCGGGTGGCGAAGGCGGATGTCTACAACTCGCCCGGCTGGAAGCGGATGCAGGAGCAGCGCGGGGCGCCGGCCCGATGGCGCCAGCCGCGCGAGGCGCGGGACATGGTGATCGACGCCGACGGCGGTGTCGTCCTTCGCGCATGGGCGACCGGGTGTTCCACCAGAAGTTCGGCTATGGCGACGGTCGTGGGGATCGAGGGCGACAAGCTGGACATCGACTTCGACAAGGCCGGGATCAAGAAGGTCGTCGCGCGCTTCGTGCGCAGCGCCGCGGCAGGCGGACGACGTGCCGTTCTGAAGGGCGCTGCGCGGGCCAGCCGCGGACAGCCGTGCCGTGGGGACTCGCACCACGCACCCCCGGGATACTTGTGAACAGAAGATGGCAGGGGTCAGGCGCTGCGGAGCGCTTCGCAGCCGTTCCAGCCCGAAGACCGCCAGCCCGGCCAGAAGCCCCCAGAAGGCCGCGCCGATCCCGAAGAACGGCGACGCCCGAGGCGGTGACGGTCAGCGTCACGGTGGCGGCGAAGCGCTGCGGCAGGGCGGCGAAGGCCCCGCTCAGCGCGCCCGTCAGCGGCCCGAGCAGGGCGAGCGCCACCAGCGCCGTCACCAGCGGGGCGGGCAGGGCGGCGATGACGCGCGATCATCGGCGGGCCGAAGAGGCCGAGCGCACCCAGATCGCGGCATAGGCGAGGCCACCTTCCAGCGCTGCGCCCGGTCGGGATGCACGTCGTCGCCAAGGCAGATCGCCGCCGTGATCGCGGCCATGCTGATCGTATGCGCGCCGAAAAGCGCCGACAGGGCCGAGAGGCCGCCGGTGACCGTCAGCGCGGGGCGCACCGGCGGCTCGTACCCCGCCGCGCGCAGCGTGGCGAAGCCCGGCAGGTTCTGCGAGGCCATGGTCACAAGGTAGAGCGGCAGGCCAAGACCGATCAGCACCGCCGGGTTCGAACTCGGGCGCGATGAACATCAGGGTCGGGCAGCGGCGAGGCCAGGATGCGGCAGGCTCGCGCCCCGGCCGAAGGCCGAGCGCCAGCACCGACGGCCAGCGCGGCCAGCACGGCGAAGGACGGGTTCCACAGCCGCACCAGCGGCGAAGACCGCGATCATCGGCAGGACCAGCGCCGGGCGAAGCCTGCACCGCCCCGGCGCAGTTTCAGCACGAAGGGCAGCAGCACGCCCGCCAGCATCCCCGCCGCGATGCCGTCGGGGATCGCGCGCGACGAGCGCGGCCCAGGGGCCGGATCGCCCCGGTCAGGGCGATCAGCAGCCCCGGCGAGGATGAAGGCCCCCACCGCCTGCGGCCATCGTGATGCCGCTGGTGGCCGCGATCAGCGCGGCGCCGGGCGTGGACCAGGCCAGCACCACCGGCACGCGGGCGTACCAGGACAGGAACGCGCTGCCCGACCGCCTTGGCGAGGCAGACCGGCGAAGACCCAGCTTGCCGTCTGCGCCGGCGTCGCGCCAACCGCCGCCGCGGCCGACAGCACCAGCGCGATCGGTCGAGCCATAGCCGACCAGCGCGGCCACGAGGGCCGCCGAAATCAGGGAAATGCGCATGATGCCCTCCTGCCGTCCGCCCGACTAGCCGCAACCGGTGGTCGGGCGCAACCGCTGCCATGCCGGGGAAGGTGCGGCGGCCCCAGGGAGGAGGAGTGGGGCCGCCGCCGTTCACGCCAGCCCAGGGAGGAGGAGGGGCCGACGTATCGGATCGGGCATGGGGCCGGATGGCCCGCAACCCGGAAGGAAGGTGCGGCGGCGCCAGGGAGGAGGAGGGAGCCGCCGCCTGCAACGCCAGGCCCAGGGAGGAGGGAGGGGCCCCGCGTATCAGGTTGGATGAGGGGCGCCCGGGCCCGTCACCCGGAAGAGGAGTGCGGCGACCCCAGGGAGGAGGAGGGGGCCGCCGCTGGTCCGATCGGCCCCGGGAGGAGGTGGAGCCGCTCAAACACCCTGTCGAAGCCTGTGGGCTTCGGAAGAAAGGGCGGCGGCACCAGGGAGGAGGAGAAGTGCCGCCGCTTTTGCTACGAACGCCCCCGGGAGGAGGTAGGGACGTTCCGCAAGAAACTCACTTGCCGTAGGCCGCCTCGTGGGCGATCTGCGCGATCATCGACTGCATGGATGCCGAGATCGGCAAGTTCGCGGTCGGTCAGGGCGTTCAGTTCGCGCTAGGTCTGGGTGTACATCCGCGCGCTTGACGAGGGCGGTCTTCACCGAAGCCACGATCGCGGCGAAACGATCGGCGAAGCCACCTTGTGCGGCGCGGGTCGTGTTTGCATATGCCATGTCATCAGCCTCAATTTGTTGTCGGCAGGTCCATCTCTGGCCGAACCGTTAGCGCAAACATAACCCGATGCTGCACATGCACAATGCGTAGCATCGACAATGCTGCCATGCAGCATCTGCATGGCTTCGTTCATGAAATTTTCATGATATTTCCAGCGGGTTCGCCCGATTTTTGAGCATTTGGAAAACTTCCCCTTGCCCTTGCCGCGCAAACGACAAGCTATGCCCAAAGGTAAGGCGAAGGAGAAACGCATGTCCGTCACCCGCGAGGCCGTGATGCAGGCCCTGGCCCGCATCTCTCTTCCCGACGGCGGCGATCTGGTGTCGCGCGATCTGGTCCGCGCGCTGGCGATCGAGGGCGACCGGGTGCGATTCGTGATCGAGGCGGCCGACCCGGACGAGGCGCGCGCGCTGGAGCCGGTGCGCGCGGCGGCCGAGGCGGTGTTGCGTGGCCTGCCGGGCGTGGCGCAGGTGCAGGTCGTGCTGACGGCGCATGGCCCGGCGGCCAAGGCACCGCCGCCGAACCTGAAGATCGGCCAGCATCCGACGCCGCAGCAGGGCGGGCCGCAGCGGATCACCGGGGTGGACCGGATCCTCGCCATCGCCTCGGGCAAGGGCGGGGTGGGCAAATCCACCGTCGTCGTCCAACCTCGCCGTGGCGCTGGCGCGGCAGGGGCGGCGGGTCGGGCTGCTGGATGCCGACATCTACGGTCCGTCGCAGCCGCGCATGATGGGCGTGATCGAAGCGCCCGGCCTCGCCCGACGGCAAGACGATCATCCCGCTGCAGGCGCATGGCGTGACCATGATGTCGATCGGGCTGATGCTGAAGGAGGACGAGGCGGTGGTCTGGCGCGGGCCGATGATCATGGGCGCGCTGCAGCAGCTGCTGACCCAGGTGGACTGGGGGAAGCTGGACGTGCTGATCGTCGACCTGCCGCCGGGGACCGGGGATATCCAGCTGACGCTGTGCCAGCGCACGCACCTGACCGGGGCCATCGTCGTGTCGCACGCCGCAGGACGTGGCGCTGCTGGATGCGCGCAAGGCGCTCGACATGTTCCAGCAAGCTGAAGACGCCGGTCCTGGGGCTGATCGAGAACATGTCGACCTATATCTGCCCGAACTGCGGGCATGAGGCGCATATCTTCGGCCATGGCGGCGTCGCGGGCCGAGGCGGCGAAGCTGGACCTGCCGTTCCTGGGCGAGTTGCCGCTGAGCCTCGACGTGCGGGTGGCGGGCGACTGCGGGCACGCCGATCGCCGCGGGCGACGGGCCGGTGGCCGCAGGCCTATGCCGCGCTGGCCGCAGCGGCTGGTGGCGGGCGGGATGGCCTGACACGGGCGAATCCCTTCCGGGATTTCATGGGATGATCTGAACGGCTGGCCGCCGAATGGCCCGGTCACGACGAATCACGGCCGTGAGACCGGGTGTGAGGGCGGGAACTGCTGTCCCATTTTCGTTGTTTGTTCTCCTCGTATTTGCAAGTGCTCGGCGGTATTCCATCGTCTACCGGGAAATCATGGAATCTCGTCTGATCGCTTTCGTTTTCCCATATCTTGTGTCTGTATCTCGCTGGCAACGCAACCAGTGCCAGAACGACTCATCGCTAGGCATGCAAAGGGATTTTCTCCAGATCTGAATGCTGCGAATTGCTCCGAACAAACCCGTTGCTTCCCGTGAAATCCCATGGCATCCCTTTTTCATCGAAGGCGGCGGGAACACGACAAAGAGGGGCGGCCCAAGACCCCGAACAGGCGAAGGCAGGTTTCATACAGGCAACCGCCGCTTTCGAGACGACAAGAGATCCGGCGCGCACGCGAGCAGACATCCCCCCAGGTGGCGCGCGTAGCTGGACGGACCCAGTGATGGGACGAGGGCGGCGGATCGGGAGTGGCAGCATCCCGATCCGCCGTTGTCCGTTTCAGGGCCCGGCATTACGGACAGTGAGGGAGCCGCAAGGCCCATGGCGGAGACGTTCAGAGGCGAGTTCAACCAGAAGGTTGACGGCAAGGCGCGGGTCTCGATCCCGGCGGCCTTCCGCCGCGTCCTCGAAGCGGGCGATCCGTCCTGTCCCGAAAGCCCGCGCCCGAGGTCGTCATGGTCTATGGCGACGAGCGCGCGACACTTCGTCGAATGCTATTCCATCCTCGAAATGCGCCGGGTCGAGCAGCTGATCGCGAAGCTGCCCAAGGGCTCGCCCAAGCGCCGCTTCCTGGAACGCAACCTGATCACCCTGTCGGTGACGGTCGAGGTCGACGAGGATGGCCGCATCGTCCTGCCGCCAGAAGGTGCGCGAGAAGATCGGGCTTCACCGGCGAAGACCTGGCCTCGGGCGTCGAGGCGACCTTCGCCGGCGCGCTCGAAACCTTCCAGCTGTGGAAGCGCGAGGCCTACGAGGCCGAGATCGCGGCCCAGGCCGCCACGGAATTCGAGGAACTCGAGGGCGGGCTGGACATGCTTGCGCTGCTGCCCGACCCGGAGGCGTGATGCATGGCACTCAGCGGCCCGGCTTTCGACCGCCCGCCGCATGTTCCCGGTCCTGCTGCGCCCGTTGCTGGACGCGGTTGCGCCCGTGTCGGGCGTCTGGCTGGACGGAACCTTCGGCGCGGGCGGCTATGCGCGCGGGTCTGCTGGAGGCGGGGGCCGGCCGCGGTCATCGGGATCGACCGCGATCCGCTGGCGCTCGACGATGGCGGCGGGCTGGGCGGCGGCTTACGGCGACCGGCTGACGCTGGTCGAGGGCACCTTCTCGGACCTCGACCGGCTTGCGGGCGAACCGCTGGACGGGGTGGTGCTGGACCTTGGCGTGTCGCTCGATGCAGCTCGACCAGGCCGAGCGCGGGTTTTCCTTCATGAAGGACGGCCCGCTCGACATGCGGATGAGCCAGGCGGGCGACAGCGCCGCCGATCTGGTGAACACCGCGAGCGAGGAGCGTTCTGGCCGACATCCTCTATCACTACGGCGAAGAGCGCGCCTCGCGCCGGATCGCGCGCGCCATCGTCGCGGCGCGCGCGGTCGTGCCGATCGCCACGCACGCTGCAAGCTGGCCGAGATCGTCGCGCGCTGCCTGCCGCGCCCGAAGCCGGGGCAGAGCCACCCCGCGACCCGCAGCTTCCAGGCGATCCGCATCGCGGTGAACGCCGAATTCGGCGAACTGGCCGAGGGCTTGACGGCCGCCGAACGCGCGCTGAAGCCCGGGCGGCATGCTGGCGGTCGTGACCTTCCACTCGCTCGAGGACCGGATCGTGAAGCGGTTCTTCCAGCTTGCGCTCGGGCGGCGAGGCGAACGCCAACCGCTATGCCCCGGCGACCGAGGCCGACACCGCCGCGCGTTCACGCTGCTGACCGCAGCGCGCCGTCGCCCCGGACGACGCCGAAATTGCCGCGCAATCCGCGCGCGCGGTCGGCCAAGCTGCGGGTGGCGCGGCGCACCGCCGCCCCGGCCGGGCCGGTCGATCCGGCCGCTGCTCGGGGTTGCCCAACCTGCAACGGAAAGGACGCCGCTGATGCGCACCGTGCTTTATGTGCTGTCCTTCCTGGCCGTGATGGGCCTGGCCTTCTGGGCCTACCGCGAGAACTACGCGACCCAGAGCCGCGCTGCAGGACGGTCGAGGCCTTGCAGGCCGAGATCGCCGACCTGCGCGAGGCGCTGGCCGTGCAGCGCGCCGAATGGGCCTATCTGAACCGCCCCGACCGGCTGCGCGAGCTTGCCGACGATCAACTTCGACCGGCTGGGCCTGTTGCCGCTGGAGCCGAGCAGTTCGGCACGGCCGGACCAGGTGGCCTATCCCGCTGCCGCCCGCAGTCTGCCCGATGCACTCGACTGCCGCATCGACCGATGTCCATCGGTCCCGACGCCGCCGACCGAGGAGCGTTCCCACCATGATCCCGCACGCCCCGCTGCGCCCGCTTGCCCGCATCCTCTCGGCCCGCGCACGAGGGCGAGAACCCCGACACGCATCGAGCGCGAGAACCTCCGGCTGCGCCACGAGGCGATGCGCGACAAGGCCCGCGCGCCGGGCCGAGGGGCGGCTGCTGCTCCTGGGCGCTGGCCTTCGTCATGGCCTTCTGCGTCGATCGGCGGGCGCATGGGCGCTGATGGCCGCGACCGAGCCGGTCGAGCCGCGCGCCGGCCGCCTCGGGTGCCGAAATCCTGGCGCAGCGCGCCGACATCACCGACCGCAACGGCCGCATGCTTGCCACCAACCTGCTGACCCATTCGCTTTATGCGCAGCCCCGCGACATGGTCGACCCGCCGCGCGTGGCGCAGGGAAGCTGGCGCGCGATCTTCCCCGATCTGGACGCGAAGACTGCTCGAAGCGCCGGTTCACCGACGGGCGCAGCTTCCTGTGGATCGCGCAAGACGCTGTCGCCCGAACAGATGCAGCAGGTGCATGACATCGGCGATCCGGGCCTGCTGTTCGGCCCGCGCGAGATGCGGCTTTATCCGAACGGGCGGCTTGCGGCGCATGTCCTGGGCGGTGCGAGCTTCGGGGCCGAGGGCGTGCATTCCGCCGAGGTGATCGGCACGGCCGGGGTCGAGAAGGCGCTGGACGCGCAGCTTGCGCGATCCGGCGCAATGCGGGCAAGCCCGCTGGCGCTGTCGCATCGACCTGACCGTGCAGGCCACGACGCAGGAAGTGCTCGAGGCGGGCATGAAGATGATGAACGCCAAGGGCGCCGCCGCGATCCTGATGGATGTGCAGCACGGGCGAGATCCTCGCCTGGTCTCGCTGCCCGATTTCGACCCGAACGACCGCCCGCAGCCGCTGGTCAAGGGCGATCCCGGCGACAGCCCGCTGTTCAACCGCGCGGTGCAGGGGGTCTACGAGCTTGGCTCCACCTTCAAGATCTTCGCGGTGGCGCAGGCGATGGACCTGGGCCTTGTCAAGCCCGACACCATGGTCGACGCCAATGCGCCGATGTTCTGGGGCAAGTTCAAGATCAAGGAATTCGAGAACAAGAACTACGGCCCGCTCCTGTCGGTCAGCGACGTGATCGCCAAATCCTCCAACGTCGGCACCGCGCATATCGCGCTGATGATCGGGGCGGTGCGCCAGCAGGCCTTCCTGAAATCGCTCGGCTTCTTCGAGCCCACGCCGCTGGAACTGGTCGAGGCCCCCGGCGCAAAGCCGCTGATCCCCAAGCGCTGGTCCGAGATCGTGACGATCACCACCTCCTACGGGCACGGCATGTCGGCCAGCCCGATGCACCTTGCCGCGGCCTATGCGACCATTGCCAATGGCGGCGTCACGGTGAAGCCGACGCTGCTGAAGCGCGAGCGGCCCGGTGCACGGGCACGCGCGTGATGTCGCGAGGAGACGGCGCGCAAGGCGGTCGCCATGCTGCGCGCGGTCGTGACCGAGGGCACCGCGAGCCTTGGCGAGGTGCGAGGGCTACGAGGTGGCGGGCAAGACCGGCACGGCCGACAAGCCCAAGAGGACGGGCGGCTATTACGACGACAAGGTGATCAACACCTTCGCCAGCGATCTTCCCGGCGTCCGACCCGCAATACGTGCTGATCGTCACGCTGGACGAACCGGTGGAGACCACCGGCCCGAAACCGCGCCGCACGGCGGGCTGGACGGCGGTTCCGGTCGCGGCCGAGATCATCCGCCGCGTCGCCCCGCTGCTGGGCCTGCGGCCCGAGCGTTGAACCTGCCTGCGTGCGATGAGGTAACGCTCGTGCGGCAACTGAAGCGGGGGGCGGGGCATGATCATGGCGGACGAGGACGGCATCGCTGGCAGAGCTGGGGCTGACGGCCCAGGGCGGGCGCGAGGCGCAGGTGAGCGGGCCTTGCCGTCGACAGCCGCGCGGTGCGGCGCGGGGTATCCTGTTCGCCGCCCTGCCGGGCAGCGCCGATGCATGGCGCGGACTTCATCCCGACGGCGCTGGCGCAGGGGGCGGCGGCGATCCTGACCGATGCCGCAGGGCGTCCGGCGTGGCGCAGGATGCGCTCGCCGACGTCCGACGTGCCGCTGGTGGTGGCCGAGGATGCGCGCGCGGCGCTGGCCTGGGCGGCGGCGCTGTGGTTCGGCGCGCAGCCCGAGACGATGGTCGCGGTCACCGGCACCAACGGCAAGACCTCGGTCGCGACCTTCACCCGCCAGATCTGGACGGCGCTGGGCCATGCGGCGATCAACATCGGCACGACGGGGGTCGAAGGGGCGTGGGACGCGCCCTCGGCCCACACCACGCCCGAGCCGATCACGCTGCACCGCCTGCTGGCCGAGGCCGCCGCGGCGGGCGTCACCCATGCGGCGATGGAGGCGTCGAGCCACGGGCTCGACCAGCGCCGGCTGGACGGGGTGCGGCTGCAAGGCGGCGGGCTTCACCAACTTCACGCAGGACCACCTCGACTATCACGGCACGTTCGAGGCCTATTTCGAGGCCAAGGCGGCCTGTTCGCCCGGGTGCTGCCCGAGGACGGCGTGGCGGTCATCAACATGAACGATCCGCGCGGGCAGGACATGGCCTGCATCGCCACCGCGCGGGGCCAGCGCCTGCTGCGCGTGGGCCACGGGGCCGAGGCGCGACCTGCGCATCCTCGCGCAGCGGTTCGACGCCACGGGGCAGGATGTGCGCTGCTCTGGCAGGGCCAGCCGCATCAGGTGCGCCTGGACCTGATCGGCGGCTTTCAGGCCGAGAACGTGGCGCTGGCGGCGGGCCTTGCGATCGCCGCGGGCGACGAGCGCCCGAGGCGGTCTTCGCCACGCTGCCGCAGCTCACCGGCGTGCGCGGGCGGATGCAGCTTGCCGCGACCCGGCGCAACGGGGCGTCGGTCTATGTCGACTACGCGCATACGCCCGACGCCATCGCGACGGCGCTGCAGGCGCTGCGCCCGCATGTGATGGGCCGCATCGTCATCGTCTTCGGCGCGGGCGGCGACCGGGACCGCGACGAAGCGCCCGCTGATGGGGGAGGCCGCCGCCGAGACATGCCGATGTGCTGTTCGTCACCGACGACAACCCCCGCTCCGAAGACCCCGCCGCGCATTCGCGCCGCCATCCTGGCCGCCTGCCCCGAGGCGAACGAGGTGGGCGACCGGGCCGAGGCGATCCTGCGCGGCGGTCGATGCGCTGTGGCCGGGCGACGCGCTGCTGATCGCGGGCAAGGGGCACGAGACGGGTCAGATCATCGGCGGCGACGTCTATCCGTTCGACGACGTGGAACAGGCGAGCGTCGCGGTCGCGGCGCTGGATGGGGTGATATGACCCCGCTCTGGACATCTGCCGATGCGGCTGCGGCGACGCGGGGCAAGGCCACCGGGACTGGCGGGCGACGGGCGTTTCGATCGACACCCGCACGCTTGCAGCCGGGCGACCTGTTCGTGGCGCTGAAGGATGTGCGCGACGGGCATGACTTCGTGGCGCAGGCGCTGGCCAAGGGGGCGGCGGCCGCGCTGGTCAGCCACGCGTCCGCGAGGGTGTTGCGCCGGAACGCGCCGCTGCTGGTCGTGCCGGACGTGCTGGCGGCGCTTGGCGGCCTGGCCCGCGCGGCCCGCGCGCGGACACAGGCCCGGGTCGTGGGCGTCACCGGGTCGGTCGGCAAGACCTCGACCAAGGACATGCTGCGCGCCGTCCTGTGCGGGGCAGGGGCGCACCCATGCCGCCGAGGCAAGCTACAACAACCACTGGGGCGTGCCGCTGACGCTGGCGCGGATGCCTGCCGACACGCGAATTCGCGGTGATCGAGATCGGCATGAACCATCCCGGCGAGATCGCGCCGCTGGCGCGCCTGGCGCGCCTCGACGTGGCGATGATCACCACGGTCGCCGCCGCCCATCTGGAGGCCTTCGACGAGCATCGAGGGGATCGCGCAGGAGAAGGCGTCGATCCTTCGACGGGCTGGTGCCCGGTGGCACGGCGATCCTGCCTGCCGACATCGACACCGCCCCGATCCTGATGTCGACGCGCCGAGGGCCTCGGGCGTGCGCGTCACCCGCTTCGGCACCGGCGAGACGGCCGACTGGCGGCTGGTCGACGTGCAGCTGACGTCCGATGCGACCGTCGTGCGGGCGACCGCGGACGGCGCGCCGCTGCTGTTCAAGGTCCGCACGCCGGGCCGGCATTTCGCGCTGAACGCGCTGGCGGTGCTGGCGGTGGCCGCGGCGCTTGGGCTCGACCCGATGATCGCCGCCTGCGACCTCGGCCGATGGGCCCCGCCCGCCGGTCGCGGCACGCGCGAACGGATCGTGCTGGACCTGGTCGAGAGACCAGAGCTTCGAGCTGATCGACGATGCCTTCAACGCCAACCCGGCCTCGATGGCCGCAGCTCTGGACGCTGCTGGCCGCGATCCCGCCCACCGATGGGATCGGGCCGCGTCGGACAGGGCCGCCGCATCGCCATCCTGGGCGACATGCTGGAGCTGGGCCGGACCGAAGCTCGACCTGCACGCCGCCATCGCCACGCATCCGGCGCTGGCCGCGATCTCGACCATCCATTGCGTCGGCCCCCGGATGCGGGCGCTGCATGCCGCCCTGCCGCTGCGCCAGCGCGGCGACTGGGTCGAGACGGCGAGCCGAACTGGTCCCGCGTGCGCGCACCCTTGTCGATGCCGGCGACATCGTGCTGGTCAAGGGGTCGAAGGGCATCAAGGTCACGCTGGTCGTTGACGCGCTGCGCAAATTGGGGCAGGCGGTCGCCCTCGAATCGAAGGGAACGGACTGAATGTTTTACTGGCTTACCGAGTTCTCGGACGGGGGCGATTTCTTCAACCTCTTCCGCTACATCACCTTCCGCGCCGGTGGCGCCTTCTTCACCGCGCTGATCTTCGGCTTCATCTTCGGCCGCCCGCTGATCGACATGCTGCGCCGCAAGCAGGGCAAGGGCCAGCCGATCCGCGATGACGGGCCGCAAAGCCATTTCGTCAAGGCGGGCACGCCGACGATGGGGGGCCTGCTGATCCTGTCGGCGCTGACTGTTCTCGACGCTGCTCTGGGCGCGGCTGGACAACCCCTATGTCTGGATCGTGCTGCTCGTGACGCTGGCCTTCGGCCTGATCGGCTTTGCCGACGACTATCGCCAAGGTGACCAAGCAGAACACCAAGGGCGTCTCGTCGCCGCGTGCGCTTCCTGCTGGGCCTGCTGATCGCGGCGCTGGCCGCCTTTGCCGCCGCCCATGTTCCACCCGCGAGGCGCTGACGAACCAGCTGGCCTTGCCGTTCCTCAAGAACGTGCTGCTCGAACCTGGGCTGCTTCTTCGTCCCCTTCGGCATGATCGTGATCGTGGGCGCGGCCAATGCGGTGAACCTGACCGACGGGCTGGACGGGCTGGCGATCATGCCGGTGATGATCGCGGCGGCCACGCTCGGCATCATCGCCTATGTCGTCGGGCAACGCGAACTTCGCCGACTATCTCGGCGTCCATTTCGTGCCCGGCACGGGCGAGATCCTGATCTTCTGCCGCGGCGCTGATCGGCGGGGGCCTCGGGTTCCTGTGGTACAACGCCCCCCCGGCGGCGGTGTTCATGGGCGATACCGGCTCGCTCGCGCTGGGCGGCGCGCTGGGCGCCATCGCGGTCTGCACCAAGCACGAGATCGTGCTGGCCATCGTCGGCGGCCTCTTCGTGGTCGAGGCGCTGAGCGTCATCATCCAGGTCGCTGTACTACAAGCGCACCGGAAGCGCGTCTTCCTGATGGCCCCGATCCACCACCATTTCGAGAAGAAGGGCTGGGCCGAGCCGCAGATCGTCATCCGCTTCTGGATCATCTCGCTGATCCTCGCGCTGATCGGCCTCGCCACGCTGAAGGTCCGCTGAGGTGCCCGGGCCGGTGCGCGACCGGTCCGCGATGATCGCCGGAATGGCACCGGCGCGGCAGCCCGGCATTTGGGTCTTCGTCACCGGGCCGGCGCCGGCCCACCCCTCTGCGATAGCGACGATGCGAGAGGCCGAAGGGCTGTCGCAGGTGCTGCCGCTGGACGAGGCGCGGCGGCTCGGCCTCGACACCTCGCTTCCCATGGCGCAGATCACGCTGACCGTGCACTCGGCGCTCGACGGCGTCGGCCTGACGGCGGCGGTGTCCGGGGCACTTGCCGATGCGGGCATTCCCTGCAACATGATCGCGGGTTACCATCACGACCACCTGTTTGTCCCCGAAGCGCAGGCCGAGGCGGCGATGGCCATTCTTGTTGCGCGCGCAGAGCGCTGACGGGAGAGATCAATGCGGCGACACAAGCCCCGGACCATGTCCCTGACGCCCGACCATGTGGCGCGCGTTCCGCCACATACAGGCGAGACGGGGCTTCTCTCTACCCGCACCGATCGCCCCACGGACGAAGAGTATGCGGCCGTCGTCGACGCATTGCTCGCTGGACGGCCCCCCTCGGGCGAGGTCTGGATTTTCGCCTATGGCTCGCTGATCTGGAACCCCGAATTCGCCTTTGCCGAGGAACGCCTGGGCACCCTGCACGGCTGGCATCGGTCGTTCTGCCTCGGCTGGGTCCGCATCTATCGCGGCACGCCCGAGCGTCCTGGCCTGATGCTGGCGCTCGATCGGGGCGGGGCCTGCCGGGGCGTGGTGTTCCGCCTGCCGCCCGATGCGGTGGAAGACAACCTGACGATCCTGATGCGTCGCGAAATGCCCATCCGCCGCCCCACGCCCCCCGCCCGCTGGGTCACCGTCCGCACCGACCCGGGCCTCGTGCGCGCCATCGCCTTTCCGATCAGCCGCAAGAGCCAGGCCTACCTGCCGGGCCTCTCCGAAGAAACCGTCGTCGAGGCGCTGGCCACGGCGGCGGGAGAGCGTGGGTCGATGGCCGACTACCTCTACAGCACGGTGCGCCACCTCGAGGATCGGGGCATCCACGACCGCTATCTCTGGCACCTTCAGAAGAAGGTGGCAGAGCGGATCGAGGTCCTGGCGCAGGCCACATGAGCGCGTGAGGCGGCGTCAATCCGCCACCCGCTGTCATCCAATCGGGGCGAGACGCGGGACGAACGCGGTCAGATCCTTGCCTTATCCCCCGAAGCGTGAGCAGTTCCCCCTCACTCCGTGGCTGCCGCGCCCTGCGGCACGTCACCTTTATTTCCCGACCCCCGAAAGCCCTAGATGCCCCACCCTGCCGAGATTCACCCGCACCCGCGCTGCCCGAAAGCCGCGCAGGACTGGATCAAAGTCCTTGCGCGCTATCGTGATCCCAACCCCGCCCGCAGCGCGCTGGAACTGGGACTGAGCCTGTTTCCCTTTCTCGGCATCTGGGCGCTGGCCTGGTGGTCTTTGCACCTGTCCGGCTGGGTGGCGTTCACCCTCGCGGTGCTGAACGCGGGCTTCCTCGTGCGGCTGTTCGTCATCCAACACGATTGCGGCCACGGCTCGTTCTTTCCCAACCGCCATCTCAGCGACTGGACGGGTCGCGCGCTCGGCGTGCTGACGCTAACTCCCTATGATGTGTGGCGGCGGTCGCATGCGATCCACCATTCCTCCTCTGGCAACCTGGACCGGCGCGGGATGGGCGATGTGCTGACCCTGACGGTGGCCGAGTATCAGGCGCTTGGCCGCTTTGGTCGCCTGCGCTACCGACTCTACCGCCATCCGTTGGTGCTGTTCGGTCTTGGTCCGACGTTTCTCTTCCTGCTTCAAAACCGCCTTCCCTTTGGTTTGATGACCGAAGGCAGCCGCTACTGGACCTCGGCCATGGGCACCAATGCGGCCATCGCGCTGGCGCTGGGGCTGATCGTCTGGTTCGGGGGGCTGATGCCGCTGCTGTTGATCTTCCTGCCCACGGCGCTGATCGCGGCCTCGACGGGGGTCTGGCTGTTCTATATCCAGCACCAATTCGAAGAAACGCATTGGGACCGTGAGGGCGACTGGCACCTGCATGACGCGGCGCTGCATGGCAGTTCGCATTATGTCCTGCCACCGGTGCTGCGATGGTTCTCGGGCAATATCGGCATTCACCACGTCCACCACCTTTATAGCCGCATCCCCTTCTACCGGCTGAACGAGGTGCTGCGCGACCATGCGGAACTGGCGCAGCACAAGCGGCTCACTCTGCGCGAAAGCCTGCGCTGCGCGCGCTATCACCTTTGGGACGAGGGTGCGGCAGCGCCTTCTGTCCTTTGCCGAGGCGCGCCGGCTGTCGCGTGCGGCCTGAGCGCCTTGTGATGCCGGGCGCGGCGGGCCAAGGTGACGCAAACGCACCCGAGGTCCGCCATGCCGCGCCCGCTTCACCCCACCGCCCTCGTCACCGGAGCCAACCGCGGCATCGGCCGGGCCATCGCGGCGGGACTTAAGGCGCGCGGCTGCCTCGTTACCCTGACCGCCCGCGACGAAGCCGAGGGGCGCAAGGCGGCGGCCGAGATCGGCACGGCCTTTGCCCGCCTTGACCTTGCCGATCCCGATACGGCCTTCGACCTGATGACAGGACAGGGCGGCTTCGACATCCTCGTGAACAACGCGGGCATCCTGAACGATGTCTCGCTGCTCGACCGTCGGTCGGACTTCGACCAGGCGATGGAAGTGATGGTGGCGGCCCCCCTCGACCTGATCCGCATGAACATGCCGCACTGGCGGCAGAGCGGCTGGGGGCGGATCGTCAACCTCTCCTCCGGCTGGGGCAGCTTTGCCGAGGGGCTGGAGGGGCCGGGGGCCTATGGCATCGCCAAGGCCGCGCTGAACGCGCTGACCAAGGCCCTGCCGCGCGACCTGCCGCCGGGCGTCAAGATCAACGCGGCCTGTCCCGGCTGGGTCGCCACGCGCATGGGCGGCGCGTCGGCCCCGCTGACGCCCGAGGAAGGGGCCGATACCCCGATCTGGCTGGCGCTTCTGCCCGAGGATGGCCCGACCGGCGGCTTCTTCCGCGAGCGCCAGCCGATCCCCTGGTAAGCGCGGCCCTTGCGGCCCGCTGCCTGCCCGCCCATTGTCGCGCCACTCAGGGAAGGGGGCGCGTTCATGATTCCGGTGCAGGGATTTGCAGGCCGCAAGGTTGCCGTTCTCGGCCTCGGCCGCTCGGGGCTTGCCACGGCGCGGGCGCTTCAGGCGGGGGGCGCGACGCCGCTCGTCTGGGACGACAGCCCCGAGGCGCGGGCAGTGGCCGAGGCGGCGGGCTTCGCCCCCACCGACCTGACCCGCGCGGGAGCGTTCGAGGGCGTCGCGGCGCTGGTCGTCAGTCCCGGCATCCCGCACCTCTATCCCAAACCCAATCCCGTCATCGCCCGCGCGCTCGACCTCGGCATTCCGGTGGACAACGACATCGGGCTGTTCTTCCGATCGCTCTCCACCGCGGCCTGGGACGCCTATGACCAGCCGCCCCGGGTTGTCTGCATCACCGGCTCCAACGGCAAGTCCACGACCACCGCGCTGATCCATCACATCCTGCAAGAGGCCGGGCGGCCCACGCAGATGGCGGGCAATATCGGGCGCGGGGTGCTGGATATCGACCCGCCGCGCGACGGCGAGGTGATCGTGCTGGAACTGTCGAGCTACCAGACGGACCTCGCCCGCGCGCTGACGCCCGACATCGCGGTGTTCACCAACCTCTCGCCCGACCACCTCGACCGCCACGGCGGCATGGGCGGCTACTTCGCCGCCAAGCGCCGCCTCTTCGCCGAGGGCGGGCCGGACCGCGCGGTGATCGGCGTCGACGAGATCGAGGGGCGGTTCCTGGCCAACCAGATGTCCGAGGGGGTGGAGGATGACCGGGTGATCCGCATTTCCTCGGGCCAGAAGCTCGATGCCCACGGCTGGGCCGTCTTCGCCCGCAAGGGGTTCCTGGCCGAGTGGCGGCGCGGGCGGCAGGTCGCCTCGATCGACCTGCGCGGCGTGGCGGGGCTGCCCGGCGCGCACAACCACCAGAACGCCTGCGCGGCCTATGCGGCGGTGCGCGCGCTCGGGGTCGGGCCGAAGCAGGTGGAGGAGGCGTTCCACTCCTTCGCGGGCCTGCCGCACCGCAGCCAGCTGGTGGCCGAGCGGGACGGCGTGCGCTTCGTGAACGACAGCAAGGCCACGAACGTGGACTCGGCGGCCAAGGCCTTGCAGGCCTTCCCGAGGATACGCTGGATCGCCGGGGGGCTGGGGAAGGAGGGCGGGATCGCGGCGCTGGCGCCCTTCCTCGGGTCGGTCGTGAAGGCCTACCTGATCGGCCACTCCGCCCGCGACTTCGCCCTGCAACTGGGCGACACCCCCCACGAGATCTGCGAGACGATGGAACGCGCGGTGGCCCGCGCGGCGGCGGAGGCGGAGGCCGGCGACGTCGTGCTGCTCGCCCCGGCGGCGGCGAGCTTTGACCAGTATCCCAACTTCGAGAAGCGGGGGGAGGATTTCATGGCGCGGGTGCGGGGGGTGTTGGGGTAGGGCGGGGTTCACCCCGCCGTTGACGGTTGGGGGTGGGATGGCGGGGTGAACCTCGCCTACGGCATGCGGAGGCCCGTAAGTCGTGCTCTTGCAGCGCCGACCTCGTTTGCCTAGCCATGTTATTGCCGCTGTGAGGCAAGAGTGGCACGTGCAGTTGCGAGCTATCTCCAAACGGGCGCTTCATGCAAGGTTTCTGACACTGTGCGTGACGAAGACCCATCTTCAACTTCGTGACATCAGGTGGTTCCCGTCAGACGGAGTCCGGGTCATGCATTACTTTGAGGACGGCTGCGCGCTCTGCCGCCGAACGTTCCACGACGCTCATCCGTCAGCTACCTTCGCGACAGTAAGCGCACTCGCTACGCGACGACATCGTCGAGTTCGCCTACGGACGCTGATGGCTGCGTGACGAGGCGCTTCGGCAAACAAGGCAAGTCGCCCGCTCTGACGATCTAGCGCCATTCGGTGGCTCCGCCGCATGGACTTCCTTGCACACGGTGTAGACCGGTTGCGCGGAGCGGTGTGATCACGATCACGCATCCCGCTGAGCCTTGATCCGAGCCTCGAGTTCTGAAGGTGGCTTTTGCCGCTAAGTGACGTCCTTGTGTCGAAGCAATGCCCATTGCGAGCCTGACGCGCTAGTGTAGTGCTGGCAGCTGCCGAGGATCGGTAGCATGCTGGCGGTGGTGCTGAAGATTCGATTTCCAAGGCATATGTCGCCGTGAATTGTTGGAATCAACCACCGTCAAGATACCGGATTCTGGTTTCGACGCAAGCTAGAGGTTGATTGTCGACCGTGAGTCCTGCCGTCAGACATCGGCACGTCAGGTGTCGTGCTTAGGCAAACATCGCGACGTCGATTAGCACCGGACCAGCGTTGGACGCGAAACGAGTGTTCTGTGCAGAGCATCAAGCACCTCTATGCGGTACGACAAACTCTGCACTACCCCTGCAACGTCCGCACCCCGATCTCCCCCTCCAGCCGCGCCTTCATCGCGGCCACGGCTGACACTGCCCGCCGCCGCCGTCGTGAAATAGGGGATCTTGTCATAAGCGCGACCGCGCGGATATCGCGGCTGTCGCTGACCGCCTGCGTGCCTTCGGTCGTGTTCATCACCAGCGCGATGTCGTCGTTCTTCAGGCGGTCGACGATGTTCGGGCGGCCTTCGTAGACCTTGTTGACGGCGGTCGGAGGCGACGCCTTGCGGCCTCAGCCAGCTGGCGGTGCCGCGGGTGGCGACGATCTCGAAGCCCATCGCGACCAGGTCGCGGGCGGCCTCGGCCATGCGCCGGGGTCTTGTCGGCATGTCCTTGATCGAGAGGAAGACGCGGCCCTCGGTCGGGCAGGATGCGTGCCCGCGCCCATCTGGGCCTTGAGGAAGGCCAGCGGGAAGGTGCGGTCCCAGCCCATGACCTCGCCGGTCGAGCGCATCTCGGGCCCCAGCAGCGTGTCGACGCCGGGGAAGCGGGCGAAGGGCAGGACGGCCTCTTTCACCGAGAACCAGGGCGTGTTCGGGTCGGCCAGCGTCAGCGGGTCGGCCAGCGGCAGGGCGGTGTCGGGGCCGACGCCCTCGGGGTAGGGCGGGCGCATCGGGAAGTTCGACAGCGGCTCGCCCGCCATCAGCCGCGCGGCGATGGAGGCGATGGCGCTGTCGGTGGCCTTGGCGACGAAGGGCACGGTGCGGCTGGCGCGGGGGTTGACCTCCAGCACGTAGATCGTCGCCGTCCTTGATCGCGAACTGCACGTTCATCAGGCCGACGACATTCAGCGCGAGGGCCATCGCCACGGTCTGGCGCTTCAGCTCGGCGATGGTCTCGGCGGACAGCGAATGGGGCGGCAGGCAGCAGGCGCTGTCGCCCGAATGGACGCCCGCCTCCTCGATATGCTCCATGATGCCCGCGACATGGACGTTCGTGCCGTCGCAGAGCGCGTCGACGTCGACCTCGATCGCGCCGGACAGGTAGCTGTCGAGCAGCACGGGGCTGTCGCCCGAGACCTGCACGGCCTCGCGGATGTAGCGTTCCAGCTGGGCGTCGTCGCGCACGATCTCCATCGCGCGGCCGCCGAGGACGTAGGAGGGGCGGATCACCAGCGGGTAGCCGATGCGGCCCGGCGATGGCGAAGGCCTCGTCGCGGCTGCGGGCGATGCCGTTGACGGGCTGCTTGCAGGTCCAGCTTGTGCAGAAGCTGCTGGAACCGCTCGCGGTCCTCGGCCAGGTCGATGGCGTCGGGCGTGGTGCCGAGGATCGGGATGCCTTCGGCGTGCAGCGCCTGGGCCAGCTTCAGCGGGCGTCTGGCCGCCGAACTGGACGATGACGCCGTGCAGCGTGCCGTTCTCCTGCTCCACCCGCAGGATTTCCAGCACATGCTCCAGCGTCAGCGGTTCGAAATAGAGGCGGTCCGAGGTGTCGTAGTCGGTGCTGACCGTCTCGGGGTTGCAGTTGATCATGATGGTTTCATAGCCCGCCGCGGTCAGCGCGATAGCAGGCGTGGCAGCAGCAATAGTCGAACTCGATCCCCTGGCCGATGCGGTTGGGGCCGCCGCCGAGGATGACGACCTTCTTCGCGCTCGAGGGGCGCGCTTCGCATTCCACGTCGCCCATCGCGGGGGCTTCGTAGGTGGAATACATGTAGGGGGTCTGCGCCTCGAACTCGGCGCCGCAGGTGTCGATGCGCTTGAAGACGGCGGTGACGCCAAGGCGGTGGCGGGCGCGGCGGACCTGCGCTTCGTCCCGGCCGGTCAGTTTGGCCAGGCGGGCGTCGGTGAAGCCCATCATCTTGAGCCGGCGCAGGCCCTCGGCGGTCAGCGGCAGGCCGTCTTGGCGCGACCTCGGCCTCGGCCTCGACGATCTCGCGGATGCGGGCGAGGAACCAGGGGTCGATAGGCGGTGGCGGCCTGGATCTCGTCGTCGGTCAGGCCGTGGCGCATGGCCTGGGCGATCAGGCGCAGGCGGTCGGGCGTCTGCGGGCGAGAGCGCCTTGATGACCGCGGCGTGGTCGGGCGCGCCGGGGATGGCGATTTCGTCAAAGCCGGTCAGGCCGGTTTCCAGGCTGGCCAGCGCCTTTTGCAGCGATTCGTGGATGGTGCGGCCGATGGCCATCGCCTCGCCCACCGATTTCATCGCGGTGGTCAGGTTCGGCTTCGGAGCCGGGGAACTTCTCGAAGGCGAAGCGGGGGATCTTGGTCACGACATAGTCGATGGTCGGCTCGAAGCTGGCGGGCGTGACCTTGGTGATGTCGTTGTCCAGCTCGTCCAGCGTGTAGCCGACGGCCAGCTTGGCCGCGATCTTGGCGATGGGAAAGCCGGTGGCCTTGGACGCCAGCGCCGAGGACCGCGACGACGCGCGGGTTCATCTCGATCACCACCATGCGGCCGTCGGCGGGGTTGATCGCCCATTGCACGTTGGACCCGCCGGTCTCCACCCCGATCTCGCGCAGCACGGCGATGGAGCCGTTGCGCATGATCTGGTATTCCTTGTCGGTCAGCGTCAGCGCCGGGGCGACGGTGACGGAGTCGCCGGTATGGATGCCCATCGGATCGACGTTCTCGATGGAGCAGACGATGATGGCGTTGTCGGCTTGCGGTCGCGGACCACCTCCATCTCGAATTCCTTCCAGCCGAGAAGGGATTCGTCGACCAGCACCTGGGCCACGGGCGAGGCGTCGAGCCCCGAGCGCACGATGGCCTCGTAGTCGTCGCGGTTGTAGGCGACGCCGCCGCCGGTGCCGCCGAGGGTGAAGGCGGGGCGGATGATCGCGGGCAGGCCGACATAGTCGATGGCGGCGATGGCGGCCTGCACGCCGGCGTTGATGTCGTACTTGCCGTTGGGCAGCTTCGGGGCGGCGACGATGGTGGCCTTGGGGTTTTCCAGCCCGATCCGGTCCATCGCCTCGCGGAACAGCTTGCGATCTTCTGCCATTTCGATGGCCCGCGCGATTGGCCCCGATCAGCTCGACGTTGAACTTTTCCAACACGCCCATGTCGGCGAGCGCCAGCGAGGTGTTCAGCCCGGTCTGCCCGCCCATCGTGGGCAGCAGCGCGTCGGGGCGTTCCTTCTCGATGATCTTGGCGACGACCTCGGGGGTGATCGGCTCGATATAGGTCGCGTCTGCCAGCCCCGGATCGGTCATGATCGTGGCGGGGTTGGAGTTGACGAGGATGACCCGGTAGCCTTCCTCGCGCAGCGCCTTGCAGGCCTGGGCGCCGGAGTAGTCGAACTCGCAGGCCTGCCCGATGACGATGGGACCGGCGCCGATGATCATGATCGACTTGATGTCGGTTCTCTTCGGCATCGTGGGCCCCCTTTGCGCAAATTGTCCGGGGTTATAGCCAAGGTCGGGGGCGGCGCAAGGCCATAACGGGCGGGTCAGCCCGTCTGGCTGTCGAGCCACCCTTGCGCCAGCGCGCGCATCCGGTCGCCGTCGAACTCTGTGCCGTGGCCGGGCCAGACCTGTGCGACGGGCAGGGCCAGCAGGCGCTGCATCGTGGCGCGGTAGGCGTTGCGGTCGGAATGGTGCAGGTCGTCGACCAGACCGCCGTCATAGATCGCGTCGCCCGCGATCAGAAGGCGGGTCGCGGGGTCGTACAGGCCGATGCTGCCCGGGGGAATGGCCGGGCAGGGCGAGCACGGTGAAGGCGCGGTCGCCGAGGTCGATCCGGTCACCCTCCGACAGCGTGCCGGACAGCCCGACGGGTCGGGGGCCGCCGAAACCGGGCGCGCCGCTTGGGGGAGGCGCAGTCACCAGCGGGCCGGTGAGGCGCGGGGGGCCGACGATCAGGCCTGCGAGGCTGTCGATACCGTAGCCGGGACCGGCGAGGGTGATCTCTGGATCGCCGGTGGCAATGCCTTCGGCCTCGGCCAGCGGGGCGAGGACATGGGCGAATTCATGGGCTGAACCGGCATGGTCGGCATGTCCATGGGTCAGGACGACCGTAAGGCTCGCCCGCGCCTCGGGCGGCAGCGCGTCGGACAGCCGCTCGATCCCGTTCAGCGTGTCGACCAGCAGCCAGCGGTCGCGGCCCCGGATCAACCAGGCGTTGGCCTGCATGAACTCGGACACGAAAGGTTCATCGATGCGCCAGGTCCCGGGCGCCACATCGGTGAAGCGGAACCAGGTAGTGGGGCGGGGTGTGCGTGCGGCGTCTGAAGGCATGACGGCGAGAGAACGCCGGCAGTCGCGCTGTTTCAACAAGATATTGCAGCGCGCATTGCATCGCCCGGTTGATCTTGCGCCGCGGTGTCGCAAAACGCTCAAGGGGGACGGCAACAGGCAGGCGATGCCCGGGCGCGGGCGGCAGGTTGGCGGGGCTGGAAGGGAAGGATGAGGCGTGATCCTTTGCGAGCATGGTCCGGGCGGAGTGCCGATGGTCTTCGGTCGGCCGCAGGCGGTGGTGACCGCCGAGGGGCCGGGCGACCTGCCTGGCGCCTTTGCCGCGCTTGACGCCGCGCGGGGGCGTGGGGCCTGGGTGGCGGGATACGTAGGCTACGAGACCGGCTATGCGCTGGAGCCGCGCCTCGCTCCGCTGATGCCAGAGGGGCGCGACGGGCCACTGCTGGCCATGGGCATTTTCGCGGGACCCGAGGATGCGGGGCCGGTGCTGGCCGAGGCAGCCGCGCAGGCCGGCGCGACGCGCATGACCCAGCCCGAGCCTGTCATCACCCGCGACGCCTATGACGCGGCCATGGCGCGGGTGCTGGACTACATCGCGGCGGGCGATGTCTATCAGGTGAACCTCACCTTTCCGATGGCCGCGCGGCTGGAGCGCGGCACTCCGCTGGGGCTGTACGGCGCGCTGCGGCGGACCGGGGCGGTGGGGCATGGCGCGCTGGTGGACCTGGGCGTGGGGCCGGTGGTCGTCTCGCGCTCGCCCGAGCTGTTCTTCAAGGTCGAGCCGGGCGGCCGGATCGTCGCGCGCCCGATGAAGGGCACCGCCCCGCGCGACCCCGACCCGGTGCGCGATGCGGCGATCGCGGCGGCCCTGCAGGCGAGCGAAAAGGACCGGGCCGAGAACCTCATGATCGTGGACCTGTTGCGCAACGACATCTCGCGCCTGTCCGAGGTGGGCAGCGTCAGGGTGCCCGCGCTGTTTGCGATGGAGCGCTATTCGACGGTGCACCAGATGACCTCGACCATCGAGGGGCGGCTGGCCGGGCAGCCGGGATTCGGTGACCTGATGCGCGCGCTCTTTCCGTGTGGTTCGGTCACGGGCGCGCCCAAGATCCGCGCAATGGAGGTGATCCGCGAGGTGGAGCCGAACCCTCGCGGCGTCTATTGCGGGGCGGTGGGGTGGATGGCACCCGATGGACGGGCGGATTTCTCGGTGGCGATCCGGACGCTGTCGATCCGCGACGACCTCGTGGTGATGAATGTGGGCGGCGGCGTGGTGATTGACTCAACCGCCGCCGGAGAGTGGGAGGAGGCGCTGTGGAAGGCGCGCTTCGTGAAGGCGGCCGTGACCCCTCGCTGAGGCTGATCGAGACGCTGGGTTGGGATGGCACCGCGCTGGTGCGGGTGCGATCGGCATCTGGCGCGTCTGGCCCGCTCGGCCGCTGCCCTGGGATGGCCCTGCGACACCGATGCGGCGCGCGCGATGTTGCAGGCGGGGCGGGGCGGCCCGGCCCGCCTGCGCCTGACGCTTGATCGCGAGGGCGGGCTGGCGGTGACGGAAGGGCCGCTGGTGCCGGTGGCAGGGCCGTGGCGGCTGGGGCTGGCCGAGGCGCGGCTGCAATCGGGCGATCCCTGGTTGCGCGTGAAGACGACGCGCCGCGCAGCCTACGATCACGCCCGCGCCGCGCTGCCCGCAGGACTGGACGAGGCGGTCTTCCTGAACGAGCGCGGCGAGGTCTGCGACGCGACGATCACCACGCTGTTCTTCGATGCGGGCACCGGTCTGTGCACTCCGCCCCTGTCCTGCGGCCTGCTGCCAGGCGTCTTGCGCGAGCATCTGCTCGAGACGGGGGCCTGCCGCGAGGCCATCCTTCAGGGCACGGACCTGGGGCGGGTCAGGCTGTGGGTCGGCAACTCGCTGCGCGGCCTGATCCCGGCGATCTGGGCGGCCTCGTCTGGATTTGATCCAGAAGGGGGCTTGGCCCCGTAACCCGCCCTGCCCATGTTCGACAGGGGCAGAGGAGTGTGGATGATCCGGGTCGCAGAGTTGAGGGCAAGCCGCGAGGCGCTTTGGGCCGAGTTCCTGGGCCTTTTCGTGGTCGTTCCCGTCGCCACGGCGGTGTTGCTGCCGCCGCGCGCCATGTTTCCGGTGCTCTTCGGCTTCACGCTGATCGGGCTGTGGCTTTTGTCGCGCACGCCGGGATTCCGCTGGGACGAGTTGAAACGCGGATGGAGCGCGGTGCGATGGCCCGTCGTCCTTGGCTTTGCCGCAGTCACCCTGGCGGTGTCGGTGGCCGTGGTCCAGGTTGCAGCACCTGATGCGGCCTTCGGCCTTGTGCGCGAACAGCCCTGGCTGCTGGCGATGATCGTTCTTTTCTACCCCTTCCTCTCGGCGCTGCCGCAGGAGTTGATCTTTCGCCCGCTGTTTTTCCGCCGCTATGGCAAGCTCTTGCCTGCCGGGGCCTTGCTGGTGGCCAATGCCGCGCTCTTTTCGCTGGCGCATCTGATGTATTGGAGCGTGGTCGTCGCGGCGATGACCTTTGCCGGGGGGCTGGTCTTCGGCTGGGCCTATCGCAACCGCCGCAGCTTTCCGCTGGCCGTCGTGCTGCACGCTGTCTCGGGCTGGGTGATCTTCACGGTGGGCCTGGGCGTGTTCTTCTATTCGGGCAACGTGCAGCGGCCGTTCTAGGCGCGGCGACGCTCAGTCCAGTGCCAGTCCGGGAAGGATCGGTGCGGCAGGTGCGGCAACGCCGCCTTGAACGCGTTCGACCAGCGCCGGGTCATGCTGCTCTGCCGCAATCCGGCTCGCCTCGGGCCAGGGTTCGGCAAGCCACGCGGCCCAGGCCTGCCTGTCGGTCAGCAGCAGCGGCATCGCCTTGGGATGCACCTCGGCCACCGCTCCGGCGGACTCGGTGGTCAGGAACGCGAAAAGGTCGTCGGTGGTCGGCCCGTCCTTCAGCTTGCGCACCGAGGTCCAGCCGGGGACGAACACCCCGGCGAAGAAGACCGGGCGGTCATCTGTGGGGGCGAACCACACGTTGCCACCGTTCCGCGCGTCTGGTTCGGCAAAGGCGGTCAGCGGCACGAGGCAGCGGTTCGCAGGCCCCAGCCAGCGGCGCCAGTGGGGCGAAGCCGCGTTCCGGATGTTCGTGACGCCGCGATCGGTCTTCTTGCCCGCCAGATACTGCGGCGGCGTCGGCAGGCCCCACCGCGCCCGTGCCAGCAGCAGGCCATCCGGTGTCGCGCGGATCACCGGGGCAAGCTGGTCGGGGTATATCTCCGGCTGTTCCGGCAGGTTGCCGGCAAGGTTCTCGAACGGCTCGGGCAGGAACAGCTGCCGCATCGCGTCCACCGCCCGGGTCTGGGAATAGAGGTTGCACATCCGGTTTCCTCCATCCCTCCGCCGTCAGGGGATGCGCTGCGCCACGCGCTTCAGGTAGGCCCCGTAATCGTTCTTGCGATAGGTCTCGGCCTGCGCCAGCAGGTCCGCCCGCGTGATCCAGCCCTGCTCGAAGGCGATCTCCTCGGGGCAGCCCGATTGCAGGCCCTGCCGCTTTTCCAGCGTCCGCACGAAGTTCCCGGCGTCCAGAAGGCTGCCATGCGTGCCGGTGTCGAGCCAGGCATAGCCGCGCCCCATCCGCTGGACGGAAAGCTGGCCCTCGGCCAGATACATCTCCAGCAGCGTGGTGATCTCCAGCTCTCCCCGTGGCGACGGGCGGACCTTGCGCGCCCGTTCCGGGGCGGTTCCGTCGAGGAAATAGAGGCCGGTCACGGCGAAGTTGGACGGCGGCACCTCGGGCTTCTCGATGATCGAGACGGCCTTGCCGTCCGGGCCGAAGGCGACCACGCCGTAGCGCTCGGGGTCCGAAACCTGATAGCCGAAGACCGTCCCCCCGCTCTCTCGCGTGTCGGCAGCGGCGAGCAGTTCGGGCAGGCCATGGCCGTAAAAGATGTTGTCGCCCAGCACCATGGCCGAAGACGCACCGGCGAGGAAATCCTCGGCAAGGATATAGGCCTGCGCAAGGCCGTCGGGCGAGGGCTGTTCGATATAGGTAAAGCGCAAGCCCCATTGCGCGCCGTCACCCAGGGCTCTCTGGAATTGCTCGGCGTCCTGCGGAGTGGTGATGATGGCGATCTCGCGGATGCCGGCCAGCATCAGGACCGACAGCGGATAGTAGATCATCGGCTTGTCGTAGATCGGCAGCAACTGCTTCGAGACGGCGACCGTGATGGGATAAAGCCGCGTGCCCGACCCTCCGGCCAGGATGATGCCCTTGCGCTTGGTCATGCGTGCTCTCCAAGGTCTTTCAGGACGGCGGCGAGGCTGCGCCGCCAGTCGGGGCGCGGGATGCCGAACATCGTCTCGGTCGTCGTGCAGTCGAGCCGCGAGTTGTGCGGCCGGCGCGCGGGCGTCGGGTAGGCCTCGCTCGGGATGTCGATCACCTGCGTCGGCAGGTGTGCCCGACGGAAGATCTCGCGCGCGAAATCGGCCCAGCTCACATCCGGCGCGCCCGAGAAATGATAGGTGCCCGGCGCGCCGTCGCCGCGCGCCAGCAGGCGGGCGATATCGCTGACGGCCAGGGCGATGTCGGCGGCGGCGGTCGGCCCGCCGATCTGGTCGGACACCACCGCCACGCTGTCGCGTGATTTGGCCAAGCCGCAGCATCGTCTTGACGAAATTCGCGCCATGCGCCGAAAAGACCCAGGAGGTGCGCAGGATCGCAAACGTGCCCCCTGCGGCGTGGATGGCATGTTCGCCCGCCAGCTTCGAGCGTCCATAGGCCCCGAGCGGCGCCGTCTCGTCATCCGGATGCCAGGGGCGGGCGCCGCTGCCGTCGAAGACGTAGTCGGTCGAGATGTGGACGAACGGGACGCCCCGCGCCGCCGCCGCCTCGGCCATCGCGCCGGGTGCCGTGCCGTTGATGCGCGTGGCCGCCGCCTCGTCCTCTTCGGCCTTGTCGACCGCCGTATAGGCCGCGGCATTGATGACCGCGTCGGCCTCCGCGCGCCGGATCGCATCGGCACAGGCCTGCGGGATGGGTCAGGTCGGCATCAGCGCGCGACAGGAAGGTGGCCTGCGGGTGCAGGCGGCGCAATTCCTGCGCGACCTGGCCGGTCGAGCCGAAGACGAGCAGCTTCATGTCGGCCACCCCCAGACGTTTCCCGACCCCCTGCCGTGTCCAGCAAGGGTCGCCACCAGGCTTCGTTGTCCAGATACCACTGCACGGTACGCGCAAGGCCCTCTTCCACCGTCACCGAGGGCCGCCAGCCCAGTTCCGTGCGGATGCGCGTCGGGTCGATCGCATAGCGCAGGTCGTGGCCGGGACGGTCGGTCACGAAGCGTGATCAGGTCGGCATGGGGGGCGGCCTTCGGGCGCTTCTCGTCCAGGATCGCGCAGATCGTGCGGACAAGGTCGATGTTGCGCCGCTCGTTCTCGCCGCCGATGTTGTAGGTGCGCCCGACCGCGCCCTTCGCGAGCACCGTCAGCAGCGCGTCGGCATGATCCTCGACATAAAGCCAGTCGCGCACGTTCTCGCCCTGGCCGTAGACCGGGATGGGCTGGCCCGCCAGCGCCCGCAGGATCACCACGGGGATCAGCTTTTCGGGGAAGTGGTAGGGGCCGTAGTTGTTCGAGCAGTTGGTGACAAGGACCGGCAGCCCGTAGGTCTCGTGCCAGGCCCGCACCAGATGATCGCTCGCGGCCTTGGAGGCCGAGTAGGGCGAGTTCGGGGCATAGGGCGTGTCTTCGGTGAACTGGCCCGTCTCGCCGAGCGAGCCATAGACCTCGTCGGTCGAGATGTGATGGAAGCGGAAGCCCTCGGGCCGCCCGGCCCGCGTCCAATGTGCGCGCGCGGCCTCCAGCAGGTTGAACGTGCCGGTGATGTTCGTTTCGATGAAATCGCCCGGCCCGTCGATGGAACGGTCGACATGGCTCTCGGCGGCCAGATGCATCACGGCATCAGGAGCATGCGCGGCAAAGATGCGATCCAGCGCGGCGCGGTCGCGGATGTCGGCTTGTTCGAAGCTGTAAAGCGGGCTGTTGGCGACGGGGGCGACGTTGGCGAGGTTCGCCGCATAGGTCAGCGCGTCGAGGTTGACGACACTGTGCCCCGCCCGCACGGCGTGCCGCACGACGGCCGATCCGATGAACCCCGCACCGCCTGTGACGATGATCTTCATGCCGGCCCTCCGTACTGGAACGGGCTCTGGAAATCGGCGAGCCGTGGCGCGGCTGCGTCCTTGTCGCTCAGGATCGCCTCGCCCTGAAGGCCCCAGTCGATGCCGATGTCCGGATCGTCGAAGCGCACCGCGCCGTCCGCCGAGGGCGCGTAGTAGTCGGTGCACTTGTAGATGATCTCGGTGTCCGGCTCGCGCGTGGCGAAGCCGTGCAGGAAGCCCTCGGGGATCAGCAATTGCTTGCCGTTCTCGAAGCTCAGCTCGATCCCGAACCACTTGCCGTAGGTCGGGCTTCCCCTGCGGATATCGACGGCCACGTCAAAGAGCCTCCCCCTGCCGCAGCGCACCAGCTTCGCCTGCGCATGGGGCGGCGACTGGAAATGCAGCCCCCTGACCGTGTTCACCCGCGCCGAGAGCGAATGGTTGTCCTGCACGAAGTCGAGGGAAATGCCCTGCTCCGCCAGAACCTTGCGGCTCCAGCTTTCGGAAAAGAAACCCCGACTGTCACCGAACCGTCGTGGCGTCAGGATCTTCACGCCGGGTAGACCCGTTTCCTCGATCAGCACAAGGCACGCTCCTTACGTTTCGCGCCTTGGGCATAGCAACTCGGTTTGTCAGTGTCACGCCCGCTTCATGACGGTCCGGTGCCCAGACTAGAACCAGCGTCCGATCGCCTGTGCGCGCACCGTCATGGCCGAGGCCTTGCTGACCGAGGACATGACCCGCAGGTTCACGGCTGTCACGCTCGGCGCCCCGGCATTCAGCCAGCCGTCGGCATCATCCACATCGCCGGTGACCACGGGGGTGGCCGCGAAGGCGACCGGGAAGGTCCAGGCGACATCCGCCGACCGAAAGACCGAGCCGCTGGCGGTCGAGGCGTTGGCCGCGCTCAGGTTCGTGCGGGTGCAGATCTGCGTGCCATCCGCAAAGCGCACATAGTCACCGTTCGTCACCGATCCGCGCTCGATCACGGCACCCGTGGGCAGGCCCGCCGTCTGCGAGACGGTGCCGAGCAGGGTCGTCTGGTTGATCACCAGTGCCCAGCCGGTCCAGGTCCCGCCCGTCGCGCGCCGCTGCCAGGTTCGGGTGGCGCTGTCGGCGCTCGTCGCCGTCCAGCGCTGGTGGATCGTGTCGCCCCCGGCGCCGTGGAATACCTCAAGAAGACCCGACGAGGCCGAGACGGGCAGGTTCGTCGTCGTGGTGTCGGTCCGGTATAGGCCCGTGACAGTGATGCCGTTGGCATTCGCCGTCACTGCGCCCAGGCTTTCCCCCTGCGCCACGCCCCAGCCGAACATCCCGCCCGTCGCGAAAATCCGGCCCAGGCGTCCGGCCGTCGCGTCGTGGCTGCCGGACTGAGCCGCCGTTCCCGTCACCGGAACGTCGATTTGCAACCCCGCGCCCGACAGCACCGCCCGTTGCACCCCGCCCGCGACCAGCGCGAGGGTGTCGGCGGCAGGACGGGCAAGCCCGGTATTCGGCATCGGCCGCAAAGCGCAGGCCCGGTTCCGCAGCCGTCCCATCCGGAACCAGCGCGCCATTGGGCAGCGACACGGCGCCTGCCGGGGCAATCCGCAGCCCCTCGGCAAAGGTCGTCCCGTCGGCGCTGACCTTGACCGAGAAGTCGTCGTTCCCGGCCAGCCCCATCTCGGCACGCCCCGAGAAGTCCGTCTGGAACAGCAGGCTCGCCGTGTCGGCGGGGGTGGCCTTGTTCACCTTCATCTGGTGCCCGTTGCCCGCATGGCTGAACAGCGTCGCCGACGAGGCCACCGACAGCCGGTTGGTCGCATCCGCCGTCGCGTTCACGCCCAGCCGGGACACGCTTTGCGGCAGGTCGCCCGACGCGACCCAATCCGTTCCGCTGTAGATGACGGCGGCGTTCTCGGCCATCACCTGGGCCCGCCACCCGGCCTGCGGGGTGAAGAACACCCAGCCCTCGATGTCGAAGACGGCGATCTTGCGGTCCTGACCGGCCCAGTCCCCCACGGCCCCCGCCGCCACGATGTGTCGCGCCCCGATCACCGGGCTTGCGGGGGCCGCCGTCCGCGTCCTGTCGGCGACGGCAAGCTGGACGATCACGTCCAGCACCCGCAGCGCCTCGTTATGGGTGACGTGCTTCTGTGCCTGGGCGGGCTGGATATAGGGCAGGCCTAGGACGGCCGAGGTTTCGGACATCGACGCTTCTCCGGGTGTTGCTCGGGAAGCGACGCTAGGCAGGTGTGGTAAACGGGCGATGCCCCCGGCGCGCGCGGGGCGCGCGCAAGCGCGCAACGCTACTTGCCGCCGCCCGCCGTCTCGGACCCGCCACGGGTCAGGTAATAGGCCAGCAGGATGGGGATGAATGTGGTCACGAAGACCACGATGGCCACCACGTTCGTGACTGGCCTCTGCCGGGGCCGGACCAGTTCGTTCAGCATCCAGATCGGCAGGGTGGATTGCTGGCCGGCGGTAAAGGTGGTCACGATCACCTCGTCGAAGGACAGCGCGAAGGCCAGCATCCCGCCTGCCAGCAATGCCGAGCCGAGGTTGGGCAGGATCACATGGCGGAAGGTCTGGAACCCATTCGCGCCCAGGTCCATCGACGCCTCGACGATGCTTCCCGACAGCCGCCGGAACCGCGCCACGGCGTTGTTGAACACGATCACGATGCAGAAGGTCGCGTGGCCCAGCACGATGGTCCAGGTCGAGAAGGGGATACCCATGATGTCGAAGGCCGAGCGCAGCGACATGCCGGTGATGATCCCCGGCAGCGCAATGGGCAGCAGGATCAGCAGCGAGATCTGCTCGCGCCCGAAGAAGCGCGCCCGGCTCATTGCGGCGGCCACAAGCGTGCCCAGCACCAGCGCCAGCGCCGTCGAGATTGCCGCCACCTTCAGCGACAGGTAGAGCGGCGGCCAGATATCGGGACGGTTCCAGGCGACAGCGAACCACTTCAGCGTCAGGCCGGGGGGCGGAAACTGATAGGTCCGCTCCTCGGTCGTGAAGGCGTAGAGGAAGATCAGCAGGATCGGCAGGTGCAGGAACAGAAGGCCCAGCACAGCGCCGATGGTCAGCCCGAGGGGCGCGCGCGCGTCAGAGTGCATCGAAGGCCCCCAGCCGCTTGGCCACCGCGAGGTAGACCAGCATCACCACAATCGGCACCACTGCGAAGGCCGCAGCAAGCGGGATGTTCCCCGCCGTGCCCTGAAGCGTATAGACCGCCTGTCCGATGAACAGCCGCGACGAGCCGATGATCTGCGGGATGATGTAGTCGCCGAGTGTCAGCGAGAAGGTGAAGATCGACCCCGCGATCACCCCCGGCAGGGCCAGCGGCAGGATCACCGTGCGGAAGCGTCTGCCCGCGCGTCGCCCCAAGGTCGGCCGAGGCCTCCAGCATCGAGACCGGCACCCGCTCCAGCGCGGCCTGCATCGGCAGGATCATGTAGGGCAGCCAGACATAGACGAAGACGAGGAACGTCCCGATGTAGCGAGGTTGACAGCGAGTTGCCCCCGATCACCGGCAGCGCAAGAACCGCGTTCAGCAGCGCCGAGGCCCCCACGGTCATCGGTCGCCCAGGTGATGATGCCTTCCTTCGCGAGGATCAGCTTCCAGGCATAGACCTTGACCAGATAGCTCGACCACAGCGGCACCATCACGCCCAGGTAGAAGGCCGCCTTCCAGCGGCCGCGTGCATAGCGGGCGGCGAAATAGGCGATGGGAAAGGCGATGATCGCGCAGCCGACCGTCACGGCCGCGGCCATGCCCACGGTGCGCAGGATGATGTCGAAATTCGACGGGCGCAGCAGCTCGAGATAGGTCTTGAGCGTGAACTCCTGCACCATCAAGCCGCGAGAATTCGTCGATCGAATAGAAGCTCTGCAGCAAGCAGCGCGGCGAGCGAGCCGAGGTAGACCACGCCCAGCCACAGCAGCGGCGGGGCGAGCAGAAGCAGCAGCAGCACGTTCGGCCTGCGCCAGAACAGGCCGGTCAGCCGGTCGCCCGGCCCCCGCGCCGGCAGGGTGACGGGGCCGGGCATCACGCCTCGTCCATCACATGAAGCGCATCCGGCGCGAAGGTCAGCCCCACGGTCGCACCCGGTTCCGGCAGGGTCTGCCCCGTGGGAACGAGCACGCCAAGCTCGGCCCCGCGTGCCTCGACGACCACCCGCGTGCCCGAGCCGAGGTAGCGCAAAGTAGCGACGGTGCCCGAAATCCGCGCATCGGTCGCCGCCGTCAGCCGCAGCGCCTCGGGTCGCAGGCTCGACCAGCGTGCAGGGCCGCCGAGAGCGACTGGTCAGCTCGGGCGGCAACACGTTGGACGAGCCGACGAAATCGGCCACGAAGCGGGTGCGCGGGCGGCCATAGACCTCTTCCGGCGTGCCGACCTGCGCGATCTTGCCGTCGGAGAAGACGGCGACCTGGTCGGCCATGCTCAGCGCCTCGCCCTGGTCATGGGTCACGAAGACGAAGGTGATGCCCAGCCGCTTCTGCAGCGCCTTCAACTCGTCCTGCATCGCCTCGCGCAGCTTCAGGTCCAGCGCGCCGAGCGGCTCGTCCAGCAGCAGCACGCGCGGCTCGTTCACCAGCGCGCGCGCCAGGGCCACGCGCTGCCGCTGCCCGCCCGACAGCTGCGCCCGGCTTGCGGTCGCCGTAGCCGTCCAGCTTGACCAGCGCCAGCATCTCGTCGGCCTTGCGCGCCCGCGTCGGCGCGGTCCACGCCCTTGACCATCAGCCCGTAAGCCACGTTGTCGCGCACGTTCATGTGCGGGAACAGCGCGTAGTCCTGAAAGACCGTGTTCACGTTGCGCCGGTTGGGCGGCGATCGCGCCGACATCCTCGCCAAAGATGCGGATCGTGCCGCCGGTCGGCTTCTCGAAACCCGAGATCAGCCGCAGGCAGGTCGTCTTGCCCGACCCCGAGGGCCCGAGCATGGCAAAGAACGACCCCTCGGCGATCGTCAGGTCGACCCCATCCACCGCCCGCACCGGGCCGAAATGGCGCGAGACGTTGTGGAATTCGACAGCAGCGGTCATGGCGATACAGACTTCATCGGAAACACGGCGCCCCGGCGAAAGCCGGGGCCTCGACCGTGCAGGTAAATGGCAAAGCGGCCCCGGCTTTCGCCGGGGCGCGGCAGGTTCTCGGCAAGCTCAGCGCCCGCCGATCACGCCGATGTAGTCGGACACCCAGCGGTAGTAGGGCACGCAGGCCCCTTCGCCCTGCGAGCAGTTCGGCGATCGGCGTGGTCCAGAACCGGATCTTGTCGAAGTCGTCGAAGCCGTTCGTGGTGCAGCCTTCCGCCGTCAGCATCCCGCGCCCGTCGGTGCAGGCCGCCGGAACCGACGGGTTGGCGCCGAACCAGACCGACAGGTCGGATTGCAGGTTCGACGACAGCGAATGTTCCATCCACATGTAGGCGCAGTTCGGGTTCGCCGCATCGACATGCAGCATCGTGGTGTCGGCCCAGCCGGTCGCGCCTTCCTGCGGGATGGTCGAGGCGACCGGGAATCTCTCGCCCTTCAGCAGGTTGACCTGGAACGGCCAGGTGCCCGAGGCGACGACGCCCTCGTTCTTGAAGTCGTCCATCTGGATGAAGGCGTCATGCCAGTAGCGGCCGACCAGCTCGCGCTGCTGCGCGCAGCAGGTCGAGCGCCGCCTTGTACTGGTCCTCGTTCAGCTCGTAGGGCGAGGTGATGCCAAGCTCGGGCTTGTGGAACATCAGGTACTGCGCGGCGTCGGCGATGTGGATCGGGCCGTCATAGGCCTGCACGCGGCCCTTGTTCGACTTGCCGTCGGGCAGGGTCATCTCCTCGAACACCACGTTCCACGAGGTGGGCGGTGCGTCCTTGAAGACTTCGGTGTTGTACATCAGCACGTTCGGCCCCCACATGTAGGGCACGCCGTAATGCACGCCGTCGACCGTGTGCCAGGGCGCATCCTGCAGGCGCTCGATCGACGGTGCGACCAGGACGGGATCAGGTCGGTGTTGATCGGCTGCACCCGCTTGCCCGCGATCAGGCGCAGCGAGGCGTCGCCCGAGGCGGTCACAAGGTCGAACCCGCCTTCGTTCATCAGCGCCACCATCTCGTCCGAGGTGTTGGCGGTCTTGACGTTGACCTTGCAGCCCGTGCTGTTCCTCGAACTTCGTGACCCAGTCGAAGGCCTTGTCGGTCTCGCCGCGCTCGATATAGCCGGCCCAGGCCACGATGTTCACCTGGCCCTCGCCGGGCGCCGATCTCGGTCACCTGCGCCAGCGCCGGGCCCGACCGCCAGCGCGGCGGCAAGGGCCGTGGTCGCCATGAGTTTGAGCTTTTTCATCTTGTTCTCCCTGAACGTCAGCCCCTCTTCCCGACGGGCCATTTTTCTGAGGCGAAGCGTAGTCGGGGCCGGGGAGGATGCGCAACATCAAAAGCGGACCGATAGGACCTGTCGGGAACAGGAAGCCAGTGCTTCTTGACGCGAGAAGAGTTTTCCAATTGCCCACCTGTCGCTCCGGTTGCCGAAAGGCCGGGCATCTGCCTCGATGCAGGCCTTCTGTGCGCCAAGGGGACTTTCTGGCCTGTCATCCATTTGTTATGTTTGGCGCGAGGCGAGCATTCGAACTGACAGAGCAGGACCAAAGCCATGAGGCGGCCCGTCGTCGGAATTATCGGCAACATGACCCTTCTGAACGAGACCTACGAGGTTCACGCAGGGGGCACGATGAACAGTCGGGCCGTGGCGGAAGTGGCCGGATGCCTGCCGCTCATCATCCCGAGCGACCCGCGCTTTGTCTCCGTGCCCGAACTCCTCGATCTGTGCGACGGGTTCCTGCTGACCGGCGGGCGGCCCAACGTCCACCCCGAGGAATACGGCGAAGAGGAAACCCCCGCGCATGGCAGCTTCGAGCGGTCGCGCGATGCGGTGACCCTGCCGCTGATCCGCGCCTGCGTGGAGCGGGGGCAGCCCTTCCTCGGCATCTGCCGCGGGTTCCAGGAAGTGAACGTGGCGATGGGCGGAACGCTCTACCCCGAGATCCGCGATCTGCCGGGACGGATGAACCACCGCATGCCGCCGGACGGCACGCTGGAGGAAAAGTTCGCCCTGCGCCATCCGGTGAAGTTCACGCCCGGTGGCGTCTTCCACCGCCTGATGGGCGCGGACGAGGTGATGACCAACTCGCTTCACGGCCAGGGCATCAAGCGGCCGGGCGCGCGGATCGTGATCGACGGCGAGGCGCCGGATGGCACGCCCGAGGCGATCTTCGTCAAGGACGCGCCGGGCTTCACCCTGTCGGTCCAGTGGCACCCGGAATGGAATGCCTGCGACGATCCCGTGTCCCGCCCGCTGTTCACCGCCTTTGGTCAGGCCGCCGCCGCCTGGGTTGCCCGTGACATCCCGGCGCGCAAGCGGGCCTGACGCCTAGCGCTTCGCCTCCATCCCGTCGAGGACCATCGCCAGCGTCTGGTGGGCGCGGGGCAGCCGGTCCTCGCCCGGCGGGGCGTCCGCTGCCCAGCAGGCCAGGTTGCTGACCGCGCCGTTCAGCATCTGTGCCAGCGCCTCGGGGTCGTTCGGGACGACACGGCCCTCGGCGATCAGCGGGCGCAGGTCCTCGATCAAGGTGCCAAGCCCTTCGTCCATCAGGATGTCATAGGCTTTCATGCCCAGAACCGAGGGGGCATCCTCGAACATGATCCGTCGCCGTGTCGGGTCGAGCGCCTCGACCAGATAGCGGTGAAAGCAGTTGCGGAAGGCGCGCCATTTGTCGGGTTCCGCGTCCCATTCCGGGTCGAGCGCGGCGTCGATCTCGGAATCGACACTGCGCAGGACGGCTTCGAACAGGCCAGTCTTGTTGCCGAAGTGATGGTGCAGTGCGCCGCGGGTCAGCCCCGCCTCGGCCGCAAGGGCATCCAGCGATGTCGCGGCGAAACCCTGCTCGGTGAAGGCCTTGCGGGCCACCTTGAGCAGACGCTGCATCGTCTCTTCGCGCATGTCGGCGCGGGTTCGGCGAGGTTCTATTGACATACCATCCGTATGTTAGTATCAGATCACATACGAAGCGTATGTCAATTGAAGGCCAGGTGCAAGATGGGCGGGATGGTGCGGCAGATGCGGGTCGAGGTTCGGCCTCTGCTCGGTTTGGCCGTGCCGATCATCATCGGCTACTCGGCCTCGATGCTGCCGGGGATCACCGACAGCCTGATGCTGGCCCCGCTGGGGCCGGTGCCGCTGGCGGCCGTGGGGCTGACCAGTGCGGTCTCGACGGTGCTCTTTGCCAGCGTCTGGGGCGTGCTGACGGTCATGGGCGTGCGGATCGGCACCGCCTGGGGCGCGGGCGAGGGGCGGCGCATCCCGCACATGCTGCGCAACGGCCTGGTGCTTGGGGCGCTGGTGGGTGCATTTGCAGCCTGCATCATGGGCGCGGTGTGGTTCGCGCTGCCGTGGTTCGGCCAGCCGGACGAGGTGATTGCGGCGATGGGGCCATATTGGCTGTGCATCGCGCTGTTCCTGATCCCCTTTGCGGTGCAGACCGTCTTCACCTGCGCCTTCGAGGCGGTGAACCGGCCCTGGGTGGGCGTGGCTTTCTCGTTCCTTGGCGTGGCGGTGAACGTGCCGCTGAACTGGCTTCTGATCTGGGGGGCGTTCGGGGTGCCGGGGCTGGGCCTGACCGGGGCGGGCATCGCCAGCCTGCTGGCCGAGATGCTGGCGCTGACGGCCACCTGGATGTTCTGGGCGCGCGCCCGGTCGATGCAGCGCCTGCGCCTGCGCCGCTCGCTCGACTGGTCCGAGATCGGTTCGGCCTTCCGCGAGGGCGCGCCGCTCGGCTTCCTCTACGCGGCGGAGTCGGGGGCGATGGCGGTCGGCACCATCGTCATCGGGACCTTCGGGACCATCGCGCTGGCGGCGAACCAGGTGGTCTCGTCGGTGGGCGGGTTGCTCTATATGGTGCCGCTCGGCTTTGCGGGCGCGGTGGCGCTGCGCGTTGCGCAGGAAACCGGCGCGGGCAACGAAGAGGGGCGGCGTGCGACCGTCTGGACGGCGCTGTCGCTGACGACGGGCTGGCTCTCGGTTGCGGTGGCGGTGCTGGTGTTCGGGGGCGAGGCGATTGCGGGCGCGATCTCGGACGATCCGGCCGTGGTGGCGCTGGCGGCGCAACTGTTCCTGGCGATTGCGGCGATGCAACTGTCGGACGGGGTGCAGTCGACGATGCTGGGCGCGCTGCGAGGGCTGTCGGACACGGTCTGGCCCGCGATGGTCTCGATCGTCGCCTACTGGGGGGTCGCGCTTCCCTTGGGCTGGGTGCTGGCCTATCCGATGGGCCTCGGGCCGGTCGCGATCTGGCTGGGCTTCGGCATCGGCCTGTCGGTCGCGGGCGTCGCGCTGACCGCCCGCTTCCGCTGGCAGACCAGTTGACGCCGCGGGCGGCGTCGGCGGTCAGATCGGCCCGACGGTGATATCGGCGGGCGACGGCACGCTCGGCGTGACAGGCAAGGGCGCTGGCGGCGGGGGCGTCTCGGCCTTGGCGACCGCCTTCGGCTTCTGCACCGGCGGCAGCACGATCCGCGAGGGCACCTGACCGTCGGCGGTCAGGACCACAACCTTGGCCCCGTCGGGCACCCGATTGTAAAGGTCGATGACGTCCTGGTTGATCATGCGGATGCAGCCGGACGAGGCCCTCTGTCCGATGGACTGCCATTCGGGTGTCCCGTGGATGCGATAGCCGTAATCGCCGCCCGTCGGTGGTCAGGTAAAGGGCGCGCGCGCCAAGCGGGTTCTCGGGGCCGCCGGGCTGGCCCTTTTCCCACTTCGCCAGTTCCGGCTTGCGCGCGATCATCTCGGGCGGCGGGGTCCAGGTCGGCCAGGGCTTGCGGCCCGTCACCTGCGCCACGCCGGCCCATTCGAACCCCGCGCGACCCACCGAGATGCCATAGCGGATCGCCTTGCCGTTGCCGGTGACGAAATAGAGATGCCGCTGCGACGGGGTTGATGATGACCGTCCCCGGGGCCTCGGCGGTCGGAAAATCGACCACCTGGCGCTGGAACTGGGTCGGCAGTTTCTCCAGCGGGATCGCGGGAATGTTGAAGGTCCCTTCCTGCCGCGCGACATAGGCCGTGGTATCGACCTTCGCGCTCGCCACCGGCGTGGCGCTCGTGCCCGTCCCGGCAGGTCCGCCGGGCGTCACGCAGCCCGCAAGCGTTGCCAGCAGGGCGATCGACCCCATAGCCCTGTTCAGCCCGCGTCCAAGAAACATCATGCCGCCCTTTTCCCGGCCGCCAGAATTTCGGCCGCGCTTTGCGAAAACCTATCGCGCTTCGCAAGCCGGGTCAAAGGGCGGGTCGGGCGGTATGCAGGAGTGGCGTCAAAGCTGTGTCCGCAGGTGCCAGAGTTCGGGGAACAGCTCCACCTCCAGCATCCGGCGCAGGTAGCTGACCCCGCCCGTGCCTCCCGTACCGCGCTTCAGACCGATGACACGCTCCACCGTCGTGACGTGGTTGAAGCGCCAGCGGCGGAAGTAATCCTCGAAGTCGACCAGCTTCTCGGCCAGTTCGTAGGCCTCCCAGTGCGTCTCGGGGGCGCGGTAGACGATGGCCCAGGCCGCCTCGACGTCCGCATTCTCCTGCCAGCTTTGCCGCAGGTCACGGGTCAGCACCTCGTCGCGGGACCGGCAAGCCCGTGCGTGCGAGGTAGCGCAGCGCCTCGTCGTAGAGGCGTTGGGCGGGCAAGTTCGGCCTCGAGCTTTGCGAGGATGTCGGGGCGGTGCGCATGGGGGCGCAGCATTGCGGCGTTGCGGTTGCCGACGGCGTATTCGATCAGGCGGTATTGCCAGGACTGAAAGCCGGACGACTGGCCAAGCCCGTCGCGGAAGCGGGTATAGTCGGCCGGCGTCATCGTGCGCAGCACGTCCCAGGCGCTGTTGAGCTGCTCGAAGATGCGCGAGACGCGCGACAGCAGCTTGAAGGCGGGGCGGAGCTGGTCGGCCGCGATGGCCTGCCGCGCTGCGTCGATCTCGTGCAGCGCGAGGCGCATCCAAAGTTCCGAGGTCTGGTGCTGGATGATGAACAGCATCTCGTCATGCGCGCCGGTCAGCAGGTGCTGGGCGTTCAGGATCTGGTCGATCCGCAGGTAGTCGCCATAGGACATGCGCCCGTCGAAGGCCATCTGGGCACCTTCCTCGGCGGGGTCGTAGCGGGTCGACATGGGCAGGCTCCAAAAATCTTCGAAGATTTTTGGCAAGAGTTTTTGCAAAACTCTTGCCAGCGCCTAGTCAGGCGGCGGCGATGCAGTCGACCTCGGCCAGCAGGGCAGGGCTGGCCAGCGCCGAGACGACGAGAAGGGTCGCGGCGGGGATGGGGCCGTCGCCCACCCAGGCATCGCGGCGGGCGCGGTAGGTGGCGATGGCCTCGGGTGAGCTGTCGGTCAGGTAGAAGGTGAGCTTGACCACATCGGCGCGCGTCATTCCGCGCCGAGACGAGCGCCGCGTCGATATTGGCGAGGCATTGGTCGATCTGCGCGGCGAGGCCCTCGGCCACCGTGCCGTCGGGCGCGACGCCGATCTGGCCCGAGAGGTGGAGCCATCGGGTCGCATCCGTGGTCAGCACGGCGTGGGTGTAGCGCGAGGCGGGGGCAGCGATGCCTTCGGGGTTCCAGCGGCGGATCGTGGTCATGGGCCTGCCTTTCAGGTGACGCGGGCGCGGGTCTTGTATTCGGGGCGGTCCCAGAGGTCGTTCGCCATGATGTCGGCAAGGATGCGGGCGGCGGCGGTGACATCCTCGGGCGTGGTGTAAAGCGGCGTGAAGCCGAAGCGCAGGATGTCGGGCGCGCGGAAATCGCCGATCACCTTGCGGGCGATCAGGGCCTGCATGATCGCATAGCCCTCGGGGTGGCGGAAGCTGACCTGGCTGCCGCGCATCAGGTGCGATCGCGGGGCGAGGCGAGGGTGAGGGTCGGGGCAGGCGGCCTTCGACCTCGGCGATGAACTGGTCGGTGCAGCGCGATGGAGCGGGCGCGGACATCGGCCATGTCGGCCATGTCCCAGATGTCGAGCGACGGCTTCCAGCGCCGCCATCTGCAGCACCGGGCGGCGTGCCGACGCGCATCCGCTCGATCCCCTGGCCGGGGCGGTAGGACAGGTCGAAGGCGAAGGGCGCCTCGTGGCCCAGCCAGCCGGACAGGGCGGGGCGGGCCGCCTCGGCATGGCGCGGGGCGACGTAGATGAAGGCCGGGCCGCCGGGGCCGGAGTTGAGGTACTTGTAGGTGCAGCCCACCGCGAAATCGGCCTTCGCGCCCGGCAAGGTCCACCGGGATCGCGCCTGCGGAATGGGCGAGGTCCCAGACCGTCAGCGCACCCACCGCATGGGCGCGGGCGGTGATGTGCGGCCATGTCGTGCTTGCGGCCCGGTGCGATAGTCGACCTCGGTGATCAGCGTCACCGCGACGGTCTCGTCGATGGCCGCCTGCCACCTCCTCGGGTGCGACGGTCTTCAGGCGTGTAGCCGTCGCCGAGCGTGCGGCACAGCCCCTCGGCCATGTAGAGGTCGGACGGGAAGTTGCCGGTGTCCGACAGGATCACGCGCCGCGACGGGTTCATCTCCAGCGCCGAGGCGAGCGCCTGGTAGACCTTGATCGACAGCGTGTCGCCCATCACCACGGTGCCCGGCTGCGGCCCCGATCAGCCGCGCGATGCGGTCGCCGATGCGGCTGGGCTGGTCCATCCAGCCGGCCTTGTTCCAGCCGGTGATCAGCATCTCGCCCCATTCGTCGGTGCACGGCGCGGGCGACGCGGGCGGCGGCGGCCTTGGGCAGCGGTCCCAGCGAGTTGCCGTCGAGATAGATCACCCCCTCGGGCAGGTGGAACAGCGCGCGGGTGGCGGCGAAAGTCGGTCATCGGCGGTCTCCCTTGCGCCGCAGCCTAGCTTCGGGGCATCGGCGTTGGAAAGCCATGGCGAGCAGAAAACTTCAAGCTTGAAATTGTTTGGGCCTTGCGACGCCCGTCGCAAGCGGCGACGCTCGGCACATGGATCGGGGACGTGACATGCCGAACGAAGAATCCTTCCGCCAGCGCATCCTGCGCGCCAATGGGAAAGCCCGCCGACCTGGCTCGCGCTGTTCCTGTTCGCTCGCCTTGATCCAGTCGCGCGCCCTGCCGCTGCTGCCTGCGGGACCGGCGGTGCGGGCGGTGGGGATGCTGCTGGTCGGGGCGGGCCTTGCGGTCTTCGTCCTCGCCGCTGGCCGAGTTCCGCCGCCACCGCACGACCGTCCTTCCGCGCGAGGAGCCGGCGGCGCTGATCGACGGCGGGCATCTATCGCCTGGTCGCGCAACCCGATCTACCTCGCCGATGCGATGATCCTTGCCGGGGTCGCATCCTGTGGCTGGGATGCGGCCTCGCTGCCTTCTGGTGCCGGTCTTCATGCTGGCTGATCCAGACGGCGCTTCATCGACGGCGAGGAGGCGCGTCTGCGCGACCGCCTTCGGCGCCGGCATTCGACGCCTATGCGGCCGCGCGGGCGCGGCGCTGGATCTGAGCCGGCGCTGTCCGCGGCATCGATCGCTCGCGAAACGTCCGCGCTCAATTGCTGCGGCTGGAAATATTGTTGCGCTCGGCTGGGGTGGCCCTTACGACTGTGCGGCCTAGCTGCGACCAAGGCCGATTCAGGCCTCTGACGGGGGAGATGCTGTGAAGATCGGGGCTCTGACAGAGATTTTCGAGGGCGAGGCGCGCGTCGCGATGACGCCCGACGTCGGCCGCGCAGCTGCAGAAGCTGGGCCATTCCTGCCTGATCGAGTCGGGGGCGGGGGCGAAGGCCGGGTTCTCGGACGCGACCTATGCCGCCGCCGGGGTCGAGGTGGTGCCCGATGCGCAAGTCGGTCTTCGACGCATGGCCGACGTGATCGTCAAGGTGCGCGGCCCCGAGACTGCCGAGGCCAAGCATGCTGCGGCAGGGCCAGACGCTGATCAGCTTCTTCTGGCCCGCGCAGAACGCCGAGCTGCTGGAGGCGGCGCAAGGACAAGGGCGCGACCGTCATCGCGATGGACATGGTGCCCCGCATCAGCCGCGCGCAGAAGATGGACGCGCTGTCGTCGATGGCCAACATCGCGGGCTACCGCGCGGTGATCGAGGCCGGGAACAACTTCGGCCGCTTCTTCACCGGCCAGGTGACGGCGGCGGGCAAGGTGCCCCCGGCCAAGGTGCTGGTCGTCGGCGCGGGCGTGGCGGGTCTTGCGGCGATCGGCACGGCGACGTCGCCTGGGTGCCATCGTCTATGCCTTCGACGTGCGCCCCGAAGTGGCCGAGCAGATCGAGTCGATGGGCGCGAACTTCGTCTTCCTCGAATTCGAGGCGACGCAGGACGGGGCCGCGACCGGGCGGCTATGCCGCGCCCTCCAGCCCCGAGTTCCGCGAGAAGCAGCTGGCGAAGTTCCGCGAGCTTGCGCCGGAGATGGACATCGTCATCACCACCGCCCTGATCCCCGGCCGGCCCGCGCCGAAGCTGTGGACCGAGGACATGGTCGCGGATGATGAAGCCGGGCTCGGTCATCGTCGACCTTGCGGCCGAGCGTGGCGGCAACTGCGACCTGACCGTGCCCGACCAGAAGATCGTGACCGACAACGGCGTGACCATCGTCGGCTACACCGATTTCCCCAGCCGGATGGCCGCGCAGGCCTCGACGCTCTATTCCACCAACATCCGCCACATGCTGACGGACCTGACGCCGAAGAAGGATGGCGTGATCGTCCACAACATGGAGGATGACGTGATCCGCGGCGCGACCGTCACCCATGACGGCGCGATCACCTTCCCGCCGCCGCCGCCGAAGATCGCGGCCATCGCGGCGGCCAAGCCGAAGGAAAAGGCCGAAGGAACTGACGCCCGAGGAACGTCGCGCGCAGGAGGTGGCGGCCTTCAAGGCGCAGACGCGCAACCAGGTGGGCCTGCTGGTCGATCGGCGGCGGCGCTGATGCTGCTGGCGGGGCTCTACGCGCCGGCCAGCTTCATGTCGCACTTCATCGTCTTCGTGCTGTCGGTCTTCGTCGGCTTCCAGGTGATCTGGAACGTCTCGCACTCGCCTGCACACGCCGCTGATGGCGGTCACGAACGCGATCTCGTCCATCATCATCCTGGGTGCGCTGATGCAGATCGGGTCGGGCAAGCTGGCTGGTCGTCATCCTTGCCGCGCTGTCGGTCTTCATGGCCGGGATCAACATCTTCGGTGGCTTCATGGTCACCCGGCGCATGCTCGCCATGTTCCAGAAGTCGTAAGGGGCGCCGTCGATGGATTACGGATTTACCACGGCGGCCTATGTCGTTGCAGCGGTTCTCTTCATCCTCTCGCTTGGCGGGCTGTCGGGCCAGGAAAGCGCCAAGCGCGCGGTCTGGTACGGCATCGCCGGCATGGCGCTGGCGGTGGCGGCCACGCTTTACGGGCCGGGCGCGGGCAACTGGCTGATCTGTCGCTGGTCATGATCGCTGGTCGGCGGGGCCATCGGCTGGGTCGTCGCGCAGCGCGTCCAGATGACCGAGATGCCGCAGCTGGTGGCGGCGATGCACTCGCCTCGTCGGTCTTGCGGCGGTCTTCATCGGCTTCAACACCCATATCGAGATGGTGCGCGTCGCCGGGCATGGACGAGGCCGCGCGCGCCGCTGCTCGACGGGTTCGCCGCCGTCGTCGCGCACAAGTCCGGGCGTCGAGATCACGCATCCTGCGGGTCGAGACCTTCCTTGGCGTCTTCATCGGGGCCGTCACCTTCACCGGATCGGTCATCGCCTTCGGCAAGCTGGCGGGCAAGGTCGACGGCAAGGCGAAGAAACTGCCGGGCGGGCATCTGCTGAACGCGGGCGCGGCGGCGATCTCGCTGGTGCTGCTGGTGGTCTACCTGCAGACCGGCTCGTCGCTGGCGCTGATCGGCATGACGGCGGCGGCGCTCTTCATCGGCTATCACCTGATCATGGGGATCGGCGGGGCGGACATGCCGGTCGTCGTGTCGATGCTGAACAGCTATTCCGGCTGGGCGGCGGCGGCGATCGGCTTTTCGCTGTCGAACGACCTCCTGATCGTGGTCGGCGCGCTGGTCGGCTCGTCGGGTGCGATCCTGTCCTACATCATGTGCAAGGCGATGAACCGTCAGCTTCATCAGCGTGATCCTGGGCGGCTTCGGCAACACGACCGGCCCGGCGATGGAGGTCGCGGGCGAGCAGATCGCCATCGACGCCGAAGGCGTGGCGGCGGCGCTGAACGATGCCGACAGCGTCATCATCATCCCGGGCTACGGCATGGCGGTGGCGCAGGCGCAGCAGTCGGTCGTCGGAACTGACCCGCAAGCTGCGCGCCAAGGGCAAGACCGTGCGCTTCGCCATCCACCCGGTCGCGGGCCGCCTGCCGGGCCACATGAACGTGCTGCTGGCCGAGGCGAAGGTGCCCTACGACATCGTGCTGGAGATGGACGAGATCAACGAGGACTTCCCCTCGACCGACGTGGCCATCGTCATCGGCTCGAACGACATCGTGAACCCGGCGGCGCAGGAAGACCCGAACAGCCCCATCGCCGGGATGCCGGTGCTGGAGGTGCTGGAAGGCCAAGCAGGTGTTCGTGTCCAAGCGCGGGCAGGGCACGGGCTATTCCGGGATCGAGAACCCGCTGTTCTACAAGGAGAACACGCGGATGTTCTACGGCGACGCGAAGAAGTCGCTCGATGCCCTGCTGCCGATGATCGACTGATCCGGCGACGCCCAAGGATCGGGCCTGCAGGGTGGGAAATCGCCCTGCCGGCCCGCCGCATGCCGAAGTATTCCGTGAAACTGCTGAACAGCGCTTCGGCAAACCCGTGTTCCTGCACCGGCGCTGGCCACGCTAGGGTCGCCGCCAAAGGCCGGAGCCAAGGCCGACCATGCCGCCCATCGACGACCACCCGCTGCGCTACGCCCTGACGAACGAGCTGCACGCGCGGCCCTTCCCGTCGCTGGAGGTGCCCTGCACGGCCGTCTATCCTGGCGATCAAGGAACCGGTCGATGCCGCGAACCGCGACCGCGCGCAAGGACCGGGCGCATCTGCTGGCGCTGCTCGACCGCACGGCAGCCCCCATCCGCAGCCCGAGGCCACCCATTTCTCCGGGCCCGATCGGCGGCACGAGCTGAAGTGGGAAAGCCATACCGAATTCGTGACCTACTCCGCCTTCTCGCGCGGGCGTCAGCGCGGTGCCCTTCGACCCGGCCGAGATGCGAGGTCTTCCCCGAGGACTGGCTGGCGCAGCGCACCGGGCAAGCGGCTGGTCTCGGTCCTGATCCGGGTCGAGGACATGCCGGAGGACGAGGACGCAACTTCTGGCCAAGCTCGAGGACTGGTTCGTGCCGGAAAGCCTCGCCGTTCAGCGCGTGGTCGACGGTGCGGCGATCATCGCCGGCGACTTCCGCATCGACCCGGCGGGCCACATGCGCTTTGCCGTCTTCGTCAAGCCCGGCACCGGGCGCGCGCCGGATCGGGCCGGATCGTGCAGCGCCTGTGCGAGATCGAGACCTACCGCGCCATGTCGATGCTGGGGCTGATGCGCGCCCGCACGATGTCGACGCGGCTGAACGCGATCGACCCGAAGCTGTCCGGCCTCGTCTCGTCGCTCGACAGCGCCGCGCAAAGCTCCGAGGCCACGCTGCACGAGTTGCTGGCGATCTCGGCCGAGCTGGAAAGCCTTGCGGTGCAGGTCAGCTTCCGCTTCGGCGCGACGGCGGCCTATGAGGCCATCGTCAACCAGCGGGTCGAGGTGCTGCGCGAGGAGCGTATCCAGGGCCGCCAGACCTTCGGCGAATTCATGATGCGCCGCTATGATCCGGCCATGCGCACCGTGAAATCGGCCGAGGCACGGCTGCGGAGCATGGCCGAGCGGGCGCAGCGTGCGGCGGAGCTGCTGCGCACGCGCGTCGATGTGGAACGCAGCGCGCAGAACCAGAAGCTGCTGGAAAGCATGGACAAGCGCGCCGACCTGCAACTGCGCCTGCAACGCACGGTCGAGGGGCTGTCGGTGGTGGCGATCAGCTATTACGCGGTCAACCTGGCAACCTACGCCGCTCTATCCGCTGACCGAGCACCTGCATGTGTCCAAGGGCATGGCGACGGCGATCGCCACGCCGGTCGTGGTGCTGCTGGTCTGGCTGGCGATCCGCCGGATCCGCAAGGAAATCGACTGAGGGCATCGCCTGTCCACGAAGACCAGAGCGATCATTTCAGCGTCCCCACCAGACGCCGCATGAACGCCTCGCCCGCCGCGAACTCCGACAGCCTCGATGTACTCGTCCGCCTGATGCGCCTGCGCGATGTCGCCCGGGCCGCAGACGACCGCCGAATAGCCCGCGTCCTGGAACTGCCCGGCCTCGGTGCCATAGCTGACGACATGCGTGCCGTTGTCGCCGGTCAGCCGCCGCGCCAGAGCCTCGGCCGCGCCCTCCGCTTCGGGGCGCAAGGGCGGAATCGAGAAGTAGCGGTCCAGCATGATCCCGGTCTCGGGGCGGATCGCCTGCATCGTCGCGCACTCGCCGCGGCGACCTCGGCCTCGAAGCGCGCCACCCAGGCCTCGATATCCTCGCCCGGCACGACGCGGAACTCGACGCTGAAGCGGCAGTCGGCGGCGGTGATGTTGTGCGCCGTGCCGCCCTCGATCATCCCGACATGCAGCGTGGTGAAGGGCGGCATCGAAGAGCGCGCGCCACGTCGCCGGGCGCGGCCGCCTGGATTCGCCGCGTTCATCCGGTTGGCCAAGTCGATCAGCGGCGCCGCCTGCCATGATCGCGCTGACACCCCTGATGGATCAGCGAGGAATGCACCTCATACCCCTTCACATGGACCTTGAAGCCGGTGCCGCCCTTGTGGCCGGTGACCACCTTCATCCGCGACGGCTCGCCCACGATCACGGCGGCTGGCGCGCGGCAGGCGCGCGTGCATCGTCGGCGATCATCGGCGGGGCGCCGGTGCAGCCGACCTCCTCGTCATAGGTCAGCGCGAGTCTGCAGCGGCCGGCGCACGCCCGCGCGCTGCGCCTCGACCAGCGCCGCAGACGGCCAGCGCGTCGAACCCCTTCATGTCGCAGGTGCCGCGCCCGTAAAGCCGCCCGTCGCGTTCGGTCACGCGTCCAGGGGTCGGAGGTCCAGGTCTGGCCGTCGACCGGCACCACGTCGGTATGGCCCGAAAGCACGCACCGCCCCCTCGACCTCGGGCCCGACATGGGCGATAGAGCGCGGCCTTCGTGCGGTCCTCGTTCCAGTGCCGGTGCGCAGCTGATGCCGTAGCCGTCGAGATAGTCCTCGACCCAGTCGATCAAGGCAGGTTGCTGTCGCGGCTGACGGTCGGAAAGGCGACCAGACGGTCGAGAATCTGGCGCGGCGTCAGCGGATACGGGCATCGGGCATGCTCCTTTGTCGCGGCAGCCTGCGGCGGCGCCCCGCGCAAGGTCAAGCCCTGCCATCCGCGACCGGCGTGACGCCGGGGCAGTGAATCGCGCACGAAACCGGATTGAGAGACCGGCGAAAATGGGCTAACAGTTGCATCGGCAATCAAGCGCGGACGGGCAAAGACCCGCACCGAATAAGAACAAGACGATCTGGGGAGTACATATGCCCGATGGGGCCGCGCCCGTCCTTGATGTCAGGGGCCTCAAGACCGTTTTCCGCACGCGCGGCGGCGAGATTCATGCCGTCAACTAGGTCAGCTTCCACCTGCGACCCGGGCGAATTGCTGGGCGTCGTCGGCGAAAGCGGCTCGGGCAAGTCGGTCACGATGATGTCGCTGATCGGGCTTCTGCCCTCGCCCCCGGCCGATGTGCGCGGCGGGCGAGGTGCTGCTGGACGGGCGCGATCTCCTGAAGATGTCAGCGCCGAGGAGCTGCGCGCAGTGCGGGGCGCGAAGATCGGCTTCATCTTCCAGGACCCGATGACCAGCCTGAACCCGGTCTTCACCGTCGGCAACCAGATCATGGAGCCGCTGCGCGAGCACATGGGCCTGACCAAGGCGCAGGCCGAGACGCGCGCGGCGGAACTTGCTGGACCTGGTCGGCATCCCCGATGCGCGCAAGCGGCTGAAGAGCTATCCGCACCAGTTTTCCGGCGGCATGCGGCAGCGGGTGATGATCGCCATCGCGCTGGCCTGCGACCCGCGACGTGCTGATCGCGGACGAACCGACGACCGCGCTCGACGTGACGATCCAGGCGCAGATCCTGGAACTGGTGCGCGACCTGCGCCAGAAGCTGGGCATGGCGATCATCTGGATCACCCATGACCTGGGCGTGATCGCGGGCATCGCCGACCGGGTGATGGTGATGTATGGCGGGCAGGTGGTGGAACAGGCCCCGGTGAAGGAGCTGTTCGCCAATCCGCAGCACCCCTACACGCGCGCGCTGCTGCAAGACGATCCCGCATCATCGCCGGCGGCCGCGACCGCCCGGCTTCAGGTGATCGAGGGGCAGCCGCCGATCCTGACCGGCGCGCCCGACGCCTGCCCCTTCCGCGCGCGCTGCGACCATGCCTTCGACCGCTGCGCACCGCGAGAACCCGCAGCGCCGTGACGGCGCCCGTCGGCCACGGGCCATGACGTGGCCTGCCACTGGGACGCCGGAGCGCGGCCGATGCGTGCACATGCTTGACGCCGCCCCGCGCAAGCTGGTCGAGGTCGCGGACCTCAAGATGTATTTCCCGATCTACACCGGCCTGCTTGCGCCGCCATACCGGCGACGTGAAGGCGGTCGACGGCGTCAGCTTCGACATCTTCGAGGGCGAGACGCTGGGCCTGGTCGGCGAATCCGGCTGCGGCAAGTCCACCGTCGGGCGCGCGCTGCTGCGGCTTTACGAGGTCGACCGACGGGTCGGTGGTGATCGACGGCACGATGTCGCGACGCTCGCGCCCGAGGCGCTGCGCCAGATGCGCCCGAAGATGCAGATGGTGTTCCAGGACCCGCAGGCCAGCCTCAACCCGCGCATGACGCTGGCCGCAGATCATCGGCGAGCCGCTGGACGAACACACCGACTGGCCAACGGCCGAGAAGCTGGACCGGGTGCTACGAGCTGATGGATCAGGTCGGCCTGAACCGCCGCTTCGCCAACCGCTATCCCGCATGAATTCTCGGGCGGCCAGCGCCAGCGCATCGGCATCGCCCGCGCGCTGGCGCTGAACCCGCAGTTCATCGTCTGCGACGAACCGATCGCGGCGCTCGACGTGTCGATCCAGGCGCAGGTGGTGAACCTGCTGGAGGACCTGCAGGACCGGCTGGGCCTGACCTACCTGTTCATCAGCCATGACCTGTCGATGGTCCGCCACATCGCCGACCGGGTGGCGGTGATGTATCTGGGCCAGATCGCCGAGCTGTCGCCCGCGCGACGACCTTTATGCCGACCCGCTGCACCCCTATGCCGAGGCGCTGCTGTCGGCGGTGCCCGAACCCGACCCGGCGACGCGAGGCGACGCGGCAGCGGATCATCCTGAAGGGCGACGTGCCCTCGCCCGCCAACCCGCCGCAAGGGCTGCAACTTCTGCACCCGCTGCCCGCAGGTGCAGCCGATCTGCCGCGAGGTGGAACCCGACCTTGATCGAAGTGAGCCCGGGCCGCCGTGTCGCCTGCCACTTCGTCACCCCCGATAACCCTGCCAGCCGGACCAACCGGCGGCATCGAGGCAACCGAGCGCAACCAACAAGGAGATACCAATGAAACTGAAAACCGCCCTGCTGGGCGCTGCCGCCTGCCTGGCGATGGCCCCGGCCGCCTTGGCCGAACGCGGCGCCGACGGCGACGTGCAACGTGCCTTACTGGCAGGCCGTGTCGATCATGAACCCCTACCTGTCGTCGCGGCACCAAGGATGTCGAGGCCGTCTTCGCTGGTGGTCGAGCCGCTGGCGGGCTTCGACGAGAAGGGCAAGGTCTTCGCCGCGCCTGGCCGCCGAAATTCCCGACGGTCGAAAACGGCGGCATCTCGGCCGACCTGACCCGATCACCTGGAAGCTGAAGCCGGGCCTGCTGTGGTCCGACGGCACCCCGGTCACCTCGGCTGACGTGGTCTTCACCTGGCAATACTGCACCCACCCCGAAGGCGGCTGCGCCCAGGGCGCGCAGTTACGAAGGCATCGCCAATCGATCGAGACGCCGGACGACGACCGACCATCGTCGTCACCTTCGACGGGCCGAAGCCGAACCCCTACCAGGCCTTCGTCGGCTCGCACCTCGCCGATCCTGCAGAAGGCGCAGTTCGCCAACTGCCTCGGCGCCGCGGCCTCGACCTGCACCGACCAGAACATCAAGCCGATCGGCACCGGCCCGTTCATGGTCACCGACTTCAAGGTGAACGACGTGGTCGACGCTGGCCGCCAACCCGAACTACCGCGATCCGGCCAAGCCCGCCTTCGCCACCATGACGCTCAAGGGCGGCGGCGATGCGGCGGCTGCGGCCCGCGCGGTGATGGAGACCGGCGAGTTCGACTATGCCTGGAACACCCAGATCAACCCCGAGCAGCAGACGCAGATGACGGCCGGCGGCAAGGGCGTGTTCGTCGACGGCCTTCGGCACGCTGGTCGAGCGGATCGAGATGAACATGACCGATCCCTCGCCCGCGCTGCCCGAAGGCGAGCGTTCGACCGTCAAGCATCCGCACCCGATCCTGTCGGACATCAAGGTGCGCGAGGCGCTGTCCATGGCCATCGACCGCCAGATCCTGGTCGACGTGGGCTATGGCGCGGCCGGTCGCCCGACCTGCAACCTGGTGCCCGCGCCCGAGATGTTCGCCTCGGACAACACCGGCTGCATCGCCGCAGGACATGGACGGCGCCAAGGCGCTGCTGGAAGAAGCGGGCTGGACCGACAGCGACGGCGACGGCATCCGCGACAAGGACGGCAAGAAGCTGTCGCTGCTCTACCAGACCTCGGTCAACCCGGTCCGTCAGGACTTCCAGGCGCTGATCAAGGGCTGGTGGACCGAGCTCGGCGTCGAGGTCGAGCTGAAGAACGATCGACGCGTCGGTCTTCTTCGGCGGCGACGCCGGCTCGCCCGACACCTTCCAGAAGTTCTATGCGGACGTCGAGATGTACGCGAACAACTTCGACGGCACCGACCCGGAGCCCTACCTGGCGCAGTATCTCTGCGACAAGATCCCGGGCCCGGACAACCAGTGGCAGGGCGAGAACATCAACCGCTTCTGCGACCCGGCCTATGACGCGCTCGTCGGCGGAACTCGCCAAGACCACGCGACATGGCCAAGCGCGCCGAGATCGCCAAGAAGCTGAACGACATGCTGACCAAGGACAGCTTCGTCGTCGTGCCGCTGGTCGACCGCGGCCGTCTGTCGGCCGCATCGAACACGCTGGGCGGCGTCGTGCTGAACACCTGGGACAGCGAGCTGTGGAACGCGCCGGACTGGTTCCGCGTGAAGTGACCTGACACCGCGGCGGCGGCACCCGGACGCGGCTGCCGCGGCCGCCGCCTTTCCTTCATCCCGACCGATGATCCGAGGCGCCCGCGCATGCTCACCTTCACGCTCCGGAGGCTTCTGCTGGCCATCCCGACGCTTCTGCTGATCAGTCTGGTCATCTTCCTGCTGGTCGATCTCGCCCCCGGCAGCCCGATGTCGCGAAATCCCGCTGACCGTGCCGCCCGAAGTGCGCGCAGAAGATCATGGAAGGCGCTGGGCGCCAACGAGCCGGTCTGGCGTGCGCTATCTGCTCTGGCTGAGGCAGTTCTTCTGGGTCGAGCCGCTCTACGCTATCGACCACTGGTTCGGCACGACCTATGCCGAGGGCGCAGCAGCGCATCATCAGCTGGCAGTCGCGCAGCCCGGTCTTCGACATGATCGGCGAGCGCATGCCGCAGACGCTGACCGTCGATCGGCACGGCCTATCTGGTCGGCGTCCTGATCGCCCTGCCGATCGGCATCTATTCGGCCTACCGCCAGTATTCCTGGTTCGACCAGGTCGGCACGCTTCATCGCGATGATCGGCTTTTCGGTGCCGACCTTCTTCACCGGCATCGCTGCTGATCGTGATCTTCGCGGTCTGAGCTGCGGCTGGTTCCCGTCGATCTACGACACCACGCTGCAGGTCACCGACTGGGACAGCTTCCTGGAAGCAGGTGCGGCAGATGGCGATGCCGGTCATGGTGCTGGCGCTCTTCAACGCGGCCGAGATCAGCCGCTACATGCGGTCGTCGATGCTGGACAACCTGGGCCAGGACTATGTCCGCACCGCCCGCGCCAAGGGCATGGCCGAGCGCACCGTCGTCCTGAAGCACGTCCTGCGCAACTCGCTGATCCCGGTGGTCACCGTCATCGCGCTCGGCCTGCCCACGATCTTCGGCGGCGCGATCATCACCGAACAGGTGTTCAAGGTGAACGGCATCGGCGCCGCGCTGATCGGGGCGATCCACGCCAGCGACCTGCCGATGGTGCAGACGCTGACCTTCATCTTCGCCGTGCTGATCGTGCTCTTCAACCTGATCGCCGACATCCTCTACGGCATCCTCGACCCGCGGATCCGCTATGACTGACGCCACCGCGCCGCCAAAGCCCCGCAGCCAGTGGCGCGACATCTGGGCACCAGTTCCGCACCCACAAGGGCGCGATGGTCGGGCTGATCATCCTGTGCGCTGCTGGTGCTGTTCGTGCTGATCGGGCCGCTGATCTGGCGCGTCGAGCCCGACCTTCATCGAGCCGGACGCGGCGCAAGATGATCATGTCGCGCAACAAGCCGCCCACCTGGGCGCATCCCGCTGGGCACCGACCAGCTGGGCCGCGACATGCTGGCGCGCATGATGGCGGGCGGGCAAGGTGTCGCTGGCGGTGGGCCTGGTCGCCATGGTCGATCGCGATCCTGCTCGGCACGCTGATCGGCGTGCTGGCGGGCTACTTCCGCCGCCTTGACGGCCCGCTGATGCGGCTGACCGACCTGTTCCTGGCGCTGCCGCTGCTGCCGCTGCTGCTGGTCATGGTGATGCTGTTCCGCGACACGCTTGCCGGCATGCTTCGGGCCCGAGCTGGGGACCTTCCTGCTGATCGTCTTCGCCATCGGCGTGACCAGCTGGATGCAATGCGGCCCGGATCGTGCGGGGCGAGGTGCTGGCGCTGAAGGAACGCGAATTCGTGCTGGCCGCGCGATCCATCGGCACGCCGCCGCGCCGGATGATCCTGCGCCACATCCTGCCCAACGTGCTGTCGCCCGATCATGGTGGCGGCGACGCTGGGCGATCGCCGAGCGCGATCATCACCGAAAGCGCGCTCAGCTTCCTCGGCCTCGGCTTCCCGCCCGATTTCCCGACCTGGGGTCGGCTGCTGTTCGACGGCGTGGACTACATGCAGCAGTACCCCGAGCGGGTGATCTGGCCGGGCCTCGCCATCTCGCTGACGGTGCTGTCGGTGAACTACATCGGCGACGGCCTGCGCGACGCGCTCGACCCGCGGATCCGCGGACGCTGAGGGCAACGTGTCCGCAGCGCTCGCGGCTGTCCGGTCGCCCGTCAGGCCACCGGACCGAAAACGGATGACCCGTCGTGGTTCGGCATCGGGGGTTCGCCGCGCGACTGCCGCGTGCTACCTGTCAGCCCCGCCAACAGGAGCCGCGCCATGACCCATACCCCCATGATCGAAATGAACGATGGTCATGCCATCCCTGCGCTTGGCTTTGGCCTGTGGCAGGTCCCAGAGGCCACAACGGCGGGGGTTGTGGCGGACGCGCTCGACCTCGGCTATCGGCTGATCGACGGGGCCGCGATCTATGGCAACGAAGCGGGGCTGGGCGAGGGGCTTCGGCGGTCGGGACTGGCGCGCGACGAGGTTTTCGTCACGACCAAGTGCTGGAACGATGCGCAGGGCTACGATGCGGCACTCCGCGCCTTCGACGCGAGCCTTGGGCGCACCGGTCTGGACCGCATCGACCTGTACCTGATCCATTGGCCCTGTCCGGCCAAGGACCTCTACCTGGACACCTGGCGCGCCTTCATCCGACTGCGCGACGAGGGCCGGGTCACGTCGATCGGCGTGTCGAACTTCCACGCGCCCCATCTGGAGCGGCTGGTGGCCGAGACGGGCGTGACCCCGGCGCTGAACCAGATCGAGCTTCATCCCCGCCTGCAGCAAGGCGCGCTGCGCGAGGTGCATCGCCGACTGGGCATCGTGACGCAAAGCTGGACGCCGCTCGGCAAGGGCCGCAGTTTCGACGATCCGGTCATCACCGCCATCGCCGCCCGCCTCGGACGCAGCCCGGCGCAGGTGATCCTGCGCTGGCATGTGCAGCTTGGCGCGTCGGTCATCCCCCGTTCCAACCGCAGGGCCGGACTGGCCGAGAACCTCGCGCTTTTCGATTTCGAGCTTGCGCCCGAGGATATGGCCGCCATCGCCACCCTGGACCGGGGCGAGCGCACCGGACCGGACCCCGAGGCCTTCTCATGACCGCGCGGGCGCTGATCCCCGAGCTTCGGCTCGCGGATATCTCGGCGGGTGAGGCGATGTTGCGCGACGTCTTCGGCTTCCAGCCCGATGGGCCGCAGCGCCTGCGGCTTGGGACGCAGCGGATCGTTCTGGCAAAAGCGGGCGGGCCGCTGGGGCATGGGCTGATCGACCATGTGGCGCTGGCGGTTGACGACACGGATGTGGCGATGGATGCGGTCCTGCGCCATGGCGGCCAGCTCGACCCCGCCGTGACGCCAAAGGGGCCGCTCTTCATCCCCGAGTTCTGGGAAGCGGGCACACGCTATGTGTTCTTCAAGGGGCCGGAAGGCGCGCGGGTGGAGTTGTGCGCGCGTCAGGGGCTGACCCGCGCAGGATTGCCGGGACACGATCATATCGGCATCGCCTGCCGCAACTTTCCCATCATGCGGGGCTTCTTCCTGGCGCTTGGGCTGAGCGAGGTCTTCTCGACGGTGCTCAAGCGCCCCGATGGGGCGATCCCGGTTTCGTTCCTGGGCCTGGGCTCGTCGGTGGTCGAGCTTTACGCGCCGCCCGACCTGCCCGAGGGGCCGCGCCCACCGGGCCGCTGGCACCGGCTGATCCTGGAAGGCGGCGACGAGGCCGGTCCGCTGCACGGGCCCGAGGGCATCGAGATCGTCCGCCAGGCGGCGTGACAGGCCGCTCAGTCGAGCAACGCCGCAATCTCGCGCCGGAACGGCAGCGCGTCACCCGGATCGGGGGCATCCATCTCTTCGGCATAGCGCCGCCCGGCATAGGTGGCCCAGGCGATCGGCCCCGGCGCATCGGCATCCCCGATGGCCTTGACCGAGGCGATGCCTGCCTCCGCCCAATCCGCCTCGCGCGCCTTCAGCGCCTGGTAAAGTCCGTCCTCGGCGATGCGCGAGGTCACGAGCACCACTGCGTCGGCGGCGATGTCGCGCGCGCGCCCGGTATAGGTGCAGGCCAGACGCGCGCCGCCCGGCCCGATTTCCACGGGCGCATGGCTGAGGTGCAGCGTCACGCCAAGCTCCATCAGCCGGGTCTGGATGAACCGCTGTTCCAGCGTGTTCTCCGTCCATTCGGCGACCTTGGCCGAGGGCGTCACGAATTCCACCGTGCAGCCGCGCGCCACCAGCAACTCGGCCAGCACCGAAGCCATGTAGAAATGGTCATCGTCATAGACGAGGACGCGCCCCGAGGGCAGGCGGCCCGCCATCAGGTCGTCCGGCGTGAAGACCGGCATGCCCTGCATCGGGATCGGACCCAGGTGATACCGCGCCACGACATCGGCGCGCCATCGCGCGCCCGGTCGCCACGGCGACATGCTGGAAGCCGAACTCCAGCACCTCGTCCGCCGTCAGGCGGGCTGTCGAAATAGGTCTGGACGTTGGGCATCGACCGCGATCTGCCCGACCCGGTAATCCGCGACGCGTCCCCAGGCCGCGAGCCCCGGCAGCGCCCGCTCCCGCGTCACCCGCCCACCGAGCATCGTGCCCGCCTCGGCCAGCGCCACCTCGTAGCCGCGCCGCCCCAGCACCATCGCGGCCTCCAGCCCGGCCGGGCCGCCGCCGACGACCAGCACCCGTTCGCTTGCACCCTTCGCCTGCACCCGTTCGGGGTGCCAGCCCTTGCGCCATTCCTCCATGAAGGACGGGTTCTGCGTGCAGCGGCTGATCGCCCCGGTCATGTCGCCCGACACGCAGATGTTGCAGCCGATGCACTCGCGGATGTCCTCGAACCGCCCCTCCTCGATCTTCTTCGGCAGGAACGGATCGGCGATGGAAGGCCGCGCGGCACCGATGAAGTCGAGGATACCCTCCCGCACCTGCCGCACCATCGCATCGGCGCTGGTGAAGCGCCCGACGCCCACGACCGGGCGCGGCGTCAGCGCCTTCACGCCCCGCACCAGCGCCTCCTGCGCGCCTTCTTCCTTGAAGCGCGAGGTGCCCGAGCAGTTCTCCCACGTGCCATGCGCCAGGTCCCAGAGGTCCGGCAGCTCGGCGTGCATCGCGATGAACTCGCGCACCTCGGCGTTGGAAAATCCCAGCGGCCCGTCCTCGTGCAGCGACATGCGGATCGAGATCGCGATCTCGCCCTTCGTCTCTTCGCGCGCCTCCTCGATCATCTCGCGCAGGAATCGCGCGCGGTTCTCCAGGCTGCCGCCATATTCATCGCGTCCGCTGGTTCGTCGCGCGGCTCAGGAAGTGCTGGAGGATGCCGAAGCCATGCGCCCCGTAGAGGCAGACGATGTCGAACCCCGCCGCCTGCGCGCGGCGGAAGGCGTTGCGATACCAGCGGCGCAGGTCGCGGATGCCCTCGCGGTCCAGCGCACGGGCCTGCACCGGGTCGGCGGTGAAGGTCAGGATCGGCCCCGGGCTGACCGCGCGCGGCACCTCGCGGGTGTAGAGGTTCGGCCCGTTGATCCCCGAATAGGCCATCTGGATGCCCGCCAGCGCGCCGTGGCTTTTCATCGCCTCGGCCATCCGCGCCAGCGCCGGGATGTCGCGGTCGTCCCACAGGCGCTGCTCGATGAAGGGCGTGATTTCCGAGGTGTGGTGGATCTCGGTCTGCTCGGTGAAGATCACGCCCCAGCCGCCCTCGGCCTTGACCCGCCGCATCTCGATCACCGCCGAGGGGTCGCGATAGCCGCCGCCGTTGCAATGCGGCACCTGGAAGAAGCGGTTCTTCGCCACCTTCGGCCCGATCCGCACCGGCTCGAACAGCACGTCGTAGCGGGACGGGCGGCTGTCCTTTGGCATCGGCTACTCCAGCGGCCGGAAGTCATGCAACTGCGTCGACAGCAGCGCCGGGTCTGGGAGAGGCAGTTCCGAGATCAGCACCGCCTCGGCCATGCCCGCCTGAGCATGGATCGCCCCATCGGCCCCTACCAGGACCGAGCCGCCGCAATAGGTCAGGTCGCCCTCAACGCCGCAGTAGTTGGCATAGGCGATCGCCACGCCATGGTTGACCGCCTGCGATGGCACGGTCAGGCGCGCCACATGCGTGAAGGGCATCATGTTCGCGGTCGGGCACAGGATCAGCGAGACGCCCCGCCCGGCCAGATCGCGCACCAGCGGCGCGAATTCGATGTCGTAGCAGATCAGCAGGGCGGCGGCGGTTCCTTCGAGATCGAACATGCGGACCGATGTGCCGGGCGTGAAGATCCTGTTTTCCCGCGCGCCAAAGAGTTGCGTCTTGCGATACTGCGACAGGAAGCGGCCATCGGCACCCAGAGACAGGGCCGCGTTGTAGACCTTGCCCCCCTCTGCCTCTGCGACGCCGACCGTCACGCCGCAGCCCGCCCGCTGCGCGAGGGGGCTGAGCAGCCCGACCCAATCCTGGATCGGACGGGCGACCTTGCCCGGATCGGTCACGTTGTAGCCTGGCAGGTAGAGTTCCGGGAAGACCGCCATGCGCGCGCCCGCTGCACCCGCAGCCGTCAGGATACGGTCGATGGTGCCGAGTGCGACGCCGAGCGCGCCTTTGGGCGAGGGGCCCTGGTAGATCGCAAGTTTCATGGACGCCTCTTCTTCGTCGCCGCTGGTTTGCCGCAGATTACGGAGATTGCGGCGCAGCGCCAGCATGGCGTCTGCGGGACGCGCCGGGGCACGCCTCGCTGCACAGCAAAGCGGCAGCTTGCTTAGCCCCGTCCTAACCAGACGCTGCGCAGTTCATTCTTTCGTGCAAGCTGGCGAGGGGCCAGTCTGCGGGCAGGACAGGCTCCGGCGGTCCTCGTCCGGGTTTGCCGGGCGGCTGTCGGGGCGCGAGCTTCGCGTTGTGCTTGACTCCGGGCGGGGTGGACCGGACGCTTGACTGACGGCGAGGCGAACGGCGCCTAGGCTGTCGCCCTGGGAAACGAAGAAGGATTGCCATGACCCGCCATGATCCCGCGCTCTCTCCCATCGACGAATTGCGCGCCAATGTCGCCGTGCCCTTCGACCAGCGCGCGGGCCATGCCGAAATCGGTCTACACCTCGCCGGACTTCGCCGCGCAGGAACTGACCCACATCTTCGCCCGCGACTGGCTCTGCGCCGGACGGGCCGATGCCCTGCCGAACCCCGGCGACTACCTGACGATGAAGATCTCGGGCGAGCCGATCATCGTCCTGCGCGACCGCGAGGGGCAGTTGCGCGCCATGTCCAACGTCTGCCGCCACCGCATGTCCACGCTGCTGGAAGGCCGCGGCAACACCCGCGCCATCGTCTGCCCCTACCACGCCTGGACCTACAACCTCGACGGCACGTTGCGCGGCGCGCCCGCGATGACGCTGAACGAAAGCTTCTGCAAGGACCGACATCGCGCTTGCCGCAGGTCCGCTGCGAGGAGTGGCTGGGCTGGATCATGGTCACGCTGAACCCTGACGCGCCGCCGCCCGCCGAACGGCTGGCGGGAGTCGAGCGATCTCGTCGGCAAGTATCACATGGAGAACTACGTCGAGGCCTTCCGCGAGGAATTCCGCTGGAACACCAACTGGAAGGTGCTGGCCGAGAACTTCATGGAGAGCTACCACCTGCCGGTCTGCCACGAGGGCACCATCGGCGGCCATGTGGACCTGATGAAGATGACCTGCCCCGAGGGGCTGCCCGCCTTCAACTACCACTACATCATCAAGAACGACGCGCTGGACCTGACGCTGGCGCATCCGACGAACACCACGCTGGAAGGGCGACGAGCGGCGCACGACCTGGCTGATCTCGGTCTACCCGTCGCTGCTGATCACGCTTTCGCCCGGATACTTCTGGTATCTCTGCCTGACGCCCGACGGGCCCGGACCATGTGAACGTGCTCTACGGTGGCGGGCTGGCGCCGGAATTCGTTGCGGACCCGAAAGCGCAGGAGCATTTCACGCGCGCTCAAGGCCCTGCTCGACGAGGTGAACATGGAGGACAAGGGCTGCGTCGAGCGCGTCTATCGCGGCCTCTGCGCCGATCTGTCGGAACCCGGCCCGCTCAGCCATCTTGAACGCCCGAACTACGACTTCGCGCGGTACATCGCGGGGATGATGCCAGAATAGACCGGCCCGGCCCTTCTTCTGTTCTCAAATATCCCGGGGTCCGGGGCAGCGCCCCGGTCCCGCACCCTCAATCATCCTGACGCCGGAAGGCTTGCCAGATCCGACTTGAAAGAACGCCATGGCCCATACCCGCATCCGCAAGTTCAACACGAAGGACACCTACCCTGAGCAGAAGCTCGACAACGACCTCTGCCAGGCGGTCGTCGCGCGCGGCACGATGATCTTCCTGCGCGGCCAGTGCCCGCAGGACCTCGACACGGCCAAGAACATCGACAGCCACGATCCGGTGGAGCAGACGCACAAGGTGATGCAGAACATCCGCCAGCTGATCGAGGAGAGCGGCGGGCGGATGGAGCATCTGTGCAAGGTCGTCGTCTACCTGACCGACGTGCGCCACCGCGAGGCGGTCTATCGCACGATGGGCGAATACATCCGCGGCGTGCATCCGGTCTCGACCGGCGTCGTCGTCACGGCGCTTGCCCGGCCCGACTGGCTGGTCGAGATCGACGCGACCGCGATGATCCCGGACTGAAGGCGCGCGCCCGTGACCTTCACCCTCGTCGCCCGCTGCCCCGATACCGGCCAGTTCGGCATCGCCATCTCGTCCTCGTCGCCCGCCGTCGCCGCGCGCTGCGCCCATGCGCGGGCGGGCGTCGGGGCGGTGGCGAGCCAGAACGTGACGGACCCGGCGCTCGGGCCGCTGGTGCTCGACCGGCTGGAGGCGGGGCTGTCGGCCGCCGAGGCGCTGGCGGATGTGGTCGCGCGGCCGGGCGCATATCGGCTGGCGGCAGATCCTGGTGGTCGATGCCGCAGGGCGGACCGCGATCCATACCGGCGACCGCGCGCTTGGGCACCCTGGGCGAGGCGCGGGGCGACGGGGCGGTGGCCGCGCGGAAACCTGCTGGCCAGTCCGGATGTGCCGCAGGCCATGGTCGCGGCCTATCTCGCGGCGCGGGGACCGTTCGGCGACCGCCTGATCGCGGGGCTGACGGGCGGTCTCGCGGCGGGCGGCGAGGCGGGGCCGGTGCATTCGGCGGGCCTGAAGATCGTCGACCGGCTCAGCTGGCCCGGGTCGACCTGCGCGTGGACTGGGACGAGGACGATCCCATCGGTCGGCTGGCCCGGCTCTGGCACGCTCTACGCGCCGCAGGCCGAGGACTACGTCCGCCGCGCCGAAGCGCCCGACATGGCCCCGGGATATGGTGTGCCCGGCGATAGTCGTTAAGACAGTTTGCGCCGAATGCGCCATCGGGTTAGCCTTTCGCTAACCCGAGTGGACCATGCCCCTGCGCTTCACCCTGCGACAGCTTGAATACCTCGTCGCGGTCGGCGAGGCCGGCTCCATCGCCGCTGCCGCCGAGCGGGTGAATGTCTCGTCGCCCTCCATCTCGACCGCGATCACGCAGCTGGAGCAGGAGTTCGGGCTGCAACTCTTCGTGCGCCGCCATGCGCAGGGTCTGTCGCTGACCGAGGCGGGGCGGCGGATGGTGGCCGAGGCGCGACTGGCGCTGCAGGCGGCTGCCCGGCTGAACGATCTGGCGGGGGAAATCACAGGCATGGTGCGCGGGCCGCTGACCGTGGGCTGCATCCAGACCGTCGCGCAGATGCTGCTGCCGCGCCTGCGCCGGGGGTTCACCGAGGCCTTCCCCGAGGTGGAGTTCCGGCAAACCGAGGGGGATCAGGCTTTCCTCTTCGAGGGGCTCCGCTCGGGCACGCATCGATGCGGCGCTAAGCTACCAGATCGACATACCGCCCGACCTCGTGTTCCGCCCGCTGATCGCCCTGCCGCCGCATGCGCTGCTTCCGGTCGATCATCCTCTGGCCGGGCGCACGGCGCTGTCCCCCGCCGAACTGGCGCCGCATCCGATGGTCCTGCTCGACCTGCCGATGAGTGCCGACTACTTCCTGTCGGTCTTCAGCGAAAGGGGCCTGACGCCGCGCATCCTGGAGCGGACGCGGGACATGGGTCTGATGCGGGCGATGGTGGCGAACGGGTTCGGCTTTTCCATCGCCAACATCCGGCTGCGCTCGGACGTGGCACCCGACGGCCTGCCGCTGCGGATCGTGCCGCTCGTGGACGATGCCAGGCCGCTGGTGCCGCTCAACTTCGGGCTGGTGCTGTCGGTCGGGGCCGAGGGGGCGCGGCGGGTGCGGGCCTTTGCAGAGCATTGCCGACGCGAGGTCCCGGTCGTCCTTCAGGGCTGATCCGACAGCGGGCCGCCGTCAGGCACGCACGCCCGAGAACCGCTGCTGCCACTCGGCCCGCTCCTCGTCCGTGATCTTGCGGAACAGGTTGTCCGGCACAGTGAAGGCATGGCCGGGCGCAAGCGTGCGCAGCGCGTCCGACAGATCGTCGGGCCAGGTCCAGTCGCCGCTCGCCATCGCCGCCATCATCGCCTCCGCCGCATCGGGGATGAAGGGGCGCGAGAGGATCGCATAGACGCGGATCAGGTTGAGCGACAGGCGAATGATCGCCTCGGCCCGCGCCGGGTCGGTCTTGATCGCCGACCATGGCGCGGCGGCTTGCAGGTATTCGTTGCCGACCACCCAGATGCCGCGCAGCTCGGCCGCGGCCTTGCGCACCTCCATCGCCTCCATCAGCGCCTCGTAGTCGCGGATGCGGGCGGCGAGGTCGGCGATCAGGGCTGCCTCCTGCGGGCCGAACTCGCCGCCTGCCGGAACCGTGCCGCCCAGCTTGGACGCGGCGAACTTCGTGACGCGGCTGACGAAGTTGCCCAGCACGTCGGCCAGGTCCTTGTTCACGCTGGCCTGGAAATTCTCCCAGGTGAACTCGCTGTCGCTGTTCTCGGGCGCGTGGGACAGCAGCCACCAGCGCCAGTAGTCGGCGGGCAGGATCGACAGCGCCTGGTCCATGAACACGCCGCGCCCCTGCGAGGTCGAGAACTGGCCGCCGTCATAGTTCAGGTAGTTGAACGACTTGATGTAATCGACCAGCTTCCACGGCTCGCCCGAGCCCATGATGGTGGCGGGGAAGCTGAGGGTGTGGAAGGGGACGTTGTCCTTGCCCATGAACTGGACGTAGCGGACGTCGCCCGCGCCCTTGTCGGTGCGCCACCAGCGTTCCCAGTCGGCGTCGGACTTGCCGTTGGCGTCGGCCCATTCGGCGGTGGCCGCGATGTATTCGATGGGGGCGTCGAACCAGACGTAGAAGACCTTGCCCTCCATCCCCGGCCAGGGCTGGTCGCCCTTCCGCACCGGCACGCCCCAGTAGAGGTCGCGGGTGATGCCCCGGTCCTGCAGCCCGTCGCCGTCGTTGAGCCATTTCTTCGCGATCGAGGTGGTCAGGATCGGCCAGTCGGTCTTGCTGTCGATCCAGGCCTCCAGCTTGTCGCGCAAGCTGCGCTGCTTGAGGTAGAGGTGCTTGGTCTCGCGCACCTCGAGATCGGTCGAGCCGGAGATGGCCGAGCGCGGGTTGATCAGGTCGGTCGGGTCGAGCTGCTTGGTGCAGTTCTCGCACTGGTCGCCGCGCGCCTTGTCGTAGCCGCAGTTCGGGCAGGTGCCCTCGATGTAGCGGTCGGGCAGGAAGCGGTTGTCGGCGATGGAGAAGACCTGCTTTTCCGACACTTCCTCGATGTAGCCGTTCGCGGCCAGCTGGCCCGCGAAGTGCTGGGTCAGCCGGTGGTTGCGCTGGCTGGAGGAGCGGCCGAAATGGTCGAAGGACAGCCGGAAGCCGTCGGCGATGTCCTTCTGCACCTTGTGCATCTCGGCGCAGAACTGCTCGACCGGCTGGCCCGCCTTGGCGGCGGCGAGCTCGGCCGGGGTGCCGTGCTCGTCGGTGGCGCAGATGAACATCACCTCGTGGCCGCGGCCCCGCATGTAGCGGGCGTAAAGGTCGGCGGGAAGCTGGGAGCCGACGAGATTGCCGAGGTGCTTGATCCCGTTGATGTAGGGGATCGCCGAGGTGATGAGGATGCGGGCCATGCGGGGCGTCCTTGGTGTTCCGTGCGGGTCTCGTTTAGCGCAAGGGTTCGGGAGAGGCGAGGGGCCTTTAGGGTCCCGCCGCCGGGTCCTTGCTGCGGCGCAGGAGGCGGCCGATCAGGAACGAGGTGCGAGGCTCGTAGGTATAGGCCGTGCGCGCATCCGGGGCAGGGCGGGCGCGCATCCGGGCGAGGCCGAAGACGATCAGCAGCGCATGCGCGACCGCGATCATCAGGAACATCGCCGACGGGCCGAAGCCCGCGATGACCGCCGACGCGATCGAGGGGACTTGCGATTGCCCCGACCGCGTAGAGGAACATCAGCGCGGCAGAGAGTTCCACCCGCTCGATGTCGGTGGCGAAGTCATGGGCATGGGCGGTCGAGACGGAGTAGACGGGCAGGGTGGCCGCGCCGAAGAGGGCGGCGGCGGTGAAGACGGCGGCGGTGCCGGACCCGGCGAGGCCGATGGTGGCAAGGCAGGTGGCGATGCCCGCGACCGACAGCCCGATCAGGACGACGCGGCGGTCGAACTTGTCGGCAAGCCAGCCGACCGGAAACTGCGCCAATGCCCCGCCCAGCACATAGGCCGCGAGGAACAGCGCGATCTGGTCGGGGCCAAGGCCGACCTCGATGCCGTAGACCGGGCCGACCATGCGGAAAGCGGCCCCGGTAATGCCCGAGACGACCACGCCCGCTGCGGCGAGCGGCGAGCGCTCCCACGCCAGGCGGGGGCGCAGGCGCGGGGCGAGCGGGGTGATCGGGGCCTCGGCCTTGGTGAGCGTCAGCGGGAAGATCGCGGCGCAACAGAGAAGCGCGAGCAGGTTGTAGGAGACGTAGGAGGCAGGCTCCAGCACGCCGATCATCAATTGCGCGCCGAGGCTGCCGGTGATGTCCACGATGCGGTAGACGCCCATGGCGCGGCCGCGCGTCTCGTTCGTGACCTTGGCCTGAAGCCAGGCCTCGATGATGGTGTAGCAGCCCGCCACGCAGAGGCCCGAGGCCATGCGCATCAGGCTCCACGCCCAGGGATCGACGATCAGCATATGGGCGAGGATGCCGATGGTGCCCGGCGGCGGTGAAGGCGGCGAAGGCGCGGGAATGCCCGACCTCGCCCATCAGGCGCGGCGCCCACCAGCAGCCGATGAAGAAGCCGAGGAAATGGGCAGAGCCAAGCAGGCCGATCTCGGTCGTGGTAAAGCCGAGCGCCGCGCCCGAGATGGCGTCGAGCGGGGCCACGCCGCCCGAGCCCAGTTGCAGCAGGATGACCGACAGGAAAAGTGCGGCGAAGGAAATGAGCAGGCGCATGGGGCATCCGGCAGGGAATGCCGTCACCTGACCGGGTTTCCCGGTGAAGGTAAAGGGGCGATCAGGCGCGCCCGCGCAGCATCCGCGTCAAGCGTGCCGTCGCCGTCCATCTCGCGTTTCAGCGCGCCCGCGACATGGACGAGGAGCAGCGCCATCAGCAGCTTGGTGGCGATGCCGTGGACGGCCCAGCCCGCAGTCTCCCACGCCTCGGAGACGGGGGCGATGGGGGGGATCACCCAGCGGTCGAAGAGCATCACGTCGAGGCCGGAGGCGGAACTGGCGATCCAGCCGGACAGGGGGATGACGAGAAGCAGCGCGTAGACGCAACAGGTGCGCCGCGCGGGCGGCGCGCTGCGACCAGCCGTCGGGCGCGCCCTGTGGGCGCGGGCGGCGGGCTGATCCGGTGCCAGACGATGCGGATCAGCACGAGCGCGAACAGGATGAGCCCGATCGATTTGTGCAGGCTGTAGAGCCAGAGGTTGGCCAGCCCCGGCTGCATGTCCGACAGGCGCGTGCCGAGCGCGAGCATCCCGATGATGGCCAGCGCCATCGTCCAGTGGATGATCCGGGTGATCAGGCCGAAGCTGTCGGGCGTGTTGCGCCAGGCCAAGGGGTCACTCCACGCGGACGATGCGGGCGAGGATGTCGAGCCGGACCTGATCGCCCACCATGTCGTTCCACCCCGTCGCGCCGAAGTCGCTGCGGTTCACCTCTCCCGTCAGGCGGACGGTCAGGTGGCTCAGATCGCCCGCCTCGGACCCCTGGGCGCGATAGATCCGGGCGGCCAGCGTCATCGGGCGCGTGACGCCCCGGATCGTGACATTGCCTTCGACCGTCGCGCCGTCGCCCGCCTTGCGCACCGACGTGCTGGCGAACGTGATCTCGGGGTAGCTGCGCGCGTCCAGAACCTTGGGGCCCTTCATGGCCTGCGCGGCGAAGGGAAAGCTGGCCTGGGCGTTGCGCACATCCAGCGTCACGGCCACGTCGGAATTCGCGACCTTGTCGAAATCGAGCGTCAGGTCGGCCCGCGTGACCGGCATCCTGCCGGTGATGCGGTCGGGGCCGAAATCCGTCTCGAAGGCAACCGTCGAGGCCTGCGTGTCGAGCGCATAATGCGCGGGCGCGGCGAGGGCCGGCGCGGCCAGCGTCATCAGGAGGGCGAGCATCAAGCGAAGCGGCGTCATGGATCCTTCCCCTCGTGCAGAACCTAGCACGGCACAGCCGCGCCGCGAGATCATTTGATCGCGAGGCGGCGGTGCCCCGCGCGTCGGCCTTGAGGCAGGCCGGATGGCAAAGGGGCAGGCAGGGGCGTCATCTCCAATCCCGTTCGCGGCACCTTGCCGACCGGGGACCGAAACGGCTTGCGCGGCGCGCAGGCTTCGGGCCATCTGGCATCCCGCGACCACCGGACCGGACGAGATGACCCTGCTGCGTTCCCTGCTGATTTCCCTCGTCTCGGTCGCCGCGCTTTCCGGTTGCGTGCTGCCGGGGGGCGATGGGTCGGCACCAGCCGCGGACGGTGCCGCGCCCGCCGAGATCGAAGTATCGGCCCTGCCTGCACCCGGCAGTGCCGCCACAGCGGATGCGGACAAGCCCGCGCCCGGACCGGGAACCGAGACGGCCGACAGCGCCCCCGAGGCCGCAGCTTCCGCAGGCGCTGACGCGGCCGAGGCCGAGAAAGCGGCGGCACCGGAGGAAATCGCCCCGCTGGAAGAGGCGCCCCCTGCCGAGGTCAAGACGCCCGGACAGATCGCCTGCGAGAAAGGCAAGGGCCGGTTCGTGCGTGTGGGCAGTTCCAGCGCCTTCACCTGCATCCGCCCGACGCGCGACGGCGGCAAGCGCTGCACTCGTGCGGGGAATTGCGAGGGCGTGTGCCTTGCCCGGTCGGGGACCTGCTCGCCCTTCACGCCTGTCTTCGGCTGCCAGGAAATCCTCCAGGACGACGGGCTGAGGATCACCGAATGTATCGAATAGCCTGGATTGCGACGCTGCTGCTGCTCGGCTGTGCCGGGGTCACGACGACCGGATACCGGGCGACCGATCGCAACATCTACTCGACCGCCGTGGTGGATGCGGCGCGACTGGAGGGACGCTGGATGCAGGTCGCCGATTTCGCGCCCCCCGGTGCGGCGGGCTGCAGCGCGACGGGGGTGCGGGTCGAGCCTGGGCTGGCACTCCAGGCCGACCTTTGCCTTGGCGGCAGGCGCACCGGATACCGGGGCGCGGCCGAGGTGACGGGGCCGGGGCGGTTGCGCCTGACGGCGGCCGATCCTGCGGGCATCGGGGCGGAATGGTGGGTGCTATGGGTCGATGCCGATTACCGGACACTCGTGGTCGGCACCCCTGACGGGCGCTTCGGCTTCGTCCTGAACCGCGAGGCGGCATTGCCCGCGGACCGGATGAGGGCGGCGCGGGAGATCCTCGCCTGGAACGGCTACGACCTGTCCCGCATGCGGACGGTCACCCAGCCCTGACGGCGCTCAGACGATCTCGAACCGCAGGCGTCGCAGGTAGTCGGGCATGTCCCGCGCACCCACGGCGGCCTCGCGGATCAGCCCGTCGAACTGGGCCGAAAGGCTTGCCACCCGGTCCGGCTCGCGGAAGGCGAGGTAGTGGCGACCGATATAGACGACGGCCAGCAGCGGTCCGAAGACGGTGATCGGGGCCGAATAGACCCAGCGGGCATCGAACAGGTAGATGCGCAGCGCCGGGTAAAGCTGGTCCAGCAGGCGTCAGGATGCGATCGAGTTGGGCACGGCGCAGGTCGCGCGGAAGGCCGGTGTAGTATCCCTCGGCCCGCGCGAAGGCCTCGATCTCGTGCAGCGGCAGGGCGATCTCGTAGTCCGAGCGCGCCTCGCGCATCCTGGCCAGCCGCGCTTCCGAGGCCGCGATGGCCGCCTCGGCCCCCTCGCCGATCTGGGCCGCGTATTCCCACACCATCATCTCGTGGGTCTTCACCATGTCGGGCAGGGTGGCGGGCACGTGCCGGATCTTGTAGCCCGCTGCCTCCTGATGCCAGCCGAAGATGCGTCTCGTCGATCAGCGCGCGCGGCGCGTCGGACAGGGACAGCGCGCTTGCCAGAGCGTTGTTCGAACGGCTCGGGGCGGTCGGTCAGCCCAAGCAGCCAATCGCTGCTGACGCCGAGCGCCGCCGCGCATTCGGCGGCGATCTGGGCGTTCGGTAGGCGCGCGGACCCGCCCTCGAGCAACTGCGAAACGGTCGACCGATCCACCCCGACGGCGCGGGCCAGCGCGCTTTGCGTCAGTTCGCGCTGTGTCATCGCCTGCGAAAGGCGCTGGCGAAACTGGTCTGCGCGCGTCGCGCTTGTCCATAATTCTCTGCATCATGGGATAATCATAACACATGTTTAGGAATTGTTGCGCATCTTCCGAATTCTGAAGCGAAGCGGCGAGTGGTATTACAGAAATGTCGTAGTTTCCGGAGGATAGGTTGCGCGCAGCACGCCCGAGCATCGAATGGCCGACGATCCTCCTTATGGTTGCCACCTACGGGCTTTGGGCATTGGCCACGACCCTTGTCGCGCAGTGGTTCCTGCCCGCCGGTGTGGTCCTGACGGCGATCGCAGTTGCGCAATTCTCGTCGCTTCAGCATGAAGTCTTGCACGGTCATCCCTTCCGCTCGCGCCTGCTGGAACGAGGCGCTGGTGTTCCCGGCCCTGATGATCTTCGTGCCCTATCTGCGCTTTCGCGACACCCATCTTGCCCATCACCACGATCCGATCCTGACCGACCCCTATGACGACCCCGAGTCGAATTACCTCGATCCGGCGGTCTGGGCGCGCCTGCCTGCCCCGATGCGGCGGTTGCTGCGGGCCAACAACACGCTTGCTGGGGCGGATGGTGCTTGGTCCGGCGATCGGTGCGGTCTCGCTGGTCGATGGGCGACATCCGGGCTGCGCGGGCGGGGGATCGCAGCGTGGCACGGGCCTGGGCGCTGCACGCGCTCGGCGTGGTGTTGGTTGTGGGCTGGCTGTGGGCAACCGGCGGGATGTCGGTCTGGGCCTATGTGATCGCGTGCTATGGCGCCTTCGCCTTGCTGCGCATCCGCACCTTCCTTGAGCATCGGGCACATGAGGCGGCGCGGGCGCGCACGGTCATCATCGAGGATCGCGGCCCGCTGGCGCTTCTGTTCCTGAACAACAACCTGCACGTCGTGCATCACATGCACCCGTCCGTGCCGTGGTACCGCCTGCCCGCGCTCTATCGCGCGAACCGCGAGCATTACCTGCGCCGCAACGACGGCTATCTCTATCGCTCCTATGCCGAGATCTTCGCGCGCTACTTCCTGCGGGCGAAAGATCCGGTGCCTCATCCGCTCTGGCCGTCCGAGCCCGCGCACGAGGCCGAGACCCCCGCGCGCGCGACGGTTCCCGCCGAATAGCGGATTGCGCGGGTCGCGTCCGCGCTGGCAGAACGCCGATGTGGAACCCTGGATCATCGTTACGGTTGCGGCTGCCGCGGTGCAGACGCTTCGGTTGCTGCTACAGAAGCGGCTGAAGGGGCTTGGCCTGTCGACCGGCGGGGCGACCTTCGCCCGCTTCTTCTTCAACGCGCCATTGGTGATCGCCGGGCTTCTCGCGCTGCATGTCATCGCGGGGCACACACTCGAGCCGCCGGGGGCACGGTTCTGGGCCTTCGTCGTGGCGGGAGGCCTGTCGCAGATCGTGGCGACCTTCTGCCTCGTCGCGCTGTTCTCGGAGCGGAACTTCGCGGTCGGGGTCGCCTTCACCAAATCCGAGACCCTGCTCGTCGCCGCTTTCTCGGCGCTGGTGCTGGGCGAGGCGGTGTCGGCGGCCGGTCTGGCCGCGATCCTCGTGGGCACGGCGGGGGTCATCGTGCTGTCGCGCCCGGCAGGGGGGTGGTCGTGGGGCGGGCTTGCGAACCGGGGCGTGGTGCTGGGTCTTTCGGCGGGGGCGTTGTTCGGCGTCTCGGCCATCGGCTATCGCGGGGCGACGCTCGAGGTTGCGTCGGACAGCGCGCTGGTGCGGGCGACGATGGCGCTGGCGGCGGTGACGCTGTTCCAGAGCCTGTCGATGGCAGGCTGGCTGGCCTGGCGCGAACCGGGCGAGGTCACGCGGGTCGCGCGGGCCTGGCGCTCGACCCTGCTGGTCGGCGTCACAGGGCTTCTGGGATCGCTCGGCTGGTTCGTGGCCTTCTCGCTGATGAACGCGGCCTATGTGCGCAGCCTGGGCCAGATCGAGCTGCTCTTCTCGCTCGCCGCCTCGGTCCTGTTCTTTCGCGAGAGGGTCACGCGCCGCGAACTGCTGGGCATGGCGCTGATCGCCGCCGGTGTGATCGGCGTGGTCAGCGCCGCCTGAGGTCAGGCGATCCGCCGGAAGGTCGGCACCGGGCCGGAATTGTCGAAGAACGGCACGGGCGGCACTGGTCCGGGTTGGCGCAGATGCTGCGCGATCTCGGCCAGCACGACCTCGGTGATGAAGGGCAGGTCCAGCCGCTGCGCCTGGGCCAGCGGCAGCCAGTGCAGGTGGCCGAGCTCGTCCGAGGCGGCCGAGAAATCGTCGCAATCGCCCTGGACCGCCGCCGCATCGGCCAGAAAGAAGCGCGCGTCGAAGCGTCGGGTGCGACCGGGCGGGGTGATCGCGCGGAAGACGAAGCGCAACGCGGCGGCGTCCGGCAGCAAGCCCCGCGCGGCGAACCCGGCCCAGTCACCGCGCAAGGCGCCCGACGCCGGGCTGGCCGAGGGGAAGGCCCGTCTCCTCCCACAACTCGCGGATCGCGGCGGCGGCAAGGGCGTGGGGCGGGACACCCGACCCTTGCGCCAGACGCGCCGCGCAGGCCGCATCCAGCGGGCGCGCCAGCGGCACCTCGGCATCACCGGCATCAAGCGCGCCACCGGGAAAGACGTATTTCGACGGCATGAAGACCGCCGCGCTGCCGCGCTGGCCCATCAGCACCTCGGGTCCGCCTGCGCCCGTCCGGGTCAGGATGATCGTCGCCGCATCGCGGATCGTCGGGGCCTCGTCAGGCACCTGCGCCGAATCCGTGCATCCGCCGCGCCCACTGGATGCCGATCAGCGCCCCCTTGAGCCGGGGCAGCAGATAAAGCGACAGCGCCACGGTGCCGACCGAGAAGATGCTGGCCAGCACAAGGGGTCGGGGCGGAACTCGACGAAGGCCCACAGGATCAGCGGGGCCATCAGGTGCCCGACGATCAGGATCGTCAGGTAGGCGGGGCCATCGTCGGCACGGTGATGCTGAAACTGCTCGCTGCAGACGGGGCAGCTGTCGCGGACCGCGAGGTAGCCGCGCAGCAGCGGGCCTGCGCCGCAATTGGGGCAGCGCTTTCGCCAGCCGCGCAGCATGGCGGCCCGAACGGGACGTTCTTCCGCAGGGTCCTGCGAAAGCGGGGCGGTGGACGAGGGCATGGGGCAAGCTTCCGGCTGGAGATCTGCCACCAATGTAGCGATCCGACCCGCAAATGTAGAGGGGTGGCGCGGCCTTGCGTCCCGATGTCGCGACATTCCGCCAGTGGCCGCGACGGAAACACCGGGTCGGCCCGTTTCACTGTCATGAGGACGCGGCACGGTGCCGCGTTCGCCTGGATGGAGAAGCCCCATGCGTTCCACGACCGCACTTTCCGTTGCGACCCTGGCAGCCATCGTTGCCGCTGCCCTGACGACCGCCCTTCCTGCAAACGCCCGCGGGCCGGGCGACGGGATGATGCCGGGCATGTTCGGCATGATGGGCGACGGCCCCGATGGCGAGATGATGTTCTCGATCTTCGACACCAACGGCGACGGCACCGATCACGGTCGAGGAAATGACTGCTCGCCGTGCCGAGATGGTGGCCGGAACCGATGCCAACAATGACGGAAAGCTGAGCGCCGAGGAACTGGCGGCGCAGGACCTGAGGATGATGCAGGCCGATGGCCAACGCGCGTGCCGCGCAACGGGTCGAGATGCTTGACGTGGACGGCGACGGGCTTCTTTCGGTCGAGGAGCTTGCCGTCACGGCCAGGGCCCGAGCGGATGTTCGAGTGGCTGGACGCCAATGACGACGGCGCGATCAGCCGGGAAGAGGCGGACCAGGCGCGCGAGCGGATGGCCGAGCGTCGCGGCGAAGGGCCGCGCGGGCATGGCAAGCGCCGCTGGATGGACGACGACAACTGATCCGCTGGTGCCGGGGGCGCAGGCGACAGCGCCCCCGATCCCCCTCTCTGGTCCCTTCCCGTGATGCAGACTAGACTTCCGCGTGATGGACATGCCCTTCGATGCGCTCTCGGATGTGCCGGACGATGCCTTGCTGGTGCTTTACGCCAATGGCGATCCGGCGGCGGCACGGGCGCTGACGCTGCGCCTCACGCCGCGCGTCTTCGGCTTTGCCATGCGGATGCTGGGCGACCGGGCCGAGGCCGAGGACGTGGTGCAGGAGGCGATGCTGCGGCTCTGGCGGATCGCGCCGCAATGGCGGCAGGGCGAGGCAAAGGTCTCGACCTGGCTCTACCGGGTGACGTCGAACCTCTGCACCGACCGGCTGCGTCGCGCCCGCCCCTCGGCCCTCGACGATGCGCCCGAGGTCGCGGACGAGGCGCTGCCCGCCGTGGCGCGGCTGATCGCGGCGGACCGGGCCGTGGCGCTTGACGAGGCGCTGGCGGCCCTGCCGCCCCGCCAGAGGCAGGCGGTTGTGCTGCGGCACCTCGACGGGCTGTCCAATCCGGAGATCGCCGAGGTGATGGACATAGGGGTGGAAGCGGTCGAAAGTCTGGTGTCGCGAGGCAAGCGGACCCTGTCCGCGATGCTGTCGGGCCGAAGGGAAGCGTTGGGGTATCATGATGAGGTCTGACATGCAGGGCACGGATATTGATGAGATCCTCGCTCGGGCCGGTGCGTCGGCCCCGTCGCCCGATGCAGCCTTCCTCGCGCGGATCGAGGCTGATGGCCTCGCCGTTCAGGCCGGGTTCGGCAAGGCCCCCGCGACGCCCACGGTCCGGCGCGGCGGGACGCTTGCGCGATGGATCGAGGCCATGGGTGGGGGTGCCGCAGTGGCGGGCCTTGCTGCGACAGGGCTCGTGGGGGTCTGGATCGGCGCGACCCAACCGGCCCCGGTCGCAGCGGTGACCTCGGGCCTGACGGCGGCCTTCGGTCAGGCGGACGACACGGAATATGTCGAACTTATCCCCGGCTTCGACAGCCTGGGGATGGAGGGATGAGCGATGACCGATAGTGCGGCGCAACCGGCCGGACCGTCCCGCCGCCTCAGGCTGGCGCTTTACGCCTCGCTGGCGGTGAACCTGCTGTTCCTCGGGCATCATCGGCGGGGCCATCCTGCATGGCCCGCCCGATCGCGGGCCGGGGATGGGGCGCGACCTGGGCTTCGGGCCGTTTACCGAGGCGCTCTTGCCCGATGACCGGAAGGCCCTCTTCGAAGGCTTCCGACAGGCGGGTGGCAACCCGCGCGAGATGCGGCAGGCGATGCGGGCCGACTTTGCCGAACTTGTGCCGCGCTCTGCGCGCCGAGCCCTTCGATCCGGCGGCCCTGGACCGGGCCGTCGATGCGTTGAGGAACCGGGGAGAGCAGCGGATCGCCCTGGGTCAGCGGCTGATGATGGAGCGGATCGCGCAGATGTCGCCCGACGAGCGCCGGGCCTTTGCCGACCGGCTGGACGAGGCGCTGTCGCGTGGCCCGCGCCGGGACAAGCGCGACACGGCGGGCGAGTGACCCGTCAGGCGGCAGGCCTGTTGACCGTCACCTGGTTGCGGCCCTGCGCCTTGGAATGCAGGAGCGCGCTGTCAGCGCGGGCGATCAGTGCGGCGACGGCATCCATGTCCGAGGACGGGGTGGCGTCCGCGGCAGCGAGGCCGATGGACACGGTAATCGAGACGGTGCGATGGGCGTCGATGGAGATCGGGGCCTGTTCGATCGCCCGGCACAGCCGCTCGGCCAGCAGGTTGGCTTCCGCCAGGCCGGTATCGGGCAGCGCCACCAGGAATTCCTCGCCTCCGATCCGCGCAAGGAGGTCGCCGGGCCGCAGGTTGCCCTGCAAGCGGCGCGCAACCTCGGCCAGAACGCCGTCGCCTGCGGCGTGGCCATGGCGGTCATTGACCGACTTGAACCGGTCAAGGTCGATCGCCATGACGGCCAGCCGCATGCCGGTCTGACGCGCGCGCGCCAACATGCGGCCCAGTTGCGGCAGGGCGAAACGGCGGTTGTGTAAGCCCTGTCAGCGGATCGATCACTGCCAGCCTCAGGCCGTCATAGACGGTATCGCGCAACCGGTCGTCCGCGCGCTTGCGGTGCAGAAGCCGCCGAAGCCGAAGCGCGAGCTCGTGCGGGTCCGTGGCGCTGGTCACCACATCGTTGGCCCCCAGATCGAGCGCCATCGCCACCGCCTCGCTCCGCTCTTCCGGCAGGACAAGGCAGATCGCGGCATGCCGGCTTGCCCCGCGGCTTCGGAGATCCGAGATCAGCGCCAGCCGCGTCCTCGTCGGTCCCGACCTCGATCACATAGGCGTCCGGCGCCGTCCCCGGGTCCCAGAGCGCCCCGTCGCGCGAGAGGATCGCGACCCGTTCGTTCACCGCGGCGAGCAGCGCCTTGCGCCGGTCCTGCGCGGCCTCCGGCCTGTCGGTCACATATCCGACCAGCGCGGGCCGATCGAAGGGAATGGCCGCCTCTGCCAGCCCGAGCGCGCCAAGTGTGGCGTTGCGCAGCCGCATGTCCTCGGCCCGGTCGCGCGCGCGCAACAGCGCCCGCATCCGCGCCAAAAGCTGCACCTCGTCGACCGGCTTGGCCATCACGTCATCGGCCCCGCAAGACAGCGCCGCCTGCCGCGTCCCGGCATCCGCCGCCTCATGCGTCACGATCACCGGCAGGTCGCGCGTCGCGGCCTCTGCCCGCAGCGCCTTGAGCACGTCGATCCCCGCCATGTCAGGCAACCGGCTGTCGAGGATGACGAGGTCCGGCGTCACCTCGGCAATCCGGCGCAAGCTTCCCCGCCCGATGCCGCGAGCGTCACGTCATAGAGCGCGACGCCCAGCCTCGCCTTCAGGACGATCCGGTTCGTCATGACCGCGTCGACGATAAGGATGCGCCCTGCCATAGTCCGACTGCCTGCCTTCCAGCATCTTTGCTGGCGTCAACTCTGGCGGCGGATTGGTTAACAATTTCTTTCCTCTATCCATGAGAACAGGGTGCGCAGGCCAGGGAGGAACGGCATGAAGCGAGAGTCCGCCGAGACGATCGCGCTGCAGGCCTTGGGATGGCTGGCAGCGCAAGATCAGGAACTTGCCGCATTTCTTGGGTACAACGGGCACTTCGGTGGCCGATCTCGCAGCGGGCGCGCGCGATCCGGCGGTCCTGGCCTCGGTGCTCGATTTTATTTTGAGCAATGACAGCCATGTGATGGCCTTTTGCGACAGCGTGGGCCTGCCCTATACGACACCGCTTGTCGCACGGGCATACTTGCCCGGCGGCGAGGCGACGCACTGGACCTGACCCGGGCCGCCGGTTGCAAAAGCGCGCCGCAACCCCCACGGTAGCGCCTCGCTGGGACGGCAAACGGTGGCATGATCGGGGAATGGTCTTCGACAAGGACGGCACTCTGTTCGACTTTCGGCAAAGCTGGGGCGGCTGGACCCGGCGGCTGCTGGCGAGAACTGGCGGCGGACGACGGATCATGCCCGCACGGCTGGCCGCGGCGCTGTCCTTCGATCCGGAGACGGGCCGGTTCGGCGAGGACAGCCCGGTCATCGCGGCGACGGGAGACGAGATCGCCGAGCATCTGCTGCCGCACCTGCCGGGCCTGTCGCTGTGCCGCGCTGGTCTCGCGGATCAACCTGCTGGCGGTCGAGGCCGAGATGACCCCGGCCGTGCCGCTCGATCCGCTTCTGGCTGGGCTGCGCGGTCGCGCGGCCTGCAGCTTGGGCTGGCGACCAACGACATCGAGACGGCCGCCCGGGCGCACCTTGCAGCTGCCGGGCGTGGACGGGCGTGTTCGACGTGATCCTTGGCGCGGATTCCGGCCATGGTGCAAAGCCGGGTCCGGGCATGCTGCTGGCCTTTGCCCGGATGACCGGGCTTTCGCCGGACCGCGTGCTGATGGTGGGCGACAGCGCCCATGACCTTGTTGCGGGGCGGGCCGCCGGGATGCGCCCGGTCGCCGTCCTGACAGGGATCGCGCGGGCCGACGGACCTGCGCCCGCTGGCAGAGGTCGTCCTGCCCGACATCGGGCATCTTCCGCTCTGGATCGAGACGCAGCACCCGACGACCGGCTGATCTTCCGATCACGCTTTCCAAAAACGACGCGAATTGGTCGGAAATCAGGGTCCCACCGACCGGGCGGATCGGTCAATCTGCGGCGCAGGGGCAAGCCGCCCGAACGCAAGGAGTGCCGCGATGAACGAGGATGCAGGTCGCCGTCGCCGTGCGGGGGGCCGCGCGGGCAACAAGAGCCGCGCCGGAACCGCCGCCATCGACCAGATGCCCTGGCGGATCCCCGTCAATCCCGACCGCCCGACCGAGCCGCTGGACATGGACGGGGTCATGGCGATCCACCGGGGTGCCATGCGGATCCTGTCCGAGATCGGGATCGAGTTCCTCAACCCCGAGGCGGTGGACGATCCTGAAGCAGGCGGGCTGCAAGGTCGAGGGCACGAACGTGCGGATGGACGAGGACTTCGTGATGGAGATGCTCAAGACCGTGCCCGAGCAGTTCACGATCACGCCGCGCAACCCGGCGCGCGAGATCACGCTGGGCGGCAAGCACATGGTCTTCGTCAACGTCTCGTCCCCGCCGAACGCCTGGGACCTGGAGCGGGGCAAGCGCTCGGGCGATTTCGAGACCTTCAAGGAATTCATGAAGCTGACGCAGTATTTCAACTGCATCCATGTCGCGGGCGGCTACCCGGTCGAGCCGATCGACATCCACCCCTCGGTCCGCCACCTCGACTGCCTGTACGAGAAGCTGACGCTGACCGACAAGGTCGTGCACGCCTATTCGCTGGGGGCGGAGCGGGTCGAGGACGTGATGGAGATGACGCGCATCGCGGGCGGGCTGACGGAGGAGGAGTTCCGCGCCAAGCCGCGCATGTATACCAACATCAACTCGGTCAGCCCGCTGAAGCACGACTATCCGATGCTGGACGGCGCGATGCGGCTGGCGCGGCGGGGGCAGCCGGTGGTGGTGACGCCCTTCACGCTGGCGGGCGCGATGGCGCCGGTCACGATGTCGGGCGCCGTGGCGCTGTCGCTGGCCGAGGGGCTGTCGGCGATCGCGCTGTTGCAATACATCGCGCCGGGCTGCCCGGTGATGATCGGCACCTTCACCTCGCAACGTGGACATGAAATCGGGCGCGCCCGCCTTCGGCACGCCCGAATACATGCGCGCGACGCAGATGACCGGGCAGCTTGCGCGGTTCTACAAGCTGCCGCTGCGGTCCTCGGGCGTCTGCGCGGCGAACGTGCCGGACGGGCAGGCGATGTGGGAAACGTCGAACAGCCTCTGGGCGGCGGTGCAGAGCCGGACGAACCTTGTCTACCACGCCGCCGGCTGGCTGGAGGGCGGGCTGATCGCCAGTCCCCCGAGAAGTTCGTGATGGACTGCGAAGTTCTCCAGATGATCCAGCGCTATTTCGAGGAGGCGACCTGGGCCACGACCGAGGACGACATCGCCATCGACGCGATCCGCGAGGTCGGGGCCGGGGGGCCATTACTTCGGGGTGCAGCACACGCAGGACCGCTACACGACTGCCTTCTACGCGCCCTTCGTGTCGGACTGGCGCAACTTCGAGGCCTGGCAGATCGACGGCTCGGTCTGGACGCCGGAACGCGCGCACCGCATCTACAAGGCGATCCTGGCCGAGTTCGAGCCGCCCGAGATGAACGGCGACCACCAGGAAGAGCTGCGCCGCTTCGTCGCCCGGCGGAAGCAGGAAGGCGGCGCGCCGACCGACTTCTGACGGCGCGTTGCTGCCAAGACGCGCAACGAATTCTCGGCAAACCCTTCCCGGTGGGCGACGGGCTCCTCGCAGGCCGGAGCGGCGGTTGTTGCCGGTTTCTTAACCTGCGCTGCGCCTAGAGTCCGGCTCGAACAAGGAAGGGCGCGGGATGCATGGGCTGATAAATCGCTCGATCGAGGTCTTCCTTCGTGACACCTACGGGACCGGCCTGTGGCTCGACGTGGCGCAGGATGCCGCGCTCGGGTTCGAAGTCGTTCGAGGCGATGCTCAGCTATGACGACCGGCTGACCGAGCGGGTCGTGGTCGCCGCTGCCGCGCGGCTGGGCCGATCGCGCGACAGCTTGCTGGAGGACCTGGGCACCTTCCTTGTCTCGCATCCCTCGCTGGAACGGCTGCGGCGACTCTTGCGCTTTGGCGGCGTCGAGCTTCGTCGATTTCCTTCATTCGCTGGACGATCTGGAGGGGCGCGGCGCGGCTGGCCCTGCCAGAGCTCGACCTGCCCTCGCTTCGCTTGCGCGGAATTTCGCCGGATCGCTTCCTGCTTCACTGCGAGGCTGGCCTTCCAGGGTGCCGGTCATGTGATCGTGGGGCTGTTGCGCGCGATGGCGGACGACTACGGCGCGCTGGTGGTGCTGGACCATGACGGGGAGGAGGAGCGGGCCGAGAAGGTCTCGATCCACCTGCTCGAACAGCGGTTCTCGGCGGGACGACGCTTCGATCTGGCGGCGCAGGCGGGATAGGCATGGATGGGCAGATGCCGCAGGAAGGCGTGATGATCGGCTGCGAGGAACTGTCGCGGCTGATGCCGATGCATCTGTGTCTATCGTCCGATGGCGCAGATCTCGGCTGCGGGCCGACGCTGCAAAAGCTCGTAGGGTCGCGCCCTGTCGTCGGCGCGCCGTTCTTCGATGCGTTCGAGGTCCGGCGCCCCGACGGCGTCGCCGATATCGACGCTCTGCGGGGCCAGAGCGGGCGAGCGTCTGCACGTTGCGCTTCGCGCGGGGGCACGCCGCGGGTTTCGCGGGCTGGCGGTGCCGCTGGCGGACGGTGGCCTGTTGATCAACCTTTCCTTCGGGATCACGGTGGTCGAGGCGGTGCGCGACCTCGCGCTGACCGATGCCGATTTCGCGCCGACCGACCTTGCGATGGAACTGCTCTATCTGGTCGAGGCGAAGACCGCCGTGATGGATCAGCTGCGCGACCTCAACCGCAGGCTGGAAGGGGCAAAGACGGCGGCCGAAGAGCAGGCGCTGACCGACACGCTGACGGGTCTGCGCAACCGGCGGGCGCATGGACATGGCGCTGTCAGCAGGCTGATCGCTGCGCGGCACGCCGTTCGGCCTGATGCACATGGACCTCGATTTCTTCAAGGAGGTCAACGATACGCTCGGCCATGCCGCGGGCGATCATGTGCTGCGCGAGGTGGCCCGGGTGCTTCGCGTGCAGACGCGGGGCGGCGACACGGTTGCGCGCGTCGGTGGAGATGAGTTCGTCGTGCTGCTGCCGGGGCTGGTCGATGCGACGACGCTCAAGGCGATCGCGCGAGCGGATCATCGCGCAGCTTGGCCAGCCGATCCTCTACGCGGGCCAGCCCTGCCAGGTGTCTGCCAGCATCGGCATGACCGTTTCGACGGCCTATCGCTCCCCCGCTTCGTCCCGACCGCCTGCTGGGCGAGGCGGACGAGGCGCTGTATGACGCCAAGCGGGCCGGTCGCGGGCAGGCAATCTTTCGTGCGCCTCTGTCCGGGTCTTCCGGTCAGGCCGCGCCCGATCCTGCTAGGGGGTGACCAAAACCGGGACCTCCGCCTCGCTGCGCCCGAGGAAGACAAATCCATTCGGCCCGAGCGTCAGCGCCCCGCCGTCCAAGCCTGGCCCCCTGTGACGGCCCGACGACCTGCGCGTCCTTTATCCGCAGGCGCTGTAGTTGCGGGCTGACAGGTTGAACAGGCACAGGATCGGCTCCGTCCCCGACCGCGGTCGAAGCCGAGCAGCGGTTCGGGCAGATCGAGAAACGCCGTGCGCCCGGTGCGCAACGCGGGCGAGGCGCGGCGGAAGCGCCAGAAGCGCGCGGTAGGTTTCCAGCACCGACCCCGGCACGCCCGCCTGTGCCGCGACATTGCGCGCCAGCTGCGGCGGCTTGACCGGCAGCCAGGGCGTTCCGGTGGTGAACCCGCCCGTCGGGCTGTCGTCCCAGACCATCGGCGTGCGGCAGCCGTCACGGCCCTTGTAGTCGGGCCAGAAGGTGATGCCGGGCGGGTCGGTCAACTCGTGGAACAGGATATCGGTCTCGGTCTGGCCCAGTTCCTCGCCCTGGTAGAGGCAGATCGAGCCCTCGAACGACAGGAGCATCGCGGCGGCTAGGCGCGCGATGTCGTCCTGCGCGCCGTGGTCCTGCCCAGCGGGTGACATGGCGGATCACGTCGTGGTTCGAGAAGGCCCAGGCGGGCCAGCCGTCCGGCGCGCCGGTGAAGAAGCCCTCGATCCGGCTGCGGAAATGCGCGGCGGTGAACTGCGGGCCGAGCAGCTCGAAGCTGTAGGCCATGTGCAGCCGGCTCTGGCCGCGGGTGTAGTCCGCCATCACCTGCACCGCGCGGTGGCTTTCGCCGACCTCGCCCACCATCGTGCGGTCGGGGTAGGCGTCGGTCAGGGCGCGCAGCCGTTCCAGGAAGCCGAGGTTCTCGGGCCGGGTCTTGGAATAGAGGTGCAGCTGCATCTCGTAGGGGTTGACCGCCGGGTCGGGGTCGTTGCCCGGCGCGGGCGGGTTCGAGCGCAGCAGCGCGTCGTGGAAGTAGTAGTTCACCGTATCGAGGCGAAAGCCGTCCACCCCGCGGTCCAGCCAGAAGCGCATGGTGGACAGCAGCCAGTCCTGCACGTCCGGGTTGTGGAAGTTGAGGTCGGGCTGGCTGGCCAGGAAGTTGTGCAGGTAGTACTGCCTGCCGCCGCGCATCCCATTCCCAGGCCGAGCCGCCGAAGACCGAGAGCCAGTTGTTGGGCGGCGTGCCGTCGGGGCGGGGATCGGCCCAGACGTACCAGTCGGCCTTGGCGTTGGTGCGCGAGGCGCGGCTTTCCTTGAAGAAGGGATGCTCGGCCGAGGAATGGCTGATGACCTGGTCGATGATGACCTTCAGGCCAAGCGCATGGGCGCGGGCGAGCAGCGCGTCGAAATCGTCGAGCGTGCCGAACAGCGGGTCGATGTCGGTATAGTCCGACACGTCATAGCCCATGTCCGCCATGGGCGAGCGGAAGATCGGGCGAGAGCCAGACCGCATCGACGCCAAGCGCCGCGATGTGGTCGAGGCGGCGGGTGATGCCGGGCAGGTCGCCGATGCCGTCGCCGTCGCTGTCCTGGAACGACCGTGGGATAGACCTGATACATCACCGCGCCGCGCCACCAGTCCTGCATCGGGGTCTCCTGCCGCCCAAGGGTTCTGCCTGCTTACAGAGAGTTACCTCCTGCGACCAGCCAGCAAGGGATCGTCGGGCCGGGTCGTGGCGTCGCTGCACCGCCGCGGCTTTTCCCTGCGGTCGCTGTCAATCGAGGGAAGACGAGGCCGACGGAGTGTGGCAGCGTAACGGAAATGCGGCGAGGACAGCGATGGCGCGGACGGGACTGTCGACGATCGGGCTTCTGGTCATTCTGGGCTGCGGGCCCGTGCTGGCCGAGGTCGGACGCCGATGAAACCCTTCTCGTGATCGACCCGCCCGGCGAGGCCGAGTTCAGTTTCACGCGGGCCGACCTGCTGGCGATGCCACAGGTCGAATATCGCACCTCGACGATCTGGACGGACACCGTCCATGCGTTCACCGGCGTCCCGCTCAGCGAATTGCTGAAGGTTGCCGGGATTTCCGAAGGGACCCTGCTGCTTTCGGCGAGCAACGATTATGCGGTGGAACTGCCGGTATCCACGGTCGCCCCGGACGCGCCGATCATCGCGATGAACATAGATGGCGTACCGATGAACCTGCGCGACAAGGGGCCGCTCTGGGTTGTCTATCCCTATGATCGCTCGACCGAGTTCCAGACCGAGGTGATCTATACGCGCAGCGTCTGGCAGCTGGTGCGGATCGAGGTCCTGCCCTAATTCCGTGGGGGGCAGGGCAAGCGCCCTCTCCCGGATTTGTTCCAGATCGGGGTCATCCTGAAGGACCTTCGTCGCGAAAAGGAACCGCGCTACGCCGGGGAGGCATGAAGCGCCTTACGTCCGGCCTTTGCCTGTCTTGCGCTTCTTGAAGTGGTGGCCTGGACTTGCGATGCAGCGTGACATGCGAGCGCCATCTGCATGGCCGATCAGTAAATCCCGCGTCTCTGGCACCGAGTTGTCGTCGATGCAGATAAAGGCGGCCACCCATCCGGCCATTTCGACAGGAAGTCCTCGATAGCCCGGCGATATTTTGGGTGTTGCATAAAGAACAAACTGAACGGAGGTTTCGAGGCTTTTCGCGCCAACGGGCGAATTCCTTCGACGCTCGCAGTCAGCTTGGCAATTTCGGATTGCTGCTCGGCTATTGTCGATTGTTGCTTGGCGATTGCAGCGTGTTGCTCGGCTATTGTCGATTGTTGCTTTGCGATTGCAGAGTGTTGCTCGGCTATTGTCGATCCTTGCTTTGCGATTGCAGAGTGTTGCTCGGCTATTGTCGATTGCTGCTTTGCGATTGCAGAGTGTTGCTCCGCAAGTTCGCTGTTGTGTTCGCCAATTCTCTTGTACAATTCCTTGACCTGAACGGCGATCATCGCGGCGCGTGCCTTTAGACCCCCCGGATCCGCCACCATGGACGCACTGATGTCCATGGACGGCCAGCCTTGCGCAACCGCGATATCCCGTGACTGGAGCTCGTGCCAGAGTTGGACCGCAGAATCGATGAGCACGGCATCCATATAGTAGATGGATGACATCCGGCTTGAGAGTGCTGACAGATCGATCGTGTTCGCAACTTGCGGAGTATTCGTGGCGAGCCCGAAACGTGCGTCGAGCGCAGCAACGAGATCGTAGCCTGCAAGGACGTGATGATGGCCAACCACCATGCAATCATCCGGATGGGCCGCACGTAATTCGACAAGCTCTCGATTATGTTCGACCCAGAGCCGCAGCGCGAGGTCAGGGTCCAAATAGAACTGTCGCGCGACATCATCGGTATCGCCGCTGCGAGCGATATCCATGTTAGCACGGCGATTCACTGAATTGCCGCTTTCCGCAGGGCTTCGGTAGACAATCAGGAATTTAATTTCCGGCACCAGTTCCTTCCACTGTCGGACGAAACGACACATGCGAGGATCCTTAAGCGCCCAGTCCTCGCCGGCACGTTCCCGCTCGGCGACATAGCTCAGAACCCAGCGACGTTCGTCTTCAGTAAAGACAATCGGCGCGGAAAGCGGCTTTGACCAGTCGGCGCCAACACGTCTGAGCACCGCATCGTGAAAATGCACCACGGGCACATCTTCAAAGTAACCGAAGCGATTGAACTCGTTTCCAGCGATGAGGTTGCTGCCAAGTGAAACGCCATGGCTTTCGAGCATCTGTCCGATCATGGACGTGCCACTGCGATGGAAGCCTGCGATGATGAGGCCACCCGACTTCTGTTTCGAGCTTGTTTCGAGCAATGGACGCTCCTTGTGATGCCCAATCTTCACAGCTTGTGTCGACTGCTTGGGAAGTCAGTCGACAGGATGTTCATTTCCCCTCACCTTATACTATGAAACAGCGAGATGTCTTTGAACATACTCGTTTTTCTTGCGTCTCGCGTCGAATACTCACGGAAACGGACGTGCTCCAGTTTCGATACGAACAGCCATCATCGAGAGGGCTTTGCCGCACTTGCCGACCATTCAAGAATGTAATCAAACTGAGTCACGTTTGGTATCCTCAGCTCAATTGGCAACTCGAAAACAAAGGAAGCAATCCTACGATTGGGTCGAATCAAAGAAGTCTAGTAACCCAGTCGATCAAAATCCTCCGCGAAATACGCGCGACATCTTTCCTCTAAAGCAGGTGAAAAATAGTCTTGCCAGTGCCCCCGCCGCGTATAATGCATTCTTGGAAGGAACCTGAGCGCTCCAACGCGCTCTGCGACAAACTGGAAATCTTTCTCAAGATTCTCGTATCGGCCAACAAAATCAGCATCCGCAAGCGCATTGAATGGATGAGTTTGTGGGATCGTATGATGCCTAATCTTTTCCTCGAACGTCGAACGCCTTTCATCGAAGATGATTGTCTCATCCATCACAATGTCCAGAAACTCTTCAAATGTTAGATCGCGATGATCAGAAGCCATACTCCAGTCCTGGTCGCCAATAGCACCCTCGGAGAACATCTTGTAAGCAGAAACCAATCTGTCCAGCGGATGCCTAACAAAGGCAAACTTGAAGAATCCACGCCAGTGATCCGGAACGCTGCCAAATGCAGGCCCTTCATAGTTCTTCTTCCAAACTCCTTTGCGAATCGATGTCCCTCCAGTCTTCGGAATATGAATTAGAACGCAGTGCGGATCTTTCAGTAGGAAGATACTCATGGATTCCACTTCGTCGTTTCTCTGGTGTGAAGCAGCCTAAGTCGCCTTAGAACAGTGTCGTAGCGATGCATACGTCTAAATAACTCCCTCAGTATCCTTGCGGGAACGCTACCTCCAGCTTTCTCGAGACGCAGAGAAAGATTAAGAATGAGATCACCCTCTCCAATAGCAAATGCTGTTAACCCATCGAACAATTCTTGGCGTGGACTTGGCGGTTTGGTTGGCTTGGCCAGAAAGGGAAGAAGTCGTCGCGATCTTCCTTTTGTTTTTCCTTCGGCGGTTCTCTCAGTTTCATAGAGCTTTATGATACCAGCCAAAAGCGTTGCAGCCAGCGCCAGGCCCTTATCGCCTGTATCATCTCCAACGTCTGCATATGTGTCACAGGCAGATACCAACCAACGGCTATTCAGGCGATCTAGGAGAAAATCAGCCTCTTTGTCCCAGAGATCCATAAACAGCGTCTTCGTTTCACGCGTTGGGTTCCTTCGCAAATGAACAATTAACCAAGCATGATAGTACACGATGAGCGGTTGACCGCTGAATTCCCGCGCAAGCATCTGAAGATGCTCATTGATATCATCTAGCCTTCCGTGCGATTTTGTGGCACTACCGTAATTCAATGTTATTGATTTAAGATCGTCGAGATTTATCTCCCCAGTAAACTGGGGAAGATCAGCGGCTACATTGTCGATCTGCGCAAACATGAGTTTTGCTTGTTCAACCTTTGCCCATCTGTACGCCTACCCATCGAAGTCATCACTGCATCGGTGCCGTTCTTCAAGCAGTTTCTGCTGACCGTCATTAGCGGATGGTGTGGGATCTGTAAGTGCCGTCTTTGGCGTCAGGATACAAGCAAGCTCTTCTCATCCTTTCGGCCCGCCACCGTGCCCACCGCAGTCCGCGCGAAGATACCGAAGCTCTGAGCTGACCGTCAGCGGTCTCCGCGAATGTCCTGTCGGGATCGGCATGACTGCGGGTGCTGACCTTTCCGGCAGGGCTGGGTCCCGATGCCTTGGTGTCGACGAGGGTAATGGAGGCGGGTACCGGAATCGAACCGGTCTTCACGGATTTGCAATCCGCTGCGTAACCTCTCCGCCAACCCGCCAGAGCCTTCGTTTTCCTAGAGAATTCTGAATCGGAGCGTCAACAGGTTATCACTCCGGTTATCACTTTCTGGTTCTGTCTACGTTCTGTTCTTTCGCGCTCTGGTTTATAAAGAAGACCAGATACGTCTTTTTTCTTGAGCGGAACGAGCTCGCATTATTTGCCGTGCACCACCCGCATACTTGCGGATCATGTCGCGGGAAGAGTGTCCGCTGTACGAGGCGATCTCGTCATCAGAGCAGCCAGACCAGGCCAGTTCCATCACGCCGCGATAGCGCAGGGCGTGGAGGTCATAGGCCTCAAGTCCAAGGCGGCGACGCTCGTCGAGCATGACCTGGGCCATCCGGCGGTAACCCAGCCGGCGGCCGTCGTTGAGGGTGAGGATGAAGACGCCCTTGCGTGGCGCACTGTCGAGCGCGGCCTTGAGGAGGGGCGTACAGGGAATGAGGAGGTCCTTGCCTGTCTTTCCCTGGGTCAGGTCGAGCAAGTCGCCCTGGTAGTTGGACCACATGAGCTGGGTCCAGTCGTCGGGCCGCTGGACGCTGCCGACACCGAGCTCGAAGATGAGCCGGGGCAGCGGAGCTGCCTCGGCGCGGAACTTCTCGACAGCCCAGTCGGGCCAGGGGATATGCTCCTGGCGCCGCTCCTTGGGCGTGACGAGAGCGCGCACGCCCTTGGCGGGGTTCTCGGCCATCCAGCCCTTGTCAATCGCGTGCTCGAAGAGGACGCTCATGACCTGGGGGATATAGTTCGCAAAGCGGGTGCGGTGACGATTCGCCGCCTGGGCGGCGATGACGTCTTTGCGCTGCGTGAGCGTGGCGTCTTTCGAGCCGGTGCGCTCTTCGAGATAGAGGAGCACCTTCTCGTAATCGCCCCGGGTCCGGGGCTTCAGGCGCGTCCAGCGATCGGACTCTCTGTAGGAGGCGATGAGTGCCTTGAAGGACGTGACGCAGTCCTGGGCCTTGCCGCCCAGGATCTGCCAGTAGAGCTGGTCGAAGGCGGATGTCTCTGGCGGGAGCCAGATGCCTCGAGCATCGCGTCATGGGCCAGGTCTTGCCCTTGATGCGGACACGCCAGTGCCCATGACGGTCCTGCCAGAGGTATCTCTTCACCACTTGACGTCTCCCAGGCCCTGGGCTGCCTCGCCGGAGATGATGCGGGAGAGTTCAGCCATATCCCAGCGGGGATGTTTACCGATCATCCGCGGTCTGGGAAGAGCGCCTGCGTCCACGAGCTCGCGGAAGTCCTTGACCGAAAGGTCGAGGGCTTTCGCGACTGTGGCTTCGCTGCCGAACATGGGAGTGAGATTTGCCATGGGGAACCACGAGAGTTAGGCGCTCTGGCGCATCCTCTCGTAGGCCTCCCAGGCAGCTTCCGGTGTCGGGGTCGGTCCAGACGACGCAGTAGCCTCCGCGAAGTCGTCCGATTGTGAGGTCGGGCAAGATTCAAACTCCTCTATTGCGGCCCAGGGAATGCGGATCATGCGGCCGACGCGAAAGCCGCGCAACTCACCCCGTTTCACCATCTGGCGTACGGTCTCCGCCGAGCAGTCCCAGCGCTCGGCCAGCATGTCGGGGGTGACGGGACGTGGGATAGACATGTCAGCTCTCATGCGCTCGAAGAAGGCCCAGATGGCGTCCCGAGCGCGAGGCATTCCCAGTCGGAGCTCGCCTGGTAACACTGAGCCGGCGCTGCCCAGTTTGGGGAAGGTGACGTCCCGAGAAGATCCGATGTCCATGACCGGATCGGCCAGTACGCCCTGACAGGCTCGGCGTTGTCGTCAAGACCGGGCAAGGCCAGGATGCGCTGCCGGCGGCGTCCGCTTTCGCTCCAGGTGAGTTCGTTGTGGAGAAACTCCTGAAGCCTGATGTGGAGTGGGGTTGCAGCGGTCACTACGTGGACGAAGAGAGGCATACATCTGGACACGGCTCTGCTCCCGGTCGAGAGGAAAGTGACAGAAGGAACCCTGTCATTCCGAGTGATTTGAGGCAGCTTTTTTATTCCGCACTTCTCGGCTTGGCCAAAAGCCAAACGCAAACCGGAACTGGCCTAAATCTAGGCTTCTAGAGCAGATTACAAAACTCGGTATGGGTCTGGCAAGCGGTTTCTGAAACGATCACAAGGACTTCGGAGTCTGCCTATTGTTTAGAAGGATTGATCCAGTCGGCAAGCACGCGCGGATCACTACAATTCTGAAATGTAGTGATTTGGGACACCATCAGACCCTTGGGTTCTCTTAGGCGATTTTCGCGTCTTTCTGACCGTTCGGGTTTTAGGTTTTAGAAATCTCGTGAAAACTGATTTCTAGAATGGATCTGACCTTGGGCGGAGGTCAGGCCGAGTATCAGAGGTGGAGGGAAACACTTCAATACAAAGGCTTGGTCAGAAGTTTTTAGAAAGCGGACGACCCTACTTTAGAATCATTCTAAAACTTAAGCAGGGTTGGCCGGAGGCTCAAACAGGCCACATGTCTTAGGCTGCCCTTAGGGCGCGGAAAATGGCGACTTAGTCCTAGGGATGCCTGGAACCTAAGACCGGCGGAGATGCGGGCACACATTCGCGAAAAGTTTGGGGATGATGGGTTCATGGTCCGCAGGGACATGATCGACAACACGCTGGGCTATCGTCAACCGTCGGTTCGAGATCTCTGGACGGGCGAGAGCCGACTTAATCCGGCGGCTGCCAAGGCCTTCACAGATGTGGCGACTGCGCTCATGGGTCGGAACATCTTCAAGTACCTGGTCACCGCCGAGAAGTTCTGGCAGGCGGGTGTATCGGTGGCGAAGCAGACCATCGTGATCCGCTCGATCGATCGGTGCCTTTGTCGAACCTGGGCTCGAACTTCTGCAGCTTCAGATGGCGGGAGTTCCTGTCAGAGACATCGCCAAGGGGTACGACGACCAAGCTCGTGGAGATCGACCAGCATCTGAAGAACCTGGAACGAGGTGTTGAGGTCCAGGCTCTGATGGCACGGTATCGGGATGACCCGATCCGGATGGAGAAGCTGGAGACCGAGTTCAAGGCGCTGCAGGACAGCTCGCGCCGGATGTCGATCTGGCCGCTGATCCAGGCGGGTGAGTTCTCGACGATCTCCGAAGGTCTCACCGAGGCAGATGCTGCGATTGGTCAGGGGAAGTTGGTGGACTGGCTGCAAACGCAAGCGGAGCGGCTGCCGAGTGCTCTCGGGACAGCGGGTCGGTATGCGTTTATCACTCGGGACACAGCCCTCTTTAAGGGCATGAGCCGCGCGACCCAGTATGGCGATTTCCTCGCCAAGGCGGTCTTGTACGACCACATGACGAAGAAGCAGAAGGCTTCTGAAGAAGCAGCTCTTCGTCGGGTAAATGAAGCGTTCGTGAACTATAACTTGCTGCCCGGTCGGACCCGCAGCTGCGCGGAGTCCATGGGGCTGACATGGTTCTGGGCTTTTCTGACAACAGCCGACGTCCCCATTCATCGCTTGACGGCAAAACTCCAGATCAGGCTTACGCCAACCCGCTGTTGCCGGTTCCGGTGGCAGCAAAATCAAGGCGGAAATCCACCTAGCAGACGCCCAGGAACCTGTTCAAACGAACCGAAAACACCTCTGCGGGTCAAGGATGCCGACTTCCGGGCAGGTGGTCCAGCTCCGAAGGTGTGGCCTGAAGTACAAGGCTACCAACCGTCGCCTGCCTAGCCGCAGGCCTTCGAGGCATCCCATGGACGCGGTTCCGATCATGTCGTGGTCCGGACTGTTGCCTTTGCCACAGAGCACGCCAATGAGATGGGCACACCGGAATTGCATTGAACCAGCATCAAGTTGGCGACCATCGCGCCGACCACGGACCGAAGCATGCACCTGGGCTGATCTCAGGCGAAGGCCGCCAAACAGGGAAGCAGTTCACTTGCTCAAAGCAAAAAAACCTGCGTTCCGGCGGCGCATCCGCATGCGCAAACCCGCTTGACTGGGACGGACCCGTTACCGAAGTCTGGAGCCTAGAAACCCTTCCAGAAGTCCACGAAACCCTTTTTATGATGAAATATGTCAGATTGAAACTGATTATTGATCCGATCTATAATGCCCGAAAGATCCTTGATAAGCGGGTTCCCTTTCTTGAATAGGAACCAGCTCTTTGCAATTGGTGCATATATGGAATCCGAGTACCCCCATTGGTTCATTAGTATGCCCATACTCTTGTTGGTGTGGAATGCACAATGCACGATCGGATCTAGGTAGAACCATCCAAAGTCTGCCGGAACACTCTCGCACACCAGAGTATGGAGCATCAGCACACCATCAGCGGTGACGCAGCCATTTACTTCGTCGAGGTCTTGTCGCGCAACAACATTCTCAAACATCGCAGAGTTCACCACCACATTGTAGTCTCCAAGCGAGCTGGTGGAGACATAGTGAACATAGTCACTCGACGGGTCATCAAAGACATATCTGTCGTAGCAGTCGATATTTATGTCATGGTACTTTGAAAGTACCTTGGACAGAGTTCCCTTGCCGGCCGCATAGTCGAGAGTTCGATCAACGTAAATAACTCCATTCTTCGCAAGGATATTCACGGCCATGGCCATCCCTGCGTAGGGTGGCTGATTTATGGTCCTTGAACTCAGGTCGCTTTCGAATGAATTGTGGCAACGGAGGTACAAAGCTTCCCAGTTCGACTTGGGCATCTCCTGATGTGTACGGGAGTAGACGAAGCCACACTTGGGGCACTTGCAATATTCGACCAACAGAGAATCAGAGAGCTTTGTTTCAGCATAGTGCTTGGTGAAGTAAGGCTCCGTCCGAAGATTCCGCATATCATACAGACATTCATCATTTCGGTGTCCTAGGTTAATCTGACTATGCCTGCGTGACACTGTTGGCCGCGCTGTCACTGGCGTGCTTAATGCCCCACTCGGCGCCCAGCGGCAACATTTCCCTCACCGTACGCCGACGGAGCCTCCGCAGCCGGTTAGCCTCGGGCCGATTGTGTTGAAAAACACCGTTGTCTGCGGGTTTCACCGCTGATTCACTTCCTGTCATGACCGGGAGGTGCTGGCATGATGGGATCGCGGCAGGTCGCACAGGGTGCGCTGTTCTACGAGTTCTCGCTTGAAGATCATGTCCCTCAGGATCACCTGATCCGCGCTATTGACCGCTTCGTCGACCTCGGCGGCATTCGTCAGCATTTGGCCCCGTTTTACAGCAACACCGGCAGGCCCTCGGTCGACCCTGAACTGATGATCCGCATGCTGCTGATCGGCTACTGCTTCGGTATCCGGTCCGAACGGCGGATCTGCGAAGAGGTCCATCTGAACCTCGCCTATCGCTGGTTCTGCCGTCTCGACCTGACAACTCCGGTTCCCGACCACTCGACCTTCTCCAAGAACAGGCATGGGCGCTTCCGCGAGAGCAACCTTCTGCGTGAGGTGTTCGAGATGGTCGTCCGCCGATGCATGGCCGAGGGGCTGGTCGGGGGCAGCGACTTCGCGAGTGATGCCAGCCTGATCCGCGCCGATGCGGCGAAGATGCATTCTCTCCCGCCCGCTCGATGGGACGACTGTCAGATCGACGGGGAGGCCGCGCCCCGCGCAGTCCGCGAATATCTGGAGACGCTCGATGATGCCGCTTTTGGGGCAGCAACCGATGTGCGCCCCAAGTTCATCTCCTTTAGCGATCCAGCAAGCCAATGGACGGCGGCGATGAATGGGCCAGCGATATTCGCCTATTCGGTCAACTATTTGATCGACACCGACAATGCCGTCATCGTCGATGTGGAGGCCAGCCGATCAGTCCGCCAAGCGGAAGTCGGTGCGACACGGACCATGGTGGACCGGACCAAGGACACCTTCGCCCTGCAGCCGGAACGGCTGGCCGCCGACACGGCCTATGGCTCCGGCGAGATGCTGGCTTGGCTCGATGACCGCCAGATCAGCCCGCACATCCCTGTCTTCGACAAAACCGACCGCGCCGATGGCACATTCCCGAACACGGACTTCAGCTTCGATCCTGTAGCGGACGAATACACCTGCCCTGGCGGAAACAAGCTGAAGAAATACTGGCGCACGATGTCGACGCCACGCAGCGGCACCGGGGCGGACGGGTTCCGAAAGTATTACGCCAGCAAGAAAGACTGCGGAGCCTGTGCGCTAAAGGCGCAATGCACGCCGAACCAGGAAACCCGAAAGATCTCCCGCCATCCACATGAAGCCGTCCGCGACAAGGTGCGTGCCATGGCGGGAACGGATGCCTTCCTTGAGAGCAGTCGCCGAAGGAAGAAGGTCGAAATGCTGTTCGCCCACCTCAAGCGCATCCTCGGCCTGGGTCGCTTGCGACTGCGCGGCCCGAACGGAGCCAAAGACGAATTCCACCTCGCCGCAACCGCGCAGAACCTCCGCAAACTCGCGAAACTGGTCGCTGCTCCGCCAAGAGCGGCATGACGCAGACCCGCGGACCTCTCAGCCGAAAACCGGCAGCGATGTCCGGGTCGAGTTTTTCAACACAATCGGCCGAAATCAGGACATTCGCCCTCGTGACGGCAGCCCCGTTTCATCGTGCGCCCGCGCTGTCCGTGACAGCTTCCTCGAAGCAGCGACAAGAATCGACCCTGTCGATCTGCCGCGAAGTCTTATCATCCGGGATGCGAGGCCGAAGCGCAAACTTCACGCCAGTGCAGGAAGATTGGCCTCAATTGCGCTCGGCAATCAGTGTCGCATCCGCGGAATCAAGGTCCGGCGACATGGGAAGCACCAGTCAATACCTCTGCAAGCCACTCGGAGACCGGCACGTCGTCACGTCCGTAGCTTGCGGTATAGGGATGCCTGTGCGCGCCGCCTCCATACCACTGGCGCGAACCAATGCTTGCAGACGAAAGCTTCGCGGCGCAACTCCTGTCCGTCTTCGGGTGACGCAGCGACATGAAGGGCGTAGCAGGAGGCGATGTCCGGCGCGGTGACGAGAGACCCGGCGAGCGGCGTCAATTCCGCGCAACAAGGTAGCCGCGCTCCGATAGCCAGCAAGCTTCGCGGTCCAGGCGTCGAGTTCGGCAAGGCCGACGGCGGCGTGATATTCGCTCATCTTCCCGTTGATCGATGGCCCCTTGGACATCCGGTCGACATCGTATCCGAAGTTCATTGCCTTCAGCGCCGCGATCGATACCTCCTCGTTGGACGTCACGACGGCCCCACCTTCGCCTGTTGCGAACGACTTGGTCGCGTGGAAACTCAGCGCAACAGGCAAAGACCCAATACACTCCGACGGTCTTGCCATCGTCGCCTCGATCATTGCGGCGCCGTCGATCACAACGGGAACGCCGTACTCCTCGCTGAACTCGCGTCCACGGTTCCTGCGGGACATGCGACCGTAGGCAGAGACGACGAGTATCAGGCCGGCGCTGGAAGCATCGGGTGACGATCCAGAAGCCGAGGCGACAACTGCCACGTTTCTTCATCGACATCCACGAAGTACGGCTCGTAGCCGCATTCCTCGACGGCGGCCACGGTTCCGATGAACGTGTTCGCCGGCATCAGGCAAATCTTCTCTCGGGACGCGCGCGACCCGCAGTAGCAAGGACCGCGCCGGCGATCGCGGAGGTCCCGGAACTGGCGAGCCACCACGAAGGCGCCCGCCCATCCGCTCCGAAAGCCGTTGCTGGAGCTCGAGAACGAGCTGCCCGTGGTTGCTGTAGCGGCGCGAGCGATCGATCCGCTCGAGATAGGGAAGAGTCTCAATGACACCATTGGTGCTCAACTCGACCAAAGCGATATGGATTTGTCAAGTGCTCTGCGCGTGCGCCGTTGCGACACTCTCTAAGCGCCGACGCGGGGGGTTGCAGAAGTGAGGCGAGTAAAATTTCGTGTTGCGGGAAGCCCCGGACGAGACTCGTTCCTCTCTCCAAATTGCAGCCAATAGTTCATCTGTATTGAAGCGAGAATGGAATCGCTGGAAGCCGAGCTACAAATGCGTACTGGGAGGGGCACCCGATTGGGATGCGTTGACAAAGTGGATGCCGCTCCTCGCAAATATTGATATAGAGTTTCTATCAATTCAGCACTTCCACGCAGATGGCTATTTTGCTCAATCAGAGCGTAGGTTCAGTTCAGGTGCAGAAGGAATTGATGTTCTTCTTTGCGTTGATGCTGATACCTTTCTTGGAGATATTGAAGAAGTTCTAGATCAAGTTCATGACAATGCGACCATCGCTGGAGTTCAGGCGCACTACGGTTTTCCGACATCAACCGGCAATTCTTCGATGCAAGACTGGATATCCCTCGCGGACACCTTTCTGGGCCATCCAATGCGTTTCGATAACTTCTATAGCTTGGCATCCATTAATTCTGTTATTGAGGAGCGATCTTCGCCATTTTACATTAACGGCGGTGCAATATTTGTTTCCACAAGTATCTTGAGCGAACTTTACCGTGCCTACTCTGTGTTCCGGAGGGAAACCGAAAAACAGTTGAAGGTGCCATATTTTGCTGGCCAGGTTTCGATTGCCCTTGCTGTCGAGAGCCTCGGCCTCGATCCAATTACCCTACCGGTTAGATACAATTTTCCAAACGACCCAATCGCGGATGCCCGATACCCCGAGGACCTAGAGGACGTGAGAATCTTGCACTTCCTCAGAAATCGATTATTCGATTGGGCGAAAATCTTCTCAAATCCGACCTTTTATAGCGACTTCCTGCGCCTTCCTCTTGAAGGGAGCAACCGTGTCTTTCAGGAAGGTGTTCGTCGGCTGCTCGGAGAGAGTTTTCCGTTTCAGAGTTGACCTGCTCCCCCGGATTGTCCTAGTGTTCTGAATCTGACGCTTGCTACCGGTTTCCCCGGATACCATCGAGTGCATCGAGCGCGCGCCGTTCACGGGTGATGATGTCGTCGGCTGACTTGGTCCAAACAAAGGGCTTCGGCCGGATGTTGTGCTGCGCCAGGTAGTCGTAGATTGCGTCCTCGAAGTCGCTCACGCTGGTAGTAACTGCCTCTGCGAATGCGCTTTGCGGTGATCTCTGCGAAGAAGCGCTCGACCAGGTTGAGCCAGGAGGCACTGGTTGGTGTGAAATGCAGCTTGAACCGCGGATGTTTCTCCAGCCAGGCCTGCACCTCGGGTAATCCTCCCCATGGTTAAAGGGATGCGGACGTAGAATTTTCTCGGCAAGTTGGACGAGGAGATTCCGATGAAGAAGAGCCGTTTCACCGAAGCCCAGATCATGGGCGTGCTGCGTCAGGCCGAGGGTGGTTTGCCTGTGCCCGAGCTGTGTCGCGAGCATGGGATCAGCAGCGCGACGTTTTACAAATGGCGTGCCAAGTATGGCGGCATGGATGCATCCATGATGAGCCAGATGAAGGCGCTCAGATTGAACCGCGCCGGGTTTGCCGGAGGCTCCAACTCCTGAGTAGGATGGAGCATCATGAGCAAGACCACGAACAAGTTTTCCCCTGAAGTGCGCGAACGCGCCGTGCGGCTGGTTCTCGACAACGAGGGTCAGCATGGGTCGCGCTGGCAGGCGGTGATGTCGATCGCGGCGAAGATCGGCTGCGCGCCGCAGACCCTGAATGACTGGGTCAAGAAGGCCGAGGTCGACAGCGGCCAGCGCGCGGGCGTCTCCGAGCGAGATGGCCGAGAAGATGAAGGCGCTGGAACGCGAGAACCGCGAGCTGCGCCAGGCGAACGAGATCCTGCGCAAGGCGTCAGGCGTATTTTGCGATGGCGGAGCTCGACCGCCGGTCGAAGTGATGGTGGCGTTCATCGACGCGCATCGGGATGCGCATGGGGTCGAGCCGATCTGCGACGTGCTGCCGATCGCCCCGTCCACCTACTATGATCATCTGGCGAAGCGGGCCGATCCGGCGCGGCTGTCGGATCGTGCGCGCCGGGACGAGGCGCTGCGCCCCGAGATCCGGCGTGTCTTCGAGGAGAACTGGCGGGTCTACGGCGTGCGCAAGGTCTGGCGCCAGCTGCGCCGCGAGGGCTTCGATGTCGCCCGCTGCACGGTGGCACGGCTGATGAAGGGCATGGGTATTCAAGGCATTATCCGAGGCAAGCCGCACAAGACGACGATCCCGGACAAGAAGGCGCCGTGCCCGCTGGACAAGGTGAACCGCCAGTTCCGGGTGCCCGCGCCGAACATGCTCTGGGTCAGCGATTTCACCTATGTCGCCACCTGGAAGGGCTTCGTCTATGTCGCTTTCGTCATCGACGCCTATGCCCGCAAGATCGTCGGCTGGCGCGTCAGCACCTCGGCGCATGCCGGGTTCGTCCTCGATGCCCTCGAACAGGCGGTCCACGAACGCCGCCCGGCCAAGGGCATGGGGCTGGTCCACCACAGCGACCGCGGCTCCCAATACCTGTCGATCAGCTACACCGAGCGACTGGCCGAAGCAGGCATCGAACCCTCGGTCGGCAGCGTCGGCGACAGCTACGACAATGCGCTGGCCGAGACGATCAACGGCCTGTTCAAGGCCGAGGTCATCCACCGTCGCGGCCCGTGGCGCAGCTTCGAGGCCGTCGAATACGCGACCCTCGAATGGGTCGACTGGTTCAACAACCGCCGCCTGCTCGAGCCGATCGGGAACATCCCGCCCGCAGAAGCCGAAGCCAACTTCTACGCAGCTCTGGAAACTGAAGCCATGGCCGCGTAACTAACCGAAATCAGCCTCCGGCAAACCCGGCGCGGTTCAGAACGCCTATGTCGAGCGCTACAACCGGACGGTCCGCCACGAATGGCTGGACCTCTACATCTTTGAAACCATCGAGGAGGTGCAGCAGATCGCCACCGAATGGCTATGGACCTACAACAACGAACGCCCCAACATGGGCATCGGCGGGGTCACCCCTGCCATGAAGCTGAAAATGGCCGCGTGAGTTCTACGGCCGCGCCCCGTCAAAACGGGGAGGATTACCCTGACGCCGGACAGCCCACGAACCCCGTTGAGCCACACGTCTGGCTCGCAGACATCCTCGCCCGCATCCCCGACTACAAGATCACAAAGGTCGACGACCGGCTGCCTTGGCGCTCGAAACAATAGCAATCAGAGCGGACGGTTGCCGTCGAATGGTCCCACCTGCCGACGAAGCGCACGCTGATATCAATCGGCGCCTAAGACACTACCGATATGCGCCTTCATTTTTCGGTAGATGGACGCGAAATCGATCGTGTCGAGAATCAAGGGCTGGAAGCTGCCGTCCTGGGTCACCTGAGCAACGATTTGGCGCAGGAATGGGAAGGTCATGCGCGGGCACTCGACGTGAAGGTAGGGTTCAAGCTGATCTTCTGTCAGGCCGGTGACCTCGAACAATCCGGCGTACTCGATCTCGAGGAGGAACATGGTGTCGCCTGACAACTCCAACTTGCTGGCAACACGGAGCTTGGTGATCACCTCGTGCTGGTTGTCGACACCGCGGCTGCGAGACTCGACGCTGGCTTGAACCGAGACCCGCTGCTGACCAGATGCGGTAAGTCCCTTCTGCGCAACAAGGTTTTCGAACGAGATATCGCGAACATACTGGCCCAATGCTCGTCTGGTGAGGGCCGGGGCCCCTACCGCCGCACCGTTCTGCAGCGGGCTCGATTCTGCCATCGCAATCCTCCACTGCTGACGCTCTGCCGCATTCATGTGCGGTTACTTGGTATCGCTCCGCGGGCAACTTCTCAACGGCGGACTCGCGAAGACATCCAATGTTCACGCGCAGAGACAAGAACCGTCCTGAAAATCGCAACAACCATGACGGGATCTCGAAATTGTTTCTGCCACTTGCGCTGTTCGGTCGGGAACCATGCGAATACTCCTTGCTCGCGTCCCACGAACACCTAAACATTGTAAACTAGTGTCTTTTGGTGCAGTGAGTTCGGATAGGGGTACTCCAATGGCTGGCAACAAGGCTGCAAGTGGTCGCACGGAACTCCGCGCTGCCTTAAACGCAAGCATTGGCCTGATCGCAGCGGTGGCCTTCCTCAGCATGTTCGTGAACGTGCTGATGCTCACCGGCCCACTCTACATGCTCAACCTCTACGACCGGGTGCTGGGTTCCCGCGCCGTCGAGACCCTCGTGGCTCTCTCCCTGATCGTCGTCTTTCTCTACGGCATGATGGGCCTTCTGGACCTCGTGCGAGGGCGCATCATGGCCCGGGTCGGAGCCAGGTTCCAGGCGAGGCTTGACAGGAGGGTCTTTTCCGCCGACGCTGCCGGCATCGGGAATGCCGCGTATAGAGAAGCTCGCTGCGAGCGGCAGTCGCGACCTCGAGTCGGTTCAGCGACTCCTGACGTCACCCGCGCTGATGTCACTGTTCGACCTGCCCTTCACGCCGCTGTTCTTGTTCGTGATCTTCGCGTTTCATCCGTGGATGGGCTTCTGGCCACGGGCGGAGGCGGTATCCTCATCGCGTTCGCGGTACTGAACCAGACCGCCTCTCGTAAGCCGCTCGAGGAACTCAACGCAGCCACCCAGCAGGCGGAAATCGTGGGTTTGCAGATCCGCGGCGAGTCCGATATGGTCCACGCCCTCGGGATGAGGGAGGCGGCCTTTTCCCGGTGGCAACAGGCGCGTTCACGTGCGCTAAGTGCTTCCGTCGGGACTGCCGATACCGGCGGAGGCTGGAGTGCCGCGATCCGGACCTTCCGGCTGTTCTTGCAATCGGCGATGCTGGGGTTGGGCGCGTTTCTGGTTCTGCGGGGCGATATGACCGCAGGTGCGATGGTCGCAGCCTCGATCCTTCTCGGTCGCGCGCTCTCGCCCATCGAAACGATCGTGACGCAGTGGGCGCTGTTCCAGCGAGCGCGCGAAGGTTGGGAAAACCTCTCCACACTCCTGAGCGAAGTGCCCGTCGAATCGCGCCGCACCGCGCTGCCGAAGCCCAAGGCGCATCTTGAGGTCGAACAGATCACCGTCATCCCACCCGGCGAAAGCGCGGCTGCCCTCCGGATGATCAGCTTTCAGGTGCAACCGGGGCAGGCGGTGGGCGTGGTCGGGAACTCGGGCGCAGGCAAGTCGACGCTCGCACGGGCGATAACGGGTCTCTGCACGCCGGCTGCGGGCAAGATCCGATTGGGAGGTGCCGCGCTCAACCAGTACGATCCGGACGTTCTCGGCAAGTACATCGGGTATCTGCCTCAGCGCGTCACGCTGTTCGATGGGACCATCAAGGAGAACATCGCACGGCTGTCGCCGACACCGGACGATGCTGCGGTGGTCAAGGCCGCCCAGCGCGCCGGAGCCCACGAGATGATCCTGCGGTTACCCGAGGGATACGACACCCGCGTCACTGCGGCGGGAGGGCGGCTGTCGGGCGGTCAGGTCCAGCGCATCGGGCTCGCTCGAGCGATGTACGGAGATCCCGTTCTCATCGTCCTCGACGAACCGAACTCGAACCTCGACAACGACGGTTCCATCGCACTCAACGCGGCGATCCGCGCGATGAAGGAAGAGGAGCGGTGTATCCTCATCATGGCGCATCGTCCTGCCGCGATCCAGGAATGCGACCTCGTTCTGCTGATCGACAACGGGATGCGCCGTGCATTCGGTCCCAAGGACGAGGTGCTGCGCGAGATCCTGAAGAATCATCAGGATGTGCTCAAGTCGAGCGGCGCCGGAGGCGTGACATGAGCAAGGGCGAACGCAGCGAGGACTGGTCGGCCTGGGGACTTCTGGTCGTCGGGTTCCTCGGCGTTTCCGTACTCGTCGGCGGCTTCGGTGTATGGGCGGCAATGAGCCAGATTGGCGGCGCGATTGTCGCCCAGGGCCGGATCGAGGTGGAACGGAACCGTCAGGTCATTCAGCATCCCGATGGCGGTGTCGTTCAGGAGATCCTCGTGCGCGAGGGGCAGTCCGTAAGCGCCGGCGATGTTCTTGTCCGTCTCGATGCCACTGATCTGGTATCGGAGCTTGCTGTTGTCGAAGGACAGCTCTTCGAAGTGCTGGCACGGCGCGCCCGCCTCGATGCGGAGCGCGACGGGGTCGAGACGCTGGTCTTCGACCCTCTGCTCGCGGAGTCGAAGAACCCGGTTGCCGCCGAGCTGATGGAAGGCCAGCAGCGTCTCTTCGAGGCGCGGCTCGCATCCGCCCGATCCGAGATCGAGCAGCTGACCAAGCAGAAGGAACAGATCGCCGACGAGATCGACGGGATCATGGCGCAGGAGGAAGCCACAAGCATCCAGCTGGGCTTCATCTCCGAGGAACTGACCGACCAGCAGTCCCTGCTCGACCGCGGACTGACGGCTGCGTCGCGGGTTCTCGCGTTGAACCGCGAGATGGCGAGCCTGACCGGTCAGTCAGGGCGAGCTTGCTGCGATGCGCGCGTCTTCCGAGAGCCGGATCACCGAGCTCGACATCGCCATCCTGCGGATCGAGACAGATCGCCGGGAGCAAGCGATCACCACGCTCCGGGATCTCCAGTTCAACGAGATAGAGCTGGCCGAGCGGCGCCGGCAGATCCTGAACCAGCTCGATCGGCTGGACATACGCGCGCCTGTCTCGGGTATAGTCTACGATCTCAGGGTGTTCGGTGTGCGGGCCGTCATCCGAGCTGCCGAACCGGTGCTCTACATCGTTCCGCAGGATCGGCCGCTCGTCATTTCGGCACAGGTAAAGCCGCAGGACGTTGACGAGGTTCTGCTGGGGCAGGAAGTCCGGATCCGCCTCTCGGCATTCAACCAGCGGACGACGCCGGAATTGCTCGGGCGCGTCGAGCAGGTCTCGGCGGATGCCTTCACGGACGAGGCATCGCTCATGTCCTACTACCGCGCGCAGGTCGCACTTCTCGATGGGGAAACGGGCCGTCTGCCGAATGGGCAGACGCTGATACCCGGTATGCCAGTCGAAGTATTCTTCAATACCTCCGAGCGAACTCCGATTGAGTATCTGCTCAAACCGATAACCGACTTCTTTGCAAGAAGCTTCCGGGAAAGCTGACGCCTCGTGTTGCATTGGGCAGCGCGACCGCCTGTCAATGATAGCCTGGTAACACAATATTTCATTTGCTGCATTTCGTAACGAATGCTGTCGGACCGCAATTGCAGAGACAGTCCGCATAGCCGGAGCGGCGTAGCACTCCTGAATGGAGATCAGAGACGTCGAGCGCGCTGCGACTTGGTTCCCTGACCGCGCTGAGTCCGCGCGCCGCAGGCGACGGTTAGGCCAAGGTCACTTGGAAGAACCAGCGAAGCTTGCAGCGACGTCGATCGAGCAGACGGTGCGGTGTGCCCGATGTCCGTCCCGTCAGCACTGTCGGGCTATGGTTGGCGGCGCTACACCAAATCGGAAATCGAGCGCCTGATTTCCACCCATTGAGAAACCCGATCATTGTTTCCGTCAAGCACGCCTTCATCTTCGCGGCCGGTGATTCGCGCTTGAGTCGGGATGCACCGTGATACTGAGGCATCCGCCAGAGGCTCCTGCGGACTGGCTCATCGCTCGGGCCTAGAGCGCCGTGTTCACCTGTGCCGGCAACACGAGGAAGCAACCAAGGGCTGCTTAAACTGAGAACTACAATCATAGATTCAATTTGCCACAAGTTTGCCGCACATTTTGCCAGCGCAAAAACATCTTTGCCGCAATCGACATCCGTGGTATCAATAATTCGTGTGCTGAGTGTTGGGGGGAAGAGATTATGATAAAAGTGGAAACAATTCGAGCAGGCTCGGGGATCCCAAGCATACCTTTTCAAATCTAATTTGGAGTGACGGCCATGAGTGACTATATCACTGACGACACCTGTGAAGATGTCACGATCTGCGATCCCAACCTGATCGTTCAGGACTGCTTGCCGGAAGGCGAAGACCTGGTATGTCTCTACACCATCGACCTGCAGGTTCCATGGTGGAAGCCGCAGTTCAACAACTACGAATGATCGGGTACGACACGGTTTGACGTACGAAGGCAACCCTTTGTATACTGACGTGAATTTCCTTGCTCGACAAGTCGGTGAAGACCGGCGACAACGGAATCCAGCAGGAAATCTGGGTCGGTCGGGCAAACGGCAACGAGTACGACGACTCCCTGAGCGGTCTCGGACTTCTCCAGTGGATCCGCGATTCGTCGGCGAACGGCACGGCGATCGCGCAGATCAACCCGTCTGTCTACCTGGGCGATCTCATCCACTTCGAGTTGGATGGCGGCGCCGGCAATGACTTCGTCGAAGGCGCGAACAACGCCGACATCCTCAGGGGCGGCGACGGCGACGACGAGGTCTACGGCCTCGGTGGCGACGACAACATCACCGGCGGCGATGGCGATGATGGCCTCTACGGCGGCGATGGCAACGACCTGATCGACGGCGGCAACGGCAACGACTACGCCTCCGGCGGCAACGGCAACGATGGCATCACCGGCGGTGACGGCAACGACGTCCTCTACGGCGATGCCGGCGACGACAACCTCGACGGCGGCGATCGGCGACGACCAGCTCTGGGGTGGCGACGGCGACGACTGGAGTGCTGGCGGTGCCGGTAACGACATCTTCGTGTCCGGCAACGGCGATGACTGCGCCGATGGCGGCGCCGGCGACGACACCATGTACATGGGCTCGGGCGACGACCGTGCGATTGGCGGTACGGGCAACGACTATCATGGCTGGCGAAGACGGCGACGACATGCTCGACGGCCAGGACGGTGACGACGTAGTTGACGGCGGCAACGGCAACGATCTGGTCGATGGCGGCGCAGGCGACGACTACGTCTACGGCGGCAACGGCGATGACATCGTCCGCGGCGGTCTCGGCGAAGACGTCCTCTACGGCGGCGCAGGGTGCGACATCTTCGCGTTCTGCGAGGTGGACTTCAACTGCTCGGACGTCATCGAGGACTTCTCGGCGGGCCGCGATCCCGACCAGATCGACCTGTCGAACCTGTCGTTCCTCGAACTCGACTCCATCCGCGTCGAGCAGACCGGCTTCGACAACATGGTGCGTCTCGACCTCCTCGTCGACGGTGTGGCCGTCCAGCAGATCCTCGTTGCCAGCGACAACGACGCGAACCTGCAGAGCGTGTTCGACAAGGACACGGCTTACGGCAGCGACGACGGCGCGCTCGTCAAGATCGGCGCGGGCGTTCTGATCGATCTGCCCTCGACTTCGGTCATGGTCGCAGACGGCGGCATGTTCTTCTGATCAAACCAACCGGATGCCGGGAGCGTACGCTCCCGGCATCCGCCTGCAGCAGTTCGGTAACGGTTTTCACCTTCACGAAGGTCCTCTGCCCCTCCGCCGACTGGCCATGCAGTGAGCCGCTTCCTGAAGGTTGGGAAGCCCGTTTCTGGCTGGAAAGCAACAAGGCCGGCGGAATGACTGGGTCTTCTGCACGGTGCCAAGAGAGTAGGCGTAACGACTATGGCAATCCTCAACTTCAACCCGATCCCGTCCTTGCCCGGCCTCGACATGGTCGCGACCGGTCCGCTCCTTCCAGGGCTCTTCAACGGCTACGACAGGGCGGAGCTCAGTACCACGCGCATCGAGCTCAGCAACGACGCCTCGAACCAGACGGTGTTTACCGGCACGGGCATCACGTACACGACTGTCGGCGGAAAGCTCGTCATCACGGGCGGGGAGATCACGGACATCGTCATCAAGGCCGGCGGCACGAACGTGGTCACGATCACGAACGCGACGCTCGATGCCGGTGAGCTTGGCGACCTGCTGTCAGGTGGGCCGTCGAGCAAGTTCTGGGACTTCTTCCTTCAGGGCAACGACACCATCAACGGCAACACAGGGAACGACGTGCTCACGGGTTTTGCCGGGAACGACACGCTGAACGGCCTGAACGGCAACGATACCCTGAACGGTGGAAACGGGAACGACATCCTTAACGGAGGGGCCGGCAATGACCGGCTCTTCGGTGACGCAGGCGATGATACGCTGAACGGCGGCACGGGAGACGACTACCTGCGCGGCGGCCAGGGGATCAACCAGGCTACTGGAGGCGCAGGCGCAGACGACTTTGTGTTCTTCGCAGTCGACGGAAAAATGGCGATCCAGGACTTCGAACCTGGCGTGGATGACCTTGTTTTCAGCGGACTGGGAGCGGGCTTCACCATCCTCGACCTCATTCCCTTTGTGTCTCAGGTCGGCGACGACGTGGTCATCGCAGCCGGCGCGCAGGAGGTGCGGTTTGATAGACACGCAACTGTCGTCCCTGAGCGTGGGGGACGTGGTCTTCGTGTAGCCCTTCGTGGCGCGATACGGGTCGTCGAGACCTTGTCGGCAGTTCCGTCTTCGGGACTGCCAGCACGTCGCGGTCGGCCGCCATCGCCTGTCTACAGAGGTCAGGTCTCTGCCCTCAGAGCAGCCGCTTGATCCTGTCGCTTGGGTACGACTTCGTGATGGCGTCTGGACCGACGATGACGGAGTCCTTCGGCACGTCGTCCTTGACGAAGGCTGCGTTCATGATTGCACTGCGGTCTCCGATCCGGCGTCCGTTCGTCACGCCGACCTTGCCGGCGAGGTAGCATTCCTCTCCGATGATGGTGTTCCCCGCGATGCCGACTTCCGCGGAAAGAAAGTGTGTGCGCCGATGACGCAATGATGGCCGACATGCGTATCGCACCAGATCACCACGTTGTCACAGATCCTCGTGCGGGGAAGAACCGTCACCCCATGCAGTATCACGCAGTGGTCGCCGATATCGTCAGTCATCACCATGCTTCCCGGATGGACGTAGCTGGCGAATTCGTAGCCCCATGCCTTTCCCTCGATGTACCGATCGCGGCGATAGGTGTTCAATCGCGCATAGGTCGGCGGACCGATGAGCTTGACCGTTCCAGGCGGAAAGCGTGCGGGGAGATCCTCCCAGGCCGTCACCGGCCTCCCGAGGAACTCCTGCTCGGTAAGGAACGCGCGATCCACGGCGAAGCCCACGAGATTGAGGTCGCTCATGTGGTCGAGATAGTATGCCAGCACTTCGGCAGCGGTGCCCGCGCTGATCATCACAACGTCCTTGAGGTGCTGCGCGGTCACGAATCTCTGCCTGGGGTAGGCACCGTCAGACTGCAGCGGCAGCGTTCATGGCCCAGGCTTCGGTCTCCGGATCTCCGGACGAGGGCGACTTGCAGTTCGCGCGCACTCCCGATCGACACAACGAGCACGGAAAGCCATTGCCTCGGGAGAGTCGCACAGTGCCTGATCACGGCAGTGCCTCGGCGGTGCGGCCACATATTGCGCCCTTTCTTTCCGTCGACAGGATCACACATGAATGGAAGGGGAGCAAACACCGAATTGAACTAGACTGGTCATCATTTCATCCTTCCTCTCACCGCCCAATTCATGGCAGGATTAGGCCGAAGGCTTTCGACCAGGGAAATACATGCTGATCTGTGGGCAGATGAAGGGGCGCGCGGAGAAGGTGCGGGTGAATACTCGCAACGAGCAGCTTGCGAGACGAGCCGCGCTCAACGTCCGATCTGATGCGCGCCGCGGGACAAGGATTGCGTGCCCGGCGGCATCGATGGAAGCCCGGATCGTTCTCCTCACGTCCGCGAGGTCCCGCAGTGCCGTTGATTAGCTTGCCATTGAATCTCGATCTGTCGATGCTGGCCATCTCGATCGCGGCATTGCTGCTTTCCATCCACGCATCTCGCAGCGCGCGGTTAGCTCGCTTGTCCGCCTTGCGAACAGAGGTGCGTTGGGAACTCGACAGCGCGGTGGTCGACGCGAGCTGGTTGATCGACAAGGCGGTCAAACTGACGGAAGACACCATGAAGGCCGCTTACGAACTCCGAACGCGCAGACGGCAGCGGCTTCAGGCCGAACGAACAGGAAGCCTTCGATCTGAGGGAGGACGCGAGCCTGCCCCTCGCTGAACTGCGACAGATCAACCCGCAGATGACCGGAAAGTCACGGAAGCAGCTGGAGGCGACACGCAAGGAAGTGGCGCGCATCCGGCGCACGATCGACGAGATAGGTACCAGGATTGACGTGAAGAATGTCGCGCTTGATCGACTTCTCGATAGATGCGCCGGCGAAGGGAGAAACCCCAGATCGGAAGCCCGTGTTGGCCTTCAAGCCGGAGGCGAGGCCCGGCGGGAGCACTCCCTGACCCAGTGTCCTTCACACAAAGATGACGTCACCGGCACTCAGCTCGGAAAGCTGGGTATCCTCGAAGCGGACCTCCTGCGATCCCGAACGTATCACCACGTCGCTGCCTTCCTGAGACACGTAGGGGAGAAGATCCCTGACGGTGAACCCCACACCGAGGTTGACAAGCGCGAGATCATCCACGCCCGGCTCGAAATCGCTGATCGTCAACGTGTCGTCGCCGATGGCGAACCGAAAGACATCCGCGCCCGCATCGCCTGACGCGCGGTCATGTCCCTTCCCGCCGATGATCGTGTCGTTGCCGGTTCCGCCGGAAATCGTGTCGTTGCCTGTTCCGCCATCCAGCAGGTCATCGCCGCCGCGACCGAACAGCTGGTCATCGCCTTGACCGCCCCAAAGGAAATTGGCGCCGGCATCTCCGGCAAGTAGGTCGCCGAAATTCGATCCCCTCAGGTTCTCGACGGCAACGTAGCTGTCGCCCTGGGCTTCGCCGGTGTTGGTGCCGGTGTTGGCCAGATCCGCCCGCACCGAAGATCCGGCGCTCCCATAGTCGGCTTCGTCGATCCCTGATCCTCCGTCGAGCCGATCCGCGCCCGGGCCGCCGATCAGCCGGTCGTTGCCGCCGCCTCCGGAGATCGCGTCATTGCCGGCAAATCCTGCTATCACGTCGTTTCCGTTGGTGCCGGCCAGAACATCATCGCCCGAGCTTGGCTGGTTCGATGGCGGAACTGTGCTGCCCGATCCCGGAATCGAGATCCACGCTGCCATCCGTTCGCGCGAAGTTCTGTGTGACCATCGCCCACGTGCTGCCCTTGTACTCGCCGATCTCGATGCCGATGCCGATGTACTCCAGCGAGGGATTGAGGATGTTGTTTCTGTGCCCGATGCTGTTCATCAACTGCATGTGCAGGCTGATGACTTCGTCAGCGTAGCCGGACGGGGAACTGATTGTTCGGCCGGCGATGTTCTCCGCCCAGCCCCATGATCCGCTGAAGTCGAACCCCACGTTCGACATCCTCGTGCCGGGACTGGATCCTCCGATCCCCGTGTGGGAGAAGGTATCGACCGAGAGCATCCATTCCGTGTGTGCCTCGGCAGCCTCGTTGAGGTTGAGTTCCAGGAGGAGAGGTGGAGCGCCTACCTTTGCGCGCTCTGCGTTGATCAACTCCAGCATCTGACGTTCAAGTGAATTCGCTTGCGACACCGATCCTCCTCCCGAGGGCGACTGGGCACTCCCAGAGTGGCCAGCCTTGATGGCAGAACTGTGTCCTCTAGGCGTCGAATTGTCCACCGTGTGAAGAGCCTGTTGATTTCGACGCAAGACTGAGCCGGGTTTTCGATCGAGAAGTGAGCCACCTTTGACGATGGATCTCGGGTGATGCGGGGGGCAACGTGACGCCGCGCAGGCCGCTAGAGTTGCCAACGTCGCCTCAGCTCGACCTTGCCAGGCTCATTCCTCCATCTCGATCAGTTCCGCTTCGCCGTGATCCGATCCCCAACCTTGGACTGCCCGGAGGCAGAGTTTTCCGGCTTTGAAGCGAGACCCATCTTCGTCGCCCGGGTCGGATCGGGCTTCATCGGGCAGCTGGCCCGGTTTCGCTGCCGGGATTTGCCAGCTCGATCGGCGACTTGTTGCCGATCGCGCCGTGCGGTCGTTCCTCGTTGTAGTATCTACGCCAATCCTCCATCTTTTCGCGCGGCGTCGTCAAGCGTCAGGAACCAGTGCGCGTTCAGGCACTCCGCCCGGAAGCTGCCGTTGAAGGCTTCGATGAAGGCATTGTCGGTCGGCTTGCCCGGCCGGGAGAAGTCGAGCGTGACGCCGTTCGCATAGGCCCAGAGATCGAGATCGCGGGAGACGAACTCGGTGCCCTGGTCGACGCGGATCGTCTTCGGATAGCCGACTTCGGCACAGACCTGCTCCAGCGTCGCGACCACGTCCTCGCCGCGGTAGCTGAACCGCGGATCGATCACCGGCGAGAAGCGCGAGAAGATGTCGACGACCGTCAGCACCCGGATCTTCTTGCCCGTCGCCAGCTGGTCGTGCACGAAGTCCATCGCCCAGGTCTCGTTCGGGCGCGACGGCGTCGCTGGCGGTCCTCCCGCAGCTTCGCCTTCACCCGCCGCTTCGGCGTCTTGTTCCGCAATTGCAGGCCTAACTCGCTGTAGAGGCGGTCGGGTCCTCTTCATGGTTGATCATCCAGCCCTCCCGCCGCAGCAGCACATGCACGCGCCGATAGCCGTAGCGCACGCGCGTCTCGCAGATCTCCTTGATCCGCTGCTTCGAGGGCGGCCTGCCCGGGGCGGCGGGACTTGTAGTGGTAGGTCGACGTGTCGAACTGCGAGAACCCGGCAGGCCCGGCGGATCGACACGTCCCACTCACCGCAGACCTCGTCGACCAGCTCGCGCTTGCGGGCAGGCCTCAGAGCTTTCGGCGGATGACGTCCTGCAGCATCTCCTTGTCGAGCGAGAGATCGGCGACGATCTTCTTCAGCTTGCGCGTTCTCGTCCTCGAGCTGCTTCAGCCGCCGCATCTCGGTCGGCAGCAGCCCGTCGTACTTCTTCTTCCAGTTGAAGTACGTCGCCTGGCTGATCCCGGCCTTGCGGCAGATCTCCGCGACCGGCATGCCGTCCGCGCCCTGCTTCAGGATGAACGCCTTCTGGGCGTCCGAGAACTTCGATGCCTTCATCGTCTTCCGCTCCTCCCAGCCAGGGACAGTTACGCGGAAAACTCCAGTTCCGAACGATCCAGTTTGACGGTCTCACATCGCTGCTTCATCTATATCGACAGCGACGCCGAGCGTTGGACCGACCAATGAGGGAGATCTCTGCCTTGCCGGCGAGAAGGCCCACCAGCGAATACGCTAAGTGGTCCTCCCTGAGGTATGGCTTTCGAGCCATTTGGAGGATGCAGGAATGCCCCAGAAGAAGCACAAGCCGGAAGAGATCGTCGCCAAGCTCCGGCAGGTCGACGTGTTGGTGTCGCAAGGCCAGTCGGTGGCCGAAGCCGTGCGCTCGATCGGCGTGACACAGTTCACCTACTGTCGGTGGCGCAGGGAGTTCGGCGGGCTGAAGACCGACCAGGTGAAGCGGCTGAAGGAGCTGGAGAAGGAGAACGAGCGGCTTCGGAAGGCCGTCTCTGATCTCACGCTTGAGAAGCTGATCCTGGCTTGAGGCTGCCTCGGGGAAACTTCTGAGCCCCGCCCGCCGCCGTGCTTGCATCGAGCATGTCAGGCAGAAGCTCCGGAGTCTCGGAACGGCTCGCCTGCCGCGTCCTCGGGCAGCATCGCTCGACCACGGAAGTGCCGAGCGGACGGGCCGAAGACGCGCTGACCGCCGACATGATGTGCTCGCCTCGCAATACGGGCGCGACGGATTCCGCCGATCACGCGCTCCTGCGCGACGCCGGTTGGGCGGTGAACGTGAAACGGGTCGAGCGGCCGATCTGGCGGCGGGAGGGGCTGAAGGTCCCAAAACGCAACCGAAGAAGGGCCGGCTCTGGCTAACGACGGGTCCTGCCTCCACGGCTCTACAGAGAGGGGTCCTTCCGCCTGGGCTCGCCCCCTCGAAGAACGGGCGATAGGGTTCGCCGGACTTGATCACGGCGTGAATGGTGCGGGCCATCTTTGCGGCGATGGCGGTGTAGGCCTTGCGGCGCAGATCAGGGTTGTGCCGATCCTGCGCGATGTAGCGCTCGAACTTGTCACGGAAGCTGTTGGCGGGCTTCAGCACGGCTGCCTGACTGGCCAGCCAGAGCGTGCGGCGCAGGCGGGCATTGCCATACTTCGAGATCTTGCTTCGGCCGCGGAACAGACCGGACTGCACCGTTGCCAGGTCCATGCCGCAGAACTTCAGGAATTGGCGATGATGCCGAAAGCGTCGCACATCGCCGGCCTCGGCCAGCACGGCCAGGGCATTGACCGGACCGATGCCCGGGATCGAGCGCAAGAGTCGGTAATCGGGATGCGCGCCGAGAAGCTCTGCGGCGCGCTCCTCGATGGCGTTGCGCTGCTGGATCAGGCTACGCCCCTGTGCCAGAACGAGGCGGAACATGCGGATCGCATCCGAATCCGGGGTCACCGGCAAGCCCACCGAAGCTTTTGATGTCTCGTAGATATCCGCCAGGAGGGCCGCCTTGCTGACCCGGCGTCCGATCACCGGCCAGGCAGCCTCGATGAAGGCGTCCTTGTCCATGGCGGTGATCATGTGGGGGGACGGGAAGGCTTCGAGAAAGGCCAGGAACCAGTCACCTCGTGAACTGCGGTGGAAACGGTCCGCCTCCGGGAAGTAGAGCGGCAGGTAATGGGTCAGGATGCGATGCCACAGTTCGGTCTTGGCGCGCGCCACCATCTCGTAGGTCTTCGACAGCTCCTGAATGTCGCCGGTGCCGGCCACCAACGGGTCATGAAAGACCTGAACCGCGCCAATCTCCAGCATGCGCAGAATGACCTGCGCATCCTTCGGATCGTTCTTGTCCCAGCTGTTGTGCAGCGCCTCCCGCGTGCGGGCGAGCGCCACGGACGAGACCAGCTTCAGCTCGAAACCTGCGGCACCCAAGGCGAACATCAGGGCCCGATGGTAGTTCCCTGTCGCCTCGAACCCGATCATGACCGGCAGCTCGAACCCTCGCAGGACATCGATCAGCCGTCGATAGTCGTCGGCCGTGTTCAGCACGGTCATCCGGCGGCGGCGTGCCTTGCCGGGGACTGCGATCAGCACCTCGTGGCGGTTCTTGGAAATGTCGATGCCTACCAGAATACGGGCATCCGAAGTATGCTCAGCCTTGGTCATAGCCGGTCTCCTCTGTGGTGTGGTTCGCAAAACCACCATAGAGATCCGAGACCCGGTTATGGCCGCCCGCTGCGCGATTTGGGGGCTGCGCAGGCGGCCATAACCCTCAACGACGCATCCTTCCCAACATGCTACGGCCCGGAGTTCATCGCCAAGGCGGTGCGGGAGTGGATCGCCGCCGTCGGAGCGACGACCGCCTACATCGAGCCTGGCTCACCCTGGGAGAACGGCTACTGCGAGAGCTTCAACTCCAAGCTCCGCGACGAGTTGCTCAACGGAGAGATCTTCTACAGCCTCGCCGAGGCGAAGATCATCATCGAGAGCTGGCGCCGCCACTACAACACCAAGCGCCCGCATTCATCGCTGGGCTATCGCCCCCCGGCCCCCGAGGTCATCCAGTGGCCGGCTTCGCCATCCGGACCCGCTTCGCCGGCCACCCCAACCGTAGCGCCAAGACCCGTCATGCACTAAGACTGAAACTGGACCACCCGATCGGGGCAGGCCGCTTTCGCAAGATAATGCCGCGGGATCGTCAAGATAATGCGCCAGTAAAGGAAGGAAAAATTTCCTTTACGTCACCAGAAATTTTAGATGCAAATCAAATTGATCGCACTGCGACAAACTGTGACAATCAGATGAATCCCGAAGTCCCTAAGAAAGCCTATGAGAACGTCGGGAGGCGGTTATCAGATTCACGTCTCGTTCTCGGTATGTCCTGATAACCTAAAAGGTCGATGTGACTGATATTGAAGAGATTTTCAAGGGATTTGCAATCCGCTGCGTAACCTCTCCGCCAACCCGCCAGAGCGCCTCGTGATTAGGGGGTCGGGCCGGAGACGTCAAGGCGATATCGGGGGCTTGGCTGCCTGGAAACCGAATCACTCACGACTGGGGTGCCCCGAGAAATAGTTTACAAACCGTTTACGATTGCTGCGTTTCCGTTGGCATTGGTCGTGGGCTGGGTTTCAATTTTCAACCAGTGATTGCGAGCATCGCGATCATGTTTTGAATGTGTTCGCGATCGGGCGAAATTGTGGCAGATTTTCTTTGGGGCTGTCGTTTTTTCATGAGCGGCTTTTCAGTAAGGCGGGGTCGGTTGGCTTAACCGACCCCATTTTCTTTTCCCGCCAACGCCTTCGCCGCCGCTGACGATCCCCTGGACAGAGGGCAGAGTGGCGGCATAGGCCGGGCCGGTCGCGATGAAGCTGTCCTCGGCGGTCAGGCGGGCGATGTGCTGGTGTCCCGCTTCGGCGAGATGCGTCATCAGCGCCTCGGCTGGGCCGCCGGAGCGGCGGCATTCGTCGACGATCAGGACGCGCGCGCAGTCCTTCACCGCCTCATGCAGCGCGGCCTCGGGCAAAGGGACCAGCCAGCGCAGGTCGATGATCCGCAGGTCGATCCCCTCCGCGCGCAACTGGGGTTCGGCCTGACGGGACAGGAGATGTCCGTTGCCATAAGTGACGATCGCGAGGTCGGTGCCCGTGCCGTGCAGGCCGATGGAGCCAAACGGCACGCTCAGGCCCTGCGCCGGATAGCGCGTCATCCAGCCGCCGTCCTTCTCGGCATGGAGGTCGCGCATGGGGTAGAGCGCGATCGGTTCCAGGAAGACCACCACCCGCTGCTCCTCGCGCGCCAGCCGGACGCACTCGCGCAGCATCATGGCTGCGTCCGCGCCGGTCGAGGGGCAGGCGAGGATCAGCCCCGGAATGTCGCGCAGCACGGCGATCGAGTTGTCGTTGTGGAAATGCCCGCCGAACCCCTTCTGGTAGCCAAGCCCCGCAATGCGGACGACCATCGGATTGGTGAACTGGCCGTTCGAGAAGAAGGGCAGCGTCGCGGCCTCGCCCCGCACCTGGTCTTCGGCATTGTGCAGATAGGCGAGGAACTGGATCTCGGGGATCGGCAGGAACCCGTTCTGCGCCATGCCGATGCCAAGGCCGAGGATCGACTGCTCGTCCAGGATCGTGTCGATCACGCGGGTTGCGCCGAAGCGCGCGTGCAGTTTCTGCGTCACGCCATAGACCCCGCCCTTGCGGCCCACATCCTCGCCCATCATCACGATCTCGGGATGGGCCAGCATCAGGTCGGTCAGCGCCCAGTTGATATGGCGCGACATCGGCTGCGGCTCGGCCTGCGCCGCAAGGTCCGCGCCGAAGACCGCCGCGCGCGCCTCGGGCGAGGGGCCGTTGGTCGGGCGGTTCGCGCGTTTCGGGGGAATGAGGCTCGCCATCACCTCGGACGCCGTGCGCAGCCGGGGCCGCGTGACGACCTCGGCGGCGAGCGCCTCGACCTCGGCGGCGACGTCTCGTGTAGATCGCCAGCGCCTCGTCGGGCGACAGTGCCCCCGCCGCGTCGCAGCAGACGCACCGAATGCAGCAGCGGGTCGTTCGCCTCGTCCGCCTCCACCTCGTCGCGGCTGAGATAGGTCGTGGGCACGTCGGCCCCGGCATGGCCGTAGAGCCGCACCGTGCGCAGGTGCAGGAAGACGGGCTTGCGGCGGTTCCGCGCGCATCTGCGCGGCCTCCGGCGCGACGCGGTAGGTCTCGTACAGGTCCAGCCCGTCCGCCTTGAGGTAGGTCAGGCCCGGACGGTGCGAGAAACTCGCCTCGATCCAGCCGGGCGGTGTCTTCGTCGAAATGCCGATGCCGTTGTCCTCGCAGACGAACAGCAGCGGCAGGGGCGTGTTCTGGTAGGCGGTCCATTGCGCGGTGTTGAACGCGCCCTGCGCCGTGGAATGGTTGGCCGAGGCATCGCCGAAGGACGCGACGATCAACGCATCGTCGGGCAGCAGGCGATGCTCCGGCGGGTTGCGCCGCGCAAGGCCGATCGAAAAGGCCGCCCCCACCGCCTTGGGCAGATGGCTCGCGATCGTCGAGGTCTGCGGCGGGATCATCAGCGCGCGCGACCCCAGCACCTTGTGCCGCCCGCCCGAAATCGGGTCCTCGGACGAGGCCGCGAAGCTCAGCAGCATGTCGCGGGCCGTGTCCTGTCCCGGCACCTGGAGGGCGCGGGCGATCTGGAAGGCCGCGTCGCGGTAATGCAGGAAGGCCATGTCGGTCGGGCCGCAGCGCGGCCGCGACCGCCGCCATCCCCTCATGCCCCGACGAGCCGATGGTGTAGAAGCCCTGCCCCGCCCGCTGCATCGACCCGCGCCTGCCGGTCGAGCGCGCGGGACAGGCACTGCGCGCGGAAAAGCCGGACCGCAAGGTCGGCCGTCAGCGGGCCGGAGGGCGGGTTGCCCGCCGGAAAATCCCGCGCCGCCACCCGGCGCAGGAAGTTGTCGTGGACGATATCGGCGCGGTCCATTCTCGCGGTCAGCCCTGTTCAGGAAGCGCAAGATCCTTCGAAGGATCTTGCCAAAAGTTTTCGAAAACTTTTGGCACCGCGTCAGAAGAACGCCTGCAACCCGGTCTGCGCCCGGCCGAGGATCAGCGCATGGACGTCATGCGTGCCCTCATAGGTGTTCACCGTCTCGAGGTTCACCATGTGGCGCATGATCTGGAAATCCTCGGCAATCCCGTTGCCGCCATGCATGTCGCGGGCCTTGCGCGCGATGTCCAGCGCCTTGCCGCAGTTGTTGCGCTTCATCAGGCTGATCATCTCGGGCGCCGCGTTGCGCCTCGTCCATCAGCCGCCCGACGCGCAGCGAGCCCTGAAGGCCCAGCGTGATCTCGGTCATCATGTTGGCGAGCTTCAGCTGGAACAGCTGCGTCTGCGCCAGCGGCTTGCCGAACTGCTGGCGGTCCAGCCCATACTGCCGCGCGGCGTGCCAGCAGAACTCCGCCGCCCCCATCACGCCCCAGCTGATGCCGTAGCGCGCGCGGTTCAGGCAGCCGAACGGGCCCTTCAGCCCCTCGACATTGGGCAGAAGCGCGTCCTCGCCCACCTCGACGTCCTTCATCACGATCTCGCCGGTGATGGTGGCGCGCAGCGACAGCTTGCCGCCGATCTTCGGGCGCCGACAGGCCCTTCATGCCCTTGTCCAGCACGAAGCCGCGGATCTTGCCGCCATGCGCCTCGGACTTGGCCCAGACCACGAAGACATCGGCGATCGGCGCGTTCGAGATCCACATCTTCGCGCCGGTCAGCACATAGCCGTTCGCGGTCTTCTTCGCGACGGTCTTCATCCCCGCCGGGTCGGACCCGGCATCGGGCTCGGTCAGGCCGAAGCAGCCGATCCGTTCGCCCGACGGCGAGCTTCGGCAGGTACTTCTGCCGCTGCTCCTCCGAGCCATAGGCATAGATCGGATACATCACGAGCGAGGACTGCACCGACATCATGCTGCGATAGCCGCTGTCCACCCGCTCCACCTCGCGCGCGATCAGGCCATAGGCGACGTAGGAGGCGCCAAGCCCGCCGTATTCCTCGGGCATCGTCACGCCCAGAAGCCCCATCTCGCCCATCTCGCGCGAAGATCGCCGGGGTCGGTCGTCTCCTCGCGGTAGGCGGCGATGACGCGCGGCTGCAGCTTTTCCTGCGCAAAGGCGCGGGCCGCGTCGCGCAGCATCCGCTCTTCCTCGGTCAGCTGGTCGTCCAGCCGGAACGGGTCCTCCCAGTCGAAGCGGCCGAGGTCGGGGGCGTCCTTGGTTCTTCAGGATCGGCTTCTGGATGGTCATGGCAAGCCTCGCGGGATGGATGCGGAGTTTCCGCTTTATCCCACGAACCATCGCCTGAAATACATCGAAACTATCGCCTCGATGTATGAGGCAAACCGCAATGATCGCCCCGCGCCGCTACCTGCCCAGCATCGCCTCGCCCTGATGGCGCTCGAGGCGCTGGACCGTCTCGGCAGCGCCTCGGCGGCGGCCGAGGAACTGTCCTGACCCAAGGCGCGATCAGCCGGCAATTGCAGACGCTCGAGGCGCAGATGGGCGTGCAGCTTCTGCTGCGCGACCGCAAGCAGCTTGCGCCTGTCGCCCGCCGGGCGGGACTATGTGCGCCAGGTGCGCACGGCGCTGGAGCAGATCGCGCAGGCCTCAGCCTGAAGCTGCGCGCAAACCCGCTGGGCGGCACGCTGAACCTCGCCATCCTGCCGGCCTTCGGCGTGCACTGGCTGGCGCCCCGCCTCGCGCGACTTTGCGCGCAGAGCACCCGGAGGTGACGGTGAACCTCTCCACCCGCCTGCGACCCTTCGATTTCGACGCCGACGGCTTCGATGCCGCGATCCATTTCGGCCATGCGGACTGGCCGGGGGCCGAGCATCTGCTCTTGATGGAGGAAGAGGTCCTGCCCGTCTGCGCGCCCGGTTTCCTGCCCACCCCGCCTCACGGACCCGAGCCGCTGCTGCGCCCATCCGCTTCTGCTGCTCGAGTCGCCGCCCCGGCGCACTGGCACCGCTGGATGGCGCAACACGGCCTTTCCGGCCACGTTCCGCGCGGCATGGTCTTCGACCAGTTCTCCACCATGAGCCAGGCCGCGATCCATGGCCTTGGCATTGCGCTTTTGCCGACCTTCCTCGCCTACCCCGAGATCGAGGCGGGACGGCTGGTCGTGGCCTGGGGCGGCCCGCAGCGCAGCACTGGCAGCTACTGGCTGGTCTGGCCCTCCAACCGGGCACCGCGCCCGGCGCTGGCCAGCTTCCGCGACTGGCTGGCGGGGCAGGCGGGCGCCCCGCCACCCGCGATCAAAGGTTCAGGCTGACCCAGGCCGCATTGCGCGCGGACGACCGCACGCAGGCATCCACGAACGCCACGCCCGCCACCCCGTCCCGCACCGTCGGATAGACCACCTCCGCTCGGCACCGCCTCGCCCGCCTGCCGCGCGCGGATCGCGCGGGCGGCTTCGGCATAGATGTTGGCGAAGCCTTCCAGATATCCCTCGGGATGGCCCGGCGGCACGCGGCGTGACCCGGCCCGCCGCCGCCCCGGCCCCCGCCCCGCCCCGCGTGATCAGCCGCTTCGGCTGGCCGAGCGGGGTGAACCAGAGGTAATTCGGATCCTCCTGCGCCCATTCGATCCCGGCCTTTGTGCCATAGACGCGCAGCCGCAGCGCGTTCTCGTTGCCCGGGCGCGACCTGGCTGCACCACAGCATCCCCCGCGCCCCGCCCTTGAAGCGCATCAGCACATGGCCGTTGTCGTCCACCCGCCGCCCCGGCACGAAGGTCTGCAGGTCGGCCGCAAGGCTCTCCAGCTCCAGCCCGGTCACGAAGCTCGCCAGGTTGAAGGCATGGGTCCCGATATCTCCGGTCGAGCCACCCGCGCCGGTCTGCTTGGGGTCGGTGCGCCAGCCCGCCTGCTTCTGCCCCGTCTGCTCCAGCGGTTCGCTCAGCCAGTCCTGCGCATACTCCACCTGCACCAGCCGGATCTCGCCCAACTCGCCCGAGGCGATCATCTCGCGCGCCTGCCGGATCATGGGATAGCCGGTGTAGTTATGCGTCAGCACGAAAAGCGCGCCCGAGGCCTCGGCCGCCTTGGCCAGCTTCTTCGCCTCGGCCAGCGTCGCGGTCAGCGGCTTGTCGCAGATCACATGGATGCCGCGCCGCAGGAACTGCATCGCCACGGGCGCGTGCATGTGGTTGGGCGTGACGATCGCCACCGCCTCGATCCCGTCGCGCCGCCGCGCCTCGCGGCGCGGCCATGTCGGCAAAGCTGGCATAGCCCCGCGCAACGCCCAGATCCGCGGCCGAGGCCAGCGCCTTTTCCGGGGTGGAGCTGAAGCAACCCGCCACCAGCTCGTACTGGTCGTCGATCCGCGCCGCGATCCGGTGGACCGCGCCGATGAAGGCGTCGCGCCCCCCGCCCACCATGCCCAGACGGATGCGCGCGGCTACGCCCTTCGGATGTTCCCTCGATTGCCATGTCTGTCTCTTCCGGTTTCTTTTCGGGAAAAATACCCCGGGGGTGCGGGGGCTGGCCCCCGCTGCCTCGGGTCAGTTCAGGCCCAGCATCCGCCGGTTCGCCGCGTCGTCCGTGCCGCCGCCCGCGAAATCGTCGAAGGCGCGTTCGGTCACGCGGATCATGTGCGCGCGGACAAATTCAGACCCTTCCCGCGCCCCGTCCTCGGGATGCTTCAGCGCGCATTCCCACTCGACCACCGCCCAGCCGTCGAAGTCGTACTGGGTCAGCTTCGAGAAGACGCCGCCGAAATCCACCTGCCCGTCGCCCAGGCTGCGGAAGCGGCCCGCGCGGTTCACCCAGGACTGGAAGCCGCCATAGACGCCCTGCCGCCCGGTCGGGTTCAGCTCGGCATCCTTGACGTGGAACATGCGGATGCGCTCGTGATAGATGTCGATGTTCTCGAGGTAATCGAGGTGCTGGAGCACGTAGTGCGACGGATCGTAGAGCATGTTCGCCCGCGCGTGATTGCCCGTCCGCTCCAGGAACATCTCATAGGTGATCCCGTCATGCAGGTCCTCGCCCGGATGGATCTCGTAGCACAGGTCCACCCCGCACTCCTCGGCATGGTCAAGGATCGGGCGCCAGCGTTTGGCGAGTTCGTCGAAGGCTGCCTCGACCAGTCCGGCAGGGCGCTGCGGCCAAGGATAGACGAAGGGCCAGGCCAGCGCGCCCGAGAAGGTCGCCTGCGCGCCGAGGCCCAGGTTCTTCGAAGCGGTCAGCGCCTTCTTCACCTGGTCCACCGCCCATTCCTGCCGCGCCTTGGGATTGCCGCGCACTGACGGGGCCGCGAAGGCGTCGAAGGCCTCGTCATAGGCGGGGTGCACCGCCACCAACTGTCCCTGAAGGTGCGTGGAGAGTTCCGTGACCGCGATGCCGCTTTCGGCGGCCACGCCCTTGATCTCGTCGCAATAGGTCTTGGATGCGGCGGCCTTCTCCAGATCGAACAGGCGGCCGTCCCAGCTCGGGATCTGCACGCCGACATAGCCGCACTCGGCGGCCCACTTGGTGATCGACTTCCACGAATTGAACGGCGCTGCGTCGCCCGCGAACTGCGCCAGGAACAGCGCCGGACCCTTGATCGTCTTCATCTTGCCTCTCCCTGCCGGCGGCAGCGCCGGCCTCGCATCTGGTCGGACCAGATTGAGCCTGCCGGACGCGCAGAGTCAACTGCCCGCGCTATCCCGCGCCACCAGTGCGGCCAGCAGATCGCGGCACTCGGCCGCGACCGGGGACAGGCGGCGGTCGCGCAACATGATCAGCGAGTAGGGCGCAACGAGGATCGGCTCGGCAATCGGCAGGAGCACCAGATCGTCGCGTCCTGCACAGAGCAGTTGCGCCACCTCGGTGCTGACGGGGGTGACGACGCCCGGCTCTTCCAGCAGCGCCAGCGCCATCAGAAGCGACGAGGTGTTGATCACATGGCGGGGCAGCGGCGCGCCCTGCCGCAGGAAGGCATCCTCCACCGCCCGGCGGATCGGTGCGCCCGGACCCTGCATCACCCAATCCGATTCCGCGAGGTCGGACAGCCGCAGGCCGGGCGACCGCGCCGCGCTATGGCGGGCATTGGCCACGATGCTGACCCGCTCGCCCCGTGCCGGGGTCATCGACAGCCCGTCGGGCGCGGCCCGGGGCGGCACGCGGGCCAGCACCATGTCATGACGCAGGGCCTGCAACCCCGCGATCAGCTCCTCGCTGGTCGCCACCTCCACATGCACCTCGGCCTCGGGGGCGCGGGCCTTCAGCGCGCGCAGGGCGGGCACCACGTATCCCACCGCCGCCCCCGTCACCGCGCCGATCCGCACCACCCCGCCCCGCCCCAGGCGCAGGCGCTCCACCTCGTCCGCCGCGTCGGCCAGCTCGTCGAGGATGTTGCGCGCGCGGCGCGCCAGGCTTTCGCCCGCGCCGGTCGCGACCATGCCCCGCGGGGTCCGCTCGAACAGGGCGACGCCGATGCGCTGCTCGGCTTCGGCCAGGGTCCGCGAGGCGGCGGGCTGGGTGATCGCGAGGGTCTGCGCGGCGATGGACAGCTGTTCGTGTTCGGCGATCGCCGCGATCAGCCGCAAATGCTTGAGTTGCAGCCGATCGGGTTGGGTCTGTGCCATGATATACCGATTTTGCCATGTTGATTGTCATAATTGGCATTTGAATGGTATGGCGGCGAAAGTCTACTGTGCGGTCCGGATCGGCGTGATCCGTCAACGAAAGGGCCCTCGGGCGGGCGGCGCGACACAGCGCCGACGAAACGCGGGGCGCGCAGGGAGGACTATCCATGAAGTTTCTAACGTCACTTATGGCGTCGCTGGTGCTTGGCACCGCGCTGACCTCGGCACCCGTGCTGGCGCAGGACAAGGGCACCGTCGGCATCGCGATGCCGACCAAATCCTCGGCGCGCTGGATCTCGGACGGCAACTCGATGGTCGAGCAGTTCACAGGCGGCGGGCTATGCCACCGACCTGCAATATGCCGAGGACGACATCCCGAACCAGCTTGCCCAGATCGAGAACATGATCACCAAGGGCGTGAACGTGCTGGTCATCGCGGCCATCGACGGCACCACGCTGTCGAACGCGCTGGACAACGCGCACGCCGCCGGGCATCAAGGTCATCGCCTATGACCGCCTGATCCGCGACAGCGGCAGCGTCGACTACTACGCCACCTTCGACAACTTCAAGGTCGGCGTGCAGCAGGCGGAATCGCTGGTGCAGTGCCTGAAGGAGCGCTTCCCCGACGCGAAGCCGTGGAACGTCGAACTGTTCGGCGGCTCGCCCGACGACAACAACGCCTTCTTCTTCTACGACGGCGCGATGTCGGTGCTGCAGCCGATGATCGACGGCGGCGAGATCGTCGATCCCGTCGGGCCAGATGGGCATGGACGTGGTCGGCACGCTGCGCTGGGACGGTGCGGTCGCGCAGGCGCGGATGGACAACCTGCTGTCGGCCAACTACGGCGACAAGGAGCTGCACGGCGCGCTGTCGCCCTATGACGGGCTGTCGATCGGCATCCTGTCGTCGGTCAAGGGCGTGGGCTACGGCTCGGGCGACCTGAAGATGCCGTCGTCACCGGTCAGGACGCCGAGGTCCCCTCGGTCAAGTCGATGATCGCGGGCGAGCAGTATTCGACGGTCTTCAAGGACACCCGCGAGCTGGCGGGCGTGACCGTGGAGATGGTCGATGCGATCCTGTCGGGCGGCGAGCCCGAGATCAACGACACCAAGACCTACGACAACGGCGTCAAGGTCGTGCCGTCCTACCTGCTGGAGCCGCATCTCGGTGGACGTCGACCAACTGCGAAGAGATCCTGGTCGGCTCGGGCTACTACACCGCGGACCAGCTGCAGTAAGCTGATCGCGACGGACGCCCGGCCCGCGCCGCGTCCCGTGCGGCGGCGGGCCCGCCTTATGCAGGCCGGAGGGACGAGCCATGGCCACGCTTCTGGAAATGCGGGCGATCACCAAGACCTTCCCGGGCGTGCGGCGCTCGACCACGTCAACCTGCACGGTCGAGGCAGGGCGAAATCCACGCGCATCTGCGGCGAGAACGGCGCGGGCAAGTCCACGCTGATGAAGGTGCTGTCGGGCGTCTATCCGCACGGCACCTACGAGGGCGAGATCCTCTATGACGGCGAGACGCCCGCTTCGCGCGGCATCCACGACAGCGAGGAGCAAGGGCATCATCATCATCCACCAGGAACTTGCGCTGGTGCCGCTGCTGTCGATCGCCGAGAACCTGTTCCTCGGGCAACGAGGTGGCGCAGCGGCGGCGTCATCAACTGGCCCGAGACCTTCCAGCAAGACCGAAGACGCTGCTGCGCCAAGGTCGGCCTGAACGAAGCCGCCGACGGCGCTGGTGGACAAGCTGGGCGTCGGCAAGCAGCAGCTGATCGAGATCGCCAAGGCGCTGGCCAAGGACGTGCGCCTGCTGATCCTCGACGAGCCGACCGCGGCGCTTGCAGGAAAACGACAGCCAGAAGCTGCTGGACCTGCTGCTGGAGCTGAAGGCGCAGGGCGTCACCTCGATCATCATCAGCCACAAGCTGAACGAGATCAGCCGCGTGGCCGACCGCATCACCGTGCTGCGCGACGGCGCGACCGTCTCGACCATGACCGAGCGCCGAGATCACCGAGGACCGCATCATCCGCGACATGGTGGGCCGCGACATGGCGCACCGCTATCCCGAACGCGACCCGCAATCCCGGCGAGGTGCTGCTCGAGGTGCGAGGACTGGACCGTGCTGGCACCCCGAACAGCAGGACCGGCAGGTCATCCGCGACGTCGCACTTCAACGTCGCGCAAGGGCGAGATCGTCGGCATCGCCGGCCTGATGGGCATCGGGGCGGACCGAACTGGCGATGAGCCTCTTCGGCCGCAGCTACGGCCGCGACATCTCGGGCGAGGTGCGGATGCGGCGGCAAGCCGGTCGACACCTCGACCGTCGCGCAAGGCGATCGACGCGGGCCTGGCCTATGTGACCGAGGACCGCAAGGCGCTGGGCCTGGTCCTGGAAGAGCCGATCCTGAGGAACATCACGCTGGCCAACCTCGCCGGCATCGCCGTCAACGGCGTCATCGACAAGCGGCGCGAGGCGCAGGTGGCCGAGGGCTACCGCAAGGCCATGAACATCCGCACGCCCGCGGTGCTTCCAGAAGGTGGTGAACCTGTCGGGCGGCAACCAGCAGAAGGTGGTGCTGTCGAAATGGCTCTTCACCGAGCCGCAGGTGCTGATCCTGGACGAGCCGACGCGCGGCATCGACGTGGGCGCGAAGTTCGAGATCTACACGATCATGAACGACCTGGCCGACGCAGGGCCGCGGCGGTGGTGATGATCTCGTCCGAGATGCCCGAGCTTCTGGGCATGTGCGACCGGATCTATGTGATGAACGAGGGCGCGCATCGTGGGCGAGCTGACCGCGCGACGAGGCCAGTCAGGAACGCATCATGGCGCTGATCGTGACGCATTGAAGGGGAGGGAGGGGCGCGATGGCTGACCAGACCGCAGGGGTGACGGGCAAGCGCGCCTCGCGCAACATCAACTGCGCGAGAACGGGATGCTGATGGCGCTGGTCGCCATCGTGGTCTTCTTCCTCGTCATGGTGCGGGTGACGCAGGGCGAGTCGATTTCCTGTCGGCGCCAGAACATCACCAACCTGTTCCTGCAGAACGGCTACGTCATCATCATGGCGCTGGGGATGCTGCTGGTCATCGTGGCGGGGCACATCGACCTGTCGGTCGGCTCGGTCGCGGCCTTCACCGGGGCGGTCGCGGCAGTGCTGACGGTCGAGCTGGGGCTGGCCGGTCTGGGCGGTGATCCCGCTCGGCGCTGCTCGTGGGCGCGCTGATCGGGGCGGCGCAGGGCTACTGGATCGCCTACTGGCGCATCCCGTCCTTCATCGTGACGCTGGCCGGGATGCTGGTGTTCCGCGGCGCTGACGCTGTGGCTTCTGGGCGGGCAGAACATCGGGCCGTTCCCCAAGTCGTTCCAGGCTGTCTCTCGACCGGCTTCATCCCCGACCTGATCGGGCCGGGCAAGCCGAACGTGACCGCGCTGGTCGTCATCGCGCTGGCCGGCGGCGGCGATCATCTGGATCGGCTGGCGGGCGCGGCAGCGCGACGAGGCCTATCGGCATCGACGCCCGAGCCGATGGGCCTCTTCCTGATGCCGCAACCTCGTGGTCGCGGCGCGCGCTGATCTTCGTGGGCTGGAAGCTCGCCAGCTTCCGCGGCCTGCCGAACGTGCTGGTGGTCATGGCGGTGCTGATCGTGCTCTACGCCTTCTTCACCGAGAACACGACGACCGGGCCGGCGCATCTATGCGATCGGCGGCAACGAGAAGGCCGCCAAGCTGTCGGGCATCAACACCGAACGGCTGATCTTCCTCTGCTTCGTCAACATGGGGGTGCTGGCGGCGCTTGCCGGGCATGATCGTGACCGCGCGCCTGAACTCCGCCACCCCCAAGGCCGGCGTCGGGTTCGAGCTTGACGTGATCGCCGCCGTCTTCATCGGCGGCGCGTCGATGTCGGGCGGGGTCGGGCAAGATCGTCGGCGTCGTGATCGGCGCCTTCATCATGGGCGTCATGAACAACGGCATGTCGATCCTGGGGATCGGCATCGACTACCAGCAGATGATCAAGGGGCTCGTGCTGCTCGCCGCCGTGATCTTCGACGTCTACAACAAGACCAAGTCCTGAGGGGCATCATGCATCTTTCCCAACTGAACGGCGGCGGGGTCGTCTGCCGCGTAGGTGCCGACGCGCGCCTCGTCCCCGGCGCGACCTCGATCTACGAACTGGCGCAGGCCGCCGTCGCCGCGGGCCAGCCGCTTGCCGAGATCGTCGCGGCCCTGGGGCTGGGCGAGACGGTGGACCTCGCGCAGATGCTGGCGGCGGGGATGCTCGACTGCCCGGTCCGCCACCCGGACCCGGCGCACCTGCATCTGACCGGCACCGGCCTGACCCATCTCGGCAGCGCCGCCACCCGCGACGCGATGCACGCCAAGCTGCAGAAGGCCGAGACGCTGACCGACAGCATGAAGATGTTCCGCATGGGGCTGGAGGGCGGCAAGCCCGCGCGCCGGACAGGTCGGCGTGCAGCCCGAATGGTTCTACAAGGGCAACGGCCACGCCGCCGTCGGCCCCGGGCACGCCGCTGACGCTCGCCCGGCCTTCGCGCTGGACGGCGGCGAGGAGCCCGAGATCGCGGGCATCTACCTGATCGGCCCCGACGGCACGCCGCACCGCATCGGCTTGGCGCTGGCCAACGAGTTCTCCGACCATGTGACCGAGCGGATCAACTACCTCTACCTCGCCCATTCCAAGCTGCGCGACGGCGTCCTTCGGCCCGGAACTCCTGGTCGGCGACCTGCCCGCACGACGTGCGGGGCACCAGCCGCATCCGCCGCGACGGCGCGGTGATCTGGGAAAAGCCCTTCCTCTCGGGCGAGGCGAACATGTCGCACACGCTCGCCAACCTCGAACATCACCACTTCAAGTACGACCTCTTCCGCCAGCCCGGCGATCTGCATGTGCACATGTTCGGCACCGCGACGCTGTCCTTCGCCGATGGCATCAGGACCGAAGCCGGCGACGTGTTCGAGATCGAGGCCGCCGCCTTCGGCCTGCCGCTGCGCAACCCGCTCGCCATCGCGCCCGCCGAAGCGGCGCGCCGCCGTCCACGCCGCTGTGAGGAGCCGACATGACCTTCAAACCCGCCCCCTGGCCCCGCAAGCTGCGCTCGCAGGAATGGTTCGGCGGCACGTCGAAGGACGCGATCTATCACCGCAGCTGGATGAAGAACCAGGGCCTGCCCGCCGACCTGTTCGACGGCCGCCCGGTGATCGGCATCCTGAACACCTGGTCGCGAGCTGACCCCCTGCAACGCCCACCTGCGCGACCTGGCCGAGCGGGTGAAGCACGGCATCTACGAGGCGGGCGGGCTTCCCGGTGGAATGTGCCGGTGTTCTCGGCCGTCGGAAAGCGCCTTCCGCCCCACCGCGATGATGTTCCGCAACCTCGCCGCCATGGCGGTCGAGGAAGCCGATCCGCGGCCAGCCGATGGACGGCGTCGTGCTGCTGGTCGGCTGCGACAAGACCACGCCCGTCGCTGCTGATGGGCGCGGCCTCGGTGCGACCTGCCGACGATCATGGTCTCCGGCGGGCCGATGCTGAACGGCTATTTCCGGGGCGAGCGGGTCGGGTCCGGCACGCATCTGTGGAAGTTCTCCGAAGCCGTGAAGGCGGGCGAGATGACCGCGGAAGAATTCGTCGAGGCCGAAGCCTCGATGAGCCGCTCGCCCGGGTCCTGCAACACGATGGGCACCGCCTCGCACCATGGCCAGCATGGCCGAGGCGCTGGGCATGGCGCTGTCGGGCAATGCCGCGATCCCGGCGGTGGACAGCCGCCGCCGCGTGATGGCGCACCTGACCGGGCGGCGCATCGTGCAGATGGTGAAGGACGACCTGAAGCCGTCCGACATCCTGACGCGGCAGGCCTTCGAGAACGCGATCCGCACCAATGCGCGCCATCGGCGGGTCGACCAACGCGGTGATCCACCTGCTGGCCATCGCGGGCCGCGTCGGCATTGACCTGACGCTGGACGACTGGGACCGACTGGGGCCGCGACGTGCCGACCATCGTCAACCTGATGCCGTCGGGCAAGTACCTGATGGAGGAGTTCTTCTACGCCGGCGGCCTGCCCGTCGTCATCAAGCGGCTGGGCGAGGCGGGCCTGCTGCACAGGACGCGCTGACCGTCTCGGGCGGCACGATCTGGGACGAGGTGAAGGACGTCCGCAACTGACAACGAGGACGTGATCCTGCCCGCCGAAAAGGCGCTGACGCCAGTCGGGCGGCATCGTCGTGCTGCGGGCAACCTCGCGCCCGACGGGGCGGTGCTGAAGCCGTCGGCCGCCACGCCCGCACCTGATGCAGCACCGCGGCCGCGCGGTCGTGTTCGAGGACATCGACGACTACAAGGCCCGGATCGAGGACGAGGCGCTCGACATCGACGAGACCTGCGTGATGGTGCTGAAGAACTGCGGCCCGCGCGGCTATCCCGGCATGGCCGAGGTCGGCAACATGGGCCTGCCGCCCAAGGTCCTGCGCAAGGGCATCACCGACATGGTCCGCATCTCGCGACGCGCGCATGTCGGGCACCGCCTATGGCACCGTCGTGCTGCACACCTCCCCGAGGCTGCGCGCGGCGGGCCGCTGGCCGTGGTGCGCACGGGCGACATGATCGAGCTCGACGTGGCCGAACCGCCGCCTGCATCTCGACATCTCCGACGAGGAACTGGCCGCGCGCCTCGCCGCCTGGAAAGCCGCGGTCGAGCGCGCCCGTCGGGCGGCTATGCGCAGCTTTACCACGACCATGTGCAGGGCGCGGACACGGGGGCCGACCTCGACTTCCTCGTCGGCTGCCGCGGCAACGCCGTGGCGCGGGAGAGCGCACTGATGGCCAGACCAAGGTCGCCCTCGTCGGCATCGGCAAGATCGCGCGCGACCAGCACGTGCCGGCGATCGCCGCCAACCCCGACTGCGACGCTTGCCGCCACCGTCTCGCGCCAGGGCAAGGTCGAGGGCGTGCCGAACTTCACCGATTTCGACGACCTTCCTGGCCGAGGGCCCGACATGCCGGCGGTCGCGCTCTGCATGCCGCCCGACGTGCGGCTGGACATGTGCCGAGCGGCCATCGCCGCGGGTCGCGACCTGCTGATCGAGAAGCCGCCGGCGGCGACGCTGGGCGAGATCGAGACGATCATCGACGGCGGCGCGAAGGCGGGCGTGGCGCTCTTCGCCACCTGGCATTCGCCGCATGGCCCAGGCGGTGGAGCCGCGCGCGCGACTGGCTCGCCGCGCGCAGGCCGCACCGCGCATCACATCACCTGGCGCGAGGATGTGCGGAGCTGGCACCCGGGCCAGGACTGGATCTGGGAGCCCGGCGGCATGGGCGTCTTCGATCCCGGCATCAACGCGCTGTCGATCCTGACCGAGATCCTGCCCGGGCCGCATCCATGTGACACGCGCCGAGCTGGAGGTTCCCGTCAAACGCCAGCACCCCCATCGCCGCGCGTCTGCCGATGACGGGCGCGGGACCATCCCGATCACCGCCGATTTCGACTGGCGGCAGGAAGGCCCGCAGACCTGGGACATCGAGGTGCAGGCGGGGGCCGAACGGCTGAAGCTGCGCATGGGTGGCGCGAAGCTGGCGATCGACGGGGTCGAGGTGGACGTCGGCGAGGAACAGGAGTATCCCGAAATCTACCGCCGCTTCGCCCGCCTGATCGCCGTCGCGCGACAGCGACGTCGACATTTCCCCCCTGCGGATCGTCGCCGATGCCTGCCTGAAGGGCCGCCAGACCGCCACCGATCCCTTTCACGACTGAGGATACCGACATGCTGACCGGAAAACACCTGATCGCGGGCGACTGGGTTGCAGGGCGAGGCGACCTTCCGCTCCTCGCCCGCCCATGGCGAGGCGCTCGATTTCTCCGTCGGCACGCCGGCGCATGTGGACCGCGCCGTGCGCGCGGCCGAAGAGGCCTTCGCGACCTACGGCCAGACCAGCCGCGAGGAGCGCGCTGCCTTCCTGGAGCGGATCGCCGACGAGATCGAGGCGCGGGGCGCCGAGATCACCGCCATCGGCACCTCAGGAAACCGGCCTGCCGGCCGCGCGGCTGGACGGCGAGCGCGGGCGCACGACCGGCCAGTTGCGCCTGTTCGCCAGCCATATCCGCAAGGGCGACTACCTCGACCGCCGCCACGACGCGGCGCTGCCCGACCGCAAGCCCGCTGCCGCGCCCCGACCTGAAGCTGATGCAGCGGCCCATCGGCCCGGTCGCGGTCTTCGGCGCGTCGAACTTCCCGCTCGCCTTCTCGACCGCCGGGGGCGACACCGCCTCGGCGCTGGCCGCCGGCTGCCCGGTGGTGGTCAAGGGCCATTCGGCCCATCCCGGCACGGGCGAGATCGTGGCGCAGGCCATCGATGCCGCCATCCTGGCCTGCGGGCTGCATCCGGGCGTCTTCTCGCTGATCCAGGGCGGGCGGCGCGATGTGGGCGAGGCGCTGGTCCAGCATCCGCTGATCCAGGCCGTCGGCTTCACCGGGTCGCTGGCCGGGGGCCGGGCGCTGTTCGACCTCTGCGCCGCGCGGCCCGAGCCGATCCCGTTCTTCGGCGAGCTGGGGTCGGTCAACCCGATGTTCCTGCTGCCCCATGCGCTTGCCGGCGCGCGGCGAGCCAGATCGCCAGCGGGCTGGGTCGGCTCGCTGACCATGGGTGCGGGGCAGTTCTGCACCAACCCCGGCATTGTCGTCGTGATCGACGGCCCCGAGGCCGACGCCTTCGTAGCGCGCGGCGGCGGCAGGCCGTTGCGGCGGTTGGCCGCGCAGACCATGCTGACCGACGGCATCGCCGCGGCCTATCGCGACGGGCGGCGACCGGGTCGCGGCGGGCCGAGGGCGTGCGCGGCGTGCTCGACGACCGACGTGCGACGGGCGCGATCGCGACGCCCTACCTCTACGAGGTCTCCGGCGACGACTGGCTCGCCAACCACGCGCTTGGGCGAAGAGGTCTTCGGCCCGCTCGGCCTGATCGTCCGCGTGCGCAGGACGCAGACGACATGCTGGCGCTGGCGCGCAGCCTGCAGGGCCAGCTGACCTGCACCCTGCACCTCGACGACGGCGACACCGACGCTTGGCCAGCGCGCTGATGCCGGTCCTGGAGCGCAAGGCGGGCCGCATCCTCGCCAACGGCTTCCCGACCGGGGTCGAGGTGGCGGATGCGATGGTGCATGGCGGCCCCTATCCGGCCTCGCACCAACTTCGGCGCGACCTCGGTCGGCACGCTGTCGATCCGCCGCTGGCTGCGCCCGGTCTGCTACCAGAACATGCCCGAGGCGCTGCTGCCCGCCGACCTGCGCTGATCGCGGATGCGGCAGCGCAGCGAAGGCTTGCCACATTGCGGCATCGGTGACAGTCTCGTGACGCCAGGACAGGAGACGCCATGCACCCCGTCATCGCCGAATGCAGCCACCTGCCCGACACGGTCGTGGAGCCGGGGACGGTCCTGATCCGCGAGGGCGAGAAGAAGGGCGAGATCTACGTGCTGGTCGACGGCACGGTGGCGGTGATGCGGGGCGACGTGCGCGTGGCGCGCATCCGCACCCCCGGCGCGCTGTTCGGCGAGATGTCGACGCTGCTCGACACGCCCTACACCGCCACGGTCATCGCCGAAACGCCGGTGACGGTGAAGGCCGTACGGGATGGCGAGGCGTTCCTTGCCTCGACCCCGGTGGTCGCGCTGCACACCGCGCGCATCCTGGCGCAGCGGCTCTACGACAGCACGACCTACCTCGCCGACATGAAGGCGCAGTTCCAGGACAAGACGGACCATTTCGGCATGGTGGACCGGATCATCGGCGCGCTCCTCAACCAGCAGGGCGGTCCCCGCGCGGCGGCACCCGAGCGCAAGGACGACCCTAGGCTCTGAGCCAGTCTGGCAGGCGCGTCAGCGTCGGGATGGGCCGCGTCAGAGGCGCGTCCAGCGCCAGCACCTCGTTCCCGTAGATCGAGAACCAGAGCGCCTGCGCCGCATCGAGATCGAAGATGATATGCGCGGGAACCTCGCCGATCTGCTGGCCGGTGTTGAACACCCATGTCTCGCCGATCCTGTCCGCCCAGGACCCGCCGGTCACGAAGGGCGACTGGTGGACGTGACCCGACACGACGATGTCGGGCGCGTAGAGGTCGATCCACCGCGTCAGTTCTGCATCCCCGAAAGACCGCTTGCCGCCCCAGCTCACGGGGCTTTCGGCAGGGGGCGCGTGATAGACCCAGATCCAGCGATCATGCGCCTCGCGCGCGGCGGCCTCCAGCTGCGCGCCGATCGCCTCGCGCGTGCCGGGGCCGTCCCACCACGGGCAGATCGTGACCAGCGTCGTGCCGATCCGCAGCGTCGTGCCATCCGAGGCGACCCCCATATGCGCCAGCTCGCGCATCCAGTCGGCCACCAGCTCGCCACCCTCGTCGGTCGCCGTCGAGGTCGTGGTTGCCCGAACAGACCGCAACCCGGGTCCGTTCGGCCAGCTGCTCGAGATAGGTGCGGACCACGATCACCTGCGCCCGCCGCTCGACGCTAGACGAGATTTCAAGCAGGTCTCCCGCCAGCACGAGCAAGTCGAAATCCCCGGCAACCGCCAACAGCCAGTCGTACTGTTTCAGCGAATAGTGGATGTCGGCGGCGACCAGTACTTTCATACGGTCACGCTAGACGGGCCGCTTCGGTGTGTCGAGGTTCTCTCTCGGGCGCCGCGCAACCCATGCTTGCAATTGGCGCGAAAATGGGCGTCGCGGCAGTGCGTTGCTGGTGCAGGTTGAAAAGTCGAATAGTTTCCGTAGCATGCACAATGGCTGGCAAATGCGTTACTTGCGCCTGACCCCAATTAAGGTGTATTTATGGCATCATGTTGGCGTAACGCGGGCGAGCGATTCTGTCCGCCGTCGTGTAGGTTTGGGAAAGTTGGGTGCAGATGTTTAAGGCCCTCGGATTGGTTTTGTCATTCTTGCTCTGCGCCGCGCTTCCCGCGGCCTCGGCGACGGTGATCCGGTCGGCCGGTGGCGAATGTGTCGCCAAAGCCCGCTCAGCGTCGAGCCTCACGTCGAAAACGGTCACGACCTATGACCGCAAGTGTTTCTCGCAATACCTGAAAACCGTCGACGAATATGTCGAGACCTTCGACCGCTATGTCAGCGGCACGGTCCTGTCGAACACGCCCAAGGTCACCTACAAGGTCTCCGCGAGCAACTTCTACAAGAACACCAAGACCAGGGTCGAGAACAAGGTCAGGGTGGTCAACCGGGGTCTGGCGAGTTCGGGGAAGAAGAGCATCGGATCGCTGATCACGACATCGACCAGCACGTTCACCGCATTCGTCTTCGACCAGACGGTGACCTTCAACTTTGCCAGCGAGATTGTCGGGTTTGCCATCGACATCAACTCGTTCCTGAACAGCGGCTACAAGTTCAAGAATGGGAAGAAGGGCACGGGTGTGTTCACCGCCGTCACCAACACGGGTGAGGTGATCAAGAGCCTCTACGATCCCTTCGCGACCTACAGTGAAGGTGGCAAGAACTACAAGATCGGCAATTTCATCGGCTTCACCACAGAGAAGCCCTTCACGTCGATCAAGATCACCTCGCCGCGCGACATCGACACGCGCTATACCTTCAAGCTTGATACGCTGGTCACGGTGCCGCCTCCCCCTCCGCCATCACCCGTTCCAGTTCCGCCGGCGTTGCCGATGCTGGGCGCGGCGGTCCTTGCCCTTGGACTGATGCGTCGGAAAGTCGCCTGAAAACTGCGCAAAGCCGCTGACTTGGCGTAGCCCCTGCCGATTTTCACGGACAGCGCCTTTTCGTTGCGATATGACAGTTCCTGCGCCCGCAAGAGGCGCGGATAAAACCTGCAAGATCACGGGGCGAAGAGTGGGTTCAGCGACAATTGGGGTGTTTGCCCTACTGTGCCTGTTTCAGGTCAAACACTTCATTGCGGATTTCGTCCTACAAAGCCCCTACATCCTGGACAACCGCAGGCATTACGGGCATCCCGGCGGCCTGCTGCATGTCGCTATCCACCTCGTGGGCTCGCTCGCCGCGTTGGTGATTGTCGGGACGGCGGCTTCGGCGATTGCGGTATTGCTGGTGGCCGAGGCCCTGATCCACTACCACATGGACTGGGCCAAGGACAACTTCGTGGCCAATCGCGGCCTTACCTCGCGCGACTCGCTGTTCTGGTATGCGACGGGGTTCGATCAGGCCGTCCACCACCTGACCTATATCGGGATGACAGCCTACTGGGCCGCCGCGATCTGAACGGTGGGCGCGCCGAAATCACTCAGGCGCCTGGGCAGCTTGTCATAGAACGTCTGCAGGCCGGGTTCGATCGCGATCGCCTTGCGCGCGGCAGTCGGCCAGCAGCGCGGGCACAGCGTCTGACCCCGCGGCGATGGCGTCCAGAAGGCGGCCATGGGCGACCTTCAGCGCCACGAACGCAGGCGAAAGCGCAAGCTCTGGCCCGCCCACAAGGATGAAGGTGTGGATACGCTCGCCCACGCCCTTCAGCGCCAACCGACCTGCATCGAGAAAGGCCATGTCCGGGGCACCGAGTGCGGCATCCCGCGCCACGAGGATATCGTAGTCGACCGTGCGGCATCCCGCCTCGATCCGCGCGGCCTGGTTCACCGTCTCGCCCACCACCGTGTAGTTGAAGCGGTCGCGCGAGCCGATGTTGCCCACGCAGACCTCGCCCGAGGCCAGCCCGAGCGCCACCGCGACTGGCAGGGGCGCGTGTTTCTCGTCGTTGAACCGCTTCAGCGCCTCGCGCATCTGAAGCGCCGCGGCCGCCGCCTTTGCCTGGTGGTCGGGCTGCTCCAGCGGGGCGTTCCAGAAGGCCATGATCGCGTCGCCGATGAACTTGTCGATCGTGCCCTGTTCCTTCAGGATCTCGTCGCCAAGCTGCGTGAAAAGGTGGTTCAGCAACTCGACCAGCGCGGTGGCCGACATCGTCTCGCTCAGCGGCGTGAACCCGCGAATGTCGCTGAACATCACCGTCACCTGCTGCGACACGCCCGCCCAGTTCGAGCTTGTGACCGCTGCTCTCGATCTGGCTCAGCACGGAAGGCGCGACGTAATGCGCGAAGGACCGCCGGATCATCCGCTTGTCGCGGTCAGCGATGATGAACTGATAGGCCGACAGCCCGACAAAGGCGAGGAAACCGCCCAGAAGCGGGAACGTCGCATCGAACAGGATGCCGTAGTCGCGAAAGGCGAACCAGCTTGCCCCCGCCACCAGGACGGCCGTGGCAGCCCCGGTCAGGATCGAGGCGATCGGGCCAGAGCGCGACATCACCCCCACGACCAGCAGCCCGAGAACGAGAAAGCTGAGGATTTCCAGCGCCTCGACCAGCCCGGTGCGCCGCAGGAAGTCGCCTTGCAGGATCTGCTCCAGCACCTGGGCGTGGATCGACACGCCGGGCACGTTCTCGCCCAGCGCCGTCGTGCGGATATCCAGCAGGCCCGCCGCCGAGGTGCCGATGAAGACGATGTTGCCCGCGATCTTCGCCTGCACCTCGGGGTCAAGCCCGGGTTCCAGAAGTTGCCAGGCGGGCACGTAAAGGTCGGGCGTGTTCTTGCGGTAGCGCACCCAGAGCTGGCCGTCCGGCGTCGTCGGGATGTCCACGCCCGCCAGCCTCAGCGAGGTCATGAACCCGCTCAGGTCGGGCGAGCCCACCAGCACCAGGGTGCTTTCGCCCGAGGCGATCCGCAGCCCTTCGATCGACAGGGTGGGCAGCACGCCTTCCGGCCCTTTCCAGACCATCGGAACGCGCCGGACGATGGTGGCCGCATCGAAGGGGCTGATGTTGATGACGCCGATCCCGGCCGCAGCGTCACGCAGCGGGGCCAGCATCGGCACGGCCGCGGTAAAGGGCAACAGGCCGTCCGACGGGACGTCGCCCACCTCGACGATGCCCGCCTTGCTGCTGATGGACCCGGCCGTCGTATCGGTCGAGTTTGCCGTGCCGAGCACCACGTTCGACGCGGCGATGGACCGCGCAAAGATCATGTCGTTGTCCAGCGCCGACAGGGCCTCGGGCGTGATGCCGGGCGCCAGCATGCCACTGCTCTGCAAGGTCGTCCGCCAGCCGGGCGGGCGACATCCGGTCAGGTTCGGGGAAGAGCACGTCGAAGACCACTGCGGCGGCCCCGTATTCGGTCAGGCGGTCGACGATCTGCGCCAGAAGGTCGCGCGGCCAGGGCCACTGTCCAAGCCGCTGAAGCGAGACCTCGTCGATGTCGAGCACGCGCACCGGAAGGTCTGCCGGTGCGCGCGGGGCGATCTTCTGAAGCGTGTCGAAATAGGCCTCGCGCACCGCCTGGACCGGGGCGGGATCAAGCGCCGCGCAGGAAGGTCAGCAGCGCCAGCAGGATCAATCCCAGCAGGATGACGGCCTTGTTCATCTGAGCGTCACATCCCCGGCGAGCGGACCCGGTCCCGCAGGGGACCGGGCCACAGATCCCGCTGCATCAACCACCCGGCGCGTTCGGGTCGGGCGGCCTCGGGCGGATCCGCTCGGGTTCGCTTGGTCGCTCGGGCTCGCTCGGTCGCTCGGGCTCGCTCGGTCGCTCGGGCTCGCTCGGTCGCTCGGGCGCTCGGCTGTATCGCGGTCGAGATTGTCCGCGCCACCCGCCTTGTTCGTCGGCTGGGGCTTTGCGGGGGCAGGCGGCGCGATGCCCGCCTTGATCGCCGCCCGCACCGCCACACGCGATTCGACGTCGCCACAGGAACCAACCGGTGCCCGGAATTCGCGCTTCAGCGGGTCCTGATCCAGCACGAAGGGAAAGTCCTCGACGATGACATTGTCCTTCGCCTCGAGGTTCTCTTCCCCCGTGAGGCCCGAAAACTGACCGGTCCCCTTCAGCGTGACCAGTGTGCAGCGGCCCCTGATCTCGGCGCATTGACCGTTCCGCCCGCACATCCTCACCTGACCCTTGAACAGCACCAGGTTCGTGCCCTGCTTCGGGCGCACGGAAAAGTCAAAGGCCGTGCCCCGGATGCCCATGGTCGCCGTGGGGGTGCTGATCTCGTAGGCCTTCTTGGCGCTGTTGCCGGTGATGAAGCGGAACGTCCCGCCCACCGCGCTGACGGCAAAGCGCTCGGCCTTGCCGCCGGATTGCATCAGGATTTCCTCGACCTCGAGGCGTGAGCCCGGCCCGACGACGATCTTGGTTCCGTCATCGAACAGAAGCTGCGCCTTGCCGTTTGCGGATGTCTGGACCACGTCGCCAACCGACAGGCGAACGCCCGCCGCCAGGGCCGTCCGACCCCCGGCCATGCGCACCTCGCCAGAACCGGTGGCCGAGGCGATCCGCCCGATCTCTTGTGCAGAGGCAGCGGTGCAGAGCATCGGTCCTGCCAGGACCAAGGCAAAGCAAAACGGTAAAAAATCGCACGAACATGCGTCGTCTCCCAAAAGGACAAGGGACAGCGTGCAGCCATCCGCGTCTTCCGGTGCGGCAGCTTGCGCTCCCCTAAACCGCGTCCGTGTCAGCGTTTCTCGGTACAAGCCCTTGAATGGCGTTACCTTCCTCTAAAATGCGAAGTATTTCAATGGTTTTTCCTTGTTTTTGCCATGATGCTGTGTACCGCAACCGCATTTCCTGCGGTTATCCACGACGAAGATCATGTGTCGCCAGAACCAATGCACACAAGATCGGGGCGGCCCGGTAGGGCCACTCGTGCACAGGTAGTAAACGCGACGCGGTGGTCTAGGTGGCCAGTCTGCGGGCCTTGCGACGGCGCATGACCTCATAGACCAGCGCCAGAATCAATGTCACGGCGATCAGGATCAGCGCCAGCGCGTTGATCGTGGGCGTGATGCCCGTGCGCACCTTCGAGAAGACATAGACCGTCAGCGTGTCATAGGTGCCGCGCGTGAACAGCGTGACGTTGAAGTTCTCGATCGACTGGAAGAAGGCGATCGCCGCCCCGGCCCCGATGGCCGGGTAGAGATGCGGCAGCAGGATGCGCCGCATCACCTGCCCGTGGCTCGCGCCGAGGTCCAGCGCCGCCTCCTCCAGCCCCCGGTCGAAGCTCTGCAGCCGCGCCAGCACCAGCAGCATCACGAAGGCGGCGATGTAGCTGACCTGCCCCAGCACCGACAGATGCAGACCGGCCGGCACCGCCGAAGGTGTTCCAGAACAGCAGCGTCGAGATGCCGATCACCGCGCCGGGTGTCAGGATCGGCGCCACCATCAGCCCGTAGAGCACGGCCCGCGTCCCGCCCGCCAGGCTGTTGATCAGGATCGCCGCCGCCGTCCCGATCGGCACCGAGATGCGCCACGACGGCCAGCGCGACGATAGATCGTGTTGCGGAAGGCGACCCACATGCGGCTGTCGTTCCACAGCTCGACGAACCATTTGTCGGTCCAGCCGACCCAGGGATAGACCGAGGGGAAGCGCGAGTCGTTGAAGGCCGCGCCGCCCATGACGACCAGCGGCACCATCAGGTAGATCAGGAAGATCACCAGGTAGAAGTGGAACAGCCAGTCGGATTTGCGCGTCTGCCTGCCTCACTTCGCGATATCCGACAGCTTGACCCTGAACACCCGCATCACGACCGACACGAAGACGGTGCAGAGGATCAGCAGCAGGAAGGCATAGGCCGACCCGGTGTTCCAGTCCTGGCTTTCGAACATCCACTGCTGGATGATCTCGGTGAACCAGCGCGACGTGGTCGAGGCCAGCAGCGTCGGCACCAGGATCGAGCCTGCCGACAGCATGAACACCATCACCGCAGCCCGAGGCGATGCCGGGCTTGGCATGGGGCAGGATCACCCGCAGATGCGTCTTCCACCACGGCGCGCCCAGATCCTCGGCCGCCTCGATCTGGTTGCGTGTCCAGCGACTGGATCGCGTTGTAGACCGGCAACAGCATGAACAGCACGTAGGTATAGACGAGCCCGATGATGACGCTGCGGAAGCCCGGTGATCCAGCGGATCGGATCCTCGATGATGCCCAGCCCCAGAAGCGAGCGCGTTCAGCGGCCCCTTCAGCGCCAGGATGATGAACCAGGCGAAGGCGCGCAGCACCTCGGACACCCAGAGCGGGATGAACAGCAGCAGGAAGAGCGTCGGCAGCAGCTTCGCCTCGGCGATCTTGGCCAGGTAGTAGGCCAGCGGATAGGCGATGACGAAGCAGATCACCGTGACGAGGCTGGAATAGATGATCGTCCAGAAGAAGACGCTGGATGTGGATCGGGCTGTCGGAAGAAGGTCAGGTAGTTGTTCAGGCTGTAGACGTCCTTCGGCCCGCCGATCTCGGCCACCGGCAGGTAGGGCCGGAACGAGTTCTCGAACAGGTAGAGGTTCGGCAGGATCACCAGCACCAGCAGCCAGAACGCCGTCAGGACGACGAAGACGCCCGTCAGCAACGCGCCATAGCGGCGACAGAAGGTCCTTCATTCGTCAGGGTCCTTGGCCGAGATGTCGCCGGCGAGGATCACGCGCATGGGCCGAGTCGAACATCGATGTGCCGCTTCTCGCCACGCTCCGGAATGGTCGTCGACCCGTCGTTGCGCGCCTCGGCCACCAGCAGCTGGCCCGTCGCGTCCCGCGTCTGGACGCTGATGAAATTGCCCTCGAAGGCCACGTCGCGTGACCTCGACCGGGATCGAGTTTCCCGCGCCGGGCGACGTGACCAGCCGCGCATGTTCGGGCCGCAGGTAGAGGCGCGAGGTGACGCCGGGCGTCACGCCGGGACCCAGCCGTGGCCTCGAAGCTGCCGCTGGCGGTCTTGAACAGCGCGACGTCGCCGCGCATTTCGGCGATCTGGCCGGCGAAGATGTTGTTCTCGCCCACGAAGGACGCGACGAAGCCGTTGGCCGGGTTGTTGTAGATGTCGCGCGGGGTCGGCCACCTGCTGCAGCTTGCCCTGGCTCATCACGCCCACGCGGTCGGACATCGCCAGCGCCTCGCCCTGGTCGTGGGTGATGTAGATGAAGGTCACGCTGCGTGCGCTTCTGGATCGCGCGCAACTCGGCCCGCATGTGCTGGCGCAGCTTCAGGTCCAGCGCCGACAGCGGCTCGTCCAGCAGCATGACCGACGGCTCCACCGCCAGCGCGCGGGCAATCGCGACGCGCTGCTTCTGGCCGCCCGACAGCTGGCTGACCGCCTTGTCGGCCGCATCCGGCAGATCGACGAGCCGCAGCAGTTCCTCGGCCTGCGTGCGGCGCGTCGCCTTGTCGACGCCGCGCACCTCAAGCCCGAAGGCGATGTTCTCCCACACCGGCATCAGCGGGAACAGCGCGAGGTTCTGGAAGATCAGCGCGGTCGGGCGCTGGTTCGGGCGGTGCGCCCTTCATGTCCTTGCCGCCGATCCGGATCACGCCCTGGCGTGGGTCGGATGAAGCCCGAGATCATCCGCAGGATCGTCGTCTTGCCGCAGCCCGAGGGCCCGAGGAAGGAAAAGAACTCGCCCGGCTGGATGTTCACGGTGACATTGTCGACGGCGCGGAAGCTGCCGAAATCCGCACATACGTTATCAAGCTCTACGCCGGCGCTCATCGGTCAGATTGCCCCCTGTGGCCGTTTTGTCTTGTCTTGCCAGCGCCTTGTCGCGGCGCTTTTCATGTGTACAGCCCCGCCGGTGCCGCGTGGCACCGGCGGGGCGTATCGCGCAAGGCCGATCAGGCGGCCTTGAACTTGTCCGCGTATTCGCCGCGCTTGGCGATGAACCAGGCCTCCTGGTCCGGCCACCACCACAGTTTCGTCAGCGCGTCATCGTTGAAGGTGCCGAGTTGTAGTATTCGGCGACAGCCGGATCCATCAGGTCGATCGCGCCCTTGCCCACCGGGTTGGCCGAGAAGGCGGTCGCCCAGAGCGGCCGAGCCTTCGGGTTCGGACAGCCACTTGGCGAACTCATGCGCCTGCTCGACGTTGGCCGCGTTCTTCATCAGCACGACGCCCTGGTTCCAGGCGAAGGCGCCTTCCTTCGGCGGCGATGTAGCCATAGCCGTCGGCGCGCAGGTTGAAGCCGGTCGAATCCCAGCACAGGCCGATCTCGCCGCCGTTCACCTTGAAGCCGGCCTGCGCCTCGTTCTCGCCCGACCACCACTGGACGATGTTGCCCTTGGCCTTGATGGCCTCGGCCAGCGCGATGTCCCACAGCTCGACCATGGTCGCCTCGTCCTTGTAGCCGTCCAGCCACGGCTTCGGCAGCTTGCCCTCGGCGTCGAGCCAGCGGCCCATCGCGGCGAGCGACGAGTGCGGACGCAGCCACGACCTTGCCGTTGTTCGCCGGGTTGAACAGGTCGCCCAGGCTGGCGGTGCCGTATTCCAGCGGCATCGTTTCCTTGTTGTAGACCAGCGCCTCGGTGCCCCAGACCGACAGCACGATCATGCGCTGGCCGTCAACGGTCGCCATCTCGCCCATCGTGCCATCGGCCAGGCCGGGCAGATAGTTGTCGACGTTGAGCTTGGTCATGTCCCAGCCCTGGATCAGGCCGTTCGAGGCCCAGCCGCCCACGCGGTCGACGGTCGGCTCGACCATGTCGATGCCGCCGGTCTGCAGCGCGAGCTTGGCCTGCGCGAACATCGCGTCCTGGTCGGGCTGCTCGTTGAAGTTCACCGTGATGCCGGTCGCGGCGGTGAAGGCCGGGAACACCTTTTCGGTCAGGCGCCGGATAGCCCGCCCAGCCCATGTAGTTCAGCTCGCCCGACGAGGCGAGCGCCTTGCTCGAAATCAGGGCGGGGGCGGCCAGAAGGCCCGCGCCGATCGCCGTTCCCTGAAGGAACGTGCGGCGGTTCAATGTTGTGTCGGTCTTTTTCACGACGTGTCTCCCATGTCTTTCCAACCCTGCAGCAGGTTCACTGTCCGGCAGAGCGCCCCCCATTGGCGGGGCTGTTGTGAGCGATATGTGACGATTGCAAACCTAACGTGACGCAGCGCCCCCGGGGTTGCTTCCCCGGCTGTCACAATTCCCCGCGCCTTACCTCTGTGTCAACGACTGCGTGGACCGCTCGGGGCCGCAGTGCTTGGAAAGCAGGGTTTTCGCGAATAGTTTTCGCCGGGGCGACGGGCTTTGCGGCAGCGCGGCGCACGTTTATTGACCAGTCAATCAACTGCGCGCACGCAAGGGGCGAATCTGCATGAAGATCATCCGGCTTGAAACCTTCTCGACACCCTTCGTCGGATTCGTGCGCGCGACCGCCGAAGGGCGGCGCGCAGGGCTGGGGGCAGCTCTCCACCTACAACGCCGACATCACGACCGAGGTCTTTCATCGCCAGGTCGCGCCGCATGCGCTTGGCACCGATGCGCTCGACTTCGCCGACACGCTTGAGCGCATCAACGAGCGCGAGCACAAGTTCCCCGGCAGCTATCTGCGCCGCGCGACGACCGGCCTCGATACCGCGCTGTGGGACTTGCGCGGCAAGCTGGAGGGCAAGCCGGTGACAAGCCTCATCGGCGGCTCGCCCGGCCGCCTGCGCGCCTATGCCAGCTCGATGAAGCGCGACATCACGCCCGAGGCCGAGCGCGACCGCTTCCTGCGGCTGCGCGACGAAAAGGGCTTCACCGCCTTCAAGTGGCGCGTCGGGGCCGAGTGCGGCCGGGACCGCGACGAATGGCCGGGCCGGACCGAGGCCATCGTGCCGCTGGTCGCGCGCGCGCTTGGCGACGGGATCGACAAGCTGGTCGACGCGAATTCCTGCTACTCGCCGGCCCGCGCCATCGAGGTGGGCCGGATGCTGGAGGACGAGGGGATCGGCCATTTCGAGGAACCCTGTCCCTACTGGGAATTCGACCAGACCCGCGAGGTGACGCAGGCGCTCGATCTCGACGTGACGGGGGGCGAGCAGGACTGCGAGTTCTCGGCCTGGAAGACGATGATCGACACGCGCGTGGTCGATATCGTGCAGCCCGACGTGATGTATCTGGGCGGCATGACGCGCACCCTCCACGTCTGCCGGATGGCGCAGGCGGCGGGGCTGCCCGTCACGCCCCATGCCGCGAACCTGTCGCTGGTGACCATGTGCACGATGCATCTGCTGCGGGCGATCCCGAACGCGGGCAAGTATCTGGAGCTGTCGATCGAGGGGCTCGACTACTACCCGTGGCAGGACGGCCTTTTCCTCGGCGATCCCTATGCCGTCGAGGATGGCCACGTCACGATCCCCGACGCGCCGGGCTGGGGGGTGGAGATCAATCCCGACTGGCTGGACCGTGCTGCCTGGCGCGAAAGCGCGCTCGCGTGAAAATGCCACGCCCCCCTCGCAAAGCCGCGACGGAACGCCCAGTCTCGCCCGTATGAAGACGCGAGTCGTCTGAAGGGGCGAAGCGGGGCATGACACAGACCGGCAACGACATCGCCGCCACCCTGGCCCAGGCGCGGCCAACCCGGCGCAGAATGCGCCTTGTTGGTCTGGACCTTGCTGGCAGCGGCCCTGCTGATTGGCGGCGGCCTTGTCCTTCAGCGGCTTGGGGCCAAGCCTGCGACCGACTTCGTCACCGCGCCCGCCACGCGGGGGCCGCTCACCGTCACCGTCACCGCGACCGGCACGATCCAGCCCACGACGCAGGTCGACGTATCTTCCGAACTCTCCGGCACGCTCGTCTCGGTCGAGGCCGACTTCAACGACCGGGTCGAGGTGGGGCAGGTTCTGGCCCGGCTCGACGACACCAAGCTGCGCGCGCAGGTCGCCAATGCCGAGGCCGCGCTGGTCGCCGCCCGCGCGCGTGTCCGCCAGGCCGATGCCTCGGCCCGCGAGGCCAAGGAGAACTACGAGGCCGAGGCCGCGCTCGACCAGCGTGGCGTCACCACCCGCCGCTCGTTCGTCAGTTTCGAGGCGATCTACAACCGCGCCGAGGCCGAACGCGAGATTGCCCGCGCCGACGAGGCGACGGCCCAGGCCAACCTCGTCCTTCAAAAGGCCGATCTGGAGAAATCCGTGATCCGCTCGCCGATCCGGGGCGTGGTGCTGGGCCGCACCATTGATCCGGGCCAGATCGTCGCCTCATCGCTCAATACCCCCACGCTCTTCACGCTGGCCGAGGATCTCAGCCGGATGGAATTGCGCGTCGACGTGGACGAGGCCGATATCGGCCGCGTCGCCGTAGGCAACGAGGCGACCTTCACCGTCGATGCCTATGGCGGGCGCAGCTTTCCCGCGACGATCACGCAGGTACGCTACGCGCCCGAGACGACGAACGGCGTCGTCACCTACAAGGCGATCCTCGCCGTCGACAATGCCGATCTCTCGCTGCGTCCCGGCATGACCGCGACCGCCACCATCGTCGTGGCCGAGATCGCGGATGCGCTCCAGGTCCCCAACGCCGCGCTCCGCTACGCGCCGCCGCCCAGCGTTGCCGCCAACCACGAGGACGAGGGTGGCGGCGGCGGCCTTCTTGGCCTGATCATCCCCGACCGGCCCGACGACATCGCTGCGCCCGAGGGCGGCCCGGCCGTCTGGGTGCTGCGCGACGGCATCCCGGAACGGGTCGAGGTCACGCCAGGTGACACGGACGGACGCATGACGGTGATCAGGGATGGCGGGCTGGCCGAGGGCGATCAGGTCATCACCGACCAGTCCGAGGACGGCTGAGATGGCCGGACCCACGCCGCTTGTCGAACTTGCGGGTATCCGCCGCGTCTATGGCTCGGGCGAGGCCGAGGTGCGGGCCCTCGACGGCGTGGACCTGACGATCGCCGAGGGCGAGTTCGTCGCGATCATGGGCCCGTCCGGCTCCGGCAAGTCCACGGTCATGAACATCATCGGCTGCCTCGATACGCCGACCTCGGGCGAATACCGCTTCGGCGGCGTGCCGGTCTCGGGACTGACGCGGGACCAGCGCGCTGTCCTGCGCCGCAACTACCTCGGTTTCATCTTTCAGGGCTTCAACCTGCTGTCCCGGACCACCGCGCTCGAGAACGTGGAGCTTCCGCTGATCTACAAGGGCCTGCCGCGCGCCGAGCGCACGGCACTGGCGCGCTCCGCACTGGCCAAGGTCGGGCTGGAGGGGCGCGAGCATCACGACCCCTCGCAGCTTTCCGGCGGCCAGCAGCAGCGCGTCGCCATCGCGCGGGCGCTGGTCGGCAGCCCCCGCGTCATCCTCGCCGACGAACCCACCGGCAACCTCGACAGCCAGCGCTCGGTCGAGATCATGGAGCTGCTTGTCGCGCTCAACCGCGAGCAGGGCCTGACCATCGTCATGGTCACCCATGAGGAAGACATGGCGGCGTTCGCGCAGCGCCTCGTCACCTTCATCGACGGGCGCATTGCGCGCGACGAACCCGTGCGCGTTCCGGCCTGACATGCTGTGGGAAACCGTCCGCCTTGCCGTTCGGGCGATCCGCCGGAACCTCCTGCGCTCGGTCCTGACCGTGCTGGGGGTGGTGATCGGCGTCGCGGCGGTCATCGCCATGGTCACGGTGGGGCAGGGGTCTGCCGACCGCGTGGCCAGCGATGTCGAAAGCCTTGGCAGCAGCTCGCTCTTGCTCTTTCCCGGCAAGGACGAACACGGGCCCGAGCAACAGGGCTCCGCCCCCGCCTTCCGCCTGCGTGACGTCGAGGCGCTCGCCGACCTGTCGGTCATCGCCTCGGTCGCGCCCGTCGCCTCCACCGGCGGCGTGGTCGTGTACGGAACCGAGAATGTCTCGACTATCCTCACCGGCACGACCGACGGCTATCTCGCCGCCACCAGCCGCGCCATCGAGCACGGTCGCAGCTTCACCGAAACCGAAGAGCGCGCGGGCGCCAGCGTCTGCATCATCGGCGCGACCGTGCGCGAGGCGCTCTTCGGCGCGCTCGACCCGATCGACCGCACGATCCGCATCCAGTCCGTCTCGTGCCGGGTCATCGGCGCTGCTCGAGGAAAAGGGCGCCTCCACCTTCGGCCAGGATCAGGACGACCTCGTGCTCATGCCGATCCGCACGCTCCAGCGCCGCATCACCGGCAACCAGGATGTCTCCAGCATCCGCCTCGCGCTGGCCGAGGGCGTGTCGACCCAACGCGGGATGCGCGAGATCGAGGCGCTGATGCGCCAGCACCGCCGGATCGGACCCGGCGGGGAGGACGACTTCGAGGTGTTCGACATGCGCGAGATCGGCTCGATCCTCGGTGGCATCACGGCGGTGCTCACGGGGCTTCTGTCCTCGGTCGCCGCCGTCAGCCTGCTGGTTGGCGGGATCGGAATCATGAACATCATGCTCGTCTCGGTCACCGAGCGCACGCGAGAGATCGGTATCCGCCTGGCCGTGGGGGCCGAGCCGCGACAGGTCTTGCAACAGTTCCTGGTCGAGGCGGTGGTGCTGTCGGTACTGGGCGGCGTGATCGGCATCGCACTTGGCCTTGGCCTTGCCGCCGTCGCGTCGAGCCTGATGGACATACCCTTCGCCCCCGATCCGCGCGTCGTGGCGCTGGCCTTCGGCTTTTCCGCTCTCGTTGGTGTAGTTTTCGGCTATTTCCCCGCCCGCCGCGCGGCGCGTCTTGACCCGATCGAGGCGCTTCGGCACCAGTAGCGCCAACGCCCTCACCGGCGATGACACTCTTGGCAAGGACGACCGCCCACATGCACCTGATCCGCTTCGACGCCGCGCCCGAGACCTGGTCCGAGGTCCCGCCCATGGCCCCCGAGAGCGTCGCGACCGGCGCGCCGGTCGAGCATCTGAAGGAGCTGTTCGCGGCCCCTGGCCTCACCGTCGGCCTCTGGTCCTGCACCCCCTGGACCTCGGTCCTGGGGCCCTATCCGGTGGACGAGGTGATGGTGCTGCTCGACGGCGCGGTGCGCATCCGGTTCGAGGACGGGCGGACCGAGACGATCACGGCCGGGCAGAGCTTCTACATTCCCAAGGGCCTGCCCTGCGCCTGGGAACAGGACGTGGCGGTGCGCAAGGTCTACCTGATCTACGAGAGCGGCCTGCCCGTGCCGGGCGCAGGCCAGCAGGGAACGCTGCGGATCGACCCGCAATCGCCCCTGGCCCCGACCGCCGGCCTGCCCGCCCATCTGCTTCTCGGTCCCGCGCCAACGCAGCGCGAGGCGGGCATCTATACCGATGCCTCGGGGCGTTTCTCGGCGGGCCTTTGGTCGTCCACTCCCTATTCCCGCGTGACGCTGCCCCATCCCGCGCATGAACTGATGCACGTCTTTTCCGGGCACATCACCCTGACTCCCGAAGGCGCCGCCCCGCAGGTCATCGGACCGGGCGAAAGCGTGTTCGTGCCGCAGGGCCTGCCGGTCAAGTGGGACAGCACCGAGGATGTGACGAAGCTCTACGTCAAGGTCACAGGCTGACCGCGACCTGTCACCCGAAGCGTTCGCTCAGCGCCCGGGTGATCTGGTCGGCGAACTTCGCTGCCGCCACCGGCAGGATGCGCCCGCGCAACTGGCCCAGGAACAGCACGCCGGGCCGCACGTCCCGCGCGTCGATGGGGCGGTGCTGCAACCCGTCCACCCCCTGCGGCGGCAGGCCGATGGGAATCTGGAACGAGACCAGCCCTTCATGCTGGGGATAGCGGCGCAGGAATTCGAAACTGTCCGACTCGATGGCCGCCGGAAGCTGGTACGAGGCGCGCACCAGCGCGGCGTCGATCAGGTGGCGCACGCCATAGGTCGCGGTCGGCAGGCCGATGGGGTAGCCGATGCACTCGCGCAGTCGCAGCATGTCCTTCTTCGCCAGCGGATGGTCCGTGCCCATCACCGCGCAGACCGGCTGGCGCACCGTCATCATCGTCTGCATGGCGCTGGCCCGCACCGGTTCCAGCACCAGCGCGATATCCGCCGAATGGTCCACCAGCGCCTGCTCTGCCGCGTCGCGGTCGCGCAGGCGCACGTTGAAGGTCACCGCCGGATGCTCGCGCCGATAGGCCGCGATCTGTTCGGGCAGGAAATAGGGCAGCAGCGCCTGGCTGCACGCGATGTTCACATGCCCGCGCCGCTCGCCCGCAAGGTCGGCGATCTGGCTTTTCACCCGTTCCATGTCCGAAATCTGCGAGCGGATGTGCTGGATCAGCAGTTCGCCCGCCACCGACAGCCGAACCCCGCGCGGCAGCCGCTCGAAGATCGGCACGCCCAGATCCTCCTCCATCGCCAGCACGCGACGGTTCAGCGCGGTCGAGGTGATGGCCAGCGTCTCGGCCGCCTTGCGGATCGAACCGGCACGGGCGATGGCATCGATGTAGTGCAAGCGGCAACTGGTGACGCATGGGAACTCCCGACTGCTGCAATTTTTGCAGCGATACGATGCAAAACTAGCAGACGACACCATCACTGCAATACCGGACACATTCTGCATGGGCAAAGCTGCAGCGCAGCGTCGCCCGCCAGAACAAGGCCGCCCCAGGCCAGTCAACAGGAGACCCGCCCATGCCCTTCCACGCCCTTTCCCGTCGCGGCTTCCTCCAGGGCTCCGCCGCCCTCGCCGGTGCCGCCTCGCTGTCCTCGCTTCCCTTCGGCGCACGCGCCCAGGCGCTCGACGCGCTGACGGTCGGCTTCATCTATGTCGGCCCCAAGGATGACTTCGGCTACAACCAGGCCCATGCCGAGGGTGCCGCGGCGGTAAAGTCCATCGCGGGTGTGACGGTGGTCGAGGAAGAGAACGTGGCCGAGACCATCGACGTGCAGAAGTCGATGGAATCCATGATCAACTTCGACGGCGCGAAGCTTCTGTTCCCGACCTCCTTCGGCTATTTCGACCCGCATATCCTGACCCTGGCCGGCACCTATCCCGACGTGCGCTTCCAGCATGCGGGCGGCATGTGGACCGAAGGCAAGCACCCGACCAACGTCGGCAGCTATTTCGGCTATATCGGCATGGGCCAGTATCTGAACGGCATCGCCGCAGGTCATGCCAGCAAGACCAAGAAGATCGGCTTCGTCGCGGCCAAGCCCATTCCGCAGGTGCTGCTGAACATCAACTCCTTCCTGCTTGGCGCGCGCGCAGTCGATCCGGCGATCACCTGCCAGGTGATCTTCACCGGCGAATGGTCGCTGGCGGTGAAGGAGGCCGAGGCCACCAACGCGCTGGCCGATGCGGGGTGCGACGTCATCACCTGCCACGTCGACGGACCGAAGGTGGTGATCGAGACGGCGGCCGGACGCGGGGCCTATGTCTGCGGCTACCACGCCAACCAGTCCTCGCTGGCGCCCGAGCTCTACCTGACCGGGGCCGAATGGAACTGGGCCAAGGTCTATACCGACATGGTCACAGCCACGATGGCGGGCGAGCCGATTCCCGAACTTCGTGCGCGGCGGCCTGGCCGAGGGCTTCATCAAGATGTCGCCGCTTGGCCCCGCCGTGTCGGACGCCGCACGCGCGCAGTTCGAGGCGACACAGGCCGAGATCCTGAAGGGCGGCTTCGCGGTGATCAAGGGCCCGCTCAACGACAATGCGGGCAACGTCATCGCGGCAGAGGGACAGAGCTTCGCCGAGACCGACGTGGCACTGGAAAGCATGAACTACCTCGTCGATGGCGTCATCGGCTCCACCTCGTGAGCCGAAAGGGCAGGGGGCAGCACGATGGCCGGGGCAACCATGATCGGGCAGGGGCAAGGCGGGGCGACATGGCTCGCCACGCTGGCCCGCCGGTCGGAAAGCGTGGCGATCCCGGTCGCGGCGCTGCTGGCGGGTCTTGCGGTCTTCGGTCTGTTCCTGCTGACACAAGGCAAGTCGCCTGCCCAGTTCTACGGCTATGTCTATCAGGCGGGGTTCGGCAGCGCGTTCTCGTGGCAGAACACGCTGTCGCGCACCTCGCCGCTGCTCTTCGCCGCGCTCTGCGTGGCGCTGCCCGCGCGTCTTGGTCTTGTGGTGATCGGCGGCGAAGGTGCGATCGTGCTGGGTGGCGTCACGGCCGGGGCCTTGGGCGTGGCGCTCGCCTCGGCATCGCCCGCTGTCGCCCTGCCGCTGATGGTGGCGGGGGCCATGGCGGTCGGTGCGGTCTGGATCGGCGCTGTCGGGGCGCTGCGCCACTATCGCGGCGTGAACGAGACCATCGCCTCGCTGCTGATGGCCTACATCGCCATCGCGCTGATGAACCACCTCGTCGAGGGTCCGCTGCGCGATCCGGCCAGCCTCAACAAGCCCTCCACCGCACCGCTTGTCGAAGGGCTGCGCATTCCGAACATACCCGGCTATGAGGTCCATTGGGGCCTGCCCGTCGGGCATCCTGTGCTGCATGCTGGCCTGGGTGCTGATCGACCGGACCACCTGGGGCTTTGCCGCCCGGATCGCGGGCGGCAACGTGCGGGCGGCGCAGGTGCAGGGGCTGCCCGTGGGTCGGCTGATCCTGGGCTTCACCGCGCTTGGCGGGGCCTTCGCCGGGCTTGCCGGGTTCTTCGAGGTCACGGCCGTGCATGGCGCGGCCAACGGCTCGCTCGCCTCGGGCTACGGGTTCACCGGCATCCTCATCGCCTTCCTCGCCCGCCACAACCCGCTTGCCATCATTCCCGTCGCGATCCTGCTGGCCGGGTTCGAGGCCTCCTCCGGCCTTGTCCAGCGCCGGATGGACCTGCCCGACGCCACCACGCTGGTGCTGCAGGGCTTCGTCTTCGTCGCCATCCTGATGAGCGACACGCTCTATGGCCGCCTCAAGGTCTTCACACCCGAACGCTGGGGGAAACGCTGATGGAAGGCGATCTCGGCCTCTGGGGTATTCCCATAGCGATCATCGGCGGCGCGATCCGCGTCTCGACGCCGATCCTGTTCGTGAGCCTCGGCGAATGCCTGACCGAGCGGTCGGGGCGCATCAACCTTGGCCTTGAAGGCACGCTCGTCTTCGGGGCGATGGTGGGCTACGCCGTGGCCTACCAGACCAACAGCCCGTGGCTCGGCGTGCTTGCCGCTGCCTTTGCGGGGTCGATCTTCGGCCTCGTCCACGGGCTTCTCTGCTCGCTGCCGAGGGTGAACGACATCGCCATCGGCATTGCGATGATGCTGCTGGGATCGGGTCTTGCCTTCTACTTCGGCAAGCCCTTCATCCAGCCGGTGGCGCCCGACCTGCCCTCGATCCCCTTCGGGGCATGGTCGGGCCTGCCACAGGTCCAGGCGGCGCTGAACGTCAACGTGCTGTTCCTGATCGGCATCGCGGCGGCGCTGGCGCTCGCCTGGATGTTCCGTTCCACCCGCACGGGCCTCACGATCCGCGTCGTGGGCGACAGCACCGACGCGGCGCGCGCCATGGGCCTGCGCCCGAATGTGATCCGCACGCTGTCGACCGCGGCAGGCGGGGCCTTCGCGGGGGTAGGCGGCGCATATCTCTCGCTCTACTACCCCGGCAGCTGGAACGAGGGCATTTCCTCGGGGCAGGGCCTGATGGCCGTGGCGCTGGTGATCTTCGCCCGCTGGAACCCCGTCGATGTGCTTCTGGGCGGCGCTCCTGTTCGGCGGTGCGGGCGCGCTCGGCCCGGCGCTGCAATCGGTCGGCGTCTCCGAGGGCTACTACCTGTTCTACGCCGCGCCCTATGTCCTGACCCTTGGCGTGCTCATCGCCACCTCCTCGCCCACCCGCGCCATGACCGGCGCGCCGGGCGAACTCAGCATCACCAAGTAACTCCGCCCGAGGATTCCCCGCCGATGACCACCATCGCCTCCACCCCTTATGCCTGGCCCTGGAACGGCGACCTGCGCCCGGACAACACCGCGCTGGTCATCATCGACATGCAGACCGATTTCTGCGGCGCCGGGCGGCTATGTCGACAAGATGGGCTACGACCTGTCGCTGACCCGCGCGCCCATCGAGCCGATCAGGCGCGTCCTGTCGGCCATGCGCGCCAAGGGCTACCACATCATCCACACCCGCGAGGGCCACCGTCCCGACCTCGCCGACCTGCCGCCCAACAAGCGCTGGCGGTCGCAGCAGATCGGCGCGGGCATCGGCGATGCCGGGCCCTGCGGTCGCATCCTGGTGCGCGGCGAGCCCGGCTGGGACATCATCGAGGAGCTTTACCCCCTGCCCGGGCGAGCCGATCATCGACAAGCCCGGCAAGGGCAGCTTCTGCGCGACCGACCTGGAACTGATGCTGCGCACCAAGGGCATCGACAACCTGATCCTCACCGGCATCACCACCGATGTCTGCGTCTCGACCACCATGCGCGAGGCGAACGACCGCGGCTTCGAATGCCTCGTGCTGTCCGATTGCTGCGGGGCGACCGACCGGGGCAACCACGAGGCCGCGCTGAAGATGGTGACGATGCAGGGCGGCGTCTTCGGCGCGGTGGCCGACAGCGCCACGCTGCTGGCGGTGCTGCCATGACGGCCCGGCCCAACCTGATCGGGGCAGATGCGTTGCCGTCAGGCGCGCTCGGCGTCTCGACCTACCGGATGACCATGCGCTTCGGCGGCCTTCACCGCGCTGGACGACGTGTCGATCACCGTGGCGCCGGGCAGTTTCCATGCGCTTCTGGGCGAGAACGGCGCGGGCAAGTCCACGCTCGTGAAATGCATGATGGGTTTCTATCACGCGACCTCCGGCCAGCTTCTGGTCGCCGACCGCGAGGCGAAGATTGCCGACCCGCGCGCGGCCCATGCGCTTGGCCTCGGCATGGTCTACCAGCACTTCACGCTGGTGCCCTCGCTGACCGCCGCCGAGAACCTCGTCATCTCGCCGCAACGACACGCCCCGCGTCATCGACTGGACGCGCAGAACGCGCGGCGCTGGCCGCCTTCATGGCGAAGATGCCCTTCGCCGTGCCGCTCGACACGCCCGTCTCGGCGCTGGCGGCGGGCGAGAAGCAGAAGCTCGAAATCCTCAAGCAGCTCTACCTCGGCCGCCGCTTCCTGATCCTGGACGAGCCGACCTCGGTCCTGACCCCGGACGAGGCCGACGAGGTGCTGGGCCATGTCCGCGGCCTCTGCGAGGCGGGCGAGATCACCGTGCTGATGATCACCCACAAGTTCCGCGAGGTCACCGCCTATGCCGACGAGGTCTCGGTCCTGCGCCGGGGCAAGCTGGTGGGGCAGGGGCGGGTCGCGGACCTGAGCCACGCCGACATGGCCCGCATGATGATCGGGGCCGAGATTCCGGCCAAACCCTCCACCCGCGCCACCACGACGGGAGAGCCGGTGCTGGAGCTTGAGAATGTCCGCGCCCGCGACCGGTCCGGCCTGAAGGAGATCGCCATCGACGACCTGACGGTGCGCGCGGGCGAGATCGTGGGCATCGCCGGCATCTCGGGCAACGGCCAGGTCGAGCTGATGGAAATCCTGACCGGCCAGCGGCCCATCGAGGCGGGCAGCATCCTCGTCAAGGGCCAGCCCTTCGCCGCCAGCCGCGACGAGGCCCGCATCCGCGCGGTGCGCTACCTGCCGGAGGAACCGCTGCGCAACGCCTGCGCGCCGAAGATGACCGTGGCCGAGAACATCGCCTTCCGCAGCTTCGACGTGAACGGCAAGGGCACCCGCTTCTGGCTGCGCGGCCGCCAGATGCGCGACCATGCGGCCAACCTCGTGACCGCGTTCAAGGTCAAGACCGCCTCGCTCGATGCCCCGATCGCGGCGCTGTCGGGCGGCAATGTCCAGCGCGCGGTGCTTGCGCGCGAACTGACCGGCGAGGTCGACCTGCTGGTCATCTCCAACCCCTGCTTCGGTCTCGACTTCTCCGCCGTGTCCGAGATCCGCGCCCGCATCATGGCGGCCCGGAACAAGGGCGCGGCGGTGCTGCTGCTGTCCGAGGACCTCGACGAGATCCTCGAACTGGCCGACCGCATCCTCGTCATGTCCGAGGGCCGCATCGCCTATGGCGTTCCCGCCGCCGAGGCAGACGTGCGCGACCATCGGGCGCTACATGGGCGGGCACCACTGATGCCCGCGATCCCCGCCCAGCCCTTTCCCTTTCCGTTCGAGCGCGAGACGATCGCGCTGATCGTCATCGACATGCAGCGCGACTTCATCGAGCCGGGCGGCTTCGGCGCGAGCCTGGGCAACGACGTCACGCTGCTCCAGGCCATCGTCCCCGCCACCGCCCGGCTGATCGACGCCTTCCGCGAGGCGGGCCTGCCGGTGATCCACACCCGCGAATGCCACCGACCCGACCTGTCGCGACCTGCCCGCCCGCCAAGCGCGACCGGGGCAATCCCAGCCTGCGCATCGGCGACCCCGGGCCGATGGGCCGCATCCTGATCGCGGGCGAGCCGGGCGCCGAGATCATCGCCGACCTCGCCCCCGCGCCGGGCGAGATCGTCATCGACAAGCCCGGCAAGGGCGCCTTCTACGCCACCGACCTGTCCGCCCACCTTTCCCGCCTTGGAACGCGCCAACTGGTCTTCGCCGGCGTCACCACCGAGGTCTGCGTGCAGACCACGATGCGCGAGGCGAACGACCGGGGTTTCGACTGCCTGCTTGGCCGAGGATGCGACCGAAAGCTACTTCCCGGAATTCAAGGCCGCGGCCCTTGCCATGATCCGCGCGCAGGGGGCCATCGTCGGCTGGACCGCGACCGTCGACCAGATCGCGGGCGGCGCTTCATGCCTGATCCCATTCACCTTTGCGCGCTGCTGGACGGCGGCTGGCGCGATCTTGCCCTTCCAGCACTTTCGCGAGGGGGTCGAGATTCACACCATCTGCACCGGCGAGCCCGCCGTCGCGCTGCTGCGCTATGCGCCCGGTGCGGGCGTGCCGCGCCACCTTCATACCGGGCATGGAGACCATCCTGATCCTCGAAGGCACGCAGTCCGACGAGACGTGGGTGCCACCAGGCGGGCACGTTGCTGATCAATCCCGAAGGCATCGGCGCATAGGGTCTGGTCCGACGACGGCTGCGTGGTACTGATCCAGTGGACCCGTCCCGTCCAGTTCCTGCCCGAGGAAGCCGCTGCCTTGACCAAAGACCTGAGTTTCGAGATCGGCGCGCTTCACGCCGCCTATGCCGCTGGCCTGTCGCCCGAAGCGGTGATCGACGAGGCGCTGCGGCGGCTGGAGGCGGCGCGAGGACGACGGCATCTTCCTGCACCTCCGCCCGACGCGAAGACCTGCTGCGCCGAGGCCCGCGCGCTTGGCCCCTTCGACCCGGCGCGTCCGCTCTGGGGCATCCCCTTCGCGGTCAAGGACAACATCGACGTGGCGGGCTGCCCCACCACCGCCGCCTGTCCCGCCTTCGCCTACCAGCCCGAGCGCGATGCCTTCGTCGTGGCCGCGCTGCGCCGCGCGGGCGCGATCCCGATCGGCAAGACCAACCTCGACCAGTTCGCGACCGGCCTTGTCGGCGTCCGCTCGCCCCACACGCCGCCGCGCAACGCGATCGACCCGGCCATCGTGCCGGGCGGGTCTTCCTCGGGCTCCGCCGTGGCTGTCGCGCGCGGCATCGTCAGCTTCGCGCTCGGCACCGACACCGCCGGATCGGGCCGGGTTCCGGCGGCGCTCAACAACATCGTCGGGCTGAAGCCGACGCTCGGCGATGCTGTCGAACACCGGCGTCGTGCCCGCCTGCCGGACGCTGGACACGCATCTCGGTCTTCGCGCTCTCGGTGCCCGACGCCCACCGTGCCTTCCGCGCGGCCAGCCTCTACGACCCGGCCGACGCCTTCGCCCGCCCGATCCCCGCGCCCCCGCCCGGCCCGGTGCCCGCCGGGCCTGCGCATCGGTGTACCGGATGCGCAGACGCGCCTGTTCTTCGGCGACAAGGCACAGGCCGGGGCCTTCGCCACGACGCTCTCCGAGCTTGACGCCATGGGTGCCTCGCTGGTGGAGGTGGATTTCACGCCCTTCTACGACGTGGCGAAGATGCTCTACGAGGGCGCCTGGGTGGCCGAGCGCATGACGGTGATCGAGCCGCTCCTGCGCCGCGATCCGCAGGCGATCCATCCCGTCACCCGCCAGATCATCTCTGCCGCCGACAAGCTGTCCGCCGCCGACGCCTTCCGCGGCATCTACCGACTGGCCGAGTTGAAGCGGCTGGCCGAGCCGGTGCTGGACAGCCTCGACATGCTCTGCGTGCCGACGATCCCGACCTTCTACACGGTGGCCGACCTTCAGGCCGACCCCATCGGCCCGAACGCGCGGCTTGGCACCTATACGAATTTCGTCAACCTGATGGACCTTTGCGGTCTGGCCGTGCCGACCGCGCCCCGCGCCGATGGCCGCCCCGGCTCGGTCACGCTGCTGGCGCGCGCGGGCCGCGACGCGGCGCTGGCGGCACTCGCCGACGCGCTGCATCGCCGCGCCGATGTGACGCTCGGTGCCACGCCGCACCGTCTGCATGCGGTCACGCCCGCGCCGGTGGCGGTCACCCAGGACGAGACGATCCTTGCCGTGGCAGGCGCGCACATGTCGGGCCTGCCGCTGAACAGCCACCTGACCGCGCGCGGCGCGCGCTTCCTGGAAGAGGCGACCACCGCGCCCGAATACCGCTTCTACGCCTTGCCCGGAGGCCCGCCGATCCGCCCTGGCCTCGTCCGCACGACGCGCAACGGCAAGGCCATCGCGCTGGAGCTTTGGGCCATGCCGACCGCGCGCATGGGCGACTTCCTGGCCACCATCCCCGCGCCCCTCGGCCTCGGCCCTGTCCGCCTCGCCGATGGCCGCAGCGTCACCGGCTTCCTGGCCGAGGCCGCCGGCACCGAGGGCGCGACCGACATCTCGGCCTTCACCGGCTGGCGGGCGTTCCTCGACGCGCAGGGGTAAAGGGCCGGTTGATCAGGGCACCACGAGCACGATCTTCCCGATGTGCCCTTTTTCGCCAAAGACCCGCTGCGCGGTCGCGATGTCGCGCAGGTCAAAGGTTGCCGAAACGAGCGGCCGGATTTCGTTCATCTCGATCCGCCGGACGAGGCTCGCAAAGACCCCGGGCTCCAGCGCCGTACAACCGAAGAAGCTCAGGTCCTTGAGGTAAAGCGTGCGCAGGTCGAGTTCCACCAGCGGGCCGCCGATCGCCCCCGAGACGGCATAGCGCCCGCCCGGGCGCAACACGTCAAGCAGCCTTGGCCATGCCGGTCCGCCCACAAGATCAATCACCACATCGACGCTGTTGATGCCGGGCTGCACCCGCAAGTCGGCCTCGCGCGCAAGCGTCTGTGCTGCGCCAAGCTGGCGCAGCCGTTCGGCCTTGTCCGCCCCCGTCACGGCAATCACGCGCGCGCCGCGACACCTTGCAAGCTGGACCGCTGCCGAGCCGACCCCGCCGGATGCGCCGGTGATCAGGACGGTCTCGCCCGCCTGCAACCGCGCACGGGTCAACATGTTCTCGGCGGTGGAGTAGGAACAGGGAAACGAGGCGAGCTCGACATCCGTCAGGTCGCTGCCGATTGCATGGGCATGGCGCGCCGCGACCCTTGTGAACTGGGCGAACCCGCCATCACATTCGGACCCCAGGAACCACGGTGCAGCCAGGGCCTTGCCGTTCGCCTCGCGCAGGCACGGCTCCACCAGAACGCGTTCCCCGATCCGGGCCGGGTCCACGCCCGAGCCGACGGCGACAATGCGGCCACAGACATCGATGCCCTGAATGCGCGGAAGCTCCAGCGCCGTGCCGGTCCAGGCCGCATCCTCTGCCGCGCCGCCCTGGCGCGAGTACCAGCCGATGCGCGTGTTGATATCGGTGTTGTTCACCGCCGCCGCCGTGACCCGGACGATCACGTCGGTGGCTGCGGGTGCCGGAACCGGCAGGTCGTCGCGCCATTGCAGCACTTCGGGCCCCCCGTGGCCCGTCAGGACAACGCCAGACATGCAGTCCGGTAGCGACATCCCCGCCTCCTCGCAGAACCGCCGCCGAGCTTCGACGCTGACTGCGAGCCTGTCAACGCCGCTGGCACGGGGCAATCCGGTGGTGTGCGGGACTGGGTCTGATGATGATCTGCCGATCGGAGTCCGAGCCCTGGCCCGCCTTACAGCAGCCCGCGCCCTGCGAGGTTCCGCATCAGCGCGCCCGTGCCAAAGGTCCATTCCGGGGCCTCGGTCGCCAGCCGGACGACGTTGCGCAACTCTCCCAGGAGCGGCGTCGAGATGCTCACCACGTCACCCTCGTGATGCGTGAACCCCTGTCCCGGCGCGTCCCGATCCTGAACCGGGGCAAAGAGGGTGCCGAGGTACAGCAGGAACCCGTCCGGATACTGGTGGTGCCGCCCCCGCGTCTGCCGCACGAGGTCTTCCGGGTCGCGGCTGATCTCGGCCATCGAGGAGCGTCCGGTCATCACGAAGCCGTCCGCGCCCTCGACCCGGAGTGACAGGTCCATGGTCCGCACCTGGTCCATCCCGAAGTCCGCGTCGAAGAGGCGGAGGAACGGCCCGACGCTGGCCGAGGCGTTGTTGTCCTTGGCCTTGCCCAGAAGCAGCGCCGAGCGCCCCTCGACATCGCGCAGGTTCACGTCATTTCCCAGCGTCGCCGCCACGATCGTGCCGGCAGAGTTGACGGCCAGCACCACCTCCGGCTCGGGGTTGTTCCAGCGGCTGACCGGGTGAAGCCCCACGGCCGCGCCCCAACCCACCGCGCTCATCGGCTGGGCCTTGGTGAAGACCTCGGCATCCGGGCCGATCCCTACTTCGAGATACTGGCTCCACAGCCCCTCGGCGATCAGGACGCGCTTGACCTCTGCCGCCTTCTCGGACCCCGGCACCAGACCGCGCAGGCTGTCGCCGATCACCGCCGCCACCCGCTCGCGGATCGCCTGGGCGCGGGTGGGGTCGCCTGCCGCACGTTCCTCGATCACCCGCTCTACCATCGAGCCCGCGAAGGTCACGCCGCAGGCCTTGATCGCCTGCAGGTCGCAGGGGGCGAGAAGGCGGGTCACGTCGCCAGCAGCCTCGATGCTGCCGGCTGCGATCTCGGAGAGCGGGCCGATGTCGTCACCCGCTGCGCTGCGCACCAGTCCTGCCGCGTCGGGCCGGTCGAGAAGCGCGCTGATCGTGGGCCATCGCTTGCTGGTGATGTCGATGACCCGCCCGTTGCGGATCGTCACCAGGCTGGGGCCGATCCCTGCGCGCCAGACCCGCCCGACAAGGCAGGCCTCGCCCCCCGGTGCCATGCTTGCTGCCATCTCGACCCTCTCCGCTGGCTGTGCGGGTCAGACCGTCCTGCAGAACGTCTCGCGATGCAAGTCCGGTGCTCGCGACTTGGAGAGGTTCAGGGCGTGGCGCCGCCCGTGTCACCACCGCCCGTGTCACCACCGCCCGTGTCGCCACCGCCCGTGTCGCCACCGCCCGTGTCGCCACCGCCCGTGTCGCCACCGCCCGTGTCGCCACCGCCCGTGTCGCCACCGCCCGTGTCGCCACCGCCCGTGTCGCCACCGCCCGTGTCGCCACCGCCCGTGTCGCCACCGCCCGTGTCGCCACCGCCCGTGTCGCCACCGCCCGTGTCGCCACCGCCCGTGTCGCCACCGCCCGTGTCGCCACCGCCCGTGTCGCCACCGCCCGTGTCGCCACCGCCCGTGTCGCCACCGCCCGTGTCACCACCGCCCGTGTCGCCACCGCCCGTGTCGCCACCGCCCGTGTCGCCACCGCCCGTGTCGCCACCGCCCGTGTCACCACCGCCCGTGTCACCACCGCCCGTGTCACCACCGCCTGTGTCGCCACCGCCCGTGTCGCCACCGCCCGTGTCGCCACCGCCCGTGTCGCCACCGCCTGTATCGGTCTCCCCATCCGACCCGCTTCCGCTGCCCGATCCACTTCCAAAGCTCGACCCGCTTCCGGTACCGGTCCCAGTTCCAGTCCCCGTCCCGGTTCCAGTCCCCGTCCCGGTTCCAGTCCCCGTCCCGGTTCCAGTCCCCGTCCCAGTTCCAGTTCCAGTTCCTGTCCCCGTCCCGGTTCCTGTCGGCTTGGGCTTCGTGGGCGCGGGCGGTGGTGCGGGCGATGGTGCGGGGGTTGCGGGGTTGCGGGGGCGACGGGCTGCACAACCTCTTCCTCTTCCGTGACCGCGATCTGCTGGTCTCCCAGACGCTCCTTCGCGCGGCCCGTCTCGCGGGCGACAGCCGGAACACGCTGGTTCAGTGCCCTGCGGTTGTTCGACTCGGCCACCAGGATGCGAAGCTCGCGCGCCAGGGGGTCCTCGCCGACCAGCAGCTGCGGGTTCGATTGCAGGAAGTTGACGAGCGCGCCGTAGCGTCGCGCCGAAATCAGCGCGTCGATCGTTTCCAGCGTCTGCAGGCTGTATTCTGCCCGCGCCGCGCCCGGGACGAGCGTTATCGCCCCGGCCCCCAGTATCGCGGCAACTGCCCCGATCCGTGCCACCGCGTAAAATCGTTTCATCGCCGTCTCCTTTCCGTCGCCATCGTCCGCCCCGTTCAGCGGTTCCGATGCGCAAGATCCCGTCTGGCCGGGATCAGGACTTGTTCACCGACTTCAACTTGCTCAGCACACGCTCGCGCAGCGCGCGAACCTGCGGATCCTCTGCCGGGGCCTTCCTGACCTTTGCCTTGCCGGTCCCGGATGCCTTCGCCTTGACCTTGGCCGGCTTGGCCTTGGTGGCCTTCGGCGCGGCACCTTGCAGCCAGAGCTCGATCGTGCCCGCCGGGGGCTGGTTGCCCGAACCGGTGAAGTCCCGCGCCTCGCCCTTGAAGCGCAGCGCGAGCGTTTCCGCCGAGGCACGGTCGGAGGGGTGGTAGTAGCGCACATGCGTCGCGCTGACCTTCACGCCCACCGGCGTGGGATCACCCACCGCATAACCCGCCGATCGCAGGCCCGAGGCCAGCGCCGCCACTTCGGCACCGGGCAGGGCTTTCGGTGCCAGCACCTTGACCGCCACCTGTGTGTCCAGCGGGCCTGTGCCGGACGGCGCAAAGACCTTCGGGCGCTGGCTGGCGGTCGGGGCAAGCACGGGGGGTGGGGGCGGTGCCACGGGGGCGGGGCGCGCCTCATGCGCGCCGGGAATACGCAACGCCACTGGACTCGGTGCTGCCGCGACCGCACCGAGCGCGGAGGCGTGCGCCGCCACATCTTCCGCAGGGGGCGGGGGGGCTGTCATGTGGGCAAGAACCTGCGGGATCGCCGGAAGATCGGGCAGTGCGACGGCTGCATCGGCGAGGCCTGGGGCCGCTCCGCCGACACCGGGCGCGACCATCACGGCCGGACGAAGGACCGCACCCGGCCAGGCTGCCGCCACCTCGGCCTGCGGCTGTGCAAGTTCCACCACCACAGGCTCCACGACCGGGACCGACAGCGCCGCCGGGCCGGTTGGCAACGCCTCGGCTGCGGGCGCGACAAGTGCCCCGGGACGCTGACCGATCTGCGGTCCGGGACCCGCGTCCAACGGAATGGTGACGGGGTCCGCGTCTCGCGGGGGGGCGACAGGGTTTGCAGCGGCTGCAAGCCGGTCCGTGACAGCAGGTGCGCCAAGCGGCGGGGCATTGGTCGTCACAAGGGCCGCGGTTGTCTCTGCCGGGGCCGCAGTCTCCACGGCGCGCGGCGTGACGACGGCAGGTCCTGCCGCCTCCGCCACCGGACCGGGCAGCCCCGCCACATCCGGGCGGCCCATCCACAGGAGGGTGGTGATCCCGACACCGGCAAGCACCCCGATCCCGAACCCGGCCATGCCGCGCAGACCGATCCCGCGCGCGGGCGACTGTTGCGCCGTGCCCGTTGTGACCGGGACAACCGCCGGCGTGGCGGCAACCGGGGCAAGCGCGGGCAGAAGGGTGCTGCCCTCGCGGGTCGGGGAAGGCGGCACCTGGCGTGGCGCTGTCGGCAGCTTCAGTGCTGTGGCCGGTTCGCCCCTCGGCACCAGAGCGGGTCGGCCTTTCGGCCCGATGCGAAACACAGGGTTTGGCGGCAAGGAGCCACCGTCAACCGCATTGTCCTTCGGCTCTTGGGGAAAGGTCGCGTCACGGGGCGGCGCTGCAGGGACAGGACGTGCGCCCAAACCCGACCGACGCATGGCTTCGTCAAAGGGCACCGGACCCGCCAAGGGCTTTCGGGTGACCGGCTTCTGGGCAAGGATCTTTTCTCGCGACTGACGCGCCTCTTCCAGGCGCTTCTGCCAGTTCTCCGACGTCAGCAGCTTCATGACGACGGAATGCTCGTCGCCCCCGTCATGCTGTCCGTCCAAGCCGTTTGCGTCGTCCACGGCCCGCGCGCTCCTGCAATGACCTGATTCCCTGTCGCCGATTCTACGACTCGGGCAAAACTATGGCAGCCAAAATGTCCGACTACAGGATACACGTTTCAGACGGGAAACAGCAGCGCCGAATTGGCCCGGCTCGAGAAACAAGCGCCACCCTGCCGGAAAGTTCCATTGCGACAGCCGAAAGCCGCTCAGGTCCAGGGCTGGTCGGGATCCGGCAGCGGAATCGCGTCGATCAGGGCGCGTGTATAGTCGGCGGCGGGCGCGGCAAAGAGGCGGGCCGTCTCGGCCTGTTCCACCACCTGGCCCGCCTGCAGCACGACGATCCGCGAGCAGAGGCGGCGGACCACCGAGAGGTCGTGGCTGATGAAGGCCAGCGTCAGGCCAAGCTCGCGCACCAGCGTTTCCAGCAGCGTGCAGCACCTGCGCCTGGGTCGAGACGTCGAGGCCCGACACGATCTCGTCCGCCAGAATGAACTCGGGCTCCAGCGCGATGGCGCGGGCGATGCCGACGCGCTGGCGCTGCCCGCCCGACAGCTCGTGCGGGTAGCGCTGGCGGAAGCTGCGCAGCAGGCCGACCTGATCGAGCGCGCGGTCCACCCGGCCCTCGATCCCGTCGAAGCCGTGCAGCCTCAGCGGCGCGGCGATGATCGTTCCGACCCGATGGCGCGGGTTCAGCGACGACATCGGATCCTGGAAGATCATCTGGAAGCGCCGGCGCAGCGGGCGCAGCCGGTCCTCGTCCAGATGGGTGATGTCGCTGTCCGTCGAAGCGGATCGTGCCGCCCGTCGGCTCCAGCAGCCGCACCAGCGCCCGGCCCAGCGTCGACTTGCCCGAACCTGATCCGCCGACAATGCCCGTGACCGCACCGCGCGGAAGGTCGAAGCGTCAGGCCCTTGAGGATCTCGATCCGGGGCGCGGCCCCGAGCAGCGGCTTGCGCGTCATGTCGGGCAGCGACAGCCGCAGGTCGTGCAGCGGAATACAGCGCCTCAGCCATGCCGCCACCCCGCATCGGCCGACGCCACCTCGGCCTGCACGCCCGCGATCACCGCGTCGGACACCGGCATCAGCGAGCCGTCGGGATCGGTGTACTTCGGCGTCGCGGCCAGCAGCGCCTGCGAATAGGCATGGCGGGGGGCGCGGAAGAAATCGCGCACCGTCGTATCCTCCACCACCATCCCGGCATAGAGCACGGTCAGGCTCTGGCAGACCTTCGAGACCACGCCCAGGTCATGCGTCACGAACAGAAGGGCCGTGCCGTGGCGCGCCTGCATCCCGGCGATCAGGCGCAGGATCTGCTTCTGCACGGTCACGTCGAGCGCGGTCGTCGGTTCGTCCGCGACGATCAGCTTCGGCTCGGCGGCGAAGGCCGAGGCGATCAGGATGCGCTGGCGCATGCCGCCCGACAGCTCGTGCGGATAGCTGCGCATCACGCGCGTCGGCGTCGGCGATCTGCACCTCGGCCAGCAATTCCGCGCGCCCGCGCCTCGGCCTTGGCGCGCGGCCAGCCGAGGATATCCACCAGCCGGTCGGTGATCTGCGGCCCGATGCGGCGCGACGGGTTCAGCGCCGTCAGCGGGTCCTGCGGGATCAGCGCGCAGCTTGCGCCCACGCGGCGGCGCCGTTCGGCGGGCGGCAGGCGCAGCAGGTCCACCCCGTCCAGCAGGATTTCGCCCCGAGAGCACCTCGACCGCGCGGGGCAGGATGCCCAGGACCGCCTTGCCGATCATCGACTTGCCCGCGCCGCTTTCGCCGACCAGCCCGCGCACCTCGCCCGCCGCGACCTCCAGCGAGACGTCGCGCAAGAGGCGTTCGGACGCGCCCTTCACACGGGCGGAAAGACCCCGGATCGAGCAGGAAGCTCATCGCAGCACCGGATCGAAGCGGTCCTTCAGCCCTTCGCCCAGCTGGCTGAAGGTCAGCACCGTCAGGAACAGCGCGATCAGCGGAAAGACCAGCACCCACCAGGCCTGATAGATCGACTGGTGCGCCCCTCGGCGATCATGCCGCCCCAGGTCGGGTCGTCGGTGGAGATCGAGAGGTTCACGAAGCACAGGATCGCCTCGACGATCACGGCGATGCCCATCTCCAGCGTCAGCAGCACGACGATGGTGGGCAGCACGTTGGGCAGGATCTCGCGTCACCATCGTGCCCATGCCGGCCGCAGCCCGGCCACCTGCGGCCGAGGCGACATAGTCCATCGCGCCCTGCGCCATCGCCTCGGCCCGGATCACGCGGGCGAAGCGCGTCCAGTCGATCACGACGATGGCGATGATGATCGAGGACAGCCCCGGCCCGATGACCGCGATCAGCAGGATCGAGAAGAGCACCGGCGGAAAGGCCATCCAGATGTCGATCAGCCGCGAGATCACGACATCGACCCAGCCGCGCAGAAAACCCGCCAGCAGCCCGAGCGTCGGCCCCGATGGCAGGCAGGTGATTGTGCCCGCGACCAGCGCCACCAGCAGCGCGATGCGCGCGCCATACAGGATGCGGATCAGCACATCGCGGCCCAGGCTGTCGGTGCCCAGCCAATAGCCGGGCTCGGCCCCGTCCACCCAGAAGGGCGGCAGGCGGCCCAGGAACAGGTCCTGCGCCAGCGGGTCGTGGGGGGCGATCCAGGGGGCCAGCAGGGCGGCGACAGACCAGCACCGAAAGCCAGCCCGCCGACAGCCACAGCCGCAGCCCCGCCCGCCGCCTGACCTGCCCGCGCCCGTCAGCCATGCCGCAGCCTCGGGTTCAGCGCGGCATAGGTCAGGTCGACGATCAGGTTCACCGCCGTGAAGATCACCGCGAAGAGGATCACGATGCCCTGGATCAGCGGCAGGTCGCGGTTGATGACCGCGTCGATGGCCATGTTGCCGAGGCCTTCGTAGGAAAACAGCCGCTCGATGATGACGGTGCCGCCGATCAGGAAGGTGAACTGCACCCCGACCAGCGTCAGCGTCGGCAGGATCGCGTTCGGCAGCGCCTCGCGCAGGATCACCGCGCGTCTCGGCATAGCCCTTGGTCCGGGCCAGCGTCACGTAGTCGAGGTGCATCGTTTCCTTCAGCGACTGCTTCAGAAGCTGCCCGATGATCGCCGCCAGCGGGATCGCCAGCGCCAGTGCCGGCATGAACATGTGCGCGACGATGTCGGCCGTCAGGTCGAAGCGCAGCCGCAGCGATGCTCTCGAACAGGTAGAAGTTGCGTCGTGAAGGGCAGGTCGAGCGATGGCGTGACCCGGCCCGAGATCTGGAAGACCGGCAGCAGCACGCCGAACAGCAGGATCAGCACCAGCCCCCAGAGGAAATCCGGCACCGACAGCGCCATGCCGTTGGCGACGTCGATGGCCGCCTTCGGTCCGCGTCCGCCGCGCAGCCGCGTGCCGGTCAGCGCGGCGGAACCGCCGAGGATCACGGCGATGACCAGCGCCATGATCGACAGCTCCAGCGTCGCCGGCAGGCGGCCGAGCACCAGCCCCAGCACCGGCTGGCGCGTGCGTGATCGAGGTGCCGAAATCGCCGTGCAGCACGCCGGTCGGCCCAGATCACGAACTGCTGGACAGATCGACTTGTCGAGGCCGTAAAGCGCCGTCAGCCGGGCGATGTCCTCTTCCGTCGCGCCGGGCGGCAGCATCATCGCGATGGGGTTGCCGGGCACGACCCGGATGACGACGAAGACGATGACGGCCACGCCGACACAGCGTGATCGCCGTGGTCAGCAGTCGCAGAAGGACGGTGCGCAGAAGCTGCATCGTTCGGGGCAGGGGCCGCCCGGCTGGTCAGGCGGCCGCGCGATCAGGCCGTCAGGCCCGTTTCATCAGCGCGGGCAGCAGCGCGCCCGAGGCGTGCGGCGTCACCACCACCCCCGGCGCGGCCAGGATCGGCTGGACATATTGCAGCAGCGGGATCACCAGCGCGTTCTCGGCGATGTAGCTTGTCGACCGCCTTCCAGCCCGCGATCCGCTTGGCCTCGTCCGGCTCGCCCCAGAGCGGGCCGATCATCGTCGATCAGCTCCTCGCCATCCCAGACCGAATGCGGCGAGGGGCCGAACATCGCGAAGCCGGTCGAGGTCGTCGGATCGCCGACCGAGTTGCCCCAGTTGTAGAAGGCGGCGGGGCAAGCTGGTCGGCCGCGCGCAGCTCGTAATGCTTGGCGATCTCGTAGACCTCGATCTCGGCCTCGATCCCGACCTTGCGCCACAGGCCGACGATGGCCTGGATCATCTCGTAATCCTTGGGCTTGAAGCCCTTGGTCGTCTGGATCTTGAACTTCACCGGGTTGTCCGGGCCATAGCCCGAGGCGGCGAGCAGTTCGATCGCCTTCGCCGGGTCGTAGGGCACCGTGATCGAGGCGTCGTAGGCCTCGTATTCCGGCGTCTGCAGCGTGTCGATCGTGCACGCCATAGCCCGACAGCAGCCGGTCGATGATCGTCTGCTTGTCGATGGCCATGCGCCGCCGCCTTGCGCACGTTGGGGTCGAGTCATCACGTCGATGTCGTTCAGGAAGATCATCCCGATGTCCGAGATCGGCGTGGCATAGCCCGTCATCCCGCCCGCCTTCAGACGGTCGTATTCCTCATAGGGCATTTCCAGCGTGACATGGCTGTTGCCGCTCTCGATCTCGGCCACGCGGCTCGCGGCATCGGGGACGAACTTGATCGTCACCGTCTCGAACTCGGGCTTGCCGCCCCAGTAGTTCGGGTTGGCCTTCAGCCGGACGAAGGCGTTGCGCTCGAAACTGTCGACCATGTAGGGGCCGGTGCCGATGGGCGCGGCCTCGAACCCTTCCGCGCCGACCTTCTCGTAATAGGCCTTGGGCAGGACGTAGCCGGTCAGGAAATACATCCACTTGAAGATCGTCGGGTCGAACTGCATCACGTCGGCCGTCACCGTGTTGCCGTCGACCGTGAAGTTGGTCAGCGTGCTCCAGACGAACTGGATCGGGTTGCCGGTCTCGGGGTTCGCGGCGCGCTCCAGCGACCAGGCCACATCCTCGGCGGTGAAGGGCGCTGCCGTCGTGCCAGGTCACGCCCTCGCGCACCGTCATGGTCACCTTCGTGCGGTCCTCGTTCCAGCCCCATTCGGTGAGCAGGCCGGGCGCGGGCGTCAGGTCAGGGTTCTGGCAGGATGAACTGGTCGAAGACCGACTGGTAGATGCCCTGGATGGTCGGGTTCACCGCGCTTGGGCCCACGGTCGGGTCCCAGGAGGGCAGGGTGACGTTGTAGGCGATCACCAGCTCGTCGATGGCGGCGAGGGCGGGCAGGCCGGTCACCCCGAGTGCGAGCGAGGCGGCGGAGAGCTTCAGAAGACTGCGACGGTTGAGGTTCATCTGTGTCATCCCTGTTGTTGGTTTGTTCGTCAGCCTGCCAGTTTTCTGGCCAGAAGGAAGCCCGAACCCGCGCCCGTCCCCGCGCCGGGCCAGACGGCGGCACCGGTCAGGTGCAGGTTGCGCGATCGGGGTGGAGCCGTCCGCGTGGCCGCGCAGCGGGTCGGAAGAGGAAATTCTGCGACAGGTGATGGCTGCCGCAGACCTGGTCGCCGCCCACAAGGTTGGGGTTGTCGCGCCTCGAGGTCCAGCGGCGTGACGATCCGCTGGCCGAGGATCTTCGCCCGCGTTCCCGGCGCATAGCGTCTCCAGGATCGCAAGCGCCCGCTCGGCAAAGGGGTCGGCCGCCTCGGCCCAGTCGGTCGCCGCGATCTGCCCGGCGGCGTCGCCCCTGATCGTCGCCGGGGGCCATCCGCACCTGCAGCCAGAGCACATGCTTGCCCTCGGGCGCGCGCGACGGGTCGACGGCGGTCGGCTGGCCGACGACCAGCACCGGCTCGTCCGGCAGCAGCCCCGCCTGCGCCTGCGCATAGGTCCGCGCCATCTGGTCGAGCGAGGGCGCGAGGTGGACATAGGCGAAGCGCTGCAAGCTCCTCGCCCGCGCGCCCAGTCGGGCAGGCCGTCCAGCGCCAGATGGATCATCATCGTGCCGGGCGCGTGGGCGAAATCGTTCATCGCGCGGTCGAACCGTGCCTCGCCCGTGCCGCCGGTCAGCCGCGCCAGCGCGCCCGGCGCCACGCCCGCGATCACGGCGCGCGAGGCGGTCAGCCGCCGCCCGTCCGCCAGCTCGATCCCCGGTCGCCCGCCGCCCGTCGTGCAGGATGCGCGCCACCGGCGCGTTGCACTCCACCGTCCCGCCGCGCGCCGCGATGGCCGCGACCAGCGCCCGCGATCATGGTGTCCGCCCCGCCCTGGCCGAGGACCATCCCGAAGCTCTGGTTCGCCATCCCTTCGAGGTAGGGGAACAGCGCACCGCCCGCGATGTCGGGCGCGAAATCGAGATGCATGCCCCAGGCGCCGAGCATCGCGCGCACCTTCGTCGATCTCGAAGGTCTCCATCCAGCCAGTCGCGCGGCGAGGACAGCAGGAACCGCCCCATGTCCAGCGTGCCGCCCAAGCCCTTGGCGCGAAGCGTTTTAAACATGAAATATGCGAGCGCACGTATCTGCATCGGACTGCCCAAGCAGGCCGAACAGATGCGGCGGCCTCGGCCGGGAAATCCCGCCACGAGCCGTTGCCAGGTCTCGGCGTCGCCGGCCGAGAGGGCGCGCGATCCGCGCCGTGGTCGCGGCAAGGTCGGTGGAGACGCCGACCCATGTCCGGTCCGGGAAAGACGAGGCGAAGCAATCGGCGACCGGGGCGAAGGCCAGCCGTGCCGCTGCAATTCATGCGCCATATGCCTTGAAAAACGGCGATCCGGCGAACAGCGACAGGTTCATCGCCGCCCAGTCGTGGCGGAAGCCGGGCAGGCGTGTATTCGCCGGTCTTGACCGCGCCGCCCGGCGACGGCGGCCTGTTCGAACACACCGACGTGCCAGCCCTTGGCAGACAGATGCAGCGCCGCCGCCAGCGTGTTGTGGCCCGGCCCCGATCAGGATGGCGTCGTAGCTGCCGGTCATGGTTCCCCGTCGTTCTTGACGCAAGGATATTTGCAAATGCATTTAATTCTGTCTAGCATGATTCAGCGACGCGGGCCTTCAGACCCGCCAGACGACAGGGAGAATGGCGATGGCCTCTGCAACAGGTTCTGGAGAACCTCGGCGCGATGCTGCTTTCGGGCGGCATCGAGGTGGTGGACTGCTCGGGCGTGCTTGGGCCCGGAGACGCCGCTGCTGAAGCTGCCGCCGGATTTCGCCAAGGACACGCCGCCGATCAAGATCCACCGGATCTGCGAATACGACCAGGACGGTCCGTTCTGGGCCTGGAACTGGCTGGAGCTGGGCGAGCATTCCGGCACGCATTTCGACGCGCCGCACCACTGGATCACCGGCAAGGACTATCCCGACGGCTACACCGACACGCTGCCGGTGCAGAAGCTGGTCGCCCCGGTCAACGTGCTCGACTTCTCGGCGGAATGTGCGGCGAACCCGGATTTCCTGCTGACCATCGAGCATGTGAAGGCCTGGGAGGCCAAGCACGGCGCGATCAACGCAGGCGAATGGGTCGTGCTGCGCTCCGACTGGGACAAGCGCGCGCATGACGAGGCGGCTGTTCCTGAACGCGAACGAGACCGGCCCGCACACGCCGGGGCCGACCGCCGAGGTGATCGAGTATCTGATCGGCAAGGGCATCGTCGGCTGGGGCAGCCAGTGCATCGGCACCGATGCGGGGCAGGCGGGCGGCATGACGCCGCCGTTCCCGGCGCACAACCTGTTGCACAAGGCCAACCGCTATGGCCTCGCCTCCTTGCGAACCTCGACAAGCTGCCGCGCAAAGGGCGCGATCCTGATTGCGGCACCGCTCAAGATCGAGCATGGCACCGGCTCGCCCATCCGCGCGCTGGCGCTGGTGCCGAAAGGCTGACGGGTGGCCGCCGATCACGTCATCATCGGCTCGCGGCATCAACGCGCTGGTCGCGGCGGCGCTGCTCGCCCGCAAGGGCGCAGCGCGTGCTGGTGCTGGAGCGGGAGGACCGGATCGGCGGCTGCATGCGCACCGAAGAGATCACGCTGCCGGGCTTCCACCATGACGTGATGGCGGCGACCTTCGTGCTGTTCCTGACCTCGCCGGCCTATGCGGCGCTCGGCGGGCGATCTCGCCCGGCACGGGTTCGAGCTCTGCCACACGCCGCATCCCGACGGCCGTCCTGCGCCCGGACGGCGCGGCGCTGGTGCTGACGACCGACCGCGCGGCGAACGTCGCCGCGCTGAACGCGCTTGCCGCCGGGCGACGGCGACCGGCACGCGGCCGATGTCGGCGGGATCGAGGCCGAGGCGCCGTTCCTGTTCGCGCCTGCTGGGCGGGTCGCTCTGGTCCTGGCCGACGCTGAAGCTGATGATCGGGCAGGCGCGGCGAGCGCGGCTTGCGCGGTCTGATGGCCTGGTTCGGCGCGGCGCTGGCCCCGGCGCGCGGCTGGCTGGAGACGGCTATCAAAGCCCGACCGTGCAGGCGCTCTGGGCGCCCTGGGTGCTGCATACCGGGCTGACGCCCGAAAGCGCCTATTCCGGCAAGATGGGCAAGGTCATCGCCTTCGCGCTGGAGGCGGCCGGCGCGCCGGTCGTCAAGGGCGGGGCAGGGCAGGCGGTCGACGGCCTTTCGCGGCGCTGATCGAGGAGAAGGGCGGCGAGATCCGCAGCGGCGCCGATGTCGACCGGATCGTGGTCGACGAATGGCCAGGTCACCGGCGTGCGCCCTGGCCTCGGGCGAGACGATCGCGGCCCGCTCGGTCCTCGCCTCGGTCGCGCCGGGCCAGTTGATGCAGCGGCCTCTTGCGCGACGTGAACCTGCCCGAGGATCGCGCGGCGGCGCAGGCCTTCCGCCACGGGCGCGGCAACTTCCAGCTGCACTACGCGCTCGACGGCCGCCATCGAGTGGCTGACGCCGGGGCTGGAGGATGTGGCGCTGATCCACCTGGCGGACGGCATCGACTCGGTCTCGAAATCCTGCGAACGAGGCCGAGCGCGGGATGCTGCCCGCGACCCCCACGATCTGCGTGGGCCAGCCGCACCGCGCTCGACCCCTCGCGCTGCCCGGACGGCAAGGCGATCCTCTGGCTGCAGATCCCCGACGCGCCGCGCATCATCAAGGGCGATGCGGCGGGCGAGATCGAGACGACGCCCGACTGGACCGAGGCCACGCGCGAGGCCTTTGCCGACCGGATCGAGCGCATCCTGTCGCGCCACATCAAGGGCTTCGACCGCATCAAGCTGGCCCGCCGCGCCTATTCCCCCGCCGATCTGGAGGCGATGAACATCAACCTTGTCGGCGGCGATCCCTATGGCGGGGCCTGCTCCATCGACCAGTTCTTCATCTGGCGGCCCTTCGCGCAGTCGACCAACGGCACCGCGCTGGTGCGCGGGCTGCGCCACATCGGCGCCTCGACCCATCCCGGCCCCGGCCTTGGCGGCGGCTCGGGCTTTCTTGCGGCGAAAGGCGCTTGGCGCATGACCGACCAGCGCCCCATCGAGCCGAGCGCCTGGGCGAGATCGGCCTGCAGAACTTCGCGCCCTACCTGATGAACCGCATCATGGGCCGCTACAACGCCTCGCTGCGCGACGAGATGGCGGGGCTGGGCCTGACCACGCCGAAGATGCGCGCGCTGGCGGTGCTGTCGGTGATCGACGGCCCGCTGATCCGGCGAACTCGCGGTCTATGCCGTGGTCGAGCAGTCCACCCTCAGCCGCGCGCTCGACGCGCTGGCAGGCGAGGGCCTGATCCGGCGCGAGGCCGACGCCGACCGACAGCCGCGCCACGCGCGTCTTCATCACCGATGCGGGCCGCGCCGCCTTCGAGACGCTCTGGCCGCACATGGCCGAGGCCCATGCGCGGATGTTCCGCGGCATCCCCGAGGAGGAACGCCGCGCCTTCGTCGGCACGCTGCAGAAGATGCTGCCGCAACATCCGCAAGCACGAGATCTGAGACGCGCCGCCAGGGCGGCAACGACCATGGCCGAACGCTCCTTCAAGGCGGAAGTCGAAGACCTGCGGCTGGGCGCGGGGCGAGACCTTCACCGGCGAGGGCATCCTCGCGCATCACCAAGGCGCTGCTGGAAAACGGCGTGGGCTATGTCGGCGGCTACCAGGGCGCGCCGATCAGCCACCTGATGGACGTGCTGGCCGACGCCGAGGACCTGCTGGCCGAGCTTGGCGTGCGCTTCGAGGCCAACGCGAACGAGGCGGCGGCGGCGGCGATGCTGGCGGCCTCGCGTCCATTACCCGATCCGGGGGGCGGTGACCTTCAAGGGCTCGGTCGGGGTCAACGTCGCCTCGGACGCGCTGGCGAACCTCGCCTCGTCGGGCGTGACCGGCGGCGCGCTGGTCATCGTGGGCGAGGACTACGGCGAAGGCTCTTCGCATCATGCAGGAACGCAGCCACGCCTTCGCGATGAAGTCGCAGTTCTGGCTGCTGGACCCGCGCCCGAACCTGCCCTCGCATCGTCAAGGCGGTGGAGGACGGGTTCGAGCTGTCCGAGGCGTCGAACACGCCCGTGATGCTGATGGTGCGCATCCGGTCCTGCCATGTCACCGGCCAGTTCACCACCCGCGACAACCAGCGCCCGCCGCTGACCGTGCGCGAGGCGCTGTCGAACCCCCGCAGCGACTTCGCCCGCGTCGTGCTGCCGCCGATGTCCTACGCGCATGAGCAGGACAAGGTGAAGAACCGCTGGCCCGCCGCCGAGCGCTTCATCGTCGAGCGCAAGCTGAACGAGGTCTTCGGCCCGCACGACGGCGCCCGTCGGCATCGTCGCTGCAAGGGGGCATGTACAACGGCGTCATCCGCGCGCTGCAGCGGCTGGGTCTGGCCGACCTCTATGGCGAGACGCAGGTGCCGCTTTACGTGCTGAACGTCACCTATCCGCTTGTGAACGTCGGAGTTTCTCGACTTCTGCGCGGGCAAGGACCACGTGCTGGTGGTCGAGGAAGGCCAGCCCGAGTTCATCGAGCAGGCGCTGTCGACCTTCCTCTACCGCGCCGGGTCCACGACGAAGCTGCATGGCAAGGGCATGCTTGCCGATGGCCGGGGAATACACCGGGCCAGGTCATGCTCGACGGCGATCGCGGCCTTCCTGAAAGCAGGCCGCGCCCCAGCTGCTGCCCGCCCGCGTCCGCGCCCCGAACGAGGATCGGCCCGCGATCCCCGACCTGTCGAAGACCGTGCCGATCCGCCCGCCGGGCTTCTGCACCGGCTGCCCGGAACGCCCGATCTTCGCCGCGATGAAGCTGGTGCAGAAGGAACTGGGCAAGCACCAGATCAGCGCCGATATCGGCTGTCACCTGTTCGGCGCGCTGCCGCCCTTCGAGATCGGCGGCGCGACGATGGGCTACGGCCTCGGCCCCGCGGCCAACGCGGCCTTCGACGGCGGCGGCGAGCGCCGCCCGATCTCGATCATCGGCGACGGCGGGTTCTGGCACAACGGGCTGTCGTCCGTCCTTCACCAACATGGTGTTCAACAAGTCCGACGGCGCTGGCGGTGATCGTCGACAACTACTACTCCGCCGCGACGGGCGGGCAGGACATCATGTCGTCCCGCGCCGACAACGCGACCAAGGCGACGAAGCAACCCGATCTCCAGGCGCTGTCAAGGGCATCGGCGTGCCCTGGGTGCGCCAGGTGGACCGAACACCTACGACGTCGGCAAGCTGCGCGACCTGTTCCGCGAGGCGCTGACGACCGACAGCCCCGGCCCCGAAGGTGATCGTCGCCTCGTCCGAATGCATGCTGAACAAGCAGCGGCGCGAAAAGCCGCTGCGCAAGCAGGCGATCAAGGAGGGCCGCCGGGTCGAGACCCCGCGCTTCGGCGTGGATGAGGAGGTCTGCACCGGCGACCATGCCTGCATGCGGCTGTCGGGCTGCCCCTCGCTGTCAGCCTCAAGAAGCTGGACGATCCGCTGCGCGACGATCCCGTGGCCAGCATCGACCAGTCCTGCGTCGGCTGCGGCAATTGCGGCGAGGTGGCGGATGCCGCCATCCTCTGCCCGTCGTTCTACCGCGCCGACGTGGTGCACAACCCGTCGGCATGGGAGCGGCGCCGCGCCGCCTTCCGCGCCCGTGTCATCGGCTGGCTGCAAGCCCGTCGCGCCGCCCGACGCCTGACCTTCGGGGGGGCCGCATGACGATCCACGATCTTCCCGCCCGCGCCCCCGATGCCCGTCTCGACGGCGTCATCAAGCTGGCCGTCATGGCCGTGGGCGGGCAGGGCGGCGGCGTGCTGACCGAACTGGATCGAGGATCTGGCGCGGCGGAACGGCTATGTCGCGCAGGCGACCTCGGTGGCGGGCGTGTCGCAGCGCACCGGGGCCACGATCTACTATGTCGAGATGTGCCCGGCCTCGGATCGCACGCCGGTCTTCTCGCTGATGCCCGCGGCGGGCGATGTCGACATCCTGATCGCCGCCGAGATGATGGAGGCGGGCGCGCGATCCTGCGCGGCTTCGTGACGCCCGACCGGACCGTCGCTGATCGCCTCGACCCACCGCGTGCTGGCGGTGTCGGAGAAGATCGGTGCCGGGCGATGGCGTGGCCAGCACGGAAGAGGCGCTGGCGGCCGCCGAGATCGCGGCGCGCCGGCTTCTGGCGGCGCGATTTCGACGCGCTGGCGGTTGCAAGCAGGGTCGGTCATCTCGGCCAGCCTGTTCGGCGCGCTGGCCGCGTCCGGGGCGCTGCCCTTCCCGCGCGAGGCGTTCGAGGCGGCGATCCGGGCGGGCGGCAAGGGGGTCGAAGGCTCGCTGCGCGCCTTTGCGCGGCCTGGATTCGCGGCGGCGCTGGCGCCCCGCCCGAGCGCCGCCGCCGCGGCCCCGGCCGCCTGCTGCAGGCTCCGCAGGGCCCTGCGCCGTCTGCTGGCGAAGTGGACGGCGCTGGCCGACCGCGTTGCCGCGCTATCCCGCGCCGGTGCCGCGACATGGCCCTGGCCGGGCTGCGCAAGGTGGTGGATTTCCAGGACCTTGCCTATGGGGCGGAGTATCTGGACCGGCTCGACGCGCGTCCTGCGCGCGGGACGACGCGGCGCGCGGCCACCTGCTGACGCGCGAGGCGGCGAAGTACATCGCCAACGCCATGGCCTATGACGACGTGATCCGCGTGGCCGACCTCAAGACCCGCGCCGCGCGCTTCGACCGCATCCGGGGCGAGATGGGGGTGCGCGAGGCGAACCTGATGCAGCTGACCGAATTCCTGCACCCCCGCGCCGAAGAGATCGTCGGGGCTGCTGCCCGCGGGGCTGGGTGCGCGGATCGCGGCCGACCCGACTGGATGGCGCGGCTCGACCGCTGGTTCAGCAAGGGCCGCCACCTGCGGACCGACAGCCTGCGCGGCTTATCTGCTGCTGCATCTTGCGGGCGGCCTGCGCGGCTGGCGGCGGCGCACCCTGCGCCACGCGCAGGAGGTGGCGCATCTGGAGGCTGGCTTAGCACGGCGCATGGCATATCTGCCGGCCAACTACGATCTGGCGGTCGAGGTGATCCGCTGCCGCCGCCTGATCAAGGGCTATTCCGACACCCATGCGCGCGGGCAGAGCAAGTTCGACCGCGTGCTGGCGGGCATTGCCCTTGTCGCCGGGCGCGAGGATGCCGCCGACTGGGCGCGCCGCCTGCGCGAGGCCGCGCTGCAGGACGAAGAGGGCAAGGCGCTGGACGGCGCGCTCGCCACGATCCGCAGCTTCGCCTGAGCTGGGCGCGTCAGCGGGCCTGCCGGCAGCATCCCGATCAGCCGTCCACGCCCTCGTCCGTCGTGACGAAGCCCGGCGACAGGCGCAGCACCGCGCCCGCGCGCGTCGGCGAACAGTCCTTCGGCGCGGAACGCGGCGAGCGTGGCCTGCGCCGCCTCGGGCGAGGCGAGGCGCATCATCACGCTGCCGCCCCGCTGCGCCTCGGGTTTCGGCGTGACGAGGGCGAGGCCCAAATCCTCTGCCGCCGTCGATGATCCGCGCCGTCATCCGCCGGTTCTGCGCCACCATCGCCGCCCCGTCCTGCGCGGCGTGCCAGTCGAGCGCGGGCAGCGAGGCGAGGGCCGCCATCACCCCCGGCGTGCCGTTGTCGAAGCGGCGGATGTCGGGCGCAAAGGCGAACCTGTCCAGATCCCACGAGAATGGGTTCTCCTGGCTGAACCAGCCGCGCAACTCCGGCTCGCACTCCGCGATCAGTGGCGGGGGCGACATGCAGGATGCCCGCGCCCGGCGTGCCGCACATCCATTTCAGGCTGGTCGAGACGGTGAAATCCACCGCCGGATCGGTCACGCTGAACGGCAGCAGCCCCGCCGCCTGCGTGATGTCCACGCCGATCACCGACCCCATCCGGCGGCCATGCGCGACCAGCGGCGCAAGGTCCACCCGGTGCGACGAGGTCGAACTGACCCAGGTGAGCAGCGCCAGGCCCACATCCGGGCCCCAGGCGGCGAAGATAGTCCTCGTCCTCGACCCAGGCCGCGCCCTGCCGCAGCGGCACGGTTCGCAAGCGTGAAGCCGAACCGCTCCTGCAGGCCCGTCAGAAGGAAATGGTTCGACGGAAAGCAGTCGCGCCGCAACCAGCACCGTCTTTCCCCGCAGCCTGTCCTTTGGCAGCGCCGTCATCAGCATGTGCATGCCTTGCGTCACGCTCTCGCAGGTCGTCACGCTGCCCTCGGGCGCGCCGAGGATCGCACGCCAGCGCTCGACGAACCGCGCCCGCTGGGTCAGCGCATAGCCCCATTGCCCATCATCCGCCGCGCCCCAGACACGTGCGAACTCGGCCATCGCCGCGGCGAGCGCCTCGGCCTTGCCGGGGTACTGGCCGATGGAGTGGTAGAGGAAATAGCCGGAACCGTCTGACATCGCTTCTCTTTCATTAATCTGTCTGAAATGGCCATGAGTTGAGGCTTTGGCTCAGATAGTCCGCGTAACGATCTGAAGTCGCAACATAATCATACCGAAAGAAGCTCCAGCGCCACGCCCTGGCCGACGCCCACGCACAGCGTCGCCAAGTGCCGCCGTTCCGCCGCTTTCGGCCAGCCGCCGCGCCGCCGTCCCGGCGATGCGCGCGCCGGTCATGCCCAGCGGATGACCCATGCTGATCCCGCCGCCCTTTGCATTCACGCGCGCGTCGTCATCGGCCAGCCCCCAGGCCCGGGTGCAGGCCAGCACCTGCGCGGCGAAGGCCTCGTTCAACTCGATCACGTCATAGTCGCCCGCCGCGCGCCCGGTCCGCTGCCGTCAGCCGCTCCAGCGCCGCCACCGGCCCGATCCCCATGACGCGCGGCGCGACACCGGCCGAAGCCGCCGCGCCGACCCGCGCCAGCGGCTGCAAGCCGTGCCGCTTCACTCCCGCCGCCGGAAGCAAGGATCAGCGCCGCCGCGCCGTCGTTGATCCCCGCCGCATTGCCCGCCGTCACCGTCCCCCCCGCCCGGAACGGCGCGGGCAGAGACGCGAGACGCTCCAGCGAGGTGGCGCGCGGGTGTTCGTCCGCCGTCACGATCACCGCCTCGCCCTTCCGCGCCGGTACCGTCACCGGCAGGATGTCCGCCGCGTGCCAGGCCGCGTCATAGCGCTGCTGGCTGCGCAGGGCGAAGGCGTCCTGATCGGCGCGGGAAATGCCCCATTCCGCCGCCACGTTCTCGGCGGTCTCGGGCATGGAGTCGGTGCCATAGGCCGCCGCGATGCGCTGCGTTGACGAAGCGCCAGCCGATGGTCGTGTCGAAGACCTCGGGCGCGCGGGCAAAGGCCGTCTCGGCCTTGGGCATCACGAAGGGCGCGCGCGTCATGCTCTCGACCCCGCCCGCGATCACCACATCCGCCCCGTCGCGCACGGCCCGTGCCCCCGCGATCACCGCGTCGAGGCCGCTGGCGCAGAGGCGGTTCACCGTGAGCGCCGGCACGCCGTCGCCGAGGCGCGACAGCAGCACCCCCATCCGCGCGACGTTGCGATTGTCCTCGCCCGCCTGGTTGGCGCAGCCGAAGATCACCTCGTCCACCGCCAGCCCCGGATGCAGATCGAGAAGCCCGTCGATCACATGCGCCACCATGTCGTCGGGCCGCACCGAGGCCAGCGCGCCGCCATAGCGCCCGATCGGCGTGCGGCGCGGGGTGCAGAGAAAGACGTCGGTCATGCATCCTCCCTCAGTGCGGGGGCGGCCTCGTAGCGTCCGCGCAACGGCTTCGGCGCGGCCTGTTCCAGCCGTGCCAGTTCCGCGATCACGCGCGCGGCGCCATGCCGGGCCAGCGCCTCGAACGGCCCGCGCGGAAAGTTCAGGCCCAAGCTTCATGGCGCTGTCGATCCCCTCGCGCGTCGTCCCGCCCTCGGCCAGAAGCCAGGCCGCCTCGTTGGCCAGCGTCGCCTCGATCCGCAGGGCGATGGCGTCCGCATCGGCGGGCGGCGGGGGCAGGGCGTCGGGATAGACGAAGCCGCGGCCCGTCTTGCGCCCCAGATCGCCCCGCGCGACCTGCGCGCGCAAGGCCTCGAAGACGTGATAGCGCGGATGGCCATCCATCGCCGTCGGCCAAGCCCTTCGGTCGCCGCAAGGTTGATGTCGGCCCCGATCAGGTCGATCAGCGAGAAGGGGCCCAGACCGGTAGCCCGCCGCGACCATCGCCGCGTCGATCTCGCCCGGCGCTCCGCCCTTCGGAGAGCATCGCCAGCGCCTCGCCATAGTAGGGGCGGGCGCAGCGGTTGACGATGAAGCCGGGGCGGTCGGGCGCGTCGATGACCACCTTGCCCGCGCCCTCGCAAGCCTGCCGCGCGAGTGCCTGCCGCGTCCGGGGCCGTGCCGGGCAGGGTCACGAGTTCCACCAGCTTCATCACCGGGGCCGGGTTGAAGAAATGCAGCCCCACAAGGCGCTCTGGCCGTCGCAGCCCGCCGCGCAAGGCTCGCCACGGACAGCGACGAGGTGTTGGTCGCCAGCACCGTGCCCGCGTCCGACGCGGCCTCGATGGCGCGAAAGAGCGCCACCTTGGCGTCGACCCGTTCTACCACGGCCTCGATGACCAAGGCCGCCGCACCCAGGGCATCCGGCCCCGCCACGACGCGGACCCGGTCGAGCGTCGCCGAAAGATCGTCCGCAGTCAGCTTGCCGGCCGCCACGCGCGGGGCGAGCGCCGCGTCCATCCGCGAAAGCGCCGTCTCTCGCGCGGCCTCGGCCATGTCCGTCACCAGCACCCGGTGCCCGGCCTGCGCAAAGACCTGCGCGATGCCGAGGCCCATCGTGCCAAGCCCGGCAACCCCGATCACCGGGGCGTCAGAGGCATGAGGGGGCATCTCGGCGGCCATGGCGCGACTTTGCGCGCGCGGGGCGGAAATTCCAAGCAGGAAATTTCAAGCTTGAAATTGTTTTTGCCGGGTGGCACGCTACATGCCACGCAGGACATGAGGAGACGGCGGCATGAAGGTTCTTTGCCTCGGCGGTGGTCCTGCCGGTCTGTACTTCGCGATCTCGATGAAGCTGCGCGATCCCTCGCACCAGGTGACGGTGCTGGAGCGCAACCGGGCCAACGACACCTTCGGCTGGGGCGTGGTCCTGTCGGACGACGCGCTGTCGCAACATGGAGCGCAACGATCCCGTCAGCACGGCGGCGATCCGCGCGAGCTTCGCCTATTGGGACGATATCGCGGTCGTCCATGACGGCGTGCGCACCGTCTCGGGCGGCCATGGCTTTGCCGGGATCGGGCGCAAGAAGCTGCTGATCCTGCTGCAGGAGCGCGCGCGCGAGCTGGGCGTGGACCTGCGCTTCGAGACCGAGTTCCAGCTCGGCCGAGGACTACCGCCGCGACTACGACCTGGTGGTCGCCTCCGACGGCATCAACTCGGCCGTGCGGCGCGAATATGCCGAGGTCTTCAAGCCCGACGTCGACATGCGCCTGTGCAAGTTCGTCTGGCTCGGCACGCATCAGAAGTTCGACGACGCCTTCACCTTCATCTTCGAGAAGACCGAGCACGGCTGGGTCTGGGCGCATGCCTACCAGTTCGACGCCGACACCGCGACCTTCATCGTCGAATGCATGCCAGGACACCTGGGACGCCTGGGGCTTCGAGCGACATGTCGAAGGAAGAGACGATCGCCACCTGCGAGCGCATCTTCGCAGCGCACCTGGGCGGCCATGCGCTGATGTCGAACGCCGCCCACCTGCGCGGCTCGGCGGTCTGGATGAACTTCCCGCGCGTGATCTGCGAGAAGTGGTATCACGAGAATGTCGTGCTGATGGGCGACGCGGCGGCGACGGCGCATTTCTCGATCGGCTCCGGCTCGCGGCTGGCGCTCGACAGCGCGATTGCGCTGGCCGACTACCTGCACAGCGAACCGACGATGGAGGAGGCCTTCCGCCGCTATCAGGACGAACGCCGGGTCGAGGTGCTGCGCCTGCAATCGGCGGCGCGCAACTGTCTGGAATGGTTCGAGCAGGTCGAGCGCTATCTCGACATGCCGCCCGCATGCAGTTCGCCTATTCGCTGCTGACCCGCAGCCAGCGGATCAGCCACGAGAACCTGCGCCTGCGCGACCCGGCACTGGCTGCGGCAGGCCGAGGACTGGTTCCAGGAGCAGGCCGGGCGGCGCAGCCCGGGCGCGCAGCCGATGTTCGCGCCGTTCCGCCTGCGCGACATGGCGCTGGAGAACCGCATCGTCGTCTCGCCGATGGCGCAGTACAAGGCCGTCGACGGCTGCCCGACCGACTGGCACTTCGTGCATTATGCCGAACGCGCCAAGGGCGGCGCGGGCCTCGTCTACACCGAGATGACCTGCGTCAGCCCCGAGGGCCGCATCACCCCCGGCTGCCCCGGCCTCTATGCGCCCGAGCACGAGGCGGCGTGGAAGCGGCTCGTCGATTTCGTCCATGCCGAGACGCAGGCGAAGATCTGCTGCCAGATCGGCCATTCCGGGCCGCAAGGGCTCGACCCAGCTCGGCTGGGAGGAGGACGGATGCGCCGCTGCCGTCGGGCAACTGGCCGGTGCTGTCGGCCTCGGCGCTGCCCTGGTCGCCGGCCAACCCGGTGCCGAAGGCGATGGACCGCGCCGACATGGACCGCGTGCGCGACGAGTTCGTCGCCGCAACGCGAGATGGCCGACGCGCTGCGGCTTCGACATGATCGAACTGCACGCGGCGCACGGCTACCTGATTTCCTCGCTTCATCTCGCCCAAATCGAACATCCGGACGGACGACTACGGCGGCAGCCTGGAAAACCGCATGCGCTACCCGCTGGAGGTGTTCGCGGCGATGCGCGCGGCCTGGCCCGACGGAAAAGCCGATCTCGGTCCGCATCTCGGCGACCGACTGGGTGGGCGACGACGGCGTGACCCCGGACGAGGCGGTCGGCGATCGCGCGGATGTTCGCGGCAGGCCGGGGCCGACATCATCGACGTCTCGGCCGGCCAGACCTCGACCGAGGCGCAGCCCGTCTATGGCCGGATGTTCCAGACGCCCGTTCTCGCGACCGCATCCGCAACGAGGCGGGCCTGGCGACGATGGCCGTCGGCAACATCACCGAGCCGGATCACGTGAATTCGATCCTGCTGGCGGGCCGCGCCGATCTCGTCTGCCTCGCGCGTCCGCACCTGGCCGACCCCTACTGGACGCTGCACGCGGCGATCGCGCATGGGGGACGCCGCGCACCGCCTGGCCGCTGCCCTACCTGCCGGGGCGCGACCAGGCGCGGCGGCTGGCCGAGCGCGCGCAGGAGGTGATCCGGGCATGACGCTGGCGGGCAGACGCGTGCTGGTCACCGGCGGCGGGTCCGGCGCGGGGGCCGACCTTGCGCGCGGCTTTGCCGAGGCCGGGGCCGAGGTGGTGATCGCGGGCCGCCGTGCCGAGGCGCTGGCGCGACGGTCGCCGCGCGCCTGCCGAACATCCGCGCCATCGCCGGCCGATGTCACCGACGAGGACAGCGTCACGGCGCTGTTCGCGGCAGGCCGGTCCCTGCGACATCGTCATCGCCAATGCGGGTGCCGCCGACAGCGCGCCTTTCCAGCGCACCACGCTGGACCAGTGGAACGCCATGATCGCCGTGAACCTGACCGGCATCTTCCTGACCCTGCGCGAGGGGCTGGCGCCAGCTTCCGGGCTGGGGCCGCCTGATCGCCATTGCCTCGACCGCCGGGCTGAAGGGCTATGCCAAGATCGCCCCCTATGCGGCGGCCAAGCACGGCGTGGTCGGCCTGGTCCGGTCGCTGGCGCTCGAGGTCGCGCGCGCGGCCGGTCACCGTCAACGCCATCTGCCCCGGCTTCCTCGACACCGAGATGACCGAACGCTCCATCGCCGATCATCGTCGAGAAGACCGGGCGCACGCCGGCCGAGGCGCGGCGCCGCGCTCGCGGCGCTCAGCCCGCAGAACCGCCTCTTCGCGCCCGCCGAGGTCACCGCCGCCGCGCTGTGGCTCTGCGCGCCGGGGTCCGAGGGGATCAACGGACAGGCCATCGCCATTTCCGGGGGCGAGGCATGACGCGACCCGCTTGTCGAAGCGCCGCCTGAAGATGTGGATCCGCCTTCTGGGCGTCACGCGCGCCGCCGAAAGCCAGCTGCGCGAGTTCCTGCGGGTCAACCACGACACCACGCTGCCGCGCTTCGACGTGATGGCGGCGCTCTATCGGCGCCGCGACGGGCGTGACGATGACGGAGCTGTCGCGGATGCTGCTCGTCTCGAACGGCAATGCGACGACGGTGGTGGACCGGCTGGAGGCCGACGGTCTGGTGCGCCGCACGCCGTCCGACGCCGACCGCCGCACGATCTTCGTGGCGCTGACGCCCGAGGGGCTTGCCACGTTCGAGGGGCTGGCCGCCGAGCATGAACGTGCCGTGAGCCGCGTCTTCGGGCACCTGTCGGAAGCCGATCTCGACGCCCTGACCGACATTCTCAAACGCATGGGGGGTCAGGCATGACCACGCTTGCCGACCTTGCGCCGCGACATTTCCTGTGGGAGGTGACGGACCGTATCGCCACGATCCGCCTCGAACCGGCCCGAGCGGAAGAACCCGCTGACCTTCGACAGCTATGCCGAGCTGCGCGACACCTTCCGCGCGCTGGCCTATGCGAGCGATGTCGATGTCGTCGTCTTCGCGCTCGAACGGCGGCAACTTCTGCTCGGGCGGCGATGTGCACGACATCATCGGCCCGCTGATCGGCCTGGACATGAAGGAGCTGCTCGCCTTCACCCGGATGACCGGCGATCTGGTCAAGGCGATGCTCGCCTGCGGCAAGCCGGTCATCGCCGCCGTGGACGGCGTCTGCGTCGGCGCGGGCGCGATCATCGCCATGGCCTCCGACCTGCGGCTGGCGACGCCGGAGGCGAAATGCGCCTTCCTCTTCACCCGCGTCGGCCTTGCGGGCTGCGACATGGGCGCCTGCGCCATGCTGCCCCGCATCATCGGCCAGGGCCGCGCGGCGGAACTGCTCTACACCGGCCGCACGATGAGCGCCGAGGAGGGCGCAGCCTGGGGCTTCTGGAACGCGCTGCATGCCCGCCGAGGCGCTGGACGCCGAGGCGCTGGCGCTGGCCGCGCGGCTCGCCGCCGGGCCGACCTTCGCCCATGGCATGACCAAGACGCAGCTGAACCAGGAATGGGACATGGGCCTCGACGCAGGCGATCGAGGCCGAGGCGCAGGCGCAGGCGATCTGCATGCAGACGAAGGATTTCGAGCGCGCCTACCGCGCCTTCGTCGCGAAGGAGAAGCCGGTGTTCGAGGGGACTGACCGGCAGCGGGGGTTCACCCCCGCACCCCCGGGGATATTTGTGAACAGAAGATGACCGATGGCGACAGAACTTCCTCGACTGGCCGTTCTTCGAGCCCCGCCACCGCGACCTGGCGGCGGCGCTGGAGAGCTGGGCGCGGGCGAACCTGCCGGTCGACCACGCGCGACGTCGACGCGGCCTGCCGCGCGCTGGTGGCGATGCTCGGGCAGGGCGGGCTGGCTGCGCCACACGCGGCGCGGGCGAGGGCGAGCGGCTCGACGTGCGCACGCTCTGCCTGATCCGCGAGACGCTGGCGCGCCATGACGGGCTGGCCGATTTCGCCTTTGCCATGCAGGGCCTGGGCATGGGGGCGGTCAGCCTCTTCGGCACGCCTGCGCAGCGCGCTGGCTGGAGCGGACGCGGGCGGGCGAGGCCATCGCCGCCTTCGCGCTGACCGAGCCCGCCTCGGGCTCGGACGTGGCCAGCACCGCGACCACCGCCACGCGCGTGCAGGGCGGCTGGCGTGCTCGACGGCGAGAAGACCTAGATCTCCAACGGCGGCATCGCCGATGTCTATGTCGATCTTCGCCCGCACCGGCGAGGCGCCGGGCGCGCGGGGCCTGTCGGCCTTCCTGATGCCCGCCGACACGCCGGGCCTGGCGGTCGCCGAGCGGATCGAGGTGATCGCGCCGCATCCGCTCGCCCGCCTGCGGCTTCGACGGCGTGCGCCTGCCCGAGGACGCGCTGATCGGCGCGGCCGGGCGAGGGCTTCAAGCTCGCCATGTCGGTGCTCGACGTGTTCCGCTCCGACGGTCGGCGCGGCGGCGCTCGGCTTTGCGCGCCGCGCGCTGGACGAGGCGCTGGCGCGCGTGCAGGCGCGCCAGCATCGGGGGCGCGCCGCTGGCCGAGCTGCAGATGGTGCAGGGCCACATCGCCGACATGGCGCTCGACATCGACGCGGCGGCGCTGCTCGTCTACCGCGCCGCCTGGGCCAAGGACATGGGCGCGCCGCGCATCACGCCGCGAGGCGGCGATGGCGAAGCTGCTACGCGACCGAGGCCGCGCAGCGCGTGATCGACGCGGCGGTGCAGCTGCACGGCGGCGACGGCGTGCGGCACGGGCTTCGCGGTCGAGAGCCTCTACCGCGAGATCCGGGCGCTGCGCATCTACGAAGGGCGCCAGCGACGTGCAGAAGATCGTCATCGCCCGCGCCACGCTGGAGGCCGCGGCACAGCAGGGAGAGAGACGATGAAGACACTCGACGGCGGGATCACCCGCAACGGCACGGGGATCGACGGGATCGAGTGGAACATCCTCGGCCAGCGCTACTTTCCCGAAGGCCGACTGCGACTCCAGCTTTCGCCTTCGAGGCCAATTCAGCGAGCCGGGGCAGTTCGTGCCGGTCCACGTCCACCCGCACCAGGACGAGTTCATCCTGGTGCAGGAGGGCCAGCTGGAGCTGAAGCTCGACGGCGTCTGGCACACCGCCCGCGCGGGCGATCTGGTGCGGATGCCGCGCGGCGTGCCGCATGGCTACTTCAACAAGTCCGACAAGCCCGGCCGCGCGCTCTTCTGGGTCTCGCCCGCCGGAAAGCTGCGCGAGCTGTTCGAGGTGCTGCACGACATGACCGACATCCCGGCGGTCGATCGAGGCCTCGGCCCGCCACGATGTCGATTTCCTGCCGCCCGAGGCCAACGAGTAAGCGCATGACCTATGCCCGCACGGTCCCCGTCGAGTTCAACCACTGCGATCCGGCGGGGATCGTCTTCTATCCGCGCTATTTCGAGATGGTGAACTCGGTCGTCGAGAACTTCTTTCTCGAGGATGTGGGCCATTCCTTCGCCCGCATGATGGAGGAAGGGGCAGGCGTGCCCACGGCGCGGATCGAGGCCAACTTCCGCGCCCGTCCCGGCTGGGCGACCGGCTGGACTTCACGCTGGACGTGACGCGGGTGGGCGGGGCGTCCGTCACCTTCGCCATCTCGGCGGCCTGCAAGGGGCAGCATCGCTTCGGGCTGGACCTGACGCTGGTCTGGGTCACGAACGGGGGCAAGGCAACGCCATGGCCCGAGGCATCCGCGCGCGCGGCTTGCCGCCCATCTGAAAGGGGCCTCCGCATGACCTCGCCGCACCAGTTCCTGCACCCCGCCCACTGGAAGGCCACGCCGGGCTATTCCAACGGTGTCGCCGCCTCGGGGCGGATGATCTTCACCGGCGGGATGATCGGCTGGAATGCCGACGCAGGAGTTCGAGACGGACGATTTCGCGGGCCAGGTCCGGCAGGCGCTGGAGAACATCGTCGCGGTGCTGGCCGAAGGCGGGGCGCGGCCCGAGCATCTCGTGCGGCTGACCTGGTATGTCACCGACAAGCGCGACTATCTGGGCAGCCTGAAGGAGATCGGCCGCGCCTATCGCGAGGTGATCGGCAAGCACTACCCGGCAATGGCGCTGGTGCAGGTCGTGGCGCTGGTCGAGGACCGCGCCAAGGTCGAGATCGAGGCGACGGCCGTCGTGCCGGACGCCGGACCGCTGACGCGAGGGAGGACCGCCATGCAGACCCTTGGCCCATCCGGACATGTCGACACCTTCACCCGCGACAACCTGCCCCCGCCCGACCAGTGGCCGGACCTGCCGCAGGCGGGCTTCGACTATCCCGACTGGCTGAACGCCGCCGTCGAACTGACCGACCGGATGGTGGAGCGGGGCTTCGGCGACCATGTCGCGCTGATCGGCAACGGGCGCAGGCGCACCTACAAGGAACTGACCGACTGGTCGAACCGCATCGCCCATGCGCTGGTCGAGGACTACGGCGTGAAGCCCGGCAACCGCGTGCTGATCCGCTCGGCCAACAACCCGGCGATGGTGGCCTGCTGGCTGGCCGCGACCAAGGCGGGGGCGGTGGTGGTCAACACCATGCCGATGCTGCGGGCCGGCGAGCTGGCCGCAGATCGTCGACAAGGCGCGAGATCAGCCATCGCGCTCTGCGACACGCGGCTGATGGACGAGCTGGTCGCCTGCGCCAAGGGCTCGCGCTTCCTCAAGAACGTGGTCGGCTTCGACGGCACCGCGAACCACGACGCCGAGCTTGACCGCGTCGCGCTGTCAAAGCCCGTGCGCTTCACCGCCGCCGCCGACCGGGCGCGACGACGTGGCGCTTCTCGGCTTCACCTCCGGCACCACGGGCGAGCCGAAGGCCACGATGCATTTCCACCGCGACCTTCTCATCATCGCCGACGGCTATGCGCGCGAGGTGCTGGGCGTCACGCCCGAGGATGTCTTCGTGGGCTCGCCGCCGCTGGCCTTCACCTTCGGGCTGGGCGGGCCTTGCGATCTTCCCGCTGCGCTTCGGCGCGGCGGCGGCGCTGCTGGAACAGGCGACGCCGCCGAACATGATCGAGATCATCCAGACCTACCGCGCCACGGTCTGCTTCACCGCCCCCACCGCCTATCGCGTGATGCTGAAGGCGATGGCCGAGGGGGCCGACCTGTCCTCGCTTGCGCGCCGCCGTCAGCGCGGGCGAGACGCTGCCCGCCCCGGTCTATGAGGAATGGATCGCGCGCACCGGCAAGCCGATGCTGGACGGGATCGGCGCGACCGAGATGCTGCACATCTTCATCACCAACCGCTTCGACGACCACCGCCCCGCCTGCACCGGCCGGCCCGTGACCGGCTACGAGGCGCGGATCGTCGACGACGACGATGGCAAGAGCTGCCGCGCGGCGAGGTCGGGCGGCTGGCGGTGCGCGGGCCGACCGGCTGCCGCTACATGGCCGATGGCCGGCAGGGGAAATACGTGCGGGACGGCTGGAACCTGACCGGCGACAGCTTCTGGCAGGACGAGGACGGGCTACTTCCACTTCGCCGCCCGCAGCGACGACATGATCATCTCGGCGGGCTACAACATCGCCGGACCCGAGGTCGAGGCGGCGCTGCTGTCGCATCCGGCGGTCGCTGGAATGCGCGGTCATCGGCGCGGCGGACGAGGAGCGCGGGCAGATCGTCGAGGCGCATGTGGTGCTCGTCGCCCGGCACGCCGCCCGACGCAGGCGCTGGTCAAGCTGCTTGCAGGACCACGTCAAGGCGGTGATCGCGCCCTACAAGTACCCGCGCCGCATCGTCTTCACCGACAGCGCTGCCCAAGACCGCGACCGGCAAGATCCAGCGCTTCCGCCTGCGCCGCGACCGATAGGGCGCATTGCCGCCGCGCCGGCTTTCGGCAAGAGTGCCGCGGCATCAGTCACCCTGGGTTTTGTTCGCGAATCATGGCGGTATCCGAGAAGGCAGCAGGCGTTCTGCAAATGGCACGCACTGCCTTTCCCTATGCGCTGGCGGTCGCGCTTTTCGCCTTTGGCCTTTATGCCGTCTCGCGGCTTCTGGCCGAGGTGGACCTGGCCGACGTTCTGGCCCAGGTCCATGCCACGCCGGTCTCGACACTGGTGCTCGCCTCGCTTGCGACACTCATCGGCTATCTCTTCCTCGTGGGCTACGACTGGTCGGGCCTGCGCTACATCGGCAAGCCCCTGCCCCTGCCGGTCACGATTACGGGCGGCCTGATGGCCTATGCCTTTGGCAACACCATCGGCCTCAGCGCCGTCTCGGGCGGGGCCGTGCGCTATCGCATCTATTCGGGCTTCGGCCTCGACGCCTATGACGTCGCGGCCGTGTCGACCTTCGCCGCCGTGTCCTACGGGGTCGCGGCCTCGGTCATCGGACTCGGGGCGGTCGCGCTTTACCCGGAGAGGATGAGCGCACTCTCGCCCCTTTCGCCCGAGGCGCTTCGCTGGGCGGCGATCGGTCTTGTCCTCGTCACGGTGATGCCGCTGGTCTTTGCCGGGGCGCGCAAGGGAAGCCTGTCGCTTGGACGCTTCACCCTGCGCGCACCGTCGCTGCCGGTGCTGGCGGGGCAGGCGCTGTTCAGCCTGGGCGACATCTGTTTTGCCGCGCTGACGCTTTACCTCCTGCTGCCCTCGGGACAGATGGAGTTTGCCCCGTTCCTCGGCATCTTCGCGGCGGCGACGATGGCGGGCATCCTCAGCCATGTCCCCGGCGGCGTGGGGGTGTTCGAGACGGTGATCCTCGCGGCCCTTCCCGCCTCGATCCCGGTCGAGACGGCGGCGGCGGCCCTGCTGCTGTTTCGCCTGATCTACTTCATCCTGCCCTTCGTTCTCGCGCTCGCTGTGCTTGCCGTCTACGAGGCGCTGCTGGCCCTGCGCGGGATTGCGGGGGTGAAGGCCGGGGCGCGCATCGGGCGCTGGCTGAGCGCGACGGGCAGCACGCTGGGCGCGGTCAGCCCGATGGCCCCGGTCGTGCTGTCGGTCATGATCTTCGGCTCGGGCCTGTGGATGTCCTTCGCCGCGCTGATCCCGTCATCGACCGAGGCCGCCGAGGCGCTGGAGCAGGTGTTCCCGCTGGTGCTGCTTGAAGGCGGCGCGCTGATGTCCAGCGTGCTGGGGGCGGTGCTGATCGTGCTGGCCCTTGGTGTGGCCCGCCGCAGCCTTGGGGCTTATTGGCTGGCGCTCGGCGCGATGGCGATCGGGATCGTCGTGGCGCTGATCCATGCGCTGGATGTCGAGGGGGCGATCACGCTTGCCGTCGCGATGCTGATCCTTCTGCCATTCCGGCGCGAGTTCCACCGCCGCGCGAGCCTGGTGCATGGCGCCTTCTCTCCGGTCTGGTTCCTGCTCATGCTGGGCCTGCTGCTGTCGGTGGGCTTCGTCCTTGTCTTCGCGCACAAGGGCACGCCGTATTCGTCCGAACTTTGGTGGCAGTTCGCCGTAGACAAGAGCGCGCCGCGCGCCTTGCGCGCGGGCCTCGTGCTGGCCCTGCTGGTGGCCATCGCGGCGCTGACCCTGCTCTTGCGCGTCCCACGCCTGCATCCGGCCATGCCGGACGAGGCGCAGTTGCGCCAGGCCGAACGGATCGTTGCCGCGCAGGGCGATCCCGAAGGCGCGTTCGCCCTGATGGGGGACAAGTCGCTGATGTTCTCGGACGACGGGCGCGGTTTCGTGATGTTCGGCGTCCATGGCCGGTCGTGGATCGCGCTCGGCGGGCCGGTCGGGCCGTCCGACGTGGCCTCCGAACTGGGCTGGGCCTTCGTCGACACCGCCCGCCGTGCCGGTGCGCGACCGGTGTTCTATGAAGTGGGCGAGCGTCATCTGCCGCTGATGCTCGACCTCGGCCTGAGCCTGCACAAGCTGGGCGAGCGCGGCGTGGTCGACCTGACGCAGTTCTCGCTGGAGGGTCCGTCGCGCAAGAAGCTGCGCGCAGCCCATGCGCGCGCGCAGCGCGACGGGCTGGAGATGGAGATCGTCCAGCCCCCGCATGACGAGGCGCTGCTGGCCCGCCTCAAGGAGATTTCCGATGGCTGGCTCGAGGCCAAGAAGACCCGCGAGAAGGGCTTTTCGGTCGGTCGCTTCGACCCGGCCTGGCTGCAACGCTGGCCGCTTGTCCTTGTCCGGCAACAGGATCGGCTGCTCGCCTTCGCCAACCTGCTTCGGCCCGAGTTGTCCGAGCAGGTCACGATCGACCTGATGCGCCATGTCGAGGACGCGCCGCCCGGCGTCATGGATTTCCTGTTCACCGAGCTGATGCTCCGGCTGAAGGCGGACGGGGCGCGCGCGTTTTCGATGGGGATGGCCCCGCTCTCGGGTCTTGAGGGACGCAAGGGCACGCGGCTGTGGAACCGCTTCGGGGCGGCCATGTTCCAGCATGGCGGGCGGTTCTACAACTTCGCCGGTCTGCGCGCATTCAAGGACAAGTACGATCCGGCCTGGGAACCGCGCTACCTGGCCGTGGCCTCGGCCGCCCCGCCGATGCTGCCGCTGGCCGATGCTGCCTTCCTGATCGCCGGGGGGCCGCGCGGGGTTGTTTCCGCCTGAAGTTGAAGGCTGGCTGCCACAAACCTGCCACAAATCAGCCTGACAAGCGACACGAGCTCGCCCAAGCGTCGCCGTTAACCGCTGGCTAACTCTCGCTCTAGTCGAATGGTGTTGCCTGTTTCCTTTGTAACCTGCGCCTTGTGCTGTGGTTGCCAGACAGATCCTGCAACCTTTGCGCGAAACCGGCGTCGGTGTTGAACCAGGCTTCTTCGCTCGGCCATGACCGTCGCTCTCGCCTCTGGGGCGAGGGGTGGGGACCGGAGGGCTGCAAACGATGACCGAACACACCCGCTATGCCGATGTCGCGGCAACGCCCGTTCGAGGGCCTTCGCCGCTTTGGCCCGACCGGTCGGCCTTTGTCGCCTCGGCCGAGTTCGGCTGCCTCGTGCCGCGCGAGAGCCCGTCATCCTGGAAGTTCCGGACCAGCCGGCAGGCACGCGGCGCCGCCCCGGTCATCGAGCCTGCCGCCTCGCATCTGGCAGGCGAGACGCGCACCCGGTTCCGGCTGCATCGGCCCGCGACGATCCCCGTTCAGGCGGTGGCGCACATCCCGCACGGCAGGATGACCAATCCCCGCCTCTTTCGCGGGAACCAGACGATCCGCCCGCCAGCGCGCCATATCTCGGCGGTCGAGATCTATACCGAGCATTTCGGGCTGTCGTCGCGGCCCTTCACCGTGGTGCCCGATCCCGATTTCCTGTTCTGGTCCACCGCGCACCAGCACGCCTTTGCCATGATGGAATACGGCGTGCTGACCCGCGCGCCGATCACGCTTGTCACTGGCGAGATCGGCACCGGCAAGACGACGCTGATCCAGCAATTGCTCCGCACGGTCGGGCCGGACCTGCGGATCGGCCTTGTGTCCAATTCGGGGGACGATCCGAAAGAGCTGCTCCGCTGGGTGCTGATGGCGCTTGGCCAGCCGATCCTTCGGGACGCCACGCATCAGGGCTTGGTCGGGGCCTTCCGCACCTTCCTACTGGCGGAACGTGCCGCGGGCCGGCGCGTGACACTGGTCTTCGACGAGGCGCAGAACCTGTGCCGTGACGCGCTGGAAGAGCTGCGCATGCTGACCAACATGAACGCGGGCAAGAACGACCTGCTGCAACTGGTGCTCGTCGGCCAGCCCGAATTGCGCAAGCTTGTTCTGGGCCGCGGCCAGCACCAGTTCGCGCAGCGCATCGTGTCGAGCTATCACCTGGACGCGATGGACGGGCCGACCACAGCCGCCTACATCGAGCATCGGCTGCGCGTGGCCGGGGCCAGTGCGCCGATCTTCACCCCGCAGGCTGTCGAGCTGATCTTCGAGGCGACGGGAGGCGTGCCGCGCCGGATCAACCAGCTGTGCGACCTTGCTCTGGTCTATGCCTTCACGGCCGACCAGCCCACCGTGCTGCGCTTTGCGGTGCAGCAGGTGCTGGACGATGGGGCCTTCTTCGGGGCCGAGCCGGTCCGCCGGGTCGAACCCGCACTGCTGTAGCCATCAGTCCCACGCGGCCAGGAGGCGCGAGAGGCGGGCAAGCCCCTCGTCCAGCCGCGCCTCGGCCCCGCCGCCCACGCCCAGCCGGATGTGGTGCGGCTGGCCATAGGCGGTGCCCGGCAACAGGAAGGTGCGATAGGGCGGGGCGAGCAGCCGCCGCGCGAAGTCGTCCGACCGGATGCCGCCCGCCAGCCGCGCCAGCCCGATCAGCCCGCCTTCGGGCGGTGTCCAAGTGAGCTTTGGCTCGTCCGCCACAAAGCGGTCCAGCCGGGCGAGGTTCGCGCTGCCGTCTGCCCGCGCGCGCGCCATGGCCGCCTCCAGCCGGGCGGGGCGCAGGGCGATCTCGGCGATCGCCTCGCCCATCACGTTCATGATCTCGCTCGCATTCTCGCGCAGGATCACGGCGTCCATGATAAGCCCCGGATCGGGGCAGATCATCCAGCCCGTCCGCAACCCTTGCAGCCCAAGCGCCTTCGAGACACTGCCCGTGGAAATGCCGCGCGGATACATCCCCGCGATGCTGGGTGCGCGGGGGCCGGTCCATTCGAGGCCCGCATAGACCTCGTCCACCAGCAGCCACGCCCCAACCCGGTCGGCGATCCGCACGATCTCGGCCAGATCGTTCGAGGTCAGCAGGCGCCCGGTCGGATTGTTCGGATTGCTCAGGAAGATCAGCCGCGTGCGGTCCGTCACCGCCTCGGCCAGGCGATCGAGCGGCAGGTCCCAGCGGCGGGCCTCGTCGCGCGGCACCTCGACCAGCTCGGCCCCGATGGCCTGCGCCAGCACACCCACCTGCGGCCAGCCGGGCGTTTCCGTCACGATCCGGTCGCCCGCCTGCACAAGCTGCCGGATCGCCAGGTAATTCGCCTCGGCCGTCCCCGCGGTGATCAGCACATCATCCGCGCTGCAGCAGCCCCGTCGAGCCCCGCCTGCCGGATCACCGCCTCCCGCAGCGCCGGAAGCCCGCGGAACGACGCGCCGTTCCAGTCGAGCGACATCGCCGGGTCGAGATCGGCCAGAAACTCGCCCAGCTTCGGCGGCTGCGCGAGCGACAGGCCCACGACCGCCTCGGGTTGCGCCTCGGTCGTCTCCAGCAGATACTCGAACAGCGTATGGATCTGCACCTTCACGGGGCGGTCCCCACCGGAAGGAACCCTGACCGATGACACCCGAGGGCATGATCAAGGGCAGGCCCGTCAGCCTTGCCGTGCTCGACTACGGGCTGTTTCAGGTCCATGCGAACGGTCGGGTCATCGGCATCGTCGGCTTCCTCATCCGCACCGACCGGGACGAGGTCGTGCTGGTCGATACTGGCTTTCCCGCCGCCTATGCACAAGACGCCGAAGCCGCGAGCCGTGCCGATGGGCTCGGCAGCTTCGGCGTAGTGCTGGACCTGACCGAGCGGCACCTGCCCGCGCAGCAACTCGCGCTTCTGGGCCTCGCGCCCGGGGATGTGGACCTGCTGATCCTGACCCACAGCCATATCGACCATGTGGGCGGCATCGCGGATTTCCCCCAGGCACCCATCCTCATTCATGCGGCCGACCGGGCCGAACCGCGTCCGCTCTACTTCGGCAAGGTCCGTCCGATGGACTGGCCCGACCGACGCTATATCCTTGCCGAGGGGGATGTCGCGCTCGGCCCCGGCCTGCACCTGCTGCACGCGCCGGGCCATGTGCCGGGACAACTGTCGCTGCTGGTGGAGTTGCCGGAGACCGGCCCGGTCCTCTTGACCGGCGACGCGATCTCGCGTCCTGCCGAAATCGACGAGCGCTTCGACACCGCGCATGACCCCGCGACGGCCTGCACCAGTGCCGAGCGCCTGATGGCGCTGGCGAGGGAGCGCGGGGCGTTTGTGATCTACGGGCATTCGCCGGAACAGTGGCCCATGCTGCGGAAAGCGCCGGAGGTGTATCGGTAGGTAGCCAGAGGATCGACCGGAAACGCTCCGGTGGAGCGTTTCCGCGATCCGATTGCCAGCGGTCGCAAGACCGCAGGCAAGGGGCTGTCCACAGACCGGACGCTGCCAATCCGTCCGCGCCTGACTGGGGTGGGCGCGGTAACGCGCCTGCCCAAGGGCAGGCAGGCGCGGACGGATTTGTCGCGGGACAAATCCGTCAAGCCTCCTCACCGCACATCCCGCCCCTGGTTCAGGATGATCACGTTCCCGCTGCACACATTCCCCGCCTCGGACAACAGGAACCCGACCCAGGCGGCGATCTCGGAGGGCTGCATCGCATGGCCGTGGGGCATGGCCGAGATCGCCCGCTCCAGCACATCCGCCGTCAGCACCCCGAAGAGCGGCGTCTCGGTCATCGCGGGGGCCAGCGAATTCGCCACGATCTTCTGGCGGGCATAGCGTCGCGCCAGGTCCTTGGTCAGCGTGTCCATCGCTGCCTTGCTCGCCCGGTAATGCGGCGGGTCGAAGACGTCGAAATTGTAGGCCCCGTTGGACGAGATGTTGACGATCTTCTTCACCCCCTCGCGCGCGAGCATCAGCGGCACCGCGCGCTGGCAGCAATGGAAGGCCGAGGAGAAGTTGATCGCCATCTGACGGTCCAGCTCTGCCGCCGGGATGTCGGGAAAGTCCGACATCAGGCAGGTGCCCGCATTGTTCACCAGCGCGTCCACCCCGCCAAACCGCGTGCCGAGCGCGTCGAACACCGCAGCGATGGCGCCCGCATCGGTCAGGTCGACTGCCATCGGCAAAAAGGCCGCGCCGATCGTGGCCGCCATCGCCGTCCAGCGCCGCCCCGTCGATGTCGAGACCCGCCACCTGCCAGCCGTCCTGGACCAGACGGTCGACGATCGCGCGCCCCATCCCGCCCGCAGCCCCCGTCACCACGGCCACCTTCATCGCCCGCCTCCCTCGCCTGTTCCGCCCACTACTCTTGCTCTCCGGTCCCCGGTTGCAAGCATGTCATTGCGAATTGTTACAGCGACCGAGAGGCGGCTTGCACGAGGCCCGTGATCGCTCTGTTACAGGACCGGCCCCGCGACAACCGGAATAGCGCACCAACGTTTCGCCGCGCGGCGCTGTGACGGAACATCATCCCGAAGGTCACCGTGCAAGAGCGCCTGACGCTCACCCGATTGTCATGGCCGCAGTGGCGGCGGGATGTAACGGAATCCGCCCCGTGATCGACCGCGTCACGATCCCGTTGTGCCCGTTCCACAGATGCGGCCCGCCGCCCAGATTCCCCCGGCAGGACACGGGGCAGGCCATGAAACGCAAATTCCAGACGATCCGCGACTACCACCTCAGCGCCCGCCGGATCCAGGTGCAGGAACGCCACTGGCGTTCGATCCGGGGCAGCATCCTGATCGAGGAGTCGAACGATGTCGCATTCGCGGCGACGGCGTCCAACGCGATCGTCCTGACGCTGGATGGAACTCACAGCCACCTGACGCGGATGGACGGGATCGACGACGAGACGCCGACGCGCCCCGGCGATCTCTGCCTGATTCCGGCAGGTGTCGAAGTGCACCTTGCCTGGCAGAATCACGACCGGTTCCAGGAAACCTACATGCTGGATTTCGATGCCGCCCTGTTCGAGACCTATGCGCCCGAGGTGTTGACCGAAGGCTTCAGCGGTGGACACCTGATCCCCTCGAACTTTGCGCCTCGCCCCGATCTTGCAGCACTGACCCGACTGATCGCGCGCGAAGTGCAAGGCGACGGTGCCCGCGGCCGCCTGTTCGCCGAGACTGCGATACGGCTTCTGGCAATCGAGGTCGCCACCTCGGTCTGGTCCGCCCCGGCGCGTCTTCGGATACACCAATTCAACCATGACCCGCGCATTCATCGCGCCATCGACTACATCGAGGCAAACTTCACGCGTGATATCTCGCTGGTCGAGATCGCCGCAGCCGCCGGCCTCAGCCCGACCCATCTGACCGAACTGTTTCGTCGACACACCGCCACGACCCCCTACGCCTATGTCCTTGACCGCCGCCTGACCCATGCGATCCATCTGCTGCGCGAGACCGACCTGCCGATCTCGCATGTCGCGCTGGAGGCAGGCTTCGCCGACCAGCAGCACCTGACCCGGATGCTGCGGGCGCGGCGCGGCTGCACGCCGAAACAGGTCCGGCAAAGGGAGTAGGGACCGCCAGTCGGGGCGGCCCCTTGGGGTTCAGTTGATCCGGTAGACCACCGGGCAGTTCACGAGGAACCCAACCGCCTTCGGCGGCCCGCCACCCTCGGCAATGGTCTCGACGATCCCCTTGGCGCCTGCATTCTCGATGTCGATGGCCCCGGTCAGCTTGGTCCGATAGCCCTTCTCGATGGCCTCGTCCGTCCATTTCACCGGGAAGAGACGCCAGATCGGGCTGTAGTCGAGGTTGATCGTCGGGATGCCGCCCAGCACGTTCAGCGGCCCGTGCGAGCCTGCGTCCGAGAGGGCCGAGTTCACGCCCTGGCGGAACGGGTTGTCGATGCCCGTAGGGCCGTTGGTGAAGACATAGATGCGCTCGGCCGACTCGCCGGGTGCCGCATCCTCCAGCGCGAAGGGCAGGTCGTTCAGCGCGGGCGTCTCGATGGCCCCTTCCAGCGTGGCGACCAGCGGATCGTTCGCCTCGGTCGAGAGGTAGAAGATCGGCTTCGAGAAGGTGTAGCCCAGCGTCATCGCCAGCGTCACCGTCCCGTCGCGCGGGCAGATCTTCAGCACCTTGTCATGCACCTTGGCATAGTCCGGATTGCCGTCGCACATCGCGTCCAGCTCTTCGGCCGAGACGTTGAAGGCGACCATCGGCATGTTGAAGACCGCGCTCTTGGCGTTGTCGAGCTGGACCAGCGGCGAATACATCGCATCCCCCACCGCGCCCGGCTGGAACGCCTTGGGCGGGAAGAAATTCGGCGCGTCCCCCGGCGTCACGCTCCGCTCGGGCGAAAAATCGACGCGGCCCGCCTCGAAGGTGAAGCTGCCATCCTTCTCGAACCGACCCTTGCGCGCACCATTGCCGGTGATGCCGTAGGACATCTTGGCCGAGTAGTTGATGCCGTGCAGGTTCGCCAGGTTCTCGTCCGACACGTCGGTCAGGACCGACCAGACCGTCTCGCCACTGGCCAGCTGCCCGCGTCGCAAGGGAAGGGTCATGGTCCCGGCTTCCAGATCGACGATGGCCGACTTCATCAGCAGCACCGGACCGAGGAACGAGGGGTTGACCTCGGACGGCGACGGCTGGGCCACGATGATATGCTCGTCGGGAAAGATCGAGGCCGGGGCGGGGCGCGCTTCGTGCAGGGGCTTGCCCTCGATGCCGCGGTTGATGACCTCGGCCTGCGCGATGGCGGGCAGCAGTGCGCCGAGCGCAAGCCAGGAAAAAAGTCGGACCCGGCCCGGGGCGCGCCGGGGCGTTCGTTCAGGTCGATGCATGCGAAACTCCTTCATGGTTGACAGCTGCCCGTGTCAGGCAAGGCAGACAATCCGCCAGACGGCGTTTGCAGGATTGCCGAAAAACCCTGAACTTTTGTGCAATTCCCGGAAGTCTGGCGACGTTCTGATCCCGCGCGGCCCGTTGCCATGGTGCCAGCAAACGGAGCGCGCGCCTCGCACCGGCCCCGACTGTCACAGCTTCGTTGCAAATCGGCCCGCGCTGCGGCTAACGTGCCGCCAGAGCTTACCGGGATCGGACCAGGCGTGACGCGGATCGTCTCCGACATCGTGGCAACGGCCATCGTCCTCTTCGCGCGTTTCATCACCGCCGCCCGTGGCGTCTGGGTCGGTTCTTCGCCCGAAATGCGCCAGCGCGTCTATTATGCGAACCACGCGAGCAACGGCGACTTCGTGCTGATCTGGTCGGTCCTGCCCCGCCCGCTGCGCCAGGCGACGCGGCCCGTGGCCGCCAGCGACTACTGGCTGAAGTCGCCGCTGCGTGCCTTCATCGGGAAACAGGTGTTCAACGCGGTCCTCATCAACCGCATCCCCGAGGAACGCACCGAAGACCCCGTCACACAGATGGCGCAGGCGCTGGACGCAGGCGCGTCGCTGATCCTCTTTCCCGAAGGCAAGCGCAACTCCGGCCCCGACCGTCTGTTGCCCTTCAAGAGCGGCCTCTACCACCTGGCGCGGATGCGGCCCGATGTCGATCTCGTCCCCGTCTGGATCGAGAACCTGAACCGCGTCATGCCCAAGGGCGAGGTCATCCCGATCCCGCTCATCGTCACCGTCACCTTCGGCGCGGCGCTGCATGTCGAGGAGGGCGAGGCGAAGGATGCCTTCCTCGCCCGCGCCTCGGCGGCGCTGGCTCGCGCTCGACACACCGAACGGGGGGCAGGCATGACCCAGCCGCCCGCCGACCTTGCCATGCTGCTGATGGGCCTTGGCATCTTCATGGTCCTCGCCACCATCGTCGGGCAGGTGCTGGAGCGGATTTATTCGCCCGACGGCACCGACCTCGTGATCGCGAACCTCAACGACCGCATCCGGTCTTGGTGGATCATGATCGTCCTCATGGCCATCGCGCTGCTGTTCGGGATGGTGGGCACGACGCTGCTCTTCGCCTTCTGCTCCTTCGCCGCGCTGCGCGAGGTCATCACGATCTCCGAGACGCGGCGAGGCGACCACTGGGCGGTCGCGGCCTCGTTCTTTGTGGTGCTGCCGCTGCAATACTATCTGATCTACACCCAGTGGATCGGTCTCTACACCATCCTGATCCCGGTCTACGGCTTCCTGCTGATCCCCATCATCGCCGTCCTGCGCGGCGACACGCACGACTTCCTCGCGCGCATCTCGGGCGTGCAGTGGAGCCTGATGATCTGCGTCTACTGCATCAGCCACGTCCCTGCGCTGCTCAGCCTGACCATCCCGGGCTACGAGGGGCGCAATGTCATGCTGATTGCCTTCCTCATCATCGTGGTGCAGGCGAGCGACGTCGCGCAATATGTCTGGGGAAAGCTGCTGGGCCGCACGAAGATCGCGCCCAACGTCTCGCCCTCGAAGACGGTCGAGGGGCTGATCGGCGGCGCGCTTTCGGCAGTGCTGATCGGGGCGGCGCTGTCCTGGATCACGCCCTTCCGGCCGTGGCAGGCCGGTCTTCTGTCCTTCGTGATCGTGCTGCTGGGGTTCCTCGGCGGCCTCGTGATGTCGGCCATCAAGCGCGACCGCAACGTGAAGGACTGGGGCCACCTGATCGCGGGGCATGGCGGGCGTGACGGACCGGCTCGAACTCGGTCATCTTCTCGGCCCCGATCTTCTTCCACCTCGTGCGCTACTGGTGGTCGACGACATGAGCCGCGACCATGCCCGCCCCTGACAGCCGCCGCCCTCTGGCCAGCCGCGATACCGGCTGGGCACGCGCCGTGACGCGCCGACTTGCGGCGACGGCGATCACCCCCAACCAGATTTCCATCGCCAGCATGGGCTTTGCCGCGCTGGCGGGTCTGGCCTTCTGGGGGGCGGGCGAGGCAGGCGGCGTGTCCCGCGTCCTGTTGCTGCTGCTGGCTGCCGCCGGATGCCAGATGCGCCTTCTCTGCAACCTGTTCGACGGCCTCGTTGCCGTCGAGGCGGGGCGGGCGGCGAAGGACGGACCGTTCTGGAACGAGTTTCCCGACCGCGTGTCGGATACGCTCATTCTTGTCGGGCTGGGCCTGGGCCTTGGCCAGCCCGCGCTCGGCTGGGCGGCGGCGGCGCTGGCGATCCTCACGGCCTATGTCCGCGAACTGGGCCGCGCGACTGGGCTGCCCGCCGATTTCTCGGGCCCGATGGCCAAGCCGCAGCGGATGGCGGTGCTGACCGGGGCCGCGCTGCTGGCGCTGGTCGAGCCGCTCTGGGGCGGGCAGGGCGGGGTGCTGTGGCTCGCGCTGTGGGTCGTGGCGCTTGGGTCTGCGGTGACCGTTCTGCGCCGGGGGTGGCGCATGGTGGATGCGCTGAAGCGGCGGGACTGACGGGCAGGCGCCCTACCAGCTTTTCCAGGCGATCAGCAGACCTGCGTCCGTCACCTCGGCGCTGGCGCGGATGGCGGCAACCTGCGCCTCTGGCGCGCCCCGGGCAAGCGTTGCGGCAACCAGGCTGGCATCGGCCAGCGTGACGCTGCCCATGCGCGCCATGCGGGTGAAGATCAGCGGGCCGGTGGACCACCAGGCGGGGGCGCGGGGCATTTCCGCCAGCACCGCCGGAAGCACCGCGTTGAGGCGCGCCATGACCGGATGGCCCGGCGGGGCGGCGATGAAGGAATTGGCCAGCAGCAACCCGCCCGCGCCGGTGTTGCGGGGAATGTCCTCGGCCATCGCGACCAGGCCGGTCAGCGGCATCAGGTCATGGAAGCCGACATCGTCGCGCGCCGGATACCAGTCGCAGTCGAGGTAGATGCCCCCCTCGCGTTCCAGGATGGCATAGCGTGCCACGTCGACCCCGCCGGGATAGTCGCCGCGGGCCAGCATGTCGCGGCAGGCGCCCGTGCCCATGACGCCGAGCGCGGCAAGATCGGCCTCGCGCCACAGGCGGTAGGCATAGCCCTGGGCGGCGGCATGGGCGGCCCAGGCCTGCGTTGCAGGGGGCGGGGGCAGGGGGCCGATCCATATCTGGTGCAGGATGCGGGGCACCGGCCTGCGGTTGGCCTCGGTGATCGCGCGCCGCTCGTCGGTTGTGGCGCGGGCGAAGGGGGCGAGGCGGTCGGGATCGGGCACCAGGTGGAACTGGTATCCGATGCGGTGCAAGAGGTCGCCCTCGGCCTTGGCGAGGCGAAGGAGTGCCGCGTGCAACCGTCGCGGCAGGCCGAGCGAAGTCGTCTCGCCCAGGGCTTGCGCATCGGGATGATCGGCGAGCGCGGCCAGCAGCGCGCGCGCGCCCGGCATAGTCGCCCGCCTCGCGCAGACGGGCGGCGGCGTCGAGCGCCTCGGTCGCGCGTTGCTTGGCCGTCATGCGGCTTTCGCCTTTCGGTGGCAGGCTCCACAGGCCCCGTGGCAGGAGCGGCGCATCTGGTTCACGGCCCCCCTGCAATCTGCGTAGACAGAATTTTGGGGCTGCGCTACGGTCACGAAGCTTTGAACGGGCATATCACGTACGATGCAAGAGAGGTCCATGTTGGCACGAGGGGACCACGTCGGATGAGCGTGGGCAAGGACCTTCTCCGGATCGAGAATCTTCGGGTTTCGTTCCAGCTTGCAAGCGGCACGCTTGATGCCGTGCAGGGGGGCCAGCCTGCGCGTGCTGCCGGGCAAGGTGACGGCGCTGGTGGGCGAGTCCGGGTCGGGCAAGTCGATCCTGTCGCAGACGGTCATGGGCCTGCAGCCGCAAATGGCCACGGTCAGCGGCAAGGTGCTGTTCAACGATCCCGAGGGCGACGGATCGGCCATCGACATGCTGACGCTGCCCCGCGACGGTCGCAAGATCCGCTCGATCCGCGGCCGCCGGATGGGCATGATCTTTCAGGAGCCGATGACCTCGTTCTCGCCGCTGCACACGGTCGGCAACCAGATCGAGGAGGCGCTGCGCATCCACACCGTCCTGAGCGGACCCGAGCGGCGCGACCGCTGCGAGGAGATGCTGGGCATGGTCGGCTTCCAGAACCCGCGCAAGGTGTTCGACATGTATCCGTTCGAGCTGTCGGGCGGGATGCGGCAGCGCGCGATGATCGCGATGGCGCTGATCTGCGGCCCGGCGCTGCTGATCGCGGACGAGCCGACGACGGCCCTGGACGTGACGATCCAGGCGCAGATCCTGAAGCTGATGAGGGACCTGCAGCAGCAGTTCGACATGGCGATCCTGCTGATCACCCATGACCTTGGCGTGGTGGCCAACATCGCCGACGAGGTGGTGGTGATCTACCAGGGCGAGATCATGGAGGCGGGCCCGGTCGCGCCGCTGTTCCGCAAGCCGCAGCACCCTTACCTCAAGGGACTGATGCAGGCCGTGCCGCATTTCGGGATGAAGCCGGGCGACCGGCTGAAGCCGCTGCGCGATATCGCGGTGGATCACCACAGCCTGATGCATGGGGTGGGCCAGGCGAAGCCGACAACCGGCGCCCGAGGTGCTGCTGAGGTGCGCGATCTGAGCAAGACCTTCGCCACGCGCAAGTCGGAATGGTCCTTTGGCACCAAGGCCGCGCGGGCCGGTGCCGGCGGTCGACGGCGTCAGCTTCGACATCCGGCGGGGCGAGTGCCTGGGTCTGGTGGGCGAAAGCGGCAGCGGCAAGACCACGGTCAGCAAGATCCTGATGCGGGCGGTGACGCCGGATGCAGGCTCGGTCGTCTATGACGACGGCGGCGGGCCGATCGACGTGCTGGCCGCGAAGGGCGAGCAGTTGCAGGAATTGCGCACCGACATCCAGATGGTGTTCCAGGATCCGGTCTCGTCGCTGTCGCCGCGCATGACGGTGGGCAACATCCTGGCCGAGCCGTTCCAGATCCACCATCGCGGCGATCGCCAAGCAGCAGGCCGAGGCGGTGTCGGCGCTGCTTGCGTGCCATCGGCCTCGACCAGTCGGCGCGGCTGCGCTACCCGCACAGCTTCTCCGGCGGCCAGCGGCAGCGGATCGGGATTGCGCGGGCGCTGGCGCTGGCACCCAGCCTGCTGATCTGCGACGAGCCGGTCTCGGCGCTCGATGTTTCGGTGCAGGCGCAGATCCTCAACCTTCTCAAGGACTTGCAGAAAGATCTTGGGCTGACCTACCTGTTCATTTCGCACAACCTCGCGGTGGTCGACTACATGGCCGACCGGGTGGCGGTGATGTGGGCGGGCCGGATCGTCGAGATCGCCTCGCGCGAGGTCATCATGACGGCGCCGGTGCATCCCTATACCAAGGCGCTGCTCTACGCCGTGCCCTTCCCCGACCTTGACCGGCGGCTCGATTTCGCGAAGGCGGGCGAGACGAGCGCGCTGGCCAGCGGCAACTGGAACGCGGCCTTCCGCGATGACGAGGCGCGCGGCGCGCTGGCCCCGGCCGACCTCGGCGGCGGACATTTCGTGCTGGCCCGCAAGACCGCCGATATCAGGGAGTTGCAGCCGTGATCACCCGCCGCACCGCCCTCGGTCTGCTGGCTGCCTCGGTCGCCTTGCCGCGACAGGCCTTCGCCGTCTCCGAACCCCCGCTGTTGGAGGACCAGGTCGCCTCGGGCGCGCTGCCGCCGATGGCGGACCGCCTGCCGCGCAATCCGCGCGTGATGCCGCTGGCGGCGATGGGGCGCAAGACGGGCTCGCATGGCGGGCAGATCCGCATCCTGATCGGCGGGCAGCGCGACATCCGGCTGATGCCGATCAACGGCTATTCCCGGCTGGTGGGCTATGACGAGCGTCTGAATCTGCAGCCCGACATCCTCGCCTCGGTCGACGGTCGAGGATGACCGCGATCTTCACCTTCCACCTGCGCGAGGGGCACCGCTGGTCGGACGGCAGCCCGTTCACGTCGGCCGATTTCGCGCTACATGTGGAACGACGTCATCAACAACAAGGAGCTTTACAAGGGTGGCGCCGCCGACCGACCTGCTGGCCGACGGCTCGCCGCCGCGCTTCGAGGTGATCGACCCGCTGACGGTGCGCTACAGCTGGGACGTGCCGATGCCGGACTTCCTGCCGAAACTCGCCGCGCCCGCGCCGCTTCTGCTGGCGCTGCCCTCGGCCTACATGAAGCAGTTCCACGCGAGCTATACCGACGAGGCGACGCTGGCCCCGCTCATCGAGGAGCAGCGGGTCGATGACTGGGCCGACCTGCACACCAAGATGTCGCGCCAGAACCGGCCCGAGAATCCCGACCTGCCGACGCTGGAGCCGTGGCGCCCCCGCACCGCGCCGCCCGCCGAGCAGTTCGTGTTCGAGCGCAACCCCTATTTCCACCGGGTCGACGAGCGGGGCAACCAGCTGCCCTATGTCGACCAGGTCGTGCTGAACGTCTCGTCCTCGGAGATCATCACGGCCAAGACCGCGACGGGCGAAAGCGACCTGCAGGCGGCCGGGCTTTCGTTCTCGGACTACACGCTGCTGAAGCATTCCGAGGAGCTCTATCCGCAGAACGTGGCGCTGTGGCGGTTCACCAAGGGCTCGGCGGTGGCGCTGTTCCCCAACCTGAACTGCAACGACGAGGTCTGGCGCGGCCTGTTCCGGGACGTGCGGGTGCGCCGCGCGATGTCGGTCTGCCATCGACCGGGCCGAGATCAACAAGGTGATCTTCTTCGGGCTGGGCCGCGAGAGTGCGGATACGGTCCTGCCCGAAAGCCCGCTGTTCAAGCCGGAATATGCGAGCGCCTGGGCGCAATACGACCCGGACCTGGCCAACCGGCTGCTGGACGAGGTCGGGCTGGCAGGAAAGCGACCTGTCGGGGCGGCGGCTTCTGCCCGATGGGCGTGTGGCCGGGCATCATCGTCGAGACGGCGGGCGAGAGCACGCTGGAGACGGACGTGCTGGAGCTGATCCGCGACCATTTCTGGCAGGTCGGGCTGCCGCTCTACGTCCGCACCTCGCAGCGCGACATCTTCCGCAGCCGGGCGCTGGCGGGCGATGTGCTGATGGGGGTCTGGGGCGGTCTCGACAACGGCGTGCCGACCGCGGACATGTCGCCCAGCCTGCTTGCGCCGACGTCCGAGGACCAGTTGCAATGGCCGATGTGGGGGATGCACTACATGTCGGCCGAGACGCAGGGCAAGCCGCCGGACCTGCCCGAGGCGCAGGAGCTGGTCGCCCTGCTGAAGGACTGGCGGCAGACCAGCACGACCCAGGCGCGCACAGGAGATCTGGGACCGGATGCTGGCGATCCGGGCCGATCAGGTCTTCTCGATCGGGACGGTCAACGGCACGCTGCAACCCATCGTGCGGGCGCGCGCGTTGCAGAACGTGCCGGCGGACGGGCTTTGGGGGTTCGATCCGACGAGCTTCTTCGGGGCCTACATGCCCGACACCTTCTTCTTCGAAGGGGAGGGCTGAGGCTATGCTGCGCTACATCCTGTTCCGCCTGATGGCGATGATCCCGACGCTGTTCCTGATCTCGGTCCTGGTCTTCATCATCATCGAGCTGCCGCCGGGCGACTATTTCGAAAGCTATGTCAACGAGTTGAAGGCGCTGGGCGAGGATGCCGACCTGGCCGAGATCGAAGAGCTGAGGGCGCGCTACGGCTTCGACCAGCCCGCGCCGATCCGCTATCTGCACTGGGTGGGCGGGATGCTGCAGGGCGATTTCGGCTATTCCTTCGAATACCGGCTGCCGGTGAACGAGGTGGTGGGCGACCGGCTGTGGCTGACGGTGCTGCTGTCGGTCGTGACGATCATCTTCACCTGGGCGATGGCCTTTCCGATCGGCATCTATTCGGCCACGCACCAGTACAGCTGGGGCGATTACGGCCTGACCTTCCTCGGGCTGCTGGGGATCGCCATTCCCAACTTCATGCTGGCGCTGGTGATGATGTATTTCGCCAACGTCTGGTTCGGCATCTCGATCGGCGGGCTGATGGACCGCGAGTTCGTCGGCGAGCCGATGAGCTGGGCCAAGGCGCAGTCGATCCTGTCGCATATCTGGATCCCCGTCGTCATCATCGGCACCGCCGGCACGGCGGGCATGGTGCGGCGGCTGCGGGCCAACCTGCTGGACGAGTTGCAGAAGCAGTATGTCATCACGGCGCGCGCCAAGGGCCTGCCGCCCGGCAAGGTGCTGCGCAAGTATCCGCTGCGCATGGCGCTGAACTTCTTCATCTCGGACATCGGCTCGATCCTGCCCGCGATCATCTCGGGCGCCGAGGTGACGGCCATCGTGCTGTCGCTGGAGACCACGGGGCCGATGCTGATCAAGGCGCTTGCAGAGCCAGGACATGTATCTGGCCGGGTCGTTCCTGATGTTCCTCGCCTTCCTGACGGTGGTGGGCGTGCTGGTGTCCGACATCGCGCTGGCGCTGCTTGACCCGCGCATCCGGCTGGCCGGGGGAAGCACGAAGTGAGCGAGATCCGCCAGTCCTCGCCGCTGCCCGCGCCCGGCGCGCCGCTGGGGCACTACGTGTCGGACGCGCCGTTCGACCCCTATGCCGCCGAGAAGGCGGCCGATGCCAGGCCGGGGTGGCGCAGGCCTCGCAGTTGCGGCTGATGTGGTGGCGGTTCCGGCGGCACCGGATCGCGGTGATCTCGGGCATCTTCCTGATCTTCATGTATGCCACCACGCTGATCAGCGAATTCCTGGCGCCCTACAACCTGCACACGCGCAACATCGACCACATCTACGAGCCGCCGCAGCGGGTGCGCCTGTTCCACGAGGGCAGCTTCGTGGGGCCCTTCGTCTATGGCCGGACGATGGAGCTGGACATGGACACGCTGCGGCGCGTCTACACCGACAACCGCGACGACGTGCAGCGCCTGCGCTTCTTCTGCCGGGGCGACGACTACAAGTTCTGGGGGCTGGTCGAGGCGAACCTGCACCTGGTCTGCCCGGCCGAGGATGGCACGCTCTTCCTGCTGGGCACCGACCGGCTGGGGCGCGACGTGCTGTCGCGGATCATCTACGGGGCGCGGATCAGCCTGACCATCGGCATCTTCGGCGTCATCATGAGCTTCGTGCTGGGCATCGTGATCGGCGGCATCGCGGGCTATCGCGGCGGCTGGTTCGACCTCTTGACGCAGCGGGTGATCGAGGTGCTGCAATCGATCCCGTCGATCCCGCTGTGGATGGCGCTGGCGGCGATCATCCCGGTGACGTGGAGCCCGATCCTGGTCTACATGGGGATCACGGTGATCCTGGCGATGCTGGACTGGACGGGACTCGCGCGCGCGGTGCGGTCCAAGCTGCTGGGGCTGCGGGAAGAGGACTACGTGCTGGCGGCGCAACTGATGGGGGCGAGCGGCGGGCGGATCATCGGGCGCCACCTGATCCCCGGCTTCATGTCGCACCTGATCGCCAGCGCCACGCTGACCATTCCCGGCATGATCCTGGGCGAGACGGCGCTCTCGTTCCTCGGCATCGGCCTGCGCCCGCCGATCACCAGCTGGGGCATCCTGCTGACCGAGGCGCGCAGCGTCAGCATCATCGCGCTTTATCCCTGGCTGATGTTCCCGGTCATTCCCGTGGTTCTGGTCGTTCTGGCTTTCAACTTCCTGGGCGACGGGCTACGTGACGCCGCCGATCCCTACAAGTGACCGGCGCGGCCCCGCGGGGCCGCGACAAGGCAATCGTCAAGCGACGGAAGGTGCAGAACATGACCCATCGCTTCGACAAGGCCCGCATCCTGATGTACAGCCACGACACGTTCGGGCTGGGCCATCTGCGCCGCTGCCGGACCATCGCGCATTCGCTGGTCGAGGATTACCGCGGGCTGAGCGTGCTGATCATCTCCGGCTCGCAGATCGCGGGGGCCTTCGACTATCGCGCGCGGGTGGACTTCGTGAAGATCCCCAGCGTCATCAAGCTGCGCAACGGCGAATACACCTCGATGTCCTCGCACATGGACGTGCAGGACACGATCGCAGATGCGCCGGTCGATCATCCGGCACACCGCCGAGACCTTCGAGCCCGACATCTTCATCGTCGACAAGGAGCCGATGGGCCTGCGCGGCGAGATCGAAGAGACGCTGTCCGACCTCAAGGCGCGGGGCACGACGCTGGTTCTCGGTCTGCGCGACGTGATGGATGCGCCGCACCTGCTCGACGCCGAGTGGAAGCGCAACGACATGATGGCGCAAGATCGACCGCTACTACGACGAGATCTGGGTCTATGGCCCGCCGGATTTCTACGACCCGCTGACCGGGCTCGATGTGCCCGACAGCGTGCGCGCCAAGATGGAATTCGTGGGCTTCCTGCAGCGCCGGGCGCTGCATGACGACGCTGCTCGGTCAACCGGCCTGCCGGGGGACTACATCCTTGTCACCACGGGCGGCGGCGGCGACGGGGCCGAGCTGATCGACCAGGTGATGAACGCCTATCTGCTCGACCCGACGCTGGACCACAAGGCGCTGATCGTGCTTGGCCCCTACATGCCGGGCGAGCAGCGGGCCGAAGTTCCTGCGCAAGGGCGCAGGGCATTCCCGCAGATCGAGGTGATCGAGTTCGACACCGGATGGAAGAGCTGATCGCCGAGTTCCAAGGCCGTGGTCGCGATGGGCGGCTACAACACCTATTGCGAGATCCTGTCCTTCGACAAGCCGGCGCTGATCGTGCCGCGCACCCTGCCGCGCGAGGAGCAGTTGCTGCGCGCCCGGCGGGCGGCCGAGCTCGGCCTGATCGACATGCTGCTGCCGGAAGAGGCCGCGGACCCCGCGCGCATGGCCGCCGCGCTGAAGGCGCTGCCGGGGCGCAACCTGCCCTCGCACGGCACGGCGGGACTGGAGCTGGAAGGGCTGGTCAACATCTCGCGCATCGTGGGCGAGGATCTGCGGATCAGGGCGCGCAAGTTGGCCAGCCTCGGGAAGACCACGTGACGGCAGCCCGCCGGCGCCCGGATCGCGGTGGTCCTCAAGGGCTATCCGCGCCTGTCCGAAACCTTCATCGCGCAGGAACTGCGCGGGCTGGAGGAGGCGGGGCTGGACCTGGTCATCGTCTCGCTGCGCCACCCGACCGACGCGCAAGCGCCATCCGGTGCATGACGAGATCCAGGCGCCGGTCATCTATCTGCCGGAATATCTGCATCAGGAGCCGCTGCGCGTGTTGCGCGGGCTTTGGGTGGCAGCTGCGCAAGCCGGGCTTCGGGCGCGGTGTTCGCGCGATTTCCTGCGCGACCTGCGGCGCGACCTCACGCCGCAACCGGGTGCGCCGGTTGGGGCAGGCGCGGTGCTGGTGCGCGGAATGGCCGGCGGGCTGCGACTGGATCTACGCGCATTTCATCCACACGCCGGCGTCGGTCGCGGATTATGCCGGGCGCATCCTCGGCGTGCCGGTCAGCATCTCGGCCCATGCCAAGGACATCTGGACGCTGCCCGACTGGGAGCTGGCGGGCAAGCTCGCCGCGCGCGCGCTGGGCCGTGACCTGCACGCGCGGCGGGTTCGAGCATCTGCGGGCGCTCGCCGCCGATCCGGGCCGGGTGCATCTGAGCTATCACGGGCTGAACCTGACGGCCTTCGGACCCGAGCCGGGTGTGCGGCCCGGCGCGCGACGGCACGCGCGCCGGCGATCCGGTGACGATCCTGAGCGTGGGGCGGGCGGTGCCGAAGAAGGGCTATGACACGCTGCTTGCGGGCGCTGGCGCTGCTGCCCGCCGATCTGCACTGGCGCTTCGTGCATATGGGCGGCGGCGAGCTGCGCTCCGAGTTGCAGGCGCTGGCGGCGGACGCTGGGGATCGGCGGACCGCGTGGCCTTCCGGGGGCGCGATGGACCAGTCCGAGGTCCTGGCCGCCTATCGCGCGGCGGACCTCTTCGCGCTGGCCTGCCGGATCCTGCCGGATGGCGACCGCGACGGCCTGCCCAACGTGCTGGTCGAGGCGGCGAGCCAGGGCCTGTGCTGCGTGACGCACGGCGATCTCGGCCATCCCCGAGGTGTTCACCGATGGCGAGACGGCCCTGCTGGTGCCGCCCGAGGATGCAGGCGCGCTGGCCCGCGCGCTGGAGCGGGCGATCCGCGAGCCCGACCTGCGGGAGCGGCTTGGGCGGGCGGCGGAAGCGAAGGTGCGCGCGACGCTGGATTACCACCGCAGCATCGACCAGCTGGTCGACCTGTTCGGAGGCGTGGCATGAGCGGGCGGCGGGTCATGTTCTATGTCCAGCACCTGCTGGGCATCGGCCATCTGGCGCGGGCGAGCCGCATCGCGCGGGCGCTGATCGCCGCCGGCTTCGAGGTGACGCTGGTCACAGGCGGGCGGCCCGTGCCGGGTTTCCCGGGCGCGGATATCCCGAACGTGGCGCTGCCTGGCATCGCGGTGCCGGATGGTGGCTTCAAGGGCCTCGTCGACGACGAGGGGCGCGCCAGTGGACGAGGCGTTCAAGGACCGCCGGCGCGCCCTGCTGCTGGAGGCGTTCCATCGCCTGCGCCCCGATATCGTGATGATCGAGGCCTTTCCCTTCGGTCGCCGGCAGGTGCGGTTCGAACTGCTGCCGCTGATCGACGCGATCGAAGCAGACGGTGCCGCGACCGCTGCTTGTCACCTCGCTGCGCGACATCCTGCAACGCGCGGGCAAGCCCGGAGCGCGACGAGGAAACGGTGCGGCTGGTGAACGCGCATTTCGACCGGGTGCTGGTGCATGGCGACCCGGCCTTTGCCGCGCTGGGCGACAGCTTTCCGCTGGCCGACCGGATCGCGGACCGGGTGGTCTATACCGGGCTGGTCTGCGGCGCGCCGCCGGGGGCGCCGGACGAGCGGTTCGACGTGGTCGTCTCGGCCGGCGGCGGCGCGGGTGGGGGGCGCGCTGGTGCGGGCCGCGGTCGGGGCGGCGGCGCTGCTGCCCGAGACGGGGTCGCTGGGCGCGTCATCACCGGGCCGAACCTGCCGCAGGAGGAGTTCGACGGGCTGGCGGCGCTGGCCCCGGCCCGGGTGTCGCCTGATGCGGTTCCGCACCGACTTTACCGCGCTTGCTGTCGGTCGCGCGGCTGTCGGTCTCGCAGGCGGGCTACAACACGGTGGGCGACGTGCTTGCAGGCGGGGTGCCGGGCGCTGCTGATCCCCTACAGCGCGGATGGCGAGACCGAGCAGGGCGACCGCGCCGCGCGGCTGGAGCGGATCGGGCGGGCGCGTGGTGCTTGCAGGAGGCAGGCGCTGTCGCCGAGGCGATGGCCGAGGCGGTCAAGCGCGCGCTTGCACAGCCGCTCTCTCGCGCCGCGCCGGGCATCGCGACAGATGGCGCTTTTCGCACCGCGGAAATCCTGACGAGACTTGTAACTTCGTCGGCCAGTGCCAAGATTAGCTGAACGCATCGGTTCAGATGCTGGCCGCCCCGGGGCGCAAACCGCCCGATCAGAAGAAGTCAGGTATGGAACCGAGTTTCCAAAGATACATCTGGACCCATACCCGGCGGCAGCAGCTGTGGATCCTGTTCATCGTCGCCATCTCGATGCTGCCCTATTACCTGGCCTTCGACCTGCCCAAGCAGATCGTCAACGGCCCGATCATGGGCACCGGGTTCGAGATGCCGGGGCAGACGCAGATGTTCAACCCGACGATCGCATCGACATTCCCTACTACGGCACGGTCAGCTTCATCGGCGGGATGGAGCTGGGCCGGCTTCAGACGCTGGTCGGGCTGAGCGCGGTCTTCCTGCTGCTTGTCATCGTCAACGGCCTCTTCAAATACTACATCAACACCTACAAGGGCCGGCTGGGCGAGCGTCTGCTGCGCCGCATCCGGTTCGAGCTGGTCGATCGCATCCTGCGCTTCCGGCCCGCCTATTTCCGGCACGTGAAGGGTGCCGAGATGGCGAGCATGGTGAAGGACGAGGTCGAGCCGCTGGGCGGCTTCACCGGCGACGCCTTCGTGCAGCCCGCCCTGCTGGGGGGGCAGGCGCTGACGGCGCTGGCCTTCATCTTCGTCCAGAACGTCTGGCTTGGCATGGTCGCGGCCTTCATGGCGGCGGTGCAGATCCTGATCATCCCGCCGCTGCGCCGCCGCCTGATCATCCTGGGCCGCGAGCGGCAGCTTTCGGCGCGCCAGCTGGCGGGCCGCGTGAACGAGGTCGTCGAGGGGATCAACACGATCCACGCCAACGACACCTCGAACTACGAGCGCGCCGATTTCTCGGCCCGGCTGGGGCACATCTTCAGCATCCGCTACGAGATCTACCAGCGGAAGTTCATGGTGAAGTTCCTCAACAACTTCCTCGCCCAGCTGACGCCCTTCCTGTTCTACCTGATCGGCGGCTACTTCACGATCAAGGGCAGCCTCGACGTGGGCCAGCTGGTCGCCGTGATCAACGCCTACAAGGAGCTTGCCGGGCCCGCTGAAGGAGCTGATCGACTGGGACCTGACGCGGCAGGACGTGCAGGTGAAGTACGAGCAGGTGGTGGAGCAGTTCAGCAACAAGGTACTGCTCGACCCGCAGCTGCACGCGCTGGACCCGGCCAATGCCGCCGCCGATCACGCAACCCGCTGCGTCGGTGCAGAACCTGACGGTGGACGACGACAGCGGCGTTCGGACGCTGGACCATGTCTCGCTGCAGGTGGACCGGGGCGAGACGGTCGCGGTGGTGGGTGACAGCAACAGCGGGGCCGAGGCGGTGGCCGAGGTGCTGGCGCGTGTCGTCTGGCCGTCCAGTGGAAAGGTCACGGCAGGCGACGAGGACATCTTCCACCTGCCCGAGGCGCGGACCGGGCGGCGGATCACCTATGCCTCGGCGGACACGTATTTCTTCTTCGGCAGCCTGCGCGACAACCTGCTCTACGGCCTGAAGCACGCGCCGCTGACCGAGGTCGAATACACCGGCAAGGCCGCGCGAAAGCGGCGCTGGCAGCTGAAGGAGGCCGAGATTTCGGGCAACCCGCGCTTCGATCTGGCCGCCGACTGGATCGACCTGAATTCCGCGAACGCCGTGTCCGGTCCGGGCGGGCTGGATCAGGCGATCCGGCATGTGCTGCATGTCGTCGGCCTGACCGAGCAGATCTACGAGTTCGCGGCCTATTCGACGGTCGACGTCTCGAACGATCCCGGCTTTGCCGAGCAGATCGTGGCGCTTCGCCATGCCTTCCATGACGAGTTGCAGCGCAACGGGCTGAAGAACCTGGTCGTGCCCTTTGCCTCGGGCAGCTACAACACCGAGGCGCAGGTGGTCGACAACATCCTGTTCGGGGTGTTCACCAATGTGCGGGACGAGGCGGGCCGGGCCGAGGGAACGGCGTATTTCAACCGGATGATCGTCGAGACGGGCCTTGGCGAGATGCTCTACGAGATGGGCCTGTCGATTGCAGAGACCACGCTGGAGCTGTTCCAGGACCTGCCCCGCGACCACCCGTTCTTCGAGCGTCTCAGCTACATGGAACCGGACGAGATCCCCAAGTTCCAGGCGCTGCTGCAGCGGTTGCGCGGCAAGACGTTCGAGCAGGCAAGCCCCGAGGACCGGATCGCGATCATCCGCCTCAGCTTCCTCTACATCGAGCCGCATCACCGCTTCGGCGTGCTGAGCGAACCGCTGATGCAGAAGATCATCGAGGTGCGGGGCCTCTTCCACGAGGGCATCCCCGCGCATCTCCAGTCGCTGTTCGAGCGCTATGACCCCGACCGCTACCTCGCCTCGGGCAGCCTGATCGACAACATCATCTTCGGGAAGGTGAACCTGCGGTTCAATGACGCGGAGAAGCAGGTGCGCGAGATCATCACCCGGCTGGTGGGTCAGCAACCCGGCCTGGCCGCGCGCATCTTCAATGCGGGGCTCGACTACAACCTTGGCGGATCGGGGCGGCGCCTGACGCTGGCGCAGCGACAGAAGCTGAACCTGGCCAGGGCTTTGTTGCGCAAATCCGACTACTATATCTTCAACAGGCCCCTGTCGGCCCTGGACCCTGGCCAGCAAGAGCAGATCGTCATGCGCTCGCTGGAATTCCTGCGGGAACAGGCCGACAATCCGGCGGTTGTATGGGTGCTGTCGTCACGGAACTTTGCCAAATACTTCGACAGGCTGGTTCTTTTTGGTGACAGGACCATCCTGGAAGAGGCAGAAACGACTGAGACATTCGCGGCGAATCCTGCTAACACTAAAAATGTCGTGGGCCTGTCGTGAGGTCCGTGGCAGGTCAGGCCGCTCGGGAGCGACTTTCCGATGATGCTGAAGGATGAATTCAACGTACTGCGCTCGATCCCGCTTTTCGCGGGCATGGAGCCGTCGAAACTGAAACTCCTGGCCTTCGCGTCTGACCGCTTGAACTACGCCGAAGGCGAGACGCTGTTCCGTCAGGGTGACGTTGCGGATTCGGCCTTCGTGATCCTGTCGGGCGAGGCGGAGGCGTTTCTGGACACCGCCTCGGGCACTGTCAGCCTTGGCATTATCGGGCCGCAGCAGGTTGTGGGCGAGGTCGCGATCCTGACCGAACTCGCCGCGTCTCGCGACGGTGGTCGCCAAGACCCCGGTCGAGACGCTCCGGATCACCAAGGATCATTTCCACAAGCTGCTCGCCTGCTGCCCCGGCACGATGGCCGAGATCATCCGCGTGCTGGGTGACCGCATGGCGAAGGTCGGCTGACCGCGCAAGGTTTCTGAAAACCTGCCGCATCAGGCGCGGAAGCCGCCCGTTGCGGGGTTGAAGCCGCCGGGGCGTTCAGGCATCCCCGACAGATGGCCCAAAGCGAGCATCCTGCACCGTCCAGGCCCGTTGCGGGCATCCTGTGGATGCTTGCAAGCGGACTGAGCTTCGTTGCGGTCAACGGAATCGTCCGCTACCTGGGAACCGACCTTCCGGCCGCGCAATCCGCCTTTCTGCGCTTTGCCTGGGGCGTGGTGTTCCTTTTGCCTGCCCTTGCCGGTGTCATGCGCCAGGGCTTGCCTGCCGGCACGCTGCCGCTGTTCCTCGGGCGCGGGCTGGTTCATGGCGGCGCCGTGATCTTCTGGTTCTATGCCATGGCGCGCATCCCGGTCGCCGAAGTGACGGCCATCGGTTATCTGAACCCGGTGATCGTGATGCTGGGCGGAGTTGTCCTGTTCGGCGAGAGGCTGAGCGCACCGCGGCTTCTCGCCATCGCGGCGGCGGTCTTGGGCGGCCTGATCCTGCTGCGTCCCGGCCTGCGCGAGCTCTTGCCGGGTCATCTGGCCCAACTCTGCGCGGCGATGCTCTTCGCAGGCTCGTACCTGTTCGCGAAACGCCTGAGCGCGATGGCCGGGGCGGGCGTGGTGGTCGCCATGCTGTCGCTGACCGTGACCCTGGTGCTGGCCCCGCTCGCCTGGGCCGTCTGGGTGCCGGTCAGCTGGGGACAGCTGGGATGGCTGGCGCTCGTCGCCGCTTGCGCCACGATCGCACATTACTGCATGACGCGGGCGTTCAGGGCGGCGCCGCTGAGCGTGACGCAGCCCGTGACGTTCCTGCAACTGGTCTGGGCTACCCTGCTGGGCAGTCTGGTCTTCAGCGAGCCGGTCGACCCCTTCGTGTTGCTCGGCGGGGCCATCATCATCGGCGCGATCAGCTTCATCGCCTGGCGCGAGCAGGCGGCGGCCCGCGCCACCTCGCCCGAGGCACTGAACCCCTGACGACCGAGCGTTTGACACTCTTGCCGCATGTGCATAGTCATGCGCGGGGGCTTTCGATCATAAAGGTGCCTATTTCATGAAGATCGCGATGATCGGAACGGGGTATGTCGGCCTGGTCTCGGGGGTCTGTTTTTCCGATTTCGGGCATGACGTCGTCTGCGTCGACAAGGATCCGGCCAAGATCGAGAAGCTGAAGCGGGGCGAGATGCCGATCTTCGAACCGGGGCTGGACGTGCTGCTGGCCAAGAACGTCGACGGCCGGGCGGCTGTCGTTCACGCTGGACATCGCCGCGGCGGTGGACGGGCGCGGATGCGGTCTTCATCGCGGTCGGCACGCCGACGCGGCGCGGCGACGGGCATGCCGACCTGACCTATGTGATGGCGGCGGCGGCGGAGATCGGCGCGGCGCTGACCGGCTATGCGGTGATCGTGACGAAGTCGACCGTGCCGGTCGGCACCAACCGCGCAGGTGGCGGAGGCGGTCGCGGCGGCCAATCCGAAGGCCGAGTTCGACGTGGCCTCGAACCCCGAATTCCTGCGCGAAGGGTGCGGCGATCGACGATTTCATGCGCCCCGACCGCGTGGTGGTGGGGGTCGAGAGCGAGCGGCGCGCAAGGCGGTGATGGCCGACATCTACCGCCCGCTCTTCCTGCGCGATTTCCCGGTCGTCTACACCGGCCTCGAATCCGCCGAGATGATCAAGTACGCGGCCAACGCCTTCCTGGCCACCAAGATCACCTTCATCAACGAGATCGCGGCGCTGTGCGAGAAGGTCGGCGCCGATGTCAAGTCGGTGTCCAAGGGCATCGGCCTGGACGGGCGGATCGGCAACAAGTTCCTGCATGCCGGGCCCGGGCTATGGCGGGTCGTGCTTTCCCAAGGACACCAAGGCGCTGGCCCGGATCGGGCAGGAACATGCCGTGCCGATGCAGATCACCGAGACGGTCATCAAGGTGAACGACGAGATCAAGCGGCGGATGGTGGACAAGATCGTCGACCTCTGCGGCGGCGAGGTGCGCGGCAAGACGATGGCGGTCCTGGGCGTGACCTTCAAGCCCAACACCGACGACATGCGCGACGCCCCGTCGCTGACCATCGTTCCCGCGCTGGTGGGCGGCGGGGCCAAGGTGCGCGTCGTCGATCCCGAGGGCCGGCGCGAGGGCGAGCGGCTGCTGCCGGGCGTCAGCTGGATCGAGCAATGCCTATGAGGCGGCGGCGGGGGCGGATGTCGTGGTGATCCTGACCGAATGGAACGAATTCCGCGCGCTGGACCTGTCGCGGCTGGCCAGCGGGATGGCGAGGCCGCGGATGGCCGACCTGCGCAACATCTATTCGGCGGACCAGGCAAAGGCGGCTGGCTTTGCGGAGTACGCGGCTGTCGGGCGCTGATGCGCGTCCGGCGAAGCCGGGAACTGCGGGACGAAGCGGGCGTTGACAGGCGCGGAGCGACGCGCCGCAGGCCCACGATAAGGGAGAGACGGCTTGGATCGACACGTCCTGGTCACCGGAGGGGCGGGCTACATCGGCTCACACGCCTGCAAGACGCTGGCGGCGAACGGCTTCGTCCCTGTCACCTTCGACAACCTCGCGACCGGCTGGCGCGAGGCGGTGCGCTTCGGTCCGCTGATCGAGGGCGACCTGATGGACCGCAGCGCGATCGACAGGGCCTTTGCCGACTATGCGCCGGTCGCGGTCATGCATTTCGCGGCCCTGTCGCTGGTGGGCGAGTCGATGACTGATCCGGGGCGCTACTGGCGGGTGAACGTGAACGGTGGCCTGAACCTGATCGAGGCGACGGTGGCGGCGGGGTGCCGCGCCTTCGTTTTCTCCTCGACCTGCGCGACCTATGGCGATCAGGATGGCGTGGTGCTGGACGAGGCGACGCCGCAGCGCCCGATCAACGCCTATGGCGCGTCGAAGCTGGCCATCGAGCAGATGCTGGCGAACTTCGGCATGAGCCATGGCCTGCGCAGCGTGATCTTCCGCTACTTCAACGTGGCCGGGGCCGATCCGGCGGGCGAGGTGGGCGAGCAGCACCGCCCCGAGACGCACCTGATTCCCCTGCTGCTTGATGCCATCGCGGGCCGCCGTGCGGCGCTGACGGTGCATGGCAGCGACTACGACACGCCCGACGGCACCTGCATCCGCGACTATGTGCATGTCCTCGACCTGGCCGAGGCGCATGTGCTCGGCCTGCGCCGCCTGCTGGACGGCGACGAGGGCGGCGTCTTCTGCCTGGGCACAGGCCACGGCTTTTCGGTGCGCGAGGTGATCGCGCAGGCGGCCACGGTGACGAACCGCGAGGTGCCGATCATCGAGGGGCCGCGCCGCCCGGGCGACGCGACAAAGCTCGTCTGCGGGTCGCAGCGGGCAAGGTTGGACCTCGGATGGGAGCCGCATCGCTCGACCCTGCCGCAGATGATCGCGGACGCCTGGCGCTGGTCGAACGGACCGGGCTACGCCGGGTAAGGCGGGTTTCCCTTCGCCCATGTCCCCGCTAGGTTCAGGCGTGGCAAAAAGGGAGGCGCGCATGTTCCGGGCACTTGTGGTTGAGAAGGACGAGGCGGGCCAGACCTCTGCCTCGGTGCAGGAGCTTGACGACAGCCGCCTTCCCGAAGGCGAGGTGACGGTCGCGGTCGAGTATTCCACGCTCAACTACAAGGACGGTCTCTGCCTCGGCTCGGGCGGGGGCCTCGTGCGGGTCTGGCCGCATGTGCCGGGCATCGACTTTGCGGGCACGGTCGAACACTCCGCCGACCCCCGTTACAAGCCGGGCGACAAGGTGGTGCTGACAGGCTGGCGCGTGGGAGAGACGCATTGGGGCGGCTACGCCACCCGCGCGCGGGTCAAGGCCGACTGGCTCGTGCCGCTGGTCGACGGGCTGACCACGCGGCAGGCGATGGCCGTCGGCACGGCCGGACTTCACCGCGATGCTGGCCGTGATCGCGCTCGAACACCACGGGCTGGCGCCGGAGCAGGGCGAAGTGCTGGTGACGGGCGCTTCGGGCGGCGTCGGCTCGGTTGCGACCGCGATCCTGTCGAAGCTGGGGTATCAGGTCGCTGCCGTGACCGGTCGGCCAGAGACGGAACCCTACCTGCGCGACCTCGGGGCGACCCGAATCGTGCCGCGCGCGGACCTGGCGGAAACGGTGAAGCGCCCGCTGGAATCCGAGACCTGGGCGGGCTGCATCGACGCGGTGGGGGGCGCGATGCTGGCGCGCGTGCTGGGGCAGTTGAAGATGAACGCCTCGGCCGCCGCGGTGGGGCTTGCCGGGGGGGCGGACCTGCCCGCCTCGACCGTTCCTTTCCTGCTGCGCGGGCGTGAACCTGTTGGGCATCAACAGCGTTTTCGTCCCCTACGCCCCGCGTCTCGCCGCCTGGCAGCGCATCGCGCGCGACCTGCCGATGGACAAGCTCGAGGCGACGATCCGCCCTGCGGGGCTGGGTGATTTGCCGCAACTCGGGGCGGCGATCCTGAAGGGACAGGTGCAGGGGCGCGTCGTTGTGGACGTCACCCGCTAGCCGTCCCCCTTTGCCCCGGCCCCATTGGGCAGACCGGCATTCCCGCGCCTGCGGCCCGGGTCAGCTTGGAGGCCAGGTATCCGTGTCGTGATCCGGATGTTGCCGGTTGGATCGGCGGATCTTCTCCATGCGCTCGGGCGTGTCGCCGACCCCGTTGCCTGGGTCTCCGGTCGCCAGTTCTCGAAGGAATGGCAGGTCGGAAAACCAGGGCTCGCGTCCTTCGATCCCGTACTGGAACTGCGGTTTCACGTCGGAATGGCGGTCGAGCGAGCCGATGGAGACGGCAATGCGCCGGCTTGTCAGGAAAGTGTAGAAAAGTGGTGTGCCACAGTCGCGACAGAAGCCACGGCGCGCCTCGTCCGAGCTTTGGAACCAGCCCGGTTCGCCGCGTGTGATCCGGAAATGGTCGGGGGCCACATCGGCGAAAGCGCCGAAAAAGCTGCCGAACTGCTTCTGGCACATCCGGCAGTGACAGATGCAGGCGTTGGCCGGCGTCTCGGACAGCGCATAGCGCACCGCGCCGCATTGGCAGCCGCCCGTCCACTCAGCGGTCTTCATCGCCCTCTCCGCACAGCGCGACCGGCCCATCCTGTCCGGTCGCCGTCAAGGGAAGCTGTCAGGTGCTGGTTGGGTCAGACCCGCCTCAAGGCGTCCGGTTGGCGGCGATCGAGGCACCTGCCGCCGCGCCCGCAACGGTCGCCACAGTGTTTCCGGTGCCGTTGCCGAACTGGTTGCCGATCACGCCGCCGATGACGGCCCCGGTCGCCACGTTGGCCGTCTGGTTGTCGACACATCCCGACACCAGCACGCCAGATGCCAGCAGCGCGCCGGTCAGAAAGGCTTTCGTCCCCATATGTTTGTCCCCCGCAATATGTTCCGCTTACGAATGGCACGGTCGGCACAAGCAAACAAGAGGCTCGTGCCGACCGGTCCTGGATCAGTTCCGCGACCGGTCGACCATCTTGCCCTTGGAAATCCACGGCATCATCGCGCGCAGCTTCTCGCCGACCTTCTCGATCTGGTGTTCGTCGTTGATGCGGCGGGTGGCCTTGAAGATCGGCTGGCCGACGGCGTTTTCCTGCATGAAGTCGCGCACGAACTTGCCGGTCTGGATGTCGCTTCAGCACCGCCTTCATCCGGGCCTTGGTCTCGTCATAGGGCAGGATGCGCGGGCCGGAGACATACTCGCCGTATTCGGCGGTGTTCGAGATCGAGTAGTTCATGTTGGCGATGCCGCCTTCGTAGATCAGGTCGACGATCAGCTTCACCTCGTGCAGGCATTCGAAATAGGCCATCTCGGGCTCGTAGCCGGCCTCGACCAGCGTCTCGAAGCCCATGCGGATCAGTTCCACCAGGCCGCCGCAGAGCACGGCCTGCTCGCCGAAGAGGTCGGTTTCGCATTCCTGGCGGAAGTTGGTCTCGATGATGCCCGAACGGCCGCCGCCGATGGCCGAGCAGTAGGAGAGGCCGATTTCCATCGCCTTGCCGGTCGCGTCGTTGTGGACCGCGACGAGGCAGGGCACGCCGCCGCCCTTGACGTATTCGCCGCGCACGGTGTGGCCGGGGCCCTTGGGCGCCATCATGATGACGTCGACGCCGGGCTTCGGCTCGATCAGGCCGAAGTGGACGTTCAGGCCGTGGGCGAAGGCGATGGCCGCGCCTTCGCGCAGGTTGTCGTGGACATATTGCTTGTAGGTCGCGGCCTGCAGCTCGTCGGGCATGGTGAACATGATCAGGTCGCACCATTTGGCGGCCTCGGCGATGTCCATGACCTTCAGGCCTTCGGCCTTCGGCCTTCTTCGCCGAGGGCGAGCCGGGGCGCAGGGCGACGACGAGGTTCTTCGCGCCCGAGTCGCGCAGGTTCAGCGCATGGGCGTGGCCCTGGCTGCCGTAGCCGAGGATGGCGACCTTCTTGTCCTTGATCAGGTTGATGTCGCAGTCACGATCGTAATAGACGCGCATGGCGTTCTCCTTTGCGGTTGATGATCTGGCGGGCACCATACGGGATCAGGCCGTGAGAGCCCGTGCAAAGTTTGACGATTCTGCCGAGTTTCTGCGAAGGATCATTCGCCGAATACGGCATCTGGTGAAGATTTCATGCATCGACGATACCGACCGCCGCATCCTGCGCCATTTGCTGGCCGAGCCGGGTCTCGGCACGGCGGAGCTTGCCGAGCGCGCCGGGGTGACGACCGGCCACCTGCTGGCGGCGGCTGGAGCGGCTGGAGGCGGCGGGGCGTGATCCGGGGCGCGGGAGGCGGTGATCGACTGGCGGAGGCTGGGCTACGAGGTCGAGGTGTCGCTTGCGCTTCACGCTCGACAAGACCGACCCGCGCGCCTTCGACGAGTTCATCTGGCGGCCGCGCGCGAGGTGCCGGAGGTGATGGCGATCGAGACCTTCCTGGGGCGGGTCGACGTGCGCCTGAACGTGATCGCGCGCGACATGGGGCACTATCAGGAGATCTACCGCAACCGCATCCTGACGCTGCCGCATATCGCCGACGTCGAGGCGCTGATGCTGGTCGCCACGATCAAGGACGAGGGGGCGCTGCCGCTGTGATCGACCTCGACGACATCGACCGGGCGATCCTGCGGGCGCTGGTCGCGGATGCGGACGGTCAGTGCGGGCGAGCTGGGGCGGCGGCTTCGGCCTGAGCCAGCCCGCGGCCTGGCGGCGCGTGCGGCGGCTGGAGGAGGCGGGGGTGCTCGCCGGGCGGCGGGTGGAGGTGGACCGCGCGGCGCTCGGGTTCGGGGTGACGGTGTTCCTGGGCGTGAAGCTGGCCACGAAGGGGCGGGTGAGCCTGGAGGATTTCGAGCGGGCGGTGACGGCGATCCCCGAGGTGCAGGTGGTGCAGCATGTGCTGGGCCTGTTCGACTATCGCCTGCGGGTGGTGGCCCGCGACATCGCGGATTTCGAGCGCGTGCTGCGGCGGCGGATCATGACGCTGCCGGGGGTGGGGCAGGTGGAGGCCAACGTGCTGCTGAGCGAGGAGCGGCGGCCGGGGCCGATCGGCTGACGGCGGTTCCGGCGGAGAGGCCGGGAGAGGGCCGTCTGCCCTCCCCGGACCCCTCACCCGAGGATATTTGGAAACAGGAGATGCAACAGGGTTCGCCCCCGGCGGCGAGCCATGCTAGGGGCGTGCGATAATCGAAGGAGATCGCGATGCCCGCCTGCTGCCTGATGTCGACCCGGACGGGTTGCAGGAGTTCTCGGTCGTCTTCACCGACCGCTCGCTGAACCACATGTCGGCGAAGTTCCAGCAGGTGATGCGCGACATCTCGGCCCTGCTGAAGGAGGTCTATGCGGCCCAGCGCCGTGGCGGTGGTGCCGGGCGGCGGGACCTATGCGATGGAGGCGGTGGCGCGGCAGTTCGCGACGGGCAAGCGCGCCTTGATCGTGCGGAACGGCTGGTTCTCGCTATCGCTGGACCCAGATCTTCGAGATGGGCGGGTTTGCCGCCGAGACGCACGGTGGTGATGGCGCGGCAGCGCGGGCAACGGCGCGCGGGCGCCCTATGCGCCCGCCGCCGGTCGACGAGGTGGTGGCGAAGATCCGCGAGATGCGGCCCGACGTGGTCTTTGCGCCGCATGTCGAGACCAGCGCCGGGATCATCCTGCCGGACGACTATATCGCGGCGGTGGCGGCTGCGGCGCATGAGGTGGGGGCGCTGATCGTGCTCGACTGCATCGCCTCGGGCTGCGTCTGGGTGGACATGGCGGCGACCGGGGTGGACGTGCTGATCTCGGCCCCGCAGAAGGGCTGGTCGGCCTCGCCCGCCGCGGGCCTGGTGATGCTGTCGGCGCGGGCCGAGGCGCGGCTGGCCGAGACCACGTTCGAACAGCTTCGCGCTGGACCTGAAGAAGTGGCGGGCGATCATGGCGGCCTATGAGGGCGGCGGGCATGCCTATCACGCGACGATGCCGACCGATGCGCTGACCGTCTTCCGCGACACGATGCTGGAGACGAAGGCGCATGGCTTCGGCGCCTGAAGGAGGCGCAGTGGGAGCTGGGCGAGGGCGTGCGGGGGATGCTGGCCGCGAAGCAGGTGGCGAGTCGGTGGCCGCCGAGGGCTTCGGCGCGCCGGGGGTGGTGGTGAGCTATACCGACGATCCCGATGTGCAGAACGGCAGGAAGTTCGCGGCGCGAAGGCATGCAGATCGCGGCGGGCGTGCCCTTGCAGGTGGGCGAGGGGGCGGAGTTCCGGACCTTCCGGATCGGGCTGTTCGGGCTGGACAAGCTCTACGACGTGCCAGGGACGCTCGGGCGGTTGCAGGCGGTGGTCGACCGGGTGTTGTGACGGTTGCCAGGCGGGCGGTGCGTGCAAGCACGCACCGTCACGTCCGAACCCGGATCACCTGACGCCCAGGCCCGCCTTCATCAGCGTCTTGCGCACCGGCGCGACCGAGTAGAGCGCGTTCAGCGCCGTGGCGCGCAGGTCGCGCCAGGCCGGGTCGGCCAGCATCGAGGCGCGGTTCAGCGCGTCGATGCCGGTGACGCGGGCCTGCACCTCCCAGTGGCGCTTGCGGTGGTAGGTGTCGAGCATCGCGGCGCTGCCGATGCCGTCGGGATCGGCCTGGGCCAGGTCGAGCAGCACCTTGCAGGTCGGCGAGGCTCATGTTCAGGCCCTGCGCGCCGATGGGCGGCATGACATGGGCGGCCTCGGCCATCAGCGCGGTGCGTTCGCCCGACATGCGCTCGGCGACCTGGCTGATGATCGGCCAGACCATGCGGCGGCTGGCGAGGGTCAGCGGGCCAAGGACGCCGCAGGAGCGGGCGGTCATCGCGGCCTCGAACTCCGGCGACGGGCAGGGCGGCGAGGCGCAGCGCCTCGGGCCCGGTCTCCATCCAGACCACGGCGGAGGCAGGGCAGGCCATCACGGTCGGGCAGGGGCACCAGGGTGAAGGGGCCGCCCGAGCGGTGGATCTCGGTCGAGACGTTGTGGTGCGGCGCGGCGTGGGTGACGGCGAAGGCCAGCGCCTTCTGGCCGTAGCGGGTGGTCTTCACGCGCGATGCCGAGCGCCTGCGCGGATCGGTGGAGTTGCGCCCGTCGGCGGCGATCACGAGGCGGGCGGCGATGCGGGTGCCGTCGGACAGGGTCACCAGCGCCTCGCGCGTCGCGGGTCAGCAGGCGCGGCGGTGGCGATGCCGGGGCGGAAACTCGACGTTCGGCAGTTCGGCCAGCCGCGCGACCATCTCGCGCCGCAGCAGCCAGTTCGGCAGGTTCCAGCCAAAGGGCTGGTCCGAGATGTCGGCGGCGTCGAAATCCTTGACGATGCGCGGCTCGGGCGTCGGGGCCACCTGCGTCGATGATCCGCATGACCTGCAAGCGGGGCCGCGTGCGGCGCGAGCCGCGGACCAGAGGCCCGCCGCCTGCAGGACCGCGATCGAGGGTTGCAGGAAGGCGGTCGTGCGCAGGTCGGCGCCGTCCGCGTCGCCGTTCGGTCACGGGCGGTGTCGGGATCGACGCAGATCACCCGGAACCCGGCCGTGCCGAAGGCGGCGGCCGCGGTCAGCCCCGCGACGCCGCCGCCGGAAATCAGGATATCGGTCGTCTCGCGGGTCATGCGCGCCTCCGTCGTGCGACAGATAGGCCGGGGCGGCGGGCCGGGCCAAGCGACAAATCGCCCCTGCGTCTAGCCCTTGGGTGATGGCGATCAGGATGACGAACATCACCGGCACCAGCGCCACCGCGGTCAGGGACAAGCGCGACGAGGCCCCAGGTCTTGACCGCGAGGACCACGCAGCGTCAGCAGGATGACCAGCGCGTACCAGATGCTGTCGGGGTCGCGCGCGATGTCGCGGGCGATCCAGCCGATCGACGGGGATGGCGTGGTAGCGGGGCGCGGCGGCGGCACGGGGCATCGGGGTCTCCTGTTGGTCATCGCGCGAGATAGAGCAGCGGGCGAAGCGGGCAAGCGGTCACGATGCCGCAGTGCAGCATGGCTCAGGCCAGCTGGCGCGAGGAAGTCCGACAGGTCGGCGGTGTGGTGGTGGATGTGCGGGCGCGTCGAGCAGCCTCGGGCGCGACGTGGACGGTGCGCATGCCCATGGCGTGGGGCACGGCGAGGTTGCGGGGATCGTCCTCGAACATCGCGGCGCGGGCGGGGGTCGAGGCCGTCGAGGGCGAAGACCGTCTCGAAGGCCGGCCGGTCGGGCTTGGGGTGGAAATCGGCATGTTCCACGCCGTAGATCGCATCGAAGAGGCCCGGTAAGACCGCGCGCGGCCAGCACCCGTTCGGCATAGGGGGCGCAGCCGTTGGTGTAGACGATCCGGCGGCCCGGCAGGGCGGCGATCGCGCGCGGCGAGCGCCGGATCGGGCGTCAGAGCGTCGAACGAGATGTCGTGCACATCGGTCAGGTAGGGGCCGGGGTCGACGCCATGTTCGCGCATCAGGCCCGCGAGCGTGGTGCCGTAGGTGTGCCAGTAGTGGTGCGCGCAGGCGGTCGGCCTCGTGCCCGGTCGACCGCCAAGCGCCTGCATGACCCAGGCGGTCATCCGCACCTCGATCTGGTCGAAAAGCCGGGCAGAGGGCGGGTAAAGCGTGTTGTCGAGGTCGAAGACCCAGGTTTCGACGTGGCGGAAGTGCTGTGCGACCATGGCGCAGCCCTATCCGGTTGCGCGGCGCGGGATCAACCGGGTTGATCGGCGGGGCGGGGCGTGCCTATGTCACGGCATGTGACGGAGCGATGACATGAAAGACCTGAAGCCGGTGCAGAAAGACGCCTATACGCTGATCCTCGAGGCGATCGACGCGGGCGTCTACAAGCCCGGCGACCGGCTGGTGGAATCGCGAACTGGCCGAGCGGCTGGGCGTGTCGCGCACGCCGGTGCGCGAGGCGCTGCAGCGGCTGGAGACGCAGTCGATGCTGACGCGCGACGGGCGCAGCCTGATCGTGGCCTCGCTGGACCACAACCAGCTGGCCGAGCTTTACGTCGTGCGGACCGAGCTGGAAGGGCTGGCGGCCCGGCTGGCGGCGCGGCACGCCTCGGACGAGGAGATCCGGGTGCTTGCAGGGCATGGTGGCCGATGACCGGCGGCTGCTGGGGGGCGATCCGCGCGCGCTGAGCCGGGCGAACAAGCGGTTCCACCGGCAGATCCACCTGGCCTCGCACAACCGCTTCCTGATCCAGCAGCTGGACCTCGTGCACCGGTCGATGGCGCTGATGGCGACGACATGCTTCGCCGCCGAGGGGCGCGACGAGGTGGCGCTGGCCGAACATGATGCCGATCGTGGCGGCGATCGAGGCGCGTGACGGCGATGCGGCCTACAAGGCGCTGAAGATGCATATCTCCAAGGCGTTCGAGACGCGGCTGCGGGTGGACGCGGGCGAGCTCAGACTCCGCTGATCCGGTCGTGGCGGCCGTGGCGTGGTCTTGTCCCAGTAGAAGGGCTTGCGCAGCACCTCGCAGAGCGCCTTGCAGGCGGCGAGCGAGGCCAGCGGGTGGTAGAGCGTTCAGCGTCAGCAGCCAGGCCGGGCGGATCGGGTGGCCTGACCGCCTGAGACCGATGTAGCCCGCGGTCAGGCTGATGGCCGCGCTTGTGCAGGAAGAGCGCCGAACAGCGCCAGGAAGGCCCAGGGCGGCAATGCATCGGCGACCGGGTGGGGCAAGCCCGGCAAAGACCAGCCAGAAGCTGAGCAGCAGCGGCGCGAGCAGCGCGTGCAGCAGCGCTGCCCAGGAACAGGACCTGGAACCCGCAGAAGCCGCGTGGCCCCAGTTCGCGCCAGAGCGCGCGCGGGTCGCGCATGTGGACGCGCCAGGTCATCATGTAGCCCTTGATCCAGCGCGAGCGCTGGCGGATCCAGGGCAGGGCGTGGCAGTTCGCCTCTTCCCGCGTCACGGTGGCGATCACCTCGGTCCGGTAGCCGTGGCGGTGCAAGACGGATGCCCAGATCGGCATCCTCGGTCACGTTGTGCGCATCCCAGCCGCCGAGAGCTTCCAGCGCGGCGCGGCGGAAGAACAGCGTGGTGCCGCCCAGCGGAACCGGCAGGCCGAGGCGCTGCAGGCCGGGCAGGATCACGCGGAACCAGGTGGCATATTCCAGGGTGAAGCAGCGCGCCAGCCAGTTGGTCGCGGGGTTGTAGTAGTCGAGCACGCCCTGCAGGCAGGCGACGCGGGCGTCGCGCTGGTGGAAGTGGTCCGACGACGCGCGCTGATCTGGTCGCGGGTCGGGTGCATCCTCGGCGTCGTAGACGCCGATGAGGCTGCCCCGGCACAGGGCGAGCGCGTAGTTCAGCGCGCGTGGCTTGGTGCGCAGCGCCCCTGCGGCACGATGACGATCCGCATCCAGTCGGGCAGGTCGCAGGCGGCAAGGCGTTGCGGGTCAGCGTGATCGTTCTCCTCCACCGCCAGCAGCACGTCGAGACGGTCGCGCGGATAGTCCAGCCGCCCGAGGCGCCGGACGAGGCGCGGGGCGATGTCGGCCTCGTGCAGCAGGGCGACGAGGATCGAGACGGTGGGCAGGCGCGCGATGGCGGCGGGCGGAACCGTCGGCGCGGGAGCACGGCGCAGCGCGGCCACGAGCGCCGCGAACTTCAGAACGATACCACCAAGCATCGCAAGAACCGCGATCAGCGTCAGCACGCCAAGGACAACGGTGGGAAACAGCAAGCAGAGGCCGAGGAACGCGACCGCTGCCGGAACCAACGGGCGGGTGCAGGGTGGGCAGGTCGCGGCAACTGTCTGATGGGGGGGTGCGCGTTTCGGCCGCGCGGCAAAGGTCATCGCGGCGCAGCGACATGATGGCGTCCTCGATGCGCCATGCGGTCGCCCGGTACAAGGCGGATCGGGCCGAACAGCTCTGCCAAACGCGCAGAGTGGAACTGGTGTTCGGCGGGGCGGGCCGCGAGGATGACCGTATCCGCACCCAGGGTTCGCCAGGGCAGCAGCCCATCCCGCAGGCAGGCCTGCGCGCCCAGTCGGTCGAGCAGGCGAATGTCGGGCAGGTCGATCCGGGGGTCGATGGCGGAGGCGCGAGCCGGGCTGGCAGCCGTGCGCCGTCGGCCATCGCAGCCGCGCGGCGCGGCCACGCGTGCAGCCGTCAGGGTTCGCCGCTGCCATCAGAGGGCCGGGCATGGCTGCGATCGTCAGACTTGTCACGCAGAGCGGCGCCCGTGCGGCGAACGGCTGCGCACGTGTCTGTCGGGGCGTCAGCAGGTTAACGAACGGTTAACCGGAAGCTCGCGTCGCCGGTCGTTCGGCACGCATCGCCGCTCAGGCGGCGCGGCGCGCCTTCATCGCCGCGGCGAAGCGGTCGAACAGATAGTAGCTGTCCTGCGGGCCGGGGCTGGCCTCGGGGTGGTACTGGACCGAGAAGACCGGGCGGTCGGCCATGCGGATGCCGCAGTTCGACCCGTCGAACAGGCTGACATGGGTTTCGATCACGCCCTTCGGGCAGGGTCTGGCTGTCCACCGTGAAGCCGTGGTTCATCGAGGTGATCTCGACCTTGCCGGTCTCCACATCCTTCACCGGATGGTTCGCGCCGTGATGGCCGTGGTTCATCTTGACGGTGCGTGCGCCAAGCGCCAGCGCCAGCATCTGGTGGCCAAGGCAGATGCCGAACAGCGGCAGGTCGCGCGTCCAGCACGCCCTGGATCATCGGCACGGCATAGTCGCCGGTCGCCGCCGGGTCGCCGGGGCCGTTCGACAGGAACACGCCCTCGGGGTTCAGCGCCAGCACATCCTCGGCGGTGGCGGTGGCGGGCAGCACGGTCACCTCGCAGCCCGACGAGGCGAGGCAGCGCAGGATGTTGCGCTTGGCGCCGTAGTCGATGGCGACGACGCGCAGGCCCGGGCCCTGCCGCCGCTGGTAGCCCTGCGGGCCAGGCCCACCGCATCTCGTCCCAGCGGTAGGATTGGGCGCAGGTCACGTCCTTGGCGAGGTCGAGCCCGACAAGGCCGCGCCAGGCGCGGGCCTTGGCGACCAGCGCCGCGATGTCGAATTTGCCCTTCGGGATCATGGGCCAGCGCCACATGCGGCGCGCCCTGCTGGCGGATCGCGCGGGTCAGGCGGCGGGTGTCGACGCCGCCCATGCCGATGCGGCCCTTGGAGGTCAGCCAGTGCGGCAGATCGCCCGGTCGCGCGCCAGTTCGACGGCTCGGTCGGGTCCCATTTCACGATCAGGCCGGCGGCGACGGGATCGGCGGTCTCGTCATCCTCGGTGGTGACGCCGACATTGCCGATATGGGGGAAGGTGAAGGTCACGACCTGGCCCGGCATAGGAGGGGTCGGTCATGATCTCCTGATAGCCGGTCATCGCGGTGTTGAAGACCAGTTCGGCCACCGTCTCGCCGGTGGCGCCGAAGCCCTGGCCGTAGAACACCGTGCCGTCGGCCAGCGCGAGGCAGGCGGTGGGGCGGGGGCCGTGCGGGTGGCTGGTGGCGGGCATGGCGCGACTCCCCTGATCTGGATAAACTGGCGGATGCGTACGGGCGCGTGCGGGCCGGGTCAAGGCCGCGTGGGAAATGTCTTTTCCTTTCAATCCAATGCCTTGGAACAGGCGGCCTTGTTGCGGGCGGATCGCGCTGCATGTATGGTCGGGGTTTCGGACAGCCATGGGGATGGGAACCGATGATGATGCGCGACCGGCTGCAGGCCGCCATGAAGGATGCGATGCGGGCGAAGGAGGCGGCGCGGCTGTCGACGCTGCGGCTGATCAACGCCGCCATCAAGGACCGCGACATCGCCGCTGCGGGGCGACGGGCAGGACGCAGGGTGTGTCGGACGCCGAGATTCTGCGGCATCCTGGGCAAGATGGTGAAGCAGCGGCAGGAAAGCGCCCGCGCCTATGAAGAGGGCGGGCGGCTGGAACTGGCCGAAAAGGAACTGGCCGAGATCGGGGTGATCGAGGAATTCCTGCCGCGCCAGCTGGAACGCCGGCGAGGTGACTGCGGCGATCGACGGCGGCGATTGCCGAGGCGGGCGCGACCAGCATCCGCGACATGGGCAAGGTCATGGCGGTGCTGAAGGGCAAGTATACCGGCCAGATGGATTTCGGGGCGGTGGGACCGCGGATCAAGGACATGCTGGGCTGATCCGCTGCACCGGGAGGCGTGCGATGGAAAAGGGCTACTGGGTTGCGGTGGTCGATGTCACCGATCCCGAAGGATACAAGGGCTATGTCGCCGCCAACAAGGCGGTCTTTGGCGCCTTTGGCGGCCGTTTCCTGACCCGAGGCGGCCCGGTGGAGGTGCCGGAGGGTCAGATGCGGTCGCGCGTTGTGGTGATCGAGTTTCCCTCCATCCAGGCCGCCCGCGACTGCTATCATTCGCCGGAATACACGAGGTGCCGAGACCTGCGGAGCGGCATGTCGATCATGGATCTGGCGATCATCGAAGGCTACGGTGGCCCGCAGCCTGGCAGCTAGCCCGCGCCCTCAACCCCGCTGCGTGGCGAGGCGGGACAGCACCATCGCGACGACAAGAAAGGCGGTCGCGGCAAGGGGCATCGACGGGTTGGGACCGCCCTCGATCAACGTGCCGCCGGTGGCCGAGCCGAGCGACTGGCCGAGATAGACGACGGAGGTGTTCAGCGCCACGGTGGCCGAGGCGAGGGGCGGCGCGAGGGCCACGAGGCGGCCCTGTTGCAGCGAATTGGCCGGGAAAGCCCCCGAGGTTCCACAGCAGGACGCCCGCAACCAGCGCCCAAAGCTGGCCCCATCCGAGCCAGATCAGCGCCATCCCGAGGGCCACTGACGCGAGCGAGACCATGATGCTGCGCTCCAGACCCAGGCGCATCGCCATGCGGGTGGCAAGGATGCTGCCCAGAACCCCCGCCGCCCCGCCGATCAGCAGGGTCAGGGCGATGCTCTGCGGGCCGAGGCCGTAGACCTGCGTCAGCAGGGGCGCGATGTAGGTAAAGAGCGTGAACTGGCCCGACATCGACAGCAACGTGACCGCCAGGACCGTCAGCAGCCGCCAGTCGGTCAGCACGCGGGTCCAGGAGGACAGAAGCAGCGGCGCGACCCGAAGGCCGCCCGGTAGCACCGACCAGACCAGCACGGCGCCGACTGCCGACAGGCCCGCCATCAAGAGGAAGGTTTCGCGCCAGCCGATCGCGTTGCCCAGCAGGCTGCCCGCAGGAATGCCGAGGACCGAGGCAAGCGACCAGCCGATGAAGATGAAGGCGATGGCCGAGCCGCGCCGCTCGGGCGGGACCAGAAGACCCACGGTCGCCGCCGCCTGCGGGGTGAAGATCGCGGCCCCCGCCACGGTCAGGGCGCGCAGGGCCAGAAGAAGGTAGAGGTTGCCGGTCAGGGCCGACGCGAGGTGGCCCACCACGTAGAACAGGAGCGCCGCGACCAGCAGCAGGCGACGGTCGATGGCCGACGTCGTGGCGGCAAGCAGCGGTGCCCCGATGCCGACGACAAGACCGCCCACCGTCATCATCAGCCCGGCGCGTGCCGCGCTGATCTCGAGGTCGGCCATAAGGGCAGTCAGGATTCCCGCGGGCAGAAGCACGCCGGTGCCGATCACCAGATTGCCGAAAAGCAGGACCCAGAGCGCGCGCTGCGAGGTGCGGTCGGTCATCGGCTTTCCTCGGATCGGCCAGCGGCGGGGTAGTCGGCGGCGAGGTGCACATGGCGGCGGTCAAGTGTCAATGCCCCGGCGGGACACGGGGCAACGGCCCTTGGGACCGATAGAGGGGCAGGACCGTCAGGCCAGCGCCGCCGTCAGCATGCCGTTTGTCTTTTCCACCTTCTCGGCCAGGCTGCGGGCCATGCAGGCATGCAGCATGGCGGCCAGGTCGCGGTCTTCGGCCTCCAGCCGTTCGATGGCGTCGTCGGACAGCTTCCAGATGACCGAAGGGGCGTGGACGACCACGTCGGCGGTGCGCTTGCGCCCGAGATAGCGCGCGGCCTCGCCCACGATGGCCCCGGCGCGCAGCGAGCGCAGGCGGGTGGGCGGACCGGCGGGGTTCGACAGCTGCACGTTCACCCGACCGCTTTCGATGAAGAAGATGTCGCCGTCTGTCCCGCCCGCGCGGATCAGGACGTCGCCGGGGCGGGCCTCGATCCGCTCCATCCGGCCAAGCAGGTCCGCCGCGCGGGGGATCAGCGGCGACAGCCGATCGAGCAGGGTAGGGACCGCCACAGGAGCGTTGCCGCGCACCACCAGCCGGTCCTCCTCGACATCCTCGAGCGCGGCGGCAAGTGTGGGGTAGAACCGGAAGACAGGGTGATCGGGCGTGCCGATCCCCCACAGCCGCATGGTCTGGACGAAATCCTCGGGCACACCCGCAAGGGCGATGCGGAACTGCCCGGCACCGGCCAGAAGCTCCAGCTTCAGGAAGGCGGCGCAGGCGGCGCTGTCGAGGCCGGTGACATGGTGGAAGTCGATGATCAGCGCGTCGATCGGCGGGGGCGTGGTCATCCGGTGGCGCACCGCATCCACGACCTTCTCCACCGATCCGAAGAACAGGAAGCCCTGAAGGCCCAGGACATGGGTCCGGCTGCCGAGCTGCGCCAGGATCGCCTCGTCCTCGGGCGCGCGGTCGACGGGGCTGCGTCGGGTGGCTCCGCTGCCATGGAAGCGCAAGACCGGCAGGCCCGCATAGGTATAGACGAAGATCACCAGGGCGACGAGCAGGCCCACGCCGATGGCCGCGAGGATGTCGATGGCGATGGTTGTTGCCGCGATGATCGGGATGATGGACCAGTCGAGCGGGCGCAGCCGCGCCCGCGTCTTCACCATCCATTCGACGAGCATCGAGGTGCCGAAGAACAGCACCAGTCCCGCCGCGACGAAGACGGGGATATGCGACACGATCTGCGCGGCGAAGAGAAAGCCGATCAGCGTGGTCGTTCCCAGGGCCGCGCCCAGCATGCGGCGGCTGCAACCCAATTGATGCGCCATGATCGTGGAGTCGGAGGCGATGAACCCGATATATCCGCCAAACAGCCCCACCCCGATGTTGGTCGCCCCGGTCACGCGCGCCTCGGCGTCGATGTCCACGTCGTCCCGCACGGCCATCTCGATCCCGCCGACATTCAGGACGAAGCCGATGGCGTTCAGCAGGACGACCACCGCGATGGTCAGGCTGGTCGCTGCGACCACGGACCAGTCGATCAGCGGGATAAGGCTTGGGTCGGGATAGGCGGGAAGGGCTTGCGTCGGCAGATCGGGCAGCAGGCCGATCTCGCGCACCTCGTCGAGCGACAGGCCGAGCGCGGCCGTGACGATGTAGAAGGCCAGCATCGCCGCGACCAGCGGGACCAGCGCCGAAAGGGCGCCGCCGAAGTAGCGCGTGGACAGAAGCAGCACAGCGGCCAGGGCGAGGCCCAGGATCAGGTTTGTCGGCACGCCTTCGGCTGCGATCAGGCCGAACATCTCTGTCAGCGTCCCGGTTTCCGTCATCAGATGCAGCGCCGACACGATCAGCAGGATGCCGGAACTGGCAAGGAAGCCCGCAGCGACCGGAAAGGGCATGATGCGGGCGATGCGGCCCAGGTGGAACTGGCCGATCAGCAGCATCAGGACGCCCGAGAGAAGGGTCGAGATCGCCATGATGGCGACCGCGGTGGCCAGTTGCGCCTCGGGCGGACCCTCGGTGCTGGCAGCCGCAAGGACCATCGCCGGGGCAAGGATGGCGATGGTCGTGTCCTCGGCCATCGCCGCGGCCCCACGGAACACGCTGCGCCAGGCCAGCACGAAGGTCACGATCGTGCTGCTGAGCAGGATCAGCATGGTCCCGTAGCCAAGGGCGAAACTCAGCGGCCCGGCGAAGGCGAGGCTGGCCAGCGCCACGCAATGCCCGATGGTGTCGATGCCCAGCACGCCGCCGAACAGCACCGTCCGGGCAACCGGCGGCGCGGTGCGGGCAAGGGTCGGCTGAAGCGAGGTCATCGGACCGACGGGGGCACTGCCCGGATGAAACAGGCCAGACTCGTGAAACGCAATCGCAGGGCCACCTTCTGGACAAATCCTTGTCCTGACCTAGCGTCACGTCATCCGTCTGGCAAGGTTCGGCTTGGCAGGCGGGGCGCGCCGATCGATCCCTGCGCGCCCCGTCCACCCCGGATCAGGCGGGAGCCGCGTATTTTGCGGCCATCGCGCCGGCAGCCTTCTGCGCCGCCATGAACTCGGCCGAGGTGAAGGCCTGAACGGTCTTCAGGCCCGAGACCGCGCCCGACGCGCCAACCACCATGAGCGAGGCGAGCATCTTTGTCAGATCCGTCGTCTCGACGACCATAGAGAAGTCGGTGTCGCCCGTCGTGAGCAGGAAGGATTGCAGCTTGCCACCGCTCGCCTCGATGATGGCTTTCGCCGCGGCCTCCCTGTCGCTCGGATGGGCCATCATGCCCTTCATTCCGGCCGCGGTGTAGCTGCCGGTCACGATGTAATGTGCCATGATCTCGTCCCCCCAGCGATGCAGCCGGTCGGAAGCGTCCTGCCTACAATCCAGGCCATCGCTGGCGCGAGCATAGCATGAATGGATGCCACTTGCACCGCGGTTGCGGCGCGAGCCCTGTGGGCCTTTTCGGGGCCAGTCAGCGCACCTGCGACAGGGCGCGGACCAGTTCGGGCCGCAAGGCGATCCGCTCGTCTTCCGACAGGAACGCCCCCAGTTCCACCTCGCGTCCCGCGCCGGAAAGGGTCAGGTAGTTCGGCACCGGCCCGCCCGTTTCGTGCAGCGTCACGCGGACCCAGTGGGGGTTTGCCTCCCACGCCTTGTGCTGGCCGCGCGGGCCGTCGCGGGTGAGCGTGACGCGGTCGGGCCAGAGGGTAAGTTCCTCGACGATCTCGCCGTCGCGGTAGCTGCGTTGCAGGGCATGCCAGATCGCCCAGAGCGCGCCGAGCAGGAAGGGCAGAAGGCCCCAGAGGACGGGCGAGCCGAGAAGGCCTATCAGCGGCACGGCCAGCAGCGCGGCGGTCAAGCCGATGAACCAGACGAAGCCGGTCTTCGGCAGCGAGCGGAAGGGGTGCAGGTGAAGCCGTGCCAGCGGCGCGGGCGCGCCGGGCGGGTCGGCTTCGGGGTCTTGCCAGCGGTAGGGCATGGGGCGATGCCGGGGGAAATGGGCGGATGTGACGCGAGGGGCGCGTCTCAATGGAAAGGGCCCCGGGTCGCCCCGGGGCCCTCGTGTCTTGGGCGCCGGTCAGTGGGCGTGGCTCTTGTCCCAGTCCTCGCGCTTCGGCAGCTGCTCGAACGTGTGTTCGGGCGGCGGGCGAGGGCAGGGTCCATTCCAGCGTGTCGGCGTATTCGTTCCAGTAGTTGTTCTCGGTCACGCGCTTGCCGGCGAGCAGCGTGTAGAACACGATGCCGATGAAGAACACGAACGAGGCGAAGGACAGGAAGGCGCCGATCGACGAGAACCAGTTCCAGTAGGCGAAGGCCTCGGGGTAGTCGATGTAGCGGCGCGGCATGCCCTGGCGGCCCAGGAAGTGCTGCGGGAAGAAGGTCAGGTTCGCGCCGATGAACATCACCCAGAAGTGCAGCTTGCCCGCCCATTCCGGGTACTGCCGGCCCGACATCTTGCCGATCCAGAAGTAGATCCCGGCGAAGATGCCGAAGACGGCACCCAGGCTCATCACGTAGTGGAAGTGCGCCACGACATAGTAGGTGTCGTGATAGGCGCGGTCGACGGCGGCCTGGCTACAGCACGATGCCCGGTCACGCCGCCCACGGTGAAGAGGAACAGGAAGCCGAAGGCCCAGAGCATCGGCGTCTTGAACTCGATCGAGCCGCCCCACATCGTCGCGATCCACGAGAAGATCTTGATGCCGGTGGGCACCGCGATGACCATCGTGGCCAGCATGAAGTAGCTCTGCTGGGTCAGCGACAGGCCGACGGTGTACATGTGGTGCGCCCAGACGACGAAGCCCAGCACGCCGATGGCGACCATCGCATAGACCATCGGCAGGTAGCCGAAGATCGGCTTGCGGCGAGAAGGTCGCGATGACCTGGCTGATGATGCCGAAGGCCGGGCAGGATGATGATGTAGACCTCCGGGTGGCCGAAGAACCACAGGATGTGCTGGTAGAGCACCGGGTCGCCGCCGCCCGCGGGCGTCGAAGAAGGTGGTGCCGAAGTTGCGGTCGGTCAGCAGCATGGTGATCGCACCGGCCAGCACCGGCAGCGCCAGCAGGATCAGCCAGGCGGTGACGAAGATCGACCAGGCGAACAGCGGCACCTTGTGCATGCGTCATGCCCGGCGCGCGCATGTTCAGGAAGGTGGTGATCATGTTGATCGCGCCCAGGATCGACGACGCGCCCGACAGGTGGACGGCGAAGATCGCGAGGTCCATCGCAATAGCCCGCCTCGGTGGTCGAGAGCGGCGGGTAAAGCACCCAGCCGACGCCCGCGCCCAGCCTGGCCGTTGCCGCCCGGCGCGAAGACCGAGGCGACGGCCAGCGAGGTGCCCGCGACGTAACAGCCAGAACGACAGGTTGTTCATCCGCGGGAAGGCCATGTCCGGCGCGCCGATCTGCAGCGGCATGAAATAGTTGCCGAAGCCGCCGAACAGCGCCGGGATGACCACGAAGAACATCATCAGGACGCCGTGGCGCGGTGATCAGCACGTTCCAGAGGTGCCCGTTCGGGCGTGCAGTCCGCCGTCGTCGCCGCCGCCGTCAGGCGCGCGCCTTCCATGCACATGTACTGCACGCCCGGGTGCATCAGCTCCATCCGCATGTAGACGGTGAAGGTCACCGAGATCAGACCGACGAACCCGCCGGCGAAGAGGTAGAGAATCCCGATGTCCTTGTGGTTCGTCGACATGAACCAGCGGGTGAAGAACCCGCGCTTGTCATGTGTCGTGGCCGTGGATGGCTGCGTCTGCCATTCTCGCCTCCCGTAGGGTTGGTTGGGGCGACGGCGGGTCGTCCCCCGTCAGATGCGTCCGCTTTTAGAGGCGGCGGCAAGCCTCGGCAATCTCTGACTTTGTCGCAGGCCAAAGATTTCGGGCTTGCGCAGGCTCACGTCGCGACCGACATGGCCCGCGGCGAGGCCCGGCCTCCGCCGGGGCGCGGGGTCCCTTCGCCGGGGTGCGGGGCGCCATTGCCGAGGGGAATGCGACCGAGCTTCGGTCAGGGAAAGGCGCGCGGGAAGGTCCGGATCAGCGCCGCATCGACGTCGGCCATCGTCACCGGCAGGCCGAGATCGACGAGGCTGGTGACGCCGTGGTCGCGGATGCCGCAGGGCACGATGCCGTCGAAATGGGACAGGTCCGGCTCGACGTTGATCGACAGGCCGTGAAAGCTGACCCAGCGGCGCAGCTTCACCCCGATGGCCGCGATCTTGTCCTCGCGCGGGGTGCCGTCGGGGTTCGGCGGGCGGTCGGGGCGGACGACCCAGACGCCGACCCGGCCCGCGCGGCGTTCGCCCCTGACGCCGAACTCGGCCAGCGTGGCGATGACCCAGTTCTCCAGCGCGCAGACGAAGCGGCGCACGTCGCGACCGCGGTGGTTCAGGTCGAGCATCGTGTAGACCACGCGCTGTCCGGGGCCGTGATAGGTGTATTGCCCGCCGCGCCGCACCTCGTGCACGGGAAAGCGCGCGGGATCGGTCAGATCCTCGGCCCGGGCCGAGGTGCCCGCGGTGTAGAGCGGCGGGATGTTCGAGGAGCCAGATCGCCTCGGGCGCGTTGCCATCGGCGATGGCGGCGACGCGCGCCTCCATTGCGGCAAGGGTCGGCAGGTAAGGGGATTGGCCGGGCAAGATGCCGCCACTCCACGTCTTGGAGTGTGAATTCACTTGGCATGGCGTGGCCTGAGCGCGCAAACTCGGGGGTGAGACATGGTGCTCCATTTCCAGATTACGCAGACCGGCCTCATTTCCGTGGAGAGACAACAGATGACACAGCGAATTGCAACGGGTGCCGTCATGCTGGCGCTGGCCATGGCGCCCGCACAGCGGGTGATGGCGGATGGCGGAGACTTTGCGCTTGGCGTCGCCGCGGGCGTGATCGGCAGCGCGGTGGTCCGCGACATGAAGAAGAAGAACCAGGCGAAGGCGCAAACGACCTATTCGCAGCCCGCCACGACCTCGACGTCGGGCAGCAAGGCCGCCTCGGCCAATTCGGCGCAACGCGAGCAGAATCGCCAGGTGCAGACCGCACTGAACTACTTCGCCTTTCCCGTTGGCACGCCGGACGGCGTTCTGGGGCGCAAGTCGCAGGCCGGGATCGCCGAATTCCAGAACTACATGGGCTACCCCGTGACGGGCCAGTTGACGCTGGCGCAGCAGGACTTCCTTCTGACCTCGTTCAACCGCGCGCAGGCCGGTGGTGCCGCGACGAACGAGGCGATCGCCTCGAATGCGCAAGGGGTGCGCGGCCTGCTGACCGACTATGCCGGGCAGTTGGCCCCGGTGACGGCGGGCGCGGCGGCGGTGACCACGCAGGGCAAGATACCCTCGTTCATGGCGGCGGGCACGGGCGGCGGATCGCTCTCTGCCTTCTGCGCAGGCCCGGTGCCGGGCGGCGCTGCCCCGGTCTCGGCCGCAGGCCGGATGCGACCCAGGTGCTGGCCCAGCAGTTCTGCCTGGCCCGCGACGAGGCCATGGCCGAGAGCGAGCGCCTTGCCGCGCAGGTGCCGGGCTTCACCCCCGACCAGATCGCCGCGCAATGCCGCGACTTCGGCCCGCTCTTGTCAGACTATGTGACCGCCCTGGGCGAGCAGCCCGAGGCGCAGGTGCTGGAGCGTGTGTCGGGCTGGACGCGCGCAAGCGGGATCGCCCCCGACGCCCTGGGCGGCACGGCGCAGGTCTGCCTGGGGATGGGGTACCGGGACGACGACCTTGAGACGGCCATTGGGTCAGCGCTGGTTCTGACGGCCCTTGGCCAGACGGCCTATGCCGAATTGCCCGCGCATCATCTCGTGCAGGGGGTTGGCGTGCCACGGCGGCCCGACCTCGCGCTCGACTGGTACGATGCGGCGGTGGCGGCCGAGCCGCAGATCTTCGACGTGTCCGCGCCGGGCCGCCTGGACGTGATCCGAAAGGCAGCCGGGACGCTGGCCGGGCGGGCCGAAGGCGGGGCCATTCCCACCTTCGCCACGGCTGCAGGCAATGCGGCGGTTCAGGCGACACAGGCATCGGCCTCGCCCTGACCCGAGCGAGCGATGGCCCCGCTTTTTGCTCTTTCCTTCACGCGGGGCCTTCGCTAAAAGCCCGCCACCAAGCCAAGGACATGCGGTCGTGGCGGAATTGGTAGACGCGCAGCGTTGAGGTCGCTGTGGGGTAACTCCCGTGGAAGTTCGAGTCTTCTCGACCGCACCAACAGTCTGAACAAAGCCCTGCGCGAGCGGGGCTTTTTCATGTGGGCGGACCTGAAGGTTCGACGGTTCCGGACTTGCGCACCTGACTTTGGCTTGCGCCGGTGAGCGGGCCGGGCGGCCCGCGGTCCTGACATACTTACGTTCCGTTAAGAACTGCTTGGCAGCCTCTCGTCAGCGCGAGGCGGAGCGGCATCGGCATGGCTGTGATCGAGGTGCAGGGGTTTTCTGTCGGCGACCTGCATGCAGTGCAGGGCGCGGGCTTGCTGGATCAGGGTGACCTTGTCCGCATCAACCCCACCTTCGCCTCGGCCACCGACGGCATCCGCATCTCGGTCACCGATGACGACACCGCGCTCGAGGGCACTGATGCCACGCAATCGGCGATCGTCCGGGACAAGGCGGGAAACGAGGTCGCCGCGGGCGAGCTGCGGCTCGATCGCGCGGTCCGCCTGACAACCTCCAGCGGCGGTTCGGTCACACTCTACCGGATCGAGGTTGACGGGGTGGTGGCGGGGTATGTGGCCTCGGGGCCGCTGACGCCGGGTGTCACATACCGGGTCAATCAGGTGCTGCCGCCCGAGACCACCGCCGATTACGCCGGGCTGGTGGCCCCTTCGCGCAATCCGGGTGCGGACGAGACTCTGACGGGCTCTGCCGAGGGGGACAGTCTGGACGGCGGGGCAGGTCGTGACCGGCTGAGGGGTGGCACGGGCGACGACACGCTGGCGGGCGGGACGGGCAACGACACGCTGGAAGGCGGAACGGGAAACGACTCGGTGTCAGGCAACGGCGGCGACGACACGGCCTGGCTGGGTGACGGCAGCGACATCTTTGGCAGCCACCAGGAGTCCGGCAATGACCTCGTCTATGGCGAGGCGGGCAACGACACGCTGAACGGGGGGTATGGCGACGACACGCTCTACGGTGGCGAGGGCCACGACTCGCTGATCGGAGGGTTGGGCACGGACCAGCTCTATGGCGGTCGGGGCAAGGACGAATTCTCGATCACCGACAATCACCAGACCACCCATATCGACGGCGGAGAGGAGGATGGCGAATGGGATGTCGTCCATTTCTCGAACTACGAATCCACGCAGGGCGTGCAGGTGGTCTTCGGGCCGGGACAGTCGGGCAGCTACCAGTTCCTTGGCACGGTCGGGCAGGGCAACTTCTCGGGGATCGAGGTCTTCAGCGCGACGGACTTCGATGACGTCATCGATGGCCGCAACGCCGACGGTCACATCTGGGCCTCCACGAGAGAAGGCGACGACCTGCTCCATGGGGGCGCCGCGAACGATACGCTCAGCGCCGGGACCGGGGATGACACGATCGACGGCGGCGGCGGCAATGACCGGCTGGCCGGCGAAGAGGGCACCGACCGGTTCATCCTGCGCGAAACCTCGGGGCGTGACACGATTTCGGGGGGCGAGAGCGCGGCGGATCGCGATACGCTGGACCTTTCCGGCACGAGCCAGTCCGCGCAGGTGGTCTATACGGGCAGCGAGGCGGGGCAGGCCACGATCGGGGCGGCGGTCGCCACCTTCTCGCAGATCGAGCGGGTGGAGTTCGGGTCGGGCGACGACGCGGCGGATGCTCGGGCCTCGGCAGCGGCGGTGGAGCTCTTCGGCGGCGCGGGCCGCGACACTCTGCTGGGCGGGGGCGGTGCCGACACGCTTTCAGGCGGCGCGGGGGATGACAGCCTTTCGGGTGGCGCGGGCGAGGATGTGCTGTCCGGGGGCAGCGGCACCGATACCCTGACGGGCGGTGCGGGCGCGGACCGGTTCGTGATCCTGTCGAACGACGGATCGGCGCGCATCACCGATTTCGACATGACGCGAATCGGTGGGCGGACGGCGGATCGGCTTGACCTGTCGGACATGCGCAACGCGCAGGGCCAGCCCCTCACGCGGCCCGACGTCATCGTGACCGACGACGGACAAGGCAATGCCGTGCTCGCCTTTCCGACGGGTGAGACGCTGATCCTCGAGGGCGTCGCGGCCAGTCAGGTGTCGCAGCCGGGCGCGCTTGCGGCGATGGGGGTGCCCTGCCTTGCCGCAGGCACGCCCGTCGCGACGCCGCAGGGCGAACGCGCGGTCGAGGAGATCGCCGTGGGCGATCTGGTGCTGACGCGGGATGCCGGGCCGCAGCCGGTCTTGTGGCACGGACGGCGACAGCTTGATGCCACAGAACTGGCCGCGCGGCCCGAATGGCGGCCGGTGCGCATCCGGGCGGGCGTGGCCGGGGCGCGCCGCGATCTCGTCGTCTCGCCCCAGCACGGGATCATGCTGACCGATGCCGAGGGGCAAGAAGTGCTGGTGCGCGCCCGGCACCTTGCGGAACTCGGCGGCAGGCGGGCACGGGTGATGCAGGGATGCCGCCGGGTGAGCTATCATCATCTTCTGCTGCCGCGCCACGCGCTGATCTATGCGGCAGGCGCGCTGACCGAAAGCCTCTATCCCGGGCCGATGGCCTTGGCGGCCTTCGACCACGCGGCCCGAGAGGAGTTGCGCCGGGTGATCCGCGCCCTTGCCCCGGCGGATGACGGCGCGACGCTGGAACAGCTTTATGGCGCGCGCGCGCGTCGCCTTCTGACGCGGCGCGAGGCGCGGGCGTGGCTGCAAGCGGACCGGGCCCTGCAGCCCACGGGATAGCTGCCGGGAGAGCGCCGCATCCTGCGGCAAAACCGCTCTGGATCGACCAAACAAACGGCAATCTGACGGCCCTGCCCAAAAAACCGACAACGCGGTTGCATTGGCTGCGGCGTTTCGCTTTAGTCAGCCCAACGACAGCGCACGCCAAAGCGTCGCTGCAAATGGGGAGATCACGTTGGCCTTGCAGAGCCGCACCGACGCGTTCGTCGAATTCGACCGCGTGCAGAAAAGCTACGACGGCGAAACGCTGGTCGTGAAGGAATTGAACCTGACCATCGGCAAGGGCGAGTTCCTGACCATGCTCGGGCCGTCCGGGTCGGGCAAGACGACCTGCCTGATGATGCTGGCCGGGTTCGAGACCGCGACGAATGGCGAGATCCGGCTGGATGGTCGTCCGATCAACCAGGTGCCGCCGCACAAGCGCGGCATCGGCATGGTGTTCCAGAACTACGCGCTGTTTCCCGCACATGACGGTGGGCGAGAACCTGTCCTTCCCGCTGGAAGTGCGGGGCATGGGCAAGGACGAGCGCGAGGCGAAGATCAAGCGCGCGCTGGACATGGTGCAGATGGGCGCCTTCGCCGCCGCCGCCCCGCGCAGCTGTCGGGCGGCCAGCAGCAGCGCATCGCGCTGGCCCGCGCGCTGGTGTTCGACCCGAAGCTGGTGCTGATGGACGAACCGCTGGGCGCGCTGGACAAGCAGTTGCGCGAGCACATGCAGTTCGAGATCAAGCACCTGCACGAATCGCTCGGGATCACCGTGGTCTACGTGACCCACGACCAGGGCGAGGCGCTGACGATGAGCGACCGCATCGCCGTGTTCAACGACGGCCGCATCCAGCAGCTTGCCCCGCCCGTCGGATCTCTACGAGCGGCCCGACAACAGCTTCGTGGCGCAGTTCATCGGCGAGAACAACAAGCTGCAGGGCACGGTCGAGGATATCGCGGGCGGCCGCGCGCTGGTGCGGCTGGCGACGGGCGAGCTGATCGACGCGACCCCGGTGAACGTCAACCGCAAGGGGCCAGCAGACGCTGGTCTCGATCCGCCCCGAGCGGGTGGAATACAAGCCCGAGCTGCTGCCCGAGGGCGCGCATACGCTCGACGCCGAGGTGATGGAGTTCATCTACATGGGCGACATCTTCCGCACCGCGCCTGCGCGTCGCCGGGTCGGACGAGTTCGTCATCAAGATGCGCAACACGCTGGGCCAGCGTGTGCTGAACCCCGGCGAGAAGATCAGGATCGGCTGGGCGCCGCAGGATGCGCGCGCGCTCGACCCGTGTAGTCGCCCGGCAGCCGAGGCCGGGATCGCCGCATGTCGCGGCCAAGACCAAGCAGACGAAATCAACAAGGGAGCTAAGCTAATGAAGAAACTACTGATCCTGTCCACCGCCCTGACCGGCTTGGCCTTTGCGGCCCAGGCCGATGTCACGGTCATGTCCTGGGGCGGTGCCTATGGCGCGGCCCAGACCGAGGCGCATCTGAAGCCCTTCACCGCCAAGACCGGCATCAAGACCGTGATGGTCGACAGCGACAACCCCGCGACCCCGATCAAGGCGATGGTCGAGGCGGGCAACGTCACGATCGACGTGGCCTCGGTCGAATATGCCGACGCGATCCGGCTGTGCGACGAGGGCCTGCTGGAGCCGATCGACATCGCCGCTCTGCCCGCCGGTGCCGATGGCACTCCGGCGGCCGACGACTTCCTTGCCGGGTGCGGTGACCGAATGCGCCGTCTCGACCGACATCTGGGCGAACGTCTTTGCCTATGACACCACCAAGCTGACCGGGACGGTGCCGACGACCGTGGCCGACTTCTTCGACCTCGAGAAGTTCCCGGGCAAGCGCGGCCTGAAGAAGGGCGCCAAGGCGGTTCTGGAATTCGCGCTGATGGGCGATGGCGTGCCGCCGGCCGAGGTCTATGCGACGCTCGGCACGCCCGAGGGTGTGGACCGCGCCTTCGCCAAGCTCGACACGATCAAGGACGAGGTCGTGTGGTGGGAAGCGGGCGCGCAGCCGCCGCAGCTTCTGGCCGATGGCGAAGTGGTGATGACCACCGCCTACAACGGCCGGATCTTCAACGCCGCCGTGGGCGAGGGCAAGCCCTTCACAGATCGTCTGGGATGGCCAGATCTACGAGAACGAGATGTACGCGATCCCGAAGGGCGCGCCGAACAAGGATGAGGCGCTGCAATTCATCGCCTATGCCACCTCGACCGAAGGGCTGCAGGCGCAGGCCACGCAGATCAGCTATGGCCCGGCCCGCAAGTCGGCCAACGCGACCGAGATCATCTACAAGGACGGCAAGACCGTCATGGCGTCCGCACCTGCCGACGGCGCCGGACAACATGAAGAACGCGCTGGAATCCTCGTTCGAGTTCTGGGTCGACAAGGATGCCGAACTGAACGAGCGCTTCAACGCCTGGCTCGCCTCAACTGATGCTGACCACCGGGGCAGGGGGGCCGCGCCCCCCTGCCTCGCTTTTCGACCGAACCGGATGCGACCATGCCCGCCGACCTGAGCCTGTCCTCGGCCCCTGATGCCGAGCTGACGACCAGCGACGGGCGGCCGCTGAAGGCGGCGCTGGCGCAGGCGCAGGGCCGGGCGCGCAGGCGGGCCTTCCTGCTGGTGCGCCGCTGCTGGCCTTCGTGATCTTCACCTTCGTCCTGCCGATCGGGCAGATGCTGCACCGCTCGGTCTACCATGACGGATTTTCGGCCAACGCGCCCGCCGTCGCGGCCTGGTTCGCCGCGAATCCGAGGCGGGGACCGAGCCGGACGAGGCGGCCTTTGCCGCGCTGGCCGAGGATTTCCGCAAGATGAAGGCCGACAAGACGGCCGGGATGGCGGGAACGCGGGTCAACTATACCTTGCCCGAAACCCGCTCGCTGTTCACGGCGACGGCGCGCAAGGCCGACGACCTGGCAGCCGCCCTATCGGAGGCGTTCCTCGCGCATCGACGAGAAATGGGGCGAGCCCGCGGTCTGGGAGGCGATGCGCAGCGCCTCGACCGCCTACACCACCGATTTCTACCTGATCGCGACCGATTACGAGCGTGCCGATGACGGCAGCCTGCGGAAGGTGGCCGAGAACCAGCGGATCTACATCTATCTCTTCGTCAAGACCTTCATCCTGTCGGGCATCATCACGCTGCTCTGCCTGCTGCTGGCCTTTCCGGTCGCGCATCTGCTGGCGACCCTGCCGATGGCCAAGGCGAACCTGCTGATGATCCTGGTGCTGCTGCCGTTCTGGACCTCGCTTCTGGTGCGCACGACAAGCTGGATCGTGCTGTTGCAGGGGCAGGGCGTGGTGAACGACCTGCTGGTCGCATGGGCCTGATCGACGACGAGGGGCGGCTGAGCATGATGTACAACCAGACCGGCACGATCATCGTGATGACGCATGTGCTGCTGCCGTTCATGATCCTGCCGCTCTACTCGGTGATGCGGGTGATCCCGCCCAGCTATGCCCGCGCCGCGCGCAGTCCTGGGTGCGACAAGCTGGACGACCTTCCGCCGCATCTACCTGCCGCAGACCCTGCCGGGCATCGGGGCGGGGGCGCTGCTGGTCTTCATCCTGGCGGTCGGCTACTACATCACGCCCGCGCTGGTCGGCGGGGCGGACGGGCAGCTGATCTCGAACCTGATCGACTTCCACATGGACAAGTCGAACTGGTCGCTGGCCGCCGCCCTGTCGGCGATGCTGCTGGCGGGGGTGCTGGTGCTCTACTGGCTTTACGACCGCCTGATCGGCATCGACAACCTGAAGCTCGGGTGAGAGGAGACGCGCGATGGCCCTTCCCACCTATGCCACCCCGCTGGAGCGCGTCTGGCACTACGCCTATCTGGTGATCTGCACGCTGATCTTCATCTTCCTGATCGCGCCGATCCTGGTCGTGATCCCGCTGTCGTTCAACGCCGAGCCCTATTTCACCTTCACCGAAAAGATGCTGTCCTTCGATCCCGACGGGCTATTCGCTGCGCTGGTATGACGCGCTGCTGACGCTGGGGCATGCCCGCGCCCGAGGGCGCCGCGCGACGGGGCCTGGTGGGCGGCAGGCCTGGGCGAACGCGACCTGGGTGCAGGCGGCGAAGAACTCGCTCATCATCGGGGTCTGGGCGACGATCCTGGCGACGGTGCTGGGCACGCTGGCGGCGCTTGGGCTGAGCGCGGCCCGAGATGCCCTATCGCCGGGTGATCATGGCGATCCTGATCTCGCCCGATGATCGTGCCGATCATCATCATCGCGACGGGGCTGTTCTTCTTCTACTCCAACCCCTGCGCGCCGCTGGTCGATGGTGGGGATCGACGCGCAATGCGGGCGGCTGACCAGCACCTATCTGGGCGTCATCATGGCCCATGCGACGCTGGGCATTCCCTTCGTCATCATCACGGTGACGGCCACGCTGTCGGGTTTCGACCAGTCGCTGAGCCGGGCCGCGGCCTCGCTTGGGGCGAACCCGCGGCGTGACGTTCTTCAAGGTCATCATGCCGCTGATCCTGCCCGGCGTGGTGTCGGGCGCGCTGTTCGCCTTCGTCACCTCGTTCGACGAGGTGGTGGCGGTGCTGTTCATCGCGGGCCCCGAGCAGCAGACGATCCCGCGCCAGATGTGGAACGGCATCCGCGAGGCGATCAGCCCGGCGATCCTGGCGGTGGCGACGATCCTTGTGATCATCTCGATCGCGCTGCTGGCGACGGTGGAGCTGCTGCGGCGGCGGTCCGAGCGGCTGCGCGGCGTGACGCCGCAGGCGGCTGAGTGGCGCCGGGGTCACTCCGGACCCGGGGCTGCCGAGAGCGTCCTAGGGCAGGATGTGCAGCCAGACCCAGATCGTCAGGATCGAGGCGGCGGTGGCGAGCAGCACGGCTGAGGCGGCGACGCGCTTCGCGACGCCGTACATGGCCGCGAAGAGATAGGCATTGACGCCCGGGGCCATGGCGGCCGTCACCACGGCCGAGCGCAGCTGGTCGGTGTCAGGCCGAAGGCGAAGCGGCCAAGCGCGTAGGTGATGGCCGGGTGCAGGATCAGCGAGATCGCGCAGACCATAGGCGATGGTCCAGCAGGTCGCCCTCGGGGCGGTAGCGGGTCAGCACGCCGCCCAGGCCGAACAGCGCCGCCGGGATCGCCGCGCGGGCCAGCAGGTCGACCGCCGTCGAAGACCGCGCCGGGCAGGGGCAGGTCCGGTGAGGTTGACCGACAAAGCCCGCCGTGATGCCGAGCACCAGCGCGTTCGAGAAGATCGCGCGCAGCGCCTTGCCGCGCGATGGCGCGCGGCCGAAAGGCCCGTGCCCGTGGTGGCGCACGATCTCCATCAGCGTGATGCCGAAGGCGTAGAACATCGGCGCATGGATCGAGATGATCGCGTAGTTCCCCGCCAGCGCATCGGGGCCATAGGCGCGTTCGGTGATCGGCAGGCCGAGCAGCAGCGAGTTGGAGAAGAGGCAGACGAAGCCGATGGCCACGGCATCCTCGGTCGCGGCCGGCCGAAGAGAAGCTTCGCGCCGAAGAAGCCCGCCGCGAAGCCCGCGAAGGCCCCGAGGTAGAAGGACAGCATCAGCCCCGGGTCGAAGGCCGTCGCCGAGGTCGAGCGTGCGCGATCGAGCGGAACAGCAGGCAGGGCACCGCGAAGCTCTGGGCGAAGCGCATCACGCCGTCGATCGTCGCCTCGGTCAGAACAGCCCGGCGCGGGCGGCGGCATAGCCGAAGCCGATCACCAGGAAGACCGGCAGGATGACGTCGAGCAGCGCGTTCATGTCCGGCGCGCGATGTCGATCGTCAGGCCGTCATAGGCGGGGATGATGTGGGGCGGCAGTTCGGCCGCAAGCGTCGCATAGTCGAGGTCGATGTGCATGTTGGTCAGCACCGCGCGGCGCGGGGCCGGCGCGGGCGATCCAGTCCAGCGTCAGCGCGAGATGGGCATGGGTCGGGTGCGGCGTGCGGCGCAGCGCGTCGAGGATCCAGCAGTCGAGCCCCTCGAGCGCGGGCCAGCTGTCCTCGGGGATGCTCGACGACATCGGGCAGATAGGCGAGGCGGCCGATGCGGAAGCCGAGCGCGTCGATCGAGCCGTGATCGACGCGGAAGGGGGTGAACGGCGATCGGGCCGCCGGCGCCGTCGATCGCGAACGGGCCGTGGATCGTGTGCAGGTCGAGGATCGGCGGGATAGGGCGAGCCTTCGCGGCTGGACGAAGGCATAGCCGAAGCGGCGAATAGAGCGCCTCCTGCGTGGGGCCGTCGGCCCAGACCGGCAGGCGGCGGCGCATGTTGAAGACGATCTGGCGCAGGTCGTCGATGCCGTGCACATGGTCGGCATGGGAATGGGTGTAGACGACGGCGTCAAGCTCGCCCACGCCCGCGTCGAGCAGCTGGTCGCGCATGTCGGGCGAGGTGTCGATCAGCACGCGGGTCGTGCCGCCGGGGCCGGTCGCGTTCCACCAGCAGCGAACAGCGGCGGCGGCGGTTCTTCGGGTTCGCGGGGTCGCAGTCGCCCCAGTGCGCCGCCGAGGCGGGGCACGCCGCCCGACGAGCCGCAGCCGAGGATGGTGACGCGCAGGGCCATCAGGCGGCCTTCGCCGGTGCGCGCGGCCTTGGTGAAGAGGCGGTCGAAATTGGCCGTGGTCTGGCGGGCGAACTCGGCCTCGGTCAGCCCGAAGAGCGTCGCGCCGACGCGGGCGGTGAGGGCGGTGTAGGCCGGTTCGTTGCGCTTGCCGCGATAGGGCGGCGGGGCGAGGTAGGGGCTGTCGGTTTCCAGCAGGATGCGGTCGAGCGGGGCGGCGGCGAAGATGTCGCGCAGCTCCTGCGATTTCGGGAAGGCGGCGATGCCGGACATCGAGAGGTAGAAGCCGAGGTCGAGCGCGGCTCGCGCCAGGCCCGCGCCGGAGGAGAAGCAGTGCATGACGCAGGCATAGGCGCCGTGCGCGATATTCCTTCGGTCAGGATGCGCGCCATGTCGTCATCCGCGTCGCGGGCGTGGATGATCAGCGGCAGGCCGGTTTCCTGCGCGGCCTCGATGTGGAGGCGCAGGCTCGGTCTGCTGCACGGCCTTGCGTTTCGGCGGTGTAGTGGTAGTCGAGGCCGGTCTCGCCGATGCCGACGAATTTCGGATGGCGGGCGAGGGCCACCAGCTCCTCGACCGTCGCCATGGGTTCCTCGGCGGCGCTCATCGGGTGGGTGCCGGCGGCGTAGAAGACGCCGTCGTTGCGCCTCGGCGATGGCGCGGACCTGCGGTTCGTTGCGCAGGCGGGTGCAGATCGTGACCATCCGGGTGACGCCCGCGGCGCGGGCGCGGGCGATGACGTCGGGCAGTTCGCCGTCGAAATCGGGGAAGTCGAGGTGGCAGTGGCTGTCGACGATCTCGGGCGGGGATGCGGCGGCGTCTGGCATCGTCTGGCTCACCTCGGGGCGAGCGTGCCCGCCGTCTCGTCGATCTTCAGGAGCATATCCAGGAGAAGCGCGGCAGGGTCAAGGTTGACCGCCTTGCCCCGGCGGGCGCGCGCCGACAGGGTCTGGGCGAGGTCGGCCCAGAGCGCGGGCGGCGACGGGATCGGGGGCAAGGCGGGCGAGCAGCGCGGCCTCGCCGCGGCGCGGCCTCGGGCGGGGTCGCGCCGGTGGTGCCGGCGCGGGCGAGGCGGGCCAGGAACAGGTCGATCAGGGCGCAGGATCAGGTCGAAGCTCGCCTCGGCCCCGCGGCCCGCGCCCGCCTCGGCCAGCGCGAGGGCGCGGGGGCGGTCGAGGCGGGGCAGGGTGGCGAAGCAGGTCGATCAGCGCGGCGTAGAGCGCCAGGCCGTCGAGATTGGCGAGGCGGATCGCCTCGCCCACCGAGCCGCCGGCGAGTTCGGCCAGCGCGCCGCGCGTCGTCGATCTCGCCCCCGGCGTTGCGCAGCGCGCGCGCCAGGTCGTCGGGCGCAAGCGGCGCCAGGCGCAGTTCGCGGCAGCGCGAGCGGATGGTGGGCAGCAGGCGCGAGGGCTGGTGGCGACCAGCAGCAGGGTCACGCCCTGCGGGCGGTTCCTCCAGCAGCTTCAGCAGCGCGTTGGCGGCGTTGCGGGTTCATCTCGTCGACGCTGTCGATGATCGCCGCGCGGCGGCCGCCGTCGGTGGCGGAGAGTGGAAGAAACTTCTTCATCTTCCGCACCTCGTCGACCGTGATGACTGTGCGAAATTGCGGTGCGCTTGTCGTTCGGCCGTGCGGCGCAGCAGGAACAGGCGCGGCTCGGACAGGGCCAGGCTGCGGCGGGCGACGGGGTGGTCGGCGGGGATGTCGAGCGTCTCGGGCGGGGCGGGGGCGAAGAAGCCGCCGTCATCCTCGGGCGTGGCCAGCAGGAAGCGGGCGATCCTCCAGGCGAGCGTCGCCTTGCCGACGCCGCGCGGGCCGGTGAGCAGCCAGCCGTGGTGCAGGCGCCCTTGCCGGTAGCTGTCGAGGAACGCGGCCTCGGCCTGCGCCCTGCCCGATCAGGTCCAGCGTCTCGCGCGGGTGCGGCGCGCCCTCGACCCGGTCGGGTTCGGGGAAGGCGTCGTCGCTGTCAGCGGGCGGCGCGGGCCATCAGGCGGTGGCGAGCCGCTGGCGGACGGCATGTGCCACGGCCTCGGCCACGGTCGTGGGGGCATGTGCCGCCGTCGATGACGACGAACCGCGCCGGGAACTGCGCGGCCAGCGCGAGGAAGGCCGCGCGCATCCGGGCCTGCATGGCAAGGCCCATATCCTCGAACCGCTGCTCGCTGCCTTGCGCGGCGACCGCGCGCGACAGGCCAAGGGCGGGGTCGATGTCGATCAGCAGGGTCAGGTCCGGCTCGACCCCGATCATCAGGTCGTGCAGGCGGTCCACGGTGGCGCGCAGGTCGCCCCGCGTCATGCCCTGATAGATGCGGGTGCGAATCGGCGAAACGGTCGGTGATGACGATCTCGCCCCGCGCCAGCGCCGGGCGGATGGTCTTTTCCAGATGGTCGCGGCGGGCGGCGGTGAACAGCAGGATCTCGGTCTCGGGCGACCAGCGGTCGGGGTCGCCTTCCAGCACCAGCCGGCGGATCTCCTCGGCCCCCGGGCTGCCGCCGGGTTCGCGGGTCAGCGTGACGCATGGCCCTCCGGCCCGCAGGGTCTCGGCCAAGAGCCGCGCCTGGGTGGACTTGCCGGAGCCGTCGATGCCCTCGAAGCTGATGAAAAGGCCCCGGCCTGCCATGTCAGGTGGCCGGCGCCTCGGCCATGTAGCGGCGGTAGAGCGACTTCGGCCGCGGCCTTGAGCCGGCCCGTCGACGCCCGCACGCTCCACCGCTGTCTCGGTCACCAGCGGGATGCGGGCATCGGGCAGGTCGGGGACGTGAATGACCAGTTCGGCCACCTGCGGTCCCGGCGGCGAGCGGCGCGGTGAGCGGGCCGGTATAGCTGACCTCGGCGGTGACGCCCTCCTGCACCAGCGCGGGGACCAGCAGGCTGACATCCTGCGGCGGGCACCAGCCCGACCGTGTCTGCGCTGCCCAGCCAGACAGGCGCCTCGGCCACGCGCTGGCCGGCCTTGACGACGGTCTTCTGCACGAACTGGCGGAAGGCCCAGTTGACGATCTGTTCGGATTCTTCGGCCCGGTCGATGTCGGAGGCAAGGCCCGAGATCACGAAGACCACGCGGCGGTCGTCCTGCTTCTGCACCGCCGACCCGACAAGGCCATAGCCCGCCTCCGAGGTATGGCCGGTCTTCAGGCCATCGGCCCCCAGTCGCCATCGGTGCCGAGTTTCAGCAGCGGGTTGCGGTTGTTCGCGTTCGCGGGAACGCGGTCCTTGTAGTTGAACTCGGTCATCGCGAAGATAGGGATAGTATTCGGGAAACTCGGTGATCAGCCGCACGGCCAGAATGCCGAGGTCGTGCATGCTCATGCGATGGCCGGGATCGGGCCAGCCGCTGGAATTGGCGAAGGTCGATGCCGTCATGCCCAGGGCCTTGCCGCGCTGGTCATCTGGTTGGCAAAGGCCTCTTCCGTCCCGGCCAGCCCCTCGGCCACCACCACGCAGGCATCGTTGCCCGAGTTGATGATGATGCCGTGGATCAGGTCGCTGACCGTGGGCCGGTCCGCTCTGGTCCAGGAACATGCGTCGACCCGCCCATCGCCTGCGCCCGGGCCGAGACGGCAAAGGTCGTGTCCATCGTCACCCGACCGTCCTGCAGCGCCTCGAACAGCATGTTCAGCGTCATCAGCTTGGACATCGAGGCGGGCGGCAGCGGCACGTTCGCGTTCTTGTCCAGAAGGACGGTCTGCGTCGTCACGTCATAGACCCAGGCGGCCGTCGCGCGGGTGTCGAAGGCCTGCGCGGGCAGCGCGGCGAGCGAGGCGATCAGGACGATCAGACGCAGGAGCATGGACGGCAATCCTTTCTGTCAGCGCGAGACGAAATAGGCGTCGGCGAAGCCGAGTCCCTTGACCTTGGCCATCAGCGCGTCGCGTTCGGCAGGCGTGTCTGCAGGGCCGGCAACGACGCTCCAATAGGGTTTGCCATTGCTGGTTTCCGAGCGGACCGTGGCGGGCGCGCCGGCTTTCTTGACCATTTCTGCCGCGCTCTTGGCATTGGCCTCGACGCTGAAGATGCCCAGCTGGATCAGGGACTTGCCGCCAGAGCCAGAGGGCGCGGGCGCCGAGGGCGCTGCATCCAGCGGTGCGCTGGTCACCGCAGCGGGGGCCACGCTCGCGGGGGGGGCGGACCCGGCGGCGGCCGTCGCACCCTCAAGCGCGGCGGCATCGGCCAGGGGGGCTGCCGCCTCGGCCTTGGGCTTGCGCTGCCACCATTTTCTCTTCGGTGCCGGTTCTGCGGTGGCCGCGGCGGCGACGGCGGCGTCCGGTGCGGTGTCGGGGTCGCCTGCGGGGGTCGCCTTCGGATCGGCCTCGTCGATCGCGGCGGCCATGGCTTTGGTGTCGAGCGTCTCCGCCTCTTCCGAAGCCGGAGCAGTCGTGGCGGTTTCCGCCGTCTCGGACGCGGCAGGGGTCGGGTCCGACGCCGCAGCTGCGGGGGCCTTCGCCTCGTCACGGCGCAGCGCGGTGATGTTCACCTCGCCGGGCTGACCCGCCAGCAAGCCCAGTGCCGCCGCTGCGTCGGACGAAATCTGGATCGGCGGGCCGGGGTTTTCCCGCTCGCGCTTGAACAGGGCGCCGACCACGGACTTTCCGTTGGCGGTATTTCGGATCATCACCCGTTCGGGGTCGGTCGCATCGGGCGTGGCCACCCAGACGCCACCCAGCGAGGGGCGCCCGTCCCAGAGGCCCTGCGCGGTGACCTGGAACACCTCGGGTGCCTCCACGTCCCGGTCAGCCTGCCGGGTCGAGGTCGTCGTGGCCGTGGTCGCGGACTCGCCCGAGCCGAGCGGTTTTCCCCCCTCGACGCAGCCGACCAGCGCCACTGTTGCCAAAAGCGCAACCGTCCAATGCGGGTGTCCTGCACGTGCCATACCAAGCCCTCATGTATCCGCGCGCTCTGTGTCGCGCTTTCCTGCCTGCATGGGAGCGTTACGCCAGCACCGCCCCCGCGCGCCCGGCATCATATCGCCGAGCCGCGCCCGTGGAAAGAGCGGCTGACCGCCTCGGCGGATTTCCTCTGCGCCCCGCTTTCCGAATCGGCGCGGCGCGGATAGGGGGAGGGCACGGGGAGAAGTGGCAGAGTGGTTTATTGCACCGGTCTTGAAAACCGACGTAGGTGAAAGCCTACCGTGGGTTCAAATCCCACCTTCTCCGCCAGTTCGATCATGCCGCGGCGTCATGTCCTTGGGGATGAATGAGCGATGTCCTGCGTGATCAGTAGGTTCGCTGGTTCGACATCCGCCATCACTGGCGATGACGCAAGGAGGCTGGCAAGCCCCGGCAGGCTCGGGTGGTTCACCAGAAACACGGCCCCCGACCAAAGCAGGATGCTGCCGCCAACCATTTCCAGACCTTCCTCGAGGGCGATCTGAAGCCGGTCCAGGATGCTTCCCCGCAGCACGAAGTTCGAGAGGGCTTCGGCGGCAAGCGCCCCTGAAAACAGGATGACGAAGCCCAGGGCCAGTCTTGCGACGGTATGGGGAACGGCGTCGAAGTGCTGCTTCGTCGACAGGAAAAAAGCACCGATCGCGATGACTGCGGGAATGCCAAGAAAGGCGAACCAGTAGCCGGTGGCCGGAAAGCTCGAATGATGACGCGACGCGCCATCGACCCACATCCCGATCCGCTCGTGGATCGAGGCGAACTCGTCGAGCGAGAGTGCCAGCAGAAGACAGGCGAAGAGCGCCAGCGAGAGCAATGCTGACCCACGTTGCCTTTGCCGGAACGACACGAGCCCGAACAGCAGCCCAGCCCAGGCCAACTGGCCGGACGACCACCACGTCGGCAGATTTCGCTCGGCCCCGAGATCGAAGAAACCAACGGTTCGTCCCGCAACGGCAGGCACGATCAGGTGCATCATGACCAAGGATGTATCCACGACCAGTGCAAACCCGAGGAGTTTCGCGAGCGGCACGCGCAGCGAATCCGGCGACGGGTGATGGTCCATGGGGGCTTTCCGAAAAGGATTTTCGCGGCAACGCGCTGTCACCAGTATAAGAACGTAACAAATCTATGACAATGCCCGCGCCGACAGAGCAGCATCGCCTCCGGCGGACCCCTGCTGCGCGGCTACGGCGGATGGTCGGTATTGCGCCAGAAGTGCCCGGAACGGGCGAGAGGCCGACGAGGCGCAAAGTGCGCCATTCCGCTGTCGACGAGCGTAATCGGTCATCTTCGGTTCAGTGGGCCAACCCGTTGACAGACGCTACTCCGTCACATCCCCCGCGCCGACGCGGTCCGAGAGGGCGACGAGCCATTTCAGCGTTTCGGTCTGCTGTTCGGTGAGGTTGGTCGAGGACAGAAGGTCCAGGGCGTAGGGGCGGAACTCGGCCCAGCGAAGGTGGAAATCCGCCAGATCCTTCGGGGCGACTGGAGTGCGATAGCGTCGGCCCTGCAGTTCTTCCTTTGACACGTACATCCTCCTGCCCGTCCTTCTGTCACCCGCCGCCAAGCTGCGGCCCATTTCCGGCCAGAACAGGCTAGCCGCGAATGGCGCGGCAAATCAGTGAAAAAACCGTCAAATGCTCGCAGGCCGGGTGCGTCAGCCGTCGTTGCGCAGCGGGTGCAGTCGCAGCTGGCCCAGGCGCGCCCGCTGGCCACCCGGGGGAACCGGATCGCCAACCGCAGGACCCCGCGCAAGCAGAAGCGACAGGCCGGTCTCGTCGCCGGGTTGCAGGGTGCCGCCCGCGAGCAGCGCCTCGGCGAGGCGACGCGCGGCCTGCGGGGCGGCGACAGACGTGCCCCGCATCTCGGCCCGGATGCCCGAACGTGTTCCGGTCGAGACGATGCCCTGCTTCGAGGGGCTGCGGTCGGTCGGGGCCGACAGGTCAACCTGGCGGTCGAAGGGCACCGCACCCGTGCCGCCCGCCAGATCGCGCTGCGCGCCCGCGCCGCTATAGGCCGCCGCCCGCCCGGTGGTCTGGTCGTGGCCGGCGACGATCAGCCCGGTCCGTGTGGCGGCCAGCCCGTTGAGGTTGCCGAAGCGTCGGACCGGCCCGGACGCATCGCTCTCCCCCGCTGCGCCATCCGGCCCCGTGGGCTGGTAACTGGCCGAGACGAAAGCACTTTGGCGCGCGCCGGTATTGCCTTGAAGCGACGCAGTGTCGATCTGGACCCGGCACTGGACCGCGCCCCTGACCGCCCGTCCGTCAGGCAGATGAACCTGGGGCATCCGGGCACCACGCGGGCGCAACAGCCGGATCGTCCAGTCCCCGGCGGGGGCCTCGGCGTGGCGCGTTCCCGGGGGGCGGGCGCGCGGTTCGGTCGGGGCGAGGATCACGCTGACGCGCCAGCGGCTGTCGCGATGTTTCTCGACAGCGAACTGGCCCACGATCGCGCCGTCCACCACAATGTCGCTGGCCGCGAAACGCCCCGACTCCTGCACCGTCACGGCGCTCGTGTTCGCCGGGGCAGTCCTGCCGGGGGGCAGCACGTCGACGCGGATGTCGGGGCGTTTCGTTCCGGGGGGATACCAGAGTTCCAGATAGGTGGAGGTGCCGTCGCAGGCGGGCACGCTCCAGCACAACTCCGCCCTTTCTGATGCACCGTCCGGCCCCGGTCGGAAATCCGCGTCACCGATCAGGGCGCTCAGCCGGTCCTGGAAGGAATTGCCCGAGGGCAGGACCAGCAGGGTGGGCCCGACCGCGCGCCGCGCCAGCACCAGTTCGTCCATTGCCGCCTCAAGCAGGCCCGAGCGGTCATGCGGCCCGCCGGAATAGCCGAAGCTCAGGTTGACGACCACGGGCAGGCCATCCGGCCTGCCATGGGCCGCCGCGATCCGCGCGGCCCGGTCGAAGATGTAATGGAAGGCCGACAGGATGAACATGTCGGTGCCAAAGCCCGAGGTTTCCCAGGTCGAGGTCGGCGGCAGGTCAACCGCGATCACCCGCACCTGCGCCGCATCGGCATCGGGCCAGTCGCCCGCGGCGAGGCCAAGCACATGCGCCCCGTGCGACTCCGGCAGGTCGAGCGGCATGGGCGGCACTCCGGGACGGCCCAGCAGGCCCGCCTCGCGATAGATCGCGTCCTCGTCCCGCCCGTGCCGCTCGGCCATGCGGTTGATCGCATCCCGGGTGAACTCGCGCCCGAAGGGCACGGCGCCGTTGCCGGGCCCGGTCGCGCCCTGCGACCAGCAATAGTCGATCCGCGTGCCGCCGCCGTGGCGAAAGGCATCGTGGGCGAAGGGGATGCCGTCGTCGATCACCGCGACGATCACGATGGGCCGCGCCGGATCGACCGAGGGGTCCGGTTCCGCAGGCGCGTCCGCCGCCTCGCCCGGAAAGTCCGGGTCGAGCGTTTCGGTCCGGACCGGATAGTTCAGCCGGAAGTAGCCCCGGCTTGTATCGCCTGCCCCGCAGACCGCAACGACATTCGCGAGCGCATCGCCGATGGCCTCGATCCGGTCAAGCGGCGGCGTACCCTCGCCGGTGGTGGTCATCAGAAAGGGCACGAACGACGGCGTGAACCCCTGGGGCGTGTAAAGCACCGGCAGCGTGTAGCGTGGCCGGCCGGGCAGGGGGGCTGCGGTGGACTGAAGGCGGAACATCGTCGGCGCGCCGGGAAACTCGGCGACGCAGGACAGGCAGGCCTGATCCGCCAGTTGCAACCCATGCAGGTCATAGGCCTTGCCCGGTCCGAACATCCATGTCTCGTAGGGGCCGAGCAGGTTGGTGATCCCCCGGCGCCTTCCCTGAACCTGCAGATCCACGGCTCAGCCCCCTTCGACCGCGAACTCGGCAAGGCACTGGGTCCAGAACCAGGCAAACAAGGGGTCGCCGGTCACCTTCACCGCCGCGCCGCCCGTCGGATGGTCGCGCACCTCCTTCGCCTCGGTCAGGCGGAAATCCTTGTCGGCCACCGCCTGGGGGTCGAACTGCGCGGCCGTCACGGCAACGCGCCTGCCCGCGAGGCCAAGGATGATACGGCCGATCTGCATCCCCAGCACCGCCCCTGCGCGGCTGTCCACGGGAAAATGGAGCCCGGCCACGGTGCGGTTTACGGCGATCCTGTGGGCCTGGGCGAAGACGAGCTCGGTCCGCGCGACCGGATCGGCGAAATGCGAGGGGCACGCCTCGATCAGCCCCGCGAGCACGGTCGCCAGCGCGAAGGCCTGCGTCGCGTGACCGCTGGGGAAGGCCCCGTGGCCCGGAGCGGGCAGCAGCGGCACGATGCGCCCGTCGATCTCGTCGGGGCGGCGGCAGGCGAGGATGTGCTTGGGCATCATCGTCGCATCGCCCGCGAGACCCTGCACGATGTCGAGGAAGTCATAGGTCCGCGCGTTCCGGTCGGGGGTCATCCCAAGGAGAACGGCGAAGTATTCCCCGAACATCCCCGTCTGTGACAGGATCTCGTCCGCCCGGTCCGCCCTCTGCTCGGCATAGTGGCGCACCCATTTGACTTGCGTGGCCAGCGTCTTGGGCGTGGGGCTGTGCAAGGTGACGAAGGGCCTGTCGCCCCAGGTCAGGATGACCTTGCCGTCGCCTGCGTAATCCTTCCAGCCGAAGCGCCGGACGAAGGTCGCCTGCAAGAGCGTCTCGCGCACCTCCGGTGCCCACCGGCGCATGTTCTCGGCGGCGTTGGCCGGCGAGGGGCTTGACCTTCTTGGCATCGATCGGGTCCTGCCCGGCCAGATAGAGCAGCGACTCCGCCGCGCTCTGGATGCCGCTGACCTCGCCGTCGCTGCCATCGTCATCCACCCCGCGGACGCCGCGCACGCCCCTCACCCCACGGACGCCCCGCACGCCGCGCACACCCCTCACGCCACGAACGCCGCGCACGCCGCGCATTACACCCAGTACCGACATGGTCGCCTCCTATGGAACGTCCGAGGCCGCAAGCGCAGCCGCGACGTTCTTGCCAAGCTTGAAATCTGCTGCGGGGTGGCTTCGCTTGTACTCCGCCACCGTAAAATCGGGTTTCAATCGCATCAGCACGGCGGCTGACTCCTTCGCCTCGGTCTTGCGGCCCAGATTGTGCAGGGCGCAGATACGCGCGCGCAGGGACGACAGATGCCGGTCGTTCTTCCCCAGCGACCGGTCGGCAAAGAACAGCGTCCGCTCGAAATCCTCGGCAGCCAGATAGGCGGTGGAGGCGAGCGAGTCGTAGAGATAGCCGAACGGGTCGAGCGGCGAGAGGTGCAGCGCCTTCTCGACCCGCATGATCGCGTCCGCCCCGTCGTCGCGATAGGCGCTGAGGACGCCGCTCGACAGCCAGGCCATCGCCTCGTTCGGGTTGCGCTCCAGCGCCGCGTCAAAGCGTTGCTGCGCCTTGTCCATCCGCATCAGCAGGTTGTTGTTGGCCACCCCGTCCGTGGTCAGCGCAAAGCTGTTCTCGGGGTCGATATCCAGCGCCCGCGCGGTGCAGTCGAGCGCGAGGCCGATATCCTTCATGCGGTTCGTCGACCACCCGTTGAAGACCGAGGTGACGTACCACTCCCCCAGCCAGGCATGTGCCTCGGCCGCGCGGGGGGCGCGGCGGATGGCCTCTTCGATCAGCTCGCGCGAGCGGGCGAAGCTGGCAAGCTTCAGTTGGTGCATCAGGCCGACGCCTGCGATCAGCAGCTGGTGATCGGCCAGCGAGGACAGGCTGCGCCCCTGGGCATGGCTGACGGCATCCGAGGCGATGGTCTGGCCGATGGTGCGGACGACCTCGGCCACCGGGACGCTGCGCGCCTCGATGAACTCGCCCACCCGGCCCGTGAACTGGCGCGTCCACAGGATGCGGCCCGACTGCGCGTCCAGGCAGTCGGCATCCAGCGTCACCTGCTCGCCCGAGACGCGCAGGCTTCCGGCGACGCAGTAATCCACCTTCAGCGCCTCGCGCACCCGCGCCAGCTCGATCTTCGAGGTGGACAGTTCGCGCGCCGAGAGGTGCGAGATTACCGCCAGCAGGTTCGAGCGTGACAGCGACCGGCAGATTTCCTCGGCCAGCCAGTCGCCCAGGACGCCATGCTCGGGTGTGCCCCCGACGGTGCGGAAGGGCAGGATCGCGATGGTCGGCAGGATCGAGGGCGGCGGCGGCTGCGTGCTGGCGCTGAACAGCGAGAACAGCTGCTCGGGCGACTGGCGGATGCCGCGCAGCCAGTCGTTGAACTCGTCGTCCTTGATGTCCAGCCCTTCGAGGAACTCACCCCCACCCGGACGCCCGATGAAATGGACGGTGGACAGGTCCAGCGTGATTTCGGTGTTGTTGACCTTGAGGATGCGGTCGAAATCCGCGCCCATCACGCCCTTCACGGTCGACAGCGCCTGCCGCAGGCTTTGCTGCCCACCGTCATAGCAGGACGTGCCCCAGAGCAGGTTCTGAAGATAGGTCCGTGTCCGCCGTCCGAACGGGGCCGTCGCCAGCAGGGCGAACATCGCACGGTGCTTGGAGCCGGAGATCTCGAACGCCGGCTGCTGCCCCGCCGACTGGACGATGCACGCGCCGAACAGGTTGATCTGAAGCAGCTTGCTCATCACCCGCGTCCGAGTTTCCCCTTGCAGGCGACAGGTTAACGCAGGGGCAACTGCCGACAAAGCCCATTCACGCTTTTTTCACGAGTGCTGAATTGATCGTGTCGGTGGTCCCAAGGGACTGCAAGGAAAGGAAAAGGCCCGGTGGCGAACCGGGGCGCAGAGGCGTGGGAAAGCGGGTGCCGGGTTACTTGAGGACGGTGAACCCCTGGCTTTCGAAAACCCTGGATGCCGCCTCGCCCGACAGCGCCTGAAGGAATTCGGCGGCGGCGGGCTTGGTGCTGGCGGTGGTTTCCGCAACCGGGTAGATGATCGGCTTGTGGCTGTCGTCCGGGAAGGTGCCGATCACGCTGACCTTTCCGCCCGCCTCGTCATCGGCGATGGCGTCCGAGCCATAGACGATGCCCAGGGGGGCCTCGCCCGTCTGGACGAGGGCGAGCGCCGCGCGCACGTTCTCCGACTGCGCGACTGACCCTTCGACCGACGGCCAGAGGCCGAGATTTGTCAGCGCCTCCTTGCCATATTGCCCTGCAGGGACGGAGTCGACCATCGCCATCGACAGCTTCCCGCCATTCAGCATTCCGGCAAGATCCAGATCCTTGCCGATCTCCACCGGCCCGGCCTCGCCATGTGCCACGAGAACCAGCGTGTTGCCCAGCAGGTCCCTGCGTGTCTGCGGCTTGATCAGCCCGTCCTTTTCCAGCGTGTCCATCCAGTTGACGGCCGCCGAGATGAAGATGTCGGCGGGCGCGCCCGCTTGTATCTGCTTGGCCAGCGCCGAACTTCCGCCATAGGAGATGGCCACTGTGTTTCCGCTCTGCGCCTGCCAGTCGGCGGCGATTGCATCCAGCGCCGTCTTCAAACTGGCGGCGGCGAAGACGATGACCTCCTCCGCCTTCGCCGAGGCGGGCAGGCCGAGGCTTGTTGCGAGAGCCAGCACCAGCAAGGCGCGGCGGGGCAGGGCAGGGGCAGGCATCGGGCGCTCCGGGTCTGGTTATGTTTCGCCGGACATATCACTCGCTGGCTGCCGTCGAGGCAAGCGTTATTTCCGCGTGGACATATCCCGAACCAATCGACCGAGTGCCTCGACACGTCCTGCCGTGGCATCGGCAGCGGTCGCCTCGATCTCGCGGTAGAGCGCCAGCACCTGTTGCCCCGTCTCGGTCAGTCGCGCGCCCCCGCCCCCCGGCCCGCCGCGCGCGCTGTCCACCAGCGGATCGCGAAAGGCCGCGTTCATCTCTTCGACAAGCATCCAGGCGCGCTTGTAGCTCATGTCCATGCCGCGCCCTGCGGCCGAGATCGAGCCGGTGTCGCGAATCCGCTCCAGCAGGTCCGCCTTGCCGGGGCCGAGCATCGCATCCTCGCCGAACAGCAGGCGCAACCTGAGTCGGGCAGGCGGCAGGGACGAGGCGGAGGGTTTGGTCATGGCACGACTTTTCGTGCCCGACCCGTCCATTGCAAGGGTTTTGACATGCCCGGCCCATTCGGCGGCAAGAGGGGCTATCGTAGTGGGAGTTCCCTCAGAGCGAGGCCGTGATTCCGCCATCGACGTAAAGGACATGGCCGTTCACGAAACTGGCCGCATCCGAGGCAAGGAAGATGCAGGCCCCGACCAGTTCCTCGACCTTGCCCCATCGCCCGGCGGGCGTGCGCTTCTCGAGCCAGGACGAGAAGGCCGGGTCGGCCACCAGCGCCGCGTTCAGCGGCGTATCGAAGTACCCGGGCGCGATCGCGTTGCAGTTCAGCCCGTACCTTGCCCAGTCCGTTGCCATCCCCTTCGTCAGATTGCCGACCGCGCCCTTGGTCGCCGTGTAGGGCGCGATCGAGGGACGCGCGAGCGCGGTCTGGACGCTGGCGATGTTGATGATCCGGCCCGCGCCGCGTCCGATCATGTGACGCGCGCAGGCCTGGCCCACGTTGAATACGCTCGAGACGTTGGTGTGCAGCAGCCTCTCGAAGGCCTCGGGCGGAAACTCCTCCAGCGGCGCGCGATGCTGCATTCCGGCGTTGTTCACCAGGATGTCGATGGGGCCGACTTCGTCCTCGAACGCGTCGATGGCGGAACGCACCGCCGCGTGGTCTGTCACGTCGAAGGTCAGGATGCGCGCCGCAGGGATGCCCGCCCGTGCGGCTTCGAGCTTCTCCGCGTCGCGCCCGTTCAGCACCACCTCGGCCCCGGCCGAGGCAAGCCCCCGGGCCAGCGCCAGCCCGATGCCTTGCGACGAGCCGGTGATCAGGGCGCGACGCCCGGTCAGATCGAAAAGCCGCACGCCTGTCCGGTCGCTCATCCGTCCCTCCGCCTGTCCGGCAGGTCCTGCCGAGACGGCCGGATGACAAGGTGATGCGGCTGGTGATCCCGGGGTGTCAAGCGTCCTGCGGCATCTGGCTGCGTGGCAGGATCGCGCCCGGATGGCCGATCACCGCCGCAGCAAGCCGATGGCCTCGTCTTGCCGCCTCGACCGGATGTTGCGCCGCCCGCGCGCGCCGCAAGATAGCCCGCGTTGAAGCTGTCGCCCGCACCGGTCGTGTCGACGACGCGGCCGACCGGGGGAAGCGCAAGCTCCCTCACCCCATCCGCCGTGCGCAGCACCGGTCCCTTCGCGCCCCGCTTCATCGCGATCTCGCGCAGGCCCAGCCGCCACAGCCTGTCCAGGAGAGCAGCCTCGTCCAGTTCCGGCCAAAGAGCCTCTTCGTCGTCCATCGAGGGCAGGGCGATGCTGCTGGCCGCCCACATCGCGTCGAAGGCCGCGCGCGCGGTTGCCGCGTCGGGCCAGAGCCGGGGGCGATAGTTGCTGTCGAACACCACGGTCGCGCCCTGCGCCTTGCACGCGGCGAGACGGTCGATCAGCGCATCGCGCACCGGCTCCGCCAGGATCGCGAGGGTTATCCCCGAAAGGTAGACAACGTCGAAGCCGTCCAGATCGCCCAGACCCGGCGCGCCCTCGGTGAAAAGGGTTCGCGCGGCCGAGGACTCGCGCCAGTAGCGGAACGACCGCTCGCCCGCCGCGTCAAGCTCGACCGCGTAGAGGCCCGGAAGCCGTGTGGGATGGCGGCCCACGAGCGTGGCGTCGATGCCTTCGGCCGCCAGCATGTCCAGCATACGGGCAGAAAAGCCGTCCAGCCCCAGCCGGGTGACGTAGCTGACAGAGGCCCCCAGGCGTGAGAGGTAGATCGCGGTATTCAGCGTGTCACCCGCGAACCCGATGCGTGCCCGTTCCGCGGCCAGGTCGATCTGGCTGAGTTCGATCATCCCCTCGCCGATACAGGCGATCCGTCCGCGCATGTGATCCATCCCGGCCCTCCGCCCTGTCGCCGGGCCTTGTCGCATGTGCCGTCGGGCGGGGCAACGGCGGCCAGGCGGGGCTAGAACCGCACCCGCGCCTTGATCGGCAGATGGTCGGACGCGACCCGCGCAAGCGGGGTGTCGTGCGCCTCGAGCCCGTGCACCTCGGCTCGCGCGCAGGCCATGATCCGGTCCAGCGGCAGAAGAGGGGCGCGCGAGGGAAAGCTTGCAACGCTCGGGGCCTGTGCGAAATGCCGTGCGAGTTGCGCCAGTGCCTTGCCCCTCCCGGCCCGCCATTCGTTCAGATCGCCCATCAGGACGGTCGGGCGTGCGGGCAAGTCCAGCACAGTCTCGACCAGCAGCTTGGTCTGAACGGCGCGCGAGCCGGGCAGCAGTCCCAGATGCGCGCCGACCACCCGCAGCAACGCGTCCCCCATCTCCAACTCGACCATCAGCGCGCCACGCGGCTCCAGCCCCGGCAGGGTGATCCGCCGGACCTCGGCGATATGGGCGCCCCGGACGAGGATCAGGTTGCCATGCCAGCCATGCGCAGGCCCCGGCCCGACCTGCACCGGGACCAGCCCATGCTCCAGCCGCAACTGGTCGAGGTTCAGAAGCCCGGTGCGTGTGCCGAACCGCGTGTCGACCTCTTGCAGCGCGATGATGTCGGCCCCGATCTGCCCGATCACCTCGATTGTCCGGGCAAGGTCGCGGCGCCGGTCGGTGCCGACCCCCTTGTGGATGTTCCAAGATGCGACGGTCACCTCATCCGCCATTGCACCCTCACAGGATCGGCCCGACGACCGCCAGCGCGTTGTTCCACAGCCGCGTGGGCCAGCCCCAGGCGGCGACGGCGTCGCGCGTGACGGGGCGCGACTGAGACAGATACATCATCTGGCGCGCGCGCATTGCGGCGGTCACGCCCTCGTCGCAGATGAGGATGTTGTTCTCGTAGTTCAGGTCGAAGCTGCGCCGGTCCATGTTGGCCGAGCCGATCAGCGTCACCACGCCATCCACCGTCACAGACTTGGTGTGGAGCAATCCCGGCTCGTACTCGAAGATGCGGACGCCCGCGTTCAACAGGTCCTCGTAATAGCTGCGGCTGGCGGCACTGACCGCGAAATCGTCGTTCCGGGCGGGCAGGATCAGGGTCGTCTCGACCCCCCGGTTCCCGGCGGCCCGAAGTGCCGCCTGGATCGACTCCACGGGCACGTAATAGGGCGTCGTGATGATCAGCTCCGACCGGGCGCTGTACATCAGGCTTTCGAACATCTCGGGCGCGGCCGAGGCGCGCGCGGTCGGACCGCTGGCGATCACCTGGGCCGGAAAGCCTCCGTCCACCGGCTCCAGCGGCTCGGCGAGCAGGGGGCGAAGGTCCTCGCCGGTTTCCGACATCCAGTCCTGACGCGAAAAGAAGCTGGTTCTGCCGCACGATGGGGCCAGTCAGCCGCATCACGGCATCGACCCAGGGGGCAAACTTCGCCTTCACGAGGAACGCGGGGTCGGCGCAGTTCTGGCTGCCGCAATAGGTGATGCGGTTGTCGATCACCACGATCTTGCGGTGATTGCGCAGGTCGATCCGCCCGGTGAGAATACGCACGAGCGGATTGCCGATCTGCAGCGCGCGGCCGAGCTTCACCCCGGCCTCGCCCATCTGCCGCCAGAGATCCGAGCGGATGAAGCGGCGCGAGCCGAGGTCGTCGACCATCGCCCGGCAGGCCACCCCGCGCGCGGCCGCCCGCATCAGCGCCTCGGCCACCTTCGTTCCGTTGCCGTCCGCGAGCCAGATGTAGAACAGCAGATGCACATGATCCCGCGCGGCATCGATATCCGCGACCAGCGCGGTGATGGTTGCATCGGCGTCGGCCATCAGCTCTGCACGGTTCCCGGCGACCGGGCGGAAGCCGCTGATCGAGCGGCCCACCTCGAACAGCGGACGGTGCGCATCGCGAATGGCCGCCATTTCGGCTGTGACCGGCTCGGGCGGTACATCCTTCGGTGCGGGCAGCCGGGCGTGGGCGGCGCGCATCCGCTCGGTGCGGCGTCGACCGATCCGCGTCTCGCCCAGAAGCAGGTAGGAGACGATGCCGACCACCGGCAGGGCCAGGATCACGACCACCCAGGCCACGCGTGACTCGGGGTCGCGATTGGGCCGAAGCAGCGTGCGCAGGATCAGCGCAAGCTGGATCAGGATATGAAGTGCTACAAGCAAACGAGCCCCGTTCAACGGCTGGGCGGAGTGTGGTGCGCCCGGGCGCGTGAGACAAGCGTCTTTCGCCCGTGACGCAGTTCACCACACTCGCGCGCCAGCGATGATCCGAGGCGTGGGCGCGCTTTGCCGTCCGGCTGTCGCTCGGGGGGTCAGCGTTCGCCGCGGCTGTGCGAGGCGCTGCCGCCCTTGCGGCCGGCTTCGGATGCGCGGGCCGGGTTGTTCTTGAAGTTCCCGCCTGATTCCCGGCCGCCCTTGCGCCCCGCCTCGGCGGCGCGTTTCGGATCGTTCTTGAAGTTGCCGCCCGAGCGCTGTCCGCCCAGGCTGCGACCGTCGGTTGCCTTGTCCTTCTCCATCGTCCGTCCTCCTTCTCCTGCCTGCCGTCTTGGAAACGTGAGGAGAAACGCCGGTTGCGTCGGGCGCGTTCCGTCTGGGTGGCGGTTTTTTTCGGGGGTCAGCGTTGCGATGCGATTAGCGTCCGCACGGCGCGGGCGATCTCGCCTTCTTCGTCAGTCGGAACGACGAGCACGCGCACAGGCGACCCCGCGCGGTCGATCCGCATCCGTCCCGTGCGGTTGGCCGCATCGTCCAGCGCGACCCCGATCCAGTCCAGCGCGGTGCAAACCTCGGATCGCACCCGCACCGAGTTCTCGCCGATGCCGCCGGTGAAGACCAGCGCGTCGAGCCCGCCCAGATCGGCCGCCATCGCCCCGATCTCGTGCCGGATGCGGCAGTGAAATAGTCGATGGCCTCGGCCGCCTCGGGGGTGGCGGACGCCTCCAGCGTCGCGCATGTCGATCGACAGGCCAGAAAGCCCCAGAAGACCCGACCGGCGGTAAAGCAGATCGGATGATCTCCGCGGCCCCCATCCCCTCCTGCTCCATCAGATACAGCAGCACGCCGGGGTCGATCTGTCCGGAGCGGGTGCCCATCGGCCAGGCCGTCGAGCGTGCGAGAACCCCATGGTCGAGGCGATGGACCGACCGTCGCGCATCGCCGCAGAGCGATGCGCCATTGCCAAGATGCGCGACCACGACCCGCCCCTCGGCCACCTCCGGCGCGACCTGTGGCAGCTGTCGCGCGATATAGGCGTAGCTCAGGCCGTGGAAGCCATAGCGGCGGACGCCCTTGTCGTAATAGGCGCGCGGCAGGGCATAGGTGTCGTTGACGAAGGGATGGCCGCGGTGAAACGCGGTGTCGAAGCAGGCCACCTGTACCGCGCCGGGAAAAGCCTGCGTCGCGGCGCGGATGCCGGCCAGGTTGTGGGGCTGGTGCAGCGGCGCAAAGGGCGCCAGCGCCTCCAGCCGCGACAGAACCTCGTCGTCGATGACCGACAGGCGCGGCGAAGTCCGGCCCGCCATGGACGACGCGGTGACCGACGGCGTCGATTGCCAGGCCCGGGAACGCCCCGTGCAGGGCCGCGAGCGCGGTCTGCAAGGCCGCCGCGTGGGTGGCGAAGTCGTCAGGTTCGGCAGCTGTCTGCGGCACCTCCGCGCCCCTGACCTTGATGCGCAGCGCTCCCTCGGCGCCGATCCGGTCGACCAGGCCGGTGGCCAGCGGCGCGTCGCCCGCGCCAGAACAGCCGCGAACTTGAGCGAGGATGACCCGGCATTCAGCGTCAGGAGTCATGCGCGGCTTCCGCGTCAGCCGTGCCTGGTGAAGCGCCGCGACCGCGCAGGAGGCGAGCCGCGACATGGCGCTGTCCGAGCGCGAGTTCAGGATCACCGGCACCTTCGCGCCCAGCACCAGACCCGCCGCCTTCGGCATGGCTGATGAAGGTCAATCTGCTTGGCCAGCATGTTGCCCGCGTCGATGTCGGGCACGACCAGGATGTTGGCGCGGCCCGCGACCTCGGCGCGGATGCCCTTCGTGCGCGCCGCCGCCACGTCAACCGCATTGTCCATCGCCAGCGGCCCGTCGACGAGGCCGCCCGTGATCTGGCCCGCGCTCGGCCATCTTCGACAGCAGCGCCGCATCGACCGAAGACTGGATCGCCGGGTTGATCGTCTCGACCGCCGAAAGGACGCCCACGCGCGGCGCTTCGTGACCCAGCGAGATGGCAAGGTCGATGGCGTTCTGCACGATGTCGACCTTGGTCATCAGGTCGGGCGCGATGTTGATGGCGGCATCCGTCACCATCAGCGGATGCGGCATCCCCGGCACGTCCATCACGAAGACATGGGTGAAGCGCCGCCGCCCGACCCGCAGGCCCGGTATCCTTGTCGAGCATCGGGCGCAGCAGATCGTCCGTGTGCAGATGCCCCTTCATGACGGCCTGCGCATGGCCCGCGTTCACCAGGATGCAGGCACGGCTGGCTGCGGCGTCCTGCGAAGGCTCCGCGACGATCTCGATGCCCGTCAGGTCCGCCCCGATCTCGGCCGCCGCCGCCGAGATAAGCGCGGGATCGCCGATCAGGATCGGCGTGATGATGCTTTCCTTCATCGCCAGAAGCGCGCCGTCCAGCGACTTGGCATCCTCGGGGCAGACGACGGCGGTCACGATGGCGGGCAGGGGGCGCGCGCGGTCGAGCAGGGCCTCGAAATGCCGGTGGCGCTGCACGATCAGCCCCGGCACGTCCACATCCTCGGCCAGGAACTTGTGGCGCGGGGCACGCACCACGGCCTCGCCCGACAGGATCGGCGCCCGTCGCTGGCGCGGCAGACCTCGGTCGCGAGTGTGACGATGCCGTCGCTGCCCTTGGCCAGAACGCGCACGCTCGGCAGCACCTCTTCCCCGGCATGGGCCTGCCGGTGAAACTGCAGACTGCTGACTGCGATAGAGCGTGCCCGGCCCGGGCAGGCGGTTGCCGAGCACCGCCGAGATCAGCGAGGCCACGAACATCCCCGGGGCGATCGCCTCGGGGTGGCCGTCGCCATCGCCATCCTCATGCGGCAGGTGCATCGGGTTGTAGTTGCCCGAGGCAACGGCGAAGACGTAGAGATCGTCCGGCGTGATCAGGCGGCGGATCTCGGCGGTGTCGCCGACCTGAAGCTCGTCGAGCGTGCGGTTTTCCAGCCGCATCGTGCCGTCAGGGCCGCTCGCCACGCCGCAGCGCGCCGTCGATCTCGTCCAGCACCGGGTCGAGGTCGGCGACCGAGTCGATCACGTAATGCGCCCCGGCGCGGGTCAGCCGTGCATAGGCCGCGTCGCGCATCCGGTGATAGGTCGCGCTGTCCAGCGCCTCGGTCTCGGCGGGGTTCAGACCGAAGACATTGCCCGTCATCGCCACGCCCACGGTCCAGCACCCGGCGTTCAGTCCCTCCTCGATGCCCACTTCCGTGTCGTCCACCTTCACCACCGCCGAGGCGGGCCAGACGCCCAGATCGAGGAAGGTTCGGTACATCATCAGCGGCGTGGGCCGCCCCTCGGCCAGATCGCCTGCACAGACGAGGTTGTCGGGCGCGTAGCCCTGCTGCGGCCGCGAGCGGCAGTACCGGGGCCATGATCTCGCGGATGTAGCCGGTGGTGGAGCCGATCTTCAGGCCCCGAGCGCGCAGGCGCTTCACAAGGTCCGGCACGCCCTCGATCAGGGTCGCGTAATCGGTCACGACCGCCACGTTCATCGGGATGAACACCTCGTAGACCGCGTCGATGTCGGCCTCGCCCGGCGCGTGCCCGCGGGCGGCCTTCCAGGCGGCGGCGATGCGGGGCTGGTTCAGCAGCGTCTTGATATGGTCGCGCTTGGCCATGCCCATCGGCCCGCGCGCCTCGTCCACCGTGATCTCGACGCCGAACTGCTGGAACGCCTTCACGAAGACCCCCATCGGCGCCTGCGAGCCGTGGTCGATCATCGTGCCGGCCCAGTCGAAGACGACGGCCTGAAGCGTAGGGGTGGGTCATGTCAGTCTCCAAACAACTCGGCGATGGTTTCCTCGCCGATGGCGAAGGCGGTGCTGGCCCCGGTGCCCGAGGTCACGATGACAAGGCGGATGTCGGGATCGGGCGCGTCGCGGACCATCAGGCGGTCGGGAAGCGAGGCATAGGTGCCCATCCAGCGTTCCGTCACCTGAGCGCCGGGCAGGCGCAAGGTGGCGTGCATCTCCTCCAGCATCAGGTCGTCGACGCGGCCCTGGGCGAAGGGCGAGGGGGACCACTCGTAGTGATGGCTGTCGCCCACGACCAGCCCGCCATCCGACCCCTGCACCGCGATCAGGTGGATGCCCTGCGCCAGATGCTCGGGCTGCTCGCGCTTCAGCCGGGCGAGCAGGGGCGCGGCCTCGGGCAGTTCGGCATAGCCGAGATAGCGGACCAGCGAGAGGTCGGTCATCACCGAGCCGGGCAGGCGGAAGCCACGGTCGGCGGGCATGACCTTCATCATGTGCAGCCGGCAACGGGTGATGCCCATTGCGGCGATCCGGTCCGGGAACAGGGTCAAAAGGTCGTCGCCCGGACAGACGGCGATGCGCGCGGCGTGGAGGATGCCGCCGGTGGTGACGACGCGGCCCGGCTCCACCGCCTTGACCAGCGTGCGGCGATGGAAGACCACACCCATCTCGCGCTCCAGCCAGGCCGCGAGTTTCGGGATGGCGTGGCGGCTTTCCACGCGGCGTTCGTGCGGGCTCCAGAGCGCGCCCTCGAAGGGCGCGTCGGACAGGATCGCGCCGTGGTCGCGGCGCAGCTCCGACGGCGGTCAGCAGGGAACAGTCCGCCCCCATCTCGGTCATCTGGAAGGCTTCGAGCACCGCCATCGCCTCGGCCCGCCGGGCGGCGACCAGCAGGCCCTGATGCTCGATCGGGATACCGGCGCGGGGCGCGACCTCTTCCCAGACATCGCGGGACCGCATCGCGCGCCGCCAGCAATCGCCCGACTGCTGGCCGGTGACGGTGACGAATCCGAAGTTGCGCACCGACGCGCCAATCGCCTCGGCCTCGCGATCCACGACGGCGACGGACAGGCCCCGGCGGCGGGCGGCGAGCGCATGGGCGAGGCCCACGATACCGGCGCCCACGACGACGAGATCATATTGCGCAGCCATGCCGTCCCCCAGCCTCGCGCGGAGATTGGAGCGGTGCCGGGGATTCTTCCAGCGGAAAGCGCAGTGCCGGTGATCCGGGTTGCGCGCGACATGCCTGCGTGATCCGGTGTCGGGAACGTCGGGCACTGTCACGGGTTACGGCTGTACCGATGCCAAGCACGAGGGGGAAAGAAACGCCATGACCACCGCCAGGAACACTGTCTGCCTGTGGTACGACAGGGATGCCGAAGCCGCGGCGCGGTTCTACGCCGCGACCTTTCCTGACAGCTCCGTGGACGCGGTCTTTCGCGCGCCCGCCGACTACCCTTCCGGCAAGGCGGGCGATGTGCTGACCGTGCAGTTCACCGTGCTGGGCATCCCCTGCCTTGGCCTGAATGGCGGGCCGGCCTTCCGGCAGAGCGAGGCGTTCTCGTTCCAGGTCGCGACCGACGACCAGGAAGAAACCGACCGCTACTGGAATGCCATCGTTGGCAATGGCGGCGAGGAGAGCGCCTGCGGCTGGTGCAAGGACCGCTGGGGTCTGTCGTGGCAGATCACCCCGCGTGTGCTGACCGAGGCGCTGGCCGTGGGCGGCGACGAGGCGCGGCGGGCCTTCGAGGCGATGATGCAGATGCGCAAGATCGACGTGGCTGCGATCGAGGCCGCCCGGCGCGGCTGACCTCAGCCGCCTGCCTGCGGGCCGTCGATCAGAACGTAGCCGGTGGTGTGGCACTGGCCGAGGCCGCATTGCACCACGACCGAGATCAGGTTCACCGCGCAGATCGCGATCACCAGCGGGCCGAGCAGGGACGTCGCCCGCGCGATGGCGGGGAAGCTGTCGGCGGGGTTCTCCTCAAGGTGGCGGTCGCCACCCAGCACCGCCAGTTTCAGTGCAAAGCCGATCAGCAGCGCCAGCGCGATCAGGATCGACCAGACCGGCATGTGGATGCCGAAGATCGCGCTGCCCACGTATTCGTGTCCCGGGCGCGGGTAGATGTCGAGCAGGGTCTGGCGGGTCGAGACGATCAGCAGGAACAGCGCCGAGAGCAGGCTGAACCCGGTGTTCTGATAGGAAAACCCGCTGCGCAGCTGCAAGAGAATCCCGAAGCAGACGCCGAACATCGCCGCCCGCTCGATCAGGCAAAGCGGGCAGGGCAGCTCGCCTTGCAGATACTGGAACCCCATCGCGGCCAAAAGGATGGCGCAGAGGACCGCCAGCATCGCAAGCAGCGCGAGCCAGTTCAGCAGGGCGAGGCGGCGCGACATCTCCATCGCTCAGGCCCGTGCCACGGCGTGCGGCGCGTCGAGCCGCGTGTCGATCCAGGGCATCCGGTAGCCGTCGGTCGGCGAGTAGATCTCCCACTGGAAGAGCCAGATCGCGCAGGCGAAGCAGACCGCCGCGCAGGCGATGGCGAGGCGGCGATACCCCAGCCAGCCAAGCGCGAGGGCCAGGAACATCGACAGGAAAATCGCGACCATCATGGCACATGCCTCTCGCAGCTTTGCCACCTATACCCGCGCTTGATCGGTCTGGGAAGCGAAGCGCGACGGGTGGGTGGCGTTGCACAGAGGCGTTGGCGACAGGTCATTGTCCGACGGCCTTGCGCCAGGCGCGCGCATAGTCGCGCATCGCGGAGCCGTCCGGCGCAGGATGGGCGCGGTCGGCCAGCGCCCTCGGCCGTGGATCGTAGAGCAGCGCCGCGCCGATGGCGGTGCCGGTTGCCGCGGCTGACGGCAGGACCGGACGCGCTGTGGCCGTGGCCAGCATGTCAAGGAAGAACGGGTTCCGCGCGAAGGGGCCTTCGACGATCACCGGCCCCTCGGCCCCGCTGATCGACAGGCACTCGGCCGTCATCAGTGCGAGGTAGTAGCCGAGGGCGACCTCGCGCAACGCATCTTCGGCGGGCTCCTCCGGCAGCCAGCGCATCGCGCGATCGGGGAACGGGCCACCGCCCGCCACGACCGAGGGCAGCAGCATCAGACGCCCGGTCGAGCACGCGGGCGGCATCCGCCGCCGTAGCGACAGTTGGGCGGCCCGCCCGGACGATCTCGTATTCCCGCCCGCCCATGAAGCGGGCCGAGTTCACGAGGCCCCCGAGCGCATTCACGTTGACCAGCGTGTCGCGGCCTGGGTCGAGCGTGACGGCCCGCCCCCCGACCGCCATCACCACGACCCAGGTGCCGGTCGAGACCACGCCGAAACGGGGCTGCCCGGTCGATCAGGTGCGGCACGAGCGAGGCGTTGCTGTCGTGGATGCCTGCGCGTCACGGGCGTGTCCGGCGACAGCCCGGTGCGCGCGGCAACCTCTGGCAGGATGGGGCCAAGGACCGTCCCTGGGGGCACCGCGCGCGCAAAGCGGTCGCGAATGCCAAGGCTGTCGGCCAGCGACGAGAAGGTGCCGCGATGCGGGTTCCACAGGTCGGTATGGCAGCCAAGCGAGGTCAGGTCGGCGGCGGCCACGCCCGTCAGGCGATGCGCCCAGTATTGCGGCCAGAACAGGATGCGCGCCGTGCGGTCGCGCAGCGTCGGGTCTTGCTGCGAACTGCCAGAACAGCTGCGCGCCGACCGACAGGCCCATCTTCAGCGCGGGCGTGCCGGTTTCGGCGAAGGGCGGGCGGATGGCATGGAAGGCATCGCGCAGCGCCTCGGGCCCGTCATGCTCGTAATCCAGCACCGGGGCCGCGAGCGTGCCATCCGCCGCGAGCAGCGCCGCGCAGGCGCCGTGGGTGGTGACGGCCAGCGCCTCGATCCCGTGCGCGGCGTGAAGCTGTGCAAGCGCGTCGAGGATGAAGTCCCAGTGCCCCTCGGTGTCGAAATGCGGCCAGGGCGGGCCGGGCAGGACGTGGTTGGGGCGCGTGAGCACGGCGATCTCGGTCCGCGTGCGGCAGGTCCACCACGGCGACCTTGACGTTGGTCTTGCCGATGTCGAGGACGCCGACACGCGGGCGGGCGATGCGGTCATGGCAGGTGGAACATCGGCGATCAGCGGGATGGCCACGGGCGAGCCGTCGGGGTTCGTCGCCATGATGTCGGCCATGTGCGCCCACCAGCGCTGCATCACCGGATGGGCGGGCAGATCGTCCATGCGGTGATCGTCGCGTGCGCCAGAGCACGCCGAAGAGCGATGTTCGTCTCGCGGGTCGAGATGGATCGAATAGTCGCGAGACCCCGGCCTCCTTCAGCAGCGTCACCAGCTCGGGCCAGATCGCGTCGTGGCGGCGGCGGTACTCGGCCTCCATCCCGGGATTGAGCTGCATCCTGAAGGCGTATTTCTGCATCAGCGCCCTCGCCTTGCCCCGCGCCCGCGCCCAGAGGCGGGGCAGGGCGATGACCGCGATCAGCAGTAGGCCGAGGAAGATCGACATGACGATGCCCGGCACGTTGAGCAGGCCGAAGCCGAAGGTGACGAGGCCCATGATGAAGGCGGCGAGCACCACGCCGGGGATGGTGCCCGAGCCGCCGAGGATGTTGACGCCGCCGAGCACGACCATGGTGACGACCTCGAGCTCCCAGCCCGTGGCGATCGACGGGCGGGTCGAGCCGAGGCGCGAGGTCAGGCAGACGGCGGCGAGGCCGGACATCAGGCCGGTCAGCAGGAACAGCATGAAGCTGCACGCGCGTCGACGCGGATGCCGGAGAACAGCGCGGCGATCGGGTTGTTGCCGATGGCATAGACGCGTGCGGCCGAAGCTGGTGCGGTGCAGCAGGACGTAGAAGGCGAGCGCCGCGAGCGCGAAGAGCACGAGCTCGAACGAGATCACCCACCAGACATAGCCCTGGCCGAAGAAGGCGAAGCTCGTCGGGATAGCCGGTGAAGGCCTGGTCGCCGAGGATGATGTAGGCGATGCCGCGGAACAGGCTCATCGTGCCGATGGTGACGACGATCGAGGGCAGGCCGAGCCGGTGACCAGCGACGCCGTTGAACGCGCCGCAGACGAGGCCGGTGCCGAGGCCGATCAGCGACGAGCACCGGCGTGCCGGCGCCGGCTGGCAGCGCCATGCCCATCGCGGTCGAGGCGAGCGCGATGATCGAGGCGACCGACAGGTCGATCTCGCCCGCGATGATCAGCAGCGCCATGGCGAAGGCGATCATCGCCTTCTCGGTGAAGTTGAAGGTCGCGTCCGACAGGTTCCAGGCGTTGAGGAAATAGGGCGAGGCGAAGCTGTTGACGATGAAGATCGCGACCGCCACGACGAGCAGCAGCGCCTCCCAGCTTTTCAGCGCGCGCGCCGACCGGCTGGTCAGCCGGTCGGGGACGAGGCGGCCCTGGGGGGTGGCGGTCATGTGCGGGCCTCGGCCGATTTCAGGATGATGCGGCCCTTGGCGCGGCCTGGCGGGCATTGAAGGCGACGGCGATGATGATGGCCGCGCCGGAGATCGCCATCTGCCAGAACGGCGAGATGTCGACGACCGGCAGCGCGTTCTTGATGACGCCGAGGAACAGCGCGCCGAGCACCGCGCCCGCCGACCGATGCCGATGCCGCCGGCGATCGAGATGCCGCCGATGACGCAGGCGGCGACGACGTCGAGCTCGAAGCCGCCGGCGATGTCGACATAGGCGACGGCGTAGCGCGACGACCCAGAGATAGCCGGCAGAGCCCGGCGAGCGCGCCGGAGAGCAGAAGGCGATGAACCTGGGTGCGGCCGACGTCGATGCCGGTATAGACGGCGGCGTGGGGATTGCCGCCGACGGCGTAGAAGCGCGCGGCCGAGCGCCGTGCGGCGCAACAGGAGCGCAGACGGCGGCGATGACGGCGATGGCGATCCAGCTCAGCACCGGCAGGCCGAGGAAGCCGTGCGCGCGGGAAGGCCTTGAAGCCGTCGGTCATCTCGTGGGCGTTGATCCAGGTGCCGTCCGGAGATCAGGAAGATCGATGCCGCGATAGATCGTCATGCGTGCCGAGCGTGACGACGATCGAGCGGGATGCCGAGCTTCCAGACCAGCAGGCCGTTGACCGCGCCGAGCGCCGCGCCGAGCGGCGATCGCGGCAGCAGGATCAGCGGCACCGGCACGCCGGGATAGGCGGCGTTCAGCATGCGCCGACGATCATGCCGGTCAGCGCGAGGTTGGCGGCCACCGACAGGTCGATGCACTTGGTCAGGATCACCGATCATCTGGCCGAGCGCCAGAATGATCAGGATCGACGGTGTCGTTGAAGACCGCGGCGAGGTTGCGCGGGCGCGACGAAGGCCGGGAAGCGCGTGCGCGATCAGCGCGATCAGCGCGAGGATGGCCAGCGCCAGCAGCGCCTCGCGCGACTTGAGCAGGCGCGTCATGCGGCGCGCCTCCGATGCCGGCGGCGGCGCGCGACCAGCGTCTCGGGCGTCAGCGCCGTCGCCCGTCGAGTTCCGCGACGATGCGGCCCTCGCGCATGACGATGACGCGGTCGGACATGCCGAGGATCTCGGGGATTTCCGAGCGAGACCATGATGACCGCGAGCCCCTGCGCCGGCGAGTTCGCGCCATGAAGTCGTGCACGGCGGCCTTGGAGCCGATGTCGATGCCCTTGGTCGGCTCGTCGAGGATGATGACGCGCGGCTTGGTCGCCAGCCACTTGGCGATCACCACCTTCTGCTGGTTGCCGCCCGACAGCGTGCCGACGTCCTGGTCGAGCGAGGCGGCGCGCAGGTCGAGCCGCTCGGTATAGTCGCGCGCCAGCGCGAACTCCTCGGCCAGCCGCAGGAAGCCGCGCGCGCGAGGTGCGGCGCAGCGAGGGCAGCGTGATGTTCTGGAAGATCGGCAGGCCGATGACCGCGCCCTGCCGGCCGCGCTCCTCGGGCACATAGACGATGCCGTGCGCGATGGCCTCGGCCGGCGGAGCGGATGACGGCGATGCTTGCCGTCGATGCGGCAGCGCGCCCTTGGAGGGTCGGGTGATGCCGAACAGCGCCTGCATCACCTCGGAGCGGCCGGCGCCGATCAGGCCGTAGAAGCCGAGGATCTCGCCCTTGCGCAGGGTGAAGCCGATGTCGTCGAACTCGGTCGGGTGGCAGTAGCCCGCGACGGTCAGCACCGGCGCGCCGATGTTGCGGCGCGCGCTTGGGGAAGATCTGGTCGACGGAGCGGCCGACCATCATCTGCACGAGCTGGCCCTCGGTCACCTCGGCCATGCGGCCCGCGCCGACCAACTGGCCGTCGCGGAAGACGGTGTAGCGGTCGGCGATGCGGAAGATCTCGTCGAACTTGTGGCTGATGAAGAGGATCGCCTTGCCCTCGGCCTTCAGCCGCGTCGACCAGATCGTAAAGCTCGTCGATCTCCTTGTGCGAGAGCGCGGCGGTCGGCTCGTCCATGATGACGACGCGGGCGTCGATCGACAGCGCGCGGGCGATGGCGACCAGGTGGCTTGCGAGGCGATGCCGAGGTCGCGCAGCGCGCATCGCGGGGTCGAGCGTCGGCGCCGATGCGCGCCGAGCATGGCGCGCGCGCCTGCTCGTTCATCGCGGCCCAGTCGATCAGGCCGAAGCGGGTGCGCGGGCGCATGGCCGATGAAGATGTTCTCGGCGACGGTCAGGTCGTCGAACAGCACGGTTTCCTGATGGATGGCGGTGATGCCGGCCCGCGCCGCCGCCTGCGGCCGTCGGGAAGTGCACGGGCTGGCCCGTCGAGCGCGATCGTGCCTGCGTCGGGCTGGTAGATGCCGGTCAGGATCTTGACGAGAGTGGACTTGCCGGCGCCGTTCTCGCCGATCAGCGCGGTCACCTCGCCCGGGTAGAGCTCGAGCGAGACGTCCTGCAGCGCCTGCACGCCGGGAAAGGATCTTCGAGATGCCGCGTCAGGCGCAGCACGGGCGCGGCGTCGCGGCGTGCGGTCATGGCATGGGCGCCTGCGGATGGGGTGCTGGGCATGAAGTCCCGGCGCGCGGGGAGCCGCCGGCGTCGGGACGAGGCGGCGTCAGAAGATCGTCGAGAACTCGTCGATGTTCGAGGCGTCGTAGGTGAACGGGTCGGCCATCGCGCCTTCGCAGCTTGTCGTCGAGCTTGACGTTGCCCATGCGGCCCATCGGGATCTCGCCGCCCGGCTTCGGCCTTGGCCGTGCCGTTGGACAGGTTGTAGGCGATCATCGTCGCGGCATAGCCGAGGTCGATCGGGTTCCAGATCGCGAAGGACTTCGACGCGCCCGACTTCGACATGCGCGGCCATTTCGGACGGCAGGCCGAGGCCGGTCACGTTGATCTTGCCGATCTTGCCCGCGTCCGTCACCGCCTGCGCGGCGGCCACGATGCCGACGGAGGTCGGCGCGATGATCGCCTTGAGGTTCGGGTAGGTCTGCATCAGGCCCTGCGCCTCGCGGTAGGACTTGTCGGCGAGGTCGTCGCCATAGACGGTGCGCGACGACGTTGATGTTGGGATAGTTGCCGCATCACCTTGTTCATTTCCTCGATCCAGGTGTTCTGGTTCGTCGAGGTGGAGGTGGCCGAGAGCACCGCCACTTCGCCGCCCTCGGGCAGGTGGTCGGCGGCGAGCTTGATGATCGTGTTGCCGATCAGCGCGGTGGACGACGGGTTGAGGTGCATCTGGCGGCCTTCCGGGGCGACGCCCGAATCCCACGAGATGACGGTGATGCCGCGATCCATCGCCTTCTTCAGCGCCGGCACCAGCGCGTCGGGGTCGTTGGCCGAGATGGCGATGGCGTCGACGCCTCTGGGCGATCAGCGCGTTGATGACCTCGATCTGGCCTTCGGCGGTGGTGTCGGTCGGGCCGGTGTAGATGATCTCGACATCGCCGAGTTCCTTGGCGGCTTCCTCGGCGCCCTTGGTGGCGGCGTCGAAGAAGCCGATGCCGAGCGCCTTGACCACCAGCGCGATGCGCTTGGTCTCGGCATGGGCGCCGGTCGCGATGCAGGGCGGTGGCAAGCGCCGCCGTCGTCAGGGCCTTTCTCAGAATGCTCATGGTGTCGTCCTCCCTGGACGTGTTGCGGTTCGCCGCGCCCTCACTGGTTCTGCGCGGCCTCGTTCCTGTCCGCCGCCCCCACGGGCGGCGACGATCAGCCTGATGTCCGACGATTCCAGCATCCGCGCCTCGCGGTCCGCGATGCCCTCGTCGGTGATGACGGTGTGGATGCGCGACAGCGGGCACAGGATCAGGCTGGAGCGGCGCGCGAACTTGGAGCTGTCGACCAGCACGACCAGCTCGTCGGCCTGGCCGATCAGCTTCTGCTCGGCCTGGATCAGCAGCGGGTCGGCCTCCATCAGCCCGAGCGGCGCCGAGGCCCTGCGCGCCCATGAACATCCGCCGCGCATAGAAATTGCGGGTCACGTCGTTGTCGAAGGGCGACAGGATGATGTTCTGCTCGCGATAGATCGTGCCGCCGGGCAGCAGGACCGTGTTCTTGGAATGCTTCAGCAGGTGCTCGGCGATCGGGAAGGAATTGGTGAAGACCTGCATCCGCCGGGCCGACAGCGGATGGACCATCTGGAAGGTGGTCGTGCCGCCGTTGATGATGATCGGCTCGCCGTCCTCGCAGAGCTCGACCGCCGCGCGGGCGATGGCGCGCTTCTGCGGCGATGTGCATGCGTCTCGTTGACGCGTGAACGGGCCGCCCGGCGAGGCCGACGAACTGCGGCGGGGCGAGCGCCTCGGCCCCGCCGCGCACCCGGCGCAGCTTCTTCTGGACGTGCAGCGTGGCGATGTCGCGGCGGATCGTCGCCTCGGACGCGCCGGTCAGCGTCGACCAGATCGGCCACCGTCACCACCGGCCTGTCCTGGACGGCGGACAGGATGATCCGGTGGCGTTCGCTTTCGTGCATCTGGTCCTCCCCGCATCGAAAGCTTTCATCGAATCCGATCACTGTCAATCATTTTCAATCACAGAATTCCATTTTGCACGTGCAGCATGATCGAAGATGATCGTTTTTGATTGACATTCGCGCCGAGCGCGGCAGATGTTCCGGCACGCGACGGCAGCTCCGGGGAGGACAGCATGGCAGAAGGCAGGCGCCGGAACGCGGCTTGAGAACCTGTGGGACGACGCCGCGCGCGGCGGGCATGACCGAGCCGGAGAAGCTGCTCTACCGCTCGAACCTGCTCGGCTCGGACAAGCGCGATCACCAACTACGGCGGCGGCAACACCTCGGCCAAGGTGATGGAGCGCGACCCGCTGACCGGCGAGACGGTCGAGGTGCTCTGGGTCAAGGGATCGGGCGGCGACGTCGGCTCGATCAAGCTCGACGGCTTCGCCACGCTCTACATGGACAAGCTGCGCGCGCTGAAGGGCATCTATCGCGGCGTCGCGCTTCGAGGACGAGATGGTGGGCTACCTGCCGCACTGCACCTTCAACCTGAACCCGCGCGCCGCCTCGATCGACACGCCGCTGCACGCCTATGTGCCCAAGCAGCCATGTCGATCACATGCATCCCGACGCGATCATCGCCATCGCCGCCTCGGCGAATTCGCGGGAGCTGACGCAGCGAGATCTTCGGCGACGAGATCGGCTGGCTGCCGTGGAAGCGGCCGGGCTTCGAGCTCGGCCTGTGGCTGGAGCAGTTCTGCCTGGAGAATCCCGACGGCGAAGGGCGTCGTGCTGGAAAGCCACGGGCTGTTCACCTGGGACGACGACGCCGAAGGACTGCTACGAGACGACGCTGCGAGATCATCAACCGGGCGATCGGCTGGTTCGAGGGCGAGACGGCGGGCAAGCCGGCCTTCGGCGGCGCGCGTGCAGCGGCGCTGGACGCCTGCGGCGCGGCGCGCGGTGGCGGCGCGGCTGATGCCGGCGATCCGCGGGCATGATCTCGAAGGACAGCCGCAAGGTCGGCCATTTCGACGACAGCGCGGCGGTGCTGGAGTTCGTCGACTGCGCAGGGACTGGAGCCGCTGGCGGCGCTTGGCACGTCCTGCCCCGACCATTTCCTGCGCACCAAGATCCGGCCGCTGGTGGTGGACTTCGATCCGGCGAAGCCGGATGTCGACGCGACGCTGGCCGCGTCTGGCGCGGCAGGTCGAGGCCTATCGCGCCGACTACGCCGCCTATTACGACCGCTGCAAGCACCCCGACAGCCCGCCGCCTGCGCGACCCGAACGCGGTGGTCTACCTGGTGCCCGGCGTCGGCATGATCACCTTCGCCAAGGACAAGGCGACGGCGCGCATCTCGGGCGAGTTCTATGTCAACGCGATCAACGTGATGCGCGGCGCGTCGACGGTCTCGGACCTATCGCGGCCTGCCCGAGCAGGAGGCCTTCGACATCGAATACTGGCTGCTGGAAGAGGCGAAGCTGCAGCGGATGCCGAAGCCGAAGAGCGCTCGCCGGGCGCGTCGCCTTCGTCACCGGCGGCGCGGGCGGCATCGGCTCGGCCACGGCGGAGCGGCTGCTGCGCGAAGGCGCCTGCGTGGTGCTGGCCGACATCGACGAGGCGGCGCTGGAGCGCGACCGCGGCGAACCTCGCGCAGCGCCACGGCGCGCGACGTGGTGCGCACGGTGCAGATGGACGTGACGCGACGAGGACGCAGGTGCTCGGCGGCCTTTGCCGCAGACGGCGGTCGAATTCGGCGGCCTCGACATCCTCGTGTCCAACGCCGGCATCGCCTCGTCCGCGCCGGTCGAGGAGACGACGCTGGCGCTGTGGAACCGGAACATGGACATCCTGTCGACCGGCTATTTCCTCGTCAGCCGCGAGGCGTTCCGGCTGTTCCGCGCGCAGGGGATCGGCGGCGCGATGGTCTTCGTCGCCTCGAAGAACGGTCTCGCCGCCTGCCCGAACGCCGCGGCCTATTGCACCGCCAAGGCGGCCGAGATCCACCTTGCCCGCTGCCTGGCGCTGGAAGGGCGCCGAGGCGGGCATCCGCGTCAACGTGGTCAACCCGGACGCGGTGCTGCGCGGCTCGAAGATCTGGTCGGGCGAATGGCTGGACCAGCGCGCCAGCGACCTACAAGACCGACAAGGAGGGGCTGGAGGAGATGTACCGCCAGCGCTCCTGCTGAAGCGCTCGGTCCTGCCCGAGGACATCGCCGAGGCGGTCTATTTCCTCGCCTCGGACCTGTCGGCCAAGTCGACCGGCAACATCCTCAACGTCGACGCGGGCAACGTCCAGTCCTTCACGAGGTGACGCGATGATCGACACAGGGCCTGATCGAGACGGGAGAACGCGCGCCAGATGGCGGCGCTGAGGGCGGATTACGACAGCCTCGGCGAGCGGCTCGGCCGGCGCGGCATCGACATCGACGCGGTGAAGGCGAAGGTCGCGCGCTATGGCGTCGCCGTGCCGTCCTGGGGCGTCGGCACGGGCGGCACGCGCTTTGCCCGCTTTCCCGGGCGAGGGCGAGCCGCGCCACATCTTCGACAAGCTGGAAGACTGCGCGGTGATCCAGCAGCTGACCCGCGCGACGCCGACCGTCTCGCTGCACATCCCGTGGGACAAGGCCCCTGCGGCCGACCTGCTGGCCAAGGCCGAAGCGCTGGGGCTGGGCTTCGACGCGATGAATTCCAACACCTTCCAGGACCAGCCGGGGCAGGCGCTCAGCTACAAGTTCGGCTCGCTCAGCCATGCCGACGCGGCGCGTGCGGGCACAGGCCGTCGCGCACAACATCGAATGCATCGAGATCGGCCAGCGCGCTTGGGTCCAAGGCGCTGACGGTCTGGATCGGCGACGGCTCCAACTTTCCCGGCCAGACCAACTTCACCCGGCAGTTCGACCGCTATCTGGAGGCGATGGCCGAGGTCTATGCCGCGCTGCCCGAGGACTGGCGGGTCTTCACCGAGCACAAGATGTACGAGCCGGCCTTCTATTCGACGGTCGTGCAGGACTGGGGCACGAACTATCTGATCGCGACCGAACTTGGGCCGAAGGCCTTCTGCCTTGTCGACCTCGGCCACCATGCGCCGAACGTGAACATCGAGATGATCGTGGCGCGGCTGATCCGTGCAGGGCAAGCTGGGCGGCTTCCACTTCAACGACTCGAAGTATGGCGACGACGATCTCGATACCGGCTCGATCGACCCCTACCGGCTGTTCCTGGTGTTCAACGAGCTGGTGGACGCCGAAGGGTCGCCCGGGCTTCGCGCCCGCGCATATGCTCGACCAGAGCCACAACGTGACCGACCCGATCGAAAGCCTGATGGTCTCGGCGATGGAGGTGCAGCGCGCCTATGCGCAGGCGCTGCTGGTGGACCGCCGGGCGCTGGAGGCGGCGCAGGAGGCGAACGACGCGCTTGGTGGCGACGGTGGACGTTGAAGCGCGGCTTCCGCACCGATGTGGAGCCGATCCTCGCCATGGCGCGGGTCGAGGCGGGCGGGGCGATGGACCCGGTCGCGGCCTATCGCGCGGCGGGATATCGCGCGCAAGTGGCGGCGGTCCGGCCCAGGGTCAGCGGGGCGGGCGGCGGGATCGTGTGAGGCGTGGCGGGCAGGAGGCCGCCGGTTCCGGGGAAAGCGACCTTCGACCTGTTTGATGCCTTTTGAACACGAGCGCCCAGCCCGATCAGGCAACTCTCCTGTGGAGAGTTGCCAGGGCTGTTGCCAGAGGGCGCAAGCCCGTTGGCAAGGGGCTCTCCGCTCGCGTCACGCTGCCAAGCCGGCCGCGACTGCATGGGCGGGCGCGGAAACGCGCCTGCCACGGGCACGCAGGCGCGGATGGATTTGTCGCGGGACAAATCCGCCAAGGAAAAGAACAGCTTGTGAGGCAAGAGGCCCCGGCCTGCGCCGGGGCGCGGCGGTTCCCTAGCGCGCGGCTTCTCCGTAGAGCCCCGCCACCCGCGCCCTAAGCGTTACCAGCGACAGCACCGTGTCGATGGTGGGCGTCGGCGTTCCCGTCAGCCGCCCAAGCTCGGCCACCGCGCCCACCAGCGCGTCGATCTCCATCGGGCGGCCCGCCAGCAGGTCCTGCAGCATCGAGGTGCGATGCGCCCCCACCGCCGCGCCGCCGTCGATGCGGCGGTCCACGTCGATGGGGAACTTCACGCCCAGCTTCTCGGCAATCTCCTGCGCCTCGACCATCATTGCCCGCGCGGTGGCGCGGGTGCCGGGGTCGGTGCAGAGCACGTCGAGCGTGGCATGGGTCAGCGCCGAGATCGGGTTGAACGACAGGTTCCCCCAGAGCTTCACCCAGATCTCGTCGCGGATGCGCGGGCGGACGGGGGCCTTCAGCCCCGCCGCCTGCAACGCGTCGGACAGCCGCACGGCGCGCTCGGACTTCGAACCGTCGGGTTCGCCGAGCGTGAAGCGGTTGCCCTCGACATGCGCGATCACGCCGGGTTCGGCCACCTCCGCCGCCGGGTAGACGACGCAGCCCAGCACCCGGTCGGGGCCGATGCCGGTCCACTGTGCGTCGCCGGGATCGACCGTGGCGAGGCGCGTGCCTTCCAGCGGGCCGCCGAGCTTGTGGAAATACCACCAGGGCACGCCGTTCACGCCCATCACCACGGTCGTATTCGGTCCCAAAAGTGGTTGCATCGCGGGCACCACAGCGGGCACAGAATGCGCCTTCAGCGTGACGATCACATAGTCCTGCGGCCCGAGCGCCGCCGGATCGGCGGAGGCGGTGACCGGGACGGTCGAACTTATCCCCTCCTCGATCAGCGACAGCCCGCGCGCCTGCATCGCCGCCAGATGCGGCCCGCGCGCGACGAGGCTGACATCGGCCCCGGCCTGCGCCAGCTTCGCCCCCATGTAGCCGCCGATCGCCCCCGCGCCGAAGATGCAGATCTTCATGCGCTTACCCTGCCAGCCCAAGCTTCTCGGCCAGCCCGATCCGCTGAAGCTTGCCCGTCGCGCCCTTGGGGATCTCGGGCAGGATCACGATGCGGCGGGGCACCTTGAAGGCGGCGAGGTGCTCTTCGCAGAAGGCGCGGATGTCGCGGTCGGTCGCCTCGGCCCCGTCGCGGAGCACCACGGCCGCCGCGACTTCCTCGCCCAGCTTGGGATGGGGCATGGCGAAGGTCACGACCTGCGCCACCGCCGGATGGTCCATCAGCACCGCGTCCACCTCCAGCGGCGAGACCTTCTCGCCGCCGCGGTTGATGATCTCCTTCAACCGGCCCGTCAGGTTCAGGTAGCCGTCGGCGTCGAAGCTGCCCTGATCGCCCGTGCGGAACCAGCGCTTGCCTTCGGCCTCGAAGAAATTCTTCGCATTGGCCTCGGGGTTGCCCTCATAGCCCGGCGTCACGTTGGGGCCCGAGATCACGACCTCGCCGATGCCGGTGGTCAGGCGGTTCTCGACCTCATGCGCGACGCGCACCTCGGGTCCTGCCGGCAGCGCCGACCGAGCCGGGTTTCTGGGCGCGGGGCGGCAGAGGGTTCGAGGTCATCTGGTGCGTGGCTTCGGTCATGCCGTAGCCCTCGATCACCGGCGCGTTGAAGGTCGAGGCCAGTTCGACCATGACCTGCGGCGGCAGCGAGGCGGAGGACGAGCGAAGGAAGCGCAGCGGCACGCGGGCGATGGTCTCGGCGTTTCGTGCCGCGCGCGACAGGATCGCCTGGTGCATCGTCGGCACGGCGGTGTACCAGGTGGGCGTCGCCGCCTCCATCCAGCCGAAGAAGCGCAGCGCGTCGAAGCCCGGCGCGCACCAGACCGAGCCACCGGCGGCGAGGCTGGACGACACGGCGGCGATCAGGCCGTGGATATGGAACAGCGGCATCACGTTCAGGCAGCGGTCGGCGGGCGTCAGCGACAGCGCCGCGCCTATGTTGCGGGCCGAGGCGGCGAGGTTGGCTTGCGTCAGCGGCACGATCTTGGGACGCGAGGTGGTGCCCGAGGTGTGCAGGATCAGGGCCACGTCCTGCGGGCCGGGCAGGGCGGCGTCGGCCATGCCCTGCGCGGCGCCGTCCGCGCGCAGGCCGAACTCGCCCGCCGGGGCGCCGTGGTCGAAGCGCAACCGCAGCACCGTCAGGCCATGCGCCTGCGCTGCATCCAGCGCCGGGCCCTCGTAACCCTCGGGCAGGACGATGGCCTTGGCCCTGAGGTCGGTGAGGTAGAAGTCGAACTCTTCGCGCTTGTAGGCGGGGTTGAGCGGCGCGGTCACGCCGGTCTGTGCGACGGCGATGAAGGCCGCCGCCATCTCGGGGCCGTTCGGCAGCACGATGGCGACACGGTCGCCGCGCCCGATACCGGCACCGTTCAGCGTGGTGCGGGTCAAGGCCGCAAGCGCGCGCAGGCCGCCAAAGGTCATCCAGGGGCGGTCGGGCGCACCGAGGGCGGGGGCCTCGGCCGGGTGAACGGCCAGCAGGCCTTCAAGCGTGTCGGTCATGGTCGGCCTCCCTGCCTTGGTCTCTCGCCCCAGCCTTGTCGCAGAATGGGGGGCGAAGGCAAGGCGGGCAGCTAGCTCAGATCACCCGGACGGCCAGCGAACCGAGGCCGTCTATCCCTGCCTCGATCACATCGCCGCGCTGGACCGGGCCGACCCCGGCGGGGGTTCCGGTCAGGATCAGGTCACCGGGCGCGAGGTCGTAGAAGCGCGAGAGACAAGCGATGATCTCGGGCACCGACCAGATCATCTGCGACAGATCGCCCTCCTGCCGGAGCGATCCGTTCACGCTCAGGTGGATGCGCCCCGCCTTCGGATGGCCGGAGCGCGCCACGGGAACCAGCGGGGCGAGGGGGGCGGAATGCTCGAAGGCCTTGCCGACCTCCCAGGGCCGCCCGGCCTTCTTCGCCTCGCCCTGAAGGTCGCGCCGCGTCATGTCCAGACCCACGCCGTAGCCGAAGACATGGGCCAGCGCGTCGGCTTCGGAGATGTCATGGCCGCCGGCCCCGAGCGCCACGACCAGTTCGACTTCGTGATGCACATCGCGGGACTGGGAGGGGTAGGGGAAGGTGCCGTCGAGGCGGATGTTCTGCGGGTTCTTCTGGAAGAAGAACGGGGCCTCGCGCGTGGGGTCATGTCCCATCTCGATGGCGTGGTCGGCGTAGTTGCGCCCGATGCAGTAGACGCGGCGAACGGGAAACAGGGCATCGCTGCCCGCCACCGGGACGGCGGACTGTGCGGCGGGCGGGAAGGTGAAGCGGGGCATCGGCGCGGTCCTTGCGGGCGGATTACTTGGCGTTCTGCACGACATAGCCCGCGACCACCTGCAACAGCTTGAACGCCGTCGCGGCATCGTGCTGGACGACCGAGAGGAAGGCCTCGGCGCTGATCCGCAGCGCGGTGATGTCGGTATGCGCCTTCATGCTGAGCGAGCGCGGAACGTTCCGGATCAGGCCAAGCTCGCCCACGAGGTTCCCCTTCTCGGCCTTGGCGATCAGTTGCTCGGTCCCGTTCTCGTAGCGGCAGGTAAAGCCCCGCCTCGCCATCGGCGATCAGGTAGGCGCCGTCAGACGGATCGTCGAACTTGCGAAAGACATAGGTTCCCGCCGTCGCGGTGTACCAGCGCGCGCCGAAGGCGAGCAGGCGCAACTGCTTGCGGTCGAGGCCCGCAAAAAGGTCCGTCGCCTCCAGCAGGCGCAGCTTGCGGGTCAGGTCGGCGCTGGCTGTATTGTCCTTCGGCCTCGGCCCCCGCGTCACTGGTGCCGACGATCTGCGCATAGCGGATCTGGAAATGACGATCGTATTCCGACGGGTCGTCGAAGCGGCTCTCCAAATGGATGATGGTGGCGTCGGGCAAGCAGCCGACGGACGTTGCGAAGCGCCGCCGACCGTCCCGCGGCGTCGAAGCTGGCCAGCGCATGATCCAGGATCAGGATGTCGGGCTTCTTGATGATCGCGCGCGTCAGGTCGAGCATCTCGGACAGAAGCGCCGTCAGGTTCTTGCCGCCAAGGTCGGTGGGCAGGTCGATACATCAGGTTGGTCACCGCATCGGCGCAGTCCCGCATCGAGCAGCACGTTCAGCACGACTTCGCGCAACTGGTCCACGCCGGTGCCCGCGCTTTCCGAGATCTTGCCGAAGATCGCGTTCTCCAGCACCGTCAGCCCCGGCGAGAACTCTTCCGGGTCAAGCTCGGTGAACAGACCGTCTGGCTGGGTCTTGAGGAAAGCCGAGGCCTGCTGGCGCAGCCGCACGATCCGGGTCTTCATCTCGTCAGAAAAGGCGGGCCCGATCTGTTCGGCCGAAATCTGGAAGGGCACGGACAGCAGCAGTGACATGTCGTCGTCGTTCAGCGTTTCCGGCGCGGTGTCGGCGGTGCGGTCCAGAAGCGCCACAGCGCGGCTGTAGGTCGCGGGTTCCAGCCGCAGCTTGCGGAACAGCGGATGGTCCGTGCCATTCAGCCCGAAGGTCTGTCGCAGCATCTCGACCACGTCGCGCGACAGGGTGGCGAGTTCCTTTTCCAGATGCAGCTCGCGCAGCAGTTGGAGAAAGTCCTTGCGTCCGGCAAGCGATTGCTGCGCGTCCTGGTCCCTCGGCACCGCGAACAGCAGGTTTCCCGCGACCGGCAGCGCGGGGTTATAGCTTGTCGGATCGAACCGGAAAAAGATCTGGTCCAGCCCGTTCTCGGCCAGAAGCGCCGCGATGCGCGGTCGCAGCTCGACCAGTTTCCGCGCCAGGTCGGGATCGTCCGCGGCCTGGAACTTCTGGTCCAGCCCGCGCGTGAACAGCATCCGGTCGGTATCGATCGCCTCGGTCAGGCTGAGCCACCAGTCGCGCGCCTCGGTCCTGGTGGAAAGGCCCGCCATGGTGGGTTCGATCCAGTCCACCGCAAAGGGATCGGGCGAGTTTCCGGCCTTGGCCGCCTCTTTCGCCTCGATCTCCAGCTTGCGCAGGCGGGCCGCGTCATCCGGATCCTGCGGACGCACCATCAGCGGGGCCATCACATTCTGCCCGAAGCTGCCCTCGGCCACGAAGGGCCGCGAACTGGCGTAGCCGATGCGCGCGGCAACCACCGCCTGGTGCAGCCCTGCAAGAGACATGGCCCGCCACGCGGATCGACCCGGCCGAAGGTGGCGCCTCGCGTGTCAGCAGTTCGGCGATGGCGCGGCGGTCCTCCTCGTTCTCGATCGCGATGGCGATGCTTTCGCCCTTGGGCAGGGTCAGCGTGATGTCCTTGAGGATCACTGCGCCGTCCTGGCTGCGCAGCGTCACGTCCTCCAGTTGCAGATCGCCCGACAGGCTGGGGATCTGCGCGGGCTCGCCCTCGAACAGCGCCTCGTCGATCATGCCGGGCGGATCGAAGCGCTCGGTCACCACGACCCAGCGAAGCGCTGCCTCCTGCATCTGGTTGTAATAGGCCAGAAGCTCGTTCCAGGGCGAAGACAGGTCCTTGTGCGCGGCCAGCGCCGCGACCAGCGCGCCAAGGGTCAGGTCGCCGTGAATTACCAGATAGCCACCGAAGGAATAGAACAGCAGCGGGGTAAGTTGCGTGATCAGGTTGTTCACGAACTTCATGAAGAACTTTTTCTGGTAGATCTCGAACCGGATGTAATAAAGCCGGGCCAGACGGCTCGAGATCATTGCGGCGCGGTGCCGGGCGCCGCCCATGCGGCGGATGTCCACGGCCCCCGCCGCGCTTTCCCCGATCTCCGAGGCGAGCTTGCGCACCTCCTTCACCCGGCTGCGGTTCAAGACATTGATTTCGCGCTGCATCCGGGGGATGAGCCAGGCCTGCAACGGGATCAGCGCCACGGCGGCCAGCGCAAACCAGACGCTTTGCGCGAACAGGAAGAACAGGATCGTCAGCATCTGCCCGGCTTGCAGGACGGGCTGCGAGATGGCGTCGCCCATCATGCCGCCCAGATGCTCGGCCTCGGCATTCACCATCGAGACAAGCTCGCCCTGCGAGGTGCGCTGGAAGAACGGGGGCGGAAAGCGCATGATCCGGGTGATGAGGATGAAGCGCAGCCGCCGCAGCATCCGCTCGGCCAGCACGCCCTTCATCGTGTTGATCTTCATCTTCATGACGCCGTTCAGGATCACCGATCCCAGGAACGCGACGCAGAGGAGGGCCAGGAATTGCACCTGCCCGATCTCGAACCCCAGCACGTTGATCGGCACGGTCTTTGCGCCGATGGCGTCGTTGATGATGCGTTTGGGAAGCTCGAGCGTCAGGTAGAGGATCGGGAACATGGCCCCGGTCAGAACGAGCAGGACGATCTGCTCTTTCTTCGAGTACTTCCAGATGAATGCGAAGAGGGACCGTTCGATTTACGTGTTCCCGAAACCTGTCCAGCTATCGGCGATGTTTGCCGTGCCGGTGAAAGCGAAGCAACTGTTTTCTGGGCCGCGTCAATGGCCCTATGCCATCGGAATTGTCATCGCCATTGTTACAATTCGCGGCACCTTTCCGGCGGGCGGCGTGTTGCGGCTGCGCTCGCTGCGCACCACGCCGTCGATGACGGTCATGCCCACGCCGGGCAGGTTGCCCTGCTGGACGGATTCCAGGATCGTCCGGCCGGGCGCGTGCTGCGCCTGGTCGAGAAACACGAAATCGGCGGCATAGCCCGTGGCGATCATGCCGGTGTCCAGTTCCCTCTGGCGGGCCGTGTTGCCGGTCGCGAAGCAGAAGGCGATCTCGGCCGGGACGTTCCCCAGCGACGAGAGCATGGCAACCATCCGCAGGATGCCGAGCGGCTGCACGCCCGACCCCGCGGGGCCGTCGGTGCCCAGGATGATGCGCTCGATCTGTTTCAGCTCGCGCGCGGTGTTCAGGGTAAGTAGGGCCGCGCGTTCGTTGCCGTTGTGGACGATCTCCAGCCCCTTCGATGCAGTTCTCGCAGATGCAGATGATCTGGTCATCGGGCAGGGCGGAGTGGCCGCCGTTGATGTGGCCGATCACGTCGGTCCCGGTTTCCAGCACCATGTCGGCGTCGATCAGGCCCGAGCCGGGGATCGAGGGGCCGCCGGTGTGGATCGTGCTCTGGATGCCGTATTTGCGCGCCCAGTCCACCATCTGCCGGGCCGTCCGGCCATCCTTGACGGTGCCAAGGCCGACCTCGCCCAGCAGTGTCACCCCGGCGGCGGCGAGGTCGCGGAAGTCATCCTCGACCATCCCGTGCTCGATGATCGGCGCGCCCGCGCGGACCTTGACGCCCGAGGGGCGGAAGTTCTCGTACCAGCGCTGCGCGGCGATCGCCATGGCCTTCAGCCCCACGATGTCGCGCGGGCGGCCCGGCATATGGACCTCGCCCGCCGAGATCAGCGTGGTCACGCCCCCGTGCAGGGTGCTGTCGATCCAGTGCAACTGCTGCTGGCGGGGGGTGTAGTCGCCCACCACGGGGTGGACATGGCTGTCGATCAGGCCGGGGCAAAGCGTGCAGCCGTTCGCGTCGATGGTCGTGGTCGCGCCCTCGGTGTCGACATCGTCCGCACGACCCCAGCCTGTGATGCGCCCGTTGTCGGCGACAAGGCAATCGGCGTCGAGGATCGGTTCCTCCAGCCGCCCCGACAGCATCAGGCCGACATTGCGTATGACGAGCTTCGTCGGGCCTTCGCTCGCGGGGGCGGGGTCGTGCGCCATGGCGGACTCCGTGCTGGATTTGTTTGCAGGCTAACAGATGACAGGTGCGGTTCAAGCGCGCCCTCGGGCCGCAAAGGGGATAGTGTTTGACAGCTCTCCCCGAGTCGCCGTTTATTTGTGTACGAACAATTCCGGCAGGCAAGGCCCCGATGCCCTACCACATGCCACTGACGCTGGACGCCGCCTTCGACGCGATGGCGCGCGACGGCGCGTCACCGGTGGCGGGGGGGACCGACTGGTTTCCTGCACGCGGCGATCGGGTGACGGGCGAGGCGATCCTCGACGTGACGCGCCTGCCGGGGTTCCGGGGGATCACGCGAGAGGCCGAGGGCTGGCGCATCGGGGCCGCCACGCGCTGGAGCGACATCCTCCGCGCCGACCTGCCGCCCGCCTTCGATGGCCTGAAGGCCGCCGCGCGCGAGGTAGGGTCGGTGCAGATCCAGAACGCAGGCACCATCGCCGGGAACCTCTGCAACGCCTCGCCCGCCGCCGATGGGGTGCCGCCCTTGCTGGTGCTGGACGCCTCGGTGGAACTCGTGTCGCGCGAGGGGCTGCGCGTGCTGCCGCTGGACCGCTTCCTGACCGGGGTGCGCAAGACCGCGCTGCGACCGGGCGAGCTGGTCTCGGCAGTGCTTGTGCCCGATGTGGCGGGGCAGGGCGGCGTTCCTGAAGGCCGGGGCGCGGACGTATCTTGTGATCTCGGTCGCCATGGTCGCGGTGCTGTTGCGCGTGGCCGAGGGGCGGATCGCCGAGGCGCGCGTGGCGGTCGGTGCGTGCTCGCCCGTCGCGCAGCGCCTGCCGGGGCTGGAGGCGGCGCTGCGGGGGCATGACATCCGGCAGGCGCTGCCGGTCGTGGACCCGGCGCACCTCGCGCCGCTGACGCCAATCTCGGACATCCGGGGAAGCGGGGAATACCGGGCCGAGGTGGTGGCCGAACTGATCCGCCGCGCCCTGTCCGGGGCGATGACCCAGGGGGCCGCATGATGGACGGCACCGCCGCGCGCCCCGGACTTGCCTTCACGCTGAACGGCCGACCCGTGGCCGTCGATCCGCCGCCGGGCGAACGCCTGTCCCAGACACTGCGCGAGCGGCTGGGCGCGCGCGAGGTCAAGATCGGCTGCAACGCGGGCGATTGCGGGGCCTGCACGGTGCTGGTCGCGGGCGCGCCGGTCTGCGCCTGCCTGATGCCCGCGCATCAGGCGGAAGGGCAGGCGGTGGAGACGGTCGCAGGCCTGCGCGGCGACCCGCTGGCGCAACGGCTGTCGGAGAGTTTTCAGGACCATCAGGCGGCGCAATGCGGCATCTGCACGCCGGGGATGATGGTCGCCGCCGTGGCCTTGCTGCGAGAGATACCGCGCCCCGATGCGGCGCAGGTGCAGGACGCCCTCGGCGGGGTGCTCTGCCGCTGCACGGGCTATCGCAAGATCATCGACGCGGTGGTGGCAGTGGGCGCAGGCTGGACGCCGCCCGAGGGAACAGGCGCGGTCGGCACGGCGGTGCGCCGGGTGGACGGGGCGGCGAAGGTTGCGGGGACCGAGCGCTTCGGCGACGATATCGCCCCGCCCGACGCGCTGGTGATCAAGGTGATCCGCTCGCCCCACCCCCGCGCGGCCTTCACCCTGGGCGATCTGGCGGGCTGGGCCAGGGACCGTCCGGGCATCGTCTGCACGCTGACGGCGCGCGACGTGCCGGGGCGCAACGCCTTCGGCGTGATCCCGGCCTTCGTCGATCAGCCCGTCTTCGCCGAGGGCGAGACCCGCTTTCGCGGCGAGGCCGTCGCGGCGGTCGTCGGCACGGCAGAGGCGATGGCGGCCTTCGATCCGCAGGACTTCCCCGTGCGGTGGCAGCCGCTGACGGAAGTGCGGGACGTGGCCGAGGCGCTGGCCGACGAGGCACCGCAACTTCATCCGGGCAAGGACCGCAACGTGATGTGCGGCGGCTTCGTGTCGTGCGGCGATGCCTCGTCGGCCTTGGCGCGCGCCGATGTCGTCGTGGAGGGGCGGTTCGAGAGCGGCTTCGTGGAGCATGCCTATATCGAGCCCGAGGCAGGCTATGCCGTGGTCCGCGACGGCAGGGTGGAAATCCACGCCTGCACGCAGGCCCCGGTCATGGACCTGGAGAGCATGGCCGAGATCCTCGCGCTGCCGCGCGAGAGCATCCGCATCGTGCCGACGGCGGTGGGGGGCGGCTTCGGCTCGAAGCTCGACCTGTCGGTGCAGCCCTACCTCGCGCTGGCCGCACTGAAGACCGGGCGGGCGGTGCGCATCACCTATTCGCGCACCGAGTCGATGCAGTCGACGACCAAGCGCCACCCGTCCGACCTGCGGCTGCGGATCGGGGCCACGCGGGACGGCAGGCTGTGCGGGATGACCTTCGAGGGCGATTTCAATACCGGGGCCTATGCCTCCTGGGGGCCGACGGTGGCGACGCGCGTGCCGATCCATGCCTCCGGTCCCTACCGGATCGCCGACTACACGGCGCGCTCGCGGGGCGTCTACACGCACAACCCGCCCTCGGGGGCCTTTCGTGGCTTCGGCGTGCCGCAATCCGCGATCGCGCAGGAAAGCCTGTTCGACGCGCTGGCGGCGAAGCTTGGGATGGACCCGCTGGAATTCCGCATCGCGAACGCGCTGGACGAACGGCGTGCCCACGGTCTGCGGTCAGGTGTTCCAGCAAGGCGTGGGCATCCGCGCCTGTCTGGAGGCGCTGCGCCCGGCCTGGGCCGCGGCACGGGCGGACTGTGCGGCGTTCAATGCGCAGGGCAACGGGCGTCGGCGCGGGGTGGGCGTGGCGGCGGGGTGGTATGGCTGCGGCAACACCTCGCTCGCCAATCCCTCGACCATCGCCTGCGGTATCCGCGCGGATGGCACGCTGGTGCTGCATCAGGGCGCGACGGATATCGGGCAGGGGTCGAACACCGTCATCGCGCAGATCTTCGCACAGGCCCTTGGCGTGCCGTTGGCGCAGGTGACGCTGGTCGGGCCGGATACCGATGTGACGCCGGACGCGGGCAAGACCTCGGCCTCGCGCCAGACCTTCGTGTCGGGCAACGCGGCGCGGCTGGCGGGGGCGGCGCTGCGGGCGGAGATCCTGCGGCGGTGCAACCTGTCGGACGAGGCGGTGCTGCGGCTGTGTGAGGGGCGGATCGAGGCCGAGGAGGGGGGTGTCTCGCGTGTGCTGGACCTGTCGCGGCTGGCCGAGGATGCGCGGGGCTACGTGCTGACGGCGACCGAAACCTACGACCCGCCGACCCAGCCGCTCGACGCGAACGGGCAGGGCGCACCCTATGCGCAGTTCGGCTATGCGGCCCATCTGGCGGTGGTCGAGGTGGACGTGGCGCTGGGGCGCGTGCATCCGCTGCGCTTCGTCGCCGCGCATGACGTGGGGCAGGCGATCAACCCGCTGCTGGTCGAGGGCCAGGTGCAGGGCGGCATCGCGCAGGGCCTCGGGATGGCGCTGATGGAGGAATACATTCCGGGGCGGACCGAGAACCTGCACGACTACCTGATCCCGACCATCGGCGACGTGCCCCCCATCGAGACGATCATCGTCGAGGAGCCGGACGCGCATGGGCCCTTCGGGGCGAAGGGGCTGGGCGAGCATGTACTGATCCCGACCGCGCCCGCGATCCTGAACGCGATCCGCCACGCGACGGGCGTGATGGTCACGCGGGTGCCCGCGACGCCCTCGCGGCTGCGGGCGGCGCTGAAGGAGGCGGGGTGGGGATGAGGAAAGATTGTGGAGACAAGGCTGAAGAAGCGCATGGCGGCCACTCAGCTTTCAGGGGACAGAGGATCGACCGGAAACGCTCCGGTGGAGCGTTTCCGCGATCCGATTGCCGCGCGTCGCAAGACCGCAGGCAAGGGGCTCCCCGCTGTCTTGACGATTTGTCCCGCACAAATCCGTCCGCGCCTGACTGCCCGTGGCAGGCGCGTTGCCGCGCCCGCCAGTCAGGCGCGGACGGATTTGCAGCTCAGGACTGCGGCTGGCCCGGCCTGCCTCTTGCGACCGCCGGCCATCGCATCGCAGAAACGCTCCAGAGGAGCGCTTCCGGCGGATCCTCCGATCGCGTGCGCACAAACTGCCGATCTGTCAAGGACTGGATGCCGCCGCGTGTTTCGAAGCTGGATCGGATCTGGCCATGACCACCCCCACCCCGCCGCGCCCCGAAAAGATCCGCTGCGATGCCTGCCCGGTGCTCTGCTACATCGCCGAGGGCCGCTCGGGCGCCTGCGACCGCTACGCGAACCACGGCGGCGAGCTGGTCCGCCTCGACCCGCTCACCGTCATTGCGGCCGGCGCACCGGCGGTCCCCTTCCTCGAGCGGCACCGAGTGGGATGGCGACATCGTGCAGGGCGCGCGGCCCTTCGTCACCGCCATCGGCGCGGGCACGACCTATCCCGACTACAAGCCCGCCCCCTTCATCGTCAGCCAGGAGGTCGAGGGCGTCGACATGGTCACTGTCGTGACCGAGGGCATCTTCAGCTATTGCGGCGTCAAGGTGAAGATCGACACCGACCGCCACATCGGCCCTGAACGCGCCATCGTCCGCGTGCAGGGCGAACCCATCGGCCATGTGATGACCGGCGAATACGGCAGCCAGATGCTGTCGCTCGGCGGGGTGGAGCATCTGACCGGCGGCTCCAAGGCCGAAGGACGCGCGACCTGCGACGCGCTCCTGAAGCTCTGCAACCGCGAGGCGGTGGAGGTGCAGATCGACGACGGCGCGACGGTGGTGATCCAGGCGGGCCAGCCGCCCATCGTGAACGGGGTGCGCGAAAAGCTGATGCGGGTCGGCTGCGGTTCGGCCACCATCGGCATGTTCGCGGCCCAATGGCTGGGGCATGCGGACGAGGTGGTGGTGGTCGACGACCACATCACCGGCGTGCTGTCGGAACATCAGGCGGGCAAGCTGCTGGACGTGCCGCCCACCGGCATCCGGATGAACGGCCGCCGCTCCACCCCCGGGCGCTACTTCCAGGTGGCGCAGCCCGGCACCGGCTGGGGCGGGACGGATATCGAGGACCCGCTGACGATCCTGAAGCCCTTCGACCCCAAGGTGGCCTGGCCGGGCTTGCGGATGCTCATGGTCTCCACCACCGGCGAGCAATGGGCCTATTACGAGCTGGACGAGGCTCTGCTGCCCCGCCCCGGCCGAGGCCTCGCCCGCCCTGCGCGCCTCGGCCGAGCGGATCGCCGAGAATTGCGAACCCTCGGTCTGCTCGGTGCTGTTCATGGGCGGCGCGGGCGGGTCGCTGCGCGCGGGCGTCACGACCAATCCGGTGAAGCTGACCCGCTCGGTGCAAGGGGCGCTGACCCATGTGTCCTGCGGCGGGGCGGCAGGCCTATGTCTGGCCGGGCGGCGGGATCACGGTGATGGTCGACGTGATGCAGATGCCGACCAACGCCTTCGGCTATGTGCCGACCCCCGCGCTGGTGGCGCCCATCGAATTCACCCTGCGGCGCGAGGATTATGCGGCGCTCGGCGGCTACATGGACCGCATCCGGCCCGTCGCCGTCGTCCTCGGCCCCGCGGTCCGCACCGTTTCGCCCGGGTCGGGCGAGTCCGATCCGCAGGACCCGCGCAACTTCCGCTGGGGGGCAACGCCGCGATGACCGGCCCCGCCGCCCGGCTGCTGCCCGGCAATCGGCTGCACCTGCAGCACGGGCCGATCGACCTGATCATCGGGGCCGAGGGCCAGCGCGAGCGTGCCTTCGCGGCGGCGACCCGGAGGTTTCAGACGATCCTGACCGAACTCGTGGCCGAACTGCCGCTGCTGCGACGCCCCGTGGGCGAGGCGGCCCAGGGCCCGGTCGCCCGGCGCATGGTCGCGGCCTGCGCGCCGCACGGGGCGCGCGTCTTCGTCACGCCGATGGCCGCCGTTGCGGGCAGCGTCGCGGACGAGGTGCTGGCGGCGATGACGGCGGAGGCGGAGCTGAGCCGCGCCTATGTGAACAATGGCGGCGACATCGCGCTGCACCTCGCGCCCGGCGAGACGCTACCGCGCGGCCATCGCCCGCCCCGACGGCGCGGCGCTCGGCACGGTCGAGATCGCGGCCAGCGACCCGATCCGGGGCATCGCCACAAGCGGGCAGGGCGGGCGCAGCTTCTCCCTCGGCATCGCCGATGCGGTCACCGTCCTCGCTTCCACCGCCGCCGCGGCTGATGTCGCGGCCACGCTGATCGCAAACGCGGTCGACCTGCCGGGCCACCCGGCCATCCGCCGCCAGCCCGCCGAGGAGTTGCAGCCCGACAGTGATCTGGGGCCCCGCCTCGTGACCACCCATGTCGGCCCCCTGCACGCCGAGGAAGCCGTCGAGGCGCTGGAACGCGGCCTGCGTGCCGCTGCGGACCTGCGACGCGCTGGCTTCATCGAAGCCGCCGCCCTGTTCCTGAACGGCCACTCCCGCAGCCTTGGTGCGGCCCATCTCGTCCCCGAGCCGAAAGCCCTTGCTCATGCCTGACCTCCTGCTCCGCAAACTCGCGACCACCGTCGAGGAGATCTTCCACGAAGGCGGCCCGCCCTCGAACGTGCCGCTTGCGCCGCGCCGCTGCCCTCGCGGTCATCCACAACCCTTTCGCCGGGCGCTATGTCGAGGACATCCAGCCTTTCATGGACGACCTGAAGCCCCTCGGCCTGACCATGGCGCGACGCCTTGTCGACCTGCTCGGGCGGCGATCCGACGATCGTCGAGGGCTACGGCAAGGGTGCCATCGTGGGTGCCGCAGGCGAGGTGGAGCATGGCGCGCTCTGGCATGCACCCGGCGGCTACGCGATGCGCGAGGTCCTGGGCGATACCCGGGCCATCGTGCCCTCGACCAAGAAGGTGGGCGGGGTCGGCGCGCGGCTCGACGTGCCGGTGACGCATGTCAACGCCTCCTACGTGCGCAGCCATTTCGATGCGATGGAGGTCGGGCTGAACGACAGCCCGCGCGCCGACGAGATGCTGCTGGTGCTCGTCATGACCACCGGCCCGCGCATCCACAACCGCGCGGGCGGGCTGGCGGCGAAGGACATCAAGGGAGAGGACGGGCTGAGATGAGCGCGCGCATCCGCAAGCTGGCCGTCACGGTCGAGGAAACCCATGCCGAGGCCGGGCGCGCCGTCGTCGCCGCCCACCCGCAAGGCGGTGGCGGTGGCGGTGATCGCGAACCCCTTTGCCGGACGCTACGCCGAAGACCTGACGGAGCTGATCGAGATCGGCGCGGAACTCGGCGCGCTTCTGGGCGCGCGCTGCGTGCAGGCGCTCGGGATCGCGCCGGGGCAGGCGCAGAGCTATGGCAAGGCCGCGATGGTGGGCGAGGCGGGCGAGCTGGAACATGCAGCAGCGATCCTGCACCCCAAGCTTGGCGCGCCGCTGCGGCAGGCGGTGGAGAAGGGGGCGGCGCTGGTGCCTTCGGCCAAGAAGATGGGCGGGCCTGGCCAGCCGCTCGACGTGCCGCTCGGGCACAAGGACGCGGCCTATGTGCGCAGCCATTTCGACGCCATCGAGGTGCGGATGAACGACGCGCCGCGCGCGGGTGAGATCCTCGTGGCTGTCGCGGTCACGGATTCCGGCAGGCCGCTCGCGCGTGTCGGCGGCCTGACCCATGCCGAGGTCGAGGGCAAGGACGGGCTGCGGTAGCGGGTTGTCCCTCGTTTCTTCTTTGGCTTCTTTTCGGTGAAAATACCCCACGGGGGTGCGGGGGTGTGAAACCCCCGCTCGCCGCCCGCCCGGGGCACAGGCGACCCTTACGATGCGCCGTCCCCGATCCGCTCCAGCAGCGCAACCAGTTGCACGGCCTCCTCCTCGCTCAAGCCCGCCAGGGTCTGCGCCGTGACGGCCTGCGCGCGCGGCACCATTGCGGCGACCAGTTCGGCCCCCGCCGGGGTCAGCGAGACATCCAGCCTGCGCCGGTCGCTCGCCGAAGGGCGGCTTTCCACCAGCCCCTTGTGTCTCAGGCGGTCGATCACCCCCTTCGTCGTCGCCGCGTCCATCGCCACCAGCCGCCCGAGGTGGTTCTGCGACAGCACCCCGCATTCCGCCAGCTTCACGAGGGTCGAGAACTGCGTGGGCGTCAGGTCCGGCAGGGCGGCGGCGAACAACTCCAGATGCCGCTGCATGGCGACGCGCAGGCGAAAGCCGATTTGCGCTTCAAGCTCGTAGCCGTCGATCCCTGCCACCGCGCATGCTCCCCCGATACCTCGAGGAAGCCTTTCATGGCGCGCGCAACAGGTCCATATCCAAGGCTTAGTTCAGAAGGTTCGTCAGCAGCCCGACCACGTCCAGGATCTGCTTGCTGCCACTATCCACGCGATAGACCTGGTTGTTGGCCACGTAATAGGCCTCGCCGGGGCGCAGCGGCGGCAGCGTGTAGCGCCCGGGATCGCGCAGCGGGAAGTAATCATAATCGGTGATGTAGTAGCGCTCGCGCACCACCTCGCGCCGGACCACGTCATCCCGGTGCCGGTCGTCATCCCAATCGCGCTTGCCATTCCTGGCATGTCCCGGCGGGACGCAAGCGGGGGATTTCTTGGCAAGTCCGGGCGGGCAGCCTTTCGGTCCGGCCAGCACCGGCTCGGCCATGGCGAAGGCCATCAGGGTGGAGAGAAGCAGTATTGCTCGCATGGTCACATACCTCGTCGCGTTACAAATCGGCACATAACGCAGGCCGGTGCCATCGGCTCCAGTTTGGCGTTCCTCTTGCCATCATTACAACCTTAGGTGGTATTGCCCTCATGCAATGAGTGTAAGGGGGGTTCACCCCGCCCTACGCCGGGTAATCCCGATGCAAGGCCAAGTCGGCCTCGCTGAAGCGGGTCTTGGCGAACTGGTTCTGGTGCCAGTAGGGATAGATCAGCGGCGGGCGGCTGACCTCGTTCAGGCGCGCAAGCTCGTCTTCGGTCAGGCGGATCTCCAGCGCGCCGAAATTGTCCCTGAACTGGTCGGGGTTGCGCCCACCCACCACCAGCGACGATACGGCAGGTCGGGTCAGCAGCCAGGCCAGCGCGATCTGCGCAGCAGACACGCCCCGTGCCTCGCCGATGGCCACCAGCACCTCCACGATATCCCACAGCCGCTCGACATCGCGGATCGGAGGCTCCGTCCAGCCCGCCGCCTGGCGCGACCCCTCGGGCGTGGGCTTGCCGCGCCGGTGCTTGCCGGTCAAGAGGCCCGCGGCCAGCGGGCTCCACACCAGGACGCCCAGCCCCTGGTCGACCGAGATCGGCAAAAGCTCGTACTCCGCCTCGCGCGCCTCGAGCGTGTAGTGGATCTGTTGCGTGACGAAGCGCGGGCGGCGGTCGCGGTCGGCCACGGCCAGCGACTTCATGACATGCCAGCCGGAATAGTTGGAGCAGCCGATGTAGCGCACCTTGCCTTGGCTCACGAGCGTGTCGAGCGCCGCCATCTTTTCCTCGACCGGGGTCGTGCCGTCCCATTCGTGCATGTAGTAGATGTCGATGTAATCGGTCCGCAGCCGCTTCAGGCTGCGCTCGCATTCCCGGATCAGGTGAAAGCGCGACACGCCCTCGTCGTTCGGGCCCGGCCCGATCTTCATCCGCGCCTTGGAGGTGACGAGCACATCGCCGCGCCGCCCCTCCAGCACCTCGCCCAGGATCTCTTCCGACAGGCCGCTGGAATACATGTTGGCCGTGTCGAACACGTTCACGCCATGGTCGATGCAGAGGTCCACCAGCCGTCGCGCATCTGCCACGTCCTGTTGGCCCACCATCGCGAACGGACCGGACCCGCCGAAGGTGAAGGTTCCCATGGTGATGGCCGAGACCTTGAGGCCGGACCGGCCGAGCGTTCTGTATTCCATCGAAATCCCCTGAGTGCGATCTGCCGCCCCGCGCCGGGCGGGCCTGCGCCGGGGCGGGGTCATCCTTCTGTCCCGGAATGAAAAAGGCAACCCCGCCTCTGGCCCCTTGCCACCAATCGGCTATGCTCGCGCCGACCCGCGCCCGTCGCGGGAAGGGAGACATAGCATGACCGCCACCACCCCCCGCCGCCTGCGCTCGCAAGCCTGGTTCGACAACCCCGACAACCCCGGAATGACCGCGCTCTACATCGAGCGCTACCTGAACTACGGCATCACCCGGGCCGAGCTGCAGTCGGGCAAGCCGATCATCGGCATCGCGCAGACCGGGTCGGACCTGTCGCCCTGCAACCGCCACCACATCGACCTGGCCAAGCGCGTGCGCGACGGGATCGTGGCGGCGGGCGGCATCTGCATGGAGTTTCCGGTCCACCCGATCCAGGAGACCGGCAAGCGCCCCACCGCCGCGCTCGACCGCAACCTCGCCTATCTGGGGCTGGTCGAGACGCTCTACGGCTATCCGCTCGACGGCGTGGTGCTGACCATCGGCTGCGACAAGACCACGCCCGCGCTGCTGATGGCGGCGGCGACGGTGAACATCCCCGCCATCGCGCTGTCGGTCGGCCCGATGCTGAACGGCTGGCACAAGGGCGAGCGGGCGGGCTCGGGCACCATCGTCTGGAAGGGCCGCCAGATGCTGGCCGCGGGCGAGATCGACTACGAGGAATTCATGGAGATGGCCTCGGACTCCGCCCCCTCGGTCGGCTACTGCAACACGATGGGCACGGCGACGACGATGAACTCGCTGGCCGAGGCACTGGGCATGCAGCTGCCCGGTTCGCGCCGCGATCCCCGCGCCCTACCGCGAGCGCGGGCAGATGGCCTACATGACCGGGCGGCGCATCGTCGCGATGGTGCGAGGAGGACCTGAAACCCTCCGACATCATGACCCGCGCGGCCTTCGAGAACGCCATCGTCGTGAACTCCGCCATCGGCGGCTCGACCAACGCGCCGATCCACCTGAACGCCATCGCCCGACACCTTGGCCTGACGCTGACCAACGACGACTGGCAGCGCTTCGGCCTGCACATCCCGCTGCTGGTGGACCTGCAACCCGCCGGGCGTTTCCTGGGCGAGGACTACCACCGCGCGGGAGGGGTGCCGGGCGTCTTTGCCGAGTTGATGAAGGCGGGTGCGCTGCCCAACCCGCAGGCGCTGACCGTCACCGGCCTGACCGTGGCCGAAGCCTATGAGAATGCCCGCGTCGAGAACCACGAGGTGATCCGGCCCTTCGATCAACCGCTGAAGGCCAGCGCGGGTTTCGTCAACCTGAAGGGCAACCTCTTTGACAGCGCCATCATGAAGACCAGCGTGATCGCACCCGAATTCCGCGACCGCTACCTGTCGAACCCCGACGATCCCGACGCCTTCGAGGGCCGCGCGATCGTGTTCGAGGGGCCGGAGGACTACCATCATCGCATCGACGACCCGGCTCTGGAGATCGACGAGCACTGCATCCTCGTCATCCGGGGTGTCGGTCCCATCGGCTACCCCGGCAGCGCCGAGGTGGTGAACATGCAGCCCCCCGCGGCCCTGATCAAGCGCGGCATCACCACGCTGCCCTGCATCGGCGACGGGCGGCAGTCGGGCACCTCGGGCAGCCCGTCGATCCTGAACGCCTCGCCGGAAGCGGCGGCGATGGGGGGCCTGGCCATCGTGGAAACCGGCGACCGCCTGCGGATCGACCTGCGCAAGGGCACCGCCGACATCCTGCAACCGCCCGAGGTGCTGGCGGCCCGCCGCGCGGCGCTGGAGGCGAAGGGCGGCTTTGCCTATGCGGCCCACCAGACGCCCTGGCAGGAAATCCAGCGCGGGATCGTGGACCAGCTTGCCGAAGGCATGGTGCTGAAACCGGCACTGAAGTATCAGCACATCGCACAGACGAAGGGGCTGCCGCGTGACAACCATTGACCTGACGCAGCGCCTCCGCGGCAAGATCGCCCTCGTCACCGCCGCCGGGCAGGGGATCGGGCGCGCCGTGGCCGAACGGCTTGCCGCCGAGGGGGCCGAGGTGCATGCCGCCGACATCAACGAGGGCGCGCTTGCTTCACTGAAGGTCGCGTCCACGATCGGTGGTGGACGCGACCGACGCCGAGGCGGTCGCCCGCTGGGTCGCCCCCTTCGACCGGATCGACGCGCTGGTGCACGCGGTCGGCTATGTCCACCACGGCAACATCGAGACGACCACGGCAGAGGACTGGCGGCGCAGCATGACGATCACGCTCGACAGCGCGTTCATCGTGCTGAAACACGTCATTCCGCGCATGAAGGCGCATGGCGGCAGCGTGACGACCATCGCCTCGGTCGCGGGTTCGACCAAGGGTTTCGCCAACCGGACCGCCTATGGGGCGGCCAAGGGCGGGGTCATCGGTCTGACCAAGGCCTGCGCGGCGGACTACCTTCCGCTGAAGATCCGCTGCAACGCGGTTTGCCCGGGCACGGTCGACAGCCCTTCGCTTCAGGCGCGCATCGCAGAGCTTGCAAAATCCCTGGGCAGCGTGGACGCTGCGCGAAAGATGTTCCTCGACCGCCAGCCTTCGGGACGGCTGGGCCAGCCGGAAGAAATTGCGGGAATGTGCGCCTACCTTGCGTCGGATGACGGGATTTTCATGACGGGACAGGTGATCAACGTGGATGGCGGCATCACGATCTGATCACCAAGGCGGCACTTGATTGATGCCGCTTCTATGTTAGTGTCTCTAACACTTCTGCGGAAAGGCACGGCTGAAGCATGGCCACGCTGAAGAAGACCGACAGCTATCATCACGGTGACCTGCGGGCGGGGCTGATCGAGGCCGTGCGTCAGCTTGTCGAGGAAAAGGGGCCGGACCGCTTCTCGGTCTCGGACGCCTGCCGCATCGCGGGGGTGTCCACGGCGGCGCCGTATCGCCATTTCAGCGACAAGGAAGAGATGTTGCTGGCCGTTGCGATGGAGGGGATCCGCCGCCAGCGCGCCGGGATGGAAGCCGCTGTCGAGGGGCAGCCCATGGGTGCGGACGAAACCATCGCCCGCCTCGGCGAGGCCTACGTGTTCTTCGCGCTGCGCGAACCTGCGGTGTTCCGGCTGATGTTCGGTTTGACGCGGACGCATTGCGACCACGCCGAGATGATCGCCGAGGGCATGCAGACCTATGGCGTCCTGCTCAACCAGATGGCGCATCGGCTGGGCGAGGACGGCCCCACGCCCCCGGTGATGGCGCGAAGCCTGCCGCTGTGGACCTTTGTCCATGGCCTGTCGTTCCTGCTGATCGACGACAAGCTGACGGCCCTGAAGCTCGAGGTGGACCTGCCCGTCCTGATCCGCGACTCGCTGCGCCGACTGCTGGCCGACTGACATTGTCCATCCGCCGCCGAACGCGCTTGCACCGGGCGCACAGAGCCTGACAAATGGCGTGGCGCGGGAAGCGGAGAGGAAAGATGGCACAGGGCATCGTCATCACAGGTGCGGGCAGCGGCATCGGGCGCGCCACGGCGCGGGCCTTCCTCGCCGCCGGCTGGAACGTCGCGCTGATCGGCCGGCGCGAGGCGGCGCTGTCCGAGACGGCGGGTGACGCACCCGCGCTGGTGCTGCCCTGCGATGTGGCCGACCCGGCGGCTGTCGAGGCCGCCTTTGCGCGGATCGTCGGCGCATGGGGCCGGATCGACGTGCTGTTCAACAACGCGGGCATGTCGCTGCCAGGGCGCCCCATCGACGAGATCGCGGTCGAGGACTGGCTGGCGCTCTGCAACGTCAACATCACCGGCATGTTCCTGTGCGCCCGCGCGGCCTTCGGCCAGATGCGCCGACAGTCGCCGCAGGGCGGGCGCATCATCAACAACGGCTCGATCTCGGCCCATGTGCCGCGTCCGGGCTCGGCCCCCTACACGATGTCGAAGCACGCGGTGACCGGGCTGACCCGGACGCTCGCCCTCGACGGGCGAGCCTTCGACATCGCCTGCGGGCAGATCGACATCGGGAATGCGATGACCGACATGGCGGCCCGCTTCACCAAGGGTGTGCCGCAGGCGGATGGCTCGATCCGCGTCGAACCCGTCATGGACGTGGAGCATGTCGCCGACGCGGTGCTTTACATGGCGGGCCTGCCGCTGGACGTGAACGTGCCGTTCCTCACGATCATGGCGCGCGACATGCCCTATATCGGCCGGGGCTGATCCGCCGCGCTCTCCGTCATGTCGTCCGGACGGAAGATGGCACCGACCGCGTCGATCATGCGCCGCACGCGCGCGTCGGCGATGGAATAGAAGATGACCTTTCCCTCTCTCCGGGTCGCGACCAGCCCCTCGAGCCGAAGACGTGCAAGCTGCTGGCTGACCGCCGCCTGCCGCGTCCCGAGGATGCGTTCCAGCTCGGTCACCGATCGCTCGCCGTCCGAGAGGTGCACGAGGATGAGAAGCCGCCCTTCATGCGACAACGCCTTCAGGAACGTGGCCGCCTCCTCGACCTGAAGGGCCAGCCTTGCCGCGCCACCTTCCCGTGCCGTCGCGATGTTCAGTCGTCTTGGTTGTCCTTCTTGTTCATCAAGCGACACTCTTAGCCCCCACACCATTCAACCTGAGCGATAGAACACTCTTCGCCCAGACGATGATATAGGAATCAAAGCATCCGAAAACCACTTTCTCGACCGGGGGGCACGCCTTTTTGCGGGCTGGGCGAGGGAATCAGAGGCCCGGTTCGAATCGCCCGTAACCGCCCTGGCTGAAGACCAGGGGCGGGCCGTCGCGGAAAAGGGCGCGCAGCACGCGCCCGACGATGATCAGGTGATCGCCGCCATCATGCGTCGCCGCCTGCTCGCAGTCGAACCGCGCGAGCGTGCCGGGGACGACCGGCACGCCCTCTGCGTTGGTCTCGTGCTCCAGCCCGTCGAAGCCCGACCCGCCGCGCACGAAGCGCGCGCTCAGCGTCGCCTGCTCGGCCCCCAGCACATGGATCGCGTAATGGCGGGCCGCCGCAAAAAAGGGAAATCGCATCGCGGATTTGGCCGGGGACCACAGGACCAGCGGCGGATCGAGCGAGACACTGGCAAAGCTGTTGGCGGTGAACCCCATCGGCCCTTCCAGCGTGGGCGCCGTGATCACTGTCACGCCGGTGGCAAAGCGGCCGAGCGCATCGCGGAACGCCCGCGTGTCGCTGGTCTCTGCAATTACCATCCTGTCGCCCATCTGCTCCTCGTCGCCTGACTGGGCGCCACCTATGCCCTCTGGCGCGGGGGACAACCCCGCAGAGGGACGTTCATCAAAGTTTCAAGGAAAGCGTAACATCCCGGTCGCACCCGGCCTGTACCACCCGCCGAGCGCAATCGCAGGGGATCCCATGCCGATCGAGGCCGAGAATGTCACTCGCCGTGTCTTCGACTTCGTGCGCGGCGTCGATGCGCTGATCCGGACGATCATCCTCGCCCGCGCCCTCGGGCCGGGGCCGCTGACCGGGGTGCTGGCCATCCCGATCACCGTGGCAGGAGGTCGCCTGTTACATGGTGCTGATCGTGCTGATGGCCATGGCGATGGACAGGCTTTCGGGCCGGCTCCGGCGGCGGCTGATCAGGGGCGATGCGGCGGGCCGATAGGGGAGGGGCGGCCTCGGGGGCATCGAGCCCCCTCGGCCGCCGTTGCCACGGAAGGTTGCGCCGTGCCACCCTGACCCGGGCGGTGGCGACACCGCACCCGAGCCGACCGACATGATTCCACCCGATGAGAACGCCATGCCCCGCCTGTCCGCCTCCGCGCCCTTCCTGCACCCCGACACCCAGGTCGTGAACTCGACCTTTGGCGGCTGGTGCGAGGTCGGCCGGGGGTCGCGCCTGACCAATGCCGATTTCCTCGACTACGCCTATTGCGACCAGTATGCCGACATCGCGAACACCACGGTCGGAAAATTCGCGAACATCGCCGCCTTCACCCGCATCGGACCGACCGACCACCCGATGGCCAATGCCAGCCTGCATCACTTCCTCTACCGCTCGTCCTACTACTGGGAGGATGCCCCGGACGATGCCGAGTTCTTCACCCGTCGCGCGGCGCGCCGCACCACGCTTGGACCGGATACCTGGATCGGCCATGGCGCGATCGTCCGGCCCGACGTGACGATCGGCGCGGGTGCTGTCGTGGCCGCAGGTGCGGTCGTTACAAGGGACGTGCCGCCCTACATGATCGTTGCGGGAATTCCTGCCACCCCGCTGCGCGCCCGCTTCCCCGACGCCATCGCCGAGCGGATGCTTGCGCTGGCCTGGTGGGACTGGCCCCACGAGCGCCTGCGCGCCGCGCTGGAGGATTTCCGTGCGCTGCCCGCCGAGGCCTTCCTGGAGAAATACGGCGGCTGACTACTCCGCCGCCATCCGCAGTGCCTGCGGCTGCGCCATGAACCGCCGCCCGGCCTCGCCTGCAAGATAGGCGAGCCGCCCGCCGCTGATCGTCGCCTCGATCACGCGCGTTCCGGCATGAACGACGACCAGATCGGCCCGCATTCCCGGATCGAGCCGCCCCCGGTCGGCCATCCGCAGGATTTCGGCGGGCCGGGTCGAGATCATCGCCCAGGCGCGCGGCAGGGACATCGCCGCCTGGTCCACCAGCGTCCAGGCCGCCATGGCCAGCGCCGGATAGTGATAGTCCGAGACCAGCGCATCGCACAGCCCCTCGGCGACCAGATCGACCGCTGCGATGTTGCCCGACTGGCTGCCGCCGCGCACGATGTTGGGCGCACCCATCAGCACCGGGTCCATCATCGCCTTCGCCGCCGCCGCCGCCCGTCGCGAGGTCGGAAACTCGGCGATCCGCGCGCCGATCATCGAGAAACGCTCGCGCGTCTCGCCGTCGGGGTCGTCATGGCTGCCATAGACGACGCCCATCTCGTCAAAGGCCTCGGCCAGCGTGCAGAGGTGGCGCGGCACGTCACGGCGGCGGGCCAGTGCACGTTCCATGTCCCGCACGAGGTCTTCCGGCGAGCGGTTGAGCTTGCGCGCCCAGAGCATGAAGTCGGCCGGGCGGCAGCGGTGCATGTCGAGCCCGTCCTCGATATGGTCGTTGAACACGACATAGCCGATCCGATGCTCGCGCACCGCCTGGATCAGTCGTTGTTCCTCGTCGACCATGTGTGTCTCGGCCCGGATCTGAAGCCGCAGGTCCGTGAGCATCCGTGGACGGTAGCGGTCGAGCCCGGACATCACCTTCAGCGCCTGGTCCGGCGAGCGATGGCCGCCCTCCCAGCTCCACCCCTGGGCGAGATAGGCCGTGGTCACGCCATGGGCTGCCGCCTCGCGGTCGGTCGAGGCGAGGCCCGCGTCGATGGGGAAGGGGGCCGAAACGCGCGGGGCCATGTGCCGCTCGAAGGCATCGCCATGCAGGTCGACGATGCCGGGCAGCACCAGAAAGCCCGTCAGGTCGACCTCGGGCAACGGTCCGCGCGTGATGCGTCCGTCCGCCAGGGCGATGGAGCGGCGCTGCATTTCGCCGTCGCGAAGGATTTCGGCGCCGGTCAGGCGCAGCGGAGGAAGAAACGCCATGATCGAGAACTGCTGCTCACTGTGTTTCCCTGTGGATAAACCTGTTCCGTGTCATGGAAATGACGGTCCCTCGCCTTCGGGTGCGATTGTCAGGGTCACGCGGTCGCCGGCGAACCAGGTCCGTCCGTATTCGATCGGGATGCCCTCGGGGTCGATGTTGATCGCGACGGAACGCAGGATCGGTGCGCCCTGGGCCAGGCGCAAATGGGTCGCCAGCATCGGGTTGGCGGCCTTGGCCGTCAGCCGGGTCGAGGCGCGCGTGTAATCCGCGATGCCCTCTGCCGCGAGCGCTGCGGTGATCGAGCCGCATTGCCGTAGCCGATCGGGCAGTCCGGGCAGGCGCGCGGCGGGGAAGACGGAGCGGAAGAAGGCGATGGGCAGGTCATCGGCCAGTGAAACCCCCTCGCAGACATGCACCGGCGTTGCCTCGGCGATCCGCAGCGCCTCGGCCTCGCGCGCGTCGCAGGGGCGGGTTTCGAGGTGAAGGATGCGGCGCGCGGCCGACTGACCGGAGGCCGCGAGATTCTGGTGAAAGCGGGTGCGGCGGCCCAGGGCGTATTCCGTCGGTCGGGTCGCGACGAACACGCCCGCCCCGCGCCGGGGATGCACGACGCCCTGGGTCGCGAGGTCTGCCAACGCGCGGCGGACCGTGTGGCGGTTCACGCCGAAGCGCGCCGACAGCGCGGCCTCGGTCGGCAGGCGGTCGCCGGGGCGATAGTGGCCCGAGGCGATCTCGGCAGAGAGCGTGTCACCGATGGCGGTCCAGAGCGGGTTACGGGGCAAGGCGGGCATCCTGTCATCAAAACTTCACGGCACGCAGGCTTGCCTTCTGTCGCTCGGCGGCCTAAAACTTGTCTAGTTGTATATATAAACCGACAGGGTCGCAAGATGTCGAGTGGCTTGGACGCTTCCCCGCAAGATCGGAAGGGATGGATGGGCTTGCTGGCGCGCAGCAGGCCCGAACGGCTGGCGGGCCTGATGCCGGCCGACCTTCCCGGCTACACCGTCCTGCGGCCCGCCGAGATCGGCGCGGTCATGGTGCGCGGTCGGATCGGCGCGGTCGGTGCGCCGTTCAATCTTGGGGAAATGACGGTGGCGCGCTGCTCGCTGCGGCTCGACTCGGGCGAAGTGGGCCATGCCCATGTCCAGGGGCGCGACCGTGACCATGCGCTGCGCGCTGCACTTGTCGATGCGCTGATGCAGGGGGATCGGGCGGCCGAGCTTCGGGCCAGGGTTCTGGCTCCCCTCGAGGCCGAAGAGGCCGACGCGCGCACCGCCCGCGCGGCCCGCGCCGCCGCCACGAAGGTGGAGTTCTTCACGCTGGTCCGGGGGGAAGACCAATGATGCAGGATGCGCTGACCGGCGGGCTTGCCGACCCGCCCCGCGATGCCGCCCGCGCGTTCCGGGCGGCGCTGACGGCCTTGGCGCGGCCCGGAACGCCAGTGACCATCGAGGGCGCGCTGCCGCCCGCGCCGCTTTCCGTCGCGGCGGGGACGCTGCTTCTGACGCTCGCCGACGGAACGACGCCGGTGCACCTCGCCCCGTCGCTCGACCGGCCCGCGATCCGCGACTGGCTGACCTTCCACTGCGGCGCCCCGCTGTCAGGACCGTCCGAGGCGGCCTTTGCGGTGGGTCCCTGGGCAGAGCTGCAGCCGGTGTCGCGCTTTGCCATCGGCACGCCGGAATACCCCGACCGCTCGGTGACGCTGATCGTCGAGGGGCCGTGGGGGGCCGAGTCAAACGCGCGGCTGACCGGCCCGGGAATCGCGACCGAGACACTGGCGTGGCTGCCGGAGATTGCCGCCTTCGCGGCCAACCGGCGAGCCTATCCGCTCGGCTTCGACACCTACCTGACCGATGGCGCGCGCCTTCTGGGCCTGCCGCGATCCACAACCGTGGGGGCGCTCTGATGTATGTCGCGGTCAAGGGGGGCGAGCGTGCCATAGAAAGCGCCCATGCGTTCCTCGCCGAAGAGCGGCGCGGCGATCCGTCGATTGCCGAGCTGTCCGTCGAGCAGATCCGCGCGCAACTGGCGCTGGCGGTGAACCGGGTGATGGCGGAAGGCTCGCTCTACGATCCCGAGCTGGCGGCGCTTGCGATCAAGCAGGCGCGCGGCGACCTGATCGAGGCGATCTTCCTGGTCCGCGCCTATCGCACCACTCTGCCCCGCCTTGGGCTCTCGCGCCCCATCGAGACGGCAGAGATGGCGTGCGTGCGGCGCATATCCGCCACGTTCAAGGATGCGCCGGGGGGGCAGGTTCTGGGGCCGACCTTCGACTATACCCACCGCCTGCTGGACTTCCGCCTCCTTGCCGACGGCGACGTTCCGCAGGCCCCGCAGGCCAGTCCCCGGACCGAACCGACGCCGCATATCGCGGGCTTCCTGGGCCAGGACGGGCTGATCGAGGCGCAGCCGGTGTCGGACGCCCCGCCGCGCGATCTGACGCGCGAACCGCTGGAGCTGCCCGCCGACCGCGCGCTGCGGCTTCAGGCGCTGGCGCGGGGTGACGAGGGGTTCCTGCTGTCGCTCGCCTATTCCACGCAGCGCGGCTACGGACGCACCCATGCCTTTGTGGGCGAGCTGCGCATCGGCACGGTCGCGGTCGAGATGGACATCCCCGAGCTGGGATTCGCCGTGGAGATCGGCGAGATCGAGGTCACGGAATGCGAGACCGTGAACCAGTTCAAGGGCTCGAAGACCGAGCCGCCGCAGTTCACGCGCGGCTACGGACTGGTCTTTGGCCAGACCGAGCGCAAGGCGATCTCGATGTCGCTGGTGGACCGAGCCCTGCGCTGGAACGAGCTGGGCGAGGATTACACCGGCGCACCGGCGCAGGACGAGGAATTCGTGCTGTCACATTGCGACAACATCCAGGCCACCGGCTTTCTCGAGCACATCAAGCTGCCGCACTACGTCGATTTCCAGGCGGAACTGGAACTCGTCCGGCGGCTTCGGCGCGAGGCCTTGGCGGGTGGATCTGTCGACAGGCAGGGGGACGCCGCGTGACCGCTACACTTGCCCTTGCGCCGCACCCGAGGCCCGGATCAGGCCTCTTCGCCCGTGTCGATCAGCCAGCCACCGGGGCCCGCGACACGATCGGGAAGGACGACCACCATGATTTCACGAAGGGCAATGCAGACCAAAACGCTGCACAGGACATCATCAAACGACACGCTTGCAAGGAAAGACATTTCAATCGCTCCAACCTGACCGTGATCCTTCCTTCTCAACCAATCGGGGCATAACCGTGACGGAATCAGGGAATTACAACTTCGCCTACCTCGATGAGCAGACGAAGCGGATGATCCGCCGGGCGATCCTGAAGGGGATCGCGGTGCCGGGCTACCAGGTGCCCTTTGCGAGCCGCGAGATGCCGATGCCCTATGGCTGGGGTACGGGCGGGGTGCAGGTGACGGCGGCCTGCCTGACGCCCGAGGACCGCCTGAAGGTGATCGACCAGGGCGCGGACGACACCACCAACGCCGTCTCCATCCGCCGCTTCTTCCAGCGCACCGCCGATGTGGCTGTGACCGAGGCGACGACCGAGGCGACAGTGATCCAGACCCGCCACCGCATCCCCGAGGCCCCGCTGCACGAAGGGCAAATCCTCGTCTATCAGGTGCCGATCCCGGAACCCCTGCGCTTTCTGGAGCCGCGCGAGACCGAGACGCGCAAGATGCACGCCTTGCAGGACTACGGACTGATGCATGTGAAGCTGTACGAGGACATCGCGCGCCACGGGCAGATCGCAACCTCTTACGCCTATCCGGTCACGGTCGAGGGTCGCTATGTGATGGACCCCTCGCCCATCCCCAAGTTCGACAATCCCAAGCTGTCGGACTGCCCGGCGATCCAGCTGTTCGGCGCGGGGCGCGAGCAGCGCATCTATGCGATCCCGCCCTATACCACGGTCGTCAGCCTGGATTTCGACGATCATCCCTTCGTCGCAAGCAAGGCCGACCATGCCTGCGACCTCTGCGCTTCGGAGACCAGCTATCTGGACGAGGTGATCGTCGACGATGCGGGCGGGCGGATGTTCGTCTGTTCCGACACCGATTTCTGCCGCGCGCGGCGGGACGGGGGGCATGTCGGGCGTCTCGGCACGCCAGCGGAAGGAGTTGCGCCATGACGCTGGTCCAGCCACGCCTTGTCGCCGAGGATGGCCCGCTTCTGGCCGTCGAGGGCCTGACGAAGCGCTACGGCGCGCGCATCGGCTGCGCCGATGTCAGCTTCGGCCTCTGGCCCGGCGAGGTTCTGGGTATCGTGGGCGAGAGCGGATCGGGCAAGTCCACGCTGTTGTCCTGCCTGGCTGGCCATCTCGCACCGGATGAGGGGCGGGTCCTGTTCCGGACGCGCGAGGGGCTGCGCGATACCGTCACCCTGTCCGAGCCCGAGCGGCGGCTGCTGGCGCGCACCGACTGGGCCTTCGTCCACCAGAACCCGCGCGACGGGCTTCGGATGGGGGTCAGCGCGGGCGGCAATGTCGGCGAGCGGCTGATGGCCGTGGGCGCTCGGCACTACGGCGCGATCCGCACGGCGGCGACGGATTGGCTAAGCCGGGTCGAGATCGCCGCCGACCGGATCGACGACCGCCCGAGCGCCTTTTCCGGCGGGATGCAGCAGCGGCTTCAGATCGCCCGAAACCTTGTCACAGGTCCGCGCCTCGTCTTCATGGACGAGCCGACCGGCGGCCTCGACGTCTCCGTGCAGGCGCGCCTGCTGGACCTTCTGCGCGGTCTGGTGCGCGAGATGGGCCTGTCGGCGATCATCGTGACCCATGACCTCGCGGTGGTGCGGCTGCTGGCCGACCGGCTGATGGTGATGAAATCGGGCCGCGTGGTCGAGCAGGGTCTGACCGATCAGGTCTTGGACGATCCGCAGCATGCCTATACGCAGCTACTGGTATCCTCGGTGCTGCAGGTCTGACCCATGCTCTTCGCCTATCGCCAGGTTCACAGCCATCTCGAACGCATTCCGGCGGCGGGCGCGCTGGACATCCCCGACGCCGAGTCGCTGAAGGATGCGCTGTGGATCGACCTCTATCGCCCGCTCGACTCGCAGGTGGAGAAGATGGCGGCGCTTGGCATCCCGGTGCCAAGCCTTGCGGACATGGAAGAGATCGAGCTGTCCAGCCGCCTCTACCGCGAGAACGGGCTGGAATTCATGACCGTCGTTCTGCCCGGCCATTCCGCCTCGCAGGAACCCGTCGCGGGGCCGGTGACCTTCATCCTGTCCGCCGAGCGTCTGGTGACCGTGCGCCACCACGCGCCCCGGCCCGTTCGAGACCTACCCCGAGCGGGCGGACAAGGTCGGCCCCGGCTGCGCCGACCCCGACCGCGTCTTCCTGAGCCTGATCGAAGAGATCATCGGCCGCCTCGCCGACCTGCTCGAAGCGTCGGGGCGCGAACTGGACGGCGTGGCGCGCGAGGTCTTCCGCGATGCCGAGGGGGCCGTGGACACCGCGCTGCGCGGACTGCTGCAACGGATCGGGCGCGAGGGCGAACTGATCAGCCGGGTGCGCCTCGCGCTTCTGACCATCGAGCGTGCGCTGAGTTTCTATGGCACGGGCCTTGTCGACCGGCCCGGCGGCGCGCCGCTGCGCCCGATCGTCAAGACACTCGTGCGCGATATCCAGGCGCTGGAGGTGCATGCCGATTTCGTCTCGTCGCGCGTGGCGCTGGCCTCGGACGCGACGCTGGGTGTCATCAATCTTGCACAGGCGCAGACTATCAAGATTTTCTCGGTTCTGGCCGTGGTCTTCCTGCCGCCCACCGTGATCGCCTCGGCCTATGGGATGAACTTTGAGTACATGCCCGAACTGGCCTGGCCCTGGGGCTATCCGATGGCCATCGCCCTGATGATCGGATCGGCCTTCGGCACCTACTGGTTCTTCAAATGGAAAAATCTTCTATGACCGCGATGATCGAGATCACCGACCTGGGCAAGAGCTTTACCCTGCACAATCAGGGTGGCGCGGTCATCCCCGTGATGGCAGGGGCCTCGCTGTCCGTACAGCGCGGGGGAATGCGTCGGGCTGACGGGCGCGTCGGGCGCGGGGAAATCCACGCTGATGCGGATGGTCTGGGGCAACTACCTGGCGCAGAAGGGGTCGATCCTGATCGGCGGGGTCGACGTGGCGCAGGCCGAGCCGCGCGAGATCATGGCGCTGCGCCGGGGAACGCTCGGCTATGTCAGCCAGTTCCTGCGGGTCGTGCCCCGCGTGCCCACGGTCGAGGTCGTGGCCGAGCCCCTGCTGCGCCTGGGCGTCGCGCGGGCCGAGGCGCTGGCGCGGGCCGAGGCGCTTCTGCGCCGGCTGAACATTCCCGAACGGCTCTGGTCGCTGTCGCCCACCACCTTTTCGGGCGGCGAGCAGCAGCGCGTCAACATCGCGCGCGGCTTCATCCACACCTGCCCGGCGCTGCTGCTCGACGAACCCACGGCCAGCCTCGATGCCGCGAACCGCGAGGTCGTGCTGACGCTGATCGAAGAGGCGAAGGCGGGCGGGATCGGCCATCCTCGGCATCTTCCATGACGAAGGCGCGCGCGCCCGTGTCTGCGACCGGCTGGTCGATGTCAGCGCCTTCACCCCCCGGATGGTTGCCTGATGCCCGGACGCATCTTCGCCGTCGTCGGCCCCTCGGGCGCGGGCAAGGACACGCTGATCGAGGCCGCGCGCCGCGCCCGTCCCGACCTGCACATCGTCCGCCGCGTCATCACCCGACCGGCAGAGGCGGGCGGCGAACCCTATGAGGGCGTGACCGAGGACGAATTCCTGCGGCGCAAGGCGGCGGGCGGCTTCGTGCTCGACTGGCAGGCGCACGGGCTGCGCTACGGCATCCCGATCAGCGTCGAGACGCGCGATGTCCGAGGGGCGCGACGTGATCTTCAACGGCTCGCGCGCCATGCTGGGCGCGGCGTGGGAGGCGTTTCCGGGCCTGACGGTGATCCATGTGACCGCCTCGGTCCCGGTGCTGGCCGAGCGGCTGGCGCAGCGGGGACGCGAAAGCCGCGACGACATCGCCCGCCGCCTGACGCGGGCCAGTTACGAGATTCCCTACGGCATCGGCGTGCGGGTCGTCGAGAACAACGGTCCGCTGGACGAGGCCGTGTCGGCCTTTCTCGGCGCGCTTCAGCCGGAAAGCGTGTAGCGATGCAAGAGCCGGAACATCCCGTCGCCCGCCTGGCCGAACAGGCAGAGGCTGTCGACCGCGAAGGGGCGCGGCAGGATCGGCGCGAGGAGGGGCGCGAGTGCTGTCGCGCCGTCCGCGCCGCCTCGTCCGGGGGCAGGTCGCCTGTCAGCGTCAGGTGGAACTGGAACTCGTCCATCACGTAGGGATAGCCCCAGCGGGCGAGGTATTCTCGCTGCCGCGCGCTCAGCCGGTCGGGCCTGCGGCGCGCGATTTCGGCCGCGTCGGGCGGCGCGCGGAACCCATCCAGCGCCTCGACGACGCGTGCGGCCAGCGCGGCGAGCGGCGCGGTGTCGCCTCGCGGCGTCAGCGCGACGAAGCCGCCGATCCGGTGCAGGTCCAGCCCGGCCAGCGTGACGGCGGGCAGCGTTGCGCAAAGCGCCTGCGCGGCCTCATGCAGGCCCCGGGCCGTCATGCCCCTCCGCCAGCCGGAAGGGCGGCTTGACGTGCCGTGGAAGCCGTACTTGCGCGGGGTGGCGGTCAGGTCGGCCACCGGGCGCGGCAGGCCCGGCACCTCGGGGTGGGGCACCGCCGCACCGCGGGCCGCGTCCCATCCCAGCCAGGCGGCGGTCCAGTCGGCACAGCGGCCCGGCCTCGGGTGCCCAGTAGATCGCGTATCGCTCGTAACCGTCCATATCCAGGCCTTATCGCAGAAAATGCACGATCCGGTGACAGTTTCCGATCCGGCCACTTGCCCGACCCGGAGACCTCCCGATGACCGAGACCGTCCTTGCCAATGCCACGCTCGTGCTGCCGGGGGAAGTCCTTCGCGGCAGCCTGCGCATGGTCGATGGCACGATCACCGCCATCGACAGCGGGCCGGGCGTGCCTGCCGGGGCAGTCGACTGCGCGCGGCGATCTGGTCCTGCCGGGCCTGATCGAGCTGCACACCGACAACCTCGAGCGGCATATCGAGCCGCGCCCCAAGGTGGACTGGCCCCATGCGAGTGCCATCATCGCCCATGACGCGGAACTTGCCAGCGTGGGCATCACCACCGTGTTCGATGCGCTGCGCGTCGGCTCGGTCGTGTCGAAGGCCAAGGGCAACTACGGCGAATATGCCCGTGCGCTGGCCGACGAGATCCTTGATCTGCGCGGCGAAGGGGGCGCTGCGGATCAGCCATCTTCTGCACCTGCGGGCCGAGATGTGCTCGGAAACGCTGGTCGAGGAGCTGGAAAAGTTCGGCCCGGACGACAGCATCGGCATCGTCAGCCTGATGGACCACACGCCCGGCCAGCGCCAGTTCCGCGATGTGACGAAGCTCAAGGACTACGTGATGGGCAAGCACGGCTATTCCGCCGACGAATTCCAGGGCCACATCGCGGCGCAACAGGAGCTTGGCCGTCGCAACGGCGCGCGGCACGAGGCGGCGGCGGTGGCGGCGGCGCGGCGCTATGGCGCGGTGCTGGCCAGCCACGACGACACGACGGCCGATCAGGTCGCGCGCTCGGCGCAGCACGGCGCGCAGTTTCGCCGAGTTTCCGACGACGGTCGAGGCGGCGCAGGCCTGTCACGCCCATGGCATCAAGGTGATGATGGGCGCGCCGAACCTGATCCGGGGCGGGTCGCATTCCGGCAATGTCGCCGCGCGGACGCTGGCGGAGGCGGGGCTTCTCGATATCGTGTCGTCCGATTACGTGCCCTCGGCCCTGCTTGTCGGCGGCGCTGCGGCTGGGCGATCTCTGGGGCGATCCGGCGCGCGGGGTCGCCACGGTCACGCAGGCCCCGGCGCAGGCGGCGGGGCTGGCGGATCGTGGGCGGCTGGTGCCGGGGGCGCGCGCCGACGTGATCCGCGTGGCGCGGCTGGGGGATGCCGCGATGGTGCGGGGAACCTGGGTCGCGGGCCAGCGCGTGGCCTGACGGGAATGACGCGCCATGCGGCGCAAGGAGACGAGGGACACATGACTGAACGCCTGCCAGCCTTCACCGCCCCGGGCCGCTTCTGGCGCGGCAACCTGCACACCCACTCCACCCGTTCCGACGGCGTGCTGGAGCCGGAAGAGGTCTGCCGCCGCTACCGGGCCGAGGGGTATGATTTCCTCGCCCTGACCGACCATTTCGTGGGACGCTACGGCTATCCGATCATCGACACCGTGCCGTTCCGGACGCAACAGCTTCACCACCATCCTGGGGGCCGAGTTGCACTCGGGGGCGATGGCGAATGGCGAGCTGTGGCATATCCTCGCCGTCGGACTGCCGCCGGATTTCGCGCCCTCGCACAGCCCCGACTTCCAGCCGGTCGCGGGGCAAGAGACGGGGCCGGAACTTGCGGCGCGGGCAGTAGCGGCGGGGGCCTTCGTCGCGGTCGCGCATCCGCAGTGGTCGGGCCTGACGCTGGCCGATGCCCGCTCGATCACCGCGGCGCATGCGGTGGAGATCTACAACCACGGCTGTGCAGAAGGGTGCGACCGGGCGGATGGCTTCGGAATAGCGGATCTCCTGCTGACCGAGGGGCGGCGGCTGAGCCTGATCGCGACCGACGACGCCCATTTCAGCGAGCCCGACCATTTCGGCGGCTGGGTCATGGTGAAGGCCGAGGCGAACGAGCCCGAGGCGCTGCTCGACAGCCTGAAGGCGGGAACGTTCTATTCCAGCCAGGGACCGGAACTGCGCGACATCCGCATCACGGGGGATGCGGTGGAGATAGAGTGCTCGGCAGTCCGCAGCGTGATCGTGCAGGGCGCGGGCACGGCAGCGAAGGCGGTGCACGGCGAGTCGCTGACGCAGGCCCGGGTGCCGCTGGAACGGTTCCGGAATTCGCCCTGGGTGCGGGTAACAGTGATCGACCGGGCGGGGAAGCGCGCGTGGTCGAACCCGTGGTTCTTCTGACGGGAGATCACGTGTCGCATAGGGTGAAGTCAGATTAAGTATATGTAATTTAATAATAAATCTCAGAATTTTCATCTTTCGTTAAGGTTTGTACAGCCTCGGATCGGAAAGCGTTACGAAATGCAGGCGGAGCCAGTTCGTTTCGCTTGTTTTCAAATTTGAGCATCTGTTACCGTTCACGGGACCGGCGTGAAGCACGCCGGTGCAACTGGGAGGACGTCCATGTACCGATCCTTTCTGTCTGCGGCCGTGCTGGCCGCAGCGTTTGCCGTGCCGGCACAAGCACAAGAGATTGCCGACCGCATCTTCACCGGTGGCCCGGTCCTGACGATGAACGATGCCCAGCCCCGCGCCGAGGCGGTGGCGGTGAAGGACGGCAAGATCATCGCGGTCGGCACCGTCGAGGAGATCATGGCGCTCAAGGGCGAGGGCACCGAGGTGACGACCTTGAGGGCCGCGCCCTGTTGCCCGGCTTCTTCGACGCCCATGGACACGTCTTCATCGGCGGCGTGCAGGCGCTGACGGCGAATATCCTGGCCCCGCCGGACGGCGACGTGAAGGACATCCCGTCGCTGCAGCAGACGATCCGCGACTGGGTGGCCGAGAACGAGGAGACGGTGAAGGCCACCGGCATCATCATGGGTTTCGGCTGGGACAAGTCGACGCTGGCTGAAGGCCGCGACCCGACGCTGGCCGAGCTTGGACGCGATCTCGACTGAGTATCCGGTGCTCTTGATCCACCAGTCCTCGCACCTCGGCGCACTGAACAGCCTTGCCCTGGCCAAGGTCGGGATCACCCGCGACACGCCGAACCCGCCCGGCGGGGTCATCGTCAAGGATGAGGACGGCAATCCGACCGGCATCCTGGAAGAGAACGCCTTCATCGGGTCGGCGATGAAGCTGCTGGCCGATCTTGACGTCGAGTCGATGAAGACCATCGCGCAGGCCGGGTCCGAGCTTTGGGCCGAATACGGCTATACCACCGCGATCGAGGGCCGCTCGACCCCGCCGCAGGTCGATGCGCTGCGGGTCGCAGGCGAAGAGGGGCGCTTCAAGATCGACGTGCTGACCTATCCCGACATCCTGATCACCGGGATCGACTACATCGCGGATGCCTACAGCCCGACCTACACGAACCGCTTCCGGGTGGCGGGAGCGAAGCTGACCATCGACGGCTCGCCCCAGGGCTTCACGGCGCTGCGCGACCGGCCCTATTACGACCCTGTGGGCAACTACCCGCCGGGCTATCTTGGCTATGCCGCCGCCTCGACCGAGCTGGTCACCAAGGCCATCGACGACGCCTTCGGGGCCGACATCCACATCATCACCCATGCCAATGGCGAGGGCGCATCGGATGTCCTGATCGCTGCCGTGCAGGCCGCGACCGACAAGCATGGCGTCGATCCCGGAACGCCGCCCGACGCTGATCCACGGCCAGTTCCTGCGCGAGGATCAGATGGACGCAATGAACAGGCTGTCGATCTCGCCGTCCCTGTTCCCGATGCACACCTTCTACTGGGGCGACTGGCACCGCGACCATACGGTCGGGCCGGAACTGGCCGACGATATCTCGCCCACCGGCTGGGCGATGGAGCGGGGGATGAAGTTCTCGTCGCACCATGACGCGCCCGTCGCCTTCCCCGATTCGATGCGGGTGCTGGACGCGACGGTCACGCGGCGCTCGCGGTCGGGCGACATCATCGGGCCGGAACACCGGGTCGACGTGATGACCGCCCTGAAGGCGATGACGATCTGGCCCGCCTGGCAGAACTTCGAAGAGGGCACCAAGGGCTCGATCGAGGTGGGCAAGCTGGCCGATCTCGTGATCCTGTCGGAGGACCCGACCGCAGTGGACCCCGAGACGATCGATCAGCTGACGGTCATGGAGACGCTGAAGGAGGGCGATACGATCTATGTCGCCACCGAGAAGGAGGGGCGGCTTGACTATCGCCCGCGCCTGGACGGGGCCGATCCGATGGCCGACTTCCTGCGTTATGCCGCCTTCCGCCACGAAAGCGGGTCGATGAAACCGGGCAAGGGCATCCGGCTGCCGGACGGGATGGCCTTGATGCACTCGGGCGCCTGTGTGGCCGGGTTCCTGAGTTCGGTTGTCGGGTCGGAAGGGGCGTTCAAGACCTCGCTGAACTGACGGCTTCGGGCCGAGAGGGTTGCAGTTGCCCGGACCGGGCCTGCAGGTCCGGCCTAGCCGTTGCCGCGCCGGGCAAAGAGGCCGGCGTCCTGGGCCGCGCGTTGCAAGGCGCGGGACTTGTTGACGGTTTCCTCGTACTCCGCCTCGGGGTCGCTGTCATAGACGACGCCGCCGCCGGCCTGGATGTAGAGCGTCTCGTCCTTCAGCACGGCCGTGCGCAGCGCGATGCACATGTCCATCTCGCCATTCGCCGCGAAATAGCCCACGCCGCCGCCGTAGACGCCGCGCTTTTCCGGCTCCAGCTCGTCGATGATCTCCATCGCCCGCACCTTGGGCGCGCCCGAGACGGTGCCCGCGGGCAGGCCCGCGAGCAGGGCCGACAGCGCATCCTCGCCCTTCGGCGATCTGGCCCACGACGTTCGAGACGATGTGCATGACGTGGCTGTAGCGTTCGATGATGAACTTCTCGGTCGGGCGCACGGTGCCGACCTTCGCCACGCGGCCCACGTCGTTGCGGCCGAGGTCCAGCAGCATCAGATGCTCGGCCAGTTCCTTCTGGTCGGCCAGCAGGTCGGCCTCCAGCGCGCGATCCTCCTCGGGCGTGGCCCCGCGCTTGCGGGTGCCCGCGATGGGGCGGACCGTGACCTCGCCGTCGCGCAGGCGCACGAGGATTTCGGGGCTGGCGCCGATCACCTGAAAGCCGCCGAAGTTGAAGAAGAACATGAAGGGCGACGGATTCGTGCGCCGCAGCGAGCGATAAAGCGCGAAAGGTGGCAAGCGTGAAGGCCTGCGACCAGCGCTGCGAGGGCACCACCTGAAAGATGTCGCCCGCGCGGATGTAGTCCTTGGCCTTCTCCACCGCGGCCTTGTAGCCGTCCTTGGTGAAGTTCGACCGCGGCTCGCCCACCGGGCGCAGCCTCGCCGAAGTCGCGCATGGCGGGCGGCGCGCGGTCCAGGTCGCGCAGCGCGTCCATCACCCGCTCGGCCGCCTGGGCATAGGCCGCGCGGGCCGACAGGCCCGAGGCGACCCAGGCAGGCGAGACGACCGTGACCTCGCCCTTCACGCCGTCGAGCACCGCCACGACCGAGGGGCGCAGCAGCACGGCATCGGGCAGGCCGAGCGGGTCGGGGTTCACGTCCGGCAGATGCTCGACCAGCCGGATCATGTCGTAGCCGAGATAGCCGAACAGGCCCGCCGCGATGGGCGGGCAGGTCCTCGGGCATGTCGATGCGGCTTTCGGCGATCAGCGCGCGCAGCGTGTCGAGCGGGTGGCCCGTCAAGCGTCGACGAAGGCGCGTGGCGTCGAAGCGCGCCTCGCGGTTGATGCGGCTGGTCGTGCCCGTGGCACTGCCAGATCAGGTCGGGCTTCAGGCCCGACGACCGAGTAGCGCCCGCGCACCTCGCCGCCCGTCACGGATTCCAGCATGAAGCTGTCGGTCCGCGCCTCGGACAGCTTCAGCATCAGCGACACCGGCGTGTCGAGGTCGGCGGCGAGGCGGGCATAGACCACCTGGTTGCGCCCCTCGGCCCAGCCGCGCTCGAAGGCGTCGAAAGCGGGAACGAGCGCCACGTCGTGGCCTACTGGACCTGGGCGTGGACGGCGTTGATCGCCGCGTCGTTCAGCGTGATGCCCGCCTCGGCGATCAGCGCGTTCGAGAACAGCTGGAATGCATCCTGCGCGCAGGCCTGCGCGATCTGCGCCGCCAGCGCGTCGCGCGTGGCCCTCGCTGCTTCCGGCGCCGTCGGTCGCGGCGGGCTGGATCGCGTCGAGCCGCAGCACGCCCGACGAAATCCGGCCCCTCGATCACGCGCAGCTCGCCCGGCTCATCTGCGAAGACGGCGGGCAGGAGCGTGTCCGGCGCGTTCTCGATGAAGCCGTCGCGCGCGATCGACAGCGTCGTGTCGACGATGCCGAAGCTGCCGAGCGGTGCCCCGCCCTCGACGGCCGACTTTACCTCGATGGCGCGGGCGGACAGCGCCTTGGCCAGCGCATCGGCGCGCCAGGCCGTCGCCACGTCGTCGCGCACCTCGTCATAGGGGCGCAGGGTGGGGGGCACGACCTCGTCCAGCCGCAGCGCGACGACGCCGCCGTCGTCGAGCTGGACCAGCTCGGGGAAATCGCCCTCCTTCACCGCATCGGCGGCCGTGCGGAAGGCCTCGTAGCCGGCGATCGGGCGCATCGGTGCCCGGGGGCATAGTCGATGCGTGCCAAGCTGCATGCCGGATTCGTCGGCCAGATCCTCCAGCGTCGCGCCGCCGGCCAGCTTGTCGTCGAGTTCCTCGATCCGGTCGGCGATCTCGCGGCGGGCGGCGTCGGCGCTCTGTTCGGCGGCGAGCGTCTCGCGCGCTTCCTCGAACGGTGGTTTCCTGCGCCACGAGGATGCCGTTCATGCGGTAAAGCGCAGGGCCGAGGTCCGAGGGCAAGGGGCCCGACGACGCCCGGTTCGGTCAGCGCAAAGACCGCCTCGCCCGCCGCGCCGAGATCGGCCTGCGACTGCTCGCCCAGGTCGATGTCGGCCAGCGCCAGGCCACGCTCCGCGACCAGCGTCTCGAAGGTCTCGCCCGCGTCGAGCCGCGCCTTGGCGGCGGCGGCATCGGCCTCGGTCGGGATAGACCAGCCGCTCGACCAGACGGCGCTCGGGCTGCACGAATTCGGCGATGCGCTGCTCGTAGGCGTCGCGCAGCGCCTGCTCGTCCAGCTGGACGGTGTCGGTCAGCATCTCGGGCAGCAGGGCCGCATAGGTGATGCGCTTGGCCTCGGGCGCGGTGAACATCGGGCCGTTCGCGTCGTAGAAGGCCTTCAGCTCGTCTTCGGTCGGGTCGGGGATCGGGCGCGGGCAGATCGGCCTCGGTCAGCCGCAGCAGGCTGAAGCCGCGCCGCTCGCCCACCCAGGCCTGAAGCGTGTCGAGCAGCGCCGGCAGGCGCGGCGAAGCCGCCCGCCACCGCGCCTTGCAACAGCGAGCGCGCCAGGTCGTCGCGCACCCGCGTCTCGAACTCGCGCTCGGTCAGGTTGTTGCGGTCCAGCGTGAAGCGATAGGTCTCGCGGTCGAACTGGCCGCCGGCGCCCTTGAAGGCGGGCGTCTGCCATGATCTCCTGCGCGACCCGCGCATCGCCGACCGACAGGCCCACGCGCTGCGCCTCGTTGTCCAGCGCGGCCGCCGTGATCAGACGCTGGCGCACCTGCCGGTCGAGGCCGAGCGCCTGCGCCTGCTCCAGCGTCACCGGCTGGCCGACCTGCGCGCCGAAGGCCTGCATCTCCTGCTGAAGCGCGCGGGCATAGTCGTTCACGGTGATGTCGCGCTCGCCGACCGTGGCGATGGTGGTGACCCCGCCGCCGAAATTCGTCACGCCGAACCCGCCGAGGCCCGCGATCAGCATGGCCATCAGCACCCAGACGAGGACCGAGTTCTTCTTGCGAGACTTCTTTTCGGCGTCCGTTGCGGGCGGCTTGGCCATGTGAGGCTCCGTTTGCGAATTTGCGCTTGTCTATGCGGTCGGGGCCGCTGGGGCAAGATGCGAGGGCGGTGCCCCGGGGGCGCGGCGGTGCCCTGCGGAGGCCGGGGCCGGGGGTTTCACACCCCCGGACCCCCGTGGGGTATTTCTGCCGAAAAGAAGCACAGACGACCGAGCGACCAACGAAGCGGCGCGCGCCCCTCGTCAGATTTCTAGCGCCGCCAGCCGGCGGAACATCTCGGCAATGCCCGCCGGCGTCGATATTGGCGAAGGCGATGCGCAGCTGGCGTGCGCCCTCGGGGTGGGCTGGCGGGCTGGAACATCGTGCCGGGCAGCATCAGGATCGCCGCCTCGTGCACCAGCCGCTTGCCAGCGCGTCGGAGGCGATGTCGATAGGGGTGTTCGACATAGGCGAAATAGGCCCCGCAGCCGAGCAGCCGCCAGTCGGGCAGCGCCGCGAAGCCGCCGGTCATCGCAGTGCGGCGGGCAAGGATCTCGGCCCGTTCGCCCGCGACCCATTGCGCGAGGTTGCGCATCCCCCAGAGCGCGCCGATCTGGCCAAGCTGGCCCGGGCAGATGGCGACGGTGTCGAGGAACTTCTCGACCTCGCGCCAGCCGGTCCGCGGCCGGCGACGATGGCCCCCACGCGATGCCCGGTCAGCCGGTAGGCCTTGGAGAAGGAATAGAGGTGGATCAGCGTATCGGCCCAGTCGGGATCGGCGAAGAGGTCATGCGGGCGTCCGGTGCGGCTGTCGAAATCGCGATAGGTCTCGTCCACGATCAGGGCAAGGCCATGGGCGCGGGCGAGGTCGAGGAAGGCGCGCAGCGTCTCGGCCGGGTATTCGGCGCCGCCGGGGTTGTTCGGGCTGACCAGGACGATGGCGCGCGTGCGCGGCGTGATCAGCGCTCGGCCGCCCGGTCGGCCTCGGGGATCAGGCCGGGGCCGGTGCGGCAGGGGCACGGCGGTGACGCCCGCCATGTCGAGCCACATCTTGTGATTGAAGTACCAGGGCGTCGGCAGGATCACCTCGTCGCCCTGCGCCCGCCAGCGTGGACATCACGGCGGTGAAGGCCTGGTTGCAGCCCTTGGGTGATGGCGACCTGGTCCGGCGCGATCTGCCCGCCATAGGCCGCCGACCATTGCGTGGCGATCTCCTCGCGCAGCGCGGGCAGGCCCAGGACGGGGCCGTAGAGATGGGCCGCGGGATCGTTCAGCGCGGCCTCGGCCAGCGCCTGGCGCAGCCCGAGCGGCGGCGCGTCGACCGGGGCGGCCTGGCTGACATTGATCAGCGGGCGGTCGGGCGTGAAGGTCGCCGTGGCCAGCCAGCGCCGCGCCTCCATCACCGGGGGGGCTTCGGTGGCGGCCATGGCGGGGTTGAGGGGGTGGATCATGGCGCGCGCTCCGTTCCGGCTCTGCCCACCTGTGAAGCAAGGAACGGCGCGGGTGGCAAGGCGGAAAGCGGCGTCAGGCCGGGCGGCTTGCCCGGCGCAGGCCGATATACTCGCGGATGACGAGCGCGATCATCAGCGCGTCGAAGGCCGAGAGGGCAAGCAGCGCGGGGGAATGGGTCTGCGTCCAGTGGTGCAACTGGTAAAGGATGAAGGCCCCGAGAAGGGCGACCGCGGCAGGATAGGCCCAACCGACGCGGCGGGCGAGCAGAACGACCATGGCGATCTTCAGCACGCCATGGAACAGCAGGTAGAAGGCGTAGAAGTGCTGGCTTTCGACCGACAGCCCGCCGAGCGCCCGCACCAGCCACTGCACCGGCCATTCCTCCGGATGGTGGGCAAGATGATTGCGGATGAGCCAGTCGACCAGCGCGTGGACCGAGGCGTTCGGCGTCAGCCACAGACCCGCACCGGCGAGCGCCTCGAGCGTGGCGAAGGCGGCCTTGACGATCAGCGTGCCGTCGAAGAGGCCATGCAGCGCCCGGGCGATGCGGGCCGCGGGCATGACCTCAGTCCGTGCCCGCGGAAGGGCTGGACGTATTGCAGCGCCATGTCCCAGGGGAAGAAGATCCAGGTGTCCTGGCTGACCTCGGTGATGTAGGTGTCGACCATCGGCCGGCCCGAGGGCTTGGCGTAGACGGTCGCGAAATGCGCCTTGGGGTAAAGGCGGCGGACCAGGTCCAGCGTCTTGCCGGTGTCGACCAGGTCGTCGACGATCAGGATGCCCGTCCCGTCGCCCATCAGCTCGGCCTGCGGGCTTTTCGTCACCTGCGCCTCGCGTCTGTGCCTGGTGCGAGTAGCTCTTGACGCTGATCGTGTCGACCACGCGGATGTCGAGCTCGCGGCTGACGATCATCGCCGGGACCATGCCGCCCCGGGTGATCGCGACGACCGCCTTCCAGTTGCCGCTCGTCCGGGCCCTGGCCCTCGCAGCCGCCAGGCCAGCGCCCGGCTGTCGCGGTGGATCTGGTCCCAGCTGACGTGGAAGCCCTTTTTCATGCGGCAGGCGGTCGGTCATCGGCAGGCTCCTTCAGGTGGTGGCGATCTTGATGCCGAGCAGCGGCAAGCAGCCCGCCGAAGGCCGCGGTCGATGCACGGATTTCAGGCGCGATGTAGGCGCGGCGCGGTGCGGTCGAGCGAGAAGATGCGGGCGACGACGGTGTTCCAGACCAGCCTCGTTCAGGAAGACCACGGCGAGGAGCGCGGCGATGCACCCAGAGCGGCGGTGCCGGGCGGGACGGTGCCGATGAAGACCGCGCCGAAGAACACGGCGGGCTTGGGGTTGGCGAGCTGGGTCACGAGCGCCCAGCCGGAACGCCGAAAGCGCGCCGCGCGGCGGACGGCCCGTGACTTCGGTCAGGAGCGGCTCGGCGGCATGGCGCCACATGCCGATGGCCATCCAGAGCAGGTAGCAGCCCGCCCGCGATCTTGAAGCGCCCAGAGCAGCGCCGGGGCGGTCTGGAACAGCACGGCGAGCCCGAAGAGCGCGGCCGAGGCCCAGACCACCGCGCCCGCGCCGATGCCAAGCGCCAGGAACAAGCCCGGTCCGCAGCCCCTCGGTCACGCCGGTGCGCGCCGACATCAGAACGGCGGGACCGGGGCTGACCGCGGCGAGGACATGCAGCCCGGCTGCGGCGAGGAAGGCGGCAAGCGTCACTGCGCCGCCTCCTTCCCTTGCGGCCCGTGACCGCGTCGATGTCGGGGGCGTCGACCGCCTTCATGCCGACGACGTGATAGCCCGCATCGACATGCAGCACCTCGCCCGTGGTGCCCGAGCCGAGGTCGGACAGCAGGTAGAGCGCGGCCTTGCCACCTCTTCCTGCGTCACGTTGCGGCGGAGCGGCGAGTTCAGCTCGTTCCACTTCATGATGTAGCGGAAATCGCCGATGCCGCTGGCGGCCAGCGTCTTGATCGGCCCGGCGCGAGATCGCGTTCACGCGGATGCCGTCCTTGCCCAGGTCCTCGGCGAGGTACTGCACCGATGGTCTCCAGCGCGGCCTTGGCCACGACCCATCACGTTGTAATGCGGCATGACCTTTTCCGCGCCGTAATAGGTCAGCGTCAGCAGGCTGCCGCCCTCGGGCATCATCGCCGCTGGCGCGCTGGCAGACGGCGGTGAAGCTGTAGACCGAGATGTCCATCGTCATGCGGAAGTTCGCGGCCGAGGTATCGACATAGCGGCCGCGCAGCTCGTTCTTGTCGGAAAAGCCGATGGCATGGACGACGAAATCGAGGCTGCCCCAGACCGTGCCTGCAGCGTGGTCGAACAGCGCGTCGAGCGAGCCTTCGTCGGCCACGTCGCATTCGAACAGCTCGGTCATGCCGATCGAGGCGGCGAGAGGTTCGACCCGCTTCTTCAGCGCCTCGCCCTGATAGGAGAAGGCCAGCGTCGCGCCCTGCGTCGGCGCAGCGCCTTGGCGATGCCCCAGGCGATCGACTTGTCGTTCGCAAGCCCCATGATCAGCCCGCGCTTGCCCTGCAGAAGTCCGGTTGACATTCGCTGTCCCTCGCCCACCCTTTGCTCGTTGGGTTCGACGTGTAGGCGATCCGGCCGGTTGCATCAAGGGCAGGGCAGGCGCGCGCCACCGCGCCCAATGAAGGAAGATCATGGACAGAAGCGGAATTTTCGCGGGCGACGATCCGTTCGCCATAGCCCGGGCCTGGCTGGCCGAGGCCGAGACCGCTGGAACCGAACGATCCGAACGCCATCGCGCTGGCCACGGTCGATCGCGGCGGGCATGCCCAACGTCCGCATGGTGCTGCTGAAGGAGATCGAGGACGCGAGCCTTCGTCTTCTACACCAACTACGCCAGCCGCAAAGGGCGCAGGAGATCGAGGCGACGCGGCACGGCCGCCTTCGTTCTGCACTGGAAATCGCTGCGCCGCCAGATCCGCGTGCGCGGGCTGTACCGAACGCGAGGAAGGGCCGCAGGCCGACGCCTACTATCGCCAGCCGCAGCCTGAAGAGCCGCCTGGGGGCCTGGGCCTCGGCGCAGTCGCAGCCGCTGGCCTCGCGCGCGGCGCTGATGGCCGAAGTGGCGAAGGTGACGGCGCAGCAAGGGACCGAATCCGCCGCGCCCGCCGTTCTGGGGCGGCATCCGGATCCGCCCCGTCGGAAATCGAGTTCTGGGCCGATGGCGCGTTCCGGTTGCATGACCGGTTTCGCTGGTCGCGGACGCGAACTTCGGACAGCTGGACGGTCCAGCGGCTGAGCCCATAACCGGCAACTTTCCGAGCGTGGCTGATAACGTATGCAGTTTTATGCTTGAAAGAGCGGGCAAGTTGACGGCAAATCCTGCGCATAGTGTGATCATTCTGGGGACAGGACTCTGGATATTATGGAAGACGACAAGGCCTTGCAGACCATGCATGGTCACGTGAAGTGGTTCGATCCTGCCAAGGGATTTGGCTTTGTCGTGAGCGAGGACAGCCCCTCGGATATCCTGCTGCACGCCAACGTTCTGCGGAATTTCGGGCAGGGCTCGGTCGCGGACGGCGCGGGCATCACCGTGCGGGTCCAGCAGACGCAGCGCGGCGTTCAGGCCGTCGAAGTGCTGTCGATCGAACCGCCGGCGGGTGCGGTTTTTGCGCTGTCGGATGACGAGCACGTCGTGACCCCGGAAGAGATCGCCGCGCTGCCGATGGAGCCGGCCCGGGTGAAATGGTTCGACAAGGGCAAGGGCTTCGGCTTTGCCAATGTGTTCGGGCGGCCCGAGGACGTGTTCATCCATGTCGAGGTGCTGCGCCAGTCGGGCTTTGCCGACCTTCAGGCGGGCGAGGCCATCGGTCTGCGCATCGTCGAGGGCAAGCGCGGGCGGATGGCGGTTCAGGTGGTGTCATGGGAAGCGGCGGCGCGGCAAGGCGGCTGAGCGGGGCCGCCGTTGCTGGCGCTGCTCGCCTGCACGGGTTCGCTGCGGGCGGCGTGTCGCACGGATGTCGTCGATGTGCGCGGGCCGTTCGGGCAGGCGCGCTTTACCGTCGAAGTGGCCGATGACGGCGAAGAACGCGCGCGCGGGCTGATGTTCCGCGAGAGCCTGCCGAGCTCGGCCGGGATGCTGTTCGTCTATCCGCAGCCGCAGCGTGCGACGCTTCTGGATGAAGAACACGCTGATCCCGCTGGACATGATCTTTGCCGATGGCACGGGCCGCGTGACGCGCGTGCATTCCAATGCGGTGCCGCAGGATCTGACGCCGATCGACGGCGGCGAAGGGCGTGGTCGCGGTGCTGGAGATCAACGGCGGGCTGGCCGCAAAGCTGGGCATCGCGCCGGGTGCGGAGTTGCGGCACCCGGGCCTGCGCCGACGCCGCCTGGAGTTGTTCCGAATAGATGCTTTCCAACCGGTCAGGACATCGCTAGGAAGGCGGGCGTCGGAGTGTAGCGCAGTCTGGTAGCGCGCCTGCTTTGGGAGCAGGATGTCGGGGGTTCGAATCCCTCCACTCCGACCAATCCACCGTCAGTTCCCAGACCCGGTGTAGACCCGCTCCCAGTCCTTCGCCATGTCGACGACCGTCCATCCGGCGGCGGGGGCAGCGTCGAGCGCCTTGTCGAGGCGGCCGATATGGCTGTCGCGGTCGTAGGCATATTCGCGCACGGCATCGGTATGGTGGACGATCATGCCGAAGCGCGGGCCATCGCCGGCGGTCGCCCATTGCAGCATCGCAAGGTCGCCGTCTGAGTTGCCCGCGACGAAGATCGGGCGCTTGCCGATGTTGCGCTCGATCCCGATGGGCTTGCCCTCCTTGTCGTCGATGAAGGCGATGGCGGGGTCCTTCATGACCTGGGGCTTCCCGTCGACGGTCTGGAGGCTGCGCCTTGCCGAGCGATCCGATGACCTGCTGCGGCGGGATGCCATAGGCGGTTTCGGTGAAGGCGCGCATGAAATCCACGCCGCCGCCCGAGACGATCCAGGTCTGGAAGTCGTTGGCGCGCAGGTAGTCCAGCAACTCGACCATCGGCTGATAGGTCATCTCGGTGAAGCGCATGTCAGTCTGCGGGTGCCTGGCCGTTGCGATCCAGTCGGCGACCGAGGCGGTGAACTCATCCACCGACATGCCGGAATGGGTGGCGGTCACAACCTCGATCAGCGCGGCCTCGCCGCCTTCCATGATCGCCTTTATGTCGCCAGCGGCGGCGGCCTTCAGCGCCGGGGTCGACGCCCAGGCGGGATCGGCCGCGGCCTTCTTGCGGGCCTGGTCGAGCGCGAAGAAGAACTGGAAATAGAGCGGCTGTTCGGCCCAGAGCGTGCCGTCATTGTCGAAGACCGCAATGCGGTCGGGGACGGGCACGAAGGTGGCCGCCTTGGGATCGGTCACGGCCTCGATGAAGTCGAGGATCGCGGTCTTGTTCGGGCCATCTGTCCAGCTTTCAAGCGGCGCGGTTTGCGCCCAGAGGGGGGAGGCGAGACAGAGCAGGGCAGCGATCAGGCGGAGCATGGGGAGTCCCTCCGATGAAAAGAACGGCACCCCGCACTTGGGGGCGGGATGCCGTCAGCCGATCCTGTGGCGGGGCAGGCGGGACACAACACCACCGTGTCCCCCACCGTTGTCGGCTACTTGCCGGTCGCGCCGGACATGACCGCGTTCATGACATTGTCGAGGTTGAAGCTGCCCGGCTTCTGCCGCGGCGGGAACTCCTTGAAGCTTTGGAGCCAGCGCGCGACGTAGGCACCTGCCGGCGCAAAGGCAAACATGCGCTCCATGTACCACTGCTGGTAGCCCATGGCGTGCTCGTGCTCCGCCCGCTCGAACGGGTCCATCCGCAGGTTGGCCAGCAAGGGGGCCCGCAAGACCTTGAACGGGTCCTGCCACACGCGCAGGCCATCGGCCTCCTGCTCGAGGAAGGTCACCTTCCAGTCGTCAAAACGCAGGGCGGCCACCGAACCGTCATCGGTCCAGTAGATGAAGGAGCGTGTCGGCCACTCGGCCTCGCCCTTCAGGGCCGGCAACAGGTTGTTGCCGTCGATATGCACCTTGTAGGTGCTGCCGCCCAGTTCTTTACCGGCAGGAGGGCCTCCTTCACATCGGGGTCGCCCGCTGCGGCCGCGAGCGTGGGCAGCATGTCCTCGTGCGTGCCGATGTCGTTGATCACGGTCCCCGGTTGAATCACCCCCGGCCAGCGGATGACGGTCGGCACCCGGTATCCGCCTTCCCAGTTGGTGTTCTTTTCGCCACGGAACATCGTCGTGCCGCCGTCGGGCCAGGTGAAGGTCTCGGCCCCGTTGTCGGTGGAATACATGACGATGGTGTTGTCCTGGATGCCGAGTTTCTCGATCTCTGCCAGGATCTGGCCCACCATGCCGTCATGCTCGACCATCCCGTCGGCATAGATGCCATAGCCCGTCTTGCCCTCCGACTCGGGCTTGAGGTGCGTGAAGACGTGCATCCGCGTGGTATTGTACCACAGGAACATCGGCTTGCCCGAGGCATGCGTCCGATTCATGAAATCGAGCGCTTTCGTCGTGACCTCCTCGTCGATGGTTTCCATCCGCTTGCGCGTCAGGGGCCCGGTGTCGGTGCATTTCTGGTTGCCCCAGGCGCCGAAGCGGGGATCGGGGGCCTCGGTATCGGCGTCGGTCGCCACGCAGTCCAGAACGCCGCGCGGTCCGAAGATCGCCTTGAACTCGGCGCCTTGCGGATAGTCCGGGTTCTCGGGCTCTTCCTCGGCGTTCAGGTGGTAGAGGTTGCCGAAGAACTCGTCAAAGCCGTGGACCGTCGGCAGATGCTCGTTGCGGTCGCCCAGATGGTTCTTGCCGAACTGGCCGGTCGCGTAGCCTTGCGCCTTCAGGATCGTGGCGATGGTCGGGTCTTCGGCGGGCATCCCTTCTGGCGCCCCGGGCAGGCCGACCTTGGTCAGCCCGGTGCGGATCGGCGACTGGCCCGTGACGAAGGCCGCGCGCCCGGCGGTGCAGCTTTGCTGGCCGTACCAGTCGGTGAACAGGGCGCCATCCTTGGCGATGCTGTCGATGTTCGGCGTGCGGTAGCCCATCATGCCGTTGTTGTAGGCGCTGATGTTGAACTGCCCGATATCGTCGCCCCAGATGACGACGATGTTCGGTTTCTGCGCGTCCTGCGCAAGGGCGACTGTCGCCCCCATGCCGAACAGCGCCGACAGAATGAATTTTCTCATGTGTGGAACCCCCCCTCGCAAGAATGTGAGCGGCAGGCTATACGAAAGGCGAGTTTGCCCTTGTCGAATTCTGGACAAACGGAGCGAGGATGGTGCAAATCCCCGATGGCTCGCCGGTCCGGCGGTTGGGCTGGCTGTCCACCCTGCCGAGCGAGTTCGCCGAAACCGTCCTTTCACGCAGCGACGTGATCCATCGCAGGGCGGGCGAGGCGCTGTATCAGGTGGGCGACGAAGGTGCGGCGCTGTTCGGGATTGTCGAGGGGCGGGTCGAGGTTCACGTCCAGCCGCTTGGCGAAACCCCGACGCTGGTTCTGATCGTCGGCCCGGGGTTCTGGACCGGAGAGATGGCGGCGGTGGCCGCCCGGCCCAGGATCATCTCGCTGGTCGCCCGCAACGAGTGCCGCCTGTTGCGCCTCAGTCGTGCCGAGTTGCTGCGGATCACACAGGCGAGCCCCGAGACCTGGCGTCACATCGCGATGCTGATCCTGGGCAACCTGGGGACAGCCATGTCGCTGTCTGGGGGCGGTGCGCTGCGTCGATCCGGTGCAGCGGGTCGCGCTGTTGCTGACCATCCTCGCGGAACAGCCGTCCGATCGCGAGGGTTTCGTCGATGTCCTCCAGCCCGAGATCGGCGCGATGGCCCGCATGTCGCGCGGGTCGGTCAATGCCGCGCTCGGGACGCTCGAACAGGCGGGCCTCGATCCGGCGGGCCTATCGGCGGGATCGAGTTGCCCGACCGCGGCGGCCCTTTCCGACATTCGCGAATCGGGGCTGAGGCAGGTTGGTCATGCCTTGGCCTTGGCCGCCGCTGCCGCCTTGGCCCGTTCGTCGGCAGCAACCAGTTCAGCCGCCGCCGCACCCACCTGATGCGTCTGCTCTTCGGTCAGGTGCTCGCCTCCGGCACCGCTGACGCTGACCTTCACCTCGCGCCGGGCGAACTCGATGCCGTTCGGCTGCGAATTCTTCCTGCACGCGCTTGAAGATCTGCTTGCGGATGCCGAACTGCGCGCCCGGCTTGTGCATGAACTTGCCGCGCACGACGATGCCGTAATCGGTGAACTCGGCCACGCCCTGGCCCTTGAATGGTTCGATGAAGCCGGGGGCAAGCTCGGGATTCTCCATCATCTCCTGCCCGATCTTCTTGAAGATCTTGCGCACCTTCTCGGTGTCGGTGCCGAAGGGCACGGTGAAGCGCAGCTTCATGATGCCCCAGTCGCGGCCGAAGTTGGTGACCTTGTCGATGTCGCTGTAGGGGATGATGAGCACCGGTCCCTTGGAATCGCGCAACTGGATCGAGCGGAGCGAGATTTTCTCGACCGTGCCCTGCACGCCGCCGGTGTCGATGTATTCGTTCAGCCGGAAGGCGTCGTCGATCAGGAAGAACAGCCCCGACATGATGTCGCTGACCAGCTTCTGCGCGCCGAAGCCGATGGCGAGGCCCGCAACGCCGGCACCTGCCAGCAGGGGCGTCACGTTGATGCCGAGGTTCCCGAGGGCGGTCAGGACCGTCAGCGATGATGATGACCGCCTGAAGCGCCCAGCTGACCGGCGGCAGGATCGTGCCAAGGCGCGAACCGGGCTGGCCGCCGACATGCGGCGTATCGCCGTCCGTATCGGTCACGCCTTCGGTGCCGGTGTGTCTCGTTCGCGAGCTTGCGGTTGATCAGCAGGCGCACGATCTCCCACACGAAGTAGCCCACGACGCAGATCATCATCGCCTGGATCAGATGTGGCGGCGAACTGTTCGCCTACGCCTGACGAGGCCATGCTCGTCAGCGACACGTCCCAAAGCCGCGCGGTGATCAGCAGGACCGCACCGAACAGCGCGACGCGGCCCATACGGATATAGGCCCGCAGGTTGGACGTGATAGGCCCTCTTGGCCACGCGGTCCCTCGCCGCGCATCGGCGGCACGAAGCGCGGCCATCGAGCGCGAAGATGAGCGAGTCGAGCAGCGGGCGCGATCAGCAGCACGGCAAGGCTGATGAAATGATCGCCGCCCCGCAGCATCGCTCGCCTGCCCCATCGCGCCGAGCACGAGCGACAAGACGTAGATGACGGCGATCGCCCCGATCGCGTACCAGGGATACCAGCGCGCCACCTCGATCTCGGTCGGGGTGTGGGCGGCCAGGCTCGGCGGCCCAGCATCATCTGGCGTCAGGCCGGTGCGGGCACGCCAGACGGTGAAGCCCAGCCAGAGCGAAGATCGCGGTGTTGATAAGGAAACCGATCTCGTTGGCCTGTTTCGGCATTGCCGCGGATGCTGGTTCAGACCCGAACAGCGTGAAGCCGACGCCGAGCAGCAGCGACGATGCCGAAGAAGTTGCGGAACAGCCGCCAGGCCGTCGTGTCGTCGCAGTTCACCAGCCGCAGGTCGGGCCGCCGTGGCGCGAGGAAGAAGCGCAGGATCGCGTTGCCGATGCGCGGCATCACGATCAGGTAGCGCCAGACGATGTGGGTCAATGCGGCGTCCTGCGGCGGCATCAGTGCCTTGATCACCAGATGTCCGACGATGAAGAACACGATGACGCCGGCGAAGTCCCGCACAAGGCGGCGACCGAGGATCGGCAACGCCTCGAACACGTCGCGCGGTTCCGGCCCGCTTGGTTCCGGCAGGCGGGATCGGCGCATGAAGCGGTAGACGATCCACTCCGCCGCGATGCCCGAGGCGATCGCGACGGCGAAGATGGCGAGGAACTGCCAGATGCCATTATTCCCCAGACGCGCGGCAATGTCGGTGACGACCTCCACTTCGGCGGCGATGGCATCGGGTGTTGCCAGGATGCGCTCCTGCACCGTGCTCGAGGTGCGCGCGACGACATCGGTCAGGAAGTCCACGGCGCTTACCGGTCCCGCCGGTTCTGTGGCCTGTTCGGCTGCCACCGCGTCGAGCCTCTCGATCAGCAGGGTGCGCACCTGCTCGTCCGAGAGGCGCGAGACGAGCGCATCGATCGCCTCGGGCGTCAGGGGGTCGGGCAACTGGATCTGGGCTGGTTCGCCGCTTTCCTGCGCCAGGACGAGCGGCGGCCAGACTCCGCCAAGCAGCGCGACGACAGCGATCGCGACCGCTGCCAGACCGTTCCTGTAAAGCAAAGCCCCACGCATTCCCTGTCCCTTTCGCGCTTTGACGCGCCTTGTCTGGTTAACTCTTAAGCCTGTTCGTGTCGGATTGTCAGTACTCCGGTGAACCACAAGCGAAGCGCTGTGACATTCTCGGGTCCTGCGCGCCCTACGTCACGCGGTTTGCACGCGCCGTGTTCCGATTGCTTTTCATTTCGCGCCAAAACGGTTGCGCCGCCACACCGATCCCGAGCGAAGTCCTTGCCGCAGCGCGGTGCGAGACGTTACGGTCCGCCTGTCCAGGCCCTTGCCCGGAACGGGCGGCTGCTGCGACAGTGGACCTCCAGGGTCCGAGAGACGAAAGGACATGCGATGCGCAACCTTCTGGCCGGCATCTGCCTGCTCGCGGCGACCCCCGCCCTTGCGCAGGACTGGACATTCGACGGATCCATCTATCTGTGGTTCCCGAAGACCGATGTCGCGCTCGACACGCCGCTCGGGTCGGTCGAGGGATCGCTCAGCATCAGTGATGCCCTTCAGGACCTGGACATGGCCTTCATGGGCGCGATCGAGGCGCGGACGGGCAACTGGGGCTTCATCGGCGATTTCATCTATTTCAACGTCTCGCCGACCGCACCCACCCCGCGCGGGCTGGCGTTCTCGGAGGTGGTGGTCGACACCAAGCTGACCATGCTCAGCGGCTACGGCATGTATCGCGTCCACGCCGATGAGCGGACCAGCGTCGATCTCGGCTTTGGCGCGCGCGCCTACTGGTCGGACGTCACCACGACCTTCTCGGGCAACCTCGCGGCGACCCGTGTGTTCGAGGCGGATGACAACTGGGTCGACCCGCTGCTGGCCGCGCGCATCAAGGCCAATTTCAACGAGAAATGGTATGGCGCGCTGTTCCTGGATGCGGGCGGCTTTGGCGTGGGATCGGACAGCACGTACCAGATCATCGCGACCGTGGGCTACCGCATCAACGACCGCTGGTCGGTGCAGGGCGGTTATCGCTACCTCGACATCGACAAGGACGAGGATGAGTTGAGCGACCTGAACATCAGCCTGTCCGGACCTATCCTGGGTGCAGTCTATCGGTTCTGACGCAGGCCGGCGAAACCATTGCCTTGGCGCGTCCGTAGGACGATCATGCAGTGTCGCGGTCGAAGAGCGACCGTAGGGAGGTCGTGATGCGATCAGGTCTGCTCTGTCTCTTGTCTGCCCTTGGTCTGGCAATCCTTTCCGGTTGGGCCGAGGCACAGCCGATCGGTCAGGCGGACCGCGTCCGGAACGAGGTGACAGCCGAAAGCGGCGGCGGCACCCGGACGCTGGCGGTTGGCGATGCGGTGCTGTTCGGCGACAAGCTCAGCACAGGCAAGGATGCGCGGCTCGAGGCGAGGCTGGACGACGAGACGCGCCTGACCCTGGGCGAGAATGCCACCCTGACGCTGGACGAGTTCATCTATGCCCCGGAAAAGTCGGGCAACCGGCTGGCGCTCGCTGTTCTGGGCGGGGCGTTTCTTTTCGTTGGCGGTCGGGTCGAGGGGGGCGATGGTCAGGTGCAGATCACGACCTCCTTCGCCACATTGGGCGTGCGCGGCACGACCGTCTGGGGCGGGCCGCTGGACGGGGCCTATGCCGTTCTGGTCCTGGAAGGCGAGGTCACGGTGACCAATGCCGGGTCGACCGTGACGTTGACCACAGGCGAGGGCACCACGATTGCCGATGAGGTCAGCGCGCCGCAGCCCCCGGTCACATGGGCCACGGCAAAGGTCGACCGCGCCATCGCCACGGTCGCCTTCCCGAACTGACGACCAGGAACGCACGGCGGTCGGGGGACACGGGACCTGCGCCGGCCGTTAGGGCTGGATGCGCACCCAGACACCCTCGGCGCGCACGATCACAGGCTCGCCGCAATGGAAGCGGTAATAGGTCAGACCCGCCGCCGGGGCGCGGTGCGCGTTGAAGGCACCCTGTATCTTCTCGCCTGTGAGGAAGCGCGAGGCGACGTGGGCTTCGGTGCAGACCTCTTGCCGGGGCGACACGACCATCGCGTTCAAGGGCTTGCCCGCGCCAAAGGCATTCGCGGCAATCTCGACCGGGATGGCGCTGGAATGGGTTCGCAGGAAATCTTCGTCGAGGTGAATCTTGTCGACCCACTGCACCCGGACAACCGAACCGGAGATGGTGCGCAGCTCGTCCCGCACGCGCAACGCCTCGATCGGAAGGTCGCCAAAGACGGTGCCGATGCGGACCTTGCCCCCGAAGCCCGGCAGGTTCCAGTTCACCGCCCCGGTGTCTGCCCGATGCGCAGCGATCCTTTGCGGGGCCGGGGGGGCCATCGCCAGGACGGACTTCAGAATGGCGTCATCATCGGAAAATGGCTGGGCGGTGGTCATAATGTTTCGCAATCTTACTACAGGACTCGGAACCAGATCGGGTTCAATTCGGGACGACCAGGATCAAACCTCAATCGAAAGCTGCGAGAGTTTGGTTACTAAGCCGTTAATTCCATGATCTTACTGCGCTTTATCGGCAGGGCGAACTGGTCCTTTTGGACAGGTTGTATCGCGTTGCGAAAACAGTCTTGTCGCGCAACTGAAGATTGTGGCCAGTTTGCGGCAATTCGAAGATGTCCGCCCCCGGTCGAGATCGGGGCAAGGCACCCTCTTGCCCGCCGAGTCGCACCGACGGCCGCCTTGGCGGAACCCGTATCGGAATGGTGCGTTCTACGGGTATGATTGCGAATTTGAGACACCCAGTTTCCCGAAAGGCCAGCCGATGACCCGATCCATTCTGAAAGCGACGACAGCCCTGTCGCTTTGCCTGTCCATCGCGCAGCCCTTTCCGGTGATCGCGCAGGTCCGCCTTCCGCACGGCGAGGCGGGCATGTCCTTGGCCCCGTTCGATGGAAAAGTCTGGGAAATCCAGACCTGCGCCGAGGACCCCACTCAGGTCGACTGCCCGCCCGCGGATCCGAACGAGGCCGAGGGCGGGGCGTCCCCACCGGAGGAGCCGGCGGGTGAAGCTGTCCCTGAACCTCAGGCCGACGCCCCGCCTGAACAGGTCGTGCCCGAAGCCGCCGCACCGACCCAGGACCCCCCCGCTGCGGCCGAGGAACCTGCCGCAGACGCGCCTGCTGCAGATGTGCCCGTCGCCGAGGACCCCTCGGGCGCCGCACCCGAGACTGTGCCCGCACCCGAGGGGGCCGCACCTGAAGCAGAGGTGACCGATCCGGCCGCGTCTGACACGGGTGCGACGGATCCCGCCGCTGCGCCCGAGACGCAGGCACCTGACGTTGCCGCCCCGGACGAAACCGCGCCTGCGACGGCTGATCCCGAAGCCGCCGCTCCGGTCGCCCCGGTTGAGGACACGACTGCCCCGGAACCGTCCGAGGCCGGAACATCGGCACCGGTCGATGCGCCGCAGGCCACCGCCGAGGAACCCGCGCCTGCACCCGAGGAGCCTGCGGCTACCGCCGAGGAACCCGCGCCCGCACCCGAGGAGCCTGCGGCCACCGCCGAGGAACCCGCGCCTGCACCCGAGGAGCCTGCGGCCATCGCTGAAGAACCCGCGCCTGCCCCCGCGGAACCCGCACCTGAAACAGCCGCACCCGCGGAACAGGGCGCAACCCAACCCGCGACCGACGAGGGCACCCAGGACCCCGCGCTCGTCCAGCCTGCGCCCGAAGCGGCCCCTGCCGCCCCCGAGGCCGAAGTCGCCGCCGATCCGGCGTCGCCGGACCCTGACGCTGGCGCTGCGCCGGAGGAACCCGTCGACGGCAATGTGACGGCCGAGCCGCTTCCCGAACCTTCGCCCGAGCAGGAGCAGGTGATGGAAGAACTGCTGGCCGATCCCGAAGTCGCGGCGGCTGTCGAAACACTGTCGGAAACCGTGCAGCCTGCTGACCCCGCTACCGGGGGCGCGGCAGCCGATCCCGCGGGCCTCGCCGCGGTCGAGGCCCTGGGCGGCGGCGCGGCACCTGCCCCGACCCAGACCACGACGCAGACACTGGGTGCGGCGGAAGCGCGGTCGAGCGCGCAGGATTTCGCGACCCCGGTCGTCACCACCCAGCCGACCCAAGTGCAGGATGATGACGACGACGACGGCCTGTCCGATCTCGAGAAGGCGGGTCTCTTGGCCCTGGGCGCGGTTGCCGTGGGAATGCTGATCAACAATAATCGCGTGGTCGCGAATTCCGGCGACCGGGTGGTGGTGGATCGCGGCAATGGCGATCTTGCCATCTGGAAGGACGACAACGCGAACCTTCGCGCGCCGGGGGTGGTCGAGACGACGGACCGCTACGCCGACGGCTCTACCCTGACGCGGCTGGCCCGCCCCGACGGGTCCGAGATCGTGACCGTGCGCGACGCGACGGGCCGGGTGGTGCGGCGTGAGCTGCTGCGCGCCGATGGCACCTCTGTCCCGATCATCAACGATGCGCGCCTCTACGAGCCGGTCCGCGTCTCGCAATTGCCCAAGCCCAGACTGCCCGCGCTGCGCTTCGCCGAAGACAGCGATCCGGCGTTGCTGCGCGCCGTGCTGGAAGATGCAGAGGACATCGACCTGGGGCGGACGTTCAGCCTTGCGCAGGTGCGCGAGACGCGGCAGCTGCGCGAGCTTGCGCCGGAACTGACGGGCGACCCGATCACCTTCGCGACGGGGTCGAGCGCGATCCGTCCGGAAGAGGCCCGCAAGCTGTCGCGCATCGCGACCCTGATGCGCGACCTGATCGCCGAGAACCCGGGCGAGGTCTTCCTTGTCGAGGGTCACACCGATGCCGTCGGCAGCGCGGCCTCGAACCTCGCCCTGTCCGACCGTCGCGCCGAGTCCATCGCGCTTGCGCTGAGCGAAATCTTTGCCGTGCCGCCCGAGAACATGATCGTTCAGGGCTACGGCGAACGCTTCCTTCGCGTGCCGACCGCTGAAGCCGAGGCGCTGAACCGCCGCGTCGCGATGCGGCGGATCACGTGGCTGCTGGACGGTTCGACCTGACGTCGTCATCGCCGGGTCGCCTGCCGGAATTTGCTTGCAGGCGCGACCAGGCGTAGGATCGTCGATGCAACATCCCGATGGAGGTCGACATGTATCGCACGATCCTGCTCGCCTATGACGGAACGCTCGAGGGACGGCTTGCGCTGCGCGAAGGGGCGCTGCTTGCCAAGCATTGCAGCGCCCATGTGGTGCTTCTGGCCGTGATCGATGCGGCGGCCTATGTGCCGGTCGTGGCCGATGCGGGGGTGGCCTATGTTCCCCGCGACCAGACGGAAGAGTTCCAGAAGATCCTGGACGAAGGTGTCCAGCGGCTGCAACGGATGGGCCTGCCCCACACCGCGCGGCTGCGAACGGCCGATCCCGTGAGTTGCATCGTCGAAACGGCGGCCGAGGTCTCTGCCGATCTGGTGGTCGTCGGCCATCACAAGCAGGGCATGGTCGCGCGCTGGCTTCTTGGCTCGGTCACCGCGTCGCTGATCGACCGGTTGCAATGCAGCTTGCTGACCGCCCGGATGGAGGTTTCGGACGAAGCGCTGTACGGTCCGGCCTGACGCCCGTTGTGCCACGCCGTTGGCGACGATAGGCGCCTCTGCCCCCCGGCTGCGGCATTCAGTTCGACGGCTGGGCGGCTTGGGCCACCATCGGGCTTTGGACGTTGTTCCGGAACAGGTAAGGCACCTGACGCGACCCGTTCGCAACCTTTCCCCGGATATTGGCGAGGTATCCGTCCATGTGATGCTCCTTCGCCGAAAAGTCCGTCAGGTTCCGCCAGAAATCGCCGATCGAAAGGCGATCGGCATCATGCTCGTCCAGGTAGACGTAGCTGGGTCCTTCCAGAAGGATCACCTCTGGCGTGAAGTGCTGGTAGCGGCGCACCGCGGTGTAGGGCGGGATCATGGGAACCACGTCCAGATCATTCACGACGCGGGTCGTGATCTCGCGCAGGCCGTTGACGTCTTCCGTGGTCATCGCGGTGGCGACCCTGGGTTGCCCGAATGTCACCAGCCGTTCGATCGTGAACCCTTCCTTCGCGTAGTATTCGGCCAGGATCAGGGCAACCGCTCCGCCCAGGGAATGGCCTGTGATGCGAAGCCGGAAATCCTTCCGCAGATGCGGGGTGGCATCGTCGAAGATGGCCTGGGCATCGCGCTGGAACCCGCGATGCAGGGGGATGCCCAGAAGGCTGTCGGGGACGAGGGCCGTCTCGACATCCTCCCACACATTCGGCCGCTCCGCCGTGCCCCGGATCGACAGCGTCTGCGTGCGGCCCGCCGGATCGGTCTCGATGAAGTAGCGCACATCGACCGAGGCCACGGTCACCGCGCGCGTGGTCAGGGGATAGGTCTTGCGGATGACGTCGATCGAGTCATAGGCCGACGACGAACGCTCGGCGTAATAGGCAAGCTCCGAGAAGTTCACCCTTTCCGGCGTGATGACGGAAAGGGATTGCCTGAAGCTCTGCGGAAGTCCACCGGCGCAGGCCGAGAGCAACAGCGTCAGGCAGCCGAACAGGATCGCCAGCGGCAGACGTTGCAGGTTTGCCCGACCTTGGCCGCACCCCAGAACGAGACTCATCGTCGCCTCCGTTGGTTTCAGACCGCCGAGACTGTTGTGTGAATGGTAAGCGCAGAAAGTAAAGCGCGAATGGCAGACGGCCCGGATCGGCCTCTGCCCGCGGTTCAATCCCTGCCGTTTGGCGCAAGGGCGGCGCGTATGCGTGACTGGGCGTCTCAGGCCGGCGGGACGAGGGCGTCGAAGCGAGCCTTCCGCTCGACCAACAGCGGCCGCAGGGTAGCATCCGGTTCGACCATGCGCAGTGTCGGCAGGCGCCTCGCCAGCACCGCGAGGGGCGCCCCCGCCGCCACGCTGGCCAGCCGCGCTGCGCCCGCAGGGCCTGCGATGTCGGCGCCTGCGGGAAGTTCCAGCGCCTGGTCCAGCGCGGTCGCCACCAGCCTCAGCCAGAGCGCCGAGCGGGTGCCGCCGCCGACCGCGAGGAAGCGGCGCGCCGCCACGCCCACCTCGCGCTGTGCCGCCACGCAATCGGCGAACTGGAAGGCCACGCCCTCCATCACCGCATAGCCCAGCATGGCATGCGTCACGCCCGGGTGCAGCCCTTCCATCCGGCCGGTCATGTCGGGCCGGTTCAGGGGGGTGCGGATGCCGTTGAGGCAGGGCAGGAACACCGGCGCATCCGCCAGCCGTCCGGACGCCGCGAATTGCTCCGCCTCGCCCGCCAGGTCGGCCGCCGTGCTGCGCCCCAGCCGCGCCGTCCAGTCGAGCGCGGCGGTCGCGCTCATCACCACGCCCATCGACAGGTAGGTGTCGGGCGCGGCATGGGCGCTGGTCAGGATCGCGCGGCTGGGTCCGGGGTGGAAGGCCGCGTCCACGATGCAGGCCACGCCCGAGGTGCCGATGGTCAGCACCGCATCCCCCGGCACGGCCGCCCCCGCACCGAGGGTGGAGCCCATGTTGTCGCCCGACCCGCAGGCCACCGGCAGCCCCGCCCGCATTCCCCAGCGTGCGGCGAGGTCCGCACGCAGCCCGCCCGCCGCATCCCATGCATTCACCAGCGGCGGCAGATGCTCGGGGTCCCAGCCGACCAGAGCGCAGAGCGCCGGGTCCCAGGTCCCCGTCCGGCAATCCAGAAGCTGCGTGCCACCGGCGTCGGTCGGGTCCGAGGCGACCTCGCCTGTCAGCGCCAGGCGGACGTAGTCCTTGGTCAGCATCAGCATCCGGGCCTTCGCCATCACCTCCGGCTCGTGCTTGCGCAGCCACAGGAGTTTCGGCGCGGCGATGCCGGGGTCGGGCTGGCCGTTCGTCCGCATCCCGATGTCGGGGCACATCGCCAGCAACTCGGCGCATTCGGCGATGGCGCGCTGGTCGTTCCACAGGATCGCCGGGCGCAGCGGGCGCAGGTCCGCCCCCAGAAGCAGCGCGGCCAGCATCTGCCCCGACAGCCCGATCCCTTCGACCGCCGCCATCTCGCGCGGGGCCTGCGGCGGCGAGGCTGTCGAGGCAGGTCCAGACGGCCGTCACCCACAGGTCGGGGTCCTGCTCGCTCCACCCCACATGGGGGATGGATACGGCGATGGGTTGCGATGCGGTCGCTACCGCGCGCGCGGCATCCTCGAACAGAACCGCCTTGATGCCGGAGGTGCCGAGGTCGATCCCGATGGTCAGCATCACCGCGCGCCTTCGACCAGCGCCCGCGCCGTGCGCCTCGTCCGTCACGAAGCTGTCGATCACCCGCCGCCCAAGCGTCGCGCGGATCACCGGCACCTTGTGCGCGCCGCCCGCCGCCAGGATCACGTTCGGGATGCGCGACAGGTCCGACAGTCCGATGCCGATGATGCGCTCGTTGATCGGATGGTCGAGCGGCTGTCCGTCTGCATCGATCACCGTGCCCAGCACGTCGCCCACGCCGCCGAGCGCGATCAGTTCCTCCACCGACACGTCCGAGGGCAGGCCGTCGCGCATCAGAAGCGAGCGTTTGGAAAGGTCCCCCGCCGCCATCGCCATTGCATCCACGCTGCGCAGTTTCTCCAGCACCTCGCGGAACACGTCGAGCTGCATGATCGTGTCCCGGCTCTCTGCCGAGCCTGCATAGAGCGGCGCGGTGAAATAGCTGTGCTGCGCGCCCAGCAGGTCGGCGAGCCGCGTCGTGATCTCGAACGAGTTCAGGTCCGACCCGCGCGTCAGGCCCCCCATGACCGAAATCACCTCGAGGTCGGGGCGCTCCATCGCCGCCACGAAGCGGGTGGCGATGTTCAGCGTCCCGCCCCAGGACATGCCGAACAGCTTCACCGCCGGATCGGCCAGCACCTCGGTCAGCACATGGCCAAGCGCGGCGCCGACGATCATCTGCACATCCTTGGGGTCCTGCGGGGCCGGGGCCACATAGGCCTGCTTCAGCCCGAAGCGTCTCGCGCAGCGCGGCCTCAAGCTCGGCGCAGGCGGCGAAGGCGGTGTTGAAGGTGATCCGCACGAGGCCCGCGGCGATGTGCCTCGGAGATCGCCTTGTTCACCCGCAGGCGGGTGGCGCCGCAGCTTGTCCGCCACGCCTTCCTGCGTCAGCCCCTCGACGTAATAGGCCCAGGCGACCTGCGCCAGGAACCGCTCTTCGGTATCGACCTTGGGCAGTTTCGGCGCACGCGGCATGACGGTCCCTGGTTACTTCACCGCGCCCATGGTCAGGCCGCGCACCAGATGCTTTGACGCGAGCAGCGCAAAGATCAAGACCGGGATCACGATCAGCGTCGATGTCGCCATGATCTTTCCATAGGGCACGTCGTACCCTTCCATGAAGGTGATCGCCATGGCGGGCGCGGTCTTGGCGGCCTTGGGCGCCAGGATGTAGGCGAAGAGCAGCTCGTTCCACGAGAAGATGAAGGACAGGATCGACGACACCGCCACGCCCGGCATGGCCAGCGGCAGGCAGATGGAGCGGAAGATGCGCCATTGCGACGCGCCTTCCAGAAGTGCCGCCTCGTCCAGCTCCTTCGGGATCGAGCGGAACTGGTCGGTGCAGATCCAGATCACGATGGGCAGGGTGAAAGTCAGGTACATCAGGATCAGCGCAAGGTGCGTGTCGCGCAGGTTCAGCTCGCGCGCGATCAGGAAGACCGGGAAGGCGAGGACCACGGGCGAGACGAAGCGGTTGGTGATGAACCAGAACCACAGGTCGGTCTTGCCGCGAAACTCGAACCGCGCCAGCGCATAGGCGGCGGGCGTGCCGAGGCCCACGGCCAGCACGGTGGTGCTGACGGCGACGATGATCGAGTTCATCAGGGCATGGCCCACCCGGTCCTCGAACAGCACCTCCCAGTAGTTCTGAAGCGTGGGGGTGAAGGTCCAGACGGGGGGCGATTGCAGCGCCACCACCTGCGTCTTCAGGCTGGTCGTGACCATCCAGTAGAAGGGAAAGACGCAGAAGAGGCAAATCACGACCAGTAGCAGCTCCCTCCAGCGCCAGTCCCGCGTCCGCGTGCGGTTGTCGTGGCCATCAGCGGACCTCCCGGTAGAACAGGCGGATGTAGAGGCGTGCGAGCAGGATGGTGATCGACCAGCATGATCATCGACTGCGCCGAGGCGAGCCCGATGTCGAACTGCCGGTTGCCCACCCGCTCGATCAGGATCGCGATGAATTCGGTGGCCGAGCCGGGGCCGCCGCGCGTCATCGTGAAGGGCATGTCGAAGAGCTTCAGCGTGTCGGCGGTGCGCAGGATCAGCACCGCGACCAGCGAGGGGATCAGGAACGGAAGCTGCACATGGCGCAGCACGACCCAGGGCGAGCGTGTTTCCAGCTGCGCCGCCTCCTCGATCTCGGGCGGCACGGTGGACAGCCCCGCCAGCAGCACCAGCGCCACGAAGGGGGTCCACTGCCAGATGTCCCAGAAGACGACGGCGATGAAGGCATTGGTCGGATCGCCGATGAAGTTGATCGCCTCGACCCCGAACCAGCCGAGCATCTGGTTGATGACCCCGTATTTCTGGTTCAGCATCACCTGCGCCAGCAGGCCCACCACCGCATAGGTCGTGGCCATCGGCAGCACCAGCGCCAGCCGGGTCAGCGTCTTGAACAGGGTCAGGCCGGGGCGGTGCAGGACCAGCGCGATGGTCAGGCCAAGCGCGATCTGCACCGGCACCGACAGCACGAACAACAGCGCCGTGCGCCCCATCGCCTGCCAGAACACCGGGTCCGACAGGACGAAGATGTAGTTGTCGAGGCCGACGAAACGGGTCTGTGCGATCTTGGTCAGGTTGAAGTAATGCAGGCTCTTCCACAGCGCGTAGAGCAGCGGCACGATGCCCACCAGCAGCAGGCGCGAACACCGCCGGTCCGAGGAAGGCGAACAGCGTCCGACGGCGCACGCGCGTTGTCATGGAAGGCTCCGGTCAGGAAAGGACGGGCTGCGGCGCTGGGAGGTCGCCGCAGCCCGAGGTGGTCAGGCGAAGGTTACTGCGCCAGCGGCTTCTTGCCGTCGTAGTACCCGGCCTCGGCCAGCACCGCCTCCATCTTTTCGCCGATGGTCTTGGCGCCTTCCTCGACCGACACCTCGCCCAGCATCATCTTGGTGCCCCATTCCTGCACGATCTCGGTGATCGCGGGCCATTCGGCGAAGCGCGGGCGGAATTCCGGCACGCCGTCCTTCCAGCTTTCGACCAGCGCCGGGATGAACTTGTAGGTCTCGGCCAGCGCCGGGTCGGCATAGGCCGACTGGCGGGCCGGCACGCCGCCCAGCTCCAGGTACTTGCCGGCATTCGCCTTCGACGTCGCCCACTGGATGAAGAGCCAGGCCGCCGCCTTTTCGGCGTCGTCCGCCTGGCGTCGCCACGGCAAGGCTGAAGCCGCCAAGCGCGGGCTTGCGGCCTGCCGGGCCCATCGGCTCGGGCGCCACGGCCAGGCAATCGCCGAGCGTCGAGGTCTCAGGCGATGGCGAGGGTGGAATAGAAGGCCGACCATTCGGTGATGAAGGCCACGTCGCCCTGCGCCAGCGCGTTCACCGTCTCGGCATGGTCATAGGCGACGATGCCTTCGGGCATGTACTTCATCAGGTCCTGGCGGAACTGCAGGCCGGCCTGGCTTTCGGGCGAGTTCAGGTTCGACTTGAACTCGGCGTTCAGGAACGACCCGCCGAAGGGCCAGAGCATCCGGGCGAAGCTGTCGGCCGACTGCGTCTCGTTGCGCTTGGACTGCAGCGCGTAGGCGTACTTGCCGTCCTTGGTCAGCGCCGGGCCATAGACGTCCATCACCTCTTGCCAGGTGGCCGGCGGCTTGTCGAAGCCCGCCTCCTTCAGCATGCAGGCGTTGTAGAACAGAAGGCCCGAGTAGTTGTCGAAGGGCAGGCCATAGAGCGTGCCGTTCCACTCGCCGAACGCCTTGAGCGGCAGCGGGAAGAAATCGGCCATGTCGAGGTCGGGGTCGGCCAGTTCGGGGTTGGAGGTGAAGGTCGTCGACCGGCACGATCCAGCCGTTCTCGGCGAAGTTGCCGAGCCAGACGAGGTCGACCAGCGCGATGTCGATGTCGCCGCCTGCCACGAAGTCGCGCACCTGTTCGCCGAGCGCGTTCTCGTAGGGAACGGTGGTGATGTTCATCTTGATGCCGGTCGCCGCCTCGAATTCGGGCAGCATCTGCTTGATGGCATTGTAGCCCGGACGGTCGAGGAACAGCACGTTCGACCTCGGTCCCGGCATAGGGCTTGGCGGCTTCCTCCAGCGACCACGCCCCGGCCTGCCCGCCCATGGCCAAAACGGCCGAGGCAGCAAGCGCAAGCGCGCTTGTGTGCAGCTTCAGTTTCATAGTGACCTCCCTAAGGTATCAGCGTTTCGACGGTTGACTTCCATTTGTAACGCCTTCCATATAAATGTATCGAACGCCGCCTGAAGTCAACGGGAAAATCGGGGCGCGGGCAGGGAGGGACACGGACGCAGATGGCCGATGTGAAACTGCAAGCCGTCAACAAGTTCTACGGGGCGCAGCAGGCGCTGCACGGCGTGACGCTGGACATCGACGGACGGCGAGTTCGCGGTGTTCGTCGGCCCGTCGGGCTGCGGAAAGTCCACGCTGCTGCGCAGCGATCGCGGGCCTCGAATCGATCTCGTCCGGCGTCATCTCGATCGGCGGGCGCGACGTGTCGCAGCTTGCGCCGTCGGAGCGGGACGTGGCGATGGTGTTCCAGTCCTACGCGCTCTATCCCGCACATGACGGTGCGCGAGAACATGGATTTCGGCATGAAGGTCAACAACTTCGCCGCCCGATGACCGCGCCGCGCCGGGTGGCCGAGGCCGCGCGCATCCTGCAACTGGAACCCTATCTCGACCGCAAGCCGGGCCAGCTGTCCGGGCGGCCAGCGCCAGCGCGTCGCCATCGGACGGGCCATCGTGAAGCAGCCCAAGGTGTTCCTGTTCGACGAGCCGCTGTCGAACCTCGACGCCAAGCTGCGTGTGCAGATGCGGGTCGAGCTTGAGGCGCTGCACCGGCGACCTGAAGGCCACGATGATCTATGTCACCCACGATCAGGTCGAGGCGATGACGATGGCCGACAAGATCGTGGTGCTGAACGCGGGCCGGATCGAGCAGGTGGGCACGCCGATGGACCTCTATCATCGCCCGCGCACCGAATTCGTTGCGGGCTTCATCGGTGCGCCCGCGATGAACTTTCTCGACGTGACGACCGGTGGGGGCCGCGTGCAGGCCAGTGGTGTCCCGCTGCCGGTCGCGGCGCATGACGGCGCGACACGCCTCGGCATCCGGCCCGAGCATCTTGTGCTCCTGCCCGAAGGGCAGGGCGACCTTGCGGCGACCGTCACCCTGCGCGAGACGCTTGGGGGCGGACGCCTACCTTTACGTGAAGACCGACGCCGGGCAGACCGCTCGTTGTCCGCGCCGAGGGCGACACGCCGCTTGACCATGGCGCGCGGGTCGGCCTTGGCCTGCCGCCCGCTCGCGTTCACCTCTTCGCCGCGGACGGGCGCACGCTGTCCTCGGGCGGGCAGCCCCTATGACGACCCTGGCCACCGATCGCCGAGGCCGTCGCCCGGTCCGCCTCGGTGGCCGAGGTGCTGATCGGCCCCGGCGTGCTGGCGCAGGTGGGTGCGCTTTACCGGCGTCAGTTCGCCGGACCCGCCTGCCTGATCGCGGACGAGAACACCTGGACTGCCGCGGGTGCCGCGACCGAGGCGGTGCTGCACGCAGCCGGGAATCGAGACGCGCCGCCACATCCTGCCCGCAAAGCCGCGCCCCAAGCCCACGGTGGAACTTGCCGACAGCCTGCGCGCGGTGCTGGCGCAGGACGACTCCACCCCGGTCGCAATCGGCTCCGGCGTCATCAACGACGTGGTCAAGCACGCGGCCTTCGGCCTCGACCGGCCCTATCTCTGTGTCGCGACTGCCGCCTCGATGGACGGCTACACCTCGGCGGGCTCGCCGCTCTCGGAGCGCGGGTTCAAGAAGACCATCCAGTGCCGTCCCGCCCGCGCCGTCCTGGGCGATCTGGACGTGATCGCAAAGGCCCCGCGCGAGATGACCGGCTGGGGCTACGGCGACCTGTCGGGCAAGGTGCCTGCCGGGGGCGACTGGATCATCGCGGACGCGCTCGGGATCGAGGCTATCGACGATATCGCCTGGCCGCTGGTGCAGGGCGGGCTGCGGGGCTGGCTGTCGCATCCCGACCGCATCGCCGCCGGCGACCGCGCCGCGCTGGAAGGGCTGTTCGCCGGGCTGACGGTGGTGGGCCTTGCGATGGAATTGCACGGCTCCTCGCGCCCCGCTTCGGGCGCCGACCACCAGATCGCGCATCTCTGGGAAATGGACGACCTGAAGCAGAACGGCGAGCGGGTCAGCCACGGCGCCTGCGTGGCCGTCGGCTGCGCCAGCACGCTGGCACCTGTACGACTGGCTCCTGTCGCAAGACCTCACCCGGCTCGACATCGACGCCATCCTCGCCGCCGCCCCGTCGATGGAGGCGAAGGCCGCGATGATCGAGGCGGCGTTCGGCCCCGGCGAGATTGCCGCCCGCGCGCTGGAGGAAACCCGCGCCAAGCACCTGACGCCGCGACGCGCACCGCGCACGGCTGCGAGCGTGTCGTGATGCTCTGGCCCGACGCTTCGCGCCCGGCTGACCGGGCAACTCATGCCGCGCGGACGAGATGCGTCGCCACCTGCGCGCGGCCGGCGCCCCGGCGGTATCGACCGATATCGGCGTGCCGCCGGACTACCTGCACCGCACGATCCTGAACGCGCGCTTCCTGCGCAGCCGCTACACGCTGCTTGACCTGCTGGACGAGACGGGTCTGCTGGTGCAGGCGGTCGACGCGACCGTGCCCGCCTCGGCGGGTGGCCGGGTGCGGCAAGGCTAGGGAGGGGGCCATGTCCGATTTCAGCGATCTCGCCGCGCGGGCGGCAGAGGAAATCCGGCAGGCGACGCAGGGGGTCGATCCGGTCAGCCTGAAGGCGCTTGGTCGAGGAACTGGCGAAGGCGCGCCGGATCGTGGCCTACGGGGTGGGGCGCGAGGGACTGATGATGCGCGCGCTCGCCATGCGGCTTTATCACCTCGGGCTTGATGCGCATGTGGTGGGCGACATGTCCGCGCCGCCCGTCGGGCCGGGCGACCTGCTGATCGTCAGCGCCGGACCGGGATCGTTCTCGACCGTGAACGGGCTGATCGGCGTCGCGCGCGGGGCAGGGGCGCGCACGGCCTGCGTCACGGCCCAGCCGGGCGGCGCGGCCCCCCGGGCCTGCGATGTGGTGCTGGTGATCCCTGCCCAGACGATGGCCGACGACCAGGCGCCCGAACCCGGCCTCGGTCCTGCCGATGGGCTCGCTCTTCGAGGGCGCGCAATACCTGACCTTCGAACTTCTCATCCTCGCGCTGCGCGACCATATCGGCGCCGACCCCGCCGCCATGCGCGCCCGCCACACCAATCTGGAGTAGGCCATGGCCGACTGGATCAGGCGCTTCTCGCTGGAGGGCCGCAAGGCCATGGTCACCGGCGCGTCGAAAGGCATCGGGGCCGAGATCGCCCGCGTCTTTGCCGATGCGGGCGCAGACATCGTCGCCGTTGCCCGGGACGAGGGTGGTCTCACTGAGACGGCCGCCGCCGTTCGTGCGCAGGGGCGACGCTGCCTGACGATCCGGGCCGAACTGGCCGACCCCGCCGCCTGCACCGCCGCCGCAGAACGGGCACTGGCCGAGTGGGGCACCATCGACATCCTCGTGAACTCTGCCGGCATATCCCGCACCGGCCCCGCCGAGAGCTTCAGTCTGGCGGACTGGGACGAGACGATGGCCGTCAACCTGCGCGCGCCCTTCCTTCTGTCGCAGGCGCTCGCCCCCGCCATGATCGCGCAGCGTTGGGGCAAGATCGTCAACATCTCCAGCCAGACCGGGGTCATCGCGCTGGACGATCACGCGGCCTATGCCGCGTCCAAGGGCGGGCTGAACGCGCTGACGAAGTCGCTTTGCGCCGAATGGGCGCGGCACAACGTGCAGGTCAACGCGATCTGCCCGACCGTGGTGCTGACCCCCATGGGCATCCAGGTCTGGTCGCCGCCGGAAAAGAGCGGCCCGATGATCGCGGGCACGCCGCTGCGCCGGTTCGGCGAGGCGGTGGAGATTGCCGATGCCGCGCTCTACCTCGCCTCGCCCGCCGCCGAACTGGTCAACGGCGCGATCCTGATGATCGAGGGCGGGTATTCGAGTGTCTGACACCCCGCTGGACGCCGAGGCGGCCTTCCTGCGCTACGAGGCTGTGCGCTCTCGCCTGCCCGCTGCGACGTTTCCGAAAGCGTCGATACAGGTGCAGACGCTGGCCGACGTCGCCGATCGCTACGATGCCTTCGTGCTCGACGCCTTCGGCGTGCTCAACGTGGGCGACACGCCGATCCCCGGCGCGGTCGAGCGGATGGCGGAGCTGCGCGCCCGTGGCAAGCGCCTGATCGTGCTGACGAACGCCGCCTCTTACCCCCGCGCGACGGCACTGGCCAAGTATCACCGGCTGGGATTCGACTTTACGGCGGATGAGGTCGTGTCCAGCCGCGACGTGGCGGTGGCGCATCTGGAGGACGCAGCGCCGGGGCTGACCTGGGCAGCCATCACCGCTGGGGACGACAGCTTTGCCGACATCCCGGCCCGCGTGTTCGACCTGATCGACGGCACCGCCGACTGGGATACGGCGGAGGGGTTCCTCTTCCTCTCCTCCGCCCGCTGGGACGCGGCCCTTCAGCGTCGTCTCTCTGGGACTCTGCGCGCGCAAGCCCCGCCCTCTGGTCGTCGCCAACCCCGATCTCGTCGCCCCGCGCGAAGGCGGACTGACGATGGAACCGGGCCTTTATGCCCATGCGATCGCCGATGTGGCGGACCTGCATCCCCGCTGGTTCGGCAAGCCCTTCCCCGACGCCTTCGCCGAGGCCCGCCGACGCCTGCCCGGTATCCCCGCCCACCGGATCGCCATGGTCGGCGACACGCTGCACACCGATGTGCTGGGGGGCGCGGCGGCTGGGATGGGCACGGTCCTGATCACCGCGCACGGGCTGTTCGCGGGCCTCGACGTGGCCCCCTACATCGCGCGGTCCGGCATCCGGCCCACGGTCTGCGCCACGACGACCTGAACGGCGGGCCGGATCTTGCACGGACCCGTCAGCCGTCCTCGATCACCGCCAGAACGTCGCCCGCCCGGACGGTCCGGCCCGGATTGCCGTTCAGGCTGCGCAGGCGGCCCGACACGGGCGCGGTGACGGCAATCTCCATCTTCATCGACTTCGATGATGGCCACCGTGTCACCGGCCTGAAGGCGGCTTCCCGGATCGGCCAGGAACTTCCACAGTGATCCCGGCACCGGGCTTTCCACACCGGTGCAGCCGGGCGGAAGGTCGGTCTGCGGCGGCGGCTGGCTGCTCGAACGGGGCGAAGCTGTCCAGCCCTGCCTCCTTCCAGCGCATCCGCTCGGCCTCGAACGCCGCCTCGCGCCGGGCTGTGAAGGCCGAGATGGCGGGGGCATCGCGGGCGAGCGCCCGTTCCTCGGCGGCCCAGTCGAACTCCGTCTCCTCGATCCTGACCGGATAGGCCCCATGCGGGAAGGCCGTTCGCGCCTCGGCCAGGTCTTCGGGCGAGACGAGGTGAAAGCGGATCTGGTCGAAGAAGTCCAAGAGCCACGGCCGGTCGCGGAACGCCGCGGTCCGCGCCCAGGTGTTCCAGACCTGGATGGTCCGCCCGAACAGCTGGTATCCGCCCGGCCCCTCCATGCCGTAGATGCACATGTAGGCCCCGCCGATGCCGACCGCATTCTCGGGCGTCCAGGTGCGGGCGGGGTTGTATTTCGTCGTGACCAGCCGGTGGCGGGGATCGACCGGTGTTGCGACCGGCGCGCCGAGGTAGACATCGCCGAGGCCCAGAACCAGATAGCGCGCGTCAAGGATGGTATTGCGAACTTCAGCTTCATCCTCCAGACCGTTGATCCGGCGAATGAATTCGATGTTGGAAGGGCACCAGGGCGCGTCGGGGCGGACAAGCTCCTGATACTTGCGCATCGCGAGCGCGGCTTGCGGGTCGTTCCAGGACAGGGGCAGGTGCACGATCCGGCTTGGCACCTTGACCGTGCCTGCGGGGGGCAATGCGGCCTCGATCCGCTGCAATTCCGCGATCAGGGCGGGGCGGGACAGGCGGGCGGGATCGTAGTGGATCTGGAGCGACCGGATGCCCGGCGTCAGGTCGATCACCGGCAGGCCCGAGGCGCGCACCGCCTGCATCAGGACATGCACGCGCAGCCGCAGCGCGATGTCGAGCGGCATCGGCCCATACTCGACCAGCAGGTTGGCATCCCCCTGCCGCCGATACGCCACCCGACGTTCCGTCACCCCCCTGCCAGACGAGGGGCGAGCCCGCGCCGTTGTAGGCCGGTCCCGCCACCGGATCGGCGGGACGCGCGACCGGGGCGAAGCGCACGCCATCGCCGGGCCGCAGCTGGCCAAGCTTCCACAGGTCCTCCGCTGCGACCACGCCGGGGCAGACGAAGCCGCCGAGGCTCGGCCCGTCGGGGCCCAGCAGGATCGGCATGTCGCCGGTGAAGTCGATGGCCCCGACGGCATAGGCGTTGTCATGCAGGTTCGACGGGTGCAGCCCCGCCTCGCCACCATCCGCCCGCGCCCAAGTCGGGGCGGGACCGATCAGGCGCACGCCGGTGCCGATCGGAATTGTAATGGACCTCGTAGCGCGCCGAGAACAGCGCGTCGATGTCGTCGGGCGCGAAGAAATCGGGCGCGCCATGCGGGCCATAGACGACATGCAGCATCCAGTCCGTCGTCAGCGGGGCCTCGTCCACCCGGCGTCAGGCGCTCTCGTGGGCTGGTCCGCCAGCGGCAGCAGATCGCCCGTCCGCAACCGCCCCGTCGCATGGCCGCCGAACCCGCCAAGCGCGAAGGTCGCGCGTGACCCGAGAACCTCGGGCGCGGCAAAGCCGCCTGCGACGGCAAGGTAGGCGCGCATGCCCGGCCCTTCGATCGGCGCCAATTGCAAGAACGCCGCCCGGCGGGCACCTCGACCACCGGCCCCTTCACCGGCCGCGCCGTCGAGCGTCATCGGCATCGCCGCCCCGGCCAGCGCCACGCGTGCGGCACGCAGGAACCGCAGCGTCGGACCGGCCATGGTCAGCTCCAGCGCCGCCGTGTCGTCCGGGTTGCCGACCAGGCGGTTCGCATTCCGGTGCGAGCGTGGCGTCCATCGGACCCGAGGGCGGCACGCCGACATGCCACAGCCCGAGACGGCCTGGCAGCTCCTGAAGGCTCGACTGGGCACCGGGCGACAGCACCTCGACTGCCCTTGGCGCGAAGGGGAAGCTGTCCAGCGCGCCTGTCGTTACATTGCCGCTTGCGAACATCTCGGAGGCCGCGATGGCCGAGAGGTAGTCGAGGTTGGTGGCGATCCCCGCGACCCGCGACCCGGCCAGCGCCGCGCGCAGCGCCGCAATGGCCGCGGGGCGGTCGGGTCCGTGGACGATGATCTTGGCCAGCATCGGGTCGTAGATGCGGCTCCACCACCGTGCCCGTCGCGATCCAGCCATCGACGCGCACGCCTGCCGGGAAGGCCACCTCGGTCAGCCGCCCGGCCGAGGGGCGGAAATCCGCGTGAGGCTGTCTCGGCGTAGAGCCGCGCCTCGATGGCATGGCCCTTGGCGCGGGCAGGGCGGCGGGGATCGGGTCGTCGCCCGCCGCCTGCCGGACCATCCACTCGACCAGGTCGATGCCGAGCACCGCCTCGGTCACCGGATGCTCGACCTGAAGGCGGGTGTTGACCTCGAGAAAGTCGAAGTCCTGCCGGTCGGGATCGTAGATGAACTCGACGGTGCCCGGCCGAGGCGTAGCCGACGCTGGCGCAGAGCGCCTCGGCCGCCTGCGAGCAGGTCGCTGCGCGCACCGCAGCGGGCAGGCCGGGCGCGGGCGTTTCCTCGATGACCTTCTGGTTGCGCCGTTGCAGCGAGCAGTCGCGCTCGCCAAGCGCCACGACCCGGCCCCGGCCATTGCCGAAGACCTGCACCTCGACATGGCGGGCGCGGGCGACGAAGCGTTCCAGATAGACGCGCGCATCGCCGAAGCTGGCGCGGGCCGTGCGTTCCACGCGGGCAAAGGCGTGCCGCAGCGCGCGCCTCGTCGTCGCAGCGGCTCATGCCGATGCCGCCGCCCCCGGCGGTCGATTTCAGCATCACCGGATAGCCGAGGTCTGCCGGCCGCGATGACGGCTTCGTCGATGCTCGCAAGCAGACCCGGTGCCCGGCAAGAAGCGGCACGCCCGCCTGCTGCGGCCAGCGCGCGTGCGGTGTGCTTCAGGCCGAAGGCGCGGATATGCTCGGGCGTCGGGCCGATGAAGGCGATGCCCCGCGCGGCAAGCGCCTCGGCGAAGGCCGCGTTTTCGGACAGGAAGCCGTAGCCGGGATGCACGGCCTCTGCCCCCGTCTGCGCTGGCGGCGGCGATGACGGCGTCGACGTTCAGATAGCTCTCGGCCGCCGGGGCCGGGCCGAGCCGCACCGCCTCGTCGGCGAGCGTGCACATGCGGGCGCGAAGCGGTCGGCGTCGGAATAGACGGCGACGGGCGAGATGCCCCATGCGCCGCAGCGTGCGGATGATGCGCACCGCGATTTCGCCGCGGTTCGCGACAAGGACGGTCTGGAACATGGCTAGCCCCGAAATCTCGACGCGGATCGGCGTGGGGTCGAAGCCGTTGCAGGGGTTGTTGATCTGCGGGCAGTTCGAGATGACGCAGAGCACGTCCATCTCGGCCAGCAACTCCACATGGTCGCCGGGCGCGGAGATGCCGTCGTCGATCGTCATCGCGCCGTTGGGGCTGATCGGCACGTTCATGAAGAAGTTGATGTTGGGCACGATGTCGCGCTTGGTCATGCCGTGGCGCGACAGCTCGAGAATGAAATTCTCGCGGCAGGCGTGAAGGTAGCGCGTCGTCGTGGCCGAAGCGCACGGTGTTGCTCTCGCACGAACAGCAGCCCGCGCAGGTGTCGTGCCGGCCGAGGTATCGGCGGTCACGGTCAGCATCACGTGGCCTTCGTTGGACATGATGCGCGTGCCGGTGGTGATATAGGCCGCGCCCTTGCGCGCGCATGCGTGTCCTGCGCCGAGTAGCGCTCGCCATGATCGTGCGGCGTTGTAGAAGATCGTGTCGATGGCCTGCTGGCCGTAGGCGTCGATGATGCGGATCGTCTGGCCCTTGCGCACGAGGCCGGACCAGGGCTTTTCGGCGGGAATGTCATAGGCGTCTGCATCGCTTCACCCCCTCGCATTGTTCTGGAAGCCGCGGATCGCCTCGGCCGTGGCGGTGCGGCAGAGATCGTCCGGGCGCACCGGGCGGGCGGCTTGCAGCGTGACGGTGACGGGCGGGCGCGGGGCCGGGTGTCGGGTCCATCGGGTGGCGCGTAGTTCGAGAGCGCCACCAGCAGGGGCATCTCGGCGCGCAGGTCGACCCAGTCCTCGCCCGACAGCAGCGTCGGCGTTCCAGAAGAACCGGCCCGTCGGCATCGACGCGGACGGGGGCGAAGAAGGTCAGAAGCATCGGCAGGTCGCGCCGGTCGAGGCCGAGCTTGGCGGCGGCGAGGACCATGTTGTCGCGCGTGTTGCGCTGGTGCGGGGTGTCCGCGCACCGTCGGCGGCCGGAGCCGCCCGTCAGGGCGTCATGGGCGCCCGAGCTGTCCTCGGTGATCGACAGCATCACCCGCCCCATGTCCGAGAACAGCACCCGGCCCTTGCGCAGGTCGGTCGTCCACTGGACCTTGACGGTATCGGGCAGGTTCAGCCGTTCCGACGATGTCCTGCGCGGCCCAGGCGGCCAGCGAGACGCTGGAGCCCGGCCCGCCTGCCGCGATGCGAAGAACCTGGCCCGCCTCCAGCCGCAGCACGTCATACCAGCCGCCGGTGATCTCGCGCTGCCAGAGGGCATCGACCGGGTCGGGGGCGGGCAGGGGGCTTGGGCAGCGGCAGGGCCTTTGGCGCGAAGGTCAGGCCCTTGCGCTGATGCTCTTCGTAACGCGCGCGGTCGGCGGCGATGGCCTCGGCCGGGCGGGGGGTATGGGGCATCATGGATGCGCTCCTCGGTCGGTCCGGGTCGTCCCGGTGGAGAGGACAAGGCGGGTCAGGTCGTCCTGCTCCGCAGAGATGTCGGCGTCATAGATCGTCTGGCGTCCCGCCACGCGCGGCGGCCAGATCGCGATGTCATTGGTGATGGTCGCGCCGTAGCGCTCGCGCTCCTCGGGCCGGTTGCGCAGGCGGTCGAAGACGATGACGCGGGTGGCGAGCGTAAAGGCCTCGCGCAGGTCATGGGTGACCATCACCACGGTCATCTCGTGCGTCGTGCCACAGCCGCTGCATCAGCCCGTGGATTTCGGCCCGGATGCCGGGGTCGAGCGCGCCGAAGGGTTCGTCGAGCAGCAGCAGCTTCGGGCGCATCATCAGCGTCTGCGCCAGCGCCAGACGCTGCTGCATCCCGCCCGAGAGCTGTGCGGGATACTTGGCCTCCGCGCCCGCCAGCCCGACTTCGGCGAGCAGCGCCGCCGCCTCGTCGGCCAGCGCGCGCCGCGCGCACCACGCACCCGGCCCGTCAGCCGCGCCGCGCGCAGTTCGGGGCCGAGCATGACGTTCTGCAGCAGCCGTCAGGTGCGGGAAAGACCGAGTAGCGCTGATAGACGACGCCGCGATCCGGCCCCGGCTCGGGCGGCAGCGGCGCGCCATCCATCAGGATCGCGCCGCGCGTCGGGCGTTCCTGCCCCAGCAAGCAGCCGCAGGAACGTCGTCTTGCCGCAGCCCGAGGGGCCGACCAGCGCCACGAAGGCGCGCGGCGCGATGGTCAGGTTCAGGTTCTCCAGCACGATCTGGTCGCCATACTCCTTCCAGACGTCCTGCACAGTCAGCTCGGTCATGCGCGCCCCTCCGGCTCGGCCCAGGGGTAAAGGCGGCGGCGCAGCAGGCGCAGCGCGAGGTCCATCGCGACGGCCAGCAGCGTGATCCAGACGACATAGGGAAAGATCACGTCCATCGACAGATAGCGGCGCACCAGGAAGATGCGGTAGCCGAGCCCGCTTTCGGCCGAGATCGCCTCGGCCGCGATCAGGAACAGCAAGGCGGGGCCGAGTTGCAGGCGCAGGCAGGTCGATCAGCCGCGGCAGGACCTGGGGCAGCACGACCGCGCAGCGCGATCTGCCAGCTTGACGCCGACAGCGTCTCGGCCTTGACGATCTGCTCGCGCGGCAGGTCGGCGGCGGTCAGCGCGAGGTCGCGGATCATGATCGGGGCGACGCCGATGACGATCAGCGTGATCTTCGACACCTCGCCCAGTCCCAGCACGATGAACAGCATCGGCAGCAGCGCCAGCGGCGGCACCATCGACAGGAACGGCCACGAACGGCGCCGAGCGTCGCCCGAGCGAGCGGCAGCACACCGATCATGAGCCCGAGCACAAGCGCGATGGCCGTCGCAATCGCCAAGCCCGGCCCAGAGGCGGAACAGGCTGGCGGCGGTGTCGGTCCACAGCAGGTAGTCGCCGGTCCGCTTGTCGGGGGTGAAGGCCATGACCTCGACCATCCGTCCCATCGCGGCCAGCGATGGCAGCAGCTTGTCGCCCGGGTTCTCGGCCAGACGGATCGCCGATCCGATCAGATAGGCGAGCGCAATCAGCACGAAGGGCAGCGCGGCCAGAGCGATCCGCGCCCCCTTGTCGGGATGGATGTTGATCAGCCGCACGGCCGAGCTTCAGAGCGCGCCGTCGGCCGCCATCTGCATGTAGCTGCCGGTGAAGCGCAGCTTGACGTTGGCGGCATCGCCCAGCACCGCGCCGTCCGGCAGTTCGATCCCGATCACATCGGCCGAGGGCGCGCCCGTGCCGAGCAGGCCCTTGTCGAAGAGGAAGGTGCGGACGAGGTCCATCGTGGCCTTGAGGTCGGGCGAGGCGGTGAAGGCCACCGCATCGGCGGGCTTGTCGAACAGCTTGGTGGCGGCCAGCTGGCTTTCGAACCCGGCCTGGTCGGTGCCCGAAGCCGCGCCCATGGCCGCGCGGGCCGCAGCGCCCTCGGGCGTGTCGGACACCATCAGCGTCACGGTCTCGTACCAGATGCCCGCCAGCGCCTTGCCGAAGTCGGGGTTGGCCGCCAGCGACTCGGTGTTGCGCGACCATCAGGTCGATGATCTCGCCGGGGATCTGGGCGCTGTCGAAGACCTTGGTCGCATCGGGCAGGGTCGACGATCTCGGCGACCATCGGGTTCCAGGTCACCATCGCGGTCACGTCCGCCGTCTGGAACGCGCCCGACCATGTCGGGATCGGAGGTGTTGACCACCGTCACGTCCGCCTCGGACAGTCCCACACTGTCGAGCGCGCGGGCGAGCAGGTAATGCGAGACCGAGAATTCCACGAGGTTCACCGTTGCGCCCCGCGATGTCGGCCAGCGCCGCCTGGTCCTTCAGGATCACCGCGTCGTTGCCGGCCGAGAAGTCGCCGACGATCACCGCCGTGGTATCGACGCCGCCGGCCGCCGGGATCGACAGCGCGTCCATGTTCGTGAGCGTCACCGCGTCATAGGCGCCGGCGGTGTACTGGTTCATCGATTCCACGTAGTCGTTGAACTGCGTCACCTCGATGGTGAGGCCATACTTGTCGGCCCATTTCTTCACGATCCCGCTGTCTGCGGCATAGCCCCAGGGCATCCAGCCGACATAGATCGACCACGCCACCTGAAGTCTGTGCGGGTCTGGGCAAGGGCCGGAAGGGCAAGCGGCAGCGCGAGAGCGGACACGCCGGCCAAAAGCAGCGAACGTCTGGAGATCATGGTTCATCCTTTCCTGGTCTGGGGGGAATGGACAAACCTTCGCCGCCAATCCCTTGGCTTGACGAGGTCTCCCGGGTTTTTGTCCCGCCGTGCGCCGGTCGGGGATGTCTCTCCCGTCCGGTGACAGCTCTCGGACCAGACGCGCCAACCGGCGCCGGAACCCTAGCCATCAACTCTGGGTCAAGGATGCCCTCCACGCCTCATGCGGCAAGGCGGAGTCACGGCGCGACGGCGGCGGTTCAGGGAAATGCCTGTGTATTGGGCATTTCGAACCTGTTATGCCCCGCGATTGGGCTTCTGACGCGTCAACGGGCTGAACGGCACCGGAGGTTTATTGGCTTCGGCGCAGGTTCGCCAGGCGATCGAACAGCACGGCGAACAGGATCGCGCCGCCGATGAAGGTGCCCTGCCAGAAGGCGTTGATGCCCAGCAGGCCCAGGCTGTTGCGGATCACCTCGATCAGCATTGCCCCGATGATCGCGCCAAGCGCCGTGCCCGCGCCACCCGCCAGGTTCGCACCCCCGATCACGGCGGCGGCAATGACCTGCAATTCCATGCCCGTGCCGATGTTCGTGGTCACCGCGCCCAGCCAGCCGGTCTGGACGATGCCCGCGATACCCGCGCTCAGAGCCGAGATCATGTAGACCGAAACCTTGATCATGCGGACCGGAACCCCGGTCAGGATGGCCGCCGTCTCGTTCCCGCCGATGGCGAAAAGATAGCGCCCGAAGCGCGTCCAGCGCAGCACGAAACCGGTCAGAAGCCCCAGGATGATCATGTAGAACACCGGGTTGGCGATCCCGAAGAACCACGCGCCGCCGCCCAGGGCGAGCAGGGTTTCGTGATCCGGTCCGAACTCGAACACCACCGTGTTGCCCGAGGCCACCATGGCCAGGCTGCGCGCAACCGACAGCATGCCAAGCGTCACGACGAAAGGTGGCAGGCCGACATAGGCGATGAGGATGCCGTTGATCGCACCCACGATCAGCGCGGTTCCGAGCGAGGCGAGGATGCCGACCTCGATCGAATAGCCCGCATGCATGACCACGGCCAGCACCATGGAGCACAGGCACAGGACCGAGCCCACCGACAGGTCGATGCCCCCGGTGATGATGACCAGCGTCATCCCAAGCGCCACGATGGCCACGAAGGTGACGTTGCGGGTGATGTTGTAGAGGTTCTTCTGAGTGGCGAAGCTGTCCGTCACCATCGAGAGAAGGATCGAGGCGACGATCACCGCGATGAACACCCAGAAGGTCTGGCTGCCCAGTAGCGCAGACAGGCGCGTTTGCTGTGTCTGGTCGATAGAGGCGCTGAGGGACGTGGTCATCGCAACCCTTTCCGGTTGGTTGTCGCAGGCGGCATGTCAGACGGTTTCGATGGCGCCGGTGATGAGGCCGGTCACTTCCTCGGGCGAGCTGTCGGCGATCTTCTTGTCGGCGACCTTGGTTCCGCGCCGCATGACGATCACGCGGTCGGCGACGGTGAAGACATCGGGCATCCGGTGGCTGATCAGGATCACCGTGATCCCCTGGTCCCGCAGGCGCCGGATCAGGTTCAGCACCTCGGCCACCTGGCGGACCGAGATCGCCGCCGTCGGCTCGTCCATCAGAACGAGCTTGGCGTTGCTCAGTCGCGTGCGCGCGATGGCGACCGCCTGGCGCTGCCCGCCGGACATCTTCTTCACCAGGTCGCGCGGACGCGTTTCGGACTTCAATTCGGTAAAGATCTCGGCCGCGCGCCGGTTCATCGCAGCATAGTCGAGCACGCGGAACGGCCCGAACCCAAGCCGCAACTCGCGCCCGAGAAAGACATTGGCCGCCGCCGTCAGGTTGTCGCACAGCGCAAGGTCCTGGTGGACGATCTCGATCCCGTGCTGCCGCGCCTCGACGGGCCGGTGCATGACGATCTCGCGCCCGTCCATCAGGATGGTGCCGGAACTGGGTCGGAAGTTTCCGGCGATCATCTTGACCAGCGTGGATTTCCCCGCGCCGTTGTCGCCCATCAATCCGATCACTTCTCCGGCTTCGAGCGTGAAGGACACGTCCTTTACGGCCTCGATGGCCCCGAAATGTTTCGAAACATGCCGCAGTTCCAGAATGGACATCGGGTGCGGATCCTTTTTCCAGACGCCGGAAATGCCTGCAGTGACGCGCCATCGGGGTCGCCCGGACGGGCGGTTCGTGGCTGTCGAGAATGCGGGCCGTCTCCTCCCAGAAACGCGGCTTGACCAGCTAACCAGAGGTTTCACGAAAGTCAATGAAATGACTTGTATAAAAGCGCTGTCATTCGTGCAGATTTTTTGCCGTTTCGGCACGGATTCACTTGACGGATCGGACCTGTCGTTGTCACCTGAGTGCGGAGGAGGAGGTGCGATTGCACTGAATCAGCGGCAACATGCCCGGCGTTTGCGGGTGGCACGGCCTGTGCCCGAAGCCTTCGCTCGATTGGGTCGGTGCAGCGGACTGTTGCGATTTCTGACGAGGTTTTTCGGGGCGGCCTCCTCTGGTCCGTCCCGCAGCACGCCGTCACGGCGGCCCGCTTTGGGTCGGCGTGGCGAATTCGACTTGACACTTTGTCGAGCCGGGCAGCCGGGAACGGGGCAGAGAACCCCGGAAAGGCGACGCTCCGGCCGGTATCTGCCGCCAACGCAGATTGTGCGCGCGGCCCTTTGGGAGGACGGACAGAATGAAAAAGACAGTGATGCTTGCCGCGGCGACGGCGGTGCTTGCCCTTGGATCGGGCGCGGGCTTCGCGCAGGACAAGAAGCAGTTGGTGATCGTGGTGAAGGGCCTCGACAATCCCTTCTTCGAGGCGATCAACCAGGGATGCCAGAAATGGAATGCCGAGAATGCGGACTCGGAGTACGAATGCTTCTACACCGGCCCGGCCTCGACCTCGGACGAGGCGGGCGAGGCGCAGATCGTGCAGGACATGCTGACGAAGCCCACGACGGCAGCGATGGCCATTTCGCCCTCGAACGCGAAGCTCATCGCGCAGACGCTGAAGACCTCCGCGCCGACGGTTCCGATCATGACGGTAGACGCCGACCTGGCCGCCGAGGATTCGGCGCTTCGGATGACCTATCTCGGGACCGACAACTACCTGATGGGCAAGCGTATCGGCGAGTACATCAAGGCGGCCAAGCCCGATGGCGGAACGATCTGCTCGATCCAGGGCAATGCCGGGGCCGACAACATCCTGCGCCGCGCGCAGGGGATGCGCGACGCGCTGAGCGGACAGGAAGGGCTTGCCGCCCTTGCCGGCGAAGGCGGATGGACCGAAGTTGCGGGCTGCCCGGTCTTCACCAATGACGACGGTGCCAAGGGCGTGCAGGCGATGACCGATATCCTGGCCGCGAACCCCGATCTCGATGCCTTCGGGATCATGGGCGGCTGGCCGCTGTTCGGCGCACCGCAGGCTTACCGCGACCTGTTCACGCCCTATGCCGAGCGGATCGCCAGCAACGATTTCGTCATCGGTGCCGCCGACACGATCGGGGCCGAGGTCGACATCGCCCGCGAGGGTCTGGTAACTGCGCTGGTCGGCCAGCGCCCCTTCGAGATGGGCTATCTGGCCCCCGGTGCGATGATCAAGCTGATCAATGGCGAGAAGGTGGACGATCCGATCTTCACCGGTCTGGACGAATGCACCAAGGACACGGTGGATACCTGCATCCAGAAGTAAGCTTCGGGTAGCAACGACAGGGGGCGTCCGGTTCATCCGGGCGCCCCTTGCCATTTGTCCGGTCGGATCAGGCGGTTGCGCCCTCGAACAGCTCGAACCCGGTGTCGATGATGGTCGGCTTTTCCGGACGGACCGGATCGGCCAGGATGACCTCCACCGCCTTCTGCCCGATCAGGAACCGGTTGGACCGGATGGTGGACAGCGGCTGAGGCAGCGCGCGCCCGATCTCGAGGCCGTTGAAGCCGAAAAGCGCGAGCTGGTCCGGCACGGCAATGCCCTGCTCCATGCAGTGAAACAGCCCACCCACGGCCATGTCATCGTTGGAATAGACGATCACCTCGACCCCCGGCGCGGCCGCGCGAAGCTCGGCGGTCTGGGCCTTGCCTTTGCCGACCGAGGTCTGCCCGTCCGACACCGACCTCGGCTATCGAGCGCGTGACCGGTCTCGGCAAGTCCGCGCACCAGCCCCTCGTAACGCATCCGCGCCCGCACATCCGCCGTGCCGCCATAGCCGACATAGCCGAAGCGGCGATACCCGCGCGCCACGAGGTGCCGGGCCGAGGCGCGTCCCGCCTCGATATGCGACAGGCCCACGGCGACGTCGATCGGCGGATTGTCGATCTCCATGAACTCGACCACGCGGATGCCGCTTTGTGCCAGCATCAGCCGTGTCGCGTCCGTATGGGTCGAGCCCGCGATCAGGATGGCGGCGGGTTGCCAGGCCAGCAGGTTGCGCACCACGACCTCTTCCTTGTCGAGGTCGTAGTCGGTGACGCTGATGACCGATTGCCGATCCGTGCCGACGAGGCCCGCATTGATCCCCTGAAGAATTTCCGGAAACACGATGTTCGAGAGCGACGGGATCACCACGCCGATCAGCCGCGAGTCGAGCGAGGCGAGCGAGCCCGCAATGCGGTTGGGCACATAGCCGAGCGCGCGCACGGACTCCATCACCCTGGCCCGCGTTTCGTCTGTCACCAGGTCCTGGTTGCGCATGATGCGCGACACGGTCGACTCGCTGACCTCTGCCCGTCGCGCCACGTCGCGCAGCGTGACCTTGCTCTTGCGGTCGCCGAGGCGTGACTTGCGCTTGGCCATGGGTCGGACCGGCCCCCTCAGACCTTCACATACTGGCGCCAGTCATGCGCCTCGCGGAACCCCAGCACCTCGCGGATCTTGCGGTTCGACAGCGGCGCCTCGCGCGGTCCCATCGGGCGGGTGACGGGCGTATTCGGCGCGTATTTCGCAAGGAACTCCTCGGTAGGCAGGGTCGCGGTGATCGTGTCGTTCACCGCATTGAAGACCTGATAGCCGAGGCCGTCCTTCTGGAGGCAGAGATGCACGATCTCGCCCAGGTCGCGGGCGTCGATATAGCTCCAGGCGTTGCGCTTGCGGCTGGGGGGATCGGCGAGGTAGCCGGGGAAGTTCGTGTATTCATGCGGCTCGATCACGTTGCCGATGCGCAGGGCGTAGATATCGGCCCCGTACCGCATCGCAAAGGCACGCGCCGTCTTTTCGTTCACCACCTTGGACAGTCCGTAGCTGTCCATCGGGTCGCTGTCATAATCCTCGTCCAGCGGGAAGCTGTGATAATCCTTGTCGCCCTCGGCGAAGCAGACGCCGTAGGTCGTCTCGGACGAGGCGACGATGACCTTGCGCACGCCCAGCTTCATCGCGGCCTCGATCACGTTGTAGGTGCTGGTGACATTGGCCGCGAAGGTGACGTTGTCGGGTTCGATCAGCACGCGCGGGATGGCCGCGAAATGCACGACGGCATCGGGCGCCTGCGGCGGCGCGCCCCGGTCGTAGCCGTCGAAGCCGAAATGCGTGGTCAGCGCATTGAACGCCTGCCCGCTGTCGGTCAGGTCCGCGATCAGCGTGTTGACGCCTGGCAGGTCGAGCGGCTTCAGGTCGACGTTCAGGATGCTGTAGCCCTTCGCCAGCAGATGCGGCACCGCATGCCGCCCGGCCTTGCCGGTGCCGCCGGTGAAGATGATGCGCTTGGTCATGGTCGTCTCCGTCTTGAGGATTTCTGTGCTCAGGCAAGCGCCTTCAGCCAGCCCAGCCCGGCCGCGGTGTCGCCCGCCGGTCGGTATTCGCAGCCCACGAACCCGCTGTAGCCGAGGGCGTCGAGTTCGTGCAGGACGCGCCTGTCGTCCAGCTCGCCGGTTCCCGGCTCGTGTCGCGCGGGGACGGCGGCGATCTGGACATGGCCGATGATGGGCATCATCCGCCTGAGGCCGGTCAGCACATCGCCGTGGATGATCTGCCGGTGGTAGATGTCGAATTGAAGCTGCAGGTTTGGCAGGCCAAGCGCGGCGATCAGGTCCGCCGCCCGGTCGAAGTCGTTCAGGAAGTATCCCGGCATGTCACGCGGGTTGATCGGCTCGATCATCACCCGGATGCCCTCGGGTCCGGCCCGATCGCAGAGATAGGCGAGCGAGTCGCGATAGGCCTTCGTTGCGGCGGGGTCGGACGGGTCGGCCAGGCCGCTCATCACATGCAGCCGCTGCACCCCCGTCGCCCTGGCATAGGCGAGGCGCCGTGGCGACCGAGGCGCGAAACTCGTCGCGCCGGTCGGGCAGGGCGGCGAGGCCCCGCTCGCCCGCCTCCCAGTCGCCGGGGGGCAGGTTGAAGAGCGCCTGGGTCAGGCCGTTCGTGTGGAGCCGCTCGCCGATCACGCCCGGCTCGAAGGCATAGGGGAACAGGAACTCCACGGCATCGAACCCCGCCTGGCGAGCTGCGGCGAAGCGGTCGAGAAACGGGTGCTCGTTGAACATCATCGTCAGGTTGGCGGCGAAGCGCGGCATGGTCAGGTCTTCGCGCCGGGCAGGTCGAGGCCCGCGAGGCCCGCGATCATCCGCGCGACCGAGGCATCGTCGTCGCGCCCCATCCCGGCGGCGGCGGTCATGACGAACATCTGCAAGGCCATCGACGCCACCGGGGTCGGGAACTTCAGGCTGCGCCCGATGTCGGTGACGATTCCGAGGTCCTTGGTGAAGATGTCGACCGCGCTGCGCGGGGCGTAATCCCCGTCAAGGACATGGGGCACCCGGTTCTCGAACATCCAGGAGTTTCCGGCCGAGGCGGTGATCACCTCGTAGACCCGGGTCAGGTCCAGGTCCATCGCCCGGGCAAAGGTGATCGCCTCGCAGGCGGCCGCAATGTGAACCCCGGCGAGCAACTGGTTGACGATCTTGAACGCCGCCCCCGTGCCCGCGCTGTCGCCCAGTTCATAGACCTTGGCCGCGATGCAATCGAGCAGGGGCCGGACACGGGCAAATGCATCAGGTGCGCCTGAGGCCATGATCGTCAACTCGCCCGCTGCTGCACGCGTCGCTCCTCCGCTGATCGGCGCGTCGATGTAGCCAAGCCCGAGCGCGGTCGCCTTTGCCTCGAAGGCGCGCGCGGCGTCTGGGGACATGGTCGCGCAGGACAGGATCACGCCGTCCTTCGCCATCGCCTCGGCGGCACCGCCCGGGCCGAACAGCACGCCTTCGGTCTGCGCGGCGTTGACGACCACGCTCAGGACAGCCTCTGCCCCGCGCGCCGCCAGTCGCCGCATTGTCGGCGACACGCCCGCCCATGTCGGCAAAGCGCGCGCGCGCCTCTGGCGAGAGGTCGCAGCCAGTCACGTCGAACCCGCCGCGCAGCAGCGACCCGGCCATGCCGAGGCCCATCGAGCCCAGCCCGATGACGCAAACCTTACCCCGTCCCTCGTCTGCCATGGTGTCCCCGCTCCGGCTGCGGCTTGTGCTGCCGCACACCCGATGATAGCGTTGTCATTGCAAGCGTTAGACCACTCGCCCAAGGCAATGCAAGACCTTGTTTCCCTATTTTTTCATGGGGATACACGGATGTGCAGGGGTGTTTCGGCTTTCTGTCGCCGGGGGGATTGCGGTGCTGATCGGTTCTGTGGCGGATGACATCACCGGGGCCACGGACCTGTGCCTGATGCTGTCGCGGGCGGGGATGCACACGATCCAGGTGATCGGCGTGCCCGACCCCGGTCAGGCGCTGCCCCTCGCAGATGCCGTGGTGGTCGCGCTGAAGTCCCGCACCCTTCCCGCAGAGCAGGCCGTGGCCATGTCGCTTGCTTCGGCAAGGGCGCTTCTGGCGGCGGGGGCGGAGCAGATCCTGTTCAAGTATTGCTCCACCTTCGACAGCACCGATGCGGGGAACATCGGCCCCGTGACGGATGCCCTGATGACGCTGCTGGACACTGACCTGACCATCGCCTGCCCGTCCTTTCCGGCAAACGGGCGCACCGTCTACAAGGGCCATCTCTTCGTCGGCGACCAGCTTCTGTCGGACAGCCCGATGAAGGATCACCCCCTGACGCCGATGCGCGATGCCAACCTCGTCCGCGTGCTGGGTCGGCAGACCACGCGGCCCGTGGGGCTGGTGGACAACACGATCATCGCGCAAGGACCCGGGGCCGTGGCGGATGCCTTCGGGAAGGCCCGCGGGGCGGGGCAGGGCATTCTGGTGGTCGATACGCTGAGCGACGCGGACCTGATGACCATCGGTGCCGCCTGTGCCGGATTTCGTCTGGTCACTGGCGGGTCGGGGATCGCGGCGGGGCTTGCCGCGAACTTCATCCGGGCGGGCAGGACGGGTGGGGCGGGGGCCGGGGCCGTCATGGCGGCACCGCCGGGGCGTGCGGTGATCCTCGCAGGCTCCTGTTCGGTCGCCACGCTGGGTCAGATCGAGGCGGCGCGCGCGGCTGGGATGCCGATACGCGCGCTCGACGCAGGGGCGCTGGCCTCCGGGCGCGACACGGCCCAAGCGGCCGCCGACTGGGCGATTGCCTCGACGGGCGACACGCCGCCCCGTGATCTATTCCAGCGCCGCCCCTGAGGTGCTGGCCAAGATTCACGCCCATCTGGGCCGCGAGGCTGCCGGGGCCTTGGTAGAGCGTGCCATGGCCGACATCGCCCGCACGCTTCAGTCGGCAGGCTTCACGCGGTTCGTGATCGCGGGTGGCGAGACCTCGGGCGCCGTTGTCGAGGCACTCGGCGTCAGGATGCTCGAGATCGGGCCCGAGATCGACCCCGGCGTGCCCTGGACGCGCAGCCTGGGCGGGCCGGACCTGGCGCTGGCACTGAAGTCCGGGAACTTCGGCAAGCCCGACTTCTTCCTGCGCGCCTGGTCGCTCCTGCGCCCGGATGCGCCATGACCGACGAAACCCGCCTGCGCGACCAGATCGCCCGGATCGGTGCCTCGCTTTTCGACCGGGGCCTGACCGCGGGGTCGAGCGGCAACATCTCGGCCCGGCTGCCGGATGGCGGCTGGCTGATGACGCCCACGAATGTCTCGCTCGGCGCGCTCGATCCGGCACGGCTGGCGCGGTTCGATGCCGAGGGGCGGCTCGTCTCGGGCGATGCGCCGACGAAGGAGGCGTTCCTGCACTTCTCGATGTATCACGAGCGGGCCGAGGCAGGGGCGGTCGTTCACCTGCATTCCACCCATGCCACGGCGGTCAGCATCCTGCGTGACGTCGACCCGGCGGATGTGATGCCCGCGCTGACGGCCTATTACATCATGCGGGTCGGGACGACTGCCGCTCGTGCCCTATTTCCCGCCTGGCGATCCCGATCTGGCGGTGGCGGTGCGGGCACTCGCCAGCCGCCACCATGCGGTGCTTCTGGCGAACCACGGGCCGGTCGTGGCCGGAACCACGCTGGAAAACGCGCAATACGCGACCGAAGAGCTGGAAGAGACCGCGCGCCTGTTCCTGTTGCTTCAGTCGCACGCCATCCGCACCCTGACGCCCGCGCAGGTCGACGAGCTGCGCGCGCGCTTCCCCCTCACCTGACCCCAAGAAACGGAGATCACGATGACCACTTCGCACACGCCCGGCACCCCTCTTTCGGTAGGTTTTGTCGGCATCGGCCTGATGGGGCAGGGGATGGCGAAGAACATCGTCGAGAAGGGCTATCCGCTGACGGTGATCGCGCATCGCAACCGTGCCCCGCTGGAGGACCTCGTGGGCCGGGGCGCGACCGAGGCGGCGGACATGGCCGATCTCGCGCGCCGTTCGGACATCGTCTTTCTGTGCCTGACCGGCTCTCCCGAGGTTTCCGCCGTCGTGGCGCAGCTGAAACCGGGGCTGCGGAAGGGGTCTGTCGTGGTCGACTGCTCGACGGGCGAGCCGACCGTGACCGAACGCCTGGCGGCCGAGCTTGCCGCGATCGGCGTGGACTATGCCGACGCCCCGCTGGGGCGGACGCCGAAAGAGGCCTGGGCGGGAACGCTCGACTGCATGCTGGGTGCCTCGCCCGAGGTGTTCGAGCGGATCCGGCCGGTCATCGAGACCTGGGCCGGAAAGATCGTGCGGATCGGGGGCGTGGGCGACGGGCACCGCATGAAGCTTCTGAACAACTTCCTGTCGCTCGGCTATGGCGCGCTCTATGCCGAGGCGCTGACGCTGGCAGCAGAAGGTGGGCATCTCGGTCGAGACTTTCGACAGCGTGATCCGCGGCGGGCGGATGGATTGCGGCTTCTACCAGACCTTCATGGGCTATGCGCTGGAAGGGAACCGCGAAGCGCACAAGTTCACCCTGAGCAACGCCTGCAAGGACATGCGCTATGTCGAGGCGATGTCCAATGCCGCGGGCGTGGCGACACCGCTGAGCAGTGCGGTGAAGAACAGCTACGCCATCGCGGTCGCAATGGGCGGAGGCGGAGCCGACAACTACGTGCCGCATCTGCCCGACTACATCGGACGGCTAAGCGGGCTTGCAAAGGGACAAGGCTGACGGCGCGGACCGAAGTGCTCGGCGGGGCGCGTTGCCCGATCGTTGCCAAACAGCACCGATCGCGCCTGCCGCTATCGAAAGTGGTTGCACTGTGCCGCCGCGGGCGAGAAACTCAACCCCGCGGCGGCAAAAAAGTTCCACGACATGATCCAGTTTGCGACGAATCTTTTTCCGGTGTTCCAGCCCGAGGGGTTCGATGACCTGAAGGACCCCTGTCCGGTCTTCGATGGCACCCAATGGCATATCTTCGGATCGGCCGGCACCGTGACGAACGAAACCTGGAAGATCTTTCACGGCACTGCCCCGGCCATCGAGGGACCCTGGACACAGCAGCCGCTGATCGACCCCTGTCTCGACGGCTCCGGCGTCGCCGCCCCCGGCGTGGTGTTCGAGGACGGGATGTTCCACATGTTCATCCAGACGGAGTTCATGAAGTCCGGGGGGCGATGCGAACATCTGGTGTCGGATGACGGGTTCGCCTGGGTGGCGCTGCCGACCGCCCTGCATTCCCTCCCCGATACGGGCGAGGACGGCATCTACGATCCCCATCCCGCGGTGATCGCGGGCCAGAAGTACCTGACCTATTCGGGCATGTCCAAGTTCACCCAGGTCCCGCAGCCCGATGTCTACATTGCGCGCAGCACGTCCGGGTCATGGTTCGGTCCGTGGGAGCGTCTTGGGAAGATCCTCGATCACGATGACCTGCCGCATCACAATTCTCGCGGCCAGCCGGATTACGAATGGGGCATCGAAGGACCCCAACTGGTGGAGCTTTCGGACGGGCGGGTGATGCTGAATGCCACCTGCTTCCTGCCCGAAGGCGCACGGGGGACGCGCCAGCGGGTATTCTTTGCAATCGCCGATGACGTCATGGGGCCATACCGGACCGTCGGTCCCGTGCTGGAGCCGACGGATCAGGGGCGAGAACGGCCATTCGACCGTTCTCGTCTCGGGCGATGACATCACCCTTGTCTATCAATGCCGTGCGTCGGGAACCAACCACCGCTGGCGCTATGGCGTCGCGCGCGGCAGGTTCACCTCGGCGGCCTGACCGAATGCGCCTTGCAGGCAGCTATCCTTGCTGGCCTAGCCCGCAGGGCCGAGGTTCTGGTTGACGCGGAACTGGTTCGTCGGATCGAAGCGCAGCTTGGCCTGCACGAGGCGCTGGTAGTTCGCGCCATAGGACGCCTCCACCCGATCCGCCTCGTCGCCGGGCATGAAATTGACATAGGCCGTTCCAAGGGCATGCGGGGCAGCGTCGGCGTAGACGTTGCGTGCCCAGGTGATGCAGGCCGCGTCGTCCGATGGCAGCCGCCAGCGGGCATGCACGTTCATCACGAAATGCGACGTGCGCTGTGGAAAGGCCGTCGCCCCCAGGGCGACACGCCCGGCCGCGCCGCCGACATGGCCGATGAAGATCTCGCACTCCGGTCCGGGCGTCCGTTCCACTGTCTTGATGAGAACCGCGATCGCCGCATCGGACAATTGCGCGAAGTCATGGCTTTTCCAGTAGTTGCGTGCCCCGGGGGTCAACAGCGGGTCGAAGGCCTGCTGCCACGCGGCGAAGGGCATAGGGCCCACCACATCGGCAAGCGGTGTGCCGAGCGCGCGCAGCTCTGCCGTGGCTGCCTCGCCGTCTTCGAGCGATCCGCAGTGGCACATCGCGAGGACCAGGACCAGTTTTCCGTGCCACGCTTCGGGCAGGAAGGGCAGCGGCGGTGCCATTCGCATGACCACCCAGCAGGTCAGCTCGTCCGGAGCCGTGGCCACGATCCGGCGATAATCCCGCAGAAGCTCTGTGGCATTGTCGAACGGATGAACGACAAGGCCCGCCAGAACCTGGGGGCCGACCGGATGCAGCGAGAATTCGAACCCCGTCACAACCCCGAAATTCCCGCCCCCGCCACGCAGCGCCCAGAAAAGGTCGGGGTTCTCGTCCGCGCTGGCGCGCAGTTGCGTGCCATCGGCCATCACCACATCGGCCGACACGAGGCTGTCGATGGTCAGCCCGTACTTCCGTGTGATCCAGCCGAACCCGCCCCCCAGCGTCAGCCCGGCAACGCCCGTGGTCGAGTTGATGCCGGTCGGCACGGCCAGGCCAAAGGCCTGCGTCTCGTGGTCGAGGTCGCCCAGTGTCGCGCCCGGTCCGACCCAGGCCCGCCTTGCCGCCGGATCGACCCGCACAGATCGCATCCCGGACAGGTCGATCATGACCCCGCCGTCACAGGTGGCATTGCCCGCGATGTTGTGCCCGCCCCCCCGGACCGCCACGAGCAACCCGTGGGCATGCGCGAACCGCATCGTCTGCGCCACGTCCGCCGCGCCAGCGCACTGGACGATCAGGGCAGGCCTGCGGTCGATCATCGCGTTCCAGATGGCGCGGACGGCGTCGTAATCTGGGGCAGATGCATCCAGCACCCTGCCTCGGACACCGGCACGCAGGGTTTCGAGCGTGGCGGTGTCGATCTTTGCCGTGCCGCCTTTCAACGTCTTGATTTCCAGATCTGCCATGTTCGTCCTCCCGAAACAGTGTCGAGGGGTGACAACGAACTTTGCCGGACGCTTTGGACAGCCCGTCTCGTCCCCCCGATGGGAAACTTCGGCCTGAACTGGCGGAGAGGGAAACGAGTTTTGAAAATACCCCAAATATGCAATACTTGTAACCATGAGCGGATCGTCAGGCTTCGACCTCGACCTGTTGCGCAGCTTCGTCATGATTGCCGAAGAGAAGAGCTTTACGCGCGCGGCGGCCCGGGTAGGGCGAACACAGTCGGCCCTTTCGCTTCAGATGCAGCGGCTTGAAAGCTTCGTCGGGTACTGCCTGCTCGAGCGACGCAAGGGCGGCAAGGTGGATGTCAGCCCGCGGGGACAGTATCTGCTGGACAGGGCGCGCGACCTGCTTGGCCTGAATGACGAGATCCTGCACTCGCTGCTGACCGCCCCGTCGTCCGGTCCGATCCGTCTTGGCATGACCGAGGAATTCTCGGCGCTGTTCTTGTCGCCGATCCTGGAAGGCTTCGGCGTTGCCGCGCCCGATGTCGAGGTCCAGGTGGTTGTCTTGCCGTCCTGCGCCTTGTCGCACCTTGTACGTGATGGCGATCTTGACCTTGCTGTCCTTGCCGCGGGAATGGAGCCGCGCCATTGGCCAGCGACGGAAATCTGGCGCTCGCGGCTTCGCTGGGTCACCTCTGCGGTTCACGGTCAGCACCGTCACGACCCCCTGCCGCTGTCGATCTCGCCTAGCGACTGCCCCTGGCGGCCGCGCTGGCTTGTCGACTGCATCTGGCGAGGGGCCGTGCTGCATGCGTTGGAACGCTCCGGGCGCGGCTACCGCATCGTATCCAGTTCCGGCAGCACCGCGGGGCAACTCGGCGCGGTGACCGCTGGCCTCGCCGTCACCGCAACACTTGCCGACAGCGTGCTTCCCGAAGGATTGCGGTTCATCGCCGAGGGTGAAGGTCTGCCCGACCTGCCCGAGATGCCCTACATGATGGTCAGGGCGCAGGACGCAGGGCAACCCCTGACAGATCTTCTGGCGAGCCAGATCGTGACAAGGTTCGCCGTGACCGAGCCTGCGGGCTGATCGGGGTATCCGGCAGTTCCGGTGAGATCGGTCGTGCCGTGGCTCATGTCTTTGGGGTCAGGCAATGCAGGCCGTCTCGGATGACTGGAAAATTGCGCGACTGCTCGGGAAGAATGGCCGGAGGTTTCGTGGTCTATCGGTCCTGGCGCTGGCGCGTTCCGACGACGGCGGATGTCCCTTGCCCCTAGCGGCGCTACGCGGGCGCGGCATCAGTTCTTGCCGTTTCCGCCGCCCTTGCCGCCACCGCTCCCGCCGCCACCGCTCCCGCCGCCACCGCTCCCGCCGCCACCGCCGGAGCTTCCGCCGCCGTTGCCGTTTCCACCGCCATTGCCATTGCCGCCGGAGTTGCCACCGCCAGCGCCCCCGCCGGAGTTCCCTTGGCTGCCGGCTTTCCCGCTGTCGCGCGCCTTGCCGTTGGACAGACCCTTGCCTTTTGTCGCGCTCGACGAAAAGGACGTGCCACGCAGGTTGGCGTTGGCTTTCTCGTTCACGTCGCGCGCGACCTTTGACTTGGCGGGAAGCGGCAGACCCGTCGTCGCATCAATGACGATCGGCCGTACGGCGCCCGAGGCTTCCACCACCAGGACGCGGTAGAAGATACCGTCGCCTCCGAACGCCCGGATATCGACCGGTTTCCCGGAGACGCTGCGGCGCGCCGTGGCGAGTGCTGCCTTGACGCTTACAATGCGACCGGCGCTTACGGTCTGGCGCAACTCTGCTTGCGACAACTCGTTAAGAGGTGCCGCCTGCGACGGGAATGGCGCGACGTTCAAGGCGAAGCAAAGGGCGAAAAGGGCAAGACGCATTCCTAAAAATACAGCGTCGAACGTGAACCCAACATGAACGAGGTGTTTGCGCCTCGTTCACGCGGGATGTGTTTTGATCACATCGTCAGAAATTCAACTAACCGTTGTCCACGCAATTGCGCGGCGAAGCGGCCCCAGAATAACGAGGAAGTCGCCCCATGAAACAGATCGGAACCGGCGTGATCCGAGCGGCATGCGTCTCAGCCATGCTTCTTGGTGCCGTCTCGACTGCCATTACCCTTGCAACGGCCGATCAGTCCCTCGCGGCGGGCGGAAACGGGAATGGCAATGGGAACGGCAACGGAAAGGGCGGCGGGAACGGGGGCGACCGGTCTGAAGCAGGCAACAAGGGCGGCAACGGGGGCAAAGGCGGCCAATCCAATGCTGGCGGTGGTTCGAAAGGCTCGGGCAAGGCGGATCGCGAAACGGGGACCTCTTTCTCGAAATCCGACGACGCCCCGGAGACAAAGGGCAAATCCTTCTCGAAAGAGGCCAAGAGCAAGCATGTGGCGAAAGGCGCGACCAAGAAGCCTTCCAAGGCAGCAGATATCCTTGGCGTGCATCCTTCGGACCTGGGCGCGCTGAATGCCGCGAATGCGTCGGCGAATGCGCTGGCGAATGCGTCTGAAGATTCGCGCGTCGGAAAGATCGCAGCCTATCGTGACGCGGTTCTTCGTGGTCAGGTCCTTGAGACAGATTATGAAATGGCTGCTCTGGCATTGGAAAGTCTTGCGCCGCCGACACGCGATGCCGAAACCATTGCCTTCGAACGCGCAGCGGAGCTGGAAAGCCGCGCCCTGGCCCAGGACGCCCTCGACCGGATGCGCGAGGAGCTGAAAGCGACCGAGGGTGCAGGTGGGACTGACCTCGAGCTTGCGGAAAGCATCTCTGACGCCCAAGCGGACCTGGAGTTGCAGGACGCCGAGATCGAGAAGCTGTCAAAGGAACTTGCCGCGACCGAGGATTACAACGACGCGGTCGCAGAGCTTGAAAACCTGGAAAAGCAACTCGAGGCGCAACCCGCCCTCGAAACATCGCTGCTGGAAGCGGCGGCGAACAAGCCGGTAACCCCGGAAGTCGAGAAAGCGGTGCAGGAGTTGCTTGGTTTGAATTGAACTGATGCGGCGGCACCAAGTATCAGGTGCCGCTGACTGACCGATCGGTGGGGGCCGAGACGGCAAGCTGGCCAAGACGAGAAGGCGTTTTTCATGCGCATTAATCCCCCAACCCGACTCTTCAGATTGCGATCAGGTTCACTGCGCCAGGAAGATGGATCGGCAACTGTCGAGATCGTCATCTGGATGCCCGTAATCATGCTGATCTTCGCACTTATTGCGGATACGGCCCTGATTTTCGGCGGCGAAGCCAGAGTGCTGCGGGTGATACAGGATGCAAACCGGGCCATGTCGATCGGTCGGATCACGGAAGCCGAGGTTGCGCAGGATCTGGTCTTCTCGAGAATTCAGAACCTCGCGCCCAATGCTGTCGTCACCACGACTTATGACGATACTCTCGGCTTGATAAACACCGTCGTGGCAATTCCGGCCACCGATTTCACATCGGTCGGCCTGGTCGATCCTTTTCTCAATCTGACAGTGACTGTCTCGGCACAACATCTGGCGGAGAGCTGACATGAAAACCTTGTCTCGTTTCCCTTCCAAAAAACAATCAATGTCCGACTTCAAGAACAGCGAGACAGGCTCGATTACCGCCTTCAACCTGTTCTTCATCCTGACGCTCGTGATGCTTGGCGGTTACGCCATCGACGTCGGAAACGTCATGCTGGCGCGGACCAAGCTTCAGGTTACGGCGGATGCGGTTGCCCATGCGGCCTTGCTTGAACGCGAACTGAAGACAGAGGCCGAGGCAAAGGCTGCGGCACTCAAGCTTGCCGAAATGAACATGAAGTCGTCCGCCTACGGCACCGTCATCTCGGCCAGCGAGATCGTGTTCGGCCAGTGGAATTCCGCGACCCTGTCTTTCGTGCCGGAGCCCGGGTCACGCAATGCCGTGCAGGTGCGGACAAAACAGGAAACCGAGAATGGAAACCCCCTTCGGACCTATTTCCTGGGGCTGGTGGGACTCGACAAATGGGATGTGGTGACGTCGGCGGTATTCACGACCTATATCCCGACCTGCCTGCGCGAGGGTTTTGTCGCCCAACAGCCGGTCGATCTGCAAAGCAACAACAGTTATTCGAACGGGTTCTGCATCCATTCGAACAGCTATGTGTCAATCAACAGCAACAACTATTTCGAGCCCGGCACCGTGGTGTCGATGCCCAACAAGGACGATATCGAGCTGCCCAACTCTGGCTACAAGACCAATATCGGGCTCGCCGACGCGCTTCATTCCGGGTCCTGGAACATCCGGATCATCGAGCGTATCGAGGCGCTGATCGCGGGTCTGAAATCTTATGATCCCATGTTCATCCCCGACTATATCAAATCCACTACGACCGAGATCCTGACCAACCGTAACGTCTATCAGGCGGACCTCATCCCCGGTCGGCTGCACACGTTCACTTGTGGCGGCGGCGGCGCGGCATTGACGATCAAGAGCGGCGTCACCATGAGCGAGATCGTCCTTGTGACGAATTGCGACGTGAAGTTCGAAGCGGGTGTCATTCTGGAAGATACCGTCATCGCCACCACGAGCACGGGCTCGAAATCCTTCAGCGCCGCTGCCGGTCTGCAAGTTGGCAAGAACGATCATTGCGCGCCGGGCGGCGGGGCGCAGCTTGTGACGATGGGGAGCATGGACTTTCCGTCTGACCTGAAGCTTTACGGCGGACAGCTTCTTGCAAAGCACAACGTCGCCTTTTCGGCGAATGCAAACGGGATCGAGGGGGCTGCCGTGGTCGCCGGAGGCACGATCTCGGGCACAAGCAACATGGCCATGGCCTTCTGCGGAAGCGGCATGGAGGACAATTTCCAGGCGGAGTACTTCAAGCTCGTCATGTAGGCGACAGGTCCTTCGCGTCCGCACACGCGGATCCGGCGAGAGCGGCAAAAAGGTCGGCAGGGAAACCTGCCGACCTTTGCTTTGCCGCTGGTGACTATGTCGAGGAATTTGGCCTTGATATCGGGAACGGGTAAATCCTGGCATGCAGTTTCTACAGTGACCGAGTCGCTGATTCTGCGCGACAGGGATATCAGGCTGTGGCCATATGAATAGGGGTAGGAGTTTATCGAGACTGCTGAACTGTGGCTCATTTATTTCCGAAAAGTGTCGCAAACATCATTGGCATTTCCTTCTCGTGTCGGTCACCCGCCGCAATTCAGAGTTTGAAAGTGCAAAAATACAGCCCGTCGTTTCAGGTAGATGGATGATGCGTTCATTTTGCAATCACCGGCTTATGTCTGTGCCGCAAGGGGAACAGTCTGTAGACCCTGTAACTGTGGACATCGTATTATCGACTCCTCTATGCTGAATTTACGCCGTCTTGCGTGAATAGACAGTACGAGTGGCGACCAAGTGAAGGATTAAGTCTGTGAAGATTGTTGGCGGTTGGATTGAACTGAGTGAAGAGTTTGAAGATAGAACTGTGATCGTGGCCACCCATGTGATCACGCTTGCCCTGGTGGCTCTTTGCCTCCGGATCACATTCCTCTAGCGCGATTGCCGACTGGCCGCCCCGGGGACCAGCGCCCTCGGGGCCAGCGCGTCATGCTGACCTTCGCCGTGTGGGGCAACAGCACACTCTGGGGGCGTCTGCGGCGTTCGGTGATCTGCCCGGGCAGCGCGCCGCGCGACATCGTGCCCTGGCCTTCGGACAGTCTGCGCAGGCCCTTGAAAGGCCGAGGACCTGGCAAGGCATGGGCCGCTACGGGGACGCGAAGCCTCGGGTGCAGGACTATGGTTTCCCTGTCCTCTCGGACGGCGACATCGGGATGCGGTGCCCTGACGACAAGCTGCGACTTGTCGAGGGCACTTGACGGCTTCGCAATAAAGTCCTACCCGCGTGTCCAGCGACCGGGCCCCTCTGACAGGCAAGACCCGCCTGTGATGTCGGCGCTATGAGACCGGGGTCCTTTGTCGTGCTGTGACATTCCCCCGTCAGAACGACAGTCGGCCAAGGGGAAGACCATGGATTTTCTATTCTACGAAGTGATCAGCAAGCCGCTGTGGCTTTGGCTGATGTTCCTGGCGATCGTCGTTGCGCTGATGGTCTTCGACCTCGGCGTGCTGCACAAGGACGACCACGAGATCGGCGTCGCCGAAAGCCTGAAGCTGTCGGCGTTCTACATCATGTATCGCCATCGCCTTTGGCGGATACATCTGGTGGGCGTGGTCGAACGGTACGCTGGTCACCAGTGACGGCACCAACCCGGTCGCCGCCTATTTCCAAGGCTACATCATCGAGAAGGTCCTCTCGATCGACAACGTCTTCGTCATCTCGCTGATCTTCGGCTACTTCGCCATCCCGCGGAAATACCAGTACCGCGCGCTGGTCTGGGGCATCATCGGCGTCATCATCCTGCGCGGCATCATGATCGCCATCGGGGCCGAGCTTGTGTCCAACTACAAGTGGATGACGCTGGTCTTCGCGGCCTTCCTCGCCTTCACCGGGATCAAGATGCTGGTCGTGCAGGAAGGCGACACGGACGTCTCGAAGAACCCGATGGTCGAAGCTGACGCGCGAAGTACATGAACGTGACCAAGGAACTGCACGGGCAGAAGTTCTTCGTGCGCCAGCCGCATCCCGACGACGCGGCAAGCTGGTGCTGTTCGCCACGCCGCTGTTCGTGGCGCTGGTCGTCATCAACTTCGCCGACCTGATCTTCGCGGTCGATTCGGTGCCGGCGATCTTCCTGATCACCACCGACACCTTCATCGTCTACACCGCGAACATCATGGCGATCCTCGGCCTGCGCGCGCTCTACTTCGCGCTGGCCGCGCTGGTGCACCGCTTCCACTACCTGAAGTATGCGCTGGCCGTGGTGCTGATCTTCATCGGGCTGAAGGGCTTCTACAGCTACTTCTTCGGCAAGTTCGACCCCTACCTGTCGCTGGCCATCACCATCGGCATCATCGCGTCGGGCATCTTCTATTCGCTGTGGAAGACGCGGGACAGTGCGCAGAGCTCTTCGCATCCGATGTGACGCGAGGCACGACCAGTTGGGCTGGCGCCGCTAAGGTGTCGGCCCGATGGACTTCGTGGGATGTCGCTGCCCCTCGACGATCGGGTCGGCTTCCGGACCATGCCGCTGGCGTCGCGGAGCCGTCTCGCGGGATGTCAGGAACAACGCAAGATCGGTGTCGGAAATGCGCCAGCCCTTGCCGATGTCTATGGCGCGAAGGTCACCGGACTTGATCCATTGCCGAACCGTCGCCTCGGCCACTTCAAGCCGTCCTGCAAGTTCCTGCACGGTCTGATATCGGTCCTGTGGCATCGCTTCCCTCCGCCAACTGCACTGAAGGATAGCGATTTCTTCCGGTCTTTGGTTGACTTGGATCAAGGATGCTCGCCCCTTCCGCGGGCAAGGTCACGAGGTCGGTCACTGTGGTGCAAGGACTGCCGTCGAGAACCCTTTTGCCGAACCGTTGCCACTGCCACAAAGGATTGACACCATGCCAAAGCGCATTGCCTACATGCCCCTGAACACCTATCCGGAAGCGGCTCCGGACCAGTCGGTGCTTGCCACCGTCGGCTTCGCCGCTTCGCTGGGATGCGCCTTGCATGTCTCGACCTTCGCGGTCGATATCCCCAAGACGGTCTCGCCCATCGGCGGCCTTCTGATCAACGTCGAGGCAATGGCGCAGGCCGCAGAGCATCGCAGCAAGGCGGAATGCGAGCGCCTCCATTCGCTGATCGAGCGGGAGGCCCGGCCAGACACCGAGGTGGTGCTGGCCAATCGCAAGGTGACGCTTGGTGCCGCGCTCGACGCCGCTGCGACCGAGGCGCGGCTCTTCGACATGGCCCTGCTGCCGTGGTCGGCCGAGACAGTCGCGTCACAGGACATGGCCCAGGCCGTCGTCTTCGGTGCCGGTGTTCCGACGATCCTGGTTCCGGAGTCGGCCCGGAGCGAGCCCGTCGAGCATATCGCGATCGCCTGGGATGGAAGCCGGGTCGCCGCACGCGCGCTTTGCGATGCCCTTCCGCTTCTGTCCGCTGGCGGCCTCGTCTCGGTCGTGACGGTTCGGGGGGAAAAGCCGCTCGCCGGCAGCAGCCTGGCGCAGAACCTTGCGGCATCGCTTGAACGGCGCGGCTATTCCGCCAAGGCGGTCGACATCGCGCTTCAGGGCGGAACCATCGCAGAGGCGTTGCAGGACGCGGCCCTTTCGCAAGGGGCGCAGCTGATGGCGATGGGGGGCTTTGGCCATTCGCGGATCCGCGACTTCATCCTGGGTGGCGCGACGAAGGGCGTGTTCTCTAACCTGCGGTTGCCGGTGTTGCTGTCGCATTGAGAAACGGGCAGCGAGTCAGCCGTTCTTCAAGAACCAGTCCGCGAGTGGCCAGCGCCTTGTGCGTCAGGCGCGCTTGCGGCCTATCGCAGCCAGGCCGCCCAGGCCGCCGAGGAGAAGCCACAGACCGGCAGGCAGGGGAACAGCGGCGACTTCGATCCTTGCGGCAGCGCGAACGTCGACGAATTCCTGCACCTTCACCTTGGCGAAGCCGGTCAGGAAGCTCAACGGATCGGCCCGAAAATCCGCGATGTCGAAAAGCGCGCCATAGGGCAGGGCGATCTGGCTGTAATTCTCGGCCGAGCCCTTCTTGTCGGAGTTGTGGATCACGTTGTTCAGAAAGCCGCGTTCCTGTAGCAGCGCCGTCAACGCCGAGCCGCCGCTCCCGTAGGAATTCGTGTAGGTGTCGAAGTCGTCGCCTTCCTCGTCCGTGATCAGGATGACTGTCTTCACGGCGTCGGGCCTGTAGCTGATCGTATTGCTCGTCACCGCGAAGTCGATGGCATGTAGCGGGTTCTCGGTCGAGAAGTTGCCCTTGCCGCGGCTCAGCCCTTTGAACACGGTCAGGTCTTCGGTCAGGTTGATCTGCAGCAGCGCATTCAGCGAATAGCGCACGAGGCCCACGCGCACGCTTCCGATCAGGCCGCTGGCCTGGAGCGCATTCACGAAGGTGGTCATCCCCGCACCGAGGTCGGTGAAGTCGTCGCCCATCGACCCGCTGCCATCGACGACAAACATCAGGTCGGCGTCGATCGTCGCCGCCCGCACCGCGCCCACGGAGCCGAGCGAGAAGACGAGGGCGGCCACGGCCGCGATGCTCCTGAAACCAAACTTCGTCATCATGCCTCCGCCAACAAGGTGCCTGTGATCACGAGCCTCGGACCAAGAGCATCCTCTTTCCGGCATCGCGGTGCGGTGCCGATGATTCTGCATTCACTGCGGTAACCATGTTGTTGGATTCAGGTTTTTTTTGGCCTGGACCGGGGCCAAAACCCGGGCGGCGTCGCCGATGCTTGCGGTCCGCAGGCGTCCTCGGCGGCACTTCAGGGCTGTTTCTGGTTCCGACCCGGCGACAGTCTTCGTTTCGTGCGACAATCATGCGCGCAAAAGCTACCGAGAATGGCAGGATCAGGGCGGTCCGTCGGGCGCCGTGCCCGGACATCGCCGCAATCGGGGCGTTTTCGTACCGGAAGCGGCGACAAAGCCGGGTGAGCGGCGTCTCTTCCTGCGAACCGGAGACAAAACACCCCCTTCTCGCCCAATTGTCTACATATTCTTGGTTCACGTCTTCGGCCGTGCACACATCGGCCCGACATGATCATCCGCCACGAACCTCCTGATGCAGCCTTCTCGTTTACGGTGCAGGCGCCGCTCCTGCTCCAGACGGGGCCAGAGGCATTTGTGGAACTTCGTGAATGGAATTCGGAAGGCTTCCTTGCGCCAAAGGACTGGCCTTCCGGTAGTGTCGCGGGGACGCTGACGATCCCCTTTCAGGGCATCTTCGTCTCCTTCAACCTGAACCTCCCCGAGGCGAAGCCCGGTGACTTCGTCCCGTTTGCCGGGCTGAACGGGCGCCAGCAGGAATTGCTGCGGCACTTCCACCAGGCAATCATCGTCGGGCGGATGTCATCGGTGGATGGCGTGATCCGCTCGATCGACCGCCCCGTCGATCTTGTGCCGATGATGCAAACGGAAGAGGACGGGGGACGCATCCCCGCGCGGCCCAGCCGCCGCATCGGCCAGACGATCCGGGCGCTAGCGGTCTATGGCGGGCTCGCCGTGCTTCTGTGGTCGGCGATCTGGTCGCATGCGTGGGAGAAGCTGACGACGCTTCCGCTGCAATCCGCGCGATATGAGACCTACAATGCCAATGCCGCCCTGGCCACCGGATCGGGCTGGATCGACCACAAGCACGCGATCAGCGTCTTTGTCGGCATGGACGCTACGATGTCAGCTGAACGTGGACGGAGAGATCCACGACCTTCCGGCCATCGTCGTCGACGTCTTTGCCGACCGCGAACCCGAGGGCCGGGCCAAGTCAGGATACATTGTCGAGGTCATCGCAAACACCGAAGGCATCACGCCCGGCGTGGAACTCGCCGTGCCGAGTCCGCAGGGTGGCCCCGCGAACATCCTGCTTCACGCCCCGCTCTTCCCCAGGGTCGAGATCGCCTCGGTCGGCGAAGGCGTCCCCGCGGCGCTGGCCGCTGGCGATGTGCCGGGCCTCGGGCAGGCCGATGCGAACTGACCTGGCCCTTAGCAGTTCGACGCGGCGTGCCGGGCAGGGCGCTGCTCCGACGTCGGAATTCTACCGCGACATCGGCCAACGCCTTGCCGAGCTGGAAGCCCCTCCGCCCCGCTTCCTCGACAAGTGGAATGCCCGCGTCATTGGCCAGTTCGTCCTGATTGTCGGGCTCCTCTCCGGGCTCATCATCGTCACGCCCAACCGGATGTTCGACCCCGAACTGCGAACGTTCACCCTGACCATCGCGGCGCTTGGGGCCTGGCGGTTCGGCTGGTGGTTCACCCATGCCATGCGTGCCGAATACTACGAGCGTGTCCGCTGGCCGCAGATGCGCGCGGCCCGTGACCGCGCCTGGCAGGGCGGCTGGCGGCCGCCGCACCTTCATGTGCAGATGACGACCTTCCGCGAGAAGCCCGCGATCACCCGGCATGTGATCGAGTCGCTCTTCGCCGAGATCCGCCAGATGGGCATTCCGGCGACGATCTATGTGGGCACCGGCACGCCCTTCGACGAACATGTGATCGAAGAAATCGCGCGCGATGCGGGCGAAGACCTTTGCGCCGAGCTGGTCATGATCCGCCAGAACCAGCCCGGCAAGCGCATGGCCATCGGCCTTGTCATGCGCGCGATCATGCGCACGAACCCCAACCCTGACGACATCATCGTCTTCATGGACGGCGACACCGTCTTTGGCAGCCAGTCGCTGTCACGCTCTGTCGCGCTTTTCGGGTCCGATCCGGACCTCGACGCGCTGACCACGGACGAGGACGTGATCTGCTATGGCCCCGACTGGATGCAGCGGTGGCTGAAGATGCGCTTCGCGCAGCGCCGCCTTGCGATGCAAAGCCATGCGCTGTCCAACAAGGTCCTGACCCTTACGGGGCGCATGTCGGTATTCCGGGCGCGGGCGATCTGCGACCCGCGTTTTGTCCGCACGATCGAGGCGGACTTCCTCGACCACTGGCTTTGGGGCAAGTTCCGCTTCCTGTCGGGCGACGACAAGTCGACCTGGTACTACCTTCTGACCAAGGGCGCGAAGATGACCTATGTGCCCGATGCCAAGGTCTATACGGTCGAGGTCATCGAGGGCCCCGGCATGAAGCGCGTGATCGCCAACCTGCGCCGATGGTCCGGCAACATGCTGCGCAACGGGTCGCGCGCCATCGCGCTCGGGCCGCGGCAGGTCGGGCCCTTCATCTGGTGGTGCGTGGTGGACCAGCGCATCGCGATGTGGACGATGCTCGTCGGCCCAACAATCAGCATCCTCGCTGCCTTCATCGATCCGGTCTTTCTGGTCACTCTGTTGCTCTGGGTCGTGCTCTCGCGGATCGTGCTGTCGATCTGGCTCTTTCGCTTTGCCGACAAGGTCGACTGGACCTGGCCGATCATCCTCTACGTCAATCAGGTGGTGAACGCGGCGGTCAAGGTGCGGCTCATCTACTTCCTGAACCGCCAGACCTGGGCGAACCGCGGCAACCAGCAGGCGGGCGCGGCTCAGGGGTTCTGGGGCAGGGCGCGGAATGCCGTCGCCTGGTCGCAACTTGTCATTGCCATCACGCTTTTCGTCTGGGTCATCTGGCGGATGTCAGGCTTCATCGCGGCCGCCACCAATCCTGTGTGAGCCCATGGACAATATTGCGTCCGGCGCAAGGATTGGTTCCGTCATCTGCCGATTCATGCCGGAAACCTTCTACAATTAACCTTAATCTCATCTGAATTTCGGCGCGATCAGAGGGAAATCTTACCCCAGATCAACCATGTACGGATGGGTTCAATCGTGACGCTACACTCCGACCTTTCCCACATCGCTGCACGCCCGGTTCTGCCCCGCCTGTCAGAGAATACCACCTCGATCAGCGTGATCGGCCTTGGCTATGTGGGTGCTGTTTCCTGTGGGTGCCTGTCGGCCCTGGGCCACACGGTCGTCGGCGTTGATCTTGACGCGCGCAAGACCGCGTCCATCCAATCCGGCCGATCCCCCATCCACGAGGCCCATCTCGACGAGCTTCTCTCGGCAGGCATCGCCGACCGTCTTCTGACCGTCACGAGCGACATCGAAGCCGCGATCCTGTCGACCGAGGTCACCTTCGTCTCCGTGGGCACGCCCAGCCGTGACGACGGCGGCTGCGATACCCGCAACGTCATCGCCGTTGCCGAGGCCATCGGTCGCGCGCTGAGCCGCAAGGACGGCTATCACGCCGTCGTGCTTCGCTGCTCGATCCCGCCCGGAACCACTGCCGGCCCGTTCCGCGACGCCATCGAGCGCGCCTCCGGCAAACGTGCGGGCCACGACTTCGGCCTTGCCTTCTGCCCCGAATTCATGCGCGAGGGCGTCGCGGTCGAGGATTTCCGCGAACCGGCCAAGACCGTCATCGGCGCATCCGATGACCGCGTCCGCGCCCTCGTGGCCCGCATTTTCGCGCCCGTCGACGCCCAGCCCATCTTCACCTCGATCGAGACGGCCGAGACGGTGAAGTATGTCGACAACGTCTGGCACGCGCTGAAGGTGTGTTTCGGGAACGAGGTTGGCCGTCTGGCGTCCGCGCTGAGCGTTGACGGGGGCGAGGTCATGGACGTGTTCTGCAAGGACACCAAGCTCAACATCTCGCCCACCTACCTGCGACCGGGCTTCGCCTATGGCGGCTCCTGCCTGCCCAAGGAAGTGCGCGCGGTGATGGGCCTTGCGAAGGGCGCGGGCCTTGACCTGCCGCTCATCGGCAACATCGCCGCCTCGAACGAGCGTCATATCGACGATGCCGTGGAACGGATCATCGCCACGGGCGCACGGACCGTCGGCATCCTGGGCCTGACCTTCAAGCCGGGCACCGACGACCTGCGCGAAAGCCCGACCCTCGCGCTTCTCCGCAGGCTCGAGGATGCCGGTATTCGCGTCGTCGCGCATGATCCGATCATCTGCCCCCGCGTGTTCCGTGCCCGCGCCTCCACGCAAGTCCTGTATCCGGACCTGTCCGGGGTGACCCTGCGCCGGACCGTAAACGATGTCGTGCGAGAGACGGACATTCTGGTGATGACACAGCAGGCGCCGGAGTACGGGGTGGAATGCGCCCGCAAGAGGCGCCCGGTGATCAATCTTGCGAACTGGACGAACGCGGTGCAGCGCGCTGACCACGTGGCGGCGGAAGACTGCGAACCCGTCGCGCTGTACCGCAAGCCGGCCCGCCTCAAGCTGCGCAGAGTTGACGCCACTCGGTGACCGGTCTGCGTCGGGAGAGCGCCGACAGGTTTCCAATCTGCCGGGATAAATCGGTACTTCGTCCGCCTTCGCCACAGGCCAATGGCACTCACTCCCCGAATGGGGTGAATGCGATCGATGCCAGAAGGCCGTGCCCCGGCTTTGCCGTCTCCAACCGAAGCCTCGTGCCAAAAAGTTCGGAGATCTCGACAGCCACGGCAAGGCCAAGGCCCATGCCACTGGCCAGACCCTTGGGCAGATGGGGCATCGGCCGTGTCGATGCTGCGCCCGGATTGCGCGGCGGCGGCCATCTGCTCGGCCGGGATGCCGGGGCCATTGTCCTCGACCGAGACGACGATCTGATCTTGTTGCGCCTGCACGCGCACCGTCACGACCGCCCCGCGCCCGGCATGGGTGATCGCGTTCGATACGAGGTTCCTCAGGAGTTCGGCCAGCAGGATCGGGTCGGCAGCGACAATCGCCTCGTCCAGCCCCTCGAACCCAAGGTCCACGTTCTGCGCTATGGCACCCGGCACCATCTCCGAGGTTACCTCCTTGGCGATGGCGACAAGATCGACCGCGGTCAGGGTCGCCGCGCCAGCGCTGGCGTCGACGCGGGCGAGCACCAGGAGATGGGACAAGACACGTTCCGCACGCTCGAGGGCGGATATCGCCTTGTCGCGGGCTGCGGCGGCCTCATCCTGCCCGGTGCTGCGGTCGATCAGGGCAAGCTGGGTGCGCACGACCGCCAGCGGCGTGCGCAACTGATGGCTGGCATTGCCGGTAAAGTTTCGCAACGCATCCAGCGCGATCTGCAGCCGTTCCATGAACAGGTTGATCGCGACGACAAGGGGTTCGACCTCTTCCGGCGTATCTGCCGTGACCGCGCGCAGATCATCGGGCGATCGCTCGGCGATAGCCTCGCCAAGCCGCTCCAGCGGGCGCAGCGCGACCGTCACGGCGACCCAGACGAGGGTGGCCACCCCAAGCACCAGCACCGCCAGCCGCAGCGCGGACCGGAGCAGGATCGCCCGCGCCAGCGCCGATCGGGCAAGGGTGGATTCGGCGACCGTCACGGAAAACGGGATCGAGGCCGCACCCGTCGATACCTCGCGCATCAGGGTTGCACTGCGGATGCCGACCTGGCCATAGAACCCGTCGGCAAAGGCCACCCCGCCGGGCGGGGCGTCGATCACCGCAAGATCCGGCATAGCCGGTCAGAAACGTGCCGACCGGGCCGTCGACGCGGTAGAACACCTTGTCCTGCGCGGTCGAGGTCAGCATCTCGAGCGACGAATAGGGGATGTCCACCTCCAGCCCGCCTGCCTCGTCCACGCGTGACCCGTTCGGCAATGGCCAGGGCCGAGCCGACAAGAACCCGGTCCGACACGCTTTGCGCGGTGCGCAGCGCCTCGCGCCAGGTGTCGAACAGCGCGAGCAGGCCAAGCGACCGCGGTCGCCAGCAGCAGCCAAAGCAGAAGCCTGCGGCGAAGCGAATAGCGGTCTCATTGACGGATCGCCTGGCTTTTCAAGAAGATATCCGATGCCCCGCACCGTGCGCAGGATCAGTCCGAGCGGCTGCAGACCGACGACGAAGGCGCGAGATGTATTGCTCGATCGCGTTGTCGGACAGGATATCCTCCAGCGAGGTGACCGACTGCACGATCGCCTCTTTTGCCACGACCTTGCCCGCCCGCGTGACCAGCAGCTCCAGAAGCGCCCGTTCGCGCGGCGGCAGGTCCATGACCTGTCCATTGCCGCGAGAACTGCCGTGCTCGTCAGGTCCAGCGACAGCGGCCCCAGGCGTGACGCGTCGACGACCGCAACCCCGCCTGCCGGCGCAGCAGCGACCGCACGCGCGCCTCGAACTCGCGCACGTCGAAGGGCTTGGCCATGTAGTCGTCCGCCCCGAGATCGAGCCCGCGCACCCGGTCTTCGGCCGCGCCGCGCGCGGTCAGGATCATCACGGCGGCGCGGTTGCCTTGCGCCCGCATGTCGCGCAGGACAGACAGCCCGTCCAGTTCCGGCAGGTTCAGGTCAAGGATCATCAGGTCGAACTGCTCGGCCGCAACCAGGTGCCTTGGCCGCCTCGCCATCATGGACGCAATCCACCGCATGGCCCGACGAGACGAGAAGCGACAGCAAGCGCCTCGGCCAGTGGCAGATCGTCTTCGACCAGCAGCAATCGCATGGCGCCCCCCGTCGCATCAGGTTAGGCGCGGTCTGCGACCGTTGTGAACCGCCTCGTGCTGGGGCAAGCTTTCCGACATGCGCCTGTCGCTCGGGACCCTTTTCGGTCTGGCCGCTTTCGCATGCCCTGCGACTGGCCGAGGTCACGCTTTACCCGCGCCCGGGGCGAAGGCGCGCGAGAGCTGGTCGATCTACTCGACCCTCGACAACCGCCTGGCCTCGCCGCTGATCGAGGCGTTCCAGGCCGACCATCCGGACGTGGCGGTGCGGTACGAGGATCTGCTGGCCAGCGAAATCGCCGCCCGGGTGATTGCGGAAACCGATGCGGGCCAGCCCACGGCGGATTTCCTGTTTTCCTCGGCGATGGACCTGCAGCTGAAGCTGGCCAATGACGGCTATGGCCAGGCGGCGCCGGTCGCCGATGGCGCGGCGACTGGCCCGACTGGGCGAACTGGCAGGACACCGCCTTTGCCCTGACCTTCGAACCGGCGGTCCTCGTCTATCACAAGCCCAGCTTTCCCGACGGCCCGCCGCGATCGCGGCTGGAGCTGCTGGACTGGCTGGCGAACGCCCCGGACAGCCTGACCGGGCGGATCGGCACCTATGACATCGAGCGGTCGGCGGTGGGCTATCTGTTCCTCGCCCGCGATGCGGAACATTTCCCCGACATCTGGTCGCTGCTCGCGCGCGATGGGCAGGGCCGGGTCTGCAGACCTTTCCGACCGTCCAGGACATCATCGACCGGGTGGCCGATGGCCGGCTGGTCCTGGGCTACAACATCCTGGGCTCCTATGCCGCCGAACAGGCGCGGCTTGACGCCCGATCTGGGGTTCGTTCTGCTGCGCGACTACACCGTCGTCGTCTCGCGTGTCGCCATGGTGCCGCGTGCGGCGGCCTCGCCCGATCTCGGCCGCGCGTTCCTGGCGTTCCTGATGAGCGCGGAGGGCCAGACGCTGCTTGTCCGAAAAGCTGCGCCTGCCCTCTGTCAGCCTTGACGTGTCGGGCGCAGGCAGCGGGGCCGCGATGCAGGCCGCCTTGGGCGATCAGTTGCGCCCGGTCCCCGTCAGTCCCGGCGTCCTCGTCTATCTCGATCAGGCCAAGCGCCAGCGGTTGCTGCGTCTGTGGCGCGAGGCTCTGCCCAAAGAATAGGCCTGTCAGCTTCTTGACAGGAATCTGATGATGGATTTGCAGGCAAGGTCGGCGCGAGGAGGTGCCGCCTTGGAAAATCTGCACGAAAAACCGTGCATTGGGAGGAGAATCGACATGAAACACACGCTCTTGAGCGCTGTCTTCGCTGCGGCTTTGGCAATGCCCGCCTTGGCGGAAGACTACATGATCATGGCCCCGGCAGCCCCCGGCGGCGGCTGGGACGGCACCGCACGCGCCATGCAGGAGGTGCATGCAGGCCGAAGGCATCTCGGCCGCCGTCCAGGTGCAGAACGTGCCCGGTGCGGGCGGCACGGTCGGCCTGGCGCAGTTCGCCTCGTCCGCGGCGGGCGATCCCAGCCAGCTGATCGTCGGCGGCTATGTCATGGTCGGCGCGATCCTGACCAACGCCTCGCCCGTCATCGCTGGCCGACGTGACCCCGATTGCCCGCCTGACCGGCGAGGCGGTGGGCATCGCCGTTTCGGCCTCCTCGCCGATCCAGAACATCAACGAACTGGTCGAGATGATGAAGGCCGATCCGGGCTCGGTCTCCTGGGCGGGCGGCTCGGCGGGTGGGGTTGACCACATCACCGTGGGCCTGCTGGCCAAGGCGGCGGGCGTCGATCCGACCAAGATCAACTATGTCGCCTTCTCGGGCGGCGGCGAGGCGCTGGCGGCGATCCTGGGCAACCAGGTGACCGTCGGGCATCTCGGGCGTGGGCGAGTTCCTGCCGCAGGTCGAGGCGGGCACCATGCGGATGCTCGCGGTCTCGACCGCCGAGAAGTGGCCGGGCACCGATGCGCCGACGCTGATGGAGTCGGGCTATGACGTGAACGTGCAGAACTGGCGCATGGTCGCCGCCGCGCCGGGCCTGATCGACGAGCAGAAGGCCGCCGTGACCGCCGACATCGACAAGCTGGCGAACTCGGCCGGCTGGAAGACGATGCTGGACAGCCAAGGGCTGGGCCAACACCTACCTTTCCGGTGCCGAGTTCGAGGCGCAACTCGCCAAGGAAATCGAGGCCACGACCGCCGTCCTGAAGGACATCGGTCTGGTGCAATGACCGGATCTGACCCCGGAACCGGACGCCGCCCCGATGGGGCGGCGTTCATCATCGCGGCCCTGCTGGCAGGCCTTGGCACGCTGCTGATCTGGCAAGGTGCCGCGCATCCCGGACAAGGGCGGCTATGCCGGCATCGGCTCGGGTCGATGCACCGATCGCTGGTCGGGCGTCTGTCTGTGGCTTCTGGCGCTGACCCATGTCTGGAAAGGCCTGCGCCAGGGCGCCGATGGCCTTGCCGCGCCAGCAGCCGGTGCCGATCCTGTTCATCATCGGCGGTCTGGCGCTGCAATTGGTCCTGCTGCACCCGCTGGGCTTCTCCATCGCGTCGGGCCTGCTTGTTCGCCTGCACCGCGGCGGCCTTCGGCAAGCGCAACTTCGCGCTCAGCCTGCCGATCGGCATCTGCCTTTGCGCTGGCGATCTATGGCGTCTTCGACCAGCTTCTGAAGCTGAACCTTCCCGCCGGGGTCCCTGAAACCCTGATCTTCGGGGGCTGACGGATGGGCACGTTCGACTTCCTGCTGCAGGGCTTCGCGACCGCGCTTGACCCGATGATCCTGCTTTACGCGCTGATCGGCGTGACGCTTGGCACCGCCGTGGGCGTGCTGCCCGGCATCGGCCCGGCGCTGACCGTGGCGCTGCTGCTGCCGGTCACCTACGGGCTCGACCCGGCGGGGTCGCTCATCATGTTCGCGGGCATCTACTACGGCGGGATGTATGGCGGCTCGACCACCTCGATCCTGCTGAACACGCCGGGCGAAAGTGCGTCGATCGTCACGGCGCTCGAGGGCAACAAGATGGCCCGCGCGGGACGCGGCGGGCCGGCGCTTGCCACCGCCGCCATCGGGTCGTTCGTGGCGGGCCTTCTGGCCACGCTGGCGCTGGCCTTCCTCGCCCCTCACATCGTGAAGCTCGCGCTGGTCTTCGGCCCGCGTGAATACTTCGCGCTGATGGTGCTGGCCTTCGTCACCGTCTCGGCGGCCTTCGGCGAAAGCACGATGAAGGGCCTGACCTCGCTGTTCGTCGGCCTTGCGCTGGCCATTGTCGGCATCGACGGGCTGACCGGGCAGGCGCGGCTGTCGTTCGGCGTGCCGCAGCTTCTGGACGGGATCGAGGTGACGACCCTGGCCGTCGCCATGTTCGCCGTGGGCGAGGCGCTTTTCGTCGCGGCCCAAGGGCCCGCGATCCACGAAAAGGTGCATGCGATCAAGGGCTCGGTCTGCCATGACGCGCGCAGACTGGGCGCGGTCGTGGAAGCCCTGGCTGCGCGGCACGGCCATCGGCTTTCCCATCGGCGCCATGCCCGCAGGCGGGGCCGATATCGCCAGCTTCCTGTCCTACGGGACGGAAAAGCGCCTGACGCGAGCACCCCGAAGAGTTCGGCCATGGCGCCATCGAGGGCGTCGCGGGCCCGGAGGCGGCGAACAACGCCGCCGCCGCCGGAACGCTGGTGCCGCTGCTGACGCTGGGCCTGCCCACGACGGCCACAGCCGCGATCATGCTGGCCGGGTTCCAGCAGTTCGGCCTGCAGCCCGGACCGCTTGCTGTTCGCCACCTCGCCCGCAACTGGTCTGGGGCCTGATCGCCAGCCTGCTGATCGCCAACGTCATGCTTCTGGTGCTGAACCTGCCGCTGATCCGGCTTTGGGTGAAACTGCTGACGATCCCGCGCCCCTGGCTTTATGCGGGCATCCTGCTGTTTGCCACGCTGGGCACGATCGGCCTGAACCCGTCGCCGGTCGAACTGTCGATGCTGCTGATCTTCGGGGTCATGGGCTACTTCATGCGGCTGTACGGCTATCCCGATCGCCCCGGTCGTGGTCGGTCTGATCCTTGGCCCGATGGCCGAACAGCAGTTGCGCCGCGCGCTGTCGATCTCGCAGGGCGACTGGTGGACGCTTGTCAGCACTCCGCTTGCCGCCGGGCTGATCCTCGTGGCGTTCCTTGCCCTGGTCGTTCCGCCCTATCTGCGTTGGCGTGGGAAAGGCGCTGTCCTGGCGCAGATCGCGGGCGACGAAGACTGACGGCAGGGCGGGGCGCAACGATGCAGCGGCCTGCGCTGGCCGCAACCGGGCAGTCGGGGGTCAGAACGCCTGGATGTAGCGAAGCAGGACCGGTCCGATCGTGACGATCAGCAGGGCCGGCATCATCAGCGTGGCCATCACCGCCGACATGAGCACGGGCAGCCTGTTCGCCTTTTCCTGTGCGAGAAGCTCACGCCGCTGCCGCATCTCGGCGGAATATGTCAGCAGAGACTGACTCATCGAGGTGCCAAATCGCATGGATTGCAGGATCACGTTCACAAGCGCATAGCCCTCGTCGATGGCCAATCGTTCGGCCATGGATAGATAGGCGCTGTCCCGGTCGCGTCCCGCGAGAATGTCCTTCTGGGCGGCCTCCAGTTCACACGCAATCTCGGGTGCGGCCGTCTTGAGTTCGGCCGCAACGCGCGCGATGGCTGCATCGAGGCCAAGGCCTGTCTCGATCGCGACCTGCAGCAGATCGAGCGCATTCGGAAATCCACGCTCCACCCGCTGGCGGCGGTCGCTGGCGCGCGACGACAGCCAGAGGGCAGGGCCGTAGAATCCGACAAGGATCATCACCCCGAACAGCATCAGCAATTGGTGGGACGGAACCTTGCCCATCTGCTCGCTGACGAATTCCGGCAAGGGGAGGGCCTCGCGGAAGAGGAATGCCAAGGCCATCAGCGCGGGCAGCACAAGGCCGACACCAACCCGAATTGCGTAGTAGTGAAGCACCGCATTCGGCCCGGTGAAACCGGCATGCACCAGGTCCCGGCGCACCTTGTTCCGCTCGCGTTGCTTGGTGGGCAGAAAGGCCTTCGCAAGGCCGCCCGGCGCGATCTCGGGCGCGACGAAGACCGAGAAGGCGTCTTCGGCTGCAACGCCAGTGCCGGATGTCCCCCCGGCGGAGCGCATTCTGGCGCGGACGCGGACCGTGCTTCGCTCGCGCACCAGGCTGACCAGGCTGAGGATGACCAGAAGCGAGCCGAAGCAGAGCCCGAGTAGGATCAGCGTCCTTGGGTCCACGCCCATCTCGACGGCGAATGGAGTGATCGATGACAGCATGACGCGCCCCTAGATCCGGAAATTGACAAGGCGGAACAGCACGATTGCGTTCAGCAGGATCAGGCCGACCGCGACGAGCGCCATCGGCATGAAGTAAGGGTCCCGCATCACGTCGCCATAGTAGGAGGGCGTGATGATCGAATTGAGCCCGACCATCAGGAAGGGGATGCAGGACAGGATAAGGGCCGAGATACGGCCTTCGGCAGACATGGCCTTGATCTTGCGCCGCAGCATCATCCGGCCCCGGATCACGCCCGCCAGCACCCCGAGCACGCGGCCGAGATTGCCCCCTGTGCCGTGCTGGATCGCGATGCTCACGGCCAGATACTGGAAGTCCTCGGTGGGATTCCGTTCGGCCAGCTTCCGGAACGCCGTCACAAGTTCGTCGCCATAGCTGATCTGGTCGACCATGATCCCGAACTCGGTGCCGATCGGGTCGGGCATCGTTTCGGCCACCGTGCCGATGGAGGCGGACAGCGGATGCCCCGCCCGCAGCGCCCGCGCCATGAGGTCGAGCGCATCCGGAAGCTGGGCCGATATCCGCTTCGTTCGTGCCGTTTGAAGCGAAGACAGGACCATCAGCGGCAAGAGCACCCATAGCCCGATGGAAAGCCCAAGCGCGACCGCGAGCCCCATCAGGGGCGTCAGACCGATGGTCGTCAGGCAGACGAGAGCGGCGGCGGCGAGCGTGAACAGCATGGGCTGCGGCGGCAGTCCTGCGGCACGAAGCAAGGGATGAAGGTCGAGGCCAAGGAACGGTCGACCTGATCCTTCACCCGGCAGAAGGATATCCATTCGCTCCTTCAGCGGGGTGTCGCGGGCGATCATCCGCAGCCGTCGGGAACGAGCCTCGGCATCGGTTTCGCGCCGCGATGCCAGCTGCCGCAGGCCCTCGATCAGGAGGAGCGCACCCATGAAAACGCCGGTAAAGACAAGCCAGTCGGGGTCGACCCGCGCCATGAAGTCGGTCATGGCGCCGCCCCCGCGTATCCGAAGGTCTCGGACATGACCGACACGCCCGCAGCCGCCAGCAACTCCATGCATTTCGGGCGAATGCCGGTCGCCACGAACTCTCCCAGCACCTCGCCGGTCTCCGAGCGGCCTCGTTTGCGGAAGACGAAGATGTCCTGCATGGTGATCACGTCGCCCTCCATTCCCGTCACTTCCGAGATCGACATGATCCGGCGGCGGCCATCGGACAGGCGCGACAGTTGCAGCACGATCTGCAGACCAGAGGCGATCTGGCGTCGAACCGCCTGCAAGGGAACGTCGCCGCCGATCATCGCCACCATCTGCTCCAGGCGAGACAAGGCATCCCGCGCAGAGTTTGCGTGGATCGTCGTCATCGACCCGTCATGGCCCGTATTCATGGCCTGCAGCATGTCGAAGGCTTCGGTCCCACGGACTTCGCCGATGATGATCCGGTCCGGCCGCATGCGCAGCGCATTGCGCACGAGGTCGCGCTGCGACACGGCAGAGGACCCTTCCACGCTTGGCGGGCGCGTTTCCAGCCGCACGACGTGGTCCTGCTGCATCTGAAGCTCTGCGGCATCCTCGATGGTCACGATCCGCTGGCTCGGATCGATCGCAGCCGACAGCGCATTCAGCATCGTGGTCTTGCCCGATCCGGTGCCGCCGGAAATGAGGATGTTGAGCCGGCCTCGACGACAGCATGCAGGAACCGGGCGGAGGCCTCGGTCAGGCTGCCCGTCTCGATCAGTTTCTCGGTCGTCAACGGCATCGCGAGAGAACTTGCGGATCGACAGGGTCGGGCCGTCGATGGCGCAGGGGCGGATGATGGCATTGACCCGGCTGCCGTCTTCCAGACGCGCATCGACCCAGGGCTGGCTCTCGTCAACGCGGCGCCCGACGCGACTGACGATCTTGTCGATGATGCGCAGAAGATGCCGCTCGTCCCGGAACTGTACGGGCACACGCTCCAGCCTGCCGTAGCGTTCCACATAGACGTTCCGGAACGAGTTCACGAGAATGTCCGCCACGCCGGGATCTGCAAGAAGCGGTTCCAGCGGACCCAGCCCCAGCACCTCGTCAATCAACTCGTCGGTCAGACGGTCGGTATCGTCGGCACGCATCGGCAGGTTCTCTGAGGCGAGAAAGTCATGGACCAGCCCGCCGATCTCACGGCGCAGTTCGGATCTTTCGACCTTGTCCAGCACGGTCAGGTTCAGCCGTCCCAGCAACTCTTCGTGCAGGCGGGATTTCAGGTCGAGATAGGCGCGCAGAGCCTCGTCGATCTTGTTGTAGGGGACAATGCTGCGGGTCCCAGCCTGGGTCTCGGCAGCAAGGCCATTGCGGGCGGGCGGTGCATCGGCCTTGTGGTCGGCGCCGGCGGATCGCGAAATCCCTGAACATCTTAACGCTCCCTTGAAGGCATGTCGGCTTGGGTCGGTCTGCCCGGTGCCGCGAGGTTGGCCGCAATCGTCCTGACCGCCTTGCAGTAGCCGCACCGGGGCGCGAGCTGGACAAGAGGTTCGCCGCGATCCAGGGCCTGGCGGGCAAGCTTCGTCTCGTCGGGCAGCCAGTGGTGCAGGGCGTGCCCAAGCGCCGAAGCGGCGTCGCGATGCGACTGACCCAGGCGAAAGGGCTTGCGCTCATGCGCGACGACAATCTCGACGGGCAGGTCCGGGTGGTCTTCCGTCATCAGCGTGATGATCCGGCGCGCGCGGGTGATCGACGGAACGGCCAGGTCCGTCACCATCAGCAGCCGCTCGGCCCGCGCCAGCACCGGCTCCAGCCAGTCGATCAGGGCAGGAGGCAGGTCGACGATCACCACGTCATGCGTCTCGGCCAGGGCATCCAGGATCGATGCGATGCGCCGGATATCGAAGGCCTCGAACGGAATGGGCGTGGACGGTGCCGCCAACACGCTCAGCCCCGACGCATGGCGCACGATGGCGTGGCGGACGGCCTGACCATCCGGTTCGGACCCGAGCCGCGCGAGCGCCAGCATCCCGCCGCGATCGGCCAGGTCCAGAAGCGACCCCGCATTGCCCAGTTGCACGTCCAGATCGACGAGCGCCACGCGCCCGCCGACCGCACCATGGCGCTTGGCGGCCTGCACCTGCATTTCCAGGGCCAGGTTCACAGCCAGCGTGGTTGCCCCGATCCCGCCCCGGGCCTTGGAGACAAGGATGATGCGCCCGGCAGAGCTGACATAGCGCGCGAGGGACCCGCCAGAAGGCCGCGTCACGGGATCGGCGACCTTGGCAGGGCTTTCCCCGTCGTCCGAAGCGGCGGTCGGCAGGCCGGTCGTGCCTTGGTCGAGGAGAAATGGCGCGCTGCCGGATGAACCTCGCGGGCCAGAAGCCGAGTGGGATCGCGCCAACGCCGGTGGCGGTTCGAACACGGGCGTGGCATCCCCCGGCTGCGCTTCGCGGTTCTTTGTGCGGAACATGTAGGTGACTGTCATTTCGTTGCCTCGTGGAGGTCTGGAAGGTTCATGCTGTTACCCGCTGGTCCCCTGCGCGAGGTCTTCGCCCGGCAAGGACACGGACATGCCGGGCAACTCGAGCGCAGCCCCAAGGGTCGAAGTCTTGGCCGGTCAGGGCGGCCACGAACGCGCCCAGTTGCGAGATGAAGATGAAGTTCACATCCTCGAACTCGACCGTGACCATCGGCACGTAGGGGCCGCCCAGAAACCCGAGATTGGGGTCGAAGGTGTAGCTGTATCGCATCTGATCTATGGTGGTCCCGATGGGAACCAGCGGGCGTATGGCAGCGTAGATTTCCTGTGCCGTCGCGTTCGACGCGTCTCCCACACAGCTGATCGGGCCGGGATCGGCGCAGATGCCTTCGCCGGCCCTGCAGAGCGCACCGAAGGCGGGTGCCGATACCGCCGCGCCGCGCGTGTTCAGCAGGGGAACCCCGTCGCAGGCCGGGGGACGCACGGCGGCAAGGCGCGCGGCCACCTGGGTCGCCTTGTTTGCGCCGACCCAGGCGTGGCCGATGCGGCCAAAATCGACGAGGCCCAGAACCAGGAAGAGAAACAGCGTGATCACAAGCGAGAACTCGACCAGGCTCGCGCCGCATTCCTCGGCCACGAACTTTCGGAAGGCGTTCCGCGCGTCGAGAAGTCTTGCCGGGTTCCTCATAGCCCGTACACCCGGGCCTGATCGCGGACGGTCGTCTGGATTGCCGTCGCAGGCGCGAGGCCCGCGGCACGCATGATCTGGCTGAACGGCAGGCTGATCGACAGATCGGCCGAGACCGTCGCGACCGGGACAGAGGCTTGCCGCAGACCCAGGCCCGTGACGCAGTCCAGTCGCGGGGTCAGCCCGGTGACAGCGACACCTTCGGGATAGGGCGACGCGCCACTGATCGCGGTCGAGACGATCGTCGTCAGCTGCTCTTCGAACGCTGCAACCGATCCCCCGCCGGGGCACAGGTCGGCCGGGGCGACCCGCGCCAGGTATCGGGTCGCGTCCCGCACGCCGGCGATGGCGGCCTGATAGGACCAGAACAGACGCATGGACTCGAAGGTCAGGAAGGTCAGGATCAGCATCAGCGGCAGGCTGATCGCGAACTCGACAAGCGCGGCCCCGTCCTCGCGGCGCAGGAACCGCGTGACCCGAGCGGCGGAAGCGCATCTGCTGCTGGCAATTGGCGATAGGTGCTGCATCACGGTCACCGGTACAGCTGAATGAAATCGTTGTAGACGCCGGTCACGGCGCCGGATCCGATGCCCCCGGCGGTATCGACAACTTCGACCATGATGTCGGTATCCGAGCCTGCCGACTGGACGGGTTCGGTCATGAAGAGTTTCACATACTCCAGCGGTACGACATTGCGGGTGCTGCCGGAGATGACGTTGGTCGAGCAATCGATCGCGGCCGCGATCACGGTGCGACGGTCGGGATCGGGGCTGACGGAGGAGTGGCACATGGGCGCGCCCGTCTCGACGTAGCCGGGCAGCGGCACGTTGTTCGGCGCGGTCCGCGCGCGGGCGGCGCTGATCTCGGCCAGATACATCCTGTACCGGCTGCTTGTCGCATCCGTGCCCGGGGGATAGGTGCCCTTGTGGTTCTTCGCGACATAGGCCGCGCGGTTCCACGTGCCGTCGCCGAAGCGGCCGCATGTTCCCGAGATCAGGCAGGTATCGCGCGGCAGGGCCATCGCGTCGGAAGGGTCGGTGTTGTTTCCCCGGCAGGTGCCACCGCCGCGCGGCTTGGTGCCTTGCACGGTGTTCGGAGCGGGCCTGTAGTCAGCATCCGTCTTCTCGCTGCTCATGCTGCCCTGAAAGATGTCGAAGCGGGTGTTGAAGGCCTCGGCCAGGCCCACGCGTTGCCCGGTCAGCGTGTCGACGCCCGCGTCGGTGCGGATGCAGGCTGTGATCCCCCGCTCGGCACCGACGAGGCATCGGTACAATTGCGCCCCGTTCAGGCCGTTGCAGGGGCCGTGGTATCGACGGGAAGGCTCGTCACGTCCAGGAAGCCGAAGTTTCCCGGCCCCCAGGCCGCGCCGTTTCCCCCTGACCTAAGCTGGATCTGATCCCCGATGTTGTCGCGCGCGCGCCAACTGGCATTGGGTACGCAGAACATCAGGGGTGTGACGTCGCAGGCCCAGGATGTCATCCCCGCCGTCGCCGCCGCACCGACGGTCGATTGCGCGTTCTCGGTCGCCGCGCCACTCAACGCCGCATTGGCGGCGGCAAAGGGGGTGTCCACGGTCAATGGCGCGACCGCGACGCGCACATAGCGCGCCAGACGGCCATCCGAGGTCGATGCCGTGGCCGCCGCCTTGTCATCCGCAGGCAAGGACCTGAGGAATGTCAGCGTATAGTCCTCGGCCCCGCCAAGCTGCGTCGAGCCGGTCGCGTAGGTCTGGCTGTCGCTGACCAGCCCCGCCGCAGCCGCGGTTGCCCGCGTGATCGCATCGGGGCGCCCGTCGAGCTCGCCAGCCGCTGCAAGTGCGACCTGATCGGCGAAGGATTGCAATTCGCTCTGCGTGCTTGCCACGCGGCCGAAGTCGAACGACAGCGCCAGAAACCCGAACGCAGCCGCCAGCACGAGGCCCCAAAGAACCACGACGGAACCGTCTTCGTCCCTGTGCGAAGCTGCCAGGACCAGAGGCCGTTGGGAAGGTTCGAATACCAGATGAAAACACAGGTCCAAATCCTCAGGCAGACAGCGAAATTCCGAGTCAGCGGCACACGCCCCGGCAGGGATGCCCGGGCTTCAGTTCTTGAGTGTCACCTCTTCCGCGTCCGTGCCCCGACGGACGATGACCACCCGGCGCGGCGGGACGACGACCGGGGCAGGGGCAGCCTCGACCACCTCGGCCACGGGTTCCACGACCGGTTCGGGCACGAGGTCGCTCAGCCGCAAGCGTTCGACCGGCGTCTCGTCCTTGGTGTCGGGCGTGCGCAGCGCAAGGCTCAGCGTCCCGGCCCGTTGCGCCAGGGCGATGACCTGACCGTCTTCCGCGCTCACCTCGACCGTCACGGTCGCGGCCACGTCGGGCTTGTCGCTGAGTTCATCATCGGACTGGTCGACGGCGACCACGCGGATGTTGCGCAGGATCGTATCGGTCATCAGCGAGTCCGAGTCGCCGCGGGTCAGGAGGATGTCGACATGGTCGCCCGGCGTCACGAACCCGCCGACGGCGGTCACGGCATCGACCTTGATCGCCATGGCGCGAGAATTTGGAGACAGCGCCTGCGCGATCGTGACCTTCTCGCCAAAGCCGGAAATCTTGCCGTCGAGGATCACTTCGCCCGCGACCAGCGAGCGCAGGGCGCGGCGCGGCTCGCCTCCCTCAGCCGGAAGAAGCCGTGATGCGTCGGAGAACGATCCCGCCGGCACGGCATCTGCCGGCCAGCGTTGCGGGATCAGCATGTAGGGCTGGATGATGTCGCCGCGCTTGATCTCGGTTGCCGCTGTCATGACGGTGGCGAGTTCCGCGCCCGCCGCATCGGCCTGCGGGACCATGATCAGTTCGCGGGCCAGTTGCGCCGACCCGCCGGCAACGGCAAGGCCGAACAGGGCCAGAATGATTGAGGAAGCGCGCATGATCATGCTCCGGGGTTTTGGAAGGCTGGGAGAGCGTGACCACCCTGCGATGGCGCAGGGTGGTCAAGGACTAGCAGAATCAGGGTGTAGCAGGGGGCGTTGTTGCAGCGAGGCCAGCATCCGCCCTGCGCATCGGTAGTTGCATCCGCCGCGCCCTGAAACAGCGCCGCGGTGTCGCCCGCCATGACGGTCAGGGCGCCGGTGCCGACGAGGATGACGACGAGCAGCGCGATGCCATACTCGACAAGCGCGGCGCCGTCTTCTTCGCGGAGGAAGGTCTTGAGGATGTTCTTCATGTCTGTGTTCCAAAAAATGTGTTGCGGTGAACCCCCGGCCCGACGGTCAGAGGGATCCGGGAATTGAGCAGGACACCCCGAATGATCGAAAGGCTAGCCAATCGACCCGGCATCGGCATCGTCAGGAATGAGGAGAAAGTTTATATCAGGATTGTGCAAAGGAATTGCATATCAACCCAAAACAGAAAAATCGACGCCGAGAATTGATATTGCTGTAGGTCGCGCCTGGCTTTGGCCGCCTCATCACCGCGATCTTCGACGCAATGATTCGCTACATGTCTGTAAGTATGCAAAAAGATTGTGTCCTAATTCGTACAAAATTCAGAAAGGCCGGTGAAGTTTGTCCACCTCGGACAACGCGGAGCGGCATAATCATTGACCCGCAGATTTTAAGCCGACATCATTCAGGACATTCCAAGGCCGTATGGCGGTTTTACGACTTTTAGTTGAGTCTTTGTGCGAGTGAAGGAATAGACATTGACCCTTCCCAGTTCCGATTTCACCTTTCTGCATTCCTCGATCCCAAGCGCCCTGAACTTCATGGTCCACTGGACCGAATGCCTTCATGGTGACGGTTCCTTGCGCGAAGCCCTGCTCGAGTTCGCCGATCTCGCGTCGGCCGAGGTGGTTCTGCTGCATCGCCTGAACATCGCCACGGGGACGCAGCGCACGATTGCGACCGTCGACCGCTCTGCCTGTCGAGGCGCAAGGCCCTTGACCCACGCCCACGGCATGGCGCTCGTGGGGGAAACGCCGACCCGGGCGAAACCGGGATCCCTCTGGTCGATGGGAGAGCTTGACCGGGATGCCGCCGATCAGCTGGACCCAAGAGTGCTCAGGTGGATGAAGGATCGAAGCTTGCATGAAGCCATGTTCATTCCCTTGTCGTCCGAGGGTGACCAGCTTGACGCAATCGAGGTCTACATGCATGCGCCGCTGGACAAACTCCGGTATCAGACCCTTCGCATGCTTGCCTGTTCAAGTGCGGAAGCCTGGCGCAGGCGGCCCCGTGGACGCATCGCGCGCATCCTTCGCGCGGCCCCGGCACTCAACGCCCGTCTCCAGGTGGTGCCACCCGCCGCTCACCCGCTTTCTGAAAGCAATCCGTTGGGCTTCACGGCGGCAGAACTCCGGATCGCCGGGATGATCCAGCGTGGCGTCCCGCTGACCGAGATGAGCACCGCCCTGGGCATTGCCGACTCGACACTCCGCTCGCATCTGCGCAGCATCTATTCGAAGGCGGGTGTGGCGGGACAGGTCGGCCTCGTTCGGCTCTTGCTGGCCCCTTATGGCGTCCAGTCCCCGATGCGCGCGTGATGGTCGCGCGGAACAGCGACTTGCGCCCGATCACCCGGAAACCTGTCCCCTGACTGGGGCGCGCCAGACGCCGCGGCCACGGCGATGCGCCGACGTCTTGAAGTGGACCCGGAGTTTATCGTCCGGGGGTTCGCGCAGACGGTGCGTTATCGGTCGGACCTGTTGCGTCGGCTGGTGCCTTCGCTGGAACAGGTTGAGGCGGCCCAGTAGCAGGGCCGGGGCGCAGTGCTGCTTCGTTCATCATGGCGGGCCTGTCGTTGTCGCAGGTCATGGCGCGATCAGTCGATTGCGTAGACCTCGATCTCACGGCTGATGCCGCGCAGGCTCGCCTTTCGAGGGACGGGGGTCATGTCGCGATCCGCAAGAAGTTTCGCCGTCTGCGGATCGCCCACGACGGAACCCGTGACGAGGATCGATTGCGCATCTGCGAGGCCCTGGACGCGCGCGGCGATGTTCACGGTCTGGCCGAAATAGTCCTGCCGCTCGTTCAGCGCGACAGCAATGCACGGTCCCTCGTGAAGCCCGATCTTCAGCAGGAGGTCCTCGCGCCCGGTCTGCCGGTTCAATTCTCTCATCGCCTCACGAATCCGGATCGCCGCCCTGACTGCGCGGCCGGGGGCAACGAAGGTTGCCATGACGGCATCGCCGATGGTCTTCACCACCGCCCCGCTTTCCGACGCAACGATGTCTTGCAGGACCTGGAAATGCGCCTGCACCAGATCGAAGGCGACCAGATCACCGACCCTTTCGTACAATTCGGTCGACCCGCGCAGGTCCGTGAACAGAATGGTCAGGCTGGTGAGTTGCAGGCGTTGATCGATCTCGAGCGTGTTCGCCCGGTAGAGATCACGGAACGTCTGGTTCGACAGTAACCTCTTTGCGGTCAGATAGGGTCGCCTGAGCGCAAGGAAGTCATGAAGCACATCACCTGCGAGCAGAACGGCGGGCAGGGTGCGCGTTTCGGTCCGGTTCTCGAAGGAAATCCGCAGCGGACCGGGCCGCAGGGGCACTTCCACACTCTGCCGATGATCGCGATCGTAGATAACGGTCAGCGACTGGCGCTCGCGGACCGGTTCTCCCGAAACCGGCACGAACTGAACCGCATGGGTGACCGGCTCGAAGATGATCACATAGCCTGGCGGAAGGGTAAGCGACATCGCCGCGCGTTCGCCGGTCGCCAGCTCGATCGTGTCGAGCACCGCCTCGTTCAGGAGTTTGTCGAAACTTTCATCCGTGACGTCGACCCAGGATCCCAGGTAGACGTCGCGCATGTAATCGCCAAACGAAAGCTCGTGGGGCCTGTGTCCTGCAATCCGGCGGTGACGTGGGTTGACCGTGAACGTCACCTCCACCAGGTCGTCCAGCGTCGGCGCATAATCTGCGGTGCACAGGGCGCAATGGTACTCCGACCTGACCAGGGTCCGAAGGGAGGCATTCGTGTCCAGCACGCCTCCGCACCCGGGGCAAAGGACATTCCAGGACATGTCGAACAGGCCCACAGACGAGGCGTGGAGAAAACCGCTGATCGCTTGCTCTTCGTCGAGGCCATGACGCGCAGCGAATGCGGGCACATTCACCCTCATCAGCTCGCGGTCTGTCCCTTCTCGCAGCAAAGCTTCGATGGCGCTCGCCACCGCCGGGTCCGCCGCGTGGTGGAGCAGATCGAAGAGGGAATCCGTCTCGCTCATCGCGCATCCCCCCGGAAGGCGACACCATGCCAAGATACGCCCGATGATGCGCCTTTTGCGGATGGGACGCAATCGGACGCTCGATCGCCTGCCGGGTTCGCTGCCGATTAGCGACGTGCCCCTCCCGCCCATGATCAGATCAAGCCTTGAGTGGCAGGAGATCAGGCCCACGGACGCCTGGTCAGTTTCCTTGGTCTTTTGTCTGACTGTGCCCGAACGCCAGGCCCTGAAGGGTGTGTCCGATCAATTCAGCCAGGCGGTCCGCTGAGAGCGCGACCAGGGAGGCCGGCAAGGCGGGGGCGGCCGATCTGCGCGCCTCGACAGAGTCACTCCGACACCGCCCCGCGAGTTGGTATGCCAGCCTAGCAGCGGGCCCGCACGTTCACCAGCAAGGCTCTGTTTCCAAAATCGAATTTCTCACGAATGTGAAGAAAGTTTTCTGATCCTCGGCGATGCAGTCAACAAATTTACAGAATATCTCTTTCTTTATAATAGCTTGCAGTTTTGTTTACGACCGAGTATGATCGGGTTTGCAAGGGGAGGGGTGGATTGTCACCAACCTCATGCGACAGGACAGACGGGGATGCCATGCGTCCCGTTCGGGGGGAAAGATGGAGCATAGTCATCCGGAGGCGGTTTATCCCGCCTCGGCTGAGTTCGTGAAGAACGCTCATGTCAACGCTGAAACCTATTCGGCGATGTATGCGGACTCGGTCCGCGATGCTGATGGCTTCTGGTCGCGCGAGGCGCGACGGATCGACTGGATCACACCCTTCACGAAGGTGAAGAATACCGACTTCTCGCTCGGCAAGGTCTCGATCAGGTGGTTCGAGGATGGCACGCTGAACGTCTCGGCGAATTGCGTCGACCGGCATGTGGCGACTCGCGGCAATCAGACGGCGATCATCTGGGAACCGGACGATCCCAGGACGCCCGCCCGCCACATCACCTATACCGAACTGCTCGACGGCGTCTGTCGGATGGCGAACGTCCTGAAGGCGCAGGGCGTCCGCAAGGGTGACCGGGTCATCCTCTACATGCCGATGATCCCCGAGGCGGCCTATGCGATGCTGGCCTGCGCGCGGATCGGGGCGATCCATTCGGTCGTCTTCGGCGGCTTCTCGCCCGATGCGCTGGCCAACCGCATCAACGACTGCGAGGCGAAGGTCGTCATCACCGCCGATTTCGCGCCCCGCGGCGGCAAGAAGACCGCGCTGAAGGCGAATACCGACGCGGCGCTCCTGCATTGCAGCGACGACGTGAAATGCCTTGTCGTGAAGCACACGGGCGACCAGACCTCGTGGGTCGAGGGGCGCGACATCGACGTGAAGGCCGAAATGGCCAAGGCCGCGCCCTATTGCGCCTATGCCGAGGTGGGCGCCGAGGACCCGCTGTTCATCCTCTATACCTCCGGCTCGACGGGCAAGCCGAAGGGCGTCGTGCATACCACGGGCGGCTACCTCGTCTACGCCGCGATGACGCATCAGATCACCTTCGACTACCACGACGGCGACGTGTTCTGGTGCACGGCGGACGTAGGCTGGGTCACGGGGCACAGCTACATCGTCTACGGCCCGCTGGCGAACGGCGCGACGACCGTGATGTTCGAGGGCGTGCCCACTTATCCCGATGCGGGCCGCTTCTGGGAGGTTTGCGCCAAGCACAAGGTCAACCAGTTCTACACCGCGCCCACGGCCATCCGCTCGCTGATGGGCCTCGGGCCGCAATGGGTCGAGAAGCACGACCTGTCCTCGCTGCGCCTCCTGGGCTCGGTGGGCGAGCCGATCAACCCCGAGGCCTGGAACTGGTACAACACCCATGTCGGCAAGGGCCGCTGCCCGATCGTCGATACCTTCTGGCAGACCGAGACCGGCGGCCACATCATCACGCCGCTGGCCGGCGCGATCCCCCAAAAACCCGGCTCGGCCACCAAACCGTTCTTCGGGGTGAAACCCGTCGTCCTCGACCCCGCCACCGCCAAGGTGCAGGACGAGACCGAGACCGACGGCGTGCTCTGCATCGCCGACAGCTGGCCGGGGCAGATGCGCACCCTCTGGGGCGACCACAAGCGGTTCGAAGAGGCGTATTTCTCGCAGTATCCCGGCTACTACTTCACCGGCGACGGCTGCCGCCGCGACAAGGACGGCTATTACTGGATCACGGGCCGGGTCGATGATGTGATCAACGTCTCGGGTCACCGCATGGGGACGGCCGAGGTCGAAAGTGCCCTCGTCGCCCATCCCAAGGTCGCGGAAAGCGCCGTCGTGGGCTATCCGCACGACATCAAGGGGCAGGGCATCTATGCCTATGTCACGCTGATGAACGGCGTCGCAGCCTTCGGACGAGCTGAAGAAGGAGCTCGAGGCCTGGGTGCGGACCGAGATCGGCCCCATCGCCAAGCCCGACCTGATCCAGTGGGCCCCCGGCCTGCCCAAGACCCGCTCGGGCAAGATCATGCGCCGCATCCTGCGCAAGATCGCCGAGAACGACTTCGGCAGCCTCGGCGACACCTCCACCCTCGCCGATCCGGCGGTGGTGGACGACCTGATCGCCAACCGCGCCAACCGGGGGTGAGCATGACGGCCACGCGCCAGACCCCACCCGTCCTGATCCTTCTCGGCCCCCCTGGGGCCGGCAAGGGCACGCAGGCCCGCGCGCTGGAACAGGCGTTCGGGCTGGTGCCGCTATCGACGGGCGACCTGCTGCGCGCGGCTGTCGCGGGGGGCACGCCCGCGGGCCTTGCGGCCAAGGTGGCGATGGAGGCCGGCGCGCTGGTTTCGGACGAGATCGTGCTGGCCATCCTGAAGGACCGTCTGGCCCAGCCGGACACGGCGCGCGGCGTCATCCTCGACGGCTTTCCGCGCACCGCAGGACAGGCCCGCGCGCTGGACGCGCTTCTGGTCGCGACGGGGCAGAGCGTGACCGCGGCAATCAGCCTTGAGGTGGATGATGCTGCGATGGTCGCCCGCATCGTCGGCCGCAGCACCTGCGCCAAATGCGGCGAGGGGTATCACGACCAGTTCAAGCGGCCCGCGACCGCGGGCGTTTGCGACCACTGCGGCGGCACGGCGTTCAAGCGCCGCGCCGACGACACTGCCGAAACGGTAGCGGCCCGGCTTGCCGCCTACCATGCCGAGACGGCACCGCTGATCGCCCATTACGAGGGGTGCGGGGTCCTCAACCGGATCGACGCGATGCAGGACATCGCGTCGGTGCGCGAGGCGATGCACCTTGTCGTAAGCGGCGTCTCAGCCTGAAG
>CAVVOC010000001.1:0-145188 GCA_963749855.1 uncultured Alphaproteobacteria bacterium | reverse complement strand
TACGGGTTCCTGCCAGCAGCGAAGTCGCAGCCACGGTCCAGTCCTTGATCAGCCCGTCATCCTCGGCGCGCAGCACGCGATACTCGACCAGCGCCGTGTCCGCGCTGAGAGTGACCGAGAAGCTCAGCGCGCCGACACCCTTGTCGAACTCGCCGCCGCTGGACGTGCTGCGTTGCGCGACCGAGTTTGCCGCGGGTCCGGTCACGGCCGTGATCGTGTTGACCCCCTGGGTTGCGACCGTTCCCGCTCCGCTGCCGCCGATCTCCAGTGTCCCAGAGGCCGCCGCCGTCCGTGTTGCAGGGCCGGTCGTCGCCGCGAGTCCGGAGAGCATCATCGTCCCCGAGGCGATGCCCAGGACGGCGACCCTTCCCGCCGCCGCTCCCGCCAGGCTGGTCGTCCCGATGGCCCGCCAACCGGACAAGGTGCGGGGCGCGGTTGCCTCGAGGCGTCCGCCGGTTCTGCTCTCATCCGGAAAGGCCGCGCGCCGGGTCATTCAGGCACCGCCGGCGGTCAGGGTGAAGAGGCTGACGGTCACCTGCTGGCCCGCCGCGATGCTGGTGTTGTCGAGCGTCATGTCGCCACCTCCGCCCGTCGCGGTGATGCTGCCCTGGATGTGACAGACCGCGCCCTGCTTCAGTCGGAAATGCCCTGCCGTGCCCGTGGCATCCGCGCTCGCATCGACCCAGGAGCCAAGCAGCGTCTTGGCGCCCGACGCGGCCGCCGCCGACCAGTCGGAGGGCAGCGCGATCGTCGCAAGCACCGTCCCGCTGTCGGCCGCTGCGCAGGAGGCGGGGGCCGCGCCGCTGCGGATTTCCAGCGTCGGGGCCGTACCCACCGCCGTCTCGATGGCATCGAGCGAGGCATTGCGCGCCGCTGTCGAAAACTGGAAGGCCATGCGTGCTGTCTCCTTGCGCTGTCAGGCCCGCGCAAACTGCCGGGGCGGGCGTTAAGGCCGCCCTGACCCTGCGCGCGGCGGGTGCAGCCTACGCGCAACGCAGGGTGATGGACCCGCCGCGATGCGTGCTCTAGGCTGCGGCCATGGCGACGGACCTGATCATTTTCGATTGCGACGGCGTGCTGATCGACAGCGAGGTCATCAGCGCGCGGATGCTGATCGCCGAGTTGCAGGGCTATGGCGTCTCGATGGACATGAGCTTCGTCAGCCGCCACTTCCTTGGCCGCAGCTACCCCGTCGTCCTGAAGGAGGTGCGCGAGCGGTGGGGCATCGCCTTGCCCGAGCGGTTCGAGGCCGATTACCGCTCCCGCCTCCTCGCCGCCTTCGAGCGCGACCTCAAGGTGATGCCCGGTGCCGTCGAGGTGATCCGCGCCCTGGGGGTCCGCTTCTGCCTCGCGACCTCGTCCAGCCCCGAACGTCTTGCACGCTCGCTCGAGATCACGGGACTCGCCGGGTTGTTCGAGGGGGCCGCCTTTACCGCGAGCGAGGTCACGCGGGGCAAGCCTGCGCCGGACCTCTTCCTGCATGCGGCGCGCTGCATGGGCACCGAGCCCGCGCGCTGTCTGGTGATCGAGGACAGCCTGAACGGCTTGCGTGCGGGCCTTGCCGCGGGGATGGAGGTCTGGCGCTTCACCGGTGGCAGCCACCTGGCCGGGCTTGACCTGACCCCGCCCGAGGATGCCGTGCCCCATGCCTCGATCGCGGCCCTGCCGGATCTCTTCGCGCTGCGGCCCGACCTGCGGGCGGCCCTTGCCCCGGCTGCGGAATGACCATGAACCGGATGAACAGCCTCAGCGAGCCGGAACCGAGCCAGACCGACGATGCAGCGCGGGCAGGGTGGCTTTATTATGTCGGCGGCCTGACGCAGGACCAGATCGCCCGCGAACTGGGCGTGTCGCGGCAGCGCGCGCAGCGCCTTGTCAGCCGCGCCATGGCCGACGGGCTGATCCATGTGCGGCTGGAGCATCGTATCGCCTCGTGCCTTGATCTGGAACAGGCGCTGACGCGCGCGGTTCGGACTGACGCGTTGCCGGGTCGCGCCGGGCCTCGGCGCAGGCGTGGACCCCGTGCTGTCCATCGCCCCGGCGGCGGCGGCCGAGATCGAGCGGTTCCTGCGGATGACCGAACCGCTTGTCATCGCGCTCGGGACGGGTCGCGCGCTGCGCGCGACGGTGGACGCGATCGGCTCCATCGCGGCCGAGCATCACCGGCTTGTCTCGTTGATCGGCAACATTGCCCCGGACGGTTCGGCCAGCTTCTTCGATGTCATCATGCGCATCGCCGACAAGGTCCATGCGCCGCATTATCCCATGCCGGTGCCGGTGATCTCGGCCACGGCGGAAGAGAACGAGGCGTTTCACGCGCTTCCCCCGGTCCGCCGGGTGGTGGAACTGGCGCGGCAGGCCGATGTGGTGTTCGTGGGTGTGGGCCAGATGGGGAACGACGCCCCACTGCTGGCCGATGGGTTTGTGACGCGCGAGGAACTGGCCGCCATGCAGGCGGCGGGCGCAGTCGGCGAGGTGGCGGGCTGGGTCTATGACCGCGACGGTCGCTATCTCAACCTCGGCACGAATCGGCGCGTGGGCGGCGTTCGCGTCGAGGCCGGTCGCAGCAATCCCGTGATCGGCATTGCCGCCGGGCCGTCGAAGGTGCCAGCCATCACTGCCGCGCTGAAGTCGCGAATTCTCAATGGCCTCGTTACGGATGAGGACAGCGCACGGGCGATCCTGAGCCAGACCTGACCATTTCCTGAGCAGCAATTGCACGGGACCGTCACAAGACGGTTGACATGATGCGCCTAGACATGAGTAATTGCCCATAAGGCGATGAAATGCTCAGTCGCCGACAAGGGAGGATACCGATGACACTGACGCTCCGCGCCCTCTTGGGCGCGACCGCAGCCGTATGCCTTGGCTCTGCGGTCTTTGCCCAGACCACCATCACCGTCGCCACCGTGAACAACGGCGACATGATCCGCATGCAGGGTCTGATGGACGACTTCTATGCCAAGCATCCCGACATCAAGGTCGACTGGGTCACGCTGGAGGAAAACGAGCTTCGCCAGCGCGTGACGACCGACATCGCCACCAAGGGTGGCCAGTTCGACGTGCTGACCATCGGCACCTACGAGGTTCCGATCTGGGGCAAGCAGGGCTGGCTCGTCGGCCTGAACGACCTGCCCGCCGAGTATGACATCGACGACATCCTGCCCGCCATCCGCGGCGGCCTGACGGTCGACGGCACGCTCTACGCCGCGCCCTTCTATGGCGAAAGCTCGATGGTCATGTACCGCAAGGACCTGATGGAAAAGGCCGGGCTCACCATGCCCGACGCCCCCACCTGGGCCGACATCAAGGCCGCCGCCGCCGCGATGACCGACAAGGACAACGAGATCTACGGCATCTGCCTGCGCGGCAAGGCGGGCTGGGGCGAGAACATGGCCTTCCTGACCGCCATGTCCAACAGCTATGGCGCAAGCTGGTTCGACGAGAACTGGAAGCCGCAGTTCGACGGCGAGGCGTGGAAGGCGACGCTGACCGACTACCTCGACCTGATGAACAACTACGGCCCGCCCGGTGCGTCCAACAACGGGTTCAACGAGAACCTGTCGCTGTTCCAGCAGGGCAAGTGCGGCATGTGGATCGACGCCACCGTCGCGGCATCCTTCGTGACCGGCAAGGACTTCGACCGTGGCCGACAAGGTCGGCTTCGCCCTTGCCCCCGACAACGGGCTGGGCAAGCGCGGCAACTGGCTGTGGGCGTGGTCGCTGGGGATCCCCGCGGGCACGCAGAAGGCCGACGCCGCGAAGGCCTTCGTCAACTGGGCGACCAGCAAGGAGTATCTGGAACTCGTCGCCTCCAAGGAAGGCTGGGCCAACGTGCCTCCGGGAACCCGGACCTCGCTTTACGAGAACCCGGAATACCAGAAGGTGCCCTTCGCCAAGATGACGCTCGACAGCATCAACTCGGCCGACCCGACGAAGCCGACGGTCGATCCGGTGCCCTATGTCGGCGTGCAGTTCGTGGCGATCCCGGAATTCCAGGGCATCGGTACGGCGGTGGGCCAGCAGTTCTCGGCGGTGCTGGCCGGCAACGACCTCGCTTGAGGACGGGCTTGCGGCGGCGCAGGACCTGACCACGCGCGAAATGACCAAGGCCGGCTACATCAAGTAATCGGCCCCTCCCAGAGGGGGCCGGCCCTGCGCCGGCCCCCTCGACCTTCTCGCCGGCCTTCCCGCAATCGCCGTCGGTGCCTTCCGCCAGAACGGGCGGCGGCCTTCTCCGATCCGAGGACCAATGACATGGCCACGCAGCATTCCCGCGCCGCCGCGCGCCTGATGATCACACCCGCCGTCGCCGTGCTGCTGATCTGGATGATCGTGCCGCTGACGATGACGATCTGGTTCTCGTTCCAGCAATACAACCTGCTCTATCCGGACCGGACGGGCTTCGCGGGTTGGGACAACTACTATTACTTCGTGACCGACCTGCGCTTCGGCGCGGCGATCCGAAACACGCTCACGCTCGTGCTCGGCGTGCTTGCGATCACCACGATCGGCGGCATCCTCCTCGCGCTTCTGATGGACCAGCCCTTCTGGGGCCAGGGCATCGTGCGGCTTCTGGTGCTCGCACCGTTCTTCGTCATGCCGACCGTCTCCGCCCTCGTCTGGCAGAACATGTTCATGGACCCGGTGAACGGCCTCTTCGCCCATATCGCCAAGGCGTTCGGGGGCACGGGCTACGATTTCCTCGGTCAGTCGCCACTGTTCTCGATCATCCTGATCGTTGCCTGGCAATGGCTGCCCTTCGCCACGCTGATCCTGCTGACCGCGCTGCAATGCCTTGACCGCGAGCAGATCGAGGCGGCCGAGATGGACGGCGCCAGCGCCCTGTCGCGCTTTCTCTACATCGTGCTGCCGCACATGACGCGCGTCGATCACCGTGGTGATCCTGATCCAGACCATCTTCCTTCTGTCGGATCTTTGCCGAGATTCTCGTCACCACCAACGGTGGCCCCGGCACGGCTTCACCGAACCTGCCCTTCCTCGTCTACCTTGCCTCGCATCGTCGACAACGACGTGGGCATGGGCGCCGCGGGCGGCGTCATCGCCATCATCCTTGCCAACATCGTCGCCTTCTTCCTGATGCGCGCGATCGGCAAGAACCTGGAGACCTGAGCCATGGCCCGCGCTGTCACCGCCCGCCGCAAGGCCGTCACCGGCATCCTTGCCTGGACGCTTGGCCTTCTGATCTTCTTCCCGATCCTGTGGATCATCATCCTGATCGCTTCAAGACCGAGGGCGACGCCATCGCCCCGCCCCTGACGATGCTGACCGCGCCGCTGGACGACCGAAGCCTATGCCGACGTCCAGGTGCGCTCGGACTACTTCAAGCACTTCTGAACTCGGTCATCATCTCGGTCGGTTCCACCCTGATCGGCCTTCTCATCGCCATCCCCGCCGCCTGGGCCATGGCCTTCGTGCCCGGCAAGCGGACCAAGGACCTGCTGATGTGGATGCTGTCCACCAAGATGATGCCGGCGGTGGGCGTGCTGGTGCCGATGTACCTGATCTTCCGCGATTTCGGGCTGCTCGACACGCTGATCGGACTGGTCGTGCGTGCTGACCCTGATCAACCTGCCGATCATCGTCTGGATGCTCTACACCTACTTCAAGGAAATCCCCGGCGAGATCCTCGAAGCCGCGCGCATGGACGGTGCCGCCTCGGGCGCGAGATCATCTACGTCCTGACGCCGATGGCGCGTGCCCGGCATCGCCTCGACAATGCTCCTGAACATCATCCTCGCCTGGAACGAGGCGTTCTGGACGCTGCGCCTGACCGCCGCCGACGCGGCCCCGCTGACCGCCTTCATCGCCAGCTATCTCCAGCCCCGCAGGGCCTGTTCTACGCGAAACTCAGCGCGGCCAGCGACCATGGCCATCGCGCCGATCCTGATCCTTGGCTGGTTCAGCCAGAAGCAACTCGTCCGCGGCCTGACCTTCGGCGCGGTGAAATGAGGGGACCACCATGGGCAAGATCACCCTTCGCAACGTGCAGAAGCGCTTCGGCGAGGTGGCACGTCATCCCCGTCGATCGACCTCGACATCGAGGATGGCGAGTTCGTCGTCTTCGTCGGCCCCTCGGGCTGCGGCAAGTCCACCCTCCTGCGCCTGATCGCGGGGCTGGAGGACGTGTCCGGCGGCAAGATCGAGATCGACGGCACGAACGCGACCGACGCTGCCGCCCGCCAAGCGCGGCCTCGCGATGGTGTTCCAGAGCTACGCGCTTTACCCGCACATGACGGTGCGCAAGAACATCGCCTTCCCGCTGAAGATGGCGGGGCTGCCGCAGGCCGAGATCGACCGCAAGGTCGACGGCGCGGCAAAGGTGCTGAACCTGACGAACTACCTCGACCGTCGCCCCGGCCAGCTTTCGGGCGGCCAGCGCCAGCGCGTCGCCATCGGCCGCGCCATCGTGCGCGAGCCCGCGGCGTTCCTGTTCGACGAACCGCTCTCGAACCTCGACGCCGCGCTGCGCGTCAACATGCGGCTGGAGATCAGCGAACTGCACCAGACGCTGAAGACCACGATGATCTACGTCACCCACGACCAGGTCGAGGCGATGACCATGGCCGACAAGATCGTGGTGCTGAATGCCGGCCGGATCGAACAGGTCGGCAGCCCGCTGGAGCTTTACCGCAACCCCGCGAACGTCTTTGTCGCGGGCTTCATCGGCAGCCCGAAGATGAACCTGATCGACGGCCCCGAGGCGGCGAAGCACGGGGCCACCACCATCGGCGTCCGGCCCGAGCATCTCGACATCTCGACCGCATCCGGGCCCTGGAAGGGCACCGTCGGGATCTCGGAGCATCTCGGCTCGGACACCTTCCTGCGCGTGAACGTGCCCGGGACCGACATGATCACCGTCCGCGCCGGCGGCGAGGTTGCGCTGCGCCATGGCGACACGGTCGTTCCTGACGCCCGCAGGCCGGCAAGATTCACCGCTTCGGCCCCGACGGAAGGGCGCTCGCATGAGGCTGCAGGGCAAGACCGCGCTTCATCACCGGGCGCGGCGCGCGGCATCGGCCTCGAATTCGCCCGCGCCTACCTGCGCGAGGGCGCGCAGGTCGCGCATTGCCGACATCAACCTGCCCGCCGCCGAGACTGCGCGCGCAGCGAGCTGGGGCAGGGGGCCATGCCGGTCCAGCTGGACGTGAGCCGAGCAGGACAGCATCGACGCGCGGTGGCCGAGGCCATCGCGCGCATGGGCCAGCATCGACATCCTGATCAACAACGCGGCCCTCTTCGACCTCGCGCCCATCGTCGAGATCACCCGCGACGAGCTACGACCGGCTGTTCTCGATCAACGTCGCGGGCACGCTGTTCACGCATGCAGGCGGTGGCGAGGCACATGATCGCGCGGGGGCAGGGCGGCAAGATCATCAACATGGCCAGCCAGGCCGGGCGGCGGGGCGAGGCGCTGGTCGGCGTCTACTGCGCCACCAAGGCCGCCGTCATCAGCCTGACGCAGATCGCCGGGCCTGGACCTGATCCGCACGGCATCAACGTGAACGCCATCGCCCCCGGCGTGGTGGACGGCGAGCATTGGGACGGCGTCGATGCGCTGTTCGCCAAGTACGAAGGCACTGCCGCCGGGCGAGAAGAAGCGCCAGGTCGGGGCCGCCGTCCCCTTCGGCCGCATGGGCACCGCCGCCGACCTGACCGGCATGGCGATCTTCCTCGCCTCGCCCGAGGCCGACTACATCGTCGCCCAGACCTACAACGTCGACGGCGGCAACTGGATGAGCTGACATGACCACGCGACTCACCCCCCGTCGCCATGCCCGCCTATGACCGCGCGAAGCTGACGCCCGGCATCGTCCATATCGGTCTTGGCAACTTCCACCGCGCGCATCAGGCCGTCTATCTCGACGACCTCTTCGCCCTGGGGCTGGGCCATGACTGGGCCATCCTTGGCGCGGGCGTGCGCGAGGGCGATGCGAGGATGCGCGAGGCGCTGATGGCGCAGGACTGCCTCTCGACGGTGATCGAGCTGGACCCGAAGGGCCACAAGGCCCGCCGCATCGGCGCGATGACCGGCTTTCATCGACGGTGCAGCCCGACAACGCCGCCCTGATCGCCGCCATGACTGACCCCGCGATCCGCATCGTGTCGCTGACCGTCACCGAGGGCGGCTATTTCGTCGATCCCGCGACCGGCGCGCTTCGATCCGACGGCACCCCGAGATCGTGGCGGATGCGCAGAACCCCGATCGCCCCGCCACGGCCTTTGGCGCGATCCTCGCGGCGCTGCAGGCTGCGCCGCGCCGCGGGCGTCGCCGCCCTTCACCGTCATGTCCTGCGACAACCTGCCGGGCAACGGCCATGTCACGCAGGATGCCGTCGCGGGGCTTGCCGCGCTCTCCGACCCGGAGCTTGGCCGACTGGGTCGCGCGCCAATGTCGCCTTCCCGAACGGCATGGTCGACCGCATCACCCCGGCCACCGGCCCGCGCGAACGGGCGCTGGCCGCAAGCTTCGGCCTGGACGATCCGGTGCCCGTCACCTGCGAGCCCTTCCGCCAATGGGTGCTGGAGGACGACTTCCCCGCCGGGCCGCCCGGCGCTGGAGCAGGTCGGCGTCACCTTCACGCCGCATGTCCACGCCTACGAGGCGATGAAGATCCGCATCCTGAACGGCGGGCATGCGATCATCGCCTATCCCGGCGGGCTGATGGACATCGAACTGGTGCACGAGGCGATGGCCCATCCGCTGATCTCGGGCTTTCTGGACAAGGTCGAGACGCGAAGAGATCATCCCCTTTGTCCCGCCCGTGCCGGACACCGACCTTGGCGCCTATTTCCAGCTGATCCACGACCGCTTCGCCAACCCCGAGATCGCCGATACCGATCCGCAGGCTCTGCCTCGACGGGTCGAACCGGCAGCCGAAGTTCATCCTGCCGTCGCTGCGCGACAACCTTGCGGCGGGGAAGCTGCCGAAGGGCCTGATCCTGGAATCGGCGCTCTGGTGCCGCTACTGCGCCGGGCGTGACGGACAGCGGCGCGGCGATCGCGCCGAACGACCCGAACTGGGACCGCCTGACCGGCGGTGGCCAAGGCCGCCCGCGGGCGATCCCTCGCGCTGGCTTGCGATGGACGACATCTACGGCCCGACGGGGCGTGACCCTGCCGTCATCGCGTCGTTCTCGGCCGCGCTGACCGATCTTTGGGCGCGTGGCGCGAAGGCCGTTCTGGCGGATTTCCTCGGCTGACGGCGTCGCGGCGCACGATTTCTTCGTCGAACACCGCCTTCAAATGCCGTCAAAGGGGCGCGACGCCTGTTTTTTCGGCACGTTTGCCCGTTTCGTTGCGCTGAATCCCGCCGGAGTCATCCCCCGCACCGATCTGGGGCTTTCCCGGCGAATTCGGGAATGCTAGTGGCAGCCCATGCCGCAGTTGCAAACCGGATATGTGTCGACCGTGCCGCGTCACAGCGCCGTGACCTGCTTTCACGCCTTTGCGAGGCCTTCGCGAAATGCATGGCAGCAATTCCCAAATGGCGATACGCGGCCGCTGGCGCCTGCGACCCCGAAATGCCATCTACGCCCCGGAACTGTCTGAAAACGAAAGAGACCATGGCCCTCTCTGTTCTCCGTGCCGATCATCTGACCCGCCGGAGCATCCTGGCGGCAATCCCGCTTTCTGCGGCGCTTCTGGGAACGACCTCGTGGCCCCGAGGGACCTCGGCGCAAGAAGCGCAGGTGCCTGCTGCGCCGCAGCAATTCTCCTTCGATCTTCTGACCGCAGAAATGCAGGCCCTTGCCGCCCAGCCCTTCGAGGCCCCTGTGCGCGAGCCGAGCTTTCTGGACGAGCTGAAGTACGATGACTACCGCCTGATCAGTTTCCGCCCCGACCGGGCCCGGTGGGCCGACGAGGGCAGCTTCTTCCGCCTGCATGCCTTTTCGATGGGGTGGCTCTTCAAGGACCCCGTGCTGCTGTTCGAGGTCGCGGGCGATCAGGCCACGCCGATGCCGATCTCGACGGACGATTTCCAGTATCTCAACGACCTTGCCACCCGCATTCCGGCCCATGCCGAGATGCCCGGCGTCGCGGGGTTCCGCCTGCACCATCCCTTGAACCGGCCAGACGTGTGGGACGAACTGGTGGCCTTCCTCGGTGCGAGCTACTTCCGCGCGCTCGGTCGCGGGAACAGCTATGGACTTTCTGCCCGCGGCCTTGCCGTCAACTCCGGCCTTGCGATGGCCGAGGAGTTTCCCCGCTTCACCCGTTTCTACATCGAACGGCCCGGCGATTTCCGCGAGACCATCACGATCTACGCGGCACTCGACAGCGAAAGCGTGACGGGCGCCTACCGTTTCGTCATCACTCCGGGCGAGGAAACGGTGATGGACGTCACGGCCCGCCTGTTCTTCCGCAACGATATCGAGCAGCTCGGCGTGGCGCCGCTGACCTCGATGTTCCTGTTCTCGGAAAAGAACCGCGCCAACTTCGACGACTTCCGGCCCAATGTGCATGACAGCGACGGATTGCGGATCGAGCGGGCCGACGGCGACATCATCTGGCGTCCGCTGAACAATCCGGTCCGTCTGTCGGGCAGCTACTTCTCGGAGGTAAGCCCGCGCAGCTTCGGCCTTTACCAGCGCGACCGGCAGTTCGACAGCTATCAGGACTCGGCCGCGCATTACGAGCGTCGCCCGTCGCTCGATGTCGAACCGGTTGGCGACTGGGGCAAGGGCTCCGTCCGGCTTGTCGAGATCCCGACCGATCTGGAGGTGAACGACAACATCGTCGCGTTCTGGGTGCCCGATGGGCAGGTTCGTGCCGGCGAAACGCGCGAATTCGCCTATCGTCTTCGCTGGGGCGCGCTGCCGCATGACGCGGGCGATCCGCGCGCCTATGTGCTTGAGACGCGCTCGGGCGAGGGCGGCGTGTCCGGCGTCGAAAACACGCAAGGGACGCGTAAATTCGTCGTCGATTTCAAGGGTGGGCTGCTGGGCACTCTGCCCGAGGGCGCCGAGGTGGAGGCTGTCACGGCGATCGCCAACGGCGAGATCGTGACGCAGACCCTGTCGCCGATCGTGGGAACCGATGTCTGGCGGCTCGTGTTGGACGTGTCAGCCGAGCCGGGCGCGACGGTTGAGACTGTCGGCCCATGTCGCGGGCTATGGACGGAAACTGACTGAGCTCTGGCTGTATCAATGGGTGGTGGCGTGATGGAACGGGCAATCCGCGATCTTGCGGATGAGATCGACGGCCTCGTGGAACGGCTGGGCGCGGCTTCCCGAGGCCCCGCTTGTGATGCCGAAGCAGCGGCTTGAAGGCGGGGCAGGACCGACGGCCTTGATCGGGCGCGTTGATTGGCCGTGGCGACGTGGCGGTCGGTTCGGCGCGCCACAGCGGAAGCTGATGATGGCCGGGGCTGTGCAGGCGGCGCAGAGCGACGCGTCGGTCCGTCTGGCCCGGCTTTCGACGTTCTGCATCGGCCTTGCCGCAGCGGCGTCGGGCTTCATGCTGTTTCTGCAATTCGGACGGGCGGACGGGCTGGACTGGATCGACGTCCTGCGCAGCGTGCTGATCCTGCTGTCCACCTTCTGGCTTGCCTGGGGCGCGGCGCAGGGGCTTCTGGGGCTGACCACGCGCCCACCGGTGCCGCGCGCGCAACGACGGACCGATCCGTGGCCGGACGGTCATTCTGGTGCCGGTCTACAACGAGGATCCGGTCACGACCTTCGCCCGCATCGCCGCGATGGACGCGTCGCTTGCAGCGATCTGGACACGGGCGCGGTGTTCGATTTCGCGATCCTGTCCGACACCCGCAACGACGCCGATCGCCGCGCGCGAACGCCTGTGGTTCCTGCGGCTTGTGCAGGAGCGGAAGGCCGAGGGGCGCATCTTCTACCGTCGCCGCGCCGAGAACACCGGGCGCAAGGCCGGCAACATCGAGGATTTCATCACGCGCTCGGGCGGCGGCCTACGACTATCGCGCTGATCCTCGACGCCGACAGCCTGATGGAAGGCGCGACCATCGTCGAGATGGTCCGCCGGATGGAAGCCGCGCCCGACCTGGGCCTGCTGCAAAGCCTGCCGCGCGTGATCAATGCCCGGTCGCGCTTCGGGCGGACGATGCAGTTCTCGGCCAGCTTCTACTCGCCGATCTTCGCGCGCGGCCTGGCGATGATGCAGGGCCGCACCGGGCCGTTCTGGGGCCACAACGCGCTGGTCCGCATCCGCGCCTTCGCCGAAAGCTGCGGCCTGCCCGAGCTGCCGGGCCAGCCGCCCTTTGGCGGCCACATCCTGAGCCACGACTATGTCGAGGCGGCGCTGCTGGCCCGGGCGGGCTGGACGGTGCGGCTGGACGACGATCTGGACGGCTCGTTCGAGGAAGGCCCCGAGAACATGGTCGACCACGCCAAGCGCGACCGCCGCTGGTGCCAGGGCAACCTGCAGCATGCGCGCCTGGTGACCGCCCCCGGCCTGAAGGGCTGGAGCCGCTGGGTCTTCGTCCAGGGCATCCTCGCCTATATCGCGCCGCTGTTCTGGCTGGCCTTCATCCTGGCCAGCATCGCGGCCGATGTTCTGCTCCTCGCCGCCCGACTACTTCCCCGAAGACAACTGGCCCTTCCCGGTCTTTCCGGTGGACGAGACGACCAAGGCGATCGGCCTTGCGGTCGGCATCTTCGGCCTGCTGCTGCTGCCAAAGGTCCTGATCGCGCTCGACGCCGCCGCAAGCGGCCGGGCGCGCGGGTTCGGCGGCGGATTTCGCGCCGTCGCCTCGACCCTGGCGGAACTGGTGCATGTCCTCGGTCATGGCGCCGATCTTCCTGATGTACCAGACCCGCTCGGTCTTCCAGGTCCTGACCGGGCGCGACGGCGGCTGGCCCACCAACAACCGCGGGCGACGGGCGCCTCTCGGTCGCCGAGGCCTGGGCCGCGAGCGGCTGGATCAGCGCTGGTCGGGACGGTCGGGCCTTGTTGCGGTCTATTACCTCGCCCCCGGCCTCGTGCTCTGGCTCCTGCCGGTCGCGCTTCCGATGATCCTTGCGCCGCTGGTGATTTCGTGGTTTTCGCAGGACAGCCGAAGCGGCCTGATGGCCGTGCCGTCCGAATTGCAACCCGCGCCGATCATCGGGCGTCATGTCGAGATCCTGCGCGCCTGGCTGGGCGATGACGGCATCCTGCCGGACCCGGCTGACGCCCCTGCCGGAGCAGCAGCGCCCCTTCATGCCTGACACATCCGCGCATCGGGCCAAGGCGTCGCAGCGCGACCCCCGGCTCGACGTGTTCCGTGGCCTGGCGCTGGTGATGATCTACATCAACCATGTGCCGGGCACGATCTACGAACACCTGCACCACCCGCAACTTCGGCCAGTCCGATGCGGCCGAGGCCTTCGTGCTGATGTCCGGCGTCGCCGCAGGCATCGCCTATTGCCCGGATTTCCGTCATTCGCCCTACTGGCCCGGCATCGCCCGCGTCTGGCACCGGGTCTGGACGCTGTATCTCGTTCATCTGGCGCTGACCGTCTGGGCGCTTGGCATCGCGTCTGCCGCGGCGCTCTGGCTTGGTTCAACGCAGTCGATCTCGGTGAACGAGATCGACAAGCTGTTCGAGCGTCCGCTGGGGTTCCTGATCGGCGTGCCGCTGCTGACGCACCAGATCGGCTATGTGAACATCCTGCCGATGTATGCCGTCCTGCTGGCGGCAGCTCCGGCCATGCTCTGGCTCGGCCTGCGCCGCCCATGGCTCCTCCTGGCGCTCTCGGTGCTGCTTTGGGTCGCGACGGGCCTGTTCGAATGGAACCTGCCGAACTGGCCGAACGAGGGCGGGTGGTTCTTCAACCCGCTGGCCTGGCAGATCATCTTCGTGATCGGCCTGCTGACCGGGATCGCCCACCGGCAGGGGCGGCGTTTCGTTCCCGTGTCCCGGGGGCTGCAGATGGTCGCAGGGCCTGATCCTGGTCAACGGTCTGCTCTGGAACATCTGGCCCGCTTATGGCGAGCGCATCAACACCGCGCTATGGCAGGCGAACCAGGATGGCCTGCACCGATTCCTCGCCTATGGCGACAAGACCTATGTCACCTGGCACCGGCTGGCTCACATCCTGGCGCTCGCCTATCTGCTGTCCTGCTTCGACGGCGTCCGCCGTGCCGCGGCCTCGCGCCTGGCGGCCCCTCTCGCGCTGATGGGACGGCACGCCCTGCCGGTGTTCGCCGTCGGGCAGCCTGCTGGCCCTGACCGCACAGGCCTTCAAGTCCGTCACCCCGCCCGAGCCTTGCGCTGGACACACTGCTCATCGTGGGCGGTCTCGGGCTGCAATACCTCGTCGCCCGGGCGCGCGAGACGCTCTCGACGAAACGCAGGCCCGTTGCCGCAGAATTGGTTCAGGGCCGCTCGGCTGTATGACAGTGCCTGATCGCTGTGCGAACAGCGCTTCTTCTGCCTGATTTCGTTGCAAGCGGCGCGGGCTGCGCGTGCTTCCGCGTTTCGCAGATGCAGAATAATTCACCAGACGACGCGAACCCGATCATCTGACTGTTGCGCGGCCCGGTTTGCTGGGCGGTGCAAAATGGGTGTGCGGCGGCGATCGTACTTGGCGGTCCGTCACCGCCGCACGGGTGCAACAAGATGCTGCGGACGGTCAAGTAGGCGGTGCCGGGACAGAAAGTAAACCTCCGGGCCATGACCCTTCCTCCAAGCCGCGGCCTTCGACCGAGGGGACTGACGCGACATGAGCTATTTCTTCACCAACCGCATCGCCGGCGCGATGCTGGCCACCGCGCTTGCGGGCACGGCGGCCTTGGCGCAGGAGGAACCGATCAAGGTCGGCGTCCTGCACTCGCTGTCGGGCACGATGGCGATTTCGGAAACCACGCTGAAGGACACGGTGCTGATGCTGGTCGCCGAACAGAACGCCAAGGGCGGGCTTCTGGGCCGCCCGCTCGAGGCCGTGGTGGTCGACCCGGCCTCCGACTGGCCGCTCTTCGCCGAAAAGGCGCGCGAGCTGCTGACCGTGTCCGACGTCGACGTGATCTTCGGCTGCTGGACGTCGGTGTCGCGCAAGTCGGTGCTGCCGGTGATCGAGGAACTGAACGGCCTGCTGTTCTACCCGGTGCAGTATGAGGGCGAGGAATCGCTCGAAGAACGTCTTCTACACCGGCGCCGCGCCGAACCAGCAGGCGATCCCGGCGACGGACTACTTCCTCGACGAACTTGGCGTCGAGAAGTTCGCCCTGCTCGGCACCGACTATGTCTATCCGCGCACGACGAACAACATCCTTGAATCCTACCTGATCTCCAAGGGCATCCCGAAGGAGGACATCTTCGTCAACTACACCCCCTTCGGCCAGTCCGACTGGTCCAAGATCGTGGCCGACGTCGTGGCGCTTGGCGCGGACGGCAAGAAGGTCGGCGTGATCTCGACCATCAACGGCGACGCCAACATCGGCTTCTACAAGGAACTGGCGGCGGCAGGCGTCTCGGCCGACGACATCCCGGTCGTCGCCTTCTCGGTCGGCGAAGAGGAACTGTCGGGCCTCGACACGTCGAACCTCGTCGGCCACCTCGCCGCCTGGAACTACTTCCAGTCCGCCGACACGCCCGAGAACGCCGCCTTCATCGACGCAGTGGCACGACCTTCACCGGCGACGACGAGCGCGTGACCAACGACCCGATGGAAGCCACGGTGATCGGCTTCAACATGTGGGTCGCAGGCGGTCGAGAAGGCCGGCACGACCGATGTCGATGCCGTGCGCGAGGCGATGTATGGCCTTGAGGTGCCGAACCTGACCGGCGGCATGGCCGAAGATGCTGCCGAACCACCACCTGACCAAGCCGGTGCTGATCGGCGAGATCCGGGCCGATGGCCAGTTCGACATCATCAGCCAGACCGAGCCGGTCGCCGGGCGACGCCTGGACCGACTTCCTGCCGGAATCGGCGGTGCTCGAGTCCGACTGGCCGGGCCTGGAGTGCGGCATGTACAACACCGAGACCAAGACCTGCGTGCAGATCAAGTCCAACTACTGATCTCGCCAGGCGGGGGCCGCGCTGGCCCCCGCACCTTCCCCTCCCGCCCAAGGCGCGCATGATGCGATCCCGGTTCGCGGCCTTCGCCGCCCTGATGACCCTTGCCTTCACGCTTCTCGCCGCGACACTCGCCCCGGCGCAGGAGGCGGCGCAAGGCCCGCTCCAGGCCCTGATGCAGGCCAACAGCGACGCCATCGTCAAAAGCTCGCGCAGGACCATCGAACCGGCCATCGTCGCGCTCCGCGACAGCGGCCTGCCGGGTGCGCAGGCGGTCCTGGAACAGTGGCAGGAGCGCAACCTCTGGGTCCGCAAGGCCGACGGCATCTTCGTGATCGCCCTCGCCCGAGGGCGACGGCCTGTCCCAGACCGATATCGACACGGGCGCGTCGCTCGGCCCGCTCGCCAAGGCCGACGCCACGCAGCTGCGGCCGAACTCCGGCATCCGCGCGATCATCGCCGCCGCCCTCGTGCAGTTCCAGCTCTCCGACCCCGATCCGGCGAAGAAGCAGGCGGCGCTGACCGCGATCGCGCGCGACCCCTCGGACACCCACCTCGCCCCCCTGCGCGGCGTCCATCGAGACCGAGGCCGACCCGGTCATCCGCGCCCAGAAGCAGCGCCTCGAACGCCTCCTGACGCTGCGCTTCGACCCCGACGAGGCGGCGCGGATCGCTGCCATCGAAAGCTTCGGCGGCGATGTCGGCGTCGATCTGCGCGCGGCGCTGAACCCGCTGGTCGCGACGGTGCGCAAGGCCGTCGGCAGGCGGCGCTCCCCGAGGGCGAGAACATCGCCGCGACAGCTGACCCCGGGCACGGCGGCCCTGCCGCTGGCCGAGGCGCAGCGACTGCTCGTCGACATCGGCGCGCTGCAGCCCGTGCTGACGCCCGGACGAGCGCCGCGCGGCGCTGATCGCCAACATCGTGGACGGTGCGGTGGCGGGCATCCCGGTGACCGAGCTGGACACCGAGGCCGCCCGTATCGCCGCCTATGAGGCGCTGGAAGCCGCAGGCAGCGTGCCCCCGCCGCCACGACCGAGCGACGTGACGGCCGCCCTCGCCGCCCACAGCTTCTACGAGGTCTATGCCGAACCGATCCCAGGCCGTGACCGATGCCGCCGACGCAGCGCTCGCGCGCCATCGAGTTGCGCGCTCGCGCTGAACCAGTTCGCCGACCTGGCGCTCGATGCGCTGTCGCTCGCCTCGATCTACTTCCTCGCCGCCATCGGCCTCGCCATCACCTTCGGCGTGATGCGCGTGATCAACATGGCGCATGGCGAGTTCATCATGATGGGCGCCTATACCGGCTACGTCGTGCAGCTGCTCGATCACCGAACTACACCGCCTCGATCCTCGTGGCGCTGCCGCTCGCCTTCGCCGTCACCTTCGCCGCCGGCGTCGCGATGGAGCGGCTGGTGATCCGCCACCTCTACCACCGCCCGCTGGAGACGCTGCTCGCCACCTTCGGCATCTCCATCGCGCTGCAGCAGCTGGCCAAGAACATCTTCGGCACGCAGGCCCGCCCGCTGACCTCGCCCGCCTGGCTCGACGGGGCGCTGGTGATCAACGACATCGTCTCGATCAGCTACATCCGCATCGCGATCTTCGTGCTCGCGCTGATCTTCCTCGGCGTCTTCCTGTTCATCATGAAGCGCACGCGGCTGGGGCTCGAGGTGCGCGCCGTCACGCAGAACCCGCGCATGGCGGCGTCCATGGGCATCAACCCCGACCGCATCAACATGCTGACCTTCGGCCTCGGCTCCGGCATCGCGGGGGTCGCGGGCGTGGCGATCGGCCTCTTCGCCAAGGTCACGTCCGAGCTGGGTCAGGACTACATCGTGCAAAGCTTCATGACCGTGGTCGTGGGCGGCGTCGGCAACATCTGGGGCACGCTCGCTGGGGGCCACGATGATCGGCTTCCTGCAGAAGGGGATCGAGTTCCTCAACCCGTCGAACACGCTCGCCGCGCAGACCTACATGATCATCTTCATCATCATCTTCATCCAGTTCCGCCCCAGGGGCATCATCGCCCTCAAGGGCCGCGCGGCGGGGGATTGAGCATGCCGGTCACCATTTTCTGTTCACAAGTATCCCGGGGGGTCCGGGGGGCTGGCCCCCCGGCTCCGCCGCCGGAACCGGGGGCGCCCATGACCCGAACCTCCTTCGTCCAGCGCCACCCGTCGGTCCTGATCTTCCTCGGGCTGCTCGCGCTCTTCACCCTTGCCGTGACGCTGATGTCCGAGGCCTACGGCGCCGGGCCTGATCTCCACCTCCTTCGTCAAGACGCTGGGCAAGACGCTCTGCCTCTGCCTCGTCGCCCTCGCGATGGACCTCGTCTGGGGCTACACGCGGCATCCTGTCGCTCGGCCATTTCGCCTTCTTCGGGCTGGGCGGCTACATGATCGGCATGTGGCTGATGTATGCCCGGACCGAGGACATCGTCGTGGCGAGCCTTGCCAATGCCGAGCTGCCGCCGACGCCCGAGGAGATCCGAGCGCGGCATCGCCACGCAGATCTTCGGCGTGGTGGGCGGCGACGACCTTCCCGCCGATCTGGCACTTCGCCCACAGCTTCTGGGCGCAGATGGGTCTTGTCATCCTGGTGCCGGGCCTGCTGGCGCTCGTCTTCGGCTGGCTCGCCTTCCGCAGCCGGGTGACCGGCGTGTATCTCTCGATCCTGACGCAGGCGATGACGCTGGCGCTGTCGCTCTACCTCTTCCAGAACGACAGCGGGCTGCGCGGCAACAACGGGCTGTCGGGCCTGCAGAACCTGCCCGGCGCGGATGCCATCCCGCAATCCCTCATCTCGATCTGGTTCTTCTGGGCCTCGGCCGCCGCCCTCGGGGCGGGCTACCTGCTGCTTTACTGGATCGTCTCGGGCAAGTTCGGCTCGGTCCTGCGCGGCATCCGCGACGACGAGGCGCGGGTGCGGTTCCTCGGCTATCCGGTCGAGGGCTTCAAGCTCTTCGTCTTCACCCTCACCGCCGTGATCGCGGGGCTTGCGGGCGCGCTCTACTACCCGCAGGCCGGGATCATCAACCCGGCCGAGGTCGCGCCCATCGCCTCGGTCTACCTCGCCGTCTGGGTCGCCATCGGCGGGCGCGGGCGGCTTTACGGCGCGGTGATCGGCGCGGCCTTCGTGAGCCTCGTGTCCAGCTGGTTCACCGGCGGGCGCGCGCCGGACGTGCCGCTCGGGTTCTACACGATCAAGTGGGTGGACTGGTGGCTGGTCCTGCTGGGCCTGTCCTTCGTCGCCGTCACCATCCTCGCGCCCAAGGGCATCGGCGGGCTCTTCGACTATTGGCAGGGCCTGCGCACCCCCGACCGCAAGGGCGCGCCGCTTGGTCCCGACGAGGGCGCCCTGCAAGAGAAGGAGGCGGTGGAATGACCGGCACGCTTCTGGAAGTGTCCGGCGTCTCGGTCACCTTCGACGGCTTCCGCGCCATCAACAACCTGTCCTTCGACATCGGCCCGGCCGAGATGCGGGCGATCATCGGCCCGAACGGCGCGGGCAAGACCACCTTCATGGACATCGTCACCGGCAAGACCAAGCCGGACGAGGGCCGCGTGCTCTGGGGCGAACGCTCCATCTCGCTGCTGCAAGATGTCGGAAAGCCAGATCGCGCAGGCCGGGATCGGCCGCAAGTTCCAGCGCCCGACCGTGTTCGAGGACCAGATGGTCAGCGAGAACCTGATGATGGCGGTCAAGCGGCCGCGCGGCCCGCTGCCCGTGCTCTTCTTCCGGCCCTCGGCCGCCGACCATGCCCGCGTCGCCGAACTGGCCGAGGAGATCGGCCTGGCCGACGCGCTGCACCGCAAGGCGGGCGAGCTCAGCCACGGGCAGAAGCAGTGGCTGGAGATCGGGATGCTGCTGGCGCAGGACCCGAAGCTGCTGCTGGTGGACGAACCCGCCGCCGGCATGACGCTGGCCGAACGCGAACATACCACCTCGCTGCTGGTCGAGGCGGCCAAGACCCGCGCCGTTGTCGTGGTGGAGCATGACATGGATTTCGTCCGCCGCCTCGACTGCCGCGTGACGGTGCTGCACGAGGGTTCGGTGCTGGCCGAGGGCAGCCTCGATTTCGTGACGAAGAACCCGCAGGTGATCGAGGTGTATCTTGGCCGCTGACCCGCTTCTGAAGGTCGAGAACCTGACGCTGCACTACGGCGGCTCGCAGATCCTCAACGGCATCAGCATGGAGGCCGCGAAGGGGCAGGTGACCTGCCTTGTGGGCACGAACGGCGTGGGCAAGACCTCGCTCCTCAAGGCGATTTCGGGCACGCATATCCGCTCGGGCGGCACGCTGACGCTGGACGGCGAGGCCATCGGCAAGGTGCCGCCGCAGGCCATGGCGAAGCGGGGCCTCGGCTACGTGCCGCAGGGCCGGATGATCTTCCCCCTGCTGACCGTGCGCGAGAACCTCGAGACGGCTTCGCCGTGCCTGCCGAAGGCCGAGCATCGCATCCCTGACGAGATCTTCGAGTTGTTTCCGGTGCTGAAGGACATGCTGCATCGCCGCGGCGGCGACCTGTCGGGCGGCCAGCAACAGCAACTCGCCATCGGGCGGGCGATGATCATGAAGCCGAAGCTTCTGCTGCTGGACGAGCCGACCGAGGGCATCCAGCCCAACATCATCCAGCAGATCGGCCGTGTGATCGAATACCTGCGGGGCAGGGGGGACATGGCGATCATCCTGGTCGAGCAGTATTTCGACTTCGCCTATGGCCTCGCCGACCGCTTCTACGTCCTCAAGCGCGGGTCTGTCGCGCTGTCCGGAACCAAGGCCGAGATACCGGAAGCCACCTTGCGCGCAGCGGTGTCGGTCTAGCGCTGCGACCAGGCGCCCCGGCGAAGGCCGGGGCCTCGCGCCCGCGCAAGCCGTGACCCCTCGCCGCAGCGCCACCCTCACCCCGCCGTCAGCATTGCCGACTGATCCACCAGGAACCGTTGCGCCAAGGGGATCGCCGCGCCGCCCAGTTCGCGCGCCTGCGGCCCCACCGTGCCCTCGCGGATCACGGGGGGCGTGACGCCCGACAGGTCCTGCCGGTCGAAGGCGGCGCGCGTCGCCTCGACCAGCCGCGCCCGCACAGATCGCGGGCATCCAGCCGTCGATCATCACCGTGTCGATCTCCACCAGTGTGGCCGCGCTCAGCGTGGCGCTTGCCAGCCCTTCCGCCGCCGTCTCGATCCAGCGCGCCAGCACCGCCTCGCTCATCACCCAGGGACCGGGGCTTTCCCAGATGTAGTCTGACTTTTCCCCCGCCTCGGACAGCATGTCGGCCAGGGTGGACAGCGAGGCCACCGTCATCAGCCGCCGCACGCGCCCGTCCGGTCCCGTCACCGGCATTGGGCCCACGCCCGCCGCGTTCCCCGTCCTGCCCGTGAAAAGTCGCCCGTTCAGCACGAGGCCGCCGCCGATGAAGAAGCCGAGGTAGAAGTAGAGGAAATCCTGCGGCCGCTCGCCCGTGCCGAAGACCAGTTCCGCCCCGCAGGCCGCCGTCGCGTCGTTCTGCACGGTCACCGGCATGTCGCACAGCGCCGACAGCTCTGCCGCGATGTCGCGGTCGCGCCAGGCGTCCAGCGCCCCCGGTGGCGCGTCGATGTACTGGATCCAGTTCCACAGCTGGAACGGCATCGCGATCCCCATGCCGCCGATGCGTGCGCGCAGGCCGAAGGGCAGGGCCGAGCGCAGCGCGGGCAGCGCGTCCTCGACGAAGCGCACGACGGCCTCGGGTGTCGGATAGCGATAGGTCCGCCGGCGGAATCCCGACCGGTTCGCCCAGCAGATTCACCAGCACCAGATCCACCGACCGCCGCCCGATCTTCAGCCCGAAGAAGAACGCCCCGTCCGCCGCCAGCGACATCGGCACCGAGGGCTGGCCGATCCGCCCCCGCACCGGCTCGCCCCGCAACAGCAGCCCGTCCGCCTCGAGGCTGCGCATGATGACCGACACGGTCTGCGCCGACAGGCCCGTGATCCGCGCGATATCCGATTTCGCAAGCGCCCCGTCGCGCCGCACGAGGCTCAGGACCAGCCGCTCGTTATGCGCGCGCATGCCGCTCTGGTTCGACCCGCGCAACGCCGCGGAGTCGGCCAAAGGCCGCTCTGCTGCGGTTTCGCTCCCCTGCGCCACGAATCCCTCCCCGGCCCGGACTCGAGTCCGGGCTAGGGCGATTAGGACGACCCGGGCTGTGCCTGTCAATAATAATTCACTCTTATTTAATTATCTTGACGCCCCGAGGGAATCGGTATCATCTGTCGGCGCACCGCAGGCGAGAGGGCCGGCGGAAAGCCGGCTCGCTGCGAAGGCGAACTCAATTTTGGGAGGACTACCGTGAACACAGAAGAAGACCCTGTCTGGGCTTGCCCTGGGTGCTGCAACCGCTGCCCTGCTGTCGGCCATGCCCGCCGCCGCGCAGGAGATCAGCGCCTGCCTGATCACCAAGACCGACACCAACCCCTTCTTCGTCAAGATGAAGGAAGGCGCCGAAGCCAAGGCCGCCGAACTCGGCGTCACCCTGAAATCCTATGCCGGCAAGGTCGACGGCGACCATGACAGCCAGGTTGCGGCGGTCGAGGCCTGCATCGCCGACGGTGCCAAGGGCATCCTGATCGCCGCGTCGGACACCAAGGCGATCGTCGACCAGGTGAAGAAGGCCCAGGAAGCCGGCCTCGTGGTGATCGCGCTCGACACTCCGCTCGATCCCGCCGATGCGGCCGACGCGACCTTCGCGACCGACAACCTCGAGGCCGGCAAGCTGATCGGCGCCTGGGCTGCCGCCACGCTGGGCGACGAAGGCCGCGAACGCGAAGATCGGCTTCCTCAACCTGACGCCGTCGCGAGCCGACGGTCGACGTGCTGCGCAACCAGGGCTTCATGATCGGCTTCGGCATCGACGTGAAGGATCCCAACGACATCGGCGACGAGGATGATCCGCGCATCGTCGGCCATGACGTGACCAACGGCAACGAAGAGGGCGGCCGCAAGGCGATGGAGAACCTTCTTCAGAAGGACCCGGACATCAACGTGATCCACACGATCAACGAGCCTGCCGCCGTCGGTGCCTACCAGGCGCTGAAGGCCGTCGGCAAGGAAAACGACGTGCTGATCGTGTCGGTCGACGGCGGCTGCCCGGGCGTCGCCTCGGTCAAGGACGGCGTGATCGGCGCCACCTCGCAGCAGTATCCGCTGCTGATGGCCGCCCTCGGCGTCGAGGCGATCAAGAAGTTCGCCGACACGGCGAGAAGCCCGCAGCCGACCGAGGGCAAGGCCTTCTTCGACACCGGCGTGGCGCTGGTCACCGACAAGCCGGTCGACGGCGTCGCCGTCGATCGACACGACCAAGGGCACCGAACTCTGCTGGGGCTGATGCACGGAAGGATTGTGCGGGGGGCCTGACCCCTGCATGATCCCTCATGGGAGGAATGCCGAAGGGCGGCTTCGCGGCCGCCCTTCGCACAAGCGGCGGCCGCATGACGGCGGCGTCACCACGGCCAACGGGGGGAACGACATGGCTCAGCCACAGGAATTCGAGAAGGTTCTGGTCAACAGCGCGACCAACGTCGCGGCGTTCGAGGAAAAGCGCAGCGGGCTCCAGCGGCTCCAGCACTTCCTCCATTCCAACCCGGCGATGGTGCCGCTGATCGTCCTCGTCGGCCTCATCATCTTCTTCGGCATCGCGCGCGGCGAGCGTTTCTTCTCGCGCCTATACCCTGACGCTCATCATGCAGCAGGTCGCGGTCGTGGGCATCCTTGCCGCGGCGCAGACGCTCGTCGTGCTGACCGCCGGCATCGACCTTGCCATCGGCGTCATCATGGTCTTCGCCTTCGTCATCATGGGCAACATGGTGGTCAGCTACGGCATGCCCGCGATCGTCGCCCTGCTCGCCGGCTTCGCGATCGGCGGGCTTCTGCGGGCTGGCGAACGGCTTCCTGGTCGCCAGGCTCAGGCTGCCGCCCTTCATCGTGACGCTGGGCACCTGGAACATCGTCATGGCCATCTGCCTCATCTACTCGGCCAACGAGACGATGCGCGAGGCCGATGTGACGGCGGCCACCCCCTGGCTCCACATCTTCGGCATCAGCTTCAAGATCGGCGGCGCCGTCGTGACACTCGGCGTCGTGGCGATGATCCTGCTCTACGTCGTCGCTTTGGTACATGCTGAACTACACCGCCTTTGGCCGCCACATCTATGCCGTGGGCGACGATCCCGATGCGGCCGAACTGGCGGGCATCCGCACCAGCAAGCGTCCTGATCGCCACCTACACGCTTGCGGGCCTCATCGCGGGCCTCGCGGCCTGGGTGTCGATCGGGCGCAACGGCTCGATCTCGCCCTCGACCGTGACCACCGACTTCAACCTTCAGGCCATCACCGCCGTGGTGATCGGGGGCATCTCGCTGTTCGGCGGGCGCGGCTCGATCCTCGGCACGCTCTTCGGGGCGCTGATCGTGGGCGTGATGAGCATGGGGCTCAACATGCTGAACGCCGATCCGCAATGGAAGGTGCTGCTGACGGGCGTGCTGATCATCGCCGCCGTCGCCGTCGACCAGTGGATCCGCAAGGTTTCGGGCTGAGGGAGGCCAAGATGACACAACCTGTCCTGTCTGCACGCGGTCTGGTGAAGCGCTACGGGCGCGTCACCGCCCTCGACCACGCCGATTTCGAACTGATGCCGGGCGAGATCCTCGCCGTCATCGGCGACAACGGCGCGGGCAAGTCCACGCTGATCAAGGCGCTCTGCGGCGCGGTCGTGCCAGATGAGGGCGAGATCCGGCTCGACGGCCAGACCGATCAGCTTCACCAACCCGATGGAGGCGCGCAACGCCGGCATCGAGACGGTGTACCAGAACCTCGCCCTGTCGCCCGCGCTCTCGATCTCGGACAACATGTTCCTGGGGCGCGAAATCCGCAAACCGGGCATCATGGGGTCGGTCTTCCGGATGCTCGACCGCACCGCGATGGAAAAGCGGGCGCGCGACAAGCTGACCGAACTGGGCCTGATGACGATCCAGAACATCGGGCAGGCGGTCGAGACGCTCTCGGGCGGCCAGCGTCAGGGCGTGGCCGTGGCCCGCGCCGCGGCCTTCGGCTCCAAGGTCGTCATCATGGACGAACCGACGGCGGCGCTTGGCGTCAAGGAAAGCCGCCGCGTGCTGGAACTGATCCTGGACGTGAAGCGGCGCGGCCTGCCGATCGTCCTGATCAGCCACAACATGCCGCATGTGTTCGAGGTGGCCGACCGCATCCACATCCACCGCCTCGGCCGCCGCCTCTGCATCATCAATCCCAAGGACTACACGATGTCCGACGCGGTGGCCTTCATGACCGGCGCGAAGGAGCCGCCAAGGGAAGCGGTCGCGGCCTGATGGAACGCCTCGTCTCGCGGATCGAGGCGCTGGCGGGGGCCTCGACCGACCGCATCCTTCTGGCCATCGCGGGCGCTCCGGGGTCGGGCAAGTCCACGCTGGCCGAGGCGCTTGGTCGCCCGGCTTGGGGCGCGGGCCGCCCTGGTGCCGATGGACGGCTTCCATCTGGACAACGCCATCCTCGACGCGCGGGGCCGCCGCTTTCACAAGGGCTCGCCCGACACGTTCGACGTGGGAGGGTTCGAATCCATCCTGCGCCGTCTGAAGGCGGGCGGCGAGGTCATCGTGCCGGTCTTCGACCGCGACCGGGATGTGTCGGTGGGGTCCGCCCGCGTCGTCCCGCCCGAGGCGCGGATCATCGTTGCCGAAGGGAACTACCTGCTGCTGCGGGATGCGCCCTGGTCCGGCCTTGCGCCCCTCTGGGACCTGACCATCTTCCTCGATGTCCCGGAGGCAGAGCTGGAGCGCCGCCTGATCGCCCGATGGAACCACCACGGGCTGACCCCGGAGGAGGGCCGCCGCCGGGCCTTTGACAACGACATCCCGAACGCCCGCACGGTCATCGCCCGCTCTGCGCCCGCCGATGTCACGCTGACGCCGGCCGATCTAGCCGCGTGATCTTGCACGCGCGGCCCTCGGTCAGCCCAGAAAGACCCGCACCGTCTCTTCGAACTCGCGCGGTTTCTCGGCGTGAAGCCAGTGCCCCGCGCCGGGGATCCTTGCGAACCGCGCGCGGGGGAAGAGGCGCTTGATCGTCTCGCGGTTCTCGGGCCGCACATACTGCGACTCGGCCCCGGACAGGAACAGGACCGGGCCGTCGAACTGCCCCGCAGGATCGGGCCAGCCCACGATCTTCGGCATCTCGGCCTCGAGCACGTCGAGGTTCAGCCGCCAGCGCGGCGGGTCCGCGCGCAGGTCCAGCGACTGAAGGAAGAATGCCCGCAGCGCCGGATCGTCGATCCGTTCGGCCAGCGCCGCATCCGCCTCGGTCCGCGTGCGCACCCGGTCCAGCGGCACCGCGCGCATCGCGTCCACGTTCTGAACCTGCTCGTGGGTATAGGCGAAGGGGGCGATATCGGCCACGACCAGCTTGCGCACCAGCGTCGCCCTGGGTCAGCGCCAGCATCATCGCGGCCTTGCCGCCCATCGAATGGCCCAGCACATCCGCCCGGCCGCCGAGGTGCTCGATCACCTCGGCCAGGTCTGCGGCCATCTCGGGATAGCCCTGCACCGCGATAGCGCGGGCTGTCGCCGTGGTTGCGCATGTCCACCGCCACCACCTCGCGCCGGTCGGCCAGCCGCCGTGCGATCACGCCCCAGTTCCGCCCCGAGCCGAACAGCCCATGCGCGATCAGCAGCGGGGGGGCGTCGGTCGGGGTTTCGGCGGGGTGGCGGATCAGGTTCAGCATGGCCAACCCATATCCTGCAACCCCTTGCGCTTCCAGAGTCCGTTGCGGCAAGCGGAAGCGAAGATCGAGGGGTCCGCCGACCGGGAGGGGCTGCCATGGGCGAGCTGACGATACAGACAGATGGCCGACCGCGTCGCTGCCCTGATCGAGGAGCGCCTCGGGGTGAAGGGCAAGGACCTGGCCGACAAAGCTGCGCAAGGCCGGGCGTCGCATCCCTGCGGCCATCCGGGCCGAGGCGCGGTTTCTCGACACGCGCCGCGATGCAGGCGCAGAACCCCAAGCTTGGCTGTTCCAGATCGACGAGGCCCGCGTGGCGCGAGGCCTATGAGGCCTGCGTCGGTTCCTGAACGACGTCGACCGCAAGGCCGAACGCCGCCGCGCGATGCTGATGGGCATGGCCTCGTCCATCGCGTTCAGCATCTTCGCGGTCGGCGTGATCTTTCTGGCCGTGCTTTACTGGCGCGGTCTTGCCGGCTGACCGGGGGCCACGCCCCCGGCGGAGTGCCCCTTACAGCCCCGGATAGATCGGGAAGCGCTGGCAGAGCGCCTGTGACCTCGGCCTTCACCTTGGCCTCGACCGCGCCGTTGCCGTCCTCGCCATTGCGCGGCCAGCCCGTCGACCACCTGCACGATCCAGTCGCCGATCTGGCGGAACTCGGCCTCGCCGAAGCCGCGCGTGGTGCCGGCGGGCGTGCCAAGGCGGATGCCGCTGGTGATCGTCGGCTTCTCGGTGTCGAAGGGGATGCCGTTCTTGTTGCAGGTGATGTGGGCGCGGCCCAGGGCCTTTTCGGTCGCGTTGCCCTTCACGCCCTTGGGCCGCAGGTCCACCAGCATCAGGTGCGTGTCCGTCCCGCCCGTCACGGTGCCAAGCCCGCCCTTCATCAGCTGATCCGCCAGCGCCTGCGCGTTGCGGATCACCTGCGCCTGATAGGTCTTGAAATCCGGCCGCAGCGCCTCGCCGAAGGCCACGGCCTTGGCCGCGATCACATGCATCAGCGGCCCGCCCTGGATGCCCGGGAAGATCGCCGAGTTGACCTTCTTCGCGATCGCCTCGTCATTCGTCAGGATCATGCCGCCGCGCGGCCCGCGCAGCGTCTTGTGCGTGGTGGTCGTCGCCACATGCGCGTGCGGGAAGGGCGAGGGGTAGAGGCCCGCCGCCACCAGCCCCGCGAAATGCGCCATGTCGACCAGCAGGTAGGCCCCCACCTTGTCGGCAATCGCCCGCATCCGCGGGAAGTCGAGGATGCGCGGAATGGCCGAGCCGCCGGCGATGATCATCGCGGGCTTGTGCTCCACCGCCAGCCGCTCGATCTGGTCGTAGTCGGGCAGCAGCGTGTCCTGCCGCACGCCGTACTGCACGGCGTTGAACCACTTGCCCGACTGGTTCGGCGCCGCGCCATGCGTCAGGTGCCCGCCCGCATCGAGGCTCATGCCCAGGATCGTGTCGCCCGGCTTGATCAGCGCCTGGAACACGCCCTGGTTCGCCTGGCTGCCGGAGTTCGGCTGCACGTTGGCAAAGCCACAGCCGAACAACTGGCAGGCCCGCTCGATCGCCAGGTTCTCGGCCACGTCGACGAACTGGCAGCCGCCGTAGTAGCGCTTGCCCGGATAGCCTTCGGCATACTTGTTCGTCATCACCGAACCCTGCGCCTCCATCACGGCGCGGCTCACGATGTTCTCGCTGACGCGATCAGCTCGATCTCGTCGCGCTGGCGGCCCAGTTCGTCGGTCACGGCGGCGAACAGCGCGGGGTCGCGGGTGGCAAGGCTTTCGGTGAAGAAACCGGCGTCGCGGTGCGGGGCGTTCATGGGCGGCTCCTTGACAGGGGGAGAAGGGAATACGGGAATTGGCGACCATCTAGCGCATGAGGTGCGATTTCAGAAAGGGCGGAAAGCGACATCGGCGCAGCGGGCCGCGAAATCTGGCGCACCGGGCAGGCGCTGCGCTTCCGGCGCTTGAGTTTGCGCGGCGGCCCCGCCAAGACTGTGCGCGACAGGCGGGGCAGGGGGAACGGCATGACGCGCCAGAAGATCGGGTTCACGGCCAGCCCCGCGCCCGAGGCGCAGGCCGCGCTCGCGCGTCTCGTCGCGCGCGCATGGCCAGTATCCGCTGGACGAGGCCGATATCGTCGTGGCGCTTGGCGGCGACGGCTTCATGCTGCAGACGCTGCACGCGGTGCAGGCACTGGACGTGCCGGTCTACGGCATGAACTGCGGCACCATCGGCTTCCTGATGAACGCCTTCTCGCCGAGGGCGCTGCCCGAGCGGCTCGCCGCGGCGGTGGAGGCAAGTCATCAACCCGCTCGCCATGCGGGCCGAGACGGTCGACGGGCCAGGTCGAGGAGGCGCTGGCGATCAACGAGGTGTCGCTGCTGCGCGCAGGTCCGCAGGCCGCCAAGCTGCGCATCACCGTCGACGGCACGGTGCGGCTGTCGGAGCTTGTCTGCGACGGGGCGCTGGTCAGCACGCCCGCCGGGTCCACCGCCTACAACTACTCGGCCAACGGGCCGATCCTGCCCATCGGCGTCGGATGTGCTGGCGCTGACCGCGATGGCCGCCTTCCGTCCCCGCCGCTGGCGCGGGGCGCTGCTGCCCAAGTCGGCCGTCGTGCGCTTCGACGTGCTCGAGCCCGAGAAGCGCCCCGTCATGGCCGATGCCGACAGCCGCTCGGTCCGCGATGTGCTGTCGGTCGAGATCCGGAGCGAGCCAGACGTGCGTCACCGCATCCTGTTCGACCCGGGCCACGGCCTCGACGAGCGTCTGATCCGCGAACAGTTCGTCTGACGCGGCCCCTCAGCCCTTCACGACGCGTTCGACCTCCCAAGCGTCTTTCGGTTGGTTGTGAAGCACCCAGAATTCCTCGGCGATCAGGTCGGGGTCAAGCGCCGTGCCCGGCTTGATCGTGCCCGCCACGGTGACCGTTGCCGCATGGATGCCTGCAGGCCCGACCTCGCCCGCCATCGCGTGAACCAGCCCGCGCAGTGCCGACTTGCCTGCGGTCAGCGAGGCGACGCCTGCCCCATAGGACGGGATACAAGCGCCAGGCCGCCTCCCGTGAACAGCAGGCTGCCCTGTCCCGCAGCCTTCATCGCGGGCCAGACGGCTTGAGAGCACACGAGCGCACCCGTTGCACAAAGCGCCAGGTCCCAGTTGAAGGTCATCGGGTCCAGCTCCATCACCGGCTGCTCGTGCCAGCGCGCGGCGTTGTAGATCATCACCTCCGCCGGGCCGCGATCGGCCTCCATCGCCCGAAAGGCCTCGGCCACGGTGTCGAGTGCGCAAAGATCGGCGGCATACCCTTTCACGTCCCCTCCGACTGAGGCGGCATGGCGATCCAGCGCCGCCGCATCCCGCGCCAGCATCGACACGGCGAAGCCCTCTCGCGCAAAGCGACGGACAAGCGCCAGCCCCAGACCGGGGCCGACCCCGGCAACGATTGCGTGTTTCATCGCGCCACCCGTCACTTCAGGATCATCGGCGTCAGGACCGGCGCCATCAGCATTTCGAATTCCAGGTTCGTGGCCGAGACGATGTTCTCGACGATCCTGCCGTCGACGATCCGCGCGACATGGGTTTCGTCGAACAGGATGACGCGACCCGTCGCCTTGATGCCGAAGTAGTCCTTCGCGTGACGCTGGCGCGAATGGAACCGCGTCACCACGCGCGTCCCGTCGGCCGACGTGAACTGGTCGATAATCTCGACGGGACTTTCCGCCGGGAAGGCATCGACGAAGCCCGTAACGATCGCCTTGTATTCGTCCAGCCCCAGGATCGGTCCCATCGGCTTCAGCCCGGTGATCCCCCGGATTTCGGGATGGGCGCTGGCATCGGCGGCGGCAAGGTCGCCCTTGCCGAGGAAATCGAGGATGAAGTGTCGAACGGTCGAGATCGCGTCGGCCATGTCAGTCTCCCTTGCTTTTACGGTGCCTCGAGATGGGCGGGACAGGGCGAACTCTCCAATCGCTTTTCCGTATGATTGACATAGACTGAACCGATGAAGCTCGCGGAGATCGACCTAAACCTCTTGACGGCGTTCGAGGCCTGGCGGCTGAGCGGCACGTCACCCGCGCCGCGCGCCGTCTCGGCATCAGCCAACCGGCGATGAGCGATGCGTTGCGGCGTCTGCGCAAGCTCTTCGGGGACGAGTTGTTCGTCCGGGCTGCGGGCGCGATGCAACCCACGCCGCGCGCGCTGGCGTTGTCATCCTCGCTCGCCCCATTGCTGGCCGAACTGCGCCGTGCCATGGGCGATCAGGTCGCCTTCAGCCCGGATGACTCCGCCAAGGCCTTCACGCTCGCCAGCACCGACTACACCTCGCTGGTCCTGCTGCCGCCGCTGATCGCCCGGCTGCGCCAGGCGGCTCCCGGCATCGACCTGCATGTCACAGGGTATGAGAAAGCCGCGCTTGGCCCAATGCTCGACCGGGGCGAGATCGACCTGGCGGTCGGGGTCTTTGACCGCCCGCCGGAGCAGGTCGTGCGGACAACGCTGTTCGAGGAGCGTTTCGTCGGCGTCGCCCGCGCGGACCATCCCGCGCTGGCAGATGGCACGATGCCACTCGCCGCGTTCGCCTCGCTGCCCCACGCGCTCGTCTCGGTGAATTCCGACCGCCGGGGCGCGATCGACGGCCGCTTGCAGGCACTTGGCCTGACGCGCCGCGTCGCGCTGGTCGTGCCCTACATGCTGCTTCTGCCGCGCGTTCTGGCCGAGAGCGACCTGATCGCCACTCTGCCCCGCCGCGCCGCCGCTGCCATCGCCGACCCGCGCCTGACGACGTTCGACCTGCCCATGGAGACAGACCCCTGGACCGTCGACCTTCTCTGGAACCCGGCTGCCCGGACCGACCGCGCCACCGCCTGGCTGCGCGCCCTGATCGTCGAGACGGCGCGCGGCCTTTAACCCTTGCGCGCGCCCCAGCTCTCCATCTTTCGGTAGAGCGTCGAGGGAGACACATCGAGCATCCGCGCCGCCTTCGGCACCGATCCCCCGACACGCGCCAGCGTCGCCTCGATCACCAGCCGCTCTGCCTCGGCCAGCGTTCGCCCCACCAGCTCGTCCGCCCGCGGCCCGTCGGGCATCGCTGCAATCATCGGTGCCGCCCCTGCGTCCGCGTCCACCAACCCGGGCGGCAGCATCCCCGGCCCGACCATGCCGCCCGGGTTCAGCACCACCACATTGCGCACCACGTTCAGCAACTGCCGCACGTTCCCCGGCCAGGGCAGGCGCCGGAACAGCGCCTTGACCTCGCCCGACAGGCCGTCGAATGTCCGGTGCTCTTCGGCTGCGAACCGCGCCAAAGCGGCCTCGGCGATTTCGATCACATCCTCGCCCCGGTCGCGCAGGGGCGGCATGTGGATCGGCACGACGTAGAGACGGTAGTAGAGATCCTCGCGGAACCGCCCCGACTTCACACACTCCAGCGGATCGCGGTTCGTGGCGCAGATGATCCGCACGTTCACCTTGCGCGGCCGCGTCGCGCCCACAGGCTGCACCATCGAGGTCTGCAGGAAGCGCAAGAGCTTTGTCTGCAATCCCACATCCATCTCGCAGACCTCGTCGAGGAACAGCGTCCCCCCGTCCGCCGCCGCCGCTGCCCCCGGCTTGTCCGAGATTGCCCCGGTGAACGATCCCTTCATGTGGCCGAAGACTTCGGATTCCAGCAGATCGGGCGGGATCGCGCCGCAGTTCAGCGCGATGAACGGCCCCGAGGCGCGCGCCGAACCGTCATGGATCGCCTGCGCGCACAGCTCCTTGCCCGTCCCGCTCTCTCCGGTGATGAAGACGGTGGCCATCGACCCGGCCACCGCGCGGATCTTGGCGTAGACCTCCTGCATCGCCTCGGACGAGCCGAGGAACAGCCCGCCGGGCGGTTCTGCCAGGGCTGGGCTGCGGGCGTTCATGGCCGGGCGGGGTGGGAACAGGACAGCATGCGGTCGACCTTACGCCACGTCCCGCGCCCCTCCAACCGGGATTTCAGCCGTATTGCGTGACCGGCGTTCCTGCCAGGGCCGACATGTTCAGCAGGCCCCGCGCGGTGATCGAGGGCGTCACGATATGCGCGCGGTTGCCCATTCCCATCAGGATCGGCCCCACCTCCAGCCCGCCCGCCTTCATCTTCAGGATGTTGCGCACGCCCGAGGCCGCATCCGAATTGGCGAAGACCAGCACGTTCGCCGCCCCCTCGAACCGCGAGCCGGGAAAGATGCGGTCGCGGATCGACTGGTCCAGCGCCGCGTCGATGTTCATCTCGCCCTCATAGCAGAAGTCCGGCTCGCGCGCGTCGAGCAGCTCCAGCGCCTGCCGCATCCGCTCGCCCGGTGGAGTTGTCGAGGTTGCCGAACTGGCTTTGCGCACAAAGCGCGATCTTCGGCTCCACCCCGAAGCGCCGCACATGCCGCGCCGCCCCGATGACCGTGTTCATGATCTGCTGGGGCGAGGGTTCGGAATGCACATGGGTGTCTGCGATGAAGAGCGGCCCATCCTCGAGGATCATCAGGCTGAGCGCCGCCACCGGGTGCAGCCCGCCGCGCGCGAGGATCTGGCGGACGTAGTTGAGGTGCCACAGGTACTGGCCGAACGTGCCGCAGATCAGGCTGTCTGCCTCGCCCCGGTGGACCATCACGGCAGCGATGGCGGTGGTGTTCGTGCGCATCACCGCCCGCGCGATGTCGGGCGTCACGCCGCGCCGCGCCATCAGCTCGTGATAGGTGCCCCAGTAATCGCGGTAGCGCGGGTCGTTTTCCGGGTTCACCAGCTGGAAATCGCGCTCGGGCCGGATCGGCAGGCCCGCCCGTCTCGCAGCGCACCTCGACCACCTCGGGGCGGCCGATCAGGATCGGCACGTCGTTCGTATCCTCCAGCATCGCATGGGCCGCGCGCAGCACGCGCTCGTCCTCGCCCTCGGCAAAGACGATCCGGCGCTCGGCCATCTTCGAGGCCTCGAACACCGGGCGCATGATGAGGGCCGAGCGGAAGACCGACCCGTCCAGCTTGCGCCGGTAGGCCACCAGATCGTCGATGGGCCGCGTCGCCACGCCCGTTTCCATCGCCGCCTTGGCCACGGCATGCGCCACCACTCCCATCAGGCGGGGATCGAAGGGCTTGGGGATCAGGTAGTCCGCCCCGAAGGTCATCTGCTCGCCCTGATAGGCCGCCGCTGCCTCGGCGCTTGTCGTGGCCCGGGCCAGTTGCGCGATGCCCGTCGATGCAGGCCAGTTGCATCGCGTCGTTGATCTGCGTCGCGCCCACGTCCAGCGCCCCCCGGAAGATGAAGGGGAAGCACAGCACGTTGTTGACCTGATTGGGAAAATCCGACCGCCCCGTGGCGATGATCGCATCGGGCGAGACGGCCCGCGCGGCATCCGGCATGATCTCGGGGTTCGGGTTGGCGAGCGCGAAGATGATCGGGCGCGGGGCCATCGTGGCCACCATCTCGGGCGTCAGAACGCCGGGGCCGGACAGGCCCAGGAACAGGTCGGCCCCCACGATCACCTCGGCCAGCGTCTTCGCCTCTGTGCCTTGCGCGTACTCGGACTTCTGCGCGGTCATCTCGGCCGTCCGACCCTTGTAGACGAGGCCCGCAAGGTCGCAGAGCCAGACATTCTCGCGCCGCACCCCCAGCTTCAGAAGCATGTTCAGACAGGCGATCCCGGCGGCCCCGCCGCCCGTCGAGACCACCTTGATGTCGGCGAAACTCTTGCCCGCCACATGCAGCGCATTGGTTGCCGCCGCGCCTACGACAATCGCCGTGCCGTGCTGATCGTCGTGAAAGACCGGAATGTTCATCCGCTCGCGGCACAGCTTCTCGACGATGAAACAGTCGGGCGCCTTGATATCCTCGAGGTTGATCGCGCCAAAGGTCGGCTCCAGCGCGCAGACGATCTCGGCCAGCTTCACCGGGTCGGGCTCGTTCACCTCGATGTCGAAACAGTCGATGTTGGCGAACTTCTTGAAGAGCACCGCCTTGCCCTCCATCACCGGCTTGGACGCCAGCGCCCCGATGTTGCCCAGCCCCAGCACGGCCGTGCCGTTCGAGACCACAGCCACGAGATTTCCGCGCGCGGTGAAGCGGCTGGCCGTGCTCGGGTCGGCCTTGATCTCGAGGCAGGCCTCCGCCACGCCCGGCGAATAGGCGCGGCTCAGGTCGCGACCGTTGGCAAGCGGCTTCGTCGCCCGGATCTCGAGTTTGCCGGGCTTGGGAAACTCATGATAATCCAGCGCCGCCTGCCGCGACGTGTCGTTGCGTGCCTCGTCCATCGACCCCTCCCGCCGGAATAGTTTAACGTTAAACTATTCTTTGAACCGCCCTTCGCCATGACTGTGCTAAGGGCTTTCGTCCCAACTTGCAAATCCTTGATAGCTGCGCGTCGTGACGCGCCCGTATTGCGGTGCGCAAGACGCCTCTTGCAGCCGGGCCCGCCGACAGCCCTTTACACGGCGCGCGCGGCGGCAAGAATGGGACCAACCCAGAAAGGCAAGCCATGCAGAACATCCGCGCCCAGGTCCACCTGCCCACCACCGCACTTGCCGCCGATATCGGCTTCTTCAAGACGCTTGGCCTGCGGATGGACAGGATCTTCCCCGCCGACAACCCGCGCACCGCCGTCTTCTCGGGCCACGGCCTGCGCCTGCGTCTCGATGTCTCCGACGCCCCGTCCGGAACGATCGCGCATCCTCGCCGACGATCCGGTGCTGATCGCGGGCGGGGCGACCGAACTGACCGCGCCCGGCGGCACGCGCGTCGATGATCGAACCGCTCGACCCGCCCCTTGTCCTGCCACCCACCGAACATGCCTTTGTCATCCGCCGCCTTGCCGATCAGGCACCCTGGATCGTCGGGCCGCGCCGGGATGCACTACCGCGACCTCGTGCCCTCGCGCCTTGGTGGCGCGATGATCGCCAGCCACATCCGCATTCCGCGACGGCGGGCCGGTGCCCGACATGGTGCACTTCCACAAGGTCGGCTTCCAGCTGATCTTCTGCGTCAAGGGCTGGGTCGATGTGGTCTACGAGGATCAGGGCGACCCGATCCGCCTGTTCGCGGGCGACTGCTTCATCCAGCCGCCCGAAATCCGCCACCGCGTGCTGTACGCCTCCGACGGGATCGAGGTGATCGAGATCGGCGTGCCCGCCGAGCATGTGACCGAGATCGACCATGACATGACCCTGCCCACGCCCCACCTCCGCCCCGAGCGGGAATGGCAGGGCCAGCGCTTCGTCCACAATGTTGGCGCGAAGGCCACCTGGGCCCCGGCGCGCCTGCCGGGCTTCGAGGCGCGCGACACGACCATCGCCACGAACACGCGGGGTGTGGCCGGGGTGACCGTGCTGCGTCCCTCGGGCGGCGACGCCGCACTGGACGACGCATGACGCCGACATCCTGTTCACCTTCGTCATGGCGGGCGGGATGACCCTGCAGGGCGAGGGGAAGGACGACTATCGGCCTGTCCACCGGCGATGCCTTCGTGATCCCGCCGGGGATGCGGACGCGCTACCTCGCGCCGACGCCCGATCTGGAATTGCTGGAGGTCTCGCTTCCGGGCCGTGTCACGACCACCCTTGCCTGATTCGGGCGCCGCAGGTCAGGCCTTGGTCGCGCCGCAGCGAAATGAATCGTGAATTCAGAGGGATGCGTAGAACGCCGTTGCCGGGTGCTGCACCCTCTTGTATCGCACCCGTCTCCATCCCAAACTCTGCCCCAGTCCCCCGGAGGTTCCCATGTCGCTGCTCGCCGCCGCCACCCAGGTTCGCCTGAACGCCTACGCCCCCTATTCCCGCTTCAAGGTCGGGGCCGCCCTCCGCGCCGCCTCGGGGGCCGTCTATTCCGGCTGCAACGTCGAGAACGTGGCCTATCCCGAGGGCACCTGCGCCGAGGCGGGGGCCATCGCCGCCATGGTCGCGGCAGGCGAGACGGTGATCGCCGAGATCCTGGTCATCGCCGACAGCCCCGACCCCGTCCCCCCCTGCGGCGGCTGCCGCCAGAAGATCGCCGAGTTCGCGGCCCAGTCCGTTCCCGTCACCCTCTGCACCACCGACGGGGCGACCAAGACGATGACCGTGGCCGACCTGCTGCCCGGCGTCTTTACCGCCGCCCACATGGACCGGACGTGACCGACGCCCGCGCGATCAACGCCAAGCTGCGCGAGGGCGGAAGGCCCACACGCCGAGGAACTCGACTGGTTTGCCGCAGGGCTGGCCTCCGGCGCGGTGACCGATGCGCAGGCGGGGGCCTTTGCCATGGCGGTCTGCCTGCGCGGGCTGGGCGAGGCGGGGCGCGTCGCGCTGACCCGCGCCATGCGGGACAGCGGGCAGGTCCTGGCATGGGACCTGCCCGGCCCGGTCCTCGACAAGCATTCGACCGGCGGGATCGGCGATTGCGTCTCGCTTCTGCTCGCGCCTGCGCTGGCCGCCTGCGGGGCCTATGTCCCGATGATCTCGGGCCGTGGCCTGGGCCATACCGGCGGCACGCTCGACAAGCTCGAGGCGATCCCGGGCTTCCGCACCGCGCTGACCGAGGACCAGCTTCGCGCGCAACTGCAGGACGTGCGCTGCGCCATCGTCTCGGCCAGCGACCGGATCGCGCCCGCCGACCGCCGCCTCTACGCGATCCGCGATGTGACGGGCACGGTCGAGAGCATCGACCTGATCACCGCCTCGATCCTGTCGAAGAAGCTCGCCGCGGGGCTGGAGGGGCTGGTGCTGGACGTCAAGGTGGGCTCTGGCGCCTTCATGAAGACGATGGCCGAGGCCGAGGCGCTGGCCCGCGCGCTGGTCTCGACGGCGCAGGGGGCGGGGTGCATGACCGCGGCGCTGATCACCGACATGAGCCAGCCGCTCGCCACCGCCGCTGGCAATGCGCTCGAGGTGATCGAGGTGATGGAGACGCTGACCGGCACCTCGGTCAACGCCGCGCTCTGGGACCTGACGGCGGCGCTCGGGGGCGAGGCGCTGGCGCTTGGCGGGCTGGCGGCCGACCCCGAGGATGGGGCGGGCCGCATCGACGCGGCGCTGCAAAGCGGGCAGGCGGCCGAGATGTTCGGCCGGATGGTCGCGGCCCAGGGCGGCCCTGCCGATTTCGTCGACCGCTGGCCGGATCGGCTGCCCTCGGCCCCCGTGCAGCGCGAGGTGCCGAACCTGCGCGCGCGGCTTCGTGACCGCCATCGACGGCTTCCGCCTCGGGCAGGCGGTGGTCCACCTGGGTGGCGGGCGGCTGCGCGACGGCGACAGGGTGAACCCGTCGGTCGGGCTGGCCGATCTGGCTGGGATCGGCGAGGAAATCGGCGCGGGCCTGCCGCTGGCGATCATCCACGCGGCGTCCGAGGCCGATGCCGAGGCGGCTGTGGCGGCGGTGCAGGCGGCCTTCGAGATGGGCGACCATGCCCCCGAGGAACCGCCCCTGATCCATGCGAGGATCGCATGACGCGCGCCTTCCTGATCGTCATGGACTCGGTCGGATGTGGCGGTGCGCCGGATGCGGCGGAGTTCGGCGACGAGGGGGCGAACACACTGGGCCATATCGCCGCCGCCTGCGCCGCCGGTCGGGCCGAGGAAGGCCGCAGCGGGCCGCTTCGGATGCCCGTGCTTGACGGGCTGGGCCTTGGGGCGGCGATCCGGCTGGCCTCGGGCGAAGACGCTCCGGGATTGACCGCCACGCCGAGCGGCCGATGGGGGGCCGCCACGGAGATCTCGCGGGGCAAGGATACACCCTCGGGGCACTGGGAACTGGCCGGCGTGCCGGTGCCGTGGGACTGGACCTACTTTCCCGACACGACGCCTGCCTTCCCGCCCGACCTGGTGGCCGAGGTGTGCCGCCGTGCCGGCACAGAGGGAATTCTCGGCAACTGCCATGCCTCGGGCGTGCCGATCATCGAGGCGCTCGGGGCCGAGCACATGCGGACGGGCTGGCCGATCTGCTACACCTCCGCCGACAGCGTGTTCCAGATCGCCGCCCATGAAGAGACGTTCGGGCTGGAGCGGCTTCTGGCGCTGTGCGAGGCGCTGGCCCCGACGCTGCACGCGATGAAGGTGGGCCGGGTGATCGCCCGCCCTTTCATCGGCCAACCGGGCGCGTTCCAGCGCACCGGCAACCGGCACGACTACGCCATCGCGCCCCCGGCGCCCACGCTGCTCGACTGGGTGCAGGATGCGGGTCGCGCGACCCATGCCGTGGGCAAGATCGGCGACATCTTCTCGATGCAGGGCATCGGGGCGCTGCACAAGGGGAAGAGCGACGCTGACCTTTTCCAACATCTGATGGCTCTGGCGAACCTCGCCGAGCCCGGTTCCTTGACATTCGCGAACTTCGTCGAGTTCGACAGCCTCTACGGCCACCGCCGCGATGTGTCGGGCTATGCCCGTGCGCTGGAATGGTTCGACGCGCGGGTTGGGAACTTCCTGCCAAGGTTGCGCCCGGGGGATATCGCCGTGTTCACCGCCGATCACGGCAACGATCCGACCTGGCGCGGCACCGACCACACGCGCGAGAGGGTTCCGGTGCTGGTCGCGGGCATGGGTGCGGGCGAGTTGGGGCTGATTGCCTTCACGGACGTGGCCGCGCTGATCGCCCGGCATCTTGGGCTGCCCTCACGCGGGGCCGCGCAATGACCCGCACGCTGCCAAAGGTGGAGTTGCACCTGCATCTCGAAGGCGCGGCCCCGCCCGCCTTCATCCGCGATCTGGCCAAGCGCAAGCATGTCGACCTGTCGGGCATCTTCGCCCCCGACGGCAGCTATGCGATCACCGATTTCTGGCATTTCCTGAAGGTCTACGAGGCCGCGACCTCGGTCCTCACGACGCCCGAGGATTACCACCGCCTGACGCTGGCGGTGCTAGAGGAAAGCGCCGCAAGTGGCGTCATCTACAGCGAAACCTTCCTCTCGCCTGATTTCTGTGGCGGGCGCGACCTGTCGGCCTGGCGCGAGTATCTGCATGCGATCCGCGAGGCGGCGGACCAGGCCGAGCGTGACATGGGCATCACCCTGCGCGGCATCGTCACCTGCATCCGCCATTTCGGCCCCGAGAAGGCGCGCCAGACTGCGCTCTGTGCCGCCGAGACGGCGGGCGACTGGCTGGTGGGGTTCGGCATCGCCGGGGACGAGAAGGTCGGCAAACCGAAGGATTTCGCCTGGAGTTTCGATCTCGCGCGAGAGGCGGGGCTGCGGCTGACGGCCCATGCGGGGGAATGGGGTGGGCCAGAGAGCATCCGTGATGCGCTTGCGGCCTTGCGCCCCGAGCGGATCGGCCACGGCGTGCGCGCCATCGAGGATCTGGCGCTGGTGGACGAACTGGCCGAGAGGGGCGTGGTGCTCGAGGTCTGCCCCGGCTCGAACATCGCGCTCGGCCTTTACCCGTCGTGGCGCAAGCACCCGATCGGCGAACTTTTCGACCGGGGCGTGAAGGTTACTGTCTCGACCGACGATCCGCCGTTCTTCGGCACGACCATGGCACGCGAATTCGAGCGTCTGGCCGAAGCCTTCGACTGGGACGGGGCCGTGTTCCGCAAGATCACGCAGACCGCGCTTGACGCGGCCTTCTGCGACGACGACACCCGTGCCCGTATTGCCAAGCTGCTGGAGGCCGCCCATGCTTGACCACCTGACCGTCGTGAGCCATCCGCTGGTCCAGCACAAGCTGACCATCATGCGCGACAAGGACACCTCCACGGCCTCGTTCCGCAAGCTCTTGCGCGAGATCAGCCTGCTGCTGGCCTATGAGGTGACGCGCGAGTTGCCGATGACGACCCGGACCATCGAAACCCCGCTGGAGCCGATGGACGCCCCGGCGATCGAGGGCAAGAAACTGGCGCTCATCTCGATCCTTCGGGCGGGGAACGGCCTGCTGGACGGTATCCTCGAACTGATCCCTGCCGCGCGCGTGGGGTTCGTCGGGCTCTATCGCGATCCCGAGACGCTGCGACCCGTGCAATACTACTGCAAGCTGCCCGACCATCTGGAAGACCGCATTTCCATCGTCGTCGATCCGATGCTGGCCACGGGCAATTCCTCGGTGGCTGCCGTCGACCTTCTCAAGGCGGCGGGGGCCAAGAACATCCGGTTCCTCTGCCTTCTGGCCGCGCCGGAAGGGGTCGCGCGGATGAAGGAGGCACATCCGGACGTGCCCATCGTCACGGCGGCACTCGACAGCCACCTGAACGACCACGGCTATATCGTGCCCGGCCTAGGCGACGCGGGCGACCGGATGTTCGGGACGAAGTAGGCGGCGCTGGCCCGCGCGTCACGTCACCAAGGCCGGGTCATGCCGGATCGCAGATGCCCTGCAGGCTGACCCAGTCCGCGTCGGGCAGCACGGGCGGCGTTGCCTTGCCGCGAAACGGGTCCGCCTCGATCAGGGTCAGCACCGTCTCGCCACTGGGATCGCGCGCATAGGCGTAGGGCGTGGAGGCGATCGCCGTCGCCTCGAAAGCCGCGAGCAGCGCCTCGGGCTCATCTGGCGGCGGGGGCTGGCGCAAGAGCACCTCGGCATAGCCATCGACGGCCTGAGGGGGAAGCGCGCCAGTGGTCAGCAGGCGCAGGGTGGCAAGGATGCCCGCGTGCTCCAGAACCGGCACGAGCGGATCATGGGCTGCTGCGCGCATGTTCTCGGCCAGGACGAAACCGGCAGCCGCGTCGGGGCCGTCCTGCTGTTCGACGAGCGCCCTGGACAGGATGACGAAGCCTCCCGGCAAGGCCAGCGCGCCAGTCACGCCATCGCGGACGACAAGGATAGGTCCGCCCCCTGTGCCCAGCACGCGCGCGGCCAGGCGATCCGTCGCCTCCTTTCCAAGAGGTTTCGTGCAAGGCAATCCGGTCAGGCGGGTCAGATCGGCCAGGACCATCTGTCCGATGGCCACGCGGGCGGACGGCGGAACGAGTGCGGCGGTCTGTTCGATCAGCGCTCCGGGCAGCCAGAACACCGCCAGCAGGCCGAGGATCAGCGCGCCCCCGCCCAGCAAGGCACCCCGCAGCCGACCGGGACGCGCGCGCGCCTGTGCGATGGCCCCGCGCACCTGCTCGATCGCGCCGATCATGGTGGCGTCGTCGATTTCCAGCATCTCCGCCTGTGCGGCTGCGTCGGGCGCGTAGAGCGCAGGGCTCGATCCCGGATTGAGGCGATGCACCGCCGCAAGCGACCAGTGCGACAGCGCGCTGCCCGTGCGCGGGTCGCTGAGGACCAGCGAGGCCTCGCCGAAGGCGACCGTCACCTCGCGCCGCTGCGCCTCGGGCGCGTCACGCCAGAGGCCGGGACTTTCGAGCTTCTGGTACTTCTTCAGCGCCGTCATGGGCGGGGCAAACCTCGTTCTCGAAATGCAAGGATGACGTTAGCCGAGCGGTTCTGCCCCCACAATCGCCGTCACGACCGCAGGCCAACCGATATGCCGGGCGGTCGGGGGCCAGTCGGTTTGTTGCCCGATGTCGCTTTCGGGCATGCATCCCGCCCGTTGGCGGGCGAGGTGAAAGGGGCTTGCCCGGAGGTGGAGGGGACATGCCGACCGAAGACCGCACGCTGGCCGCTGCCGGGCTGATCCTGGTCTATGCGCTGGTAATCGGCTTTACCGACAATTACGTGCGGGTGATCGCGGCCGAGGCGGGCCTGTGGCAGTTCCACGCGACACGCTCGGCCATCGCCTTGGCGCTGCTGGCGGCGCTGTCTGTCCCGTTGGGCTTGCGGCTGCGCCCCGTGCGGCCCTGGGCGGTGATCGGGCGCAGCGCGATCCATGGGCTCGCCATGCTGATCTACTTCGGGTCGCTGGCCTTCCTGCCGGTGGCGCAGGTGGCGGCAGGGCTGTTCACCGCACCGATCTTCGTGCTTCTGATTTCGCGCTTCGCCTTTGGCCATCCCATTGGCCCGGTTCGAATTCTGGCCGTGGCGATCGGGTTCCTGGGCGTGCTGCTGGTGCTGGGGCCAAGTGCGATGGGTGGTGCCTCGGCCGCGGCGCTGCTGCCGATCCTGGCGGGGGCGATGTATGCGCTCGGCAACATCGCGACGCGGGAATGGTGCGCGCAGGAAAGCGCCGAGACCCTGCTCGGCGGGTTCTTCGCGGCGCTCGGCGTGCTCGGCCTGATCGGGATGGCGGTGCTGGCCCTCGTGCCTGTTGCGGAACCCGAGGGGGCGGCGGGGTTCATCCAGCGCGGCTGGGTCTGGCCCTCGGCCACCTTCCTGTTCTGGACCTTCGTGCAGGCGACGGGCTCGCTTCTGGCGGTCGGAATGATGATCCGGGCTTACCAGATTGCCGAGGCGAGCCGGGTCTCGGTCTTCGAATACTCGATCCTGCCCGCCTCCGCGCTCTGGGGCTGGGTGATCTGGGGCGAGGTGCTGACGCCCCTGGCGGTCACTGGCATGCTGCTGATCGCCGCCGCGGGGATGGTGATCGCACTGCGCGCGCGTCAGGCGGTGTCGCCCACAGCCTCGCGCCAGTGACGGCGGCAGAGCGAGACATAGGTCTCGTTGCCCCCGATCTGGACCTGCGCCCCGTCCTTCAGCGCCCGGCCATCCGGACCCTTGCGGACCACCATCGTGGCCTTCTTGCCGCAATGGCAGATCGTGCGCACCTCGCGCATTTCGTCGGCGAGGGCGAGCAGGGCGGCGGAGCCGGGGAACAATTCCCCCCTGAAATCAACGCGCAAGCCGTAGCACATGATCGGCACGCCCAGATCGTCCACGGCGCGGGCGAGTTGCCAGACCTGGTCCTTGGACAGGAACTGCGCCTCGTCGATGAAGATGCAGGCGATATCCGACAGGGCGAGGCGCGCCGCGATCTTGGCGAACAGGTCCTCGCCGGGCGCGAAGGTGTCGGCGGCCTCGCCGATGCCGATGCGGCTGGCGATGCGGCCGTCGCCCGCGCGGTTGTCGAACTGCGCGGTGATCAGGTAGGTCTGCATCCCCCGCTCGCGGTAATTGTGCGAGGCTTGCAGCAGCGAGGTCGATTTCCCCGCGTTCATCGTCGAGTAGTGAAAGTAGAGCTTGGCCATGCGGGCTGTTAGCCCAGGCCCCGCCCCCCATCAACCCCCGCGACACCGCCGCGCACCGCGTCTGGACGGTGGCGGCGGGCACGCGGATCCGGGGTTTGGCCGGCACTCGTTACCCGCCCGGGGATTTGGCCCCGCGCAGGTTGGAAGATGCGCCGCGAGACGTTGCAGACTGGTTAACGCTGCGGGCCGCCCGTGCCGGTCTTGCGGGTATTTCCCTGTCCGCGGCGCGGGCCGTTCTGGCCGCCGCCGGGGCGCTGCGGGCGCGCCTGGGCGCTGCCTGCCGGCTTGGCCGCCACCCTGCGGGCCGCGATTGCCGCCGGGACGCGACGGTTTGCCCGCGGATTTTCCCATGACTTTCACGGCCTTGGGGGCTGCCATGCCCTCGGCCCAGGGTGCGCCGCCGATCACGGGGATCGCGGATTTCATCTGCTTTTCGATGGCGCGGAGTTCGTCCATCTCGGCCGGGGCGCAGAAGGCCACGGCCGTGCCCTCGGCCCCCGCGCGGGCGGTGCGGCCGATGCGGTGGACATAGTTCTCGGGCACGTTCGGCATGTCGTAGTTGTAGACGTGCCGGACGCCGGGAATGTCGATGCCGCGGGCGGCCACGTCGGTCGCCACGAGGATGTCGAGCGTCCCGTCACGGAATTCCTTCAGCGTGCGCTCGCGCTGCCCCTGGCTCTTGTTGCCGTGGATCGAGCCCGCCTTGAAGCCCCAGGAGCAGAGCAGCTTCATCAGCTTTTCCGACCCGTGCTTGGTGCGCCCGAACACCAGCGCCATTTCGCCGGGGTGCTGTTTCAGGAACGATTCCAGCAGCTTGGCCTTGTCGCCCTGCGGCGTGAAGTAGACGCCCTGCACGATCTTCTCGATCGGCTTGCCGGGTGGGGCGACCTGCACCTTGACCGGGTCGCGCAGGTAGGTCTGGGCGAGATCCTCGATCAGTTTCGGCATGGTGGCCGAGAAGAGCATCGTCTGGCGGCGCAGCGGCAGGTGCTTGGCGATCTGGCGCAGCGAGTGGATGAAGCCCATGTCGAGCATGTGGTCGGCCTCGTCCAGCACGAGGTAGCCCGCATGTTCCAGCGTCAGCGCGCGGCGTTCCAGCAGGTCGATCAGGCGGCCGGGGGTGGCGACGAGGATGTCGGCGCCGCGGGCGAGGCGTTCGGTCTGGCGGTTGAGCGAGGCGCCGCCCACGACGGTGGCGACCTTGACGGCGGTGCCCTTGGTGAAAACCTCAAGGTTATCAGAGATTTGCGTGACCAGCTCGCGCGTGGGCGCAAGGATCAGGGCGCGGATGGTGCGCGGGGCGGGGGGGTGGCCGATGTCGAGCAGGCGGTGCAGGAGCGGCAGGCCGAAGGCGGCCGTCTTGCCGGTGCCGGTCTGGGCCAGCCCCATCAGGTCGCGCCCCGCCATGATGTGCGGGATGGCCTGCACCTGGATCGGGGTCGGGGTGTTTATCGTTGTCTTTTCAAGGGCCTTGAGGATCTTGGGCGACAGCCCGAGGTCGGCGAAGGTGGTCATGTTCTATCTTTCTGACAGGCGGCATCGTGCCGCCGGAATGGGGTTCGGGCCGCAGGTGCGGCGGGCATGAGGGCCGGCCAAGGGTTTGGCCGTGGCACCCCTGCGTGAAGGTGGGAACCTGGTGAATTTGTCCGGCCCTGGCCCCTTGCGTCTGTGACGGGCGGGGCGGCTGCTCACGCGGCAGCGGGCCTTGGATGAGGGGGACATGAGGCCTTGGGAACCATAAGTCAAGGATATGATTTCCGTCTGGCATCCGTATGGGCGCCGTATGTAGACAATTTTAATCGGCCTTTGGCAGCCTTCGGGCAGGATTTGCGCCGGGGGAGCCATGCCTGACCTGTCGAAACTGAACGCCTCGCAGCGGGCGAACTATCACTACATGGCCGACGCGCTGCGGCGTCTGGAATGGGACCTGCACAACACGATCGAGGCCACCAGCCGCATCCCGCTGGAGTGGCACGAGATCGCCCGCGAGCGTGCGCCCCGGCGCAAGGTGAAGATGACGCTGCTGGTCGAGGAGGATGTGGTGCGGTTCTTCAAGTCGATGGGCGCGGGCCACGGGGCGCGGATGAACGAGGTGCTGCGCGTCTTCATGCACGGGCGGCTGGCCGGGGTGATCCGGGGGGCGGACACGGTGGACTACTTCAAGCGCGGACGGGATGTGCATGATGGCGAGCGCCCGCTGTGGGGCGATACCGGGCGCGACATGGACGGCGACGCGCCCGCGACAGCCGAGGAGAAGCGCACGGAACGCAGGGCGCGGCTGCGCGAGGAGATGCGGCGGCGGCAGGTGGACGACTGAGGGACGCGAGGAGGAGGGTGCGATGGGCGAGGACGAAGGGCAGCGGCGGTTCAGCTCGCCCGTCTGCTTTGCGGGCGGAGACGAGGAGCAGGCGCGCGACGTCGCGCGCTGGCGCACGGCCGAGCGGGCGCGGCTGAAGGCCGAGCGAATGGCGCTGACGGTCGCCGCGCGTGCGGCAGCAGGGGAGGCCATCGCACGGCACCTCGACTTGGCCTTCGCCGGTCGGGACGTGGCGGGGCAGGTGATCGCGGGCTACTGGCCGATCAAGGGCGAGCCGGACCTGCGCGGCTGGCTGGACGGGATGCGGGCGAAGGGCGCGCGGGTCGCGCTGCCGGTGATCGAGGAGCGCGCGGCGCCGCTCGTGTTCCGGCTGTGGGAGGCGGGGGCGGCGCTGGAGCGGGTAGGCTTCGGGATACAGGAGCCGCCCGCCAGCGCGCCGCGTGTTGTGCCGGACGTGGCGCTCGCCCCACTGATGGGATGGGACAGCGCAGGGTATCGGCTGGGCTACGGCGCGGGCTATTTCGACCGGACGCTGGCGGCGCTGGCTGTGAAGCCGCTGGTGATCGGCGTCGGCTACCAGTCGGCGCGGCTTGCCACGATCTTTCCGCAGGACCACGACATTGCAATGGACTGGATCGTGACGGAGGAGGGCGTGCAGGTGGGCGGGGACCCGAGGGGTGTCGGGAAGTGACGGGGGAGGCCCCGGCCTACGCCGGGGTGTCGTGTGGTTGGCGGGGTGAACCCCGCCCTGCGGCGCGGGGGCGGTGGTGGCAAGGCGCCCCTAGCCAAATTCCGCAAACTGGGCTACCGTGCCGCGTAGATCCGGGGCGTTGAGACCCTGGGCGGATCGAGGCAGGCGACCGGGGACAACCCGGCGGACAGAGCAGACAGGCGATACCCATGACTGAGATGGTCTATGGCTCCATGCCCGCACAGGTGGGCGAGCCGGTTCTTCCGCGCTGGTGGCGCACGATCGACAAGTGGTCGCTGACCTGCATCCTCGTGCTCTTCGCGATCGGCATGCTCCTGGGCCTCGCGGCCTCGGTCCCGCTGGCCACGCGCAACGGGCTGGAGCCGTTCCATTACGTGCAGCGGCAGGGGTTCTTCGGTGCCATGGCGATCGTTGCGATGCTCGGCACCTCGATGATGTCGCCGCAGATGGTGCGGCGGCTGGGGGTGCTGGGGTTCCTCGCCGCCTTCGTCGCGCTGGCGCTGTTGCCGTTCTTCGGGACGGATTTCGGCAAGGGTGCGATGCGCTGGTTCTCGCTGGGCTTCGCCTCGTTCCAGCCCTCGGAATTCCTCAAGCCGTTCTTCGTCATCGTCTGCGCCTGGCTGATCGCCGCCAGCCATGACCTGAACGGGCCGCCGGGCAAGACGATCTCGTTCGCCTTCGCGCTGGTCATCGTGGCCTTCCTCGCGCTTCAGCCGGATTTCGGGCAGGCGGCGCTGGTGCTGTTCGGCTGGGGGGTCATGTATTTCGTCGCAGGGGCGCCGTTCCTGCTGATCCTCATCGTGCTGGCGCTGGTCGGAAGCGGGGGCATGTTCGCCTACAACGCGTCCGAGCACTTCGCGCGGCGGATCGACGGGTTCCTGACGCCCGAGGTCGATCCGCGCACGCAACTCGGCTATGCCGCCAACGCGATCCAGGAGGGTGGGTTCTTCGGCGTGGGCGTGGGCGAGGGGCAGGTGAAATGGTCGCTGCCCGACGCGCATACCGACTTCATCATTGCGGTTGCGGCCGAGGAATACGGGCTGATCCTGGTGCTGGTGATCATCGCGCTTTATGCGACCGTCACCGTGCGCTCGCTGCTGCGGCTGATGAAGGAACGCGATCCGTTCATCCGGCTTGCCGGGACGGGTCTGGCCTGCATCTTCGGGGTGCAGGCGATGATCAACATGGGGGTGGCGGTGCGGCTTCTGCCCGCCAAGGGGATGACGCTGCCCTTCGTGAGCTATGGCGGGTCTTCGGTGATTGCGGCGGGCATCACGGTGGGGGCGCTTCTTGCCTTCACCCGGGTGCGGCCGCAGGGGCAGATCGGCGACATCCTGTTCAAGCGGGGACGGTAGGATGGCTGCGCCCCTCCTGCTGATCGCCGCCGGGGGGACCGGGGGGCACATGTTCCCCGCGCAGGCGCTGGCCGAGGCGATGCTGGCGCGCGGCTGGCGGGTGCGGCTGTCGACGGACGCGCGGGGCGCGCGCTATGCGGGCGGGTTCCCGAAGGCGGTGGCGGTGGAGGAAGTGGCCTCGGCGACCTTCGCGCGGGGCGGGGCGCTTGCCAAGGCGATGGTGCCGCTGCGCATCGCGGGCGGCGTGGCGGGGGCGGTCATGGCCCTGCGGCGCGACCGGCCGGCGGTTGTGGTGGGGTTTGGCGGCTATCCGACGATCCCGGCGCTGGCGGCGGCGGTGATCCTGAAGCTGCCGCGCATGATCCACGAGCAGAACGGGGTGCTGGGCAAGGTCAACACGCGCTTTGCCCCCCGCGTCGATGCGGTGGCCTGCGGCACATGGCCCACGGCGCTGCCCGAGGGGGTGGAGGGCATCCATACCGGCAACCCCGTTCGTGCGGCGGTGCTGGAGCGGGCGGGCGCGGCCTATATCCCGCCGGGCGACTATCCGATGAGCCTGCTGGTGATCGGCGGCAGCCAGGGCGCGCGGGTGTTGTCGCAGGTGGTGCCTGCGGCGGTGGCGCTTTTGCCCGAGGCGCTGCGGCGGCACCTGCGCGTGGCCCATCAGGCGCGGGACGAGGATGCGGCGGCGGCGCAGGCCACCTATGACGCGGCAGGGATCGCGGTGGAGGTGCAGCCCTTCTTCGCCGACATTCCCCGGCGGCTGAGCGAGGCGCAGCTTGTGATCTCGCGCTCCGGTGCGTCGTCTGTCGCGGATATCAGCGTGATCGGGCGCCCGTCGATCCTGATCCCCTTCGCGGCGGCGACGGCGGATCACCAGACGGCGAATGCGCGCGGGCTGGTTGACGCCGGGGCAGCCATCCTGATCCCCGAGAAGCTGCTTGATCCTGCCGGGCTGGCGGGGCACATCGCCTCGGTCCTGGAAAACCCGGCGGGGGCGCTGCGCATGGCGCAGAACGCGCTTGGGCAAGGCCGACCGGATGCGACGGAGCGTCTGGTCGAGGTTGTGGAACGGCTGACAGCGAAAGAGGCGGCATGAACGCGGCGACGAAACTTCCCATGGAGCTGGGGCCGATCCATTTCGTGGGGATCGGCGGGATCGGCATGTCGGGCATCGCCGAGGTGCTGATGACGCTGGGCTACCGGGTGCAGGGGTCGGACGCGAAGGCATCCAAGATCACCGACCGGCTGGTGGCGCTGGGGGCCGTGTTCTTCGAGGGGCAGCGGGCCGAGAACATCGGCGAGGCGGCGGTGGTGGTGATCTCGTCCGCCATCAAGAAGGGCAACCCCGAGCTGGAAGAGGCGCGGCGGCGCAAGCTGCCGGTGGTGCGGCGGGCCGAGATGCTTGCGGAACTGATGCGCCTGCGCTCGAACATCGCCATCGCCGGGACGCACGGGAAGACCACGACCACGACGATGGTGGCGACGCTGCTGGACAAGGGCGGGTTCGATCCCGACGGTGATCAACGGCGGGGTGATCCACGCCTATGGCTCGAACGCGCGGGCGGGGGCGGGCGAGTGGATGGTGGTGGAGGCCGACGAGAGCGACGGCAGCTTCAACCGCCTGCCCGCGACCATCGCCATCGTGACCAACATCGACCCCGAGCATATGGAGCACTGGGGGACGTTCGAGAACCTGCGGCAGGGGTTTACCGACTTCGTCTCGAACGTGCCGTTCTACGGGCTTGGCCGTGTGCTGCACCGACCATCCCGAGGTGCAGGCGCTGGTGGGGCGCGTGACGGACCGGCGGATCGTGACCTTCGGCTTCAATGCGCAGGCGGATGTCCGGGCGGTGAACCTGACCTACGACAAGGGTGTCGCGCATTTCGACGTGGCGCTTCAGGGCGAAGGCGAGGGCAGCATGATCGAGGGCTGCACTTTGCCGATGCCGGGGGACCACAACGTCTCGAACGCGCTGAGCGCGATTGCCGTGGCACGGCATCTGGGCATGAAGAAGGAGGAGATCCGCGAGGCGCTCGCCTCCTTCGGCGGGGTGAACCGGCGCTTTACCCGGGTGGGCGAGGTTCTGGGCGGCGTCACGGTCATCGACGATTACGGGCATCACCCGGTGGAAATCGCCGCCGTGCTGAAGGCCGCGCGGCAGGCGACGCAGGGGCGCGTGATCGCCGTGCACCAGCCGCATCGCTACACCCGCCTGTCGAACCTGTTCGAGGACTTCTGCACCTGCTTCAACGAGGCCGACGTGGTGGCCATCGCCGAGGTCTATGCGGCGGGGGAAGAGCCGATTGCGGGGGCGTCGCGCGATGACCTCGTGGCGGGGCTGATCGCGCATGGGCATCGCCATGCGCGCGCGATCCTTGACGAGGACGACCTGGCGCGGCTGGTGCGCGAGCAGGCGCGGCCGGGCGACATGGTGGTGTGCCTTGGCGCGGGCACGATCAGTGCCTGGGCCAACGGCCTGCCCGCGCGGCTGGGGGCGTGATCGTGCCGGGCCTATCCCAAAGAGTATTCGCCGAGACGGGGTCGGCCAAGCTATTGGTCGGGCCGGAGGAGATGCGCGCATGTCTGTTCCGGTGACGCTGGCCTGCCTCTGGGTGGTGCTCGCCACGGTCGTGGCCCTGCTGCCGATGCGGTTGCAGATGGTGCCGGGTGTGGCGCTGCTGGTGGCTGCGCCGGTGCTGCTGGCCTGGATTGGCTGGGTGCACGGCTGGCCCTGGGCGGCTGTTGCGACGCTGGGGTTCCTGTCTATGTTCCGCAATCCGCTGATCTATTTCGGGCGCAAGGCGCTTCGCCTGCCGGTCCGCGACCCAAGGGAGGGGCGGGCATGATCGAGCCGCTGATGCTGGCCTTCCTCTGGCTGATCCTGGCCAATGTGATCGCCATGTTCCCCTCTCGTGACCACCACTGGCGGGCGGCCTATGTGCTGATCGCGCTCGGCATCCCCTTGCTGGGATGGGTCACCTATGTAGACGGGCCGCTCTGGGGCCTGCTGCTGCTCGCGGCAGGGGCGAGCGTGCTGCGCTGGCCGGTGATCTATCTGTGGCGGTGGGTCTGGCCGAAGAAGGATGACCGACAGGAACCTGCGGAGTAGCGGGCGGTTGCCGCCGCGCGCGGGCTGCGCTATCGCCGGACGATCCATTTCGCTGGACGCCCGATGACCGACTTTCCCCCCGTTCGCGGCACGCTGACCCCCGACCGGTCGCTGGCCGACCTGACCTGGCTGCGCGTGGGCGGGCCTGCGGACTGGCTGTTCCAGCCGGCGGACGAGGCGGACCTGAGCGCGTTCCTGGCCGCGCTCGACCCGGGCGTGCCGGTGTTCCCGATGGGCGTGGGCAGCAACCTGATCGTGCGGGATGGCGGCATCCGGGCGGTGGTGATCCGGCTGGGGCGCGGGTTCAACGGGATCGCGGTGGATGGCGACCGGGTGATCGCCGGGGCCGCGGCGCTGGACGCGCATGTGGCGAGGAAGGCGGCGGAGGCGGGGCTGGACCTGACCTTCCTGCGGACGATCCCCGGCAGCATCGGTGGGGCCGTGCGGATGAATGCCGGGTGCTACGGGGCCTATGTCGCGGATCATCTGGTCGAGGTCCGGGCGGTTCTGCGGACAGGCCAGGTGGTGACGCTGCCCGCCGCCGCGCTCAACCTGCGCTACCGGCAGAGCGACCTGCCCGAGGGGGCGGTGGTGGTGCAGGCGACCTTTCGGGCCGCGCGGGGCGATCCGGCGGCGCTGGAGGCGCGGATGGCCGAGCAGATCGCCAAGCGCGACGCGAGCCAGCCGACGAAGGAACGCAGCGCAGGCTCCACCTTCCGCAATCCGGCGGGGTTTTCCAGCACGGGCCGCGCGGATGACCGTCACGACCTCAAGGCGTGGAAGGTCATCGACGAGGCGGGGATGCGCGGCGCGCGGCGGGGCGGCGCGCAGATGAGCGAGATGCACTCCAACTTCCTGATCAACGCGGGCGGGGCAACTGCCGCCGATCTGGAGGAATTGGGCGAAGAGGTGCGAAAAAGGGTTTTCGATCACAGCGGTTTGACATTAGAGTGGGAAATCATGCGCGTCGGCGAACCGGCGGCGTGATCCAAGAACAACGGGCCGCAAACGGCCCGGACAGAGGCGGTGGCGGGCATGTCGAGCAGGGCAGCCCCCAAGGTGGCGGTACTGATGGGTGGGCTTTCCGCAGAGCGGGAGGTCTCGCTTGTCACAGGGCGTGAATGCGCGGCGGCACTGCGGGCGGCGGGATATGCGCAGGTGATCGAGGTCGATTGCGGCCTCGACCTAGCCATGCGCCTCGATGACCTGAAGCCCGACATCTGTTTCAACGCGCTGCATGGCCGCTGGGGCGAGGATGGCTGCGTGCAGGGCATCCTCGAATGGCTGCGCATTCCCTACACCCATTCCGGCGTGCTGGCCTCGGCGCTGGCGATGGACAAGCAGCGCGCGAAGGACGCCTATCGCGCGGCAGGCCTGCCGGTTGTCGACAGCGTGATCGTCCCGCGCGAGGCGGTGGAGGCGGGGCATGTGATGGCCGCGCCTTATGTGGTGAAGCCGAACAACGAAGGCTCATCCGTCGGCGTCTACATCGTGCGCGAGGGGGCGAACGCCCCGCGGCTGGCCGAGACGATGCCCGAGACGGTGATGGTCGAGGCCTATGTGCCGGGGCGCGAACTGACGGTCAGCGTGCTGGGCGACCGGGCGCTGTGCGTGACCGACATCCTGACCGACGGCTGGTACGACTACGACGCCAAGTACAAGCCCGGCGGGTCGCGGCACGAGCTGCCGGCGAACATCCCCTCGGTCATCGCGGAAGGCTGCATGGACTATGCGCTTCGGGCGCATGTCGCGCTTGGCTGCCGGGGGCTGAGCCGGACCGACTTCCGCTGGGACGAGGCGCGGGGCAGCGAGGGGCTGGTCCTGCTCGAGACGAACACCCAGCCCGGGATGACGCCCACCTCGCTCTCGCCCGAGCAGGCGGCGCATGTGGGGATGCCCTTCCCCGAGCTTTGCGCCTGGATCGTGGAGGATGCCTCATGCAACCGATAAGGGCGACCGTGGCCCCGATCCGCGACCCTGCCCCCAGCCGGACGGCCTACAGGCTGCAACGTCTCTGGCTGACACCGGTCTTCCGCGCCCTGTTCCGGATCGGCCTGCCTGCCTTCGTGGTGATGTTCAGCGCGGGCCTCTACCTGTCGGATGACGGGCGGCGGGCCGAGCTTTCGGCGGTCTGGGCCGGGACGTGGGAGAAGGTCGAGAAGCGGCCCGAGTTCCTCGTGAACCTTCTGGCGGTCGACGGGGCCTCGCCTGCGCTGGCCGAGGCGGTGCGGGCGAAGGTCGACCTGAAGTTCCCGCTCTCCTCCTTCGAGATCGACCTCGAGGCGCAGCGCGCCAAGATCGAGGAACTGGATGCGGTGGCGCGCGCCGACCTGCGCGTGCGTGCGGGCGGGGTGCTTCAGGTGACGATCACCGAGCGTGTGCCCGTCATCATCTGGCGCAGGCCGGGAGAGCTGTCGCTGCTGGATGCCGAGGGGATGCGCGTGGCCCGCATCTTCGAGCGGAGCGACCGCGCGGACCTGCCCATCGTCGCGGGCGCGGGGGCGGATGTGGCGGTGGATGAGGCGCTGGAGCTGATCGCGGCGGCCGGGCCGATCGCGGCCCGGCTGCGCGGCCTCGTGCGGCAGGGCGAGCGGCGGTGGGACGTGGTGCTGGACCGCGACCAGCGCATCCTGCTGCCCGAGGAGGGGGCCGTTGCGGCGCTGGAGCGGGTGATCGCGCTCGACAAGGCCGAACACCTGCTCGACCGCGACATCATTGCGGTCGACCTGCGCAACGAGCATCGCCCCGTGCTGCGCCTGTCGGCCGAAGCGCTGGCGAAACTGCGCGAGCAGCGCGACCTGATTGAAACCGGAGCGAGCAATTTATGACCGATCTTTACCAGTCCCAGAGGGCGATGCGGAACATGCGCCGGGTGGCCATGCAGCGTGGCGTGATTGCCGTGCTGGATGTGGGGACATCGAAGATCGCCTGCCTGATCCTGCGCTTCGACGGGCCGGACCGGCTGCGCGAGGCCGATGGCGTGGGGCCGATGGCGGGGCAATCCTCGTTCCGGGTCATCGGGGCGGCAACGACCCGCTCGCGCGGGGTGCGCTTTGGCGAAATCAGCGTGATGAACGAGACCGAGCGCGCGATCCGCACGGCGCTTCAGGCTGCGCAGAAGATGGCCAACGTCCGGGTCGATCACGCCATCGTCTGCTTCTCGGGGGCCGAGCCGCGCAGCTATGGGCTGGCGGGGGAGTGGGACCTTCAGGACAGCGTGGTGACGGATCAGGACGTGGCGCGCGTGCTGTCGGCCTGCGATGTGCCCGACATCGGCGAGGGGCGCGAGGTGCTGCATGCGCAGCCCGTGAACTTCGCGCTCGACCACCGGTCTGGCCTGGGCGATCCGCGCGGGCAGATCGGCAACCGGCTGGCCTGCGACCTGCACCTCTTGTCGGTCGAGGCGAGCGTCATCCAGAACCTGCTTTACTGCATCAAGCGCTGCGACCTGGAACTGGCGGGCATCGCCTCGTCGGCTTACGTGGCCGGGATTTCCAGCCTGGTCGAGGACGAGCAGGAACTGGGCGCGGCCTGCATCGACATGGGCGGCGGGTCGACGGGACTGAGCATCTTCATCAAGAAGCACATGATCTATGCCGATGCCGTCCGGCTGGGGGGCGATCATGTGACCTCGGACATCTCGAAGGGGTTGCAGGTCGCCATCGCCACCGCCGAGCGGATCAAGACGCGGCACGGGGGTGTTCATGCGACGGGCATGGACGACCGCGAGATGATCGAGATCGGCGGCGACTCGGGCGACTGGGAGAAGGACCGCCGCGCGGTCAGCCGGACCGAGCTGATCGGGATCATGCGGCCCCGGGTGGAAGAGATCCTCGAGGAAGTCCGCGCGCGGCTCGATGCCGCCGGGTTCGATCACCTTCCCAGCCAGCAGATCGTGCTGACGGGGGGCGCGAGCCAGATCCCCGGGCTGGACGGACTGGCTGCGCGAATCCTGGGTCAGCGGGTGCGACTCGGCCGGCCCCTGCGGGTGCAGGGGCTGCCGCAGGCGACGACCGGACCCGCCTTCGCCGCCGCCGTAGGGTTGTGCCTGTTTGCCGCGCACCCGCAGGACGAGTGGTGGGATTTCGACATCCCGACCGAGCGCTATCCCTGCCAGATCGTTGAAAAGGGCCATTCGATGGTTCAAGGACAACTGGTAAACCCCACATATCGGCTGTCGGGCGAAATCCCGCTGACGCGAGCCGTCCATTCCCCATATTTTGTGGGGCGTTCGGTGTTTTTTTCGTGACCTCCGCAGTTCCTGTGGATAGAATTGCGGATAATCTGGGGACAACCCACCTGCGGCGCGAGCAGAGGCGCCATCAAATTCTGCGCGGCCGGGGCAACGAGACATAGGGCGGGACTGCAATGACATTGAACTTCGTGATGAATACCGAACGGGAAGAGCTGAAGCCGCGCATTACGGTCTTCGGCGTGGGTGGCGCGGGCGGCAACGCCGTGAACAACATGATCGACCAGAACCTTGAAGGGGTCGAGTTCGTGGTGGCCAACACCGATGCGCAGGCTCTGATGCAAAGCCGCGCGAGCGCGACGATCCAGATGGGCGTCCGCGTGACCGAAGGGCTGGGCGCGGGCGCGCGGCCCACGGTGGGCGCTGCCGCTGCCGAGGAATCGATCGAGCAGATCGTGGATCATCTTGCGGGCGCGCACATGTGCTTCATCACCGCCGGGATGGGCGGCGGCACCGGCACCGGCGCGGCCCCGATCATCGCGCAGGCCGCGCGAGAGTTGGGCGTGCTGACGGTGGGCGTCGTGACCAAGCCCTTCCAGTTCGAGGGTGCGAAGCGGATGCGCCAGGCCGAAGAGGGGGTCGAGGCGCTTCAGAAGGTGGTCGACACGCTGATCATCATTCCGAACCAGAACCTGTTCCGCCTTGCCAACGAGAAGACCACCTTCACCGAAGCCTTCGCGATGGCCGACGACGTGCTCTATCAGGGCGTCAAGGGCGTGACCGACCTGATGGTGCGGCCCGGCCTCATCAACCTCGACTTCGCCGACGTCCGCGCGGTGATGGACGAGATGGGCAAGGCCATGATGGGCACCGGCGAGGCGCGGGGCGAGGACCGGGCGGTTCAGGCCGCCGAGAAGGCCATCGCCAACCCGCTGCTGGACGAGATCAGCCTGCATGGCGCGAAGGGCGTGCTCATCAACATCACCGGCGGCTATGACCTGACGCTGTTCGAGCTGGACGAGGCCGCGAACATCATCCGCGAGAAGGTCGATCCCGACGCCAACATCATCGTGGGCTCCACGCTCGACACCAGCATGGAAGGCGCGATCCGCGTCTCGGTCGTGGCGACGGGCATCGACGCCAGCGCCTCGAACCGGGCGGAGACGCCGGTCGCCCGCCGGTCGATGGCCAGCGTCTCGGTCCCGGCCTATGTCCCGCCAGCCGCGACCGCCGCCGCCGCCGAGCCGAAGCGCGAGCCGCAGCCGATGGTGGCCGAGGAGGAACCGTCGCTGTTCGAGGGGATGGGCAAGGATGCGCCCGAAGACGAGTTCTTCGATGAGGCCGACAGCGACGCACTGCCCCCGCCCGCCTATCGCCCGCAGCCTGCCGCTGCGCCCGCCACCCCGGCGCGCGCCCAGGCCGCGATGACCGAGGACGATCCGACCGCCTTTGTCGCGCCCCGCGCGCGGCAGTTGGGCCAGCCCTCGCCCGAAGCCCTCGCCCGGCTGCAGGCCGCGGCCAGCAAGCTTCCGCTGCGTGGTGCCACCCCTTCGGCCGCTCCGGTTGCGCGTCCGGCTGCCCCTGCACCGCGCGTGGCCGAGAAGCCGCGTTTCGGCATCGGGTCGCTCATCAACCGCATGGCGGGCCATACCGAGCCGTCCGCAGACCGCAGCGCCGCGCCGCAGCGTCAACAGCCGCCCGTCACGGGTTATGACGACGAGCCGGAGATGAGCGCGGACGAGGAGCGCATCGAGATTCCGGCCTTCCTGCGTCGCCAGGCGAACTGATCTCGCTGCAGTGCAGTAACATGATTTCGACACAAGGCCCGGTTCGCCGGGCCTTTTCCTTTTACTTTTCAGTAACTTCTGCGCCAAGGGGCGGAAACCCGCCAGAGCTGCGAGGCGGTGTTACAGCCCGTCACAAAGAGTGAATTGTTCTTGCAGGGACGGGTGCTTAGCTGAACGTGGCGAAAAGGATGACGGATCAACCGCATCCGTGCCGGACTTGAATGACGTGAGGACTGCAGTGCAACAGACGCTTAAATCACCGGTGACCTTCACGGGTGTCGGCCTTCATACGGGGCGAATGGCGCGCATGGTCGTGCGTCCCGCCTCGGCCGATTACGGCATCTGGTTTCGCCGCACCGACATCACGCAGGGCGACGACATGGTTCCCGCGCGGTGGGATGCGGTTGTTCCCTCGCGTCTGTGCACGCTGCTGGGTAACGCGGCGGGCGTCACCGTCTCGACCGTCGAGCACATCATGGCGGCCCTGGCCGGATGTGGCATCCACAACGCGCTGATCGAGATCGACGGTCCCGAAGTGCCGATCCTCGACGGCAGCTCGGAACAGTTCGTGACGGCTTTCATCGCGCGGGGCCTGCGCGAGCAGCTGACGCCGGTCCGTGCCCTGCGGATCCTGAAGCCCGTCGAGGTGACCGATGGCGACGCGACGGCGCGGCTGGAGCCGGCCGAGATGCTGGAGATCGCCTTCGAGATCGACTTTGCCGAGGCGGCGATCGGCCGGCAGGAAAAGCACCTGAAGATGGCCAATGGCGCCTTTGTGCGCGAGCTGTGCGACAGCCGCACGTTCTGCCGCCAGCAGGACGTAGACGAGATGCGCGCCCGCGGGCTGGCCCTGGGGGGCACGCTGGACAATGCCGTGGTGTTCGAGGGCGACCGGGTGCTGAGCCCCGGCGGCCTGCGCTACCGTGACGAGCCGGTGCGCCACAAGATGCTCGACGCGCTTGGCGACCTTGCACTGGCGGGTGGGCCGATTCTCGGCCGCTACACGGGCGTTCGGGCGGGACACGCGCTGACAAACCGTCTTCTCCGCAAGCTTTTCGCCACTGCCGGTGCCTGGGAGATGGTCGATTGCGCCTTCCCGGCCGTCAGCAAGCTGCCGGGCGCGGGCGTTGTCGCCGCCGACCTGCCCGCCCGTCTCTGAGCGCATCGCCAGCCGGTGCCGATCGTCCGAAAGGCGTTTTGCGCACCGGATTTTTCTGTGTTACCACACGGGGCAACAGACCGGCGCGGGGAGATGCGACCGGGGAATGATCGGTCGAGGTGAGGTCGGATGACAGGCGGAAGAACCGGGGCGCGCTGGCTTGGCACCGCCATGCTTGTAGTGTTCCTGGCAGGCTGCGGCGCTCAGTCGGAGAGCGACGAGGAACTGGAGCAACTGACGCCCGAGCAGATCTACCAGCGCGGCGAATTCGCGCTGGAGAGCGAGCGCAAGCCCGACACGGCGATCCGCTATTTCTCCGAGGTCGAGCGGCTCTATCCCTATTCGGAATGGGCCAAGCGCGCGCTGATCATGCAGGCCTTCTCGTATCACCAGGCCGAGCAGTATGAAGAAGCGCGTGCGGCGGCGCAGCGTTACCTCGACTTCTATCCCGATGACGAGGATGCGCCCTATGCGCAGTATCTTCTGGCGCTGTCCTATTATGACCAGATCGACGAGGTCGGGCGCGACCAGGGGCTGACCTTCCAGGCGTTGCAGGGGATGCGCGAGGTCATCGAGAGGTATCCCGACAGCGATTACGCGACTTCGGCGATGCTGAAGTTCGACCTCGCCTTCGACCACCTTGCGGCGAAGGAAATGGAGATCGGGCGCTACTACCTGAAGCGCGGCAACTACACGGCGGCGATCAACCGCTTCCGCGTTGTGGTGGAACAATACCAGACGACCAGCCACACGGCCGAGGCGCTGATGCGCCTGGTCGAGTGCTATCTGGCCCTGGGCTTCACCAAGGAGGCGCAGACGGCCGGCGCGATCCTGGGCTACAACTATCGGTCGAGCCCGTTCTATGACGATGCCTTCCGTCTGTTGACCGGCGCGGGGCTGAGCCCCGAGGCGCAGGAAGGCACCGGCTGGCTGAGCAGCGTCTATCGTCAGGTCGTGCGCGGCGAGTGGCTGTAGGCGGCGGGCCGCGCCGATGCTCCGCAGCCTCGACATCCGGGATCTGCTGATCATCGACCGGCTGAGCCTTGGCTTCCAGCCGGGGCTGAACGTGCTGACCGGCGAGACGGGGGCGGGCAAGTCGATCCTGCTCGACGCGCTCGGCTTCGTCCTGGGCTGGCGCGGGCGGGCGGACATCGTGCGCGCGGGCGCGGCGCAGGGCGAGGTCACGGCGGTGTTCGAGATTGCGCCGGACCATCCCGCGCAAGCGGTTCTGGACGAGGCGGGGATCGACGGGACCGAGGGTGTGATCCTGCGTCGCGTCACCACGGCGGACGGGCGCAAGACGGCCTGGGTCAACGACCGTCGCGCCACGGGCGAGATGCTGCGGGCGCTGGCCGACACGCTGGTGGAACTGCATGGGCAGCAGGATGACAGCGGGCTCTTGAACCCGCGCGGGCACCGCGCGCTGCTCGATGCCTTCGCCGGACTGGACACGGGCGCGCTGCGGGCGGCCTGGGGACAGGTGGGTGCGGCACGGGCGGCGCTGGCCGAGGCGGAGGCGGCGCTTGCGCGGATGCGGGCCGAAGAGGACTACCTGCGCCATGCCGTGGCCGAACTGGACAAGCTCGACCCCCAGCCGGGCGAGGAGGCGGTGCTCGACGCGCGGCGGCGGACGATGCAGGGGGCCGAGAGGATCCGCGCCGACATCGTCCGCGCCCATGCCGCCTTGGGGGACGAGGGGGCCGAGCGGCTGCTGATCGACGCGCAGCGCTGGCTGGACGGGGTGACGGACCGCGCCGAGGGGCGGCTAGATGCGCCGCTGGAGGCGCTGGCGCGGGTGCTGGCGGAACTGGCCGAGGTTCAGGCCGGGGTGGAGGAGGCGGTGCGCGGCCTCGACTTCGATCCGACGGAACTTGAGGCGGTCGAGGAGCGGTTGTTCGCCATCCGGGGGCTGGCGCGCAAGCATGGGGTGCTGCCCGACGATCTGGGCGGCTTCGCGGGCGATCTGCGCGACCGCCTCGCGGCGCTGGACGGCGGGGCGCGGAACCTTGCGGCGCTGTCGCGCGCGGTGCAGCAGGCCGAGGTGGACTATGACGCCCTGGCCGATGCCGCGCGGGCGGCGCGGGCCGAGGCGGCGGGGCGGCTCGACGCCGCGATGGCCGGGGAACTGGCACCGCTGAAGATGGAACGGGCCGTGTTCCGCACCGAACTCGCGGTGGCCGAGCCGGGACCCGAGGGGCGCGACCAGGTGACCTTCACCGTCGCGACCAACCCCGGCGCGCCTGCGGGGCCGCTGAACCGCATTGCCTCGGGCGGCGAGATGTCGCGTTTCCTCTTGGCGCTGAAGGTCTGCCTTTCGCGCGGGCAGGCGGGGCAGGTGCTGATCTTTGACGAGATCGACCGGGGCGTGGGCGGGGCCACCGCCGATGCGGTGGGGCGGCGGCTCAAGGCGCTGGCCGAGGGGGCGCAGGTGCTGGTTGTCACGCATTCGCCGCAGGTCGCCGCGCGCGGCGCGCATCACTGGCGGGTCGAGAAGCGGGTGGCGGACGGCATGACCACCTCGGTCGTAACCCCGCTGTCGCCCGAGGAACGGGTGGACGAGATCGCCCGGATGCTGGCGGGCGACACGGTGACCGAGGCCGCTCGGGCGGCGGCGCAGGCGCTGCTGGAGGGATAAGCGCCCGTATGGGGCGTCGGACCGGGGGTTTCACACCCCCGGACCCCCGTGGGATATTTGAGAACAGAAGAAATCAAAGGTTTCGGTTCCAGTGTCTGCGTCTGAAGCGCAGATTTGCTTGGGACCACACGAGCCGACATGGCTTCGTTTACCGCGTCACCCCGCCAGCGCCGCGAAATGCAGCATCGCGGCCTGCCAGCCATCGGCCCGCGCCATCAGGACGGCGCTGAGCATGGCGGCCACTCGCCCCGCATCGCGCCCCTCGGCATCGACGAGGCCGCTGAGGACGAAGCGCTGGCTGAGCAGTGCCGCGCCCGGCCCCATGGGCCGGAGCCGCCCCTTGCCGGTGACGAGGCGGGACTGGGCAAAGGCGCCCGCGAGCTCGGCCTCGAACACCTCGGCGATGCGGGGGCGGCCTTCGCACCACAGGCCGGTGATCGAGAGCATCTCGGCATCCTCGGCGCAGAGCGAGGCAAGCGCCGCCGCGTCGCGCTGGCCCCAGAGCACCACGAAGGCGCGGGTGAATTCATCGGGTCGGATCAGCATGGCGGGGCTTTCGGGGCGGTCAGAGCTGCTCGACCGTAACCTTTTCGGGGTAGAAGGCGAGGTGGTCCTTGATCGCGGCGACGCCCTCTTTCGGGTGTTCGTAGGACCAGGCGGCGTTGTGGATGGTGCCGCTTTTTGTGACCAGAGAGTAGTAGCTCGCCTGGCCTTTCCAGGGGCAGGTGGAGTGATGCGGGCTGGGCTCCATCATCGCCATCGCGATGTCGGCGCGGGGGAAGTAGATGACCGGCGGATAGGGGTCTTCGGTCAGCTCGAGCGCGTTCTTCGTCTCGCCCAGCACCGCGCCACCGGCGCGGATGACCCATGTGCCGGGTGCCTTGCGGATCTTGATGTGGTCGGCCATGCCGATCTTCTCCTGTTCTGCCCGGTGCCAGAGTGGACCGGGCGTGATGCCTTTGTCAAAGCGGCCGGGTGGCCTTCTCCAGCCAGTCGCGGGCTTTGGCCGAGACCCGGCCTGCCAGCTTCTCGAAGGTCGTCGCATGGTAGGCGTTCAGCCAGTCGCGCTCGCCGGGCGAGAGCAGGTCGGCGCGGATCAGGCGGCGGTCGAGGGGCACGAAGGTGAGCGTCTCGAAGGACAGCTGGCGGCGGTGATCGTCGCCGCCGGGCAGCGGCGGGGCGACCTGCACGACGATCAGGTTTTCCAGGCGGATGCCGAAGGCCCCTTCGCGGTAGTAGCCCGGTTCGTTGGACAGGATCATGCCCGGCTCCAGCGGCACCTCGGAAATGCGGCTGAGGCGCTGCGGGCCTTCATGGACCGACAGGAACGCCCCCACGCCGTGCCCGGTGCCGTGGTCGTAATCCTGCCCCGCCATCCAGAGCGCGGCACGGGCGAGCGGGTCGAGGTCGCGGCCCGCGAGGCCGCGCGGGAAGCGGATGCGCGAGAGGGCGATCATGCCTTGCAGGACGCGGGTATAGCAGGCGCGCGCCTCGTCCCCCGGATCGCCGAGCGCGACGGTGCGCGTGATGTCGGTCGTGCCGTCGACATATTGCCCGCCGGAATCCACCAGCAGCAGCGTGTCCCAGCCCAGCTTGCGGTTCGTCTCTTCGGTCACGCGATAGTGGATGATCGCGCCATGCGGGCCCGCGCCGCAGATCGTGTCAAAGCTGATGTCGTGCAGTGCATTGGTGGCGCGGCGGAAGCCTTCGAGCGCGCGGACCACGTCGATCTCGGTGAGCGTGTTGTCGGGGGCCTCAGCGTCGAGCCACGCAAGGAACTCGACCATCGCCGCGCCGTCGCGGAGATGGGCCTCGCGTGTCGCGGCGATCTCGGCGTCGGTCTTGCGGGCCTTGGGCAGGCGGCAGGGGTCGTCGCCCCAGGCGACCTCGGTGCCCGCCGCCTCGAGGCGGTGGCGCAGGGCGAGCGGTGCGCTGGTGCGGTCAAGGCGGACGGGGCCGGGAAGCGCGTCGATGGCAGCCCCGAAGGCCTCGGGCGGGGCAAGGGTCACGCCGTCGCCCAGATGGGCGCGGGTGGCGTCGTCGAACTTGGCGGGGTCGGCGAAGAGCGTGACGGTGGCATCGTCGTGCAGGATGGCAAAGCCGTGCAGGACCGGGTTCTTCGGCACGTCCGAGCCGCGAATGTTCAGAAGCCAGCAAATGCTGTCGGGCAGGGTCAGGATCGCCGCGCGCTGTCCCTCGGCGCGCAGTTGCTCGGCAAGGCGCGCGCGCTTGGAGGCGCTGGTTTCGCCCGCAAGCTCCACAGGATGCGGAAAGGCGCGGCCCCGGGGCGGGGCGGGCTGATCGGGCCAGATGGCGTCGACGGGGTTGGCTTTGACCGGGCGCAGGGCGATGGCGGTGCCCGCCAGCGCCGTCGGTCAGCTTCGCGATCTCGTCTTCGGTGTGCAGCCAGGGGTCGAAGCCGATCGTGCCATCGCTCATGTGCTCCCCGATCCACGCGCCGGGCTTCGTCTCGGGCCAGGGGACGGGGGTGAAATGGGCGAGGTCCACCTGCGACTTCACCTGAGTGCGGTAGCGCCCGTCGATGAACACGCCTGCGACTTGCGGCAGGACGATGCAGAAGCCCGCCGAGCCGGTGAAGCCCGTCAGCCATTGCAGCCGCTCGTCACGGGCGGCGACGTATTCGCCCTGGTGGACATCGGCGCGGGGCACGAGGAAGCCGGCGAGGCCCTGCCGGGCCAGTTCGGCGCGCAGCGCGGCGAGGCGGGCGGGACCGGCGGCGGGGGTGGAGGTGGTCTCGAAGGTCTGGAACACCGGCACATCCCCCTTGTCCGCGGCGCGCCGCGAAGGCGCGCCGGGACAGTAGCAGGGGGAGCGAGCGGCTTACAACGCCCGTTCCGCACGGCGGCGCAGGAGAGCCACCGCGCCAAGTGCCGCCGCCAGCAGCGGCAGGCCTGCGGGCAGCGGCACGGGCGCGACGGGCGTCTCGTAGAAGGCCACGTTGCGGGGCCGGTCGGGGTAGGTTCCCTGGTCGAGGCGGCTGAGCACCACGCTGGTTTCGTCCGCACCCCAGAACGCGCCGTCACCGTCGAGGTCCAGCAACCGCACGATCCAGTCGCCATTCGCGCCCGTGTCGTTCGAGGTGATGAGGATCTCGCCCGTCGCATCGTTCAGGGCCAGGCCGAAGCCTGCGAAGAAGGTGTAGAGCGGATCGAGCAGAGACGTGTTCCAGACTTCGGACGTTTCCGAGCCATCGATGTTGCCGCTGCCGTCGAGGTCGGTCAGGCGGAAGACCGAGGAGAGGCCGTTTTCGGGAAGCCACTGCCATGTCCAGACCGAGCCCAGACCCACATCCATCGCGAAGTCGAAGGTCGCGCCAGTGGTGGCGGCCGAGGCGAAGACGCTGACCTCGGCTCCTTCGACCACGCCGTTGCCGTCGGTGTCGCGGGCGGCGTAGATGACATTGTCGGTGGCTCCGGCGCTGTCGATGACATAGGCGGTGTCGCCCTCGAACCGGATCTCGAAGGGCGACGAGGCGCTGTTCAGCGCCTTGAGGTCCAGCCAGCGCGTGGCCTCGCCCGCGTCGTTCGCGTCGCCGTCGCCGTTCAGATCCTCGGTGCGATAGACCCAATCGCCGGTGGGTTGGCCAGAGGTGTCGGCCTCGACCACGTAGATCGCGCCGTCGGGGCCTTCGGCGATGCCGTTGGGCGTATTCAGGCGGTAGCCCGAGGCGTTGCCGCTGCCCGAGAACCAGACCTGCGCCTCGCCCGCGCCCTGTGCGGTGCCGTCGCGGTCAGTGTCGGTCAGGCGATAGACGCTGTCCGTATCGCCGTCGCCGATCAGCACCGAACCGTTGGAGGTCTGGCCGAGCGCGAAGACGTTTCCGCTGCCCGCGGACAGGCCCGAGGCATTGGCGGCGCTGAAATAGACTGTCACCTCGCCCGGATCGTTGGTGTCGCCGTCGCCGTTCAGGTCGGTCGCCAGCTGGATCTCGTCGCGGCCCTGATCGGAGACGAGGAAGGGCGAGAGGGTGGCGGCGGTGGCGGGAAGGCCTGCCAGCGCCGCGAGCGGGCAAAGGATGATGGGTCGGAACATCGGACTCTCCAGGAATGCGGCGGCGTGCCAAGGGCGAGCCGCCTTGAATGACAAGGCTCGTCCGGGCGGCATGCTGGGAGAGGTGAGAGGGGCTTAGCCTTTTCCGAGTGAATAAGTCAAGTATCTGTGATTGGCCACGTTGTAGTCTCAGCGGACCAAAAGCCTTCGAAGGCTTTTGGCAAATTTCTTCGAAGAAATTTGGCGTCAGCGCTCAGCGGGCCGCGGCCCGGTTCATGCCGAGCGTGCGCGCCCGCTTCCTGGGATCGCTGTCGAAGAGGCTCGCCAGTTGCTCGGTCATCGCTCCGGCCAGCTGCTCCACGTCGGTGATCGTGACCGCGCGGTTGTAATAGCGGGTCACGTCATGGCCGATGCCGATGGCGATCAGTTCGACCTGGCGGCGCTTCTCGACCATCGCGATCACGTCGCGCAGGTGCTTTTCCAGGTAGTTCGCGGGGTTGACCGACAGCGTGCTGTCATCGACCGGCGCGCCGTCCGAAATCACCATCAGGATGCGCCGCGCCTCGGGGCGCGCCGTCATGCGGCGGTGCGCCCATTCCAGCGCCTCGCCGTCGATGTTTTCCTTCAGCAGCCCTTCCTTCATCATCAGGCCGAGGTTCGGCCGCGCCCGTCGCCATGGCGCGTCGGCGGATTTGTAGATGATGTGGCGCAGGTCGTTCAGGCGGCCGGGCTGCTGCGGGCGGCCCGAGGCGAGCCAGCTTTCGCGGCTTTGCCCGCCCTTCCACGCGCGGGTGGTGAAGCCCAGGATCTCCACCTTCACGTCGCAGCGTTCCAGCGTGCGGGCCAGCACGTCGGCGCAGATCGCGGCGATGGAGATGGGCCGGCCGCGCATCGAGCCGGAATTGTCGAGCAGCAGCGTCACGCAGGTGTCGCGGAACTCGGTGTCCTTCTCGACCTTGAAGGACAGGGGCGTGGTGGGGTTGGCGACCACGCGGGCGAGGCGGCCCGCATCGAGGATGCCTTCCTCGCGGTCGAACTCCCAGCTGCGGTTCTGCTGCGCCTGAAGGCGGCGTTGCAGCTTGTTGGCAAGGCGGCTGACCGCGCCCTTCAGCGGTTCGAGCTGCTGGTCGAGATAGGCGCGCAGGCGTTCCAGCTCCGCCGGTTCGGCCAGGTCCTCGGCGCGGATTTCCTCGTCGAAATCGGTGGTGAAGACGGTGTAGTTCGGGTCGGCGTCGGAATAGGGCGCGGGGGGCGGCGGTTCCAGCGGGGCCTCGCCCTCGGGCAGTTCGGCCTCGTCGCCCTGTTCCATGTCGGCGCTGTCTTCCATCGAGACCTGCGCCTGCGCGGCATCGTCCTGTTCGTCCTGGCTCTGCTCGGGGCTGGCCTCGCTGTCCTCGGACTGGTCCTGATCCTCGCCCGCGCTGTCGGGGCTTTCGGGATCCTGCTCGGCGTCGTCGCCCGCCTCGTCCTGGTCGTCCATGTCGGGGTCGTCGCCCAGCTGGTCGCCATAGCCGAGGTCCGAGATCACCTTGCGCGACAGGCGCGCGAAGGCCGCCTGATCGGCCAGGACGTGGTCGAGGTTTTCCAGCGTGCCGCCCGCCTGATCCTCGATGAAGCCGCGCCACAGGTCCATGACATTGGCCGCACCCTTGGGCAGGGTCGCGCCCGGTCGCCAGGTGGCGCACGAGGTAGCCCGCGGCGGTCGCCAGCGGCGCGTCGGCGGCCTGGGTGATCTGGGCATAGCCCTTGCGGTCGGCCTCGTGCGCCGATCTTGGCGTCGATGTTTCCGGCGGTGCCGGGCATCGCGCGCGCGCCCACGGCCTCGCACCGCGCGGTTTCCATCGCGTCGTAGATCTCGCGCGCCATCTGGCCGGTGGGGGCATAGCGGTTGTCGGTGGCGTCGTCGTGGAACTTGCGGCGCAGGGCAAAGGCATCGGCCGTGCCGCGCGCCAGAAGCACCTCGTCGCGCGACATGCGGCGGCTGACCTGCGGCAGGCGGACGCCGTCCTTGGTCATTCCCGGCGGATCGACCGAATAGGTGACGGTCATCTCGGGGTCGTCGGCCATGACTCGCGTGGCCTCGGCGAGGGCCTTCTTGAACGGATCGGCGGGGTTGTCGGTGGGCTTGGACATGGCTCATATGTCGCGCCGGACGCGGGCGAGGGCAAGGGTGATTGTCGTCGCGGCCCATGGTCGCTAGGTTGCACTTGTCTGGTGTGGAGCAGGCCATGAAGCGCTTTCTGACAACGGCCGCGACCTATGGCATCGCGAACGCGGTAGCGATCCTGTTCGCCGCGCTGATCCTTGGCCCGGGGTTCGAGGTGGGGGTCGTGGGCTTCCTGATGGCGGTCGTGATCTTCACCGCAGTCCAGGCCATCGCGCGGCCCATCTTCGAGAAGCTGGCGCGGGCGAACCTGCCGCAGATCATGGGCAGCCTGTCGCTGATCACGGTGTTCTTCGGGCTGTGGGTCACGGACATGGTCAACCCGGGCATGTCGATCGACGGGTTGTCGAACTGGCTGGCGGCGACCTTCCTCGTCTGGCTGGTAAGCCTGATCGTGGACATCGCCCTGCCGCACATCTTCCGCTCGTTGCAGGTGCCCGAGGCCTAGGATCGAACTCTGTGCCTTGGCGCACAGCCCGCGCGCGCTGGTGCCTGTTTTCTGTTTGGCCGGTCGGGACGAAATTGAACCGAGACGTTCAGTTTCCTCAACCGAAAGACGGAAGAACATCATGACCAAACCCCGCATCGCCCTGATCATCGGGTCGACCCGCAAGACCCGCTTTGCCGACACGCCCGCCCAGTGGATGCTGGCCCAGATGCAGGCGCGCGACGACCTGGAGGTCGAGCTTGTCGACCTGCGCGACTTCGACCTGCCGCTGTTCGACGAGGTCGCCTCGAACATGTGGGCGCCGAGCGCCGATCCGCGCGCCGTCGCCTGGCAACAGAAGCTGGCCGAGTTCGACGGCTATGTCTTCGTGGTGGCGGAATACAACCGCTCGATCACCGGGGCGCTGAAGAACGCGCTGGACCAGGCCTATGTGGAATGGGCGCGCAAGCCGATGGGCGCGATTGCCTACGGCTCGATGGGCGGCGCCCGCGCGCTGGAGCATCTGCGCACCATCGCGGTGGAGTTGCAGATGGTGCCGGTGCGCCATGCCGTGCATATCGGCGGGGGCGATTTCTTCAAGGTTCACCCCATGGGCGGCAATGCCCCGATCAGCGAGATCGAGGGCAGCCTTGCAGCCTCGGCAAAGTCCACGCTGGATGACATCGTGTGGTGGGCGAACGCGACCAAGGCCGCGAAGGCCGCTGGCGAGCGCCAGGCCGCCTAACCAAGCAGCAGCGAGCGGCACATCCCGAGCAGTTCGTCCGACCGCCGCGCGGCCTGCGCGGCGGTCGCTTCGTTCGTGTCGAAGCGGGCGCGGGTCAGCAGATCGGCCTGCGCCGCCTTCGCCTCGATCCGCCAGGCGAGCGCGACCGCCTCTTGCCCCGGCTCGCTCAGGGCTGCGACGATCGACAGCATCCCCTCGCGCTGCCGGGCGGTGATGTCCGAGCTGGGGTCGGACAGCAGCCATTGATGCTCCATCAAGGCCGAGAGACGACCGGCGCAGCTTGCAAAGGTGTGAAGATCGGCGGTCTGGGCGAAGGCGGCAGGGGCCTGAAGGCTGCCCATCAGGACCAGAAGAATTGCGCGCAGAAAAGTTTTCAGGCTGCACATGATTGAAGCATGGCAGCAAGAAATCAGCCCATCAATAAGGCAAAATGAAAACTTTTCGAGGGTGGCCGCGACGTGACGCTCAGCGCAGCGCGCGCGTCTCGGGCTGGGTCGCGGCGAAGGAGTCGCAATCCTGCATCAGGCGTTCGTAGAGGTCCCGGCTCTGCCGGTCGCCGCTGTAGATGTACATATCGACAAGATCGGCCATCAGCGGGATCTGTCGCGCGATGAAAGCGTCGATGGCTGCGGCATCGCGGTTCGTCAGGCGATGCGCCACGGCGCGGAAGGCCTCGCCCAGGGCTACGTCCTGCGGGTCCTGTTTCAGCAGGTTCGAGCGGCGAGCATAGTCATCCTGCCCAAGCCAAAGCGCCGCGCATTGCGCCGCAGGATATTCGGCGGGGTCGTCGGCGGCGAAGCAGGGCAGGGCAAGGGCCGCAGCGAGGGCAAGCCCCGTCGCGGCCGTGCGCATCTACTTCATCGCCATGCTGGCGGCGCTTTCCGGGAGTTCCTCGGCGAAGCAGCGCTGGTAGAACTCGGCCACCGTCTGGCGTTCCAGTTCGTCGCACTTGTTCAGGAAGGTCAGCCGGAAGGCGTAGCCGACGTTGCGGAAGATCTCGGCGTTCTGGGCCCAGGTGATCACCGTCCGCGGGCTCATCACGGTCGAGAGGTCGCCGTTCATGAAGGCGGTGCGCGTCAGGTCGGCCACGGTCACCATCTGGCTGATGGTCTTGCGGCCCTTCTCGGTGTTGTAATGCGGCGCCTTGGCCAGAACGATCGCGGCTTCGGCATCATGGCTCAGGTAGTTCAGCGTGGCGACAAGGCTCCAGCGGTCCATCTGCGCCTGGTTGATCTGCTGGACGCCGTGGTAGAGGCCCGTCGTATCGCCCAGGCCCACGGTGTTCGAGGTCGCGAACAGCCGGAAGCAGGGATGCGGCGTGATGATCTCGTTCTGGTCCAGAAGCGTCAGCTTGCCGTCATGCTCCAGCACGCGCTGGATGACGAACATCACGTCGGCGCGCCCCGCGTCGTATTCGTCGAACACGATGGCCACGGGGTTGCGCAGCGCCCAGGGCAGGATGCCTTCGTGGAACTCGGTCACCTGCTTGCCGTCGCGCAGCTTGATCGCGTCCTTGCCGATCAGGTCGATCCGGCTGATGTGGCTGTCGAGGTTGACGCGCACGCAGGGCCAGTTCAGCCGCGCCGCCACCTGCTCGATATGCGTGGATTTGCCCGTGCCGTGATAGCCCTGGATCATCACGCGGCGGTTGTAGGCGAAGCCTGCGAGGATGGCGAGCGTGGTGTCGGGGTCGAACTTGTAGGTCGGGTCGATCTCGGGCACACGCTCGGACCGCTCGGCGAAGCCCTTCACATGCATCTCGGTGTCGATGCCGAAGACATCGCGGACGGAAACCTCTTCCGTCGGCCGCATGTTCCTGTCCAGAGCTCCGTCCATGGCCGCCTCGTCCCGCGCGTTGATCCGCCGCTTGATGGATCATAACGCGCGGGGGTGCAAGGGGAAGGCCGGGTGTCGCAGGGGGTAACGGCCGATCCCGTTCGCGTGAGGAATGCAACTTTTGAAAGCGCCGTGACGTAATGGCTGGCATCACGAAGGGATCAGGGAGATTGCAATGATGACACGACGCCATTTCGGAACGCTTGCGCTGGTCGGTGGGGCCTTGGGCTGGCGCGGGATCGCCTGCCGCCGCTGAGACCTTCGAAGTCACGCTGACCGAGGCGGAATGGCGCGCGAGGCTGTCGCCCGAGGCCTATGCCGTGCTGCGCGAGGAGGATACCGAGCGGCCCTTCTCCAGCCCGCTGGACAAGGAAAAACGCGTGGGCGTCTTCGCCTGCGCCGGATGCGAATTGCCGCTGTTCCCGTCCTCGACCAAGTATGACAGCGGCACCGGCTGGCCCAGCTTCTGGCAACCCCTGCCGGATGCCGTGGCGACGCGGCCCGATCCGGGCCTGTTCGGCACAAGGACCGAGGTCCATTGCCGCCGCTGCGGCGGGCATCTGGGGCATGTGTTCGAGGACGGACCGGAGCCGACCGGCCTGCGCTACTGCATGAACGGCGTCGCGATGACGTTCATCCCGGCGTGAGTCATTCGCGGAAGTAGCGGCTTTCCTTGATCTGGTCCCAGGCCCAGACGACCTCTTGCAGCCGCTCCTCGTCGTCGCGGTTGCCGCCGTTCATGTCGGGGTGCAGGTCTTTCACCAGGCTCTTGTACTGCTTGCGGATCTCGGTCCGTGTCCAGGTGTCGCGGGCGTCGAGGATCTCCAGCGCCTTGCGCTCGGTCGCGGGCAGCTTGCGGGTGGCGTTGCCGGTGGGCTTGCCGGGGTTCTGCGTGGCCTTCTCGCCCAGGATCGACATCGGGTCGTTGACGCCAAGGCGGGACCAGGCGCGGCCTTCGTCGGGGCGCTTGCCGAAGGGCTGGGTCTCGCGCCCCCAGAGGCGGTCCTTGTCGAGGAATTTCTGGAAATCCTCGTCGGTCTGGCCCTGAAAGAAGTTCCATTTCAGGTTGTATTCGCGGACATGGTCGCGGCAGAACCAGAAGAACTCGTCCAGCAGGTCGGGCGATTTCGGCGCGCGGTACTGGCCAAGCTCCTTGCAGCCCGGATGGTCGCAAGGGCGGTTCGCCGTGTCGAAGGCACCGGACATGCCCCGACGGCCGGTCTTGCGCCGTTTCTTGTCGGACGAGACCCGGATGTCGAACTCGAAGGGGGGGCGGTCTGCCATCGGCCTTGCCTTTCTGACTCGGACGCAAGAGTTTAGAGGTTCCGACGCGGGATAGAAGGGGGCACGGGGCGAAAATGCGGGTTGCCGACGAAATACATCAGCGGCTTCAGGCAGCCTTCGACCCCTCGGCGCTGGAGGTGGTGAACGAAAGCCACAAGCATGCCGGTCACGCGGGCGATGACGGATCGGGCGAAAGCCATTTCCGCGTCCGGATCGTGTCCCCGGCCTTTGCACCGATGACGCGGCTCGCGCGCCATCGCTCGGTTCACGCGGCGCTCGGACCCGATCTGGTCGGGCGCATCCACGCGCTGGCGCTGGAAATCTCTGCCTGAGCTATTCCGCCGCCACGTCGTCGCCCCGCGCCGGGCCGAGGGTCGGGGCGGCATTTGGCGGCTCGGTCGGAGCGGCGAGGCGGGGCGGCGCGCCCTCGGGTGCATGGGCCGTCAGCGTCAGCGGAGCGGCTGGCGCGCTTTCCGCAGGGCGAGCGCTGGCCGCATCCCGCGCCCGGCGGAAGACCAGCATGTTCTGGAAGGCCGTCGCCTTGCCGGTCAGACCCACACGCTCGTCGCAGGGCAGCGTGTCGGCGCGAATGTATTCCCAGCCGTCGCGCGCGAGGTCGTTCATCACCAGCGTCAGGGCATGGGCAAAGCGTTCCGCCGTGGTCTTTGCCCCCTTTGCCTTCTCGCCACGGCGCGGGGCTGGAATGACCTTGTATTCATAAGTTGGCATCAGATGACTCGCGCTGAATTCCGGTGGACCATAGCGGGGCGGGGGCGGCCTGTCCAAGCCCGCAGCGCGTCCGGCGGCGGCATGTGGCCGAAGGGCCGCCGCAGATGGGAACTGCGGGTCGTGCGATTCGAAAAACAACCGTCAAGGGCAGTGGATCCAACGATTCCCCCTGGAATTGTGGCCGCTATTGTTTCGCGCTTTCGGCGAGTGCTGGTCGTGCAAGGCCACTGTTCCGGAGACATTTCGAATGCACCCCTGGGGTGAGTGGCCTCTGTGCCCAGTCAACCGTCCACGAACAAAAGTTCATCCCGGGCTTTGACACCTGAGAAACCTTCGGTGCATCTGAACCCGTTGATCATGAGGTGAGTTATGAAGCGTACCCTTTCTGTTGCAGTTGTTTCCCTGTTGCTTTCCCTGCCTGCCGGTGCCGCGACCATTGTCCAGAACGGCAGTTTTGAAGACCTCAGCGGCGGCGTCGTGACGTTCGACGGTGGGAACTGGCAAGTTTACAGCACCATCCCCGGCTGGAAGAAGGTCACCGACACGGGCAAGGGCATCGAGGTCCAGTCCAACGCGACCCTCGGCTCGATCGACGCGCACAGCGGCGACAAGTATGTCGAATTGGACAGCCATCCGGGGCCAGGGTCCAACTCGACCATGCAGCAGGACGTCACGCTGTCCGTCGGTCGCTACCTGCTGTCTTTCTTCTACAGCCCGCGGACCAGCTCCACCGGGGACAACACCATCAATTTCGCCGTGACGAACGATGCCACGAGCCTTGTATCGGGCAGCGTCTCGGGGCCGAACGCGACCTACAAGGTCGGCTTCTGGACCCAGGTGGATGCGTTCTTCAACGTGACGAAGGCCGGCACCTACGCGCTCACCTTTGCGGCGGCCGGAACCGAGAACACTCTGGGCGGCTTCATCGACGACGTCTCGATCACGCCGGCCCCCGTCCCCGTGCCTGCGGCGGGCCTGCTGCTGCTGGGTGGGCTTGGTGGTCTGGCCGCGCTGAAGCGCCGCCGCCGCGCCTGAGCGCAGCGAGAGTTTCCAAGAAATGGGCGGCCCCATGGCCGCCCTTTCGCTTTTCAGAGGCCGAGTTTCCTTGCGACCATCTCGTTCACCGTCGCCGGGTTCGCCTTGCCGCCCGTCGCCTTGAGCACCTGGCCCGTGAACCAGCCCGCGAGCTTGGGATTGGCCTTGGCCTTTTCCACCTGCGCGGGGTTGGCCGCGATGATCTCGTCCACGGCCGCCTCGATGGCACCGGTGTCGGTGACCTGCTTCATCCCGCGCGCGGCGGCGATCGCGGCAGGGTCGCCGCCCTCGGTCCAGAGGATCTCGAACAGGTCCTTGGCCATCTTGCCGCTGATCTCGCCGCTGGCGATCAGGTCGATGATCCCGCCGAGCTGCGCGGCGGACACCGGGCTGTCGGCGATGGTGCGGCCTTCCTTGTTCAGGCGGCCGAAGAGTTCGTTGATGACCCAGTTCGCCGCCTGCTTGCCGTCGCGGCCCTGCGCCACGGCCTCGAAGAAGCTGCCGCTTTCGAGGTCCGCGGTCAGCACGTTCGCGTCATAGTCGGTCAGGCCGAACTCGCCCATGAAGCGGGCCTTCTTGGCGTCGGGCAGTTCCGGCATGGTCGCGCGGATATGGTCGACCCATGCCTGCTCGATCTCCAGCGGCAAGCAGGTCGGGATCGGGGAAGTAGCGGTAGTCATGCGCCTCTTCCTTGGACCGCATCGAGCGGGTTTCGTTCCGGTCGGGGTCGTAGAGGCGGGTTTCCTGCACGACCTGTGCCGCCGTCTTCCAGGATCGCGATCTGGCGGCGCGCCTCATAGTCGATGGCGAGCTGGATGAACCGCATGGAGTTCATGTTCTTGATCTCGCAGCGCGTGCCGAGATGGCTGAAATCCTGCGTCGCCTGGTACTTCTCATACTGGCCGGGGCGGCAGACCGAGACGTTCACGTCGGCCCGCAGGTTGCCGTTCTGCATGTTGCCGTCGCAGGTGCCGAGATAGCGCAGGATCTGGCGCAGCTTGGTCACATAGGCCGCCGCCTCTTCCGGGCCGCGGATGTCGGGGCGGCTGACGATCTCCATCAGCGCGACGCCGGTGCGGTTGAAGTCGACGAAGGACATGGTGGGGTCCATGTCGTGGATGCTTTTGCCGGCGTCCTGTTCCAGATGGATGCGCTCGATCCGCACCCGGCGCGCGATGCCCGGCCCCATCTCGACCAGCACCTCGCCCTCGCCCACGATGGGGTGGTAAAGCTGGCTGATCTGATAGCCCTGCGGCAGGTCGGGGTAGAAGTAGTTCTTGCGGTCGAAGGCCGAGCGCAGGTTGATCGCGGCCTTCAGGCCAAGGCCCGTGCGCACGGCCTGCTCCACGCAGAACTCGTTGATCACCGGCAGCATCCCCGGCATCGCGGCATCGACGAAGGCGACGTTGGAGTTCGGCTCGGCCCCGAAGGTGGTCGAGGCGCCCGAGAAGAGCTTGGCGTTGGACGAGACCTGGGCGTGGATCTCCATCCCGATGACCAGTTCCCAATCGTGCTTGGCCCCTGAAATCACTTTGGGTTTCGGCGCTTCATAGGTCAGGTCGAGCATCGGAAACTCCTTGGCCCATCTTGGCTGGCTGGGCGCCTTTCTAGGGTCCGGTGGGGGGCAGGGCAAGGGGGCTGGGACCAAACGGGACGGGCGGAATCCCGCCGATGCGAATCAAGCGAAGCGGGCGGATCGCCGCCGACGCCCGGCCCGCGACCGCCCCGAGGGTTGCGCGCCCCGGCCGATGCCGCCATGACCTGCCGGTCGCAACAGGATGTGCGATGCCACGGTGGGTAGGACGGATGACGGTTTCGGCGATCAAGGCAACGGTTCTGGGCATGGCGCTTGCGCTTCCCATGATGGGATGCGTCAACACGAATGCTTCGGCCAAGGGCGAGTTGCCTCCGATGCGTTGGGACCACCGGCCCGAGGCGACGATCTGGACGACACAGGCGCTGGCCGCCGTGGATGCCCACCCCGCCGGACTGCCCGAGGTGATCCCCGCCGACATCGCCACCTGGTGCCCCGGTTATGCCACCGCGACCGAAGAAGAGCGCGAGGCGTTCTGGGTCGGCCTGATGTCGGCGCTGGCCAAGCATGAGAGCACCTGGAACCCGCGCGCCTCGGGCGGCGGCGGGGCGTGGATCGGGCTCTTGCAGATTTCGCCCGGCACCGCGCGCCAGTATGGCTGCGAGGCGCGGACCTCGGCCGCGCTGAAGGACGGTGCGGCAAACCTCGACTGCGCGGTGCGGATCGCCGCCGTGCAGGTGCGCCGCGACGGCATGGTCGCGGGCAACGGGGCCAGAGGCATGGGGCGCGACTGGGCGCCGTTCCGCAACAGCTCCAAGCGCGCCGACATGGCCGCCTGGACCCGCGCGCAGAGCTATTGCCAGAAGAAAGAGCGCAGCGTGATCTTCGGCGCGATGACGCCCCCCAAGGCCGCGAACACCGCCGGCTGATCAGTCCTCCTCGCCCAGCATCCGCCCCGTCATCTCGGCCAGGTCCCGGCTGACCCCGGGGCGCGTCCGCATCCGCAGAAGTTCGCCCCGGATCAGGGCCTGGCGGCCCGCGTCATAGCGGCCCCAGGTTTCGAACGCGGTCGACATCCGCGCGGCGGTCTGCGGGTTCAGCGGGTCGAGGCGGATCAGCCAGTCGGCCACCAGGCGATAGGATGCGCCGGTCGCGTCGTGGAAGCCCGCATGGTTCGCGGCGATGGCCCCGATGACCGAGCGGAAGCGGTTGGGGTTCTTCCAGTCGAACAGCGGGTGCTGCGTCAAGCGCCCGGCCACGGTTGCCGCATCGCCGGGCGCGGCGGTTGCGATCTGCAGCGCGAACCACTTGTCCATCACCAGCCGGTCGTCCCGCCATTGCGCCTCGAAGGCCGCAAGTTCCGGCTTGCCCTGACCGATGGTCAGCAGGCAGCTCAGCGCGCCCACCTGTTCCGTCATGTTGTCCGCGGCGCGGAAGGCCGCCGCCGCCCGCGCACCGCCATCCACCCGCGATTGCAGCGACAGAAGCGCGAGACGCAACGACCGCCGCCCCGCTGCCCGCGCCTCGGGCGTGAAGGGGCCAGGTTCGGCCAGGCCGTCGATCAGGCGGGGAAGGACGGGGGCGAGGTGGCGGGCCAGCGTCTCGGCCATCCGGCGGCGGGCGGCATGGATGCGGTCGGGGTCGGGTGTCACGCCCGCGTCGAACAGCGTCTGCGCCATGTCATCCTCGCCCGGCAGGCCGAGCGCCAGCGCGCGGAAGGCGGGATCGAGGCTGTCGTCCTGCGCCACGCGCGCCAGCGCGTCGAGCCAGTGGGGGCCGGGCTGGGCATCCTCCGTCACCATGCGGGTGAGCACGTCCTTGGCCAGCGCGCGCCCCGCCTCCCACTTGTTGAACGGGTCGGTGTCATGGGCCAGCAGGAAGGCGCGTTCCTCGGGCGTGCTCTCGCGTTCCAGGATCACGGGCGCCGAGAAGCCGCGCAGGATCGACGGGATGGGGCGGGTCGCGAGGCCCGGGAAGCGGAAGACCTGCCGCGCCTCGGTCATCTCCAGCGTCCGGGTCGGCACCACCTCATCGCCGTTCGGATTCAGAAGGCCCACGGCGATGGGGATGACCTTGGGCTGCTTTTCGGGCTGGCCGGGGGTAGGCGGGTTCACCTGTTCGAAGGTCAGCGAGAAGGTGCCATCCTGCCAGCTTTCGCTGACCTTCAGGCGCGGCGTTCCGGCCTCGGTGTACCAGAGCTTGAATTGCGACAGGTCGCGGCCCGTCGTATCCTCGAACACGGCCAGCCAATCCTCGATCGTCGCCGCCTCGCCGTCGTGGCGCTGGAAATAGAGGTCGAGCGCGCGGGCATAGTCGGCGTCCCCCACCAGACGCTTGAGCATCCCGATGACCTCGGCCCCCTTCTCGTAGACCGTGGCGGTGTAGAAGTTGTTGATCTCCTGGTAATGGTCGGGGCGCACCGGGTGGGCGAGGGGGCCGTTGTCCTCGCGGAACTGGCGGGCGCGCAGCGTCAGCACATCCTCGATCCGCTTCACGGAGGCCGAGCGCATGTCGGACGTGAACTGCTGGTCGCGGAAGACCGTCAGCCCTTCCTTGAGGCACAGCTGGAACCAGTCGCGGCAGGTGATGCGGTTGCCGGTCCAGTTGTGGAAGTACTCGTGCGCGATGATGCCTTCGATCCGGTTGAAGTCGTCGTCGGTCGCGGTCTCGGGCAGGGCGAGGACATACTTGGAGTTGAAGATGTTCAATCCCTTGTTCTCCATCGCGCCCATATTGAAGTCATCGACGGCGACGATGTTGAAAATGTCCAAGTCGTATTCGCGGCCATAGGCCGTCTCGTCCCACCGCATGGACCGTTTCAGCGCTTCCATGGCGTAGGCGCATTTGCCTTCGTCTCCGGGCCGCACCCAGATGTTCAGCGCGACCGGGCGACCCGAGGCGGTCGTGAAGCGGTCGCTATGTGCGACGAGGTCGCCCGCCACCAGCGCGAAGAGATAGGCGGGCTTGGGCCAGGGGTCGTGCCATTCGGCCCAGCCCCGGCCCTGTCCGACCGGGTTGCCGTTCGACAAGAGCACCGGCAGGTCGCTTTCGATCCGCACGCGGAAGCGCGCCATCACATCGGGGCGGTCGGGGTAGAAGGTGATCTTGCGGAACCCCTCGGCCTCGCACTGGGTGCAATACATGCCGTTCGACATGTAGAGCCCCTCGAGCGCGGTATTGCCCTCGGGCGAGATCGTCACCTCGGTTTCCAGCGTGAAGCCGCCCACGGGCAGCAGGTCCGCCGGGATCGTCAGGCCGGTCTCGTCGGCGACGACGGGCAGGGGCCGGCCGTCCACCGCCACCGAGAGAAGCGAAAGCGCCTCGCCATCCAGCCGCAGGTCATGACGGCCCGGTCGCGCCGGATTGGGGAAGAGACGAAGCTGCGCGCGCACACTCGTCCGTGTGGGATGCAGGTGGAAGGTCAGGGCGACCTCCTCGATCCGGTGGGTGAAAGGCCGGTAGTCGGCAAGGCGGATCGTCGGGTTTGCGGGCAGGTCGAGCGGTTCGGCTGTCATCTCGGGCGGTCCGGCTGGTTGTGCTGGGGCGTGGACGATAGCGCGGATGCTGCGGAAAGTTGAAGGGCCATCTGCCGGGACCCGGAGTTGGTGCGATGCGGGCCCTGCAATACGAGTGGGCGGGGGCCGGAGTTTCACCGATCACGAAGATTTAATGCATTGAAAATCATATGGTTACGCCTAGACTTCCACCTTGGGGAAACGTGCTTGGACTGCGATCTTTCAACAAGGATGGAGGCCTTCTGGCTATGCATATTTCCCTGACCCGCGCCCGGATGGGCGCGCTTTTCGCGCTGGTCTTGACCGGCCTGTCGGTCCCGGTCGAGGCAGCGACCGTCCGTCCCCAGGGCCTCGCGCTTGGCGACAATGGCCAGACGCTGGTGACGCTGGCGCGGCTCGATGCGCCGGACCAGGCCACGGGCATTCCGCTGTTCGGGCCGGGCGGGATCACCTCGCTCGACGCGCTGGCCTATCGTCCGCGCACGGACGAGCTTTACGGCTACAACACGGTGACGCGGACGGTTTATCTTGTGAACAGCGGCACGGGCGAGTTGCAGCCGGTCGCAACCTCAAGCGTGCCCATCGACGTGGCCGAGGTCGGGTTCGACTTCAACAACCTGATCGACGCTGCGCGGCTGGTGAGCACGGCCGAGAACAACCAGGTCTTCTTTCCCAACAACGCCCCGCCCAACATCGCGGCCTTCACGCCGCTGGCCTATGCCTCGGGCGACGTGAACGCGGGCGCCAACCCGGCCGTCTTCGCCAATGCCTATACCAACCAGGTGCCCTTCCCGGCCAGCACGCTGCAATATGTCCTCGATGCCGAGACCGACAGCCTGGCGACGCTGGCCAACAATACCGGCGTGCTGACCACGGTGGGCAAGATTGCCTTGGGCGGAACGCTGCTGGACTTCTCGGCGATGGGCGGGTTCGACATCTTCTCGGCCATGGACGGCGACAACCGGGCCTTCGCGTTGCTGACCACGGCGACGGGGCAGGGGCTGTATTCCCTGTCGCTTGGTGTGGATGCAGGGGGTCTGGTGCAGGCGAGCTATCTGGGCGGCACGACGGGCGCGTTCGGCCTGCTCGACAGCCTGACGGTCGTGCCCGCGCCGGTCCCGCTGCCCGCAGGCATGGTGCTGTTGGCAACGGCGTTCGCGGCGCTCGGTCTCGCGCGGCGGCGGCGCGCCTGACGGCGCTGCGCGGCCCCGAACCCCGGGGCCGCGCACGGACGGCGGTACGGTGCTTGCCGCTGCGGACGATCACGTTATGTTCCCGTCCCATGAGCGAGGCGAGTCTTCTCTGGTTCAAGCGCGACCTGCGGGTCGCAGATCATCCGGCGCTGGCGCTGGCCGCCGCCATGGGTCCGGTCCTGCCGCTTTACATCGTCGAGCCGGATTATTGGGCGCTGCCCGATACCTCGGCGCGGCAGTGGAGCTTTACCGCCGAATGCCTGCGCGACCTGCGCGACGATCTGCACGCCTGCGGCGCGCCGCTGGTGGTGCGGACGGGCGAGGCGGTGGCGGTGCTGGATGCGCTCTGCCGCCAGCATCGCATCGCGCGGATCGTGAGCCATGAAGAGACGGGGAACCTCTGGACCTATGCGCGTGACCGGCAGAGTCGCGGCCTGGGCGCGGCAGGCGGGGATCGTCTGGACCGAGGTTCCGCAATCGGGCGTGGTGCGCCGTCTGCCGGGGCGGGATGGTTGGGCAGGGCGGCGCGACGCCTTCATGGCCGCGCCGCAGGTGCCGGTTCCCGCGCTGTCGCCCGTGCCGGGGGTGGAGCCGGGCCAAATCCCCACGGCCAAGGCGCTGAGGCTTGCGGAGGATCGCTGCGCACATCGCCAGGCGGGGGGGCGAAGGCGCGGGGTGGAGTTGCTCGACAGCTTCCTCGCGCAGCGGGGCGAGACCTATCGTGCCGCCATGTCCTCGCCCGTGACTGGCGAGCGGGCCTGCTCGCGCCTGTCGCCGCATTTCGCCCTTGGCAGTCTGTCGGTGCGCGAAGTGGTGCAGGCGGTGGCCGCGCGGCAGGCGGAGCGTCCGGGTGGCCGCTGGGGCGGGGCGCTTGCGAGTTTCCAGAGCCGCCTCGCCTGGCGCGACCATTTCATGCAGAAGCTCGAGGATCAGCCCGCCATCGAGACACGCTGCCTGCATCCCGCGACCGAGAACCTGCGGCCTCGCGGCGCAGACGCGGCGCGGCTGGCGGCCTGGTCGGCGGGCGAGACGGGGCTGCCCTTCGTCGATGCCTGCATGCGCTATCTGGCGGCGACGGGCTGGCTGAACTTCCGGATGCGCAGCATGGTGATGTCGGTTGCCTCCTATCACCTCTGGCTCGACTGGCGGGCGACGGGCCCGGTGCTGGCGCGGTTGTTCACGGATTACGAGCCGGGCATCCACTGGCCGCAGGTGCAGATGCAATCGGGAACGACAGGGATCAACACGATCCGCATCTACAACCCGGTGAAGCAGGGGCTGGAGCAGGATCCGACCGGGGCCTTCACGCGGCGGTGGGTGCCGGAACTGGCCGCCGTGCCGGACGCCTTCCTGCAGGAGCCGTGGAAATGGACGGGCGCCCCGGCGCTGCTGGGGCGGCGCTACCCTGAGCCGATCGTGGATGTGGCGGCCGCCGCGCGGGCCGCGCGCGACCGGGTCTGGGGCCTGCGCCGCGCGCCCGGCTTTGCCGACGAGGCCGCGCGCGTGGTGGAACGCCATGCGAGCCGCGCCGACGGCACCCGGCGCTTCGTCAACGACCGCGCGCCCGCCCGCCGCCGGGCCGCGCCCGCCGCGCAGATGAGCCTTGACCTCTGATGGCGAAGATGCGGCGCAAGGGCGATCTGCCGGTGAAGACCTGCGCGACCTGCGGGCGGCCGTTCACCTGGCGCAAGAAGTGGGAAAAGGTCTGGGACGAGGTGCGCTTCTGCTCGGACCGCTGCCGGGGCGGGAAGGCCAAGGCCAGCGCCCGGACCTGAGGGCGGACGGGGGGCCGTCTGCCCCCCGCGCGCGTGCCGCGCGTCCCCCCGAGGATACTTGTGAACAGAAAATGAGGGTCAGGCGGCGCTGCCGCCCACCGTCAGGCCGCCGATCAGCAGCGTCGGCTGGCCCACGCCGACCGGCACCCATTGGCCCGCCTTGCCGCAATTGCCGATGCCGGGGTCGAGCGCCATGTCGTTGCCGATGGCGCGGATCCTGTTGCAACGCGGTCGGCCCGTCGCCGATCAGGGTCGCGCCCTTGACCGGCGCGCCGATCTTGCCGTTCTGGACGCGGTAGGCCTCGGTGCAGCTGAACACGAACTTGCCGTTGGTGATGTCGACCTGCCCGCCGCCGAAGCCCACGGCGTAGATGCCGTCCTTCAGGTCCGGCCAGACGATCCGGCCGGGTCGGCGCTGCCCGACAGCATGTAGGTGTTGGTCATGCGGGGCATCGGGATATGGGCAAAGCTCTCGCCGCCGCCCGTTGCCGGTGGGCGGCCACGCCCATCAGGCGCGCGTTCTGGCGGTCCTGCATGTAGCCCACCAGGATGCCGTCCTCGATCAGCACGTTGCGTGCCCGAGGGCGTGCCCTCGTCATCGACGGTGATCGAGCCGCGCCGGTCGGGGATCGTGCCGTCGTCGAGCACGGTCACGCCGGGCGAGGCGACGCGCTGGCCCAGAAGCCCCGCGAAGGCCGAGGTCTTCTTGCGGTTGAAGTCGCCCTCGAGGCCGTGACCGACCGCCTCGTGCAGAAGGATGCCGGGCCAGCCGGGGCCGAGCACGCACGTCCATCATGCCCGCCGGGGCCGCCACCGCGCCGAGATTCACCACCGCGATCCGCAGCGCCTCGCGCGCCAGTCGCCTGCCAGTGCGCGGGCTCCATCAGACGGGCGAGGCCGTAGCGCCCGCCGCCGCCCATGCCGCCCTGTTCGCGCCGGCCGTTCTCCTCGACGATGACCGAGATGTTCATGCGCGCCATGGGGCGGATGTCGGACAGGCGCAGGCCCTCGGGGCGCAGGATCTCCACCTCCTGCAACCCGGCCGAGATCGTCGCCGAGACCTGGACGACGCGGGGATCGAGTGCGCGGGCATAGGCGTCGATCTCGCGCAGAAGGTCGATCTTCACGGGGAAGGCCGCATCGGCCATGGGATCGGCATCGGTGTAGAGCTTCACGTTCGTGCCCTTCGGCGGCGGCGGCGAGGGTGCCGCCGCCGTCGCCCACGGCAAGGCGGGCGGTCTCGGCGGCGCGGCGCAGGGCGCGTTCCGAGATCTCGGTGGAATGGGCATAGCCTGCGACCTCGCCCTTCACCGCGCGCAGTCCGAAGCCTTCGGACGCGTCGTAGCTGGCGGTCTTGATCCGGCCGTCATCCAGCACGATGGCCTCGGACCGGCTGCGTTCCAGGAAAAGCTCGCCATCATCGGCCCCGCGCGTCGCCTCGCGCAGGATGGACAGGGCCTGCGGCCTCGTCGAGATGGGTCTCGAAGGGGCGGAAGGGGGCGTCGGTCATCCGGGTGTCCTTGATCTGGATCGTGCGGCGTCTCTTTGCCGCAATCGTTTTGCTTGTCGGCCACCGTCTAATATGGTTTCAGAGGGGCGCGAAACAATGGGATTCCGGCGTATACCAGGCCGGCGTCCGAACGGCGGTTCTAAAGCCGCGACGGGAACGGGATATGACAATGCGACTGACCTCACTTCTGGGCCTTGCCGCTGCATTGGGAACTGCCGGTGGCGCGCGGGCGCAGGAGGCGCTCGAGACGATCGGCCGCCCGGTGGACGGCCTGACCGGGTTCCAGCCGGCCGTCACGGAACTGGCGCGCGACATTCACAGCCTGGATCACATGCTGCTGATCATCATCACGGCGATCACCCTGTTCGTGACGGCGCTGCTGGCGGTGGTGGTGGTCCGCTACAACCGCAGCCGGAATGCCAATCCCGCCTCGTTCACCCACAACTCGCCGCTCGAAGTCGCCTGGACGGTCGTGCCGATCCTGATCCTCGTGTTCATCGGGGCGTTCTCGCTTCCCGTGCTGTTCAAGCAGCAGGAGATTCCCGAGGGCGACGTGAACATCAAGGTCACGGGCTACCAGTGGTACTGGGGCTACGAATATGTCGACGAGGGGCTGGACGAGTTCCCGAGCTTCCTGGTGGACGGATCGACGAAGGTCGCCTCCCTGGGCGATGACCAGCCGATGGGGACGCCCCAGGTTCTGGACGACATCGCGGTGATGAAGCTCGAGGCGCTTGGCTATACGCGCGACGATTTCCTGCTGGCGACCGATACGGCGGTGGTTGTGCCGGTCAACAAGACCATCGTGATGCAGGTGACCGGGGCCGACGTGATCCACTCCTGGACGATCCCGGCGTTCGGGGTGAAGCAGGATGCGGTGCCGGGCCGTCTGGGCCAGCTGTGGTTCAAGGCCGAGCAGGAAGGCATCTATTTCGGGCAGTGCTCGGAACTTTGCGGCCAGAGCCACGCCTACATGCCGATCACCGTGAAGGTGGTATCGGAAGAAGCCTATCAGCGCTGGCTGGCCGCCGCCAAGGCCGGTGACGTTCAGCTGTCGTCGCTGGCCAAGCCGGTGACCATGGCCGCAGCCGACTGACCGGCAGGGCCGCCCTGGCGCGGCCCCACCCATCTGGAGACGACGATGTCAAACGCCGAAGCCTTCGATCCTACCGCCGCCGGACCGGGCGAGGCGGGTTTCGGCGACTATGTGGCGCTTCTGAAGCCGCGCGTGATGTCGCTGGTGGTGTTTACCGCGCTGGTCGGGCTGCTGGTCGCGCCGGTGCAGGTCAACCCTGTGGTGGGCTTTGCCTCGATCCTGTTCATCGCGCTCGGGGCCGGTGCGTCGGGCGCGCTGAACATGTGGTGGGACGCCGACATCGACGCGGTGATGCGCCGGACGCGCAAGCGGCCCGTGCCCGCCGGAACGCGTGACGGGCGGGCGAGGCGCTGGGGCTGGGGCTGGCGCTGTCGGGCATTGCCGTGGTGATGCTGGGGCTGGCCGCGAACCTGGTTCGCCGCCGGTCTGCTGGCCTTCACGATCTTCTTCTACGCGGTGGTCTATTCGATGTGGCTCAAGCGGCTGACCCCGCAGAACATCGTGATCGGTGGCGCGGCGGGGGCCTTTCCGCCGATGATCGGCTGGGCCTGCGGCGACGGGCGGCGTGTCGGTGGAGAGCGCCCTGATGTTCGCGCTGATCTTCATGTGGACGCCGCCGCATTTCTGGGCGCTGGCGCTGTTCATGAAGGACGACTACTCCAACGCGGGCGTGCCGATGCTGACGGTGACGCATGGGCGGCGCGTCGACGCGCGCGCATATCCTGGTCTACACGATCCTGCTCGCACCCGTGGCGCTGGCGCTCGGGTTCACGTCGATCGGCGGGCCGGTCTATCTGACGGCGGCGGTGGTGCTGAACGCCTGGTTCCTGATCGGGGCCTGGACGATCTGGCGGCGGGACGAGGCGGTGGCCGAAGCTGACAGCTACGCGGTCGAGAAGCGGGTGTTCCGCTTCTCGCTCTACTACCTGTTCCTCCATTTCGGCGCGCTGCTGGCAGAGGCCGGGCTTCGCGCCGCAGGCCTTGGTGGGTGGTGAGATGGCATTCCGGCCCGACCACGAGATCCACAAGCGGCGCTTCGGGCGCAACCTGGGCGTCGGGCTGACGCTTGTGCTGTTCGTGATCGTTGTCTTCGGGCTGACCGTGGTCAAGGTGTCCGAGCACGGTCCGATCCAGGGCTATGACCATGTGGCGCAGCCGCAGCTCGTGCCTGCGGCAGAGGGGGGCTGATGCGGCTTCTGCCTGGCCTGACAGGGGTGAATCGCACTGCCGCCAAGCTGGCGGGCGTGGCCGTGCTGATGACCTCGCTCTCCTTCGCGGCGGTGCCCTTCTATGACTGGTTCTGCCGCACCACGGGCTTCGGCGGCACCACTGGCGTGGCCGCGCAGGCCCCCGACGCGGTGCTGGATCGCACGATTCGCGTCCGCTTCGACGCATCGGTCGAGGCCGGGATGCCGTGGGAGTTCCGGCCCGCACAGCGCGAGATGACGCTGCGGATCGGCGAGACGGGCCTGGCCTTCTACGAGGCCTACAACCCGACCGACCGGACCGTCGCCGGGACCGCAAGCTACAACGTGACCCCCGATGCGGCCGGCGGCTATTTCGACAAGATCGCCTGCTTCTGCTTCGAGATGCAGGTGCTGAAGCCCGGCGAGCGGGTTCAGATGCCGGTGACCTTCTTTGTCGACCCGTCGATCGTCGAGGACGAAGAGGGCCGTTTCGTCAAGGAGATCACGCTCTCCTACACCTTCCACCAGACCGAGTTGCCCGAAGAGCAGGCCGCCCTTGCCCCTGCCGCGCGCGCGCCGGTAAACTGACACACAAACCGGTCGACAGGGCCGGAGACAGACCGAGGGAACGCCAGATGGCCCACGCAAAGAACCACGACTACCACGTCCTGCCACCGTCGATCTGGCCCTTTCTGGGGGCGGTCGGGGCGATCCTGATGCTCTTGGGCATGGTCCTGATGGTCTCGCCCAACGTGTCGGGGCCGTGGAAGCAACCGTATGTCTTTCTCGTCGGGCTGGTGTGCTCGCTTTACGTGATGTTCGCCTGGTGGTCTGATGTCATCAGGGAAAGCCATGCGGGCGACCATACGCCGGTCGTGGTGATCGGCCTGCGCTATGGCTTCCTTCTGTTCATCCTCTCCGAGATCATGTTCTTCTCGGCCTGGTTCTGGACCTTCTTCAAGCACGCGCTCTACCCGATGGGGCCGGAAAGCCCGCTGGTCGACGGCATCTGGCCGCCGACCGGGATCGAGACCTTCGACCCGTGGCACCTGCCCCTGATCAACACGCTGATCCTGCTGTGCTCGGGGGCGGCCGCAACCTGGGCGCACCATGCCCTGGTGCATGAGAACAACCGCAAGGACATGTTCAACGGCCTGTTGCTGGCGATCCTGCTGGGGATCGTCTTCACCTTCTTCCAGGCCTACGAGTACAGCCACGCCGCCTTCGGCTTTGCCGGAAACATCTATGGCGCGAGCTTCTTCATGGCGACGGGCTTCCACGGCTTCCACGTCATCATCGGGACGATCTTCCTGACCGTCTGCCTGCTGCGCGTGCAGGCCGGGCACTTCACGCCCGAGCGGCATGTGGGGTTCGAGGCGGCGGCCTGGTACTGGCACTTCGTCGATGTGGTGTGGCTGTTCCTGTTTGCCGCGATCTACATCTGGGGTCAGTGATCCCGCACCGGCCCGCGTGGCCGGGTTGCATTCTGCCGAAAGCGCGGGCCGACAGGCGCGCGCTTTCGTCTTGTAAGTGAGGTTTCATGTCGCGCCGGATGATCGCCCCGCTGCTGTTCGGCCTGATCGGGGCTGCGATCCTGGTCGGGCTTGGCACCTGGCAGATGCAAAGGCTGGCGTGGAAAGAGGGTATCCTCGCGCAGATCGAGGCCCGGCTGGGGGATACACCCGTGGCGCTTCCCGCCGTGCCCGATCCGGTCGCGGACCGCTATCTGCCGGTGAGCGTCACCGGTGCGCTCGTGGGCGAGCCGATCTTCGTGCTGACCAGCGACCGGGCGGCGGGGCCGGGATACCGGGTTGTCCAGCGCTTCGATACCGACGGGGGCCGGCCCATCATGGTGGACCGGGGCTACCTGCCCGAGGATCGCCGCGCCGCGCCGCGCAGCGACGGCGAGACGGTCGTGACCGGCACGCTTCACTGGCCGTCCGAGACCGACAGCTTCACCCCGCCCCCCGACACCGCGCGAGGGATCTGGTTCGCGCGCGACGTCCCCGCGATGGCCGCGGCGCTTGCCACCGAGCCGGTGCTGGTCGTCGCGCGGTCCGACACGGGCGACGGGATCACGCCCCTTCCGGTGGACACGACGGGCATTCCCAACAACCACCTGCAATATGCCATCACCTGGTTTTGCCTTGCGGCGGTGTGGCTGGGGATGACAGTTCTGTTGCTCTGGCGTATCAGGCGTCGGACGGACTGAGGCGAGGCGATCCATGCAGTACATCTCGACCCGGGGGCGCGCGCCTGTCCTTCGCTTCGACGAGGCGATGATGACGGGTCTTGCGCGCGACGGCGGGCTTTACGTGCCCGACGTGGTTCCGGTCATGGGCGCCGACCAGATCGCGGCGCTGGCGGGTCAAAGCTACGAGGACATCGCCTTTCGCGTCATGCATCCGTTTCTGGGCGGCTGCTTCACCGATGCCGAATTCCGCCGCCTGATCGACCAGGCCTATGCGGGCTTCGGCCATGCCGCCCGCGCGCCGCTCGTGCAGCTTGGCCCCAACCACTTCCTGCTGGAGCTGTTCCACGGCCCGACGCTGGCCTTCAAGGACTTCGCGATGCAGCTGATCGGCCAGCTGTTCCAGGCGGCGCTGGCGCGGTCGGGCGAGCGGGTGACGATCGTGGGCGCGACTTCGGGCGATACCGGATCGGCCGCGATCGAGGCATTCCGGGGGTTGAAGAATGTCGACGTGTTCATCCTCTACCCGCATGGCCGGGTGTCCGAGGTGCAGCGTCGCCAGATGACGACGCCTAGGGAAAGCAACGTCCATGCCCTCGCGATGGACGGGGATTTCGACGATTGCCAGGCGCGCGTGAAGGACATGTTCAACGACTTCGCCTTCCGCGACGGCGTGCGGCTTGCGGGCGTGAACAGCATCAACTGGGCGCGGGTGCTCGCGCAGGTGGTCTATTACTTCTCCGCCGCCGTCTCGCTGGGATCGCCCCACCGCAGGGTCAGCTTCACGGTGCCCACCGGCAATTTCGGGGACATCTTCGCAGGCTACATCGCGCGCGCGATGGGGCTGCCCATCGAGAAGCTGGTGATCGCGACGAACCAGAACGACATCCTGCACCGCGCGCTGACCTCGGGCGACTACAGGACCGACCGGGTGCATCCGTCGATGAGCCCGTCGATGGATATCCAGGTCTCGTCGAACTTCGAGCGCGCGCTGTTCGATGCCTATGGCCGCGACGGCGCGGCGGTGGCGGCACTGATGGCCGAGCTGAAGGCGGGCGGGTTCCGCATCAGCGCGAACGCTATGGCATCCCTGCGCGACAGCTTCGCCTCGGGCCGCTGTTCCGAAGACGAGACGGTCGAGACGATCCGCCGGACCTATGCCGAGACGGGCGAGGTCCTCTGCCCCCACAGCGCCGTGGGGGTGAAGGTGGCGGAAGAGCATCTGGGGACGGTGCCGATGATCACGCTCGCCACCGCTCATCCCGCCAAGTTCCCCGATGCCGTCGAGGCGGCGATGGGTGTGCGGCCGCTCTTGCCGCCGCGCATGGCGGACCTCTTCGACCGTGACGAGCGCGTGACGCGCGTTCCGAACGATCTTGCGGCCCTCGAGGCCCTCATCCGCGAAAGGACCGGTCGTTGACCCTTCGCCTGACAACCTTGCCCAACGGCTTCCGCATCATCACCGAGAACATGCCCGGCCTGAAATCGGCCTCGGTCGGCGTCTGGGTCACCGCGGGCGGCCGGCACGAGCGGCCCGAGCAGAACGGGATCGCCCATTTCCTGGAACACATGGCCTTCAAGGGCACCAAGACGCGGACCGCGCTTCAGATCGCCGAGCAGATCGAGGATGTGGGCGGCTATATCAACGCCTATACCAGCCGCGAGATGACGGCCTATTACGCCCGCGTGTTGCAGGATGACGTGCCCCTCGCCCTCGATGTGATCGCGGACATCGTGCTGAACCCGGTCTTCGACAAGAAGGAGATCGAGGTCGAGCGTCACGTGATCTTGCAGGAGATCGGGCAGGCGCTGGACACGCCCGATGACGTCATCTTCGACTGGTTGCAGGAGGCGAGCTATCCCGATCAGGCCTTTGGCCGCACGATCCTGGGACCGGCCGAGCGCGTGGCCGCCTTCAAGCGCGACGACCTGACCCGCTTCGTGCGCGAGCATTACGGCCCGGACCAGATGATCCTGTCGGCGGCAGGCGGCGTGGACCATGACCGCGTGGTGGCCGAGGCGACGGCGATCTTCGGCGGGCTGAAGCCGGTGGGCAGCCCGCTGATCCAGCCCGCGGCCTTTGGCGGCGGCGAGCGGCGCGAGATCAAGGATCTGGAGCAGGTGCATTTCGCCCTGGCCTTCGAGGCGCCCGGCTATCGCTCGCCCGATGTCTATACCGCGCAGGTCTATGCGACCGCGCTTGGCGGCGGCATGTCCTCGCGCCTGTTCCAGAAGATTCGCGAGGAACGGGGCCTGTGCTATTCGATCTTTGCGCAGTCGGCCGCCTACGAGGATACCGGGCAGATCACGCTATACGCCGGAACCTCCGAGTCCGAGATCGGCGAACTGACCAGCCTGACGCTGGACGAGTTGAAACGCTCGGCCGAGGACATGACCGAAGGCGAGGTTGCCCGCGCGCGGGCGCAGTTGAAGGCGGGGCTGCTGATGGGGCTGGAAAGCCCCTCGGCGCGCGCCGAACGCTCGGCGCGGCTGCTGGCGATCTGGGGCCGCGTGCCGGATGTGGACGAGGCGGTCGAGAAGATCGACGCGGTGGATCTGGGCCTTGTCCGGGCCTATGCCGCGCGGTTGACACAGGCCAGGTCGGCGCTCGCGCTCTATGGCCCTGTCGCCGCCGCGCCCGGCATCGAACAGATCCGCGAGGGGTTGGCCGCCTGATGATCGGCCTTGCGCGGCGGGTCAGGGTCGAGACCGAGCGGATGACGCTGCGTCTGCCCCAGCACGCCGATTTCCGCGTGTGGGCTGCGCTGCGCGAGGAGAGTCGCGCGTTCCTGACCCCGTGGGAACCGCTCTGGGCTGCCGACCACCTCAGCCGCAAGGCCTTCACCAACCGGGTCTACTGGGCGAACCGCGCCACGATGCAGGGCACGGCGCTGCCGCTGATGCTGGTCCGGCGCGACGATCAGGCGCTGCTGGGCGCGATCACCCTGGACAATATCCGGCGCGGGCCGAGCCAGGCCGGGACGCTTGGCTACTGGGTGGGCGAGGCCCATGCCAGGCAGGGCTACATGCGCGAGGCGATCCTGGCGGTCGTGCATCATGCCTTCACCGTGCTGGACCTGAGCCGCATCGAGGCCGCCTGCCTGCCCGAGAACGCAGCCTCGCGCGGCGTGCTGGAGAAATGCGGCTTCAAGTATGAAGGCGTGGCGCAAAGCTACCTTCAGATCGCCGGGCGCTGGCGCAATCACGTGCTTTACGCCAACCTGCGCAACGACCGGCGGGGGCGGACCGATGTCGGTTGACGCGTCCGTGATCGAAGCGGGCGTGACCTGAGCGACGGGCGGGCTATCCTGCTGGATCAGGAGGTGCCCGATGCTGCGACATGTGCTGCCTGTCCTCTTCCTCGCCACGCCTGCCCTGGCGCAGACGCCGACACCTTCGCATTGCATCGCGCTGGCCGAGGCCACGCCGGGGGTGGAGGTGCTGCACAAGGCGGCCTTCGGCGAGCCTCTGGCCGAGAGTTCCGTGCGACTGACCTATGTCGATCACGCGACCTTCCTGCTGGAAACGCCCGGCGGGCTGGTGGCGGCGACCGATTTTACCGGCTACCTCGGCGCGCATGATGTCGTGCCGGACGTCGTCACGATGAACAACGCCCATGGCACCCACTGGACGGCAAATCCCGATCAACGCATTCCCCATGTGCTGCGCGGCTGGGGGGATGCCTCCGGCCCCGCGCAACACAGCCTCGACCTGGGCGAGATGCTGGTGCGCAACGTGACGACCGACGTGCGCCGGGGCGGCAGCGTCCAGCCCGATGCGAACTCGATCTTCGTGTTCGAGGTCGCGGGCCTCTGCATCGGCCATCTCGGCCACCTGCACCAGATCCCCAGCCCCGAGCAATATGCGATGATCGGGCGGCTCGACGTGGCGATGGTGCCGGTCGATGGCGGCTACACCATGCGCACCGACGCGATGGCCGAGGTGGTCAAGCGGCTGCGCTCGTCCATCGTCCTGCCGATGCACTGGTTCTCGGGCGCGTCGCTGGAAACCTTCCTGACCGACATGGCGGGCGAGTTCGAGGTTGTCCGCCCCGAGATGAGCAGCATCGAGGTCAGCCTGACCGAGCTTCCCTCGCGCCCGACGATCCTTGTGCTGGAACCCGAGTTCTAGGGTTTGCATCACAGGGGGCAGGCCCGATAAGCAGGGCAGGTGGAGGCACCGATGCTGAACCCTGCCGATCCGAGCTTTGTGGACAGCCTCGCCCGGCATCTGCCCGAGGGCACGCTGTCCGCGCCCGAGCCGCGCCACCTGTCAGAGCCGAGGTCGCGCTGGCACGGGATCGCCGGGTGCCTCGCCCGACCGCGCACGGTCGAGGAGGTGGCGCTGATCGTCCGGCAGTGTGCCGCCGCGCGCGTGGGCATCGTGCCCTGGGGCGGCGGGACCGGCCTTGTGGGCGGGCAGATCATGCCCGAGGGTCCCGCGCCGGTGCTGCTGTCGCTGGAGCGGATGGCGGCGCTGCGCGCGGTTCATCCCGAGGAAAACGTGCTGGTCGTCGAGGCGGGGATGATCCTGGCCGATGTGCAAGCTCATGCGCGGGCGGCGGGGCGGCTCTTTCCGCTTTCGCTGGCCTCTGAAGGGTCGGCCCGGATCGGGGGGAACCTCGCGTCGAACGCGGGTGGGCTGAACGTGCTGCGCTATGGCAATGCGCGCGACCTCTGCCTGGGGGTGGAGGCGGTGCTGCCCGACGGGTCGGTGCTGCACGGGCTGAAGCGCCTGCGCAAGGACAATACGGGCTACGACCTGCGCCACCTGTTGATCGGGGCCGAGGGGACGCTGGGGATCATCACCGCGGCCAGCCTGACGCTGGTGCCTGTGCCCGCGCGTGAGGGGACGGCCCTTCTGGTTGTCGACAGCCCGGCGGCCGCGCTTTCTCTGCTGTCGCTGGCCGAGGGCCGGCTGGGGGGGCTGATTTCGGCCTTCGAGCTGATCGGCGGGATGGGCCTGCGGTTCCTGGACGAGGTTCTGCCCGAAGTGCGCCAGCCCTTCGACGCGCGGCCGGACTGGATGGTGCTGATCGACCTCGGCCTGCCCGAGGGCCTCGATCCGGTGGTGGAGCTGTCGGGGCTGTTCGAGGCGGCGCTGGCCCTGGGGCTGGCAAGCGACGGTCTGATCGCCGCGTCGGAAGCGCAGCGGCAGGACTTCTGGCGCATCCGCGAGACGATCCCCGAGGCGAACCGACGGATCGGCGCAATCTCCAGCCACGACATCTCGCTGCCGCTCGGCGCGATCCCCGAGTTCATCGCGCGGGCCGGACCGGCGCTCGCCCGGTTGGGCGACTGGCGGATCAACTGCTTCGGCCACTTGGGCGACGGCAACCTGCATTACAACGTCTTTCCCATGCCGGGCCGGACCCGTGCGGACCATGAGAACAGCCGCGAGGCGATCAAGACGCTGGTGCACGACCTGGTCGATGCCATGGGCGGATCGGTCAGCGCCGAGCACGGCATCGGGCGGCTGAAGGTGGGCGATCTGGAACGCTACGGCGACCCGGCCAAGCTGGCGGCGATGCGGGCGATCAAGCGGGCGCTCGACCCTGCGGGGATCATGAATCCCGGCGCGGTACTGCGGGGGTAGGTGTGCCCCGCCGGGCTGAATTGGCGGGGACTTGGGAGTGTGGGGTTAGGTTGTGGTGCGATCTGCGCCCGGGTTTGCAACCCCGGACAGCCAAGGGCTAGCCCAGATGTCTTGACGATGGGTTAGTGCCCCTCGAAGGCGCAGATGGCATGCACGTCCATGCCGAGCGCCTCGAGCCTGCGCCGCCCGCCCAGGTCGGGCAGGTCGACGACAAAGGCGCAACCGATGATCTCGGCCCCCAGCCGCTCGATCAGGCGGATGCCGGCCTCGGCGGTGCCGCCCGTGGCCAGCAAGTCATCGACCAGCAAGACTTTTTCGCCCGCCTGCATCGCGTCGTCGTGCACTTCGACCACCGCCTCGCCATATTCCAGCGTGTAACTCTGGGCAATCGTGCGGCCCGGCAGCTTGCCCTTCTTGCGGATCGGCACGAAGCCGCAGGACAATTGGTGCGCCACCGCCCCGCCCAGGATGAACCCCCGCGCCTCCAGCCCCGCGACCTTGTCGATTCGCATCCCGGCATAAGGCGTCAGCAGCTGGTCGATCGCCATGCGGAAGCCGCGCGCATCTGCAAAGAGGGTCGTCACGTCGCGGAACAGGATCCCCTCATGCGGGAAGTCGACGATGGTGCGGATGTAATCCTTGACGGTTTTCTGCATGGCGGGCCTTACGCTCAGGGGTTTGGCGGATAGTGCAGGCGCAGCGCGGTCGCGTCCTGCCCCATCAGCACTGTGACAGTGTTTCTGTCCTGCGAAAAGATCGAGCGGCGGTCATAGTCAGGGTTGTCGATGTCGTACATCAGGCCAAGCGACTGCGTAAGCTCTTCCAGAACAACGGATTTGGCCTGAAGCAACGGGACGTCGGAGGAAATCAGGATGGTGGCCCCGGTGATGCGGTCCGGGCTGGGCGGGGTGAACATGACCATGCCTGCCGGGATGTCCTGTGCCCCACGTCCGGCCGAGATCAGCGCCATCGTTGCCGGGCTGCGGATCGACAGGCGGATCAGCGCGGGGGTGTTGTCCGCAACCCGGCGCAAGGTGACCGCCGCCCCCACAGCGTTGATCTGTGCGATCGCCGCGTCGAGCGCGGCATCGACCTCGGCGGCGCGGGCGGGAAGGACCGGCTCGATGGCGGGCAACAGGCTGATCGTCAGATCCTTCGCCAGTTGGTCGGGCCACCGCCTGGGCGGGCTGCGGCATTGTCCATCCGGGGGGCGTCCGCAGGTCACAAGGCGGTAGAACTCTGCGTCGCCCAGCAGGCCCTTCGATGGCACGAAATCCTCGGCGACGGCGGGTGCGGCCAGCAGCAGCGCCAGCAGCACGCCCGGCTGCCTCATCCCAGCACGCGGCCCGCCACGGCGTCGAGCCGGGCCAGCAGCGCCGGGTCGCGCTTGTCCGGCGCGGTCATGATCGCGCCATCCAGCGCCCGGTCGCAGCCATGCGGGCAAGGGACGCGCGCCGTGCCAAGCAAGGCCGGAAGGCGGGCGACCATGCCGCGGGCCTTTGCCGCGTTGCCGATGAGCACGGCGATCACCTGCGCCACGTCCACCGCGCCGTGGCTGTCGTGCCAGCAGTCATAGTCCGTCACCATGGCGACGCTGGCGTAGCAAAGCTCCGCCTCGCGGGCGAGCTTGGCCTCGGGCATGTTCGTCATGCCGATCACGTCGCAGCCCCAGGACCGGTAGAGGCGGCTCTCGGCAAGGGTCGAGAATTGCGGACCCTCCATGCAGAGGTAGGTGCCTTCGCCATGCACGGTGATCCCCTCGGCCCGCGCCGCTTCGGCGCAGGCCGCGCCAAGACGCGGGCAGGTCGGGTGGGCGAGGCTGACATGCGCCACGCAACCTGTTCCGAAGAAAGACTTCTCCCGCGCGAAGGTGCGGTCGATGAACTGGTCCACGATGACGAAATCGCCCGGCCGATACTGCTCGCGGAACGACCCGCAGGCCGAGACGGAGATGACATCGGTACAGCCGAGGCGCTTCAGCGCGTCGATGTTGGCGCGGTAAGGAACATCGGTAGGGGAGTGAACGTGCCCGCGCCCGTGGCGGGGCAGGAAGGCCATCGGAACGCCCTCGAGGCGGCCCACCAGAACCTCGTCAGACGGCGCGCCCCAAGGCGTCTTGACCTTGACCCAGGACGCGCCTTCCAGCCCGTCGATCTGGTAAAGTCCCGATCCGCCAATGACGCCGATCATGGTCTGCATGGGGGGTCTCCTGCCGGTTGATGGGGGGAGGATAGGGGCAGCGCGGTGGAGAGGGAATGCAGGTTCTGCGTTAGAAGACCGCGTGCTCGCCCCGGTCGACCGTCACCTCACCCCGGATCAGCTTGCCGTAGAAGTCGATCAGCGTCTCAGTGCCCGTCTCGGGCGTCGCCTCGGCGCTGTAGCGGCCTGTGGCGGGGTCGAGGACCAGCATCGACTCGGTGGCGTAGTAGCGGCCGATCCGGGCTAGCTCGGCCTTGGCGCGCGCCTTGCGGCTGACGAGGCCCGCGAGGCTGAGCCCGCCGATGATCGCGTCGAGCAGCGCGACAGGGACGGAGCGGAAGCGCGGCTCTTGCCCAAGCGCGCGGAACAGCGCCTCGCCCTGGTCGCGGGGCGTGAGGGCGGGGCCGGGGCCGCCGATGGGCAGGATGCGGTTCTGGCGGGCAGGGTCGTCGAGACAGTCGGCGAGGTAGGCCGCAAGGTCATTGTCGCTGATCGGCTTGCAGGCGGTGAGGGTGCCGTCGCCGAAGATCAGGAAGGGCTTGCCCTGCCGCACACGCTCGACCTGACCCGAGAGCGACTTGAAGAAGGCCGTCGGGCGCACGATAGACCAGGTCAGGCCCGAGGCCATCAGTTCGGCCTCGAAGGCCAGCTTGGCATGCTGGAACGCGAGGAGCGGTTTCTGCACGCAGAGCGCCGACAGCAGCACCATCTGCGTCGCGCCCGCCTCGCGCGCCGCGGCCAGCGCAAGCGAATGCGCCCGGTGGTCAATGGCCCAGGCGTCGGCGGGCGCACCCGTGCGTGAGGCGAGGCACGAGACGAGCGCATCGAACCGCTCGCCCCGCAGGATGTCGCGGTCGAGCGAGGCGCGGTCGGTCACGTCGCCGGGGCGCGCCTCTGCTCCTTCAGGCAGCGGCACCGCACCGGGCTTCGGACGCACCGCGCAGACCACCGCGTGCCCGCGTTCGACAAGCGCCCGCGCCGTTGCGCGGCCGATGGTGCCGGTTGCGCCAAGAAACAGGATGCGGCGCGGGCGAAGGGGGGCGGCGGTGGATGGCATGAGGTTCCTGATCGGGCCCGATCGGGCGCTCATCCCACGCTACAGCGCAATCTCAGCCGGCGACAATCTCGGGCTGCTTCCAGCTGCCGTCCAACACCGAAGCTTCGGGCAGATAGATGCGCTGGACGACCATGAACGGCCCTTGTGGCGAGGGAAGCCAGTTCTTCGCCTTGTCGCCCTCGGGCTGCGTCGCCGAGAGGTAGAGCGTGAGGCTGCCATCCTCGCCAAGCACCAGGTCGGGAAGCATGGGCGAGTTGATGAGATAGCGGTTGATCGGGTTCGCCACCAGAAGCTGCTGGGGCAGGTCGTACATCGTCATCGACCAGAACGCCTTTGCGGGCGGAAGCTGTCCCTTTTCGTAGCGGATCGTGTAGGTCGTGCCGCCGGACAGCGGAGCACCCGCGGAATCCTTGGAATAGAGCACGTAATAGGCTTCTTCCTTCGAATTGCCCAGGATGCCGCCCTGCGCGCCAAGCGCGCGATTGAGGTAGTTGTTCTGCATGAACTCGCGTGTCCCGAACATGTCGGCGGACGAGGTGGTCTTGGCCCGGGCCGCATCGATTTCCGCTTGCCCGTCCGCGATGCCGCCTTTCAGGGCCTCGGCCATCTCTGGGGCAAGCGTGGCCACGTCGATCGTCTGGCCGGGGCCGATGCCGATGGTGGCAAAGCGGTCGCGCAGGTCCTTCTCTTCCGGCAGGACGGGGACGTATTGCAGGATGAAGGAAAGAAGATTGAAGCCTTCGATCGAGGTGCGTTCGTCGGCGGCGGGCAGGGGATCAGGGAAGTCCACAGCGGGCGCGGGCGGCGGCGCGGCGGTGCCTGCGAAGGCCGAAAGCGTCCTGAGCCCGTATGCGGCCTGGATTGCACGGACCTTGTCGATGTCGGCGGGGTTGAAGAGTTGCGTGCGGTAAAGGGCGAGAACGAAGTCGGTTTCGGCCGCGATCACTTTGTCGATGCCCGCGGGTGCCGCACCCGACCAGCCGGGGCCGGTGATCAGGAACGTGCCGCCGCCATTGCCCGTCGCGCGCGTCCCCAGATAGGCGAAATTGTAGGTATAGGCGTCGACCAACTGGACCGAATAGTAACGGTCGGCCTCGATCTTCGGCAGCGTCAGCACGACGGGTTCTGCGCGCAGGTCGAGCCAGGCAAAGGAATAGGGCGTGTCCGAGTTCGGCGTCTGCACGGCGGTGTCGGCGGGCGTGAAGACGTTGGCCGCGCTCTGGATCGTGTTGGGCGGACCCTTGTAGTCCTTGCCGCCCTTGTCGACGAAGTAAGCCCACTCGATGCGATAGGCGTCGATCATCGGGAAGCCATAGATATAGGCTTCCTTCGCGATGGCGCGTGCCTCTTCAGGTGTGGCGGTGATGGCGGCCACTGCGAGGCCGGGAAGAACACCCGCAGCGGCCAGAGCCACGGCGGATGTAGCGAGCATCAAGACGTGTCGGCGGGTAAGGGGCATGTCGTTTCCTCGACTTTCGGCGGCGGTTCGGCCGAATCTGCGCGAAGCTTAACGGGAAATCTGAACGCCGTTTCACAAATCGCGCCAGTAAACCGGTGCGCCTAGCGTTCGCCGGGCCGCAACACCTCGACCACCTCGCGCACCACGGCGTAGTCGCGATAGCCCATGCGGGCGACGGGGTGAAAGCGGGTCACGTCGAAGCGGCCGTCCACGATACAGTCGTCGCGCAGGTGGATGCCCGTCACCTCGCCGATCACCAGTAGGTTGTCGCGCCCGCGAAGCGTGATTTCCTGCACGACCGTGCATTCCAACGCCGCCGGGGTGCCTGCGACGCGGGGGCAGGGAATCGTCTCGCAGGTTACCTTTGGCAAGCCCGCCAGCAGGAATTCGTCCGTGTCGCGCGGCACGGCGGCGGAGGTTGCATTCATGGCGTGCAGCATCGCCTCCTCGACGATGTTCACGCAGAAGACACCCGTCTCGCGGATGTTCAGAGCCGAGTCCTTCACCCCGGTGGAGGCGAACATGACCTGCGGCGGGGTGTAGGCCACGGCGTTGAAGAAGGAATAAGGGGCGAGGTTGTCGCCGTAGGGACCGGTCGAGGAAATCCAGCCGATGGGGCGCGGCGTGACGATGGCGTTGAACGGGTTGTGCGGCAGGCCGTGGCCGTCCTTCGGGCGGTAGAACATCGGGCACCTCTTGGCGTTTGTGCCTGACCTAGCTGCGTGCTACCCGCGCATCCAGAAGATTCGGCAAGCAAAAGGCGCAGGCCCTTGTACCAGCTGGAAGAAGAGACCGAGGCCGACTGGTGGGAGGTGGAGGCGCTTTATCGACCTCTGCTTCGCGCCGGGGCGCACGGCGCTGTCCTCCTACCGGCTGCGCGACGGGGTGCCGCCGGTGGCGGAGCTGTGCCTGGTGCTGCGCGACGCGGATGGCACGCTGGCGGCGGCGATCCGCCACTGGCCGGTGCAGGTGGCCGGTCGGCCGGTGCTGCTTCTGGGGCCGGTCGCCGTGCACCCGACGCGGCAGGGCGAGGGGCTGGGGGGCTATCTGATCCACGAATGCCTGGCCGAGGCGCGCAAGCTGGGCTGGTCCCGCGTGCTGCTGGTGGGGGATGCGCCCTATTACGGGCGCTTCGGGTTCCGCAAGCGGGCCGATGTGGTGATGCCGCCGCCCACCAACCCCGACCGGGTGCTGGGGTTCGAGCTGGTTCCCGGCGCCTGGCAGGGCGTGGCGGGCCCGGTGGAAAAGGCGCTGCCGCCCTATACTCCGGGCTGAGGCATTGCGCCGTGGGCGTGCTCGCCCTACCTTTTCCCCATGACACAGACCGCGCCCGCCCCGCTGCCCGTCCTTCCCGACGATCCCGCGCCGGAAATTGCCCGTCTCGCGCTGCGCTTCCGCCGCGCGAACGGTCCGGTGATGGCGGTGATGAACCGCCTCGGCGGCAGCATCGAGGACAAGCTCGAGGCGATGCCGGCCGAGATGCGGGTGCGGTTGAACGCGGTCACGCGGGCGGCGCTGGAGCGGGGCTACCGCCTCGCCGCCAGCGGGCGCCATGCGCCCGACCTGGGGCCACGTGGGCCGATGGCGCTGGCCGCGCTGACCGGGGCGGCGGGCGGCATGGGCGGGCTGGCCACGTCGATTGCCGAGTTGCCGGTGACGATCACGGTGATCCTGCACGCGATCCGCCGCGCGGCGGCGGAAGAGGGCTTCGACCCCGACGACCCCTCGATCCGGCTCGAGGCGCTGCGCGTCTTTGCCGCCGGAAGCCCGGTCGCGCGGGATGACGGGGTGAACACCGCCTTCCTCGGCGCGCGGCTGGCGGTGTCGGGCGCGGCGCTGCAACGGGTTCTTGCGGCCGCCGCACCGAAGCTGGCCGCGGCACTCGGGCAGAAGCTGATGGCGCAGGCGGTGCCGGTGCTGGGCGCGGTGGCGGGGGCGGGGCTGAACGCGGCCTTCCTCGGCTACTACCGCGAGATGGCGCATGTCCGCTTCGGCCTGCTGCGCCTGGCCGAGCGGCACGGGATCGAGCCCGTGCTGACCGCCTTCGGCGAGGCCGTGGGGCCGCCGCGGATCAGGCGGGGCTGACCTCCTACATTTTCCTGTTCACAAGTATCCCGGGGGGTTGCCGATTGGTCCGCCATTGGTCCGAGGACCAATCGGCGACGGGGGCTGGCCCCCCGCTCTGACATAGCTCACCCTCACTCCGGCAGCGTCGACAGCCACTCCGTCACCGCAGGCCGCACCGATTGCGCGCCGGTCGCCATCGCCGCGTCGATCACGCCGCGCGCCTCGTGCAGGTCCACCCGGCGCAAGAGGCTCTTGACCGGGCCGATGGAGGCGGGGCGCATCGAGAGGGTGCGGATGCCCATGGCGGCGAGGCACAGCGCCTCGATGGGGCGTCCCGCATCCTCGCCGCAGAACGAAAGCGGCGTGTCGCCCTCGGCGCAGCGCTGCACGATGTGGTCGAGGAAGCGCAGGAACGCCGCTGTTCAGCGTGTCGTAGCGGCGGCGGACCAGCTCGTTCTCGCGGTCGGCGGCGAAGAAGAACTGCTTCAGGTCGTTGCCGCCGATCGAGATGAAATCGACCATGTCGAAGAAGCATTTCGGCGCATAGGCGAGGCTCGGGGTTTCCAGCATCGCCCCGATCTCGATCTTCTCCGGCACGGGGTGGCCAAGCGCCGCCTCGCGCTCGATCTCGCGCAGGGCGTGATCGCGGGCGGTCGTGAATTCGTCGATCTGCGCGATGAAGGGGAACATCACGGTCAGCGGGCGGCCATTCGCGGCGCGGATCAGCGCCTGAAGCTGCATGCGCAGCACGCCGGGCTTGTCGAGGCCCACCCGGATCGCGCGCCATCCCATCGCCGGGTTCGGCTCGTCCTGCGGCTTCATGTAGGGCAGGACCTTGTCCGAGCCGATGTCGAGCGTGCGGAATGCCACGCGGCGGCCCTTGGCCGCATCCATCACGCGCGCGTAGAGGCGGGCGAGTTCGGCGCGCTTGGGCATCTGGCTGCGGATCAGGAACTGCAACTCGGTCCGGAACAGGCCCACGCCCTCGGCGCCCGAGCCTTCGAGGCTGGGCAGGTCGGCCATCAGACCCGCATTCATGTGCAGCGCCGTCACCGTGCCGTCGCGCGACTGCGCGGGCAGGCCCTTCAGCGAGGCATAGCGCTTCTGCGCCTCGGCCTGCATGGCGATCTTGTCGCCGAAGGCGCGCACCACGGTCTCTTCCGGGCGCAGGTGGACGATGCCCTGGTCGCCGTCGACCAGGATCAGGTCGCCGTTCAGCGCCTCGGACTTGATGCGCTCGGCATGGATCACCAGCGGGATGGCCAGCGCACGGGCCACGATGGCCGCATGCGAGCCGACCGAGCCTTCTTCCAGCACCACGCCGCGCAGTTTGCGGCCATATTCCAGAAGTTCGCCCGGGACCGATGTTGCGGGCGACGAGGATCGGGTTGTCGGGCATCTCGGCGCCCGTGTCCTTGCCCTGCCCGGTCAGGATGCGCAGCAGGCGGTTCGAGATGTCGTCGAGGTCGTGCAGGCGGTCGCGCAGGTAGGGGTCTGCGACCTGTGCCATCCGGTTGCGCGCGGTGGACTGCTCCTTCTCCACCGCAGCTTCCGCCGACAGCCCCGCCTCGATGTCCTCTTCCATCCGCCGCAGCCACCCGCGCGAGTTGGCGAACATGCGGTAGGCTTCCAGCACCGCCACCTGATCCTTGTCGAGCGTCTCGACCGACAGAAGGTCATCGACCGAGACGCGCAGTTTCTGCACGGCGGCGCGCAGCCGTTCGATCTCGGCAACCGGATCGTCATTCACCGGGTTGGTCACGACCACGCGGGGCTCGTGTAGCCAGACGCGGCCCTCGCGCGGTGCCCTCCTGGCCCACGCCGCCGCGATACATCACGGGCTGCTTGTGCTTGGCCGACATGGCCTCGCCCTCGCCAGTGAAGGCGCCGAGTTCCGTCATCTCGGCCAGCACCATGGCGACGACTTCCAGCGCGTAGATCTCGTCGTCGGAATAGAGGCGCGCGTCCTTGGACTGGACGACCAGCACGCCGAGCCGTTCGCCCACCCGCTGGATCGGCACGCCGAGGAATGAGGAATAGAGTTCCTCCCCCGTCTCGGGCATGAAGCGGAAGCCCTTCTCGGCGGGCGCGTTGGCGGTGTTCACGGGCGTCGCGGTCCGCGCGACGCGGCCGACGAGGCCCTCGCCCAGCTTCATGCGGGTCTGGTGCACGGCCTCGCGCTTCAGGCCTTCGGTCGCGCAAAGCTCCAGCGTCTCGGGGTCGCGGAAGAGGTAGATCGAGCAGACCTCGGTGCCTATGGAGTCCGCGATGAGGTGGGTGATCCGGTCAAGCCGTTCCTGCCCCTGCCCACGTTCGGCAAGGGTATCGCGCAACCGCTTGAGAAGCTTGCGGCTTTCGGTTTCGCTGCGTTCCGGCATCGGTCCCTTTTTGCGCCTTTGGCCCCCGCCAATGGGGCGAGTTAGATCACATTGGACGCCGGGTGGAAACGGGTTTGGTGGTGATCCGGGATAGGGACGGGCGGCCGCCCGCCTCGCCTTACGCCTTCTCCAGCGCGAAGGCGTCGTGCAGGGCCTGCACGGCCAGTTCCATGTACTTGCGGTCGATCAGGACCGAGATCTTGATCTCGGAGGTGGTGATGACCTTGATGTTGATGTTCTCGGCGGCAAGCGCCTTGAACATCGTGGCTGCGACGCCCGCATGGCTGCGCATGCCGATGCCCACGACCGAGATCTTGGCCACGTCGGTATCCACCACGAGTTCCGCAAAGCTGATGACGGCCAGCGGCGCGGGCGTCGTCCATCGCCTTCTGCGCGCGGATCACCTGGTTGGTGGGACAGGAGAAGGTCATGTCGGTATAGGCGCCGCCATTCTCGCAGTTCCGAGATGTTCTGCACGATCATGTCGACGTTGACCCCCGCCTCGGCCAGCGGGCCGAAGATCGCGGCGGCGATGCCGGGGCGGTCCTGCGACCTTGACCAGCGTCATCTTCGCCTCGTCGCGGGAATAGGCGACACCGGAGACGGCTTTCGATTCCATGATTTCATCCTCGTCGCAGACCAGGGTTCCAGAATTGTCGTCGCTGTCCTCGAAGGACGACAGCACGCGCAGGCGCACCTTGTAGCGCATCGCCAGCTCGACCGAGCGGGTTTGCAGCACCTTGGCGCCGAGCGAGGCCAGTTCCAGCATCTCCTCGAACGCGATCCGGTCGAGCTTGCGGGCCTTCGAGCGTGATGCGCGGGTCGGTGGTGTAGACGCCGTCCACGTCCGTGTAGATGTCGCAGCGCTCGGCCCCGAAGGCGGCGGCGAAGGCGACGGCGGTGGTGTCGGACCCGCCGCGGCCCAGCGTGGTGATGCGGTGCTCGGCGCTGACGCCCTGGAAGCCCGCGACGACGGCGACCTTGAAGCCCTCGGCGAACTTGGCGTCGATGTTCTCGCGCGGGATGTCGATGAAGCGGGCCGAGGAATGGGCCGAGGTGGTCAGGATCGGCACCTGCCAGCCCTGCCAGGAGCGCGCGGGGATATCCATTTCCTGCAAGCGTGAGCGCCATGAGGCCGGCGGTCACGTTCTCGCCGCTCGACACCACGGCGTCGTATTCGCGGGCGTCGAAGAGCGGCGAGGTCTGCTCGACCCAGCCGACGAGTTCGTTGGTCTTGCCGGACATGGCCGAGACGATGACGATCACGTCATAGCCGCGCTCGACCTCGCGCTTGACCTTCAGCGCCGCGTTCTGGATGCGGGCGAGGTCGGCCACCGAGGTGCCGCCGAATTTCATCACCAGAAGCGGCACGATTGTCTCCTGTGGCGCCGGATTTCGACCGTGGGCTTCTTAAGCGGGGCGGGGAGGGGGTGCAAGGGGGGTGGGGGGTGGGGGATCAGAGGACGACGGTGTGATGGCTTGACGGATTTGTCCGCGACAAATCCGTCCGCGCGCTGCCTGCCCGTGGCAGGCGCGTTCCCGCGCCGACGCCCAGGCAGTCCGCGGACTGGACTGGCGCGCGTCAAGCGCCTGCGGAGCAGCCCCGTGCCTGCGGTCTTGCGACCGCCGGCAATCGGATCGCGGAAACGCTCCACTACGGAGCGTTTCCGGTCGATCATGACCCTCACGTCAGCACGTAATCCACCGGCTCCAGCGGCTTCGGAGGCTCCAGCCCGAGGTGGGGGGCGAGGCTGATCTCGACCGTGCGGCAGATCGCGTCCAGCGGCAGCGCGTTCAGCGTGTCGCCGAAGGGATGGGCCAGTTCCTCGGTCACTTCCGCCAGCCCGAAGAAGACATAGGCGACGATCCCCACGAAAACCGGCGTCATCCAGCCCGCGGGCTCGATCAGGGCGAGGGGCACGAGCAGGCAGTAGAGGTAGGAGGTGCGGAAGATCAGCAGCGAATAGACGTAAGGCAAGGGCGTCGTCGCGATCCGCTCGCACCCCGCCTGGTTCAGCGCGATGCTGGCGAGGCGTCCGGTGAGCGCGCGCGCGCCGAAGCCGTCGATCCTGCCCTTGCGGTGTGCCGTGGCGATCTCGGCCCCCATCAGGTCCAGCGCGGCGCAGGGCGGGTGCGGCGTGCGCGCGATATTGGCCAGCGCCACGCGCAGCGCGGCTTCGGTCGCCGCATCCAGCGGCGCGCGGCGCAGGTTCAGCCGGTGCAGGTGCAGGAAGGCGAGCGACAGGTGCAGCAGGCGGCGGCGGATCGGCGTCGTCGGCCACGAAGGTGTCCGTCTCGCGCGCGAAGCCGCGCAGGTCGGCCACCAGCCCGCCCCAGAGCTTGCGCGCCTCCCACCAGCGGTCATAGGCCGCGTTGTTGCGGAAGCCGAGGAAGAGCGACAGCGCCACGCCGAAGACGGCAAAGGGGGTGGCGTTGACGTGCTTGAGCGGCCCCACGGTCTGGTCCAGCACGACCAGAAGCGGTGGAAAAGGCCATCAGGCCCAGCACGGGCGTCGCGATATGCGGCAGGACCGAGCCCTTGACGGCGAAGAGCAGTTGCAGCGGTCCAGGCTTGTCGCGGACGATCACAGGGCGCGCCAGCCGATGTCGCGGCGGCAGAAGCCGCCCGGCCAGTCGATCCGGTCGACCATGGCATAGGCCTCGGTCGCGCGCCTCGGCCAGCGTCGCGCCGCGGGCGGTGACGTTCAGCACCCGGCCGCCGCTGGCGATGATCCCGCCGTCCCGCGCGGCGGTGCCTGCGTGAAAGACCATGTGGCGGCTGTCCTCGGGCAGGCTCGTCCAGCCCGCGGATCTGGCTGCCCTTGGCATAGGCACCGGGATAGCCCTGGGCCGCCATCACCACGGTCAGGGCATGATCGTCGGCCCAGTTGACGCCGCGCCTCGGCGAGCCGCCCTTCGGCGCAGGCCAGCAGCAGGTCCAGCGCCTGCGCGCCAAGCCGCATCATCAGCACCTGGCATTCCGGGTCGCCGAAGCGGGCGTTGTATTCGACGAGGCGCGCCTGGCCGTTCTCGATCATCAGGCCCGCATAGAGGACGCCCTGATAGGGCGTGCCGCGCCGGGCCATCTCGGCAACGGTGGGCTGGACGATCTCGCTCCAGCGCCTGCGCCGCGATGGCGTCGGTCAGGACGGGGGCGGGGGAATAGGCCCCCATGCCGCCGGTGTTCGGGCCGGTGTCGCCGTCGCAGGCGCGCTTGTGGTCCTGCGCGGTGCCGATGGGCAGGACGTTGCTGCCGTCGGTCAGCACGAAGAAGCTGGCCTCTTCGCCCGTCCATGAACTCCTCGATCACCACCTCGGCCCCGGCCGCGCCGAACTGCCCCGCCGAACATGTCGTCGATGGCGGCCAGCGCCTCGGCCTCGGTCATGGCGACGACCACGCCCTTGCCCGCGGCCAGGCCATCGGCCTTGACGACGATGGGGGCGCCCTGCGCGCGGACATAGGCGCGGGCGGGCGCGGCTTCGGTGAAGCGCGCCCAGGCGGCGGTGGGGGCGCCGCAGGCGTCGCAGATCTCCTTGGTGAAGGCTTTCGAGGCTTCAAGCTGCGCGGCCGCGGCGGAGGGGCCGAAGGTGAGGATGCCCGCCGCGCGCGTCGCATCGGCCACGCCCGGCGGCCAGCGGTGCCTCGGGGCCGACGATGACGAAGTCGATCGCGTTCTCCTCGCAGAAGGTCACGACCGCCGCGCCGTCGAGGATGTCGATCGTCGGCGCATTCGGCGAGCATCGCGATCCCCGCATTGCCGGGCGCCACGATCAGCCGGTCGGTCTTGGGGTTCTGCTTGACCGCCCAGGCCAGCGCATGTTCGCGGCCACCGGAGCCGAGGATGAGGATGTTCATGCGCGCGCCCCGCTTGGCCTTCGTCGCCCCGCGTTCTAGGGTCGGGCACGCGCGTTCACAAGGCTTGCCGCCAAAGGAATCCATGTCCGACCTGTTCGAAGACCCCCGCCCCGCCGGACAATGCCCCGGAATTCACCGTGTCCGAGCTGTCGGGCGCGGTGAAGCGGGTGATCGAGGGGGAGTTCGGGCTGGTGCGGGTGCGGGGCGAGATCGGGCGGGTGTCGCGGCCCGGCCTCGGGGCATCTCTACTTCGACCTGAAGGATGACCGCGCGGTGCTGGCCGCGATCTGCTGGAAGGGGCAGGTCGGCACGGATGCAGGTGCAGCCCGAGGAGGGGATGGAGGTGGTTGCCACCGGGCGGCTGACCACCTTTCCCGGCCAGTCGAAGTACCAGATGATCGTCGAGGATATCGCGCCGGCGGGCATGGGCGCGCTGATGGCGATGCTGGAGAAGCGCAAGGCAGGCGCTGGCGGCGGAGGGGCTGTTCGACGCCGGCCGGAAGAAGGCGATCCCCTATCTGCCGCAGGTGATCGGTGTCGTCACCTCGCCCTCGGGCGCGGTGATCCGGGACATCCTGCACCGCCTGCGCGACCGCTTTCCGCGCCATGTGCTGATCTGGCCGGTGCGCGGTGCAGGGGCAGGCCTGCGCGCCGCGAGGTGGCGGCGGCGATCCGGGGGTTCAACGCGATGGTGCCGGGCGGGCCGATCCCGCGCCCCGACCTGATCATCGTGGCGCGGGGCGGCGGGTCGCTGGAGGATCTGTGGGGGTTCAACGAGGAGATCGTGGTGCGGGCGGCGGCGGAGAGCGCGATCCCGCTGATCTCGGCGGTGGGGCACGAGACGGACACGACGCTGATCGACTATCGCCGCCGACCGGCGTGCGCCGACGCCCACGGCGGCGGCCGAGATGGCGGTGCCGGTGCGGCTGGACCTTGCTGGCAGCCGTCGATGCGCAGGGCGCGCGGCTGAGCCGCGCGGTTGCGCAGGGGGTGGCGCTGCGCGGGCAGCGGCTGCGCGATCTGTCCCGCGCCTTGCCGCGGGTCGAGACGCTGACCGCTGGCGCCGCGGCAGCGGCTGGACTTGTGGTCGGGGCGGCTCGGGGGTGCGCTGGGCCTCGCGGCGGCGAAGAAGCGGGGCGGGTTCGAGCGGGCGGCGGCGGGGCTGCGCCCCGAGGTGCTGCGCGGGCTGATCGCGCGGCGGGGCGAGCGGCTGGCGGAACTGTCGCGCGCGCTGGACGTGGCCCGCGCGCGGCGGGATGAGCGGCGCGCCGACCGGTTGGAGGGGCTTTCGGCGCGGCTCGCCCCGGCGCTGCACCGGATGCTGGGCGATGCCGCGCGGCGGTCCGCCGAGGGGCGGGTGGCGCTCGGGCGGCTGGAGGTGCGGCTCGATGCGGCCTTCGACGGGCGGCAGCGTCGGCTCGCCGACCGGCTCGAGGCGCTGGACAGGATGCGGCAGACGCTCGGCTATGCCGAGACGCTGGAGCGGGGCTTTGCCATCGTGCGGGGCGACGGGCATGTGGTGACGACGAAGGGCGCGGCCGAGGCGGCGGGGGCGCTGGAGATCGAGTTCCGCGACGGGCGGCTGGCGCTTGGGCCTCGGGGGCCGAGGAAGCCGGGCGGCAAGGCACCGCCGGGGCAGGGGTCGCTGTTCTAGGGGGGTGCGCCAGGACGGCGTTGCCCCCGTCCGGTGTCAGAGGATCGACCGGAAACGCTCCTGTGGAGCGTTTCTGCGATCCGATTGCCAGAGCGCGCAAGCGCGGGGGAAAGGGGCTATCCACCCGCCTGACGCTGCCAATCCGTCGAGGGGCAAGGTCCGTGCTGGGTCCTCGAGGGACAAATCCGCCAAGACAAGAAGGCGCGCTAAACCCCCAGGTCCGGCCCGGCGCAGGTCAGCGGCTCCTCGCTCTCCTGCACGGCGGCAAGCTCTGCTCCGTCGGGGTCGCCGCTGAACTTCGCGCGCAGGCCGCCTGCGTCGCGGGTGAAGCGCCAGCATTGCGGCGTGCCGTCGTGCTCGTAGACGAAGCAGACCTCGCCCCCCAGCTCGTACCAGGTGCCCCGCCTGCATTCCTCGCCCTTGAAGGCCCAGAGCACGCGGCGGCCGGGCAGGTACTGCTCGGCCCCATAGACCTCGCCGCCCAGGGCATAGGTCAGTGTCTTGCCCGTCGCGAAGGCTTCGAACTCGTCGGGCGTCACCGATGTGTCGGCGGCGAGCGCCGGGGCGGCACCGAAGAGGGCGAGGATAAGGAACTGGCGCATCGGAGGCTCCGGCTGGTCGGGCTCAGCCTGCCAGATCGGGGGCAGGCCCGCCAGAGGCCGGGCCTTCGCTTTGCCGTGAGGTGCCCGCGAGCCGGTCGAGGCGCGGGTGCATCATCCGCCGCCAGAGCGGCGGGAGAAGCGCGATGTTCGCCATCATCGGCAGCGATCGGGGCAGGACGGGCGCGTCGGGCGGCAGGCGCAGCGCAGGATAGGGGCGCGCGGGATGGGCGTGGTGGTCCGAATGGCGCGGCGCGTTCAGCAGCATCGCCGCGCTGAAGCGCTGCGGGGCGTTCCAGGAGTGTTGCGTTCCGACCGGCTCGGGCCGACCGTCGGGGCGTGGAGCGCGGGTCAGGCCGTAGTGCTGGACGTAGTCCGAGAGCAGCAGTTGCGCCGTGGCATGAAAGGCGAGGGCGACATAGGCGAGCAGGCCGGTCAGCCCGGCGATGGCATAGGCCAGGCCAAGGCACAGCGCCGCGCCGCCCAGGTAGACCGCATAGGGGTGCAGCCCGCCGGGGCGCTGGCGCTCGGCCTTCCAGCCCTCGCGAAACGAGCCGATCCAGGCGCGGGGGGCGAAGCGGTAGAAGCTTTCGCCCCGGCGGGCGGTGTTGGGATCGGCGGGTGTCGCCACATGGCGGTGGTGGACAAGGCGGTGCGCCGAGGCGTGATGGCCGAAGAGAAGCGTGACATAGACCGCGATCCCCAGGGCGCGCATCGCCCGGTTGCGGTGGTGGATCAGCTCATGGGCCGCCGGGTTGGAGATCTGGCCGAACTGCAACCCGAAGGCGAGAAAGGCCATGACGCGCTGCCCGGCCGACAGATCGCTCGGCCCGCCCACCATCCAGACGGCCAGCGGCATCAGGGCCAGATGGGCGAGGGCGAGCGCCACCAGCAACGCGCCCGAGGCCGGAAACTCCGCTTCGTCCGGCGCGCCGGTCACGCGGGGGAGGAGGCGGTCGAGCAGGGCGGTCAGGACCGTGAGGTAGAGGAGTGCCGCCACCAGCCATCCGAAGGCCTCTGCGCCGAGCGCCAGCATCGCGGCGGGCGCGAGGCTCGCCGCTGCGAAGGCGGACATGGGCAGGCGGTCGGGCAGGGTGCGGGGCGTCGCGCTCATTCCCGCCAGTCTAGCGGAAGGCGGTGTCTGCGGACAGGGGCCGCGCGGGCCGGGGCCTTTCCCTTTGGCGCGGAAGCGACTAGGTGAAAGCGTGGCCCGATGGACGGGCGGGGGCGGACGATGTCGTTCTTCAAGAAGCTGCGCGACCGGATGTTCAAGTCCTCGGACAAGATCGCCCAGGGTCTGGACAGCATCGTGGACGAGGCCGCCATCGACACCTCTCCCGTGCCGGTCGCGACCCCCGAACAGGCTGTGGCACCGGTTGAGGCCGCGCCCGCGAAGCCCGGCATCCTCGGTCGCCTGCTGGGGCAGGGGGGCGAAGTGCAGCGCCGCGTCATGGACGACGCGATGCTGGAAAGCCTCGAGGAATTGCTGATCCAGGCCGACATGGGCGTGGACACGGCGCTGCGGGTCAGCGCCAACCTGGCCGAGGGCCGGATGGGGCGGCGCGTCTCGGCCGAGGAGATCAAGCAGGCGCTGGCCGCCGAGATCGCCCGGATCATGGAGCCGGTCGCGCGTCCGATGCCGCTTTATCCGAAGAAGCCGCAGGTCGTGCTGGTGGTGGGGGTCAACGGCTCGGGCAAGACGACGACCATCGGCAAGCTCGCGAGCCAGTTCAAGGCGGCCGGCAAGACGGTGGTGATCGCCGCCGGGGACACGTTCCGTGCGGCCGCGGTAGAGCAGTTGCAGATCTGGGGAAGCCGCGCCGGCGTGCCGGTGATGACCGCGCCCGAAGGATCGGACCCGGCGAGCCTCGCCTTCGACGCGATGACGCGGGCCGAGGCCGAGGGCGCGGACCTTCTGATGATCGACACGGCGGGGCGGTTGCAGAACCGGACCGACCTGATGGAGGAACTGGCCAAGATCGTCCGCGTGATCCGCAAGAAGGACCCGACGGCGCCGCACAACACGCTTCTGGTGCTCGACGCGACCACCGGGCAGAACGCGCTTCTGCAGGTGGAGATCTTCCGCAAGATCGCCGATGTCTCGGGCCTCGTGATGACCAAGCTCGACGGGACGGCCAAGGGCGGGGTGCTGGTGGCGCTGGCCGACAAGTTCGGCCTGCCGATCCATGCGATCGGGGTGGGCGAGCAGATCGACGACCTCGCGCCCTTCGACCCGGAGGACTTCGCGCGGGCGCTGGTCGGGCTGGATGGCTAAGCGGGCAGGGGAGGACGGCGTGGCGGAACACCGGAAGATCAACCCGATCCTGAAGCTGGCGCTGGAGCTGGGGCCGATCCTCATCTTCTTCGTCGGCTTCTCGCGCCTGAAGGGCGAGAACTTCGTCATCGCAGGCCGCGACTATGACGGCTTCATCGTGATGACCGCGCTGTTCATCCCGCTGATCATGCTGACCACGGGCATCCTGTGGTGGCTGACGGGGAAGCTCTCGAAGATGCAGGTCGCCACGCTGGTGCTGGTGATCGTCTTCGGCGGGCTGTCGGTCTGGCTGAACGACGAGCGGTTCTTCAAGATGAAGCCCACCATGATCTACGCGCTCTTCGCCGCGATCCTGGGCTTCGGGCTGTGGCGGGGGGAGAGCTATCTGCGGCTGGTGATGGACGAGGCGCTGCCGATGCAGCCCGAGGGCTGGATGATCCTGACGCGGCGGATCACCTGGTTCTTCGCGGCGCTCGCGATTGCGAACGAGGTCGTCTGGCGGACGATGAGCACCGAGGCCTGGGTGAACTTCAAGACCTTCGGCCTGACCATCGCGCTGTTTGCCTTCTTCCTGACGCAGGGCAAGCTGATGGAGAGATACGGGATCGAGGAGAGGAAGGACGGCGACGGGGCGACCTGAGGCCGTTACGTCATCCGGCCCGGGCGGGCGCTGCGCTTTTCGGCAAGCCCCGGGGAGGGGGTTTTCCACCCCCTCCCCGGACCCCGCCCCCGAGGATACTTGAGAACAGAAAATGGACAGGGCGCGTGCATCGTGGTGGGCCATGCGCCCGGTCCGGTCCGGGCGCTCACCCTACCGCTTGAACAATATCTCCTGCGCCTTGCGGTCGGTGGTGGCGGTGTTGCGCTTGTCGGCGGCCACGGCCTTGCCGCGCTGGAAGGCGGGGCGGGCGGCGCAGGTCTCCAGCCAGCGGGCGAAATGGGGCTTGTCGTCGAGCGCCTGTTCCTGCCCCTTCCAGTTCTGCGCCCAGGGCCAGATCGCGAAATCGGCGATCGAGAGGTCGCCCGCGACGAACTCCTTGTCGGCCAGCTGGCGGTCGAGCACGCCATAAAGGCGGCCGACCTCGCGCCGGTAGCGGTCCTTGGCGTAGGGCAGGTCCTGCGGCGGGTCGAGCGCGGGGGCGTAGCTCAGGAAGTGGTGCGCCTGCCCTGCCATCGGGCCGACGCCGCCCATCTGCCACATCAGCCATTGCTCGATCACGGCCTGCTCGCGCGGGGTCTTGCCGTAGAAGAGGCCGGTCTTGCGGCCGAGATACTGCAGGATCGCGCCGGATTCGAAGAGCGAGATCGGCGCGCCGTCCGGCCCCTCGGGGTCGACGATGGCGGGCATCCGGTTGTTGGGCGCGATCTTGAGGAAATCGGGCGCGAACTGGTCGCCCGCGCCGATGTTCACGAGGTGCACGGCGTAGGGCAGGCCCATCTCTTCCAGCGCGATGGTGATCTTCCAGCCGTTCGGCGTGGGCCAGTAGTAAAGGTCGATGGGGGCGGGCATGGCGACTCCTGATCTGTCTGGCCGCATCATGCCGGATTGCCGGGCAGGGGCAAGCCGGGGAGGCCCGACCAGCCGTGATCGGAGGACGCGGCGAGCGCGGCGCGCATCTGTCCGATCCCGAGGTGGCGGGCCAGCAGGGCGCGGTAGAGGGCAAAGAGCCCGGGGCGAAGGTAGGGTTGCCAGTGACAGATGCGGACCGAGGCGGGGCGGAGAGGGTAGCCGAGCCGGGCGAGCGCCGTTTCCGTCGCCGGATCGTCGATCACAAGGTCAAGCCAGTTGCGCGCGGGCTTGGACAAACCCTGCGCCACGCTGGTCTGGAACCGGGCCGACAACAGGGTTTCCACGCAGAAATCGAACATTGCGTTGGCGCGGCAGGTGATGTTGACAATCTCGGCACCGCGCCCGGCCGGGCTTTGGGCCGCCGCCTCGGCATGGCTTCGGAAATCGGCGGGTGCCAGCAGCAGAAGCTTGCCGATGTCGCCTTCGGAGAGGTGCGGCAAGGCCGCGAGCGCGACGCGCGCGCCAAGCGAATGGGCGATGATGTCGACGGGCCGGTCGGGGTCGATCCGGCGCAGCAGGGTCACAAGGGCTGACAGCGCGGCGGACACGGCCGGGATGCGTGCCTGGGCCGCCCAGATCGTCCCGCGTCCGTTCCAGCCGAAGGCGAGGGCGAGACCGTCCTGCGCCCCGCCGAGGCGAAGATGGCGCGGCCAGCTGATCGCGCGGGCCACGTCTCGTCGCGGCGACAGGGACAGGATATGGCCGTGCGGGCAATGGCGGCCAGCGCCGGGCGCGTAGCGGAACCCGTGCAGCATCACCACCACGGGCGCGCGGTCCGGGAGGGCGGCCAACGCGCGCTCCAGCGCCACGCGATCGACGCGGGGTGTTGTGCCTTCGGCGTTGACCTGCAAAAGCGGCATGGGGCCTGGCCCATATGTGGTGGCTTCGGCCCATACCTACCCAATGGCTGCGACAGGGGCGTGACCGAAGGGTTGCAGTCCTGTAACGGCAGCCCCCTGATCGGTTGACGCGCGGCGCGCGGGGGCGTATGCCGCGTGCCGTGGCGCTTTGTTACCGGATTGCGGGCCACGTTAAACATTCCGCTAAAGAGGTCAGGGTCATTCCGCCCCCGATGCCTCTTGGTCCGGGGGCTTTTTGTTGCGCAGGCGGACGGCTTGCGAAGGGGACCGATGATGACGAAGGACTGGAACCGCCGCACGCAGCTGGTGCACGAGGGCAGCCGCCGGAGCCAGTATGGCGAGATGGCCGAGGCGATCTTCCTGACGCAGGGCTTCGCCTATGACAGCGCCGAACAGGCCGAGGCGCGCTTCATCCAGGCCGGGGCGGACGAGTTCATCTATGCCCGCTACGGCAACCCCACGACGCGGATGTTCGAGGAGCGGATCGCAGCCATCGAGGGGACAGAGGACGCCTTCGCCACCGCCAGCGGCATGGCGGCGGTCAATGGCGCGCTCGTCTCGATGCTGCGGGCGGGGGACCGCGTGGTGTCGAGCCGTGCGCTGTTCGGCTCGTGCCTGTACATCCTGGAAGAGGTGTTGCGGCGCTACGGAGTGGAGGTGGTGTTCGTCGACGGGACCGACCTGGACCAGTGGCGGGCGGCGGTCACGCCGGGGACCAAGGCCGTGTTCTTCGAGTCGATGTCGAACCCCACGCTGGAAGTCATTGACATTTCAGCCGTATCCGAGATTGCCCATGCGGTAGGCGCACTCGTGGTCGTGGACAACGTCTTTGCCACGCCGATCTTCAGCCGCGCGGTCGAGCAGGGTGCGGATGTGGTGGTCTATTCCACCACGAAGCATATCGACGGGCAGGGGCGGGCACTTGGCGGCGTGGTCTGTGGCACGACGCAGTTCATCCGCAAGGTGCTGGAGCCCTACATGAAGCATACGGGCGGGTCGATGAGTCCCTTCACCGCCTGGATCATGCTGAACGGCATGGTCACGCTGGACCTGCGCTGTCGGGCGATGGCCGATGGCGCGCTGGAGATCGCACGCGCGCTCGAGGGCGACGCGCGGCTGTCGCGCGTCATCTATCCGGGGCTGGCGAGCCATCCGCAGCATGACCTGGTGGTCCGCCAGATGGGGTCGGGTGGCACGCTGCTGTCCTTCGACATCGCGGGCGGCAAGGAGGCGGCGTTCCGGTTCATGAACGCGCTGGAGATCGTGAAGATCTCGAACAACCTGGGCGATGCGAAGACCATTGCGACCCATCCGGCCACGACGACGCACCAAAGGCTGCCCGAGGACCAGAAGCAGCGTCTCGGGATCACGCCGGGGCTGATCCGCCTTTCGGTGGGGCTGGAGGATGCGGGCGACCTGATCCGTGACCTGAAGCAGGCGCTGGCCGCAGCCTGACAAAGGCGCTGCCCCCGCCGCGCCCCAATCTGCCCGAAAAATGGTCGGGGCGCGCCACCCTCGCGCCCCGACGACGCGCAACCCTGACGCTGTGAGGCAGGCGAAGGGGTATTCCATGGAACGGATGACGGTGATCGCACTGGGCGGGATGGCGGCACTCGCCTTGCTCGCGGCGATGATGCCGCCCGAGGGCGGCCGGCCCGTCGGTCCGGCCAGCGCGGCCGTGTGGCAGGCCGCGCCGGTGCAGGTCAGCGAGTCGGAGCGCATGGTCGAGGCGGGCTGATCGGACGCGCGCGGCGTGATCCGATGTCGCAACCGATGCGTATTCCTTCGGTAAGGCTGGACGGAGCCGGGGGGAGACCCCAGATACTGGCAGCCGTCACCGCGAAGGGGCATCCTCATGAACATCCAGACACCGATCACCGAACGCAAGCCGAGCCGGGACGAGGCCGAGGCAGCGCTGGCCGTCCTGCGGCAATGGGCGGGCAAGTCCTCGGACGCCGAGATCGCGACGCTGGATGCGAGCGTCGCCTTGCTGGTGCCGGGCAACGGCTATCCGGCGCTGCGCCGGGACTATCCCGATGCCTTCGAGGTGGATGAAGCCTACAAGGCCACACTGCCCGACCTTCAGAACGGGCCGTCGAGCCTGATCAAGGGCGCGAAGACCCAGATCCAGCATGTCGGCATCAGCAATTTCCGCCTGCCGATCCGCTATCACACGCGCGACAATGGCGACCTGCTGCTGGAGACGAGCGTGACCGGCACGGTCAGCCTCGAGGCGGAGAAGAAGGGCATCAACATGAGCCGCATCATGCGGTCCTTCTATGCCCATGCCGAGCGCAGCTTCAGCTTCGAGGTGATCGAGGCGGCGCTGGATGACTACAAGCGCGACCTGGAAAGCTTCGACGCACGCATCCAGATGCGGTTTTCCTTCCCGGTGCGGGTGCAGTCGCTGCGCTCGGGGCTCTCGGGGTGGCAGTACTACGACATCGCGCTGGAACTGGTGGACAAGGCGGGGGTGCGCAAGAAGATCATGCACCTGGACTATGTCTATTCCAGCACCTGCCCCTGCTCGCTGGAACTCTCGGAACATGCCCGCCGCGAGCGCGGACAACTGGCAACGCCGCATTCGCAGCGGTCGGTCGCGCGCATCTCGGTCGAGGTGGTGGGCGACGGACTGCCTGTGGTTCGAGGATCTGATCGACCTTGCCCGCGACGGTGTGCCGACCGAGACGCAGGTGATGGTCAAGCGCGAGGACGAACAGGCCTTTGCCGAGTTGAACGCCGCCAACCCGATCTTCGTCGAGGACGCCGCGCGCAGCTTCTGCGAGGCCTTGCAGCGCGACCCGCGCGTGGGCGACTTCCGCATCGTGGCAAGCCATCAGGAATTGCTCCACAGCCACGACGCGGTAAGCCTCTTGACCCAGGGCGAAACCTTCGCGGCAGAAAGCCTCGATCCCCGGCTTTTCGCCTCGCTGATCCACGCCGGGTAAGGCCGCACCCATGCCCCGCCCCGGCTCCGGCTTGACAGCCGAACGGAGCGGGGCCAAGCCTGCGCGCATGATCGACCTGCGCCCCATCGGGTACATCGTTGGCCTGATGGTCGCCGTGCTGGGCGCGCTGATGCTTGTGCCCGCGACGGTGGACTGGCTGGCGGGATCGGACGATGCCCGGGTTTTCCTCAGCTGCGCCGTGATTGCCAGTACGACCGGGGCGATGACGGCGCTTGCCAGCCGGAATGCGGCGGCCGAGCCGCTGAACATCCGCCAGGCCTTCCTGCTGACCCTGGCGATCTGGACGCTGATTCCGGTGTTCGGGGCGCTGCCCTTCATGCTGGGCGAGACCGAGGCGCGCTTCATCGACGCTTACTTCGAGGCCGTGTCGGGGATCACCACCACCGGGGCGAGCATCCTCGTCGGGCTCGAGGAGTTGCCGCCGGGGATCAACCTCTGGCGGGGCATGCTCAACTGGCTGGGCGGCCTCGGGATCGCGATCATCGCGATGATCTTCCTGCCGGTGATGCGGGTGGGGGGAATGCAGTTCTTCCGCACCGAGGGGTTCGACACGCTGGGCAAGGTCCTGCCGCGCGCGACCGACATCGCGCTGAACCTGCTGTGGGTCTATGCGGCGCTGACGGTGGCCTGCGCGATGACCTATCTTGCCATCGGGATGACCCGCCTCGACGCGACGGTGCACGCCATGGCGACGATCGCGACGGGCGGCTTCTCGCCCCGCGACGCCTCGTTCGGGCCCTATCAGGGGGCCGGCGAGTATGCCGGGGCGCTGTTCATGATCCTCGGCAGCCTGCCCTATATTCGCTATGTGCAGCTGGTGAACGGACAGGCGCGGCCGATCTGGGTGGACAGCCAGATCCGCGCCTATCTGCGCTGGCTGGCCTATGCCGTTCTTTCCGTGACCGCCTGGCGGGTCTGGTCCGAAGGCGGGGCGCTGGAACCCACCTTCCGCGAGGCGCTGTTCAACCTGACCTCCATCATGTCCAGCACCGGCTTCTTCAGCGGGGATTTCGCCGCCTGGGGGGGCTATTCGATGGTGGTGGCCTTCGTGATCGGCGTGATCGGGGCCTGCTCATCCTCGAGCGCTGCCGGGCTGAGCGTGTTCCGGATGCAGGTCACGCTGGCCGCGATTGCCGCGCAACTGCGCCTGATCGCCTCGCCCAACCGGATTTTCGCGGTGAAGTACGAGGGGCGGACTGTGGCGGACGAGGCGCTGAACGGTGTCATCATGTATGTCTGCGCCTTCATCGTGCTGATCGGCGTGCTGAGCGTCGGCATGACGCTGGTCGGCGTGGATACCGAAAGCGCGCTGTTTGCGGCCTGGACCTCGCTCGGCAATATCGGCTTCGGCTATGGGCCGCTCGTGGCCCGGACCGGCACGTTCATCGACTTTCCCGATGCGGCAATCGTCCTGATGATCGTGGCGATGCTGATGGGGCGGCTGGGGCTGCTCGCGATCTTCGTCGTGGTGCTGCCGCGCTTCTGGATGCGCTGAGAGCGGCGGCGGTTGACAGGGCCGGGTGACTGGCCAAGCCTGCGGTCATGATCGACTTGCGCCCCGTCGGATATGTGATCGGCCTGCTTCTGGCGGCCATGGGGGCGATGATGCTGATCCCCATGGCGGTCGACTGGATCGCCGGGGACCGCAACGCGCTGGCCTTCGCGAAATCCGCGGTGCTGTCGGGCGTGGTGGGCGGATCGATGGCGCTGGCCTGCGCCAGCGGGCGCGGTAAGGGGCTGGGGCTGCGCGAAAGTTTCCTGCTGACGACTGCGGTCTGGCTGGTTCTGCCGATGGCGGGCGCGCTGCCGCTGATGCTGGGCGCGCCCGGTGCCGGGGTGACGGACGCTTATTTCGAGGCGGTATCGGGCATGACGACCACCGGCACGACGGTGTTCGTCGGGCTGGATGACCTGCCACGGGGCACCAACCTGTGGCGGGTCATGCTGCAATGGCTGGGCGGCCTCGGCATCCTTCTGGTCGCGATGATCTTCCTGCCGATCATGAAGGTCGGTGGCATGCAGTTCTTCCGCACGGAAGGCTTCGAGACGCTGGGCAAGATCCTGCCGCGCGCCTTCGACATCTCGGTGGCGCTGATCCGCATCTACCTGATCCTGACGGTGGCCTGCATCGTGACCTACCGGATGCTGGGGATGGATGGCTATGACGGCGTCGTCTATGCGCTGTCCACCGTCTCGACCGGCGGGTTCGCGCCGGTGGACGCGTCCTTCGCACCCTGGCAGGGTGCGCCCGAGATCGCGGCTTCGGTCTTCATGGTGCTGGCGAGCCTGCCCTTCATCCGCTTCGTGCAGCTGGCACAGGGCGATGTCCGGCCGATCTGGCGGGACGTGCAGGTGCGGGCCTACCTGCGCTGGATCGCCTATGCCGTGGCGGCGGTGACAACCTATGAGGTGCTGGAACATGGCGCGCCGCTGTGGCCAATGCTGCGCGAGGCGACGTTCAACGTGATCTCGACCTTCTCCGGCACCGGGCTGACCTCGGTTGACCTGACGCTCTGGGGGCCGTTTTCGTTCGTGGTGCTGATGATGGTGGGGCTGATCGGCGGCTGCACCTCGTCGACCGCCTGCTCGATCAAGGTCTTCCGCTTCCTGATCCTGTTCGAGGCGATCCGCGTGCAGATCCGCCGCCTGCACGAGCCGCACGCGATCAACCGCCTGCGCTACGAGGGGCGGCTGGTGGAAGGCGAGATCGTGGATTCGGTGATCCTGTTCTTCACGCTGTTCATGGCGACCTTTGCCGTGCTGGTGGCCGGGCTGTCGCTGACGGGGCTGGATGCGCGCGCCTCGGTGACGGCGGCCTGGACCTCGGTTGCGAACATCGGCCCGGCCTTCGGGGCGCAGGTCGGCGCAACCGGGGCGGTGGACGCCTTTCCGGCCGCCGCCAAGTGGCTGATGATCGCCGGGATGCTGGTGGGGCGGCTGGAGCTGCTGTCGGTCTATGTGCTGATCCTGCCGCGCTTCTGGCGGCAGTGATCACTCCCAGCAGGACACGAGGACCGTCATCGCCCGCGCGCGCCGCATCAGGTCCTCGGGCGGCAGCGCGCCGCCCGGCTGGGCAGCCTGCGGGGCGATGCCCTGACTGCCGAGCAGGGCAGCGATCCGCGCGGCGGGCAGGGCAAAGGCCACATCCTCGGGCAGCACGCGCGACGGGTCGGTGTCGTGCGGCAGCAGCATCCCGACCACCGCGCCCGTGCTGTCCAGCACCGGACCCCCTGCGTCGCCGGGCTCGGCGGTCAGGCTGAGCCGCTTCAGGCCGGGGTCGCCGTCCAGCGCCGTCAGCGCCGCGACGGTACCGAAGGTGAGGGTGGGCGCGTTCAGCGCATCCTCGTAGGGATAGCCCGCCACCGAGACTTCCGCCCCCTCGCGTTCCGCTGTCCCCTGCAGCGCCGCGACCCCCGGCGGGGCCAGCGGACGCTCGGGCACCAGCAGCGCAAGGCCCGAGGCAGGGTCGTTCAGGCGCAGGGTCATGGCCTTGTCGCCCTCGATGGTCAGGCGCGCGCAGGATTGCAGCACCTCGGCGCTGGTCACCACGATGCCCGTGGCATCCACGAAAAAGCCCGAGCGCGACAGTTTCGGGCGGCGCACCTCAAGGCCCGAGAGCATGCCCTGCTTCTGCGCCGCCGACATCGGGGCAAGGCCCGGGTCCAGCGCCCGGTCGCCGACGGCGCGGAAGCTTTTCTGCATCGCCTCCAGCACGCGGGCCATCCGGGCGCTTTCCGCGACCGGCCAGACCAGCATGTAGCCCTTGACGAGGCCACCCTCGAGCGCGGCGAAGCTGTAGCTTTCGACCCGGTCGTCGCGGGCAGCGATCGTGAAGTCGCGTTCGCGCAGCGTCCGCTCGCCGCCGGGGGGGATCAGCGCCAGCGATTGCAGGCTGTCGTAAAGTCCGGCAAGCGTCCGTTCGTCGCCGGGCTGGCTGATGAGGAAAGCCTGCACGCCGCTGCCGTTCTTTTCGCGATAGCGCACGAAGGGCGGCTCGTACCGGTCGAACTCGATCATCGCCAAGGGCAGGTCGATTTCGATGCCCGCCTCTGTCTCGCTGATCCGCTGCAACCCCAGCTCGGCCATCGCCTGCCGGTGCGCGCCCGTGAGCGCGTTGCGCTGCGCGGTCGTCAGGATGCCGGTGGGTTCGGCGGCATTCGCCTCCTGCCAGGCGGCCATCGCGGCGCGGGTGCCGGGGCCGAAGGCCCCATCGATGGCGGCGTCGTAGAAGCCGAACCATTGCAGCGCCGCCTGCACCTCCTGCCGCGCGGGCAGGTCGAGCGCGGCCTCGGCGGCGCGCGCCTCGGCAGGGGTTTCGCGGGCGCGGGATCGGGGGCGAGCGCGGCCAGCGCCTCGGGCGCGGGATCGGCGGGGGCTGCGTCCACGGCGGGCTCGGGCGTTACCGCCTGCGACCCGGCGGGCGGCCAGAATGCCTCGCGGAACTCGCGCCCGAAGGCGATGAAGCTGTCGCCGGGGATCAGCCGTTCCTGCTTCAGCTCGGCCAGCCGTGCATCCGCCTGGGCGCGGCTGTAGGGGCCCAGCAGGATGCCATACCAGCCCGAGCGCAGCGCATAGCCCTGCACCTCGGGGAAGGCCGAGGCATAGGCGCGGGCGCGTTCCAGCGCCTCGGTCAGGGTCGGCTGCGCTTCGATCTGGACCCAGGCGCGGTCCTGGGCTTTGGCGACGAGCGGCATCAGAAGAAATGTCAGGGTGAAAACTGCGACCAGCCCTGCAAGGCTGGCGGTCCGGCTTGTGCTCACGTGGTCCCCGTCTCTGCTTCACGGCTTTGAAATGTGGCGCGGACCCTAGCAGAGCGACCGGCGGATGCACGTCAATTCCGGTTGAGGCGGGCCGCCCGCATTGACCCTGTGCGGCGGCTTGCCTATGGAGAGGGCGCTTTCGCAGGAGACGCTGTCCATGCCCGCCCCGCTTGCCCCCCCGCGCAGCTTCCAGGAGATCCTGATGCGGCTGCAGTCCTACTGGGCCGGCCGGGGCTGCGCCGTGCTGCAACCCTATGACATGGAGGTGGGCGCGGGCACCTTCCACCCGGCGACCACGCTGCGCGCGCTCGGGTCGAAGCCCTGGGCCGCGGCCTATGTCCAGCCCTCGCGCCGCCCGACGGACGGGCGCTATGGCGAGAACCCGAACCGCCTGCAGCACTACTACCAGTACCAGGTCATCATCAAACCCTCGCCCCCCGACCTGCAGGAGCTTTACCTCGGCTCGCTCGAGGCCATCGGCATCGACATGGCGCCTGCACGACATCCGCTTTGTCGAGGACGACTGGGAAAGCCCGACGCTGGGCGCCTGGGGCCTGGGCTGGGAGGTGTGGTGCGACGGGATGGAGGTCAGCCAGTTCACCTATTTCCAGCAGGTCGGCGGGCATGACTGCCGCCCCGTCTCGGGCGAGCTGACCTATGGGCTGGAGCGGCTGGCGATGTATGTGCTGGGCGTGAACCATGTGATGGACATGCCGTTCAACGACCCGCAGGCGCCGATCGCCGCTGACCTATGGCGACGTGTTCCGCCAGACCGAACAGGAATACAGCCGCTGGAACTTCGACCAGGCCGAGACCGAGATGCTGTTCCAGCACTTCAAGGATGCCGAGGCCGAATGCGGGCGCATCCTGTCCGCGGCCCAGCCCGACAAGGCGGGGCGCACGATCGTGATGGCGCACCCGGCCTATGACCAGTGCATCAAGGCGAGCCACCTCTTCAACCTGCTCGACGCGCGCGGCGTCATCAGCGTGACCGAGCGGCAGGCCTATATCGGGCGGGTGCGGGCGCTGGCCAAGGCCTGCGCCGATGCCTTCGTCACGACCGAGGCGGGCGGCGGGGTGGCGTCTTGAATGGCAAGATCGTTGCGGGGGGCATCGTGCTGATCGGGCTGGTCGCGGGGATCGCGATGTACTGGCTGCAGGTCTATGCCTTCTACGAGCCGGCGCGCTTCACCCCCGGCAACGAGATCACGCTGGTGCCCCTCGAAAGCGACGTGCCAGAGGCCATCGTCGTCGAGAACCTGCAAGGGATCGACGCGCAGTTCCTCGCCGCTGCGCTTCCGCGCCTGCTTCACCACGCCGCTGACCCATGCCACGCTGACCGAGACCTACCAGCTTTACCCCAGGCCCGTGCCGCTGACCGCGCCCGGCTGGTTCGACTGCTTCGACGCCGATGCCATCGGCGAGGCGCTGGAGCGGGGCGAGGCGCTGGCCTTCCTGCTCGCAGCACGAGGTGGCGCGGCGGGGTTGACCGGGTGGTCGCGGTGTTCCCCGATGGCCGGGCCTTTGCCTGGCACCAGCTGAACGACACGTTGAAAGAGTGATCCCATGCCGGATGTGCTGATCGAGCTGTTCTCCGAGGAGATCCCCGCGCGGATGCAGGCGCGGGCGCGCGAGGACCTGCGCAAGCTGGTGACCGACGGGCTGGTCGAGGCCGGGCTGACCTATGCCAGTGCCGGGGCGTTTTCCACGCCGCGCCGGCTGGCGCTGGCGATCGAGGGGCTGACGGCGGAAAGCCGGGCGGTGCGCGAGGAGCGCAAGGGCCCGCGCGCGGATGCGCCCGCGGCGGCGCTGGAGGGGTTCCTGCGCTCCACCGGGCTGACGAAGGACCAGCTTGAGCTGCGCGACGAGAAGAAGGGCGCAGGTCTACTTCGCCGTGGTCGAGAAGCCGGGCCGTCCCGCCGCCGCGATCGTGGCCGAGGTGCTGGAGCGGGTGATCCGCGAGTTTCCCTGGCCGAAGTCGATGCGCTGGGGGGCGGGGTCGCTTCGCTGGGTGCGGCCGCTGCATTCGATCCTCTGCGTGATGAGCGACGAGGGCGGGCGCGAGCGTGGTGCCGCTGGAGGTCGACGGGATCGTCGCCGGAAACGTCACGCGCGGCCACCGCTTCATGGCGCCCGCGCCGTTTTCCGTAAACAATTTCGAGGACTACCGGGCGAAGCTGAAGCGCGCCTTCGTGGTGCTGGATGCGGCCGAGCGCGAGGCGCATATCTGGGAGGATGCGACGCCAGGCCGCCTTCGCGCAGGGGCTGGAGGTGGTGCCGGATGCGGGGCTGCTCGCCGAAGTGGCGGGGCTGGTGGAATGGCCGGTGGTGCTGATGGGGGCGATCGGCGCCGAGTTCCTCGACCTGCCGCCCGAGGTTCTGCAGACCTCGATGAAGGAGCATCAGAAGTTCTTCTCGGTGCGCAACCCGAAGACGGGGCGGATCGAGAAATTCGTGACCGTCGCGAACCGCGAGACGGCGGACGACGGGGCCACGATCCTGGCGGGCAACCAGAAGGTGCTGTCGGCGCGGCTGTCGGACGCCAAGTTCTTCTGGGAGAACGACCTGCGGGTGGTGAAGTCCGTGGGGATGGAGGGGATGGCGGCGGGGCTGGCCAACGTGACCTTCCACAACAAGCTCGGGCTCTCAGGCCGAGCGCATCGCCCGGATCGAGGCGCTGGCGCGCGAGATCGCGCCGCTGGTGGGCGCCTCGCCCGACCTGGCGGCCGAGGCCGCGCGGGTGGCGAAGGCCGACCTGCAATCGGCGATGGTGGGCGAGTTCCCGGAATTGCAGGGCGTGATGGGCGGCTACTACGCGCGGGCGGCGGGGCTGCCCGAGGCGGTGGCGGCGGCCTGCAGCGGCGCATTACTCGCCGCTGGGGCCGTCGGACGACGGTGCCGGGCGAGCCGGTGTCGGTCGCCGTCGCGCTGGCGGACAAGATCGACACGCTGACGGGGTTCTGGGCCATCGACGAGAAGCCGACGGGGAGCAAGGACCCGTTTGCGCTGCGGCGGGCGGCGTTGGGGGTGATCCGGTTGGTGCTGGGGAATGGAGTGCGACTGATCGCGTCGACAGCTTTCGACACGCAGTTGCTGCGCTCGACCAGATCGGGCTTGCGACGACTCCATCTGACGAAGTCGGACGCTGGACGCAGTTCTGAGCGCGGTCGTAGCGAATGGCTGATCGTCGATGGACCTGCGTACTTGATCGACGCTGAAGCGCTGGACAAACTCCGAGGTGGCGATGCGATGGACTGGTACGCGCGGAGCCGATCGACGCTGACGATGCAGCGATCGACCTCCTCGCCTTCCTCCACGACCGCCTCAAGGTCTACCTCCGCGACCAGGGCATCCGGCACGACGTGATCGACGCCTGTCTCGCCATGCCCGGCAACGACGACCTGACGCTGCTGGTGAAGCGGGCCGAGGCGCTGTCGGCCGTGCTGAAGACCGAGGACGGGGCGAACCTGCTCGCAGGGCTTCAAGCGGGCGAACAACATCCTGACGCAGGCGGAGGAGAAGGACGGGGTCGAGTATTCCTTCGGGGCGGATGTGAAATTCGCCGAAGGCCCCGAGGAAAAGGCGCTCTTCGCCGCGCTCGACCGGGCCGAGGCGATCATCACCCCGGCGATGGCGGCGGAGGACTTTCGCCACGGCGATGGCGGCGATGGCGGCCCTGCGCGGGCCGGTCGATGCCTTCTTCACCGCGCGTGCAGGTGAACAGCGACAACCAGATCGTGCGGCGCAACCGGCTGAATCTGCTGCACCGCATCCGCGCGATCTGCGGTCAGGTCGCGGACCTCACGAAGATCGAAGGCTAGGACAAGCCCGCCTGACAGTCCGTTTCGCTTGGGACCCATGCGGCGCGCCCAAGCCCTTGGACTTTCGTCCCGTCATTTTCGCTCATGTCAGGCTTGCCTGACAGCGCTTTCACGGTCATGCTGCGCATGAACGAAGGATGCCGCAGTGCAGAAACACGACCCGATCCTCGACTATACCGAAGTCACGCCCACGGCCCGCATCGCGGCGGTGACGCATGGCTGGCGGGCGAAATGCCTGCAGCGGCTCGTGCGGCTGGAGCTTGCCGGTGCCGGAAACGGTCGCGCTGCCCTCGGCCACCGTGCGGGGCATTGCCGCCGGGGGCAGCGTGAATTGCGAGGGGATCCTCAGCCTTTTCGGTCACGCGCCGCTGGTCTCTGTCCGCCCCAGCCCGGAAAACCCCGACTGGGGCGGGCCGGCGACGGTGCTCAACATCGGGATGAACGCCGCCCGCCACGCGCGCCTGAAGCAGACGCATGGGGCCGAGGCGGCGGACACGCTCTAGCTGCGCTTCATCCAGAGCTACGCGATCCACGTCGCGCGGCTCGACCCCGACATGTTCGACGTGCCCGCGCCCTCGCCCGAGGCGATCCGCGACGCGCTGCGCGCCTACGAGGCCGAGATGGACGAGGCCTTCCCCGCAGACCCGGCGCAGCAGCTGTCCGAAGTGCTGCGCTCCATGGCCCGCGCGTGGGAGGGGACATCGGCGCGCCTCCTGCGGCAGGCCAAGGGCGCGCCCGAGAACGGCGGCCTCGGCCTTGTCGTGCAGGCGATGGCGCAGGGGATCGGGCAGGGCATCTCGGGCTCCGGCGTGATCCAGTTCGTCGATCCGGTGACGGGCCAGCCGCAGGTGACGGGGCGCTACCTGGGCCAGAGCCAGGGGCGCGACGCGCTGGCGCGGCCGGGGGCGATCTACCTGACGCGCGACAAGCGGGGGCCGTCGCTGGAGGATGTGGCACCGGAGGTCTTCGCCGAACTTCTGCGCTATGGCGCGCGCTGCCGGACGCAAGCTGCGCGAGGAAATGCAGATCGAGTTCACCATCGAGGATGGCCGACTGGCCGTGCTGGATGCGGTGAAGGTCGCAGCGCTCGTCCGCGCGCCGGCCTGCGGATCGCCGTGGCGCTGGCCGAGGACGGGATCATCACGAAGGACGAGGCGATCCTGCGGGTCGAGCCGCGCTCGCTGCCGGAACTGCTGCACCACCAGGTCGATCCGCGCGCGCCGCGCGACCGCTTCGTCAGGGGCATCGCCGCCTCGCCGGGGGCGGCGACGGGGCAGATCGTGTTCTCGTCGGACGCCGCGCAGGCGAGCGCCGCGCGGGGCGAGCCCTGCATCCTCGTGCGGCGCGAGACGGCGCCCGAGGATATCCGGGGCATGCATTCGGCGGTGGCCGTGCTGACCGAGCGCGGCGGGATGACCAGCCACGCGGCGGTGATCGCGCGCGGGCATCGGCCTGCCCTGCGTCGTGGGCGCGTCGGACCTGCGGCTGGACGGGCGCGAGAAGAAGCTGATCGCGCCCGATGGCCGGGTGTTCCGCGAGGGCGACGTCATCACGATCGACGGCACGGCGGGCGAGGCGCTGGCGGGGGCGGCGCGAGATGCTGGCCCCGGCGCTGGACGACGCCTTCCGCAAGCTTCTTGGCTGGGCCGATGACGTGCGCGACATCGGCGTGCGCGCCAATGCCGACACGCCTGCCGACGCGCAGACCGCGCGCAACTTCGAGGCGCAGGGGATCGGCCTGTGCCGGACCGAGCACATGTTCTTCGAGGAAGACCGCCTGATCGTGATGCGCGAGATGATCTTTGCCGACAGCGCGACCGACCGCGCCGCGGCGCTGGCGCGGCTTCTGCCGATGCAGCGCGAGGATTTCATCCAGCTGTTCGAGATCATGCAGGGCCTGCCCGTCTGCATCCGCCTGTTCGACCCGCCGCTGCACGAATTCCTGCCGCATTCGCGCGAAGGGCTGCGCGAGCTGGCCGAGGCGCTGGACATTCCTCTGTCCGAGGTCACGCGACGGGCCGAGGCTCTGTCGGAAGTGCAACCCGATGCTGGGGATGCGGGGGGTGCGGCTGGGGGTCGTGCTGCCCGAGATCTACGACGATGCAGGCGCAGGCGATCTTCGAGGCGACGGTCGAGGTCGGGCGGCGCGGCGAGCCGGTCGTGCCCGAGATCATGATCCCGCTCGTCTCGGCCCGGCGCGAGGTGGAACTGGTGAAGGCGCAGTCGATGCCGTGGCGGCCCGCGTTCGGGCGCGGACGGGTGCGGATTTCGACTACAAGCTGGGCGTGATGGTGGAAACGCCGCGCGCGGCGCTGCGGGCGGGCGAGATCGCGCAGCACGCAAGCTTCCTGTCCTTCGGCACCAACGACCTGACCCAGATGACCTATGGCCTGTCGCGTGACGATGCGGGGCGGTTCATGAACACCTATGTGCAGCAAGGCGTGTTTCCGGAGGACCCGTTCCAGATCCTCGATGTCGACGGCGTGGGCGAACTGCTGCTGATCGGGGCGGAGCGGGGGCGAAAGACGCGATCCGACTTGACTCTGTCCATCTGCGGCGAGCACGGCGGCAACCCCGAATCGGTGGCCTTCTGTCGCCGCGCGGGCTTCGATTACGTCTCTTGCTCGCCCTATCGTGTGCCTCAGGCGCGTCTCGCGGCCGCGCATCTGGCGTTGCAGGATCGCAACAGCACGCATTGAGCCTGGGCTTTTTCGGCATCACTGGGCAATTGCCCTGCAACTTGAGGTTTTGCAGTTAAAGTGACTTAGGCGGATGTTCGCGCAAGTGATTGATATATATGTGGCAATTGTGCCACCCACAATTTACCCACAGGTTTCTTTGGGTTAAGTCCACAGGCTGTCGTCCACGGGTGGGGATATCCGGTCACGGGCGGCACGACGGAAACAGTACCGGGATACCACATTCATGCGCCTTCATACCCTCGCTGCCGGGGGGCTGATCGGGCTTTGCTTATTGGCCGGAAGTGCCTTTGCCGATCTGCCGAGGGGCGGGCCCATGCCCGTCCTTGCCGGATACTCGCCCTTCGAACCCTCTCGTGTCCTTCCCGCGCCATCGCGGGATGTCATCACGCCCGAACAACTGGGCGTCATGCGCTCGGTCCTGCGGGGGCCGGATCCGCTGCCGAAACGCCCCGCGCCGGACTACACCCGAGCGTGGATTGACGCCCAACCCATCGCCACCGGCGATGCCGAGTGGGATTGCCTGGCGACCGCGATCTATTTCGAGGCGAGGGGGGAGAGCATCCGCGGCCAATTCGCGGTGGCCGAGGTGATCCTGAACCGCGTTGACTCACCGCTCTATCCGCGCACGGTCTGCCGGGTGGTGCATCAGGGCGGCTCCAAGGGTTGCCAGTTCTCGTTCACCTGCGACGGGCGCAAGGACCGCATCCGCGACCGCGAGGCCTTTGGCGTGGCGGGCAAGATCGCACGGGTCATGCTGGATGGCGCGCCGCGCGCGCTGACCGACGGGGCCACGCATTTCCATACCAAGCATGTGCGCCCCGGCTGGGCCCGGCGCATGCCGCAGACCGCGGCGATTGGCGCGCACCGCTTTTACCGGATCGCAAGCGGCGGGTGATGTCGCCCCCCTTGCGCCCGGTGCCGCGGGTGGGCTAGGCCCGCCGCGCGCACCGGCTAGACTGGGCGCATCCCGGACCGGAGCGGCCATGACCAGCGACATCAGCCTTGCTTTTGCCCATCCCGAGGAGAGGGCCGAAGCCAGCGCCAGCGCCGATCCGCGTGACCGGATCAGCCTGCGCGAGCATGTGGTGGAGGTCGAGATCGGGGCCTTCCAGCAGGAGCGCGGCACACGGCAGAGGGTGCGCTTTGACGTGGTGGTCGAAGTGCGCCCGCAATCCGGGCCGCTGGATGACGATGTCGATCGCATCCTGTCCTATGATCGGATCACCGAGGCCATCGCCGCGGAACTCGCCAGCGAGCGCCTTAACCTTCTGGAAACGCTGGCCGAGCGGATCGCCGAGCGCATCCTGGCCGAGCCGCAGGCGATGCGCGCTTTCGTGCGGATCGAGAAGCTGGATCGTGGGCCGGGCGCGCTTGGGGTCGAGATCGTGCGCTCGCGCGCCGAGGTGCCGGTGCGCAGCGCGACGGACGAGGCGTTGCATCCGGTGGTGGTCTATCTGGACAATGCCGCGATTGCCTCATCGGGCCTCCCGGGGGTGCTCGACCGGCTTCAGGCGGGCGGGTCGCCGGTGATCCTGACCGTCGGGCTGCCCGATCTGGCGCGCCCGGTGACGGGACACAAACCGACGCAGCGCCGCGTGGACCTGCTGGCCATCGAACAGAACGCCTGGGTGCTGGCCGCGCGCGATCCGCGCTGCGTCGTGGTGGCCGCGCGGACCGAGATCGACTGGGCGATGAAGAACGGGCGGATGGTGGTCTGGGCCCCGTCGAAGCTGGTGCTCGATGCGGTGGATGGGCCGAAGGGCAGCGATCCTGTGGCACTGGCGCTCTGGCTGGCCGAGACGATGGCGGCGGCGCGGCTTGTGCTTCACGGCGATGTTTCGGTTCCGGCGGGAAGCCGCGTTCCGGTGGAGCGCGGCTGAGCGAACCGCTTGCCAGCGGTGCCGGGGCAGGGCAGTCAGACGCTGCGATGATCTATTTCCGCCCCCTCGCCATGACCGATGCCGCACGACCTGCGGGCGCGCTGCCGCTCGCGGGCGGATGGTGCTGGTTCACCCATGCCGAGCGGCTGGAGCGTGGACGGGCGGCGCGGGTGGTGCCTGCGGCAGAGATGCCCCCTGAGGTGATCGCCCGGCTGACCGCGCCGCGCCCGGCGCTGGCGGGTCTGGCGCTCGACCGCCCGCGCATCATGGGCATCCTGAACGTGACGCCGGACAGCTTCTCGGATGGCGGACGTTTCCTCGATCCCGACGCGGCACTGGCGCAGGGCGCGGGCGATGGCGGCAGAGGGGGCAGCAATCCTCGACATCGGCGGCGAGAGCACGCGGCCCGGCGCGGCCGAGGTCGCGGTGGCCGACGAGGTGGCGCGCACCGCGCCTGTGATCGCGGCGCTGGTGGGGCTTGGGGTGCCGCTGTCCATCGACACCCGCAAGGCGGCAGTGGCGCAGGCGGCGCTGGAGGCCGGGGCGGGCATCGTCAACGACGTGGCGGCCCTGGGCTTCGATCCCGCGATGGCGGCGCTGGTGGCGCAGGCGGGTGTGCCGGTGGTGCTGATGCACGCGCAGGGCACCCCCGCGACGATGCAGGACGACCCGGTCTACGAGGACGTGCTGCTGGACGTGTATGACTTCCTCGCCGCGCGGATCGCCTTCGCCGAGGCGGCGGGGATTGCGCGTGACCGGATCGTGGTCGATCCCGGGATCGGCTTTGGCAAGACCGTGGCGCATAACCTTGCGCTGCTGCGCGGGCTGTCGCTGTTCCACGGGCTCGGCTGCCCGATCCTGCTGGGCGCGTCGCGCAAGCGGTTCATCGGGACGGTGGGGGGCGAGCCGGTGGCCGAGCGGCGCGTGGCGGGTCGCTCGCCGTGGCCTTGACGGGGGTGGCGCAGGGGGCGCAGATTTTGCGCGTCCACGATGTGAACGAAACACGGCAGGCGCTTGCCCTGTGGCAGGCGATAACGCTGGGAGATGGGGCATGAGCAGGACACTTTTCGGTACCGACGGCGTGCGAGGCACTGCCAACACCTATCCGATGACGGCAGAACTTGCGCTGCGTCTCGGCGCGGCAGTGGGCCGATACTTCCAGGCCAGCGGCGGCAAGGGCGCGCATCGGGTCGTGATCGGCAAGGACACGCGCCTGTCGGGCTACATGCTGGAAAACGCGCTGACGGCGGGGCTGACCAGCACGGGGATGAACGTGCTGCTGCTGGGGCCGGTGCCGACACCGGCGGTCGGGTTCCTCACCCGCTCGATGCGCGCGGACCTTGGCGTGATGATCTCGGCCAGCCACAACCCGGCGGCGGACAACGGGATCAAGTTCTTCGGGCCGGATGGATTCAAGCTGTCGGACGAGGCAGAGGCGGCCATCGAGGCGCTGCTAGACGGCGAGATGGCGCTGGCCCCGCCCGACCGCATCGGGCGGGCCAAGCGGATCGACGACGGGCGCGCGCGCTATGTGGAACGGGTGAAGTCGACCTTCCCGCAAGGCTACACGCTTGACGGGCTGAAGGTGGTGATCGACTGCGCGAACGGGGCGGCCTATCGCGCCGCACCCGAGGCGCTGTGGGAATTGGGGGCCGAGGTGATCCCGGTCGGCACCAGCCCGAACGGGCACAACATCAACGACAGGGTCGGGTCCACCCATGTCACCACCGCCGCCGAGGCTGTCGTCACGCATGGCGCGCATGTCGGCATCTGCCTTGATGGCGATGCCGACCGGGTGATGATCCTGGACGAGGCAGGGCGCGTGGCCGACGGCGACCAGATCATGGCGCTGTTCGCGGCCCGCTGGGCCGTGGAGGGGCGGCTGAACGGTGGCACGCTGGTCGCGAGCGTCATGTCGAACCTGGGGCTGGAGCGGTTCCTGACGGGCCGGGGCCTGCGGCTGGAGCGCGCGCCGGTGGGCGACCGCTATGTGGTCGAGGCGATGCGCAAGGGTGGCTGGAACCTCGGTGGCGAGCAATCGGGGCATATCGTGATGACCGACTTTGCCACGACTGGCGACGGCCTGATCGCGGGATTGCAGTTCCTGGCCGAAATGGCGCGCACGGGCCAGCCCGCCAGCGCGCTGGTGCAAAGCTTCGAGACAGTCCCGCAGATGCTGAAGAATGTCCGCTACGGCGCGGGACAGGAGCCGTTGAAGGCGGCCTCCGTCCAGGCCGCCATCGCCGGGGCCGAGGCGCGGCTGAACGGAAAGGGGCGGCTTCTGATCCGCAAGTCGGGCACCGAGCCGCTGATCCGGGTCATGGCGGAATGCGAGGATGAAGGGATGCTGACCGAAGTGGTGGACGACATCGTGGAGGCCGTGCGGCGCGCCGTCTGATCCCAGGTCGGGGCCTGGAGGGAACCGCACCCCGGCCCGCGCATTGTGGCCTTGCAACCGCAATGGAGGTTCCCATGGACTTCACCTGGATCGTGCCGCTTCTTTCGCTGCTGACGTTGGGTATCGTCGCGGCGCTGGCTGCCGCAGGAAAATTCGCCATTCTTGCGCGTCAGCATGACCCGAGCATCCCGCCTTCGACGCTTGCGACGGATGGGCCGTTCGGCGGCGTGGGTTTTCTTCGTCCGATCGACCCGAGCGCGCGCCGCATCGAGCGCACTGAACCGGTGCTCGAATAGCGACCCGGCAAACCCTGCGATCGGGCATCCCTACCCGGGGTTGACGATCGTTGCGCCGTAAGGGCCGGACCTGCCTGTTGAAACCGCCGCTCTCGCTGGCGCGGCCTGCGTCCGACAGGTCATCGCCCCACGGTGTCCGGCATGCCTTCGATCAGCTGACGGTCTGGCGTGCCGGTGCCCCCCGTGGGCCATGCGCGAAAAATTTCCGGCCCGTTGTCGAAATCCCGGGCACTCGCGTGTCATCCTGTCAGAAGCCTCCAGCATGGACGCTTCGTGCAAGCAGGAGATACCCATGGCCGCCCTTCCCTTCGCCTCTTCGACCACGCGGGCCCCCGCGTGGATGACCGCCGCCGCACTTGGCGGGATCGCCTGGAACCTGTTCGGGGCCGTCCAGTTCGCGGGCAGCGTCACCGCAACTCCGGAGAGCCTTGTCGCGGGCGGCATGACCGCCGAACAGGCGGTCGTGATGACCGGCTATCCCGGCTGGATGACGCTGGCCTTCGCCATCGGCGTGGCGGGTGGCCTGGTGGGCAGCATCCTGCTGCTCCTGCGCCGGGGTGCTGCGATGCCGGTCCTCGCGGCGTCGCTGGTTTCCTATGTCGCGCTCTGGATCGGCGATGCGGTGCATGGCGTCTTTGCCGCGCTTGGCGCGCCGCAGGTGGTCATCCTGACCCTCGTCGTGGTCATCGCGGCCGGCCTGCTGGCCCTCAGCCGCCATCCGGCCGCAAGGCGCTGATTTTCCCGCATATCCGTGATATCCCGTCTCGAAAGGAGACCGACGTGCAATACATGCTTATCCTGAACGAAACGGCCGAGGATTTCGCCCGCCGCAACGATCCTGCCCAAGCTGGGGAGTATTGGGGCGGATGGACGGCCTTCATCGGTGCCATGGCGCAGGCCGGTGTCATCGTGAAGGGCGACGGCCTGCAAGGACCGCATGTCGCCACGACCGTGCGCGTGCGCGACGGCAAGCGGGTGGTGCAGGATGGCCCCTTCGCCGACAGCAAGGAGCAGTTGGGCGGCTATTTCGTGATCGAGGTGGCCGACCTCGATGCCGCGCTCGACTGGGCCGCGCAGGCCCCTTCGGCGCAAAGCGCCTCGGTCGAAGTGCGTCCGGTGCTGCCACCGATGCCGTCGCCGGGCGCGTGAGCGAAGCCCACGAACCCGCTGCCGCACACCGGGCCGCAGAGCTTGCGGCCCGGGACAGCTACGGCAAGCTCCTGTCGATCCTCGCGGTTCAGAATCGCGACATCGCCGCGGCCGAGGATGCGCTTTCCGAAGCGCTTCTGGCCGCGCTTCGGACTTGGCCGGGCACAGGCGTGCCGTTGAATCCTGACGCGTGGCTTCTGACGGCGGCGCGGAACCGGCTGAGGAATGAGGTGCGCGGCCAGATCCTGCGCCGCGCGGCGGAGCCGGAGCTGATCCGCAGGTTCGACCTGCCGGACGAAGGGGCGGCTATGGGCGACCAGCGCCTGAGCCTGATGTTCGTCTGCGCCCACCCCGCCATCGACCCCGCCGCGCATACGCCGCTGATGCTGCAGACCGTCCTCGGGATCGACGCTGCGACCATCGCCCGCGCCTTCCTGGCGGAACCCGCCGCCATGTCGCAGCGCCTCGTCCGCGCCAAGGCGCGCATCCGCGACGCGGGCCTGCGGTTCGCGATCCCTGCGACCGGACGCGTTGCCCGACCGACTTGGCGCGGTGCTCGATGCGATCTATGCGGCATTCGGACAGGGCTGGGAGGGCCTCGACGCGCCCGGCGCTCCCGACGCCCTGACCGGCGAGGCGATCTGGCTGGCGCGGCTGGTTGCCCGGCAGATGCCGGACGAGCCAGAGCCGAAGGGCCTGCTGGCCCTCATGCTCTATTGCAGCGCGCGGCACCGCGCCCGGCGCGATGCCGAGGGCCGCTTCGTGCCGTTGGACCGCCAGGATGCGCGCCTCTGGGATCGCGACCGGATCATCGAGGCCGAAGGGCTGCTGGTGGCGGCATCCCGCGCGGGCCGGTTCGGGCGCTATCAGTGCGAGGCGGCGATCCAGTCGGTCCATGTGCAGCGGCCGCTGACCGGCCGGGTGAACCATGCGGCGCTGCGCACCCTCTATGACCTTCTGGTCGCCCAGTCCGACAGTGTCGGCGCGCGGATCGGACGGGCGGTGGTGCTGGCCGAGGCGGGCGATCCCGGCGCGGGCCTCAGCGAGCTCGACGCGCTTCCCGTCGAACGGGTCGGGCGACATCAGCCCTGGTGGGTCGCCCGCAGCCGCATCGCCGAGCTTGCCGGATCGCGGGACGAGGCAGCGCGGGCATTGGAAACGGCGATGGCCCTGACCGGGGACGTGGCCGTCAGGGCCTTCCTTGTGGAGCGATACCAAGGGCTTACGGGCGGCAAGGCAGACGCGGACACCGCGCGGGGATGACGGCGGCCCGCAGTCCTGTGCGCGGCGGACCCGGCCCTGGCCGCGGGGCGCCACCGCGAAGCCAAGTCTGAACGGAAAAGGGCGACAGGGTGGTTTGCCTGGATTAGACTTCCCGGATGCAAGACGGGAGACATCAGAATGTCCTCACGTGATCTGTCACTTCTTGTCGGCACCACCAAGGGCGTGTTCCTGATCGATGGCGGGACAGGATCGCAGCGGCTGGACCGTGCGCGGTCCGTTCTGCGACGGCTGGCCGATCAACCATGTCATCGGGGACGCTGAGAGCGGGATGCTATGGGCCGGGGGCGGCGGTGACTGGCAGGGGGCGGGGGTCTGGCGCTCGGACGATGGGGGCGAAACGTGGAACGTTGTCCGCCTGACCAAAGGCAAGATGGACGACTGGGCAAAGGACGACGCCGACTTTGCCGAGATGGTGGGCTGGTCGGACGCGCCGCTGCCCTTCGAGGACAGCTTTTCGCAGGTCTGGTCCTTGCATCACGCCGGGGGAACGCTTCTTGCGGGGACCAAGCCTGCGGCCTTGCTGCGCAGCGACGACCTTGGCCGCAGCTGGAGCAGGATCGAGAGCCTGACCGATCATCCCTCGGCGTCAGAATGGAATCCCGGCGCCGCCGGACTGGTCCTTCACACGATCCTGACCGACCCCTCGAACCGCCAGAAAGTCTGGGTCGGCATCTCGGCCGCCGGAGTCTTCGCCAGCGAGGATGGCGGCACAAGCTGGGAGCGGCGCAACCGGCTGTCGAACACGGAAGCCTGCCATCTTCACGATCACCCCGCTGGCCCCGCGGGCGGAGAGATCGGGCATTGCGTTCACAACATGGTCCGCGCGCAGGGCGCCGAAGACATGCTCTATCAGCAGAATCACCACGGCGTATGGCGGTCGACCGACGGGGGCCGGAGCTGGGACGACATCACCGCGGGCCTGCCCTCCACCTTCGGGTTCCCGATCCAGGTCCACGCGCGCGATCCGCTGACGGTCTGGACGCTTCCCCTCAACGGGGACATGGCCGGGCGTTACCCCCCGGAGGCTGCGGCCGCGGTCTGGCGGACCCGCGATGGGGGGCTGACGTGGCAGGCGATGCGCGACGGACTGCCCCAGACGGCTTGCTTCTTCACGGTCCTGCGCCAGGCGATGGCCAGCGACACGCGGGATCCGGTCGGCGTCTATTTCGGCACGAACAGCGGGTCCGTCTTTGCAAGCCGCGACGAAGGCGACAGCTGGGACGAGATCGCGCGCCATCTTCCCACCGTGCTTTCCGTCGAAGTGCTTGATCGTGGCTGAGTTTCCTGGGCGGCGATCGGGCGTGCGCGCCGTCAGGCTGGCAACACGGACTCGCTTTCGAGCCGGGAGACCGACCAGTCCCGGACGTGGCCCGTGTCTCGAAACGATCGTGCGAGATGATCGCAATCGATCGGCCCAGACGGTGACGAGACGAGCGCTGTGTATCGGCGCGTCCCGGCTGCCAGATCCTCGTGAAGCGAGAGCGGCCCGAGGCGAAGGCCCTGCTGCTCGACCGCCGACCGAAGCCAGGCACCGTCCTCGCGCCCGCCCGCCGTGATCGTTACCTCGAGCAATCCGGTCGGACGCGGGGGTGAGAGGTTCTGCAGGACACGCAGAAGGACGAGGACAGCCAGCGCGATGATCGTGCCGATGACGCCCAGCTCCAGCAGACCCGTCCCGAACACGATCCCGAGCGCCGCCGTCAGCCAGAGCGAGGCGGCCGTTGTCAGCCCATGAACCGAGGCCCCCTCGCGAAAGATCACGCCCGCGCCCAGAAACCCGATCCCGGTCAGGATCGCATGGGGCATCCGCGCGAAATCGCTGACGATCTGCACGTCCGGCGGCAGGGCCGACGTCCACTCGGCGAGGCGAAGCCCCAGAAGCGTCATCAGGGCCGAGGCAAAGCAGACCAGCGTATGGGTCCGCAGTCCCGCAGGCTTGCCCTGAAACTCGCGCTCCGCCCCGATCAACCCACCGGCCACGACGCTGCAGGCAAGGGGAAGCATCGTATCGACATCGTGCAGTGACGCAATCAGGCTGTCCAATGTCACGGCTTTGCCCCCCAGGATAAGAGCGGGAACGCATGGCTCGGGGAAGGGTTCCGCAAGAGAGCCAAGCCCAAGAGAGCGCGGTGTGGCCGCGCATGTGCGACCCATGGTGCGAAAAATGTCGGAAATGCAAAGGCGCTGCATCAATCTCCTGAGGGAAAGATGGTGCTGCAAGAGAGGATTGAACTCTCGACCTCTCCCTTACCAAGGGAGTGCTCTACCACTGAGCTACTGCAGCGCCGGGGGATGCCTTGGGCGTCACGGGCGGGTGATTAGACGCAATCCCGCATCGGTGCAAGGCCAATTCGCGGGTCGGCCTGATCTGGACCCTGTCGCGGGGCTGCGGTAGAAGACGGGGATGAGCAGGCGCGGACGAAGCCCAGGCGGAACGGCCGGAACGCGCCGGGGTGCACGACCCGGGCCGAGCGGCTGAAGGCGGCGCTGAAGGCGAACATGGCGCGGCGCAAGGCGCAGGCGCGCGCCCGCGCCGCAGACGAGACGGACGACAAAGCCGGCGCGGACCGGCAGGACACAAGCGAATGAGGGCAGGCCTATGGATTCCATTCTCGTGCGGGGCAACGGCGCCCTGAAGGGGCAGATCCCGATTGCGGGCGCGAAGAACGCCTGCCTCACGCTGATGCCCGCCACGCTGCTGACCGACGAGCCGCTGACGCTGACCAATGCGCCGCGCCTGTCGGACATCCGCACGATGACGCAGCTTCTGCAATCGCTGGGGGCCGAGGTCGCCACGCTTGCAGGACGGGCAGGTGCTGGCGCTGTCCTCGCATGACCTGACCAACCACACCGCCGACTACGACATCGTGCGCAAGATGCGCGCCTCGATCCTCGTGCTTGGGCCGATGCTGGCGCGCGATGGCCATGCGGTCGTCTCGCTGCCCGGCGGCTGCGCCATCGGCGCGCGGCCGTGGACCTGCACCTCAAGGCGCTGGAGGCGATGGGGGCGGAGCTTGACCTGCGCGAAGGCTATGTCCACGCCAAGGCGCCCGGCGGCCGGCTGAAGCGGCGCGGTGTTCGAGTTCCCCTTCGTCTCGGTCGGGGCGACCGAGAACGCGCTGATGGCGGCCACGCTGGCCGAGGGCACGACGGTGCTGAAGAACGCCGCGCGCGAGCCCGAGATCGTCGACCTGGCCCAATGCCTGCGCCGGATGGGCGCGCAGATCGAGGGCGAGGGGACGTCGACGATCACCATCGAGGGCGTCGACCGCCTGGGCGGGGCGACGCATCCGGTGGTGACCGACCGGATCGAGCTGGGCACCTACATGCTGGTCCCCGCGATCTGCGGCGGCGAGGTGGAATGCCTCGGCGGGCGGATCGACCTTGTGGGCGCGTTCTGCGAGAAGCTGGATGAGGCCGGGATCAATGTCGACGGAGACGCCGCGCGGGCTGAAGGTCTCGCGCCACAACGGGCGGCGTCAGTGCGGTGAATGTGGTGACCGAGCCGTTCCCCGGCTTTCCGACCGACCTTCAGGCGCAGATGATGGCGCTGCTCTGCACCGCCGAGGGCACCTCGGTGCTGGAGGAGCGGATCTTCGAGAACCGCTTCATGCACGCGCCCGAACTGATCCGGATGGGCGCGAAGATCGACGTGCAGGGCGGCACGGCCACGGTGACGGGCGTCGAGCAAGCTGAAGGGCGCGCGCGGTGATGGCGACCGATCTGCGGGCCTCGGTCTCGCTGATCCTCGCGGCGCTGGCGGCCGAGGGCGAGACGGTGGTCAGCCGCGTCTATCACCTCGACCGGGGCTACGAGCGGGTCGAGGAAAAGCTGTCGGCCTGCGGGGCGCAGATCGAACGGATCGCGGCCTGATGGCCGACGCGCGCTTCGAGGACGGGGGCGAGGCGCCCGCTGCATCTGGTCGCGCAGGACGCCGAGGACCTGGCGCGTGCATCGCGGCGCTGGTGCAGGACGCGGTCTTTCCGATCACCGAGATGCGCTGGCAGAAGGCGCGCCGCCGCTTTGCCCTGCTGGTCAACCGCTTCCGCTGGGAAGACCGCGAGGCGGCCGAGACGCGCGGGCCGCCGCTATGAGCGGGTGCAGTCCGTTGCTGGTGGTGGACGAGGTGCTGGCGGTGCGGACGCAAGGGATCGACCGCGCCGACCGGGATACGGTGCTGTCGCTGCTCGATCGTCGGCATGGGAGCCGGGCGAGGACGGCACGGGCCGCGTGATCCTGACGCTGGCCGGCGACGGGGCGATTGCGCTGGACGGTCGAGGCGCTGGAGGTGACGGCTGCGCGACGTGACCCGGCCCTATCTCGCGCCCTCGGGCAAGGTGCCTGGCCACCCGGACTGAGCGCGGCGCACGGGCCGGAGTTGCCAGCCCCGGACCCGGGATACTTCGAACGACGACGACTGGGCGATTTCGTACAGACGGCCGAGCGATCCGAGTCACTGCGAGACGGTTGAGCGCGCGCGCGCGCCGCGCTAGATGCGGGCGGGCAAGGAGTGCTGCCGATGCCCGTCTTCCTGTCCACCGCCGATGCTGGTTTCGAGGCTGGCTTTCGCGCCCTTCTCGGCAGAAGCGCGAAGAGGCCGAGGATGTGGATGCCGCCGTGGCCGCCATCATCGCCGATGTGCGCGCGCGGGGCGACGCGGCGGTGCTCGACCTGACGGCGCGCTTCGACCGGCTGGCCCTGACGGCCGGACCGCTGGCCTTCACGGCCGCCGAGATCGATGCGGCCATCGCCACCGTCTCGCCCGAGGATCGCGCCGCGCTGGAACTGGCCGCCGACCGCATCCGCGCCTATCACGAACGCCAGCGTCCCGAGGATGCGATGCTGGACCGACGCGACCGGGGCGACGCTTGGCTGGCGCTGGACGCCGGTGTCGCGCGGCGGGCCTTTATGTGCCGGGCGGCACGGCCTCCTATCCGTCCTCGGTCCTGATGAACGCGATTCCCGGCCAAGGTGGCGGGGGTCGAGCGGCTGGTCATCTGCTGCCCGACGCCGGATGGCGTGGTGAACCCGCTGGTCCTGCTGGCCGCGCGGCTTGCGGGGGTGGACGAGATCTACCGCATCGGCGGCGCGCAGGCGATTGCGGCGCTGGCCTATGGCACCGAAACCATCGCGCCGGTCGACAAGATCACCGGTCCCGGCAACGCCTTTGTCGCCGCCGCCAAGCGCCGGGTCTTCGGCCGGGTCGGCATCGACATGATCGCCGGGCCGTCGGAAATCCTCGTCATCGCCGACGCGCGACAACGACCCCGACTGGATCGCGCTCGACCTGCTCGTCCAGGCCGAACATGACGAAAGCGCGCAGTCGATCCTGATCACCGACGACGCCGCCTTCGGCCGTGCCGTCGCGCGCGCCGTCGAGGACCGCCTGGAAACGCTGGACCGCCGCGCCATTGCCGGGGCAAGCTGGGCGCAGCAACGGCGCGGTCATCGTCACGCGCGACCTGGACGAGGCCGCCGCCCTGTCGAACCGCATCGCGCCCGAACATCTGGAACTTTGCGTCGCCGACCCCGAGGCGCTGGCCGCGCAGATCACCCATGCCGGGGCGATCTTCCTTGGGGCATGGACGCCGGAAGCCATCGGCGATTACGTCGGCGGGCCGAACCATGTGCTGCCCACGGCGCGCTCGGCGCGGTTCTCCAGCGGGCTGTCGGTCATGGATTTCCTCAAGCGCACGACGCTGGCCCGGATGACGCCCGAGGCGCTGGCCGCAATCGGCCCGGCCGCCGAGCGCCTGGCCACGTCGGAATCGCTGCAGGCGCATGGGCTGTCCGTCCGCGCCCGGCTCGACCGGCTGAACGCCACGCCCTTCGACGGGACCGAGGACGCATGAACCGCCTCTGCCATATCGAGATCGACGAGCGCGGCCTTGCCCGCCCCACGCCCGAGATCGAGCAGGAACGCCGCGTCGCGATCTTCGACCTGCTGGAGGACAACTCCTTTGCCCTGCCGACGCGCGAGGACCGCCCGGTGCCCGCCCGGCCCCTACCGGCTTGGCCTGGCGATCCGCGAAGGCCGCCTCGTCTTCGACATCGCCGACGAGGGCGGCGACAAGGTCGGCGAGTTCCACCTGTCGCTCGGCCCCTTCCGGCAGGTGGTGAAGGACTACTTCCAGATCTGCGAAAGCTATTTCGAGGCGGTGAAGCGCCTGCCGCCCAGCCAGATCGAGGCCATCGACATGGCCCGGCGCGGCATCCACAACGAAGGCGCGCGGGTGCTGCAGGAGCGGCTCGAGGGCAAGGCCGTGGTCGACATCGACACCGCGCGGCGCCTGTTCACGCTGATCTGCGTCCTGCACTGGGGCTGACGTGTGCGCGATTTCCCCACGTCGGTGCTGTTCTGCTGCGACCACAACGCCGTCCGCTCGCCGATGGCCGAGGGGCTGATGAAGCAGATCTACGGCCAGCGCGCCTATGTGCAGTCGGCGGGCGTGCGCAACGACATGGAGATCGACGGCTTCTCGGTCGCCGTCTGCAAGGAGATGGGGATCGAACTGTCGCCGCCACCGCTCGCGCAGTCTTCGAGGAGATGCAGGAATGGGGCGATGACCTGTCGCAGTTCGACCTGATCGTGGCGCTGTCGCCCGCCAGCCAGCGGCAGGCGCTGGAACTGACGCGCTATCAACCATCTCGAGGTCGAATACTGGCCGATCCTCGATCCGACCGGCCTGGGCGAAAGCCGCGAGGCCAAGCTCGCCGCCTATCGCCAGGCCCGCGACCAGATCCGGGCGCGGATGCTGGAGCGGTTCGGGCCGCCGACGGAGCCCGCCAAGGGGTAGCCCTACCGCGCCCCGGCGAAGGCCGGGGCCCCGATGGCATAAGCGATCACCCAGATCAGTGAGGCCCCGGCCTTCGCCGGGGCGCGTGGCTCGTGGGGGCAACGTCGACCGCGAGCCCATTCACCGCACAGCCGCACGCGAAACGCGGTCTCTCCTGCACACCCCTTGTGCAGGGACTTTCTTCTCCCGCGCCCTTTCCGATGCCTGCGCCAGCCGATAAGGTCGCCATCCCCAACCCCGGTGCACCATGCCGTCCATCGTCTCTGTCCGGAACCTGACCAAGACCTACAAGACCGGGTTCCAGGCCCTGAAATCCGTCAACCTCGAGATCGAGGAGGGCGAGATCCTGGCGCTGCTCGGCCCCAATGGCGCGGGCAAGACGAGCCTCATTTCCACCATCTGCGGCATCGTCCAGCCGACCTCGGGCAGCGTCACCGTGGGCGGGCATGACGTGGTCCGCGACTTTCGCGCGGCGCGCAACCTGATCGGCCTCGTCCCGCAGGAAATCTCGCTGGAGCCGTTCGAGAAGGTGTTCAACACGGTCAGCTTCTCGCGCGGCCTGTTCGGCAAGCCCGCCGATCCGGCGAAGGTCGAGCAGGTGCTGCGTCAGCTCTCGCTCTGGGACAAGAAGGACAGCAACATCATGCCCCTGTCGGGCGGCATGAAGCGCCGGGTGCTGATCGCCAAGGCGCTTGGCGCACGAGCCGCGCGTGCTGTTCCTCGACGAGCCCACGGCGGGCGTCGACGTGGAGCTGCGTCGAGGACATGTGGGAGGTCGTGGCCGACCTGCGGGCGCAGGGCGTCACGATCATCCTGACCACCCATTACATCGAAGAGGCCGAGGCCATCGCCGACCGCGTCGCGGTGATCAACAAGGGCGAGATCCTGCTGGTGCAGGACAAGGCCGAGCTTATGGCGCAGATGGGCCAGAAGCGGCTGCATGTCGCATCTGGCCGAGCCGCTGACGGCGATCCCCGAGGCGCTGCGCGCGTTATGCGCTGACCCTGGGACCCGAGGGGCGCAGCCTGATCTACACCTATGACACGAGGGGCGAGCGGACCGGCATCGTCTCGCTTCTGAGCGACCTGCGCGCGGCGGGCCTGCACCTGACCGACCTGTCCACCGAACAGAGCAGCCTCGAGGATATCTTCGTCGGCCTGCGTGAGGGAAAACGCATGAACCTGCACGCCGTCGCGGTCATCTTCCGCAAGGAGATGGCCCGCTTCTTCCGCACCATCGTCGAGTCGCTGATCTCGCCCGTGATCTCGACCGCGCTCTACTTCGTCGTCTTCGGCGCGGCCATCGGGCACAAGATCGAGACTATCGGCGGTGTCAGCTATGGCGCCTTCATCGTGCCGGGGCTGATGATGCTGACCGTGATCACCCAGTCGGTCGCCAACGCCTCGTTCGCGATCAACTTTCCCAAGTTCCTCGGCACGATCTACGAGTTGCTCTCGGCCCCGGTCAGCTACTTCGAGATCGTGCTGGGCTATGTCGGCGCGGCGGCGGTGAAATCCGATCCTGATCGGGCTGGTGATCCTGGCCACGGCCTATCTCTTCGTGGACCTGCACATCGCGCATCCCGTGGCGATGCTCGCGCTGCTGGCGCTGACCAGCATCAGCTTCTCGCTCTTCGGGTTCGTCATCGGCATCTGGGCCAAGGATTTCCAGCAGTTGCAGCTGATCCCGCTTCTGGTGCTGACCCCGCTGATCTTCCTGGGCGGCAGCTTCTACAGCATCGACATGCTGCCCGGCATCTGGCGCACCATCGCGCTGTTCAACCCGGTGGTCTACCTGATGTCGGTGTTCCGCTGGTCGTTCTTCGACACGGCGGATGTGCCCGTGGGTGTCAGCCTGATTGCGATCCTCGGCTTCACCGCGCTCTGCCTGGCTGCGGTCTGGTGGATCTTCCGTTCCGGCTGGCGGCTCAGGCAATGACGTCGGGGAAGGGGCGCGGCGGTGAGCGCCGGGATCGGGCCGCGCGCATTGTCTTTTGATATCAATGTGCCGCCCGCAAGGCCCAGCCGGTCCAGGCCACAGGGCATCCCGTTCATTTTCCGCTTGAAAACCTGCCGTCACAAGCGCATTTAGCGCCCGTTGCCCGCGCCCTGACGCGGGCGGAAGCATTTGGAGAGACCATGGCCAAGGAAGACACGCTCGAATTTCCCGGTGTCGTGAAGGAACTCCTGCCGAACGCGACATTCCGGGTCGAGCTGGACAACGGCCATGAACTGATCGCGACGATGGCGGGCAAGATGCGCAAGAACCGCATCCGGGTTCTGGCCGGCGACAAGGTGCAGGTCGAGATGACCCCCTACGACCTGTCGAAGGGCCGCATCAACTACCGCTTCAAGTGAAGCTCGATCCTCGGTTCCGGCAGCCCCCGCCGCAAGGAGCTGCTGGCCCAGCTGGGCCTCGTGCCCGACGCGATCCTTCCCCCCGACATCGACGAAGACCCGCGCAAGGGCGAACTGCCCCGCCCCTATTGCGCCCGCCTCGCCCGCGAAAAGGCGCTGGCCGTGCCCGGCGGCGGGGATGACGTCGATCCTCTGCGCCGACACCACGGTGGCCCTCGGCCGCCGCATCCTCGGCAAGCCGCGCGACGCGGGCGAGGCGGCGGCCTTCCTCGTGCGCGCTCGGCGGTCGCCGGCACGAGGTCATCACCGCGGTCGCCGTGCGCCGCGGCGACCGCCTCTGGACCCGCGACGTCGGTCAGCGTGGTGAAGATGAAGCGCCTCTCCGACGTCGAACTGAACGCCTACCTCGCCTCGGGCGAATGGGAGGGCAAGGCGGGGGGCTATGCGATCCAGGGGCGGGCGGGCGCGTTCATCCCGTGGATTTCGGGCAGCTTCACCGGGATCGTCGGGCTTGCCCCTGGCCGAAACGGCGGCGCTTCTGGCCGCGGCGGGTCTGCCGGTCTGGAGGGCGGCATGAAGGGGCGCGTCGTCGTGCTGGACGAGGTCCGGGGTCGGCCCGCCGCCGCGCTGATGGTGGACGGGCGGCTCGAGGACCTGCTGATCGACCCGCCCGAGGACGCAGTCCGGACCGGGCGCCATCTTTCGCGCCATCGTCGACCGGCCCGTGAAGGGGCAGGGCGGCGTCTTCGTCCGGCTGCCCGGCGGATCGGGCTTTCTGCGGCAGGTCTCGGGGCTTGCCCCCGGCCAGCCCGTGCTGGTGCAGGTCAGCGGTCCGGCCGAGCCCGGCAAGGCCCTGCCGGTCACCACGCGCCTGCTGTTCAAGAGCCGCCACGCCATCGTCACCCCCGGTGCGCCGGGCCGCAACATCTCGCGCCGCATCCGCGACGAAGAGGTGCGCGAGGCGCTCGATGCGCTTGCGGCCGAGGCGATGGGCGGGGCCGACGCCGACCTCGGCCTGATCCTGCGCTCGGCCTGCGAGACAGCGGAGGCCGAGGAGATCGCCGAGGACATCCGCGCGATGCGCGCGCTGGCCGAGGCGGTGCTGGCCGACCTGACCGGCGGGCCGGAACTGCTGGTCGATGGTCCCGACGCGCATGAGACCGCCTGGCGCGACTGGGCCGACCCGCCGCCCGACGAGGTCGCCGAGGGGGACGGGCGCCTTCGCCGCCTTCGGCCTGGCCGAGATGATCGAGGCGCTGCTCGACCCGAAGGTGCCCCTGCCCGGCGGTGGCCACGCGATGATCGAGCCGACCCGCGCGCTGGTGGCCGTGGACGTGAACACCGGCCCCGACACCTCGCCCGCGGCCAGCCTGAAGGTCAACATCGCCGCTGGCCCGCGACCTGCCGCGCCAGTTGCGCCTGCGCGGGCTGGGCGGGCAGGTCGTCATCGACTTCGCCCCGATGCCCAAGAAGGACCGCGCGACCCTGGAACAGGTGCTGCGCGCCGCCTTCAAGGGCGAGGCGGCCGAGACGAGCCTTGCCGGCTGGACGACGCTGGGCCTTTACGAGCTTGTCCGCAAGCGCGACCGCGTGCCCCTGCGCGAGGTGCTGGCATGAGCTGCCCGATCTGCCGAAAGCCGACCGACGCGAAATACCGCCCCTTCTGCTCGCGCCGCTGCGCCGATGTCGACCTGGGCCGCTGGCTGACCGGCAGCTACGTCATCCCGGGCCCCGAGACCGACGAGAACGCTCCGGACGGCGACGCCCGGGACGAGGCCGCGGATCGCCCCTGAGCCCGCCGCCCGCGGCCAAAAAAGTCGCCCGCCCCTCTGGACAGGCCCACCCGCCTCGCATAATACCCCGATACCCGAGCGCAAGCTGCGCAGGACCGGGGCCCAGATAGCTCAGTTGGTAGAGCAGCGGATTGAAAATCCGCGTGTCGCTGGTTCGATTCCGGCTCTGGGCAC